>NZ_JAMGSL010000001.1:0-242352 GCF_025195125.1 Streptomyces sp. Je 1-79
TGGCGGGCACGTGGAAGGACCTGACCGACAACGTCAACTCCATGGCGAACAACCTGACGGGACAGGTCCGCAACATCGCCCAGGTCACCACCGCCGTCGCCAACGGCGACCTCTCGAAGAAGATCGACGTCGACGCCCGGGGCGAGATCCTGGAGCTGAAGACGACCATCAACACGATGGTGGACCAGCTGTCCTCGTTCGCCGCCGAGGTCACCCGCGTGGCCCGGGAGGTCGGCAGCGAGGGCAGGCTCGGGGGCCAGGCCGAGGTCGAGGGGGTCTCCGGCACCTGGAAGCGGCTCACGGAGAACGTGAACGAACTCGCCGGCAACCTCACCCGGCAGGTCCGCGCCATCGCCGAGGTCGCGAGCGCGGTCGCCGAGGGCGATCTGACCCGCTCGATCACCGTCGACGCCTCGGGCGAGGTCGCCGAACTCAAGGACAACATCAACTCGATGGTCGGCTCGCTCCGCGAGACGACCCGGGCCAACCAGGAGCAGGACTGGCTGAAGTCCAGCCTCGCCCGGATGTCCGCGCTGATGCAGGGCCACCGCGACCTGGCCGTCGTGGCCGAGCTCGTCATGGACGAGCTGGCCCCCCTCGTGTCCGCCCAGTCGGGCGCCTTCTACCTGGCGGAGGAGGGGGAGGAGGGCACCGAACTGGGGCTCGTCGGCTCCTACGGCCTGCCCGCGGACAGCCCCGGCCGCAAGCGGTTCCGGCTGGGCGAGTCCCTCGTCGGCCAGGCCGCCCGCAGCCGCCGCACCATCGCGGCCGAGAACGTGCCCGGCGACTACGTGTACATCTCCTCGGGGCTGGGCCGGGCCTCGGGCGGCAGCCTGATCGTGCTGCCGATCGTGGTCGAGGACCAGGTCATCGGCGTCATCGAGCTGGTCTCCTTCACCCCCTTCACCGCCGTGCACCGGGACTTCCTGGAGCAGCTCATGGAGTCGGTGGGCGTCAACGTCAGCACCATCCTCGCCAACGCCCGGACGGACGAACTGCTGGGCGAGTCGCAGCGGCTGGCGGACGAACTGCGGGCCCGATCCGAGGAGTTGCAGGTCCAGCAGGACGAGCTCCAGCGGTCCAACGCCGAACTCGAGGACAAGGCCGCCCTGCTCGCCACGCAGAACCGCGACATCGAGGCCAAGAACCTGGAGATCGAGCAGGCCCGGCAGGAGCTGGAGGACCGTGCCCAGCAGCTCTCCCTGGCCTCGAAGTACAAGTCCGAGTTCCTCGCGAACATGAGCCACGAGCTGCGGACCCCCCTCAACAGCCTTCTGATCCTGGCCCAGCTGCTCGCGCAGAACCCGACCCGCAACCTCACCGCCAAGCAGGTCGAGTACGCCGGCATCATCCACTCCGCGGGATCCGACCTGCTGCAGCTGATCAACGACATCCTCGACCTGTCGAAGGTGGAGGCCGGGAAGATGGACCTCAACCCGGAACGGGTCGCGCTGCGCCGGCTTCTGGACTACGTCGAGGCGACGTTCCGGCCGCTCACCACACAGCAGAGCCTCGACTTCACCGTCTCCACCGCGCCCGGCGTCCCGGTGGACCTGGTCACGGACGACTCCCGGCTGCGCCAGGTGCTGCGCAACCTGCTCTCCAACGCGGTCAAGTTCACCGAGCGCGGCGGCGTCGAGCTGCGGATCGAACCGGCGGCGGACGGCGAGCTGCCCGCCGGGGTGCACCGGGGCGGCGCCGTCGTCGCCTTCCGGGTCAAGGACACGGGCATCGGCATCGCCTCCCAGCACCTGGAAGCCATCTTCGGAGCCTTCCAGCAGGCCGACGGCACGACCAACCGCAAGTACGGCGGCACCGGCCTCGGTCTCTCGATCAGCCGTGAGATCGCCTACCTGCTCGGCGGCGCCCTCACGGCCGAGAGCACGCCCGGCGAAGGCAGCACCTTCACGCTCTACCTGCCCGTGGCACGGGCCGACTTCCAGGAGCAGTCCGGCCACGCGCACCTCGCCAGGACCGAGGACGGCGCGCAGCCCGCGCCTGCCGCCGACGGTGTTCCCTCGGCCCGCGACGTGCTGGCCCCCGCGCAGCCCCGGCAGCCGAGGCGCCTGCTGGTGATCGAGGAACGCCCGCGAGGGCTGCTCTCGCTCGTCGCCGAGAACGCGGTCGCGGAACTGGCCGGAGGCCGTAACCTCGGCTTCCAGGACGGCATCGAGGTGATCACGGCCGTGGGACCCCAGGACGCCGCCACCGCCCTCGCCACCCAGCCTTTCCACTGCGTCGTGCTCGAACTCGACATGGCCGACAGCGAGGCCCTCACCTTCCTCGACGCCATGGACGGCGACCGGGCGCTGCGTACCGTTCCCGTTCTCGCCCACAACAACCGCAGGCTCGCCGCCGACCACGAGCGGGCCCTTCAGTCGCGGGCCCGCAAGCGTCCCCTGGAGCTGCTCTCCAGCCTCGACGAACTGCGCGAGCGGATCGCCCTGCACCTCTCCGCCGACCAGCCGGGCGATGTCGTGCCTCTCGTACGCGCCGAGCAGCGGCAGCCGGTCCCGCAGGCCGTGGACGCCACCCTGCAGGGCCGTACGGTGCTCGTGGTCGACGACGACGCCCGTAACCTCTATGCCCTCAGCGGGATCCTGGAGCTGCACGGCGTCGAGGTCCTGCATGCGGAGGACGGTCGCAAGGGCATCGAGGCGCTCGCCGCGAACCCGGAGATCGACCTGATCCTGATGGATGTCATGATGCCCGAGATGGACGGCTACACGGCCACCGCCAAGATCAGGCAGATGCCCGCCCACGCCCATCTGCCGATCATCGCGGTCACCGCCAAGGCCATGCCCGGGGACCGTGAGAAGAGCCTCGCCTCGGGCGCCAGCGACTACGTGACCAAGCCGGTCGACGCCGACGACCTCATCAACTGCATCCGCCGCTGGCTGGGTGAGGGGTAGCCCCCACGGGCCCGAACCGACCTCACGCCCCCGCCCCGTCCGCCCCAGGCCCCCCGGCCCTCGCTTCTCAGGAGTCCGCGTCATGAGTGCTCCCCACCACCCCGGCGGAGACCCGTCCGTCGGCCCCCCTGGGGACGACGCTCCGAAGGGGGACGTTGCGTTCCGCGAACTGCCGGCGCCCCGGTCACGGACCGTGGAAGCCCTGAGGGCCGTCTCCGAGCCCGGGCCGGACCCGGTGGGCGACGACCTGCTCGGCTACGACCCGGTGGGCGGCGATCCGCGCGGGGACGGTCCGCTCGGCGCCGACCCGGTGGGCGGTGATCCGCGCGGCTACGACCCCGGAGCGGGCCCTGCGCCCGCACCGTCGAACCAGGAGGATCCGCTGTCGGAACACCACTCCACCGTCGGCCGGCTGGCCGCCACGGTGGAACGGCTGCGCGGAGAGGTGCGCGCCGCACAGGCCGCGGCCGACGGGCGCGCGCTCGTCGAACTCGCCAAGGGCGTCATCGTCGAGCGGCTCCGGTGCGGCCCGGCCCAGGCGGCGCGGCAACTGGCCGCCCTGGCGGCCCAGGCCGGGCTCTCACAGCTGGAACTGGCCGCCGACATCGTCAACCAGGCGGCCCACGACCGGGTCGCCGAGGTGGCCGACGACTTCGTCCAACGGACGGCGGGTGAAACCGGGACCGGGGCGGGCGCCGAGACCGACGCGACCTCCGAGACCTCGGTCGCCGTGCGTCTGCGTACGGCCGAGTGCGCCGCGCTGAACGCGGGCGACACCCAGGCCGTGGCCGAATCCCTCCTGGAGCACGCGCTCGCGCCCCTCGGGGCCAGCGGTGTCGCCGTCTGGACCGCCGGCCCCGACTCCTCCCTCACCCTCTGCGGCCACGCGGGGTTCGGCCCCGACGAGCCCGGCCGCTGGCGTTACGTACCGCCCGGGGTGGCCACCGTCGCCCGGCAGGCGCTCACCGGGCGCCGTACCGTGCGGTTCCCCTCGCTCGCGGCCGCGGGCATCCCCTCCATCGGGCACACCCGCAACCCCGACGGCGGCCGGGTGGCGGTACCCGCCGGAACCGGCGGCCGCATCCACGGCGTCCTCGAGATCTGCTGGCCCGGACCTCTGGACCAGCACCCCCAGGCCGTCGAGCGCCAGCTCGAGGCGCTGGCCGAACTGTGCGCCCACACGCTGGAGACCCTTCCCGCCGAGCCGGTGCCGATGCGGCCGCGCGAACCGGCCGGGGTGACCGAACTCGTGGACCTCGCCGACGGGTTGTACGACCCGGCCCTCGTCCTCACTCCGGAACTGGACTCCGACGGCCGCCTCTCGGACTTCCGCATCCGCCACGCCAACGAACGGTTCCAGGACCCCGCGGGCCGCACCAGGAGCGCCGTCGACGGAGCCCTGCTCCTGGAGGCGTACCCCACGGCCGCGGGCGAGAACGAACTCTTCGAGCGGATCGAGCGCGTCTACGCCACCGGCGAGCCCTTCCGCGCGCGCCGCGCCCGGCTGACCGCGCTCGTGGACCAGGTGCAGCTCGCCTCGGTCGCGGACCTCAGCATCAGCAGGCACGGCGGCAGCGTGCTCCTCATCTGGCGCATCGAGGACGAGACCGCCCGGCTCGCGAGCCTGCTCCAGCACGCTCAGCGGCTCGGCCGCATCGGCGGATTCGAGGAGAACCTCCTCACCAGGGAGATCACCTGGAACGGACAGCTCTTCGACCTGTACGGCAGGGACGTCTCCGCGGGGCCGGTGTCCCTGCACGACCTGAGCGCCCATGCCCACCCCGACGACTCCGTCGCCATCGGCCGCTTCCTGCAGGCCGTGCTGCACCACCGGCGGGCGACCTCGACCGCCTTCCGGCTGCTGCGCCCCGACGGAGTGACCCGCCACATCCGCGTCATCGCCGAACCCGTCCTCGGCCCGGGCGAGCGGCTCCTCGCCGTACGGGGCGCGTACCAGGACATCTCCTCGCAGCACTGGACCGAGGTGGCCCTGGCGGCGACGCGCGATCAACTCGCCGCCACGGAGCAGGAGTCGGCGGAGCGCAACCGGCTGGCCCTCCAGCTGCAGCACGCCATCATGCCGCCGAGCAGGGCGCCGCTCGACGCACCCGGCCTGGACGTCGCGGTGCGCTACCGGCCCGCGGAGACGGAGTCCCTGGTGGGCGGCGACTGGTACGACGCGGTCGTGCTGCCGTCCAAGAAGATACTGCTGTGCGTCGGGGACATCGCCGGGCACGGCATCGAGGCCGCCACCGGCATGGTCGTCCTGCGCAACGCCCTGCGCGGCCTCGCCGTCACGGGAGCGGGCCCCGGCCAGCTCCTGTCCTGGCTGAACATCGTGGCCCACCACCTCACCGAGCAGGTCACGGCGACCGCCGTCTGCGGGGTCTTCGACCCCGAGACCCGCACGCTGCGCTGGGCCAGGGCGGGCCACCTCCCGCCGGTTCTCGTACGCGGTACGGAGGCCTCGACGCTGCCGCTGCTCAAGGGGATGCTCCTGGGAGCGCTCGCGCAGGCGGAGTACGAGGAGGCGGAGTTCCAGCTCGAGCCGGACGACACGGTCCTCATGTACACCGACGGACTCGTCGAGCGCCGGGACACGGCCGTGCACGACTCCCTTGCCCAGCTCCTGACCACGGCCCAGGCCCCCGCCGACAGCCTCGAACGGCGTCTGGACATGCTGCTCACGCACAGCAAGTCCGACACGGACGACGACACGTGTCTGATCGGCGTGCGGGTCTCCTGACCACGTGCCCCGATCGAAGGTCCCACCCAGGGAAGACCGCGCGCCCCCACGCACGGAAGACCGAACGCCCCCCTCCACAGAAAGCAGGGAGTATGCCCGAGCGAGAAGTGAACCTGGACGTCGAGGTGGACATCCGCGACGCCGACACGGCCGTGCTGTCCGTGGGCGGCGAACTCGACATCGAGACGGCCACCGTGCTCCACCACCACCTGGCCAACCAGGTCCTGCACGGCCGCCGCCACCTGGTCCTGGATCTCTCCTCACTCGCCTTCATGGACTCGTCCGGCCTGAACGTCCTGATCAGGGCGGCGCGGGACGCGCGCGAGTCCAAGGGCGACCTCCATCTCGTCGCGCCGACCCCGGCCGTGCGACGCATCCTGGAGATCACCGGACTCACCATGACGACGCCCCTGCACGCCGACGTGGCGGAGGCGCTCGCCGCGGCGACCGGGCGCGCCGGATAGTCGACCCCGGTGCGGGCCCGCGGCGGCGGGCCCGCGGCCGGGCGGAAGGAGAAGCGGGAACACGTGGACGAGATCACCGCCGTCGAGCAGGCGCTGCGCCGGGCCGCTCCGCACATGCTGATGAGCGTCGTGGAGGAGGCTCTGCGGGAGCACTACGGCGCCCGGCGGGTGGAGCTACGGCTGGCCGACTACGGCCTGCGGTCGCTCCAGCTCGTCGAGCGCGTCCTGCACGCGAGCGCGCCGGTGCTGATCCACGACAGCCCGCAGGGCCGCGCCTTCGGTGCGCAGGAGCCGTACGTCACGCACGAGGCGGACACCGCCTCCGCGCACCTGCCGGTGACCATCAGGGGCGACCGCATGGGTGTGCTCACCGTGACCATGCCGCCGGACCGTGACCTGGACCCCCTGCTGCCGGAGCTCCGGCACATCAGCGAGGCGCTCGGCCACGAGATCCTCGTCGCGGAGCGCGACACGGACCTGTACGTCCAGGCACGGCGCGCCACCCGGCTGACCCTGGCCGCCGAGATGCAGTGGCAGCTGCTTCCGGGGCGCTCCTGCGCCCGGCCCGAGTTCGCCCTCGGCGCCCACCTGGAGCCTGCCTACGCGATCTTCGGGGACAACTACGACTGGTCCGCGTCGGCCGACCACCTGACCCTGACGGTCACCAACGGGATGGGAGAGGGCATCGAGGCCGCCCTGCTGACCAATCTCGCCATCAACGCGCTCCGCAACGCCCGCCGTGCCGGGCTCGGCCTCGCGGACCAGGCGGCCCTGGCGGACCAGGCGGTGTTCGCGCAGTACCGGGGCAGTGCCTACGTCTCCGTACTGCTGCTCCGCTTCGACCTCGCGACGGGAGAGGTCGAGGCCCTCGACGCCGGCTCGCCCCGGCTGTGGCGGCTGCGCGACCGCTCGGTCGAGCCCGTCTCGTTCGAGGCCCAGCTCCCCCTCGGGATGTTCGAGGAGACCGCCTACGTCCCCGAGCGGTTCACCGTGCGCCCGGGAGACCGGCTGCTGTTCGGCAGCGACGGCGTGTACGACGCCGAGGCCCCGAACGGGGAGAGTTACGGCGAACGGGCGCTGGCCCGGGCGCTCACCTCGACCAGGCTGCTGCCGCCCACCCAGGTGCCCGGCGCCGTCCTGCGCGAACTCGCGACGTACCACGGAGACACGGCGCTGGAGGACGACGCGCTCGTCGTCTGCCTCGACTGGTGGGGACGCGGAGCCCGCCAGGACGTCACCCCGCCCGAGGACACCCGCCCCTGACAGGGCCTTCCGCCGCTGGGCGCACCACCTCGCGTTAACAGTTGCCGCGTGACAACTGTATCCTTATGGCAACACCTGGCTCGTGCCCGGGAGTGAACACGTCGTAGGGGACCAGGGGTGAGAAGTGGGACATGGGGCACGTGATCGGACGGCGCCCACTGCGCACGGGCGTCAGGCGGACCGGACGCCCTTGAGCGGGGACGCTCTCCGGGGGGACGAACCTTCCTTGTCCAGGGCGTCCTGGAAGCCGGTCAGCCCCCGCAGCAGCGCCCTGCGAGCCGTCGGCGGCATGGTGGCGATGACGGCCAGCAGCGCGTCCTCCCGCTGGGCCCTGAGGTCCTTGAGGTACGCCTTGCCGCGGACGGTCAGGTGCAGCTCGAGCTGGCGCCGGCTGACGGGACTGGGCAGCCGCTGCACGAACCCCAGGGCCTCCAGCCGGTCGCACATGCGGCTCACCGAGGGCGGCGCGGAACCGAGCAGCTCGCCCAGCGCGCGGAGGTTGATCCCCTCCTCACGGTCGAGGCTGTACAGCACCCGGAGCTGAGACGCCGACACGGGTGTCGACGACACCATGTCCCGGCCGCGCTCCCACAGCACCTCGAGAAGCTCGATGAGCTCCCGGGCCGCCTCGGTCGTCTCCTGCGCCTCCCGCTGAGACGGGGCGGGATCCGTGTCCATGGCTATCGACACTCCTCAGGCGTCCGGGGCCGAGGGCGCCGGTCCTGCCGGGCGCCCGGTCATCTCCACATCTCTCCAGAAGGCGGTACGGATTCGGTGGATCGACGCGTGACAGTGGAACGCGCTCTGCGCGGGGCGCCGGCACACCGCCTCCTGGACTCCCTCCGAATCAATCTGGCACAGCAGTTCGCCGCGTTCTCCGTCGACCTCCTGCTCGTCGACTACGGGCTCACGGCGCTACGCCCCGTCGAGCCCGTCCAGGCCCGTGCCGGGTTGCAGCCCTCGGCCCTGGACTCCGGGCCCGCGGGGCACGCCTTCACCACACAGCAACCATATCTTTCCGGGGCGGACGGGCCGACGGCGACCGCGTACCTTCCTGTGTCGGTTCGCGGCGACCGGTGTGGGGTTCTTGTGGTGGACCTCCTTCCGGAGCACCTCACGCCCCGGTGTGCGGAGGATCTCGTCGGAATCGCCGAAACCCTCGGACACGCGCTCCAGGTCGCCGACCGCCACACCGACGTCTACCGGCAGACCCGCCGGGCCCGCGCCCTCAGCATCCCGGCGGAGATGCAGTGGGACATGCTTCCCGGGCGGGCCTGCGCGGGCGAGGAGTTCACCCTCCACGCCTACTGGGAGCCGGCCTACACCTCGGGCGGCCACGTCCTGGACTGGTCGGTGACCGACGAGGACCTCACCCTCGTCGTCGCCGACGGCACCGGGCCCGGCACCCCTTCGGTCCTGGTGAGCAACCTCGCCCTGAGCGCCCTCCGCAACGCCCGGCGCGCCGGACTCGACCTGGTCGGTCAGGCGAGCCTCACCGACCAGGCGCTCTACGGCCAGCACCGGGGTGAGCGAAGCCTCTCCGCACTCCTGATGAGCGTCAGGCTCGCCGACGGGGAGGTGCGGGTCGTCGACGCGGGCTCGCCCACCGTCTGGCGGACCCGTGGAGCGGTGACCGAGCGGCTCGATCTGGAACGGCAGCTGCCGCTGGGAATGTTCGAGGACACCGTCTACGCGACCCAGCGCCTGCGGATCCTCCCGGGCGACCGGCTGGTCTTCCTCGCCTGCGACCGGTCCGAGAGTCCGCCCGGCGCGGGCGACCCGGCGGCGGACCGTGCCGTGAGCAGCGCGATCGACGCGGCCCGGCACCTGACCTGTGCCGACACGCCCAGGGCGGTGGTCCGGGCGTTGCGCGGAACTCCGGGTGGTTCGGCGGAAGCCGTCCTCGTCCTCTGTCTCGACTGGCACGGCGGCCGCGTCGCCGAACGGGATGCGGACGGGGGCGGGGACCGGTAGAACAGTGCGGAGGCCGCGGCCGCGGCCACGGGAGGGGCGGCTCGTCCCGATTCCCGGACGGGGGGGTGTGGATCGTGCGAAGCAGGGAAAATTCGCAGGACGAGACGGGATCCACGGAACGCGTGAGGGAGGAGGGGCGGTGACGGACTCGACGGCCACGCAGAGCGCGACCCGACGACCTTCGCTGTCCGCGAGCGTCGACTACGACATCGATGACGGGGTGATCGCTTCCGCTCGCGACTTCATCGCCGACTTCCTCAGCGCCTCCCCGGCGGTGGGGCGTGAACCGGTGGCGCGTGAGCGCATCGACCTCGCACGTCTGGTGGTCAGCGAGCTGGTGACCAACGTGGTGCGGCACGCACCGGGCCCCTGCCGGGTCCTGCTGGAGCTGTTCGACGAGGCCCTGGAGATCTCGGTGTTCGACCGGCGGGAGGCGTCTCCTGTGCCCCGCGGCCATGACCCCGGCCGGATCGGCCAGCACGGCGTCGAGATCGTGGTGGCCGTCTGCGAGAGTGTGAGTGTGGAACCGCTGCCCTCGGGTAAGCGAGTCCGGGCGCGCCTCTCGCTCGCCTGATCCGAAAGGGCCACCGCAATTGGGGTGGATCGGGACAGGGTCGGGCGAATCGGAGCGCCGGAGAAAACTGATTCACATTCATGGGAATGCTTCGGCGGACTCGGGGCAGGCGGTCTGCTGACGGGGAGTCGAATGTTCGAGCTACGAGGGAGGTCGTCCGAGTGCCGACTGCGGTGACGACGGAGACGAAGGCCCGAGCCGGAGCGAGTGTGGGGGGTCTTCCCGTACTCGAAGCGCCTCGCAAGGTCGCCCCCAAGGACGCACGAGAGCTGTCGAAGGTGTTCTTCGACAAGATGGCGGTGCTGGAAGAGGGGACCCACGAGTACCAGTACGCACGCAACACGCTGATCGAGATGAACATGTCGCTCGTGCGGTACGCGGCCGGGCGGTTCCGGGCCCGCGGTGACGAGATGGAGGACATCGTCCAGGTCGGCACGATCGGTCTGATCAAGGCCATCGACCGGTTCGACATAACGCGTGAGGTGGAGTTCACCAGCTTCGCCGTCCCGTACATCGTGGGCGAGATCAAGCGCTTCTTCCGCGACACCTCCTGGGCGGTCCACGTGCCCCGTCGGCTCCAGGAGGCCCGGGTCGAACTCGCCAAGGCGACGGAGGAGCTGAGCACCCGCCTGGGCCGGTCGCCGACCGTCGCGGAGCTGGCGACGCTGATGAACCTCTCCGAGGACGAGGTCATCGAGGCCCGCGTGGCCTCCAACGGATACAACTCCACGTCCCTGGACGCCGCCATCGGCGCGGACGACGACGACGCGGCGCTGTCGGACTTCATCGGGGCCGAGGACCCGGCCCTGGAACTCTTCGAGGACTTCCACACCCTCGCCCCCCTCCTCGTGGAGCTCGACGAGCGGGCCCGCCGCATTCTGCACCTGCGCTTCGTCGAGGAGATGACGCAGTCGGAGATCGGCGCGGAGCTCGGCATCTCGCAGATGCATGTCTCCCGGCTCCTCTCCCGCAACCTGGAGCAGCTGCGGAAGGGCATGCTCGACGGTGTCGGGTAGTCGTTCCCGGAGACTCCGGCCCCCGGAGACCCGGACACGCGGAACGGCCTCACCAACCCCCTTCTGGTGAGGCCGTTCCGCGTGTCCGGGTTCTCCTGTTCCTGGTCTCCGGGGAGCCTTCCGGGTCTTAGAACGGCCTGACGCACACAAGGCCCCGTCCCGGATCCGGGACGGGGCCTTGTGTGCGTCAGGCCGTTCGACCGCCGTTCAGGCCGGCCTGTGGGACCGTCGGCGCAGGCGGCGCTTCAAGGACTGGCGTTCGTCCTCGCGCAGGCCTCCCCACACGCCGGAGAGCTGGCGCGAGTCGTCCATCGCCCAGTCCAGACACGCCTGGCGAACGGGGCACTCCCGGCAGACCTCCTTGGCCTCCTCCGCCTGGATCAGCGCGGGAGCCCCCGTCCCCACAGGGAAGAAGAGGTCGGGGTCGACGTTCTGACAAGCAGCGGATTCCCGCCAGCCCACCATGGGTTCCTCCTGTCGCGTGAACGGATGAGTCTCTTCTCTTCGGCTCACCGCCCATGGCCACTTGAAACCCCGTCACCCCTTCTGTTCGCGCCCCGATTCCACGTGACTCCGGCCGCCCGCGCCGTCAGTGGTGGTGGGAGCCGCCGGAGGCCGACGGGGCCGCGCCCTCCCGAGCGGAAGGCTCCGTCCGAGTGCCGGGTTCCTCCCGCCCCGCCCCCGCGTGGTGCGATCCGTGGCCCGGTACGGTGCCGTCCGGCTTGGCCACCAGGAAGAGACCGGCCATGCCCATGTCGGAGTGGCTCTGGACGTGGCAGTGGTACATCCAGGCCCCGGCCCCGACGTGCTCGCCCGCGATGATCTGGAAGCCGAACGAGTCCGCCGGACCGGTGATCTTGTTGTCGATGATCCGGCTCACGTCGTCCGGGCCGGACAGAAGGCCCGTACGGTTGTCGGCCCAGCGGTGACCGTGCATGTGGAACGTGTGGTAGTACTCGCCGTGCGTGATCATGACGATCTCCACCCGGTCGCCCACCGTGGCGCGGAAGTCCGGCGGTTCCGCCGCCGGCCGGTTGTTGATCGTCATGTCGTTGAAGACGATGGTGAACTGCTTGTCCGGGAGGATGTCGCCCTTGCGGCGCACCACCAGGGCGCCGTACAGGCCCTTGCGGATGCCTCCGGTGCCGTGGTCCGTGCCGACGACGTGGTCGTGGTAGTGCCAGTACCCGGCGCTGCCGGGGCGCCAGGTGCCGTCGGAGCGGCGGCCGGGGGCGTGGGTGCGCCAGGTGTACGTGCGGGTGGCGCCCGGTTCGACATGGCTGCCGCTCATCCTCGTACCGTCGTTGTCGATGTCGTAGTCCACGCCGTGCGGGTGCAGGCTCACGGGGACGTCCATCAGGTTCTCGAACTCGATGTGGATCGTGTCGCCCTCGATGAGCTCGATCAGCGGGCCGGGTACGGACGCCTTGCCCTTCTCCAGGCCGTACCCCATCCGTCCGTCGGCCAACTTCTCCGCGTACAGCTTGAGATGGCGTATCCGGCCGCCCGCCGGGGCAGTTCTCAGGGCGGCTGCCGTGCCGGGTGTGGCGCTTGAGGCGGAGGTGAGTGACAACGATGTCACGCCGGTCGCGGCGACGGCCCCGCCTGCGAGCAGGCGACGGTTGAAGCTGCGTCTGTCCATGTCGAACTCTCCGCTTCTCGGTGGAGATTGACGGGGTGAAGGGCCCCTGGGGACGGCCCACACGGTAGCGGGGCGGCTCTCGTTTCTCCACACCCAGGACAAAGTTCGTCCTGTTGTGGTCATAGGTATTGGCGAACCGTGCAAAGAGGTCTAGCTTCAACGGCTGTTGTTGTGACCTCAGAGGGATGGGTGACCCATGAAGCGCACACCACATCACCAATCGAGAACAAGAACAGGCTTTGCGGTGGCGGCACTTGGGGCCGGAGCCCTGACCGCATCCCTGCTCGGAGGAGGCCCCGCCTCGGCGAGACCGTATCCGGACCCACCGTCGATCACCGCCTCGACAACGTTGTCTCTCCCGTCTCCGCCAGGCGGCGCGAACGTGCGGGTGCTCGTCTTCCACGGGTCGGCGACCGAGGAGTCGCCGACGGTCGACGCCGGCATCGCGGCCGTCGAGACCATCGGGCTGACCGGCCCGAGCGCCGGACGCTTCCGTACGGAGGCCACCGCCGACCCGGCCGTCTTCACCGACGCCAAACGGCTCGGCAGATACAACGCGGTGGTGTTCCTGACCGGGGGCGGCGACGTGCTCGATCCGGAGCAGGAGGCGGGCCTCGAGTCCTACATGGAGGCGGGCGGAGGGTTCGTCGGCGTCCACGAGGCGGCGCGCACCGAGCCGTACTCCACCTGGTTCAGCGGCCTGATCGGCGCACGGCCCACCGGGGCGCCGAGCAGCGCGCAGCGTGCGGTGGTGGAGGTCGGCGACCGGCAGCACCCGGCCACCGCGTCCCTTCCGCTGGAGTGGAAGCGGCCCGACAAGTGGTTCAACTGGGACCGCAACCCGTCCGGCACCGTCCACACCGTGGCGCGCGTCCGGGAAGCCTCGTACCAGCCCGCGGCCAAGCCGAACGGCTGGGACCACCCTGTGTCCTGGTGCCGTGACTACGACGGCGGCCGGTCCTTCTACACCGCCATGGGCGGCACCGTCGACAGCTACGCCGAGGCGGACTTCCGCGACCATCTGCGCGGCGCGATCGCCTGGACCGCCCGTATCTCCCAGGCGGACTGCAAGGCGACCATCGACGCCAACTACACCGCCGAGCGCGTCACCAAGCCCAACCAGCCCGGCCAGAACGACCAGATCGGCGAGCCGCACGGCCTCGTCGCCGCTCCCGACGGGCGCATCCTGTACATCGGACGCGGCGGCGCCGACTCCAGCGTGCCGGTGGTCACCGACTGGAACAACCCGGACATCGGCAAGGGCAACGGCGAGATCCACGTCTACGACCCGAGGACCAAGCAGGTCACGAGGGCCGGAGCACTCACCGTCTTCGGCAACAAGGGCGGCGGCGACGAACTGGTCAAGAACGAGGAGGGGCTGCTCGGCATCGAGCTCGACCCCGGCTTCATGACCAACGGCTGGGTCTATCTGCACTACACGCCGCACTCCCGGATCGACCGCGACGCGCACATGGGCGAGCGCAGGGTCTCCCGCTTCACCCTCGACCTCGCCACGAACCGGCTCGACCTGGCGAGCGAGAAGGTGCTGCTGAGCTGGCCCGTCCAGATCCACAGCTGCTGCCATGCGGGCGGCGGGATGGCCTGGGACTCCAAGGGAAACCTCTACATCGCCACCGGAGACACCAACTCGTCCGGCTCCAGCGGCGGTTACTCGGGCAACAACCCCGCGCCGAACTTCAAGGGCGTCTCCTTCGCGGACGCGCGCCGCACCGCCGGCAACACCAACAACCTCAACGGCAAGATCCTTCGGATCCACCCGGAGGACGACGGCACGTACACCCTCCCCGAAGGCAATCTCTTCACGGGCGAGGAGACGGACGAGGGCGGCGGCAAGACCCGCGGCGAGATCTACGTGATGGGCGTGCGCAACCCCGCGCGCATCTCCGTCGACCAGAAGACCGACATCCTCTACGCGGGCTGGGTCGGCCCGGACGCGGGCGCGCCGTCGACGACCTGGGGCCCGGCCAAGTACGACACCTTCGCCGCGATCACCAGGGCGGGGAACCACGGCTGGCCGTACTGCATGGGCAACAAGCAGCCCTACCGGGACCGCGGCCCGACCGATCCGAGCAAGCCGCTCGGCTGGTACGACTGCAACGCGCCGAAGAACGAGTCGCCGAACAACGACGGGCTCGTGAACCTGCCGCCGGTGACGGCGAACACGATCTGGTACTCGCCCCAGGGCGGCGGCGTGGACTACCCGCGGGACGCGAACGGAGTCCCGAGCTACAAGCAGGAGGAGCAGAAGCTGCTGCTCCCGTGGCTCAAGGGCGGCGGGCAGGCCACCATGAACGGGCCGCTCTACCGCTACGACGCCGCGAGCGACTCGGCCGTGAAGTGGCCGTCGTACTGGGACGGCAAGTGGTTCGTCGGTGACTTCTACGACGGCGACCAGCCGCGGCACGCCGTGCTGACCGATCCGAAGACCGTCGGCAAGGGCGGACTGCCCGTGCACGCCGAGTCGTTGAAGAAGATCATCCCGGTCGGGCAGGGCGGCATCCGCAACCTGATGGACTGGAAGTTCGCCCCCGACGGTTCGCTGTACGTCCTCGACTACGGGCGGGGCTTCTTCACCTCGCACCCCGACTCCGCGCTCTGGCGCGTGACCTACAAGGGCGGCGGGCCCACCCCGGCCGCGGACCAGCTCGCAAGGAAGGCGGCGCGGTGACCATGAGACACGGTGACGGGAGGCTGTGGGCGGCCCTGCTGGCCGCCGTCGCGATGATCGTGGGGCTGACCTCGGCATCCGCCTACGGCAGGAGCGACGACGGGCGGCGGTCCGCCGCGGCGCAGGTGCTGACCTGGAAGGCGGGCGACCCGATCGACCGCTACCTGGAGTTCCCCACCACGGCGGTGGCCGGCGCGACGACCATCGTCTTCGAGAACAGCACGGCCACCGGCAACACGACCGGTATGCCGCACACCCTGACGTTCGACGTCTCCGACCCCGAGTACAACAACGACGTCCCGCTCAACATCCTGGCCAACCCGAGCGACGCGAACGGTGGCCGGCACACGGCCGAGGTGACGCTGACCCCGGGCCGGTACCTCTTCAAGTGCACGATCCCCGGGCACGGCCAGATGCAGGGCATCCTCACCGTCACCGAGGGCGGCGGTGAGGACACCACCGCACCGGAGACCACCGCGAAGGTGGAGGGTGACCGCAACGCCGACGGCGCCTACGTCGGCCAGGCGACGGTCACGCTCGCTGCGACGGACGCCGGGTCGGGCGTCGACAAGGTCGAGTACGCGGTCGGGGCGGACGGCCCGTGGCAGCCGTACACCGTCCCGGTCGTCGTCGACCAGGTCGGCGCGCACACGATCCGCTACCGGGCGAGCGACAAGGCGGGCAACACGGCCGCCGAGAAGACCGCCGACTTCACCGTCGTCGCCCCGCCGACCGACGACACGACGGCGCCGGAGACCTCGGCGACGGTCACCGGAGAACAGGACGACCAGGGCCGCTACCTCGACATGGCCACGGTGACGGTGACGGCATCCGACACCGGCTCGGGCGTCAACACCATCGAGTACGCGATCGGCGACGGCGCCTGGCAGCCGTACACCGCGCCCGTGATGGTGCACGAGGCGGGCACCCACACCGTCCGCTACAAGGCGAGCGACAAGGCCGGCAACGCGGCGGCGGAGAAGTCCGTCGGCTTCACGGTCGTGACGCAGCCCGACCCGGACACCACCGCCCCCGAGGCCTCCGCCTCCGTCGCCGGGGTGCGCGACTCCGACGGCGCGTACATCACCAGCGCCACGGTCACCCTGTCGGCGACGGACGCGGACTCGGGCCTCGACCGGATCGAGTACTCGCTCGACGGCGGCCCCTACCTCGCCTACACCACCGCGGTGATCGTCGACCGGGTCGGCCGCCACACGGTGCTGTACAGGGCGACGGACAAGGCGGGCAACACCTCCACGGCGAGGAGCACGGCCTTCACCGTCGCCGAGGGCGGCGGGGTGCCGGCGCCCGACTGCCCCGAGTTCGACGAGCGGTCGACCGTCATCGTCGGGACCGTCGACACCGGCGTCCCGAACCGGATGACGAACCGCCGCTGCACCGTCAACGAACTCATCGAGGACGAGAAGGACTGGTCCTCGCACGCACTGTTCCTCAAGCACGTCGACACCGTGGTCGACCGGCTGCTCGCCGACGGCGTCATCGACACCCGCGAGCACAGGAAGATCTACCGTGCGGCCAAGCAGTCGGGCATCGGCAAGCCGGGCCAGACCGAGGGCTACCGCGATCTGTTCGACGGCAGCGCGGCGAGCTTCTCGAAGTGGCAGCACGTCGGCGGCGGCAGCTTCGCGCTCAGCGCGGACGGGGCCATGACCAGCAGCACCACGGTGCCGGGCATGGGCATGCTGTGGTTCCCGCAGAGGCAGTACGGGGACTTCTCGCTCAAGCTCCAGTGGCGCGACGACGCCCCCGGGGCCGGCAACGCCAACGGCGGCGTCTTCGTGCGCTTCCCGTACGTCCACGACAACCCCGAGGAGTCACGTCCGGAGTGGGTCGCCATCAAGTACGGCCATGAGATCCAGGTCCTCGACCGGCCCGACGGCGACATGTACAAGACGGGCTCGGTCTACGGCTTCGACCGCGTGGGCCTCGCCGGCGCCGGGGTGACGCCCAAGGGCACGTGGAACGACTACGAGATCCGCGTGGAGGGCCAGCACTACTCGGTCTTCCGCAACGGCAAGCTGATCAACGAGTTCGACAACACCGGTGGTCAGCTCTTCCAGCCACCGCGCTCCGACGACCCGGGCACCGATGGCCGGCGGTACGCCTCCGGCTACATCGGCCTCCAGGTCCACGGGACGACGGACGTCATCTCCTACCGCAACATCCGAGTGAAGGAGCTGTAGCCGCCGGACGGTGTCAGGGCCCCTCTCCCGTACCCGGGGGAGGGGCCCGTGCCTTCAGGAGGGCAGGTTCTGTTCCGCCCAGACCACCTTGCCGGTCACGGTGCGGCAGGAGCCCCATCTGCGGCAGAGCATGTTGATGAGCTGGAGGCCCCGGCCGCCCTCGTCGCTGAGGTCCGCGTGCTGGATCTGGGGCAGGTCCGGGCCGGTGTCCGAGACCTCCACGACGAGGCGCTCGCCGCGCAGGAGCCGGAGCCTGCCGGGGCCGTTGCCGTAGCGCAGGGCGTTGCCCACGAGTTCGGAGACGACGAGTTCGAAGACATCGGCGAGCTCCGCCAGGTCCCACGCGGCGAGCTGGTCCGTGACCAGGCCGCGGGCGACGGACGCGGCGCGTCCCTCCTGCGGCAGCTGCCACTCGCAGAGGTCGGCCGGGGTGCCGGAGGCGGTCGCCGCGACGAGGAGCACGGCCTCGTCGAACCGGGCGGCGTCGGCGGGGGAGCACCCGATCAGGCCGCCCCCTGCGAGTGCCTCCGGCGTCAGACCGCGGGCGGCCGAGCGCAGGCGGTCCAGCTGGTGGTCCAGGTCCGCCTGACGGGACTTGACGAGACCGTCCGTGTACATGGCCAGATGGCCGCCCGCGGGAACCTTCAGCCGGATCGGGTCGTACGGAATCACTCCCGTCCCGAGCGGCGCGCCGATCGGGACGTCCACGAACTCCGCGGAGCCCTGCCCGTCGAGGAGGAGCGGTGGCAGGTGCCCGGCGCTGGCCAGGGTGTAGGTGGAGTCGGCCGGGTCGAAGACCGCGCAGAGGAAGGTGGCGACCTGTTCGTCCTCCAGGTCACGCGTGGCGAGGTCGAGCCGGGCCAGGACGCGCTCCGGAGCCATGTCGAGGGTCATCAGGGTGCGGGCGACCGCCCTCAGGCGCCCCATGGTGGCGGCGGCGGGCAGTCCGTGGCCCATGACGTCGCCCACCATGAGGGCCGTACGTCCGCCGGGCAGGGCCATGACGTCGTACCAGTCCCCGCCCACCCCGTGATGGGCGGTCGAGGGGGCGTACTCGGCCTGCACCCGCAGCCCGGGCGTCACGGGGGTCGCGCGCGGCAGCAGACTGCGCTGCAAGGAGACGACGTGCTCGCGCTCGCGCCCGTACAGCCGGGCGTTGTCGATGTACACCGCGGCCTGGGAGGCGAGCTGCTCCGCCAGCGCGAGGTCGGTGGAGGAGAACGGCGGCGATCCGGGGCCGCGGACGAAGTCCGCGCTGCCGAGCAGCAGCCCGCGGGCGATGAGCGGCACGGCGAGGTAGCTGTGCACTCCGGCGGCGCGCATCTGGGCGGCGGCGCTCGCGGTCGGCGCGACCTTGGTGAAGTCCTCGTTCCGCATCCGGCTCACCAGCACCGGTCTGCCCTGTCGCAGGCAGTACCGGTGGAGCAGCGTCTCGTGGGCCTTCTCCTCGCGGACGAACGTCTGGCCCACCGGGGTGGGTTCCAGGGAGGACAGCTCCTCGACGGCGCACAGCGCGGTGGCTCTCATGAGGGGGACGCCCGTCCCCGTCCACCGGGAACCCTCGTCGCCCCGGAGGACGCTCTCCAGGATGTCGACGGCGGCCCCGTCGGCGAAGCCCGGCACGGTGAACTCGGCCAGCTCCTGGGCGGTGCGTTCGAGGTCCAGGGTGGTGCCGATCCTGGATCCGGCGGCGTTGAGCCAGGCGAGCCGGCCGCGCGTGGTGAGCCGGTCGAGGGGAACCTCGCCCCCGGTCCTGGCGAGCCGTCTTCGGGCACCGGCCGACCGGTGCGCGGCGGCACCCTTCCCGGCCGCCGCCCGGCCCGTCAGGCGCCGTCTGCCGTTGCCGCCGTTCACTCTTCCGGCCTCCATACGGGAACTCGACCGCTGCTGGTGCACAGCATGCACCGGAAGAGGCCGCTGTGCACCGGTATGCGGAAGGCGAACGCGCAATTTCACGCACCGCCACGGAGCGGTGACCTGCGGTGAAGCGGTCGAGCCGGTCCGCGCCCGGCTCCGGCGCCGGCCGCGGTTCAGCCGGAGGGCTTCGTGTCCGCCGTCCCGTGGACCACCGACAGGGGCTCGGCGATGTCCTCCAGCGAGCGGCGCTCCGCCTTCACGGCGAGGAACGCGGCCACGAGCCCGGCGGCGCACATCAGGCCCGCGCCGATCTGGAAGGCGAGGACCGTCTCGGAGGGCACACCGGACTCGGTGAGACTGGCGAAGATGAGCGGGCCGCTGATACCGCCGGCGGCCGTACCGATGGCGTAGAAGAACGCGATGGCCATGGCCCGGGTCTCCATCGGGAAGACCTCGGAGACGGTCAGGTAGGCGCTCGACGCGCCGGCCGAGGCGAAGAACAGCACGACGCACCAGCAGGCGGTGAGCGTACTGGCGGTGAGCACGCCACTGTCGAAGAGCCATGCCGTACCGAACAGCAGCACGCCGGACAGGATGTAGGTGGACGAGATCATGATCCGGCGCCCGACCGTGTCGAACAGCTTGCCGAGCAGCAGGGGGCCGAGGAAGTTCCCGGCGGCGATGACGGCGAAGTAGTACCCCGTCCGGCCCGTGGGCACGTCGAAGAACGTGGTGAGGATCGTGCCGAAGCCGAAGGTGATGGCGTTGTAGAGGAACGCCTGGCCGATGAAGAGCGACAGGCCGAGGACGGCACGGCGCGGATAGCGGCCGAAGACCGTCTTCGCGATCAGTCCGAACCCGATGCTGTGGCGCTGATGGATCGTGATCTCGCCCTGGGGCGGCGGCAGCGGCCGGCCGTGCTCCCGCTCGATGTCCCGCTCGACCGAGGACACCAGCTCCTCGGCGTCGTCCCCGCGGCCGTGGATGAACTGCCATCGTGGACTCTCCGGCACATGCCGTCGGACCAGCAGGATCACCAGTCCGAGGACCACCCCGAGCGCGAAGCTGAGCCGCCAGCCGACGTCCAGGGCGAAGATGTCCGTGTCCAGCATGACGATGGAGAGCAGAGCGCCGCCGATGGCCCCGAGCCAGTAGCTGCCGTTGATGATCAGGTCGACCCGGCCGCGGTACGTGGACGGGATCAGCTCGTCGATCGCGGAGTTGATGGCCGCGTACTCGCCCCCGATGCCGAAGCCGGTGAGGAAGCGGCAGAGGAAGAACCACCACGACTCGAACGACAGCGCGGTGAGCGCGGTCGCCGCGAGGTAGACCGCGAGCGTCACCATGAAGAGCTTCTTGCGGCCGTAACGGTCGGTCAGCCAGCCGAAGAACAGGGCTCCTGAACAGGCACCCGCCACATACAGGGCGGCGGCGGTTCCGGTGACCTGGGCGGCGGTGATGTCCAGGCCGCTGCCTTCCTCGGCGAGGCGGCCGGCGACGTTTCCGACGATGGTGACCTCGAGGCCGTCCAGGATCCAGACGGTGCCGAGGCCGATCACGATCATCCAGTGCCAGCGGGACCACGGCAGGCGGTCGAGCCGGGCCGGAACGGCGGTGGTCACGGTTCCTGTGGAGGCCGGCTCGGCGGCCGGCTGTGATGCGCCGCTCATGACTCCCTCTCGGTCGGGGCCCCGTTCGTCTGCCCTGACCAGGAGAGATCACACCCCCATGGACACGAGCGACATGTCCAGGATGCTGGCGACGGGGGCGCTCCACCACGAGATCGTCCACCGTACGGGCGAACCGGTGCCGGACCGCCCGTACGGCCGTTCGGGCCGGGAGGTGTTCAGGCGGGGTTCAGGCGGGGTTCAAGGCGGGGTTCAGGCGGTGGTGAAGAGGTCCTCGGGCACGCCGTCGAGGACGAAACCGTTGTCGAGTCGGACTCGCACCGTCACGCGGTCCCGCTGCCGCTCGTGGGCCTGCCACGTCGGTACCAACGAGGCGATCCGGTCCTCCAGCTGGCCCCGGCTCCCGGGCGGCATCTGGGCGCCGAAGTCGTCGAGGAGCGACGTGAGCCTGATGTACTCGCGTACCTCGTGGCTCTCCTCCTTCGGGCGGGAGTCGACCCGCTCGACCGTGCCCTCGGTCCCCGCCGCCAGCGAGAGGGAACCGGCGACGGCGTCCCCGCCGGCCGCGGAGTCCTCGGCCCAGACCGGCGAGCCGCTCAGCCGCACCTCGGCCGCAAGCCGTACGCGGCCGCCCTCGTTCAGCGTCATCGGTCCTTCACCGCTCCTGGTCGGGTGGGGCCGCGGCCCGTACGCCCGAGGCGGCCCGGGTCCTGCCATTAGGCCACAACGGCGCGGCGCACCGCCCGCCGCCCGGGGCCCATGGGGGATTCGTCCGATACTCGCCGTCATGACCGCTCAGCACGCCGCGGCGTCCGCGCCGCGCCCGGAGTCCTCCGGCGAGTCCGAACGGCACGCCTCCTGGTTGGAGTTGTTCTTCGACCTGATCGCCGTCGCCGGTGTCGCCCAGTTGGCGCACCTGCTGCACGGCACCCCCGGCCACGCCGACCTCGCCCTGTACTGCGTGCTCTACCTGGCGTTCTGGACGGCGTGGATGTGCTTCACGACGTACGGGAACGTGGCGGCCGACAAGGTGCACACCCGGACCGTGCTCATCGGGATGTTCGGGCTCGCGGTGATGGCCGCGGCCGTCCCCGAGGTCCGCTCGGAGCACGCGGACGCCTTCGCCCTCGCCTACGTCCTCGTCCGTCTGCTCGCCTCACGGGTGTGGCAGGGGCGGGGCGAGGTCCCGGCGGACTGGCCGATGGCGCAGCTCTCGGCGGGTGTCACGCCGTGGATCGTCTCCCTGTGGGCCGAGGATCCCGTCCGGTACTGGCTGTGGGCGGGCGGGCTCGCCATCGATCTGGTCCTCACGTTCGCCCTGTCGGGAAACAGGCTCATGGCGCGGCTCCGGGAGCAGGGGGCGGAGCGGGACCGGCGCGACGGAGACGACGGGGCGAGGACCTTGCGGGCCGCCCGCTTCGATCCGCGTCATCTGG
The DNA here is from genome assembly GCF_025195125.1 of Streptomyces sp. Je 1-79. Taxonomy (GTDB): domain Bacteria; phylum Actinomycetota; class Actinomycetes; order Streptomycetales; family Streptomycetaceae; genus Streptomyces. Next base: position 22,406 of record NZ_JAMGSL010000001.1, read on the forward strand.
ACGAGCGGCTGGGCCTGTTCACCCTGATCGTGCTCGGCGAGGGCATCGCGCAGGGCGTGGAAGCGGCCTCCGGGGCCGAGTGGAACGCGGACCTGGGCGGCCTGGCCGTGGGGTCCTTCGCCCTGCTGCTGGCGCTGTGGGCGCTGGCGGTGCGCCGCTCCAGCGGCGTGCCCCTCCTCGGTTTCGGAGTGCTGGCCCCCCGCTTCGCGCTGCCGATGCACTGTGTGGCGACGGGAGCCCTCGCCTCCCTGGCCGCCGCCCTGGGCGCCGCCGTGGAACACGCGGAGGGGCGGCTGCCGCTCGGGATGCGCTGGCTGATGTGCGGTGCCATCGCCGTGTTCCTGGGCGTCGGGCTGGTGGCCGGCGCGCTGTCGGGGCGGGGCGCGCGGTGGGTCGTGGCGGTGGGGCTGCCGATGGTCGCGGCGCCGCTGCTCCTCGCCGCCTTCGCCGGGCGGTGGGCGCCCGGGACCCTGGTGTGGGCGCTGGTCCTGGTGGCGCGCTGGAACTGGTTCTACGAGAAGCGCTTCGCGTGAGACCCGCGGCTTCCACGAGAAGCGCCCGCGTGAGGCCCGCGGCTTCAATGAGAAGCGCTTCGCGTGAGACCCGCGGCGTAGAGTCCCGGGGCATGACCGAGCTCCACGGCGCCGCCGTCGTCCTCCGCCCCGCCGCCGCCGAGGACGTCCCCGCCCTCTCGGCCATCCGGGCCACACCGGAGGTACGGGCGCGATGGCGCGGCGGCGAGGACCTGGCGGCGGAGGTCGCCTCCGACCTGGAGGACCCCGACGTCCGCTGCCTGACCGTCCGTCATCAGGGGCGGGTCGTCGGCATGATCCAGTGGTACTCCGAGGACGAGCCCGACTACCGCCACGCCGGGATCGACCTCTTCCTCGACCCCTCGGCACACGGCGTCGGTCTGGGCACCGACGCCGTCCGGACCCTGGCCCGGCACCTCGTCGACGATCACGGCTACCACCGGCTCGTGATCGATCCTGCGGCCGACAACGAGGTGGCGATCCGCTGCTACGCGAAGGTCGGGTTCCGGCCGGTCGGTGTGATGCGCCGGTACGAGCGGGGCGATGACGGCACCTGGCACGACGGCCTCCTGATGGATCTGCTGGCGGACGAGCTGCTGCGCTGACCAGCGGCTTCCTCGCTTCCCGGGGCGCGCCGCCCGGCCCGGGCGGGCGCCGCGAGGCGCGTGGCGGGCCCCTACGGGGGCGCCACCGGGCTACCGGCGCGACGATGGGGGTGTGGAGGCGGCCGTTCCCCGAGCGTGGAGGGAGGGCACCGGATGAGCGAGCAACCGATCGAGGAGCTGATCAGCGGGGCCGCACAGCACGCCGGTGGCTGGGTGGGCTCCCTGCCGGTGGCGCAGGTGGCCACGGCCTCCGACGGGACGGTGGTCCGCTGGAACCACGGCGCCCAGGAGCTCCTCGGCTACTCTCCGCCGGACGTGGTCGGGCGGCACATCGCCGAACTTCTCCACCCGGGCGCCGATCGCAGCCTCGGCCGTTCCCTGTGGGAGACGGCGTCCACGGGGAACGGGGTGATGGGCACGGTCACCGCCTGGCACCACGACGAGTACCCGCTGGAGCTGGAGATCTGGGCCTGCCCCGTCCCCGACCGGCGCCGCGGCGCCTCGGCGGTCCTGATCTTCGCCGCCGAGGCGCACACGACCCGGCGGATCCGCGGAACCTCGGCGGTGTGGGACGGGCTGTTCGCCCGCTCGCCGGTCGGCATCGGCCTCCTCGACACCGAGCTCCGCTTCCTGCGGGTCAACCCCGCGTTGGAGGCGATGAACGGCCTGACCGAAGCGGCCCACGCCGGACGGCGCCTCAGCGATCTGCTGCCCGACGTCAACGCGGGGGAGATCGAGGACGCGATGCGCCAGGCCCTGGCCTACGGGGAGCCCGTACTGGACCGGCACCGCGCCGGTCGCACGCCGGCCGACCCCGATCACGAGCACGTCTGGTCGTGCTCGTACGTGAGGATGGAGGACCCGGGCGGCCGGCCGATCGGTGTGGTGGCCACCCTCGTCGACGTCACCGCCCAGCACCGTGACCACGTCGAGGCGGAGGCGGGGCGGCGCAGGCTGGCCCTGCTGAGCGACGCCAGTTCCCGGATGGGAGCCAGTCTCGACATGGAACGGACCGCCCAGGAACTGGCCGATCTCGCCGTGCCGCAGCTGGCCGACGCCGTCACCGTCGACCTCCTGGACACCCTCGCCCGCGGCGACGAACCGGGCCCCGGTCTTGCCGGGGGTATCGCCGTGCGTCGCCTGGGAAAGGCACCTCTGACCGGCACCGCGATCACGCGCCTCCTCGCCCCGCTCGGCCGTACCCTCACCTTCCCGGCCGGTGCCCCCTACACGCAGGCCATCAAGGCCCGTCAGCCGTATCTGATCGCCCACCTCGACGAGCAGGCCGTCGCGCAGGTGAACCGCTACTCCTCCGTGCCGGCGCAGTTGATCAGCAAGGGCGTGCACTCGTTCATGATGGTGCCGCTGATCGCCCGCGACCTCGTCCTCGGCGTGGCCACGTTCTGCCGGACCCGGCCCGGGGCGCCGTACGGATCCGAGGACGTCACCCTCGCCGGCGAACTCACCACCCGCGCCGCCGTCAGCATCGACAACGCGCGCCTGTACCAGCACGAGCACGAGACCGCCGTGATCCTCCAGCGGAGCATGCTGCCGCAACACGTCACGCCGCCGCCGGGCATCGAGATCGCCCACCGCTACCTGCCCGCGAGCGACATCAACGAGGTCGGGGGCGACTGGTACGACGTACTGCCCCTCCCCGGCGGCAAGGCGGCGCTCGCCATCGGGGACGTCATGGGCCACGGCATCGCCGCAGCCGCGGTCATGGGCCGCCTCTCGGCGACCGTGAGGGCCCTCGCCCGCCTCGACATGCCCCCGGTCGACCTGCTGTACCAGCTCGAAGCCACCCTCGCCGACCTCGCCGAGCCGATGCTCGCCACCTTCCTCTACGTCGTCATCGACCCCGCCACCGGCCACTGCACCGTCACCCGAGCCGGTCACCCGCCTCCCGCGGTCCTGGAGCCCGACGGCCGGGCCTACATCCTGCCGACCGCGTCCGGAGTCCCCTTGGGCGTCGGTGGAGTCGACTTCACGACGACCGAGGCCACGTTCCCCGCCGGCAGCATCCTCGTCCTCTACACCGACGGCCTCGTCGAAGGGCGCGGCGCCGACCTCGACGAACGCCTCGCCGATCTGACCCGCCTGCTCACCGAACCCCAGACGTCACTGGACCACGTCTGTGATGCCATGATCACCCGCCTGGTCCCCGGCTCGTCCGACGACGACATCACGCTGCTCACCGCCCGCGTCACGCCCCCGTAGGCCGGGCTCCCGACGGCATCGGCTGGGCGCCGAACGAGGCGGTCAGTCGGCGAAGGATCCGTGCCGTCCCGCCCCGTGCGCGAACCGTTCGGCGCCCGAGAGCGTCTCCCCGGCCGAGAGCGGCGCCATCCCGTGGCGCAGCTCGGCCGCCAGGGCCTCGGGTTCGGGCAGCCCGTGCTGCTCCCGTACGGAGAGCCGGTCGTGGCGCAGGCACAGCTGGGGGAACGCGGCGATCTCCCGGGCGAGTTCCTCCGCCGCGTGGCGGGCCCGGCCCGGCGGGACGAGGCGGTTGGCGAGCCCGATCGCGTACGCCTCCGTGGCCGGGACCGGACGGCCGGTCAGGATCAGGTCCATGGCGCGGCTCTCGCCGATCAGCCGCGGCAGCCGGACCGTGCCGCCGTCGATCAGCGGCACGCCCCACCGGCGGCAGAAGACCCCGAGGACCGCGGTCTCCTCGGCCACGCGCAGATCGCACCAGAGGGCCAGTTCGAGCCCGCCGGCCACGGCGTGGCCGGCGATCGCCGCGACGACCGGCTTCGTCAGGCGCAGCCGGGTGGGTCCCATCGGGCCGTCGCCGTCCGGCTCCACCCGGTTCCCGCGCTCGGTGCCGATGGCCTTGAGGTCGGCACCCGCGCAGAAGGTCCCGCCCTCACCCCACAGCACGGCGACGGAGGCCTCGTCGTCGGCCTCGAACGCCCGGAAGGCGTCGGCCAGTTGCCGGGCGGTGGGTCCGTCCACGGCGTTGCGTGCGTGCGGCCGTGACAGGATCACGGTCGTCACGGGCCCGTCCCGCTCGACGCGCACGGCAGGGGCGGCTGGGGCGGCCTGGGTGTCGGTCATGGGGGCATTCTCACGCGCCCCCGGCCCGACGACCAGACCGGCGATCACGACGGCGATCCCAGGACGCGCCGGGTCCGGGGGTCCCGACGGCGATCCCCGTGCGCACGGTCAGGGATCTCGGTGGCGATCCCCGGCCGTGCCGGTCAGGACACGAGGGTCTGCTCCTCCAGCTCGGTCAGTCGTACGGTGCACAGGCCGCCGCGCTCGGCCTTCACGTCCGTCACCTTGAGCTGGGTGCCCGGCGCGAGGATGAACTCCTCCTCGCCCGTGAACGCGGAGAAGCTGCGGATGCCCACCGCCCGGACGGGGGTCACCTCGAAGAGCGTCCGCTTGCCGCGGCCCCCCAGGAACGCGCGCGCCACACCGAGTTCGGAGGTGCACGAGGACACGCCCCACCAGGTCACGGTCCGCCCGAGCGGGTACTGCGCGCGCAGGTCCAGCGAGACGCCGCGCCACAACGGCTCCGTACGGGCGGGGAGTTGCGACACCGCCGAGAAGAGCAGCCGTAGGTACGGGATGTACGGGACGAGCCGGGACCGGTCCGGGGAGCGGAGGACGGCGTTGATCTCCCGGTAGAACGCGGACTCGCACGTATAGAGGTGGAGGGCGGCGATCGCGTCGGCGGACAGACTGCCGGCGGCCGGTCCGTCCGCCCGCCTCTTGCCGAATTCGTGCGACAGCGTGACGTGCCGGTCCAGGTTCGACAGCACCTTCGCGACGGGGCCGACGGCGTCGCGGAAGTCCATCAGCGGGGTGTCGAACACACCGGTGATCCCGGGGAGGACGAGACCCTCGTCCTTGACCCCCGCGAGCCGGTCGAGATACAGCTGGTGCAGTTCCATGGTGGACGCGATGAACGCGCCCATGCGCTCGGCGGTTCCGCCGTGCGCCCCGTCGCCCTCCGCGGAGGCCCGGTCCCACCCCTTGCTCGGCAGCCAGTCGACCGGGTCCGCGCCCAGCGCCGCGAGGGCGTCGTTGACCAGGGCGAAGTGGTCGCCCTCGCAGAAGATGTCGCCCTGTGCCGCGGGGTTGCAGTGGTCGATGTGCCGGACGTCGACCTCGGGGTACTTCGCCTGAAGGCGGAGGACGACCTTCTTCAGGTTGCGGGCGTGCGCTCCCCACCACGCGAAGACGACACCGCGGTCCTCCTCGTCGGCGTTCTGCTTGGCCTTGAGGATCTCCTCGACGATCCGCTCGGCCACCGGACGCCAGAACGCGGTGTGCCGGTCCGTTCCCGTCGACCCGTCGCCGCTCGCGGTGAGCGACGCGTTCAGCAGTAGGACGCCCTGCGTGAGCATCGCCTGGAACCACTCCGGCGGCTGGACGGTGTCCTGATTCTTCAGGAGCACGCGCACATCGGCGATGGGTGTCTTCTTCTGAATTCCGTACTTCCACATCGCCGCCGCCTTGATGATGCAGCGGATGCTGACGACCCTGCCGAACTGGCTGTCCTTCCAGTCGTGGAAGGTGTTGTCGAACATGGCTATTCCGGTGGCGCTCTCCGGCCTCGGATAGGGGTTCTGGCCGAATACCACGACCTTCCATTTGTGCGGGGGATGGGGCTTGAGGGCCTGGAAGGTCAATTCGCGGACGGGGACGATTTCGGTGCTGCGTCCCGCGCCGATGAACGTGGCCGCGTCCGGCTGTTCCTCGATGGTGGATTTCAGCAGCGGCAGCCACGGTTCGCCGCCTCCTGCGAAGAGTTCGGCGAGGGCCAGCGGGTCATTCGATTCGGGCTCGGTCGGGTTGTTGGCATCGCTCATCAGCGGGACTCCCCCTGCGGTGGTCGGAATGTGCGCGCAAGCCGTGGAATGCGGAGAGGAACGCACCTGGGACGCCGTACGTGCCGACCGGCGTGGCTCTCGTCGGCAGCGTCGGCCTCACGGCTGGACCTGCGGAGATGTGGCGGCAGGCTAGCACCGGGTCACGGTGAGGGCAATCGTGACGCCGGGTCACCGACCCTGCCTCGCAAGGGCGTTGTCAGTGGGGCACGGTAGCGTCGTGGTTGGTGGAACGGCCGCTTCTCGATCGGAGTGCATCATGACCGAAATCCGTGTGCAGTCGCCTCTCAAGGTGGTGCTGACCGACATCAACAGCGCAGTGGTGGAGGCATGGCGGGCGGCGTTCGCCGACACTCCAGGGATCGAGATCCGCAAGGGGTCGATTCTCGACGAGCAGGTCGATGCCTGGGTCAGTCCGACCAACTCCCGGGGCCGTATGGACGGTGGGGTCGACGCGGTCGTCAAACGGCACCTCGGAGCGGGTATCCAATTGCGTGTGCAGCGAGCGATCCGCGACCGGTTCGCGGGCAGCCTCCCGGTGGGCAGCGCGGTATGCGTTCCTTCCGGGGCGGCGAATCCGAGGTTTCTGATATCGACGCCGACGATGGAATCGTCCTCGCAGAACGTGAGGGAGACCCTGAATGTGGCGCTGGCGTGCGCCGCCGCGTTCCAGGCGATCCATCAGCAGAACGCCGCCGTGCCCGGCAGTATCGAGTCGGTGGCGCTGGTGGGCCTGGGGGCGCAGACCGGCCGGGTGCCCGCGAGGGTCTGCGCCAACCTGATGTGGACGGGCTACACACTCTTCAACGACTGCCGCTTCGACGACTACGACGAGCTGCGCGCCACCATCACCGCGCAGCTCGACGACCTCGACATGGCGCCCGAGCGGGGACGGGTGCGCATCGAGCCGCCGAAGCGGGCGGCCTCACGACGCTGATCGGAGGCTCCCCGGGGTCCGGACGAGCAGGGTCCCGCGCCCTTCAGCCACCACCGCCGAAGCTCCACGCTTCGATGTCGCGGTAGTGGATCGGCCCCGGGCCGCGGCCGAAGTTGCTGCCGACCAGGTGCAGGCGCGTGGCCTGCCAGCGGCGGCCGGCGAAGGCGTCGAGTCCGACCGCGGCCTCCACCACACAGGCGGTCTCGTTCCGGCGGGCCCGGGCCAGCGTGAGATGGGGGCGCAGCGGCCGGTCCTCGAAGGCGACCCCGCACTCCCGGACCACGGTGCGCACGTCGGAGGCGAGCAGGTGCAGTCCTTCGAGATCCCCGTCGATCCCGCTCCACAGCACCCGCTCGTCGAAGTGCCCGCCGCCGCGCAACGCCAGTTCCACGGGCCGACGGGCCGCCGCGAGCACGGCGAGCGGCGGTCGCAGCAGCGGCACGGCCGCGACCGGGAGCTCCCCGAGGAACGCCAGGGTGATGTGCCAGTCCTCGATGCGGTTCCACCGCATGTCCGGGTACGCCTCGTAGGCGGGCCGCAGCGCCCGCTCCAGCTCCTCCTTGGCGTCGTCGGGCGGAGCGAGCGCTATGAACACCCGAACGGTCGAGGCGTGGATCTGATCGTTCACAGAGGTCTTCGTACCTCACCGCGGACCGTTCGGTCATCTTTCCGTTCGGTACGGCCGTCAGTCGACGAGCACTCCCGGGTTGAGGATGCCCCGGGGGTCGAGCGCGCCCTTCGCGGCGCGCAGCGCGAGCGCGAAGGGGTCGGGGCGCTGGCGGTCGTAGCCCGGGCGGTGGTCCCGGCCGACGGCGTGGTGGTGGGTGATGGTGGCCCGGTGGCGGTGCAGGACGTCGCTCGCCACGGCCTTGAGCTCGTCCCAGAAGGCGACCTCGTCTCCGGGGCGGCCGGCGGCGAGGACGGTGAAGTACGGTGCCGCGCCGTCGGGATAGACGTGGGTGAGGCGGCAGTTGACGGTCGCCGGATGGCCGGTGGCCTTGAGCGCCGCCTCGCCGACCTCCTGGCGAACCGCTTCGATCAGACCGGGGATCCGGTCCCAGGTGGCCGCCGTCTCGAAGGTCTCCGCGACGGCGCCCATCCTGGCCAGTCCGTCGCGGAGGTACGGCATCCGCAGGAAGGCCGAGCGCCAGGCGCTCACGGCGGCGTCGGCTGGCGCGCCGTCCTCCGCGGGCGAGCCGGCGGCGCCGGGCCTCCCGCCGTGGGAGCGGGCCAGGTCGACGGCCTGTCCGAGCCGGGCGGTGACCGGTCCGCCCGCGGACTCGAACCCGAGGACGAGCACGCAGGAGCCGTCGTGCGTGGCGCCGGAGAGCGCTGCCTCGCCGGCGTCGAGCAGCCGGCAGTTGGCGGGGGAGAGGTCCGACTGCGCGAGGGCGCGCACCGCTTCCAGTGCCGCGTGGAAGTCGGAGAAGGCAAGGGAGGCGGAGGCCTTGTGGGCGGGGCGTACCTGCAGTCGCACCCATGCTTCGGTGATGACGCCGAGCGCCCCTTCGGAGCCGAGGAACAACCGGTCGGGGGAGGGGCCCGCGCCCGACGCGGGCAGCCGCCACGAAGCGCTGACGCCGGCCGGGGTGACCACGCGCAGGGACTGGACGAAGTCGTCGATGTGGGTGCGGCCGGTGGCGTAGTGGCCGCCGGCCCGGGTGGCGATCCAGCCGCCCAGGGTGGAGAACTCGAAGCTCTGCGGGAAGTGCCGCAACGTCAAGCCGTGCGGCCGGAGTTGGTCCTCCAGGCTCGGACCGAGCGTCCCCGCCTGGATGCGTGCGGCCCGGCCGGCGGTGTCGAGCTCCAGGACGCGGTCCATGGCGGTCAGGTCGAGCGACATCACGGCGCGGTGGGCGTCACCGCGGTACTCCACGCCGCCCGAGACCGAGGACCCGCCGCCGTACGGTACGACCGCGACCTGTCGCTCACCGGCCCAGTCCAGCAGGTCGGCCACCTCCCGTTCGTCCGTCGGGCGCGCGACGAGGTCGGGGATGCGGCCGGGGCGCCCGCGCAGGGCGCGTACGACGTCGCGGTACGCCTTGCCCATGGCGTGCGCGGCGCGCTGCCCGGGGTCGGTGTCGACCAGGTGTGCGAGGCTCGCCGGGGGCTCGACGGAGGCACTCGCGATCCGCAGGTCGTGGACGCGGGGGACGGGGAGGGGGCGGGGCAGGGTGCCGGGTATGAGGGCGCCCATCGCGGCGCACTCCGCGTCGTCGGGATGAGCGTCCTCCCACCCCCAGCCCCACCAGGACCTGGGGCGCGGAGGGCTCTGCTGTGTCGTCGTGCTGCCGGACATGGGTGCGCTCCAAGGGGCCGCCGGACAGAATTTACCCTGCGGTAAATTACTTACTGATAATATCCGCCCATGGCAACCCCGCGCTCGAAAGCCGGCACCAAGGGAGTCCCGCGGCACCACCGTCAGCAGCAGATGCTGGAGGCCGCCACGGAGGAGTTCGGCACCCGCGGCTACGCGGCCGCCTCCCTCCCCGCGATCGCCGAGCGCGTCGGCGTCACGAAGACGCTGCTCCACCAGTACTTCGGCACCAAGGAAGAGCTGTACCTCGCCTGCCTGGTCCCCGTCGGCGACCGGCTCCTGGACACCATCCGCACCGCGATGGGGCAGGAAGGGACCACGGCGCGCACCCCTCTGCGGGTCCTCGAAAGCATCTTCACCGCCCTGGAAGGGCAGCGTGAGGCGTGGTTCGTGCTCTACGACACCTCACTGCCGGCCGACGGCGAGGCCGCGCGCCGGGCCGCGGAGTACTGGTCGGCGATCGACCGGCTCGCGGCCGGCGGCACCGCCGACCTGCTGCGGGCCGCCGGATCGACCGACCCCCTGGACGCCGACGCGCTGAAGTACGTCTGGCGTGACCTCGTCGCCACCCTCGTCCGCTGGTGGGTCAAGCACCCCGACCAGTCCCCGACTGCCATGACCCAGCGCTGCGCCCGCCTCTTCGCCGCGGCCGCCGCGCTCACGACCGACCCGGTCGGCTGAGCCTGGCGCCGCCTCCGTCGACGTGGTCGCCCAGGGCCGCCCGGGCTGCCGACGTGCCGAGGGGCAGAGGCGTCCATCGGTTCATCTCTCTTGTGAAGAGATGGGGTAGGGGGCATTCGGGTGGAGTGCGGGGCTGTCCGCAACTGCCCGCCGCCCTTTCGTAGTCGTCCTCTCCAGTTGCACGACGAACTGAGGAGGCACTCGTGACCGGGTTTCAGGCTTTCGCCACTGGCACCGCTGAGCTGCTGGATCTCGACCCGTACCGTTTCCCCGCCATGCTGATGGACGACGAGCCCGAGGAGACGTCCATGGCCCGCGGGGTCATGGAGTTCGGCGACTACGTTCTGCCCGCGCCGGAGCCGGAGAGCCGTCTGGCCTTCCCCCTGGCACCGTCCGACCGCCGCCGCCTGGAACTGCACGCCACGCTCACCGCGGCCGGCATCGCGCCCCTGCCCGGCGACCTCGACGCCATCGAGGCCCTGTGCGGGCTGGACGACACGATCCACGTCGCACTTCTGCGATGGATCAACCCGTCGCTGTGACCGTCGCCCCGGCCCTGACCCGGACCGCGGCGACCCCGCTGGGCGCCCGGTGCTGATCAGGGCGCGGTGCCGCTCAGGGCCGACCCTGAGCGGCACCGGGCCCTGATCAGTGGGGGAGCCGGCCTCCGCCGTGACCCGCGCTCAGGACGTGCCGCGGTGCTGGAGGGCCGGCTGCCAGGTGGGGACGGGCTCCTCCGGCGGGGCCTCGGTGCGGCGGCCGCCCCGGGCGAAGAACGCTTCGAGGGGCAGGATCGCCGCGCCCACCGTGACCGCGTCGGGGCCGAGCGTGCCCAGCTCGATACGGGTCCTGCCGGCCGGGTAGCGCAGGGCGAAGGACGAGGCGTGGGGCTTGACCGTCTCCAGGAAGCGGGAGCCGAGCTGGAGACCGGCCCAGCCGCCGACGAGGATGCGCTCGGGCTGGAACAGGTTGATCAGGTCGGCGAAGCCGGCCCCCAGGTACTCGGCGGTCTCCTCCAGGACGGCGAGGGCCGTCGCGTCGGGCTCCGCCTCCGCGTCGTGCGGCGGGTAGGCGGCGGCGATCATCGAGGTCAGCGCCGTCTCCTCGTCCGCCCCGGCGGGCGGCCTGCCTCCCGCCTCCCGCCAGCGTTCCAGGAGCGCCTCGGCTCCCGCGTACGCCTCCAGGCAGCCCTGGGAGCCGCAGCGGCAGCGGCGCCCCCGGACCCGGACGGTGAGGTGACCCCACTCGATCGCCCGGCCGGGGCCGAACCCCTCGCCTATGACACAGGCGCCGACACCGGAGCCGAAGAGGACGACCACGGCGTCGGTGACCCCCCGGCCGGCGCCGAACCACATCTCGGCCTGGCCGAGGGTCTTGGAGCCGTTGTCGATGTAGTACGGCACGCTCTCGGGCACGGCGCCCGTCTCCCGCAGGAGGCGTTCCAGCGGAACCGCGTCCCAGCCGACGGTCTGGCCGTGAACGACGGCACCTTCGTCGGGCGTGTGGGCGACGATGCCGGGGACGCCGATGCCGACGCCGAGCAGTCGCTCAGGGGGCACGTCCGCCGTGCGCAGCACCTCGGCGATGCCGTCGCGCACGTGGTCGACCACGATGCCGATGTCGTACCGGCCGTGCGGACCGGTACCTTCCGTCGACAGGGGGCTCTCCACGCGGGCCAGTTCCGTCAGCGCGAGGTCGAAGAGCTCGACCCTGATGCGGGTCTCGCCGACGTCGATGCCGATCATGCAGCCGCTGGCGGGGCTGACCCGGAGCAGGGTGCGGGGCCTGCCGCCGGCGGAGTCGACGCTTCCGGCCTCCTCCACCAGGCCCTCGGCCAGGAGTTCGCCGACCACGTTGCTGACGGACCCGGAACTCAGCCCGGTCGCGGGGCCCAGTGTGAGACGGCTCTGCGGCCCGTCGAAATACAATCGTTGCAGAACCGCGGTGCGGTTCTCCCGCCGCAGGTCACGCACCGTACGACTGCTCTTCGCTCGCACTCTGCCCCCTGTTCGTGAAGTCTCTCTTCGCAAGATACCCCTGTCGGGGTCCTTGACGCGCTTTTCTCTCGGCATTTAACTCACGTCCTAAATTAAGCCGGGAGGGCGCATGGGGCGGTGTGGGACGTCTCGCCCGCCCCACCTCCCCCGGACTCCGTCACCCCCCGAAAGGGCCTTGAGGAGCCATGCGCAGAATCAGAGCCGCGGTCACTGGTGCCGTCACACTCTCCCTCGTCCTCACCGCCGCCGGCTGCGGAGGCGGCACCTCCGGCTCCGACACCCAGCCGAAGACCCTCACCTACTGGGCCTCCAACCAGGGGTCCAGTATCGAGGTCGACAAGAAGGTCCTCCAGCCCGAACTCGACCAGTTCGAGCGGGAGACCGGCATCAAGGTCAAGCTGGAGGTCGTGCCCTGGTCGGACCTGCTCAACCGGATCCTCACCGCGACCACCTCCGGCCAGGGCCCCGACGTCCTCAACATAGGCAACACCTGGAGCGCCTCCCTCCAGTCCACCGGCGCCCTGCTGCCCTGGGACGCGAAGAACCTCGAGAAGATCGGGGGCAGGGACCGCTTCGTCGAGTCCGCCCTCGGTTCCACCGGCGTCCCCGGCCAGGACCCGGCCGCCGTGCCGCTGTACTCGATGGCCTACGCGCTCTACTACAACAAGAAGATGTTCAAGGACGCCGGCATCGAGAAGCCGCCGGCGACCTGGGACGAGCTGGCCGCCACCGGCAAGCGCCTGAGCAGGGACGGCAAGTGGGGGATCGGGGTCGAGGGCTCCAACCTCTCCAACAACATCCACCAGGTCTTCGTCCTCGGAAAGCAGCACGGAGCCGACTTCTTCACCGCCGACGGCAAGGCCGACTTCACCTCCGCCGGAGCCGTCGCCGCGGTCAAGCAGTACGTCGACCTGATGGCCACGCACAAGATCGTCGCCCCCGGCAACGCCGAGTACTCCCAGAACCAGTCCCTCAGCGACTTCGCCAAGGACAAGACCGCCATGGTCCTGTGGCAGACCCCCTCGCAGGCGTTCGCCTCCCAGGGCATGAGCGAGGAGGAGTGGGGCGTCGCCCCCGCGCCCGTTCCCTCCGGCAAGCCGGGCCAGGGCACGTCCGTCAACTCGATGGTCGCCGGCATCAACATGGCCGTCTTCAAGAACACCAAGAACATCGACGGCGCGCTGAAGTTCGTGAAGTTCATGACCAGCGACGAGGAGCAGAAGCTCCTGAACCAGGCCTACGGCTCCGTCCCGCCGGTCAAGACCGCGCAGCAGGACCACGCCTTCGCCACCCCCTCGCTCAAGGTCATCCGCGACACGCTCGCCACCAGCGCCACCGCCCTGCCGCAGGTCCCCGAGGAGTCCCAGTACGAGACCGTCGTCGGCGCCGCCGTCAAGGCGCTGTTCGCCGACGCCGCGGCCGGCCGCCCCGTCACCGAGGAGTCGGTGAAGGCCGCGCTCGAAGAGGCCCAGCAGCAGATGCCCAAGAAGTAGGCACGGACCACTCATGACCTTCACCGTCACGCCCGGGCACGAGCGGACGGTGCGGAAGACACCGCCCGAAGAGGCGCGCACCCCGTGCCGCCGCTCCGGACGGCTGCGTCCGCCCCGGCGTGGAGCGCCACCGCGCCGTCCGCCGGGGCGGCCCGGCGTCTCCTCCGGCTGCGGGACGCGGACGGCCGCGAGCTGTCCGCGGAGCACCGGCTCTCCTGGCGCCGGCTGGAGCCCGAACTCGCCCCCGGCGTGCACACCGTGGAGGTCAGCGCACTGCTGACGCCCGAGCAGGCGGGGGAGTGGCCCTTCGCCCTCGGCGGTTTCGGCCGCATGTCCGTCAGCGTCGACGGGCCCGTGCTGGACGGCTTCTTCCCGCGGGACGTCAGTCCGGCGCTGCGGATCGGCCGAGCGACCTCCCGGCAGGGCGGCCCGTCCTCCTCGTGGCACGGCGGGAGGTCGCTCCCGGCGCCGGCCGGGCCACGATCGTCGCGGCCGCGCCGCCGGAACCCGACCCACCCCGCCGCGCTCACCGCATCGGTGGAGGCCGCCCTCGTGGTCGTCGGCACGACCGAGCATGACCGGCCGCGCAGCGCGCGGTCGCCTCTCCTCGTGCCGGGGTGCGCAACCCGGAGGCCGAGCCCCTGCGTTCCGCCCCTGGTGGGGCCGGGCAGGGCCCCGCTCCCGCCGAGGGGCCCACCCCCTCCCGACCGGGAATTAGGTTAGGCTAACCTGTGTCGCGTGAGAGTTGGTGAAGAGAGCCCGCAGGCCCCGCTCGTGCGCGGTCACGCCCTGTCGGCCACAGAGGTCACCGTCGCCTACGACGGTGTCGATGTCGTGCACGAAGCGTCCCTGATGCTGCGGCCCGACGAAGTGACCGTCCTGGTCGGACCGAACGGCAGCGGGAAGTCGACGCTCCTGCGGACGATCGCCCGGCTGCAGCGGCCCCGGGTGGCCACGCTGACCATCGACGCCGACACGGACGGCCTCGCCCTGACGCCCCGCGAGTTCTCGCGGCACGTGGCCCTCCTGACGCAGGGGCGCCCCACGCCCAGCGGGCTGACCGTGCGGGACGTCGTCGAGTTCGGCCGCTACCCGTACCGCGGCCGCTGGGGCAAGGCGGACCCGGGCGGCCGGGCCGCCGTGGACCGCGCGCTCGCCATGACGGGCGTCGCGGAGTTCGCCGAGCGCGGCGCGGAGTTCCTCTCCGGAGGGCAGCTCCAGCGTGTCTGGCTCGCGGGCTGCCTCGCCCAGGAGACCGGCGTGCTGCTGCTCGACGAACCCACCACCTATCTCGACCTGCGGTACCAGATCGAACTCCTCGACCTCATCCGCGACCTGGCCGACGACCACGGCATCGCGGTGGGCGTCGTCCTGCACGACCTCGACCAGGCCGCGGCCGTCGCCGACCGGATCCTGCTGCTCCGAGCGGGACGCATCATCGCCGAGGGCAGCCCCGAAGACGTCCTGACGGCACCCCGGCTGACGGACACGTACGGCATCCGCATCGAGGTCGACACCGATCCCTCGACAGGGCGGCTGCGCACCCGCGCCATCGGCCGCCACCACACGCGAAGCGAAAGGCTCAGCCCCACCTCATGAGACGCCTCCTCCTCACCGCCGCGGTCGCCGCCACGGCGGCCCTCGCCCTGACCGCCTGCGGGACCACCGAACCCGCCAAGGACGACGCGAAGAAGACCGCGGATCCCATCACCCTCACCGACGACACGGGTGCGAAGGTCAAGCTCGACGGACCCGCCAAGAAGGTCGTCGGCACCGAGTGGAACGTCGTCGAGACCCTGATCTCCCTCGGGGTCGACCCCGTCGGCGTGGCCGACGTCAAGGGCTACAAGACCTGGGACACCGCGGTCCCGCTGAAGAACGACCCCAAGGACATCGGCACCCGCGGCGAGCCCAGCGTGGAGACCATCGCCGGTCTGAAGCCCGACCTCATCGTCGCGACCAACGACCTGCCGCCGGCCGCCGTGAAGCAGCTGCGCGGGATCGCGCCGGTCCTGGAGGTCAAGGCCGCCGACGCCGCCGACCCGATCGGCCGGATGACGAAGAACCTCGACCTCATCGCCAAGGCCACCGGCACCACGGAACAGGCCGCCAAGCTCAAGACGGCGTTCGAGGCCAAGCTCACCGAGGGCAGCAAGGCGCTCGCCGACGCCGGTCTGGCCGGCGCGCCGTTCGCCTTCGCCGACGGCTACGTCGTCTCCAACCAGGTCTCGATCCGCCCGTTCACCAGCGGTTCGCTCATCGGCGCCGTGAACGAGAAGCTCGGCCTGAAGAACGCCTGGACGGTCAAGGGCGACCCGGCCTACGGCCTCGGCACCACCGACGTCGAGGGCCTCACCAAGCTCGGTGACGGCACCCACTTCGCGTACATCAGCAACAACGGTGACCCGAGCAGCACCCCGTTCGACGGCGTCCTGAAGAAGGACAAGGTGTGGACCTCGCTCTCGTTCGTGAAGAAGGGCGACACGCACCGGCTGCCCGACGGCATCTGGATGTTCGGCGGAACCGAGTCGATGAACCAGTACGTCGACTCGGTCGTCAAGGAGCTGACGAAGTAACCCCCATGGCCGTCACCGCACCTTCCTCCGCCACCATCCCGTCGGCGGCCGCGTCCCGGACGGGCGCGGCCGCGGTGACGGCCGTACTGATCCTCCTCGTCGCGGGCTTCGCGCTCGTCGACATCACCCAGGGCACGGCCTCCGTCGGCGCCTCCGAGGTCTGGAAGGCGTTCACGGGCCGGGCCGACCCGTCCGACGCCTCCGTCGTCGTCGCCTCGCGCCTGCCGCGCATGGCCGCCGGACTGCTCGTCGGCGCCGTACTCGGCATGGCGGGCGCCGCCCTCCAGGCCGTCAGCCGCAACGTGCTCGCGTCGCCCGACACCCTGGCCGTGAACGCCGGCTCCTACCTGGCACTCGGCCTGGCCGCCGTCAGCGGCGTCTCGCTCCCGCTGTTCGCCTCCTCCGGTGTCGCGTTCGTCGGCGGACTCGCCGCGGCGGCCGTCGTCCTGGGCCTCTCCGGCCTCGGCGCGGGCACCGTCCGGCTCGTGCTCGCCGGCAGCGCCCTCACCCTCGGACTGACCGCCATCACCGAGGGGCTGCTCCTGCTGTTCCCGCAGCAGACGGAGGGCCTCTTCGCCTGGAACCAGGGCAGCATCGCGCAGAACGGCTTCGACGGTGTCCTGCAGATGGCGCCGCTCGGACTCCTCGGCCTCGTCGGGCTGCTGCTCATCTCCCGCAGGGTCGACGCGCTCGCGCTCGGCGACGACGCCGCCCGCGGCCTCGGCGTGTCCGTGCGCGGCACCCGCGTCACCGCGGTCGTGCTCGCGTCGCTGCTCTCCGCGGCGGCCGTGACGCTCGCCGGACCGGTCGGCTTCGTCGGCCTCTGCGCCCCCGCGATCGTCCGGCCCCTCGTCCGCCGGTTCCGCGCCTTCTCCCGCGCACGGGCCGGACTTCCGGTGGCGGGCCTCGCCGGCGCCGGCCTCGTCCTCGGCTCGGACGTGCTCCTTCGGACACTCGTGCCCGCGGACACGGCCGTCGCCGTGCCGACCGGTGTCGTCACCAGCCTCGTGGGCGCCGTCTTCCTGATCGTGATGGCGACGCGGGTCCGCGACACGGCCGGCGCCGCCGCGACCGACCGCCTGCGCATCAGGAGCCGGAAGGTCTTCCTGGCCACCACGGCCGTACTGACGGTGGCGCTCGTCGGCGTGGCCATCGCCGCCGTACTGCTCGGCGACAGCAAGCTGCTCCTCGGCGACGTCATGAACTGGGCGCAGGGCCGGGCGGGCCAGACCGTCGGTTTCGTCCTCGACACCCGGGTGCCCCGGGTCCTCGCGGCCCTCTCGGCCGGCGCCGCCCTCGCCCTGGCCGGAACGCTCGTCCAGGCCGTCACCCGCAATCCGCTCGCCGAGCCCGCGACGCTGGGCGTCTCCGGCGGCGCCGCGCTCGGCGCCGTACTCCTCGTCACCACCACCCCGCTCGCCGCGTCGTGGAGCGTGGCAGGTGCCGCCTTCCTGGGCGCCGCGATCAGCTCGGTCGTCGTCTTCGGGCTCGCCGCCCGCGGTGGCTTCCAGCAGAACCGGCTCGTCCTCGTCGGCTTCGGCGTCGCCATCGGCACGGCCGCGCTCATCAGCCTGCTGATCGTCCTCACCGACCCGTTCAACGCGACCAAGGCCCTCACCTGGCTGTCCGGTTCCACCTACGGGCGGACCATGCCGGACGTGCTGCCCCTGTCGGCCGTCCTCGCCGTCGGCGTGGTCGCCGCGGTCCTGCGGCGCACCGAGCTCGACCTGCTGTCGCTCGACGAGGACACGCCACGGCTCCTGGGCCTCGGCGTCGCGCGCGGCCGGCTCGGCTTCCTCGTTCTGAGCGTCCTGCTCAGCGCCACCGCCGTCGCCGCCGCGGGCACGATCGGCTTCGTGGGCCTCATCGCCCCGCACGCGGCCCGTGCCCTCGTGGGCAGGCAGCACGCGCGCGTGGTGCCGGTCGCGGTCCTCCTCGGCGCCGTACTCGTCGGCACCGCGGACCTCGTGGGCCGTACGGTGATCGCGCCGGCCCAGCTCGGCGCCGGCATGATGACCGCGGTGATCGGCACGCCGTACTTCCTCTACCTGCTGGTCCGCAGCCGCCGCTGACGCCTGACCGGCCCGCACGGACGCGAGCCCCGTCACCGCCGCGAGGCGGCGACGGGGCTCGCGCCCGTCACGGCGCGCTCAGGCTCCGACGTAGGCCGCGAGGTGCTCGCCGGTGAGGGTGGAGCGGTCGGCGACGAGCTTCGCGGGCGTCCCCTCGAAGACGATCCTGCCGCCGTCGTGGCCCGCGCCGGGACCGAGGTCGATGATCCAGTCGGCGTGCGCCATGACCGCCTGGTGGTGCTCGATCACGATGACCGACTTGCCCGAGTCGACGAGCCGGTCGAGCAGACCGAGCAACTGCTCGACGTCGGCGAGGTGGAGACCGGTGGTCGGCTCGTCGAGGACGTAGACACCGCCCTTGTCGGCCATGTGGGTGGCCAGCTTGAGCCGCTGGCGCTCGCCCCCGGACAGGGTGGTGAGCGGCTGGCCGAGCGTCAGGTACCCGAGCCCGACGTCCGCGAGCCGCTCCAGGATCCTGTACGCGGCCGGCGTGGCCGCCTCGCCCTCGCCGAAGAACTCCTTGGCCTCGGTCACCGACATCGCGAGCACCTCGCTGATGTCACGGCCGCCGAACCGGTACTCGAGCACCTCCGCCTGGAACCGCTTCCCCTCGCAGTCCTCGCAGGGAGTGGCGACACCGGCCATCATCGCGAGGTCGGTGTAGATGACCCCGGCGCCGTTGCAGGTGGGGCACGCGCCCTCGGAATTGGCGCTGAACAGCGCCGGCTTGACGCCGTTGGCCTTCGCGAACGCCTTGCGGATCGGGTCGAGCAGACCCGTGTACGTCGCCGGGTTGCTCCGCCGCGAGCCGCGGATCGGCGTCTGGTCGACCGACACCACGGACTCGCCGGTCGGAAGCGACCCGTGCACCAGCGAGCTCTTGCCGGAGCCGGCGACACCCGTGATGACGACCAGGGCGCCGAGCGGGATGTCGACATCGACGTTCCGCAGGTTGTTCGCCGTCGCACCCCGGATCTCCAGCGCGCCGGAGGGCGTACGGACCGACTCCTTGAGGGCGGCCCGGTCGTCGAGGTGACGGCCGGTGACCGTGTCGCCGGCCCGCAGCCCCTCGACCGTCCCCTCGAAACAGACGGTGCCGCCCGCCGTACCGGCGCCGGGGCCGAGGTCGACGACATGGTCGGCGATCGCGATCGCCTCGGGCTTGTGCTCCACGACGAGGACCGTGTTGCCCTTGTCGCGCAGCCGCAGCAGCAGGTCGTTCATCCGCTGGATGTCATGGGGGTGCAGACCGATGGTCGGCTCGTCGAAGACATAGGTCACGTCGGTGAGCGCGGAGCCGAGGTGCCGGATCATCTTGACGCGCTGGGCCTCGCCGCCCGACAGCGTGCCCGCGGGCCGTTCCAGGGAGAGATAGCCGAGACCGATCTCGACGAACGAGTCGAGGGTCCGCTGGAGCGCGGCGAGCAGCGGCGCCACCGACGGCTCCTTCAGAGCGCGGACCCATTCGGCGAGGTCCCTGATCTCCATCGCGCAGGCGTCGGCGATGCTGATCCGCTTGATCTTCGACGACCTGGCCCCCTCGCTGAGCCGGGTGCCGTCGCACTCCGGACAGGTGGTGAAGGTGACCGCCCGCTCCACGAACGCCCGGATGTGCGGCTGCATCGCCTCCTTGTCCTTGGAGAGGAAGGACTTCTGGATCTTCGGGATCAGCCCCTCGTAGGTGAGGTTGACACCGTTGACCTTCACCTTGGTCGGCTCGCGGTAGAGGAAGTCCTGCATCTCCTTCTTGGTGAACCGGCGGATCGGCTTGTCCGGGTCGAGGAAGCCCGACTCGGCGTAGATCCCCACGGTCCACACGTTGTCCGACTTCCAGCCGGGGATGGTGAACGCGCCCTCCGCGATGGACTTGGAGTCGTCATAGAGCTGGGTGAGGTCGATGTCGGAGACCTTGCCCCGCCCCTCGCAGTGCGTGCACATGCCGCCGGTGCGCTCGAAGGTCGCCTTCACGGTCTTGGTTCTGGCGGCACCGCGGTCGACGGTGAGCCCGCCGCTCCCCCGGACCGAGGCGGTGTTGAAGGAGTACGCGCTGGGCGGCCCGATGTGCGGCTTGCCCAGCCTGCTGAAGAGGATGCGCAGCATCGCGTTGGCGTCGGTGGCGGTGCCGACGGTGGAGCGCGGGTCGGCGCCCATCCGCTGCTGGTCGACGGTGATCACCGTCGTCAGACCGTCGAGGACGTCGACCTCGGGGCGGGCGAGGGTCGGCATGAAGCCCTGGACGAAGCTGCTGTACGTCTCGTTGATCAGCCGCTGCGACTCCGCGGCGATCGTGTTGAACACCAGCGAGCTCTTGCCCGAGCCGGAGACTCCGGTGAACACCGTCAGCCGGCGCTTCGGGATCTCGATGCTGACGTCCTTGAGGTTGTTCTCCCGCGCGCCGTGCACGCGGATCAGGTCGTGGCTGTCGGCACCGTGCGGCGCGGGCGACTGCGCGCCCTTCCTCGTGGCCATGCTGATCGTGTCTCCATCCATGAGGCGGTGGCCGCTTCCGTGGCCTCCGTCGGTGTCGCCCGGCTCGACCCCACCGGTTTCGACCTGTACGTCTGTCGTTCTATGCCGTCGACGCCGTGGGCGGCAACGGTATTGCCGCCGGGGCGCCGTCGCTCATCGGTCCTGGACCAGGCCCAGGACGTTGCCGTCGGGGTCGGTGAAGGTGGCCACCAGACGGCCGCCGCCGACGTCGTGCGCGGGCTCCTTCAGGGTGGCGCCGGCGGCCGTGACCTCGGCGATCTTCGCCTCGATGTCGGGTACGTGCCAGTAGGCCACCGGCGAGGTCATGCCCTGCGGTCCGCCGTTCGGCACGAGCCCGATGTGCTGGCCCTCGGCGTCGAACCCGACGTAGTACTCGCTGTCGGCCTGGGGCTCGATGCCGAGCAGGGCGGCGTACACCGCCTTGGCCTTCGCCAGGTCGGACACGGGGTGCAGCACGGTCTTGATCCCCTGCGTGGACGAGCCGGTCATGGTCGCTCCTGAGGTCGTGGGCCGGTCGGGACCCGGTGGTTCGGGGGGAGCCCGGATGCGTGGGCCGGGCCGGTCGCGCGGCCCGTCGGGCGCCCATGCAGCAACGCTACGTGCGGCCCGGGGCGGGCGCTTCTCGATTCCTGACCGGTCCGGCACGGGCCTCCCGACCTGGGCGGGCGGGGCCTTGCGGCCCGTCGGGTAGGCCCTCCCGACCGGCCCCGACCGGCCCCGACCGGCCCCGACCGGCCCCGACCGGCCCCGTCCGGCCCCGTCCGGCCCCGTCCGGCCCCGACCGGTCCGCGGGTCAGGGGCGCTTCCGGTCCGCGTCGGCGCGGTCGAGGTCCGGGACGTCGAGGATCGTGAGGAACGCGGTCGCCGCGGGTGTGCGGGCGGCGCGGCTCCAGACGACGTACTCGACCCGCGTCGGCGCGTCGGTGACCTCGATCGTCCTCGGCTATCTCTGGCTCGGACTGGTCGGCGGCCTGTTCGCCTTCGTCCTGTGGTTCCGCGGCCTCACCGCCCTGCCCGTCACCTCGGTCGCGGTGCTCGTCCTGCTCTCACCGCTGGTCGCCGCGGTTCTCGGCGCCGTGCTGCTCGGCCAGACGCTCGGCCCGGTTCAGCTCATGGGGTTCGCGCTCTGCCTCGGCGCGATCGTCGCCGGGCAGCTTCCGCCCGCGGGCCGCCCGAGCCGTTCACCCGCTTGCCGGTGCTCCAGTTGCAGCTAATGTCGTATTAAGGCCGCATGTGCACCCCCTGTCTCCTGCGCTCACCGGGTGAAGGGGAGGGGGCGTACGGAAGGAGCCCCCCATGACCCGCACATTGCGTGGCGCGATCGCCCTGGCCGGTGCCGCAGCCCTCTCCCTGGGCGCGGTGTCCGTGAGCGGAGCCCAGCCGGGCGCAGCGAAGCAGGAGGAAGTCAAGATCGGCCTGCTGCTCCCCGAGAGCAAGACCACGCGCTACGAGAAGTTCGACCGGCCGTACATCGAGCAGAAGATCAAGGAACTGGCGCCCGACGCGCAGATCGACTACTACAACGCGGCCGAGAGCGCGACCACCCAGCAGCAGCAGGTCAACACCGCGCTCGCCAAGGGCGACCAGGTGCTGATCCTGGACGCCGTGGACTCCAAGTCGATCCAGTCCTCGGTGCAGAAGGCCCATGACGCGGGCGTGAAGGTCGTCGCGTACGACCGCCTCGCGCAGGGTCCCGTCGACGCCTACGTCTCGTACGACAACCGCAAGGTCGGCGAGTTGCAGGGGCAGGCGCTGCTCGACGCGCTCGGTGACAAGGCCGAGACCGGCCAGATCGTGATGCACAACGGCTCGCCCACGGACCCCAACGCCGCGGAGTTCAAGGCCGGCGCGCACTCGGTTCTGGACGGCAAGGTCAAGATCGGCAAGGAGTACGACACCCCGAACTGGGACCCCAACAACGCCAACCAGCAGATGTCGGGTGCGATCAGCGCACTGGGCAAGGAGAACATCGTCGGCGTGTACTCGGCCAACGACGGCCTGGCGGCGGGCATCGCCACCGCGCTCAAGTCGGCGGGCATCAATGTGCCGTTGACGGGTCAGGACGCCCAGCTCGACGCCATCCAGCGGATTCTCCTCGGCACCCAGACCATCACGGTCGAGAAGCCGTACAAGCCGGAGGCCGACATCGCCGCCACCATGGCCGTTGATCTCGCCGAGGGCAAGGAGCTTCCCGCGTCCCTGACGCCGACGACCGTCACCAGCGGCAGCGGCCAGAAGGTCCCGGCCAACCTGTTGACCCCGATCGTCGTCGACAAGGACAACATCAAGGACACGGTCGTCAAGGACGGTCTGTACACGGTCGACGAGATCTGCACTCCCACCTACGCGCAGGCCTGCGAGGAAGCCGGCCTGAAGTAGCCGTCGCGGTGCGAGCCATGGCGACCGTGCCCGTGGGCGTGCGCGAACCGTAGCCCCGCGTGGGCGGTAGCCATGGCCGTCTCCGTACACCAGCCGTAGCCGAACGGGGGACGGGCAGGAGGCGGTCGAAGGTGCCCGACACACCTGTACTCACTCTGCGGGGGCTCTCCAAGCGGTTCGGTGCCGTCCAGGCCCTCTCGGACTTCGATCTGGAGGTCCACCCCGGCGAGGTCGTCGCGCTCGTCGGCGACAACGGCGCCGGGAAGTCGACCGCCGTGAAGGCGATCGCCGGGGTGAACCCGCCGGACGAGGGCGTCATCACCTGGGAGGGCCGCACGGTCAGCATCAACCGGCCCCATGACGCCCAGCATCTCGGCATCGCCACCGTCTACCAGGACCTGGCGCTCTGCGACAACCTCGACGTCGTCGGCAACCTCTTCCTCGGCCGTGAGCTCAAGAGCTGGGGCGTGCTCGACGAGGTCCGCATGGAACAGCGCTCGCGCGAACTGCTCGACACGCTCTCCATCCGCATTCCCAGCGTCCGGATCCCCGTCGCCTCGCTCTCCGGCGGCCAGCGCCAGACCGTGGCGATCGCCCGGTCCCTGATCGGCGAACCGAAGGTCGTCATCCTGGACGAACCCACCGCCGCGCTGGGCGTGGAGCAGACCGCCGAGGTCCTCGACCTCGTCGAACGGCTCCGCGAACACGGCCTCGGCACCATCCTGATCAGCCACAACATGGTGGACGTCATGGCGGTCGCGGACCGGATCGCCGTCCTGCGCCTCGGCCGGAACAACGGCTTCTTCGACAGACGCTCCACCACCACGGAGGAGATCATCTCCGCCATCACCGGGGCGAGCGACAGTGCCGTGACCCGCCGCCAGGCCCGTAAGAGGGAGGAGGAGCTATGAGGCGCGACCGAGGCCGCCACGACCCCTCCTTCCCGGGATCCGGCGAGGGGAACAGCCAGGGGCCGGCCCATGACGCCGTCCCCGCCGTGGACACCCGGCTGATCGTCCGGGAGGAGGGCATCAAGGGGTACCTCGGGGAGTTCAGGCGCAAGCTCCGCAGCGGTGAGCTGGGCTCCCTGCCGGTGGTCATCGCCGTGGCCATCATCTGGACGGTGTTCGGCTCCCTGGACAGCGCGTTCCTCTCGGCGCAGAACCTCTCCGACCTCAGCCAGCAGATCGTCGGCACCGGAATGATCGCCATCGGGATCGTCTTCGTCCTGCTGCTCGGCGAGATCGACCTCTCCGTCGGATCCGTCAGCGGCCTGTGCGCCGCGATCTTCGCCGTCCTGAACGTCATGAACGGCATGAACGAGTGGCTGGCGCTCCTGGTCGCCATCGCCGGCGGAGCGGCCGTCGGACTCATCCAGGGCTTCTTCTTCGCCAAGGTCGGCGTGCCCGCGTTCGTCGTGACGCTGGCCGGCAACCTCGCCTGGAACGGACTCATGCTCCAGGTGCTGGGCACCAGCGGCACGGTCAACATCCCCAGCGAGAGCATCGTCTCCGAGCTCTACTCGAAGATCTTCCACAGCCCGGCCGCCGCCTATGTGACCGCCGCCGTCGGCGTCGGGCTCTTCCTGACGGCCGCCCTCCTCGACGCCAGGCGCCGCCAGAGGGCCAGGGTGCCGTACCGGCCGATCGCCGAGATCGTGATCCGTACGGTCGTCATCGGCGCGATCGCCTTCGCCGCCGCCTACATCCTCAACCAGTACCAGGGGCTCCCGCTGGCCCTCCTCATCTTCCTGGTCCTGCTGGTCGTCGTGGACTTCGTGCTCCGCCGCACCACGTACGGACGTCAGATCTTCGCCGTCGGCGGCAACATCGAGGGCGCGCGCCGGGCCGGTATCAGCGTGGCGTTCATCCGGATGACCGTGTTCTCGATCGCCGGCACCATGGCGGCGGTCGGCGGTCTCTTCCTCGCCGGGCAGATCCAGTCCGCGAGCCAGACCTCGGGCGGCGGCAACCTGCTGATGAACGTCATCGCCGCCGCCGTCATCGGCGGCACCAGCCTGTTCGGCGGCCGCGGCTCCGTCTGGTCGGCCCTGCTCGGCGCGCTGGTGATCGGGTCGATCCAGTCCGGCATGAACATCATGGGCGTCAGCAACGCCGTCCAGTTCATGATCACCGGAGCGGTCCTGCTGGCCGCGGTGGTCGTCGACTCGCTGTCCCGGCGCAGCCAGAAGGCCGCGGGGCGCGCCTGAGGAACGGCCAGGAGCGGTCCTACGCGACGCCGCCGCGCCGGTGCAGGGCGTCCAGGGCGGCCAGTTCGTCCTCGGTGAGCCGCAGCGCGCCCGCGGCGACGTTGGCGGTCAGGTGGTCCGGGTCGCCGGTGCCGGGGATCGCGAGCACGTGCGGCCCCCGGTGCAGCGTCCACGCGAGCCGCACCTGCGTCGGGCTCGCCCCGTGCGCCCGGGCGACGGCGAGCACCTCGCCGTCCGCCGCGCCCTGGGATCCGGCCTCGCGGCCCGCTCCGGCGATGGAGTAGAAGGGCACGTACGCGATGCCCTGCTCGCCGCACTCGCGGACGAACGCGTCGTGGTCGGGCCGTACCCCGATCCCGTACTGGTTCTGTACGCAGACCACCGGGGCGATCGCCCGGGCCTCGGCCACGTGGTGGGGGTGGACGTTGGAGAGGCCCAGGTGGCGGATGAGCCCGGCCGCGCGCAGCTCGGCCAGCGCCCCGAAACGCTCGGCGATCGAGTCGGTGCCGACGACGCGCAGGTTCACCACGTCGAGGTGGTCGCGGCCGAGCTGGCGCAGGTTCTCCTCGACCTGCCCCCGCAGCTGTCCGGGGGTGGCGTGGGGCATCCAGTGTCCCGACGGGTCGCGGCCCGGCCCGACCTTGGTGGTGATGACCAGATCGTCCGGGTAGGGGCCGAGGGCCCGGTTGATCAGTTCGTTGGCGGAGCGCAGCGGCGAGAAGTAGAACGCGGCGGTGTCGATGTGGTTCACCCCGAGTTCGACCGCCCGGCGCAGGACGGCGACGGCCTGGTCCCGGTCGCGGGGCGTGGCGGCCTCGATCAGTGCCTCTCCGGTCTGGGGGAGGCGCATCGCGCCGAAGCCGATGCGGTTGACCGTGAGGTCGCCGAGTGTCCAGGTGCCCGAGGCGGTGGCGGTGATCGTTTCCGTGGTGGTCATGCCGATGATGATCTCCCCGAGCGGGCCCGGAGCGCCAGGCTCGGCGGTCGTTCCGTAGGGGAGCTCCTCGCGCCGCCGTCGCGTACACGGGTTCCGTACGGAGGTACCGGCGAGTGGGGCGGGACCGCCGTCGCCCGCGTAGGCTCAGGGAGAAGGCCGCAGCGATCACACGGCGACGGAGGGAACGGGCGCGGGCCATGAAGATCGATCTCACGGACACCACATCCAGCAAGATCAACAAGGCGATCGTCGAGGGCCGCCGGGCCGTCGGCACCCCCGCCGTCGGCATGGTGCTCACCCTTGTCATCGTCACCGACGAGGAGAACGCCTACGACTCGCTGAAGGCCGCCACCGAGGCCTCCCGCGAACACCCCTCCCGCACCCTCGTCGTCATCAAGCGACACGCCCGCCAGCCCCGGCGGCGCCAGGACGACCGCCTCGACGCGGAGGTCCGCGTCGGCAGTGACGCCGGGTCGGGGGAGACCGTCCTGCTCAGGCTGTACGGCGAACTCGGCGCCCGCGCCGACTCCGTGGTCCTCCCGCTGCTGCTCCCCGACGCCCCCGTCGTCGTCTGGTGGCCGGTCGACGCCCCCGAGGTCCCGTCCAAGGACCCGCTCGGCACGCTTGCCCAGCGCCGGATCACCGACGCGTACGCCGTCGAGGACCCCCTCACCGCGCTCGACGTCCGCGCCGCCTCCTACGCCCCCGGCGACACCGACCTCGCCTGGACCCGGCTCACCCCGTGGCGCTCGATGCTCGCCGCCGCCCTCGACCAGGCCCGGGCGACGGTCGTCTCTGCCGCCGTGGAGAGCGAGGCCGACAACCCCAGCGCCGAACTGCTGGCCCGCTGGTTCGAGGACCGGCTGCGCGTCCCGGTCGAACGGGTCGTCACGGACGGGCCGGTCGTCACCGCCGTGCGCCTCGGCACGCCCGACGGCGAGATCCGCATCGACCGGCCCGAGGGCCCGGTCGCGAGGCTGTCCATCCCCGGCCAGCCCAGCCGTGTCCTCGCCCTGAAGGTCCGCACGACCGCCGAACTGATCGCCGAGGAACTGCGCAGGCTCGACCCCGACGAGGTGTACGCCTCGGCGCTGAGGGCCGCCGCGGTGGCCGCGTAGCGGCCGCGGCCGACAGCCTCGCGGGGCCTTTGACTGGCGCGAGCGGGGCCCTCGCATGCCTCGCGGGGAAGCGCGGGGCTCCGCTCAGGTCTGCGGGTCGAGCGGCAACCCCACGTAGTTCTGGGCCAGTTCGGCGGCCGCGTGCCGAGAACTCGCGATCCGGTCGAGCTGGGACAGCTGGAGCCGGGTGTCGAAGCCGGACTGCGCCGGGTCGCTGTGCAGCGTCGTCGTCATGAAGTACGAGAAGTGCTCGGCGCGCCACACCCGGCGCAGGCACGCGTCGGAGTAGCCGTCGAGCAGCTCGGTCGAGCCCGTCGCCGCCAGGTGGGCGAAGGCCCGCGCCAGGACGATCACGTCGGCGGCGGCGAGGTTGAGCCCCTTCGCGCCGGTCGGCGGGACGATGTGCGCCGAGTCCCCGGCGAGGAACAGCCGCCCGTACCGCATCGGCTCGGTCACCGAACTGCGCATCGGCAGCACCGACTTCTGGGTGACCGGGCCTCGCGCGAGCCGCCACCCGGGGGCTTCCCCGAGCGCGAAGCGGGCGTCGAGTTCGTCCCAGATCCGGTCGTCCGGCCAGTCGGCCGGGTCGGTGCCGTTCGGTACCTGGAGGTAGAGCCGGCTCACCGTGGGCGAGCGCATGCTGGCCAGCGCGAAGCCACGCTCGGAGTGGGCGTAGATCAACTCCTCGTACACGGGCGGGGCTTCGGCGAGGATGCCGAGCCAGGAGTACGGGTACGTCCGCTCGTACGTCCTCCGTTCACCCTCCGGGACGGCCGTGCGCGCCACGCCGTGGAAGCCGTCGCACCCGACCACGTAGTCGCAGGTCAGGGTCTTTTCGCGGCCCTCGTGGGCGTAACGGATCACCGGGCGGTCCGTGTCGACGCCCTCCACCGACCGCACCTCGGCCTCGAACAGCAGCGGTCCGCCGTCGGCGAGCTGAAGGCCGATCAGGTCCTTGACCACCTCGGTCTGCGCGTAGACCCAGACCCGGCGGCCGTCGGTCAGGGAGGGGAAGTCGACCCGGTGCGCACGTCCGTCGAAGCGCAGCTCGATGCCGTCGTGGGGGATGCCCTCGGCATCCAGACGGGAACCCGCCCCGGCGGCGCGCAGGGCGTCGACGGTGGCTTGTTCGAGGATCCCGGCGCGCTGCCGCCGCTCGACGTACGCGCGGTCGCGGGACTCCAGGACCACGCTGTCGATCCCCGCGCCGTGCAGCAGGCGGGCGAGGAGCAGCCCGGAGGGACCGCCCCCGACGATCCCGACGGTGGTGTGCATCAGGCCTCCATGTTCGTATAGTGAAGAAAACTTCACCGTAGAGTGGGCCGAGTCTGCGCCTGCCGTGCCCGGCTGTCAACGCCCGCGTGGACGCGTCGGACCCCTCAGCCGTCCGTCCTCTACGGTGTCCCCGAGATCCGTCAGGGAGAGTCCATGCCACCGACCGAAACCCCTCCGGCGCCGGACGCCGGAGCGTCGGCGGCCGTGCCGCCGGAGGCCGTCGCGCCGCTGATGCGCGGCCTCATGGTGCTGCGCCGGCTCACCGACGCCGACGGGGCCCTCAGCCTCAGTGAGCTGGAGCGCACCACGGGCCTGGCCCGCTCCACCGTCGACCGGGTGACCGGCACGCTCGCCCGCATGGGATACGTACGGCTCGACGGCCGTGACGTCTTCCTCGCACCCCGGCTCATGGAGCTGGGCAACGTGTACCTGGCCGCCCTCGGGCTTCCCGCGCTGCTCGGCGGCCCCGCAGACGCGCTCGCGGACGAGCTCGACGAGTCGGTCTCCCTCGCGGTCGCGGACGGCGACGGCATCCGCTTCGTCCACCAGGCGACCCGCCGGCGCGCGATGTCCCTCAGCTTCCGCATCGGCGACCCGCTCCCCGCCGAACGGACCGCCCCGGGGGCGTTGTTCGCGGTGCGCTGGACGGAGACGGAGTGGGAGCGGTGGCGGGCGCGCCGGACGGCCGATCCGGGGAACGCCGGCTTTCCCGCCGTACCGCCCGGTGCCGGGCCGGACGAGAAGGAGTTCGCCGCGCGCGCGGCGCGGGCGGGCGAGCGGGGCTGGGCCCTGGACGACCAGCTGATCGAGCCCGGCCTGGTCGCGCTGGCCCTGCCCGTACGGGACGGGGAGGGCGCCGTGGCCTGCGTGGCCAGCGTGGTCAGCCACACCAGCCGCCACAGCGCGGACTCGCTGCGCGAGGCGATGCTGCCGCGCCTGCGGGGAGCGGTCGCGGACTGGGAGGAGCTGCTGAAGCGACACGCCGCCGAGGTCGCGACGCGGCGGGCGGCGACCGGAGACGCACCTCGCGGCGGATCACGCGCCCGGGGCGGCACCCACCCGCGGAGCCCCGACCCGGCTCCCTCGGAGGCCGGCTCACCGGGTCTCGACGGGGGCTCGCCGCAGGCGGCCTCGCGGGGCGCCCGCCCCGGGACGCCGCCGGAGCCGACCGGTCTCCAGGCCCTCGTGCCGCTGGGCGCCACCGCGCCGGAGCCGCCCGGCGGCGCGGGCGGAACGGCCTCCGCCGGTCTCGCCGACTGGACCCACGCCTCGAAGCAGGAGCTCGGGCGCGGGTTCATCGAGTCCCTCGCCCGGGGGCTCACCGTCCTCACCGCCTTCGGCGAGGGCCGGGCCGCGCTGCCCCTGACCGCCGTCGCCGAGGCCACCGGGCTCGCCCGGGCCACCGCCCGGCGCGCCCTGATCACCCTGGAGCATCTCGGACACGTCGCCGCCGAAGGGCGGCTCTTCCGGCTCACCCCCCAGGTCCTCGCCCTCGGCTACCCGTACCTCTCCCGGATGCCGCTCCCGCAGATCGCCGCCCCCCACCTGGCGGAACTCTCGCGGCGCGTCCACGACTCGGCGTCCCTCGCCGTGCTCGCGGGCCATGACGTCCGCTACACCGCCCGGGTCGCCACCCGCCGGATCATGAGCGTCCACATCACGGTCGGCACCCGGTTCCCGGCCCAGGCCACCTCGCTGGGCCGGGTGATGCTCGCCGATCTGCCGCCCGAGGCCCGCGCCGAGTGGCTGGCGGACGTCGAGCCGCAGGCGCTCACGCCGCGCACCGTCACCTCGGGCACGGAACTCGCCGCCGTTCTGGAGCGCGTACGGCAGCAGGGGTACGCCCTCGTCGACGAGGAGCTGGAACAGGGGCTGCGCTCCATCGCCGTACCGGTGCGCGACCGCACGGGGGCGGTCGTGGCGGCCGTCAACGTCGCCATGCACAGCAGCCGGCGCACGGTCGAGGAGTGCGTCGGCGAGGTGCTGCCCGAGCTGCGCGCCGCGGTCGCCCGGATCGAGGACGACCTGCGCACGGCGGGACGCTTCGCCCACGTACCGGAAGCCTGAGCAGCCCGGGGGCCCCATGCCCCAGGCGGCCCCACGGCCCCGGGAGGACCCAAGGCCCCGGTGGTCAGGCAGCCAGGCCGTCAGGCAGCCAGGCCGTCAGGCTGTCATGCCGTCAGGAGGGCACCGGCTCCGACGGGTCGCGCAGGCGCTCCGCCGCGTCCGACACCCGCTGCATCAGGCTCATGAACTGCGTCTGCTCCTCGGACGAGAGCGGGGCGAGGAAGACCTGGTTCATCCGCGCGGTACGCACGGTCAGCCGGCGGTGCGTCCGCTGCCCTTCCTCGGTCAGGCGCAGCAGGAAGCGCCGACCGTCCTCGGGGTCGCGCACCTTGTCGAGCAGGCCGCGGCGGGTGAGCCGGCTGACGACCTCGGCGATGGTCGAACGGTCCAGGCCCACGCGCTCGCCCACGGTCCGCTGGTCGAGGCCGGGTTCGGCGGTCAGCGCGTTGAGGACGCCGAACTGCGGAGAGGTGATCTCCTCCGAGACCATCGTCGTCCACAGCAGGTGGTGCGCCTGCTGGAGCCGCCGGGCCAGGTGCCCGGGATGGGTGGTCAGATCCACCGCGGCCATCGTCTGCCTCCGGTTGCGTTCGTGGGGGTACTGAACGATACGCGCCCCGCTCCGGGCGCCTATTGACGCTCGCCGGTACCGATGCCAGCATGACGGCATCGGAAGATGCTCAGTGCACTGACTAATTCGGAGGCTCTCGAATGGACAAGGTGGTCCCCACCGCCGCCGAGGCGGTGGCCGACGTCGGGGACGGGGTCTCGCTCGCCGTGGGCGGATTCGGCCTCAGTGGCGTACCGAACGTCCTGATCGACGCCGTCCACCGACGCGGTTCCGGGGGACTGAGGGTCGTCTCGAACAACTGCGGAGCCATGGACTCCGGCCTCGCCGTCCTGCTTGCCGCCGGGCGCATCGCCCGGGTGACGGGCTCGTACATCGGCGCGAACAAGGAGTTCGCCCGGCAGTACCTGGCCGGTGAGCTGGAGGTCGAGCTGATCCCGCAGGGCACACTCGCCGAGCGGCTCCGCGCCGGAGGCTCCGGGATCCCCGCCTTCTACACCCCCGCGGGGGTGGGCACCCAGGTAGCCGACGGAGGCCTGCCCTGGCGCTACGACGGGGAGGGCGGCGTCGCCCTCGCCTCGCCTCCGAAGGAGCTACGGGAGTTCGACGGCGTCGCGTACGTCCTGGAGCACGGCATCCGCACCGACTTCGCGCTCGTCCGGGCGGCCCGCGGCGACCGCCACGGAAACCTGGTCTTCAACAAGTCGGCGCGGAACTTCAACCCCCTTGCCGCGATGGCCGGCAAGGTCACGATCGCCGAGGTCGAGGAGCTGGTCGAACCGGGCGAACTCGACCCGGACGCCGTGCACGTCCCCGGCATCTTCGTCCAGCGCGTCGTCGCCCTCACCGCGGAACAGGCCCGCGAGAAGCGGATAGAGAAGAGGACCACGCGATGAGCTGGACCCGCGAGCAGATGGCGGCCCGGGCCGCGCGCGAGCTGAAGGACGGTCAGTACGTCAACCTGGGCATCGGACTGCCGACCCTGATCCCCAACCACCTCCCCGAGGGGGTGGAGGTGGTCCTGGAGTCGGAGAACGGGATCCTCGGCACGGGCCCGTTCCCCACCGAGAACGAGGTCGACCCGGACCTCATCAACGCGGGCAAGGAGACCGTCACGGTCCTGCCCGGAGCCTCCTACTTCGACTCCGCGCTCTCCTTCGCGATGATCCGCGGCGGCCACATCGATGTCGCCGTGCTCGGCGCCATGCAGGTCTCCGCCCGCGGCGACCTCGCCAACTGGGCCGTACCGGGCAAGCTCGTCACCGGCATCGGCGGAGCGATGGACCTCGTCCACGGAGCCCGGACCGTCATCGTCGTGATGACCCACACCGCCAAGGACGGCACCCCGAAGATCGTGGAGGAGTGCACCCTCCCGCTGACCGGCCGGGGCTGCGTCGACCGGATCGTCACCGACCTCGGCGTCCTCGACGTGACCGACGACGGCCTCGTCCTCACCGAGACCGCGCCCGGCGTCGACCCGGCGGACGTCCTCGCCCGGACGGCCGCCACGGTCCGCCTCGCCCCAGGAACACGCCCCCACGACGCCCCGCACGACCCACCCACCGACGTCCCGTTCCCCGGCGCCCCGGACACCGGCACCCCGCTCCCCGACACCCCGCTCCCCGACGCCCCCGCCCGCTGACAGACCCGGGAACCCACATGGCCCTCACCCAGTCGGACATCGACACCGAGATCGACGAGCTGCAGCACGCCTACGACAAGGAACGGGCCGCCGGCGCCCCACCCCGCAGCCACCCGGCCCGCGACTACGCCCCGTACCGCAGCTCCCTGCTCCGCCACCCCCGGCAGCCGCTCGTCGCCGTCGACGGGGGCGACCCCGAGACCGTGGAGCTCGCCGGCCCGGTCTTCGGCCCCACGGACATCACCGAGACCGACAACGACCTCACCCGGCAGCACGCCGGCGAGCCCCTCGGCGAGCGGATCACCGTCTCGGGACGCCTCCTCGACCGGGCCGGCAGGCCCGTGCGCGGCCAGCTGATCGAGCTGTGGCAGGCCAACGCCTCCGGCAGG
Organism: Streptomyces sp. Je 1-79; assembly: GCF_025195125.1. Lineage (GTDB taxonomy): Bacteria > Actinomycetota > Actinomycetes > Streptomycetales > Streptomycetaceae > Streptomyces. Next base: position 55,532 of record NZ_JAMGSL010000001.1, read on the forward strand.
TACGCCCATCTGCGCGACCAGCACCCGGCCCCGCTCGACCCGAACTTCACCGGTGTCGGCCGTACCCTCACCGACGACAAGGGCCGCTACACCTTCACGACCGTCAAGCCGGGCGCGTATCCGTGGCGCAATCACGCCAATGCCTGGCGCCCCGCCCACATCCACTTCTCCGTCTTCGGCACGGCGTTCACCCAGCGGCTCGTGACGCAGATGTACTTCCCCGGCGACCCGCTCTTCGTCCACGACCCGATCCTGCGCTCGGTCACCGACCCGGCCGCACGCGAACGGCTCGTCGCCCGTTACGACCACGCGCTGTCGCGGCCCGAGTTCTCCCTCGGCTACGCCTGGGACATCGTCCTCGACGGCCCCTCCGCCACCTGGATCGAAGAAGGGCGCTGAACCCCGATGACGCCGCTCCCGACCCCCTCCCACACCGTCGGCCCGTTCTACGGCTACGCCCTGCCCTTCCCCGAAGGGGAGCGGATGGCGCCGCACGGCCACCCGGACCGGATCGTCCTGCACGGCCACGTGTACGACGGCGCGGGCGCCCCCGTCCCCGACGCGCTCCTCGACTTCTGGCAGGCCGCCCCCGACGGCTCCCTCGCGGGTGCGCCCGGGTCGATGCGCCGCGACCCCGTCACGGGAGGCCATCTCGGCCGTAACGGAACCGACTTCACCGGCTTCGGCCGCGTCGCCACGGACGCCGACGGCCACTACGCGCTCTCCACGCTGCCGCCCGGCAACACCGGCCTGCCGTACATCAGCGTCTGCGTCTTCGCCCGCGGGCTGCTGCACCACCTCTTCACCCGCGCGTACCTGCGCGACGGCGCCGACATACTGCTCGACTCACTGCCCGCCGAGCGCCGCGCCACGCTGGTGGCCCGGCCCGACGAACGGGCCGCGCCCCGCACGTACCGCTTCGACATACGCCTCCAGGGCGAGGGCGAGACGGTCTTCCTGGAGTTCACATGACCTCCGACGCCACCGACGTCGGCCTCCTCGCGCCGGGGCGCGCCGGCGGCCCGGCCGAGGCCGCGACCGGGGACACCGCGTTCCTGCGGGCCCTGCTCGACGCGGAGGCGGCCCTCACCCGCGCCCAGGCCGCCGTCGGACAGGCGCCGTCCGAGGCCGCCGACGCAGTCACCACCGCGGCCGGCGGCGCCCGCTTCGACGCGCGCGACATCGCGCTGCGCGCCCGGGCCGGCGGCAACCCCGTCATCCCGCTGGTCGCGGACCTCACGGCCGCCGTGCCGGGGGAGTGGCGCGCGTACGTCCACCGCGGCGCGACGAGCCAGGACATCATGGACACCGCGACGATGCTGGTCGCGCGCCGCACCCTTGACCTGGTCCTGGCCGACCTCGGACGTACGGAGTCGGCGCTGGCCGCGCTGGCCGCCGCGCACCGGGAGACGGCCATGCCCGGCCGCACCCTCACCCAGCACGCCGTGCCCACCACCTTCGGCCTCAAGGCGGCCGGCTGGCGCGCGCTCGTGCTCGACGCGCGCGACCGGGTCCGTACGGTTCGGGACTCCCTGCCGGCCCAACTCGGCGGCGCCGCCGGGACCTTGGCCGCCTTCGACGCGTACGGCGGAGGCGCCGCGGGGAGTACCGGCCGGCTGGTGGCCGCCTACGCGCGGGAGACGGGCCTCGCGGAGCCCGCGCTGCCCTGGCACACCCTGCGCACCCCGGTGGCCGACCTCGCGGGAGCCCTGGCCTTCACCGCCGGTGCCCTCGGGAAGAGCGCCGTCGACGTCCTCACCCTCTCCCGGACCGAGATCGCGGAGCTCACGGAAGGGGCGGGCGGCGGCTCCTCCGCCATGCCGCACAAGGCGAACCCCGTGCGTGCCACGCTCGTCGCCGCGGCCGCACGGCGAGCCCCGCACCTCGCCGCCACGCTGTACGGTTCGCTGGCCGCCGAGGACGAGCGGCCGGCCGGGGCGTGGCACGCCGAGTGGGAGCCGCTGCGCGAACTGCTCCGTGTCGTCGGCGGCGCGGCCCGCGACGCCGCCGAACTGGCGGAGGGGCTCAGGGTCCACGCCGACGTCATGCGCCGACACCTCGGCCTCACCGGCGGGTTGATCGTCTCCGAGCGGCTCTCCGCCGCTCTCACCCCCGTCCTCGGGCGCGCCCGTGCGAAGGAGCTCCTCACCGAACTCGCCCGGCGCACCCGCGCCGAGGGCCGAACTCTCGCCGAACTACTCGCCGAGACAAAGGAGTTGAAGGAACTCGACCTCGACGGGCTCACCGACCCCACCCGCTACACGGGCTCCGCCCGAGCCCTGACCGACCGCGCCCTGGAGCGACCATGACCCCCACCCCAGCGCAGTACGCGGGGCTGCACCACCGCGTCGAGGGGCCGGCCACCGCGCCCGTGCTGATCCTCGGCCCCTCCCTCGGCACCTCCACCGCCCTCTGGGACGCGGTCGCGCCCGAACTGTCGGTCACCCACCGGGTCGTGCGCTGGGACCTGCCCGGCCACGGAGGCTCGCCGGCCTCCCTCATCGGCCCCGGAGCGACCGTCGCCGACCTGGCCCGTCTCGTACGCGACCTCGCCGACGCGCTCGGCGCCGACCGTTTCTCGTACGCCGGGGTCTCGCTCGGTGGCGCGGTCGGCCTGCACCTCGCCGCACACCATCCCGAACGCGTGGAACGGCTCGCGGTCCTCTGCTCCTCCGCCCACTTCGGCCCGCCGCAGAACTGGGTGGAGCGCGCGGCGACCGTACGCCGCGAGGGTCTCGCCGCACTATCGGAGTCGGCCGACGCCCGCTGGTTCACCCCCGGCTTCACCGTGCCGGGGCTCGTGGAGGACCACCGGAGGGCCGACCCCGACGCGTACGCCGCCTGCTGCGACGCGCTCGCCGCCTTCGACCTGCGGGAGCGGCTCTCGTCGATCACCGCGCCCACGCTCCTCGTCGCCGGCCGCGAGGACCCGGCGACCCCGCCCGCGCAGCTGCGGGAGATCGCCGACGCGGTCCCCGGCGCGGCGCTCACCGAGATCCCGGGGGCCTCGCATCTGGCGCCGGCCGAACGGCCCGAGGCCGTGAGCGCCGCGCTGCGCGGCCACTTCGCGGGCGGCGGCGCGAAGCGGGGCATGGAGGTCCGCCGCCAGGTGCTCGGCGACGCGCACGTGGACCGCGCGCAGGCGGCTCAGACGGCCTTCACCGCTCCGTTCCAGGACTTCATCTCCCGCTACGCCTGGGGCGAGATCTGGACGGACCCCACCCTGTCGCGGCGCGAGCGGAGCATGGTCACCCTCACGGCGCTGGTGGCCCACGGCCACCTCGACGAGCTGGCGATGCATGTCCGGGCTGCCCGCCGCAACGGACTCACGCCGGAGGAGATCGGAGCCGTCCTGCTCCAGACCGCGGTCTACTGCGGCGTTCCGGCCGCCAACGCGGCCTTCGCCGCGGCCCGGCGCGTCCTGGAGGAGGAGACCCCGCCCGGGGAGTGACCGGGACCGCCCGGCCGCGGCGGACCGAGCCGGCTCGACGTGACAATCGTTTTCATCATGTTCTGATTCCACCCCTCCGAAGCGCCCGGCGTGCAGTACACGGGCCAAGGGCGGAGCATGAACGTGAGGAGGGTGGGGGCGGCGAACCAGGAGGCTGCCATGCCCGACGCGCTCGTCGTTCTGAAGGACGTCGACAAGCACTTCGGCGAACTCCATGTGCTCCAGTCCATCGACCTGACCGTCGGCCGTGGCGAGGTCGTCGTGGTCATCGGCCCTTCCGGCGGCGGGAAGTCGACCCTCTGCCGGGCCATCAACCGCCTGGAGACCATCGACTCCGGCGAGATCGTGATCGACGGCAAGCCGCTGCCCGCCGAGGGTCGCGAGCTCGCCGCCCTCCGCGCCGACGTCGGCATGGTGTTCCAGTCGTTCAACCTCTTCGCGCACAAGACCGTGCTCGAGAACGTCACCCTCGGCCAGGTCAAGGTCCGCAAGAAGGACAAGAAGGCCGCCGAGAAGCGGGCCCGCGAGCTGCTCGACCGCGTCGGGGTCGCGTCCCAGGCCGACAAGTACCCCGCGCAGCTCTCCGGCGGCCAGCAGCAGCGCGTCGCGATCGCCCGGGCGCTGGCCATGGAGCCGAAGGTCATGCTCTTCGACGAGCCGACCTCCGCGCTGGACCCCGAGATGATCAACGAGGTACTGGAGGTCATGCAGCAGCTCGCCCGTGACGGGATGACCATGGTCGTCGTCACGCACGAGATGGGCTTCGCGCGCTCCGCAGCCAACCGCGTGGTCTTCATGGCGGACGGCAGGATCGTGGAGGAGACCACACCCGACCAGTTCTTCAGCAATCCGAGCAGCGACCGCGCCAAGGACTTCCTCTCGAAGATCCTGCACCACTGAACCGCGGCCGTCGCTCACAGCAGCCCCAGGGGTGATCACATGAACCCGCGCAAGCTCACCAAAGCCGTGGTGGCGGCCGCCGCCGCTCTCGCCCTCTCCTTCTCCCTGGCCGCCTGCGGCGGCGACGGCGGGAACGGGTCGAGCGGTGACGACGAGAAGATCACCGTCGGTATCAAGTACGACCAGCCCGGCGTCGGGCTGAAGACGCCGGACGGCACGTACACCGGCTTCGACGTCGACGTGGCGACCTATGTGGCCCAGCAGCTCGGCCGCGATCCCGGCGACATCGAGTGGAAGGAGGCCAAGAGCGCCGACCGCGAGACGATGCTGGAGCGCGGCGACGTCGACTTCATCGCGGCCTCGTACTCGATCAACGACGAGCGGGAGAAGAAGGTCGACTTCGCCGGCCCGTACCTCCTGGCGCACCAGGACGTGCTGATCCGCGCGGACGACAACTCCATCACCAAGCCCGAGGACCTGAACAACAAGAAGCTCTGCTCGGTCACCGGTTCCACGTCCGCGCAGAACGTCAAGGACAAGATCGCCCCCGACGCGCAGCTCCAGGAGTACGGCGGCTATTCGGAGTGCCTCACCGGCCTGGAGAACGGCGTGATCGACGCCGTCACCACCGATGACGCGATTCTCGCCGGCTACGCCTCGCAGCCCGAGTTCGAGGGCAAGTTCAAGCTCGGTGGCTTCGAGATGAGCAACGAGAACTACGGAATCGGCGTCCAGGAGGGCAGCGAACTCAAGCAGCAGATCAACGACGCCCTCGAGAAGATGGTCGCCGACGGATCCTGGGACGAGGCCGTGAAGAAGAACTTCGGACCGGCGGAGTACCAGAACGAGCCCGCGCCGGAGGTCGGCGTCGTCGTCAAGTGAGCGGCAGGCCGACGTGTTCGACTTCCTCGAAGGGTACGACCTGCTGGGAGCCTTCTGGGTGACGGTGCAGCTCACCGTCTACTCCGCGATCGGCTCCCTGATCTGGGGGACGCTGCTGGCCGCCATGCGCGTCAGCCCCGTCCCCCTGATGCGGGGCTTCGGCACCGCCTACGTCAACATCGTCCGCAACATCCCCCTGACGGTCATCATCGTCTTCACCTCGCTCGGTCTGTTCCAGACGCTCGGCGTCAACATGGGTGCGGAGGACTTCACCACCATCAACTTCCGGCTCGCCGTGCTCGGACTGACCGCGTACACCTCCGCGTTCGTCTGCGAGGCGGTGCGTTCCGGCATCAACACCGTGCCCCTCGGGCAGGTCGAGGCGGCCCGCGCGATCGGGCTCAACTTCCCCCAGGTGCTGCGCCTGATCGTGCTGCCGCAGGCCTTCCGCTCGGTGGTCGGCCCCCTGGCGAACGTGTTGATCGCCCTCACCAAGAACACCACCGTGGCCGCGGCCATCGGCGTCGCCGAAGCCGCCCTGCTCATGCGGGAGATGATCGAGAACGAGGCCCAGCTCATCCTCATCTCGGTGATCTTCGCGGTCGGCTTCATCTGCCTCACGCTGCCCATGGGGCTGCTGCTCGGCTGGGTGAGCAAGAAGGTGGCGGTGAAGCGATGAAGACCAAGCCCACCGTCCTCTACGACGTCCCCGGACCGGGTGCGAAGCGGCGCAACGTCCTCTACACCCTGCTGTTCCTGCTCGGCCTCGGCGTGCTGATCTGGTGGGTCCTGACCACCCTCGCCGACCAGGGGCAGCTCGACTGGGCCAAGTGGTCCCCCTTCTTCACCGACCCCCGCACCTGGACCACGTTCCTGCTGCCCGCCCTGAAGAACACGCTCGTCGCCGCCGCGCTCTCCGTGGTCATCGCCCTGCCCGTCGGGGCTCTCCTCGGCATCGGCCGGCTCTCCGACCACCGCTGGATACGTGGCGTGGCCGGGACGATCGTGGAGTTCTTCCGCGCCATCCCGGTCCTCATCCTGATGCTCTTCGCCAACGCCGCGTACTCCGAGTTCACCGACATCAGCCCGGAGAGCCGGCCCCTCTACGCGGTCGTCACCGGTCTCGTCCTCTACAACGCCTCGGTCCTGGCCGAGGTGGTCCGGGCCGGCATCATCTCCCTGCCCAACGGCCAGACCGACGCCGCCAAGGCGATCGGCATGCGCAAGGGCCAGACCATGACGTACGTCCTGCTGCCCCAGTCGGTGACCGCGATGCTCCCGGCACTCGTCAGCCAGCTGGTCGTCATCGTCAAGGACACCGCGCTCGGCGGAGCGATGCTCGGCTTCTCCGAACTCCTCGCCTCCGTGCGCCCGATGAGCGCCAACTACGGCGCCAACACCATCGCCAGCTTCACCGTCGTCGCCGTCATCTTCGTGATCCTCAACTTCGCGCTCACCACCTTCGCCGGATGGCTGGAGCGCAGGCTGCGGCGCGCGAAGAAGTCGACCGGCGCGGTCGTCGGCGCCGACGCGGTGGAGGAGCTCGCGACCCCCGGCGAACACGTCGGACCCACCGACAGGACCAGGTGACCGGCGGGCCCGAGGATCTCCGCGGGCGCGCCGCCCGGCTCCCGGAGCCGGGCGGCGGCGTCGGTCAGACGGGGGCGGAGTCCGGTTCCGGGCGCCGGCTGAGCGCGCCGGGCCACCATGCGTGGCGGCCGAGGTCCCGTACGAGCGCGGGGACCAGCAGCGACCGGACGACGAGCGTGTCCAGCAGGACGCCGAACGCGACGATGAAGGCGATCTGCACCAGGAACGCGAGCGGAATGACGCCCAGCGCCGCGAACGTGGCGGCCAGGACGACACCGGCGGAGGTGATGACGCCGCCGGTCGCGGTCAGCCCGCGCAGGACGCCCTCGCGGACCCCGTGGCGCACCGACTCCTCCCGTACCCGGGACATCAGGAAGATGTTGTAGTCCACGCCGAGGGCGACCAGGAACACGAACCCGTAGAGCGGCACGGACGAGTCCGTGCCGGTGAAGCCGAAGACGTGCTGGAAGACCAGGGCCGAGACCCCGAGCGTGGCCACGAAGTTGAGGGCCACCGTGGCGACCAGCAGCAGCGGAAGGAGCAGGGAGCGGAGCAGGCCGACGAGGATGACCAGGATGATGGCCAGCACCACCGGGACGATGAGCATCCGGTCGCGCTCGGCGGTCCGCTGGGTGTCGTACCGCTGTGCGGTGTAGCCGCCCACCAGGGCCTCCGCCCCCGGGACCGCGTGCACGGCCGTACGGAGCCGGGCGACGGTGTCCTTGGCCGCGTCGCTGTCGGCGGCGTCGGCCAGGGTGACGTCGATCCGGACCCGCCCGTCGACGACCAGGGGCGCCCCGGCCCCGGGGCGCCCGGAGGCGGTGACGGCGGTGGCGGAGTCCACGCCCTCGACGGCCTCGGCCGCGGAGACCACCCTGGCCAGGGTGCCGGCCTCGGTGATCACGACGGCGGGGTTGCCCGCCCCGCCGGGGAAGTGACGGCCCAGGGTCTGCTGTGCGGCGACGGAGGGGGCGTCGTTCACGAAGATCTCGTCGAGCGGGACACCCCTGGAGTCGAGGGCCGGGGCGAACGCGGCGCACGCGAGGAGGCCGGCGAGGGACGCCGCCCACACCTTGCGCGGCGCACGGTCCACCAGCGCGGCGACCCGGCGCCAGATACCGTGGCCGCCGGCCTCGGACTCCGAGGACCGCGGCTTGGCGGGCCAGTACGCGGCGCGGCCGAGCAGGACCAGGACGGCCGGGAGGAAGGTCAGGGCGCTCAGAACGGCGCAGACGATGCCGATGGCCCCCACGGGTCCGAGAGCCCGGTTGTTGGTCAGATCGCTGAACAGCAGCGCGAGCAGGCCGAGCGCCACCGTGGCCGCGCTGGCCGTGATGGGTCCGACGGACTGGCGCAGCGCGGCGCGCATCGCCGGGACGCGGTCCCCTGCGCGGAGGGCGAGCTCCTCCCTGTACCGGACGGCCAGGAGCAGCGCGTAGTCGGTGGCGGCCCCGATGACCAGGATCGACAGGATGCCCTGCACCTGGCCGTCCACGCGCAGGACGCCGTGGTCGGCGAGGACGTAGACGACGGCGCAGGCGAGTCCGAGCGAGAACACCGCGCCGAGGATGATCACCAGGGGCAGCAGCACGCTGCGGTAGACGAGCAGCAGGATGAGCAGCACCGTCACGAGGGCGACCACGAGGAGCAGCCCGTCGATGCCGGCGAAGGCGTCCGAGAGGTCGGCCTGGGTGGCCGCGGGACCGGCGAGCCAGACGGTCGTCCCGGGCACCGTGGAAGCCGCCCGGTCGATCGCTCCGAGCGTGGGGGTCAGCTCCTCACCGAGGTCCGGGCGGAGCTGGACGACACCGCGCAGGGCCTCGCCGTCCTCGGAGGGCAGAGCCGGGGACGGTGTGCCGACGACGCCGGGCAGTTCGGTGAGCGTGGCCAGCGCGCGGGTCGCCGCGGACCGCTGTCCGGCGTCGATCGGGCCGCCGCCGGGGGAGGTCCAGACGACGAGCGCGGGGAGCGTCTCGTCCTGCCGGAACGCGCGCTGGGCGTCGATCACCCGGGTGGATTCGGCGCTGCGCGGGAGGAAGGCGGCCTGGTCGTTGGTGGCGACCTCGCCGAGCTTTCCGGCGTACGGGCCGAGGCCGCCGCCGACGGCGAGCCAGACGACGAGCAGGACGAGGGGCAGCAGACGGCCGGCCCATCGTGTGGGGCTGGACATACGGACTCCAGGCGGGTAGCTCGAAAGTATCTCAAGTGCAAAGAATCTTAATGATTGAGAGAGATTGAACCATGCGCGTACGGCCACGGAGGCAGGGGGCACGTGAGGGTAGGGAGACGCCCCGCTCGGACGCCTCTTCCGACGCGCGGCCACGCGCGGATGCACCCGTCAGGGCGACACCCGTCCGGCGGACGGCGGAGCGGACGGCGGATCGTAGGGCGGTTCCGACGGCGCGCGCGGTGCGCGCCCGTACGGTCAGCGCCGGGGCACGCGCAGTTCGCCGAGCTCCTCGTTGAGCGCGCTCAGGAACCGCAGCGCGACGGCCAGCTCGTCCGCGTCGAACCGGCCCCGGGCCCGCTCGGCCGCCTGGGCCAGCGGCATGAAGTAGCTGCGCGCGGCGGCCTTCGCCCCCTCGACGTAGTGCACGTGGACGACCCTGCGGTCCGCGCTCTCTCGGGAGCGGCGGATGTGCCCGGCCCGTTCGAGGCGGTCGAGACAGGCGGTGACCGCCCCCGAGGTCAGCCCCAGGTGCTCGCGCAGGCGGCCGGGGGTCAGAGGCTCGGGGCTGTCCAGGACGACGGAGAGGGCCTGCACGTCCGTGGGATGCAGTCCCTGCGCGAGTGCGAAACCGTGGACCAGCCGGTTGATCTCTCCGTTCGTCCGCCGCAGCTCGACGGCGAAACTCTGCAGATCGCCGGGTGCGCTCTCGGGCGCGGCGCCACCGGTCTCGGATTCTTCTGTGCTGGCCACACGATCAGCCTATAGATAGCCGTCCGTGCATCCGCGGCGACCGCGCTCCGGGAAGAGACCGACGAAGGACTCGGTCGGTGACGGAGCGCGACGCGGACACGACTTCTCCCCGGCAGCGGAACGGAGTACCTCGATGACGGACGTACAAGGGCACGAGACCCGGGGACTGCGGTGCCTCGTCACCGGCGCCACGGGCTACATCGGCGGCCGCCTGGTCCCCGAACTCCTGGAGGCCGGGCACCGGGTCCGCTGCCTGGCCCGGACCCCCGCGAAACTGCGCGACCAGCCGTGGTCCGGAGAGGTGGAGACCGTACGCGGCGACGTCACCGACGCCGAGACCCTCGCGCCCGCCCTCCGCGACGTCGACGTCGCGTACTACCTGGTGCACGCACTGGGCGGCGGACACGACTTCGAGCGCACCGACCGGCTCGCCGCCCGGACCTTCGCCGAGCAGGCCCGCGCGGCCGGCGTCCGCCGGATCGTCTACCTCGGCGGACTCACCCCCCGCGACGTGCCCGACGCGTCCCTCTCCCCGCATCTGCGCTCCCGGTCCGAGGTCGGGCGCATCCTCCTGGAGTCGGGTGTCCCCACCACCGTGCTGCGCGCCGCCGTCATCATCGGCTCCGGCTCGGCCTCCTTCGAGATCCTCCGCTATCTGACCGAGCGTCTGCCGGTGATGGTCACCCCGAGCTGGGTGCGCACCCGGATCCAGCCCATCGCCGTCCGGGACGTGCTGCGCTATCTGGTCGGCAGCGCCCGCATGCCCGAGGACGTGTGCCGCGCCTTCGACATCGGCGGCCCCGACGTCCTCACCTACCTCGGCATGATGCGCCGCTACGCCGCCGTCGCCGGACTGTCCCGGCGGCTCATCGTCCCCGTGCCGGTCCTCACCCCCCGCCTGTCCAGCCACTGGATCGGCCTGGTCACCCCGGTGCCCCGGGCCATCGCCCGCCCGCTCGCGGAGTCGCTCAAGTACGAGGTCGTCTGCGACGAGCACGACATCGCCGCCTGGGTACCGGATCCCCCCGGCACCCCCATCGGCTTCGACCGGGCGCTCGACCTCGCCCTCCAGCGGGTCCGCGACGCCCAGGTCATCACCCGCTGGTCCTCCGCGTCCGTGCCCGGGGCGCCGAGCGATCCACTGCCCACGGACCCCGACTGGGCGGGCGGCAGCCTCTACACCGACGTGCGCGAACTCACCGTCGACGCGTCACCGCAGGCGCTCTGGCGGGTCGTCGAGGGAATCGGCGGCGAGAACGGCTGGTACTCCTTCCCGCTCGCCTGGGCCGTCCGCGGCTGGTTCGACCGGCTCGTCGGCGGCGTCGGGCTGCGCCGCGGCCGGCGCGACGCCACGCGCCTGAGGGTCGGGGACTCGCTGGACTTCTGGCGGGTGGAGGAGATCGAGCGCGGCAGGCTGCTGCGCCTGCGTGCCGAGATGCGGCTCCCGGGACTCGCCTGGCTGGAGATGTACGCCGAGAGCGACGGCGAGCGGGGGAGCCGCTACCGCCAGCGGGCGCTGTTCCACCCCCGCGGACTGGCCGGTCACGCCTACTGGTGGAGCGTCTCGCCGTTCCACGCCCTCGTCTTCGGCGGCATGGCCCGCAACATCGCGCTGAAGGCGGAGGCGAGCGAGGACTCCGGCCGAGCCGACGGCGAACCGTCGGCCGCGCCCCTGGACCGCACCCCGTCCGGCACGGAGACCGACCGCGGACGGTGAGGCCGGGGGCAAGGGTGAGAGCGAGGGTGAAGGTGAGGTCGAGGGTGAGGGTGGCGGTGAAGCCGAGGGCGAGGCCCGGGGTGGGCGGGGCCACCGCCGGGCCCCGGCGGCGGCCGGCATCCAGGGCGTCCGGGCCGCATCCGGCCCGGCACCACGCGGCGAATGCCCCCGCAAGGTCAGCGCAGCCGACACCGGAGCGGCACGTCGAGCAGCCACCCGGTGCCCCGACTCCAGGAGCGGTGCCATGAACGTCTCGGTCGTCCTGTTCACCTCGGACCTCCGGGTCCACGACCACCCGCCCCTGCGCGCCGCGCTGGGCACGGGGAACGAGACCGTCCCCCTCTTCGTACGGGACCCCGCGGTGGACCGCGCCGGTTTCGCGGCGCCGAACCGGCTCGCCTTCCTCGCGGACTGTCTCACCGACCTCGACACCGGACTGCGCGAGCGCGGCGGCCGGCTCGTGATGCGCACGGGCGACCCGGTCGCCGAGGTGTGCGCCGTCGTACGGGAGTCCGACGCCGACGAGGTGCACATGGCGGCCGGCGGCAGCGCCTTCGCCCGCCGCCGTGAGGACCGGTTGCGCCATGCCCTGGAGGCGGACGGCCGTCGTCTGTACGTCCATGACGGTGTCGTCACCGCCCTGCCCACCGGCGCCGCGACACCGGCCGGCTCCGATCACTACGCCGTCTTCACGCCCTACTTCAGGCGCTGGTCGCAGGAGCGGCTGCGTGAGCCGCTCACGGCGCCCCGTGCGGTCCGGGTGCCGGCGGGGATCCGTTCCGATGACCTGCCGTCCCGGGCGGCGGTCCCGTCCGTCGCCGCGGGACTGGCCACCGGCGGCGAGAAGGAGGCACGCAAGCGGCTCACCGCCTGGCTCGGCCGGCACGCCGACGCGTACCAGGAGCGCCACGACGACCTGGCCGGCGACGCCACCTCCCGCCTCTCGCCGTACCTCCACTTCGGCGCGGTCTCGGCGGCCGAGGCGGTCCACCGGGCCCGGTCCAGGGGCGGGCCGGGCGCCGAGGCCTTCGTACGGCAGCTCTGCTGGCGCGACTTCCACCACCAGGTGCTCGCCGCACGCCCCGACGCGGCGGCCGACGACTACCGCGGCCGGTCCGACCGCTGGCGGCGCGGCAAGGAGGCCGAGGCCGACCTCCGGGCCTGGAAGGAGGGCCGCACCGGGTATCCCGTCGTGGACGCGGCCATGCGCCAACTCGCCCACGAGGGGTGGATGCACAACCGGGGGCGGCTGCTCACCGCCTCCTTCCTGACCAAGACGCTGTACATCGACTGGCGCGTCGGCGCCCGGCACTTCCTCGATCTGCTGGTCGACGGCGACCTCGCCGACAACCAGCTCAACTGGCAGTGGATGGCCGGCACGGGCACCGACAGCCGCCCCAACCGGGTGCTCAACCCGGTGACCCAGGGCAAGCGGTACGACCCCGAGGGCGCGTACGTACGGAGATGGGTGCCGGAGCTCGCCGGCCTGGAGGGCCGCGCGGTCCACGAGCCGTGGAAGCTGCCCGCCCGCGAGCGGGCCCGGTACGACTATCCGGACCCCGTGGTGGGACTCCCGGAGGGTCTCGCCCGCTTCCGCCAGGCCCGGGGACAGGGCTGAAAGAGGCCGTCCCGACGTGCCCGGTGTCCCCCGTAAGTGGATCACTGATGCCTGGTGGGGTGACCGGACGGCGTGCCACGTTCGCCCGAGCGTGCCGAAGGGCCGTTGATGGGTACGTGAGTACCGCGAGCACCGCACCGATACTGACCGAGACGCCCCGGCCGCCCGTGCCCGACCCGGGCGCGGACACCGCGCCCGGCGGCATAGTCGTCCACTCCTGCACCCATGTCGGTCCCGCGACCCTCCTGGTCCGGCTGACCGGAGAGATCGACCACCACAGCGCCGCACCGCTGCGGGCGATACTCCTCTCCGCGGCGGCCGACGGCCGCACCGACCTGATCCTCGACGCCTCACGGGTCACCTTCTGCGACTCCGGCCTGCTCGGCGTCCTGGACCTGTGGTCCCGGCTCGGCCGCCGCTACCGCATCGACGCGCCCCCGCCCGTCGTGCTCAGGCTGCTGAGGGCCGCCGCCGGCACCCTGGCCGATCGGCTGCCCGGCGGAAGGAGCGGCGGCAGGACCGGCGGAAGGCGGTGACGGAGCGGGCCGCGGCGTACGATGCCGCGGCCCGCCCGCACCTCGTCCCTCCCTCCGGGACCGCTACTTCAGGTACGGTCCCGCGGTCCCGATCCGGCCGGGCCCGTTCAGGACGTACACCCGCAGGTTGCCCTTCCCCGGCGCCGCGACGCTCAGGCTGCCGTTGGCGACGACCCGCTGGTCGCCGGTGACGGCGTCGGTGTACGTGCCGTTCGGGACACCGCTGAAGGTGGCCCCGTCGGAGACGGTGACCAGCGCGAAGCTGTCGGTCGTGCCGCTGGTGTAGCGGCGCTTGTACGCCATCGATCCGCTGATCCCCTCGGTCGAGTACTGGCCCATCTGGAGGGCCGGGATCGCCCGGCGGATCTGGTTGAGCCGCTGGAGGTGCCGGGCCAGCGGCTGGGCGAGGGTCTGGGCGACGGCCCCGTTCGCCGACTCGACGGTGGAGAAGCCGGAGGCCTTCACGTCCCCGGCGAGATGGTCGCCGAAGTAGGCGCGGCCCGTGGTCGCCAGCGGGCAGGTGGGCCCGCAGTCGATCTTCCTGCCCTTCTGGAACTCGATCTCGGAGCCGTAGTACAGCGTCGGGATGCCGCGGAAGGTCCACATCAGCGACATGTTCTCCGCCCAGGCGTCCGTGCCCCCGGAGTACCGCTCGCTGCTCTTGTTGGGCCCGTAGTCGTGACTGTCGACGTAGACGACGTTGTACGTGGCGTCGTTGTAGCTGTCGTCGGAGTCCTTGCCGTTGCCGAAGGCGTTCCGCGCGTCACCGAAGTTCATGTGCATGCGCATGTCGATGACGTTCATCCCGGAGAACCTGCTGTGGTCCGGCTCGTGGTAGCTGTTGCCGTTCAGGAACGCGTTGTTCGACGTGGGCTGTCCGGCCGGGCCGAGCTGCTGCTCGTGGTCGTACATCTCCAGCGCGGCCCTGGCGTCGTCGGCGTCGTACTCCTTGCGCTCCTTCCACGTGTAGAACTGCGCGGAGTGGTTGACCGAGCCGCGGTTCCACTTGTCGTTGACGAAGGCGGCGACCTCGCCGAAGACGAAGAAGTTCCTCGCGGCCTCCGCGCCGAACTTCTGGGTGACGCGCTCCTGGATGGCGGGCAGGAAGCGGCGGTTCCAGGTGGTGCGCGGGATGTGCACGGCGGTGTCGACGCGGAAGCCGTCGACCCCCATGTCGATGTACTTGTCGTAGGCGCCGATCAGGTAGTTCTGCACGGCCGCGGACTCGGTGTTGAAGTCGGCGAGGTCGTCGTGCAGCCAGCAGGAACGGGAGTCCTCGCCCTCCCAGTTGCCGATCCAGCAGGCGTGGTAGAGCGACTTCGGGAACATTCCCGACGTGGGGCTGGGCCACTGGCAGTTGTGGATCCGGTAGCCCTCCGGGGAGGTGTACTGGGTCGGGGTGCCCCAGTTGACGCAGGTGTTGCCGGTCGGCTCGGCCGTCGACCACAGGTCGCCGTTGTAGTAGGACTTCCCGGACTTCGGTTCGACGGTCAGCCCGTCGTACTCGAAGGAGGAGTTCGGCTCGTCGTAGTACCAGCTCCACTGGGTGTCACGGACGCCGTACGTCTTGGGGGTGAACAGCCCCTTGGCGCCCCAGCGGGAGGAGTGGTTGTAGACGACGTCCTGGTAGATCTTCATGCCCTTGGCGTGGGCCGCGTTGATCAGGTCCTGGTAGGAGGCGCCGGCCGACTCCAGACGGGCGTCCACCCTGTAGAAGTCGTAGCCGTGGTAGCCGTGGTAGTCGTAGTCGGACCGGTTGAGCACCACGGGGGTGATCCAGACGGCGGAGAAGCCGAGCCCCTTGATGTAGTCGAGCTTGTTCACGAGGCCCTTGAAGTCACCCCGGAACATGGGGTCGCCGTTGGCCGCGTTCCCCGACTTCGTGTGCTGGCTGCCGCCCCGGTCGTTCGACGTGTCGCCGTCGTTGAAGCGGGCGGTCAGGACGAAGTAGATCGGGTCCTTGCGCGGGTCGGTGCCGAGCGGCCGGCCGGGCTCGGGGGCCGGGGGCGCCGTGCCGGTGGTCGCACGGGCGGGGGCGGAGACGGCGGAGATGTTGCCCGCGGCGTCGAGGGCCCTGACGGTGTACGTGTAGGCGGTGTTCTCCTCCAGGTTCGTGTCGGAGAGGACGGTGGAGCCGACGTCGGTGACCGTCGTGCCGCGCGTGCCGCCGGTACGCGTCACCTGGTAGCCCGTCACGGCCCTGTTGTCGGTGGCCGGTTCCCAGGTCAGGACGACGGACGTGCCGTCGGCGCGCGCGGCGACCCCGGTGGGCACGGCGGGTGCCTGGGTGTCGGGGACCTCGGCGGCGCACGGGTTCGCGGCGTTGCCCGTGACGGTCTTGTCCTTGACCGTCGTCGTGCCGGCCAGGAGGGCGTAGTTCGCGCCGTTGTTGTTGTCCCAGACGCCGTTGCCGTTGTTGAAGACGGCGCTCAGGGCCGTGGCCGTGCCGAGGTCGACGGTCCGCTTCCACCAGCCGGTGCAGGCGGCCTCCATGCCGATGCCCGGGACGGTGGTCCAGGCTCCGCCGACGGGGGCGTAGTGCAGGTTGGCGGTGGTCCAGCCGAGCGCGGCGGTGGAGTAGTAGACGGTGGCCTGGTTGCCGGGGCCCGGCTCGTCCGGGTCGTCGGCGCACGGGTCGGAGTGGGCGACCACGCCGTCCTTGACGGTGAGGGTGCCGGTGCCGAGGTCGTAGTTCTGGCCGCCGTTGTTGTCCCAGGTGCCGGTGCCGTTGTTGAAGGTGGCCTGGAGTCCCGCCGCGGAGCCCAGGGTGACGGTCTTCTTCACCCAGTCCGTGCAGGCCGCCTCCATCGCCACGCCGGGGACGGTGGTCCAGGCTCCGCCGTCGGGCGCGTAGTGGAGGTGGTGGGCCGACCAGTTCTTCGTCTTCGTGTAGTAGAAGACCGTCGCGGTGTTCTCCGCGGCCGCGACGGGCGCCGTGGGGACGGCGACCGGGCCGGCCGGGGGTGTGGCGGAGAGCAGCCCGAGCAGACAGGCGGCGGCCACGGCCGCCGTCGGGGCGCGTCCGAGCCGTGGGGTGGGGGTGCGTCGCATGCGTTCCTTCTCCGGAGCAGGGCCGCGGCTGGGGAGGACGCGGCGGGCGCTGAAAGATCGGTCGGTAACTTGCTGCAAGCGCTTGCGAGGCCGAAAGTTACCCGTGCATGACAGAGGCGTAAAGAGTCGCGGCAGCATCTGTGGCGGACGGGGGTGAGCTTGTGCGGGGGTGGGGGGCGCAAGAGCCTTGAACGTGTTCAATAATGCGTTCATGAGCTTCCCTCGCCCGCGTGTCCTGACCCAGTGCGCTGCCGTCGCCTACGTCGGGTCGGTGGCCGTCCTCGGCCTCGTCGACGTTCTCGCCGAGGGTTCCCCGGGCGGCTCGGCCGCCCCGTACGTCGTGGCCTTCCCCGGATCAGCCGTGGCGGCCGTGCTCCTCCAGTTGGCGTCGTCGCTCCTCGGCTCCGGCGAACCGCCCGCCGGCGAGGGGGCCGCCCTCGGGTTCCCGGTGCTCGCCGTCGCCGGCGCCCTCGTGAACGTCTCGATGCTCTGGGCGGCGGTGAGTTTCGCTCGCCTGTGCGTACGGGAGTGCCGGGCGGCACGAAGGGCGCGCCGTGCCTGAGCCCGCGCGCACGGGCGGGGGTGAAGGGAGCGGCGCGCCTGAGGCCCCGGCGCGCACGGGCGGCGGCACCGTGGAGCCGGGCCCGCGCACCGCGTCCCGGGCGCGTTGCATAGAGTCGGACCGGCTCGGGAACGAGCGCCTGACCGGCGTACCGGACCCCGCGCCCGCCCCCGTACCGTCGCACCATCCCGAGGAGCACTCCGTGACCGACGTGGCGTCCACCGCCCTGCAGCAGCAGATCGCCCGGGAACTCGAGGTGTCCCCGACCTTCGACCCCCTCGTCGAGATCGAGCGCCGGGTGGCCTTCCTGGCCGAGCGCCTCACCTCCACCGGACTGCGCAGCCTGGTCCTCGGCATCAGTGGCGGCGTGGACTCCACCACCGCGGGCCGGCTCTGCCAGCTCGCCGTGGAGCGCGCCCGCGCGGCGGGCCACGACGCCACCTTCTACGCCATGCGCCTGCCCTATGGCGTCCAGGCCGACGAGAAGGACGCCCAGCTCGCCCTGGAGTTCATCGCCGCGGACCGGGTCCTGACCGTGGACGTCAAGGCGTCGAGCGACGCCGCGCTCGACGCCTCCCTGGCCGGCGGGGTGACCTTCCGGGACGCCCACCACCAGGACTTCGTCCAGGGCAACATCAAGGCCCGGCAGCGCATGATCGCCCAGTACGCCGTCGCGGGCGCCCACGACGGTCTCGTGGTCGGCACCGACCACGCGGCGGAGGCGGTCTCCGGCTTCTTCACCAAGTACGGCGACGGCGCCGCCGACGTCGTCCCGCTGACCGGTCTGACCAAGCGCCGCGTGCGGGCCTGCGCGGAGGCCCTGGGCGCCCCCGCCGAGCTGGTGTGGAAGACCCCGACGGCCGACCTGGAGACCCTCGACCCGGGCAAGCCCGACGAGGACGCGCTCGGTGTCACGTACGACGACATCGACGACTTCCTGGAGGGCGAGCCGGTCACCGAGGCCGCCTTCGCCACGATCGTCCGCCGCTACGAGCTCACCGAACACAAGCGCCGGCTGCCGATCGCTCCCTGAGGGTGACGGGCGGCGACCATCCGGACGTCAGCCCGCGTGGCGGGCGTCCGGATGGTGGTCCGCTGGGTGTGCCCTCGGAAATCCCGAACGGCACACGCGAAGGAGACACCGGCATGTTCGGACAGTCGAAGGCGTTCAGCGGCTTCTCGGTCGACGATCTCGGCAAGGCCCGCCAGTTCTACGGCGACACCCTCGGCCTCCAGGTCGAGGAGACCGGAGAGGGCGACATGCGGATGCTGACCATCAAGCTGGGAAGCGGCGCGAACGTCTTCGTCTACCCCAAGGACAACCACACGCCCGCGTCCTTCACGATCCTGAACTTCCCCGTGGACGACATCGAGGTGGCCGTCGACGAGCTGGTGAAGCGGGGCGTGAGCCTGGAGCGCTACCCGGACTTCGAGCACGACGCGAAGGGCGTCGTCAGGGTGCCCGGGGGGCCGGCCGGGATCGCCTGGTTCACCGACCCGGCGGGCAACGTCCTCTCCCTCATCCAGGAGTAGCGAGCGGTACGGCGACGGCCCGGCCCCGAGCGAGGGGCCGGGTTTTCCCCCGCGCGGCGCGGGGTACAGGCTGCCGGGTTTTCCCCCGCGCGGCGCGGGAAGCCGCACGCCGAGGAGGTGTGCCATGACCGGACGCGACAGCAGGGCGCGCGAAGGCGGGGGAGAGCAGAGCCGCAGGGAGGGCGAAGGCGCTCACGCCCATGCCCAGTACCAGCGTGACAAGGCGGAGAACCTTCTCCAGCGGGCCCGGCGCAGCGCCGACCCCGAGGAGGCCGCCAGGCTCCGCGAGCAGGGCGAACAGCTCAAGGAGCGCAGCGAACAGGCCCTGCGCGAGGAGCACGAACCCCGGCCCGACGACCTTCACGAGCCGTATCCCGGCTAGGGCGACAGAGCCGAGGGCGTCCGGGCTGGGGCGGGCCACAGAACGGGCCCGGCCGCTCGGCGGGCGGCCTTCCCGGGCGCGGCGCCCGAACGGCCCGCCCGGAGTGCGACCCGAGCGGGCCCCGCCTGCAATGGGGGGATGACCGCGCCTCCCGACGACTGCCTCGCGCGCAACGAGTGGATCTGCGGCGCCTATCTGTCCTCCCGGAGCGAGATCCTCGGTGACGCCGTCGTGCAGCACCTGCAGCTGACCTTCGTCTCCGTGGCCCTCGCCCTGCTGCTCGCCGTCCCCCTCGCCGTCGCCGCCCGCCGCTGGCGCTGGGCCGCCGGTCCCGTCCTCGGGGTCACCACGATCCTCTACACGATCCCGTCCCTCGCGATGTTCTCGCTGCTCCTGCCCGTCTACGGACTCAGCGCCTCGATCGTCATCGCCGGACTCGTGCTCTACTCGCTGACCCTGCTCGTACGGAATATCCTCGCCGGCCTCCGGGCCGTCCCCGAGGACACCCGGCAGGCCGCGCGCGGCATGGGATACGGGCCGGTGCGGCTGCTGCTCACCGTCGAGCTGCCGCTCGCGCTCCCCGCCTCGATGGCAGGCCTGCGCATCGCCACCGTCTCCGCCGTCTCCCTCGTCACCATCGGCGCGATCGTCGGCCACGGCGGCCTCGGCAACCTCATCTACGCCGGGATGAACACCTACTTCAAGGCGCAGGTCCTCACCGCCTCCGTCCTCTGCGTGATCATCGCCGTCGCGGCCGACCTGCTGCTGCTCGGCGCACAGCGGCTCCTCACGCCCTGGACCCGGAGGCAGGCCGCGTGAACACCCTCTCCGCCACCTGGGACTGGCTCACCACCGCCGCCAACTGGTCCGGTGACAACGGGGTCTGGAACCGCCTCGCCGAGCACCTCTTCCTGACCGCCGTCTGCCTCGTGCTGAGCTGCGCGATCGCCCTCCCGGTCGCGCTTGTCCTCGGCCATCTCGGCAAGGGCGGGGCCCTCGCCGTCAACCTCTCCAACGTCGGCCGCGCCGTGCCCACCTTCGCCGTCCTCGTCCTCCTGCTGCTCAGCCCCATCGGCGCGTACGGGGAGTGGCCCACGATCATCGCCCTCGTCCTCTTCGCGATCCCCCCGCTGCTCACCAACGCGTACGTCGGCATGCGCGGCGTCGACGCCGACGTCGTACGGGCCGCCCGGGGGATGGGAATGACGGGCCGGCAGATGCTCTTCGGGGTCGAGGTGCCGCTCGCGCTCCCGCTGATCCTCACCGGCGTCCGCATCGCCGCGGTCCAGCTCGTGGCCACCGCGACCATCGCCGCGCTCGCGGGCGGCGGGGGCCTCGGCCGGATCATCACCGCCGGGTTCAACCTCGCCTCCACCCCGCAGGTCGTCGCGGGCGCGGTACTGGTCGCCCTCTTCGCGCTGGTGGTCGAGGGCGTCTTCGAGGGCGCGCAGCGCCTCGCCCCGGCATGGGCGCGGGGGAGCGCGGGGTGAGGACGCGGAGCCGCCGGACGGGAGCGCCGGCCGTCGTCGTGACGGCGGTTCTGGCCCTCGCCGGCTGCTCCACGGGCCCCTCCCTGGAGAACCAGGGCGAGGTCACCGCCCCGCCCGGCGACAGCCGTCATCTCACCATCGGCTCGGCCGGCTTCACCGAGAGCGATCTGCTGGCCCAGATGTACGCGCTGCTGCTCGAAGACGCCGACTACGGCACGAAGATCCTCTCGGTCACCAACCGCGAGATCTACGAGCCGGCTCTGGAGAGCGGCCAGATCGACGTCGTACCGGAGTACGCGGCCACCTTCGCCGACTGGCTGAACGCCAAGGCCAACGGGCCCGAGGCGCCCACGGTCGGCTCGCCCGATCTGACCACCACGATGACCGCCCTGCGAGGTCTCGCCGGACCCCGCGGACTGACCGTCCTCGACCCGGGCCGGGCCGTCGACCAGAACGCCTTCGCCGTCACGCGCGCGTACGCCACCGAGCACCGGCTGAAGACCCTGAGCGACCTGGGCGACGCGAAGCTGCCCGTGCGGCTCGCGGCGGGCGACGAGTGCGTCAAGCGACCGTACTGCGCACCCGGTCTGAGGGAGACGTACGGCATCGACATCACCGCCGTCGACCCGAAGGGCGTGGGCACGACCCAGGCCAAGCAGGCCGTGCAGAGCGGTGCGGACCAGATGGTCCTGACGACGACCACCGACGCCACGCTCGACGAGTTCGGCCTGGTGCTCCTCGCCGACGACAAGCACCTCCAGAACGCCGATCACATCGTCCCCGTCGTCAACCGCTCCCGGGCCGGGAGCGAGGGCGCCACCACGGCCCTGGGACGGCTCAACACGGTCCTGACCACGGCCGATCTGGCGAACATGAACGAACAGGTGGACAACTGGCGCCGCCTCCCGGAGGACGTCGCGCGTACCTACCTCCAGGAGAAGAGGCTCATCCCCGGCGGCTGACCGGACGGCCGCCTCACGCGTCGGCGACCGAGTCGAACTCCACCTCGTCCCGTGCCACGCCCTGCGCGTCGGCGTCCACCGAGCGGCGCAGTGCCTCGTGGAGTTTCGCCGGGGTGAGGACGCCGAGGAAGTGTGTCCCGTCGAGCACGGCCACCCAGCCCGCGTCGTGCTGGAGCATCTCGCTGAACGCCTGCTTCAGCGGCGTACCGACCGGAACCCAGGCCTCCATCCGGCGGGCCAGGTCGCCGACCGTGCCCTCCTGGCCCGCGAGCGCGAGGGCGTCCGCTGCCACCCAGCCGTGCAGGTCGCCGTCCGTGCCGAGGACGACCGCCCAGCGGGCCCCTTCGGCCCGCAGCCGGGCCGCCGCGTCCGGGGCCGGCTCGTCCAGCCGTGCCACGGACGGCTGTTCCAGGTCGTCCGGCTCGATCGTGGTGACGGAGAGCCGCTTCAGACCCCGGTCGGCGCCCACGAACTGGGCGACATAGGGCGTGGCGGGTGTGCCGAGCACGGCCGCCGGGGTGTCGAACTGCTCGATGCGGCCCTGTCCGTAGACGGCGATCCGGTCGCCCATCCGGACCGCCTCCTCGATGTCGTGGGTGACCAGGAGGACCGTCTTGCGCACGGTGGCCTGGAGGCTCAGGAACTCGTTCTGGAGGTGCTCGCGGACCACCGGGTCCACGGCGCCGAACGGCTCGTCCATCAGCAGCACGGGCGGGTCGGCGGCGAGGGCCCGGGCCACGCCGACGCGCTGGCGCTGACCGCCCGAGAGCTGCGCCGGATAGCGGGCGCCGTAGACCTTCGGGTCGAGGCCGACCAGGTCGAGGAGTTCGGCGGCGCGGGCCCGGGCCTTCGCCTTCTTCCATCCGACGAGCGAGGGCACGGTCGCGGTGTTGTCGAGGATCGTCCGGTGCGGGAAGAGCCCGACCTGTTGGATGACGTATCCGATATTCCTTCGCAGCTTGACCGGGTCGACCTTCGCGATGTCCTCCCCGTCGACCATGATCCGTCCGGAGGTCGGCTCGATCAGCCGGTTGACCATCATCATCGTGGTCGTCTTGCCGCAGCCCGAAGGGCCGACCAGGGTGACCAGTTCGCCCTCGGCCACCTCGAAGGAGAGTCCGTCGACCGCCGTCGTGCCGTCCGCGTACACCTTGCCGACCTGCTCGAACCGGATCATGGATCCACGCTAGGAGGCGCGGGGGCCCCGCGCACGGGGGCCGGGACCGTCCGGGGGCCGACAGCCCGCTGAACACCGTCTCTTGTCATGACCCTTGCGAGGCTCTCCTCCGGACTGCTATTCATCCGTTAGGAAAGTTTCCTTCCAATCCATCGTTCCGGGAGACCCCCATGACATCGGCACGATCGGCACGTCTCCGGCTGCGTTCCCTGGGTGCCGCGGGCACCGCCGCGGCCGCACTCCTCCTCGGCCTCTCCGCCGCATCGCCCACCGCGGTCGCGGCCCCCGTCACCCACGAGGCGGAGACCGCCACGGTCTCGCGGGGCGTGGCCGAGTCCAACCACGCCGGCTTCAGCGGCACGGGATTCGTCAACTACGACAACGCCGTCGGCAGTTACGTCCAGTGGAACGTCAACGCCGCACAGGCGGGCCCGGCGACCCTGACCCTGCGCTACGCCAACGGCACCACCACCAACCGGCCCATGGACATCACCGTCAACGGGGTCGTCGCCGCCTCCGGCAAGGCCTTCGCCGGCACCGGGGCCTGGACCAGCTGGACCACCACGACGGTCACCGCCACCCTCAAGGCCGGCGCCAACACCGTCCGCGCCACCGCCACCACCGCGGGCGGCGGCCCCAACGTCGACCACCTCACGGTCGACACCGCCACGGCGCCCCCGGTCGCCGACACCCCCGTCGGGATCAACGGCCAGCTCACCGTCTGCGGCACCAAGCTCTGCAACCAGTACGGCAAGCCCGTACAGCTGCGCGGAATGTCCAGCCACGGCACCCAGTGGTACCCGCAGTGCCTCACGAACGGCTCGCTGGACGCCCTCGCCACGGACTGGAAGGCCGACATCCTCCGCGTCTCCACGTACGTCCAGGAGGACGGCTACGAGACTGACCCGGTGAAGTTCACCAACCTCGCCCACACCCTGATCGACCAGGCCACGGCGCGCGGCATGTACGTGATCGTCGACTGGCACATGCTCGACCCGGGTGACCCGCACGCGAACCTGACGAACGCCAAGCGCTTCTTCACGGACATAGCCAACCGGCACAAGGGCAAGAGCAACATCTTCTACGAGGTCGCCAACGAGCCGAACGGCTCGGGCGTCACCTGGTCGAGGATCAAGAGCTACCACGAGCAGATCGTCCCGGTCATCCGGAACATCGACGGCAACGCCCCGATCCTGCTCGGCACCCGCGCCTGGTCCTCCCTCGGCGTCTCGGACGGCGCGAACGAGACCGAGGTCGTCAACAACCCGGTCAACGCGGGCAACGTCATGTACACGTTCCACTTCTACGCCATGTCCCACCGCGACGAGTACCTGAACGCCCTCTCCCGGGCCGCCGACCGGATCCCCATGTTCGTCACCGAGTTCGGCACCCAGGACTACGCCGGTGAGGGCGCCAACGACTTCGCCATGTCCCAGAGGTACATCGACCTGATGGCCGCCAAGAAGATCAGCTGGACCAACTGGAACTTCTCGGACGACTTCCGCTCGGGCGCCGTCTTCAAGGAGGGCACCTGCGACAGCAACGGTCCCTGGACCGGTACCTCGTCCCTCAAGGAGGCCGGCGTCTGGATCCGTGACCGGATCAGGTCCGCCGACGACTTCCCCACCTCCTGAACCACCTCGACGCGCCCCCGTCCCGGGCCATGTGATGCACTGGGCGGGCGGGGGCGCATCGAACAGGAGCAGCATTGACCAGCTACCGCCAGCCCGGCCTCGTCCTCACCGACCGCCGCTTCGCCGTTCCGCTCGATCACACGGACCCCGCGGGCGAACAGATCGAGGTCTACGGCCGTGAGGTGGTGGCGAGCGACAGGTCCGCGGAGGACCTGCCGTGGCTGGTGTACCTGGAGGGCGGGCCCGGCTTCGGGGCCCGCCGCTTCATCGGGCGGCAGGCCTGGCTCGGCCGGGCCGTCCAGGACCACCGCGTCCTCCTCCTCGACCAGCGCGGCACCGGCCACTCCACCCCCGCCAACCGCCAGACGCTGCCCCTGCGCGGCACCGCGCGGCAGCAGGCCGACCACCTGGCCCACTTCCGCGCCGACTCGATCGTCAAGGACTGCGAGCTCATCCGGAAGCGCCTCACGCGCGGCGCCCCCTGGACCGTGCTCGGCCAGAGTTTCGGCGGCTTCTGCGCCACCCACTACCTCTCCGCCGCGCCCGAGGGACTGCGTACGGCCCTCGTCACCGGCGGTCTGCCCTCCCTGCACGCCACCGCGGACGAGGTCTACCGCGCCGCCTACCCGCGTGTCCGGCGCAAGGTCGAGGCCCACTACGCCCGCTACCCGATGGACGTCGAGCGCGCCCGCCGGATCGCCGCCCACCTGCTGGAGCGCCCGGAGACGCTGCCGAACGGCGGGCTCCTCACCGCCCAGGCCTTCCAGTCCCTCGGCATCCTGCTCGGCAGCGGCGAGGGCACCCACGAGCTCCACCTCCTCCTGGAGGAGGCCTTCGTCCCCACGCCCGCCGGCTCCGCCCTCTCCGACGCGTTCCTGGAGAACGTCCAGAGCAGGCTCTCGTACGCCGGACACCCGCTCTACGCCGTGCTCCACGAGGCGATCTACGCCCAGGGGCAGGGGCAGGGGCCGACCGCCTGGGCGGCCGAACGGGTCCGCGCCGAGTTCCCCGAGTTCGACGCGGAGAAGACCCTGGCCGGGGACGGGCCGCTCCTGTTCACCGGCGAGACCGTCCACCCCTGGCACTTCGAGACCGACCCCGCCCTGCGCCCGCTGCGCGAGACCGCCCACCTCCTCGCCGAACGGACCGACTGGGCACCGCTCTACGACCCCGCGCGGCTCGCCGCCAACGAGGTGCCCGTCGCCGCGGCCGTCTACCACGACGACATGTACGTCGACACCGCCCACTCGCTGGAGACCGCCCGCGCCGTCCGGGGCCTGCGGACCTGGGTGACGGACGAGTTCGAGCACGACGGCGTACGGGCCGGCGGCCCGCGCGTCCTCGACCGGCTGCTCACCCTCGCCCGGGGCGACCTCTGACCTCCGCGGACTCGGGGAGCGGGACGCGCCGCGCCACGGCCGCGCGTGAAAGTCCAAGAAGTGCCTACCGATTGCTCATGGTGCGCGCGGGGCGCAGCGGATAGAACTCGTCCGGAGCACTTCGACGAGACGGAGTGCTCCGAGGAGAGGACCGGACATGACCACCCACGTCAGCGCCGAGATCGCCACCCAGCCCGACTGCTGGCGCCGGGGCGCCGACACCGCCGCCGACCACGCCGACCTGCTGCCCGCGCGGGGCGAGCGGATCGCGGTCGTCGGCTGCGGCACGTCATACTTCATGGCCCGCGCCTACGCCGCCCTGCGCGAGTCCCTCGGCGCCGGTGAGACCGACGCCTTCCCGGCCTCCGACGAGACCCCTCTCGGTCGCGGCTACGACCGGATCGTCGCCCTCACCCGCTCCGGATCGACCACCGAGGTCGCCACCCTGCTCGCCCGCGCCTCCGGCCGGATCCCGAGCCTCGTCCTGACGAGCGTCCCCGACAGCCGGGCCGCCCACCACGCCGACCGGGTCATCGGCCTCGGCTTCGCCGACGAACGCTCCGTCGTCCAGACCCGGTTCGCCACCACCGCCCTCCAACTGCTGCGCGCGGGCCTGGGCGTGGACCTCTCCGCCTCCATCGCCGACGCCGAACTCGCCCTCTACGAACCGCTGCCCTCGGCCTGGGAGCGGCGCCGCCAGTTCACCTTCCTCGGCACGGGCTGGACGGTCGGACTCGCCGACGAGGCAGCGCACAAGCTCCGCGGCGTGGCGCGCGCCTGGGCGGAGTCGTACGCGGCGATGGAGTACCGCCACGGGCCGATCGTCATCAGCGACCGCACCAGTCTGGTGAGCTGCCTCGGACCGGAGCCGAGCGGCCTGCGCGACGAAGTGGAGTCCACCGGGGCGCTGTTCGACGCCGACGCCATCGATCCGATGGCAGCCCTGGTACGCGTCCAGCGGCTCGCCGTCTCGCTCGCGGCCCGGCGGGGACTGAACCCGGACCGCCCCCGTCACGCCTCGCGCTCGGTGATCCTGTCCGGAGCGCTCAGCGTCTAGGGGTGCCCGGTGGACACACTCCGGGCGCGGTGGAGCCGTATTCTGCGCGCATGATCGACACGAGCACCACGCAACTCGACGACATGCCCGGCGACTGGCAGCGCGCGCTCGCCGTGGTCGCCCACCCGGACGACCTCGAGTACGGCTGTGCCGCCGCCGTCGCGGGATGGACGGACGCCGGCAAGGAGGTCGCCTACGTCCTCGCGACGCGCGGCGAGGCCGGCATCGACTCGCTCGACCCGGACACCTGCGGCCCGCTGCGCGAACAGGAGCAGCGGGCGAGCGCGGAGGTGGTCGGGGTCTCGACGGTGGAGTTCCTCGACCACCGCGACGGGGTGATCGAGTACGGGCTCGGCCTGCGCCGCGACATCGCGGCGGCCATCCGCCGGCACCGCCCCGAACTCGTCATCACGCTCAACCACCGCGACACCTGGGGCCCGGCCGTCGGAGGCTTCTGGAACACCCCGGACCACGTGGCCGTCGGCCGCGCCACGCTCGACGCGGCGGGCGACGCGGGCAACCGCTGGATCTTCCCGGAACTGACCGAGCAGGGCCTGGAGCCGTGGAACGGCGTCCGCTGGGTGGCGGTCGCCGGATCGAACACCCCGACCCACGCCGTCGACGCCACGCCCGGCGCCGAGCGCTCCGTCCGGTCGCTGCTCGCCCACCGCGCGTACATCGAGGCCCTGACGGACCAGGACCCCGAGGAGTACGTCCGTACGTTCCTGGACGGGAACAACCGGCGCCACGCCGCCCGGTACGGCGACCGGCCGGCCGTCGCCTTCGAGCTGTTCCCCCGCTGAGAACGGCCCGGCGCGGACGGCCCGGCGCGGACGGCCCGCCGGGAACGGCCCGCCGGGACGACCCGCTCCGTACGGCCCGCTCGGGAACGCCCGCGCTTCTATCTCCAACCGGTGTTGTTCCTAGAATGGCGGAGTGAAGGACATCGATGCGATCGCGGCGTTGCAGGATCCGGTGCGGCGCCGCCTGTACGAGTACGTGGCGGCACAGGGCCGCGAGGTCGGCCGCAACGAGGCCGCCGAGGCGGCCGGGGTGGCGCGCACGCTCGCGGCGCATCATCTGGACAGGCTGACCGAGGCCGGGCTGCTGGAGAGCGGCAGCCGCCGTCTGACGGGCCGCTCGGGGCCGGGGGCGGGCCGTCCCGCCAAGGTGTACACGCGGGCGCGGGCCGAGCGGTCGGTGTCGCTGCCCGCCCGTGACTACCGCACCGCCGCCGAGTTGCTCGCCGAGGCGGCCGAGCAGGCCGGCCTCGACGCCGGACTCTGCGCGGCCGCGCGCCGCCGGGGCGAGGCCCTGCGCGGCTCGTCGGCGCCCTGCGGCGGCCTGGAAGAGGCCATGGAGATGCTGGCCGCCCGCGGCTACGAACCGTTCCTGCAAGGCGACGAGAGCGCCGAGGGCGGGACCGGGGCCGCCGCAGGTGTCGTCCGGATGCGCAACTGTCCCTTCCACGCCGTCGCCGAACGCTTTCCGCCGCTCGTCTGCGGGATGAACCTCGCGCTGCTGGAAGGGCTGCTCGGTGGGGACGGTCCCGTCCGCGCCCGCATGGACGCCCGGCCGGGAGAGTGCTGTGTGGTGGTCGAGGCTTCTAAAAACAACGATGATTGACATAGAAAAGCAGGACGTGCTGGGATGAGGCCATGACCGCATCCACGCATGCCGCTCACCACCTCGCCCAGCTCAACGTCGCCACGCTCCGCCATCCCCTGGACGACCCGCGCGTCGCGCCCTTCGTCGAGATGCTCGATCCGGTCAACGCCGCCGCCGACGGAGCGCCCGGCTTCGTGTGGCGGCTCGTGGAGGAGGGAGCGGCCGACGCCACCGGCCTGCGCCCCGCGGGCGAGGACGTCATCGTCAACCTGTCGGTGTGGGAGACCCAGGAGGCCCTGTGGGACTTCGCCTACCGCAGCGGGCACCTGGAGGTGATGCGGCGGCGCCGCGAATGGTTCGAACGTCACGTCGAGGCCCACCTCGTGCTCTGGTGGGTCCCCGCCGGTCACCTCCCGAGCGTCGGCGAGGCCATGGAGCGGCTGGCGGACCTGCGGGAGCGCGGGCCGTCCCCGTACGCGTTCACCTTCGCCTCCTCGTACACCGCTGACGAGGCCGCCGAGCACGTTCAGGCCGTCGTGCCGACGCGATCCGATGAGGCCGCCCGGATCGACGTACCGACGCCGGCCGGCGGCCTTCCTTCGACCGTGCCGACCCCCTAGCCTGACCTTCCGTCTGACGAGGTGTCAGGAAACGAGGAGCCAGGGGGTGCGCGGTGATCGACACGCTCGGCACGGAGATCCCGGAGGGGGAGGAGCGACTCACGCTCACGGTCGAGGACGGCATCGGGGTCCTCACCCTCTGCCGGCCGGAGAAGCTCAACGGCTGGAGCTGGGAGGCCAGTCGGCAGCTGGGGCTGATGGCCGACCGGATCCGCTTCGACGAGAACGTGCGGGTCGTGCTGGTGCGGGCCGAGGGGCGCGCGTTCTGCGCGGGCGTCGACGTCACCGCGCCCGGCGGCGGGATCACCGGCCGTACGACCGCCGAGAAGATCCGGCGGTACGACGAAGGCATCCGCTGGGTCCACGAGCGGTTCGCGGTCCTCGCCCGGCTGCCCCAGCCCGTCGTGGCCGCCGTCCAGGGGTACTGCCTCGGCTTCGGATTCGAGCTCGCGCTCATGGCGGACGTCAGGATCGCCGCCGAGGACGCCGTCTTCGCCCTCCCCGAGGCGGGCATAGGCGTCGCCGTCGACGCGGGCGGCGATCTGCGGATCGCCCGTGAGGCCGGCGCGGGCTGGGCCAAGTACCTGGCCCTCACCGGCCGCCGGATCGACGCGGCGACCGCCGAACGGCTCGGCCTCGTCCAGCTCGTCACACCACGCGACGAGCTGGACGGCGCGGCCCGCGAGACGGCGGCCGCCATCGCGGCCGCCGCGCCGCTCGCGGTCCGCGCGATCAAGCGGAACATCGACGCCTTCGCGGACCAGGGTCTGGCCGCCGCGCTCGACCGTACGGCGCTCTCCGCCGCCCTGACCCTCTCCTCCGACGACGCCCGCGAGGGCTACGCGGCGAAGGCGGCGCGCCGTGCCCCGCGCTTCGAGGGCGGCTGAGACGCCGCCGGGGGTCCGCGGCGGGTCAGCCCTGCTGCGGGGCGGGCTTCAGCACGGCGAACGGGGCTCCGAAGGGGTCGGCCAGCCAGGCGATCCGGCCCACGTCCGGGATGTCGGCCGCCGGCATGAGGACCGACCCGCCGTTCCCCTGGGCCCGTACGACGATGTCGTCCGCGTCCGCGACGGCGAAGTACGGAATCCAGCGGGCGTGGTTCCCGCCCTCCTGGAGCTCGGCCACCCCGCCGAAGGAGGTGTCCTCCAGGTCCCCTTCGGCGGTGGACAGCACCCGGTAGGTCATGCCCGGCGCCTCCATCTCCTGCGAGCGCCAGCCGAACAGCTTCCCGTAGAAGTCCAGGGCCGCCCGCGGGTCGGGCACGTGCAGCTCGGCCCAGCAGAGCGTGTGCTTCTCGGAGGTCCGCTCCAGACCCTTCGTCCGGCCCGGCTGCCACACCGCGAAGTCGGCGCCCGCCGGGTCGGTCAGCTGAGCCATCCGCCCGGCGTCCATCACGTCCATGGGCTCGGCGCGCACGGACCCGCCGGCGCTCTCGGCGGCCTGGGCGGTGCCGTCGGCGTCGGGCGTCTGGAAGTACAGCGTCCAGGTGCTGCTCGCGCCCTCCTCGGTCAGCGGACCGAGGGCGGCGACCGTCCGCCCGTCCTGCTGGAAGAAGCCGTATCCCCCGGCCTCCGGACCGGCCGAGGCGAACTCCCATCCGAAGACGGCGGTGTAGAACGCGGCGGCGACGGCCGTGTCGGGGCTGCCCAGGTCGACCCAGCTGGGCGATCCCTTGGTGAAGTCCGTACCGAGCATGTGGTGTGCCCTGCCTTTCCGTGTCTGGAGGTCGTCCGGCCACCCACCCTCGCCGATCCTCGCCGCTCTCCAGGGCCCCCGCAGCCGCTGCCGCCCGGGTTCATCCGCGTGGACCAGCGCGATCCGGGTGGACCGGCGCGCGTCACTCCCCGAACCGTCCACGCCCGAGCTGTTCGCGCACCGGCACCACGGGATCGTTGACGAGGGCCCGGCGCTGCCAGTTCGCGCCGTCCACGACCAGCGTGTGACCGGAGACGAACCGGGCGTACGGCGAGGCCAGGAAGGTCGCCGCCCAGCCCAGCTCGCGCGGGTACCCCACGCGCAGGGCGGGCTGTCGGGCGTCCTGACGGGGTGCCCGCGCGAGCGCGCCCCGGATGTCGCCCGTCATGTCGTCGTGCGGCATCAGCCCCGGCACCAGGCCGTTGACCTGGATCCCGTACGGCCCCCATTCCACCGCCAGCGTCTCCACCAGGTTCTTCACCCCGGCCTTCGCCGCCGCCGAGTGGGCGAAGCCGGGGCCGCCGGTCCAGGCGTACGAGGCGCCCACGTTCACGACGGATCCGGGCGTCCGCGCGGCGAGGTGGCGCCGGCCGAACTCGCGGGTCATGAACCAGGTCCCGGTGAGCGTGATGTCGACGACCGCGCGCCAGCCGTTGGGCGACAGCTCCTCCGCCGGTACGGGGAAGTTGGCCGCCGCGTTGTTCACCAGGACGTCCGGACGGGAGCCGAGAGCCGCCTCGCAGGCGTCGAAGGCCCCGGCCACCGCCGCGGGCTCACGGATGTCGCAGGCCGCGGTCGCCACCCGGGCCCCGCCGATCTCGGTCAGCTCCCGCCGTGCGGCCTCCAGGCGGGCTGCGGTCCGGCCGACGAGCATCAGCCCGGCGCCCAGCCGGGCGAACTCGGCCGCGATCGCCTTCCCGAGACCCGACCCGCCCCCGGTCACCAGGACCGTCCTCCCCTCGTACGTCCCCGGCGGCAGCGCGCTCGTGCCGAGCGGGGGAGGGGCGGGCAGTCCCGGCGGATCCGTCTCCGTCTCTGCGTTCGTCATGCCGCATCGATAGCGGGTCGCGGGCGAGAACTGAAGCCCCGTCAACACGAGAGTGGCCCGAAGCCGCCCTCAGCCCGCGGCCGCGACCCTGCGGTCCAGCTCCTCCGTGATCAGCTCCATGTTGATGGCGACCCCGGCCCGGTAGCCGCCGCTCGCCGCGTTGATCACCTGCTCCTGGGCGCCGATCGCGTTGCCCGCCGCCCACACGCCCGGCACGCTCGTCCGGCCGGTCTCGTCCACGGCGACGAACGCCCCGAGCGGCGTCTCCTGGGTCTTGGCGCCCAGCGCGGTCAGCAGGCCGTCCCGGGGCGTCATCCGCGTACCGACGAAGAGCACGTCACGCTCCACGAGCCGGCCGTCGGACATCCGTACACCGGTGAACCGGTCGTCCTCGACGGCGAGGCCCGCCACCTCTCCCGCCACCACCTCGATGCCGGCCGCCGCCACCTGGGCGCTCTGCTCCTCGGGAAGCGGTCCGGCCGTGTGCAGGAAGAGGGTCACGTCCGGGGACCACTGGGAGACGATCAGCGCCTGAAGGGCGCCGAAGACAGGGTGGGCGAGCACGCCGAAGGCCTGGTCCCTGACCTCCCAGCCGTGGCAGTACGGGCAGTGCAGCACGTCCCGCCCCCAGCGCTCGGCGACGCCGTCGACGGAGGGGAGCTCGTCGACGAGGCCGGTGGTGACGACGAGGCGGCGCGCGCGGACCAGACGGCCGTCGTCCACGGTCACCACGAAGCCGTCGGTGTCGCCGATCTCCCGTACCGCTCCCGTCACCTGCCCGGTCGTCCACTCCACCCCGTACGCGGCGATCTCCCGCCGCCCCGTCTCCAGGAACTCCGCCGGGTTCATCCCGTCCCGGGAGAGGTAGCCGTGCATATGGGCGGCGGGGGCGTTGCGCGGCTCGCCCGCGTCGACGACCAGGGTCCGGCGGCGCGACCGGCCGAGGATCAGGGCCGCGCTCAGCCCCGCCGCGCCACCGCCGACCACCACGACGTCGTACTGGGGCGGTTCGCCTGTGCTCGTGTGTTCGCTCATACCGCAAGCGTTGCCCGGCGGAGGGAGGCTGACAAACATTCTTGCCGTTTCCGCAAGGCGAGGCATGATGGAGTCATGAGTGAACCAGCCGCATCCGGAACCGGGGACGAACGCATCGACGCCGTGCTGAACGAGGTCGGCCCACGGCTGCGCCGGATCCGGCGCGACCGCGGCGCCACCCTGGGGGACCTGTCCGCCTCCACGGGGATCTCCGTGAGCACGCTCTCCCGGCTGGAGTCCGGGCAGCGCAGGCCGAGCCTGGAGCTGCTCCTCCCCATCGCCCGCGCGCACCAGGTGCCGCTGGACGAGCTCGTCGGCGCGCCGCCGGTCGGCGACCCCCGGGTCCGGGCCAAGCCGATCGTGCGCCACGGCCGGACGATGTTCCCGCTCACCCGCCAGCCGGGCGGCCTCCAGGCGTACAAGGTGGTGCAGGAGAAGCCGTACGAGAATCCGGACCCGCGCGTCCACGAGGGGTACGAGTGGCTCTACGTCCTGTCCGGGAAGCTGCGCCTCGTCCTCGGTGAGCACGATGTCGTGCTGGGGGCGGGGGAGGCGGCCGAGTTCGACACGCGCGTCCCGCACTGGTTCGGCCCCACGCCCGACGGGCCGGTGGAGTTCCTGAGTCTCTTCGGTCCGCAGGGCGAGCGGATGCACGTACGGGCCCGGCCGAAGCAGTCCTGAGGGAAGGGGCCGCGCGGGGTGAGGCCCGGCCCCGGGTGCAAGAAGTCCGCGGCACATGGTTCCACCAGCCACAAGCGACCGCTTAGTATGCGACCGACCGCGCAGTACGGACGACGGCTGGTGGAGGACCGCGATGCAGGCATGGCGAGTGCACGAGAACGGCGAGCCGGGCGAGGTGATGCAGCTCGACGAGGTGGAGACGCCCACACCGGGCGAGGGGCAGCTCCTCCTCAAGGTCCGCGCCGCCAACGTCAACTTCCCCGACGCCCTCCTCTGCCGGGGCCAGTACCAGGTCCGGCCGCCGCTTCCCTTCACCCCTGGCGTGGAGATCTGCGGCGAGACCGAGGACGGCCGGCGGGTCATCGCGACCCCCGCCCTGCCGTACGGCGGCTTCGCCGACTACGCGGTGGCGGACGCGGCGGCCGTGCTGCCCGCCCCCGAGGCCCTCGACGACGCCGAGGCGGCCGCCCTCCACATCGGATACCAGACCGGCTGGTTCGGCCTGCACCGCCGCGCCGCCCTCAAGGAGGGCGAGACCCTGCTCGTGCACGCCGCGGCCGGCGGCGTCGGCAGCGCCGCCGTCCAGCTCGGCAAGGCCGTCGGCGCCACCGTCATCGGCGTCGTCGGCGGAGCGGACAAGGCCGAGGTCGCCCGGGCACTCGGCTGCGACGTCGTCGTCGACCGGCGCTCCGAGGACGTCATCGCCGCCGTCAAGGAGGCCACCGGCGGCCGCGGTGCCGACGTGATCTACGACCCCGTAGGCGGCGACGCCTACACCCAGTCCACCAAGGTCGTCGCCTTCGAGGGACGGATCGTGGTGGTCGGCTTCGCGAGCGGGGTCATCCCGTCGGCCGCCCTCAACCACGCCCTCGTCAAGAACTACTCGGTCGTCGGACTCCACTGGGGCCTCTACAACCTCAAGGACCCGGCGGCGATCCTGCACTGCCACGAGACGCTCACCGAATACGCCGCCAAGGGCCTGATCAAGCCGCTGGTCAGCGAGCGCGTCCCGTTCGCCGGCGCGGCCGACGCCGTGCAGCGCGTCAGCGAGGGCGTCACCACCGGCCGGCTCGTCGTCCTGCCGGAAGGAGCCGCGTGATGGCCACCGCGATCGACGCCGACGAACTGCGCACCCGCACACGTCGGTTGCTCGCCGAGCACCCGCCCGCCACCACGGACCGCACCGACTTCCTGCGCGCCCGCTTCGACGCCGGGCTCGCCTGGGTGCACTACCCCGAGGGCCTCGGCGGGCTCGACGCCCCGCGCTCCCTCCAGGCCGTCGTGGACGCCGAACTCGCCGCCGCAGGCGCCCCCGACAACGATCCGCGCCGGATCGGCATCGGCCTCGGCATGGCGGCGCCGACCCTCCTCGCGTACGGCTCCGAGGAGGTCAAGCGGCGCTTCATCCGGCCGCTCTGGGTGGGCGAGGAGGTCTGGTGCCAGCTCTTCAGCGAGCCCGGCGCGGGCTCCGACCTCGCGGCGCTCGGCACCCGCGCCGTCCGCGACGAGGCCACCGGCGACTGGATCGTCCACGGCCAGAAGGTGTGGACGTCCAGCGCCCATGTCGCCCGCTGGGCCATCCTCATCGCCCGCACCGACCCCGACCTGCCCAAGCACCGCGGCATCACGTACTTCATCTGTGACATGAGCGACCCGGGCGTCGAGGTCCGGCCGTTGCGCCAGATCACCGGTGAGGCCGAGTTCAACGAGGTCTTCCTCACCGACGTCCGTATCCCCGACGCCCACCGGCTCGGCGAGACCGGCGACGGGTGGCGGGTCGCCCAGACCACCCTGATGAACGAGCGGGTCTCGATCGGCGGCGCCCGCATCCCCCGCGAGGGCGGCATGATCGGCCCGGTCTCCACGACCTGGCGCGAACGCCCCGAGCTGCGCACCCACGACCTCCACCGGCGGCTGCTCGACCTCTGGGTGGACTCCGAGGTCGCCCGCCTCACCGGGGAACGGCTGCGCCAGCAGCTCGTCGCCGGGCAGCCGGGGCCCGAGGGCAGCGCGATGAAGCTCGGCTTCGCCCGCCTCAACCAGGCGGTCAGCGGCCTGGAGGTCGAACTGCTCGGCGAGGAAGGGCTGCTGTACGGGGACTGGACCATGCGCCGCCCCGAGCTCGTCGACTTCACCGGCCGCGACGCCGGGTACCGCTATCTGCGTTCCAAGGGCAACTCGATCGAGGGCGGTACGACCGAGGTCCTGCTCAACATCGTCGCCGAACGCGTCCTCGGCCTGCCCGCCGAGCCCCGCAACGACAAGGACGTCGCCTGGAAGGACCTCGCGCGATGACTGACCTTCTCTACTCCGACACCGAGGACGACCTGCGGGCCGCGGTCCGCTCCCTGCTCACCGACCGGGCCGACCCGAGTGTGGTCCTCGGCGGGATCGAGAGCGGCGACCCGTACGTCCCCGGCCTCTGGAAGTCCCTCGCGGGCGAGATCGGCGCGGCCGGACTGCTGGTCCCCGAGAAGCTGGGCGGACAGGGCGCGAGCCACCGCGAGGCCGCCGTGGTCCTGGAGGAGCTGGGGCGCGCGGTGACCCCCGCGCCGTACCTCACCAGCGCGGTGGTCGCGACCGAGATCCTGCTCGCCCTGGACACCGAGAGCGCCCCGGTCGCCGAGCTGCTCGCGGGTCTCGCCGCCGGCCGCACGGTCGCCGTCCTCGCGCAGCCGCTGTCCACGGCCCCCGACGACGAGCCGCCCGTCACCGGCACCGTGAACGGGGTCGCCGACGGCGGCCTCGCCGACGTCTTCCTCGTGGAACGGGCCGACGGCCTCCACGCCGTACCGGCGGCCGACGCCACCGTGGAGCCGCAGACCCCGCTCGACCTGACCCGGCCGCTCGCCCGGGTCACCACGGACGCCGGCTCCGGCACCCGCCTCGCGGACGCCGCCACGGCCCGCGCGGCCGTCCGGCGCGGCCTGCTCGCGGGAGCCGGGCTCCTCGCCTCCGAGCAGCTCGGGCTCGCCGAGTGGTGCCTGGAGGAGACGGTCCGCCACACCCGTACCCGCTACCAGTTCAACCGGCCCGTCGGCTCCTTCCAGGCGCTGAAGCACCGCATGGCGCAGCTCTGGCTGGAGGTCGTCAACGCCCGGGCGGCGGCCCGCGCCGCCGCCGACGCGCTGGCCGCCGGCAGCCCCGACGCGCCGCTGACCGTCGCCGTCGCCCAGGCGTACTGCTCCAAGGTCGCCGTCCACGCGGCCGAGGAGTGCGTGCAGCTGCACGGCGGCATCGGCATGACCTGGGAGCACCCCGCCCACCTCGCGCTGAAGCGGGCCAAGTCGGACCAGATCGCCCTGGGTTCGGCGGGGCGGCACCAGGACGCGATCGCCGCCCTGGTCGGCCTCCCGGCGCCCGCATGACGGGAAAGTAAGGGGCCCTTGTGCCCGCACCCCTTTACATACTGTTTAATTGCGAGTCGTTCGCAACAACAGTTGATCTTGAAGAGGGGTGTGGGCACGATGACCGCCCGATCCATACGCGGCGTGGCCGCCGCGACGCTGGCCGGAGCGATGGCCCTCACCGCGGCCGCCTGTTCGAACCCGGGCGGCACCGCCGCGGGCTCCGGCGGTCCGAAGGACTCCGCGGTCGTCGGCATCGCCTACGAGCCCGAGACGCTCAGCCCCCTCCTCGGCTACGGCAAGGACGGCAACTCCAAGATCTTCGACGGGCTCCTCGCCTTCGACGACAGCCTGCAGCTCCGCCCGGCCCTCGCCGCCGAGCTGCCCCAGGTGAGCGCGGACGGGCTGACGTACACGTACAAGCTCCGCAAGGGCGTGACGTTCAGCGACGGCAAGCCCTTCTCGGCCAAGGACGTCGTCTTCACCTACAGGACCGTGCTCGACCCGAAGACGAACAACCCCTCCAAGACCGAGCTGGACGCCCTGAAGGACGTCAAGGCCGTCGGCGAGGACACCGTCGTCTTCACCCTGAAGTACCCCTACGCGCCCTTCGCCGAGCGCACCGTCCTCGCCATCGCCCCCGAACACGTCGCGGGCGGCCAGGACGTCAACACCGGGGCCTTCACCACCAAGCCCGTAGGCACCGGCCCGTACGTCCTCACCGACTGGTCCAAGGGCGAGAAGCTCAGCTTCAAGGCCAACCCCACCTACTGGGGCGGCGCCCCGCAGGTGAAGAAGTTCACCATGGCGATCATCAAGGACGACGACGTCCGCGCCACCAGGCTGCGCGCCGGTGACCTCGACGGCGCCATCCTGCCGCCCAACCTCGCCGCCGGGTTCAAGGGCGACAAGGCGAAGAAGACGTACGCCGCCAAGACGTACGACTACCGCACCGTCACGCTCCCCACCCACAACAAGGTCACCGGGGACACCGCCGTCCGCCGCGCCCTCGACGTCGCCGTCGACCGGCAGGCCATGGTGGACAAGATCCTCGAAGGCGCCGGAAAGCCCGCCTACGGGCCCGTACCCACCGACAGCGAGTGGTTCGCCAAGGGCACCGAGCGCCGCCACGACCTCGACGCCGCCAAGAAGATCCTCGACGAGGCGGGCTGGAAGCCCGGCCCCGACGGTGTCCGTGTGAAGAACGGCGTCCGCGCCGAGTTCCCGCTCTGGTACCTCTCCGGCGACAAGCTCCGCCAGGACCACGCCCTCGCCTACGCCTCCGATGCCAAGAAGGCCGGCATCGCCGTCAAGACCCAGGGCGGCACCTGGGAGGTCATCGAGCCGCGGATGAAGACCGACGCGGTCCTCGCCGGCGGCGGCTCGCCCGGCGACCCGGACTTCGACCAGTACCTGCTGCTGACCTCCAGCCTCGGCGGCGACGGCTTCAACAACATGGCCTGGTACGACAACAAGACCGTCGACAAGGCCCTGGTCGACGGCCGCCGCACCGACGACCCCGTGAAGCGGCGCGCGGCCTACGACATCGTCCAGCGCGAACTGGTGAAGAACCCCGGCTACACCTTCCTCACCCACATCGACCACCTCTACGTGGTGAACGACAGCTGGGACGGCCTGACCACCCAGACCGAGCCGCACGACCACGGCCTCGCGTCCGGCCCCTGGTGGAACGTCGAGACCTGGAAGCCCAAGGGCGCCGCGAAGTGAGCCGACGCCTCCCCTGGGGGGCCATGGCCCGGATGACGGGACGGCGGGCCCTGTTCGCCGTCCCCGTTCTCCTCGCCGTCACCTTCGCGGTCTTCGCCGTCGCCGACGCCTCCCCCTTCGATCCCGTCAAGGCCTACGCCGGCACCGCCGGACTCACCGCCTCGCAGGAGAACCTCGACCAGCTCCGCGCCAACCTCGGCGTCGACCGGCCCCTCACCACCCGCTGGTGGGAGTGGCTCACCTCGGCGCTCCACGGCGACCTCGGCGACTCCAGCGTCATGCGCCAGCCCGTCGCCGACGTCATCGCCGAACGGATCGGCTGGTCGGCGCTCCTCGCCACCACTGCCTTCCTCATCGCCATCGCGCTCGGCACCGGCCTCGGCGTCCTCGCGGGCCGCCGTCGCGGCGGCCTGCTCGACCGGGCCGTCAGCTCCGCCGCGTACACCCTGGAAGCCGCACCCTCCTTCTGGCTCGGGCTGCTCGCCATCTGGTTCTTCGCCCTGAAGCTCGGCGCCCTGCCCGCCGGCGGCCTCACCGACACCGCGAGCGACACCGTCACCTTCGACCAGGTCGCGAGCCACCTCGTGCTGCCCGCGCTCGTCCTCGGCATCTCCCAGCTGCCCTGGTTCTTCCTCTACGTCCGCCAGGGCGTCGGCGACGCCATGGAAGAGGACCCCGTACGCGGCGCACGCGCGCGTGGTCTGCGAGACCGGACCGTCCTGCTCGGCCACGCCCTGCGCTCCGGAATGCTCCCCATGCTCACCCTCGTCGGCTCCCGCGTCCCCGAACTCATCACCGGAGCCCTGCTCGTGGAGACCGTCTTCAGCTGGCCCGGAATCGCCGCGGCGACCGTCCAGGCCGCCACCTCCGTCGACTTCCCGCTGCTCGCGGCGCTCACCGTCCTCGCCACCGCCGCCGTCCTCCTAGGCAACCTCCTCTCCGACCTGCTGTACGGGCTCGCCGACCCGAGGGTGGGCTTCGATGGCTGAGGCGCGCACCCGGCGACTGCGCCTGTGGTCCTCCGCCGGGATCGTCGGCGCGGTCCTCCTCGCCGTCCTCCTCGTCCCACCGCTCGTCCAGCTCGACGAACAGGCCGTCGAACTCTCGCTGAAGCTCCTGCCCCCGTCCTGGGAGCACCCCTTCGGCACCGACGACGTCGGCCGCGACCTGCTGCTGCGCTGCGTCTACGGACTGCGGATCTCGCTCCTCGTCGGCCTGGTCGCCGCGCTCGTCGCCACCGTCATCGGCACCGCCGTCGGCGCGGCGGCCGCCTCCCTGGGCGGCTGGACCGACCGGGTCGTGATGCGGATCGTCGACGCCTTCTCCTCCGTACCGCACCTGCTGCTCGGCATCTTCATCGTCGCCATGTTCCGGCCGGGGGTGTGGCCGGTCATCGTCTCCGTCGCCCTCACCCACTGGCTGTCGACCGCCCGGATCGTCCGCTCCGAGGTGCTCTCGCTGCGCTCCCGCCCGTACATCGACGCGGCGATCTCCGGCGGCGCCTCACGGTGGCGGGTGACCGTACGCCATCTGCTGCCCGCCGTCCTGCCGCAGGCCGGGCTCGCCGCCGTCCTGATGGTGCCGCACGCCATGTGGCACGAGTCCGCCCTCTCCTTCCTCGGCCTCGGTCTGCCCAGCCACCAGGCCAGCCTCGGCAACCTCGTCCAGTCCGCGCGCTCCTCGCTGCTCGCCGGCGACTGGTGGCCGACGCTCTTCCCCGGTCTGCTCCTCATCGTGCCGACCCTGGCCATCGCCGGGCTCGCCGGAGCGTGGCGGGACCGGCTCAACCCGCGCCGCCGATCGGAGCTGATGCTGTGAACGCCCCGGACTCCCGTGTCGCCCGCGCCCTGGAAGCGGTCACGGCCGAACGCGCAGGGCAGGCCGTCCTCAGCGTGCGCGGGCTCTCCGTCCGCTTCCGGATGCGCGGCGGACGCCACGTCGCCGCCGTCACCGACGCCGACTTCGACCTGGCGGCGGGGGAGTGCCTCGCCCTCGTCGGCGAGAGCGGCTGCGGCAAGTCCGTGCTCGCCTCCGCGCTCCTCGGCCTCCTGCCGGGCAACGCCGAGACGGCCGGCACGGCGCTGCTCGTCGGCGTCGACCTGCTCGCCGCCGACGAGCGGACCCTGGCCCGTACGGTACGGGGACGGCGCATCGGTCTCGTCCCGCAGAGCCCGGCCGCCCACCTCACCCCCGTGCGGACCGTGCGGTCCCAGCTGGAGGAGTCCGTCCGCGAGCTGACCGG
This sequence comes from Streptomyces sp. Je 1-79, assembly GCF_025195125.1. GTDB lineage: Bacteria > Actinomycetota > Actinomycetes > Streptomycetales > Streptomycetaceae > Streptomyces. Next base: position 96,377 of record NZ_JAMGSL010000001.1, read on the forward strand.
AGCCGCGCGGCGGGAGCGCCGGGCGGCGGCCGAGGCGGCCGCGGAACGGGCCGCGTTCCCGGCCGGTCACCTCGACCGGTACCCGCACGAACTCTCCGGCGGCCTCGCGCAGCGTGCCGCGACCGCGCTCGCCCTGATCGGCGACGCGCCGCTCCTCCTCGCCGACGAGCCGACCACGGGCCTCGACCGCGACCTCGTCGAGCGGACGGTCGACGAACTGCGCCGCCACGCCGACGACGGGCGGGCGCTGCTGCTCATCACCCACGACCTCGCCGCGGCGGAGCGCATCGCCGACCGGGTGGCCGTGATGTACGCCGGGCGGATCGTCGAGACGACCGCCGCCCACCGCTTCTTCGGGCAGCCGGGCCCGCGCCACCCCTACGCCCGGGGGCTGCTGAACGCTCTGCCCGAGCGCGCGTTCACCCCGATCCCCGGTATGTCCCCGGAGCTGACGGCTCTCCCGGCCGGCTGCGCGTTCGCCCCGAGGTGCCCGCGCGCGACGGAGGCCTGCGACACGCTTCCGGAGCCGCTCGCGGGGGTGGCCTGCCACCACCCGGAGGGACGGGCCCCGATGCGTGACGCCCCCCGCGCCAGCCGAGGCGCGGCCCCCGATGCGTGACGCCCCCCGCGCCCGCCGAGGCGCGGCCCCCGATGCGTGACGCCCCCCGCGCCCGCCGACGCGCCGCCCCCGGTCGCACCGCCGCTCCCGGTCGCACCGCCGCCACCGGGCGGCCGACGGTGCGGCTCGTCCCCGGTGAGCCCCGTCGGGGGATCGTCCCCGCCCGTACCGGCCCGGCGGCCGGTGACAGCCCCCTCGCTCCCGTCGCACCAGGAGTGCCCCGTGCTTGAACTCGACTCCGTCACCGCCGGCTACGACCGCCGTGCCCCCGTCTTCGTCGACACCTCGCTCACCCTCGCGCCGGGCGCCTCCGTGGGCCTGCTCGGCCCGAGCGGGTGCGGGAAGTCCACGCTCGCCCGGGTCGCCGCACTGCTCCACCGGCCCGAAGCCGGTCGTGTCACCGTCGACGGGGAGGTGGTGCGGGGCTGGCGCCACGCCGCGCCGCGCGGTCTGCGGACCGCGATCGGCGTGGTGTTCCAGCAGCCCCGGATGTCCGCCGACCCGCGGCTGCGCCTGCGCGATCTGATCGCCGAACCGCTCCGGGCGGGCGGCCGCCGCGCCGACGTCCCCGGACGGCTCGCCGAGCTCGCCCCGGCCGTCGGTCTCACCGAGGACCTGCTGGCGCGCCGACCCCACGAGGTCAGCGACGGCCAGCTGCAACGCGCCTGTCTGGCACGGGCGTTGGTGCTGCGCCCGCGCTGGCTGGTGTGCGACGAGATGACGGCCATGCTCGACGCCTCGACGACGGCGGCCCTGGTCGCCGCCGTGGAGGCGTACCGCGCGGAATCGGGCGCGGGCCTGCTCGCGGTCGGCCACGACCGCGTCCTCCTCGACCGCTGGTGCGACCGCACGGTCGAGTGGTCCGACTGCGTGCCCGGGACCGTCGCCGCAGGCGCACGCGCACGACGACTCGGGGCTTCCTGAACCGCCGACGGTGAATCTCACCCGTTCGGCAGACATGCCGTACGGCCGGACGGCGCTCCCGCTGCGCCACACTGGCGGCCGAACGCCGCGATTCCGGCGCGGCGCAAGGAGGGTGTGGGCGATGGCCGTATCCGTCTCTGTCGTACTGCTGCTGCTCGTCCTGGCGGTGATCTTCCTCCGCAGCGGGGGCCTCAAGCTCTCCCACGCGCTGGTCTGCGCCCTGCTCGGCTTCTTCCTCGCGGGCACGAGCATGGCGCCGACCATCCAGAACGGGGTCGCCGCCACCGCCAACGTCGTCAGCAGCCTCAAGCCCTGAGATCCCCCACGCGCGCCGTAACGTTTCACGTCCGTGAAGTGACCATGAAACCAGCGGCAGTTCCATGTACATCTCACGCACTCGGGCCTAACGTCGGCCGCCGGCGCGACCGACGTACGCACCCGAGGAGCCGCATTGACGACCCCCCGCAGACGAGCCCGTGTGCTCGCCCTGATCGCCGCGGTGACCGCGACCGCCCTCGCGTTCGCCACCCCCGTCGCCCTCGCCGACGAGATACCCCTGGCCCCCGGCCACCGGCTCGTCGACCACTACGACGGCGCGCCCGCGCCCGCCCGGCCCGTGCCGGGCGACGCGCCCGCCCAGCATCCGTACCTCGCCCCCAACGGCCGCAGCGGCATGCACGCCGACGGCGTCGGCAGCGGCACCCACCCCTTCTCCGGCCCGCTCGGCCGCGACCCGCGGGTCTCCAGCGAGAAGATCGCCGCCGTCGGCGGCGAGTGCGCCACGGTCACCTTCGACGCCGACGGGCGCCTGGTCACCGTCTGCGGCACGTTCTCCGGCTTCCTGCTCAAGCTGCTCGACCCGCGTACCCTGGACACGCTCGCCGAGTACAAGCTGCCGCAGCGCTCCTCGACCGTCGAGGCCATCACCCGGCTCGACTTCGAGAAGATCTTCAAGGACACCTCCGGCGGCGCCTACTTCTACCTCGACAACCGGGACCGGGTCGTCCTCGCCGACTCCCGCCAGCACATCCTGCGTATCGCACACCGTCAGAAGACCGACGGTGGCTGGGAGTTCGTGGTCGAGGACGACTGGGACCTCACCTCGCTCGTCCCGCACGACTGCGTCAGCTGGACCAACCTCTTCCCCAGCGGCGTCTGCGACCCCGTCACCTCCGTCATGCCCGACTGGGACGGCCGCATCTGGTGGGTGACACGGCTCGGCAGGGTGGGCACCGTCGACCCCGCCACCGGAACGCTCCGCTCGGTCCGGCTGGACGGCGAGGAGATCCAGAACTCCTTCTCCGTCGCCGAGGACGGCGTCTCCATCGTGACCGACCACGCCCTGTACAGCTTCCGCGCGGACGCCGACGGCACCCCGCGGATCCAGTGGCGCCAGACCTACGACCGGGGGACCGGCACCAAGCCCGGCTCGGTGAACCAGGGTTCGGGCACCACACCCGACCTCTTCGGCGCCCGGGAGGAGTACGTGGCCATCACCGACAACGCCGACGACCGGATGAACGTCCTCGTCTACCGGCGCGGCGACGACGTCGCCGACGCGGACCGTCTGGTCTGCAAGGTCCCGGTCTTCGGCTCCGGCGCCTCCACCACCGACAACTCCCTGATCAGCTGGGGCGACAGCCTCGTCGTCGAGAACAACTACGGCTACGAGAACCCGACCACCCTGACCTTCGGCCGCAGCGTGGTCGGCGGCGCGGCCCGGATCGACGTCCGCCCCGACGGCAGCGGCTGCGACACCGTCTGGGAGAGCGACGTCCGCTCGCCCTCCACCGTCCCGAAGCTCTCCACCGCCAACGGCCTGCTCTACTTCTACGAGAAACAGCCGAACCGCCTCGGCGTCGACGCCTGGTACCTGACGGCCGTCGACTTCCGTACCGGGAAGCGCGCCTGGACGCGGCTCACCGGCACCGGCCCGGCGTACGACAACAACTGGGCACCGATCACCATCGGCCCCGACGGGACCGCGTACGTCGGCGTCTTCAACGGGATCGTCGCCGTCCGCGACGGCGGCTGAGGCGCGACGACGGTGCCCGGGGCCGCTCGCCGCGGCCCCGGGCACCGTCATACGTACCGCTCAGGTCATCTCGGGCACCTCGCCCACGGTGGTCTTGACGTCGATCACCGCGAACGCCGCGCCCTGGGGGTCCACGATCGCCGCGAACCGGCCGAAGGGGCTGTCCATCGGCCCGAAGACCTTCTGGCCGCCGAGCTTCACGGCCCTGTCGACCGCCTGGTCGCAGTTGTCGACGGCGAAGTAGACCTGTACGTACGACGGGACGTCGGCCGGGAAGTCCTCCGCCGTCATCTCCATCCGCCCCAGCACCGGCATGTCGCCGCCCAGGTCGAAGACCATGTAGTCCATGGTCTCGTCGGCCATTTTCTTCGCGTTGTAGCCGAAGACCGACGTGAGGAAGGCGTCCGACTTCGCGGGCTCCCGGGTGAAGACCTCGGCCCAGACGTAGGACCCGTTCTCGCCCTCCAGCTCGAAGCCCTCGTGGGTGCCCGGCTGCCAGATGCCGAAGACGACGCCGGCCGGGTCCCGCGCCAGGCACATGGAGCCGAAGTCGCCCACGGCCATCGGTTCCATGAGGACGGTGCCGCCGCTGCTCTTGATCTTCTCGGCGGTGGCGGCGGCGTCGGGCGAGGCGAAGTACAGACACCAGGCCGACTGCTCGTCGCCGTCCTGGCCCGGCATGGGCGGAACGACGGCCGCGACCGCCTTGCCGTCGCGGTACGCCTGGGTGTAGTTGCCGAACTCCGTGGAGGACTCGCCGAAGGTCCAGCCCAGTACGTCGCCGTAGAAGTTCTTGGCGCCTTCGACGTCGGTGAACATCGCGTCGGCCCAGATGGGTGTGCCTTCAGGTCGTGCGGCCATGACGGTGACTCTCTTCCGATCGACGGGTCTCGATGGGGTTGCCGAAACCCACGCTAGTCAGGGCGGACGCGACCCGCTCGGTGACGGAGCGTGGCCGTGGCCCGCGGACTACGGGAGAAGATCCCCACGCCGTTCGGCGGCGCCACGCGGTACCGTCGGCGGGGTGGTGACGCACGGTGACGGAAGCGTCGACGGCCCCCGGGTGGCCGGCTGGGAGTCCGCCGGTGTCGGCGGAGGTTCCGAGGGGGGCGCGTCCGCCGAAATCGTCCACCACACCTCTAGGAACTGACGGTGCGTCAGGTTACTCTCCCCGCATGATTCCGACCGTTGTCTGGGGAACCGGGAATGTCGGCCGCGCGGCCATACGGGCCGTCGAGGCCCACCCGGCGCTCGCCCTCGCCGCCGTCCTCGTCCACGACCCCGGCAAGGTCGGCCGTGACGCGGGCGCGCTCGCCGGACTCGACCGTTCCCTCGGGGTGGCGGCCACCGACGACATCGACGCCGTGCTCGCCGCCCGTCCCCGCGCGGTGGTGTACGCGGCCTCCGGCGACATCCGGCCCGACGAGGCGCTCGCCGACGTCGCCAGGGCCGTCCGCGGCGGCGCGGTCGTCGTGACGCCCGCGCTCTACCCGCTCTACGACCACCGCGGCGCCCCGCCCGAGTTCCGGGACCCGGTGCTCGCCGCCGTCGCCGAGGGCGGCGGGTCCCTCTTCGTCTCCGGCGTCGACCCCGGCTGGGGCAACGACGTGCTGCCCCTGCTCGTCAGCGGCCTCGGCTCCACCGTGGACGTCGTCCGCTGCCAGGAGATCTTCGACTACTCGACGTACGAGCAGGAGGACTCGGTCCGGCACCTCATCGGCATGGGGCACCCCATGGAGTACGAGCCCCTGATGCTCGCCCCGTCCGTTCCGACGATGGTGTGGGGCGGGCAGATCCGGCTGATGGCGCGCGCCCTCGGTGTCGAACTCGACGAGATCCGCGAGACCTTGGAGCGGCGCCCTCTCGACACCACGGTGACCACCCGCACGATGGGCGTCTTCGAGGCCGGCACCCAGGGCGCCGTACGGTTCGAGGTCCAGGGGATCGTCCGGGGGGAGCCCCGCATCGTCATCGAGCACGTCACCCGGATCCACCCCTCCTGTGCCCCCGACTGGCCCACCCCGCCCGACGGCGCGGGCGCCCACCGGGTGGTCATCGAGGGCCGCCCGCACATCGAGGTCACGGTCGAGGCCACCGACGAGGGCGAGAACCGCTCCGCCGGCGGCAACGCCACGGCCGTCGGCCGGCTCGTGAACGCCGTCGACTGGCTCGTGGACGCCAAGCCCGGCCTCTACGACGCGCTCGACGTCCCGCTGCGCCCCGCGGTGGGCCGACTGGGAAGGAATCGGCCATGAGGATCGACGTCCCCGAGGGAAGGCATCCGATCGAGTACGTCTGGGGCGAGATCGTCCCCGAGATCGGGACGGCCGCCGCGAACTTCTCCCTCTCCGTCTACGCCCACACGACCCTGGGGCTGCGCGAGTTCGAGGCCGCGCGGCTCCGCATCGCGCAGGTCAACGGCTGTCTGTTCTGCCTCGACTGGCGGACCGACCGCGACGGCGAGAAGGTCGAGGAGTCGTTCGCGGAGGCGGTGACCCAGTGGCGTACCACCGATGCCTTCGACGACCGCACGCGGCTGGCCGCGGAGTACGCCGAGCGGTACGCCCTGGATCATCACGGTCTCGACGAGGAGTTCTGGACCCGTATGACCGCTCACTACAGCCAGCCCGAGATCGTGGAGCTGACGATGAGCATCGGCTCCTGGCTGTCGTTCGGGCGGCTCAACCGGGTGCTCGGGCTCGACGCGGTGTGCGTGCTGCCCACCCAGTGACGCGCCGGCGGGTCAGAGGTCGGCGGCGATGATCTTCTCGATGTTGCGTTCGGCGAGCGCGGTGATCGTGACGAACGGGTTGACGCTGGCGTTGCCCGGGATCAGCGCGCCGTCGATCACATAGAGGCCCGGATGGCCGTGCAGGCGGCCGTAGTTGTCGGTGGCGCGGCCCAGCACGGCGCCACCGAGCGGGTGGTACGTGAGGTGGTCGCCCCAGATCTTGTACGCGCCGAACAGGTCCGTGCGGTAGATCGTCCCCTCCTTGGCGTTGATCCTGTCGAAGATCGTCTTGGCGGCGTTGATGGAGGGCTGCTTCCAGGCGGTCTGCCAGTTGAGCTCGACCCGGCCGGCCGTGGGGTTCCACGAGAACTCGGCGCGGTGCGGGTTCTTCGTGATCGACAGATAGAACGAGGCGTACGTCTCGATGCCGGTGGGCAGCGGTGCCACCTCGGCGAAGGCCCCGCCGGCGTCCCAGTTGTCGATGCCGGCCGTCGGCATGGAGGACTGGAGCTTCCCGGTGGCGTCCCACATGTGGTTGGCGCGCCCGCACATGACGTTGCCGTTGTCGCCCCACCCCTTGCCGATCTCGCCGTTGAGGCCGGGCAGGGCGCCGGTGGCCCTCAGCCTGGTCAGCAGCTTGCTGGTGCCGACGCTGCCGGCCGCGAAGAAGACCCGGTCCGCGAGGACGGTCTCGGTGGACGTGGTGTTCCCCGCGGTGTCCAGGCGGTCGACGACGACCGTGTAGCCGCCGCCGGACGCGGGGGACACGGACGTCACCTTGTGCAGCGGTGAGACGGTGACCCGCCCGGTCGCCCTGGCCTGCGCGAGATAGGTCTTCTGCAGCGTCTTCTTGCCGTGGTTGTTGCCGTAGAGGACCTCCCCGGCCAAGGCCGATCTGGGGACCGAGCCCGCCGCCTCCTGCTTCATGTACTCCCAGTCGTAGACGTTGGGCACGAAGACGAACGGGAAGCCGGAGCGCTGTGCGTGCTTACGGCCGACCCGTGCGTACTGGTAGCAGGCGGCGCTCTCCCACCAGGCCGGGTCGACGTGGTTCACGCCGAGGCCGGCGTTGGCGCGCGGGTAGTAGACGTCGTACATCTCGCCGGCGTCGACGGACGGCAGGATCGCGCCGAAGTTCTCCCGGCGCGGGGTGACCGCCATGCCGCCGTTGACAAGGGAGCCGCCTCCGACGCCCCGGCCCTGGTAGACGGTGATGCCGCCGAACTCCTCGGCGTCCAGGATCCCCGTGTGCCGGGGGACGTCCTTGTCGAGCGGGAAGCCGAGGAACTGGCTGAGGGGCTGCTTGGTGCGGGTGCGCAGCCAGAAGGACCGGTGGTCGGGGGTGGTGGTGTTGGCGAAGATCTTTCCGTCGGGGCCCGGGGTGTCCCAGGCCATCCCCATCTCGACCATGCGTACGTCGACACCCGCCTGGGCGAGCCGCAGCGCGGCGACGGATCCGCCGTAGCCGGTGCCGATCACCAGAGCGGGGATGCGGGCCTGCGCGGTCGAGGCGAAGGCGTGGGAGGGGAGCGCGAGGGCTCCGAAAATAGAACCTGTTCCCGTGATGAATCCACGGCGCGACACAGCCATGTTGTTCCTCACTGTCGGGTGGAATGGGAACGAGTTCTACTGCCGCCCGCATGGGAAGTCACGGCATACCGATTGGTAACTTTTGGGTGGATCGCTCAAGAATGATCGGTGCAAAGCCGACATTTCGATGAGTGAGAGATCCACCCAGCCCGGAGCCCCCCATGCCCCTGCCGTCCCTCGCCCCCGAGACCCTCGACGACGCCGCAGAGCGGCTTCACTCCACCGCCGCCTGGCAGGAGATCGTCCGGCACTGGAACACCCCGGACGAGGCGCCTCCCGCGCCCGATGCGGTACTCGCGCGCGATGCCGTGCCCGCCCCCGATGCCGTACTCGCCCCCGAGCCGCCCTCCGGCCCCGATGCCGTACTCGCCCCCGAGCCGCCCTCCGGCCCCGATGCCGTACTCGGCTCCGAGCCGCCCTCCGGCCCTGATCCGGCCCCCGCCTCCGATTCGGCCCCCGCCTCCGAGGAGTGGCGTCGGCTGCTCTCGGTCCCCGTCGACCAGCTCGTGGCCACGGCCCTCGGCGCGCTCACCGCCCCGGCGCCCACCGAACGGCCGCTCCCCGGCCGGCTCGGCGCCGTCCTTCCCGACCGGCTGCACTCCTGGCGCCGCATCGGTCAGGAGGACGTACGCCCCTCCGTCCACCTGGCCCACGCCCGCCGCGTCCTCGTCGAATGGGGCTGGCAGAACCAGCCGTACCGCCTCCGCGACGCCCGGGGCGCCCGCTGCCTCTGCGGCGCCCTGCTCACCGCCCACCGCCTCGGCCACGGCAGCGCCGACACGATGAACCGCTCCGCCGCCTGGATCGTCACCGAGCTCCGCGCCCAGGGCTGGACAGGCCTCATCGGCCCCTGGAACCGCGCCCCGGGACGCACCGCGGAGCAGGCCCTCGCCCTCGTCGACGCGACGATCCGGCGCGCCGCGCACGCGGGGGAGTGACCACCCCGGTCCCGCGACGGCGCCGGGGCCTCACTCCACGCTGTCCGCCACCGTGAAGAGCCCGCCGTCGGGATCACGCAGCGTGACGCGCCGGCCGTTGCCCGAGGGCTGGACCGAGGACATGGTCGTGCCGCCCAGCCGAAGGGCCGTCTCCACCGTCTCGTCGACATCGAGGACACGGAAGTGCACGTGCCAGCGCGGCCGCACCTGAGGGTCCGGGGCCGCCTCCACGGCGCCCCCGAAGAGCCGGGCGACGGTGATGCCCCCGTGGCTCAGGACGACGTGGTCGTCCTCGTAACTGACCTGGCAGCAGCCGGGCCGCTCACCCGCCCAGTCCAGTACCTCGGCGTAGAAGATCGCCGCGTCGAAGGCGTTCCGGGTCCGCAGCTCCAGCCAGGCGGGGGCACCGCCCTTGCCGACGCTCCAGTCGGGGATGACCTCGCCCTCCCAGATGCCGAACACGGCCCCCTCGCGGTCCGAGGCGAGCGCCGCGCGCCCCGTCCCGAAGCGCAGCGGCCCCACGGCCACCGTGGCGCTGCGCTCCCGGATGCGCGCCGCGGTCACGTCGGCGTCCTCCACGGCGAAGTACGGGGTCCAGGCGACGGCCACCGCGAGGCGCGGCGCCAGCGCGCCGATCCCGGCGACCGGGGCCCCGTCGCTCAGGGCGACGGAGAACTCCTCACCCAGTCGGGTGGACCGGAACTCCCATCCGAAGACACCCCCGTAGAAGGTCTCGGCGGCGCCGAGATCGCGGGCCATGAGACTGACCCAACAAGGGGCGCCGGACACCGCATGGCTCGAGGTCGACACAACCTTCATCCATCCGTCGTGGACGCGTGATCACTTCCCATCCCACCGTACCCCCGGAGTGATCGCCATTCCGGCGAGCCGTACCGGTACGGCGTGCGAAGAGTCCGCCGGTAGGAAAGCCTGACAGGGTGAGGGACGTGCGCGCTGCGCTACGACGAGGGGTGGCCGACCTGCTTGCGCGGCGCCGGGATCCGGCGGTCGTGCAGATCGTCAGGTCCACGGCCGCGGCCACGATCGCCTATGTCGTCGCTCTCCAGCTCAGCAGCGAACCCGCCCCGCTGACGGCCCCGCTCACCGCGCTGCTCGTCGTCCAGGTGACCCTCTACTCCACGCTCACCACCGGCATCCGCCGGGTCAACTCGGTGGTCGTCGGTGTCATCATCGCCATCGCGTTCAGCGCCCTGGTCGGTCTCACCTGGTGGAGCCTCGGGCTGATCATCCTGGCCTCGCTGGTGGTGGGCCGCTTCGTGCGCGTCGGCGAGTTCGTGCCCGAGGTCGCGATCAGCGCGATGCTCGTCCTCGGCGTCACCCAGGTCACCAACACGGCCTGGGACAGGGTCCTCGAAACGCTCATCGGGGCGATCGTCGGCCTGCTGTTCAACATCGTCCTCGTGCCGCCCGTCTGGGTCGGCTCGGCGGGCGAGTCCATCGAGGCCCTGGCCCGGCGCATGCGCCTGCTGATGCTCGGCATCGGCGAGGAACTCACCACACCCACGCCCGTCGCCCACGCCGCCGCGCACCTGCACGAGGCCCGTCGCCTCGACAACGACGTGGCGGAGGTCGACGCGGCGCTGCGCCAGGCCGAGGACAGCCTCCGGCTCAACCCGCGCGTCAAGGAAGAGGAGGGCGTGCTGCACCGCATCGTGCTGCGCACCGGCCTCGACACCCTGGAGATCTGCGCCGTCGTGCTCCGCGTCCTCGCCCGGACCCTCACCGACCTCGCCAAGGAACGCACGGACACGGAACTCTTCCCCGACGACGTCGCGATCGCGCTCGAAGACCTCCTGGCGCGGGTCGCCGACACCCTCGTGAGCTTCGCCGTCCTCGTCACCACCGAGGTCAGCGCGGACGCCGACGCCGCGGACGAACGGCTCGCCGGGGAACTCCGCGCGGCCCGCGCGGTCCGCGACCACGCGGCGGACCTGCTGCTCCAGGTCGTCCAGCGCGACCCCCGCCAGTGGCAGCTGTACGGAGCGCTCCTCGCCGAGATCGACCGGATCCTCGACGAACTGGACCTCGAACACCGCGGACGCCGCCTCATGGAAGAGCTCGACCGCCACTCGCGCGAGCGCGCCGAGCGACGGCCGAGACTGTCGGCGCTCCGCGACCGACTGGGTGTGTGAGGGGCATCGGGGATATCGGAAAGTCCGGCTGTCAACGCCGGTCGTTCATCAGCTCCTGGAACGAACTCATACAAGGGGTGCAGTGACGGTCGGTCCTGTCGCGCTCCTCCAGCGGCTCCTCGTGCAGCGACTGCCCGCACAGGGCGATCGCGGTGCCGATGGCGGCCACGTGCCAGACGAAGATCCCGTCACGGGGCGCTATGCCGACGTGCATTTCGTACATGGTCGTCTCCATGCTCGGCGGACTCTCTTGCCCTTCCAGTGCACCCGAAGGAAGGCCTGTTGCACGCCCGGAGGGCGGCTGTTCGGGTGACGGGCGCCCCACCGCCTGCCAGGCTGCCCCGGTGCCGGATGGCTACGCTGGAGCAGGGGGCGTGGACGGCGAACCGGTCGGAGGCGACCCCATGAAGCGACGCCACCATTTCCATATCGACCATGCGGGGCACTCCGTCAGCGTCACGGTCCAGACCGGCCACAAGGCCGTCGTGGAGGTCCTCGTCGACGGCAAGGAGACGGGGTACGCCACCACCGCCGCCGACCGGCCGGTGACCGTGCACATCGAGCTGCCGACCGAACCGCCGACCCAGGCCACGATCCGCGCCGCTGCCGGGCCCGGCATCCCCCGCTGCGTCCTCGAAGTGCCCGGCGTCGAGCCGCAGGTCATGTCCCCGAGGCTCTACTGACCGGCCGCCGCGCCCGGACCAGCGCGCTGGTGCCGGGACGGACCGGCTCCAGCCCGACGAGGTAGACGCCGACGGCGTCGGTCACACAGGAGCCGGCCCGTCCGTACGCCGTATGGTCCCGGGCCACGTCCCGAGCGTCCCGGTGTCCCGGCGTGCCGACGTGCCGCAGGGCGGCGCCGCGGGCCTTGCCTGGGCGAGGACGCCGGCCCGGCCGGCGTCGGTGCGCGGGGTCAGGGGGTGCCCGTTCCCCCCGGGGCGCCAGGCGCCGGCTCGGCGTGCGTCCTCCTTGCCGTCGTCGCCCCTGCCGTCGTCGCCCTCGCCGTCGTCGCCCTCGCCGTCGTCGCCTTTCGCGACCGGCAGCACGAGAATCCGCCCGTTCGCCGCGTCGGCGTACTCCGTCGCGACGGTGAGACGCGCGTACCGGAGATCGCCGCAGTCCGTCCACGCCGGCTTCTGCTGCGTGGCGCCTGACGAACCGGCGCATCGAGGCGGAAACCCTCCCCGACCGGCACCTCGCCAGATCAACACTCTGTAACGCCAACAAGCTTGTCCGGCTGAAGACTTCCTTCCGCATGCCGTCCTCTGGGATCTTGCGTCCCACCCCCTACAACACAGGGCCCGGCAGGCGCCACCAGCGTCACCGGGCCATCGGAGGACGCATTGTTTTCCCACATATCCAGCCGGCTGAGACTCTCCGCCGTGGCCGTCGCCGCTCTCGGCCCGGCCGTCGCGCTCACCGTGCCCGTCGGAGCAGCTCAGGCCGCGCCGACGACCATCCCGGAGCCCTCGGCCGTCTCCGCGGTGCCCGGCGGTTCCGCGGCGGCGGCGGTGGCCGCCTCCGCCCGCAACGTCCGCGGCGCCACCTCGTCGGCCTGGGCGGCCGGCACCCGTGCCTACCTGGTGATCACGGCGCCCGGGGACTCCTCGGCCGTCCGCTCGGCCGTCACCGCCAACGGCGGTACGGTCTTCTCGTACTTCGACGCCATCGGCGTGATCGTGGCGCACTCCGCCTCCGGCACCTTCGCCTCGACCATGCGCGGGGTCGGCGGTGTCCAGCAGGTCGGCGCGACCCGGACCTCCGACGTCCCGGCGGACGCCTACAACCCGGCGCTGCCGACCAACCCGTCGCAGTCCGCGGCCCCGTCCACCGAGCCGCTCCGCTCGGACATGACCCAGATCAAGGCCGACCAGGCCTGGGCCGTCACCACCGGCTCGCCCACGGTCAAGGTCGGCATCCTGGACACCGGCGTCGACGACCAGCACCAGGACCTGGCGCCGAACTTCAACGCCGCCGACTCGGTCTCCTGCGCGTACGGCAAGCCGGACACCCGGGCCGGGGCCTGGCGGGACGTCGACACCCACGGCACGCACGTGGCCGGCACGGTCGCCGCCGCCAAGAACGGCAAGGGCGCCATCGGCGTCGCGCCGGGCGTGAAGATCTCCTCGGTCCGCATCGCCGAGCCCGGCAGCACGCTGTTCTTCGCGGAGAACACCATCTGCGGGCTCGTCTGGTCCGGTGACCACGGCTTCAAGGTCACCAACAACAGCTACTACACGGACCCGTGGCAGTTCAACTGCCCGAACAACGTGGACCAGGCGGCCATCCTGGAGGGTGTGGGCCGGGCCCAGAAGTACGCGGAGGGCAAGGGCTCGCTCCAGGTCGCGGCGGCCGGCAACGCCAACTACGACCTGGCGAACAAGACCACCGACACCTCCTCGCCCAACGACTCCACCCCGGTCAGCCGGACCATCACCAACGACTGCCTGGACATCCCGGCCGAGCTGCCGGGCGTGGTCACGGTCGCGGCGAACGGCACCAACGGCTCGTCGAAGGCGTCCTTCTCCAACTTCGGACGGAACGTCATCGAGGTGTCCGCGCCCGGTGAGTCGGTGTACAGCACCGTCCCCGGCGGCAAGTACTCCTCGCTCAGCGGTACGTCCATGGCCTCCCCGCACGTGGCGGGCGTGGCCGCGCTCCTCGCGAGCGCGAACCCGGGCCACACCCCGGCGGACATCCGCGCGAAGCTGGGCCTGCAGGCCACCGACCTGGCCTGCCCCTCGGACAGCCGGTGCACCGGCACCACGGCCAACAACAGCTTCTTCGGCGAGGGCCGGGTCGACGCGCTGAAGGCGGTCGGCGGCTCCACCCCGCCTCCCGGCGCGTACTTCGAGAGCCTCGCCGACGTCACGATCTCCGACAACGCCACCGTCGAGAGCCCGATCACGGTGGGCGGGGTAACGGGCAACGCCCCGGCCACCCTCAAGGTCGGCGTGGACATCAAGCACACGTACATCGGTGACCTGAAGGTCGACCTGGTCGCTCCCGACGGCACCGTCTACACCGTGCACAACCGGACCGGCAGCGGCACGGACAACATCGTCCAGACCTTCACCGTCAACGCCTCCTCGGAGGTCGCCAACGGCGTCTGGAAACTCCGTGTCAACGACAACGCCAACCAGGACACCGGCAAGATCGACGCCTGGAACCTGACCTTCTAGGCCCTTCCCGGGCGCCCTTCGCCGGACCGGCGGGGGCGCCCGGACTCCTGGCCCGAGTAGAGGTGGTCGACCTCGGGCCGCAGGTCGAGTATGTCGAGGAACTCCGCCAGCTCGGCCGGGTCGGTCGTCCGGCTCGCGACGGCGCGCCGAGCGGCACGACGCCGGTCTCCGGGACCATCGGGCCCCGGCGAACCGTCGTTCGCCTCTGTGACGTCCATGACGCCGATCCGACCACACCCCGGCCCGCCGCGCACGGTCAGCACCCGTCGGGCGATTCGCCGGACCGTCAGAACACGCCGAGGAAGACGCCTCCCGGATTGTTCAGATCGTCGTTGTGGAGGTGGAACGCGCGCAGCGACCGCGCGATCTCCCGCTGCGAGATGTACGCGTCACGGTCCAGGTCCAGCCGTTCGAAGACCACCGGGTCCTGCTCGTCGGTGACGCCCCAGACGGCGAGATAGGCGGCGAACTCGTCCCCGCTGACCCGCTTGTCGCCCTTCGTGTCCATGATGCGGAAGATGGCCTGCGCGAGGTTGTCGAGGAGTTCGGGCCGGTCGGTGTCGTAGCCCACCGCGCGGTGCGCCGCGACGAACCCGTCCTGGTCCAGCCGTTCCCGCCCCGGCACCGACTGGGTGAGCAGCCCCAGCCACTGTGCCCAGTAGGCCCGTTCCAGCGCCTGGATGCGGGGCTCGTCCGTCGTCAGCCCGTACGCGGAGGCGTACGCCTCGACGATCCGCCGGTGGTCGGACCAGGTGACGAATCCGTCGTCGTCGGTGTCCAGGACCGCGAAGAGGCGCCTGAGCCTTCGAGTGACGGGATCGAGCGTCGCCATGCGGGGTCCTTTCGAGGGAGGGGATCGTATGGAGAGGGACGGCAGAAACCCCAGTGTGGTTGCCCGGCTCCGCCCACGCGCGCCGCGACGCCGCCGCGCCGCGGGCGAGAACCGGCGGGCGGACACCGCCGACGGGCGGAGCCGGCCGGCGTACGCCACGATCGAGGCCATGGAACCCGGTTCCTACGGCCCCGGTCCCGACGCGCCCGGTCCCGACGCGCACGGTGCCGGCGTGCCCGCGCCTGACGTGTCCGCGCTCGTCCGGGAGCTGACCCGGCGGGCCGATCCGGCGCGGTTGCGGCAGGACGTGGAGTTCCTCGCCGACCGCCCGCGCGGCCGGATCCACGCGCCCGACGCCATGGTCAGGGCCGAGGCCCACGTGGCGCGCCGGCTGACCGAGGCGGGCTGGCGGACCGAGCGGCAGCCGTTCGACGTACGGTGGCGGCCGGGCTGCACCGACGCCCCCGGCGGTGCCCGGCTGTCGCCCCTCCGCTTCCGCCTCCACCGACGGCTCACCGGAGCGAACCTCCTCGCCGAGCTGCCCGAGCCGCCCGAGCCGCCCGAGCGGGTCGAACCGCCCGAGCCGATCGAACCGCCCGCGCGCCCCGGCCCGGCGGAACCGGGCGAGCGGGCCACCGTGCTCGTCGGCGCGCACCTGGACACCGTCGTCGGGAGCCCGGGCGCCGACGACAACGCCTCCGGCGTCGCCGCACTCCTCGAAGTCGCCCGGCTGCTCGGCGGACTGCCACGGCCGCCCGCCGTCCGGCTCGTCTGCTTCGACATGGAGGAGCTCGGATGCGTAGGCGCCCGGGTCGCCGCCCGCGCGTCCGGCGGCGATGGCCGGCGTGTCGCGGGGATGCTCTGCCTGGAGTCCGTCGGCTGCTTCGCCACCGCGCCCGGAACCCAGGCCATGCCGCCGGGGTTCGGCGCGGTCTTCCCGGGCGCGGCCGGGGCCGTACGCGCCTCAGGGCACCGGGGCGACTTCGTCCTCGTCGTCCACCGGCGGTCCTCGGACGGTGCGGCCGGCCTGTGGCGCAGGGCGGCGGAGGTCGTGGACCCGCCGCTGCCCGCCGTCACCCTCCGCGACCCCCGCCCCGACGGCCCGCTGGGCGCCCTCGCCGGTCTGGCCCTGCCCCCGGTGAACCACCTCGGCCGCAGCGACCACGCGGCCTACTGGAACGCGGGCGTCCCGGCCGTCCTGCTCACCACCACCGCGAACTTCCGGAACCCCCGCTACCACCGGCCCACCGACACCCCCGACACCCTCGACTACGAGCGCCTGACGGCCGTCGCCGTGGCCACCGCGGCGACCGCCGCGCTGTGGCGCCCGCCCGCGACGACCCGTCCCCGCCGTCACCGGCGGTAGCCGCCTCAGAGGCGGAAACGGTCCTCCGGACCTACCGTGGTCGAAGAGCGCGATCTCGACCGATCCCCGTTCCCGAGGAGGCTGCCATGGAGCAGCGCTTTGTCTGGGTGACCACGCGCCGTATCAAGCCCGGCGCCCTGCACGAGTTCGAGCGGGCCTGGCGCCCCGGATTCTCTCCCGACGGTCTGCACCGGGCGTACGCCTACTGGACGCTCGACGGCGAGGAGATCACCGGTGTCTCGCTCTGGGACTCGCAGGAGGCGTGCGACGCCTGGCGGTCCTCGGACGCGGAGCGACAGCGCCGCGAGACCATGGCTCCGTACGTCGTCGAGGAGACCGAGGGCTTCTACCTGGGCGGCGAACTCGGGCTCCCCGGACGGTGACCGCGCGCGGCGCTACGGATACGTCCGTACGTCGTCGGTGTACTCGCGCGCCCGTTCCCGGACCAGCTCCGGCAGTGTCCCCGACGCCAGGTCCGCGAGGGTCGTCCCCTCCAGGACCTGACGGAGACTCGCGCGCACCGCGCGCCACACGTCCGGCATGGGCGCCGCGGCACCCTGGTACTCGAGACCCGTCAGCTTCAGGTCGCGCACGCTCACCAGCGGCCCGTCCATCGCCCGGATCACATCGGCGAGCGTGATCTCGGCGGACGGTCTGGCGAGGGTGTACCCCCCGTCCGGACCGCGCACGCTCCGCACCAGCCGGGCCTGCCGCAACTCGCTGAGGACGACGAAGAGGAAGCGGACCGGGATGTCCTGCCGGCCGGCGATGTCCTCCGCCTTGAGCGGCCGGTCGGGGGAACAGGCCAGCTCCGCCATGGCCCTGACCGCGTAGTCCGTTCGCGCTGAGATCCTCACCGCCTCAATGTCTCACGCTTGGCGCGAAACCGATCCGGCTCAATGTCTCACGCCTGGCGCGAAACCGATCCGGCCCACCGGACGAGGACGCGGCGGCCTTGTCATTGCACATTGTTCATCGACATAGTGAACAACGTCGTGCAGTGCCGCCCCGGCCGGAGGTCCCTCGTGCCCAAGCCCGTGCCCGTCCCCCCGTCGTCGGTGACCACCCCCGCACGGCCCACCGTGGCCGTCGTCGGCGCGGGCGCCGCCGGGGCGCTCGTCGCCGTCCAGCTCTGCGAGACGGCCGCCCGCCGGCGCACCCCGCTCGACCTCGTCCTCATCGACCCGGCCGCCGAGGCCGGACGCGGGACGGCGTACGCCACCGAGGTCCCCGAGCACCGGCTCAACGTGCCGGTCGGCGGGATGAGCTGCTACCCGGACGACCCCGGCCACTTCCGGCGCTGGCTCTGCCGCCACGGCGAATCGACGGTCACCGCGGGGGACTTCGCCTCCCGCCACCGCTTCGGCTCCTACCTCGCCGACACCCTCGGGCGCGCCATCATCACCGCCCACGGCACCGTCGCCGTACGCCGCCTGCGGACGCGGGCGACCCGGTGCACGGACACCCCCGACGGCCGGTTGGAGCTGCGGCTCGCCGACGGGGGGACGGTGACGGCCGACAGCGTCGTCCTGGCCACCGGGCCCGCCGCGGGCACCGCCCGCTGGGCCCCGGCCGCACTGCGCGGCTCCGACCGCTTCATCGGCAGCCCGTGGGCACCCGGCGCGCTCGACCCTGTGGGGCCGAGCGACGACGTGCTGCTCGTCGGCGCCGGCCTGACGGCCGTCGACCTCGCGCTGGTCCTCGACCGGCCCGGCCGCACCGTGCACGCCCTCTCCCGCAGCGGACTGCTGCCCCGCCCGCACGCCGTCGCGCCGCTGCCTCCCGTACCCGCTCCGCCGGACCTCACGGCCCTGCCGCTGCGACGCCTGCGCACCGCGCTCCGACGGCACTTCGCCGCATCGCTGCGCGACCACGGCGACTGGCGCCCCGCCCTCGACGGGCTGCGGCCCGCGATCGCGGCGCTCTGGCAGGGGCTCACCGACGAGGAGCGGGCCGAGTTCCTCGAACGCGACGCGACCCGGTGGAACGTCCACCGCCACCGGATGGCCCCGGCCACCGCCGAGACGATCGCCCGGGCCCGCGCCGCCCGGCGCCTGCGCGTCCACGCGGGCCGGATCACCGCCGCCCGGCCGCTCGACGACGGCCGGATCGCCGTCGGGCTGGCCGACGGACGGGAACTGACGGTCGCGTGGGTCGTGGACTGCACCGGTCCCGGGCTGCGGACCGACGCCTCCGACGACCCGCTCTGGGGCGGACTGCTCGCCGACGGGCTCGCCGCCCCCGGACCGCTCGGCATCGGCGTCGCCACCGACGCCGGCCGGCTGCGCGACGCCCGAGGCGGCACCGGCAGGCCGCTGTTCACCCTCGGCGCGCCCCGGCGCGGCGAGCTGTGGGAGACGACCGCGATCCCCGAGATCCGGGCACAGGCCAGGGAGGTCGCCGAATCCGTGCTCGCCCCGCTCAGCCGCGCCCCGCAGGCCACCCGCCGCCGCCCCACCGACCAGTTCGGGCTGCCGCTGTCGACCCACGCCGCCGCGGCCGCGGCCTTCCGCAGCGGCCTCGGCCGGGTCGTCACCGTGCGGGCGAAGGCCGCCGAGGCGTTCACCCGGGCCACCGCGCTCGACCCCGGCTTCGCCCTCGGCCACGCCGCACTGGCGCTGCTCGGCCACGAGTGCGGTGCCGACCTCGACGTGAACCGGGAACTCGCCGACGCCCAGCGCAGCGTGGCCGAGCGCGGCGACGACCGGGAGCGCTCCTTCGTCGACGTCGTCACCCGACGGATCCGGGCCCACGAGGCCGACGGGGCGGACGGCGCCGGGGGAGAGGACGGCGACCGGGCGCTCGTCGCCCACCTCGACCGCTACCCCGGCGACGCTTTCGCGCTGAGCATCGCCGTGCCCACCATCGCCTTCTCCGGAGTCGGCGACCTCGACGGCTCGCTCGCCGGGCGGATCGTGGAGCGCACCGCACCCGCCTACGACGGTCACTGGTTCCCCACCTCGCTGCTCGCCTTCGTCCGCCAGGAGCAGGGGCGGATCGACGAGGCGGGCGCCCTCGCCAAGGCGGCCCTCGCCGCCGAACCCGCATCAGGACACGCCGTCCACGCCCTGGCCCACGTCCACTACGAGTCGGGCGACCACCGCGCGGGACGCGACTGGCTCGACGGCTGGATCGGCGGACAGGGCCGGGGCGCCGTGCACCGGGCCCACTTCTCCTGGCACGTGGCGCTGCACGAACTCGCCCTGGACGACTCCGAGGCCGTACGCCGCCGCTGGTTCGCCCAGCTCGCGCCGCGCCAGGTGAACGGCGTACGGGCGCTCGTCGACTCCGGCTCGCTCCTGTGGCGGGCCCGGATGTCCCGGAACTGGACCGGCGCCGTACCCGTCGACGGAGTGCTCGACGCCGTCGCCCGCGACCTCCTCGAACGGCCCGCGACCGCGTTCACCGCCCTGCACAGCGCCGTCGCCCTCACCGCCGCCGGCGATCTGCCCGCGCTCCGGCGGCTGCGCAGTCACGCCGCCGGAGCCGACGCAGTCCAGCGCGAGGTCATCGCCCCGCTCTGCCGCGCCCTCGAAGCCGTCCTGGAGGAGCAGTGGACGCCCGCGGTGGAGGGACTGCGCGGACTGCTGCCCGCCCTCCGCCGCGTCGGCGGCAGCGCCGCGCAGCGCGAGGTCGTCGAGGAGACCCTGCTCTACGCGCTCCTGGAGGCGGGCCAGAGCGACGCGGCCCGCCACGTGCTGGAGGAACGCCTCGACCGCCGCGCCTCCCCGCTCGACCGGCGACGCCTGGCCGACCTGCCCGGGTGAGCCCCTCAGGCCCCCTCGATCAGCCGGTGCAGCAGCTCCGCGGCGGCGCGGCCGAACGACGGGTCGTTGAGGTGGGTGTCGACCTCCACCACATCGACCGCGCTGCCGCGCAGCCCGTCCCGTACGGCCGAGAACAGCGCCTCGTCCACCTGCGGGTCGTGGTACGGCCCGCCCGGCGCCCCCAGCGTGGACAGCCCGCGCAGCGGCAGACAGAGGGTCGTGGGGCCGGTGGCGGACCGCAGCTTCGCCGCGACGCGCGCGCCGAGCTCCGCGCACTCCTCGGCCGTCGTCCGGACGACCGAGATCGACGGGTTGTGCACCCGCACGTCGCGGTCGAGCACGCGCTCGGGGACGGTGTCGAGGGGGCCGAACTTCACCAGGTCCAGCGCTCCCGGGCTCACCACCTGCGGCAGCCCCGCCCGCCCGGCGGCGAGCAGCCGGTCGGGCCCCGCCGTCAGGATGCCCCCGCAGAGGTCGTCCGCGAGTTCGCAGAGCGTCAGGTCCAGGACACCCGCGAAGAGCCGCTGCTCCGCCAGCGACTCCAGCGTGCGGCCGCCCGCCCCGCTGGCGTGGAAGACCAGTACCTCGTAGCCGAGTTCGGTCAGCCTCGCGCGCGCCGCGTCGACGCCGGGGGTCGTCACCCCGGCCATGCTCGCGGCGATCAGCGGCCGGTCGCCGTCCGGGGCGGGCGCCGGCGCCGCGGCGGCGAAACCCCGCGCCATGCCCGTCACGGCATCGACGGCGTTCGCCAGTATCGGAGCCGACACCCGGTTGACCCCGGCGATGTCGACCACGCTGTACATCAGCGTGATGTCCGACGAGCCGACATAGGACGCGACATCGCCCGAGGCCATCGAGGAGACCATCACCTTCGGCACCCCCAGCGGCAGCGCGCGCATCGCACGGGTCGCTATCGACGTACCCCCGCTGCCGCCGAGGGCGAGCACCCCGTGCAGCCTCCCCTCCGCGTGCAGCCGCCGGACGACCTCCGCCGCCCCGCGAGCCATCGCGGTCACCGCCGCGCCCCGGTCCCCCTCGCTCCGTAACCGTTCGAGCCGTGTCCCGGCCGCCCGCGCCACCTCGGCGCGCGGGACGTCGGCGGATATCCGCGGGGACCCGATCACCCCCGTGTCCACCACGATGACCTCGACCCCGCGGCGCACCAGCCGCTCGCGCAGCCATCCGTACTCGAGACCCTTGGTGTCCAGCGTGCCCACCAGCACTACGATCGCCATCCCCGTACTGTCCGGCGAAGTCGACAAGACGACAAGAGTGTGGCGGCCCGACGCCAGACGGCATACTGACCCCCCTTGATCACCACGACGCATCAGGAGAGTCATGACCGCCAGTTTCAAGACCGTCATCGAGGTGGGTCCGGACCACCTCGACCAGGCCAGGGCCATCGACCGGCTGTTCCAGGAGGCGATCGCGCCGGCCACCGTCAACTTCGACTTCGAGAACATCCACCAGGCAGCCGCCGCCGTCCCGGACAGCGCCGTCGTCAAGATGGTCCGCGGCTGGGGACTCCAGGAGCACGCCCCCGTCATGGTGATGGTGCTCTCCCTCAAGGAGGCCGTCCGCCAGGCGCTGCCCGGTGAGTTCGCCGAGGCCTCGTTCTGGGACACGGTCGAGAAGGAGCTCGCCGACGCCTTCACCGGCCTCGCCGCGCAGGAGGGCGGGCCGGGCCTCGCGTACTACGACGAGGGCCCGGACCGCACCAGTTACTACCGGGACCTGTTCTTCGCCCTCCAGGACGAGGAGACCGGGGACCACATGTACGCGATCGCCTTCTGCATCGACGTGACCGTCGGACTGGAGAAGGAGAAGGCCGCCGCCCTGGAGATCATGGACGTCGCGCCGTACACGATCCGGCTCAACGCGATCGTCCTGCGCCAGGAGTTGCGCCTCGCGGCCTGACGCCCGCCCCGAGGTGCGGTGACCCGCACCGGCCCGCCGTCCCGGGCCGGACCCGCAGGGAACCTAGACTGCCCGCATGGCGAAGTACTTCGACGTGCACCCCGAGAACCCCCAGCGACGCACCATCAGCACCATGGCGGACAGCATCCGCTCCGGCGCGCTCATCGCGTACCCGACGGATTCCTGCTACGCGCTGGGATGCCGGATCGGCAGCCGCGACGGCATCGGCCGGATCCGCTCCATCCGCGAACTCGACGACCGCCACCACTTCACGCTGGTGTGCCAGAACTTCGCGCAGCTCGGCCAGTTCGTGCACGTCGACAACGACGTGTTCCGCGCCGTGAAGGCGGCGACGCCCGGCAGTTACACCTTCATCCTGCCGGCGACGAAGGAAGTCCCGCGCCAGCTGCTGCACCCCAAGAAGAAGACCGTCGGCGTCCGGATCCCGGACCACGTCGTCACCCAGGCGCTCCTGGAGGAGCTCGGCGAACCGCTGCTCTCCAGCACGCTGCTCCTGCCCGGCGAGGACGAACCGATGACCCAGGGCTGGGAGATCAAGGAGCGGCTCGACCACGCGGTGGACGCCGTCCTCGACTCCGGCGACTGCGGTACGGAACCGACGACCGTCATCGACTTCTCGAGCGGCGAGCCGGAGATCGTACGCCGGGGGGCGGGCGACACCACGCGGTTCGAGTAGCCGGGCGCCGCGCGTGTGATGATCGCTCCATGACCGTCATATCTCCGCGGCACGGCCTGATCCTCGCGGCGGCCGCCGTCCTGGCCGCCGGGTGCGGTCTCGGGGCCGAACTCGACCGCGAGATCGACCCCGGACGGACCGGCGCGCAGGCCTCGGCCGAACCGCCCGGCGGCCCGGGCGCGACTCCTGAGGCCGAACCGCCCTCCGCCGGAACCTCGCGGGGCTGCCCGGCCACGGGTGTCCGGGTGACCACCGGAATGGTCAACGCGGCCATGGGGCTGCGCGCCATGCCGGTGACCCTCACCAACTGCGGTGCCGGCGAGCAGCGCGTCAACGGCTATCCCGACGTACGGGTACGGGACGTCGACCGCGAGCCCATGGACGTCACCGTGCTCAAGGGGCCCGGACCCATCACCCAGCTCGACGATCCGGGTGCGCACCCCGTGACGCTGAAGCCCGGGGAGTCCGCGCGCAGCGTTTTCGTCTGGCGGTACTCGGCCGTCGACGCGGCGACCCGGCGGGGGAGCGGGGTGTACGTCGAGATCGGCCCGGCCGCCGGGGCGCAGCGCCAGACGGTGGAGCCGGAAGGCGGCCTGGACATCGGCGAGACGGGCCTGCTCGGTACGACGGCCTGGCAGAAGGTCACCGGCTGACCGGCCGCCCGCCGGGCCCGTACGGGCAGTCGCGCCCGCCGGGCCCGGCTCGGTGCGGCCGGTAGTGAGCTCGGTACGGCCGGTCGTGACCTGTGCTCAGTTCGGGCGGCGCAGGCGGCCGCCCTTCGCCGCGGCGACCAGCTCGGCCACCGTGCCGAGCTTGACCCGTGGGCGTCCTGAGGCCCGCCCGCGTGCCCGCTCGGCCTTGTCGATCGCGGCCAGGCCCCGGGCGTCGACCACCTCGGCGGCGCGCCTGCGGGCGAGCCGCCGGAACGCCTGAGCGGTACGGGACGGAACCGGCAAAGCGCCCGCCACGGCGTCGGCCAGGAGCGTGCCGACCGTCTCGGCGGCGCAGGTCCTGTTGGCGCCGATTCCGCCGGAGGGGCCACGCTTGATCCAGCCGACGACGTACGTCCCGGGCATCCCGGTCACCCGGCCGCGCTCGTGCGGCACCGTGCCGGTCGCCTCGTCGAACGGCAGGCCCGGCACCGGCATCCCGCGGTAGCCGACCGCCCGCAGCACCAGCGTGGCAGGGATCTCCCGCTCGCCCGGGCCCTCCGTCACCCGCGCGCCCCGTACGGCGTCCTCGCCCGTCAGGGCCGACGGCGCGGAGTGGAAGCGGAGCACGATGCGCCGTGCACCCGCCGCCGGCGGACGCGACCAGTCGACGGCCTCCCGCGCCACGTCCCGCAGCAGCGCGGCCTTCTCGCCCGGCTCCGCGCCGTCGATCGCGGCGCCGGTCCGCGGATCGTGGTCGTCGACGACCAGCCGCACGCCGGGCAGGTGGGTGAGGGCGACGAGTTCGGAGGCCGTGTACGCGGCGTTCTCGGGGCCCCGGCGCCCGAGCAGGACGACCTCGCGGACCCGCGACGCGCGCAGGGCCGCGAGCGCGTGGTCGGCGATGTCGGTGCCGGCCAGCGCCTCGGGGTCCGATACGAGGATCCGGGCGACGTCGAGCGCGACGTTGCCGTTGCCGACCACGACGACCCGCTCGGCGCCGGTCAGGTCGATCGCGTCCGGCGCGCACTCCGGGTGGGCGTTGTACCAGGCCACGAACGCGGTCGCCGAGACGCTTCCGGGCAGCTCCTCGCCCGGGACGCCGATCCGTCGGTCGGCGGAGGCGCCGACGGCGTACACGACCGCGTCGTGGTGCGCGGCGAGTTCCTCCGCCGTGACGTCCTTGCCGACCTCGACGCCCAGCCGCATCCGTACCCGGGGATGGGCGTGGAAGCGGGCGAAGGTGTCCCCCACCTTCTTGGTCGCCGGATGGTCCGGCGCCACGCCGTACCGGACGAGACCGCCCGCCACGGGCAGCCGGTCGACCAGGGTGACCTCGGCGTTGGTGTGGAGCAGGAGGTCCTCGGCCGCGTACATCCCGGCGGGGCCGGTGCCGACGACCGCGACGCGGATGGGCGCGAAGTCGGCGGGCAGGCTGCGTTCGAAGGCCGGCGCGCCCCAGGCGTGGAAGTTGGGTCCCGGGGGCTCGGCGGGGGCCTCCTTGCCGGCGAAGTACGCGGCGTTGACGGCCGCGTACCCGGCCTGCGCGGGGGAGAGGCTGTCCACCGGGAAGATGGCGTCGACCGGGCAGGCGTCGGCGCAGGCGCCGCAGTCGATGCACGTCGCCGGGTCGATGTGGAGCATCTCCGTGCTGCCGAACTCCCTTTCCTGCGGCGTCGGGTGGATGCAGTTGACGGGGCAGACGGCGACGCAGGTGGCGTCGTTGCAGCACGTCTGGGTGATGGCGTAGGTCATGTCGTCGGCTCAGCTCGGGTCGGCTCGGTCGGCTTCGGTCAGATCAGGTGGGCGCGCTTGTAGAACGCGAGGGCCGGCCTGGTCAGCAGCCCGGCGGAGGCCAGGAACTCCATGAGGCCCGCGCAGCTGGACCGCATCAGGGACTTGTGGTGCTCGTTCGCCTTCGCCTCGGCGACGGCGCGCTCGACGTCGAGTCCGGCGCTCTCGTAGACCTTCCGGCCCACCATGCTGGTGACGATGACGTACGAGGCGATCGCGATCACCAGCGCGTGGAACTGACGGCGCGCCCGGCTCGCCCCGCGCAGCCGCCTGCGCGTCTCCTCGCGGGCGAACTTCATGTGCCGCGACTCCTCCACGACATGGATGTTGTTGATCGTGCGGACGAACGGCACGACCCGTTCGTCGCGCATCCAGTCGCGCTGCATCACGTCGAGGACCTCTTCGGCGACCAGGATCGCCGCGTACGCCGCCTCGCCGAAGGCGATCGTCTTGAACGCCCTGCCGAGTTCGACCGCGATCCGGCGCGGACGGTAGGCAGGCGCGCCGAGCTTCTCCGCGCCGCGGGCGAACATGATCGAGTGCCGGCACTCGTCGGCGACCTCGGTGAGCGCCCACTGGAAGCGGGGGTCGGTCGGGTCCTTGGCGTACATGTCGCGCAGCACCATCTGCTGGAGGATCATCTCGAACCAGATGCCCGTGCTGGCCACCGAAGCCGCCTCCTGGCGGGTCAGCTCCCTGCGCTGAGCCTCGGTCAACTCGTTCCAGTACGCGGTGCCGTAGAGGGTGCTCCACTCGGGGCTCGCGCCGTGGAAGTCCTTGTCCAGCGGGGTCTCCCAGTCCACTTCCGTGGCCGGGTCGTACGAGAGTTTCGCGGCCGATTCGAGCAGCCGCCGGGCGACCTCCTGCTCGGCGTGGCGGCGCTCGCTCTCCGGGGGGACGGTGCTGCTTGCCATGTGCGGCTCCTAGGGTCGAGACGTCGCACGCTTATTAGATGCGACATCTAGCAAGCTGTTAGACGGAACGTATAACAAGAGGGCCGTGCGGGCCTACCCCCGTGCGGAAATCCCCGCCGGCTCTCCACACACCTCCGGTCCGGTTCCGGCCCATGAGGCAACCCACGGCGGTCGGTTGCCGTCCTCCGGTCACGAGAGCGGCACCCCGGGACGATCCGAGGCGTCGCGACAGGACCGATCGTGAGGAAGACCGCTTTGATACGTGTCACACGTGCGGTGACCGCGACGCTGGCGTTACTCGCGCTGGCCGCCGCGTCGCCCGGAACGGCGTACGCCGAGCCGTCGCCCGGGTCCCTGGCGCGGGCGGGGAGCCCGGGCGTGCAGGGGAACGAGGGAGAGCTCCCCGAGGGCTGGCGCCTCACCGGCAAGGGCGCCGACCGGGAACTCGTCTGGACGTCACCCGACCCCGTGCCCATGGGCGATGCCCGCGTCGAGTTCCATGCCGGGAACCGCCTGCTCGGCATCCCGGTGCCCGCCGCCGACGGCAAGGCGTACCGGCTCAGGGCGGACGGCCTGCGGCTCGGCTCCGGGAAGGACCTGAAGGTGGTCGCCGGCGGGCGCCGTCTGGACGCCGACGCCCCCGCCCAGCCCTCCCGGGCCCGGCCCCCCGCGCGCTCCGCGCTGACCGAGGCGCCCTTCCCGGCCAACCCGGTCGACCCCGGAGTACCCGGCGGCTACCGCACCGTCAGCGGCGAGTACGACCTGAAGTCCGTGCGGCTGCCCGGCTACGCCGAGCCCGTCGAGATGCGGGCCGTGGTCGTCGGACCGGCCAGCGCGCCGGGGAAGCGGCCGCTCGCGCTGTTCCTGCACGGCCGTCACGCCACCTGCTACGGCGCCGGCGAGGAGGTGACCGGCGACTGGCCCTGCGGCCCGGGCACCCGGCCGATCCCCAGCCACAAGGGCTATCTGCGCGCCCAGCAACTGCTGGCCTCCCAGGGCTACGTGACGGTCTCGATCTCCGCCAACGGCATCAACGCCCAGGACCATCTCGCCGAGGACGCCGGAGCACAGGCCCGCTCCTCCCTGGTGCGGCAGCACCTGGCCCGCTGGGCGGAGTGGTCCGAGAACCCGGCCGGCGCGCCGTCCGCCGTACGCGCCGCGTCGCCCGCCGACCTCTCCCGCGTGCTGCTCGTCGGCCACTCCCGAGGCGGCGAGGGCGTCAACCGAGCCGCACTCGACAGCCTCCACCGCCCGCCCGCCGACCAGGACGGGCATCAGGGCCCGGTGCGGTGGACCATCCGCGGCAACGTGCTGATCGGCCCCACGATCTTCGGGCAGAACCCGGCCCCCGACGTGCCCTCGATGACCGTGCTGCCCGGCTGTGACGGCGACGTCTCCGACCTCCAGGGCCAGATCTACGTCGACGGCACGCGTGGCGTGAGCCGCGGCGCCGCGCTCCAGAGCTCGGTGTACATGCCCGGTGCCAACCACAACTTCTTCAACAGCGAGTGGACTCCGGGGCAGGCCGAGGCGCCCGCCGACGACGACTTCTTCGCGGACGAGACGACCGACCCGGTCTGCTCGCCGGGCACCGCGACCCGGCTGACCGCCACCCAGCAGCAGGCCGCGGGCGCCACCTACATCGCCGCGGCGGCCCAGCTGTTCGTCGGCGGCGACGACCGGGTCCGTCCGCTGCTCGACGGCACCGGCCGGCGCGCTCCCTCGGCCGGTCCCGCGCGCGTCCTCAGCCACGCCGT
This sequence comes from Streptomyces sp. Je 1-79, assembly GCF_025195125.1. Lineage (GTDB taxonomy): Bacteria > Actinomycetota > Actinomycetes > Streptomycetales > Streptomycetaceae > Streptomyces. The sequence goes on from NZ_JAMGSL010000001.1 coordinate 124,243, forward strand.
CGGCGCGCACCGTACCCCCGCCTTCCTGCCCGGTCCCTCGGTCGCCGTCACCGGCGGCCGGGTGTGCGCCCAGATCGATCCCGACCCCGACCGCGCCTGCCTGGCGCCCGACGCGAGCGGCCGGTCGCCGCACTTCGCGCACTGGGAGGCATCGCCCGAACCGGGCCGCGACGCCGTCGCGTTCCGGTGGAAGAAGGGCCCCGTGGGTCCGCCGGTGACGGTCCGTACCGCCGTCCCCGTCTCGCTGAAGGGCTCCGAGGCGCTGGCGCTGAGGGTCATCGTGCCGCCCAACAGCACCGGCACACGGATGGACGTCACACTCGTCGACGCCTCCGGCCGCCGGGCGCGCCTCGGCGTGGCCGCCAAGATCGACGGACTCCCCGGCAGTGACCGGACCACGTCCCTGTGGGCCCGCGAGCTCCGCGTCCCGCTGGCCGCCGCCGCCCGGTCCGGCCTGGACCTGAGCCGGGTCACGACCCTCGAACTGACCCCGCGGGGCGGTTCCGGAAGCGCGTGGCTGATGGACGCCTGGGGCTGGCGCCCCGGCACCCCGGAGGCCCGCCCGGCCGCCATGCCCCGCGTCGACATCGGCCGGACGACCGTGGACGAGGGGGACGCAGGGGTCCGCACCTACCGGGTCCCGGTCCACGTCTCGGGCGAAGGCAGCGGCCAGGTCCGTGTGTTCGTCCCCCGCCCGGGCACGGACGAGACCACCTCCCGGATCGTGACGGTGGCCCCCGGCAGCCAGAGCATCGACGTACCGGTGGAGGTGCGGGGCAACACCCGCTACGGCTACGACCTCACCCAGGACGTGTCCGTGAAGGCGGTACGCGGCGTGGCCGTCGGCTCCCACCGCGGTGGGGTCACCGTGCGGAACGACGACGCGATGCCCACCGTGACGCTGACCCCGGTCGCGGCCGACGTCACCGAGGGCAAGCCCCTGACCTGGCGGTTGACCCTGTCCGCGGTCGCCGACGTGGAGGTCGGCGGCTCGATCGTCCTCCTGCCGGTCGCCGGCGGCGCCGAGCTGTCCACCGCGGACGTCGCACGGGGCTGGCTGGAGGAGAACTTCGGCGAGGTCCCCGCTCCGCCCCGGCCGCTCTCCCGGATCTGGGAGGATCCGTCCTTCTCGGCGTACGTGCCCGCCGGACGGACGAGCGCCGACGTGACGGTGCCGACCGTCGCCGACGCGGTGCGCGAGCCGACGGAGACCCTGCGGGCGCGGCTGACCACGTACGACGGGATCGGGGAACCGCACGAGGGCCCGGAGTTCACGGGCACGGTCCGGGACGCCGCGCCGACGCGGAACTGACCGTACGGACCGGGGGTGGTCGCGGCGCGTGTCGCCACCACCGCCCGGTCCGTAGGCCCGCGGACGGGGCCCTGCCGGCCACGCTCGGCGTGAGCTGATCGGGCCGCCCTTCCGGTCACACGCCCCTTGCTTTTCGGCCACGGCGCCCCGGCCCCCGCTCCGTTGATCATGCTGGTACCGGAAGCCACCGAAGCCGTACAGCGAGGACCGCCGATGACCGACGCACCGCACCCCTTCCAGCTCCTCCCCGGAGCGCCGGACTCCCCGGTGCTCCTCCACGTCCCGCACTCCTCCCGTGAGCTGCCCCCGGACGTGCGCGAGGGCATCGTGCTCGGGGACGAGGAGCTCGCGCTCGAACTGGACCACATCACCGACTCCCACACCGCCGAGATCGCCGCCGCGGCCGCGCGCACCGCCGCCGTCACCCCGTGGCGGTTCGTCAACCGGCTCTCCCGGCTGGTCGTCGACCCCGAGCGCTTCCCCGACGAGCGCGAGGAGATGCGCGCGGTCGGGATGGGCGCGGTCTACACCCGGACCACGCACCGCGCCGAGCTGCGCCCGGCCGGCTTCGACGCGCAGCCGCTCCTGGAGCGGTTCTTCACGCCGTACGCCCGGGCCACGACGGCCGCCGTCGACGAGCGGCTCGCGGCGGCCGGACGTGTCGTGATCATCGACGTGCACTCGTACCCGACCGAGGCGCTGCCCTACGAGCTCCACGGCGAAGGCCCCCGCCCGCCGATCTGTCTCGGGACGGACCCCTTCCACACCCCGCCCGCGCTGGTGGAAGCGGCGAGGAAGGCGTTCGCGCCGTTCGGCGGGATCGGGACGGACAGCCCCTTCGCGGGGACGTACGTACCGCTCGACCACTACGGCCGCGACGCGCGCGTCACCGCCCTGATGATCGAGATCCGCCGCGACGTCTACATGCGGGAGCCCGGCGGCCCCGCCGGACCCGGGCTCGACGCCCTCGGCGCCGCCCTGGCGGAGCTGATCGACGACGCGGGGGCGGCACGCGGCTGAAATCCCGCACCCGGCGGCCCCCCGACGCCGATGCTGGGAACCATGAACGCCACCCGTTCCCCCCGGCCGCCGACCCGCACGGACCGGCTGCTCGCCGCGCTCGGCGGTGTCCTCTCCGGTTACGTCGCCCTCGCCGTGGCCGACCTCCTCGCCGGCCGGATCCGCCGCGAGGCGGGCCCGGTCACGGCCGTGGGCGACGTCCTCGTCGACCGCACCCCGTCCGCGGTCGAACAGTGGGCGATCCGCACCTTCGGCGAGAGCGACAAGGCCGTCCTCATGCTGGGCATCCTGCTCGTCCTCGGACTGATCGCCGCGGCGCTCGGAGTGCTCGCCCTGCGCCACCGCGCGGCCGCCGCCGCCGGGATCCTCGGGTTCGGTGTGATCGGCGCCCTCGCGGCCGTGAGCCGGCCCGACTCCGACTCCGCGCTCGACGCGGTGCCCTCGCTGGTCGGGGCGGTGGCCGGAGCCGTCCTGCTGTACGTCCTCATCGGCAGGCTGCTCGCCCCGGGCGCCGGAGAGCTCCCGGAGGCGGCCGCCCGGGGGGACCGCAGGAGCTTCCTCGTCGTCGCCGCGGCGACGGGCCTGGCGGCGACCGCCGCCGCCGCGCTCGGCCGGGCGGCCGGCACCCCCGCGGGCGAAGGGGTCACGGCGTCCCGCAGGGCCCTGCGGCTGCCCCGGCCGGTCTCGCCCGCGCCGGCCGTGCCCCCGGGGGCGCAGCTCGACGTCCCCGGCATCGGCCCGTTCATCACCCCCAACAAGGACTTCTACCGGGTCGACACCGCGCTCGTCGTCCCCGGGGTCGACGCCGACGACTGGCGCCTGCGCGTCCACGGAGAGGGCGTGCGCCGGGAGCTCTCCCTGACCCTGCCGGAGCTGATGTCCCGCCCGGTGGTGGAGCGGGACATCACTCTCGCCTGTGTCTCCAACGAGGTCGGCGGAGACCTCGTCGGCAACGCCCGCTGGCTCGGCGTGCGCCTCGCCGACCTGCTCCGCGAGGCGGGGGTGCGCCCGCCCTCCGAGGGCGGCCCGGCCGACCAGCTCGTGGCCCGTTCCGTCGACGGCATGACCATCGGCACCCCCGTCGAGGACGTCATGGACGGCCGCGACTCCCTGCTCGCCTTCGGGATGAACGGGGAACCCCTGCCCCTGGACCACGGCTTCCCGGTCCGCATGATCGTCCCTGGGCTGTACGGCTACGTCTCCGCCTGCAAGTGGATCGAGTCGATCGAGCTGACCACCTTCGACGCGTACGACGCCTACTGGGTCCCGCGCGGCTGGGCGGCGCGGGCGCCGGTCAAGACCCAGTCGCGGATCGACACCCCCCGGGCGCTCGCCCGCCTCGACGCGGGCACGGTCATGATCGCCGGGGTGGCCTGGGCCCAGCACCGCGGCATCGCGAGGGTGGAGGTCAGAGTCGACGACGGCCCCTGGCGCCAGGCGCGGCTCGGCACCGAGGACAGCCGGGACACCTGGCGCCAGTGGGTCCACCCCTGGCAGGCAGGGCCCGGCCGCCACACCCTCACGGTCCGGGCCACCGACGGCGCCGGCGTGACCCAGCCCGAGCGGCGCACCGACACCATGCCGGACGGGGCGGCCGGCTGGCACTCGGTCGTCGTGACCGTCGGGGGGTCCTGAGGCGAGCGGGGGCCGGGAAGAGGGGTCGTAAAGGCTCCGGGGAAGGCGGTCGGAAAGGCCCCGGGGAAAGATCAAATGTTCGACGGGTTAGCATATGAGCACCGCCTAGCTCGAAAGATGAACTCGTGACTGTCAATGACGACTCGTTCACCAGCTGGAAGAACCGCGAGGAGATCGCGGAGTCGATGATTCCGATCATCGGTAAGTTGCACCGGGAGCGGGACGTCACGGTCCTGGTCCACAGCCGATCCTTGGTGAACAAGTCGGTTGTCAGCATCCTCAAGACCCACCGGTTCGCCCGCCAGATCGCCGGCGAGGAGCTCTCGGTCACCGAGACCCTGCCCTTCCTGAAGGCGCTCACCACGCTCGACCTCGGCCCGTCGCAGATCGACATCGCGCTCCTCGCCGAGGCGTACAAGAGCGATGACCAGGGCCTCTCGGTGGAGGAGTTCACCGCCTCCGCGGTCGCCGGTGCCACGGGCGCCGACAAGATCGAGCGCCGCGACGGCCGCGACGTCGTCCTCTACGGCTTCGGCCGCATCGGCCGCCTCGTCGCCCGTCTGCTCATCGAGAAGGCCGGCTCCGGCAACGGTCTGCGGCTGCGCGCCATCGTCGTCCGCCAGGGCGGTGACCAGGACATCGTCAAGCGCGCCTCGCTGCTGCGGCGCGACTCGATCCACGGCCAGTTCCAGGGCACCATCACCGTGGACGAGGCGACCAGCACGATCGTCGCCAACGGCAACACGATCAAGGTGATCTACGCCAACGACCCGTCCGAGGTCGACTACACGGCGCACGGCATCAAGGACGCCATCCTCATTGACAACACGGGCAAGTGGCGGGACCGCGAGGGCCTCTCCAAGCACCTGCGCCCCGGTATCGACAAGGTCGTCCTGACGGCCCCGGGCAAGGGCGACGTCCCGAACATCGTCCACGGCGTCAACCACGACACGATCAAGCCGGACGAGCAGATCCTCTCCTGCGCCTCCTGCACCACCAACGCGATCGTGCCGCCGCTGAAGGCCATGGACGACGAGTACGGCGTGCTGCGCGGCCACGTGGAGACCGTCCACTCGTTCACGAACGACCAGAACCTGCTGGACAACTACCACAAGGCCGACCGTCGTGGCCGCTCCGCGCCGCTGAACATGGTCATCACCGAGACCGGTGCCGCCTCCGCCGTCGCCAAGGCGCTGCCGGACCTCAAGGCGCCGATCACCGGCAGCTCGATCCGCGTCCCCGTCCCGGACGTCTCGATCGCCATCCTCAGCCTGCGCCTGGGCCGCGAGACCACCCGCGAGGAGGTCCTCGACCACCTCCGCGACGTCTCGCTGCACTCGCCGCTGAAGCGCCAGATCGACTTCACCACCGCCCCCGACGCCGTCTCCATGGACTTCGTGGGCTCGCGCCACGCCTCGATCGTCGACGCGGGCGCCACCAAGGTCGACGGCGACAACGCGATCCTCTACCTGTGGTACGACAACGAGTTCGGCTACTCGTGCCAGGTCATCCGGGTCGTCCAGCACGTCTCCGGCGTCGAGTACCCGACCTACCCGGCCCCGGCGGTCTGATCCCCGGCGCACCCGCACCAGAACCGAGGCCCCTGCCGCTCCCGGCAGGGGCCTCGGCCGTTTCCGGCCCGCCCACGCGACGTCGCCCGGACGGCCGGGAACAGGCCGGTCAGGAGCCGACCTTGCGCTTGTTCCACACGTCGAAACCGACCGCGGCGAGCAGGACGAGCCCCTTGATCACCTGCTGCCAGTCCGTGCCGATCCCGACGAGGTTCATGCCGTTGTTCAGCACGCCGAGGACCAGGCCGCCGATGATGGCGCCCAGGACCGTGCCGACACCGCCGCTCATCGAGGCTCCGCCGATGAACGACGCGGCGATCGCCTCCAGCTCGAAGTTGATGCCCGCCTTGGGCGAGGCGGCGTTGAACCGGGCGGCGAAGACCAGACCGGCGAGGGCCGCGAGCACCCCCATGTTGAGGAAGACCAGGAACGTGACCTTCTTGTCCCGCACGCCGGAGAGCTTGGCGGCCGGAAGGTTGCCGCCGATCGCGTACACATGGCGTCCCACGATCGCGTTCCGCATGACGTAGCCGAAGCCCACCAGGAGCGCGGCCAGGATCAGGAGGACGACGGGGGCGCCCTTGTAGCTGGCGAGCAGCAGGGTGAACACCAGCACCGTGGCGACGAGCGCTCCCAGCTTCACGGCGAACAGCCCGGCGGGCGCGACCTCCAGGGCGTACTCCCGCTGACGGCGGCGGTCCCGCACCTCCTGCCACACGACGAAGACCATCAGGGCCAGGCCGAGCAGCAGCGTCAGATTGTGGTAGTCGGTGCTCGGCCCGACCTCGGGCAGGAAGCCGTTGGAGACCGTCTGCAGCCCGTCGGGGAAGGGCCCGATCGTCTGTCCCTTGAGGAAGATCTCCGTGAGGCCGCGGAACAGCAGCATGCCGGCGAGGGTCACGATGAACGACGGAATGCCGAGATACGCGATGAAGAACCCCTGCATCGCGCCCGCCGCCGCGCCGAGCAGCAGCACGAGCACCACCGCCAGCGGCCAGGCCATCCGGTGTTCGACCATCAGCACGGCGGCCACCGCGCCGACGAAGGCGGTGAGCGAGCCCACCGACAGGTCGATATGGCCCGAGATGATGACGACCATCATGCCGATCGCCAGGATCAGGATGTAGCTGTTCTGGAGGACCAGGTTGGAGACGTTGCGCGGCAACAGCAGGTCACCGCCCGTCCAGACGGCGAACAGCGCCACGATCAGACCGAGCGCGATCAGCATGCCGTACTGCCGCATGTTGCCGCGCAGCCCGTCGAGGATCAGCCGGCCGACCCCGGGGCCGGACCTCTCGGGAGGGCCGGACGGGCTCCGGCCCGTGTCGTCGGCCTGGGTCCCCGCCGTCAGATCGGTGCTCATGCGTGCTCCCTCTTGTCCTTGGTCATGTGCCGCATCAGCAGCTCCTGGGTCGCCTCGGCGCGGGACACCTCACCCGTGACCCGGCCCGCCGCCATGGTGTAGACGCGGTCGCACATGCCGAGCAGCTCGGGGAGTTCCGAGGAGATGAAGAGGACCGCCTTGCCCTCGGCGGCCAACCGGTCGATGACGGTGTAGATCTCGTACTTGGCGCCCACGTCGATCCCGCGGGTCGGCTCGTCCAGGATCAGGACGTCCGGACCGGCGAAGATCCATTTGCTGAGCACGACCTTCTGCTGGTTGCCGCCCGAGAGCCGGCCGACCGGCTCGAAGACCGTCGGCGCCTTGATGTTCATCGACCGGCGGAAGCCCTCGGAGACCCTGGTCTCCTCGTGCTCGTCGACGATGCCGCGCCGGGCCACCCTGGGCAGCGCGCTCAGGGAGACGTTGCGGTTGATCGTGTCGATCAGATTGAGGCCGTAGTGCTTCCGGTCCTCGGTGACGTACGCGATGCCGTGCCCGACCGCCTCCGGCACCGTGCGCGTACGGATCTCCACACCGTCCTTGAGGACCGTACCGCCGCCGTACCGTCCGTAACTGCGCCCGAAGACACTCATCGCCAGCTCGGTGCGGCCCGCGCCCATCAGCCCCGCGATCCCGACGATCTCCCCGCGCCGGACGCTCAGCGAGACGCCATCGACGACCTTGCGGTGCTGGTCGATCGGGTGGTGCACGGTCCAGTCCCGGATCTCCAGCGCCGGTGCCGCGCCCCGCTCCGGCTCGTGCGGGGTCCGTTCGGGGAAGCGGTGGTCCAGGTCGCGGCCCACCATGCCCCGGATGATCCGCTCCTCGGTGGTCTCCGGCGCCTTCACGTCGAGGGTCTCGATCGACCGGCCGTCCCGCAGGACGGTCACCGAGTCCGCCACCCGGGCGATCTCGTTGAGCTTGTGCGAGATGATGATCGAGGTGATCCCCTGCTCCTTCAACTCCTCGATGAGACCGAGGAGTTTGCCGCTGTCCTCGTCGTTGAGCGCGGCCGTCGGCTCGTCGAGGATCAGCAGCTTCACCTCCTTGGCGAGCGCCTTCGCGATCTCCACCAACTGCTGCTTGCCGACGCCGATGTCCGCGACCCGGGTCTGCGGATGGTCGTCCAGACCCACGCGGCGCAGCAGGGCGGCCGCGTGGCGCAGGGTCCGGTCCCAGCTGATCACGCCACGGGTGGCGTGCTCGTTGCCGAGGAAGATGTTCTCCGCGAGGGAGAGGTACGGCACCAGGGCGAGCTCCTGGTGGATGATGACGATGCCGCGTTTCTCGCTCGCCCCGATGTCCCTGAACCGGCAGGGCTCACCCCGGAAGAGGATCTCCCCCTCGTAACTGCCGTGGGGATGCACACCGCTGAGGATCTTCATCAGCGTCGACTTGCCCGCTCCGTTCTCCCCGCAGATGGCGTGGACCTCGCCCGCGCGGACGGTCAGGGAGACGTCCGACAGCGCCGTCACGCCGGGAAAGGTCTTGATGATCGAGCGCATGTCCAGGACGGGTCCCGCCATGGCACACCCACTCCTCTCCGGTCGGGGTCTAGTTGAGGTCGCCGGCCTTGATGTAGCCGGAATCGACCAGCACGGCCTGGTAGTTGCTCCTGTCGACGCTCACCGGGTCGAGCAGGAAGGCCGGGACGACCTTCTTCTCGTTGTCGTACGTGGTGGTGTCGTTGACCTCGGGCTTCTTGCCGTCGAGAAGCGCGTTGACCATCTGTGCCGCGACCTTCGCCAGTTCGCGGGTGTCCTTGTACACGGTCTGGGTCTGCTCGCCCGCGATGATCGACTTCACCGAGGCGACCTCGGCGTCCTGACCCGTGACGACGGGCAGCGGCTTGCTCGCGCTGCCGTAGTCGTCGGACTTCAGCGCGGACAGGATGCCGATGGAGATGCCGTCGTACGGCGAGAGGACCGCGTCCACCCGCTCCTTGGCGTACGAGGAGGTGAGCAGGTCGTCCATGCGCTTCTGGGCCTGGCCGCCGTCCCAGCGCAGCGTCGTCACCTGGTTGAGCCTGGTCTGGCCGGACCTGACGACCAGCTGCTTCTTGTCGATGTACGGCTGGAGGACGTTCATGGCGCCCTGGAAGAAGTAGCGGGTGTTGTTGTCGTCGTTCGAGCCGGCGAACAGCTCGATGTTGAACGGCCCCTTCTTGCCGCCGTCCTTGAGTCCCAGCTTGTCGACGAGATAGCCGCCCTGGAGCTCGCCGACCTTCTCGTTGTCGAAGGAGGCGTAGTAGTCGACGTTCGGCGAACCCAGGATGAGACGGTCGTAGGAGATCACCGGGATCTTCGCGTCGGCGGCCTGCTGGAGCACGTTGGCGAGCGCGCGGCCGTCGATGGCCGCCACCACCAGAGCGTCGACCCCCTGGGTGATCATGTTCTCGATCTGCGACACCTGCTGGTCCGGGTCGTCCTCGCCGTACTGGAGGGTCGTCCGGTACCCGTACTTCTCCAGACTGCTCACCATGTTCCTGCCGTCGGCGATCCAGCGTTCGGAGGACTTGGTGGGCATCGCGATGCCCACCGTCAGCTCCTCGGCGCCCTTCTCCTCCTTGGCGCCGCCCGCGCCGCTCTGCCCGCAGGCGGTGAGGGCGAGGGCGAGGGACGTCGCGAGGACGGTGGCGGTGGCGGAACTGCGCATACGCATGTCATCAGTCCTTGTCGGTGTGGTGGATCGGGTCCGGGAAGCGGTTCAGGGGGCCGGGCAGCCGGGAGCCGAGCGGTGACATCCCGCCGTCGGCGCCATGGCGGGCCAGCAGATCGAGCGCGAGCCGGCCGCGGCGTACCCGCTCGCGGGCGGTGGCGAGGACGGTCTCGCGCAGATGCAGACCGGAGGGGTAGAGCGAAGGCGCCTTCGACAGACCGAACTTGAGGTACAACGGGGCGCCTCGGCGGATCAGTTCGGCGACCTCGTACATCCGGACGTAGCCGCCCAGGTCGTCGGGCGCCTCGATGTACATGTCCATCGGCGCTGCGCTGACCCGCCGGATCTCGGTGAGATGGGCGAGCGGCAGATCGCTCGGCACGTTCACCGAGTCGGCGCCCAGACGTTCGTGGACGGCGTACGCGGCGGGGTTCACCGGGCCGATCAGCGCCGAGACCTTCAGCGTGGTGTCGGCGGGGAGCACGCCGTGGCGCCGGGCCTGGTGCAGCGTCCACAGCACGCCCTCGTCCGCCACCAGCAGGCACCGGACGCCCAGTTCGGTGGCGCGGACGGCGTCCTCCACACAGCCTGCGACGGCGTCGTGGCCCCGGGCGCGCAGGCCTCCGCCCCGGGAGTCGCTGCGGACGGAGCCGCCGATGTCCCAGGTGCCGCGGGGGCCGGTGAACAGGCAGAGTTCGACGGAGCGTTCGGCGGCCGCCCGGACCATCTCGGCGATCTCGCCGTCCGTGAGCATCCAGACGCCGCTGCCCTGGCTGACCCGGTGGACCGGCACGTCGAGCCGCGCGGACTCCTCCAGGACCGCCGCCAGCGCCTCGGGGCCTTCCACGGAAGGCACCTCGGTACGCCAGCTGCCGCCGTCGGGGAAGGCGTGCGGGGAGGTGTCCGCGGGGGAGAGGGCGGGGGCGCCGAGCCCGAGGGCGGCGAGCGCGCGTTCTCCGGGGCGGCGGGGCGGTGAAGGCGGAGCGTCGGTCACGAGCGGTCCTCCGTGTTCGGTATGTCGGACGTGGTTCGGATCGAGGGGGACGATCGGTGTGTCGGGATCGAGGGGTCCGGATCGGTGTGTACAGATCGGTATGTACGGATCGAGGGGTACGCGTCTTCCGGGCGGTGGTACGCGCGCGGTGGTACGGGCGCCGGTCGGGGAGCCTCAGGGCCGCAGCAGCACCTTCCCGACTTTGGGGTCCCCGGATCCCACCAGCTCGATCGCCTGGGGGAACGCCCCGAGCGGCAGCTCGTGCGTCACCAGCGCGCCGAGGTCGAGCAGCCCCGCCCCGAAGGCGCGTACGGCGTGCGACCAGGCGGCGGGCGGCGCTCCGAAGACCGTGTGCAGGGTCAGCCGCCCGATGACGAGCTCCGCGGGGTCGAGGCCGGCCGCTCCGGGCGCGGGGATACCGGTGAGGACGACCCGGCCGCCCCTGCGGGCCAGGCCCACCGCGGCGCGGGCGGAGCCGGGCGCTCCGGCGGCCTCCAGGACCAGATCGCACCGGCCCGCCGCCTCCTCCGGCCCGTCGAGCACGGCGGTCGCACCGAACTCCCGCGCCAGTTCGGCCCGTTCGCGCCGCGGCTCCACCACGTACAGTTCGGCGGGCGACGAGGCGGCCAGCAGCTGTACGGCGATCAGCCCGAGGGTCCCGGCGCCGACCACGGCGACCCGTTCGCCGGGCCGGGGCGCCGCCGCGAGGGCCGCGGCCGCGACACAGGCCGCCGGCTCGAGGAGAGCCGCCGCCGTCAGGTCGGCGTCGTCCGGGAGGACGTGCAGCAGCCGGGCCGGCAGCGTCAGCGTGGGCGCCATCGCGCCCGGCCGGGTGAAGCCGGTCTCGTCGTATCCGGCCGTGCAGAGCGTGGTGTCGCCCGTATGACAACGTTCGCAGACCTGGCACGAGCGGAACCCCTCGCCGACCACCTTCCGGCCGACGAGCCCCTTCGGGACACCCTCGCCGACCTCGGCGACCGTGCCCGACCACTCGTGGCCGGGGGTGAGCGGATACCGCACGTACCCCTTCGGCCGGGTGCCCCCGTACACCTCGCGATCGCTGCCGCAGACACCGCTCGCGTACACCCGCACCAGGGCCTCTCCGGGGCCCGGCGGGACCTCCTCGTGGGGGACGAGGCGGTGGCGCCCGGGCGCGTCGACGACCACCGCGTGCCCCGGTCCGCCGACCGCGCGGCTCACGCCCCGCCGCCCCGCGTCGCGGGGGAGCGCCGCTCCCAGCCGTCCGCCCACAGGTCGAAGCGGGCCTGCTGCTGCGGGAACTCGGCCGCCGCGTCGATGTCGAGCTCGACGCCGAGACCGGGCGCGTCCGAGAGGTGGAAGTGGCCGTCCACCACCTGGGGGGCGCCCTTCACCACCTTCTTGATCTCCGCGTCCGCGAAGTCGTTGAAGTGCTCCAGGATCTTGAAGTTCGGTGCGGAGAAGCCGACCTGAAGGGAGGCGGCGGTGAGCACCGGGCCGCCCACGTTGTGGGGGGCGACCATCATGTAGTGCGTCTCGGCGGTCGCGGCCAGCTTCCGGGTCTCCCAGATGCCGCCGAGGTGGCCGACGTCCGGCTGGAGGATGTCGACGGCCTGGCTCTCGAAGAGCTCGCGGAACTCGACGCGGTCGTGGATCCGTTCACCCGTCGCGATCGGGAGGTCCACCTTCGCCGCGACCTTCTCGAGCGCCTTCAGGTTCTCCGGGGGCACAGGCTCCTCCAGCCAGGCCGGACGGTACGGCGCCATCTCCCGGGCCAGCCGGATCGCCGTGGCCGGCGAGAACCGGCCGTGCATCTCCAGCATCAGCTCGGCGTCCGGCCCGATGGCATCCCGTACGGCCTCGATCAGTGAGACCGCGTACAGCGTGTCCTGGTGGGACAGTTCGAGGTGCCCGGTGCCGAACGGGTCGATCTTCAGCGCCTGGTAGCCCCGGTCGATCACCGCGCGGGCGGCCTTGTGATAGGCCTCCGGGGTCCGTTCGGTGGTGTACCAGCCGTTGGCGTACGCCTTGACCCGATCGGTCACCTTGCCGCCGAGCAGCTGCCAGACCGGCACCCCGAGCGCCTTGCCCTTGATGTCCCAGCACGCCATTTCGACCACCGCGATGCCGGACATCACGATCTCGCCGGCCCGTCCGAAGTCCCCGTACTTCATCCGGCGGACGAGATCCTCGATGGCGAACGGGTCGGAGCCCGCGATGTGGTTGGCCTCCGCCTCGCGGAGGTAGCCGAGCAGCGCGTCGGTGTGGCCGAGCATGCGTGTCTCGCCCACACCCGTCAGCCCCTCGTCGGTGTGGACGAGCACATACGTGAGGTTCCGCCAGGGAGTTCCGACGACATGAGTGCTGATTCCCGTGATGCGCACGGCAGTTGCCCCTCGGTCTCGTTCGAAATTTCGTCACACGTTCGAAATGTAGGCGTGACCGTAGGGGCTGGTCCGGGGCGTGTCAACGGATCGCGCGACCATTGCCCGGTGAAGTGGCGTGCGGTTAGCCTGTGTTCGCGATATCGACTGTCGGTCGGAATACCGAACGAGGCCGAACATGAGGGGTGGGTGAGCGGCGATGGGGCGACAGGTTCCCGCGGTGGCCAGAGCGCTGGACATACTGGAGCTGTTCCTGACGGGCGACGAGACACTCTCCGCACCGGAGGTCGTCCGCAGGCTCGGGCTGCCACGCACGACCGTGCACGAACTGCTCACCACGCTGGCCGCCCGCAACTACCTCGTGCACGTCACCGAACAGCCCGGCCGCTACCGGCTGGGCGTCCGCACGTACCAGCTCGGCAGCCGGTACGCGGAGCAGCTGGACCTCGCCGCCGAGGGGCGCCAGGTGGCCTGCGAGGTCGCCGCGATCTGCGACGAGACGGTCCATGTCGCGCTCCTGGAGGACACCGACGTCATCTACGTCGCCAAGGTGGACTCCACCCACGCGGTCCGCATGGTCTCCGCGGCGGGCCGCCGGCTGCCCGCGCACTGCACCGCCGTCGGCAAGATGCTGCTCGCCTCGCTGCCGCCGGCCGAGCTGGACAGCCGTGTCGACGGCCGCGAACTGGTCGCGATGACGCCCCACAGCATCACGGACCACGACGCGCTGCGCGCGGCCCTCGCCGAGATCCGCGAGCGGGGCGTCGCCGTCGAACACCAGGAGTCCAATCCGGACGTGAGCTGTGTCGCCGCACCCGTACGCGACAGCGCCGGACGGGTCGTCGCGGCGCTCTCCGTCTCCGTCCCCGTGATCCGCTGGAGCGAGGACCGGGAGCGGGAACTCGCCGAGCTGGCCGCCAAGGGCGCCGCCGACCTCTCCGTACGGCTCGGTCACCGAGGCACCCGATGAGTCCGGACCTCGCGGTCGCCGTCCGGTCGGAGGCCGCGCTCGGCGAGGGCCCCACCTGGGACCCGGTCGCCGGGCGGCTGATCTGGGTCGACATCCTCGGCTCGCGGGTCCACACCTACACGCCGGCGGACGGCCGGCGCACCGTCATGGCCACCGAGCAGCACGTCGGCGCGGCGAAGCCGTGCGTGGACGGTGGACTCGTGGTCAACCTCCGGGACGGCATAGGGCGGTACGACCGGGACGGCTCCTTCGGATGGCTCCTGCGCGACCCCGTCCCCGGACGGCGCGGCAACGACGCCGCCGTCGCCCCGGACGGCGCGCTGTGGGCGGGCGCCATGCGGTACGACGAGGCCCCCGGCGGAGGAAACCTCGTCCGTCTCGCGCCCGACGGCACCGCGCGGGAGGCGCTTCCCGCCGTGACGGTCAGCAACGGCATCGGCTGGAGCCCGGACGGCTCCCTCATGTACCACATCGACAGCCCCACCCGCCGGATCGACGTCTGTCCCGCCGACGCCGAACTCGCCACGCACCGCCGCCCCTTCACGACCGTCGAACCCGGTGCGGGCTTTCCCGACGGACTCGCGGTCGACGCGGACGGCTGTGTGTGGGTCGCCCTCTGGGGCGGCGGGCAGATCCGCCGCTACACCCCGCGCGGTGACCTGGACCGGGTCGTCACCCTTCCCGTACGGCGTCCCACAGCCTGCGCCTTCGGCGGCCCCGGCCTCCACGACCTGTACATCACCACGGCCCGCACCGGCCTGACCCGCCCGCACCCGCTCTCCGGCTCGCTGCTGGTGCTGCGCGACGCGGGGCAGGGGCTGCCGGGCACGCCCTTCGGGGGCCCGCGGCCGTCCGCGCTCAGCCCCTGAAGTCGCGGCCGTCCTCGCTCAGCCCCGCAGCTCCTGAAGACGGTCGAGTTCGTCGCCGACCGACTCCCGCTCCTCGGGGGTGAGCAGGGCGGCGGCGGCCTCGGCATCGGCCCGCGCCGTCGCCGCGGTCCCCTCGTCGCCGAGACGTCCGGCGACGTCCGCGCGCAGCACGAGGAGGCGGAGAAGCTGCGCGGGGGCGGGGCGTTCGTCGGCGAGGTCCAGCACCCGGTCGATGATCTTCGCCGCCCCCGCCGGGTCGTCCTTCGAGTCCGCGAAGAGGGTCGCGTGGTGCAGGGCACGGGCGAAGGTCTCCTCCGGCGCGGGCCGGTGGTGGGGATCCCGGCTCGTGGGCTGTCCCACCCGGACGCAGTTGCCGCCCGGGTCGGTCATGAGGAACTGCCGCACGCCGTACGACATGTCCGTGAGCGCACCGATGCGCGGCAGCCCCCGGGTCGGTATCCGCCCGTACGCCGCCTTGAGTCCGGCGCGGAAGGCCGTGTGCAGCCCGTCCACGTCGTCGGTGACGACGTAACACGTGCTGACGGACGCGGCCGGGTCGTACTGCTTCAGTCCGAAGAACTGGAGCTCTATGCCACCGCGCTCCACGACGGCGTAGGGGTTGGGGCTCTTCTGCTGGAAGGTCACCTCGAACCCGAGGGCGGTGTAGAAGTCGAGCACCGGCTGAAGGCTGGGGCACGGCAGGATCGGAATCGTCTTCTCGGCCATGCCCGTCACTCTAGTCAAATTTGAATAGAGTCGCATCCCTCCAGACGTTCGCCCCGGGCCCCTCGGAGCACCGCCAGTGCCAGGGTGCGGCAGGCGGTGCCGTCCTCTCCGTCTCTCTCCGGCTGGGGTTGGCAGGCGGCGAGCACGTAGAGCCAGTCGTTCACGGTGGCGCGGGCGAAGCCCGCCCAGGCGCCGTCGGGTTCGACGAGGGAGCGCGCGTACCCCTCGGCCCACAGCCGCAGCAGCGGGCGGTGCTCGTCGGCGGCGAGCCATGCCCAGACCTGGCCCACCGCCTCCTCCAGACCGACGGGTCGCTCGGCCTGCCGGAGCCCCTAGTCGCCGCCCGCCTCGGTGCGAAGGCCCTCGGCTCTCCGGTGGGCTTCGCGGGCCGCCTTCGACGCCTCCTTCGCCGCCGCTCGGGCGGTTCGCCGTTCCGCCTTCGCCTGGCTCAGCCGCTCTTCGAGGTCGGCCACGAGGGCGTCCGCCTCGCTCGCCCGTGCCTCCGCCGCATGCAGTTCCTCGTCTCTGGCGCCCGCCTCGGCAGCGGCCTCTTCGGCTTCCTTCTCGGCTTTCCTCGCGGCGGCGCGGGCGCCGTCGTCCGGCTCGGGCTTCCGTCGCGGAGCGGCGCGGGGCGGGAGGCTCTCGGGTGTGATAGTGCCGAAGCCCACCGGGGCCTCCGGGGGTTTCACCAGCCGGCCCGTCGACCACTCCGCCGCGATCTCCGGGTCGGCGAGCACGGCGCGGAAGAGCTGCTCGACCTCCTGGCGGACCGAGGCGCTCAGCGGGTGGCCCGCCTCGTCGGCGACCGCCGCGGCCTCCCGGACCTCGGCGGCGATCACCTTGTTCTGCACCCCGGCGGCCTCGCGCAGCTTCGTCGCGTCCAGCAGGCGGGTGGCCTCCTGGAGCGTCTCGCCGAGCGTCAGCAGCCGGCGGACGTCCTCCGGCCGTTCCCGTACGAAACGGTTCGAGGCCCAGGCGGCCAGCGTCGGGCGGCGCAATGCGGCGATCCGCTTCGCCGCGGACGTGTCCTTCGAGCTCCGCGCCTCGGCCGACCGCGCGTCACGGGCCGCGACGAACTCCTCCGGCGCCGCCCCGTACAGCTCATCGATGACCTGCTCGACGTCCATGACCTCACCTTCGCACGGAGGCCGCCGCCCCGGGCTCGCCCTCGGCCTCCTCGCGCGCGTCCCGCAGCGCCGTGTAGACCGACCAGACCACCGATACCAGCGGCACGGCCACCACGGCCCCCACGACGCCCGCGGCGATCGCCCCGGCGATCACCGAGATCGCCACCACCAGGGGGTGCAGCCGTACGGCCCAGCTCATGACGAGCGGGTGCAGCAGATGCCCCTCGATCTGACCGATGACCACGATCAGGGCGATGACGATCGCCGCCACCCACGGGCCCTGCGAGGCGAGCGCCACGATGGCGGCGACCGCGAGCGCGATCGGGGAGCCGATCAGCGGGATGAACGCGGCCATGAACTCCAGCAGCGCCAGCGGGACCGCCAGCGGAACACCGAGGAGCCACAGGGCCAGCCCGACGAGCACCGCGTTCACCGCGGCGACCAGCACGATGCCGTGCGTGTAGCCGGTGAAGGTACGCCAGGCCGCACGGCCCCCGATGTCCATGTGCCCACGTACGGACCCGGGCAGCTGCTCCCGCAGCCACACCCACTGGCGGTCGCCGGAGTGGATGAAGAACACCGAGCAGAACAGCGCCAGGGCCAGCGTGGTGAGCACCGCCACCAACCGGTGCGCACCGCTCATCGCCTCGCTGATCAGCGTCGAGCGATGGCTGGACAGGAACTGCCCGATCCGGCCCTGGACGTCCGAGAGCGCCTCCGGGTTCAGCCGGAACGGCGGCCGCTCCAGCCAGTCCTCGATCCGGTCGATGCCCTCCCGGAACTCGCGTACCAGGGTGGTCCGGTCATGGTCCACCGCCTCGCCGACCAGCGCGAGGACGCCCAGGACCAGCGCGATGCTGCCGAGGACGGTGACGGTCACCGCCAGCGGCCGGGGCAGCCCCTTGGCGACCAGATCGGCCACCGGGCGCAGCAGGGCGGTGACCACCAGACCGAGGAACACGGCCACACCGATCTCGTGGAACCGCCCGAGCAGGGCGAACAGGCTGTAGACCAGCGCGCCGACGACGAGCAGACGCCACGCGTACGCGGCGGCGGTACGAAGGAACGGGATCACCGGCGGCGGTGTGCCTTGTCGCATGGCCAACGACGTACCACCCCGGGCCGCGCGGGCCACGCCCGAGGCCCGGTATTCGGCCGACCGGGCTCAGGAGGGGCGCGTACAGGGTGAACCCGGGGCCCGGCCCGGTGTCGTCGCCGGGCCACCCACCGGTGCCGGTGAGTATCGGCGGATGGGCGTCGTCCTGCCGGTCCTCTTCGCGTTCTGTGCCGCGTTCAGCAACGCGCTCGCCACGGTGCTGCAGCGCCGTGCCGCGCTCACCGTCCGTCAGACCGACTCGTTCCGGCCCGGCCTGATCCTCGATCTGCTGAAGCGCCCGCTCTGGCTCGCCGGCATCCTCGCGGTGATCGTCGCCGGGGTGGGGCAGGCGGCGGCCCTGGCGACCGGCCCGCTGGCGCTCGTACAACCGCTCTTCGTGCTGGAGCTGCCGCTCGCGCTGCTGCTGGCCTCGCTGATGTCACGGGAGCGGTTGCCGGCGGCGCAGTGGCTGGCCGTGGCCGCCGTGGTGGCGGGGCTCGGGGTGGCGCTCCTGGCGGCCTCCCCCGCCGGCAACCGTACGCACGTGGCGCTGGACCGCTGGATCCCGGCCCTCGTGGTGTGCGCCGCCGCGGTGGTGGCCCTGGCCACGGTCGGCCTGCGCAGACCCGCGGGCCGTGCCCGCGCGGGATGCCTCGGCGCCGCCACGGCGATCTGTTACGCGCTCACCGCGGGCCTGATGAAGACGTCCATGCACATCCTGGACGACTACGGTCTGACCGCGTTTCTGACGGCCTGGCAGACGTACGCCTTCTGTGTGGCCGGGGTCGCGGCGCTGCTCCTGCTCGAACACGCCATGCAGGGCGGGCCGCTGGTCGCCTCCCAGCCCGCGCTGACCCTCGGCGACGCCACGGTGAGCCTGATGCTGGGCATCCTGATCTACGAGGAGGACGTACGCATGGGATGGTGGCTGGTGCCGGAGCTGGTGGGCGTCGGTCTGATCGTCCTCGGCGTGTTCGCCCTGGCGCGTGCCGGGGTGTCGGGATGAGCCGCGCGGCCGCTCCGGCCCGCCGCGCCTCGCGTCACGACCGGCACCTCGGCTACGTGGCGGCGGCCGTCGTCTTCGCCATCGGCATGGCGGGCACGACGCTTCCCACACCGCTGTACGGGCTGTACCGCGAGGAGCTGGGCTTCTCCGAGCTGATGGTGACGGTGATCTTCGCCAGCTACGCCGTCGGCGTCATCGCCACGCTCCTGCTCGTGGGCAACCACTCGGACGCGGTGGGGCGCCGCCCCGTCCTGTGGACTGCCCTGGGCCTGGCGGCGGCGAGCGCGTTGTTCTTCCTCTTCGAGGGCGGACTGCCGTTCCTGTTCGCCGGCCGGCTGCTGTCCGGCTTCTCCGCCGGGCTGCTGAGCGGGGCGGGGACGGTCACCGTGCTGGAGCTGGCGCGGCCGGAACGCAGGTCCCGCGCCGGGTTCGCGGCGACCGCCGCGAACATGGGAGGTCTCGGCTGCGGGCCCCTGCTGTCCGGGCTGTTGGCGGAGTACGCCCCGAGGCCGCTGTCGCTGCCGTTCCTGGCCCACCTCGCGCTGGTCTGCGTGGGCTGCGTCATCGTGCTGTTCCTGCCGGAGACGGTGAAGGAGCCGCGGCTCCGGACCCGGCCGAGGCCGCAGGGCCTGTACGTCCCCTCCCAGGTCCGCGGCGTCTTCACGCCCTCGGCGCTGGCCGCCTTCGCCGGATTCTCGCTGCTCGGTCTGTTCACCGCGGTGGCGCCGAGCTTCGTCTCCCAGACCCTCGGCATCACCAACCTGGCGGTCTCGGGCCTCGTGGTCTTCTCGGTGTTCCTCTCCTCGACCGTGGGGCAGTCGTGGACATCCCGGCTGGCCGTACGCGTCGCCCTGCCGCTGGGCTGTCTGGTCCTGGTGGTCGGTCTCCTGCTCGTCGGCGCGTCCCTGTGGGTGGAGACGCTGCCGCTCCTGGTGGCCGGAGCGGTCTGCGGAGGGATCGGCCAGGGGCTCGCCTTCCGCGCCGGACTGACCGCCGTCGGCGAGGCGGCCCCGCCCGCGCACCGGGCGGCGACGGTCTCCTCGTTCTTCGTCGTCGCCTACGCGGGCATCTCCCTGCCCGTCGTGGGCGTCGGCGCGCTCACGATGTGGGTGGGGCTCGACTCCGCCGGGCTGATCTTCACCGCCTGTGTCACGGTGCTCGCCACGGCCACCGGCCTCCACCTGGCCCGCGGCCCGCGCGAGCCGGCGCGGCCCATGTGACAACGCGCGACCGTCGGATCAGCGCAGCTGACGGCGGACCAGTTCGTGGAAGAGCCCCGAGGTGTCGGCGAGGAGTTCGGCCGGCGAGCCCTGCTGGACGATCCGCCCGTCCGCCATGGCGATCACCCGGTCGGCGTCCATGATCGTGGACAGCCGGTGGGCGATCACGACACGGGTCGCGTTCAACGCCCGGGTCGACTCGATGACCACCCGCTGCGCCTCGTTGTCGAGCGCGCTCGTCGCCTCGTCGAAGAAGAGGATCCGAGGCCTGCGGATGAGGGCCTGGGCGATCATCAGCCGCTGGCGCTGCCCGCCCGAGATGGTCCCGCCGCCGTCGGACAGCATCGTGTGCAGTCCCATCGGCATGGCCTTGATGTCCTCGGCCAGGCCGGCCATCGCGGCGGCCGCCCACACGTCCTCCAGGGGGAACGACTCGGCGCCGCAGATGCAGTCGAGGATCGAGCCGGAGAACGGCTGGGCGTTCTGCAGGACGACACCGCACTGGCGGCGCACGGCCGCCTGGTCCAGCGCCGCCAGGTCCTGGCCGTCGTAGCGGACACCGCCGGACGTCGGCCGGTCGAAGCCGATGAGCAGCCGCAGCAGCGTCGACTTGCCGCAGCCGCTGGCGCCGACGACCGCCACGAACTCGCCCGGCCGCACCTGGAAGTCGACCCCGTCGAGAACCAGGGGGCCGTCGTCGGAGTAGCGGAAGGACAGGTTCTCGGCCTCGATCGCCCCGCTCAGCTCGCCCGGCTGGGCGCTGGAGCCGCGGACCTCGGGCGTCTCCCGGAACACCGGCTTGACCTGCTCGAACATCGGCTGCACCGCCGCGGCCGACAGGAGCGCGCCGGTGAGCTGGGTGACCGACGACAGCAGCATCGTCACGGCGGTGCTGAACGTGAGGAACTCGCTGGCGGACATCGACCCCCGTGCCGGGCCGGCCAGCAGCATGAACATCACGAGCGTGCACAGCGGCAGACAGACCGCGCCGAGCACCGTGAGCACGTTCTTGATCCGGCCGATGCGCTGCTGCAGCTCGCGGGTCCGGGCGAACTCGCCGGCCCAGGCCGCGTACGCGAAGCTCTCCGCCCCGGCCACCCGCAGCTTGGACAGCCCGCGCAGGGTCTGGAACGCCTGGTTGTTGAGCTTGTTGCCGATCCGGATCAGCTGCCGCTGGTACCGCAGCTGCCACAGCCCCAGGCCCAGGAACACCGCCGCGATGACGAGCAGCATGGCGACGGCGGCCAGGGCGAGCGGCACGCTGTAGACGAGCAGCAGGACCAGGTTCATCGTGCCGACGGTGCCGGCCTGGACGACCACGGGCCCGGTGCCGGACAGCACCCTGCGGATGGCGCTGATGCCCATGGCCGCACTGGCCAGTTCGCCGGTGGAGCGACCCGCGAAGAACCTCGTCGGCAGCCGCAGCAGCCGGTCCCACACGGCGGGCTGCAAGGTGGCCTCGATCCGGCCCTCCATGCGCAGGATGGAGATGTTCTGCAGCAGCATGAAGGAGGCGGAGACGACACTCGTCGCGATGATCGCCAGCGCGGTCTGCACGATGAGCCCGTTCTCGGCCCGGGGGACGTACTCGCCCAGCACCTTGCCGGTCGCGATGGGCACCAGCGCGCCCAGGCCGACGGCGACGAGCCCGGCGAGCAGCAGCGTCCGCAGCTCCGCGCGGGTGCCGCGCAGGCTGAAGCGCAGCAGCGGCAGCAGGCCAAGCGGCCGGTCGGGCAGCGGGCGGTAGAACATCACGGCGCGCGGTTCGAAGCGGTCCGCGTCGGCTCGGCCGATCCGCTCGCGCGCGCCGGTCGCGGGGTCCACGGCCTCGTACCGGCCGCGCCGCCACAGCAGCGCGACCGGGCTCCCGTCCTCCTCGCGACGGCCTACCAGGGGTCCGGTGTACTCCCTCCACCAGCGGCCGCCGAGGCGGACGACGCGGGTACGGATCCGGGAGGCGAGCGCCACGCGTTCGACGGGGTCGAGGCGTCCGGGCAGCCCGGTCGCCTCGGCCGGCCCGGCCAGCGTGATCCGGGCCTCGTCGGCGACCAGCCGGCACACGGCGTACGTCGCGTCGTCGCTCGCGCGCCCCCGGGAGCCCCGGCCGGAGGCGCCCGAACCGCCGGAGCGGCCGATGGAGGCGAGCAGCGCCTCGTCCGCCCGGGTACGGGCGGCGCGGCCCGCCTCGATCCCGGCCGCCGTACGGTCCTCGTGGGCGCGCTCCAGCCGCTCGATCCAGCTGTCCAGCGCGTACAGCAGCCGGAACTGCTGGTCGACCATGCTCTGCCACATCGCCGGGTCGACCAGGAGTGTGCCGGCGGTGTCCTCCCCGTACCCCTCGTACGCCGCTCCGTAGCGCACGCTGCCGGGGGCGATCTGCATCCACAGGACGTCGTCGTCCGCCCCGCCGGTGTCGTGGGCGGCGGGGCCGTCCGACGGCGCCTGGTACAGCACGCGCAGGCCGCGGCCGATGCCGAGCGCGAAGGCGTGCTCCAGGGGGCTGAGGCTGGGCTCGGCGGCCGCCGTGTACGGGTCCTGGTCGGCGTACCACTGCCCGTCGTACCACTGGCCGCCGGTGAACGACAGCTCGCGCAGTTCCACGCGACGCAGCAGGCACCCCTCCAGAGGGCGGCCGATCAGGGTGTGCTCGGGCCCCTCCACCGGTCCGAGCAGCAGCGTGCCCGTCTCCAGCCGGCCGAGGAAGTGCCAGGGGCCGAGCTGCGCGGCGTCGACGGCGAACAGGTCCATGGCGCCGTCGACGACGAGCCACAGCACGTGCGGGCCTTCGAGCGGGACGCTGCCCATGCCGGTGCAGTCGACCGCCGTGCCGAGACCGCCGAGGGCCGCGACGACGGCGTCGACGACGACCGTCGGCTGGTGTGTCGCTTGGTGCGTCGGCTGGTGAGGGAACGTCACCTCAGTGCTCCTTGACCAGTTCGGCGTACGCGCCGCCCGAGGCGACCAGATACGTGTGCCGGCCGCGCTCCACGACCGTGCCCCGGTCGAGCACGACGATCTCGTCGCTGTCGCGCACCGTGCTGAGCCGGTGGGCGATGACCACGCAGGCGCAGCCGCGGCGACGCAGGTTGTCGATGATGACCTGCTCGGTCGACGCGTCCAGGGCACTGGTCACCTCGTCGAGGACCATGACGCTGGGACGGCGCACCAGCGCCCGGGCGATCTCCAGACGCTGACGCTGTCCGCCGGAGAAGTTGCGGCCGTCCTGCTCGACGCGGCTGTGGATGGAGCCGGGGCGGCGGGCGACCACGTCGTACACGGCCGCGTCCTCCAGTGCGGCGACGACGGCCTCGTCCGGGACGGAGGGGTCCCACAGCGCGATGTTGTCGCGGACCGTGCCCTCGAAGAGGAAGACGTCCTGGTCGACGAAGGAGACGGAGGCGGCCAGGGCGCTGCGCGGGATGTCCTCCAGACGCATCCCGTCGATCCGGATGGCGCCCTCCCACGGGGTGTAGAGGCCGGAGATCAGCCGGGACACGGTCGACTTGCCGCTGCCCGAGCCGCCGACGAGAGCGACCTGCTGTCCGGGGCCGACCGAGAGCGAGAAGTCTTTCAGGAGCGGGGCGTCCAGCGGGCTGTAGCCGAAGGTGACGGCGTCCAGCTCCACATGCCCCTTGAGCCGGCGGGTCCTGGCCGGCGGCTCGCGGCGTGTGTAGACGGGGTCGACGGGGAAGTTCTCGACGTCCTTGAGCCGGGCGACGTCGGCCGCGAAGTCCTGGATCCGTCCGGCCACGCCGTTGAGGCGGGTGATCGGCGCGGTGAAGCTGGTCACCAGCGCCTGGAAGGCGACGAGCAGGCCCACGGAGAGATGCCCCTCCACCGCCCGCAGACCGCCGATCATGAGGATCAGGGCGCTGTTGAGCGCGGCCAGGGTGGGCGCGACGACCGCCAGCCAGGCGCTGGGCACGCCCAGCCGCTGCTGGACGTCGAGCGTCGTCGCGTGCTGACCGGCCCAGCGGCGGAAGAAGCCGTTCTCGCCGCCGGTCGCCTTCATCGTCTCGATGAGCTGGAGACCGCTGTACGAGGTGTTGGTCAGCCGGGCGCTCTCGGCGCGCAGCTTCTGCGTGTCGGTGGCCCGCAGCTGGATCACGATCCGCATGGCCACCACGTTCAGCAGCGCGATCAGTACGCCGACGACGGTGAGCTGCGGGTCGTACGTCCAGAGCAGCACCGCGTACAGGAGCACCACCACGGCGTCCACGCCCGCGGCGGCCAGGTCGCGGGCGAGTGTCTCGGCGACCGCGTCGTTGGACTGCAGGCGCTGGACCAGGTCGGCCGGGTTCCGCTGGGCGTAGAAGGTGAGGGGCAGCCGGAGCAGATGCCGCAGGAAGCGGGCGCTCCCCAGCGTGGAGGAGATGATGCGCCCGCGCAGCAGGTTCGCCTGCTGCAGCGCGGTCAGCGTCGCGGTGAGGACCAGGGTGGTCGCCATCGCCGCGAAGAGCACGGCAAGCAGCGACGTCTGGTTCCCGATGAGGAACATGTCGATGTACGTACGGCTCAGCGCGGGCACCCACGCGCCGACGACGACCAGCAGCAGGCTGGAGACCACGGCGGCGGCCATGGTGCCGGACGTGCCGCGCAGCCGGGAGGGCAGGGCGCTCATGACGCCCGGCCGGCGGCCACCGCGGCGGAAGCCCGGGGCGGGCTCGAAGGTGAGCACGATCCCGGTGAAGCTCGTGTCGAACTCGTCCATGGGGACGAACCGGCGGCCCTTGCCGGGGTCGTTGACGTACACGCCCCTGCGGCCGAAGCGGCGCCCCATGCCGTCGTAGACGACGTAGTGGTTGAACTCCCAGAACAGGACGGCCGGCGCGGCGACGTCGGCGAGGGCGGTCAGGTCCATCTGCATGCCCTTGGCCTGGAGGCCGTAACTCCGCGCGGCCTTCAGCAGGTTGCTCGCCCGGGACCCGTCGCGGGAGACACCGCAGGCGATGCGGAGCTCTTCCAGCGGGACGAAGCGGCCGTAGTGGGCGAGCACCATGGCCAGCGCGGCGGCGCCGCACTCGACGGCCTCCATCTGCAGCACCGTGGGGGTGCGCACGGTCCGGGGCCGCCGGCCCTTGGGCGCGGGGCCGCGCCGGCGGCGCGCGGGCGGGAGGCGGCGGGCCGAGGCGCGGGACCGGGAGCGGCTGCCCTCCCGCGTGGACTCCGGCGGCGCGGTCACGGCAGCAGCCAGTCGACGGGGCGCTGCGCGGACAGGTGGACGGCGCCGGTGACCGGCGTACCGGAGTCGACCGGGTGCGGGGGGCCGTCCGCCGAGGACCAGGCGTAACCGGAGGGGGTGGCGGAGGAGCGGTCGAGACGCACGAGCACCGCGACGGGGTTGCCCTGCCGTGAGAACTGCGCGGCGAGCCCGCTGTCGCCGAGGAAGGCGCCGATCTGCGCCCGCGTCTGGGGAGTCCGGCCCACGGCCTCGACGCGGCCGCGCAGGACCCCGAAACGGTCCCGTGGGGCGGACTGGACGCCGAGATCGACCCGGGCGCCCGCCTGGATCGTCGAGGCCTCGTCGCCCGGGAGGTACAGCATGGCCACCAACGGGTCCTTCGGATCGGTCACGCGCTCCACCGTCGCCACGTCCGCCCCGGTCGAGACGACCGAGCCCATCCGGGCGAAGAGTGTGGTCACCCGGCCGCCGGCCACCGCGCGCACGGGCCGGTCCCCCTTGTCCGTACGGACGGTCAGCACGGGAGCCCCGGGGGAGACGGACCGGCCCTCCTCGACGAGGACCTCGGTGACCTGTCCGGCGACCGGGCTCTGCAGCAGGTAGCTGCCCTCGGCGTGGGTGAGGACGCCGGGCGCGCTCAGTTTGGACGCCACCGTGCCGGTCAGGGCCCAGTAGCCCGCGACGGCGATCACGACGACGGTGACGGCCAGGACGAGACGCCCCTGCGGGCGTGCGAAACGTACCGGCACATCGAGTTCTTCGGGTGATTGCAGCTTGGAAAGCGCCTTCTGGCGGAACTGCACGGACTATTCCCTCGACTGCATTCGGATCATTCGGGTACGGGGGAGCCCGTGAACCCCGGAACCGGGAAGGTTCCGGGGTTCACGGGCGGTATTTCGGCTCAGAGACCGGCGAGACCGGTGATGCCGGCGGTGTTCACCGAGACGCCGGTGATGCCCTGCGCCAGGCCGGGGATGCCGGTGGCGAGGCTCTCGACGCCCTGGACCGTCTGGAGGGAGCCGACGGTGCCGAGCAGGCCCGTGACGTCGCTGGTCGCGGCACCGGCGAGGCCACCGGAGAGGGCGACGAGACCGCCGGAGACGGCGTCCAGGTCGGCGTCGGAGATCTCAACCGTCTCAAGGTCGTGACGCATGATGCGCACCCTTCATTCGTTGGGGGGGAATCCGTTTCTGCGGCCGCAGCGGGCCGATCAAAGCACGCGAACGGGTGGGCGGACCAATTCCGTTGACGCTTCGTCGTGATCGGTTGTGTACCTCGGGCAACGGCCGTGAGCCCATATTCACGGAATGCCGACACCTTCTTCGCAGGAACGAGTAACAGATTCCGGACCCCTGTCGCGCGGGGGGAATGTATGGGACAGAACAGCGTCACCCGGACGCCTTCCGTCCCGTCCCGGTCGAGGAACGGTGAAGGAGGCCGCCCTCAACACGCTCACGTTGTGCAGGTTTTCGGCAGGCGCGAGGGGGGCCGCCACCGGCACAATGCGGTGTGTGACCGATGACGATCCGTATCTGTGGCTGGAAGACGTCGAGGGCGAGGCCGCGCTGGCGTGGGTGGCCGAGCGGAACGCGGAGACGGCGGCGGCGCTGACCGCCGACGACGGCTTCGCCTCCCTCAAGGAGCGCCTGCGGGAGGCGTTGGACGCATCGGACCGCGTTCCGTACACCACGCGCCGCGGCGCGTTCCTCTACAACTACTGGCGGGACGCCACGCATGTGCGGGGCGTGTGGCGGCGCACGACGCTGGAGCGGTACCGCAAGGACGAGCCCGAGTGGGAGGTCCTCCTCGACGTCGACGCGCTCGCCGCGACGGAAGAGGAGAAGTGGGTGTGGGCGGGCGCGCGGGTGCGCCGTCCCGAGGACGACCTGGCGCTGGTGTGCCTGTCGCGCGACGGCGGCGACGCCGTGGAGGTCCGCGAGTTCGACCTCGCCACCCGGGCCTTCGTCGACGGCGGGTTCCGGTTGCCCGAGGCGAAGACACGGATCGGGTGGATCGACGAGGACACCGTCTTCGTCGGCACGGACTTCGGGCCGGGCTCGCTGACCGAGTCCGGCTATCCGCGCACGGTACGCCGCTGGCGGCGGGGCACGCCGCTGGAGGAGGCGGCCGTGGTCTTCGAGGCCGAGCCCGCGGACGTGGCGGCCTGGGGGCTGCGCGACACCACACCGGGCTTCGAGCGGGACTTCGTCGGCCGCGCGATGGACTTCTACCGCAGCGAGACGTACCTCGTGCCCCCCGGCGGGGAACTCGTGAAGATCGACGTCCCCGAGGACGCCCGCGTCTATGCCCATCGTCACCATCTGATCGTCACCCTGAAGTCCGGCTGGCTCGGACAGCCGGCCGGCTCCCTGCTGGCCTTCGACTTCGACGCCTTCCTGGCGGGCGACCGCACCGCGGAGGTGCTCTTCACCCCCGACGAGCGGACCGCTCTGGCCGGGCACTCCTGGACCCGCCACCATCTGCTCCTGGAGACGATGCGTGACGTCAGTACCCGCATCGAGATCCTCACCCCGGCGGCGGGAGAGGCCGGTTGGGCGCGCGCGCCGCTCACCGACGTCCCGCCGCTGTCCGCCGTCTCCGTCGTGGACACCGACCCGGACGTCTCCGACGAGTACTTCCTGGACGTCTCCGGGTTCCTGCAGCCCTCCACCCTCTACCGGGGGCGGATCGGCGCCGACACGGAGATCCTCAAGCAGGCGCCCGCGCGCTTCGAGACGGCGGGCCTCGCGGTGGAACAGTTCTTCGCCACCTCCCGCGACGGGACACGGGTGCCGTACTTCGTGATCGGCCCGGACCGTGCCGTCACCGGCCCCGGCCCCACCCTGCTCTACGGCTACGGCGGCTTCGAGGTCTCCCTCACCCCCTCCTACGGCGCCGTGCGCGGACGGGCCTGGCTGGAGCGCGGCGGCACCTATGTCATCGCGAACATCCGGGGAGGCGGGGAGTACGGGCCGGACTGGCACCGGGCGGCTCTCCGGGCCGACCGGCCGCGGGCCTTCGAGGACTTCGCCGCCGTCGCCCAGGACCTCGTCGCGCGCGGCATCACCACCCCCGCCACCCTCGGCGCGGCGGGCGGAAGCAACGGCGGACTGCTCATGGGCGCGATGCTCACCCGCCACCCGGAGCTCTTCGGCGCCATCGTCGCCCAGGTCCCGCTGCTCGACATGACCCGCTTCCACAGGCTCCTCGCGGGCGCGTCCTGGATCGCCGAGTACGGCAACCCCGACGAGGACGCCGACCGTCCCCACCTCCTGGAGCTCTCCCCCTACCACCGGCTCACCGCGGACCGCGCCTACCCGCCGGTCCTGCTGATGACCTCCACCCGTGACGACCGCGTCCACCCCGGCCACGCCCGCAAGACGGCCGCGCGCCTGCGCGCACTCGGGCACCGGGTCCTGTTCCACGAGAACACCGGCGGTGGCCACGCGGGCGCCAGTGACAACGAACAGACCGCCCACAACAACGCCCTCATGCACACCTTCCTGTGGCAGCACCTCGCACGAAGTGAAGACCCCGCGCACATTCTGTGATCGTCTTCGCGCCAGATGTTCGCACTTCGCCGCCAACTCGCCACGAAACCCCTGGTTCACCACGTGTTTGCCGCTGTGACCAGGGGAAACCCGGGCACATAGGGAGGGCCGAATCGAGCCTTCATGGAAACCCGGACGCGGGGTAGGGTCGAGCCCGTTCGCACGCCCGTGCCCCCTGTCGAACGCGGCATATACCGCCACTTTCGAAGTGACGGGTGCGCTTACGTGGAATTCCGATAGGGAGAGGTACATCGGGGCACAATCGGACCCCACGCGCGAAGACCGACAGAAAGACGTTCGAGGCGAGGCACACCGATGGATGGTCCGACCACCATGTCGGCCGACGGCGCGAACTCCGGCGGCGAGAGCCGGGACGGAGGCTGGTTCGGACGGAGCCCGGGGGGCACCACCCCGGGCGGCACGGCACCCGCACCGCAGGCACCGCCCTCCCCCTCCACACCGCGCGCGCCTTCCGGACCGTACGCGCCTTCCGGCCCGTCCGTACCGGAGCAGCGGACCGCTCCGCAGGCGCGACCCCCGCAGGGGCAGCGGCCCGCCCAGGCCGCTCCACCCGCACGGCCCGCGCCGGCGCCCCGTACCGCTGCACCCGAGGACACGTCCGACGCCGCACTGCTGCGCCGCACCCTCGCCGAGATCGAGCCGATCGCGGACAAGGTCACTTCGCACTTCTACGCGCTGCTCTTCCTCAAGCACCCGGACCTGCGCGCCCTGTTCCCGGCGGCGATGGACACCCAGCGGGACCGCCTCTTCACGGCGCTGCTCACCGCCGCGACCCACGTGGACGATGCCGACACCCTGACCGCGTACCTCTCCCGGCTCGGGCGTGGCCACCGCAAGTACGGCACGCTCCCCGAGCACTACCCGGCCGTCGGCGAGGCGCTGCTCGGCGCCCTCGCGAGCTACGCCCCGGAGAGCTGGGGGCCGAGGACCGAAGCGGCCTGGGTGGGCGCCTACACCGCGATCTCCCAGATCATGATCGACGCGGCGGCCCAGGACGAACTCCGTGCCCCCGCCTGGTGGCAGGCGGAGGTCGTCGGCCACGAGATGCGCACCCGGGACATCGCGGTCGTGACGGTCCGCCCCGACCAGCCCTACCCCTTCCTCGCCGGTCAGTACACCGCCCTGGAGACCCCCTGGTGGCCGCGCGTCTGGCGGCACTACTCCTTCGCCTCCGCGCCCCGGTCCGACGGGCTGCTCTCCTTCCACGTCAAGGCCGTGCCGGCGGGCTGGGTCTCCAACGCCCTCGTGCACCGCGCCCGCCCCGGTCACGTGATCCGGCTCGGCGCGCCCCTGGGGTCCATGACCGTGGACCACAGCAGCGACAACGGGCTCCTGTGCCTCGGCGGAGGCACCGGCATCGCGCCCATCAAGGCCCTGGTCGAGGACGTGGCCCAGCACGGCAGACGCCGTTCCGTCCAGGTCTTCTACGGGGCGCGACGCGACCACGACCTGTACGACATCGACACCATGCTCCGGATGCAGCAGTCGCACCCCTGGCTCTCGGTCCGCCCCGTCGTCGACGACGGCCCGGCGGGCGAGCTCTGCGGCCAACTGCCCGACGCGGTGTGCCAGTACGGCCCGTGGCACACCTACGACGCCTACCTCTCCGGCCCGCCCGGCATGATCAGACGCGGCGTCGACACCCTGGTCGGCATCGGCATCCCGACCCACCGCATACGGCACGACTCCATCGAGGAACTGGTCGGGGCAAGGAATTGAGCACTTTCGAACAGGCCGGGTACCGGCAGCCGACGCCGGTCCGCACCACACGCCCGGGCAGCGACGGCGAGCACCTGGTCCAGCAGCGCATGGGCACCACCGAGCGGGCCGACCGGTTCTACGCCGACCAGGTCCTCGACCGGCTCAACACCCGGATGCGCGAGTTCGTGGCGCGCCAGGAGATGTTCTTCCTGGCGACCGCCGACCGGCACGGCGAGTGCGACAACACCTTCCGGGCCGGGCCGCCCGGCTTCCTCCACGTCCTGGACGACCGGACGCTCGCCTACCCCGAGTACCGGGGCAACGGCGTCCAGGCCAGCCTCGGCAACATCGAGGAGAACGCCCACGTCGGCATCCTCATGGTGGACTTCCTCCGGGACCGCATAGGGCTCCACGTCAACGGCCGGGCGCGGGTCGTGGCCGACGACGCCATGCGCCGGGCCCACGCGGGCCTCCCGTACGACAGCGTGCCGGGCCGCCGCGCCCAGGTGTGGGTGGAGGTCAGCGTCGAGGAGGCGTACATCCACTGCGCCAAGCACATTCCCCACCTGCAGAAGGTGCCCAGGCCCGAGTCCGGTCGCGCCTGGGGCACGGACGACGTCAAGCGCAAGGGCGGCGACTTCTTCGGAGCCGCCGCCGAATCGGCCGAACGAGGCGTGTTCCTGCCCCCGCCGCGCGCGGACGCGGCGACGTGGCGTGCGGAGGCCGAGAGGGTTCTGGTCCGGGCCGAGCAGCGCCGGGGCGAGGACGAGGAGCAGGCGTTCACGGGCTGGTTCGCCAGAAAGGTGACCGCTTCCTCGTCCCCGGGCCCGGCCTGATCCTTGGCGGTACCTTCGCCGGGCCCGGTTAAGGATCAGCGCGCGCCCGGCGCCCCGCTCCCCACACGCCCATTCGGATTCCACCCGCCCGCGTACGCGCGGCGGAAGCAGGTGATCCGCTTACGGTGGGCCGATGCGATCTGTTCCTCGGTGGGCCCTGGTGTCGTCCGGGTGCGCCCCTCTCCTCCTGGCCGGCGGCTGGGCGATCGCGGCCCGGTTGGAGGGGCCCGCGTACGATCCCGTCGCTCAGACGATCAGCGTGCTCGGGGCCTACGGGGCCGAGGGCTTCTGGGTGATGACCGGAGCGCTGCTCGCGCTGGGTGTCTGCCACCTCCTCACCGCCTGGGGGCTGCGCCCGGCCGCCCTCGCCGGACGCGTGGCGCTGGCGGGCGGCGGAGTGGCCGCCTTCGCGGTGGTCCTGCTCCCGGCGCCGACCAGCGGAGGGTCGCTGCGCCACGGCTCGGTCGCGGCGGTCGGTTTCACCCTCCTCGCCCTGTGGCCGGTCCTGGCCGTCGGCCGCGGGGAGGCCGTGCCGTGGGGGCTACGGCTCGCGCCCGCCGTCGGGGCGACGGTGCTGATGGTCGTCGGCGCGCTGTGGTTCTTCTTCGAGGCCAACCGCCAGGGCGCTCCGGGTGTCGCCGAACGTCTCGTGACCTGCATGCAGTCGGTGTGGCCCTTCGTCGTCGTCACCTCCTGCGTCCTGTCCCGCGCCGACGACGAGGCGCGGTCGGCGGGCTGAGCCCCTGGACCCCAAGCCATACGGAGCTCTGACCAAGCCCTGACGGAAACCTGAAAGAGCTCTGAAGCAAGGCCCCTTGTACCCCTCCCGGCCCGCGACCGATCATGAGAATCCGGCGCCCCGCGGCGGCGCGAGAGCGAGGACACGTACGCATGACAGACCCGGCCGCCTCCACGCACCCCTTCCGGGCCCTGCGCGTCCGCAACTTCCGGCTCTTCGCCACCGGTCAGGTCGTCTCCGTCGCCGGCACCTGGATGTCCGTCGTGGCGCAGGACTGGCTCGTCCTGGAGCTGACCCACGACTCCGCGACCGCCCTCGGCACCGTCACCGCCCTGCAGTTCACCCCGATGCTGCTCCTCACCCTGTACGGCGGGAGGCTGGCCGACCGCTACGACAAGCGGGCGCTCCTGACCGCGGCCAACGTCGTCTCCGGACTCCTCGCCCTGATCCTCGCCGTCCTCGTCCTCACCGGCAGCGCGGGCCTCGCGCACATCTACGCGTTCGCGCTCGCGCTGGGCCTGGTCAACGCAGTCGAGGTACCCACCCGGATGTCCTTCGTCGGCGAGCTGGTCGGCCCCGAACTGCTTCCCAACGCGTCGGCGTTGAGCGCCGCCTACTTCAACGTCGCCCGGGTCGCCGGCCCCGCCGTCGCCGGACTGGTCATCACCGCGTTCGGCACCGGCTGGGTCCTGCTCGTCAACGCGCTCAGCTACGCGGCGACCGTCGTCGCCCTGCGCCGGATGCGCCCCGACGAGATCCGGCGCGCCCCCGCCCCCGCGGGCCGGGCCCGGGTCATCGACGGGCTGCGCCACGTGCGCGGCCGCCCCGACCTCATGGTGCCGCTCGCGCTGGTCGCCGGAGTGAGTCTCTTCGGGCTGAACTTCCAGCTCACCCTGCCGCTGCTCGCCAAGACGGTGTTCCACGCCGACGCCACCTCCTTCGGCCTGCTCACCACCGCCTTCGCCGCCGGCTCGCTGACCGCCGCGTTCCTCACCACGGCCCGCAGGTCACGGCCCTCGGGGCGTCTGGTCACCGGTTCGGCCCTGGTCTTCGCCGTCCTGGAGACCGCGGCCGGCTGGGCGCCCGGCTACCCGGCCGCCGTGGTCCTGCTCTTCCTCACCGGCGGCGCCTCGATCTACTTCGCCCAGGCCGCCAACCACCGCGTCCAGCTCGGCAGCGACCCGCGCTACCGCGGCCGGGTCCTCGCCCTCTACACCCTCATCCTCCAGGGATCGACCCCCCTCGGCGCGCTGCTCATGAGCCGTGTCGGCGCGGAGTGGGGCGCCAGGGCCTGCTTCGTCGTCGGCGGCCTCGCCTCCCTCGCCGCCGGCCTCGCCGCGCTCGCCCACCACGCGGGCCGCTCGGGCCCCGAGGCCGGGTCCGGGGTGCGGGCCGCGGGCCCCGGGAAGGCCGCCGAGGACATACGAGCCTGACCTCGTACGGCAGTTGACGCGGGGTCACCGTTCCCCCCGACCGAGGGCCGGGATGAGCTCCGGCGTTCACATCACTGAATTTTTGCCGCGTGACGGAACCTTGTCAGCCCCACCGGGGCGCCCTATTGTCGCCGTCGGAAAGCGCTTTCTCCGCTCATGGGCAGACCCACCGCAGGTGGGTCGGCGGGCGCGATCGGCCCGTCGGCACGACGACGTACGCACCAGATCAGACGGCACCCGACGACGCATGTCGAAGACGAATGGGGAACGACGATGAGACGACCAGTAGCACCGCGACTCAGTGCGGCGCTGGCCGCGGCGGCCCTGGTGGCCGCGGGTGGCGTGGTCCTGTCGATGCCGGAGGCATCGGCGGCGACCGGCAGCGCCACCGGTTACGCGTCCCAGAACGGCGGGACCACCGGAGGGGCGGGCGGGCAGACCGTGCGGGCCACCACGGGGACCGCGATCCACGGGGCCCTGTGCGGCCGGGCCAGTACCGGCACGCCGCTCGTCATCGAGGTCGAGGGCACCATCAACCACGGCAACACCAGCAAGGTCTCGGGCACGGGCTGCAACACCGCCGACGGTGTGATCGAGCTCAAGCAGATCAGCAATGTCACGATCGTCGGGGTCGGCGGCGGCGCCGTCTTCGACCAACTGGGTATCCATATACGTGAATCCAGCAACATCATCATCCAGAACGTGACCGTACGGAACGTCAAGAAGTCGGGCTCGCCCACGTCGAACGGCGGCGACGCCATCGGCATGGAGAGCGGCGTCCGCAACGTGTGGGTCGATCACGTCACCCTGGAGGCGTCGGGCGGGGAGTCGGAGGGATTCGACGGTCTCTTCGACATGAAAGACAACACCCAGTACGTGACCCTGTCCTACAGCACCCTGCGCAACTCCGGCCGCGGCGGCCTCATCGGGTCCAGCGAGAGCGACCTCTCGAACGGCTTCATCACGTACCACCACAACCTGTACGAGAACATCGACTCCCGCGCGCCCCTCCTGCGCGGGGGTACGGCCCACATCTACAACAACCACTACGTGAGCCTCAACGAGTCCGGCATCAACTCCCGGGCCGGAGCCCGCGCCAAGGTGGACAACAACTACTTCGAGGACTCCAAGGACGTCCTGGGCACCTTCTACACCGACGCGGCCGGGTACTGGCAGGTCAGCGGCAACATCTTCGACAACGTGACCTGGTCGAGCCCCGGCACCGACAACAACCCCGCGGGTCCGAACCCGCAGTCCAACACCACGGTCTCCATCCCGTACGCCTACAGCCTCGACAACGCCGGCTGCGTGCCGGCCGTCGTGAGCCAGACCGCGGGCGCGAACAAGGGCCTGCGCGTGTCGGACGGCAGCTGCACCCCGCAGACACCGGCGCCCACGACCCCGCAGCCGACCACGCCGGCGCCCACCACACCGGCTCCGACGCCCACGCCGACCCAGCCCGGTGGCGGGACCAACCTCAGCATCGGGGCGGGGGCCGACGGTTCGAGCAAGGCCGACGGCACGAGCTACGGCAACGTGCGGGACGGTGACCTGAACACCTACTGGTCACCGGCCGGCGCCACCGGTTCCGTCTCCGTCAAGTGGGGGTCCGCCACCACCGTGTCCAGGATCGTCGTCCGGGAGGCCGCGGGCTCCGCCGGCGGCATCGGGACCTGGCGGGTCGTCAACGCGGACACCGGCGCGGTCCTGACCTCCGGCAGCGGGGCGGGGGCCATCACCTTCCCCCAGACCTCGCTGAAGAAGATCACCTTCGAGATCACCGGCTCGACGGGTGCCCCCAAGGTCGCCGAGCTGGAGACCTACGCGCGGTAGACCCTGCCGCCGGGGATCACTCGCCCGGCGGCGCGTCCCAGGCCTTCGCCAGCCCTTCCAGCCACACGGGAGGGAGCTCCACCCGGTCCCACTCCTCCCGCAGCGCGACGGGTGCCGAGACGAGACGCTCGAGCACGGCGATGCTGCTGGGGGAGTGGAGGAGGGCGTAGCGGCCGTGGATGGAGACGTCGCTGCCGGGTCCGTACTGCGCGTACACGCGGGCCAGCTGTCCGCCCCAGGCCTCCGCGAACTCGGCCAGATGTCCGGCGTATCCCGCCCGCTCCGCGGTGCTCATCGTGCCGAGGACGGCGACGAGGACGTCCTCCGACACCTCCGGGTCGAGGTCGGAGACATGGGTGAAGGCCAGATAGAGCGGGGTCACGGCCACCTTCGCCCGCTCCACGTCCACCCCCGCGACCGGGGGGTGGACGTGCGCCGTGTCCGCCGCACCGCCCTGCGCGGAGTCGTCCTGCTCGTCGGCGCCGAGGGCCCGCCGCAGGGCGCGCTCGGCGATGCGCAGGAGTGCGTCGTCGACGGTCCGGGCGCCGTCGGCCCACCCGAGGTCGTACCGACGGCCCCTCGCCTCCGGGGCGCCCTCGATGAGCGGGGCGATCTCACCGTGCGCCTCCGCGAGGGCGCCGGCCTCGACCAGCGCGATCAGCTGCCCGGCCTCGTCCTGCGGTACGCCGGTGCGGGCGAGGAGCCCGAGCAGGGTCGTCTTCGCGTTCCTGACGTCGGCCGAGTTCGGGAGGGCGGCCGGGTGGACGTCCTTCGCTTCGTGGGGCGGCGGCTGCTCCGTGTTCATGGTCACCATGCTGCCTGACGGCGGTCACGCGCCGGCTCCTGATCGAAGGAGCCGGCGCGTGAAGGTCCTGTGGCTCAGCTGATCGTCAGCGGCGTTCCCGGCGCGAGCTCGGCCGCGATGAGCTCGGCGACGTCCTCGGCCGTGTTGCCCTCGGGCGTGTCCGCGGTCTTGGTCGTGGAGACGGCGATCGCGAGACGCTCCGAGGGCAGGTATGCCTGGATCGCCGCATAGCCGGAGAACGACGGGTTCTGGACCAGCCAGCCGTTGACCACGATGATGCCCAGTCCGAAGTGGGCGGCCTCGGTCTGCGGCAGACAGATCGTGGCGGGGCACGTGGCGGTCGGGTGGCCGAGGCCCACCGTGCCCGGGTTGACGAAGGTGCGGTAGGAGCGGGGCGAGAGGAGTTCGCCGGTGCCCATGCCCCGCGCGGAACGGGCCAGGTCACAGATGTCGGTCGTGATGACCGCGCCGGGCGCGGTGGTCCACGACGGGTTCCAGTAGGTGGACTCCTCGTAGATGCCGCGGTCGGAGGTGAAGGCGTGCAGGGCCGGCGCCGGGATCTCCGGGGTGAAGTTGTTCTGCGTGTTGCGCAGCCCCAGGGGACGCCAGATCCGCTCGTTCAGGAGCTGGTCGATCCGGGTGCCGGTGATCTTCTCCAGCGCGATGCTCAGGAGCAGGTAGTTGGCGTGCGAGTAGCTCCAGTTGGTGCCCGGCTCGTACCAGAACGAGTGGCTGAAGGGGTACGCGAGGAGCTGCTGCGGGGTCCAGTGGCGGAACGGGTGTGCCGTCAGCTCGGCGAGGAAGGCCGGGTCGGTGACGTAGTCGTGGAGGCCGGTGGTGTTGGTGGCCAGCATCCGCAGCGTGATCCGGTCGGCCTTCGGTACGAAGGGCAGCCAGCGCTCCACGGTGTCGTCGAGCCGGACCTTCCGCTCCTCCACCAGCTGGAGGAGGGCCGTGCCGATGTGGGCGAAGGCCACGGAGCCGGCGCGGAAGTGCATGTCAGGGCGGGCCGGGACTCCGGTCATGGACTCGCCGAGCGCGTCGGTGACGACCTCGCGCCCGTCGATGGTGACCCGCAGCTCCACGCTGTTCAGCTTGAGGTCGTTCTTGGCCTTGCGGGTGATGCCCAGGACCTTCCGGGCCTGACCGTCCAGGGGGCGCTCGGTCCGCACGCAGTCGCGCGGGCCGGGGCCGCCCGGGCCCTCGGCGAGCGCGGGTGCGACAGCGCCGGTCTGGACCGTGACGGCGAGGAGGGCGGCACAGAGCAGGGCCGCCCTGCGGACACCCGCGCGAGTGCGTGGACGCGTGGGGGAGGGGGTGCGTGTCATGAGCGCACTATGTCGGGAAGGAGGGGAGGAACCGTCAGAACACTCCGTAGAAGCGGGCAGACGCGTCCAAGTGGGGCAGGTTCGTCACCCCGGGCCTCGCGGGCCGAGCTCCGCACCCGGGGTGCGGAGCTCGGGGGACCGTGAGGGCCGGACTACCAGATCGCCTCGACCCATTCCGGGTGGTCGATGAAGGGATTGCGGTTGCCCTGGTAGGTGCTGTGGATGACGTCGTTGCGCCGCTCCTCGAAGGCGCTCGGCGGGTCCTGCTCGTTCCACTGCTTCAGGACCGAGAGGCGGCCGTGCAGGGGGACGCTGCCGTTGGAGACCGACTCGTTGGGCTCCAGGTCCGCCCAGGCGTCGTCGCCCTCGTAGCGGACGGCCATGTAGAGGATCATCCGGGCCACGTCGCCCTTGTCCGCGTCGCGCGGCTCGAAGGAGTTGGAGTCCGTGTAGCTGCCGGGCGCGCCGCTGACCGCGCTGCCGCCGTTGTCGAAGTCCTTGTTGCCGCGGATGCTGTTGACCTGGACGTCGGCGGCCCGCAGGTGGTGGAGGTCGGTGCCGGGGCCGGCCGAGGTGCCGAAGCTGCCGTGGGACTGGGCCCACACGTGCTCGCGGTTCCAGTCGCCCACGTCGCCGCCGTTGAGGCTCTTGCTGCGCGAGGTGCCGCTGTACAGCAGGACCACGTTGGCGCTGTTGTTCGGGTCCTGGTCCGTGACCTTGAGCGCGTTCCAGACCGCGTCGTACGAGATCCTGCTCTGGCTGCCGATGATCGTGTGCAGCGAGGACTTCAGGCTCGTGCCGGTCTTGCCGATCGCGTTCTTGTAGTACGTGCTGTCGTACGCGGTGGTGGTGGCGCCGGCCGGGGTGGCGGCGACCGTCGGGAGGGTGAGCCCGATGAGGACCGCGGATATGGTCGCGGCCAGGGCCTTCCATCTGCCGGTGGGCACAGAGGACATGGGGGACCTTTCGTGGGGGACGGGACGCGTCGGGACACACGGCTTCCGGCTCAACGGCACCGCGGTCTACGCGGGTTGCACTGCTGCAAGCGGGAGCGTGGCACGGCCGGGTGAGCCGCCGTGTAACCCGGAGAAGGCTTTTCCGT
Source organism: Streptomyces sp. Je 1-79 (assembly GCF_025195125.1). Classification (GTDB taxonomy): domain Bacteria; phylum Actinomycetota; class Actinomycetes; order Streptomycetales; family Streptomycetaceae; genus Streptomyces. Next base: position 162,725 of record NZ_JAMGSL010000001.1, read on the forward strand.
GACGTTCTCGCATCGGCGCGACCCCGGATCGTTTCCCGGCCCCTCGGAAGATCACGTTCGAACCGTGATCGGTATCGTGAGGCTTCCGGGCTCCCGCACGGGGGGTCAGCGGTGTCAACCGCCCCCGGTGCGAGGACGGATGGTGTTCTGTGGAGGGATCCTTGGACAGGTCACGTACGGTCGGTGTCCCCGCCGCCCCGACCGTGTGTGTCATCGGTGCGGGCCTGTCCGGGCTGGCCACCGCACACGCGCTCTCGGTCAGGGGAATCGGCTTCGTCTGCCTGGAGAAGGCGCCGGACGTCGGTGGGATCTGGCGCCAGCCGGGGGCAGGTGAGCGTGGCCCGGCCTATATGTCGCTCCATCTGAACAGCGCCAAACAGCTCACCGGTTACAGCGACTTCCCCATGCCGGAGGAGCTGCCCCTCTATCCCGGCCACAGCGATGTCGCCGCCTATCTGCGGTCCTTCGCCGAGTGGGCCGGACTGCTGCCGCACCTCGAACTGCGCACCGAGGTGACCTCCGTGCGCCAGGGCGACGACGGTGCCTGGACCGTCGTCAGCCGGGACGCGCGGGGCGAGGTGACGGAACGGCGCTTCGAGCGGGTGGTCGTCGCCTCCGGCCACAACACCGAGGCGGTGCTGCCCGATCCGCTGCCGCGGGGCTCGGAATCCTTCGCCGGAAGGATTCTGCACTCGATGGACTACCGCGACGGAGCCGACTTCGCCGGACAGCACGTCGTCGTCGTGGGGATGGGGGCGTCGGGCGTCGACATCGCGGCGGACCTCTCCCGGCACGCGGCGCGGACGATGCTCTCCGTCCGCCGGGGACTGCACGTCGTGCCCAAGCAGCTCTTCGGCATGTCCGTGGACCTGATCGCCGACGCGCCGTGGTGGAGCGAGATGTCCTTCCCCGAGCAGCGCAGCTTCGTCGAGCAGGCGCTGCTCGTGGCGCGGGGCAGGCTGTCGGACTACGGTCTGCCCGAGCCCGACCACCCGGTCTTCTCCTCCGCCGTGACGATCTCGGACGAGATCCTCAGCCGCATACGGCACGGAGGGGTGATCCCCAAGCCCGCCGTCGCCTCTCTGGACGGCGGCCGGGTGTCCTTCGCCGACGGCACCGAGGCGGAGGCGGACGCGATCGTCTACTGCACCGGATTCCGCATGGCCTTCCCCTTCCTGCCCGCCGGACTCCCGGCGGGCAGGCGGCAAGGGGTGGTCGAGCTCTACAGACGGGTCGTCGCCCCCGACCGGCCCGGCCTGTACTTCGTCGGTCTGATCCGTCCCGTGGGCTCGATCACCCGCCTCGTGGAGGCCCAGGCGCGGTGGGTGGCGCGGATCGTCGACGGTGACGTCACGCTGCCGCCCGCCGATGTCATGCGCGAGGAGATCGGCACGTACCTCAAGGGCATCGAGGAGCGTTACGGCCGGACCGAGGGGGCCTCCATCCAGGTGGACGTCGGCCCCTACCTCCGGGAGCTGCGGGAGTTGCAGGACGCGTAGCGCGTCAGTGGACGGCTTCCGCCCGACGCGACGGTACGGCCGCGGTGGCCGGCGGCCTCACCTCGTACGCCTCGGAGGAGAGGTAGGCGGTCACGCGCGGCAGCCGTCCCTCCTGGTGGGCGAGGCCCACGTATGCGATGAGGCCGACGCCGTCCCGCAGCCGGCGCGAGGTGACGGCGGCGACCGACCGGCGGAGCGGGGTGGCGTCCATGCCGTGCCGGCCGAGGACGGCCACCGCCCGGTCGAGGGCCTCGCCGTCGTGCCGGGCGTAGTCGCGGACGGGGATGTACAGCGTGAAGCCGCTGGGCCGTCCGGTCACCGTCTCGGTGAAGGCGTGGCAGGACTGCACCGGGCGGCGGTCGAGCCGCGGGTCGCGGCCGGGGGCATCGGTGTCGTGACCGGCCGCCGTGCGGAAGAACGAGGTGATCTCCGCCGCTCCCGGACCGCCGTCCACGCGGGACAGGCCGGCCGCCTCGGCCGCCGACAGGTCGTGGTGCGCGAGATAGATCTTCACCCGGGGCTCGGCCCAGTCGCCGAGGTCCAGGGCGAAGAACAGATGGCGGTCGCCCGTCGGCAGGGACGCGAACGCCTGGTGGTGGCCGAGTCGGCGCAGGGCCTCCCGTACGGTGTCGGCGGAACGTTCCTTCCCGGACGCCGCGGGGTTCAGATAGACCTTCACCCGGGGGACCCCGCCGGGGACCAGCTCCAGCGCGCACCAGAGCGCCAGCGGACCCTGGGGGTCCGGCGGGAAGAACAGGTCCTCCAGCTCGTCCAGCCGCCTGGTGTCGAAGCCCCAGCGCCGCGCCATCCCACGGACCACCCGCAGTCCGGTACGGCCGTTCTCCGCCAGGTCGGCGGCGCCGCACCCCGGCTCCAGGAGCACGCGCAGCGTGGGTCGTTGGTCCGGCGTGAAGGAGAGCGAGAACTCCACCGGGGTGTGGTCGTCGGAGAGGAAGGAGTCGTCGGGCGCCGGCAGGTCGAGTGACCGCTCGGCGACGGGGCCCAGCGCGGAGAGCATGGTCCGCGCATACGCCGCGGAGTCGGCCCCGTCCAACCCCGCGGCCTCGCACAGCCGCAGCACCTGTCTCGCGGCGTGTTCCCCCAGCGTTCCCCCCGCGTCTGTGGGCACCCAAGAAGATACCCGCCCGGACGGGCGGGTATCGAGGGGGTCGAACGGGGTGGGGTGGTGCAGAATCCCGGCGTCGATGGATATGTGGTCCACGACACTCCTTTGCCTCGTAAGCAGCTCCGAACAACGCGGTGCTCACTACCCCTGAGGCAGAACGTTCATGCAGTGACGGGACAGGCAGGTGGGGTTGCGTTGATCACTTCGCCAGCCAGTTGAGGAACTGGCTCCACATACCGCTCCGTTCGCGCTTGCGGCCCGCCTCGGACGCCTCGGCGTGGGCCGCCGCGCCGGGACGTGACTGCGTGGGAGTCCGGTGTCCGCCCTCGGCCGGGGTGAACCGGGCCGGCAGTGTGGCCAGACCACGGTTGAACGGGCCCGGCCGCCAGACGAGACTGTCCTCCGGCACCGCGAGTTCGACGTCGGGAAGCCGGTTGAGCAGGTTCTCGACGGCGGTGACGGTGATCTGCCGTGCGGGGTCCTTCGACGGGCAGGCGTGCGGGCCCGCGCTCCACGCCAGGTGGGCCCGGTTGCTGCCGGACTGTCGCGAAGCCGTCAGCGTCGGCCCGGTGTTGGCGGCCGCGAAGCTGACGAGGACGAGATCGCCCGCCCGGAACTTCTGCCCGGCGAACTCCATGTCGGACGCCGGGTAGTGCGGCGCCAGGTTCTGCATGGGCGGGTTCTCCCACAGCGTGTCGTCGATGGCCTCGTCGATCAGCCCGCCCTTGTGGGCGTACGCGTCGTGGGTGAGCAGCCGGTGCAGGGTGTTGCCGATGAGGTTGCGCAGCGGTTCGTTGCCCGCGACCAGCAGCAGGGCGAGCTGATGGACCATCTCCTCGTCCGTCAGCTTCGCCTGATGCTGCATCAGCCACGAGGTGACGTCGTCCCCGGGCCTGGCCCGCTTGAGCGCCACCAGTTCGCCGACGGCTCCGAACAGCACCTCGATCGCCCGCTCGGCGTTGACACCGTCGAACATGCCGGTGATGCCGAACAGCACCCGGTCGCCGATGTCGGCGGGGCAGCCGAAGAGCTCGTTGAACACGAACATCGGCAGCTGCTTGGCGTAGTCAGCCAGCAGGTCGGCCGAGCCGCGCGTGCCGAACTGCGCGATCAGGTACTCGGAGACCTGCTCCGTGGTCCGGCTCAGCTTGCGCGTGTCGACGCGGGCCATGCTGTCCGTGACCGCCTGACGCAGCCGCAGATGCTCGGCGCCGTCGCTGAACATGCAGTTGGGGCGGTACGCCAGCACGGGCACGATCGGGCTGTCCGGGCTGATCCGGCCCTCGTTGAGGTCGCGCCAGCGGCGCGCGTCCTTGCGGAAGGAACCGGAGTCCTGGAGGAGTTGCAGCGCCGTCGCGTAGTCCGTGACGAGCGTGGCCTCCACCCCCGGAGCGAGCTCCACGGGCGCGGTCGGGCCGTAGTTGCGGAGATAGGCGTAGTACGCCTGCGGGTCTGCCGCGAACTCCGGTCCGTGCAGCGGTACCCGGCCGCCGGTCTCGTGGGCGGGGCACCCGGGCGGGGGTACGGGGGTGGTGGGTCGAGCGTCCATGTCTCTTCCTAGTGAGCGCGGTCCAGCAAGTAGCGGACGAGGGTGATCAGCGCGTCGGCGGACGACTTCTCGTCGCGCGCGTCGCAGGTGACGACCGGCGTGTCGTCGAGCAGGTCCAGCGCCTCGCGCAGCGCCCGTTCCTCGCGGTCCTGGGTGCCGTCGAAGTGGTTGACGGCGATCGCGTAGTCGAGGCCGTACTGCTCGATCAGGTCGATCACGGCGAAGGAGTCCGCCAGCCGCTCGGGGTCGACCAGCACCAGCGCTCCGAGCGCGCCGCGTGCCATGTCCTCCCACATCTGGACGAAGCGCTGCTGGCCGGGCGTCCCGAACAGGTAGAGCACGACGCGGTCGCTGATGGTCAGACGGCCGAAGTCCATGGCCACCGTCGTGGTGGTCTTGCTCCGGACCCCCTTGAGGTCGTCGAAGGACTCGCCGGCGCGGGTCATCGTCTCCTCGGTGGTCAGCGGAGGAATCTCCGAGATCGCACCGATGAAGGTGGTCTTGCCCACGGCGAAGTGACCGACGACGAGGATCTTCACGGCGGTCTGCGTCGCCCCGCCGCGCACGTACGCCTGCTCATCCAAACTTGGCGCGGAGCCCATTCAGGACCTCCTCGAGAATGTCTCGGTCCGCGAGCGCGGCACGCTGCACGGGTGGACGGGTGACGAGATAGCCGCCCTCGCTGAGGGCGGAGAGAAGGATCCTCACCACACCGATCGGCAGCCGGGTGTGGCCCGCGACCTCGGCGACCGAGAGATAGCCGGCGGTGCACAGCTCCAGCAGGCTCTGCTCCTCCGGAGAGAGCCGGGTGGGGCGCCGCTGCTGCCGGTCGTCGGCCGCGGTCACCAGCGTGACCAGGGACAGCTGCGCCTCGTCGGGCAGGCCGCGCCCCTTGGTGATGACGTACGGACGAACTAACTCCGCCGCCTCGGGACCCAGTTCGTCGAAACCGTTCATGAGCGGACGCCGAGGTTCTCGCGCGGCGGTGTCGTCAGGGCCTTGCCCAGCTGACCGACGAGCTGCTGCATCCGGAACGTGATGTCCTGCATGTCGACGTCCGGCGAGGCCGAGACACCGAGGTACGCGCCTTCGCCGGCGGAGATCAGGAAGACCCAGCCGCCGTCGAACTCGACCAGCGTCTGGCGCCACTGCAGGCGCCCGGCCTCGACGAAGAACCCGAGCGAGCGGCTGAGCGACTGCATGCCGCTCATCGCCGCCGCTACCGTGTCCGCGTTGTCCTTCTCGAAATCCCTGGTCCGGGCCATCAGCAGACCGTCGGCGGAGACCAGGACCGCGTGCAGCGCCCCGGGTATCTCCAAGGCGCTGTCAAGCATCCATGACAGATCGTCGTTCACGAGATCTCATGCCCTTCGCTGCTCGCATCACGTGTGCTGCTGGTCTGGTCCGCCGAGTCCGGGCGCGTGGCCCGGCCGGACTGCGTGCCTCGCTGGAAGGCCCCCATGATCGCCGCGGTCTCCGCACCGGAGCGGGCCGGTGCGGGCGCGGCCGCGGTGGAGCCGGTCACGATGGCCATCGGCCGCTTGCGACGCCGTCGCGGCAGACCGTCGTCCGTCGTGGACGTGGTCACCGCGGACGTGGGACCGCTCGGGTCCGGCGCGGCGACGGCGGGAACGGCGGGCGCGGGGGCCTTCTTCTCCGGCATGCCGGTGAGCATGTCGTGCGGCAGGAGAAGGACCGAGCGGACGCCGCCGTACGGCGAACTGGAGTCCACGGACACCTCGAATCCGAAGCGTTCACAGAGCACGCCGATGACGGCGAAACCGAACTGCGGCGGGCTGCCGAGTCCGGACACGCCGGAGACGCGCTCAGTCGTCAGGAGTTTCGCGGCCCGGGCCCGCTCCTCGTCGTTCATGCCGACACCGGCGTCGTCGACGACGATACAAATACCCTTGGGCACGGTACGGATATTGATTTCGACCACGGTGTCCGGGCTGGAATAGCTCGTGGCATTGTCGAGCAGCTCCGCGAGAGCCAGCGCCACCGGTTCGACGGCCCGGCTCGTGATGCCGAAGTCGACCTGCGAAAGGATTTCGACCCGCCGGTAGTGACGGATTCTTCCCTGGGCGCTGCGGACCACGTCGTACACCGAGGCGACTTCACGCTGGCGCCCCAGCCAGCCGTCGCACAGCACGGCGATGGACTGTGCGCGCCGGCCGAACTGGGAGTTGGTGTGGTCGATCTCCAGAAGGTCGTGGAGAATGACGGAATCGCCGTACTTGCTCTGCAGCCCGGAGATGACCAACTGCTGCTCGGCGGCGAGGCCCTGGAGGGTCCGCATGGCGGACTTCAGGACCGATTTGGTCGAGTCCTGGGCCCGCTCCTTCTCGTCCTCGACGGATTTCGAGTAGCTGTTCTCCAACTCGGAGTAGTGGGCCTTGAGCTCTGCGGTCTCCTGCCGTAAAGTCCGTATCGCTTTGCGCTGGCGAACGATTACGGCCACAGCGCCGAGGACGGCGACCAGGAGGACCCAGAGTGCTGGGTTCTGTGCGTAAGACGTCATAAGGCTCTCTTCAGGCGACTGACGGTCAGTTGCTGAATTCCGTCAATGCGGGTGGACCGGCGGACCGTCCGTACCGGGGTACTTGCCCGGATGGTCGCCGTGGTCGGAGATGTCGTTTTGCACCCATCCACCGCTCCGCAAGCGTCGTGATCTTATCACCGGGCGCGAACAGGTGACCGATCGTCAATATGCGGACGACTGCGGGCCATTGGCACCAATCCGCCGCCCGGTTCCCCCGGGAGCCCGGCCGTTCGTGCGATTCCGCTCCAGGGACCCTCGGTCACAGCCAACCGGAACGCTGCGCCTGCAAGGCCAACTGGAAGCGGTTGGCGGCTCCCAGACGGGCCATCAGGATCTGGAGCCGGCGGAAGAGCGTGCGGCGGCTGATCCCCAGCTCCCGGGCGACGACCTCGTCGGTCGCGCCGCCCGCCAGGAGCCACAGCAGACGACGGTCGGCCGGAGGCAGGCCGCCCGGGCGTGTGGTACGGCCGTGGAAGGGCAGGGCGTTCTGCCAGGACTGCTCGAAGAGGGCCACGAGCGCGGAGAGCAGCCCGCTCGGCTGCACCACCAGCAGCGTGTTGACGACGTCCGCCTCCTTGATCGACAACGACACCAGCGCGTAGGCGTCGTCGATGATCAGGAGCTTGACCGGCACCGACGGCAGGACCCTGGCCTGCTCGCCGGCCTCGACGCACGGCTCGATGACGTCCCTCAGATGACCGGGATGCTCCAGCGACTCCCGCGAGTAGACGACCCGCTGCGTCACCCCGCGGGCGAGCGTGGCCAGCGCGTCCTGGGTGGCGGTGGAGAGCGGGAAGTACGGCGGCGACTCGAACTGACGGATCTGTTCGCGGGCGCTCGCCCACGCGTGCCGCATCCTCGGGCCGACGGCGTCCCCGGTGACGACCTCGACGAGATGGTCGTCGTACGCGGCGAGCCGCTGCCGCCGGAACGACTCGAAGGCGCCCCCGACGGCGATACGCGACGCGTCGAGCTCGGCCGCGCGGTGCCGGGCGAGGATCTCCAGCCCCGCGGCGGGCGGCACCGGAGCCACCACCTCCGCACCCTCCTCCGCCGCACGGGCCAGACCCGCGTCGGCCAGTGCGCCGTACGCCGCGGCGAGCTCCGCACCGCTCAGGCCCGCCGCGGCCCCGATCTCGCTCAGCGGGGCGGGTGCCCGTTCGAGGAGTGCCAGATAGACCCGGCCCGCGGCATCGTCGATGCCCAGGAGCCGGAGGGCCTCGCCGAGTCTCGCGTTCGTCATGCCCCGCATTATCGACGGCAACCAGGGCGGCGTGGCCGATCTGTGCCAGTGGCACACTTCGGCACCCCACGCCCCCGTACCCGGCTACCGTCCAGGGCGCGTCCTGCCCCGCGCAGCACGCAGTCCAGGACCCACCCTCACCGACGGGAAGCAGGGGAACGCCGTGGCCAAGGGCCGAAAGAACGGGCTGTACACAGGGATCTCCGAGGAGCTGTCCGCCCTCATGCGCACGGGGTGGGCGGACACCGAGCGTCACGACCTGGCGCTCGACGAGCAGGCGCCGTACGCGGCCCGCCGCCGCGCCGCGCTCTCCGCGCGCTTCCCCGGCGAACGCCTCGTGATCCCCTCGGGCAGCCTCAAGGTCCGCTCGAACGACGACACCTACCCCTTTCGGCCGCACTCCGCCTATGTGCACATGACCGGGGACCAGGCCCGGGACGGCGCCCTCGTCCTCGAACCCCGCGCCGACGGCGGCCATGACGCCTACTGCTACCAGCTGCCACGGGACAGCAGGGAGAACAACGAGTTCTGGACGGGCCCCACGGCGGAGCTGTGGATGGGCCGCCGCCGCTCCCTCGCCGAGTCGGAGCGCGTGCTCGGTCTGTCCTGCCGCGACGTCCGCACGGCCGCCGCCGACCTGGCCGCCGCCTCCGGTGTGCCCACCCGGATCGTCCGAGGCGTCGACCCCGCCCTGGAAGCCGCCGTCACCACCGACGAGGCGCGCGACGACGAGCTGGAGGAGGTGCTCAGCGATCTCCGGCTCGTCAAGGACGCGTGGGAGCTGGCCGAGATGCGCAAGGCCGTGGACTCCACCGTGCGCGGGTTCACCGACGCCGTCGGCGAGCTCTCCCGGGCCGTCGCGTCCTCCGAGCGCTGGATCGAGGGCACCTTCTTCCGCCGGGCGCGCCTGGAGGGCAACTCCGTCGGCTACGGGTCCATCTGCGCCGCGGGCGAGCACGCCACGATCATGCACTGGACGGAGAACGACGGCCCGGTCCGCCCGGGGGAGCTGCTCCTGTTCGACGCCGGAGTGGAGACGCGCACGCTCTACACCGCCGACGTCACGCGCACGCTCCCGATCAGCGGGACCTTCACGCCCGTGCAGCGCAAGGTCTACGACGCGGTGTACGAGGCCCAGGAGGCGGGCATGGCGGCCGTGAAGCCGGGCGCCGCGTACCGCGACTTCCACGAGGCGTCCCAGCGCCACCTCGCGGTCCGGCTGGTCGAGTGGGGCTTCATCGAGGGCCCCGCCGAGCGGGCGTACGAACTCGGCCTCCAGCGCCGCTTCACCATGGCCGGCACCGGTCACATGCTCGGCCTGGACGTCCACGACTGCGCGCACGCCCGGAACGAGGAGTACGTCGACGGCGTCCTGGAGCCGGGCATGGTCCTCACCGTCGAGCCGGGTCTGTACTTCCAGCCCGACGACCTCACCGTGCCCGAGGAGTGGCGGGGCATCGGCGTGCGGATCGAGGACGACCTGGTCGTCACCGACGAGGGCCACGAGAACCTGTCGGCGGGCCTGCCGCGGTCCGCGGACGACGTCGAGGCGTGGATGGCCCGCGTCGCGGGCTGAGCCGCCCTCGGGACGGCCCCCGGCCGGGCTGGTCGTCCACAGGTTCGGTGGACGGGGCCGGGGGTGTCGGCGCACGCCGTTAGGCTTGTCGAATGGCCCTTCCGGATGCTTCCCCCACGACCTCCGACGCTCTCGAGGTGCTTCACCGCGTCTTCGGCTACAGCGCCTTCCGCGGCGAACAGCGGGAGATCGTCGAGCAGGTCGTCGGGGGCGGCGACGCCCTCGTCCTGATGCCGACCGGCGGCGGGAAGTCGCTCTGCTACCAGATCCCGGCGCTCGTGAGGGAGGGCACGGGCATCGTGATCTCGCCGCTCATCGCGCTGATGCAGGACCAGGTGGACGCGCTGACCGCCCTCGGCGTGCGCGCCGGGTTCCTCAACTCGACCCAGGACCCGTACGAGCGGCAGGCCGTCGAGCAGGCCTTCCTCGCCGACGAGCTGGACCTGCTCTACCTCGCCCCCGAGCGGCTGCGCACGGAGGGGACGCAGCGGCTGCTCGACCGGGGCACGGTGTCGCTCTTCGCGATCGACGAGGCGCACTGCGTCGCCCAGTGGGGCCACGACTTCCGCCCCGACTACCTCGCGCTCTCCATGCTGCACGAGCGGTGGCCCAAGGTGCCGCGGATCGCGCTGACCGCGACGGCCACGGAGGCCACCCACGCGGAGATCGCGGCGCGGCTCGGTCTGCAGGACGCCCGGCACTTCGTCGCGAGCTTCGACCGGCCGAACATCCAGTACCGCATCGTCCCCAAGAACAACCCCGTCAAGCAGGTCCTGGAGCTGATCCGCACCGAGCACGAGGGGGACGCCGGAGTCGTCTACTGCCTCTCACGGTCCTCCGTGGAGAAGACCGCGGCCGCCCTGGTGGAGCACGGTGTCGACGCCCTGCCGTACCACGCCGGAATGGACGCCCGCGCGCGTGCGGCGAACCAGGCGCGCTTCCTGCGGGAGGACGGGGTCGTGATGGTGGCGACGATCGCCTTCGGCATGGGCATCGACAAGCCGGACGTGCGCTTCGTGGCCCACCTCGACCTGCCGAAGTCGGTCGAGGGCTACTACCAGGAGACCGGCCGCGCCGGCCGCGACGGAGAGCCGGCCACGGCATGGCTGGCGTACGGGCTGCAGGACGTGGTCCAGCAGCGCAAGCTCATCGACGGCTCCGAGGGCGACGAGACGCACCGCCGCTCGCTGGCCGCGCACCTGGACGCCATGCTGGCGCTCTGCGAGACCGTCGACTGCCGGCGGGCGCGGCTGCTGGCCTACTTCGGGCAGTCGGGCGAACGCTGCGGCAACTGCGACACCTGTCTGACCCCGGCCGAGTCCTGGGACGGCACGGTCGCGGCGCAGAAGCTGCTGTCCACGGTGTGGCGGCTGGCGAAGGAGCGGCGCCAGAAGTTCGGCGCGGGCCAGATCATCGACATCCTCCAGGGCAAGAAGACCGCCAAGGTCATCCAGTTCGACCACGACGGGCTGTCGGTGTTCGGCGTCGGGGCCGACCTGGGCACCGCGGAGTGGCGCGGGGTCGTGCGCCAGCTGCTGGCGCAGGGGCTGCTGGCGGTCGAGGGCGACTTCGGGACGCTGGTGCTGACGGACGCCAGCGGCGAGGTGCTCGGCGGGCGCCGTACCGTGGCGCTGCGTAAGGAGAAGGCGCCCGCCGCCGGGGCCCGCAAGGAGTCCGGGTCGCGTTCCGGCAAGGGCGCGCGTGTCCCCGTCGACCTGCCGGCCGCGGCCGTTCCGGTCTTCGAGGCCCTCCGCGCCTGGCGGGCCGCGACGGCCAAGGAGCAGGGCGTGCCGGCGTACGTCGTCTTCCACGACGCCACCCTGCGCGAGATCGCGACCTTGTTCCCCGCCACGGCCGCGGAGCTGGGCACCGTCGGCGGCGTGGGGGAGGCCAAGCTCACCAAGTACGCCCAAGGCGTGCTCGACACCCTGGCCGAGTGCCGCGCCCCCGGGGCATCCCCCGCCGCACCGTCGACCGGGGCCCCCGCCGCGCCGCGGACCGGGTCCTCCGGCGCGGAGCCGGACGGGTCCGGCTCCGCGCCGTCGGCCGGGTCCGCCGCGTCGGCGCCGGCGCCGTTCGACGAGGAGCCGCCGCTCGACCCGTTCGAGGAGACGGATCCGCCGCCGCCCTACGACGACTGGCAGTAAGGAGTCGGGCCGGGGCGGTTCATGGGCGGCCGGCGAGCAGCTCGCCTTCCGCCGTTGCGGTTCAGCACGCTGGGGGTGGTCAATACGGAAAGGGGCCGGCGCCCCCAGGACCGTCTGGGGGCGCCGGGGTTCCGTGGGCGCGGGTGCGGAGGTGGTCAGGGGCGGCTGGTGAGGTAGCCGCCCATCGAGGTGAAGTACTCGGTCGCGGGCAGCTCCTGGCCGTCCTCGGTCCGTACGCGCGTGATGGCCAGGCCGTGGTTGCGGCCGGTGCGGGCGTCGGCGCCGGCGACGATCACCACGCCCTCGCCCTCGCGGTAGAAGACGCGGCCGGGCGTGCCGCCGTAGCGGCCCTCGGACACCACGGCGGAGAGGACTTCGAGGCGCTTGCCCTTGTGGAAGGCGAACGCGGCCGGGTACGGGGCGGACTGGGCGCGGACCAGGCGCGCCAGGACGTCGGCGGGCCAGTCCCAGTTGATCCGGATGTCCTCTTCGGAGCGCTTGTGGAAGAAGCTGGCCTGGGAGCGGTCCTGCTTGGTGAACTCGGTCCGCCCGGAGGCGATCAGGTCCAGGGCGCCGACCGTGACGGGGGCGATGAGGTCGACCGTCTTGTGGAACAGGTCGGTGGCGGTGTCCGTGGGTTCCACCGTCACCGCGCGCTGGTCGACGATGTCACCCGCGTCGAGCACCTCGTCCATCATGTGGGCGGTGACGCCGACTTCCGACTCGCCGTTGATCATGGCCCAGATGATGGGGGAGAAGCCGGCGTACTTGGGCAGGAGGGAGTCGTGGATGTTCAGCGTGCCGTGGCGGGGCAGCGTGTAGATCCGCGGCGGGATCCAGGTGCGCCAGTTGTTGGCCACGATGATGTCCGGGTCGGCCTCCTTGAGGAGCTGGAACAGCTCTTCGTCGTCGGGCCTGTTGCGGATGACGACGGGGACCCCGTGCTCCTCGGCCAGCTCGGCGACCGAGTCGCTCCAGATCTTCTCGTAGGCGTGCTCGCTCTTGGGGTGGGTCACGACCATCACGACGTCGTGCTCGGAGTCCAGGAGAGCTTGCAGGGTGCGGTGCCCCCAGGTCTGGTAACCGAACATGACGACCCGCATGGGGTTCCTCCTCAGAAGAGCGAATGACCTTGCCAAGTAAAGCAAGGCTTACCTAAGGATGCAACGGGCCCTGATTTTGGGAGTGTTCGATGCCACTATCTCTGACCTGCCCGTTTTGTCCCGTCGACAGGTCGGGCTTGGTCAGGTTAGCTTTACCTAAGTTCGCCTGGCCGGCGTCACCGGCGGGCTTGGCATCTCGTAATTTTTCCCCCACGCCTGACAGGCGGCTGTCCCGCACGATGGGAGTGACATGTCACAGGTTCTTCCTGGCGACGCACCTCTGATCCACGACCTCATAGGTATCGGCTTCGGGCCGTCCAATGTGGCCATGGCGATCGCGCTCAGCGAGCACAACGCTCGCGTCGGCAGGCAGGAGGCGGTCACTGCCCACTTCTTCGAGCGTCAGCCGAACTTCGGCTGGCACCGCGGCATGCTCATCGACGACGCCACGATGCAAGTGTCCTTCCTCAAGGACCTGGTGACGCTGCGCAACCCGTCCAGCGAGTACACCTTCCTGCGCTACCTGCAGAGCAAGGGCCGGTTGATCGACTTCGTCAACCACAAGAACCTCTTCCCGCTGCGTGTGGAGTTCCACGACTACTTCGAGTGGGCGGCCGCGAAGGTCGACGACATGGTCTCCTACGGTCACGAGGTCGTCTCCGTCGACCCCGTCGTACGCGACGGAGTGGTGGAGTACGTCGACGTGACGGCCCGTTCGGGCTCGGAGACCGTGGTCCACCGCGCACGGAACCTCGTCATCGGCACGGGACTCCGTCCCGTCATGCCGGAGGGCGTCGAGCGCTCCGACCGCGTCTGGCACAACTCCGACCTGCTCGCCAAGGTGGACGGCCTGGAGGGCACCGACCCCACCCGCTTCATCGTCGTCGGCGCCGGCCAGAGCGCCGCCGAGAACGTGGCGTACCTCCACCGCCGCTTCCCCAACGCCGAGATCTGCGCCGTCTTCTCCCGCTACGGCTACAGCCCGGCGGACGACAGCAGCTTCGCCAACCGCATCTTCGACCCCGAGGCGGTCGACGAGTACTTCACCGCTCCCGACGACATCAAGCGCCGGCTGATGGACTACCACGGGAACACCAACTACTCGGTCGTCGACATCGACCTGATCGACGAGCTGTACCGGGTGGCGTACCAGGAGAAGGTGCTCGGCGCCGAGCGGCTGCGCTTCCTCAACATCTCGCGGCTCACCGGCGTCGAGGAGACCCCGGACACCGTCCGCGCCACCGTCACCTCCCTGGTCACCGGCGAGGAGAACGTGGTCGACGCCGACGTCGTGGTCCTCGCCACCGGCTACAGCCAGGCCGAGCCCCTCGGAATCCTCGGCGACGTCGCGAAGAGCTGCCACCTCGACGAGCAGGGCCGGGTCCGCGTCGAGCGGGACTACCGCATCACGACCGACCCCGAACTGCGCTGCGGCATCTACCTGCAGGGCGGCACCGAGCACACCCACGGCATCACGTCGTCGCTGCTCTCCAACACCGCGATCCGGGTCGGCGAGATACTGGACTCGATCCTCGACCGCACCGCGGAGCCCGCCCAGGAAGAGCCCCGGCCGGTCGCCGACGGCATCGGCTCGGTCCGCTGAGGTCCGTTCCGCCGAGACCCAGGTCCGCCGACGTGTCCCGTCCCCCGGTGGTCCTGCTCACCAAGCCCCCACTCGCCCCGCTCGCCCCGTAGCGTCCTCGTACGGAGCGGTCGTGGCACGCACTGTGCAATCCCCGTGAAAGGAACATTCGTGTCCACTGGTACGCGCCCCGCTCTGACGCGGTTCGTCAGACACCTCCCCAAGGTGGCCGTCGCCACCGTCGCCGCGCTCGCTCTGTCCGCCTGTGGGGGCGGCACGGAGAAGACCGAGTCCAAGCCCTCGGGTGAGGCGAGCAGCTCCAAGTCGGCCGCCTTCCCCGTGACGGTCGAGCACAAGTACGGCAGCACGACCATCGACGCGGAGCCGAAGAAGGTCGTCACCCTGGGCCTGTCGGACCAGGACGCGGTTCTGGCGCTCGGGATCAAGCCGGTCGGCGCGGTGGACTGGTTCAAGGAGACCCCGTACGGCAAGTGGCCGTGGGCGAAGGACAAGTGGGGCACCACGAAGCCCGAGATCGTCGGTGAGCGCGACGAGTACAACATCGAGAAGATCGCGGCGCTCAAGCCCGACCTCGTCATCGCCCAGTACTCGGGGATGAAGAAGGAGCAGTACGACACGCTCTCGAAGTTCACCAAGGTCGTCGCGCAGCCCAAGGGCCTGCCCGACTACGGTGCCTCCTGGCAGGTCATGACGCGCCAGATCGGCAAGGCCCTCGGCAAGGACGCGGAGACCGAGAAGCTGATCTCCGGCATCGACGCCCGCTTCAAGGCCGTCCGGGACAAGCACCCCGAGTTCGCGACGAAGACCATCGCCGTCGCCGACAGCTTCGAGGCCGGCAAGTACTCGGCCTTCACCAAGACCGACCCGAAGGCCATCTTCTTCAACGAGCTCGGCTTCAAGCTCAAGCCCGAGATCGACACCCTGGCCAAGCCGGGCTGGAACGTCGCCGAGCTGAGCGCCGAGAAGCTGAACGTGCTCGACGTCGACCGCCTCGTCTGGGTCACCTCCAGCACCGAGGCCAACGACCGCATCAAGGCCGAGCCGCTGTACAAGAAGCTGAAGGTCAACTCGGAGAAGCGCGACCTGTTCGTGCCGTACCAGGACCCGGACATCGGCGCGGCCTTCTCCTTCAACACCGTCCTGTCGATCCCGTACGCCATCGACGAGGTCGAGCCGCTGATCGCGGCCATCAAGTAAGCAGACGTCCACCGGCGTCCGGCGGCCAGTCCGCCGGTACCCCGCCCGTCCGCAGCCACCCGGCCCGCCCGCCGGCCGCCGCGGACGGGCGGCCCCCGCCACCCGCGCCCCGTTCCCAGCAAGCACCGCGCCCGGCCGCCGAACGAACGGCGGCCCCTCCCCGGCGCGGGCCGGGAGCGGGGCGCACCGGACACACCTCACCGACGCACCACCAGGGAAAGGCCCATTCGAACGATGTTTGACGTCGAGTCGGACCGGACGTCCACCTCCGGCATACCCGTCACTGGCGGGCAATCCGGTATCTGGCTTGCCCAGCAGATCGATCCGGACAGCTCCGCCTACAACATCGTGTTCGCCCTTGACCTGCGAGGCGACGTCGACCTCCCGCGCCTCACCGCCGCCGTGCGGCAGGCCGTCGAGGAGGCCGAGAGCCTCCACGTGCGTGTCACCGCGGGCGACGGCGGCCCCCGCCAGACACCCGCCCCCGCACCCTTCGACATACCCGTCGTCGATCTGCGCGACGCCGCCGAGCCCCCGTGCGCCGCGGCCGACTGGATGGCCGCCGACCGCGAGCGCCCGATGGATCTCGCCCAGGGCGCCCTCTTCGGCCACGCACTGCTCCGGCTCGCGGACGACAACGTCGTCTGGTACCAGCGCTACCACCACATCGTCATCGACGGCATGGGCCTCGCGCTCATCACCCGCCGTGCCGCCGAGCTGTACACCGCCGACGACGAGGGCCCCGCCCCGCGCGACTGGGCCGTCTCCCGCCTGGTCGACGCCGAGCGGGCCTACCGGTCCTCCGCGGCGCACCAGGAGGACCGCGCCCACTGGCTGGCCCGCATGGCCGAACGGCCCGAGCCCGTACGCCTCGTCGAGCGCGCCCCGCTGCCCATGACCCGGCGGCTGCGCCGCACCTCGGAGCTGACCGGCGAGCAGACCCGCCGGCTGTACGCCGCCGCCGAGCGCGCCGGCACCCGGGTGTCCCGTGTCCTCGTCGCCGCCGTGGCCGCCTACCTCCACCGCACCAGCGGTGAGCAGGACCTCGTCCTCGGCCTGCCGATCGCCGCCCGTCAGGACACCGTCTCGGCCGACGTCCCCGGCATGGTGTCCAACATCGTTCCGCTGCGCCTGACCGTCCGCCCCGGCACGACCGCCACGCAGCTGCTCGCCGACGTACGGCACGCGGTCGGCCAGGCCGTCGCCCACGGGCGCTACCGCGCCGAGGAGCTGGCCAAGGAGCTGGGTCTGGCCGACGGCGTGACCGAGCTGGTCGGCCCCACCGTCAACGTCCTGCCCCGCCCGGACGACCTGCGCTTCCGTGACCTGGAGTCCGAACTCGAACCGGTCTGGCTCGGCCCGGTCAGCGACCTCGCCCTGAGCTTCGCCGAGTGCCGCGCCGGGCAGGGCGTCCGCGTCCACATCGACGCCGACGCCCAGGTCTGCGACGAGGAGACGCTCGCCGACCACGAGCGCCGCTTCCTCGCCGTGCTCGACGCGCTCGTCGAGGACCTCGACCGGCCGGTCGGCCACATCGAACTGACCTCGGCGCCGGAACGCGCCCGGCTCCTCGACGAGTTCGGCGACAAGCCCCGGGAGTCCGCCGAGCTGTCCTGGCCCGCCGCCTTCGAGGCCCAGGTCCGCCGCACCCCGGACGCCGTCGCCCTCGTCTGCGAGGACCGGGAACTCACGTACGCCGAGCTCAACGCGGCCGCCAACCGGCTGGCCCGCCTCCTGGGCTCCCGTGGCGTCGGCGCCGAGGACATCGTCGCCGTGGCCGTCCCGCGCTCCGCCGAACTCGTCGTCTCCCTGCTCGCGGTGATGAAGGCGGGCGCGGCGTACCTGCCGCTGGACGCCGACCACCCGCAGGACCGGATCGCCTACATGCTCGCCGACGCGGGCGCGCGTACCGTCGTCACCACGCGGGAGCTGTCCGCCGCCCTGCCGGACACCCCCGGCGTCGCCCACCTGCTGCTCGACGACCCGTCCCTGTCGGCCGAGTGCGCCGCCCTCGACGCCTCGGACCCGGGCCTGCCCGTCACCCTGGACCAGGCCGCGTACGTCATCTACACCTCGGGCTCCACCGGCCGGCCCAAGGGCGTCGTCGTCTCCCACGACGGCGTCGGCAGTCTCGTCGCCACCGCCACCGAACGCATCGGCATCACCGCCGAGAGCCGGGTCGTCCAGTTCGCGTCCGTGGGCTTCGACGTGACGGTCTGGGACCTGATCATGTCGCTCTGCGTGGGCGGCCGGATCATCGTCGTCCCCACCGAGCGGCGCGTCGCCGGGCCCGCGCTCACGGAGTACATCGCACGCCACGGCGCCACCCACATGATCCTCCCGCCGTCCCTCGTCTCGGCCCTGCCGCAGGAGTGCGAACTGCCCGACGGCGCCGTCCTGATCGTCGGCACCGAGGCGGTGCCCAGCGAGCTGATCGCCCGCTGGGCCGGGCGGCTCCAGGTCGTCGTCGCGTACGGCCTCACCGAGGCGACCGTCAACTCCACGCTCTGGGTCGCCACCGCCGACCGTCCGGGCCCCGCGCCCATCGGCGAGCCCGACCCCAACACCCGCGCCTACGTGCTCGACTCGGCGCTCCGCCTGGTGCCCGTCGGCACCGAGGGCGAGCTGTACGTCGCCGGGCGCGGCCTCGCCCGGGGCTACCTCGGCAGGCCGGGGCTCAGCTCCGAGCGCTTCGTCGCCGACCCGTACGCCACCGAGCCGGGCGCCAGGATGTACCGCACGGGCGACCGCGTCCGCTGGGGCGCCGACGGCAACCTGGAGTTCCTGGGCCGCGCCGACGGCCAGATCAAGATCCGCGGCCACCGCATCGAGCCCGGCGAGATCGAGAGCGCCTTCATGGCCTGCCCGGGCATCGCCCAGGCCGCCGTCCTCGTCCGCGAGGACCACCGCAACGCCAAGCGGCTCGTCGCCTACCTCGTCGCCGAGGCGGGCACGGACCCCGAGGCCTCCGTCGCCGAGGCACGCACCCGCGTCGCCGGGTCGCTGCCCGACTACATGGTCCCCTCCGCCGTCGTACGCCTCGACGGGCCGCTGCCGCTGACGCCCAACGGAAAGCTCGACAGCCGCGCGCTGCCCGAGCCCCGCTGGACCGCGACGGCCGGCGGCGACGCGCCCACCACCCCCGCCGAGACCGCGCTCGCCGCGCTCTTCGCCGACGTGCTCAGCCTGCCGTCGGTCGGCGTCCACGACAGCTTCTTCGAGCTGGGCGGCGACAGCATCGTCGCGATCCAGCTGGTCAACCGCGCCCGCGAGGCCGGGCTCGCCCTCACCCCGCGCGACGTGTTCCGGCAGCGGACCGTGGCGGCGCTCGCCCGCACCGCGGAACCGATCGCGGCCGACGCCTGCCCGGCGGCCCCCCGAGCGGTGGAGCTCGACGACGACGCCCTGCCCGTCTCCCCGCTCCAGGAAGGTTTCTTCTTCCACGCGGAGTTCGACCAGGAGGCCGCCGACCTCTACGTCGTCCAGGAACTCCTCGACCTCGCCGGCCGCGTCGACCCGGCCCGGCTCCGGCAGTCGCTCCAACTGCTCCTCGACCGCCACGCGCTGCTGCGCGCCGCGTTCCGCCAGCTCCCCGGCGGCGAGGTCGTCCAGCGGATCGCCGACCGCACGGAGCTTCCCTGGCACGAGACCGACACCGCCCGCACCCCGCTGGAGGAGCTGCTGCGGCAGGACCGCGCCGAGGGCTTCGACCTCGCCCGGCAGCCGCTGATGCGGGCCACCCTGATCCGCGACGGCGAGCGCCACCGCCTGCTGCTCACCCTGCACCACATCATCGCCGACGGCTGGTCGGTCTCCGTCCTGCTGCGGGAGCTGTCCGCCGCCTATCAGGGCGACGCCCTGCCCGAGGCGCCCGCCCCCCGGCCGTACCTCTCCTGGCTGGCGAGCCGGGACCTCGACGCCGCCCGCGACGCGTGGCAGCGCGCCCTGGCCGGCCTGGACGGCCCGACCCGGCTCCCCGCCCTCGCCTCCGCCGCGGGCGACCACGGAGCCGCGCCGGTCGCCAGGCCCGAGCACGTCGACGTCCGGCTGCCCGAACCGCTCACCGCCGGCCTCACGGCCCGCGCCCGCAGCCACGGACTCACCCTCAGCACCGTCCTCAACGGCGGCTGGGCCCTGCTCCTCGGCTCCCTCACCGGCAGCCAGGACGTCGTGTTCGGCACCACCGTCTCGGGACGCACGACCGAGGTCAGCGGCCTGGACTCGGCCGTCGGCCTGTTCATCAACACCGTGCCCGCCCGCGTCACCCTGAACGGCGGAGAGTCGCTCGCCGAGCTGCTGCTGCGCGTCCAGGACGAGCACGCGTCCCTCCTGGACCACCAGCACCTCGGACTGGCCGAGATCCAGCGGATCGCCGGCGGCGGGGAACTCTTCGACACCCTCGTCGTCTTCGAGAACTTCCCGTCCGGCGACCTGTCCGCCGGACAGGACCGGGAGACGCTGCGCGTCACCGGCGCCGAGGTGTTCGACGCCGTGCACTACCCGCTCGCCCTGATCGTCGAGCACGACGGCGAACACCTCGCGCTGCGGTTCAAGTACGACGCCGCCCGGCTCGACCGGCCGGCCGTGGCCGCGATCGCCCACCGCTTCGAGGCCCTGCTGCGGACGCTGGTCTCCGACCCCGCCCGCCCGGTCGCCCGCGTCGGGATGCTCTCCGAGCGCGAGCAGGAGCGCCTCACCGAGCTGAACGCCACGGCGCACCCGCTGCCCGACGCGGATGCCACCCTCGCCACGCTCTTCGCCGCGCAGGTGGCACGGACGCCCGACGCCCCCGCCGTCGTCTTCGAGGGCACCACCCTGTCCTACGCCGAACTCGACCGGCGCGCCGAGGCCCTGGCCCGGCGGCTGCGGGCCCGCGGCGCGGGCCCCGAGCGGTTCGTCGCGGTCGCGGTGCCCCGCTCCGCGGAGCTGATGGTCGCGCTGCTCGGCGTGCACAAGGCCGGCGCCGCCTACCTGCCCCTCGACCTCGACTACCCCGCCGACCGGGTGGCGTTCATGCTCGCCGACTCCGGGGCCCGTACGGTCGTCACGACCACCGGATCCGCCGGGCGGCTGCCCGATGTGCAGGGTCTCGAACACGTCCTCGTCGACCACGACGAGGAGGCCCCCGACGCGCCCGCCGCACCGGCCGGACCCGACCACCCCGCGTACCTGATCTACACCTCCGGCTCCACCGGACGCCCCAAGGGCGTCGCCGTCACCCACCGGGCCATCGTCAACCGCCTGGCCTGGATGCAGGACGCGTACGGCCTCACCGCCGACGACCGCGTGCTCCAGAAGACGCCGTCCAGCTTCGACGTCTCCGTCTGGGAGTTCTTCTGGGCCCTGATCGAGGGCGCCACCGTCGTCCTCGCCCGGCCCGACGGCCACCGCGACCCGGCGTACCTCGCCGAGCTGATCCGCACCGAGCGCATCACCACGACGCACTTCGTGCCATCGATGCTGGCCGCGTTCGTCCAGGTCATGGCGGCCGCCCCCGGCGCCCCCGAGTGGGCCGCGAGCATGCGCCGGGTGTTCTGCAGCGGCGAGGCCCTCACCGGCCCCGACGCCCGCCGCTGGTCGGAGCTGACCTCCCGCCGAGGCCACGGGCCCGTACCGCTGCACAACCTGTACGGCCCCACCGAGGCCGCCGTCGACGTGACGTACTTCCCGTACGAGGGCGGTACCGAACTCGCCGTCCCGATCGGCCGCCCCGTGTGGAACACCCGCCTGTACGTCCTCGACGCCTTCCTGCGTCCCGCCCCGGACGGCGTGCCGGGCGAGCTGTACCTCGCCGGCGTCCAGCTGGCCCGCGGCTACCACGACCGGCACGGCCTGACCGCCGAACGCTTCGTCGCCGACCCGTTCGGTGAGCCGGGTGCCCGCATGTACCGCACCGGCGACCTGGTCAGCCGGCGCGCCGACGGCGCCGTCGAGTACCTCGGCCGCACCGACCGTCAGGTCAAGGTGCGCGGCAACCGCATCGAACTGGGCGAGATCGAGGCCGCCCTGGCCGCCCTCCCGGGCGTCGCCCGCGCCGCCGTCGTCGTCCGAGACGGAGCGCTCCTCGGCTACGCGGTCCCGGCTCCGGGCGGCACCGCCCTGGACGCCGAAGCCCTCCACGGGGCGCTCGCCGACGCGCTGCCCGCGGCGATGGTGCCGACGGCCGTCATGGCCCTCGACGAGCTGCCGCTCTCGCCCAGCGGCAAGCTCGACCAGAACGCCCTGCCCTCGCCGACCGTCGCCCCCAGGGCCGGCGGCCGCGCGCCGCGCGACGAGCGCGAGCGTGCCTTCTGCGAGATCTACACCGACGTCCTCGGCATGACCGGGATCGGTGCCGACGACGACTTCTTCATGCTCGGCGGCGACAGCCTCACCTCGATCGCCGTCGCCACCAGGGCCCGTGAAAGGGGACTGACCATCAGCCCGCGCGATGTGTTCGAGCACCGCACGCCCGCCGCGCTCGCCGCGACGGCCGCGAGCGTGCCGGACGAGCCTGCCGAGCGGAGCGCACCGACCGCGCAGACGCCCGCCACCGGTGTCACCGTCTCCGCCACCGACGCCGGACAGGCCGCCGCCGCCCTCCAGGCGATGCTGGCCGCCCAGGCGCAGTCCGGTGCGGCGGTCGACCCCGCCCTCCAGGCGCTGCTCGCCCAGCTGACCGCCGCCGCGCCGGCGGAGCCCGAGGCCCCCGCCCCGCTGGGCGGACTCGAGCTCTCCCCGGAGGAGACCGCCCGCGTCGAGGCCGCCGCCGGTCTCCCCGTCGCCGACATCTGGCCCCTCTCCCCACTCCAGGAGGGCATGTACTTCCACGCCACCTACGACACCGGTGACGCCCTCGACGTCTACCTGTCGCAGGAGACCCTGGACTTCGACCGCCGCCTGGACGCCGACCGGCTGCGCGCCGCCTGCCGGGCGCTCCTGGAGCGCAACGCGAGCCTCCGCGCCGGCTTCACCAGCGACGGCCTGCCCCGGCCCGTCCAGTTCATCGCCGACGGCGCCGAGATCCCGCTGGCGGAGACCGACCTCTCCGGGCTGTCCGCCGACGAGCAGCGCGCCAGGGTGGACGAGCTGCTGGCCTCCGACCGCCGGCAGCGCTTCGACCTGTCGGCGCCGCCGCTCTGCCGCCTCCAGCTGATCCGGCTCGCCGACGGCCGCGACCGGCTCGTCGTCACCCACCACCTCATCCTGTGGGACGGCTGGTCCGCGTGGCTGTTCCTGGAAGAGCTGTTCACGCTGTACGAGCGGGCCGGCGACACCACCGGTCTGCCCGCCCCCGGCTCGTACCGCGACTACCTGGCCTGGCTGGACCAGCAGGACACGACGCGGGCCCTCGACGCCTGGCGCGGCGCGCTCGCCGGCTTCGACGAGCCGACCCTGGTCGCGCCGACCGGCCGCGACGCGGGCCCGGTCATCCCGGCCGACTTCGACGCGGTGCTCACCAAGGAGACCAGCGACCGTCTGCGCGCGCTGGCCCGGCAGCACGGCCTCACCCTGAACACGGTGCTCAACGCCGCCTGGGGCCTGGTCCTCTCGGCGATGACCGGCCGCGGCGACGTCGCCTTCGGCACCGCGGTCGCCGGCCGCCCCGCGGACGTCCCGGACGTCGCCGGCATCATCGGCATGTTCCTCAACACCATCCCCGCCCGGGTCGCGTTCGCGCCGGACGAGCCGCTGCTCGACCTGCTGCGCCGCATGCAGTCCGAGCGGGCCGGGGTCATGCCGTACGAGTACGTGGGCCTCGGCACGCTCCAGCAGGAGACCGGCCACCGCCGCCTGTTCGACACCCTCTTCGTGCTGCGCTCCGCCGACGGCGAGGACCGTGCCGCCGCCCTCCGGCAGCGCCACGGCATCACCGACGTCTCGAACGTGGACGGCACCCACTTCCCGCTCACGCTGATCGTCACGCCCGAGACCCGCCTGCGGGTCACCCTGGCGGCCCGGCCCGACCTGTTCGACACGGAGGCCGCGACCACCATCCTCGGCCGGTTCACGACCGTCCTGGGGCGGCTCGGCGAGATCCTCGCCGCCCCGGACGCCGTCACCGCCCGCACCGTCGGCGTCGACCTGCTGATGGAGCCCGAGCGCGCCGCCCTGACGGCCGAGTGGGCCCACAGCCGCGAGCCCGTGCCCAACGAGACCATCGCCGACATGCTGACGGCCCAGGTCGCCCGCACCCCGGACGCGGTGGCGCTCGTCTTCGGCGAACGTGCTCTCACGTACGCCGAACTGGACGCGCACATCAACCGGATCGCCCGGCTGCTGCTCGCCCGGGGCGCGGGCCCGGAGAAGGTCGTGGCGCTCGCCCTGCCCCGCTCCATCGACATGGTCGCCGCCCTCTTCGCCGTCCTGCGGACCGGCGCCGCGTACCTGCCGCTCGACCTGGACCACCCGGCCGACCGGCTGCGGCTGATGGTCGAGGACACCGGACCGCTGTGCCTCGTCTCCACCGCCGCCGTCGCCCCGACGCTGGGCGGATCCGACGGCCCCGCCGCCCCCGAACTCCTCCTCGACGAGGAGGCCGTGGCCGCCGAGCTCGCCGCCCTGCCCGGCGGTGAGATCACCGACGCCGAGCGGCCCGCCTTCGCGCACGAGGTGGCGGACCGGCTGGAGTACCCGGCCTACGTCATCTACACCTCGGGCTCGACCGGCCGGCCCAAGGGCGTCGTCACCCCCTACCGGGGTCTGACCAACATGCAGCTCAACCACCAGAAGGAGATCTTCGACCCGGCCATCGCCTCGGCCGGAGGCCGGCGCCTGCGCATCGCGCACACCGTCTCCTTCGCCTTCGACATGTCCTGGGAGGAGCTGCTCTGGCTCGTCGAGGGACACGAGGTCCACGTCTGCGACGAGGAGCTGCGCCGCGACGCCGAGGCGCTGGTCGCCTACTGCGACGCCCACCAGGTCGACGTCGTCAACGTCACCCCGACGTACGCCCAGCTCCTCATCGAGGAGGGACTCCTCGACCAGGACACGGCGGCCGGAAAGCACCGCCCCGCGCTGGTCCTGCTCGGCGGCGAGGCCGTGTCCGACACCGTGTGGACCAAGCTGCGCCGCACCGAGGGCACCTACGGCTACAACCTGTACGGGCCCACCGAGTACACCATCAACACCCTCGGCGGCTCGACGGCGGACAGCGCGACCTCCACGGTCGGCATGCCCATCCGCAACACCCGCGCCTACGTCCTCGACGCGATGCTGCGCCCGGTCCCGCCGGGCTGCCCCGGCGAGCTGTACATCGCCGGCACCGGCCTGGCCCGCGGCTACCACGACCGTCCCGGCCTGACCGCCGAGCGGTTCGTCGCGGACCCCTTCGGGGAGCCGGGCGAGCGGATGTACCGCACCGGTGACCTCGTACGTCAGCGGCCCGACGGTCTGCTCGACTTCCTGGGGCGCACCGACGACCAGGTGAAGATCCGCGGTTACCGGATCGAGCTGGGCGAGATCTCCACGGCGCTCTCCTCGCACCCCGAGGTCGCCCACGCGGCCGTCGTCGTCAACGAGAGCACCGGGACCAGGCGTCTCGTCGGCTACTTCGCGCCGGAGGACGGCACGGAGCCCGGCGAGGAGCTGCTCCAGCGGCTGCGCGACCACCTGAAGGCCGGACTGCCCGACTACATGGTCCCGTCCGCGCTCGTCCCCGTGGCCACGCTCCCGCTCACCGTCAACGGCAAGCTGGACGTACGGGCCCTGCCCGCCCCGGACTTCGCCGGAACGGGCCCGAGCCGCGCCCCCCGCACCCCGCGGGAGGAGACGCTCTGCACGCTCTTCGCGGAGGTGCTCGGCCTGCCGGACGGCAGCGTCGGCATCGACAGCGACTTCTTCGAGCTGGGCGGCCACTCGCTGCTCGCCACCCGGCTCGTCAGCCGGGCCCGCACCGCCCTCGACGCCGAACTCGCCATCCGTGACCTGTTCGAGGCACCCACCGTCGCCGAGCTGGTCGAGCGCGCGGACCGCTCCGGCGGCGCCGCCCGGCCGGCGCTGACCGCGGGGGAGCGGCCCGACGTGCTGCCGCTCTCCCACGCCCAGCAGCGGCTCTGGGTCATCCAGCAGATCGAGTGCACCTCGGCCGCGTACAACTTCCCGCTGGTCATGCGGTTGCGCGGCGCCCTCGACGTCGAGGCGTGGGGAACCGCCCTCGCCGACGTGACCGCGCGGCACGAGGCCCTGCGGACGGTGTTCGTGGAGCCCGAAGGCCAGGCCGTCCAGCGCGTGCTGCCCGCCGAGGAGGCACGGCCCGTGGTGGAGCGGCTGCGGGCCACCGAGGACCAGGTGCCCGCGCTCGTCGAGGCCGCCGTCAACAGGCCGTTCGACCTCGCCGCCGAGCTTCCGCTGCGCGCCACGGTCGTCGAGCTGGCGCCCGAGGACCACGTCGTCATTCTGCTGCTGCACCACATCACCACCGACGAGTGGTCGGACCGGCCGTTCCTGCGCGACCTGGCCACCGCCTACGCGGCCCGCCTCTCCGGCGCGGCCCCGGAGTGGGAGCCGCTGCCCGTCCAGTACGCCGACTACGCCCTGTGGCAGCAGCGACTGCTCGGCGACCCGGCGGAGGCGGACAGCCTCGCCGCCCGGCAGCTGGAGTACTGGCGCACCACCCTGGACGGCGCGCCCGAGGAGCTGGAACTGCCCACGGACCGGCCCCGCCCGGCCCGGCCGGCCTTCACGGGTGCCGAACTGGACATCGCGTTCGACGCCGACGTCCACGAGGGGCTGAAGCGGCTCGCCCGCGAGACCGGGGCCAGCATGTTCATGGTGGTGCACGCGGCCGTGGCCGCCCTGCTCCACCGCATGGGCGCCGGTACGGACATCCCCCTCGGCTCGCCCATCGCGGGCCGCGGCGACGAGGCCCTCGACGACCTGGTCGGCTTCTTCGTCAACACGCTCGTGCTGCGCACCGACCTGAGCGGCGACCCGAGCTTCACCGAGCTGCTCGCCCGGGTCAGGGAGACCGACCTGGCCGCGTTCTCGCACGCGGACGTGCCGTTCGAGTCCGTGGTGGAGAAGCTCAACCCCACCCGCTCCCTCTCCCGGAACCCGCTCTTCCAGGTGATGGTCGGCTACCACGCCCGCACCGGCGACGGACTGGAACTGCCCAACCTGCACGCCGACTACGTGCCGTTCCGCATCCGCTCGGCCAAGTTCGACCTGGTGTTCAGCTTCACCGAGCACACCCCGGCCGACGGTGGCGACGGCTCCCTCGGCTGCCGCCTGGAGTTCGCCACGGAACTGTTCGACCACGCGACCGCCGAGCGCCTCGGCGACCGGCTCCAGACCCTCGTCGCGGCCCTCGTCGCCGCACCCGAGCAGCCCCTCTCGACGGCGGAGATCCTCGGCGACGACGAGCGCCGGCTGGTCCTCGAGGGCTTCAACGGCACGGCCCGCGAGGTCGACGAGGAGTCCTTCCCGGCCCTGTTCGCGCAGCGGCTCGCCGAGCGCCCCGACGCGGTCGCCGTCGTCGACCGCGACCGGTCGGTGACGTACGCGGAGCTCGACGCCCGCGCCAACCGCCTCGCCCGGCTCCTCGCGGCGCGCGGTGCCGGCACCGAGAGCGTGGTCGGCGTGGCCGTGCCCCGCTCGGCCGACATGGTCGCCACGGTGCTCGCCGCGCTGAAGCTCGGCGCCGCGTTCCTGCCGCTCGACCTGGTCCACCCGGCCGACCGCCTCACCTACATGATCGAGGACTCCCGGGCGGCGCTCGTGGTCGGCACCGAGCCGGTCGCGGGCAAGATCCCCGAGGTCGCGGGCGTACCGGTGGTGCTGCTCGACGAGCCCTCCGTGGCCGCCGAGCTGGAGACCCTGCCGGAGACCGCGCTCGATCGGAGGCCGGTCTTCCTGGACCAGGCCGCGTACGTCATCTACACCTCGGGCTCCACCGGCCGCCCCAAGGGCGTCGTCGTCCCGCACGAGGGCATCTCCAGCCTGGTCGCCACCGCCGTGGACCGGATGGGCCTGGAGAACGACAGCCACGTCCTCCAGTTCGCCTCGATCGGCTTCGACGTCTTCGCGTTCGAACTGGCGATGGCGCTCTG
Organism: Streptomyces sp. Je 1-79; assembly: GCF_025195125.1. Classification (GTDB taxonomy): domain Bacteria; phylum Actinomycetota; class Actinomycetes; order Streptomycetales; family Streptomycetaceae; genus Streptomyces. The sequence continues at coordinate 190,339 of NZ_JAMGSL010000001.1, forward strand.
CCACGGCGGCCGGCTCGTCCTCATCACCGACGAGGCACGGGTCGCCGGACCGGCGCTCACCGACTTCCTCGGGGAGCAGCGGATCACCCACATGATCCTGCCGCCGTCCCTCGTGTCGGCCCTGCCGCCCGGCTGCGAGCTGCCCGAGGGATCGACCGTCCTGGTCGGTACGGAGACGGTGCCGCCGGACGTCTTCGAGCGGTTCGGCGCCACGGCCCACCTGATCTGCGCCTACGGACTCACCGAGGCGACGGTCAACTCCACGCTGTGGCCCTCGCGCGAGCACGGCGGCCGCCCGTCCGGCCGCGTGCCGATCGGCCGGCCCGATCCCAACACCCGCGCCTACGTCCTGGACGACCACCTGCGGCCCGTCCCGCCGGGTGTCGTCGGCGAGCTGTACGTCTCCGGGCGCGGCCTCGCCCGCGGCTACCTCGGCAAGACCGCGCTCACCTCCGAGCGGTTCGTCGCCGACCCGTACGGCGCGCCCGGCAGCCGGATGTACCGCACCGGCGACCGTGCCCGCTGGCGCGCGGACGGCAACCTCGACTTCCTCGGGCGCGTCGACACCCAGGTGAAGGTCCGCGGCTTCCGCATCGAGCTGGGCGAGATCGAGGCGGCCCTCGCCGGGCACCCGGCGGTCGCCCAGGCCGCCGTGCTGCCCGACCGGGACGGCGACATCGTCCGCCTCGTCGGCTACGCCGTCCCCGAGGCGGGGGAGTCCGTGGAGCTGGACCCGCAGGAGCTGCGCGCCCATGTGGCCGGGCAGCTGCCCGAGTACATGGTCCCGGCGCTCGTCGTGCCGCTGGACGGCCCGCTGCCGCTGACCCCCAACGGCAAGCTGGACCGCAAGGCGCTGCCCGTGCCGGACTGGGCCGCGATGACCGGTGACGCGCTGCCGGCCAACGAGACGCAGGCCAGGCTCGCCGCGCTGTTCGGCGAGATCCTCAAGCTGGAGAAGGTCGGCGTCCACGACAACTTCTTCGCGCTCGGCGGCCACTCCATGGCGTCGATGCGGCTCCTGGGCCGCATCCGTGCCGAGTTCGGCGTCGAGCTGAGCATCCGGGACGTCTTCGACGCGCTGACCGTCGCCGGGATCGAGGGCAAGCTCAAGGGCGCGTCCACGGCCCGCCCGGCGCTGCGCCCGGCCGGGGACCGTCAGGAGCCGTTCCTCGCCGCCCCCGTCCAGCGCTGGCAGTGGGACGCGTACGGCCGTACCCCCCGCTTCGACCACGCGCTCGTGCTGCGCTCGCCCGGCGGCCTGGACGCGGACGCGCTGTCCGCGGCCCTCGCGGACGTGGCGGGCCGTCACGAGCCCCTGCGGACGGCGTTCGCGGAGCAGGACGGCGCGCTCCGCCACCGGGCCGCTCAGCCCCCGGTCCTCATCCTGGAGGAGTGCGCGGAGCTGGAGGCGCGGCTGACCGAGCTGGCGGCCGGGTCCCCGGAGCCGGAGCACAGGGCTCCGTTCGTGGCCCGTCTGCTGACGGCGGCCACGGGCGAGCAGGCGCTGCTGCTGACCATGCACTACCTGACGGTGGACGAATGGTCGGTGGTCCCCCTCTTCCGTGACCTGACGGCGGCCTACGCGGCGCGTACGGAAGGCAGGGCGCCCGAGTGGCGGCCGCTCCCCGTCTCGTACGCGGACTACGCGCTGTGGGCCCGCGAGGTCCTGGGCGACCTGGACGACCCGGACAGCCGGGGCGGCCGGCAGCTCGCCTACTGGCGCGAGACGTTGAAGGACGTACCGGCCGAGCTGGCCCTCCCGGCGGACGGGCCGCGCTCGTCCTCGCCCGGCGCGGACCATGTGGGCTTCGTCCTGGACGAGCGCCTGCACGCGGCCGTGGACGACCTGGCCCGGGCGACCGGTACCAGCATGTTCATGGTGCTGCACTCCGCCCTGGCGGCGCTGCTCACCGCCCACGGCGCGGGCACGGACCTGCCCATCGGTACGATGGTCGCCGGCCGTACGGACGATCAGCTGGCCGACCTCGTGGGCTGCTTCTTCAACACCGTCGTGCTGCGCACTGACACCGCCGGCGACCCGACCTTCGCGGAGCTGCTGTCCCGCGTACGGGAGACCACGCTCGGCGCGCTCGACCGGCAGGAAGTCCCGTTCGAGGAGGTCGTCCGCGCGACGGGACTGCCTCAGGAGGGCCCGCAGGTCATGGTGATCCACCATGAACAGGCGGACCTGGAGCAGCTGGAGGGCGGTGTCGGATCCCTCGACGCCGTACCGACCGGCTCGACCAGGGCACAGCTGACCCTCAGCTTCTACGAGCCGCAGGGTGACGGGCCGGTCCACTGCGGACTGATCCACGCGACCGACCTGCTCGGCACCGCCAAGGCACGGCGGCTCGCCGACGAACTTCAGAGGCTGCTGCGCACCGTGGCAGCCGACCCCGGACAGCCGCTCTCGGAGCTGTTCACCGCCATGTCCACAAGGAGTGACAACGCATGAGCACCAACCCGTTCGAGGACCCGCAGGGCCGCTTCCTCGTCCTCGTGAACGACGAGAACCAGCACTCGCTGTGGCCCTCCTTCGCCGAGGTGCCCGCCGGCTGGCGCACCGCCTTCGGTGAGGAGACGCGTGAGGCCTGCCTCGCGTACGTCGAGGAGCACTGGACGGACCTGCGCCCGGCGAGCCTGGTGGCCCAGCAGGCCTGACCCCGCACCGCCCGACGCCGCCGCCCGTGGAGAACCGTCTCCACGGGCGGCGGCGTTCTGACGTGCGCCACCGTCGTGGGCGTTCGTCCTGCTGGGGCGGAACGGCCTCGTGGGGTACCAGGGGCCGTGAGCGGAACGCGCCCGCAGGGGCGCCGGCCCGGGTGCCCACCCGCCTCTCCTAGGACTTCGTCCTGGGGGGAGCCCCAAGCGGGACGATCGCCCACGCGGGGGCGGGCAGCAACGCAAGAAGGCTCCCGACCGGAACCCCGGTCGGGAGCCTTCTTGGTGCTGCGAGGATGGGCGTTACGCCGGTACGGCAGGCTCCTGGCGGCTGTCGGACCAGGCCGACCAGAGCTCGGCGTAACGGCCGCCCGCCGCGACGAGTTCGTCGTGGGTGCCGGTCTCCACGACCCGGCCCTGGTCCAGGACGACGACGCGGTCCGCGGTCGCCGCCTGGGGGAGGCGGTGGGCCACCATCATGCCCGTACGGCCCTCCAGGGCGCGCAGAGCGGCGGTCTCCAGGACCCGGGCGCCCGCGCTGCCGGCGTCGGCCGTCGCCTCGTCGAGAATGGCGATCGGCGGGTCGGTGAGCACCAGCCGGGCCAGCGCCAGGTGCTGGGCCTGGGTCACGGTGAGGCGGTGGCCGCCCTCGCCCACGACCGTGGCCAGCCCGTCGGGCAGCCCGTCGACCCACTCCAGGGCGTCGACGTGCGCCAGCGCGGCGCGCAGCTCCTCGTCCGTCGCCCCGGGACGGGCGAGCCGCAGGTCCTCGGAGAGCGGGCCGGCGAAGACGTGGACCTCCTGGCTGATGAGGGTGACCGCCCGCCGGACCCCGGCCGGGCCGAGCTCCCGGGAGTCCACGCCGCCCAGGGAGATCGCACCGGTCGCCGGGTCGTGGACGCCCGCGATCAGCTTCGCGAGCGTGGTCTTGCCCGCGCCGCTGGCGCCGACCAGGGCGACCCGTTCGCCGTCCCTGACCTCCAGGTCCACCGCGGAGAGCACCGGGTGGCCGTCCACGTACGCGTGGCCGAGCTCGGAGACCTTGACCGAGCCGTCCACCGGTACGGCGGCCCGCTCGTCGGTCTCCCGTTCGGCCGGGAGGCTCGACACGCCGACGAGGCGGGCGAGGCTCGCCCCGGCGGACTGGGCGTCGTCGATCAGGAAGAGCGCGGCGTTGATCGGGTTGAACAGGCCGTGGAAGTAGAGCGCCGCCGCGGTCGCCGTACCGATGCTCACCGAGCCGTTGTCGACCAGGAAGAACCCGGTGAGGAGGATCGACGTCATACCGATGAACTCGGCGATGTTGAGGCGGGAGAAGAAGCCCGAGACGAGGCGCATGCCGCGCGCCGCCAGGTCCACCGCCGTCTGCGACCGCTGCTCCAGGAGCTCCGCGTGCCGGTCGTTCAGCCGGAACGCCCGCACCGTGCGGACCCCGCCGATGCTGTCGAGCAGCTGGTGCTGCAGGGCTCCGGTCGCCACCCGGTGCTCGCCGTAGATGCTCGCGGCGCGCGGGATGTACCAGCGCACGGTCAGGATGTGGACCGGAACGGCCACCAGCACCGCCACGAGGAAGCGCCAGTCGAGGACGGTGAGCCCCACCAGCGTCAGGATGATGGTGAGGAAGGCGCCCGCGAACTCGGGGAGCGCCTGCCGCACGGCCTTGGCGATCAGGGTGACGTCGCCCGTCACCCGCGAGGTGAGGTCGCCGGAACCGGCCTTCTCGACCCGTTCGAGGGGCAGCCGCAGCGCCCGTGCGATGAACCGCTCCCGCAGGTCCGCGAGGACGGTCTCGCCGAGCCTGGCGACGAGCGACTTGCCGATCGCGGTCGCGACGCCCCTGGCGACGGCGACCACGAGGAGCAGCACCATCGGCACGGTCAGCGCGCCGGCGCCGCTCTTGTCCACGACCAGGTCCACGATGCGGCCGAGCAGGGGCGCGGTCAGCAGCCCGATGCCCGTGCCGACGACCAGGACGGTCACGGCGCCCACCGTGAGGAGCCGGTGGTGGCGCAGCAGCTCGCGGACGACGGCGAAGGTCCTGGCGCCGCTGGCGGTGGGCAGGAGTTCGCGTTCGGGTGTGCCGGGTCCGCTCATCGTCCGTCCTTCGTCCTGCGGGTCTCGGCCCTGCGCGTCGGGGTCCTGGGGGTCTCTGTCCTGAGCGGTCGTCATGCCAGCACCGCCGAGCGGTACGTCTCGTGGGCGGCGACCAGCTCCGGGTGGCTGCCCTCGGCGGCCACGCGGCCCTCGTCGAGCATGACCACGACGTCGGTCCCGGCGAGCAGCGCGGGGCTGGTGGTGACCAGGACCGTGGTGCGGCCGTTGCGCAGCTCGCGCAGCCGGCCGGCGATGCGGGCCTCGGTGACCGTGTCGACGGCCGTGGTCGGGTCGTGGACGACGAGGACCGGCGGGTCGGCCGCCAGGGCCCGGGCGAGCGCGACCCGCTGGCGCTGGCCGCCGGAGAGCGACCGGCCGCGCTCGGTGAGGACGGTGTGCACGCCGTCGGGCAGGGCCTGGGCGACGTCGTCCGCCGCTGAGGCGGCGAGCGCCGGTCCGAAGTCCGCGCCGTCGCCGTCGGCCCCGGCCCGTACGTTGGCGAGGAGGCTGTCCTCGAACAGGTCGGCGTCGTGGTGGGCGACGAGGATCGCGCGGCGGGCGTCGTCCGGGCCGAGGTCGGTCAGCGGCACCCCGTCGAGCTCGACGGTCCCCTCCGCGGGGTCGAGTTCGCGGCCCAGGCAGAGCAGCAGGTCGTTCGCGGCCGCCGCGTCACGGGCGACGACCCCGACGAGGCTGCCGGGGGCGATGTCGAGGTCGACCCCGCGCAGCGCGCCCTGGATGACCCCGCGAAGGCGCAGCCCGCCGGTGACCGGGTCGGGCAGCGCGGCGGTGCCCGCACCCACGGCGGGAGGCGAGGCGAGGACCTCGGCGATCCGCTCGGCGGAGGCACGGCCCTGGGCGAACTCGCCGTTGACGTAGGTGAGGAGCTGGAAGGGGCCGAGGAGGTACTGGGCGAGGCCGACGGCCGCCACCAGCTCACCCACGGTGATGCTGCCGCTCATCGCGAGGTGGGCGCCGACGAGGCCGATGGCCGCGATGAAGATGCCGGTGAGCGCGAGGATCGCGCCGTCGTGCCAGGCCCGGCTGGTCGCGGCCCGCAGCGCGGAAGCGAGCGAGCTCCGGCTCGTCTCCCGGTAGCGGGAGACCGCGGCCGCCTCGGCGCCGATGCCCTTGAGTACGCGCAGGCCGGCGACCAGGTCGGCGGCGACTCCGGACGCGTGGGCGGCGTGCTCCTGCTCCGCCTCGCTGCGCCGCTCGAGCGGGCGGCTGATGACATGGCCGAGCCAGAGCAGCGGCGGGACGCCGAGGAGGACCAGCAGGCCGAGCGGTACGGAGATGCGCAGCAGTGCCACCGCGCTGATCGCCAGACCGGCGATGGCGGACAGGGTGTACGGGAGTGCGGCGGCGACCGAGCCGACGCGTCGGGCGTCGCCGGTCGCGACGGCGGTCAGCGCGCCGGGCAGCCGTCCGCTGTCCGCGCCGCCGCGCGGGTCGAGCACGCGGGCGGCGAGGTCCTTGCGGATCCGGTGCGCGGCGGACTCGCCCGCGCCCTCGGCGAGCCGGGCGGAGTTCCGGTAGCAGGTGGACAGGATGAGGAACAGGCCGGCGAGCACCAGGAGCCACCGCAGGAGGGCGCCCGAGGAACCGGTCGCCACCGCCTCGTCGATGACCAGACCGATGACGACGGGGACGAGAGCCTCGCACGCCTGATGCGCCATGCCCAGGAATGAGGCCCAGGTGACACGGCGGCGTTGGTCGGCGAGTGCTCTGCGGAGGACGAGGCCCCCCGTTGGTCCTCCAGCGGGCATGCGGCGCCTCCACAGGAAAAGGGCTGGATAGTTAGGTAAGGCTACCTTAAACATCGCAGGTGCCAAGGGTGCCCGCGGGTCCCCCGTCGTCCCCTCGGACCCGGCTGACGAGGTGCGAAGCACCGCCACGTTGACCTCTCCACGACTGTACGGTTAGGCTCACCTAAGTTCCATCGTCGGGTGTGTCATGTCGCTTGCCGCACCCCCATGTTCATCGCCTCGCGCGGTCCGCGGGGTGCTCGTTTCCGCCGCCAGGGGAGTGGTCGTTGTCCGTCGAAACCCAGGCGGCGTCCGGAACCGGGACCGGTGGCCCCGCCAGGCCCGTCGTGCCCACGGCACGTCCGGCCGCGGTGGCCCTGCGGGGGCTCGGGCTCCTCGTCGCACTCGGCGCACTGGTCCTCGTCTCCCTGCTCAGCGTCTGGGTCGGCACGCGCGGCATCCCGTTCACCGCGACATGGGACCTCCTGTGGTCACCTGACGGCTCGGAAGCCTCCGTCATCGTGCACGACTACCGGATCCCCCGTACCCTCCTCGGACTTCTGGTGGGGGTGGCCCTCGGCCTGGCCGGCGCCCTGATGCAGGCACTGACCCGCAATCCGCTCGCCGATCCCGGACTGCTCGGTGTGAACCTGGGCGCCTCCGCCGGCATCGTCGTGGCCATCGCCTTCGTCGGCGTCGCCACACCGCTCGGCTACGTGTGGTTCGCCCTCGCGGGAGCCGCCGCCGCCTCCGTGGGCGTCTACCTCCTCGGCTCCTCGGGACGGAAACTGGCCACCCCCGACCGGCTCGTCATCGCCGGAGCCGCGGTGACCGCCGTGCTCTACGCCTTCAACTGGGCCGTCCTGCTCTTCGATCCGGAGGCGTTCGACCAGTTCCGCTTCTGGACCGTGGGCTCGCTCGCCGGCCGGTACTACGACATCGTGCTCCTCGTCCTGCCGTTCGTCCTCGTCGGCCTGGTCGTCGCCTTCCTGCTGGCCCCCTCCCTCAACGCCCTGGCCATGGGCGACCAGATGGGACGCTCCCTCGGCGTCAACGTCGGCCGCACCCGCGTACTGGCCGCCGTCGCCGTCATGCTGCTGTGCGGAGCGGCCACCGCCGCCGCCGGACCGATCAGCTTCGTCGGCCTGGCCGTCCCGCACATCGCCCGGTTCGTCAGCGGGGCCGACCAGCGCTGGGTGTTCGCGTACTCGATGCTGCTCGCCCCGGTCCTGCTCATCGGCTCGGACGTGGTCGGCCGTGTGCTCGGCGCCCCCGGCGAGGTGCAGGTCGGCATCGTCACCGCGTTCATCGGAGCCCCCTTGTTCATCGCGCTGTGCCGCCGTCGAAAGCTGGTCATGCTGTGAGCGCCGTACGGGAGTCGACCGCACCCGCGCCCGGATCCACGAAGAACCGCGCCCCCCGCGTCGTCAGCGGCCGGGTCGTGCGCATGGGACCCGGCGGTGTCTCGGTGCGGCTCCAGGGACGCGCGGTCGCCGTGACCACGCTGCTGCTCGCCTCGCTCGTCGTCGTCATGGGCATCACGCTGACCACCGGAGACTTCCCGCTCAGCGTCGGAGAGGTCTTCGGGGCCCTGACCGGGAACGGCTCCGGAGCCGCCGACTTCGTCGTCAACACCCTGCGCATGCCGCGCATCCTGACCGCGGTCTTCGTCGGCGCGGCCCTCGGGGTGAGCGGGGCGATCCTGCAGAGCCTCACCCGCAACTCCCTCGGCAGCCCCGACATCATCGGCTTCACCAACGGCTCGGCCGTGGGCGCGCTCGTCGTCATCATCGTGCTGCACGGCAGCATGACCCAGATCGCGCTGGGCGCGCTGGTCGGCGGACTCGCCACGGCCCTCGCCGTCCATCTCCTCATGCTCGGACGCGGGTTGCAGGGGTTCCGGCTGGTCGTCATCGGCATCGGTGTCAGCGCGCTGCTGCTGGCGGCCAACTCGTACCTGATCACCCGGGCGACCTTCCAGGAGGCCCAGGAGGCGCAGGCGTGGATGATCGGCAGCCTGGGCAACCGGCTGTGGATGCACGCCAACGCCATCGGCATCGCCCTCGCCGTCCTGCTGCCGCCGGCCCTGCTCCTCTCGCGCCGCCTGGCGATGGTGGAGATGGGCGACATCACCGCGACGGCCCTCGGCGTCAACGTGACGCGGACCCGGACGGCGCTCTTCGTCATCAGCGTCGCCCTCGCCGCCTTCGCCACCGCCGTCACCGGCCCCATCTCCTTCATCGCCCTGGCCGCGCCCCAAGTCGTCCGCAGACTCACCCGCTCCTCCGGACCCGCGCTGCTGCCCGCCGCCCTCATGGGCGCCGTCCTGCTCCTCCTGAGCGACCTCGTCGTGCAGCGGGTCTTCGCGCCCGCGCTCCTGCCCGTGGGCGTGGCGACCGGCGCCGTCGGCGGGGTCTACCTCATCTGGCTGCTGATCACCGAGTCGCGAAAGAGCCGCGCATGACTGCACAGAACTCCCCGCAGCCCCGGCTGCGCGCCGAGGACCTCACGCTCTCCTACGACCAGCGGACCGTCGCCACGTCCCTGAGCGTGGACATCCCCGACCACTCCTTCACGGTCATCATCGGACCGAACGCCTGCGGCAAGTCGACGCTGCTCACGGCGCTCGCCCGGATGCTCAGGCCCAAGGCCGGGCAGGTCTACCTCGACGGCGCCGCCATCGCCTCGTACCGCTCCCGTGAGGTCGCCCGCCGGCTCGGCCTGCTCCCGCAGTCCTCCAGCGCGCCCGGCGGCATCACGGTCGGCGATCTCGTGGCCCGCGGCCGGTACCCGCACCAGCGGCTGCTGAAGCAGTGGTCCGCCGAGGACGAGACGGCCGTCGTCGAGGCGATGCGGCAGACCGGCGTACTGGAACTGGCCGACCGCCCCGTGGACGACCTCTCCGGCGGCCAGCGGCAGCGCGTCTGGCTGTCCATGGTGCTGGCCCAGCAGACCTCCCTCCTGCTCCTCGACGAGCCGACCACCTTCCTCGACATCGCCCACCAGGTCGAGGTGCTCGACCTCTGTGCCGAGCTGCACGCCCGCAAGGGCCACACCGTCGTGGCGGTCCTCCACGACCTCAACCAGGCCTGCCGTTACGCCACTCACCTCATCGTGATGAGGCCCGGCGGAACGATCGCCGCGCAGGGCGACCCGGCCACCGTCATGACCGCCGAGCTCGTCGAGGACGTGTTCGGCCTGCCCTGCCGGATCATCGACGACCCGGAGACCGGGACCCCGCTGATGATCCCGGCCGCGCCCAGGCGGTTCGACCCGGAGGCCGACGCGGCCACCGCCCCGGACACGGCCGACGACGCCGTGCTCGCCGAGACCTCCTAGGACGGACTGCCCATGATGCTGTGCACGAGGCTGACGAACGCCCGCATCCTCACCATGGATCCGGACCACCCCGTCGCCCACGACCTGGGCATCTGGAGGGGGAGGATCGTCGGCCTCGACGAGGCGGTGACCTCCCTGCCGGCCCGCGAGGTCGTCGACCTCCAGGGCGCCACCGTCCTGCCCGGGTTCATCGACAGCCACGTCCACCTGGCGTGGACCGGCCTCAAGGCGAGCTCCCCGAGCATCGCCGGTCTCGACCGTGTCGAGGACGTCCTCGACGCGGTGGCGGACGCCGTCTCCCGCAAGAACGCCCCCGGCTCCTGGGTGAGCATCGGCGGCTACGACCAACGGGCCCTCGGGCGGCACCTGACGGCCGCCGAGCTCGACCGCGTCAGCCAGGGCCACCGGCTGTTCGTCATGCACGACTCCGGTCACGCCTGTGTCGTCAACACCGCGGTGCTCGACCTGCTGCCGCCGGAGGTGCCGCACGACAACGGCGTCCTCGTGGAGAGCGCGATGGGCGCCGTGCGGCGACTTCGCCTGCCGTACGCGCAGGAGGAGCTGGCCGACGCCATCGAGTACGCGGCGCGCGAGTGCCTCGCCGAGGGCGTCACGGCCTGTGCCGAAGCCGGCATCGGAGGCGGCCTGCTGGGCCACAGCCCCGTCGAGCTCGGCGCCTACCAACTCCTGCGCGACCAGGGCCGCCTGCCGCTGCGCGTCCAGCTCATGCCGGGCGGCGACACCCTGCGGCCGCTCGGCGCCCACGAGCACGACGGCATCCCGCGCGCGCTCGACCTCGGCCTGCGCACGGGCTTCGGCGACGACTGGCTGTCCGTCGGCGCTCTCAAGATCTACACCGACGGCGGCATGATGGCCCGGACGGCCGCCCTCACCGCCCCGTACGAGGGCATGGAGACCACGGGCCAGCTCCAGGACGACCCCGAGCGCCTCACATCCCTCATCGTCGACGGCCATCTCGCCGGCTGGCAGCTCGCCGTCCACGCCATCGGCGACCGGGCCGCGGACCTCGCCCTGGACGCCCTGGAGCGGGCCCAGGAGCTCAGGCCCCGCACCGACGCGCGCCACCGCATCGAGCACGCCGGGCTCATCCGGCCCGACCAGCTCCCCCGCTTCGCCCGGCTCGGGCTCAGCGCCGTGGTCCAGCCCAACTTCCTGCGCTACTTCGGCGACGACTACGCGACGATCATGGGCCCGGAGCGCGCGCCCTGGATGTACCGCGGCCGGGGCTTCCTGGACCACGGCGTCACGCTCGTCGGCAGCTCCGACCGGCCCGTCACCGACGGATCGCCCCTGCGGGCCGTCCAGTTCATGGTCGAACGGGCCTCCCTGTCGGGACAGCTCATCGGCCCCGACGAGGGGGTCACCGTCGACGAGGCGCTGCGCTCCTACACGGTCGGCGGTGCGTACGCCTGCCGCTGGGACGACAGCGCCGGCACGCTCGGCCCCGGCAAGCGCGCCGACCTCGTCGTCCTCGGCGACGACCCGCACCGCGTGGACACCTCCCGGATCGGCGACATCGAGGTCCTCGCGACCTTCGTGGACGGGCGTGAGGCGACCGAGGGGCGCAAGCTGTGAGCGCGTCCACGGATCCCCTGACCCGGCTCTCCGCCCTGTGGCAGGCGCCCGAGGCGCCGCCCCGCTGGGTCGTCTGGCATGCGAGCGAGGGTGAAGTCATGGTGTTCGACCGGGAGCTGAACATCCCGGCCGACGTGGACGACGCGTCCCTCGCGGAGGTCGTCCGCCGGATGCGGGCGGCCGGAGCGCCCGAGAGCGACGACTACCCCGGCCGGCCGTGCTGACCGGGGCGGGCACGGCGCACCTGGGCGTGGACCCGCTGCCGGGGCCCTGGCGTGGCGGTCACGGGCCGCGCCTGTGGGCCGTAGGCGTGCGTGCGTACGGGCCGCGGGCGGACGACCTGCGCGCGCTGCTCGACGACGGCGAACGCAGCCGTCTCCAGGGCTTCGTACGGGCCGCCGACCGCGCTCGGTACCGCGTCGCGCATGTCGCCCTGCGCCAACTGCTGGGCGCGTACCTGGAGACGGATCCGGCCGCGGTGCGACTCGTCCGTGAGACCTGCCCCGGCTGCGGCGGTCCGCACGGCCGCCCGGCCGTGGCCTCTGCCGGCGGCCTGCCCGTACCCCTCCACTTCTCGCTCTCGCACTCCGGCGACGCGGTCCTGCTGGGCTTCGCCGACACCGCGGTGGGCGTCGACGTCGAGGAGGTGCCGGCCCCTGAGGTGGCCGCCGAAGTGGCCGAGCTGCTGCACCCGGCCGAACGGGCCGAACTGGCGGCGCTGGCGCCGTCGGAGCGCGCGGCCGCCACGGGGCGGTGCTGGTCCCGCAAGGAGGCCTACCTCAAGGGGGTCGGCATCGGGCTCGGTGAGAATCCGTCCGTCACTTATGTGGGGACAGGTGCCACCCCGGCCGCCGTTCCCGGCTGGTCCGTGAGCGACGTGCGGACGTTCCCGGGCTACACGGCGGCCTGCGTGACGCGGACGGCCCCCACGCGGACCGGCGCACAGGCCGGCTGACGGCCCGGCGGCCGGGCGGCCGACTTGGTCATGAAGTTAGCTAAGGCTACCCTTAGTTCGACTGTTCCACCGGGTTGGGCGGCGACCCCACCGCCCCTTTCGTGCACGGTGGAACCGAGGAAGGAAAGCCTTGACCACGGCCACGCCTCGCCAGGCCACGCTGTCGCCTCGCGTACTCGATTCCGCCGGCCTCCCCACGCTCTCCCTGCGGCCCGCGCGGCCCGAGGACGCCGCCGCGCTCGCCCGGCTCTCCCGGCCGTTCGTCCGCTCGGGAGCCCTGCGGGAACGCCCGCTCTCCCTGTACGCCGCCCACGCCTCCGACTTCCTCGTGGCGGAGACCCCCGAGGGGACGCTCGACGGGTGCGTCGGGCTGCGTGCCCACCCCGCCGACGAGGCCGCCGGCCGTCCCGCCGCGGGCGTCCTCTACAACTTCTGTGTCGCCGGGCGCCGACAAGGCTGCGGCGTGGGAGCCCGGCTGCTGAACGCCGCGCTGGCAAGGGCACGCAACCGGTCCCTGCGCAGCCTGTTCACCGCCACCACCGGCGGCGGCCACCTCTTCCTCCGGCACGGCTTCGCGCCCGCCTGCGCGAACCTGGCCCCCGCGTCCTGGGCACAGTCCCTGGACCCCCGGCGCAACGCGCGGATCCTGGCCCGGGCGCTGTAGGCCCTGTCCAGTACCACGAAGGGCGGGCCCGGAGCCGTTTCGGCTCCGGGCCCGCCCTTCGCTGCGAGGGTCGCGCGGTGGTTCAGGCTGCGTCGAGGATCGCCGGAAGGGCCTTCACCAGAAGGTCGGCCTCGTCCTCCGTCATCGTCAGGGCCGGAGCCAGGCGTACGACTCCGGGCCCCGGCGCGTTGACGAGGAACCCGGCCTCCTGCGCCGCCCGTTGGACGGACGCGGCGACCGGTTCGGTCAGGACGACGCCCAGGAGAAGCCCCGCGCCCCGCACCTCGGCGACCCGTGGATGCGCCGCCGCCTCGATGCCGTGGCGCAGCCGCTCTCCCACGCGTACGACCCGGGCGAGCAGCCCCTCGGCCTCGATGGCCTCCAGGACGGCGAGACCGGCCGCGCACGCGACGGGATTGCCGCCGAAGGTGGAGCCGTGCTGACCGGCCGACAGCAGCTCGGCGGCCGGGCCGAAGGCCACGGTGGCACCGATCGGGAGCCCGCCGCCCAGGCCCTTGGCGAGCGTGATCACGTCGGGGTCCGCGCCGTCGGCCGCCTGGTGCGCGAACCAGTGGCCGGTGCGGCCGATGCCGGTCTGCACCTCGTCGAGGACGAGCAGGCTCCCGGCGTCCCGGGTGATCTCGCGGGCGGCCCGCAGATACCCGTCGGGCGCCGGGAGCACACCGGCCTCGCCCTGGATCGGTTCGAGGACGACCGCCGCGGTCTCCTCCGTCACGGCCTCGCGCAGCGCCTCGACGTCGCCGTACGGCACATGCGTCACCTCCCCGGGCAGCGGCAGGAAGGGGGCCCGCTTCGCCGGCTGACCGGTGAGGGCCAGCGCGCCGAGCGTCCGCCCGTGGAAGCCGCCCTGCGCCGCGACGAGGTGCGGACGCCCCGTCCGGCGGGCGATCTTGAAGGCCGCCTCGACCGCCTCCGTACCGGAGTTCGCGAAGAACACCCGGCCCTGGCGCCCGCCCAGCAGACCGAGGAGCCGCTCGGCCAGGGCCACGGGCGGCTCGGAGACGAACAGATTGGAGACATGCCCCAGTCGGCCGATCTGCGCGGTGACGGCCGAGACGACGGCCGGGTGGGCGTGGCCGAGCGTGTTGACCGCGATCCCGCCGGTGAAGTCCGTGTACGCGCGGCCCATCTCGTCCCAGACGGTGCTGCCCTCACCCCTCACCAGCGCCAGCGGCGGGGTGCCGTACGTGTCCATGATGACCGCGCTCCAGCGGTGCGCGAGTGGTGTGGCCCCGGTGTCGGCGGTCACGCGCGATCCTCCTCGGTCTCGGGCTCCTCGTCAGGGACGACCGTCGTTCCCGGGCCCTCCTCGGCGAAGACGCCGCGCAGCAGGGCGTGCGGCACCCGGCCGTCCAGCACATGGGCTTTGCCGACACCCTCGCGGACCGCTCGCAGACAGCCCTCCATCTTCGGGAGCATCCCGCTCGCGAGCCCCGGCAGCAGCGCGTCCAGTTCACCGGCCGTGAGCCGGCCGATCACCTCGGTGCTGTGCGGCCAGTCCGCGTACAGCCCCTCGACGTCGGTGAGCACGACGAGCCGTTCGGCGCCGAGCGCGACGGCCAGCGCCGACGCCGCGAGATCGGCGTTGACGTTGTAGACCTCGCCGCCCGCACCCCGCGCCACGGGCGACACGACCGGGATACGGCCCTGGTCGAGCAGCATGCGTACGGTGCCGGGGTCGACGGCGACGACCTCACCGACGAGGCCGATGTCCACCGGCCGCCCGTCCACCCACGCCGGGCGTCGCACGGCCGTCATGGTGTGCGCGTCCTCGCCGGACATGCCGACGGCGAACGGGCCGTGGGCGTTGAGAGCGCCGACCAGTTCGCGCTGGACCTGGCCCGTCAGCACCATGCGGACCACCTCCATCGTCTCGGGCGTCGTGACGCGTAGACCCGACTCGAAACGAGTCTCCAGATCGAGGCGGTCGAGCATCGCGCTGATCTGCGGCCCGCCGCCGTGGACGACGACCGGGCGCAGCCCCGCGTGCCACAGCTCCACCACGTCCTGGGCGAACGTCCGGTGGAGCGCCGGGTCCACCATGGCGTTGCCGCCGAACTTGACGACCACGGTGCGGCCCTGGAGCTCCTCGAGCCACGGCATCTCGGCGACGTTCAGCCCGGTGGCCGAGCCGGCCGAGCCGGTGGCGGGACCGGTCGCCAGGTCGATCGCCGGGCCGGTCGTCGGGTCGATCACGGGACCGGTCGCCGGGTCGATCGCGGGGGCGATCGTCGGGACGGCCGTCGCCTGGTCGGCGGTGGCGGGCCGATCGGGGGAGAGCGACCGCGTCCGTGTGGTTCCCTGGCCCGTCATGAGCTGTACGCGCTGTTCTCGTGGACGTACTCGGCGGTGAGGTCGTTGGTCCAGATCACCGCGGAGGAGTCGCCCGCGCTCAGATCCACCGTGATCGCGATCCGGCGGCCCGCCATGTCGACCTTCTCCCTCGCCTCGCCCGCCGCGCCGTTCCGGCACACCCAGGCATTGTTGATCGCGACGTTCAGCCGGTCGGGATCGAAGACCGCCGACGTGGTACCGATCGCGGACAGCACTCGGCCCCAGTTCGGGTCCTCGCCGTGCAGTGCGCACTTGAGGAGATTGTTGCGTGCCACGGACCGGCCCACCTCGACGGCGTCCTCCTCCGAGGCCGCGCCGACGACGGCCACCTCGATCTCCTTCGACGCGCCCTCGGCGTCCGCCACCAACTGGCGGGCCAGATCCAGGCACACCGCGTGCACGGCCTCGGTGAAGTCCGCCGGATCGGGGGCGATGTCCGAGGCGCCGGAGGAGAGCAGCAGCACGGTGTCGTTGGTGGACATGCAGCCGTCGGAGTCCACCCGGTCGAACGTGGTGCGCACCGCCTGACGGAGCGAGGAGTCCAGCGCGGCGGCGTCGACGTCCGCGTCCGTGGTGAGGACGACCAGCATCGTGGCGAGACCGGGCGCGAGCATGCCCGCGCCCTTGGCCATGCCGCCCACCGTCCAGCCGCCACGGGAGACCACGGCGGTCTTGTGCACCGAGTCCGTCGTCTTGATGGCGCGGGCCGCGTCCTCCCCGCCGTCCGCCGTCAGCGCCTCCACGGCGGTGTCGATGCCGGGCTCGACACGGTCCATGGGCAGCAGGACGCCGATGAGTCCGGTGGAGCAGACCGCGACCTCGTGCGGGTCCACGTCCAGGGCCCGCGCGGTGCGCTCGGCCATCAGCAGGGCGTCGACGGCTCCGGCCTGCCCCGTACAGGCGTTGGCGCCACCGGAGTTGAGGACGACGGCCGATATGCGGCCGTCGGCGAGGACGCGGCGCGACCAGCGGACGGGCGCGGCCTGTACGCGGTTGGAGGTGAAGACGCCGGCGGCGGCGCGCGACGGCCCTCGGTTCACCACGAGGGCCAGATCACGATCACCGGATTCCTTGATGCCGGCGGCCACGCCGCTCGCAAGGAATCCACGGGCAGCGGTCACGCTCACGGAGCCACTCCATTCGTGGGCAGGCCCAGCCGTTCCGGCAGGCCGAGGGCGAGGTTCATGCACTGCACCGCGGCGCCCGCGGTGCCCTTCACCAGGTTGTCGATGGCGCTCACGCAGATCAGCCGGCCCGCTTCCGGGTCCACGGCGATCTGTACCTGAGCGGAGTTGGAGCCGAGGACGGCGGCGGTCGAGGGCCACTGTCCGGGCGGCAGCAGCCGGACGAACGGCTCGTCGGCGTACGCGGCCTCGTAGACCGCGCGCACCTGGTCCTGCGGGGCTCCGGCCAGGTCCGGGCGGAGACGGGCCGAGCAGGTGGCGAGGATGCCGCGGGCCATGGGGGCCAGCGTCGGGGTGAAGGAGACCGTCACGTGTTCGCCCGCCACCAGGGACAGGTTCTGCGTCAGCTCGGGGGTGTGGCGGTGGCCGCCTCCCACTCCGTACGGACTCATGGAACCCATCACCTCGGCGCCGAGCAGGTGCGGCTTGAGCGCGCGGCCCGCGCCCGACGTGCCGCTGGCGGCGACGATGACCGCCTCCGGCTCCACCAGCCGCGCCGTGTACGCGGGGAACAGGGCCAGCGTGATCGCCGTGGGGTAGCAGCCGGGCACCGCGATCCGCGTCGCACCCTTCAACTCGTCCCGGGCTCCGGGCAGTTCGGGGAGGCCGTAGGGCCAGGTCCCGGCGTGGCCGGAGCCGTAGAACCGCTCCCAGGCCGCCGGATCGCGGAGCCGGAAGTCCGCCCCGCAGTCCACGATCACCGTGTCGGGGGCCAGCTCCCGCGCGAGCGCGGCGGACTGCCCGTGCGGCAGGGCCAGGAAGACCACGTCGTGGTCGCGCAGGGACGCGGCCGAGGTCTCCGTCAGGACCCGGTCCGCGAACGCGGCCAGTTGCGGCTGTACGGACGAGAGCGGGCGGCCCGCGCTGGTGTGCGCGGTCAGCGCACCGATCTCCACGCCGGGATGGGCGTCCAGCAGGCGGAGGATCTCTCCGCCCGCATAGCCGCTGGCACCGGCCACGGCGACCCGTACGGTCATCTTCTTCGTCTCTCCCTGTACATGGGGGGGGTGGGCTGCGGTCTCAGGGTGGGCGCCGCAGGTCGCCGTCGGGGGGACCAGGTCACGCGTCCCGGTGAACGGCTGGTGGCACCCTGTTGAGCAGGAGGTCGCGCAACAGGGCCTCGGTCGTGCACACCACCCCGCTGCGGGCGGCCCACCGCAGCGCCATGGCGTGTTCCTCGGGGGAGAAGTCCGCCACGGCGTCGGCGACGACGAAGGGCTGGATGTCGTTCATGAAGGCGTCCGCCGCCGTCAGGAGCACGCCGAGATGGGCGTACACCCCGCAGACGATCAGCTGGTCCCGGCCCTCCTCGCGCAGCAGCCTCCCGAGATGGCTGCGCAGGAAGGCGTTCTGCCGCACGTTGGGGAGTACGTGCTCGCCCGTGCGCGGGGTGAGCGGCGCGATGATCGCGGCCGCTTCGGGTTCGTCTCCTATGCCCGGACCCCAGATGTCGGCGACGAGGCCGCGCTGGCCGGGCCGCTGGGCGGCCGGCTCGGCGCTGAAGACGACGGGTATGCCGAGGGCCCCGGCGAGTTCGCGCAGGGCCGCGATGTTCTCGACGAGTTCCACGACGGGACTCTGCCCGGCCGGGAACACCTCCACGAAGTGGTTCTGCATGTCGTGGACCAGGAGCGCGGCACGGCCGGGGTCGATGGACCAGGAGACGCAGGACCGGGGGATGGCCGAGCGGTCGGGCAGGGAGTAGGGGCCGACGGTCGGCAGGCCCATGGTGGTTCCTCCCCCCGGATGGCGTGCGCGAGTACGCGCCACCACCTCTCGCATATGGTTTAGCTTAGCCTAACCTAAGTTATGCCTGACGGGCGGGGCAACCGTTCTCCGGATGCGCCGAGTTGGAGTCAGGGGCGGGTGGAGGGGTGCCGGTGGTGTGCGCAGGAGGGGGTCGTGAGGAGTCGGCGGACCTGTTCTCCGGCCTCGGTCGCGTCCCGCGCCTCGACGGGGAACGGAAGACGCAGGTCGCAGTGGCCTTCGCGGTACTCGCAGCGCAGGGTGATGGCGTGCCGGTCCACGGCGAGCGGAAGGGCCCGCACCACTCCGAACGGCAGCCGCGAGCCGGCGAGCGCGACCAGGTCCGCCACCATGTCCTCGTGGGCGTCGGCGAGATGGGTGAGCATCGCGGCCTCTTCCACGGCGAGCGGGTCGGGCTCGGCGAGGGCGAACCGGTCGAGGTCGACGTCCTGGGTCCCGGCCGCGGTCCGCAGCGTGACGCGCGCCAGGTCGAGCCGGAGCCCGTCCTCGCCCTCCGGTCCCGCCGGGGTGAGCCGGCCCGAGATCGTGACGCGGGCCCGCACCCGGTCGCGCAGGGGGGTCGGCGCGATGTCGGTGAACTCCAGCAGGGCGGCGAGGCTGCCATCCGGAGCGGCCGCGACCTGGGCTTCCAGCGGGCTGTCCGGCTGGGAGGTGAGGGTGATCCGCCCGTTCCTGCCGATGGAGTGCATGCCGATCAGGTCGTAGCACCGCGCGTCGGTCGTGAGGGAGAGGGAGACCGCCCGGGCCAGCACGGAGCGGACCCGCTCCGCCGCGGCCGACTCGTGCGGGGCGGTGTCTGTGGCGGCGTTCAACGGAACTCCTCGCGGCGCGGTGGAAGTCGGGGCGCCTCCGGCAGGGGCGACCGACTCGAACTAAGGCAAGGCTAACCTAAGTCGCTTCGAAGAGTGGTGTCCAGCCCCCGTCTCCGGGTGCGCGCGGTGCCGCGGTCGCGCCCGGCCCCGGTCGCTCGCGGTGCAGCTGTCGCGCGCGGCGCCGGTGCGCCGGATCAGCTCGGTCCTCCCTCCGTCCACGCGCGGAGCTTCTCCGGGTTGCGGACCGCCCAGATGCGGGAGACGCGGTCATCGGTGACGCTGAACGCGGCCACCGTCACCGTGACGCCGGCGTGCTGCGCGACCAGGCCCGGCCGGCCGTTCACCGTCCGCTCCAGGAGCGTCAGCCCGGGGGCCTTGTCGGCGATGTGGATCAGGTACTGGGCGATGCGCCGGCTGCCCTCGACCGGTCGGAGAACGGTGCCCACCAGGCCGCCGCCGTCCGCGGTCATCGTGGCGTCGGGGTCGAGGAGGCCGACGAGGGCCTCGATGTCCTTCGCCTCCCACGCCTCCTTGAAGTCCCGTACCAGACCGGCCTGCCCGGCTACCGGGAGAGCCGGCGCCCGGGCGGCTCCGACGCGCCGGCGGGCCGACGATGCCAGCTGCCGACAGGCCGCGGGCGTCCGGCCGACGATCTCGGCGACCTCGGCGAAGGGGTACCGGAAGACGTCGTGGAGGACGAACGCCACACGCTCGGCCGGCGTCATCGACTCCAGTACGACGAGGAAGGCCATGTTCACCGACTCGTCCAGCGTGATCCGGTCGGCCGGGTCGGCTGGTTCGGTCCCGCCGCCCGCGCGCCCGCCGCCCCACTCCGTACGGTCGGGCAGCGGCTCGGGTATCCATGCGCCGACGTACCGTTCGCGGCGGACCCGGGCCGAGCCGAGCAGGTCCAGGCAGACCCGGCCGGCCACCGTCGTCAGCCAGGCGCCGGGCGACTCGATTCCCTCCCGCCGGTCGCGGGGCATGGCGTACCACCGGGCGTACGTCTCCTGCACGGCGTCCTCGGCCTCGGCCACCGAACCGAGCAGCCGGTAGGCGAGGTTGGTCAACCGGCGCCGCTCACCGACGACGGCGCTCAGCTCCGGCTCCGACGGGGTGATGCTCATGCCCGCGACCGCTCCCTCGTCCGCCGGTCCGCTTCCACTCCCGCTCGACCCCTTCGACGAAGACACGGCGCCGCACCGTGTGACCGACGCCGCACCTCACATTTCGCGGGCCCACTTCGTCGGACTGTCGAGACAGTACCGATCAACCGCCGCGAGGCAGAAGAGGGGACCACGACATGGCCACAGCCACCGTGACGACGACGCGGCGGAGAGGCGCCGCCTTCCTGAGGACCGCGATCGTCCTGCAGACCCTGGCCCTCTTCTTCCAGGCGGCCACCGCCGGACTGCTGCTGTCCTCCTCCCACGGCCAGGTGCTGCACGACGTCGGGTCGCGCGTGATGTACGGCGCGTCGATGCTGTACGTGCTCGCCGCGACCCTGGCGTGGCGGCCCGGCGGCGGGTCACCCCGCCCGATCCTGTACGCGAGCGGCTTCCTCGCCCTCGCTTCCGTCCAGGTGGTGCTGGGCATCGCCCACATGCCGACGCTCCATGTCCCGCTGGGCACCCTGATGTTCGCCCTCAGCGTGCTGACGCTGGGCCGGGCCGCCCGGGGGCGCCGCAGCGGTCCCGGCCCGGACGTCACGTCGCGTTGAGAACGGGTGGTCGGGTCGAGGCGGGAGGCGCGGACGGCCGGGTAGCCGCCCGGACGACGTCCAGGTGACCCTGAGCGGAAGGGGCGAGCCCCTGGGCCCTTACCGCTGCTCCCAGTTCCTGGGGGACTCACCAGGGCTGCCGTCAGAGTCCACGCCTGCGTGGGGACCGGAAGGCCCCCCATCTCGTCCACCGGCTACGGTGGGCGCATGTCCATCGTTCCGCCTGAGGTGGTGGCTTTCGTCGCCGAGGCATCCCGGCTGCCCGAACGGACGCTGGACGCGATCCGGCAGGCCGCCGCCGCAGCGATGGCGTCCGGGGCGTACGACCCTTCCGCCGTGCCCGGGCTTTCCGCCGCGGAGTTCAGCGCACTCAACAGACAGGTCCGTGACGCCTTCGCGCCGCGCGGCGAGGAGCTCAGCGCCGGACGCCCGGGCGGGCTGCGGTCCGCCATCGCCAGGACGACGCAGACCGCACAGGCGATCTGGAAGCGCGACCGGCTGACCGCCGACCAGTACGCCTCTCTCACCGGGACGTTCACGGCCCACGGCGTCCCGAGGACGACGCGGTGAGGCCGGCGGCCCCTGTTTCGGGGCTCGGTTCGCCTCCGGGCGCCTGAGCCGGGCTCACGACCCCGACCGTGCTCGCCTCCCTCGTTCCTCGGGAGGCTCCGCGCGCTCGAGGTCGTTCCCCCGGCGCGCCCTTCGGCTCCGAGGGGCCGCCGGCCGGTGTGCTCTGCCCGACCGCCGGGGCTAGAAGACGCTCACGCCGTACGCGCTGAGGGCCTCCGTCACCGGCTGGAAGAACGTCGTGCCGCCGCTGGAGCAGTTGCCGCTGCCGCCGGAGGTGAGGCCGAGCGCGGTCGTGCCGGAGAACAGCGCGCCGCCACTGTCACCGGGCTCGGCGCAGACGTTGGTCTGGATGAGGCCGTAGACGATGTCGCCCCCGCCGTAGTTGACCGTGGCGTTGAGGCCGGTGACCGTTCCGCCGCGCAGTCCTGTCGTGCTCCCGCTGCGCTGCACCGACTGTCCGACGGAGGCGTTGCCCGCGCCGGTGATGTCGCGGTAGCTGCCGTTGTAGAGGTAGACCCGGCCGTCGGCGGCCGAGGCGTTGGAGTGGCGGATGATGCCGTAGTCGTTGGTCGGGAAGCTGGAGCCCGCCCGGGTGCCGAGCACGGTGGTGTTGGCCGAGTTGGTGTACCAGGTGCTGCCGATGTTGGTGCAGTGACCGGCCGTCAGGGCGTAGTAGGTCGAACCGCTGCGGACGTTGAAGCCGAGTGAGCAGCGCCCGCCGCCCGCGTAGATGGCCTGACCTCCGGCGATGAGCTTGTTGAAGGTGCCGGGGGTCCGCTTGATCTCCAGGTCGGCGGCGCGGTCGCCGGCCGCCTTCCTGATCTTGGCGATCTCGGCGGCGGAGACGGTGGAGTCGGCGGTCAGGACGACCTTCCCGGTCGCCTGGTCGGTGTACCACGCGGTGCCGGGTACGTCCGCCCCGCGCACGGCCTGGTCGGTGACGGCGAGTTGGGCGGCGGTGGCCCGGACGTCCTCGACCGTCGCCGCGGACGACATGGGGGCGGCAAGCGCTGAGGCGGCGAGCAGCGCGGAGGCCACGGCGATCAGCCGTGCGCCCTTTGCGACGCCGCCGAGGGGGGACATGCGCTTGAGGTTCACTACATCCTCCGGTGGGAGAGTGGGGGGCTCGCTGGGTGGGCGAGGCCTGGTCGCTGAGCCGGCAGGCCGGGCGCGGAGGGGTGGCTCGGATCCCCTCCGCCATGGACCTGTCAATCTCGGCAGGGGAATCCTCGAATCCGGGAGGCCTCGGCGGCAAGAACGCCTTTCGGCCGATCTACGCGCGTTCAGGTGGTCCGCGGTGTCGTGCGTGTCGCGCGCGACCGGGCCGATCGCGGTGGTCGGCGCGGTAGGGCGGGTGGGTGCAAACGCTTGCGGCGATTTGCTGACGCCCTTTCAGGAGTCCGCGGCTGGGGGCTCACGGGCCCCCGCGCGCCGGGAGGGGGAAGCGGAAGGATGCGCCCCGTTTCGCCAGTTCAGCCACCGGGGGTCCCCGTTCACGCGCCTCCCACAGCCCACGGGCCGCGCGCCGTCGGCACGGAGCCCCCGGCCGTTCGCGGGAGGAGTAACGGACGCACAGATCCGGTCACGGCATCGGAGTGGGCGGGGGAGCAGGGGTGGCCACGCGCCTGGGGCGGAGGGAGAACGTTCAGGGCCGGCGGGTGCCAGTGGTACAGGCGCGGGCGCGCCCCAATGCCGTAATCGTTCCCTCCGTCCCGGCCGTGCGGGTGTCCGGTTCCCGTCGTGGCACGGGGTCGCCGGCCGGGGTGAGCCTTCAGGAGCGCACCCCGGCGTCGCCGGGCCCGCCGTGCGCAAAGGCCTGCCGCGTGCCGGGCGTCCGGTCGTCAGAGCGCCGCGTACACCGCCTCCAACAGGGCCATCTTGCGCGGGTCGTCCGCGATGTGGGGGCCCATGCGGTTCATCACGTAGCCCAGGGACACCCCCGATTCCGGGTCCGCGAGGCCGCAGGACCCCCCGAAGCCGTCGTGGCCGAAGGCTCGCGGGTTGGGGCCGTAGGAGGCGTTGGGGCCACTGAGCCAGAGGCCGAGGGCGCACTCCGTGTCGTGGGGGAAGCCCGCGCCCAGCACCAGGTCGCGGCAGGCCCCCTGCCCCTCGCGGGCCCGTTCGGCGGCCGCCTCGGAGAGGATCCGCCGCCGGCCGGCCCGGCCGCGCCCGGCGAAGACGCCGTACAGCTGGGCGACCGCGCGCGCCGTGCCGTGACCGTTGGCCGCCGGCAGTTCGGCGGCGCGCCACTCGGGGCTGTTGGCCTGGGTGGCGCCGACGAGCGGGTTGGCCAGGGCGGCCTGCGCGGCGGGGTCCAACTGGGCGAAGAGGGCGGCCTGTTGACTGGCGGAGGAGGTCGGAGGGTGCACCAGCTCGGCCGCCCGGTCCGCCTCCTTCTCCGGCAGGCCGATGGTGAAGTCGATGTCGAGGGGACCGGTGATCTCATCGCGGAGAAAGGTGCCGGGCAGCCGTCCGGTGACGCGCCGGATCACCTCGCCGACCAGGAAGCCGTACGTCATGGCGTGGTACCCGGAGCGGGTGCCCGGTTCCCACCACGGCTCCATGGCGGCGAGTCGGGCGGTCGTCACCTCCCAGTCGTAGAACTCCGCGAGGGTGAGCGGCTCGCGCAGACCGGACAGCCCCGCGCGGTGGGAGAGGAGATGGCGTACGGGAAGGGAGTCCTTGCCCGCCGCACCGAACTCGGGCCAGTACGAGGAGACCGGCGCGTCCAGGTCGAGCAGCCCGCGGTCCGCCAGGAGGTGGGCGCAGAGCGCGGTCACGCCCTTGGTCGTGGACCAGACGTTGACGACGGTGTCGCGTTCCCAGGGGCGCGTGCGAGCGCCGTCCGCCCAGCCGCCCCACAGGTCGACCACGGTCTCGCCGTGGACCTGGACCGTCACCGCGGCGCCGAGTTCGTCCCTCGTACGGAAGTTGGCCTCGAAGGCGTCCCGTACGGCGGCGAAGCGAGGGTCGCAGTGGCCTTCGGGTGCGGGGACCGGTGAACGGGCCGGGTCGGTCTCGGGCATGAGGTCCTCCAGGGGCGCTCGGCAGTGCACCGCAACATACCGACTGGTCGGATGGGAGGGAAGGGAGCGGGCGCCCCGGCGGTGCCCGGCCTCGGCGTTCGCCCGGTCGGTCGATCCGTGTTGCCGAGAAGGGCGGTGGCCGGTTGCGTGGACGGCACGGACGAAGTGCGGCGCCGGAAAGCCCGCTCCGCGGCAGAAGCGAGGTCCCTCGTGCCCGGCTACCCACCGATCGCGGACCACGGACTGATCGGCGACCTCCAGAGCGCCGCCCTGGTCTCCGCCGACGGCGCGGTCGACTGGTTCTGCGCACCCCGTTTCGACTCGCCGAGCATCTTCGCCTCCCTGCTCGACAAGGACCGCGGTGGCCACTTCACCATCGCTCCCGCCGGGGACGACGTGACCGTGCGCCAGCTCTATCTGCCCGACACCGCCGTCCTGATCACCAGGTTCCTCACCCCCGAGGGCGTGGGCGAGGTGGTCGACTTCATGCCCGTGGACGACAACCCGGACGTGGCCACCGACCGGCACCGCATCGTGCGGGCGATGCGCGTGGTGCGCGGGACCCTCACCTTCGACGTGCAGTGCCGGCCTCGCTTCGACTACGGGCGGGGCGCGCACACGCTCAGCCTGGAGGGCGGCGACGCCGCCACCTTCCACGGCTCCGACCTCGACGTGCACCTGCGGAGCAGCCTCCCCCTGGAGGCCGACGGCGAGGACGTCCGCGGCTCCGTCACGCTCCGGCAGGGCGAGGTCGCCGGAGTCGTCCTGGAGACCTCCTCCCCGGGAGTCCCCGCCCCCGAACCGGTGACCGTACAGTCGGTGGAGGCGGAGTTGAGGCAGACCCACGCCTTCTGGCACCGGTGGATCCGCCGCTGCCGGTACCGGGGCCGCTGGCAGCACATGGTCAACCGTTCGGCCATCACCCTCAAACTGCTCATCTACGCCCCGAGCGGCGCTCCGATCGCCGCGGCCACCATGGGGCTGCCCGAACAGGTCGGCGGTGAGCGGAACTGGGACTACCGCTACACCTGGATCCGCGACGGGTCCCTCTCGGTGCGTGTCCTGCTCGACCTCGGGTACGTCGAGGAGGCGGACGCCTTCCGCCGGTGGCTCGGCGAGCGCTTCCGCGCGCCCCGCCGGCCCGGCGCCGAGCCGATGCAGATCATGTACCGGATCGACGGTGACCCCCACCTGACCGAGGAGACCCTGGACCATCTGGCCGGGTACCGCGACTCCTCTCCCGTACGGGCGGGGAACGGCGCGGCCGACCAGCTGCAGCTCGACATCTACGGGGAGGTCGCCTACGCGATGACCCACTCCCCGGATCTGGCCGATCTCGCCGGCTACGAGGGATGGCAGGCGTTCGCCTCGGTCCTCGACTGGCTCTGCGACACCTGGGACCGTCCCGACGAGGGCATCTGGGAGACCCGTGGCGGCCGGAAGCGCTTCACGTACAGCCGTCTCATGTGCTGGGTCGCCCTCGACCGCGGTATCCGCCTCGCCCAGCAGTACGCGCGCCCGGCCGACCTGCACCGCTGGACGGCGCAGCGCGACGCGATCCTGACCCAGGTGATGGAGCGCGGCTGGAACCCCGAGCGCTCGGCCTTCGTCCAGCACTACGACAGCGAGGTGCTCGACGCGTCCCTGCTGCTGATGCCCCTGGTCGGCTTCATCTCCCCGAAGGCCACCCGGTGGCTGTCCACACTGGACGCCATGGACCGCGAGCTCGTCACGGACAGCCTGGTCTACCGCTACAACCCCGAGGCGTCCCCCGACGGTCTGCGCGGCGCCGAGGGCACCTTCTCGCTCTGCAGCTTCCTCTACGTCGAAGCGCTGGCCCGGGCGGGCCGGCTCGACCAGGCCCGCTACGCCATGGACAAGATGCTCACCTACGCCAACCATGTCGGACTCTTCGCCGAGGAGATCGGCCCGACCGGCGAACAACTCGGCAACTTCCCGCAGGCGTTCACCCACCTCGCCCTGATCACGGCGGCGATCGCCCTCGACGAGGAACTCGACAAGGCCGACGAGCGCCATTGAGGGCCGCGGCCCTTTGCCCTCCTTCGCCGTACCCGGCCGGTCTCCGTACCGCCCGGGTGAGCCGCGTCTCACCGGGGCGGCCGCGCTTGCCTATGCAACGAGTTGCATAGAAGGATTCGGGTGTGGCGATCGAACACGCGATTCTTGTGTCCCTGCTGGAGCAGCCCGGCTCCGGCTACGAGCTGGCCCGGCGCTTCGAGCGGTCCATCGGGTACTTCTGGACCGCCAGCCATCAGCAGATCTACCGCGTGCTGAAGCGGATGGAGAGCGAGGGCTGGGTCGACGTCCAGGACGTGCCGCAGCAGGGCCGTCCGGACAAGAAGGAGTACTCCGTCGCGGCCCTCGGACGGACCGCCCTCTCCACGTGGCTGCACGAGCCCATCGAGCCGGAGAGCGTCCGGCACGACCTCGCCGTGAAGATCCGGGGTGCCGCCTTCGACGATCCCGCGGCGCTGATCGGCGAGGTCGAGCGGCACCGGCGCGCGCACACCGAGCGCCTCGCCCGGTACCTCGCGGGCGAGGAACGGGACTTCACCGGAGCCCAGGCTCCACCCGGTGCGGCCGACGGCACGCCCGACGCGGGGCGGGAGCTCCAGCACGTCGTGCTGCGCGGTGGCATCGCGTACGAGCGGATGACGCTCGACTGGCTCGACGACGTCCTCGCCACCCTCCACAGGCTCCGCGCCGAGCGCCCGTAGCCCGCCGACGCCGCACGGCCGTCCGCCACCACGCCCGAGGCGTGCACGCGACCCCTCGCCGCCACCCCCACGCCCCCCAGGACCACCCGCAGGACCACCCGCAGGACCACCCGCCGGCAGGACCCACCGGCCGGCGTCACCCCCTTCCGACCCCTCTCGACCCTCTCGCCCACGGATGGAAAGACGGAGCACATGGCCGACTCGCTGCTGTTCAACCCGCACACCTACGCCCCGGCGCACTTCGACCCCGAGACCCGCCGACTGCTGCGCGCCACCGTCGACTGGTTCGAGTCGCGCGGAAAGCGCCGGCTGATCGAGGACTACCGGACCCGTGCCTGGCTGGCCGACTTCCTCGCCTTCTCCGCCAAGGAGGGACTCTTCGAGACCTTCCTGACGCCCTCTGCCGAAGCCGCCGAGGGGGAGGGGGACAAGCGCTGGGACACCGCCCGTATCGCCGCCCTCAACGAGATCCTCGGCTTCTACGGCCTCGACTACTGGTACGCCTGGCAGGTCACCATCCTCGGCCTCGGCCCCGTGTGGCAGAGCGACAACGAGACCGCCCGCGCCCGCGCCGCCGAACTCCTCTCCCAGGGCGAGGTGTTCGCCTTCGGCCTCTCGGAGAAGTCCCACGGCGCCGACATCTACTCCACCGACATGCTCCTGGAGCCCGACGGCGCGGGCGGCTTCCGGGCCACCGGCTCCAAGTACTACATCGGCAACGGCAACGCGGCCGGACTCGTCTCCGTCTTCGGCCGCCGCACCGACGTCGAGGGCCCCGACGGCTACGTCTTCTTCGCCGCCGACAGCCGCCACCCGGCGTACCACCTCGTCAAGAACGTCGTCGACTCGTCCAAGTTCGTCAGCGAGTTCCGACTGGAGGGCTACCCCGTCGCGGCGGAGGACGTCCTGCACACCGGACGCGCCGCCTTCGACGCCGCCCTCAACACCGTCAACGTCGGCAAGTTCAACCTGTGCACCGCCTCGATCGGCATCTGCGAGCACGCGATGTACGAGGCCGTCACCCACGCCCACAACCGCATCCTCTACGGCCGCCCTGTCACCGCGTTCCCGCACGTGCGGCGCGAGCTGGCCGACGCGTACGTCCGGCTCGTCGGCATGAAGCTGTTCAGCGACCGCGCGGTCGACTACTTCCGCTCGGCCGGTCCCGAGGACCGCCGCTACCTCCTCTTCAACCCGATGACGAAGATGAAGGTGACGACCGAGGGCGAGAAGGTCATCGACCTGATGTGGGACGTCATCGCCGCCAAGGGCTTCGAGAAGGACAACTACTTCGCCCAGGCGGCCATCGAGATCCGCGGCCTCCCGAAGCTGGAGGGCACGGTCCACGTCAACCTGGCGCTGATCCTGAAGTTCATGCGGAACCACCTCCTGGACCCGGTGGCGTACGAGCCCGTCCCGACCCGCCTGGACGGGGCGGACGACACCTTCCTCTTCCGCCAGGGCCCGGCCCGCGGTCTGGGATCCGTACGCTTCCACGACTGGCGCCCGGCGTACGACACGTACGCCCACCTGCCGAACGTCGGCCGCTTCCGCGAACAGGCCGACGCGCTCTGCGAGTTCGTCGCCACCGCGGCCCCCGACGAGGCGCAGAGCCGCGACCTCGACCTCCTCCTCGCGGTCGGCCAGCTCTTCGCGCTCGTCGTCCACGGCCAGCTGGTCCTGGAGCAGGCGCACCTCACGGACCTCGACGAGGACGTGCTGGACGAGCTGTTCGCCGTCCTCGTACGGGACTTCTCCGCGCACGCCGTCGAGCTGCACGGCAAGGACTCCGCCACGGAGCAGCAGCAGCTCTGGGCGCTGGGGGCCGTCCGCCGCCCGGTCGTCGACGAGGCCCGCTCGGGCCGGGTCTGGCAGCGCGTGGAGGCGCTGTCGGGCGCGTACGAGATGGCCGAGTAGCACTCTCCGCCCTCCCCGCTCCCGGCCCCTCGGGGCCGAGAGCGGGGAGCCCGCCCCGGCCCTCGGGGTCGACGCAGTCCTGACGGCGTCAGAGACCGCGCCAGGGCCGGGGATCGCGCCGGCCCTGCCACCGCAGGTGCTGGGTGGGCCCTCAGCCCACCCAACGCCGCAACAGCTCTTCCCTCAGGGCTCCCCGCGGTGACCCGCCCTCCCACGCGCGGCCCCACTCCGACATAGCGGCCAGCGTCGTGACCATCGTCGCGGCGCCCTCCGTGAGGCGGGCCAGGAGAGCCTGGGAGAGGTCGGCCTCGGCCTGGGAGTAGCCGACGGCAGCGGCCACGTAGGCCGACAGCTCGCTGTCGCCGTCGTGGGAGGCCACGCGCAGCGTCATCATCGCCGGAGCCCCGCCCGCCGGGCCGGGGCCACCGGGCATGGCCAGGTTCACCACCGTGTCCAGAGCCATTTCCGTGACCGCGCCGATGTGCCGCTTCAGGGACTTCACGGGAACGTCCGCCATCGTCAGGGCGTGCACGTCCTCCCACAGGTACATGCCGGACTGCCCGTCCCCGAGAGCCACCAGGCCCTCGGGGGTGAGGCGTACCCCCGGACCCGGGCCGGTCGGCTTCGCGCCCACGTACACGTCGCCCTCGGCTATCCAGAACAGGCCCACCATGGCCATGGGTCGCTCACTTCCCCCGACGACGGCGTCGCCGTCGTGTCGTACATCGAACGATCAGGTCGTCCGCAGCAACGCGCGAGGAAGCCGGGGAGTTCCCCACCTCGGGGAAGCCGAGAAGCCGACGACGGCGCCGGACGGCTTCCTGGGGACAGCGGGCCCGGTGCGGCGTACGCTCGGCCGAAGAGGCCCTCGGCGAGCCGGACCTGCACGAAGGTGTCGAAGGGCCCTGACCGCGCCTCCCCGACCTGGAGGAACGATGACCGCGCTCGGTGATCTGATCGAGGTCGACGACAGGACGGTGCTGGTCCTCGGGCAGGGACTGGATGTCGCGCGGGGGCAGCCGGACGTCGCCAACGCCCTCGTCCACCGGGCCGGCGACACGCTGGTGCTGGTGGACACCGGTGCCACGGAGGTCTTCCGCACGGCACTGCGCGGAGCGGCTGACCGGGTCGGGCCCTGGTCCCGGGCGCTGGTGCTGACCACGCACGGCCATCCCGACCACATCGCCAACAACGACCTGGCCGACGAGCTGGGCGTACCCGTCGAGCACTACGTCCCCGCCCCCGATGTCGAGCAGATGCGGGACCCGACGTCGTACTGGGTGCGGTCCTTCGAGCGCATCGCCGGGTTGGCGCCGCTGCCCGCGCCCGCACAGGCGGCCGACATGGTGGTGTCGCTCTTCCGGCCGATGCGGCCCTTCGGCGCGACGACCCGGACCTACGAGGAGCGGCCGCTGGAGCGGATCCGGATCGGCTCGCTGCGGTTCACCGGCTGGACCTTCATCGACGGCGCGGTCCGCGTGCTGCGCAGCCAGGGGCACTGCGCGGGGCACGTGATCGTGCAGCTCAGGGAGTGCGGTGTCGTTCATCTGTCCGACGAGGGCAACGGAGCCTGCGGCGCGATGGCCGACGCCGACCAGCTCAAGATCCAGACCGTGCTCGGCGCGGTCGCTCGCCTCTTCCAGGAGGGGGAGGCCGCGCTCCTCACCGACGGGCACACCTTCACCGTCCGCCGTGCCACCGAGGCGGTGGCCCATCTGGAGGGGCTCCTGGAGCAGGCCACCCTCCTGCAGGCGGCGGCGCTCGAACTGACCAGGGGCACCAGGCAGGTTCGGGCGAGCGAGTTCGCCGCCCGCTTCGGGGAAGCCATGACCGAACTGGGCGTCGGCGGCGCCAATCCGAACGCGATGTTCACGGCCATGATGGTCGTCAACCAGCTCCGCGAGCTCGGGCTGCGGCCGGAGTCCGGCGACATCGACCCGCTCTGGTCCCGGCCCGCACCCCAGGCCCAGGTGTCGGACTCAGCGACGTAGGGGCGCTGGGGCCCCTGCGCGTTTCGGCGGGCGGGCCGCCGGCGCCTACGGGGTGTCCGCGCCCCGGGGGTCACGCAGACGTACGGCGAGGGCGGCGATGTCGTCGTCAAGGCCCCTGCTGCTGTGGCGGAGCAGGTCGCGGTGGAGAGCCGTGAGCAGTTCGCGGGGCGGTGTCGAGGGCTGGCGGCGCATCCAGGCCGCCAGCGGGAAGAACTCGCCGTCACGGGCACGGGCCTCGGCGATCCCGTCGGTGTAGAGGAGGAGCACGTCGCCGGGGTCGAAGCCGAAGGTGTCGACGCTGTAGTGATCGCCGATCAGCTCCGCGAGGCTGAGCAGGGGCGAGGGGGCCATGGTCTCGAGGACGCGGAGTCTCCCGCGGTTCAGGAGCAGCGGTGGGGGATGTCCGCAGTTGAGGATGCCGATGCGTCTGCCCTCGTGCGGGATCTCGACGAGAAGGGCGGTGGCGAAGCGTTCCATGGGGCCGTCCGGGGGAAACGCGGCGTTGTAGCGGGTACTGCTGGCGTCCAGTCTGCGCGCGACGTCGACCAGGTCGGCCTCGCCGTACGCCGCCTCCCGGAACGCGTTGACGATCGCCGCGGCCGCCCCCACGGCCGGCAGGCCCTTGCCCCGCACGTCACCGATGAGCAGCCTGACCCCGTACGGCGTATCCACCACCTCGTAGAAGTCCCCGCCGATGCGGGCCTCCGCCGCGGCCGCGAGGTACAGCGACTCGATCTCGACGTTCCCGAACCGGCGGGGCATGGGGCTCAGCACCACCTGCTGCGCCGCGTCGGCGACGAGTCGGACCTGGAAAAGGGTGCGCTCCCGCTGGAGCCGGACATGGCTTCCGTAGGCGGCGGCCACGGTGACCGCGATGATCCCCGCGGCCGTCCACCACGTTCCCAGATCGGGGAAGACGAGGCTGAGGCCGATCATCAGCAGGAGGCAGACCGTCCCGAGCAGGATCGTGGGGAGGACCGGCCACATGGCGGCGGCCAGGGCCGGCGCCGCCGGCAGGAGGCGGCTGAAGGCCATCTCCGGGGGAGTGGCGTAGGCCAGGCTGGCGATCACGACGGTCAGAATGACCGGCGACAGCCGCACAAGCCTCCCCCGGCCGTAGCGCCGACGGAGCCGCGGCCGTCCAGACTCGATCACATTCCCAGACTATCCGCGCAATGGGGGCATGGCGCACTGACGCCTCGCGCCGGCCACGGGGGCCTGCCCGCGCCCGCCGCCTTCCGCGACACGCTTCAGCCGAGTCCGGAGATCCGGAAGACCGTACGGGCGGTCTCCCGGTCGAGGCGCAGGGCCAGCAGGTCCAGCTCGGCGCTTCCCCGGACCAGGGTGCCGCGGGCCACCGACGTCCTGGCGTCCGCTTCCAGACGGTGCCACAGGGGAGGGTTGGCCACGAACACGCGCGGATCGATCTCGGCCCGGGTACCGGTCGTGTCGCAGAGGATCACCCGCTGGGCCACACCGTCGCACCAGCGGACCGAGGTCAGCCGGTCCGTGTGCACGGTCCGCCGTCTCCCCAGGCCGTGGACGGTCAGCCGGCCCGGCGCCGCCTCGATCCGCGGCGGCAGGAGGATCGCGAACACCAGGGCGGAGAACCCGGACCACAGCAGGGCGTGGAACGGGCTCAGGCTGCTGTTCCCCACCTCGACGGTGAGGGACACGCCGAGCAGGACCACCGCGAATCCGATCGCGGCCCGCGCCTCCGACGGCCAGCCCGTGTCGCGGACGGCGCCGGCCGGGTGATCCTCCGACGGTACGAGGGGGAGTTCCATGGAGGGGACGGTAGGGCGGGAAGAGAGCTCCGTCCCGGCGCTTTACGGACTCTCTATGCGGCGGCGACGAGCCTTGACGCGCCATTGACAAGCGATCGAAACGATCAAATCTGTCATTTGTCTGGATCGTTTGAGCGTCTGCGTGTTAGAACCAGCCCGGCCACGTGGCCCCCGCAGTGTTCCCCCTCAGCCAGCAGGAGACCGCAATGACGCGATCCTGGTCCCGCCGCACCTTCCTGCGGACGACCGGCAGTACGGCACTCGTCCTCGGCCTCACCGGAAGCCCGCTGCTGTCCGGACAGGCCGTGGCCGCCGACGAGTTCGGCACCCTGCGCGCCAAGTGGCGCACCCTGGTGCTCGGTGAGGGCTTCAGCCCCACCGCCGAGCCGTTCAGGACCAGGCTGGCCGAGCTCGGCACCCGCGCAGCCGAGCTCCGCGCGACGATGGCTCCGGCCACCGGGTCCCTGTGGCCCGACGCGGTGTGGACCGACCCGGAGCCCGACACCGACCAGGAGTCGTACGGCTACTCGGCCAAGATGAACGAGAACTACTCCCGGCTGCTGACCATGGCCCAGGCCTACCGCCAGCCGGGCACCGGTCTCACCGGCGACACCGGGCTCGCGGCCGACATCGTCACCGGCCTCGACCACCTGTACGACCGGATCTACAACGAGGGCCAGACCCGCTACGGCAACTGGTACAACTGGCAGATCGGCGCACCACAGGCGCTCCTCGACACCTGCGTGCTCATGTACGACCAGCTGTCGGCCACGCAGACAGCGAACCACTGCCGAGCCGTCGACCACTTCGTCCCCGATTCGGCCGTGGGCAGTTACACCGGAACGAGCACCGGTGCCAACCGTGTCGACCTGTGCCGGGTGCTGGTCCTGCGCGGCATCGTCGGGAACAGTTCCGCCAAGGTCACCCTCGCCAGGAACGCGCTCTCGCCCGTCTTCCCGTACGTCACCTCCGGCGACGGCCTCCACGCCGACGGGTCCTTCATCCAGCACACCTCCGTCCCCTACGCCGGCACCTACGGCGCGGTCATGCTCGGCGGCCTCGGCATGCTCTTCGCGCTGCTCGCCGGATCGAGCTGGGCGGTCACCGACCCGAACCGGCAGATCGTCCTCGACGCGGTCGAGAACGCCTGGGCCCCGTTCCTCTACAACGGGCTCGTCATGGACAACGTCTCCGGGCGCGGAGCGAGCCGCGGCATCTCCGCCACCGATCCCAAGCGGATCCAGGCCGACGACCACCTGCGCGGCCACGGCATCCTCGCCTCCATCGTGCTGCTCGGGCAGGGCGCGAGCGCCGCCGAGAACGCCCGCTGGCGGGGCCTGGTCAAGGGCTGGATCCAGCGCGACTACTACAGCCCGCCGCTGAGCGATCCCGCGCTCAGCCTGGTGGGTCTCGCGCGGCTGAAGTCCGTGGCGGAGGACACCTCGGTCTCCGCGATCGCCGAACCCACCGGACACCGGCTCTTCCCGTCCATGGCGCGGGCCACCCATCGCCGCCCCGGCTGGGCCGCCTCGATCAGCATGGCCAACAAGCGCATCACCTACTACGAGACCGGCAACGGCGAGAACCTGCGCGGCTGGCACACGGGCGCCGGAATGCTCTCCTGGTGGGGCGACACCTACGCCAACGGCCAGTACAGCGACGCCTTCTGGCCCACCGTCGACCCGTACCGGCTGCCCGGCACCACCGCCTCGCGCCTCGTGCTCGCGGACGGCGCCGGCGGCGACTGGGGCGCGCCCAAGCCGGACGTCAACTGGGTGGGTGGTGCCACCGACGGCGCCCGGGCCGCCGTCGGCCAGTACCTCAGAGGCCTCCAGAGCACCCTGATGGCGAAGAAGTCCTGGTTCTGCCTGGACGACGCCATCGTCTGCCTGGGAGCGGGCATCACGTGCACCGACCCCGCCCGGGTCGAGTCCGTCGTGGAGAACCGCAACCTCGGACCCGGCGGCACCCACGCCCTCACCGTCGACGGCACGGTGAAGCCGGTCGGCCACCCCTGGTCGGAGACGCTGACGGGGGCCACCTGGGCGCACATCGGCGGGATGGGCGGGTACGTCTTCCCCGGCGGCGCGACGGTCAAGGCCCTGCGCGAGGAGCGGACCGGCCGGTGGAGCGACATCAACCGGTCCATGGCCACCACCCCGATCACCCGCCGGTACCTGACCCTGTGGACCGACCACGGCACCAACCCGTCCGACGCCACCTACGCGTACGTCCTGATGCCCGGCGCGAGCACGACGCAGACCGCGGCGCGCGCCGCCGACACCGGCTGGGTGCAGATCCTCGCCAACACCGACGACCAGCAGGGCGTGCGCGTGCCCTCGCTGGGCTTCACCGGCGTCAACTTCTGGTTCGGCGGCACCGCCGGCGCGCTCACCGCGACCGCTCCCTGCTCCGTCATGATCTCCGAGAAGGGCGACGGGACCGCGGTGATCTGCGTCAGCGACCCGATGCGCATGCAGACCGGTCTCACCCTCACCTGGAACCGGGCCGTGGCCTCCGTGATCTCCAAGCCCTCCACGGTCACCGGAGCAACCACCGGCTCCTCGCTGAACCTCACGTTCGGCGACCTCAGCGGCACCTTCGGTGCCACACAGAGAATCACCGTCAGGCTCGGCTGAGCAGACGGGGCCTCCCCACGGTCCGACACGAGGGCACCGCCCCGCCTCCCTACGCCGGTCCGCGAGGCGCCCGGCCCGCCTCCAGGAGTTCCACCAGCTCCTGGAGGCCGGTCAGGACCCGTCGGCCGGGGCCCGCCTCGACCGGTACGAGCGAGGGGACGGCGGCGACCCGGCAGCCCGCGGCCTCCGCCGCGGCGATGCCCGCCGGGCTGTCCTCCACCGCCAGACAGCCCGCCGGATCGACGCCCAGCGCACGGGCCGCGGTCAGATACGGCTCGGGATGCGGCTTCGTCCGGTCCGTGTCGTCCGCGTCCACCGTCACCTGGAACGACTCGGCGCCGAGCAGCTTGAGCACCGACTCCACGACGGACCGGGGCGAGGCGGTGACGAGCGCCGTCGGGATCCCCATGTCCCTCAGCGTGCCCAGGAGTTCCCTGGCCCCCGGAAGCACGGTGGTCTCCTCCTCGACCGCCGCGAGGAATCGGGCGTCCAGCTCGGTGACAAGGGCGTCGAGCGGGCGCTCGGTACCCGAGACCCGCCGCAGATGGACCGCGGTGTCCTCCACACAGCGACCCACGACCTCGGAGGTGTCCGCGTCGGTCAGCCGGTGTCCGATCCCTTCCGCCACCTCCCGTGCGGTGCGCCACCACAGGGCCTCGGTGTCGACGAGCGTGCCGTCCATGTCCAGGAGGACGGCCTGCGGTTCCGCCGCGAACGGGCGCCCGTCCAGGGTCCAGTGCGAGTCCGCGGGACAGTCCAGCGACGCGAAGACCTGGGCGGCGACGTCCTGGTGGCGGACGTCTCCCACCCGCGCGCCCGCCGGGACGTCGGGTCCGGCGCACGCGATCCAGGCGGTGCGCTCCCGTTCCGAGGGGCCGCCGTGCCCGCCCTCGTCCCGGTGGCCGTGATCCGTGACGACGACGAAGGTCCAGGCCTCCTCGGCGTAGGAGGTCCGGCCGCGCACCGCGGCGAGGAGACGGCCGAGCCGCTCGTCGGCGCGGACGATCGCCCGCTCGTACTCATCGCCGCAGCCGAGGATGTGGGCCGTCTCGTCGACCGCGCCCAGATAGACGAAGGACGCCTCGGGGTCGTACTCGGCGAGCACCCGCACGGCGTCGGCGGTGACCAGCTCGTCGGCCTCCTCCCAGCCCGCGCAGTCGTCGGCTGCCGGGGCGACGTAGCTCACCCGGCCGGGGCCGCGGAACAGGGGACCACCGTTCGCCACCGTCATCAGCGGTTCCCAGGCGGCCGCCACATAGGTGCGCCGGCCGGCGTCCCGCAGCCGGGTCGTGAAGTCGGGGAAGACGGCGAGGCGGTTGCCGCTGAAGTCGTTGCTCCAGACGGCGTGCTTGTCCACGGTCACACCCGTCACGATCGTCGCCCAGCACGGCCCCGACATGGTGGGGGTGCCGGGCTCGACCACGACCGGGGCGAGGAACCCGGCCACGGCGAGGGTGTCCAGGTGGGGTGTGGCGAGCCGCCTCAGCGTGTCGAGGCGCACACCGTCGATGCCGACGACGAGGACGCGGCGGCGAACGGCAACGGGCATGGGTTCCTCCGGAGGGGACGGTGCGAGACGACGCGGGGTGGGCGGGGCCGCCCTGATCGCAGCGGGGGCTGTGCTGCCGGGAGTTGCTCAGAGTGCGCGGAGGACCAGTCGGAGCACGGCGGGTCCCGCGCCCAGCGTGTGCTGCGGCAGCGGACCCGGACCGCAGGACGCGGTCCCGATGCCCTGGTGCGCCACGTCGAGGTTGACGTGCACCCGCTCGCCGGGCACCAGGTCGGTGGTGTGCCGCGCGGCTTCCAGGTCCGTGCTGGTCCAGCGGCGGACCGTCAGGTCGTACGAGGGAAGGCCGCCGATCAGCAGTCCGCCGCCCGCACCGGTGAGGAGGGCCCGCCGGACCGCCCGTCGATTGCCGTTCTCCTGCGGGCGGACGTACGGAGTCTGCAACTCGTCGACCGTGTGCCGGTAGCGGCCGAGCCGCGCCGCGGCGGTCGTGTCCCGGTACGCCTCCCCGGGCCCGAGGCCGTACCAGTCGACCGTGTCGATCCAGCCGGGCAGGGAGAAGCCCACCCCGATCCTGGGCAGCGGACACGGCCACTCACCCTCGGGAGCGATGTCGGCGTCCAGCCACAACGACCGGCCGTCCGACCGCCAGTGACAGGTGGCGCGCACGGCGTGGTCGGCCCCGGCGGGCGCCGTCCGCGTGTGTACCGTCAGCCCCTCGCCCGTCGCCCGGACGCCGAGCACCTTGGTGGTGAGCCGGTGCAGTCCGGCGGCGCGCCAGCGGTCGGCGACCCGGTCACCGAGCAGGTCGTTGTCGGTCGGCGCCCGCCACAGGTCGAGCCGGAGCGCTCCGACGTCGAGCCCGCCGACTTCGAGCAGCCGCCCGTCGGAGGCGTCGAACACGGCGGGGCCGAGGGTGAGCCGGCCACCGGGGCCCGATGCGGCCGGAAGGACGCGGCCGGGCCCCGGGGCAGGCGCCGCGGGGGCGAGGACGGTCTGGCCCCAGGCGATCTCGTGGCCTGCCGGGGCCCAGGGCTCGGGGCCGGCGAGCTCGGCGACGACGGTCAGGGCACGCTCGGCGTCCTTCCGCGGCGGAAGCTCCGGCAGAGGGAGACCCGCACGTTCGCCGGGCGCGAGCACCGGGACGTCGAACACTCCGTCTCCGACGCGTTCGCCGTCGTCCTCGGCCCACCAGCGGAAGCGCAGGTGGGCCGTGTCCCGGAAGTCGTGGCCGTTGCGGATCTCGACGCCTCGTCCGTCGACGCCGATCGTGACCGGCTCGATCACCTTCTTGTACTCGAGGAGCCCGGGGGAGGGTGTCCGGTCGGGGAGGACCAGGCCGTCCGCGACGAAGTTGCCGTCGTGCACCGGCTCCCCGAAGTCGCCGCCGTAGGCGTGGAACACCCGCCCGTCCTCGGTGCGCCGCGCGATGCCGTGATCGATCCACTCCCAGACGAACCCGCCCTGGAGCCGTGGAAACCTCTCGAACAGTCGCTGGTACTCGCTGAGCCCGCCCGGCCCGTTGCCCATGGCGTGCGCGTACTCGCAGAGGATGAACGGCAGGCCGCGCCGGTGCGCGTCGAGCGACGGGTCCTCCGTCGGCGGCTCCTCGCCCCGGCCGATCAGCTCGGTCTCGGCGTGGTCGGCGTACATGCGGCTGTAGACGTCGACGTAGCCGCTGTCCCGGTCGCCCTCGTAGTGGACGGGGCGCGACGGGTCGCGGGTGCGGGCCCACTCCGCCATCGCCGCGAGGTTCCCACCCGTGCCGCTCTCGTTGCCGAGCGACCACATGAGGATGCTCGGATGGTTCTTGTCACGCTCGACGACCCGCCGCATCCGGTCGAGCATGGCCTCCCGCCACCGCTCGTCGCCGCTCGGGTTGCCACGCCAGCCGACCTGCTCGAAGCCGTGGGTCTCCAGGTCGCACTCGTCGACCACCCACAGTCCGTACGCGTCGCACAGGTCGAGGAAGTCGCTGCTCGGCGGGTAGTGGCTGGTGCGCACCGCGTTGATGTTGTGCCGCTTCATGAGCAGCACGTCGCGCAGCATCGTCTCGTACGAGAGCGTCCGGCCGGTCTCCGGATCCCACTCGTGCCGGTTGACACCCCGCAGCAGCAGGGCACGGCCGTTGGCCTTCAGCAGACCGTCCTGGACGACGACCCGCCGGAAACCGACACGCACCGGGATCCGCTCCCCGGCCGCGGTGAGCTCGCCCTCGTACAGGCGCGGCTGCTCGGCGTTCCACGGCTCGACGTCCGCGAAGGTGTGCGGGCCCGCGGGGTCGGCGTCGACGAGGCCGAGTTCCGGTACGGAGAGCCTGGCCGGGCCCGAGGTGTCGACGGACAGGGTGCCGGTGCCGGTGGTGTGGTCGTAGTCCGCGTGGACGAAGAAGTCCTCGACACAGCCCTCGGGCCGGGACAGCAGCCGTACGGGACGGAAGATCCCGGACAGCCACCACATGTCCTGGTCCTCCAGATAGCTGCCGGCCGACCACTGGTGGACGCGTACGGCGACGACGTTGCGCCCGGGGCGCAGCGCGTGCGTCGCGTCGAACTCGGTGGGGACGCGGCTGCCCTTGCCGTCACCGAGCCGGACGCCGTTGAGCCAGACCGCGAAGCAGGAGTCGACGCCCTCGAAGCGCAGCACCCCGCGTCCGGCGGGCCACCCGTCGGGGAGCGTGAAGTCCCTGCGGTACTCGCCCGTCGGGTTCTCGTCGGGCACCCGCGGCGGGTCGATCGGGAAGGGGTAGGTGACGTTGGTGTACGCGGGGGAACCGACGCCCTGGAGCTGCCAGCAGGACGGTACGGGCATCCGGTCCCAGCCGGCGTCGTCGAAGGAAGGGTCCTCGAAGCCCGGGGTGAGGTCCCCGAGCCCGGTGGCGGCCCGGAAGCGCCACTCGCCGTCCAGGACGACGCCTGGCGCGTCCGAGCGGAAGGCGGCCCGCGGCGCCAGCCGGCCGTTGCCGGGGGAGCGGTCCTCGACGTAACGCGTGTCGTGCGGCTGGTGCATGGCGTGTCCTGTGGGGTCATCGGGCCGGGCGGCGGACGGCGGCCGCCCGGCCGGAACGGTCGTCGTCAGGCCGAGCGGGCGAGCTCGTCGGGGCCCACGCCATGGGCGAGGGGCCGGCCCTCGGCGTAGCGCTGCACCTCGTCGGTGGCCCAATGGGCCATCCGTACCAGCTCGTTGCCGAGCGAACCGGCGATGTGCGGGGTGAGCAGGACGTTGGGCAGCGTGTAGAGCGGCGAGCCGGGGGGCAGCACCTCGGGCTCCGTGACGTCGAGCACGGCGTGGATCCGGCCGACCAGCAGCTCCTCGGTGAGCGCGTCGGTGTCGACGAGGGAGCCGCGGGCGGTGTTGATGAGCGTGGCCCCGTCCCGCAGCAGCCCCAGCCGCCGCCGGTCGAACATGTGTCGCGTCTCCGGGAGCTGCGGAGCGTGGATGGAGACCACGCTGCTGTGCCGTACGAGTTCGTCGAGGCCGACCGAGCGCGCGCCGAGCCTCTCGGCCTCGTCCGCCTCCACGTACGGGTCGTACAGCAGGACCTCGAAGTCGAACGGGCGCATCAGGTCGAGCACCCGGCGGCCGACCCGTGAAGCGCCGACGATGCCGACGGTACGGCGGTGGTTGCCGTGGCCCGCGAAGTACGGCAGCAGGGGCACCGCGTCCCGGGCGTCTCGGTAGACCCGGGCGCTGTCGAGGATCCGCTTGCCGGAGAAGAGGATCGTGGCGAGGGTGAACTCCGCGACGGGCAGCGCGTTGGCCCCGGCGGCGGTGGACACGGCGATGCCGCGCTCCCACACGGCCTCGGTGACGTGGTGCTTGACGGAGCCGGCGGCATGGATGACGGCGCGCAGCCGGGGCATCGCGCGCAGCGCGTGCGCGGTGAGCCGCGGGGCGCCCCAGTGGGTGAAGAGCACCTCGGTGTCGGCGAGTGCGGCCGGGTCGGCGTCGCCGAAGTCGCTGACGAACCGGCCGGTCTCCACGGCCGCGACGCGTGCCAGCCGGTCGAGGGCGCCCTCGGCGAGGAGCTGGGCGTGGATGGCGGCGCCCATGGCCAGCAGGGTGCGCGGGCGCTGCGCGCAGGCCGCCGGGGTCGTGTGGTCGTCGGTCAGGACGCAGCCTTCCGGTACGGGCACGGTCACTTCACCGCGCCCGCGGTGAGGCCCGAGCGCCAGAAGCGCTGCAGGCAGACGAAGGCGATGAGGAGCGGGACGACGGCCACGAGCGAACCGGTGATCACCAGGGAGTAGAACTCGGGCTGCAGCTGAGTGGTGCTGTTCCACATGAACAGGCCGAGGTTGACCGGGTACAGCTTGTCGTCGTTGAGCATGACCAGCGCACCGAAGAAGTTGTTCCAGCTTCCGGTGAAGGAGAAGAGGAAGATGGTCATGAAGCCGGGCGAGAGCATCGGCAGCGCGATCCGCGTGAACGTGCGCAGTTCCCCGGCTCCGTCCACACGGGCCGCCTCCAGCACCTCGTTCGGCACGTACCCCTCGGAGAAGACGCGGGCGAGGTAGACGCCGAAGGGGTTGACCAGCGCGGGCAGCAGCAGCGCCCAGTACGTGTTGACCAGGCCGACCTTGGACGCCAGCAGGTACATCGGCAGCTGGATCACCGTGGCGGGGACGAGCAGGCCGCCGAGGACGATCCCGAACAGCTTCTCCTTCCCGCGGAACTCGTACTTGTCGAAGGCGTAGCCGGTGGCGACGCACAGCAGCGTCGAGGCGGCCGAACCGATCACGGAGTAGATGACGCTGTTGCCGAGCCAGCGCAGGTAGATGCCGTCGTTGAAGGTGAAGACCGCGGCCAGGTTGGAGAAGAGGTTGAAGTCGGCGAAGGCGAAGCCGTCGCTGGCGAAGAGGTCGCCGTGGTCCTTGGTGGCGGCGAAAAGCAGCCAGCTGACCGGCATCAGCATGTAGAAGGAGGCGAGGAGCAGCACGCCGTTGACGACGCCCTTGGAGAGCAGGCTGCCCGGGCGCTTCGGGCGGGGCGCGCGGCGCCTGACCGCCGTGGCGGCCGCGCCGGCGGGGGCTTCGGCGGCCGTGGGTTCCTGGATGACCGTGTGAGTACTCATGCCGCCTTCCACCGGTTTCCGATCGTGGTGACGAGGTACGAGAGCACGACGCCGAGGGCGGCGAGCAGGAGGGACGCGGCGGCGGCGAGGCCGTAGTCGTGCTGGAGGAAGGCGGCCTTCCAGATGTACATCGTGGGCGACCACTCGGTGTCGATGGCGGCGGTGCCGCGCTGGCCGAGGAGCTTGGGCTCGGTGAACAGCTGGATGGCGCCGACACAGGTGAACAGGACGGCCATCACGACCGCGGAGGCGATCATGGGCACCTTGATCTGCAGCGCGGTGCGGACCGGCCCGGCCCCGTCGATGTCCGCGGCCTCGATGAGTTCGCGGGGGATGGCCTGGAGGGCGGCGTAGAAGATGATCATGTTGTACCCCGTCCACTGCCAGGCGGTGAGGTTCACGAGGGACGAGTACACGTGGTCGGAGCTGAAGAAGTCCCACGAACCCCCGCCCGCCTCGATCCAGTCGAGCACCGGGCTGAGCCCGGGGGTGTAGAGGTAGATCCACAGGATCGAGGCGATCAGCCCGGGGACGGCGTGCGGCAGGAAGAGCGCGAGCTGGAAGAAGCGCCGGGCGCGTGCCACGGCCGAGTCGATCAGCAGCGCGAGGGCGAGCGCCCCGCCGATCATGACCGGGATGTACAGCGTGCAGTACGTGGCGATGTGCAGGAACGACTCGCGGAAGCCCGCGTCCGAGAGCGCCCGGACGTAGTTCTCGACGCCGGTGAACGCCCGCTCGGTGCCGCCGAAGCCGAGCCCGGACGACTGCTCCGTGAACAGGCTCATCCACACCGCGTAGACGATGGGCGCCGCCGTCATGGCGGCGAAGAGCACGAAGAAGGGGACGATGAACAGGGCGGCTGTGGCGCGCTGGTTGCGCCTGAGCGGCGAACTGCCTTGACGGGTGCGGCCGGTGCGCGGGCCGGCGGCCCGGCTGCTGTCGGCCGTGGGCGGGGGTGCGGCCTTCGCGAGTGGTGCTGCCACGGGTGCTCCTTGGCGGGGTGTGCGCTGCGGCTTCCGGGAGGTGGAACGGCGGGGCCCGGCGGGGTCAGGTACCGGTCCGGGCCCCGCCGGGTCACTCGGCGAGCTTCAGCCCGCGCTCCTGGATGCCCGTCCTGGCCTTGTCCTGGCCGGCGGTGACGCCGCCGGAGAACCCGGACTTGGCGCTCGCGTCCTGGATGGCGGTGTAGACGTCCATCTGGTTCGGGCCCCAGGTCCAGCCGGGCACGATCGTGTCGACCTGCTCGGAGGCCAGCTTGTAGAGGTCCTGGCCGTTGAAGTAAGCGGTGTCGAACTTGGCGGCCGCAACCTCACGCATCTCCGGGTTGGCCGGCAGGGCGCTGCTGGGCTTCGTCGTGTCGCTGAGCCGGGCCTTGACCGCGTCGCCGTTGGTGGTGATCCACTCGATGAACTCGGCCGCGGCCTCGACGTTCTTGCTCCCCTTCAGCACGCCGTAGGAGCTGCCGCCGTAGTTGCCGCTGGCCGGGGTGCCCCAGTTCGGCATGGGCGCGGCGGCCCACTTGCCCTTCAGATCCGGCAGGTTGATCGTCATGCCGGCCGCGGACCAGGAGGCACCGAGGACGGAGAGGGTCCTGCCCTCGATCCGGGCCTTGGTCTCCTCCGGGCTCCAGCCGGTGTAGGACTGCACCAGGTCGTTCTTGACCATGTCGTCCCAGTACGCGGCGACCTTCTTGGACGCGGCGTCGTCGACGCCGGGCTTCCACGCGTCGCCCTCGGTGCTGAACCACTTGCCGCCGGCCTGCCAGGAGAGCGCCGCGAGCAGGGCAGGGTCGGCCGTGGTCATGTTGGCCAGCCGGACGTTCTTGTCCGCCTTCTTGACCTTCTCGGCGGCGACTCTGAACTCGTCCCAGGTCTTGGGGACCTCGATGCCGTACTTCTTGAACAGGTCCGTCCGGTAGTAGTAGATCTGCGGAGCCGCGTCGAACGGAACGGTCCAGGTCTTGCCGCCGAAGGTCACCAGGTCCTGGATGGCCTTGGGGAACTTCTCCTTCACGGTGTCGCCGGCGTGCTCCGTCAGGTCGACGAGGTTCCCCTGGCTCGCGAACTCCGGGACCATCTGGTACTCGATGGTCGCCACGTCCGGCGCGTTGCCCGCCTTCACGCCGTTGGCGAGCTTGCCGTAGCCCTCCGCGCCACCGGGGATCTCGGTGAACTTGACCTGGATGTCCTTGTGGGTCCGGTTGAACTCCTCGACCGTGGCCTTGGCGCCGCCTGTCCAGGTCCAGTAGGTGAGGGTGACCGGCTTGCCGTCCGAAGCGGCGTCGGACGAACCGTCGCCTCCACCGCACGCGGTGGCGAACAGGCCGAGGGCGGCGAGGGTGGCGGTGGCGGCTATG
Source organism: Streptomyces sp. Je 1-79 (assembly GCF_025195125.1). Lineage (GTDB taxonomy): Bacteria > Actinomycetota > Actinomycetes > Streptomycetales > Streptomycetaceae > Streptomyces. Next base: position 234,839 of record NZ_JAMGSL010000001.1, read on the forward strand.
CGGAACGAACGTGAACTGCGCGACATGGCACGGCTCCTACGGAGACCTCGATGGGAGAGAGGCGAACGTGGGACATCTTTTTCGCCAACTCGATCACCGTCAAGAGCAAACGCACAAGACAATCAAAACGATCGAGTCACGATCAACAAGCTCATCCGGCGTCCGACGGCCGCCGCAGAGCTCCGCAGGAGGCCCGTATCCTCAACTTCGGCAGCAGGTCCATGTGTTGGCGCGGCTCCGGTTCCCTGCCCGAGCTCCGCTCGGCCAGCCGCTGGAGCAGCAGTTTCGCCGCCAGCTCGCCGACCGCCTGCTTCGGCGGGGCGATCGCCGTCAGCGGTACGTCCGCCAGCGCGGCCACCTCGTCCTCGTACGCGATCAGCGCGAGGTCCTCCGGAACGCTGACGCCGCGCGCCTGCAGCCGGGGCACCAGCACGATCGCGTCCTCGTCGCTGTGCACCAGGGCGGCCGTGACGCCGTGACGCTCGACGGCCTCGACGAGGTACTCCGCGACCTCGTCGTACTGCTCCCCCGACGTGCGGACGAACGGCGAGCCCGGGACGGTCGCCAGGTCCATCGACCGCGCCGCGTTCAGGAACCCGGCGGTGATGCCCGCCGCGTGCGGGCCGTCCTGGAGCACGGCGGCGACCGAACGGTGGCCGAGCGACGCGAAATGGCTCACGGCCAGGGCGGCGCCGTGCGCACGGTCGGTGCGCACCCGGTCGAGCAGGGCCGCCGGATTGACGGCCGGCGCCGTACGCTCCACCAGCACGGTCGGCGCCTCGCAGGCCATCAGCCACGCCTCCTGGCCGTCGGCGGGCGCCCCGCCGAACCAGCTGGGCGCCACCAGTAGACCCTCGGCGCCGCTGGTCAGCAGATGCTCGGCCTGGACGGGATCCTCGCTGTCGACGTACCCGGACACGCCGAGCACCAGCCGGCCCCCCTGCGCCTCGACCGCCCTGCGGGCCCCGCTGACGACGTCGCCGAAGATGTACCTGGTCGTCGGCACGATCATTCCGATCACCCGGCCGCCGCCGGCCTCCGGCTGCTCCGCGCGGGCGTCACCCGGCCAGACCACCGCGCCGTGCATGCGCTGCACCTTGCCCTGGGCGGCCAGGGCGTCCACGTCCCGCCGCAGGGTCACCGGGGAGACGCCGAGCTCGGCCGCGAGCTCGGTGACCCGGATGCTGCCGCGGGCGCGGACGAGTTCGAGTACCCGGTCGTGGCGATGGTCGACATGGTGTCGCATGGCTCCCCCTGGAGCGGTACGGAGGCGTCACCGTACGCCTTTGACCGCTAGCGTATCGATCGATTGCGATCGAATCGATCAGAATGCGGAGCCTGGGCTCAGGAGGGGAGGGCCACCTCGACGACGGTGCCGGTCTCGCGGGCGCGTTCCGCGGCGAGTACGGACAGGTGGCTGAGCAAGGACTCGCGCGGGCCGGAGGAGACGAGCGAGGGATCTTCGGCGGCGACCGCCGCGACGAAGGCGCCCATCAGGCCTTCGTCGCCGCCGCCGTGACCCCCGCCGGCGGACATGTCCCCGGCGGGGGAGGTGTCGACCTCCTCGGTGAGCCCCGTGCGGAAGTCGTGGATCCGCAACGTGCGGCCGTCGCCGCGGATCTCACCGCGGGTGCCGAAGATCTGGGTGCGGCGGTTGGCCATCTCCGTGAAGCCGGTCATCGTGAAGGTGGCGGTGGCGCCGCCCGCGAACTCCATCGCGACGACCTGGTGGTCCACGACGTCGTTGTCGCAGGCGTACACGCATCGGCCGTAGGGGCCGGTGCGCAGGGCGTCGTCCAGGGCGGGCCCGGTGAACTCGTCGAGCACGACGGACAGCGGCCAGCCCGTGTCGCCGGCGGCGAGCCGGTCGCCGTAGAACCGCACCGCGTCGAAGGCGCACCCGCCGCGCACGGGGCATTCCACGCAGCGGTCGGCAGCGTCCGGGGGGCGGTTGGCGGGCGTGAAGTGCGTGAGGCGGCCGAAGCTGGAGACGCGGGCCGGCGGCTCCCCGACGATGTACTGGAGCCAGTCCAGGTCGTGGCAGGACTTCGCCATCAGCATGGACGTGGCCTCGTCCGTACGCCGCCCGTTTCCGCGGACGAACGAATGCGCCTGGTGCCAGTGCCCGACCGGCTCCAGGTGCTGCACGCTGACGACGTCCCCGATCCGGCCCGCGTCGAGGATGCCCTTCAGCGTCCGGGTGTACGGCGTGTACCGCAGGACGTGGCCGACGGCCAGGATCACTCCGGCCTTCTCGACGGCGTCGACGACGGCGCGGCAGGACGCCTCGTCCAGGGCCATCGGCTTCTCCAGCATGATGTGGTAACCCTGCGCGGCGAACGCCAGAGCGGGCTCCAGATGGTCGCGGTCCAGGGTGCAGAGCAGTACCGCGTCCGCGATGCGTCCCCGCGCCGCGATCTGGCGCCAGTCCGCCGCGGTGGCGTCGGCGACGAGGCCGTGCTCGGCGGCGAACCGCTCGCGCCGCACGGGCAACGGCTCGGCCACGGCCACGACCCGCGCGCGGTCCGGATGACGCAGCGCGTAGCGGGCGTGACCGGTTCCGCGGTCACCCGCGCCGACCACCAGCAGTGTCGTCGCGTGGGGCATGGGTCGCTCCTTCTGTCGCGGTGAATCGGGAGGGGGTGCTCGCCCGGGTGGTCCGTTCCCCACAGGTGCGTACGGGATGCGTAAAGAGCGTGCTGAGCGGCGTATGGGAGCCGTTAACGCAGGCCGCGGGCTGGCTGAAAAGCGGTTTCCTCATCACGTCCGAGAATCCGTTCTTCACTCAGGAGCTCACGATGGCCGACCTGGCCTTCGTCGTCACCACGATCGCGGTCTTCGCGCTGGTGGCTCTCATCGCCAAGGGGGTGGCAAAGCTGTGAACGCCGAGAACATCGTTGGCCTGATCGTGGCCGTCGCCCTGCTGGTCTATCTCGTCCTCGCCCTCCTCAAGCCGGAGAGGTTCTGAGTACGGATATGAGCCCCGTTCTTGCTGGTGTCCTCCAGCTCCTCGCGCTGATCGCCGCGCTCGGCCTCGCCTACCGGCCGCTCGGCGACCACATGGCCCGGGTCTACTCCTCCGACAAGCATCTGCGGGTCGAGAAGTGGATCTACAAGGGCATCGGCGCCAACCCGAACGCGGAGATGCGCTGGCCCGCCTACCTGCGCGGTGTCCTCGCCTTCTCCGCGGTGAGCGTCGTTTTCCTCTACCTGCTCCAGCGGGTACAGGGCTCGCTCCCCGGCTCGCTCGGCTTCGCCTCGATCGACCCGGACCAGGCGTTCAACACGGCCGCGTCCTTCGTGGCGAACACGAACTGGCAGTCGTACTACGGCGAGCAGGCGATGGGCCACGTCGTCCAGACCGGCGGCCTGGCCGTGCAGAACTTCGTCTCGGCCGCGGTGGGCATCGCGGTCGCGGTCGCCCTCGTCCGCGGCTTCGCCCGGTCCCGTACCGGTGAGCTGGGCAACTTCTGGGCCGACCTGGTCCGCGGCACGGTCCGCATCCTGCTGCCGATCGCGGTGATCGGCGCGCTCGTCCTGGTCGCCTGCGGTGCGATCCAGAACTTCTCCGGCATCCACGAGGTCGGCCAGTTCACGGGCGGCACGCAGCAGTGGAACGGCGGCGCGGTGGCCTCGCAGGAGGTGATCAAGGAGCTGGGCACCAACGGCGGCGGTTACTTCAACGCCAACTCCGCCCACCCCTTCGAGAACCCCAACGGGCTCTCCAACCTCTTCGAGATCTTCCTGATCCTCGTCATCCCGTTCGCGCTGACGCGGACGTTCGGCCGGATGGTCGGCTCGCTCAAGCAGGGCTACGCGATCCTCGCGACGATGGCGACGATCTGGCTCGGCTTCACCGCGCTGATGATGTGGACCGAGTTCCACCACGGTGGCCCGGCGTTCGACCTGGCCGGCGGCGCGATGGAGGGCAAGGAGACCCGGTTCGGGATCGGCGGCTCGTCGCTCTTCGCCGTGGCCACCACGCTGACCTCCACCGGCGCGGTCAACTCCTTCCACTCCTCCTTCACCGGTTTCGGCGGCGGCATCACCATGCTGGGCATGCAGCTCGGCGAGATCGCGCCCGGCGGTGTCGGCTCCGGCCTCTACGGCATGCTGATCATGGCCGTCATCGCGGTGTTCATCGCCGGTCTGATGGTCGGCCGCACCCCCGAGTACCTGGGCAAGAAGATCGGCACCCGCGAGATCAAGTTCGCGGCCTGCTACATCCTCGTCACCCCGGCGCTGGTGCTCTGCTTCACGGCGGCCTCGTTCGCCCTGGACACCCCGGCGAACTCGATGACGAACTCCGGGGCGCACGGCTTCTCCGAGATCCTCTACGCCTTCACCTCCGGCGCCAACAACAACGGCTCGGCGTTCGCCGGCCTGAACGCCGACACCCAGTGGTTCAACTCGACGATCGGCATCGCCATGCTGCTCGGCCGGTTCCTGCCGATGGTGTTCGTCCTCGCGCTGGCCGGTTCGCTCGCCGAGCAGAGGCCGGTCCCGGAGACCGCGGGCACGCTGCGCACCGAGAAACCGCTGTTCACCGGTCTGCTGGTCGGCACGATCATGATCATCGCCGGTCTCACCTACTTCCCGGCCCTGGCCCTCGGCCCGCTCGCCGAAGGGCTCGCGGCATGACCATCGACGTAAAGAACCACGAGGACGCCATGTCCACCACAGCCACTCCGGCCAAGGCGCCGCACGGCGACCTGCCTGGCGGCCACCAGCCGGCCGGACGCGTCGGCGGGGGCCTGTTCGACCCCAAGCAGCTGGTCACGTCCTTCCCGGACGCGATCAGGAAGCTCGACCCGCGTGTGATGGTCAAGTCCCCGGTCATGTTCGTGGTGCTGATCGGTTCGGTGGTCACCACCGTCCTGGCGCTTCTGAACCCGGGGGACTGGTTCGGCTGGGCCATCACGGCCTGGCTGTGGCTGACCACGATCTTCGCCAACCTGGCGGAGGCGGTCGCCGAGGGCCGCGGCAAGGCGCAGGCCGACACCCTGCGCAAGGCAAAGACCGACACCGTCGCCCGTCGCGTCGTCGGGAAGGACGAGGAGCGGGTGCCCGGCACCGAGCTGCGCATCGGCGACCTGGTGGTCTGCGAGGCCGGCGACATCATCCCTGGCGACGGTGACGTCGTCGAGGGTGTCGCGAGCGTCGACGAGTCGGCGATCACCGGCGAGTCGGCTCCGGTCATCCGCGAGTCCGGCGGTGACCGCTCCGCGGTGACCGGCGGCACGAAGGTCCTCTCCGACCGGATCGTCGTCAAGATCACCACCAGGCCGGGCGAGACCTTCATCGACCGGATGATCCATCTCGTCGAGGGCGCGGCCCGCCAGAAGACACCGAACGAGATCGCCCTCAACATCCTGCTGGCCTCGCTGACGATCGTCTTCCTGCTCGCCGTCGTCACGCTGAAGCCCTTCGCCATCTACGCGGGCGCCGACGAGCAGACCTCCCTGATCGTCCTGACCGCGCTCCTCGTCTGCCTCATCCCGACGACGATCGGCGCGCTGCTCTCCGCGATCGGCATCGCCGGCATGGACCGTCTCGTGCAGCGCAACGTGCTCGCGATGTCGGGCCGTGCGGTCGAGGCCGCGGGCGACGTCTCCACGCTGCTCCTGGACAAGACGGGCACGATCACGCTCGGCAACAGGCAGGCGTCGGAGTTCGTCCCCGTCCCGGGCACCACCGAGGCCGAACTCGCGGACTCCGCCCAGCTCTCCTCGCTCGCCGACGAGACGCCCGAGGGGCGCTCGATCGTGGTCCTCGCGAAGGAGAGGTACGGCCTGCGGGAGCGCCACCAGGGCGAGCTCGCCGGCGCCGAATGGATCGCCTTCACCGCGCAGACCCGTATGTCCGGCGTCGACGTGGACGGACGCAAGGTCCGCAAGGGCGCGACCGGCTCGGTCGTGGCGTGGGTGAAGGAGCGGGGCGGGAATGTCTCGGAGGACGCGCAGGCGCTCACCGACCGGATTTCCCAGGCTGGTGGCACGCCGCTGCTGGTGGCTGTGGAGGACGGCGAGGGCGCGCGGGTCCTGGGCGTCATCCACCTGAAGGACGTCGTCAAGGAGGGCATGCGGGAGCGCTTCGACGAGCTGCGCCGCATGGGCATCAGGACGGTCATGATCACGGGCGACAACCCGCTGACCGCGAAGGCCATCGCCGAGGAGGCGGGTGTCGACGACTTCCTCGCCGAGGCCACCCCCGAGGACAAGATGGCCCTCATCAAGCGCGAGCAGGCCGGCGGCAAGCTGGTGGCGATGACCGGTGACGGCACGAACGACGCCCCCGCGCTCGCCCAGGCCGATGTCGGCGTGGCGATGAACACCGGTACCTCGGCCGCCAAGGAGGCCGGGAACATGGTGGACCTGGACTCCAACCCGACGAAGCTCATCGAGATCGTCGAGATCGGCAAGCAGCTCCTCATCACCCGGGGCGCGCTCACCACGTTCTCGATCGCCAACGACGTCGCGAAGTACTTCGCGATCATCCCCGCGATGTTCGCGGTCGCCTACCCGTCGCTGGACAGGCTCAACATCATGGGCCTGGCCTCGCCGGAGTCCGCGATCCTGTCCGCCGTCATCTTCAACGCGCTGATCATCATCGCGCTCGTCCCGCTCGCCCTGAAGGGTGTCCGGTACCGGCCGACGAGCGCGGACAAGATGCTCCGCCGGAACCTGGGGATCTACGGCCTGGGCGGCCTGATCGCCCCGTTCATCGGCATCAAGATCATCGACCTCCTCCTCTCCCTCATCCCCGGAATCGGTTAGCCATGAACAACTCCGTAGGAAACGCAGGGCGTCTGCTCTGGGCAGGGCTCCGCGCGCTGCTCGTCCTGACCGTGGTGACGGGCGTGCTCTACCCGCTGGCCGTCACGGGCATCGCCCAGGTCGCGTTCGACGACAAGGCCAACGGCTCCGAGATCAAGGACGCGAGCGGAAGGGTCGTCGGCTCCGAACTCATCGGCCAGGCCTACGACCTGCCCCTGAAGGACGGGGAGGAGACGGCCACGCCGGACCTGAGGTGGTTCCAGCCCCGCCCCTCGAACGGCCTGGGCACCAACAGCGTCAACACCCAGTACTCGATCATCCTCTCCGGCGCGACGAACCGCTCGGGCGACAACGAGGACCTGATCCAGTGGGTGACCGATGCCAAGGCGGCCGTGGTCAAGGACAACTCCACCGCCGACCACAAGGTGAAGCCCGAGGACGTGCCGGCCGAGGCCGTCACCTCCTCCGGCTCCGGCCTCGACCCGCACATCTCCCCGGAGTACGCCGAACTCCAGGTCCACCGCGTGGCGGAGAAGAACCGTCTCACCGTCGCCCAGGTCGACAAGCTCGTCGCCGACCACACCGACGACCGGATCCTCGGCTTCATCGGCGAACCGCGCGTCAACGTCCTCCAGCTCAACATCGCTCTCAAGCAGCTGGTGGACAAGGGCTGACGGCCCGACCCCTCCGGCCCCGACCGCGCGTAGCGGGAGCCGGCGCGCCCTGGCACGTCCAGGG
>NZ_JAMGSL010000001.1:242364-245050 GCF_025195125.1 Streptomyces sp. Je 1-79
CGCCCTGGCACGTCCAGGGCGCGCCGGCTCCCGCCGCCCGTCCGACAACAGGAGGAAGGCAGTACACGCACTGTCCGTCCTCGACCGGGAAACGACACCATGAGACGCGGAAAGCTTCGGATCTACCTCGGCGCGGCGCCGGGGGTCGGCAAGACGTACGCGATGCTCTCGGAGGCACACCGCCGGGTCGAGCGCGGCACGGACTGCGTCGTCGCCTTCGTCGAGCACCACCACCGTCCCCGTACGGAGGTCATGCTCCACGGGCTGGAGACGATCGAGCGCCGGGAGATCGCGTACCGCGGCACCACCTTCACGGAGATGGACGTGGACGCCGTGCTGGCCCGGCGGCCCGCCGTCGCGCTCGTCGACGAACTGCCGCACACCAATGTGCCGGGGTCGCGCAACTCCAAGCGCTGGCAGGACGTCGAGGAGCTGCTCGCGGCCGGGATCGACGTCGTGTCCACGGTCAACATCCAGCATCTGGAGTCGCTGGGGGACGTGGTCGAGTCCATCACCGGCGTACGGCAGCAGGAGACCGTCCCCGACGAGGTCGTGCGCCGCGCCGACCAGATCGAACTGGTCGACATGTCGCCCCAGGCCCTGCGGCGCCGTATGGCCCACGGCAACATCTACACGCCGGAGAAGGTCGACGCCGCACTGTCCAACTACTTCCGGCCCGGCAACCTCACGGCCCTGCGGGAGCTGGCGCTGCTGTGGACCGCCGACCGGGTCGACGAGTACCTCCAGGAGTACCGGACCGAGCATCGCGTCTCGAAGATCTGGGGCTCCCGCGAGCGGATCGTCGTCGGACTCACCGGCGGCCCGGAGGGCCGGACCCTCGTCCGGCGCGCCGTCCGGCTGGCGGAGAAGGGCGCGGGCGGCGAGGTGCTTGCCGTCCACATCGCCCGCGGCGACGGCCTGACCTCCGCCTCACCGAAGGAACTCGCCCTCCAAAGGATCCTCGTCGAGGAGCTCGGCGGCACCTTCCACCACGTCGTCGGCGACGACATCTCCTCCGGGCTGCTCGCGTTCGCACGAGGGGTGAACGCCACGCAGATCGTGCTCGGCGTAAGCCGTCGCCGGCCGTGGCAGTACGCCTTCGGCCCCGGCGTCAGCGCCACCGTCGCCCAGGAGTCCGGCCCCGACCTCGACGTCCACATCGTCACGCACGACGAGGCGGCCAAGGGCCGGGGACTGCCCGCCGCCGCACGCACGGCCAGGCTCGGCCGCTCCCGGACCGTCCGGGGCTGGATCGTCGGTCTCCTGGGGCCCGTCCTGCTCACCCTGCTGCTGGCCACCGCCGCCCCCGACGTGGGCCTGGCCAACGACGTCCTGCTGTATCTCACCCTCACCGTCGCCGCGGCGCTGATCGGCGGGCTGCGCCCGGCCCTGGCCTCCGCGGCGGTGGGATCGCTGCTGCTCAACTGGTTCTTCACCCCGCCGGTCCACCGCCTCACGATCGCCGACCCGCACAACATCGTCGCCCTGGTGATCTTCTTCGGGGTGGCGGTGTCCGTCGCTTCCGTGGTGGACCTGGCGGCGCGCCGCACTCACCAGGCCGCGCGTCTGCGGGCCGAGGCGGAGACGCTCTCCTTCCTGGCCGGGAGCGTGCTGCGCGGCGAGACGAGCCTGGAGTCCCTGCTCGAACGGGTCAGGGAGACCTTCCTCATGGAGTCCGTGGCCCTGCTGGAACGCCACGACGAGGCGGAGCCGTGGTCCTGCGTCGCCCGGGTCGGCCCGCCCCGGGCCGACCGGCCCGACGACGCGGACGTCGACATGCCCGTCGGCGACCACCTGGCCCTCGCCCTGTTCGGCCGGGTGCTCCCCGCCGAGGACCGGCGCGTGCTCGGCGCCTTCGCGGCCCAGGCCGCGGTCGTACTGGACCGCCAGCGGCTCGTCGGCGAGGCCGAGGAGGCCCGCAGGCTGGCCGAGGGCAACAAGATCCGTACGTCGCTCCTCGCGGCCGTCAGCCACGACCTGCGTACCCCGCTCGCCGCCATCAAGGCGGCCGTCTCCTCCCTGCGTTCGGACGACGTGGAGTGGTCCGAGGACGACCGCGCCGAGCTACTCGAAGGCATCGAGGACGGCGCCGACCGGCTCGACCACCTCGTCGGCAACCTGCTGGACGTCTCCCGCCTGGAGACCGGCACCGTGACCGCCGTCATCCGGGAGACGGACCTCGACGAGGTCGTGCCCATCGCCCTCATCGGCATACCGGAGGACCGCGTCGACCTGGACATCCCCGAGACCCTGCCGATGGTCGCCGTCGACCGCGGGCTCCTCGAACGGTCCGTCGCCAACATCGTCGAGAACGCCGTCAAGCACAGCGCGGCCGGCCAGCGCGTCCTGGTGGCGGCCAGCGCGATGGCCGACCGCGTCGAACTGCGCGTGGTGGACCGCGGCCCCGGCGTCCCCGACGAGGCGAAGGACCGGATCTTCGGCGCCTTCCAGCGGTACGGTGACGCCCCGAGCGGCGCGGGGGTCGGCCTCGGCCTCGCCGTCGCACGCGGCTTCGTCGAGGCCATGGGCGGCACGGTGACCGCCGAGGACACCCCCGGCGGAGGCCTGACCATGGTCCTCGGCCTGCGGATGGCCGACGGCCTGCCGCCGTCCCGCACGGATCTCTCCGCGGAAGGGACGACCTGAGACACGTCAGAGCCGGCCGGCGCCCCGGGAGGAGGCGCCG
>NZ_JAMGSL010000001.1:245062-281046 GCF_025195125.1 Streptomyces sp. Je 1-79
CCGGCTCTGACGATGCGGTCAGACCTGCCCGAGGACCGCCGTGACGGCCTTCCTCAGCGCCGTGTCGGGATCGGCCGACCCCTTCGGGGAGCGCCACGCGACGAACCCGTCGGGACGGACGAGCACCGCACCGTCCGCGGTGATGCCGTGGAGCTCCGCCCAGTCCAGACCGCTCTCGGGGGACAGCTCCGCGTCGGGCCCGTCGCCGATCCGGTACGAGACCAGCGGCAGGGACAGCTCGCGCGCGACGCGTGTCGCCGCCGCGTGCCATGCGTCGGAGTCCCCTTCGGAACTCAGGAGCACGAGGGTCCGCTCGTACAGGTCGAGACTGGAGACCCGGTCACCGGCGCGGTCCAGCCACATGTGAGGCGCGCGGCTCCCCGGCTCGCCCGTCAGGCGCAGACCGTCGGGCACGACAGGAATCGCCTGGTCGGCGCCCTGGACCGCGCCCTGCGGATAGCGGTACCCCAGCGCCACGTTGAGGATGCCGCCCTTCCGCCCCCCGGGGCCCCCGGCCCCGGAATCGGGGGCGTACCCCGGGTGGCTGTGCTCGACCGAACGCGACGAGGCGCGGGCACTCGTCGCCTCCGCGACCGGACGGCGCTCCGCGTCGTAGGTCGCGAGCAGGCGCGGGCCGGCCCATCCGTCCAGTACGGCCGCCAGCTTCCAGGCGAGGTTGTGGGCGTCCTGGATACCGGTGTTGGAGCCGAACGCCCCGGTGGGCGGCATCTCGTGCGCGGCGTCACCGACGAGGAACACCCGGCCGTCCGCGTACCGTTCGGCGACCCGCTGGGCGGCGTGCCACGGCGCCCTGCCGGTGATCTCCACGTCCAGATCGGGCACGCCCACGGCCCGCCGGATGTGTTCCCTGCACCGCTCGTCGGTGAACTCCTCCAGCGTCTCGCCGTGCTCGGGGTGCCAGGGGGCGTGGAACACCCAGTGCTCCTCGTTGTCGACCGGCAGCAGCGCCCCGTCGGCCTCCGGGTTCGTCAGGTAGCAGACGACGAAACGCCGGTCACCGACGACGCCGGCGAGACCGCGGGAGACGAACGTGACGCTCACGTTGTGGAACAGGTCGCCCGGGCCGGTCTGCCCGATGCCGAGCTGTTCGCGGATCGGGCTGCGCGGACCGTCCGCCGCGACGAGGTAGTCCGCGCGGATGGTGACGTGCTCGCCCGTGTCGCGGCTCTTGACCCGCGCGGTCACCCCTTCGGGGGTCTGCTCGAAGGACATCAGCTCCGTCGAGAAACGCAGGTCCCCGCCCAGCTCACGGGCGCTCTCCATCAGCACCGGTTCGAGATCGTTCTGGCTGCACAGGCACCATCCGGCCGGACTGAGACGGGCGAGTCCGCCGCCGGGGTCGATCTCCTTGAACAGCCATTCGCCGGCATCGCCGACCAGGCTCGGCGTCTGCAGGATGCCGTTGTTCCGCGCCAACACGGACGCGGCCTCCTGGATGCGCTCCTGCACCCCGGCCCCCCGGAACAGCTCCATGGTGCGCACGTTGTTGCCGCGCCCCCGTGGATGGACCGAGGTGGCCGCGTGGCGCTCGACGAGGGTGTGCGGCACGCCGAGACGCCCCAGGAACAGCGACGTGGACAGGCCCACCAGTGAGCCGCCGACGATGAGGACGGGCGTGCGGTGAACGACCTCGCCGGCGTCTTCGGATCGGTTCATTGAATGCCTCCAGCGCCGCCTGCGACGCGAGTCAGGGGTGGGAAGCAGATTCATGCCCTCCGAGGACCGGTGCGCGCGCCCGGAGCACCCGATTGACGCGCGGTTCACTCGTCCTGACGCGCGGTTCACTCGTCCGCCCCGTGGGGCTCGCGTGGATCGAGGTGCCCGTCGACGATCGGCTCATGACGACCCCGGCGCCCTCCTCGGGCACGGCGGTCCCTCCCGACCCTCCGTGAAGAGAGAAGAGGTGCGTCGCATGACCAGCTCGGGACGCATATCGCAGTCGGCGTTCGACGGCTCCAGGCTGCGGGTGATCCTGCTCCTCGACCTGTACGAAGGAGCCCAGGAGCAGTTCCTGGACGCGTACGAACTCATGCGCAAGCAGGTCGCCTCCGTCCCCGGACACATCAGCGACCAGCTCTGCCAGTCCATCGAGAACCCCTCGCAGTGGCTCATCACCAGCGAGTGGGAGAGCGCTCCGCCGTTCCTCGCCTGGGTGAACAGCGAGGAGCACGTCGAGACCGTCCGGCCCATGCACAGCTGCGTCCGGGACACCCGGTCGATGCGCTACAGCATCGTCCGCGAGACCGGCCCCCGTCAGCAGGCCACCCCGGACACGACGTCGAAGGGCGTCCAGGTCGCGGCCCGCGTCGGTGACGGCGTGGCACGCCACGCCCTCACCTTCACCGTCAAGCCCGGCTCCGAGTCGAAGGTCGCGGAGCTGCTCGCCGGGTACCAGTCGCCCAAGGCCCAGGTCGACGAGAACACCCGGCTGCGCCGCACCTCGCTCTTCATGCACGGCAACCGCGTCGTGCGAGCGGTGGAAGTGGAGGGCGACCTCCTCGCGGCCCTGCGCCACGTCGCCCGTCAGCCCGAGGTACGAGCGGTCGAGGAGGCCATCAACCCGTACCTGGAGCAGGACCGGGACCTGACCGACCCCGAATCGGCGCGCGTCTTCTTCACCCGGGCGGCGCTCCCGGCCGTGCACCACGTGGTGTCCGGACGGCCCGCCCCCGACGGACTGCGGCGCCACGCGCTGTACTACCCGGCGAAGGAAGGCCGCGGGATGGACCTGGCCAAGCTGCTCGCCCAGCAGGACGAGGCGGCGGCGGACGACCCGGACAGCCCGGTGTGGGGCAGCACCGTCTTCCAGCGCGACGACATCGTGGTGCGTCTCGTCGACATCACGGGCGACCTCGACGCCGACCCCGTCGCGTCCCTCGGCCTCAAGGGCCCCCGCAAGGCGGCGGTCCTCGCGCGCCTCCTCGACGGTGCCGCGATCGGAGTCGAGGGACCCCTCGACAACGACCGCAACATCAACCGGCTCCTGTCGCACGCCGACATGCTGCCCGTCACCGACCGCAGCTCGGCGGACTCCTGACGTTCGGCCGCGGCCCCCAAGGGCCGCGGCCCTCCCCCCGCACGTCACTGCCACACTCGGAGGTAACAACCATGCTCAAGCAGCGTCCTCGCATCGTGTCCCTGAGCGAGACGGAACCCAACCGCAGGCGCGGAGGTGACCTGCGGGCCATGCTCACGCCGGCCACCGTGGGTTCCACCAGCGGCTTCATGGGCCTGGCCATCGTCCAGCCCGGCGAGCGCATCGGTGAGCACTACCACCCGTACTCCGAGGAGTTCGTGTACGTCGTCCAGGGCGCGCTCGAAGTCGACCTGGACGGTGACACGTACACACTCCAGCCCGACCACGGGCTCCTGATCCCCATCGACGTGCGGCACCGCTTCCGCAACGTCGGCGACGTGGAGGCCCGCATGGTCTTCCACCTGGGCCCGCTCGCCCCGCGTCCGAGCCTCGGCCACGTCGACACCGAGGTCACCGACGAGGCCGAGCTCGCCGCGGCGGGCCCGCACCTGACCGTGCACGACCCGGGACAGGTGTCCGAGCGAAGCGGGGCCATCGAGTGACCCGGCGAGTGGCCGTCACCGGTATCGGTGTGGTCGCTCCGGGCGGCACCGGAGCGAAGGCGTTCTGGGACCTCCTCGCCGCCGGCCGTACCGCGACCCGCGGCATCACCCTCTTCGACCCGGCCGGCCTGCGCTCACGCATAGCCGCCGAGTGCGACTTCGACCCGACGGCCCACGGCCTGGACCCGGAGCTGAGCCGGCACGCCGACCGGTACATCCAGTTCGCCGTCGTCGCCGCCGGAGAAGCCGTGAGCGACTCCGGACTCGACACCGACGCCGAGGACCCCTGGCGCGTCGCCGTCTCCCTGGGCAGCGCGGTCGGCGGCACCACCCGGCTCGAACACGACTACGTCCTGGTCAGCGAGGGCGGACGGCGGTGGGACGTGGACCACCGCGCGGCCGACCCCAAGCTGCACATGGCGTTCTCGCCGAGCACGCTCGCCTCCGTCGTGGCCGAACAGTTCGGCGCCCGCGGCCCGGTGCAGACCGTCTCCACCGGATGCACCTCCGGCCTCGACGCCGTCGGCTACGCCTTCCACACCATCGAGGAAGGCCGGGCGGACGTCTGCATCGCCGGGGCGTCGGACTCCCCGATATCCCCGATCACCATGGCCTGCTTCGACGCCATCAAGGCCACCTCCCCCGACAACGACGACCCGGAGCACGCCTCCAGGCCCTTCGACAACAACCGCAACGGTTTCGTCATGGGCGAAGGAGCGGCGGTCCTCGTCCTGGAGGAGTACGAGCACGCCAGGGCCCGCGGTGCGCACATCTACTGCGAGATCGGCGGCTACGCCACCTTCGGCAACGCGTACCACATGACCGGACTGACCGGCGAGGGACTGGAGATGTCCCGGGCGATCGACTCCACGCTCGACCAGGCCCGGCTCGACCCCACGCTGATCGACTACGTCAACGCGCACGGCTCGGGCACCCGGCAGAACGACCGGCACGAGACCGCCGCCGTGAAGCGGTCGCTGGGCGCACACGCCTACGACACGCCCATGAGCTCCATCAAGTCCATGGTGGGGCACTCGCTCGGCGCGATCGGCGCGATCGAGGTGGCCGCCTGCGTCCTCGCGCTGAAGCACCAGGTGGTACCTCCGACGGCGAACTACGAGACCCCCGACCCCGAGTGCGACCTGGACTACGTGCCGCGCACCGCCCGCCCCCGGAAGCTCAGGAACGTGCTCTCCGTGGGCAGCGGATTCGGCGGCTTCCAGTCCGCGGTGCTCCTGACGGGGCCGGGTGGGAGGACACGATGAGCACTGAACGCCCACGGCGCGCGGTCGTCACCGGGATCGGTGTGATCGCCCCCAACGGACTGCGTGCCGACGCGTACTGGAAGTCCGTCCGGGAAGGGCTCGGCGTACTGGACCGCATCACCCGTGAGGGGTGCGAGGACATGCCCCTCAAGGTCGCGGGCGAGGTCCGGGGCTTCGACGCCGCCGCCCTGATCGAGGAGCGGTTCCTCGTCCAGACCGACCGGTTCAGCCACTACGCCATGGCCGCGGCCCAACTCGCCCTCGACGAGGCCGGCCTCGCCCGTGACGACCCGGAGGAGCCCTTCTCGATCGGCGTGGTCACCGCTGCCGGTTCCGGCGGCGGCGAGTTCGGCCAGCGGGAGCTCCAGAAGCTCTGGGGCCAGGGATCCAAGTTCGTCGGCCCGTACCAGTCCATCGCCTGGTTCTACGCCGCGAGCACCGGCCAGATCTCCATCCGGAGCGGGTTCAAGGGACCGTGCGGAGTGGTCGCGAGCGACGAGGCCGGCGGCCTTGACGGCATCGCCCACGCCGCGCGGGCCGTACGACGCGGAACGGGCGCGGTGATCGTCGGCGCCGCGGAGGCGCCCCTCGCCCCGTACTCGATGGTGTGCCAGCTCGGATACCCGGAGCTCAGCACCGTCGAGGACCCGGACCGCGCCTACCGGCCCTTCACCGCCGGCGCCTGCGGCTTCGTCCCCGCGGAGGGCGGCGCGATGCTCGTCGTGGAGGACGAGTCCCGGGCCCGCGACCGGGGAGCGGCCGTCCGGGCCGTCGTGGCCGGCCACGGCGCCACGTTCACCGGCGCCTCCCGATGGGAGGAGTCCCGGGAGGGGCTCGCCCGCGCCATCCGCGTCGCCCTCGACGAGGCCGCCTGCGCCCCCGAGGAGATCGACGTCGTCTTCGCCGACGCCCTGGGCGTACCGGAGGCGGACCGCGCCGAGGCGCTGGCCATCGCCGACGCCCTCGGAGCGCACGCCACCCGCGTACCCGTCACGGCGCCCAAGACGGGCATCGGCCGCGCCTATTGCGGGGCGCCCGTCCTGGACACCGCCGCCGCGGTCTTCGCGATGGAACACGGCGTGGTGCCCCCCACCCCCAACGTGTTCGACATCTGCCACGACCTCGATCTGGTGATGTCCCGCGCTCGCCCCGCCGAGCTGCGCACGGCCCTCGTCCTCAGCCGGGGACTCATGGGATCCAACGCGGCGCTCGTCGTGCGCCGCGGCGACGACTCCGCCCGGTAGGACCGGGCGGGAAGGAGAGCACACATGATCACCACCGCACTGACCTTCGACGAACTCGCCGCGCTGATGAAGCAGGCGGCCGGGGTGACCGTCGACGCCCGGGAGCTGGAGAAGGCCCCGGACGCGCCGTTCACCACCCTCGGCCTCGACTCGCTCGGCCTGCTCGGCATCGTCGGCGAGCTGGAGAACCGGTACAGCGTGTCGCTGCCCACCGACGCCGAGCGCTGCAAGACGCCGGCCGAGTTCCTCGGCCTGGTCAACAGCGCCCTCAAGACGGGAGTCTGACGTGTCCGGTCACACCGACAACAGCGTCACCATCGACGCCCCGCTCGACCTCGTCTGGGACATCACCAACGACATCGAGAACTGGCCCAACCTCTTCAGCGAGTACGCCGCGCTGGAGGTGCTCTCCCGCGAGGGCGACTCGACGACCTTCCGCCTGACCATGCACCCGGACGACAACGGCAAGGTCTGGAGCTGGGTGTCGGAGCGCACCGTCGACCGCCCCGGGCGGACCGTCCGCGCCCGCCGCGTCGAGACCGGCCCGTTCGACCACATGAACATCCGGTGGGAGTACGAGGAGACGCCGGCCGGCGTCCACATGCGCTGGGTGCAGGACTTCGCGATGAAGCCCGATGCTCCGGTCGACGACGACTGGATGACCGACAACATCAACCGCAACTCCCGCACGCAGATGGCCCTCATCCGGGACCGCATCGAGCAGGTCGCCCGCGACCGCCGGAGCGCCTCGGTCCTGCCCGGCTGACCGAACCAGGCCGCACACGCGCCCACGCGCACACGCGCCTGCCCGGACATCCGCACACCCGCACACCCCAGGAAGGACGCTCGATGCACCACGCTCTGATCGTCGCCCGCATGGCGCCCGATTCGGCGCCGGCGATCGCCGACGTGTTCGCCGCCTCCGACCGCGGCGAACTCCCGCACCTGGTCGGCGTCACCCGGCGTCGCCTCTTCCAGTTCGGCGACGTGTACCTGCACCTCATCGAGGCGGACCAGGACCCGGCGCCGGCCATCGCGAAGCTGACCGGGCACCCGGAGTTCCGGGACGCCAGCGAGAAACTGTCGGCGTACGTCAGCGCGTACGACCCGAAGACGTGGCGCAGCCCCAAGGACGCCATGGCGCAGTGCTTCTACCGCTGGGAGCGGGACGCAGGCTCCTGATCTCCCTAGCGCACGCACGACAGAGAAACCCGAGGCCGCCCGCCCCGCGAACGACGCGGAGCGGGCGGCCTCGGGTTTTCCTCCTTCGCCCCGTCAGGCGGGAACGGTGCACTCGAAGGCGTGGAGGTACGCGTTGACCGGGCGGATCTCGCCGATGACGAGCCCCGCGTCCGTCAGCCGGTCGACCATGCTCTGCCGGGTGTGCTTCGCACCGCCGACATTGAGGAGCAGCAGCAGGTCCATGGCCGTCGTGAACCTCATCGAGGGCGTGTCGTCGACGAGGTTCTCGATCACGACGACCCGGGCGCCCGGGCGGGCAGCCCTGCGGACGTTGGCGAGCGCCCTGCGGGTGCTGTCGTCGTCCCACTCCAGGATGTTCTTGATGATGTACACGTCCGCCTGGACCGGGATGTCCTCACGGCAGTCGCCGGCCACGACACGGACCCGGGAGCCGAGCGCGCCGCCGTCCCGCAGGCGCGGATCGGCGTTCTCCACCACCCCGGGCAGGTCGAGCAGCGTGCCGTTCAGGGCGGGGTGCCGCTCCAGCAGACTCGCCAGGACGTGCCCCTGACCGCCTCCGATGTCCGCGACCGAGGAGGCCCCCCGCAGATCGAGCAGGTCGGCGACGTCCTGGGCCGACTGGCGGCTCGACGTCGTCATGGCCCGGTTGAACACGTACGCGGACTCGGGCGCCTCCTCGTTGAGGTAGGTGAAGAACTCCTTCTCGTACACGTCCTCGAAGACGTTACGGCCCGAGCGCACGGCCTCGTCGAGCTTCGGCCACACGTCCCAGGTCCACGGCTCCGTGCACCACAGGGCGATGTACCGCAGGCTGTGCGGATCGTCCTCCCGCAGCAGCCGGGACATCTCGGTGTGGGCGAACGTGCCGTCGGGGTGCTCCGTGAAGACACCCTGGCAGGACAGCGCGCGCAGCAGCCGCCGCAGCGTCCGCGGCTGGGCCTTCACCGCGGCCGCCAGGTCCTCGACGGTCATGGGCGTGTCGGCCAGGGCGTCCGCCACACCGAGGCGGACGGCCGCGCGTACGGCGGCGGCCTGCGCCGCCCCGAACACGAGCTCCCTGAGCCGCATGGGCGGCGGAGGAGCCGGGTCGACAGTGGGGGGAACCGGATCAACAGTCGTCATCTGTCGCCTTGTCTGTGCTGTGGTGCCGTGGGTGGGGGAGCGGAGCCGACCGTCAGCACATGCCCGCGGGCTCCGAGACCCCGCAGGTGTTGCCACGGAAGGTGTTGCCCTTGCCGGTGTCCCGGTTGGCGAGGTCGGCCGAGCCGTTGCGGAGGACGACGTTGTCGCGGATCTCGTTGCGCTCGTTGAGGGCGCCGACGAAGCTCTTGAAGAGCACGATGCCGCCCGACAGCGGCGAGGTGCCGACGTTGTCGACGATCCTGTTCTCCGCCACCAGCGTCTCCTCGGCGCCGGTGAGGACGATTCCCGAGCCCTGGAGGAACGGCAGTCGGGGGGTCTTGGGGCAGTGCTTGTTGTTGGCGTGGATGTTGTTCCGGCGCAGGCTCATCGCCCCGGCCCGTGGAGTGGACTCGTCGCCGACCACGAAGACGGCGGCGCAGTTCCCGGTCGCCTCGTTGCGCTCGACGGTGAGGTTCCGCAGGCGCCGCACGGTGACGCCGATCCGGTTGCCGGACATCCGGTTGTGACGGATCACCGTCCCCTTGGCGTCGACGGCTCCGGCCTCGGTGTCGGTGGTGTTGGAGACGAACAGTCCGGCGTCGGCGTTGTCCCGGGCGACGTTGCGGGTCAGCACGCTGCGTACCGACCGCTCCAGGGCGATGCCCCAGTTGCCGTTCTTCTCGGCGGTCACCCGGTGGACCTTCAGCCGGTCGGTCCGCGACGCCCACAGGCCGTTCTTGGTGAAGTTCCTGAGCGTCAGCGAGCGTACGGTGACGCCCTCGACGGGACGGCTGTCCGTGCCGGTCACGCAGATGCCGTGGCCGGCCTTGGCGCACGTGTCGTCGGCGGCGGCCTTGCCGGGCACGAGGACGGTGGGGAAGACGGTCGAGCCCCGCAGGGTCACGTTCGACGTGGTGATGCGGACGCTCTCCCGGTAGGTACCGGGGGAGAGGACGACCGTGTCCCCGGGCCTCGCGGCGTCCACTGCTTGCTGGATCGACTGGCCGGGCTTGACCCGGTGCACGGTCCGATGGCCGGCCGTCGGAGCGGCGGCCCCCATACCCGAGACCACGAGGGTCACGGTGCATGCCAGGTAGGCAATCTGTCGTTTGGTCATATGGCGAAGTTATGAGCGGGCCTTCCGCCCCGCCACCGCTGATCACCCGGGTGGGCTGACCGCTGCGCCGAACGTCGACCGAGTCGGTGAACCGGGCGAGGAGCCGCGGCCGAGGCCTCCCGCCGAGGCGCGGGGGAGGGCTGCCCCGCGGCGCCATCAGACTTGCCGTCACATGACCAGGCGCGACGGTCGCGAGCCCGCATGATCCACAAGACACCCCCGACGACAGGGCCTAGCCCGTTCGCCCCCTGGGCGCGGTTGTTCTCGCCGCGTCCTGCTCGCGACCGTGACCTGCGGTGACGGGTCCTGAGCAGACGATCAAGAGCCCGACCGGGCGACACCCGCGCACGCCGCTCGCGTTGCGGTGACCAGGGACCGGCGTTTGCCTCGTGCACGGAGCACAGCACAGGCGCCGCGCAGTCACGCCGGCCGAGAACTGCTCCGTCGGAGGAGAAAACCATGCGTCTCGCACGTACCGGCCTACAGGTCGCCCTGATCGTCGGCGCCCTCACCCTGTCCGCCCCTCTGGCCGTGGCCGCCGAAGGGGATGCCGCCGCAGCCGGTGAGGCCGCGGCCAACGTACGCATCACCCCGTGGAAGGTGTCCCCGGGCACCACGGTCACCGTCAGCACCACCGCCTGCGGCAAGGAGACCTACGGCAAGGGCGAGTCGGAGGTGGCCGGACCGTTCCACCTCTTCGAGGGCGACCGGAAGGGCGTCCTGGTGGGTGAGTTCAAGGTCCCGGCCGAGGCCGCCTCCGGCACGGACACCGTGACCCTCAAGTGCCCGCCGCGGATCAAGCTGACCTCCACGTACCAGATCGCCGGCCGCCCGAACGGCCCGGTCGACGCCGGCTTCGGAGGCTCGGCGGACTCGGACACCTCGCTCGGTCTCGGCTGGCTGCTGGTGGGCGGAGCCGTCGCGGGCGGAGTGATCAGGATGCGTCGGCGCGCCACGGCCCGCGGGACCGCGGCCTGACCGTCCACCCGCCCCGTACGCCCGTCCCCCGGCCCCGCGAGGTCGGGGGACGGCGACGTTCCGGCACCGAACAGAGGCACCGACAGCATGAGGAACGACTCCAGGACGGGGATCACCACCGGCCGGGCGCGCCGCACCCCGTCGTTCAAGGCGCTCGCGTGGACCGCGCTCGCCGGCACTCTGCTGCTCGCCAACGCGCAGCGCGAGGACGACCCCCCGCCGCCCGTGCCGCGGGCCCGGGAGTCCGTCGCGTCGCCGGCTTCGGGAGGCGCCCCGGACGGCCGCGCCCCGGACGGCCGCGCCCCGGACGGCCGCGCCCCGGACGGCCGCGCCCCGGACGGCCGCGCCCCGGCCCGGAGCGGCGCGGAGCCGATGCCGGCGTCGGACCCGGTACGGATCCGGATCCCGGCCATCAAGGTCGACGCCTTCCTGATGCGCCTGGAACTCGACGCGGAAGGGGCGCTCCAGCCGCCGCCCGCGACGGCACCCGCCCTCGCCGGCTGGTACGCGGACGGCACGCGGCCCGGCTCGCGGGGAACGGCCGTCCTGGCCGGCCACCTGGACACCCCCGCCGGGCCCGCCGTCTTCCACCAGCTCGGTGCCCTGACGCGGGGAGCCGAGATCGCGGTCGATCGACAGGACGGCCGCACGGCCCTGTTCACGGTCGACGCGGTGGAGGAGCACCAGAAGGGCCGGTTTCCCTCCGCCAAGGTCTACGGCGACTCCGGCCGCCCGGAACTGCGGCTGATCACCTGCGGCGGCGGCTGGTCCAGCAGCACCGGCTACCAGGCCAACACCGTCGTCTACGCCACCCTGACCGCGGCGAGGTGACGCGGCTACGCCCGGCTGGTCGAGTACGTGCGCGGGGCCTCGGGCGGGACCGAGGCGCAGGTCCAGCAGTTCTTCGCGGTCGGCATGGGCTGAACATCCCGCGCCCCCCGGGCCCGGCCGTCAGGCCTGGGCCCGGGGGTCACTGCTTCCGCTCGCCCGGCCTGAACGGCCCGCTCTCGGGCGCCACGCATCGCTCGACGACGGTCTGCCCGCCGGCGGCCGAACCCTCCACGCAGAGCCGGCCGCCGTCGACGCGCAGGTCGAGGAAGAACCGTGTGGTCGTGCCGGACCGCTCCATGCCGTGGATGCGGCCGTTGTTGTAGCCGAGGGCGTTCAGGATCTTCCTGACCGTGTCGGGGGTGGGCTCGGCCAGGTCCATGAGGGCATGGGTGATGCGCTCTTCGTGGAGGTTGCTCGCGCACCAGTCGCGAGCGCTCAGCTCCACCTCCGGCCCCGCCGTCGGTGCGATGGGCGTGACCGGGGCATCCGTCGAGGGGGTGTCGCTCGCCCCCGGGGGCGCCGGCAGCGGCTCCGGCGGCGGCGGAAGCGGCCGGTCGCCCGTGGGGCAGGGCTCGGCGACGGTCTTCCACATCGCGGTGAACGCGGCTTCTCCGTCGACGTCGCGGGGAGCCTCGGTCCGCTGCGCACCGACGGCGGCGGGCTTGGCGTCCGATCCGGCGGCATCCGCTCCCACGGTGCCGCAGCCGCTGACCGCCAGCGCGGCGAGGGCCGTCGCGGCGAGGGCGAGCCGCGAACGGCGGCGCGAGGAGCGGGAGTCCGCGGTGGTCAGGGCGGGGTGTGGTGTCATGCGTAGAGCCTGCGGCCAGGCGTTTCGCGGCACATGAGTACACGTACTCAACAAGATCGGGCCCGGCGCCCCGGGCCCGTGCGCACAGCCGCCCTAGGCATCCCAGTCCCAGGCGCCGAAGTACGCCGTCGTGCCGGTGTGGCGGGCGTCCATCACGGTCGTGAGCCGGGCGAAGTCCTGAGTCGGCATGAGCGGCCGCCACTCCGCCAGGGCCAGCGTGCGGACCTCGTCGTGCTCGTCCGGGGCCAGCCGGATGTCCGCCAGCTGGCGGGCGGAGAGCCGCCCGCCGTCGAAGACGAACCCGGCCGTGGCATACGGCCACTCGGCTCCCGGCCCGCAGGTGCACGGGGTGGTCGTGCTCGTCGGTGAAGAACACCGAACCGAAGACGGTCGCCTTCGGCAGGGTCTCGGCGTACTCCTCGGGCGGGAGCCATGTGCCGCTCACGCCGCCTCCCAGGCCGGCAGCCGGTGCCGTTCGCTCCCGGGCGTCATGAGGCTCCCTCAGGGGTGGAGGCGCCCTGCGGCGTCTCGTCGGTGCGCTGCTGGAGGTCCCACAGGGTGCGGAACAGGCCCGGTTCCCTGGTGAGTTGTTCGTACGTGCCCTCCTGGACGATACGGCCCCGGTCGAGGACCACGATCCGGTCCGCGACGGCGACGTTGGTGAGCCGGTGCGTGATCAGCAGGACCGCCCGGTCCTTGGCCAGCTCCCGCAGCCCACTGAAGACACGGTGCTCGGCGCGGGCGTCGAGCGCCGCCGTGGGCTCGTCCATCACCAGCAGGGACGCCTGCCGGTGGAACGCCCTCGTCAGGACCACCCGCTGCCACTGGCCCCCGGACAGCTGCTGGCCGCCGAACCACTCCGCGGTCAGCAGGGTGTTCAGGCCGGACCGCAGACCGGGCAGGATGTCGGTCGCACCGGACGCCTCGCACGCGGCGAGCACGGCGGCGTCGCTCGTGTCGCCCTGCCCGAAGGTGATGTTGTCCCGCATCGTCAGGGGCAGATACGTGTACTTCTGCGGGACCAGGCCGACGTGCTTCCACGCGTCCCAGGGATCCAGCTCGGCCGTGGTCGAGTGGTTCCACGCCACCGCACCCGAAGTCGGCAGCAACAGTCCGCAGATCAGCCTCGACAGGGTGGTCTTGCCCGAGCCGTTCTCCCCGACCAGAGCCACGATCTCGCCGCGCTTCACATGGAGGGACACCCCACTCAGGCTGTCGGTCGACGCCCCGTCGTAGCGGTAGCCGATGTCACGGACCTCGAACCGGTCCGGCGGCGCCGGCAGCCTGTCGGTGCCGCGCGAGGCCGCCATGGCCTGACCGTGCGCGTTGTCGAGGAACTTCTGCCAGTCCTGCACGTACCACCCCGTACGCACCAGACGGGCCCCGCCGTTGATGATGCCGCGCACGGATCCGGTCGCCGTCTGGAGGGCGAACACCGCGCTGCCGCCCGCCGCGAGGTCCATGCGGCCGGTGGCCAGGAGCCACAGGAGCGCTGCCCAGACCGTCGCCGACGCGACCCCGCCGACGGCGGCGCCGGCCAGCCCCATCCACGCGCCGGTGTCCGCGGCCCCGCGCTCCGCGGCGCTGACCGAGGCGGCGAGCCCGCGGTACCGGGTGACGAGGAACGGCCCGGCCAGACAGGCGCGCATCTCCTCGCTGGACTCCGTGAACGCCATGTGCCAGCGCAGCTTGTGCAGCATGCGGCGGCGCCCCGAGGTCTCCAGACCCGCCATGTACAGCACGCGGGCCGCCCGTACGTACGCGGCGGCCTGCGGCAGACAGGCCAGGAGCAGCAGAGGGAGCAGGGCCGGGTGCAGGACGGCCAGAACCGTCGCTCCGGCGGCCAGGGTCGCGGTGGCCGCCAGCACGTTCTGCGCTTCGTCGACGAGGTCCGGGGTGACCTGCGCGCCGCGGTCGGCGATGTCGTAGAAGTCGTTGTACCCGGGCTTGTTGTTCGCCGCGAGTTCGGCGCCGAGCGCGGCCTCGATCATCGTGAGCTCCGCGGCCCGGCCCAGCACCGGGCGCAGCCTCCCGGTCAGCCACGTCACCGTGACCCCCAGCAGAGCGCGCAGCCCTGCCGCCGCGGCGATGACCGCCAGCTGCGGAGCCGCCTCCCGCAGCCGGTCGGCGATGTCGCCCGGGGCGATGAGCGCGGTGATGGTCCCCGTGACGGCGAGCAGGCCCAGGGCGGCGAGTACGCCGGTGCCGACCTGGCAGGCGAGAAGACCCGCCGTCGCCACCCGGTCCACCCGCCAGGCCATCCTGAGGGACCGCAGGACCAGCGCGGGCAGGCGGCGCGCCATCGTGGCGGTCGTCATCTGCGCACCGGCCTTGAGCCTGGACTCGTCCCGGAACAGGAACTCCTCGTCCGGTGCGTCTGCGTGCGGCTCTTCTTGCGTGATGGCCGAGGTCAACGGGGCCCCCTTGGCGGTCGCGGCTGGGTCGTCAGGCTCAACGACCCCGCCGCGATTTCGAACGCCTGTTTTTCGGACGGACCGCGATCCCCGGAATCGCGCGCGCGTCGGACGTTGCCGGATGCACCGATCCCAGCCCCGCAACGGGTGTGCCGGTGCGCCCTGTTGGCCGAAACGCCGACACCCCGCAGAAGCGCCGGCCGTGCCCTCCCTCGGCCCTCAGTCCTCCAGACCCGTGACCGCGCCGACGTGACGCAGGCTCGGGTCGAGCAGGATCCCGTGGAGCTGCTGGAAGACCTGCCGGGCGGCGACCGCGTTCCAGTCCGCCGGAAGGAGCTCCGTCGGCAGACCGGGGTCCAGGTACGGCAGGCGCCGCCACTGGGTGAGCAGCGGGACGTAGTGCCGGAAGGCCTCGGCGGCTTCGGGTTCCGTCCCGGCCGCCGTCAACCGCGCGGCCACCGGGGCGTACGCGTCGGTGAACTCCGCGTACTGCTTCTGGATCGCCGGGAAGTCCCACCACGAGCTCACCGTGCCCGGCAGATCGCTGAAGGCCGCGTACTGGGCGGCGAACAGGTGCACGTAGTCGCTGAGGCCCAGCCGTACGAGCATGCTCCGCGCGTCGTCGAGGAGCCGGCCCGGCGCCAGCCACACGCCCGGGGCGATGTTGCCGAAACCGAGCCAGGTCAGCCGGGTGCGCAGCTGGTAGCGGTGGGACCGTTCCGACTCCGGTACGGAGAAGACGGCCATGGCCCAGCCGTCCGCCAGGTCGGCGGGCTCAAGGCTGGCGAAGATCCGGCGGTCGCCCTCGTCGAAGACGGGCAGGACGGCCGGGCTCAGCCGGTAGCCGGTGGCGCCCCGGCGCTCCGGTTCGAGGACTCCGCGCTTCTTCAGCCGGGAGATCGCCGAGCGCACCGCCGGGCCGTCGACGTCCAGTTCCCCCATGAGCGTGATCAGGTCGGCGATGGAGATCCAGCCGCCGAGGCGGCGCAGGAACGCCCCGTAGACCGTGTTGATCAACGAGCTGGGCCTGAGGGGGCTGTCCGACATGATCGCCTTCCGTTGTACGCGGTCGCGATCATATCGGGGCCCCCTCCGGGCCCGGTGAGGTCAGGCGTACGCCCCCGACAGCAGGTGCCCGGCCCCCGGGGCCACGGCCGGGAGGCCCAGGGCGCGCAGCATCTGGTGGGCCGTGCACACCGCCGCCGACACGACCGGCTTGCCCAGAAGCTGCTCCGCCTCCTCGATGACGCCGAGCGAGGGCATCTGCACACAGGCCGAGAGGACGACCGCGTCGGCGTCGGAGTGGTCCAGGGCGCGGGCGAGACCCGGCAGCCTGGCCGGGTCGTGGGCGGCCACGTCCAGGTTGTCCGGGATCTCCAGGGCCTGGTGGTCGAGGACCTCGATCCCCTCCCGGGTGAGGTAGTCCACGACGGTCCGGGTCAGGGGCCGCATGTACGGGGCGAGCAGCGCGATCTTCCTGGCGCCGATCGTGTGCAGTCCGTGGACGAGCGCGCCCGCGCTGGTGACGACCGGCGCCGGAGCGCCGTTCTCGACCGTGCGCAGGTGCAGCCGCTCCTCGGAGACCCGGTGGTAGCCCGGTCCCATGCTCATGATGGCGACCAGGCAGGCGTAACCGAGCACGTCGACCCTGGCGTCGGAGAGCTCCACGGCGCACCGGTCGGAGTCGGCGTCCATGGCCTTGAGCTGTTCCGGGGTCACGTGCGTCATGCGCATCCGGCTGGAGTGGAAGGTGAAGCGCTCGTCGGGCGCGACGGCCGCGCGGGCGCGCAGGATCGCGGGGACCTCGGTCTCCATGGTGACGTTGGAGCTCGGCACGATCTGGCCGATGCGGTAGGTACGGGGCGGCACGGGTTCTCCTCGGTTCTCGTACGGAGGTGTCGGACGGGGGTCAGCGGGCGTCGACGACGGGGTTGGCCAGGGTGCCGATCAGCTCGACCGTGGCCTCCACCATGTCGCCGGGCGCGAGGAACTCGGGCGGAACCATCCCGGCCCCGACCCCCGAGGGCGAGCCTGTCGCGATGACGTCGCCCGGCTCCAAGGTCACGCCGGAGCTGATGTCGGCGATCAGGCGGGCGATGGGGAAGAGCATGTGCCGGGTGTTCGACTTCTGCTTGGTGACGCCGTTGACACGCAACGAGAGGTCCAGGGCCATGGGGTCGGGGATCGCGTCGGCGGTGACGACCACCGGGCCGAACGGCGCGTACGAGTCCTGGCCCTTGGAGAAGAACCACTGGCCGGAGCGGCGCTGGTCGCGGGCGCTGATGTCGTTGACGATGCTGAAGCCGAAGACGTGGTCGTACGCGTCCTCCTCGCTCACCCGGAACGCGGTACGGCCGATGACGACGGCGAGTTCGCACTCCCAGTCCAGCTGGGTCGTGAGGTCGGCGTTGTGCAGGATCGGCGCGCCCGGTCCGGTCACGGCCGTGGCCGGCTTGCTGAACAGCACGGGCCGGGGCGGGAGTTCCTTGTCGGTGTCGAGACTGCGGCTGGACTCCTCGACGTGCTCGACGTAGTTGAGGCCGACCCCGATGATCTTTCCGGGGCGGAAGGGGGCGCCGATCCGGACGTCCTCCGTCCGGTGGACGGCGTGCGCCGGCCGGTCGCCGGCGAGCAGCCGGCGCACCGTCTCCAACGCGTCCGGCCCAGTCCGGACGATGCCGAGCAGGTCGAGCGGGAGCTCGGCGCCCGCGTGCTCGGCGAGCGCGGCCAGGTCGAGGATATGGCCGCCGGTCTCGACGCCGAGCCGAGGTGCGGCGTCGGCGGTGGTGGTGGTCGTGAAGGTCAGGAAACGCATGAGGGCTCCTCGGGGTCAGACGGCGGGGTCGGCGGCGACGGGCTGGTGGCCGCCGTTGTCGGGGTACGCCTCTTCGCGGTGGAAGCCGAGCGAGCGCATGACGGGGAGGTCGTCGAAGGAGAAGAGGCAGGCGTCCTCGGACGGGTCGAGGTTCTGGTGCTCGTGCCACGCCCAGGACGGGACGCAGAAGATGTCCCCTTCCGTCCATGCGAAGCGCTGCCCGGCGATCACCGAGGCGCCCCGGCCCTTGGCGACGGTGTAGATCACCGAGCCCGTGTGCCGGTGGGCCTCGGTGGCCTGACCGGGGCGCAGCAGCTGCATGTGGGCGCCCATGGTCGGCATCACCGAGCCGCCGGTCACCGGGTTGGTGTACTCGGCGATGACCCCGTCGTACGGAGAGCCCTCGGTCGCCTCGGCGAGGGCGCGCAGGGCCTCGTACGTCGGCTCCCACGGGTAGGCGAGCAGCGGCGAGTAGGGCCGGTTCCACTTCTCCGCCCCGTACGGGAGGAGGGTGCCGGAGTAGGTGAGTACGGAGGAGTTCACCACCTTCCCGGGGGTCTGGTAGAGCTCGGGGTGCACCTCGTAGAACCCGGCGTCCAGGGCGTTGACCAGCGGGATGTCCAAGCCGTCCTGCCAGATCACCGGTGCGTCGGTCCCGTCGTTGCCGTGCTCGTGCCAGGTGCCGTTCGGGGTGATCGCGAAGTCGCGCGGGCCGACCTTCAGCTTCTGGCCGTCGACGATCGTCCAGGCGCCGGTGCCCTCGTGGACGAAGCGCAGCGCGGCGGCCTGGTGGCGGTGGGCGGTCATCGCCTCGCCGGGGCCCATGATCTGGAGCCCGGTGTAGAGCAGGCCGGCGGCGGCGCTGACGTCCCTGCGCCCGGGGTTGACCAGCATGACGACACGGCGTCCGGCGTCGTCCGCGTCGACGAGGCCGAGCGCCTTGTGGACGAGGGGCCGCAGCTCCTCGTAACGCCACAGCACCGGAACGGACCTGGGCTGGGGGTACCAGGGCTCGATGTCATTGGCGACGGTCCACAGGGCGCCGGCCTCCAGCGCCTCGAGTTCGCCGTAGTACGCCGTGAGTTCGGGGGTGTCGGTGACCCGTGCGCGGCCGAGCGCGGTGTCGTCCTGCTCGATGGTCATACGTCCTCCTCAGGTGCAGTGGTGGTCAGGGGCCCCGGCGGCGGGGCGGTGAAGGCCGGTGGCCCGGTCGGCGGCGCGGTGAAGGTCACGGGCGGGCGCGGGGTGTTGTCGACTTCGAGGCGGAAGATGTCGAAGCGGTTGTAGTGGCCGGTGATGTCGTGCATCTGCTTGGGCTGGATGCAGCGGCCGAGGTCGATCTCGCCGTAGACGATGCCCTCGTCGTCGACGAGCGGCTCGGTGACGGGGCGGCCGTCCGGGCCGAAGATGCCGGACAGCGCGCTGCGCGGCCGCTGGAACAGGGCGCGCAGCTCCTCGTCGTCGCCGGCGAGGACGTCGACGATCTCGGGCGAAACGGTGGAGCAGGCGACGACGGAGAAGACCTTGCCCTCGAAGCTGTGCGCGGCCGTCCGTACGGCGATCGCGTCGGCCATGTCGTAGTCCGCCGGTGCCACGGGCAGCGCGATGTAGCAGGAGGCGTGGACGAGTTCGCCCTGCGCGAGGAGGGCGAACCGGGCCAGCGTGTTGGTGTTCTCGCCGCAGGCGAGGGCCCCGAGCGGGCCGACCGGTGTCGGGTGGACACGCAGCGAGCTGCCGTCGCCACCGGTCCAGGTGAGCTTCTCGGCCCAGGTGGGAACCAACTTGCGGTGCACACCGAGGAGTTCCCCGTCCGGACCGATGGTGAGCAGGGTGTTGTAGAGGACGCCGAGGCTGTGGGCGGCGCGCTCGTTGACGCCGATCACGAGGACCACCCCGTACTGGCGGGCCGCGGCACGCAGGGTGTCGACGTACGGACCGGGGATGTCGACCGAGGCGCGCTGGAGGCGCTCGAACCAGGGCGAGCCCTGGACCGGGTTCATCGTCCAGTTCCAGTAGGGGTATCCGGGGACGAACACCTCGGGGAAAACGACCAGCCGGGCCCCGTTCCCGGCCGCCTCGGCGATCAGGGCGACGGCCTTGTCGACGGTGGCTGCGGGGTCGAGGTAGACGGGCGCGGCCTGGACGGCGGCGGCCGTGAAACGGGGCAGGGTGTCGAGGGACGGCGGTAGGGGAGGGGGTTGTCGCATCGGGATCTGCCCTTTCATCGGGCGCGGGATGCCGTGGCCACTTCGGCGGGCGCGGAGGCGGGCGCGGGGACGGGCGCAGAGGCGGCTGCGGGGACGGAGGCGGAGGCGGGTGTGGGTGCGGAGACCGTGGTGGCGCGCGGCAGCCAGCGCTGGTGCACGGGCGCGGCGGCCCGCCGCAGCAGTTCGAGCCGCGGAGGCACCCGGTCCGTGCGGGCGGCGGGCGGACGGCCGCTGCCCGCACGCCAGGACGGCGCCCACGGCGCCGCCGGACCGCGGTAGCCCTGCGCCGCGGCGGCGTGCAGCGTCCACAGCGGGTCGTGGAGCTGGGCGCGGCCCACACCGCACAGGTCGGCGCGGCCGGCCAGGATGATCGAGTTCACGTCGTCGTACGTGGAGATGGCGCCGACGGCGATGGTCGGGACCCCGGTCGCGTTACGGATCAGATCCGCGTACGGAGTCTGGTAGCTGCGCCCGAAGCGGGGCCGCTCGTGCGCCACGACCTCGCCGGTGGAGACGTCGATCGCGTCGGCGCCCGCCTCGGCGAGAGCGCGGGCGACACCCACGGCGTCGTCCTCGCTCAGGCCCCCCTCCGCCCAGTCGGCGGCGGAGATCCGGACCAGCAGCGCCTTCCCCGAGGGCCATGACTCCCGTACGGCACGCAGGACTTCCAGCGGGAAGCGCAGCCGCCCGGCCGGATCGCCGCCGTACTGGTCGGTGCGCCGGTTGGTCAGCGGCGAGAGGAACCCGGAGAGCAGGTGCCCGTGCCCGAACTGGAGCTCCAGGGCGTCGAACCCGGCCCGGTCGGCGCGTCGGGACGCGCTCACGAAGTCCCGGACGACCAGGTCCATGTCGGCGCGCGTCGCCTCACGGGGCACCGGGCTCTTCTCGTCCCAGGGCAGCGCCGAGGCGGCGAGCGGCGCTCCGGCGGTCGCGCGGCGCCCCGCGTGGGTGAGCTGGATGCCGAGACAGGTGTCGCTCTGGCCGTGCACGAAAGCGGCGATACGCCCCCAGGCGGCCTCCTGCTCGTCGTTCCACAGACCGGGACAGCCCGGGTCCGGGCGGGCGTCGGCGCCGACGGCGGTCATGCCGGCGATCACCAGACCGGCCCCGCCGAGGGCCTGGGTGCTCAGATGGACGAGGTCGAAGTCGCCCGGGACACCGTCGCGGGCCGTGGCCAGGGCGGTCGGCGGGACGACGACCCGGTTGCGCAGCCTCAGTCCGCCGATCCGGAACGGCCGGAACATCGGCGGGACGGGCGCGGTGGTGTTGACGGCGGTGGTGAACGCCTCGTCCCGGACGCGCAGGTTGTCGTAGGTGACGCGCCGGCTGCGGGTCAGCAGGTTGAAGGCGAACTGGTGCGGATCCTGGCCGGTGTAGCGGTCGATGTTCTCGAACCATTCGAGGCTGGCCTGGGCGGCCCGCTGGGTCGACTCCACGACCGGCCTGCGCTCGGCCTCGTACGCGGCGAGCGCTCCCGGGACGTCGTCGGGGTGCTCGTGCAGGCAGGCCGTGAGGGCGAGGGCGTCCTCCATCGCGAGCTTGGTGCCGGAGCCGATGGAGAAGTGCGCGGTATGGGCCGCGTCCCCGAGCAGGACCACGTTCTCGTGGCGCCAGGTGCGATTGCGTACCGTCGTGAAGCGGAGCCACTTGGAGTTGTTGGGAAGCAGCCGATGGCCGTCCAGGTGCCCCGCGAGGATCTCCTCGCAGCGCCGGATGCCGTCCTCGTCGCTGGAGCCGGGCGGGTACGCGCGGTCGGCGGACTCCGCGAACCCGGCGCGTCGCCAGGCGTCCTCGTCGAGCTCCACGATGAAGGTGGAACGGGTGTCGTCGTACGGGTAGGCGTGCACCTGGAGGGTGCCGAACTCGCGCTCCTCCACGACGAACGTGAAGGCCTCGAAGACCTTGTCGGTGCCGAGCCACATGTAACGGCCGGACCGTTCGTCGAGGTCCGGGCCGAAGGTGTCGGCGTAGGCGGCGCGGGTGGCCGACCTCACGCCGTCGCACGCCACCACCAGGTCGTACTCGGCGGCGAGCCGCTCGGCCGGCGGCGCCTGCGTCCGGTAGCGGACGTCCACGGCGAGGGCCGCACAGCGGTCCTGGAGGATCCGGAGCAGGCTCCGGCGGCCGAGCGCGGCGAAGCCGTGGCCGCCGGAGGTGAGGGTCCGGCCCCGGTAGCGGACGTCGATGTCGCTCCAGCGGGCGAACTCCGCCGACATCGCGGCGTGGACCACCGGGTCGGCGGTCGCGATGCCGTCGAGGGTCTCGTCGGAGAAGACGACCCCGAAGCCGAACGTGTCGTCGGGGGCGTTGCGCTCCCAGACGGTGACCTCCCAGTCCGGGGAGAGCTGCTTGGCCAGGGCCGCGAAGTACAGGCCGCCTGGCCCTCCTCCGATGACTGCTACGCGCACGGGGTACCTCCTGTGGTTCCGGTGATGAGCTCGGGGGCCTGCGGGCCCGCCTTCGTGAGGACCTCGCGGACATCGGCCGGCCACGGAGTGGTGCCGGTGGCGCGGGCCGCCGAGTGGGCGATGACCATGCGGCCGGTGGCCGCCTCCGCGCCCTCCTCGCCGAGGACGGTGAAGGCGTAGTGCAGGGAGCTCGCGCCGACCTTGGTGACGCGCAGCTCGGTGCGGACGGCCTCGCCGAACCAGAGCCGGGCGCGGTAGTCGGCCTCGAAGTGCACGCGGGGCGTACTGCCGAAGAGGTGGGAGAGCCCGAGGCGGCGCAGCAGCACGGCCTCGGCCGCCTCGACCCAGCGCACCACCGTGGAGTGGTGGTAGTGGCCGGCGGCGTCGGTGTCGGGCCACTCGACCCGGCGCTCGACGGTGACACTGGGCAGGCGCGGGACCAGCGCCTCGGCAACCCCGTCGGCGCAGCCGCCGGTCGCGGCGTCGGCGCGGACGCCCTCGGCGACTCGCGTACGGGTGTCCTCGGTCACGGCGGCGTGGCTACGGGTGCCTTCGGTCGCGGCGATGTGCGTACGGGTGTCCTCGGTCACGGCGGCGTGGCTACGGGTGCCTTCGGTCGCGGCGATGTGCGTACGGGTGCCCTCGGTCACGGCGACTTGCGTACGGGTGCCTTCGGTCGCGGCGAGGTGCCTACGGGCGTCCTCTGCGCGGGCTTCCGCCCGTGCCCGCCCGCGTAGTTCGCCGCGCTGGAGCTTGCCGTTGGCGGTTCTCGGGAGTTCCGCGACGAACTCGACGGCCCTCGGGTACTTGTACGGCGCGATGGCCTGCTTGACGTGCGCCTGGAGCTCGCGGACGGTGGCCTCGGCCGCCGGGACACCGTCGCGCAGGACGACGTACGCCTTGACGAGCATGCCGCGCTTGTCGTCGGGGGCGCCGACGACCCCGCACTCCTCGACGTACGGGTGGGCGGCGAGGGCCTTCTCGACCTCCGGCCCGGCGATGTTGTACCCGGAGGAGACGATCATGTCGTCGCTGCGGGCCACGTACCAGAAGTAGCCGTCGGCGTCCCGGATGTAGGTGTCACCGGTGATGTTCCAGCCGTTCCTGACGTACGTGCTCTGCCGCGCGTCGGCGAGGTAGCGGCAGCCGGTGGGCCCCGTGACGGCCAGGAGCCCGGGCTGCCCGTCGGGTACGGGATCGCCCCGGTCGTCGACCACGGCGGCGCGGTAACCGGGGACCGGCCGACCCGTGGAGCCGGGCCGGATGTCCTCGTCCGCGGCGGATATGAACACGTGCAGCATCTCGGTGGCACCGATGCCGTCGATGATGCGCAGGCCCGTGGCGGCGTGGAACTCCTCCCACACGGCGGCGGGCAGGGGTTCCCCGGCGGACACGCAGCGGCGCAGGCCGGACAGCCGCCCGGTCGCCCCGGCGGCCATGATCGCCCGGTAGGCGGTGGGAGCGGTGAAGAGCACGGTCACGCCGTGCGCGGCGACCAGGTCGGCCAGCTGCTCGGGCCCGGCCTGTTCGATCAGCAGCGTCGCGGCGCCCACGCGCAGGGGGAAGACCACGAGCCCGCCGAGGCCGAAGGTGAAGGCGAGCGGCGGCGTGCCGGTGAAGACGTCGTCGGCGCGTGGTTTCAGGACGTGCCGGGAGAACGTGTCGGCGTTGGCGAGGACGTCCCGGTGGAAGTGCAGGGTCGCCTTGGGGCGCCCTGTCGTCCCCGAGGTGAAGGCGATCAGCGCCACGTCGTCGGCCGCGGTCTCGACGGCGGTGAACCGGCCCTCCTTCGCGGCGCAGAGAGCGGTCAGATCACCCCTGTCGGGGCCGCCGTACGGGATCACCGGCAGCCGGGTCGGGCCCGACGGGGAGGGATGTACGGGTGTGCCCGGCCCGTCCGCCGCTTCGAGCTCCGCGAGGTAGCGGTGGTCGCACACGGCGACCGTCGGACGGCTGATCTCGCACAGTTCGGCGAGTTCGGCCGAGCGCAGCAGCGGCATCGTCGTGACGGCCACACCGCCGGCCTTCAGCACGCCGAACCAGGCGGCGACGAGCCAGGGGTTGTTGGGGCCGCGCAGCAGGACACGGTTTCCGGGCCGGAGCCCGTAATCCTCGGTGAGCACCTGGGCGACCTGGTCGGCGCGCCGCTGGAGTTCGCCGTAGGTCCAGCGCTCGGTCGGGGTCAGAAGACAGGGACGGTCGGGGCCCCAGCGGTCGACGGCGTCGTCGAGCAGGCTGCGGGCGCAGTTGAGCCGTTCGGGATATTCCAACTCCGCCAGCTCGAAGTGCAGTTCGGGCCAGAGAGAGAAGTCGGGCAGCCGGTCGCGGCAGAAGGAATCGGCATGAGCCGAAGGGGAGAGCTCCATGGGGCGGCACCTCGATCAGGGAGCAGCGGGGGAGACGGTGCAAGTATCTCGATATTTTGGCGGCCGTCAACATTCCTCGATATCTTGAGATGCCCCATCGATCGGCGCGAGCGTGCGAGCGGCTCAGGAGGCGGGGACGCGCAGTCGCACGGACTTGCCGAACTCATGTACCAGCACGGCGAGTTCACCGCCCGCCTCGGCGGCCAGCAGCTGGATCAGGAGCAGGCCGCGCCCGCCTTCGGCGTCCGGGTCGACCTCGACGGCCGGTTCGGGCAGTCGGAGCGGGCCGGTCGCGCCGTCGGTGACCTCCAGGCGCAGCCAGCCTCCGTGGCAGGAGATGCCGACACGCATCCGGCAGGTCGAGGCGGAGGCGTGCTGGACGACGTTGCCGACGAGCTCGCTGACGGCCAGCAGCAGGGTGTCCGCGATGTCGGCGGCTATCCGCCAGCCGTCGAGCACGGCGCGGACGCGGGCGCGGACCAGGGGGACGGCTGCGGGGGTCGGTCCGGAGACCCAGCGCGCGAAGGCCCTGGCGGGGCTGGGGGAGGAGCCGGGCGCGGACATGGCCGCGGGGGCGTGAGTGGGGGCCGGAACGCGGGGGCCGGAGTGGGCGGGGGCGGTGAGCATGACGTGCTCCCAGAGGGGACGCGCAACGCAACCGCGTGGTCACTCGTGTAACTCACTCGATATTCGGACAGCCGATGGGCTTGTCGTCAGCGGAAATGCGTCGCTAGAGTTTTGGTAACACGTGTAACACGTTACGTCTCCCCGGGCGTGGTGCGCAAGCATTTCGGACAAAGCGCTACGAACCCGGGGCCGGCAGAAGGGCCGCAATGACCCCCTCCCACCCGGCCGAGCTCGACCTGGCCGACATGACCTGGCCGCCCCCGCCCTACCAGCCCCCGGTGCCGCCCGTGACGGACGCGCACGGGGTGCGCCGCTTCGACGGGGTCACGTACGCCACGACGCCCGGCTACCGCCCCCGCCTCCTCGACGTCCAAGTCCCGTCCGGAGAAGGACCGTTCCCGGCGGTCGTCTGGATCCACGGCGGCGGCTGGCTGGACGGCGACCGGCGCTACCCGCCGCCGACCGTACCCGCGGCCCTGCTGCACGGATCGGTCCTGGCCGCCGGGCTCGCGCTCGTCTCCATCGACTACCGGCACAGCCTCGAAGCCCCCTTCCCGGCCCAGCTGCACGACGTGAAGGCCGCGATCCGTTACGTCCGCCGGTTCGCCGACGTCCTGGGGGTCGACCCGGACCGCCTGGCCGTCTGGGGCGAGTCGGCGGGCGGCCACCTGGCGGCCCTGGCCGGCCTCGTCGGCCCGGGCAGCGAGGACGCCGAGGCGCTGGAGGGCACGCACGGGGTGGGCGCCGGGGAGACCGGTGTCCGGGCCGTCGTCGACTGGTACGGGGTCTCCGACCTCGTCGCACTGGCCGGTCACCCCCTGCCGGGGATGCCCGCGGGCGTCGAGTTCCCCGACCCGTACGAGGCCCTGCTCGGCGGCGCCGAGGCGGAGCGCCCGGCACTGGCCCGGGCGGCGAGCCCGGTGACGTACGCGAAGGGCTCCAACCCGCCGCCGTTCCTGCTCGTCCACGGCACACGGGACGGCCTCGTCCCGTTCAGCCAGAGCGAGGCGCTCGCCGAGGCCCTGGCGGGGGCGGGCGGCGATGTGACACTGCGGCCGGTCGAAGGCGCCGACCACATCTTCCTGGGCTCGCCCGACATCCCGGAGATCGTCTCGGAGAGCGTCGCGTTCCTGGCCCGGCACCTGGACGCGGGCTGAGGTTCACACGTCTGGACGTGGGCTGAGGTTCACGCGTCTGGACGCGGGCTGAGATTCAACCTTCCCACCACGCGGTGGACGACGTCCTCGACTCCGGCGACTGCGGTACGGAGCCCACACCCCCGTGTTCCGGCTCCCGCTCCCGCTCCGGCTCCCGCCGGTTCCCGCTCCTGCTCCGGCTCCGGCTCCGGTCTCCGACCCCACTCCGACCAGCCGCGCCCGTCCCACTTCTACTAGTCCCCCGTTCCCTTCCCCCTTCCGTCGCACATCCGCTCCGCCGCCGGGTCCGGTCCGCACCGGACCCGGCGGGAACGTCGATCACCCAAGAGCCGCGGGCACCATCCCCCGCGGTCGCGAGAGGCACTCATGTCCAGGAATCCGGTCACCCCGTCCCCCGTCGCAGAGAGACCGACCGAGGCGGTGCCGTCCTCGCGCCGTCCCGGTGTCCTCGTGGCGGCGCTCCTGCTGCTCGGCGTCTCCGTGCTGCCGGCTTTCGCCATCCGTCCCGACCCGGCGAACCCGCCGTTCCAGGGCCTCGACGACCAGTGGCTGGTCTGGATGGGCGGCCCGCACGACGGGCTGTACTCCCTCGCGGCCGCGGTCCTGAACTGGTTCGGCGGTCCGCTGGGTGCCGTCGTACCGCTCGCCCTGCTCTTCATCCTGCTCCTGCGCAGACGTTGGACCTCGGCCGGCTTCCTGCTGGGTGTCTACTTCGCCGGCAATCTGCTGGTCGTCCAGGGCCTCAAGCACCTGGTGGACCGGCCGCGTCCGGAGAACCCCCTGGTCCGGGTCGACCACGGCTCGTTCCCGTCCGGCCATGTGGCGGGCGCGGCGCTGCTCGTCGTACTCGTCGGCGTCCTGCTGGTCCCGGCCGCGCGCCGGCGGGCGTGGTGGCTCGGGGGCACGGTGTTCACGCTGGCCATGATGTGGAGCCGTACCTGGCTGCACGCGCACTGGCTCACCGACACGGCGGCCGGAGCGGCCGCCGGTGCGGGCGCGGGCCTGCTGGCGTGGTGGCTCTGTGCCCCCGCGCTGGCCCGGGAAGCCGACCGCGGCAGCCGGGGGGCCGCCGCGACCGTCACCCCGGAGGCCGCGCCCGCGGTTCCGTAACGGGAACGAGGCGGCTCCCGGTCCGTGAACGCACGGACCGGGAGCCGCCTCGTGTCGCGTGCCCGCCGTGCGGGCTCAGGACGTCTGGCGGTGGACGAGCACGGCCTCTATGGCGGGGAGCGGCGCGGTCGAACCCGTCTCGATCAGCTCGTGCAGGGCGTCCGCGATGCGCGCCGGTGAGGCCAGGTCGAGGCGGATCGTGCTGAGTGCCGGCTGCTGGAACGCCGAGAGGACGAGGTCGTCGGAGCCGACGATCGCCACCTGGTCCGGTACGGCGATCCCTTCGGCCTGGAGCGCGTGCAGAAGCAGCGCGGCGTACTCGTCGTTGTAGGCGAAGACGGAGTCCAGGTCCAGATCCGTCCAGCGCCGGGCGAGCGCGGCCGCCGACTCGCGGGTGTAGGCGAGCTCCACCGGGGTGACGGTGGCCATGTGCCGGGCGGCGACGGATTCGGCCCCCGCGAGGCGCGGCCGGGCGAAGGCGTCGAGGCCGCGCTCCTGGGGCATGACGACGCCGATCCGGCTCCGGCCGCGGGAGATCAGGTGCTCGGCGGCCGTGGCGCCGATGAGGCTGTGGTCGAAGCCGATGGTGTGGGCCCCGGGCACGGGGCGGGACGCGAAGGCGAGCACTCCACGCACCCCGGCGCGGCGCAGCAACTCGGCGGCCTGCGGGGTGAGTCGGTCGCCGTCGAGGGCGACGACCGCGGCCGGACGCAGTTCCGCCCAGGCCCGGGCGGCGTCGACGGGGTCGGTGAAGCGGCCCGCGTGGAGGACGGCCGTGTAGCCGTGGCGGTCGAGTTCGCTGTGCAGGTCGTCGACCCAGTCGCTGACCAGCCGGCCGATCGCGGAGATCGACGCGGGCATCAGGACGAGATTGCTGCGTCCGGCGCGCAGGGACCTGGCGGCGGCGTGCGGGACGTAGCCGAGCCGGTCGGCCGCGTCGAGTACGCGGGCTCGGGTGGTCTCGCTGACCCGGTGGCCCGGCGTGTTGTTGAGGACGAAGGAGACGGTGGCGCGGGACACCCCGGCGAGGCGTGCCACATCGGCGCTCGTGATCGAGGCGGGGACGGGGGTTTCTTCGGCCATGACGTCCCTGGACGCTCCTTGAGGTGGGTTCCTGGCTGCGGTCGCGTGGTTCTTCCCCTCCGAGGTTACACGAGTTAGATCACGAGAGCGGTGGGCCCCGCGCACGAGAGTGCGGGGCCCACCGCGGTTCCGTCGCCGCCTTCAGCCGCGACGGGCGCGGTCGCGTGGCACCGCGAGGGCCGGACTCGACGTCCCGTGCAGGCGACGCGAGTCACCGGCGAGGTCCCCGAGGGCGGTCACGACCGAGTCGAAGCGCATCGTGGTGCGCGTGTCCGTGTCGTACGGGTCCCACCTCGGCATCTGTGGATGGTTGGGGTCGCCCGTGCGGGCGAAGGCGATCCACGCCCGGTGCATGGTGTCCGCCAGGCCGTCGCGGACCGTGGGGTCGAGTCCGGCCAGGAAGGGGGCCGACCACTGGTCGAAGTTGGCGAAGGTGAAGGGGAGTTCGAGGCAGTGGGCGGCTCCGAGCCGGCCCTCGTGCGCGGGCGTGGGGAGGTCGAACTGGTAGGCCCACACGGGCCTGCCCGACTCCGCCCTGGCCTCGGCGAGTTGTAGGGCAGGGACGCGGAAGAGCTCGTCCGTGATCAGGTCCATCAGGACGTCGGCGGGGCGCGCGCCGGGCCGGGCCCTTTCGTACGCCGCGTACACCCCGGGCGCGGCCTCGGCCCCGAAGGTCTCGGCGATGCGGGCGGTCACCTGCTCCCGGCCGGCGGCGGCGTACCCCGGGTCGAGGGCGAAGCCGAAGTTGGCCTCCTCGCGGGTCCAGCCGATCAGTACGTCGATGCCGGCCGCGGCCCCGTGCAGCAGGGCCTCCACCGGGTGGCGCGTGAGGGTGACCCCGTCGACGACGGGCAGGAACGGGGTCGGCCAGTAGCCCCAGCGCGTCGTCCGGGCGAACAGCCCGCCGGTCGCACCGATCAGCTCGGGCCACGGAAGCTCGCGTAGTTCCGTGACGGTCTTGACGCCGGCCAGTTCCATGAAGGCGGCGGTCCGCTCCAGGTACGCGTCCGGGCCGGGAAGATCGAGGCCGAACGGCGGGCTCTGCAGGATCACGCGCCTGATCAGCCCCTGCGCCTCGGGGAGTCCGGCGAGCGCGGCCGTGGAGACGGCGCCGCCCGACTGCCCGGCGACGGTGATGTTCTCCGGGTCGCCGCCGAAGGAGGCGATGTGCGCGGCGATCCATCGGAGGGCGGCCAGCTGGTCGCTGAGCCAGGGGTTGCCGGCGCCTTCGGGGTTGCCGTCCTCGGGTCCGGTGTAGAGGTAACCCAGCGGTCCGATGCGGTAGTTGACGCTCACCACCACCAGGTCGCCGTCCCGGGCGAAGGTCTCGCCGGAGTAGTACGGCAGCGATCCGGAGCCCGAGACGAAGCCGCCCCCGTGGATCCAGACGAGCACCGGCCGGCGGGCCTCGTCGGCCGCCGGGGTCCAGATGTTGAGGGTCAGGCAGTCCTCGTCGAAGGGCGGCGACCCGTGGCCGCCGAGGACCGGATCCCCGCCCTCCATGTACAGCTGCGGTGCGCTGGGCCCGTCGGCGGTCGCGTCCCGGGTGCCGCTCCAGCCGGGATGCGGGAGGGCGGGCCGCCAGCGCAGGTCATGGACCGGGGGAGCGGCGTAGGGCACGGCGCGGAACACGGCGACCCCGCCTTCGACCGCGCCTCGCAGACGCCCCGCGGGAAGGTCGACCAGCGGGTGGTCCGGGCCTGGGGTGAGAGCCATGAGCCAATCCTTCCTGGATCGGGCGCCGAACACGCGCCGACCCGATCGAGAGTATTGCGAAAATTCACCGACCGTCAATGTCGCGCGATATCGCGGCTCGCCTCGTCCGCGAGATCGCGGTGGGCGGGCTCCGCCTCGTCCGCGAGATGGTGTGCCGGCTTCGGCTCGTCCGCGATATCGGGGTGGCGGCTTCGGCTCGTTCGCGGAATCGCGGAATCGCGGAATCGCGGAATCGCGGTGTGCGGCTGTCCGCGATGTCGGGGTCCTCGGCTCGTCACAGCCAGAGGCTGTTGGTCGCCGTCCGCTCCGCCTCGGTCGTCAGCAGGGGTGCGAACGCCCGCCAGAGGATCAGGCAGGCACCGGCGCCTGCCAGTGCGCCGGCGAAGGTGTCGCTGAGCCACTGGGCGTGCAGCCAGGTGCGGCTCCACATCATGGCGACGACGTAGGAGGCGCCGAACGGCCACCACCAGCGTCGCGCACGCGGCGGGAACACGACCACCGCGACCACGATCGTCAGGGCCACGGCGCTGAAGACCTGGCCCGAGGGGTACGAGCCGTCGTTGACGAGGACCCACGGGTGGGGCGGCCGGGGGCGGTCCACGAGGCTCTTGAGGGGCAGGACCACGATCGTGCTGGCGAGGACGGCGGTCGTGAACGCGAACAGTGCCGAGCGCCAGCGTCCGTAGACGCATAGGCAGCCGCTGAGGATCAGCGGCAGGACCGTGCCGAGCGGCCCGCCGAGCCGGTCGAGGACGGTGGCGAGATCCGTGGCCGCGTCGGTGAGCGAGCCGTCCATCGAAGCGGCCCAGCGGTCGTCGAGTGCCTGGAAGAACGGGCGGTCGGTGCCCCGGAGCAGCAGCCCGATCAGCACCGACGCGACGAGGAGCGCGGTGCCGACGGCGAGCGCGTGGCGCGGCGGAGGTGCCGGGAGGTGATGGCGGGGTCCGCGGGGAGGATGCGCGGGGAGCGGGGGTGCGGCGGCGTCGGGTGAGTCGGGTGGGCGCTGCATGGCGGGCCTTTCACGGTCTTTCACCCCGGGGCGGTGGGGCACGCGGAAGAGCGGGCGCGGGGGTGTGCGAAGGGGAGGTGCGCGGAGGGGAGGGGCGCGGAGGGGCGCGCTCGATAGGTGCCCCCGAAGGGGGCGGGGTGTCCGTCGAACGGGGAGTCGAGGAAGGGCGTTCGGAGGGGTGTCCGTCGCACGGGGTGTCCGGAAACCGGCGGCGTACGGCAGGGGCCCGCTCGGGCGGGATGTGCGCAAGCGGGGAAGCGAGAGGTGTACGGGCGGGAGGGGCGCGGGCGGTCACGAGGCCATGTGGTCACGAGGCCATGCGGCCGGACGGTCGTACGGCTGGAGCGGACCGGTCGGCGCACCGGAGCCGTGGGGTCGTCGCGGTGCGGCACGGAGTATTGCGGATGCGTGA
Source organism: Streptomyces sp. Je 1-79 (assembly GCF_025195125.1). GTDB lineage: Bacteria > Actinomycetota > Actinomycetes > Streptomycetales > Streptomycetaceae > Streptomyces. The sequence goes on from NZ_JAMGSL010000001.1 coordinate 276,555, forward strand.
CCGCCGCCACAAGGGCAAGACGGTTTCGAGACACGATCGCCTTGGTCAGCACCGCACTCCAGCTGGTTACACGTGCTCCACGTGCGATTCTCCAATCGGTCACGATCTGCGCACCGACCCCGCACAAGGCCTAGCCGGACCCGGGAATGGGTGCTACACAGTGTCCAAGCGCTGCCGGTGACACGTGTAACAACACCCTTCCGGCCGTAGCCGTCCGCGGCGGCTTCCGGTGACACCGCCGCCCCCGCGACCGCTCACGCGGCGCCCTCCTCATCCGCGCCGCACCACCACGTACCGCCCGCACGCCCACCGGAACACCGGTCCGACCCCCCGGGTTCCGTGCCCGTCCACCTCCCCGCTCCGTCCTCCCAGGAGTCGTCATGGCCACGAACGAGCTCACCGATCCGATCGAACCGCCCCCAGCCGGCGCCGACATCACCGCCACCACCGCCGACCCGGCCGCCACCACATCGGAACCGGAAGCTCCGCGCCAGCGCGGGCTCATGCTCCTGCTGCTGGTCGCCAACTCCGCCATGATGGCGGTCTACATGGGCGTCGGCTCCGTCCTCCTGCCCACCCAGGTCGCGGCGATCGCCCCCGACGACAAGGTCGCCGTCCTGGGCCTGATCGGCGGCATCAGCGCCATCTTCGCGACGGCCTTCAACCCCATCGCCGGCGCCCTCTCCGACCGCAGCGGCCGCCGCAACCCCTGGATCCTCGGTGGCGCCCTCGGCGCCCTGATCGCCCTCGCCTTCCTCGGCAGCGTCTCCACCGCCCTGCTCGTCGGCATCGGCTGGTGCCTGGTCCAGGCGACGATGAACACCTACCAGGCGGCCGTCACCGCGATCGTCCCCGACCGGGTCCCCGCCGCGCGCCGCGGCACGGCGTCCGCGCTGGTGGGTCTCGGTATGCCGATCGGCGGGACCGTCGGAGTTCTCCTCGCCGCGCAGACGGCCACCCATCTGCGTACCGGATACCTGGTCTTCGGCGCGATCGTCGCCGTCGCGGCCCTGCTGCTCTCGGTCTTCTGCCGTGACACCCCCCGCGGCGAGCCCGTCGAGAAGGGCCCGAAGGGATCCCAACTCGCCGCTTTCCTGTCCGCGTTGGCCAACCACGACTTCCGCTGGGCCTTCATCGGCCGCGCCCTGATGGTGCTGGGCTACTTCTCCGTCGTCGGCTACCAGCTGTACATCCTGGGTGACCACATCGCGCTTCCCGGCGGGCTGACCCCGCCCGCGGCCATGGCGATCCTCACCCCCGTGTCGATGGTCGCCGTGGCGCTGTCCACCGTCGTCGGCGGCCTGCTGTCCGACCGGTGGAACCGCCGCAAGGTGTTCGTCGGAGTCTCGGCCGCGCTCGCGGGCCTGGTCATGGTGGTCCCCGTCGTCAGCCCGACCTGGACCGGCATGCTCGTGTTCAGCGCACTCAACGGGCTCGCCTTCGGCTGCTTCATGGCCGTCGACACGGCGCTCGTCACCCTGGTCCTGCCCCGCGCGGAGGACGCGGCGCGTGACATGGGCGTCCTCAACGTCGCGAACGCCGGACCGCAGATCATCGCGCCGTTCGTCGCGTCCGCCATCGTCACCGGCCTGGGCGGGTACACCCCGCTCTTCCTGGCCGGCGGTGCCCTGTCGCTGATCGGGGCGCTCGCCATCCTCCCGATCCGCAGCGTGCGCTGACCCTGCTCCGGCGGGCGCATGCCGAGGGTCACGTGCCCGCCGGTTCACTTCCCCTTGCCCAGCCCCCCACCCAGACACCCTCCCGCACGGACCCCTCCCTCTTCCTACTTCCCAGGAGCCTTCTGTGAGTCGCAAGCGAGTCCTGCCGCCGGCCATGCTCATCCTGTGCACCGCCGCCCTCGTGGGCACGGCCCCCGCGGTCGCCTCCCCCCAGACCGCCCCAACACCCACGACGCCGCTGCGGATTCTGCTCACCAACGACGACGGCTACAACGCGCCCGGCATCCGCAAGGCGTTCGAGCGCCTGACCGCCGCCGGACACGACGTCACCATCGTCGCCCCGCTCACCAACCAGAGCGGCAGCGGTACGAAGATGTCCAGCGCCCCCACGATCACGGTGAAGCACCCTGAGCCGAAGGTGTGGGCCGTCGACGGCAGCCCCGGCGACTCGGTGGCCTTCGGTCTCTCCGAGGTGTTCGAGGGCCGCGCCCCCGACCTGGTCGTGTCCGGCACCAACTTCGGGCCGAACGTCGCCGGTCTCGCCAGCCACTCCGGTACGGTCGGCGGCGCCGTCGCGGCGGTGGAGTCGGGCGTACCCGCCATCGCGCTGAGCACGGGCGGTCTCTCGGTCCCCGACCCGGTCACCACCGTCAACGCGATGGGCCCGACGCTCGACTTCGCCGTCAAGCTCATCGACCGGCTGCGTACGCGGGCGAAGTCCGGGCCGCTGCTGCCCAAGGGCGTCGGTCTGAACGTCAACCACCCCGTCGTCGGAGCCGACGGCAAGGGCACCGCCGCCGGCGTGTCCACCACCTTCCAGGATCCGCAGACCGTCCTCGAACCGGACTTCACCGACTCCGGCGACGGCACCTGGAAGGTCGGCGTGACCGTCGACCTGCGCCCGGCGGCCAAGGGGGGCGACCTGGAGGCCGTCAGCGCGGGCAGGATCGCCGTCAGCCCGATGAGCGCCAACTGGAACACCGGCCCCGTCGACCACGCGGTCACCGCGGCTCTGCTCGCCGGTCTGCGTCCCTGACCCCGCCCGACCAGCCAGCTCAGGAGGACGGATGAAGCGGCCCGGTCAACGGCCCACTTCGGCAAGACCCCTGCTCGGTACGGCCCTCGCACTGGTGGCACTGCTCGCGTCGGCGGTCCCGGCCACGGCTTCGGTCGAGGCTTCGGCCACGGCCACTGCCTCCGAGGGTACGCCCGGGCGGCCCGTGGTCACCGTCGCGCAGGGCACGCTGCGCGGCCAGAACCACGACCGGGCACAGGAGTTCCTCGGTGTCCCCTACGCGGCGCCCCCGGTCGGGGACGCCCGACTGAGGGCGCCGCGTGAGCCGCGCCGATGGAGCGGCGTGCGGGAGGCGAACCTCCAGGCGCCGGCCTGTGTGCAGTTCTCGCCGTTCGGCCTCGCGGACCCGACCGCCGTCAGTGAGGACTGCCTCTATCTGGACGTGTACCGCCCCCAGGGGGCGAAGGCGGGAGCCCGGCTGCCGGTGATCCTGTGGATCCACGGGGGTGCGTACAGCCAGGGCACCGGCACCCAGTTCGGCGGCAGGACGACGGCCGACCTCACGAACAGCGTCGTCGTCAGCATCAACTACCGCCTGGGGCAGCTCGGTTACCTCGCACTGCCCGAGCTCGCCGGGGAGAATGCCCGGCGCTCCGGCTCCTTCGGACTGCTGGACCAGATCCAGGCGCTGCGCTGGACACGGGCGAACATCGCCGCGTTCGGCGGGAACCCCGCCAAGGTGACGGTCTCGGGGCAGTCGGCGGGCAGCGGTTCGGTCTGCGGGCTCCTCGCGGCGCCCTCCGCGGCCGGACTGTTCCACCGTGCCGTTCTCCAGAGCGGCCCGTGCACGCTGCTCCGTACGCCCGACCGCGCGCGGGCCGCGTCGCAGGCCCGTGCGTTCGCCGAGGCGGCGGGGTGCGCCGACCCGGCCGTGGCGGCGGCGTGCCTGCGCGCCGCCCCGGCCGCCGCACTGGTCGAGGCGGCGCGTACGCTGCCGACCTCGGGACCGGCCTCGGGCGACGGGCTGCTGCCGCTGGACCCCGCCGCCGCGATCGGGAGCGGCGACTGGAACAAGGTGCCGGTCCTGATCGGGAGCACCCGCTCCGAGTCACGACTGTTCGTGGCGCTGTCACAGCCGCGACTGACGGAGGCGGAGTACACGGCGCAGATCCTGGCGACGTACGGGACGGCGGGCCCGGAGGTGCTCGCCCGCTATCCGGTCGCGGCGTACGGCTCGCCGTACCTGGCCCTCTCGGCGGTGATGACGGACTCCTCCTTCGCCTGCCACACGGCGTGGACGGCGCGGCTCCTCGCCTCACAGGTTCCTACATACGTCTACGAGTTCGACGACCCCGGCTCGCCGACCCTGGCGGGCGCACAGGTTCCCGGTCTCGACATGTCGAACGCGCACAGCGCCGAGCTGGCCTACCTGCACGACTTCACGGCGGGCGACCGGCCGCTCGCCCCGGCCCAGGTCGCGCTGGCGACGCGGATGAAGCGCTACTGGGGTGCCTTCGCCCGCTTCGGCTCCCCGGCCGTGCCGGGACAGACCGCCTGGCTCCCGACCGGCTCCGGGACCGTCACGGGTGAGGGGAGGGTGCTCAGGCTCCATCCGGAGGCGACGCGCATGGGCTCGGGGTTCGCGTCGGACCACCGGTGCGACTTCTGGCGGACCCAGCCGACCCGCCCACCGCTGTAGCCACGAAAGCGCCGGGCTCGCACGCCCGGGGCCCCGCCCACCGCTGTGGGCCCCCGCACCCCGGCCCCGTACCCCGGCCCCCGCACGCCGTTCGGGGGG
>NZ_JAMGSL010000001.1:281071-412096 GCF_025195125.1 Streptomyces sp. Je 1-79
CCCCCGCCCCGGCGTGCGGGGGGCCCGGCTCTCGCTCGTCGGCGGCGCATGAAGACGCGAGCCGGGGGTACCGCGCGGATGGCGGTCAGGGGGCCTGTTCTCTGCGCCGACCGCCGTACAGTCGAGTGGTCAGTGGAGACGAGCGACGCGTTGCCGGTCTCGGGGTGAGCGGCGCGTCACGCGGTTCGCGGAGGCGAACGATGAGTTTTCCCTTGCCCGACAGCGTCGACGCCCTCAAGAGCATGATCGGCCGGGAGGTCTCCTCCCTGCGCGCGGCCGTGCGCAGGAACGCGGGGAGCCCCATGGCCGGTCCGTCCGGTACGGAGATGGCGTCGCCCTTGCAGTCCCTGGCCGTCCTCCCGCCCCACAGGGATCCGGACGGGGCGTCGCGGTGCCTGTGCAGCACCCACGAGCCGGGCGGCAGCGGGGTGTGCTCGGTGCTGCCCGCGATCCCCGCCTCCGCCGTCCTGCTGGAGCCCGTGTGGGACGAGGCCGACGCCGTCCTGGACTTCCGGATCGTGGCCGGCAACCGCGTCCGTTCGGCGGACTGGCTGGAGGCACCCGACCACCTGGTCGGACAGCGGTTCCTGGAGGCGCGGCCCGGTGCGGCGCACTCGGGTCTGCTGGCCGCCCTGGCGGACGTGATGGACACGGGCAGGCCCCTGGACGGCCGAGTGATCGACTACACGGAGGAGCGCCTCGGCCGGATCCACCGGACTCCGCTGCTGTACTCCGCCGCGCGCTGCGGTGAACAGGTGCTGGCGACGTGGCGGCCCGTGCAGAGCCAGGCCGAACTGCTGACCATCGACGCGCAGTATCTGGCGTCGATGGGGTGGGGGAACTGGGATCTGTTGTCGGGGAAGGTGACCTGGTCGGAGGGGCTCAGCCGGATCTTCCACGCCGAAGTGCGCATGCCGTGGTCGCTGGAGCAGCTGTGCGACGCGCTGCTGCCGGACGATCTGACGGCCTTCTCCGAGTTCCTCACCTCGGTGCTCGCGGGCGAAGAGCCCGCCTGGACCCGGATCCGCTTCCTGGTACTCGGAGAGCTCCGCACACTCGACCTGCTCGGCCGGCCGGTCGCCGGGACGGACGGCAGGCCGTGGGCGGTCAATCTGGTGGCTCGCGACCTCACCCCGCAGATCCGCAGTCGGCGGCGGCTGGCCGAGACGGAGCTGGAGTCGGATTGGCTGCGGCGCCAGACGGAGGCGGAGCGGAAGGTGGCGGACGCGCTGCGGGAGGCGATTCTCCCCACACTCCCCGAGGCGCTGGCGGCGGTCGGGCTGACGGTGGCGGCCGCCTACCGGCCGGCCGAGCCGGACGCGGCGGTGGGCGGTGACTGGTACAAGTGCAGGCTGCTGCCGGACGGCCGGGTGCTCGTGGCGATCGGCGACGCCTCGGGCCACGGTCTGGACGCGGTGGCGCGCATGGCGCAGCAGCGGCACGCCCTGGCCGGCCTGGCGCAGACGGGCGCGTCCGCGGGGGAGGTCACCACGTGGCTGAACGAGCTGGTGTGCAGCGATCCCGCCGGGCAGACGGCCACGGTCGTGACCGGCCACATCGACCAGGACAAGACCCTGCGCTGGGCCGACGCCGGTCATCCGGCGCCGCTGCTCCTGCGCGACGGCCGGGTCGAGCCGCTCGTCACCGAGCACCGCGGCCCGCTGCTCGGCGCGCTGCCGGGGTACGCGTACGAGACCTCGTCGACCCCGCTGCGCCCGGGCGATCTGCTCGTCCTCTACACCGACGGCATGGTCGAGCGCCGGGACGAGGAGGTGACGGTCGGGATCGACCGTCTGGCGAAGGCGGTGGCGGCCCTGGCCACGCTGGAACCCCGGCAGCTCATCGACCGGCTGGTGGACGATCCCGAGATCGTGGGCCACGAGGACGACGCCTGTCTGCTGGCGATCAGGGTGGACTGAGAGCCCGTCGGGAGGCGACCGGGCCGCACTGTGCAGGTGACCTCACCGCGGGCGTCCGGTTCGGACGGCCCGGGGCACACGTGGGGCCGTCGGCACCCCGCGCCGAACCGGGAACGAGGCGCCATCATCGGAAAGGACGTGACCGTCGGTCTCCTGACGTGCCGGCGGGCCGTCGCCGACCTCTCACTGCTCGGGCCGGGCCCGAAGGCGTAGCGAAGGAGTGCTGCACCATGCGCATCCTGATGGTGGGGGCGGGAGGTGTGGGTACGGCGATCACCAGGATCGCGGCCCGCCGACCCTTCTTCGAACACATGGTCGTCGCCGACTACGACCCGGCGCGGGCGGAGTCCGCCGCGACCGCGCTGGGCGCGGAGGGACGCAGGTTCACCGCGGCCCGGCTCGACGCCTCGGACACCGCCGCGGTGCGGGCCGCCCTGGTCGAGCACCGCTGCGACGTCCTGCTCAACGCCACCGACCCGCGTTTCGTCCCGCCCCTCTTCGAGGCCGCGCTCGCCGAGCGCGCCCACTACCTCGACATGGCCATGTCCCTCTCCCGGCCCCACCCGTCGCGCCCGTACGAGGAGTGCGGTGTGAAGCTGGGCGACGAGCAGTTCGCCCGTACGGCCGAGTGGGTGGCGGCGGACCGCCTCGCCCTCGTCGGCATGGGCGTGGAGCCGGGCCTCTCGGACGTCTTCGCCCGCCACGCCTCCGACACGCTCTTCGACGAGATCGACGAGATCGGCATCCGCGACGGCGCCAACCTGGTCGTCGACGGATACGACTTCGCCCCCTCGTTCAACATCTGGACCACGATCGAGGAGTGCCTCAACCCGCCCGTCGTCTACGAGGAGGGGCGGGGCTGGTTCACCACCGAGCCCTTCAGCGAGCCGGAGGTCTTCGACTTCCCGGACGGCATCGGCCCCGTGGAGTGCGTGAACGTCGAACACGAAGAGGTGCTGCTGGTTCCCCGGTGGCTGAAGGCCCGTCGGGTCACCTTCAAGTACGGTCTCGGCGACGAGTTCATCGGCGTCCTGCGCACCCTCCACAAGCTGGGGCTCGACCGCACGGATCCGGTGAGCGTGGAGGGAGCCGAGGGCCGGGTCGCGGTCTCGCCCCGCAACGTCGTCGCCGCCTGTCTGCCCGACCCCGCGACCCTCGGCGACCGGATGCACGGCAAGACGTGCGCGGGCACCTGGGTCAAGGGAACCAAGGACGGCCGGCCCCGCGAGGTGTACCTCTACCACGTGGTCGACAACCAGTGGTCCATGAGCGAGTACGGCTCCCAGGCCGTCGTGTGGCAGACCGCCGTCAACCCCGTGATCGCCCTCGAACTCGTCGCGTCCGGCGCCTGGCAGGGCAGTGGGGTACTGGGCCCGGAGGCGATGCCGTCGCAGCCCTTCCTCGACCTGCTCACGGAGTACGGCGCGCCGTGGGGCCTGCGCGAGCAGTGACGGCCGCCCGAACCCGACCGGCACTGCGCGAGCGGTGACGGCGCCCGAACCCGGCCGGCGTACCTGCGCATGCAGGGCAGGCCGAGCCTCCCTACGATGAAGGCGTAGGTCACGCCGTTCTGTCCGAGCTCGACGAGCGAGGGAACATGGCCGCCGAGGATGCCGCGCCCACCGGGCGCCCAGTGGGTTTGAAGCCCAACGCGATCGGTTTCGTCGATGCCCTTGTCATCGGGCTCAACGCGACCTCGCCCGCGTACTCGCTCGCGGCTGTCATCGGCCCGATCGTGGCACTGGCCGGAATCTACGCGCCAGGCGTGATGTTCGCGTCCTTCGTGCCGATGCTGCTGATCGCGTCGGCGTTCTACTACCTCAACAAGGTCGACCAGGACTGCGGCACGACCTTCTCCTGGGTCACCCGCGCCATGGGCCCCTGGGCCGGCTGGCTCGGCGGATGGGCCATCGCGATGACCGGAGTCCTGGTCGTCGGCTCGCTCGCCGATGTGGCCGTGAGCTTCGCCCTGCTCGCCTTCGGCCTCGACAGCTGGGTGGACAACGCCTTCGTACGCCAGCTGCTGACCGTGCTGCTCATCCTGGTGATGACCGCCGTGTGCGTCATCGGCACCGAACTGTCCGCCAAGGTGCAGAACGTCCTCATCCTGGCTCAGGTCGCCTGCCTGCTCATCTTCGTGGCCATCGCGCTCTACGCCGTCTACAACGGCACCAGCAAGTACCCGGCGATCGAACCCGCCTTCAGCTGGCTGAATCCGTTCGGCGCCGGAGGCGCGGCGCTGACCGGCGGGCTGCTCCTCGGCGTCTTCATCTACTGGGGCTGGGAATCGGCGGTCAACCTCACCGAAGAGGTCAAGGACTCCGCGACCGCCCCCGGCAAGGCGGGCCTCTGGTCGACCGTCATCCTGCTCGTGACCTACGTGTCCGTGGGCTTCGCGGTCGTCGCCTACGCCGGTCCGACGTTCCTGGCGGAGAACGCCGACGAGGAGGAGTTCATCTTCGCCCAGCTCGCCGGGGACGTACTGGGCGGCTGGGACTGGATCCTGCTCCTGGCCGTCTCCACCTCGGCCATCGCCTCCACCCAGACCACCATCATCCCGGCCTCGCGCACCGCGCTGTCCATGGCGCGCCGCCGGGCGCTGCCCGCCCACTACGGCCACATCAGCCCGCGCTTCCGCACCCCCGACGTGAGTACGTGGTGGGTCGCCGCCATCGCCATCGGCTGGTACCTCGTCGTGAGCCAGATCAGCTCCAACGCGCTCTTCGACTCGCTCACCGCGCTCTCGTTGCTGATCGCCTTCTACTACGCGCTCACGGGCATCGCCTGCGCGGTCTACTACCGCCGCCACCTCCTCGAGAGCGTCCACAACTTCCTGCTGATCGGACTGGGTCCCCTGGTCGGTGCCGGACTGCTGGCCTGGCTCCTGGTGCGGTCCGTCGCCGACATGTCCGACCCGGAGAACTCCTACAGCGGCACCTCGTGGTTCGGCCTCGGTCCGCCGCTGGTCATCGGCATCGGCATCGCGCTGACCGGCGTGGTCATCATGTTCGTATGGCGCCTGCGGTCGCCCGCGTTCTGGCGGGAGCGCCCGAGCGTCGCCGACCCCGACCTGGTCCACGGCCGAGGCCACGGCAAGGAGTCCTGAGATGTCGGTCGTTCTGGGCTACGACGAATCCCCCGGCGCCGCTCGGGCGCTGCGCATCGCGGTCGAGGTGGCCGCCGCGTTCGACGAGCGTCTCGTCCTGGTCTACGGGGCCGCCGTCCCCGGGCCCACGGGCGAGGAGTACGCGTCGCACCACGAGGCCATCCGCCAGGCCGGCCGTACCGGCCTGGAGCACGCGGTCGCCGAGGCCGACCGGGCAGGTGTCCCGACCGTCGTCGAGGTGATCGACGACAAGCCGGCCCAGGCCTTGATCGACGCGGCCCGCCGCCACGCGGCCCGCGTCATCGTGGTCGGCAGCTGGGGCGAGAGTCCGATGCGCGGCGCGCTCCTCGGCTCGACGCCCCACAAACTCCTGCACATGTCCACCGTGCCCGTCCTCTGCGTCCCGCCGGAGGAATAGGGCGCGCATCGCAGGGCGTGACACCACCTCACTTGGCCGGTGTCCGCCCGGAACCGGCCCGGTCGGCCGGGGTCAGGGCGTCGAGGGCGCGGTCGAGGGCCTCGACCAGCTGAGGGTGTTCCCCGGGGGTGTACAGCATGCGCAGCGCCAGCCCGTCGGAGACCGCGATGACGGCGTCGGCGGTGGCGACGGGGCGGGAACAGCCTGCCGTCCCGAGCCAGGCGGCGAGAGCCTCCCGGATGTCCGTGTCGAGCCGGCGCCGGATCTCGGCCAGGCGGGGGTGGTGGGCGGCGTAAACGGCGAAGGCGAGCTGGGCGGCGGCCTCGGCGCGACGCTCGTCGTCCAGCGGCAGCGTGGTGAGCACCAGTTCGCGCAGCGCTTCCCGCAGGGGGAGCGCGGTGTCCACCTGGGCCATTCGCTGCTCGACGCGCTCCCCGGCCAGTTCGGCGGCGAAGTGAAGCATCTCCTCCCTGGTCCGGAAGTACTTCTGCACAGCACCCGCCGACCGGCCGCTGGCGGCGGCCACGGTACGCACACTGACCTGGTCCATGCCCTGCTCGCCGGCCAGCCGCAGCAGGGCGGCACCGATCTGGCGGCGCTGTTCGGGCCGGTCGACGGCTTTGGGCATCGTCATGCTCCTCACTTTGAGATACGGTCGTATTCTAAAGTGAAGGGGGAACGTGATGAGCGAACGAAACGACAACGAAATGGCCGCGGTGGCCAAGCGCGTCTCCGACCAGGACCGCGACGCCGCTCTCGCCGTCCTGGCGGCAGCCCTGGCCGAGGGCCGCCTGGACCCGCAGGAGCACGCCGTACGGGCGCAGACCGCTCTGCGGGCCCGTACCACCACCGACCTCACCGATCTGACGGCCGATCTTCCCGCCCCTGCTCCGTCCCGCGCGGAACGGGACCGCAAGGACCTCGCCGAGTGGCTCGCGGAGTGGCGGTACTGGCTGGGCGGCCTGGTGATCATGTCCGGCATCTGGGGCGTGCGCTGTCTCCAGAAGGGAGAGTTGAGCTTCTACTGGCCGGTGACGCCGCTGGGCATCTGGGCGGCGATCCTGATCGCCGTCGCGATCTGGCCCAGTGACGAGGACGACGACTGACGACGGCTCCGCAGCTGCCCGGGCTACTCCAACCTGCGGATCCTCCCGGCGATCCGCACCGGCTTGCGCCGCTCGCCGCAGCGGTCATGGATACATTCCGGCTCGGGCGGCCGGCAGCGGCCGAAGCCCTCCTCGGCCGCCCGCGGGCGGCCGCCGCGACGAGTGAGAGCGGGCATGGCGTGGACCGTCGGGATCATCGGGATCAAGGGACGTCGGCACTGAGCGACGCCGGGGCGGCGCGCCGGGTGGAGGCCCTCTTCAAGGCCATGGCGGCCGACTTCCTCCTCCGCGAACAGTTCGTCACCGATCCGGCTCAGATCGTCGCCGAGTACGTCCGGGGCGAGCGACTGGAACAGCGCCGGGCGGAGGACACCAACCGGCTCATCCACGCGGTGATGTCCAACCCGGGACTCGTCCGCTGGATCCGGGACTTCGCGCGCCGGGCCCGCCAGAACGGCGCGGCCCCGGACTCCGGCCTCGCCGACTTCGGCCGGGCGGTGATCGACAACCGCGCGACGCACGTCGTGACGGCCCTGGCCGCCTGCTCGGGGGAGCAGTCGGGCGTCGTGGGGTTCGACACGTCGTTCCTTCGCGTCGTCGCCGACAGCGGCATCTTCGGTGTGACCGCGTCGACCGAGGTGAGTGGGACGCACATGTCGACGGGCGGGAGCGGGACGGATCCGCTGACGGAGTCGAGCGGTACACACGTCTCCCTGGCGGCGGATGCGGATCCGTTGACCGAGGTGAGTGGCACGCACGTGTCGACAGGTGGCAGTGGGACGGACCCGTTGACGGAGTCGAGTGGTACGCATGTGTCGTTGCCGGCGGATGCGGATCCGTTGACCGAGGTGAGTGGCACGCACATGTCGACAGGTGGCAGTGGGACGGATCCGCTGACCGAGTCGAGCGGTACGCACGTCTCCCTGGCGGCCATGAGCGCCGACGACGTCGGCCGGATCCTCGGGAGCGGGTCCGGGAAGGTGGCGCTGGAGGCGCTCATGCGGTACTCCGTCGAACTGCGCGACCGCGGGCTGCTGGACCGCCCCGGCACATGGTGACCCACGCCGACGCCGTCGACACCGACGCGGCCCCCGTCCGGGACCGGACCGCCCGGCTGATCCGGCTCGGCCGCGCCGACGAGTGCCTCGACCTGTGGCGGCGGCCCGAGACGGCCACCGAGGAGAACCTGCGGTGGCTCGACCGTATGGCCTGGCAGGCCATGGACGCCCGGGAGTACGGGGCCGCCGGTGCGTGGGGTCGGCTGCTGGCCCTCGCCCGGTGGGGCGACGGCGCCGACGCGACGCCGTCCACCCCGCCGCCCGTCTCCCACCTCTCCGTCCCCAAGCTGCTCCACGACATCGAGCAGCTGCGGTACCTCCGTGGCCGCGGGCTGCTCGACGAGGGCTACGACACCGTCGTGACCGCGTACGAGAGGATCGCCGAACGGCTCACCGCACAGGGCGACTTCGGACAGGTACCGATGACCGAGGCGGACAGCGGAGCCGTCGGGCACGTCTACAACAGGCTGCTCCACCTCGGTACCGCCCCCCGGCTGGACCGGGCGCTCGGCGGCTGGGACCGGCGAGGGGCCGAGGCCGCCTACCTCGGTGACGGCCGCGGGATCGTGGTGATCGACGACCTGCTCACGCCGGAGGCGCTCGCGAGCCTCCGGGCCTTCTGCCTGGAATCGACCGTGTGGTCGGCCAACCGGTACGCCCACGGCCGGCTCGGCGCCTTCTTCCGTGACGGCTTCAACTGCCCGCTGCTGCTGCAGATCGCCGAGGAACTGGCCGACGCGCTGCCCCGGGTCATCGGCGACCGCTACCCCCTCCGGCAACTGTGGGCCTTCAAGAACGGCCCCGACCTGCCCCGGTCCGGCCACACCCACGCGGACTTCGCGGCCGTCAACGTCAACTTCTGGATCACCCCCACCGAGGCGAACCTCGACCCCGGCAGCGGCGGCCTGATCGTGCACCGCGCCGACGCGCCGCCCGACTGGGACTTCGACACCTACAACGGACGGCCCGACATCATCGGCTCCTACCTGGAGACCCGGCAGGTGGGAGCGGTCCGGATCCCCTACCGGGCCAACAGGGCGATCCTCTTCGACTCGGACCTGTTCCACGGCACCGACGGCGTACGGTTCCGTCCCGGCTACGAGAACCGTCGTATCAACGTCACGATGCTCTACGGCGAACGCGCCGACGACGTCCACCACCGCAACCCCCAGGGCCACTTCGGCCCGGGGGCCGGGGCGGGCGGCGTCGCCGCCTGGCGCTCGGGCGCCTTCACCCGCGCCCGCGCGGGACGCGGATGAGCTCGCAGTACGGCCAGGACCTGTTCGTACTCCAGGCGTTGAACGGGCAGCGCGGAGGCTTCTTCCTCGACTCGGGCGCCTCGGACGGCGTGGACGCCAGCAACACCCGCCTACTGGAGACCTCGTACGGCTGGTCCGGGATCTGCGTCGAACCGAATCCCCGGCTCTACGCCGATCTCGTACGGAACCGCCGCTGCCACACCGTGAACTGCTGCCTGTACGACCGGCCGGGTGAGGTCGACTTCGTCGAAGCCGGCACGGTGGGCGGGATCCTCGACGAGTACCACCCCGCCCTGCTCGCCTGCGCCCGCCGCCTTCTCGGCACCGACCCCGACCGGCCACCGCCGACCGTGCGCCGCCCCGCGCGCACCGTCCGGTCGGTGCTCCGCGAGTACGGCGCGCCCCCGGTCGTCGACTACTGGAGCCTGGACATCGAGGGCGCCGAACTGAACGTCCTGAAGAGCTTTCCCTTCGACGAGTACGACGTCCGCGTGCTCACCGTGGAGCACAACTGGCTCCCTGTCCGGGCCGACGTACGACGGTTCCTCGAAGGCCGCGGCTACCGGTGGGCCGGCGAGCTGGGCTGCGACGACTGCTTCGTCCGGCCGTCGGCCGGCGTGGTGCCCCACCACGCGTGGCGCAGCGGGGCGTGGCGTCACCGCCACGCCACCTGACCGGGGCGCGCCGGACGACCCGTCCACACAGCCGGGGCTGCCCGCGCGCGAGAGGCTCGCCCTTCAGTGACCGGCACTCACCTTCACCAGCGCGATCGCCACGCCGATCACCGCGTCGACGAGCCCCGCCAGCAGCGCCAGGAACCGGCCGCCGCCCATGCGCAGCCCGCCGACGAAGCCCCACACGAACAGCGAGGCGATGGCAAGACCCGCTGCGGTCAGGAGCGCCGTGTGAAGACTCATGGCCCCGAGCGCGGCGAGAGTGATCATCACGGCCGGGGCCACCGCGCAGGTCAGCAGCGGGCTGCTGACGTACAGCATCCGGCGCAGCTCGGCGCCCGTGGCGAAGCCGCGGTGCACCGTGCGGTGGGCCTGTTGGTCCGCGGCGAACGCGGCCAGCCACAGGGCCAGCGCCGTCGTCAGCACCGTCGCGGCCGCCCCGGCCGGTCCTGCGTGGCCGGCGGACAGGCCCACGACGACGGCGATCATCGTGATCGTCGCGTAGATGCGCTCCTTGAGCCGGTCCACCAGGGCCCCGACCTCCGCCTCGGCCGCTTCCTCCGCCCGCGCCTGCTCCGCCACTCGATCCCCTCGACCCGCCCTGCCCTGTCGCCCGGCCACGGACCAGCATGCCTTCCGGGACCGTCCGAAGCCGGTAACCACACCCCGGACCACGCCTCCCGCCGTACCGCGCCCCGGCCGGCCCGCGCCCCGGCCGGCCCGCGCCCCGCCGGCCCGCGCCCGGCAGACCGCGCCCGGCCGGGCATCCGCCCGGAGCGCGGTCCGGGCGGCGTCAGTGGCCGCGGCGGCGCAGCTCCGGTTCCGTGAGCGACGGCGGCACGTAACCCGCGTCGCGCGCGGAGAGGTTGGTGCCGGGAGGCACGATCTTGTCGATCCGGTCGAGGACGTCCCGGCTCAGCCGGACCGCGTCCGCGCCGAGCTGGCCCTCCAACTGCTCGAACGTGCGCGGGCCGATGATGGCCGAGGTGACCGCCGGATGTTCGAGGACGAAGGCGAGGGCGAGCTGGATCAGCGTCAGCCCCGCCTCCTCCGCGAGCTGCGCCAGGGCCTCCGCCGCGTCGAGCTTCGCCGTGTTCTCCGGAGACGCGATGTCGAAGCGCTCGGCCTGGCGGTCCGCACGGCTGGAGCGGGGCTGCTCCGCCCCCTTGCGGTAGCGGCCGGACAGCCAGCCGCCCGCCAGCGGGCTCCACGCGAGCACACCGAGCCCGTACCGCTGGGCGACCGGCAGCACCTCGCGCTCGACGCCCCGGGCGAGCAGCGAGTACGGCGGCTGCTCCGCGACCACCCGCTCCCGC
The DNA here is from genome assembly GCF_025195125.1 of Streptomyces sp. Je 1-79. GTDB lineage: Bacteria > Actinomycetota > Actinomycetes > Streptomycetales > Streptomycetaceae > Streptomyces. The sequence goes on from NZ_JAMGSL010000001.1 coordinate 291,928, forward strand.
CCCCGCCGCTCGGCGGTCCACTGACCCTCGACGATCGCGGACGGCTCGAACGTCGACGTCCCGATGTAGCGGATCTTCCCCTGGCGCACGAGATCCGTCAGGGCGCCGAGCGTCTCGTCGAAGTCGGTGTCCGGCTCCGGCCGGTGGACCTGGTAGAGGTCGATCCAGTCGGTGCCCAGGCGGCGCAGACTGTTCTCGACCTCCTGGACGATCCAGCGGCGCGAGTTGCCCCGCTCGTTGGGGTCCTCGCCGAGACTGCCGTGGAACTTCGTGGCGAGCACCACGTCGTCCCGGCGGCCACCGGACAGGGCCTTCCCGACGATCGTCTCGGACTCGCCGGCGGAGTAGACGTCGGCCGTGTCGACGACGTTGATGCCCGCGTCGAGGGCCCGCCGGATGATGCGTACGGAGTCCTCGTGGTCGCGGTTGCCCCGCGCTCCGAACATCATCGTCCCCAGGCACAGCGGGCTGACCTTCACGCCCGTACGGCCCAGACTGCGGTACTGCGTCATCGTGCACTCTCCTGCATCAGTTGATCGGTGGGGTGGGGATGGGTGCGGGCGGCGGGCGCGGAGCCGTCCCGGAAGGCGTCCCAGAGCCGGCGATAGGGGCCGTCCGCCGCGAGCAGCTCCTCGTGCGTGCCCGTCTCGGCGATCCTGCCGCCGTCCAGGACCACGACACGGTCGGCGCGCGCGGCTGTGGTGAGCCGGTGCGCCACGACGACCGTCGTACGGCGACGGGACAGCGCGGCCGTCGCGGCGGTCACCCGCCGTTCAGTGGCCAGGTCGAGCGAGGCCGTGGCCTCGTCCAGCAACAGCACGTCGGGGTCGACGAGTTCGGCCCGCGCCAGGGCGATGAGCTGACGCTGGCCCGCGGACAGGTTCCGGCCCCGCTCGCCGACCTGCTGCAGATAGCCCCGGGGCAGCGCCGCGACCATGTCGTGCGCCCCGACGGCCCGCGCCGCGGCCTCGACGTCGGCGTCCGCGGCGTCCGGACGGCCATAGGCGATGGCGTCACGGACGGTCCCGCTGAAGAGGTGGGGCTCCTGGGGGACCACCCCGAGCCGGCGCCGGTAGCCCGTCAGATCGAGCTCGCGCAGGTCGTCCCCGTCCACGCGGACGTGGCCCGAGGAGGGATCGTAGAAACGGGCGAGGAGTTTGACGACCGTGGACTTCCCCGCCCCTGTCGTGCCCACCAGCGCGACGGTCTCTCCCGGCGCCACCCGCAGCCGCAGGTCGCTCAGCACCTCGCGGCCCCCGGGGTACGCGAAGGACACGCCGTCGAGTTCGAGGGCGCCGCGCAGCCTGCCGACCCGGCGTGGCCGGGCCGCGCCGGGCGTACCGGTCGGCGTCCGTATGAGGGCCCGCAGCCGGGAGAGGCCGATGACCGCCTGCTGGTAGCCGTCGAACACCTGGGACAGCTGCTGGATCGGGGAGAAGAACAGCTCCACGTACAGCAGGAACGCGATGAGCGTGCCCGCCGTGAGCTCCCCGGCCGCCACCCTGCCCGCGCCGACGGCCAGGACCGTGGCCGCGGACAGCGTGCCGAGGAACTCCACGAACGGGAAGAAGACGCCCATGTACCGCTGCGCACGGAGCCGGGAGTCCCGGAACTCGCCCGCGAGCCGCGCGAAGTGCCGGGCGTTGTGCTCCTCCCGGCGGAAGGCCTGGGTGACCCGGATCGTGGCGACGTTCTCCTGCAGCGCGGCGTTGACGATGCTGACGCGCTCCCGGGCGTCCCGGTAGGCCGGTACGGAGTGGTGGCGGAAAACGGCCGTCGCGACGGCCAGCACCGGTACCGCGGCGACGAGGACGAGGGCGAGGCCGGTGTCGATGACGAGCAGGGCGGCGAGCACGCCCACCACGGTCAGCCCGCTCACCACGGCCGTGATGAGTCCCGTCTGCATGAACGTGGACAGGGCGTCCACGTCCGTGGTCATCCGGGTCATGATCCGGCCGCCCAGCTCGCGCTCGTAGTAGTCGAGTCCGAGCCGCTGCAACTGCGCGAACGTCTTGACCCGCAGCGTGTACAGCAGGCGCTCGCCGGTACGGCCCGTCGTCCGGACCTGGAGGACGCCGACCACCCAGTTCGCCGCCACCACGACCGCGGCGGCCGCCGCGGCCACCAGCAGGGCACCTCTGGCACCCTGCGCGACCCCGTCGTCGACCCCGTGCCTGACCAGCACCGGCACGGCGATCTGCGCGAGCGCGTCCAGCGCGACCAGGAGCAGTCCGATCAGCAGTGGGGCCCGAAAGGGGCGCAGCAGCCGCCCCAGGCCCAGGTCCGGTTCGGCTGCGGAGGCCACCTCCACGGGGAGCCCCGGATCCGCCTCGGGCATCGGAAGGCGGGCGAGACCGGCGAGCACCTCGGGGTTCGGCGGGGCGGAGCCGAGCAGCCCACCGCCGCCGGGCGCGCCACGACCGGGACCGGACGTCGCCGCCGCCTCCGCGAACGCCTGAGCGGCACGGACCGAAGCCTCGCCGCCCTCGTCGTCGGACGCTCCATCCACGTCCCGCCGCCAGAGCGCGGCCGTGACCGCGGCCGTGGCGTCGGGGATGTCCGGGCACCCGGAGGAGCCGGGGGCGGGTGCGCCCTCCGCCGCCGCGGACGGCTGGTCCGGAGCCGACAGCAGGGAGCGCAACAGCGTGGAGCGGGAACGCAGTTCGTGGAGCGTCCCGGTGTCGACGACCCGACCGGCGTCGAGCACGGCGATCCGGTCCGCCAGCTCCAGGGTGGAGCGCCGATGCGCCACGATCAGCGTCGTGGGCCGACGCTCCGCCGTCCGCAGGGCGTCGTGGATCTCCGCCTCCACCCGCGTGTCGATCGCCGACGTGGCGTCGTCGAGGACGAGCACGTCGGGCTCGCACAGCAGCGCCCTGGCGAGGGCGATCCGCTGTCGCTGGCCTCCGGAGAGCGTGAGCCCCTGTTCGCCGACGACCGTGTCGTACCCGTGCGGCAGCCGCTCGATGAACGCGTCGGCGCGGGCGAGCCGGGCAGCCGCGCGGATCCGTTCGTCCCCGGCGTCGGGCAGTCCGTACGCGATGTTGGCCCGTACGGTGTCGGAGAGCAGCAGCGACTCCTCGAACACGTACCCGATCCGGGAGCGCAGGGAGTCCAGGGACAGCTCGCGCACGTCGTGACCGCCGACCCGGACGCGGCCGCCCGCCACGTCGTAGAAGCGGGGGAGCAGCGCGGCCGCCGTCGACTTCCCGGAGCCCGCGAGACCGATGAGAGCGACGGTCTCGCCCGGCCGGATGTCCAGGGAGAAACCCCGCAGGAGCGGCTCCCCGCTCCCGTACCCGAAGGTGACGTCCTCCCAGGAGACGGACGGCGAGCCGGCCGCCGGCTCCACCGGGTGCGGCGTCTCGGCCAGTCCGGGCGTCTCGTCGATGACCTCCATGACGCGGACGGCGCCCGCGCGGGCGGGCTGCCAGACGGTGAGCAGAGTGGCCAGCTGCCGGACCGGGGTGACGAACGAGCCGAGGTACGTCGTGAAGGCGAGGAACGTGCCCAGCGAGATGCGGCCGTCCAGCGCCATCCAGCCGCCGAGCGCGAGCACGGCGACCTGTCCCAGGGCCGGCACGGCCTGGAGCGCGGGGTTGTACCGGCTGGTGTACCGCACGACCCTCATGCGGGAGGCGAACAGCCGACGCGCACGGCCGTCCAGACCCGCCAACTCCCGCTCCTCCTGGCCGAATCCCTTCACCACCCGCACGCCGGTGACCGTCGCCTCCACGGCTGAGGCGACCTCGGCCGCTTCCTGCTGGGCGTGCCAGTTCGCCGGGAAGAGGTCGCGACGGCTGCGGTACGCGATCAGCCAGAGCAACGGTCCCACGACCAGGGCCACGGCGGTCAGCGGCGGCGAGAGCAGCGCCATGAGGACCACGGAGGTCAGGAACATGAGCACGTTGCCCGTGAGGTTCGGCAGGAACTGCAGCAACGTCTGGATGAGGGTGATGTCCGAGATGGAGCGGCTCACCGCCTGCCCGGTGCGCAGCTCGTCCTGCTTGGCCCCGCCGAGCCGCACGAGCGAGGCGAAGGCGTCGTTGCGCAGGTCGTACTGGACCCCGAGCGACACCCGGCCCGAGCGGTAGCGACGGGTGAAGCTCGCACCGAAGCGGACGGCGCCGAGGCCGGCCAGAAGGACGAGCCAGGGCGTCAGCGACCCGGCCGTTCCCGCCGCGACGGCGTCGACGACATGGCGCAGGACGAGCGGCAGCGCCGCGGTGGCCACGGCGGCGACGACCGCGGCACCGTACGCGAGGGCGAGATCACGGCGGTGGCGGAGGCAGTAGCCGAGCAGCCGCCGCGCCCAGCCGGCCGGCCGGGGCCCGCCGGGGCCGGCCGCCGTGGTGGCGACCGGCTCCGACGGGTCGTGTTCCCGCGGGGCCTGTTCCTGCGGGGCCTGTGGGGGACAACCGGTCACCGTGCGTCCACCAGCGCGGCGGCGGAGCGACCGGCATCGGCACCTTCACCCGTGACGACCTCGACCTTGGCGTCGGCATCGGACGCCGGCGCGTCGAAGTACTGGTTCGCCGGCCGGGCCAGGCCGTAGTGCTCGCGCAGGGTCGTCCCGTCGTACTCGGTACGGAACAGGCCCCGCTCCTGAAGGATCGGCACCACCCGGTCGACGAACCGCTCCAGGCCCGACGGCAGCACCGCGGGCATGATGTTGAACCCGTCCGCCGCCCCGCTCTCGTACCAGTGCTCGATCGTGTCGGCGACCTGCTCGGCGGTCCCGGCGAAGGTCCGGTGTCCGCGCCCGCCGCCCAGCCGGCCGATGAGCTGACGTACCGTCAACCTCTCGCGTCGGGCGAGATCCACGATGAGGGTGTAGCGGCTCTTGGCGCCCTCGATCTCGTCCTCGGTGGGAATGTCCTCCGGCAGCTCGCTGTCGAGGTCGAGATCCTCCGGCGCGATCCGCAGCCGCTGCGCGAGCTGGCGCTTGGCGTACTCGGGGGCGATCAGCCGGTCCAGCTCCGCGTCCAGCTCCCGCGCCTCGGCCTCCGTGTCACCGATGACCGGCACGATCCCCGGGAGGATCTTGATCTCGTCGGGGTCGCGGCCGAAGGCGACGGCACGCTGCTTGACGTCCCGGTAGAACGCGATGCCGTCCTCCAGCGTCTGCTGGGCGGTGAACACGGCCTCCGCGTAACGCGCTGCGAACTCCTTCCCGTCCTCGCTGGATCCGGCCTGCACGAGCAGCGGGCGGCCCTGGGGCGAACGCTCGACGTTCAGCGGCCCGTCGACCCGGAAGTGGGCCCCCCGGTGGTCGATGCGCCGCACCCGGTCCGCCAGGGCGTGCACCCCGCGCTCCTTGTCGGCGACGACGGCGTCGTCCGCCCAGCTGTCCCACAGCTTGGTGGCCACGTCGACGAACTCGGCCGCGCGTTCGTACCGCTCGTGGTGCAGGGGAGTGTCGTCGAGGCCGAAGTTGCGGGCCGCGTCGGCGCCGGCCGTGGTGACGATGTTCCAGCCGGCGCGCCCGCCGGACACATGGTCCAGCGAGGCGAAACGCCGGGCGAGGTTGAAGGGTTCGTTGTAGCTGGTCGACGCGGTGGCGATCAGCCCGATCCGGCTGGTGACCACGGCCAGGGCGGTCAGCAGGACGGTCGGCTCCAGCCTGCTCGACGGACGGCGCCCCGGGTCGCCGTGGAGGACCGGGCTGTCGGCGAGGAACACCGAGTCCAGTTTGCCCCGTTCGGCGATCCTGGCCAGGTTCTGGTAGTGCGCGATGTCGGTCCCTCCCCCCGCCGGGCTCTCGGGCAGCCGCCAGGCGGCCTCGTGATGCCCCACCGACATCAGGAACGCGTTGAGGTGGAGGTGCTTGCGGGCAGGCCGGCCGGCCGCCGGGGTGCGGCCGGGGGCGCCGGCGGGCGTGCGATCAGGCGTGCGATCAGGCGTGCGGGACACGGGACTTCTCCTTCGGGGAGGCGTACGGGGGAGCGGAGGGCGTCGTCACGCCGAGCGCGGCGAGCAGGGCGTCCCGGTACTCCTGGAACCGGGGGTCGCGCCGGCTCCGGGGCGTGGGCAGGTCGACCGTGATGTCCAGCGAGATCAGGCCGTCCTCCAGGACCAGCACCCGGTCGGCCAGCTCGACGGCCTCGTCGACGTCATGGGTGACCAGCAGCACGGCCGGCCGGTGGCGCTCGTACAGTTCGCGCAGCAGACCGTGCATCCTGATCCGGGTCAGTGCGTCGAGCGCGCCGAACGGCTCGTCCGCGAGCAGGAGTTCGGGATCGTGGACCAGGGCACGGGCGAGCGCCGCCCGCTGCTGCTCACCGCCGGAGAGCTCGTGCGGCCAGGACCGGTCCCGGCCCGCGAGCCCGACCTCCTCCAGGGCGGTCAGTCCCCGCTCCCGGACGCCGGGGCCACGCAGCCCGAGCACCACGTTGTCCAGCACGCGCAGCCAGGGCAGCAGTCGCGAGTCCTGGAAGGACAGCGACACCCGGTCGGGTACGACGAGTTCGCCGGTCCCCTCGACGCCGTGGTCCAGCCGGGCCACGGCGCGCAGCAGCGTCGACTTGCCCGATCCGCTGCGCCCCAGCAGAGCGGTGAACTCGCCCGGCGCCAGGTCGAGATCGATTCCCTTGAGCACGGCCCGCTCGCCGAACCCGCGGACGAGCCGGCGGGTGCGGACGGCCGGCGACGCCAGGTCGGCCGACGACGCCAGGTCGGCCGGCGACGCCAGGTCCGTCGGCGGCTGTGCCGCCCCGGTCAGCCCGCCAGAGTACGTCGCCACGAGAGGGCCCTCCTCTCGACAGTGCGGACGAGGGCGTCGGAGGCGAAGCCGAAGACTCCGTACGCCACCAGGCCCACGATGATCACGTCGGACTGGGCGTACTGCTGGGCCTGGAACATCATGTAACCGATGCCGCTGGTCGCGTTGATCTGCTCCACGACGATCAGGCCGAGCCACGACGAGGTCACGCCCAGGCGCAGCCCCACGAAGAACCCCGGCAGCGAGCCCGGGATCACGACCTTCCGTACGAACCGCCATCGGCTCAGCCGCAGGACCTCGGCGAGTTCCACATGGCGGCTGTCGATGCCGGTCAGCGAGGCGTAGGTGTTGATGTACATGTTCACGGCGACGCCGAGCGCGATCACCGTGACCTTCATGTCCTCGCCGATGCCGAGCCAGAGGATCAGCAGCGGCAGCATCGCCAGGGACGGGATGGCCCGCTTGATCTGCAGCGGCCCGTCGACCAGGTACTCGCCCGTGCGGCTGAGACCCGCCACGACGGCCAGGGTGACGCCTGCCAGCACGCCGAAGACGAGGCCGAGGCCCGCGCGTTGCAGGGAGATCAGCACGTTGCCCTGGAGCCTGCCGTCCGCCACCAGATCGACGGCGGTGGAGACCACGCTCCCGGGGCCGGACAGGATGCGCGGATCGAGCACCCCCGCGGCCGAGGCGGCCCACCAGGCGGCGATGAGCAGCACCGGGCCCAGCAGTCGGCCGAACGGCACCGGCCGGCCCGGACCGAGCCGTCGCCGTCTCCCGGAACCACCCCTGACCGTCCCGCTGCCGCTGCCGCTGCCGCTGCTGTCACTGCCGCGGCCGGGCGGTGGGCCGCCGCTGCTCGTCTCCGCCGCGGAGACTCCGGCGGCCAGGTCCTGGGTACGGCGGTCGTCGGCGACCGCGATGCCCCGCGAGGCCCGCGCGGGGGTCAGCGCCTCGGTCATGCTCCCTCCCGGTACTGGGCGTCGACGGCCGCGGCCGCCAGACTCTCGAAACGCCGGTCGAAGAGCTGCTCGACGTCGAACCGCGGGACGAAGCCGCCCTCGGCCATCAGCTCGGCAGTCTCCTGCTCCCAGGCGATCGCCTCGTCCCAACGCGCCGGGAAATGCGGCTTGTTGAGCGAGGCCACGATCCGCTTGCCGTCCTCGCGGCTGACGCCCTGGTCCTTGACGTAGTACGCGTCGATCCAGCGGTTCGTGTTCTCCCACGCCCACACCGAGCCCCGCGCCCACAGCGGAACGAAGCTGCGGACCGCCGCCGCCTTCGCGGGATCGTCCAGGACCTCCGCCGGGGCCCACAGCACCGTCAGCAGGTCGACGACATCGGTGCGCACGTCGCGCGCGCCGTCCTTGCGGTACTGCGTCAGGTACTTGGTCAGCGTCGGTTCGCCCAGCGGCGCGACGTCGACCTGCTTGGACTGCAGGGCGGTCAGGAACTGGGTGCTCGGAAGAGCCACCAGCTGTACGTCCTTCGGGGCCATCCCGGCCTTCTTCAGGGCGCGCAGCACGACCACGCCCTGGGCCTGCCCCTGCGAGAACCCGATCTTCCTGCCCCGGAAGTCCTCCACACGGGCGATGGACGAGCCGGGGGCGGTGGCGAAGACGTACGTCGGCTTCCGGCGCACCTGAACCGCCACGATGCGTGCCGCCACCCCGATGGCATGGGCCTGGATCGGAGGGATTCCGGCATTGCTCGCCAGGTCGATGGAGCGCGCCCGGAATCCCTGGATGATGTCCGGGCCCGCGGAGAGGTTCGGCCATTCGGAGACCTGGAAGGGGAGCTCCTTCAGCAGGCCCGACTCGGTGAACTGAATGCGCGAGGTGCGTACGGCGACGGAAAGCGAGGTGTTCGGCGGCGGAGGGGCCGTGGAAAGGGCCTTGACGGAGGCGGTTCGGGCAGCGGGACCGGGCGGCGGCGCGCATCCGGCGATTCCGACGGCCGCACCGCCCGCGAGGGCGAGGAAACCTCTGCGGCCCAGACGGGGATGGGCAGGGATGGATGACATGAATGATCCTGTTCCGAAGTGGTCAGGCGGAGACGGGGAGAAAGCCGGATGGGGGCGCGGGTCAGATGGAGAGATAGCCGCCGTCGTGGAAGAGGAGAGGTCGGCGCCCCGGTTCCTGCCACGATTCGAGGACGCGGGCCACGACGATCCGGTGGTCACCCGCGGGTACGAGGTCTTCGATCGCGACCCGGAGCCAGCCGGCCACGTCCGAGAGGACGGGATCGCCCTCGGGAAGGCGCCGCCACGCGGTGGGCGCGGCGAAGCGGTCGATGCCGCTCGTCGCGAACCGCCTGGCCAGCGGCTCCTGGTCGGACCCCAGGAAGTGGACGACGGCGGTACGGGCCTCTTCGACATGGGGCCAGGAGGACGACCCGGTGGCGATGGCGAAGGAGATGAGCGGAGGGCTCAGGGACAGCGAGCTGAGTGAGGTCGCGGTGAAGCCGACGGGCCCGCGGCCGGCGTCGGTGGCGACCACGACGACGCCCGCGGGATAGGCGCGGAACGCCTGCTTGAAACGCTCGGGGGCGAGTTCGGTGGCGGGGTGCGAGGACAGGGAGACGGTCACATTTCCTCCATGACGAAGAAACGCAGGCGGGAGCGGAAAAGCAGAAAGGGGAGCGGACCGGCCGAAAGGCAGGCGGAGATGAACGGCACGACGCGCGACAACGCGACAGGGAATTCCGGTGGGCGCATGATGCGTCACACCGTGAAGGGAGACGGGCGGATCAGACCCTTGTCACGCGAAACTGCGAGAGAGGGTCAACAGCCCTTTCCGGCGGGGGTCGCGTCGGCACGGCCGGACCCCGCAACGGAGAACAGCAGGGGGCGACAGTGACGTGCCGTGGTGGGCACGAACCGAAGAATCCCTCGCTGGCTGCTCATGCATCCATCTTCCGATCCGTGCTCCGCCCCGGTCAACAATGCAACTCGCTGAATTAAGTCGGACTGCCCTGCCCCCCTTCCCTCGGTCAGGAGACGGCGGGCAGCGCCGGCCAGGGCCCGAGCGGATCGTCGTAGAGCGCGCCGAGGGCCACGGCCGGCCCCGCTGTCGCGAGTACGGATCCGGTGAACGAACTGGGTACGACACGGTGTTCGGGGTCGTCGCACACCCATGACCGGTCGGCCACCTCGGCCCGGAGCGCGGCCAGGCACTCGGGAAGCCGGCCCGCGCCCGGTTCGACGACGACCAGCACCTCGGGGTCGAACATGTCCAGCAGTACGGCCGCCACCCGCCCGACGAGGCGGGCGCGACGCAGGAAGAGCTCCCGTGCCGTCGTGTCTCCCGCCGACGCCCGTTCCAGCAGGGCGGGGAAGGACGACACCTCCAGGCCCGCCGCCTTGGCCCGCCGTACCATCTCGGGCTCCGACACCTCCGCCTGAAGGCACCCCGGGATGCCGCACACGCAGGGCGAGGACCCGCCGTCGCCGGCACCGACCGGCAGATGGGCGACGTTCCCCGCCCCGGAGCGCGGCCCCTGATGCACGGCGCCCGCCGACACGAACGCGGCGTCCACCACGGCGCCCACGAAGAGCAGCACCGCGCTCTCGCGCGTTCCGCTCTGCCCCACGAGCTGCTCCGCCCGGGCCAACGCCCGGGCGTGGCTGTCGACATGGACGGGGAGCCCGGTCGCGTCGGCGAGCACGCCGCGTACCGCCACATCACGCCAGCCGAGTTGTGGGTGCCGTACCACCACCCCGGCCTCCGGATCGACCCAGTGCCCGGTCGCCGCCCCCATGGCGAGGACGGTCCTGCCCGCGCCGTGCGCCGCCACCAGAGCGGGCAACCGCCGCGCCAGGCCGTCCAGTACCCTCCCGGGATCCGTGTCCTCGTGCGGCCGTCTCTCCTCGGCGACGATCCGGCCGCGCAGATCCATCAGCGACAGCGTCGTGTGCGTGACGGCGATGTGGGCGCCGGCGACCAGGTAGCGGCCCGCGTCGACGTCCAGGGGGACATGGGGACGGCCCAGGCCGCGCGGGCCCGTGGTCTCCTGCCGCTCGCGGATCAGCCCGCGGCTCAGCAGCACACCGCAGTGGCCGCTCACGGCGGCCGGGGAGAGCCCGGTCAGCCGGGCCACGGTGCTGCGCGCCACCGGCCCGTGGTCGAGGATCGCGCCCATCACCGCGCCGGCCCCCGAGGCACGGCGTGCGGCCTGCGGCGGGGGCGGTATGTCGGAGCGCCGTAGCGGCGCGGAGCGTCGGGCTGTGGTCGGCGGTGAACTCTCCACGGGGGGCCTTCCCGGTCCTGTGCGGTGTCGCGGACGGTCGACTCCGGCGGCCGGAACGGGCAGGCCGGTGCCGTCGGGACGGCTCGGGCGTCGGATGGCCCGGAACGGTCCCTTCAGGGGGTACGCGGCGGCGCTGCGCGAGGAGTTGCACGAGGAGATCGCGGGGGAGGCCTCCCGCTCGGAATCATGTCCCGTACAGAGAGGGGGCACCCGGCTCCGCGCCCGCGCCGCTGTTCACTACCACTGACACGCGGCGGAGCACACACGCTTCAGGTCGACATGACCTCGAGTCGTCAGAAGCGCGGATCGGTGCATGGCGCGCAACATAACCGTGAGCGCACAACCCGGTCAAACCTGTGCCCGCATCATGGACGGCACATCGCCTCCGGTCGGGGTGCCGGGTGCTGGCTCCGGTTCACGCGCGACAATGGCGGGGCAGGAAGCCGGAGGGGCGGCTGATGTCAGGGGGGATGCCGCATGATGTTCGGGTATTCGGACGACTGGTTGGCGGCGCTGTTCATCCCGGTGGTGTTCTGGGTGCCGTTCGGGCCCTTTCTCATGGCGGGCATGGGGGTGTGGTGCGCCCGTCACTCCGGCTGGAAGCCGCGGCTGTGGTCCGTGCTGCTGCCGGCCGTACCGGTGGGCGTCCTGGGGACCGTCACGATCTCCACCCTGCTCCGTTTGAAGGAGGAGACCTGGCAGGAGGACCTCACGGGCTTCCTCGTCGTCTACGTGCTGGGCATCACGGCGCTGCCCTGGCTGCTCGGCTACGGCATCACCCGCACGGTCCACGCCCTACGCACCCGCCGCAACCGCCCCACCGAACCACCGGCCTGACCCCGTCCGACCTCGCCCGTCTGCATGGGCGGGGAGGCCGTAGACGATCGGCGACCTCGCTACCCTGGGTACGACCGCGATGCAGGGGGCAGTGGTGGGAAGAGTGCGACGGGCTACGGGGACGCTGACCTTCACGGATCTGCTCCGGCATCCGGGGCGTCTCATCGAGCAGTTCACGCAAGCCGCTCGGCCCCGGGCCGAGGCGGACGTCGCTGCCTTGGCCGCGGGCGAGGCCCGCGAGGTCTCCGCCTTCGCCCGTGACGGCCGTCGTTTCCGGCCCGGGTCCTTGATTCTGGACCCTGCCGCGGGGTCGCCCGTGGTGTGGCAGCCGTTTCGCGTGCTCGGCGGCACCGGCGAAGGCGTCGCTTTGAATGCTCCGTTCCACGTCCACGGGGCGGGCCCGGTCGCCGGCCCGGGAAGCGGGGCGGTCGACAAGGCACTGTTCCGCCTGTTGTCCCTGCAAGCCGCGGATCGCTACTGGGAACTCGCTGTCCCCACTGCGGACGTCGCGCTGGTCCGTGCCGCGCTGCGCGGGGATGGCGCCGGACGGTAGTCGGAGTGCCGCTGGCTTTGGTCATCAGTCCGACGATGCACCGTCACAGCCCCTCGCTGTCGCGGCGGCGCGGCTCAAGCCGGGTTCACTGGCGCCGGGGGGCCGTGTCTCGGGAGGGAATCGTGTGCATAGGGTGTCGGCATGTCGCTGAGCCACATAGCCCTCTCGTCCGGCCGTTCGATCGAGCTCACCGAGCTCCGAATGTCGTCGACCTACGGAGGGATGTTGGAGGGCTATCCCTGCAAGCCCATCAACGACATGAAGGTCAGAGGCCTCCAGCGACAGGCTGAACGCGCGTTTCCCTCCACGCCGGTACATCTGGTCCCGCCTCCCCGCGAGTACCCGGACCAGACCGTTGGCGCCTTCGGCCCCGTCGAGGTGCTGCCTTCCGTGGCCTGCATCGGCGCCTTCCGCTCGACATCGGTCTCCGCTGAGCTCGACCCCGTGCTGCACCGTTCCGCGCTCACCGTGGTCTGGTTCCAGACCGCCTTGGACATCCCGTCCGGCGAGTGCGCCGACCTCGCGCTCCGCAGCCTCCGCTGGGAGGAACTGGCCCAGGACTACGAGCTCTAGCGACGGTTGCCGGTCACAGCCAGTCGTTGAGGGCCGAGGTCAGACGGGCGGCCGTCCCGCCACGGCCTACTCCTGTGGTGGGGCCTCGGCCGCTGTTCCGAGGGTGCGGCGGTTGGTGGGCGGGGGGTCGGGCTGGTCGTGGTGTCCGCGGGCCAGTACGCCGCGGGCGCGTAGTTCGTCGAGGTTGGGCAGGCGCAGGGACGGGAGTCCCGTGTCGAGGTCCGCCTCTGTGGCCTGCTTGCGCCGGGGGACGGCCTCGGCGCTGTCGGTCAGTTCGTCGAAAGGGCCCTGCCCCAGGGCGCGGCGATCAGATGTCACGGGAGGTCATCGTAGGGGCAGAGCCCGCGACCGGAGCCGGGCAGGTCTGCGGAGGCTGCCGACGTGCGTCGCTCGTCCGTGCGGGACCGCTCCGGTTGTGCGAAGAAACGTGAAGTGCTGCTGTTACCTGGCTCCGTACCCCGGTTGGCCGAAGCGAGGCGGGTGGCGCGGCCGGCCCCTCGGCGGGAGCACAAGGGCTTGCCGTTGATCGTTGAACGGGTGGGTGCAGCAGGCATCCAACGGCAGGTCGCATCTGCGGCATTTGCGTGTTCTGTGAATCCGATAGTTACAGAAATGTCCGCGTCCGGTAACGGCGTCCGGTGGGCCTGTCGGCGCGCTCGGCGAGGCCGCAGAGTCTGAGTCCTCGGCCCGCACCGGACCGAGACCCGCAACCCGCTCCCACCCGGCATTTCACCTGGTGGAGCACTGTTCTTGAGGGGACATCACCCATGTCTGCTTCTTCGACCGCCCGCCGCATCGCAGCGACCGTGCTCGCCGCCGGCGCCATCGTCTCCGCCGCCGCGCTGCCGGCCGCCGCCCACGACGACGACCGCCGCCGTCAGTCGCGGGTCGAGATCAGCCGCGTGCAGGCCGACAGCCCCGGACGCGACAACCGCTCCAACCGGTCGCTGAACGCGGAGTGGGTCGAGATCACCAACAACTCCCGCCACGCGGTGCGGCTGGACGGCTGGAGCCTGCGTGACTCGGACGGCAACCGCTACCGCTTCGACGACGTCCGCCTCGCCGGCCGCTCCACCATCCGCATCCACACCGGTGAGGGCCGCGACACCCGCACCGACCTCTTCCAGGACCGTCGCAATTACGTCTGGGACAACCACTCCGACAAGGCCGTCCTGCGCGACGACCGCGGCCGTACCGTCGACACGAAGTCCTGGGGCCACCGTCACCACCGCTGACCCCGCCCGCCGGCACCCGAAGCCCTCCGCATGACGTCCGCGGACGGTACGGGCCCGGCATTCTGAACCGCGTGCGCCGGGCGCCTTGACCCGCCCGGCGCACGCTCTGACGCTCTGCTCACAACCCGGCGACCCGGCCGGGGGTACGACACCCACGCAGCGCCCCTCCCCGTCAGGCGAGGGGCGCTGCTTCTTTCACGCGTCGCCTAGAGGGAGCCGGCAGGAGGCCGAGGAAAGCCGTCGAGGTCGCCGGCGTCGGCGGCGACGGCCTGCCCGAGCAGGTGGAGCGGTCCCGCTTCGATGCCGGCCGCTTCCATCCCCCGCCAATGGGCCAGCGCGAGCCCGGCGTCCACCAGACCGTGGACCAGGGGGAGTCCCGGGCGCGCCGCGTGGAGCAGGGACTCCAGTCGGCACGAGGCGATCGTGCCGGGAAGCCAGGACACCGCGGCGTACCCCTCCGCCGCGGCGGACGGCAGCCACGGGGCCGTGCGGCGCTCCACGGAGCCGAGGGAGAGCAGGCCGCCGCCGACGATCAGGACGTCGCGCCGCTCCCGCATCCGGGCCAGAGCCCTCGCGGTGTCGAAACAGTGCGGGAACGAGTCGTCGACGACGATCGCACCGGCCCGGAGCCGGGACACGTCGAGCACCGCGCCGCCCCCGCTCACCGCCGTGACCAGAAGACCGGCCTCGTACACGGCGGTCGGGAGCGTCGGACCGGACTCGTGGATCTCCACGTTCCGGGCCAGGCCGCGAGCGCCGAGATCCTTCGCCAGTCTCCGTAGCCGTGGCGCGCTGCCCGCGACGTCGCACAGGAGCAGCCGGGCGGGCGGCTCGGACGCGAGGGTCAGGAGCAGTTCGAGCGACGAGCTGCCGATGGAGCCCAGACCCACCACGGCCATGACCAGTTCGCCGAGTGCACGGTCCGTCCGGGCGAGCGCGGCGTGGACGGTCTTCACCACGGACACCGCGGTCGCCGCGTGCCCGGTCGTGACGGCCGTCGACGTCGGGGTGTCCGTGCCCGACTCGCGCAGGACGCCGAAGCCGTACGCGGTGAGGGACGGGATCATGCCCGCGAGCGAGACGCAGCGCGCGCCCAGCGACGACGCGTACCCGATGGCTCGGGCGGTGCGCGACGCCAGGTCGGGCGTCGACGCGAGCTCGTCGGCGAAGAGCGGCAGGCAGACGAATCCGGACCGTCCGAGAGGCGTACCGATCTCCTCGACGAGCCGAGGCCGCCCTTCGGGGAAGAGCAGCCGGCGGAGCTGTTCACGAGACGCCGCCCCGGCCGCCGGTCCACCCAGCGAACCCAGCGATCCCAGCGAGCCGAGCGAGCCGAGCGCGGCGAGCTGCCCGGGCGGGGGGAGGTACCCGACGAGCGCGGAGTCCAGCACGCCGAAGTCCTGCGCGACCGGCCGCGCGACCGCCTGTGCGACCGGCCGCGCGACCGCCTGCGCTCCGCGCCCGGTCGCTGTGGCGTGCGCTCGTGGGTGGGGGACCGCGTCCTCGGCCAGCCCCTGCCTCAACGCGCCGGCGAACGAGGCGAAGGCCGACTCGTCGGGGAAGGCGGCGGCCGACGCGCGCAGCGTCACCCTCAGCCCGCTCTCACCGACCGGCCGCACCGCCAGGAACGTGTCCGTACCCACGGGAGGCGGCGCGAGGACGGCGTCGCCGTCGTCCCACCTCACTCTCAGCGTGTCACCGTTCAGCGGTCCGAGGGCAGAGAAGTCCAGGAAGGTGAAGAAGAACTGGGCGGCAGGCGGCAGCCCTCCGTCCCGCGGTGGCGCGTGGACTCCCTGCGTACGGGCCGCTTCGACCTCGTCCACCACCGCACGCAGATCCTCGGCGAACGTGCGGCGGCCGCCCGCCTTCCCCTCACCGGGCCTCGGGCCCGGCCGTATCGGTACGGCGGCGGCGTACGGGCCGAAGACCAGGTGGGCGTCGGGCCCGGCGTCGTCGCGGCCGGACACCGCCAGGCCCAGGATCAGATCCTCCTGCCCGGTCGCGGCGGCCAGCGTCCGGTAGTACGCGGTCAGGACCGGCGAGAAGAGCGTCGTACCCGCCTCCGCCGCGACCAGGCGCAGCGCCGCGACCCGATCCGCGTCCAGCGTGAAACCGGTGGAGTGGTACGTATGCGGGGCCGGCGCCTTGCCGGGCGTTCCGCTTCCGGCACGCCCCGTACGACCGCCGAGGGCCGGGCGTCGGTACGGCTCCTCTGTTCGGGCCCTGGCGGCGCCGCCGGACGCCGCGCGCTCCTGAAGGGCGACGTGGTCCCGGAACGTGCTGCGCAGCGGCGCGAGTTCGGCGGGCTCGCCCCGTCCCACACGGTCGTAGACCGCGAGCAGCTCCCGGCCGAGCAGCGCCACGCTGTAGCCGTCGCCGATCAGGTGGTGGGCGTGGACGACGAGCGCGTGCTCGTCCGGCCCGAGGGTCAGCATCCGCAGGCGCAGCAGCGGCCACGCCCAGGGTTCGAAACGGCGCTCCCGTTCCTCGGCGATCCGCGAGGCGAGGAGGCCGGGTTCCGCGAGGGTCTCGAAGTCGACCGGGAGCCGCAGGGCGGGCGGCAGTTCCTGCTGGACGGGCGGGCGTGCGCCGGCGGGGAACACGGTCCGCAGCATCGGGTGCCGTACGACGCAGGCGTCCACGGCCCGCTGGAACACGTCGGGCCGCAGGGGCCCGTCGACCCGCAGACAGGCGAGCCAAGCCGTGTGGGAGCCGGGTGCCATTGCCTCCGCGAGGAGGAATCCACGCTGGGAGGGGGCGAGGGCGTAGGGGGAAGGGCCGTGTGCGTCGTCACGGCGGGGCGGGCGGTCCTCGGTGCCGGTCGGCGCGTCGGCCGGTCCGTCGTCGGCGACGCTGTCGATCGCCGCGGCCAGGGCGGCCAGTGTGCGGTGGTCGTAGACGACCGTGGGCCTGGGCAGGACCCGTATCTCCTCCCGCAGCCGCGCGAACACCTGGAGGACGAGCAGGGAGTCGCCGCCCAGGGCGAAGAAGTCGTCCTCGCGCCGGATGTCCTCGCTGTCGAGGAGTTCCGACCACACACGGGCCAGCAGCACTTCGGTCGGAGTCACCGGAAGCGTCCCCGGCGCCTCGGCGTACGCGGGCATGGGCACGGAGTCGGGTGCGAGGCCGGGTGCGCGGCAGGGTACGAGGCCGGGTGCGCGGTCGGGTCCGCGGCCGGGTGCGGTGAGCGCCGCGCGGTCGATCTTGCCGGTGCCGGTCAGAGGGAGTTCGTCGACCGGGTGGATCCGGGCCGGGAGCATGTACTCCGGGAGCGTCCGCGCCAGATGGGTGCGCAGCGCCGTGGAATCCGGAGGCGCTACGCCCCGCCGGCACTCGACGAAGGCACTCAGCCGTTCGTCACGGTGCACCACGGCGGCACGGGCGACCGCCGGATGTGTCAGCAGCACCGCCTCGATCTCGCCCGGCTCCACCCGGTGTCCACGGACCTTCACCTGGTCGTCGAGCCGTCCGAGGAACTCCAGCGCACCATCGACGTCGCGCCGGACCCGGTCGCCACTGCGGTACCAGCGGCGCCCGCCGCGCTCGGTGAACGCGGCCGAGGTCAGCTCAGGTTCGTGCAGGTAACCGGGTGTGAGCCCGACGCCGGAGATGAGCAGCTCGCCCGGCTCGCCCGGGGGGCAGCGCCGCCCGTCCACCGCCACCACGTCGACCTCCGTGCCGGTGAGGGGCGTGCCGATGGGCAGGGTCCGGACGTCGTCGTCGGGACGGCTGTCGATGATGTGGAACGTGGCGTTGATCGTTGCCTCGGTCGGCCCGTACAGATTGGCGATCCGCTGCCCGGGTCCGAACAGGTCGTACCAGCGGCGCACATGGGCGGGCGGGAGCGCCTCGCCGCCGACGTGGATCCAGCGCAGCGCGGACAGGTCCGGCGCCGGCGCGCCGTCCCGTACCCGCGTCTCGGCGGCTTCGAGGAGCCGGGACCACAGGCTCGGCACGGAACTCCACACCGATATCCGGGCCTGCTCGACCCGGTCGAGGAGGGCGTCGGGGTCGCGGAGGAGCTGCCTCGGCAGGGTGACCACCGTGGCACCGACGAGCAGAGGTGCGAGAAGCTGGCGCACCGACGCGTCGAAGCACAGCGACGCCGTCTGGGCGAGCCGGTCACCAGCGCGGTACTCGAACGTGGCCAGCGCCCAGTCGAGGTAGTTCGTCATCGAGTGACGGGTGATCGGCACCGCCTTGGGGCGCCCGGTCGAGCCGGAGGTGAAGATCACGTACGCGATGGAGTCGGGCCCCGGAACCGCGAACTGAGCACTGTCGCAACCCGGTTCGGTGGATACCGGCGACGGGTCGTCGACCGCGACGAGCGTGCTGCCCAAGGCCTCGGCGAGCTGCGTCGCCGACGTGCGGGTCGCGGTGTGGCAGACGAGAGCGCGGGTACGGGACCGCTCCAGCTGGTCGGCCAGGCGGGCCGGGGGATGGGCGGCGTCCAGCGGCACCCACCCCGCACCGGCCCGCAGGATCCCGACCACACCCACGACGGCGTCGCCGCCCGGGTCGGTCAGAAGCCCCACCAGGTCATCCGGGGCGACACCCCGGGCGCGCAGCCGGGAGGCGAGTGCGGCGGATGCCCGGTCCAGTTCGGAGTACGTCAGTACGCCCCCGTCGCCCGTGTCGACGGCCACGGCGTTCGGCGTCGCCCTGAACTGTGCGCAGAGGCGGGCGACGATTTCCGATGATCCGTGGGCGCTGATCTGGCCGGCAGGGCCCGGTACTGCGGCGGGCACGGCCAGCTCGGTGGGTGCGGTGAGTTCGGTGGGTGCGGCGAGCTCGGCGGGCTTCACGGCGTCGGCGAGTTCGGACAGGTGCTCGCGCGCCAGCCGGGCGATCGTGGTCCGGTCGAAGAGACGGGCCGGGAAGTTCCACGAGAAGGACAGCGCCCCCTCGGACTCCCAGCACAGCAGGCTGAGCCGGGTGGCGGCGGAAGCCGTTCCTGCGGAGGCCGGGCGGACTTCCACCGGGCAGTGGGGGTCAAGGGAGACCGGGAACCGCGCGAAGCTGAACGACGCGGGCGCGGCCGTACGCGGTCCTGCCCCGTCCGCCGGCAGGAGCCGGGCGAGGTCCAGACTGGTGAGCCGGCCGTGCCGCTCGGCCTCGGGCCACGCGTCGCGCAGCCGTACCGCGAGCGCGTGCACCGAGTCGTCCGGACGTACGTGGATGGGGACCGGCAGGGTGTCGGCCAGGGGCCCGACGAGCCGGTCGATACCGGGCAGCCTGGTCTCGCGGCGGGCCCGTGCGACGTTGACGGACACGTCCTCCCTGCCGCCGCCCCACCGGGACAGGCAGCGCGCGTACGCCGCGAGCAGCAGGTGGAACAGCGACACCTCGTGTGCGGCGGCCATCTCGCGCAGCGCGGCGGTCAGGCCGGGGCCAGGGGCCACCTGGTGGGCGAGGAGCGGGGGTTCGGGGAGAGCGAGCGGATCGCCGTCGTACGGCAGCAGGAGCGGTGCGGCCCTGCGGGCGAGCACCTCACTCCAGTACGCCCGGTCCTCGGTGAGTGCGGCCTCCGACCGTTCCGCCTGTTCGTGCGCAGCGTAGTCGGCGAAGTGGGAGGGAAGCGGGGGTAGTTCCGGGGTTCGGCCCTGTGACAGAGCCGTGTAGAGCGCCCAGAGCTCCTCGCCGAGGATGTTCAGGCTGAAGCCGTCGGCAGCGGCGTGATGGACCACGAACACGAGCCGGGCGGAGTCGGCGTGCCCGGTACGGACGTCCCCCGTACGAGCATCCCCCGTACCGGCATCGTTCGCGCGGGCGTCTCTCGTGCGGACGAGCACGGCGCGGACCGGGGCCTGCGTGGAGAGGTCGAACGGACGGTTGCAGAGGGCCTCTTCGAGCTGCCGAAGCTCGTCCTCGAAGGGGCCGACACCGGGCAGCTCACGGACCTCGTACCAGTCGGGTGTCCGGTCGTGGCCGGGCGGCACGGCGGCCTGCGTGGCCACCGCCTGCCCGGAGTCGATCCGAATGCGGAGCATCGGGTGGCGCTCGGCGAGCAGACCGAGCGCCACGCCGAGCAGATCGGGGTCGAGGGGGCCGCGGACGTCCTGCGTGACGTATCCGTAGGCGGCGATGTCCGGGTAGAGCCCGGACAGCGTGTGGAAGGCGAGCTGGACCGGGGTCAGCGAGAAGGGAACGCCGTCGTCGGCGGGCCGGGATACCTCTCGCCTCGGCGGAACCGCTTCGGAATCCTGGGTGGGGCAGGGGGCCTCGGTGTCGAGTTGGCGGGCGAGTTCGCCCAGGGTCCGGTGCTCGAAGAACAACGTGATGGGCAGGGAGCGGTCAAGCTCCTTCTCCAGCCGCTTCACGAGATCGACGGCCATGAGCGAGTCCAGGCCCAGGCCGAGCAGCGGAACGTCGTCACCGAGGTCGTCCGGGGCCACGTGGAGCGCATCGGACAGCAGCTGCCGCAGAACGTCCCGCACGCGGTTCACGCGTCCTGGGGTGTCCGAACCGGTCAGAGGCGGGTGGGAGGTCGTGGGCGCGGGCGCGTGCTCGGGGTTCGGCTGCGTGGGGACGGCGGTGGCCGGGGTGCGGCGAGCAGCGCCGGCAGGGGCGGGGTGAGTGTCGGCCGGGGTGGGGCGAGTGTCGGCCGGGGTCAGGTCGGCGACCAACAGGTGCGCGGCGTCGGTGCCACAGGCCCGGCGCAGCGCCTCCAGCGCCGCGCCGGTCTCCAACGCCACGGGTCCGCGTCCGGCACCCCGGGCGAGCGCACCCGTCACGAGGGGCCGCGGCGCGCCGAGTCCCGTACTGGTGCCGGGTCCGGGTCCGGCACCGTGTCCCGTAGCGGCGCTGACTCCCGTACCGGCGGCAAGTCCCGTATCGGCGAACGCCGCGAAGTTGACGGCCTGCCACGGACGTCCGGCCGCGCGTTCGGCGGCGGCGAAGGCGTCGAGGTAGGCGTTGGCGGCGGCGTAGTCGCCGATCGCCCCCGCCAGGCCCGGGAGCACCGACGCGACCGAGGAGAAGGCCACGCACAAGGCGGGGCGCAGGCCGTGCGTGCGGAGTCCGCGCGCGAGCAGGGTCGTGCCGAGCGTCTTGGCGGCCAGGACGTCGGCCACGTCCTCCGGGGCCTTGGCGCGCAGCGTGCCGGGTCGGACCACGCCGGCGGCGTGCACCAGCACGTCGAGGCGCGGCAGACCCGCCAGAAGCGCGTCGACGTCGGCCTCGCGGGAGACATCGGCGGCGCGGTACTCCACGGTGGCGCCGAGCGCCCGGAGTTCGGGGAGCAGCCCTGCGGGCGGTACGGCCGAGCGACCTGTCAGCACGAGGGTCGGCCGCCCCCGGCCGGCGAGGTCACGGGCCAGCGCGGCCCCCACCCCTCCGGCGCCCCCGGTGATCAGATACACGCCGTCGGCAGGCAGGGCTGCCTCCCCGGACCCGATCTCAGCAGCCACCGAATCGGCGACCGGACCGGCGACCTGCTCGGCGACCTGCTCGGCGACCGGTTCGGTGACCGGTTCGGTGGTCCGGCCGAGGCGTCGTCCGGCCCGCCAGGCGATGGCGGGCGCAGCGCCGAGGGTGGCGGTGCCCTGCGGCGCCGGTCGTGCGGCAAGTTCGTGGTCGAGCGCGTCCAGCCGCTCGTCGACCTCGTCCAGGGAGGAGAGGTCGACGCTGTGGGCCGAGACACCGGGCAACTCCTCGGGCAGCGCCAAGGTCAGCCCGGTCAGGATCCCCTGCGCGGGCCGCGGGCGCTCCGGCCCGGCACCGGTGACATGGACGTCCTCGGTGACGACGAGCACGCGCGGCCGGTGGTGCGCGAGTTGCGGCAGCAGGTCGAGGAACTCGGTCACCATGGCGCGGTGCGCCGCGTCGAGCGCGGTGGCCGAGTCCGGCTCCACGGCCGGACCCGCGAGCAGCACGGCTGCCGTAGGGGCCGGCGCACCGTCGGGCAGCGGGTCGCCGACCCGCCGGACCGTCACACCCCGTCCCGCGAGCCGGTCCGCGAAGGCGCGCGCGAGCGGCGAGTCCGGGCCGGCCAGGACGACTGTACGAGGCCCGGGGCCGACGGTCAGCGGCGCGTCGTCCCACACGAACCGGTGCAGCAGCGGCCGGGGCCGAGGTGCCCTCGCCGGCCAGTAGCTGCGCCGCTGGAAGGGGTACGTCGGTACGGAGATCCGGGCTCGGCCGGCGTCCATGGCCGTACGGTCCAGAGGCACGCCCCGCTGCCAGAGCCGGCCCACGGTCTCCAGCAGCCCCCGCGCACCGCCCCCGCCCCCGTTCCCGGCAGGGAGTACGACCGCGGCGGCTCCGCGCGGGTGCGCCGCGGCGACGGCACGTACGGAACCCCCCAGGGTGTCGGCGCCGAGCTCGACGAACGTGTCGTACCCGTCGTCGAGCAGGCGGTCCACGGCCGCACCGAAGCGGACCGGCCGGCGCGCGTGGTTCCGCAGGTACGCGGGGCTCAGGGCCGGTTGCCACGCTGCGGTGACCGTGCTGATCAGCGGCGTCACCGACGGCCGGAGCACGAGGGCTCCCGCGGCTTCGCCAAGGGGGCCGAGGACCGGATCCATCAGGGGCGAGTGGAAGGCCCGGGTCACCGTCAGCCGGCGTGCCGCGATTCCGCGGGCGGACAGATCGGCGACCGCACGCCTGACGGCGGCCTCCGTGCCCGCCAGGACGACCTGGTCGGGGCCGTTGACCGCGGCCACGCTCAGCTCGCCCCGCGCGTCGGCCACCAGAGCGGTGACCGTGTCCTCGTCGCAGCGCACCGCGGCCATCGCGCCGGGGGCGCACGACTCCGCCATGAGCCGGCCGCGCTCGGCGGCGAACCGTACGGCGTCGGCGAGGGACAGCGTCCCGGCGACGCACGCGGCGGCGATCTCACCGACACTGTGCCCGGCGACGGCGTCGGGCGTGATGCCCCACGCCCGCACCTGGCGGGCGAGCGCGACCCCGTAGGCGACGAGGAGCGGCTGGGCGACGTCGGTCCGGGCGAACGCCTCGGGCGACACGTCGGGGTCGAGGCACCAGGCGGCGAGACTCCGCCCGCCGATCGCGCCGGCGTGGCCGGACGCCTCGTCGAGCGCTTCCCGGAAGGCGGGCGCGTCGGCGTACAGGGCTCGGGCCTGACCGTCAGGCCGTACGCCCTGACCGGGAAGGAGGAGCACCAGTCGCGCCCGGGAACGCACGGGGGCACCGATCGGCGTCGCTCGGTTGTCGCTTCCCCCGGCGCCTTGAATCTCGTTGGCGTGACATACGGCGCCGTGAACCTCGGCGGCGTCGGCGTCGGCGTCGGCGTCGGCAACGGCATCGGCAACGGCGTCGTGTCCGTCGTCGTCGCGTACCGCGTGGTCACGTAGGGCGTCGAGCCGGGCGGCGAGATCACCCTCGGCGACGACCGCGAGCCGGTCCGGTCCCTCGTCACGGGCGGCGGCGACGGCGGCGCAGACATCGCCCTCGTCGAGACCGGGGTGGTCACGCAGATGGGCCGCGAGACCGGCGGCCGCGGCGCGCAGCCCGTCCACCCCGTGCGCCGACAGCGTCAGCAGCCGTGGACCGCCCGCCGATCGCGCCTGCTCCTTCGCGGGCCGGGCGGGTGCCTCCTCCAGTACGGCATGGGCGTTGGTGCCGCCGAAGCCGAACGCGTTGACTCCCGCGACCAGCGGACCGGGCGCCTCCCAGTCCCGTACGTCCTCGACCAGGGCGAAACCGGCACCGGCCAGGTCGAGCGCGGGCGCGGGCCCCGCCGAGAGCGGTGACGGCGGCAGGCGGCGCCGGCCGAGGGCGAGGACCACCTTCACCAGGCTCGGCATACCGGCGGCGTTGAGCAGATGCCCGACGTTGGTCTTGACCGAGCCGAGCAGCCGGGGCCGCCCGTCGGCTCGCGGTGGAAAGGCGTGGGCGAGCGAGCGCACCTCGACGGGGTCGCCGACCGGCGTGCCCGTGCCGTGCGCCTCCACGTACGAGACGCTCTCGGGATCGACGCCCGCGTCGCGGTACGCCTGCGTGATGACCTCACGCTGCGTCAGGGGATTGGGCGCCATCAGGCTCAGCGAGCGGCCGTCGTTGTTCACGGCGGTGCCGCGGAGGACCGCGAGGACCGGATCACCGGCGCGCTCCGCCTCGTCGAGACGGGTCAGGACGAGTGCGGCGCCCCCCTCACCGGGGACGAAACCGTCCGCCGCCGCGCCGAACGCATGACAGCGGCCGGTCGGTGACAGCGCCTGGGCCTTTTCGAGGAGCGTGTACCCGGTCGGCGTCAGACTGAGGTGTACGCCGCCGACGACGGCGACATCGCACTCACGGGCCTGGAGGCTGCGGCGAGCCAGGTGCAGCGCGACCAGCGCCGAGGAGCAGGCGGTGTCGACGGCGAGCGCGGGACCGGTCAGGTCCAGGCAGTGCGCGACGCGGGCGGCGAGCATGCTGGGGAGGTTCCCGGTCAGCGCCGCCGTGGGCAACTCACCCTCGCCGTAAGCCTTTTCGAGGACCTCCCGATAGCCGGAGTCACCGGCTGCGACGAACACGCCCACCCGGCGGCCACGCCTGCGAGCGCCGGCGTAACCGGCCCGCTCCAGGGCCTCGTGCGCGAGCTCCAGCAGGATCCGCGCCTGCGGATCGGTCGCCAGGACCTCCTCGTCCCCGATCCCGAAGAATCCGGCGTCAAAATTGGCCGGCTCGTCGAGGAACGCACCCCGACGGGCGTTGCCGTCCGACGGATCTGCCCACCGCCCGTCCGGTACGCCGGTCACGGCGTCGTAGCCTGCGACGAGCCGCTCCCAGAACGCCTCCGGAGTGTCGGCTCCGGGGAAGCGGCAGGCGAGACCGGAGACGGCGATGCCGGGCTCGGCGACGCGGACGGGCTCGGCGGCGCGGACGGGCGCAGGCCGGCGGTCGGGTCGGCGCGAGCTCCTGGAGCCCTCGGGGCTCTCGGATGCTCCGTCCGAGGCTTCGGAGCCCTCGGAGCCCTCGGAGCCCTCGGAGCCCTCGGCGGCATCGGCAGACTCGGCGGCCTCGGAGCCCTCGGCAGCGAGGACCAGTCCGGCTTGCGCGGCCACTGTGGCGTGGTCGCGTACGTCGGACGGACGCAGCTGTACGCCGAACTCGTCCTCCAGAGCCGCCAGTACCTCCATGGCCCTGAGTGACGAGCCCCCGAGCGCGCGGAAGTCGTCGTGCAGGGCGATCTCCTGCGCCGGCAGTTCGAGCACCCGGGCCCAGACACGGAGCACCACGGCCTCGACATCCCGCCGAGACCGGGGCGCGGGCGAACACGGCGCGCCGTCCGGCAGCGCGTCGCCGCCACCGCCTCCGCCGCCCCGGGCGACGCCGCCGCCCTCACCGGCCCCGCCGCCCCGGGCGACGCCGCCGCCCTCACCGGCCCCGCCGCCCCGGGCGACGCCGCCGCCCTCACCGGCCCCGCCGCCCCGGGCGACGCCGCCGCCCTCACCGGCCCCGGCCCCGCCGCCCCGGGCGACGCCGCCGCCCTCACCGGCCCCGCCGCCCCGGGCGACGCCGCCGCCCTCACCGGCCCCGCCGCCCCGGGCGACGCCGCCGCCCTCACCGGCCCCGCCGCCGCCCCGGGCACCCGCACCGCCCCCGGAACCGGATCCGCCCCTCATCACCCCAGAAGCTCCCCGCCCTGCGATCTCCGGATACTCCCCGACCTCGAACCGCTCGCGCAGCACACCGCGCCGGACCTTCCCGCTGGTCGTGCGGGGGAACGCCCGTACCGGCAGCGCCAGCACCCGTACGTCGTCGTGCCCCAGGGCTTCGCGGACCCGCCGCCCGACCTCGCGCAGGAGTTCGGGGCGTACGGCGGCAAGGGGAGGCGCGGGTGCGAGGAAGACGACCACCCGCTCGCCGTCGCCCGCAGGATCGGTGGAGCCGACGACAGCGATCGGACAGCGGCCCAGACCTGGCGTGGCCGAGGCCACCTCTTCGAGGTCCGCCGCGTGGAACGTACGCCCGTCGACGAAGACGACGTCCTTGGCCCGGCCGGTCACACAGAGCCGTCCCTCGCGCAGGAAGCCCAGGTCGCCGGTGCGCAACCACCCGTCGACGAACGCCTTCGCGGTGGCCTCCGCTGCCCGGTGGTATCCCCGGGCCACCTGCGGGCCGCGTACCTCGATGTGGCCGACCCGACGCTCCTCGACAGTCCCGCCGCCGTCGTCGGTGATCCGCACGGCGGACCCGGGGACGGGGCTGCCCACGTCCATCAGTTCCACCGCGTCCGGGCCGGGCACGGCGTCCACGGCGCGCCCGCGACCGAGCGCGGCCCGGTCCAGGGCCAGCGGCCGCGCCACCTCGCCGGGCGGCGGGAACGTCACGGCCAGCGTGGCCTCGGCGAGGCCGTACACCGGCTGCGGGGCGCCCGCCGCGAGCCCCGTGGGCCGCATCCGGCGGACGAAGGCCCGCCACACCGTCGGGGAGATCGGTTCCGCGCCGACCAGGATCATCCGTACGGCCGTCAGGTCGAGACGGGCGAGCGCGTCCTCCGTGACGCGTCGCTCGACGAGCGCCAGGGCGAAGTTGGCCGCCGAGAGCAGGGTCGCGCGGTGCCGTGCCGCCGCCTCCAGCCACCGCGCGGGCCGCTTGGCGAAGGTCAGGGGTTCGAGCCGGACCTGTCGGATCCCGGCCGACAGCGGGACGAGGTGGGTGCCTATCAGCCCCATGTCGTGGAAGTATGGCATCCAGGTGGCCAGGACGTCATCGCCCGTGATGGCGGCCGCGGCGCGGATCTGTTCCAGGTTGGCCAGCACGGCCGCGTGCGTCAGTTCGACCCCCTTGGGCGCCCCCGTACTGCCCGAGGAGAACTGCAGGAACGCCACGTCGTCAGGGGCCCGCTCCGGCAGCCGCCCCGGCGCGGGGTGACTGCGCAGCTCGTCGAGGGTCAGCGGGCGTACGGAGTCGGGCAGGGCGTCGAGCAGCGGCGCGGTGGCCGGGCCGACGGCTACCGGCGGCCGGCCGAGGAACTCCCGGACGGGCAGCAACCGCCGCACGTCCGGGGCGAGCGGCACCGGTACGAGTCCGGCGGCGAGGGCGCCCCAGAAGAGCGGAAGGAACTCCTCGCTCCGGTCGGCCGGCAGCAGCACATGGCTCCCCGGTGCGAGTCCCGCGTCGAGGAACCCTCCCGCGACGCACAGCGCGTCGGCGTGCAGCGCGTGATGGGTGAGGAGCCGTTCGGCGCCGTCCCCCTGGACAAGGACGATCCCCTGACCGGGTGCGGTCTTCGCCGCGCTGGTCAGGACGTCCGACAACACCGTCTCGCCGTTTCCCCGCATTGTGCCCCCGTGAATCTGCTGATCTGCCCGCAATGATGACTGATCTTCATCCGGGCCATGGCTGGGGGCTGCGGTGCACGGGCTCGTCGGACGCGGGTTCACTCCCCGCGGAAGCGCCTCAGAAGGCCGGTCCGGTTCCGTCCGTGGGGCCTCGACCGGCCCGCGTGCCGGACCGAGACGCGGTCGGCTGGGAGGGCCCCCATGCCGTGGATCCTGCCGGCGTCCACGAGGGTGACGTCCACCTGCCCGCGCACCACGTTGCGCAGCGAGGACACGTCGACGGGTGCCTGGTAGCTCTGGCAGGTCAGGTGCAAGGTCAGGGAGGTGAGCGAGGGGAACACCCCGGCGATGTCCGGGATCTGCCAGCTCGTCAGGACGCCGTCGACGTCGAGCGACGTGACCTGGGGCAGGGGGACCGCGGGGAGAGGGACACCCTGCGCGGAGGAAGGGTCAGCGACCTCAGGTTCGCCGCCCTGGCGAGGAAGGTGAGGTCCGCCGCGTCCGTGAGCCGGTGCAGGGCGAGGTCCGTGGCGGGGCTCTCACCGAGCGCGGAGACATCGGCGATGACGTCGCAGGCCTCGACGGCGAGCGCACGCAGGTCCCGGAGCGGCGTCAGTGGGGGCAGCGTGAGCGGCATCGCGCTGGAGGGAGTGAGGGAGAGGGAGTGGACCTTCAGCCGGGCGAGGGAGTCGACGAGGTCGGAGGTCAGCAGCTGTCCCCTGAGGGAGACGTGCGGTACGCGGTCGAAGGCGTCGAGGCAGGCGACCTGCTCGGGCCCGGACAGATGCAGCGCGAGGTCGTCCATCGGCAGCCCCGTCAGCACCTCCTCGGCGAAGGACCGTGCGTCGAAGTACGGCCAGGACTGGACGATCTCCCGGCGTACGTCGGGATCGGCGACGCGCTGGTACCGGACCAGCTGCTCCAGGGCCGCCTCTCCGCCGATCCGGGCGATGGTCATCACCGTCGCCCGGGCCTGCTCCGGCGTCAGCTCCTCGGGACCGGGCAGCAGGTCGAGGACGATGGCCCCCGCGGTGGCGAGCTGTTCCGCGTCGGCCGGGGTGTCTGGGGGGATCAGGGCGGATGCCCGGAGAGTCACCGCGGCCCGGGCGGCCGGGTCGAGGGTCGTGGCATGTTCCAGAGCGGCGGCGGCGAGCAGATGGTACCGGCGGCGCAGCTGCGGTTCGGCGCTCTGGTCGCCCAACTCGACGAGCTTGCGCAGCAGATAGGCACGTTCCCCGTCCCGGGCATGGCCGACGGCGAGGCGGATCACGTCCTCCCACTGGTCGTCCCGGCCGGACTCGGCGATCAGGTCGAGGTCCTCGGCCTCGACGGCGGCCTTGGCCCCGAGGTAGTCCTGGAAGGTGCGGTGGATGAAGTCCACCATGCCGACCGACGGCTCCCGCAGCAGTCCGCTGCGCAGCAGGAGGTACTGGAAGACGTCCTCGGCCCGGTCGGGCGGGGCCATGTGCGGCATGGCCGGAAGCTTCTCGCGGACGATGCGTACCGCTGTGGTCTGGGCCGCCTCGGACCGCCCGTTGCGGATCAGCCAGTACGCGATCCGCTGGAGGAGTTGGACCTGCGTCTCCTCCGTAGGGGCCAGCCCTTCCGGCACGGGAATCTCCCGCTCCTTGTCGCGGCGCACGAGGAGCATGGTCAGCGCGGCGGCGTACAGCTCCATGCGCCGTTCGGGGAGGTGGGTGAGGCGGTCGCGGTGCAGTGCGCAGACGAGCGCGCACATGAGGGGGACGGTGGCCAGCCGGTAGAGGTCGTGCTTCTGTCTGAGCGTGGTCCGCAGGGCGTCGCGGCAGCTTTCGACCGCCTGCCGTTCCTCCGGTTCGTCGACCGTGGTCAGAACGGCGTCGTGCCACCGGTGGACGAAGCGGTCGACGTCGCGGCGGTTCATCGGGAGCAGGTTGAACTCGGCGAAGTCGACCTCCGCGAGCCAGAGGGCGGCCACGGCGGACGGCCGGGAGGTGACCAGGAAGAAGGTCCTCGGGTAGAGGTCGACGAGGTCCAGCAACCAGCGCCGTACGACGGGACGTTCGCTCTCCGAGACCTCGTCCACGCCGTCGATCAGCACCATGCCGCGCCCGCTGCTCAGCACCCGGTCGGCCCAGTGCTCGGGCTGGAGGGCGTGCAGGGCGTTCCCCGTCGCTCCCAGGAACTGCTCGGGGCGCGGCAGCCCCGGGTCCTGGGCGAGCGCGCGCAGCGGGAGGACGAACGGTACGCGGCCGCGCAGGCCTGCCAGTTCCTCGGGGAAGGAGTTCTGCGCCGCCGAGACGGCCAGCCACTGCATCAGGGTGGTCTTGCCCGAACCCGCGATCCCGCGCAGCATCGCCCGGTTGCAGTCGGAGAGGGCCTCTTCGACCCGTCGGCGGTTCGCGGACGGCGACCCGCCGTCGCGCTGAGAGGCCAGCTCCAGATTGAGGTACGCGGTGTCCAGCGGCCAGCGGGACCGGCCCGGATCGCTCAGGTCGAGTCCGAAGATGTTGAGCTTGCCGTACTTGCGCTCGATGTACGCCAGATAGCGGGTCTCGAACTCCTCGTCCGCACTGCCGGGGCGCGGAAACCGGTCCACGAGGGAGTCCAGGAGGCGCAGCGTCTCGTCGAGCATCCGGGTCTGCGTCACTTGGGCGTTGGCGACGAAGGTCGAGCGCTGGGTGAAGAAGTGCAGGATGTGCAGACAGCTGAGGTCGAGCAGGCTGTCGTGCAGGAGGGCGGCGTCGGCCGACAGGTCACGGGTGGCGTTCGGCCGCGCCGCGCTGAGGCTGCGGGCCAGCCCCTCGCGGCCGAGCCGGACCGCCTGGACATCGTCCATGTCCAGCTCGCCGAGCGCGCTGAGCGTCGCAGCCAGGGCGTCCGCCAGGGCCTCGCGCTCGTCCGACGCGACCGGCGGCTCGTGGGGGTTGGCCTCGACGGCCACCTTCACCAACTCCCGGGCGATCTTCCACATGTCGAGCCCGTTCAGGGTGCGCTTCTCGCCGCCCCAGCTCACCAGTCGCGAGACCCGCACCGGTTTGTCGACGAGCCCCGCGCCGTGACCCTCCTTGACGAAGAGCCGCGCGATGATCGGCTGCGCCACCGCCGAGGCGATGCGGGCGGTCGTACCGATACTGGCCGGATCCATGAGGCCCCCGAGGCCGACGGCAGGGGACACGTCACGTCCCCCTACGTAAAGCTTCCTAGAGCATAGGGAGTTGACGCCGTCGCGAGCAGGTGAACGGCGTGACGGCTCCGTGAGGGGAGCAGCCCCTCACGGGATCGGGTGACGAGCGTCCTCGGTAGCGGGTCCGTCAGAGACGGACGATGACGAGGGCCGTGTCGTCGGTGGGGCCCACGGCCGGGAGCAGGTCGAAGAGGAGCGCCTCGGCGAGCGGCTCGGGCTCGGCTCCGCGGTGGTGGGTCAGGGAGTCGGCGAGGCGGGCGAGGCCGATGTCGATGTCCTCGCGGCGGCGTTCGATGAGACCGTCGGTGTAGAGCACGAGGGTGTCACCCTCGGCGAAGGCGCTGGTGGCCTGGGGGCGGGGGACGTGGTCGGGGCGGGCGCCTAGCGGCGGGTCGGTGGCCTGGTCGAGGAATTCGACGGTGCCGTCGGTACGGAGCAGGACGGGCGGGGGGTGGCCGGCGCTGCTGTAGGTGATGGTGTGGGTGTCCCAGTCGATGTAGGTCTCGACGGCGGTGGTGTTCTCGGCGCCTTCGACGGAGCGCGCGTACAGGCCGAGGACCTCCAGGGCCTGGGCGGGGCCTTCGGCGACGAGGGAGGAGGCGCTGAGGGCGCTGCGGAGCAGGCCCATGACGCAGGCGGCGCGCAGGCCGTGCCCGACGACGTCGCCGACGGCGACGGCGATGCGGTCGCCCGGCAGATCGACCAGGTCGTACCAGTCCCCGCAGACGTTGAGCGTCCCGATGGCGGGCCGGTAGCGCACGGCGGCGCGGTGGTGGCCGAAGGGCCCGGGGGCGGGCAGCATCGCGTCCTGCAGGGCGAGGGCGATCTCGCGCTCGCGGGCGTGCGCCTCGCGGAGGCGCTCGTTGAGCTGCTGCAGCTCCCTGGCCCGGGTGTACAGCTCGGCCTCCAGCACCCGGGTGCGGCTGCCCCGCGCCCCGCGCGCCTTGATGAGCTCGGTGACCTCCTCGACGCGGTGCAGCAGCAGCACGACCCGGCCGTCCGGTCCGAGCACCGGTGCGTTGACCGGGCTCCAGTACCGCTCCTCCCACTCGCCCGGCCGTTCCAGGGACTCCACGTCATAGCGCTGCAGCGCCATCGCGTCCCGTTCGCCGGTCGCGAGCACCCGTTGGAGTGACGCGTACAGGTTCCGCGCGCCGCTGGCGGCGGGGTCACCGGGGTTGTCGGGGAAGACGTCGAACAGGTACCGGCCCACCAACTGCTCGCGGCTCCGGCCCGACATCCGGACGAACTCCTCGTTCACGTCCGCGTAGACCAGCTCGGGTGTCAGCAGCGCGACCATGGCGGGCAGTGCCTGGAACACCGCCGCGTGGTCGATTCCCGTCTCCGCCATGATCGGCCTGCCTCAGAGCTCGCTGCTGTCCGGTGATCCCCACGATAGAAGCCAGGTGGGAGGAGCGCCGGAAGCCGATCGGCGGGACGTGGGGCCCGCTCGTCGTGTGGTACGTCGACGGTCGCCGGCACCTCCCGCGCGGCGGCTCGCAGCTCGCACCCGCGCCGCGCGGGGAGCGCCGCTCGCCCCCGGCGGCCTGCGGCGTCCCCCCGCGGCCTGCGGCGTCCCCCGCGGCCTGCGTCATTGGGCGTCGACGACGGCGACCGGCCCGCCGGAAGCGGCATCCGCCCCCGGGCGGTCGTCCCGGGAGGCCGCCCCGGGGGCCGGTTGTCGTCGGCCCGTGCCTGCCTGTCAGGCGGTGTGCAGCGTCAGGCCGTACCGGCCGAGGATCTCGTTGACCGGCTGGAACCACGTCTCGCCGCCGGACGAGCAGTTGCCCCATCCGCCGGAGGTGACGCCCTGGGCCTGGTCCCCGCTGATGAAGGCGCCGCCGGAGTCCCCGCCCTCCGCGCAGACGCTGGTCTTGGTCATCTGGTGGACGGCGCCCTGGCTGTAGTTGACGGTCTCGTTCTTCGCCAGGACCGTGCCGCAGTGCCACCGCGTCGTGGAGCCCGAGCGGCATATCGACGCGCCCACCGGCGCCTCCGCGGAGCCTCGGACGAGCCGGTCCGGGACGGTGCCCCAGCCGAGCACGACGGGCACGGTCCACCAGCCGCTGTGGATGCTCACGTAGGCGTAGTCGTCACCGGGGAACGACGAGCCCTGGAAGGTGCCCATCGCGGAGCCGTCCCAGCCGCGCACCGCCGCGCCGGCCCGGCCGCAGTGGCCTGCCGTCACGAATCCGCCGTGCACGGAGAAGCCGATGGAGCAGCGGACGTTGCCGGTGTAGTACGGGTCGCCGCCGACGGTGCCGGCGGCGTACGTGCGCGGTGCCTGGGCGGTCTCGGAGACGGTGACGGGGCCGGTCGCGCGCGCCCGCTCGACGAAGGCGCGTACGGCGGGGGCGGAACGCTCGGACCGTACGACCGTGACGACCACGCTGTTGGCCCGGGGGTCGACGTGCCAGCCGGCGACGCCCGCGGGTGCGGTGAGCGCGTCCAGCCGGGACTTGGCCCGGTCCAGCGTGGCGGCACTGTGCCGGACCAGCCGGGTCTCGGCGCCCAGCGCGCGGACCTCGGCCTCCTCGGACCGGTCGGTCAGGGCGACGACGAGGCGGCCGGCCGTGGGGTCGAACCACGATCCGCCGTAGTCGGGGCCGGCGGACCGGAGGGCGGCCCGCTCGACGCCCTCCGCGGCCTTCTCGGCCCGCAGCCGTTCCTCGGCCTGCGTCGCCGTCAGGCCGAGGTCCTGCCGCATGGCCTCCAGGAGCCCGGCCGAGGCGGAGGGCGGTGCGGACGGGGGAGCGGCCTGAGCCGGCACGGCGTGGGCGGCGCCGAGACCGACCGTGATCAGTAGGGCAGCGATGGCTGCGCGCAGGGGGGTGGTGCGTTTCACGAGGCCTCCAGATGTGGGGGAGTCGAACGCATGAGAGCGCTCTCAGAGCGCGTCGGGCGTCACGCTAGCGGCAGATCGGTTGTCAGGTCCAGACCAAGAACCGGCCGTCGGGCGCCCGCCCGGGATTCCCCCGCCATGACGCCCCGGTCTCCCGCCGCCGTGCGCGGGTCGGCCTCTTGACCTCGATGGCCCCGGCCGCTACTTTGCGTGAGAAGCCGACCCACGACCGCCGAAAGGAGGCGACCAGCAGATGTACACCAGCTCTGATCTCGGTCGCCTCGCCCGCCGTACGGCCTGGGTTCCGGGTCGGCTCGCTCACGGCTGCTGACACGCCGTTCTGATGTGCCCTCGTGTGGGCACTTTTCGGGTTTCCCTCACCACTTCCTGGCACGCCGCCGTTGCGTGCCCTCTTGCGCCCGCTCTCTCCTGTGGCGCGTCTGAACACAGAAAGCTGCCTGAAATTGGCGAACATCGAAGCGACCGATCGCGCATCGGAACGAAGGCCCGACACGGTGGCCGCGCGGATCACGGTCAACGGGAAAGAAGCACCGATTTCACCGGCCGCGCCCCACACCACGGCGCTGGATCTTCTGCGCGAGCGTGGTCTCACCGGCACCAAGGAGGGCTGCGCCGAGGGTGAATGCGGCGCCTGCTCGGTCCTGGTGGCCCGTCCCGGTGTGGACAAGCCCACCGACTGGGTGGCGGTCAACGCCTGTCTGGTCCCGGCCGCGGCACTCGACGGTCAGGAGATCATCACCTCCGAAGGGCTCGCCACCGCCGGCGCACCCGGCACGCCGCCCACCCTGCACCCGGTGCAGGAGGAGATGGCGGTCCGTGGCGGATCCCAATGCGGTTACTGCACACCGGGATTCGTCTGCAGCATGGCCGCCGAGTACTACCGGTCCGACCGCTGCGCGCACGCGGACCCGGCCGACGGCGCCGACCGCGAACACGGGCCGAACGGCTTCGATCTGCACGCGCTGAGCGGGAACCTCTGCCGCTGCACCGGCTACCGCCCGATCCGCGACGCCGCTTTCGCCGTCGGTACGCCCACCGACGAGGACCCGCTGGCGCGGCGTCGCGAGCAGTCCCCGCCCGCACCGGTCGCCACCGAATACACCCAGGGCGACAGCACGTTCCTGCGGAAGGGCACCCTCGCCGAGACGCTGCGGCTGCTGCGCGAGCGGCCCGACGCGGTGGTGGTCGCCGGCTCCACCGACTGGGGTGTGGAGGTGAACATCCGCTCCCGCCGGGCCAATTGTGTGGTCGCCGTCGACCGGCTGCCCGAACTGCGGGAGCTGCGCGTCGGATCCGACCACGTCGAGATCGGTGCGGCGCTCACGCTCACCGAGATCGAACGCCGGCTCGACGGCGCCATCCCGCTCCTCGCGGAGCTGTTCCCGCAGTTCGCGTCCCGTCTCATCCGCAACGGCGCGACCCTCGGGGGCAACCTGGGCACCGGCTCGCCCATCGGTGACAGCCCGCCCGTGCTGCTCGCCCTTGAGGCGTCCGTCGTGCTCGCCGACGCCGACGGCGAGCGCGAACTCCCGCTGGCGGAGTACTTCACCGGGTACCGCGAGAGCGTGCGCCGTCCCGGCGAACTGATCCGCTCGGTACGCATCCCGCTGCCGCTGTCGCCGGTCACGGCCTTCCACAAGATCGCCAAGCGTCGCTTCGACGACATCTCCAGCGTGGCGGTCGCCTTCGCGCTCGACATCGAGGACGGGATAGTCCGCAAGGCACGCATCGGCCTGGGCGGCGTGGCCGCCACCCCGGTCCGCGCGCTCGCCACCGAGGCCGCCCTGGAGGGCAGGCCGTGGGAGGCGGAGACCGTCGACGACGCGGCACGGGTGCTGCGGAGCGAAGGCACACCGATGGACGATCACCGGGCCAGCTCCCTCTACCGTTCCGCGATGCTGGGCCAGAGCCTTCTGAAGCTGCACGCACAGACCACCGAGGCGGTGTCGTCATGAGTCATCTCTCCCAGCGCCCCGAGAAGCCCGTCGTCGGTGTCTCGATGCCGCACGAGAGTGCCTTCCAGCACGTCACCGGCACCGCTCTGTACACCGACGACCTGGTCGCCCGTACCAAGGACGTGCTGCACGCCCATCCGGTCCAGGTCATGAAGGCCCACGGCAGGATCACCGCGCTGCGCACCGAGCCCGCGCTCGCCGTGCCCGGTGTGGTCCGCGTACTGACCGGTGCCGACGTGCCCGGCGTCAACGACGCCGGGATGAAACACGACGAACCGCTCTTCCCCGACGAGGTCATGTTCCACGGCCACGCGGTCGCCTGGGTGCTGGGCGAGACCCTGGAGGCGGCCAGGCTCGGTGCGGCGGCCGTCGAGGTGGAACTCGACGAACTCCCTTCCGTGGTGACACTGCGGGACGCCATCGCGGCCGACAGCTTCCACGGCGCTCGGCCCGTGATGGTGACGGGTGACGTCGACGCCGGCTTCGCCGACTCGGCGCACGTGTTCGACGGCGAGTTCCACTTCTCCGACCAGGAACACTTCTACCTCGAGACGCACGCGGCGCTGGCCCATGTCGACGAGGCCGAGCAGGTGTTCGTCCAGAGCAGCACCCAGCATCCGTCCGAGACCCAGGAGATCGTCGCGCACGTGCTCGGGCTGCACAGCCACGAGGTGACCGTGCAGTGTCTGCGGATGGGCGGAGGCTTCGGCGGCAAGGAGATGCAGCCGCACGGGTTCGCGGCCGTCGCCGCGCTCGGCGCCAAGCTGACCGGTCGGCCCGTCCGCGTACGCCTCAACCGGACGCAGGACCTGACCATGTCCGGCAAGCGGCACGGGTTCCACGCCACGTGGAAGATCGGCTTCGACGCCGACGGCCGGATCCGGGCCCTGGACGCCACCCTGACCGCCGACGGCGGCTGGAGCCTGGACCTGTCCGAGCCGGTGGTGGCCCGTGCGCTCTGCCACATCGACAACACGTACTGGATCCCCAACGCACGCGTCGCCGGTCGCATCGCCCGGACCAACAAGGTCTCCAACACCGCCTTCCGCGGCTTCGGCGGGCCGCAGGGGATGCTGGTCATCGAGGACATCATGGGCCGGTGCGCGCCGTTGCTCGGCCTGGATCCGACGGAGCTGCGGGAACGGAACTTCTACGAGCAGGGCCAGTCGACGCCGTACGGTCAGCCGGTCTCTCAGCCGGAACGGATCGCCGCCGTCTGGGAACAGGTCAAGGAGAACGGCGGCTTCGACGAACGCAGGCGGGAGATCGCCGCCTTCAACGCCGCGCACCCGCACGCCAAGCGGGCGCTCGCGATCACCGGCATCAAGTTCGGCATCTCGTTCAACCTCACCGCCTTCAACCAGGGCGGAGCGCTGGTGCTGATCTACAAGGACGGCTCGGTCCTGATCAACCACGGCGGTACCGAGATGGGCCAGGGACTGCACACCAAGATGCTCCAGGTCGCCGCGACCACGCTGGGCATCCCGCTCCACAAGGTGCGGCTGGCCCCGACGCGTACCGACAAGGTGCCCAACACCTCTGCCACCGCTGCCAGTGCGGGGGCGGATCTCAACGGTGCGGCGGTGAAGAACGCCTGCGAGCAACTGCGCGAACGGCTGCTTCAGGTCGCCGCCACGCAGCTGGGTTCGCACGCCTCGGACGTGCGCATCGTCGAGGGCGTCGCACGCACGCTCGGCAGCGACAAGGAGCTGGCCTGGGACGACCTGGTGCGCACCGCGTACTTCCAGCGCGTCCAGTTGTCGGCGGCCGGCTTCTACCGGACCGAGGGGCTCCACTGGGACGCGAAGACGTTCCATGGCTCGCCGTTCAAGTACTTCTCCTACGGCGCCGCCGCGGCCGAGGTGGAGGTGGACGGCTTCACCGGCGCGTACCGCATCCGGCGGGTGGACATCGTGCACGATGTCGGCGACAGTCTGTCCCCGATGATCGACATCGGTCAGGTCGAGGGCGGCTTCGTGCAGGGCGCCGGCTGGCTGACGCTGGAGGACCTGCGCTGGGACGCCACGGACGGGCCGAACCGCGGCCGGCTGCTGACCCAGGCCGCGAGCACGTACAAGCTGCCGAGCTTCTCGGAGATGCCCGAGGAGTTCAACGTCACGCTTCTGCGGAACGCCACCGAAGAGGGCGCGGTCTACGGATCCAAGGCGGTGGGCGAGCCGCCACTGATGCTGGCCTTCTCGGTACGAGAGGCGCTGCGGCAGGCCGCCGCCGCGTTCGGGCCGAGCGGGGTCGCCGTCGAGTTGGCGTCGCCCGCGACGCCGGAGGCGGTGTACTGGGCGATCGAGGCGGCCCGTCGGGGCGACGGCTCGCGGACCGGCGATGCGGCCGACGGGCTCGCCGCTCGTGGGCACGCCGGTCACGGGCACGTCGACGGCGAGATCCGAGCCGACGCGGAAGCGTTGAGCGGTGCCTGACATGACGTGGGTCACCGCGGTCGCGCGGTTGCGGGCGCGCCGGGAGGCCGGCGTGCTGGTGACCGTCGCGACCGTGCGGGGCCACGCCCCGCGTGACGCCGGTGCGAAACTCGTCGTGGGCCAGACCGAGGCGTGGGGGTCGATCGGCGGTGGCAACGTGGAGGCCGTGGCGATCGACCGGGCCCGGGAGATGATCGTCGCCGGCAAGCCGGAGCCGGAGCTGATCGATTTCGCACTGAACGACAAGGTGACCAACCGGCATGGTGTGCAGTGCTGCGGGGGCACGGTCTCGGTGCTGCTCGAACCGCTGCCGGTCGTACGGGCGGTGGCGATCTTCGGCGTCGGACACGTCGGGATGGAACTGGCGCGCATCCTGGCACGTCAGGACCTCGACCTCCATCTGATCGACACCCGTTCCGACCTCCTCACCAAGGAGCGGCTCGACGTGCTGGCGGACGCGATGGCGCAGGTCCACGTCCACCACACACCGCTGCTGCCCGAGGAGGTACTGGAGGAGTTGCCGCCCGGCACCCACATCCTGGTCATGACCCACGACCACGCCGAGGACGCCGCGCTGTGCGACGCCGCCCTGCGCACACCCCATCTCGGATCCATCGGCCTGATCGGGTCGGCGGCCAAATGGGCGCGGTTCCGTCAACGCCTCGCCACCGAGGGCGGTCATCCCGAGGCCACGATCGACCGGATCAAGACCCCGATCGGGCTGGCCGACATCACCGGCAAGGAACCGGCGACCATCGCCGTGAGCGTCGCCGCCGATCTGCTGCGCATGTTCGAAACCGAGGGGTACTGACACACCCGTCGCTCCGGACCGGGCGCCCCGCCCTCGTGTGAACGCACGCACGCGGGGCGCCCTTTCCCGCCGGCATCCGCGCCCGAAGCGGCTGACACGAACCAGCACCACCACGCCCGTTCCCAGTGCCGCCGGCGCCGGTACGACTCCCCGTCTCGGCGTGCTCGTCCCGGCGGAACGGGGGAGCGGTGGGAGACTGGGGGCATGTGCGGCCGGTACGCCTCCTCCCGAGCGCCCGAGGACCTCGCGGGTCTCTTCGGCGCCCACCTCAACCCCGACCATGTACTGGAACCCTCCTGGAACGTGGCACCCACCGACGAGGTGTGGGCGGTCCTGGAGCGCGCGGCCCGGGACACCGGCGCCGTGGAGCGGCAGCTGCGCCCGGTGCGCTGGGGCCTTGTGCCGTCCTGGGCGAAGGACCCGGCGGTGGGATCGCGGATGATCAACGCGAGGGTGGAGACGGTCCACGAGAAGCCCGCCTACCGGCGAGCCCTCGCCAGACGCCGGTGCCTGCTGCCCGCGGACGGCTTCTACGAGTGGGTCGCCGTACCCGCCACGGGATCGGCCAAGGCCTACAAGCAGCCGTACTTCATCCGGCCCGAGACCGGGTCCGTGATGGCGATGGCGGGGCTGTACGAGTTCTGGCGCGACCCCGCTGTCACCGACGAGAGCGACCCGGCGGGCTGGCTCACCACAGCCACCGTCATCACGACCGAAGCCACCGACGCGGCGGGGCGGGTCCACCCCCGGATGCCCCTCGCGCTCGACCCGGACGACTACGAGGCGTGGCTCGACCCCGCCCACCAGGACACCGCGGACCTCCGCGCCCTCCTCCACACCCCCGCGGACGGCCGCCTCACCGTGACGGCCGTGTCCACCGCGGTCAACAGCGTCCGCAACGACGACCCCCACCTCGTCGACCCCATCACCCCGTAGCGCCGAAGGCGGGGCGGGGCCGCCGGCCCGCACGGGGCCGCTCGTGGACGGACGATGTCGTGGCCGTCCCCTCCCCTCCCGTCCCGTACGCGCACGGCCTACATCTCGACGCGCATGCCCCATCCGCGGGCGGTGGCCTCGGAGTAGGCGACGTGCGCGGCGGCGACGTCCAGGGCGGCGTGGCCCGTGGACTTGAACAGGGTGATCTCGTCCGCGTCCCGTCGGCCCGGGTGGTCGCCGCCGAGGACGGAGCCGAGGAGCGTGACGGACTGCCCGGAGGGGAGGTCCTGGAACTCATGGGCGCCCGACGGGGGTCGGGTCGTGGCGGCGCCGGCCCACTCGGCGAACAGGGCCGCGTCACGGACGGTGTCGGCGTCCACTTCCGGACCGTGGGAGCCTCCCACGGAGCTGACGTGCGTACCTGCGGCGATCCAGGCGCGGCGGATCACGGGCTGGACGGCTCCGGTGCAGCAGAAGACCCTGTCGGCTCCGCGGACCGCCTCCTCGATTCCGGTCGCGACCCGCGCGGCCGGGTGGGGCGCGGCGGTCTCACGGGCGCGGCGCGGATCACGGCCGGCGACGACGACGGGGGTCGTGGGGTCGAGCGCGGCGAGGAGGCCGACCTGGGCGCGCGCCTGGGCGCCGGTCCCGATGACGGCGATGCGCGTCGGACGGGGGCGGGCCAGCGCGCGGGCGGCGAGCGTGGCGGTGGCGGCCGTGCGCACCTCGGTCAGGGGCTCGGCGTCCATCAGCGCCAGGGGGCGGCCGTCCGTGTCGTCGAAGAGGGCGACCAACCCGCGGTGGCTGCTGCGTCCGGGCTCCGCCGGATCGGCGAACACGGAGACCAGCTTGGCCGCGAGCCCCAGCCCCGGAACGTATCCGGGCATCGCGCCGAGCAGGCCACCCGGCGCGCGTGCGGCGATCCGGGGCGGCGCGGAGGCCTCGGACCGGCTGACGGCGATGAGGGCCCTGGACGCGGCGTCGATGACGCGGTGCGGGTCGAGCGCGGCACGGGTGCGGGTGCCGTCAAGGAAGAGGATCCCGCTCACGCCGGACCGTCCGAGGAAGCGGAGAGAGGCGGCTCGGCGGCCGGTTCTTCCCGCGTGAAGAGGACGCGTGCGAGCTCGTCGGCCGCCTCGCGCAGGGACTGCTGGAGCGGGGGGAGCCGGGTTTCGTCGAGCTCCGGGCGGAGGCCGACGAGGGTCAGAGCGCAGACGGGCGAGCCCGGACGTGAGACGACGGCACGGCTGAGGGAGGCGACGGGCTGCTCGTTCCGCCCGTACTCCACCGCGAATCCGGACCGCTCGGTGCGTTCGATGTCGGCCAGCAGCCCCTCGGGTCCCGTCAGCCGGCATCCGGCCTCCTCCGCCACGCGCAGGTAGGGGGCCCGCTCGGCCGGGGCGAGCGCCGCGACCAGGGCGAGCGGGCCCGCGAAGCGGTGGACGGGCAGGGACTCGCCCATCAACCGGCTGACCATGGCGAGACGTTCGGGGCGTACGACGTCGATCACACGGGACCGGTCTGTCTCCGGCACCTGCAGATTGACCATCATGCCGGTGCGGTCGGACAGATCCGTGAGGACCGGTCGCGCCAGCGCCCCGAGCGAGTTCCGGGACGCGGCCGACGAGAGCCGCAGAACGGCGGTGCCCGGCAGGTACCGGTCGCCGGTGCGCAGCACCCAGCCGCGCCGGACCAGGTCGACAAGGACGCGATAGGCGGTCGCGCGGTGCAGGCCGACCTCCTCGGCCAGATCGGTGAGGCGTGGCGGCTGCGACGCGCGGGCCACGGCCTCGACCAGGTCGAGGGCCTTGTCCACGGCCGTGCGGGGAGCTTCGGGCAATCCGACCACTCCTTGTGGCGTCGGGGGTGCGAGCGTACGGTAGCGCACGTTGCGACAAGCGATACATCTGTTACGTACAGCGTAACAACCCTGTTCGAGTACGCGAGGTGGAGATGATCAACGAGGCCCCGGGCGCACCGACTCCCTACGCTCCCGCGCGGAAGGGTGCGGTCGCGGTCTACCGGAACGCGACCCTCTTCGACGGCACCGGACGTCCGTCCACGGCCTCGACGACGATCGTCGTCGACGGCGCCACGATCCACGCCGTCGGGGACGACGCCGAGATCGCCGCACGACTCCCGGCCGACGCCCCGGTCTTCGATCTGGAGGGCCGCTTCGTCATCCCCGGCCTGATCGACACCCACCAGCACATCGCCACCCCTCCCGACCGTCCGGCCGCGGAGGCCGTGCTGCGCCGGCTCGTGTACAGCGGCGTCACCGCGATCCGCGACATGGCCGACGACCTGCGGCAGGTGGGGGACCTCGCGCGCGCCTCGCTCGTCGGCGAGATCCCCGGCCCCGACATCCGGTACGCCGCGCTGATGGCCGGGCCGGGGTTCTTCGACGACCCGCGTACCCATCAGGTGTCCCAGGGGGAGGTTCCGGGCACCGTGCCGTGGATGCAGGCCGTCACGGACGAGACGGACCTCCGCCTCGCCGTGGCCGTGGCGCGCGGAACCCACGCCGCCGCCGTCAAGGTCTACGCCGACCTCGACCACACCGCCGTCGCCGCGATCACCGCCGAAGCGCACCGCCAGGGCATCCCCGTCTGGGCCCACGCCACCGTCTTCCCCGCCTCACCCCGGCAGGTCGTCCGGGCGGGCGTGGACACCGTCTCCCACGTCACGCTGCTCGCTTTCGACGGCGCCGAAGGCCGGTTGGCGAGCTACAAGGACAAACCGCCGTTCGACCACGCGAGGTTCGCGGCCGGTGACGACCCCGGCATCGAGGAGCTCTTCGCCCTGATGCGCCGGCACGGAACCGTCCTCGACGCGACCGCCGCGATGTGGGCGAGCGACGCGCTGGCCGGCAACGGCCCGCAGGACGCCGCCCGCGCGGCCGCCAACACCGAACTCGCCGCGACGCTCACCGCCCAGGCCCATCGGGCAGGCGTCGACATCTGCACCGGCACGGACTACGAGACCGACCCCGAGGACCCCTTCCCCGCCCTGTACGAGGAGCTGGCCTTTCTCGTCCACCGCTGCGGGATCCCTCCCGAGCACGTCCTGCGCTCAGCCACCCTGATCGGCGCACGCAGTGCCGGCGCCGAGGACCTGATGGGCACCGTGGAGGCGGGCAAGC
The DNA here is from genome assembly GCF_025195125.1 of Streptomyces sp. Je 1-79. Classification (GTDB taxonomy): domain Bacteria; phylum Actinomycetota; class Actinomycetes; order Streptomycetales; family Streptomycetaceae; genus Streptomyces. Next base: position 334,635 of record NZ_JAMGSL010000001.1, read on the forward strand.
TCGCCAACTTCGTCGTCCTGGAGGAGGATCCGCTCCGGAACATCGACCATCTGCGCACCCTCACCCTCACCGTCAAGCGCGGCCGTCGCTTCGAGCGCGACGCGTTCGCCCCCGGAAACGGCCGCACCGCACAGCCCCGCCGCGTCGAGGAGTCCCGATGACCACCACCCCCATGATCATCAACGCGCTCGGGCAGCTGGACAACCCCAACGCGCCCCGGTCGGCCGACGCGGCCGCCGAACTCAACCAGTCGAGCGAGCAACTCACCATCGACGCGAGGACCCTGGCCGACGCCCACGCCTCCGGCCTCACCGCCGTCAACATCACCCTGGGCTACACCCTCGGTGACCTGCCTCCCTACGAACACACGCTGCACGAACTCGACGTGTGGGACGCGATCATCCGGGACAACGCGGCCGACCTGACCACGATCCGCAGCGTCGCCGACCTCCGCCGGGCCAGGGAGCAAGGCCGGATCGGCATCATCTACGGCTTCCAGAACGCCGTCGCCGTCGGCGAGGACACCGGACGGATCGCCACCTTCGCCGACCGGGGGGTCCGGGTCGTCCAGCTCACCTACAACCAGGCCAACCACATCGGCGACGGCTCCATGGCCGCCGAGAACCGGGGGCTGACCGACTTCGGCCGCAGCGTCGTCGCCGCGCTCAACGACCACCACCTCATGGTCGACCTCTCCCACAGCGGCGAGCGGACCTGTCTGGAGGCGGCGAAGACCTCACGCGCCCCCGTCTCGATCAACCACACCGGCTGCCGCGCCCTGGCCGACCTGCCCCGCAACAAGACCGACGAGGAACTCCGCCTGGTGGCGTCCCGCGGCGGGTTCGTGGGCATCTACTTCATGCCCTTCCTCAACGTCTCCGGGCACGCGAGCGCCGCGGACGTCGTCGAGCACATCGCTCACGCGGTGAACGTGTGCGGCGAGGACCACGTCGGCATCGGCACCGACGGAACCGTCACGTCCGTCGACGACTTCGACACGTACCGGACGCACCTCGCGGAACACGTGGCCCTGCGCAGCGCGGCCGGTGTCGGCGCGGCCGGAGAGCGCAGCGACACCCTGCCCTTCGTGCTCGACCTGCGCGGGGTCGACCAGTTCCGTGACCTCATCCGCCTCCTGGAGGCGCGCGGATACCGTTCGGAGCGCATCGAGAAGATCATGGGGAGGAACTTCCTGGACTACGCGGACAGGGTGTGGGCGCCGGAGACACCGTGATCAGACCGCGGTGGTGAGCAGGTCGCTCAGGGGCTGGGCGGAGTCCGTTCCGGAGTGGCCGAGGGGCGCGTCGAAGCTCCAGACGAGGAAGAGCAGGAAGACCACCAGGGCGCTGAAGGTGGTGGCCAGCAGCAGTTCGCGCGCGGAGCGGCGGATCTGCAGGGTGTAGAGCAGGCCGAGGGTGACCAGGGCACCGGCGACGAGGCCGAACCAGAGTGCGGCGGGCAGTGTGGTGCCGGAGGTGTCCAGGCGCTGGTGACGGGCGTCGTCCGCGGCCGCCACCTGGTCCAGGAGCGGCTGGTAGGCCTGGGCCTGGAGCTCGTCGGCCGGGGTGCGGTGAGCGATGTCGCTCCGGATGCGGCCCAGCAGCTCGGCGCCGGTGCCGTCGACGGGCGCGCCGTCCTTGAGAGCGGGCCATTCGGCGGTGACGGCGTGCCGGGCGTAGGCGTCGATGTGCTCCTTGATCTGCGTCCGGAAGGCGGCCGGGTAGACGTCCAGGCGCTGATCGATCTCGTACAGGGCCTGCGCCTCGCGCTGGACGGTGTCCTCGGCCGCGGTACGGGCCTCCCACACACCGGCGATCGCCAGACCGAGCACGATGGCGTACACGACGCCGACCATCATGACCATGTACTCCAGCACGTCCGGGGTCTTCGAGGTGTCCTCGTCGACCGCCACGCGGCGGTGCCGCACGACGGTCGCGGTGACGACGAGGACGCAGACCAGGACCGAGGCCAGGGTGTAGACGAGCCATTCCGGCATTGCACAACTCCAGGACGAGCGAAGCGACGTGAACGGGATACGGGCGGACGCGGTGGGCCTGTCACTGACCCGCCGGCCTTTAGAGACGGCGACGGTCAGCCACGGCCGCGGCGACGGTCAGCCACGGCCGCGGCGACGGTCAGCCACGGCCGCGGCGACGGGAGCCCGGCCGCAGGGCGGCCGCGGCCAGAACGGCCGGCAGGGTGACCACGACCGTGGACATGGTCATCGAGAGCTTGGCCGGCGCCGGACGGGACGGACCGCCGGTGTAGTGCGAGCGCGGCACCCACCGGAAGGCTTCAGGCGCTTTCGCCGGGTGCGACGCGGCCGGGGGCGGGGTGGTGCTCGGCACCGGGGGCGCCGGGGGCGCCGGTGGTGCCGGTGGTGCCGGCTCCGGGGCGGGAGCGGGGGGTGCCGGTGTGAAGGGCGCCGGGGCGGCTTCCGGTGGTGGGGAGAGCGCGGGTCCGGGCGGCCTCGACGGCTCCGGTTCGGAGACCGACGGGGACGGAGGCGGTGGAGACGGCCGCGGCGTGGGCGGCTGGGGGGACGGCGGTGTGCAGGTGGGCCGCGGGGCCTCGGGCGCCCCGTCGCCGTAGCCCATGTCGACCCATACGTCCGGGGCACACACCACCAGGCGATCGCGAGCCGGGGAGTGGTCCATGACCACGGCCACGTCGCCGTGGTGCGGCAGCGGGCACAGGGCCGCCGCAGCACCGAGACCGACACTGATCCAGCCACCCACTCGTCATTCCTCCCCCGTGACGACCTGACGTCGTACACGCGTTCCGGGCGTAAGGGGGCCGCCTTCGGACGCCACCACTGCGGGTAACGATCATGGGCGTGGCCGGTCACGGACACCGGACGCGCCGCCTGGCATCGGGGTGAACCCACAGTCCACGATCAGAGCGGCGTGGGCACCTCGCCTCCGGCGGCGTACGTGAGGTCCACGCCGGGCAGGTCGCGGGTCCAGGTGCGCGCCAGGGCCTCGACGGCGGTGGCGGGCGGCGGGGTGCGGCCCAGGCCGATCGCGAAGCGGAGCGCCTCGGGCCCGCTGTCGTACGGGTGAGGCCAGGCGTGGACGTCGGGACCGGCGGACGACTCCAGAGCGCTCAACAGAGCCCGGATACGGCCCCGTACGCGTCCCAGCACCTCCTCGAACTCCACCGTGCCGCGCCGGCCCCTTACGGTCACCAGCGCCCACGCGGCATGCCGCCGGTGCAGCGGTGGAAGGGCCGGCGTACCGGCGGGGACGCCGGCCTCCGCGTGCTCCCACGCCTGGTACAGCTCCTGGACCAGCAGCTCCCGGAACCCGGCGGACACCTGAGGGGTGCAGCTGCGTACGGGAGCGGAGGGCGTCAGGACCACGACGGGGCCCGACGAGCCGACGTCCTGCGCGCCGCGGAGGGGGCCGGTGCCTGACGCCCCTTCACCCGGCGTCAGCCCGATCGGGTGCTGCCAGTTCCAGGCGGCCCAGGTCGCGAGGAACTCGCGGAACAGGGCCTCCGGTCCGGCGTCCGGGGCGGGGGAGCAGGCCGCCACGCGGGCGGCCAGTACCGTCCATGCCAGGCCGGGCAGACCGCCGTGCGGTGCGGAGTCCAGACCCCGGGCGCGGGCCCAGGCCTTGACCCGCCGGGCCAGCTCCTCGAACGCCTCGGTTCGTCCGGCCACCGCCGCACGGACCGCCTCCGCGTCGCCGACCGCGCTCAGCGCGACCGCCGCCGACTCGCCCAGCTCCGCCCGGCGGACCACCGCCTCGGCCGGGTCCAGACCGCCCGTGCCGACCAGGACCAGGTCCACGGCCAGACCGCTCACGGTGAACCGCAGCCCCGGCACCCTGGCGCCGACCACATGTCGCAGTCCGGTCGCCTCCGGCAGGGCCGCGGCCAGGCGGGCTCCGACCGCGGCCGCGTCCACCTCTCCGGGCAGGGCGGCGACGAGGTCCAGGTCGGCGCCGGGCAGCGCACAGCCCATCCGGCGGGATCCGGCCACCTCCACCACCCCGTCGTCCAGCGCGGCCGCCACCCGCTCGGCGACCGCCGCCGCGAAGTCCGGTCCACCGCCAGCCTCTTGGCGCGGAGCGTCCGTCTCGGGGCGCGGCCCACCAGCCGAAGTGCCCTTCCCACCAGCCGTCGTGCCCGGCTCCCGGCCCGGCCCGCCCGGCTCCCGGCCTTGTGCGGCCGGGTCTTGGCGCCAGCGGATCGTGCCCGAGCCCAGGGTGATCGTGGCGCGGACCCGCATCGGCTCCGGGCCCCGCCGGGACAGCAGCACCAACTCGCCGACCGCGCCCGCCGGCAGCCCGGCCAGGGCCGCGGCGCACTCGGCGGCCACCGCTGCCGGTTCGGCGGTGCGGCCCAGGCTGAGATGCGGGGTGAAGCCAGCGGCTCGGCCCCGGCAGCGCGGGAACCGCGCGGCCAGCGCCGTGTGCAGCCCCTGCCATGGCTGCTCGCCGCCCCCGGTGGGGTCCAGCCAGACCGTGACGTCCTCGCGGTGCCCGAAGTCGTGCACCCCCGCCCACCGGACCGCGAAGGGCGCCGTCCCGGCGGCGACCTCGGCCACCAGAGCCGCGGCCCGCTCGAACTCCGCCTCCGGTACGAAGCCGAACAGCAGGTTCACATGGGGCGGCCACCGGTCGAACCGGGGGTCGTGCGCCCGCCGCAGCCGCTGGATCTCGGGCCACATCTCCTCGGGGGGCAGCCAGGCCAGCGCCGTACGGGAGGTCGGCGCCACGTCCACCACCTCGGCCGTGGCGGCCGGCGGAACGAGGTCCAGGTCGGCGCGGACCCCGAAGTGGTCGGAGACGAACAGCCCGTCGGAATGCGGGACATCGCCGAGCAACCCCACGCCCGTCACCTGGCCGCCCCCGCGCAGCAGCACGCGGTCCAGCCGCGCGGCCCGGCCGGTCCGCGAGGAGACCGCGGCCAGCGGGTTGATCCCCGGGGCGAACGTCGGCGTCCGGTCGCCCGCACCGCGCGCCTCGGTCCAGGCGTCCCGGAGCCCCAGTGCGGCGGCCGGGCCCTCCGGGCCGTCGCGCCCGTCGTTGAAGTCGCCGAGCAGCACCACGTCGCCGTCGACGTCGGCCAGACCCTTGGCCAGCCGGGCCAGTTCGGCCTCCCGCCGGTCCGCCGCGCGGTCCGAGTGGTCGCTCGACAGATGCGTGCACGCCACCACCAGCGGGACACCTTCGGCCTCCACCGCGATCGCCGTCACCGCCTTGTGCGGAGCGAACGCGTGCACGCCCGCCTCCCGTACCGGCAGCCGGCTGAGCAGCAGAAGACCGAAGTCGTCCACGTCCCGACCGCGGGGCTCCGCGCCCAGCGTGTACCCGGAGCGCACCCAGTCGGCGGCCAGCACCATCTTCAGCAGGGCCGGTTCGACCTCCTGCAGCGCGATCACGTCGGCGTCGGCGTCGGCGAGCGCCTCCAGCAGCCGGGGCCGGCGCCGCGCGGTGTCGATCAGCCCCGGGTCGTACCGGTCCCACAGGGTGTTCCAGGTCAGCAACCGCACCCCGGAGCCCGTCCCGCCCGACCCCCGCGCGACGGCGCCCGCCGTCGCCGGTACGTCCGACGGGACCGGGCTCCACCGCGTGCCGTCCCAGGCATGCGGCGTGCGCGCGGCGAAGAACGGCGCCCTCAACCGGCGAGGCGTACGCACGCGCCCGGCCCCGGACTCCTCGACCCGGTCCAGCCCGCTCGCCCGGTCCCACACCAACTCGCCGTCCGCCTCCACGAACAGCACCCGGTGCCAGGGGACATCGCCCCCCGGGACGAAAGAGGTCAGAGGCATCCGCTTGGGATCCCGCCCACGCTGGGCCACCCCCAGCAGGAACCGGGCGGGATCGAACCGCGGGTCCCAGCGGACCTGGTGGTAGATGGCCTCACTGGTACGCATCAGTCCCTCACACCCCACAGCTCCCGCTGGTCCAGGCCTCCGGCCCGGTCCTCGATCCCACCGTCCGGACTGGCGTACCAGATCCGATGCGCCCGCCCGGGGTACGGCGGGCTGTACCGCCGCAGCTGCCGGTCCAGTACCTCCGCCGGCACCGGATGCGGTCGGCAGGCGTTGCGCCGTACCAACTCGTCCTCCGCCACCAGCGCTACCACCTGCGTGACCAGGGCGTTCCGTCGTCGCGCGACCGCCAGGACCGGATCACGCTGCCGCTCGGTCAGCGAGGTGGCGTCCCACACCACCGTGCCGCCGTGCGCCAGCGCCGCGTCCAGCCGCTCCAGCCCGCGCCGGACCACCTCCGCGTTGGCGGACTGGTCCGAGCGATCGCCACGCTCGGTCCTCAGGTCGTCCAGCGACACGCACACCGCGTCCGGAAACGTCCGCGCCAGGGTGCTCTTGCCGCTGCCGGAGGGCCCGACCAGCTGCACCAGTCGGGGGAACTCCCCGGACCGCCAACGCCACGTCGCGGCGACGGCCTCCTCCACCGTGGCGATCCGGCCCTCCGCGTACGCCTCCCGGGCCTGCGCCCAGCAGCGGTCGGCGGCCTCCGCCGTCACCCCCGCGCCGGTCAGCGCCTCCCGCACTCCGGCCCGCAGCGGCTCCAGCGGTGCCGCACCCAGCAGCCCGGCGTCCTCCGCGTACAGCGCGGACCACTCCACCTGCTCCCGGCCCTCAGGGCTCCGGCCTCCCGGCACGGAGGCGGCCACCGCGTGAAGGATCCCGAGGTCGGCAGCGGCCGCCATCCGCAGGAGTCCGGCCCGGCGCTCCGCGTCCGGGAAGGGGGAGCGGAGCCGCGGGTGCAGGCCGACGAGGTCGGCCACACGCCGAGCCAGCGGCACCCCCAGCCGGCCCGCCACCAGGGGCCCGAGGGAGCCGCGGTGCCGGTCGTGCAGCAGCGCCGCCAGCACCCCGGCCAAGCGTGCGTCCCCGGTCCGCCCCAGCACATCCAGGCGCCCGGTGACCTCTCGTACGGACTCCTCCGCGGCAGGCCCACCCGTCGCGGACAGCCGATCCGCACCGTGCGCCGGCCCGAGCCCCAACGCGTCCAGCAGCCCGGCCGTGTCAGGCGCGGCTCCCGACCGGACCGCCCACAGAGGCGCCGTCGGCCCGAGCCCGTTCTCGACCACGGCGGCGTACATCCAGTGCGTGTCGGTGCTCACGTGTCCGGCCCGCACCCACTTGGCCAGCCGCCGGCCGAACTCGTCCCGGGCGAATCCGGCGACGGTCCGCACCACGAAGCCCTCCTGCCGTGAGGGATCCAGCCGCAGTCGGCGCAACGCCCGTTCGTCGAAGACACCGCGCCACAGCACCCGCGGCGCCGGTATGCCCAGGACGCGCAGGAAGTCGACGGTGGCGTCCCAGTCCAGGCAGCGATCGGAGTCGTCCCAGACCGAGAACCCGTAGAACCAGCTCTCCAGTTCGGTGTAGGCGAGCGAATGGCGGGCGTACACGTTCTCGCCGCACACCCGCCAGCCCTCGGGAATGCCCGCGCCGATGCGCCCCTGAAGCCCCTTCACCCAGGCCCGGGAGGGATGGTGACCGGAGTCGAGGGAGCGCGCGTGCAGGCCGTCCCGGTAGAGCGTGGTGTTCTCGCCGTCCAGCTTCTCTGTGACCACGACCTCGCGGCCGGCGAGCCCGGCGAGCCCCTCGGCCCGTACGTCGTCCGAGGTCGCGCCGGGGGACCAGGGAAGATGTGGGGTCCGGGGATAGTGCGTACGCATGGTCGGAAACTCTATGTACGTCCAGGACGGTCGATCCACCGGTTAACGGACACGTCGGTGGGGGCGGCCCACCCTCACGCGGTCCGCCCTCACGCGGCCCGCCGGAACCAAGGGTCGCCCGCTGGCAGTCTGCTCGGGCATGACCTTCCAGCAGATCGCCCACGGGTGCGCCCAGTTCTGGCGCTTCGGGCTCGACCAGGTGCGGGCCGTCGCCTTCGCCGTCGCCCTCGTCGGCGGCATCGGCGCCTCGCGGCTGCTCCCCGGCGACCTGCCGGTCGCGCGCTACGACCTGCTCCTGCTCTACGGCGTGGCCTTGACGATCCTGGCCCGCAAGGTCGGCTGGGACGGCCCCCGCGACACCGCCGTGATCCTGGGATGCCACCTCGTGGGCCTGCTCTTCGAACTCGTCAAAGTGCGCATGGGCTCGTGGAGCTACCCGGAGGACGCCCTCTCCAAGGTCGCGGGAGTACCGCTCTACGGCGGGTTCCTCTACAGCGCCGTGGGCAGTTACTGCTGCCGGGCGTGGAAGATCATGGACCTGTCGCTGTCCGGGTACCGGCCGCGGCTGATGGCCGCCCTCGCGGCCGCGGTGTACGTCAACTTCTTCACCCACCACCGGCTGCCGGACGCACGGCTGCCGCTGGCCCTGCTGCTGCTCGCCGCGACGGCCGGCACCTGGGTGCACTTCACGGTGGGCCACTCCCGCCTCCGGATGCCGCTGGCCCTGGCCTTCACGCTGATCGGGTTCTTCCTCTGGGTCGCGGAGAACGCGGCCACCTACGTCGGCGCCTGGAGCTACCCCCACCAGCTCGACGGCTGGCAACCCGTACCCCTCACCAAGTTCGGCGCCTGGGCTCTCCTGATCAGCGTCACCTTCGTCCTGGTCGCCCGTACCCGGGGCACCCCGGATCAGCGCTACCGGGCGGCACCCCGACGAGGGGGCCGGTCCGTCCGGCTGCGCCCATGGCCCGGCCCGGAGCGGATCGCCGTGGAGGGAGGTTTGCCGGACAGCACACCGGTGAGCAGCCGAGGGGACGGGGCCGGTGACCCTGAGCGCCGCGTGCCGCCGAGGACAGCGCGCCCTCCCTCTCCACCACCGAAGACCGCCGCCAGAGGAAGGTGAGCAGTATGAGCACTCCGGACGATCCCGACAGGACGGGGGAGCCGCTTCCCCGCGACCCACAGGACCAGCAGGCGGCGCAGGGAGAGGACCCCCTGGCGGCACCCGTACCGGACTGGCCCGACACCGGGTTGCCCGGTACCGACGTGGCGGGCACCGGACGTCGGGACCGTGCCGAGGGCGACGCCCCTCAGGAGGGGCATGAGGACTCCGCCGTGGACGAACCGGTGGACTGAAGCCCCGGAGCCGGCGGATCCGCGGAGAGCGCGTCCCAAGGGGGCGGCGCGATCTGGTCCGTCCACGCGGCCAGTGCTTCACCGTCCACACAGATGATCCCGCACGTGGCGGCGTACTCGACCGCGGGCGCGGTGAAGGAGCTGGTGGTCACGACGACGGCCACATCCGCCTCGTGGACGGTGAAGCAGGTGCCGCCGAACCTCTGGAGGTCCTGGGAGCCGACGCGGTTGTCCTCCGCGTAGTGCTTGCACTGGAGTACGACGCGTCGGCCGTCCGCGGTCACCGTGACCACGTCGGCGCCCAGGTCACCGGCTCCTCCGACCACTTCCACGGGGGTGCAGCCGTCCCGCGCGCAGAGCGCGGCGACCGTGTGCTCGAAGCCGTCGGCGTCGACCGCCTCGTGGTCCAGGGCCTCGGTCCCCACGTCGGGCAGGTCCGGGTCGACCGGCGCGGCGGGGCGCATCCTCGCGCGGTTGCGGACCGGCACCGTACGCCTCCTGGCCACCGCCAGCCCGACGGCGAGCACGCCGAGGGCGGCGAGCGCCGCGAGGACGGCGACCGGCACCCCCGATCCGCGGCTCCCCGCCACTTCGGCCGTCTTGAGGAAGAGGGCCAGGCCGCCGGCGCATATCCCTATGAGTCCCACCGCCAGCAGCAGATCGCGCCCGATGGCCGCAGGTCCACGCCGGGCCGCCGCACCCCTGTCTTCCCCGGTCGCCTTCATCGGCCTCCCTCACTCGTCGACGGTGCACGCACGCCGCGGCCCCGAACCGGAAGGGTTCGGGGGCGCGGCGGTATCGGTCTGCGGGTCGGAACCGCGGCTGTCCCCTCCGGGAAGTCGAAGTTCCTGACGGAACGCCACGTATCCCTGAACGCGCTGTCGAAACATGGCGGAGTGCGCCGCGAGCGAGCGCTGCCGGCCCCTCGGGCGGTGCGCCGCGAGCGCGCGCGCCGACCCCTCGCACGGCCGGGCCGCCTTCCGTGCCGTGCTGCCGGAGTCCCGCCACCGCGGGCCGGCGGCGCCTACGGAAACATCACGATCCGGCTGAGGCCCCACCACTCCCTGACCGACCGCTTAGCATGGTGCTCGCCGGAGAGGACGCTGCCGCCCTTCGTCTATGGCGACCGGCCCGGTGTAGGACTCCCCGCGCTCCGTTCAGCTCCGTCGGCACCGCGCGCCGGCACCTCGCGTGGTGCTCTCGCACCCCCGTCCACCAGGAGCGTCCGCCATGCACCGTAGTTTCGCCCCCGGTAGCGCCATCGACCCGTCCTCCGTCGAACTCTTCGACCGCGCATGCCGGCGGCTGCTCGGGTACGGCACGGTCTTCACGGACTCCGTCCTGGAGACGATCCGCGCGGAGGTGCCGTACTACGCCGACCCGGTACTCGCACCGCCCGACGTGCGCGAGACCGTGGCGACCGGCATCCGCCACGGTCTTGAGACCGGGCTGGATCCGAGCAGGATCGTGGACGTCGAGCGGTACACCAGAGAGCTGGGCATGCGGCGCGCGGAACAGGGCCGCCCCCTCGACGAGGTCCTGCACGCCTTCCGCGTCGCCGGATCCGAGGTCTGGAGCGGGATGATCGGGGTGGTGGAACGCGAGGGCCTGGGCGACATGCGCCGGCTGGTCCACGTCGCCGAACTGGTGTGGAAGAGCAACGACCGCGACGCCGTCCTGGTCGCCGACGCCTACCGGCAGGTCGTCGAAGGGGTGGCCGGGCGGCACACCGAACGCGTCCGCCTGACCCTCGCCGCCCTGCTGGAGACGCGTCACGAAACCGAGTTCGTCCGGAGCGCGGCCGACATCCTCGACCTGCCGCTCGTCGGCCGGTACGCGGTGGCCGTCGCGGAGGCGACACCGCCGTACGGCCGCGTGCCCCAGGCCGCTCCCGAGCTGCGGGACATCCGCGTCCTACGGCATTCCTGGGGGCAACGGGCCGTATTCGTCGCCCACCTGGGCGACCGTCCGCTGGACGCCTTCGCCTCCGGCCTCGTCGCGGGCCCGGCGCTCCGCATCGGGATCAGCCCGGTGGTCCCCGGCCTGGAGAGCCTGGCCCGGGCGCGCGACATGGCCGGACTCGCTCTTCGTACCTGCCGGGGCGACGGGGAGGTCGCCCGGCTCGACGCACGCCTGCCCGACGGACTCCTGGTCTCGCGGCCCGACCTGTCCAACGAGCTCGTCCGCCAGGTGCTGCGGCCCCTCTACGACCTGGAACCCGCCGACCGCGACCTGCTGTTCGACACCATCGGCGTCTGGATCGAATGCGGTGGTTCCTCCGTCCAGGCGTCTCGGCAGATGTTCTGCCATCGCAACACCGTGCTGAACCGCCTGCGCCGTGTCGAGCAGCTCACCGGCCTCACGCTGTCCCGTCCGCGCGACCTGGTGCACCTCACCCTCGCTCTGGACGCCCACCGGCTCCTCGGACCGGCCGCGGCGGCGGGACCCGCCGACGACGGACGGCGACGGCGCCCGACCGTCTGACCCGCCTGCGCCCGCACACCCCTGGGCCCCGGCACAGTCGCACCTGTCGGGCGTTGGGAGCGGGCACCGGCGCGGGCCGAGCGCATGGACGCGCCGTGGGGCCGGGTGCTCTGGTGAGCCCCGTTCGGAGGCGACCCACCCGCACCCAGGCCCGCCAGGAGAGACCGTCATGACGTACCCGCACGCCCCTCGCACCCCTCACCCCTCCCGGCCTCCCCGTCCGGGCCTGTCCTTCGCCGTGGTCAACGCAGTGGTCTTCGCCGTACACGTGCTGCTCCTCTGCTCGGCACCCGACGTCATGGCCGTCCCTCGGTGGGGCGAAACCGGCCTCGGTGTGCCGGCGCTTCTCCTCCAGGGCGTGCTGCTGGTCTGGACGGCGGCGCGCTACGACCGCCGCGCCGACGAGTCCCGTACGGACGGGCGCCACACCGCGCACGGGGAGCGCTGATGAGACCGGAGATCCCGTTCGCCGCGCCCGGCACCATGGACACGGAGACCCAGGCACTGATCCTCGGCTGCTTCGTGGCGTTCATCGTCCCTGTCCTGTTCCTCTGCGTCCTCAGCGGCCCCCCGAGGGACCGCATCGACGACTTCTACACGGCGGGCCGCACACTGCGGCCCCTCCGAGGCGCCCTCGTCCTCTCCGGTGTCTACCTCTCCTCGGCCACGGTGCTCGGCACCACGGGGAGCGTCGCCGTGTACGGGTACGACGGCCTGTTCATCGCCCTCTGCACCGTGCTCTCGCTCGGCGTCCTGCTGCTGCTCGCCGTCCCCCTGCGCGAGCGCGCCGGCTACACCCTGGGCGACACGTTCGGCCTGCGGACCCCGGGGCGCGCGGCGAGGATCGCGGTCGCCGTCGTCACCCTCTGCGTCTGCGTCCCCTACCTGGTCGTGCAGCTCTCCGGCGCGGGGGTGACCACCGCGGCGCTGCTGGGGCTCTCCGGTCCGGGCATCGAGAAGACGGCCGTCGTCATGATCGGTGCTCTCGTCGTCTGCACCACGGCGTTCGGCGGCATGCGCGGTACGGTCGTGATCCAGGTGATCAAGACGGTGGTGCTGCTCTGCCTGGCCCTGGGCGTGACCGTCGTGCTGCTGCACCGCTTCCACTGGAGCACCGACTCCCTGATCTCCGCGGCCGGACAGGGAAGCGGTCGTCCCGCCGAATACCTGCGCCCCGGCCTCCGCTTCGGCGGCAGCGCCGAGCCCGCGGGCACACTGGACTTCATCGGCCTCGTGGTCACCATCGTCCTCGGCGTGGCCTGCCTGCCCCACGTCGCTCTCCAACTCGGCACGGCTCCCGACGCCGCCACCGCCCGCCGTACCGTGCGTCACACCCTCACGATCGTCGGCGCGTTCTGCTTCACCACGGCTCTCATGGGCTTCGCCGCCTCCGCGTTGATCGGCGCACCGGCCATCCTGGCCGCCGATCCGGGGGGAAACAGTGCGCTGGTGATGCTCGCCGACGAACTGGCGGGGGGTCCGGACGCCGGCACCGGCGGTGCGCTGCTCGTCGTCCTGGTCGCCTCCGGCGTCTTCCTCACCACGCTGGCCGTCGTCGCGAGCGTCACGCTGGCGGCAGCGGGGACGATCGCCCACGACCTGTACACCCACGTACTGCGCCGTGGACGCACCACCGAGGGCCGGGAAGTGGCCGCCGCCCGACTGGCGTCCGCGGGCGTCGGCGTACTGAGCATCGTCCTGGCGGTCTGGGTCCAGGGGTGGAACGTCCAGTTCCTGACGGCTCTCTCCCTGGCCGTGGCCGCCTCCTCGCTGCTTCCGGCGCTGGTGTACTCCCTCTTCTGGAAGGGCTACACCCGCAGGGGCCTGCTCTGGACCTTGTACGGAGGCCTGGGCTGCGCCGTCGGACTCCAGGCGTCCGGTCCGGTCTTCTCCGGCAATCCTCTGGCGCTCTTCCCCGACTGGCACGTCGACTGGTTCCCGCTCCAGACGGTCGTCCTGGTGTCGATACCGGTCGCCTTCCTCCTGGGCCGGCTGGGCAGCAGCGGCGCAGGGCGACGGCGCCGGGAGACGCACGCGGGCGAAGCCCTGACCCGCCCGTAGGGAGTCCGTCGAGGGCGGACCCGGGTTGGCTCGCAGAGATCAGCTCTGCCTAGCATGTCCACGCCACTGACCAGGCGTCACACCGCCTCGACGAAAGCGAACCATGCATCTCAAGCGGACCATCGCCGCGACCGCCGCCGCCCTCGCCTCTCTCTCCCTGATCACCGCCTGCGAGGACGCCGACGCCGACCCCACGACAGCCGTCACCGGCCCCACCGCGGACGGCGGCGCCGACGCCGACACGCTCGAGAAGGCGCAGGTCTACGTCCAGCGGTCCGCCTCGTGCGAGCGGATGAGCACGGACCCCACGGACAGCCGGCTGCCGCTCACCGAGTTCACCGCCGTCGGCACGTGGTCGGTGACCGAGCGCGGGGTGTGCAGCGACCGCGTCGAGCACGGCGAGATCATCTTCTACATGTTCTCCGACATGAAGGCGTTCCAGGAGGGCTACAAGCAGCGCGTGCTGGCGAAGATCGCCTCCGGCGACTCCGACTACGGCCTGTTCAGCCGTGTGCTCGTGGGGAAGAACTTCGCCGTCACGCCTACGGAGACCAAGACCGCGCTCAAGCTGTCCCGCTCGGACCTGCGCGTCCTGACCTGCAATCCGACGGCCCGTGTGCCCGAGGGCTACAAGCGGGAGAAGGGCCTGGTCGAGGGGTGCGTCCTGAGCGACTTCGTGGCGAGCGACGACGGTGAGGGCAGCCCCAACTTCGAGACCCCGCAGGACCCGGCCGCCGGAGGCCGGCCCGAGAAGCCGGGACAGCCCACTGCGGGAAGTCTCGGTCTGCCGCGCGCGGGGAGCCTGGCCGAGCTGAAGGGGCTGGTGCACCCGCACACCGTCGACTGCACCGGCTACTCCACCGACCCCGCCACCCTCGCCGTCGAGTCGATCGACTACCAGCCGGTGATCACGGGCGACCACGGCACCTGGGGCGTCGAGGAGCGGGCGATCTGCGGCGAGCCCGGTGGAGCGCAGCGTGCGCACGACCTCAACTGGCTCGACACGGTGAGCGACATGGAACTTCTGCAGGCGCGGGCGAAGGCCGCCCAGCAGGAGGACCTGAAGGACGACAACCGCCTGAAGGCCACCGCGAGCAGGCTGCTCGTCGGCGAGAACATCGCGGTGGAGACCAACGACCCGAGTGTCCGCAACGGCCTGTACCAGCTTCAGTTCCTCTACCTGAACTGCGAGCCCGGCTTCTCCGCCCCGGCCGGCTACCGCCTGGAGAAGGCGAGCGTCGAGGGGTGCGTACTGACCAACTACGAGCCTGGCGTCGAGGTGGGCGGCCACTGAGAGCGGTGCGCCGGGCCCTGCCCGGATGCCGGGAGCGGACCGGAGGCTCTCGTAGGTCTTGCTGAGGAACTCTGGCGAGCCGCGTAGCACTTCAGGATGACTCGGTGCCCGTACGGAGATGGACTTTGCCGCCTGTGGGGAACCTCGGCCCTTCGTCGACGTCTTGATCGTCAAGTTCGACTGGAGGAGGTTCCCATGGCGGGTCAGGTGTGTGAGGCGGGACGGACGAAGGCGTCCGCCCCGGAGTACCAGGGGGTTCTCGGCTCGCTGTCGGTGAACGCTCCGTTGGCCGACGTGCTCGCCCGGGGCGTCGAGGAGCTGCGGGCGGCCGAGCGGGCCGGCGACCGCCAGGAGGCGGCGCGCTGCGGTCTCGCCGTCGCGGAGGCCTGCCGGAGGCTGGGGCGGATCGAGGAGGCCGACCGGGCGTGGAAGGCGAGTTACCGCGCGGCGCGCTCGGCCGGTCACGAGGGAGCGATGGCGTGGGCGCTGTGGAGTGGCGGCACGCTGGCCCGGCAGCGGGGGTCGTTCCGTCTGGCGTACCGCTTGCTGCGGCTGGCGGCCGAGCTGGGGGAGCGGGGCGGCGACGTGGTCGCGCGGGGCTACTCCCTGGCCGGACTTGCCGAGACGGGGCGTATCCAGGGCGACTACGCGGCTGTGGGCAGGCTGCACGAGCAGCTGTTGGCCGAGGCCCGCAGGCGGGGTGAGGCCCGGCACACGGTGTGGGCGCTGGAGGGCATCGCGCAGATGCACCGCAACACCGGCGCCTACGACGAGGCGTTGGCGCTCTTCGAGGAGGCGGCGGAGACGGCGTTGCGTGCCGAGGACCGGCGCGGGTGGGCATGGGCGCTGCGAGGCGTCGCCGACGTGGTGTCCGCGCGGGACGGGGACGTGGAGCGCGCCCTGTCGCTGCTGTCGCAGGCGGAGGAGGCCTGCGTCGAGATGCGGCTGTCCAGCGCGCTCGCCTACAACCACAAGATGCGTGGCAACGTGCTGTACCGGGCGGGCCGGTACGAGGAGGCCCGTGACCTGTATGTGCGGGCTCTTGAGGAGTTCCGCGAGATGGAGGAGCCACGGGGCACGGCGCTGTCGCGGCTGGGGCTGGTCAAGGCACGTGCCCGGCTGGGGCTGGACGTCGCGCGGAGCGCCGCCGAACTCACGGAGCTGCGCTCGACGCTGGAGCGCATAGGGCTGCGGCACGCACGCGACATGGTGGAGAAGGCGGCGGCCGAGCTGGGCGTGGGTCCGCTGCCGGGCGAGGCCCCGGACGGGCCGGGGGCGGGGGAGCCGGTGCTGGCCGAGGCCGGGGTGGAGGCGCTGCGGGCCGCCGATGTGGAGGGACTGCGGTGAGCTCCTCCCCGACGTCCACGTCCACGCGCACGTCGACGGCCACCTCATCAGAGCCGGTGCCGGTGCCAGAGCCGGTGCCGGTCCCGGTGACGGCGAATGCGTCCTCGCCCATCGGCCCACGGGACGCGGCGACCTGTGCCGTGGCGACCGTGCCCGAGGGCCTCGACAGGGTGCCTGGCGTCCTGGCGCGCAGTCGTGAGCTGGTGAGGCCCGCGTTGGTGGAGGCGGTGGGGCAGCTGCATCCCTGGATCGGTGAGATGACGGCGTACGCCCTGGGCTGGAGCGATGCGGCCGGGACACCGGATCCGGCCGGCTCCGAGGGCAAGGGGGTGCGGCAGGCGCTCGCGGTGCTGGGGGCCGAGGCCGTGGGAGCGGACGGCGGTGCCGCGGTCGCCGGAGCGGTGGCCACGGAGCTGGTGCACACCTTCTCCCTGCTCCACGACGACATCATGGACGGGGACGTCCTGCGACGGCAGCGCCCGGCGGTGTGGAGGGCCTACGGGACCGGTCCGGCCGTCCTGGCCGGTGACGCCCTCCTCGCTCTGGCCGTGCAGACGCTGGCGGAGGCGTCGAGTCCCTGGGCGGCGACCGCGGTCCGGCACCTGTGCGGGACGCTCAACGCGCTGGTGCGCGGGCAGGCGGACGACCTGCGGTTCGAGCAGCGCCCGTGGAGCGGGTCCGGTGCGGTGGCGTTGGAGCAGTACCGCTTGATGGCGGAAGAGAAGACGGGGGCCTTGCTGGGGTGTGCGATCGGCCTGGGTGCGGTGCTCGGAGGCGCTCCCGCGGGGACCGCGGCGGTGCTGGACCGGGCCGGGCGTCATCTGGGCGTCGCCTTCCAGGCGGTGGACGACCTGCTCGGCATCTGGGGCGACCCGGCGGTGACCGGCAAGCCCGTCCACAGCGACCTGCGGCAGTGCAAGAAGACCTACCCCGTCCTCGCCGCCCTGGCCGCGGACGGAACGGCCGCCCGTGAGCTGGCGGGGCTCCTGGCGCCCTCCGGGCGACTGCACGGCACGGCGGCGGCACGGGCCGCTGTGCTCGTGGAGGAGGCGGGCGGGCGGGCCGCGACCCGCGCCGAGGCGCGCCGGCATCTGGACATCGCCCGCAGCAGTCTGCGGGAGGCGTCCCTCGCGCCCGGAGCCGCTGGGGACCTGGACGCGCTGTTCACCTATGTGCTGGACCGCAGTTGGTGACACGTCGACACCCTGTGCGCTCGCGGGGTGTGTTGCCCTCCGGGGTCTCGTCCGGAAGGGCGGTGCGGTGCGACGGAGGCGCTGTCGGGCGTCCCGCGGGCCGTCTATCCTCCTCGTGACCGACCACGGCGACACGAAGGACGCGGGCATGAGCGGAAGCGGGGGCGGTAGCCAGGCACCGCGAAGCCCTTACGGAGGACAGCCGCCGGCTCCGGGTCGGCCACCCGCACCGCCGCCGGTGGGACCGCCACACGTCCCGGCACCTCGGCTGACCTTCGGGCGTCTCTTCAACCCGATCGCCGTGGGGCGCGCGGTGTTCACGCCGTCCCGGCCGGATCGTGTGCACGACCCGATGGTGAAACGCCTCCAGGTCACCCGGGCCGTCGTCGGCCTGGTCGCCATCACGTGGATGCTGCTCTCCTACGGGCTGGCAGCGGACACCGACGCCGTGGTGGACGACCGTTTCGCCCAGATCCGTACCACCCTCATCGTGCTTGCGGTGACCTTCCCCGTCGCCGTCGCTGCCTTCGTCGCGGCGGCTCGCCCTCCCCACCGGCGGCTGTTCCTGCGCCGTGCGGCCAAGCCGGCGGGGGCGCTGCTCGCGCTCTTCGTCACCCTCGCCGGGCCGCGGCTGGTCACGGCGCTCGGCTACGTGACCGAGGAAACGGACTGGACCGCCTCCGCGGGGCGGGTGGTGCTGCTGTTCGCCCTGGGCGCCTTCCTGCTGTGGCTCGGCCCCTTCGGTCTCTACGGCATCGCGCAGTCACTCGTCCACGTCTTCCGGACGGCGGACCTCCACGAGACGGTTCCGCCTCTACTCGCGACGCTCCTCGTATGGGAGGTCGCCCTCGTCGACCTGTTCCGCGGCACGTACGAGAGCGTGCCCACCGTGGTCCGGCTGGCCTTCGTCCTGGGGGCGCCCCTGTCGGTCACCGCCGTGGCGATGTGGGAGCTGCGACGGCTGCGGACACGGCACGGCATCACCCTGCGGGGAGCGCTGCTGCGCTGAGCCCGGGCGGCGGCGGAGCCGTCGGCGGACCGTCCCGTCGTGCCTCGCGGGGGGCGGCGCGGGCCTTCGGCATGGTAGAGGGGAGACAGGGCATCTGCCTTGCATCCGATGGAACGATCCAGGGGCGGCGGCATGCGAAGCGTGGGCGTGGAGGAAGAGTTGCTGCTGGTGGACGAGCGCACCGGCGCGCCGCTCGCCGTCTCGGGGGCGGTGCTGGCGGCCGCCGACCGCCTGGCCTGGCGGCAACCCGAGAGCGGCAGCGGCGGTGGCGGCGAGGACCACGCCTTCGAGAAGGAACTTCAGAAGGAGCAGCTGGAGTTCGCCACCAAACCGGTGACGGAGATGGGCGAGCTCCAGGAGGAGATCATCCGTATCCGTGGGGAGGCGGCCCGGCACGCGGCGACCGTCGGCGCTGCGGTCGCGGCCATCGCGACGTCGCCCTTGCCCGTCCGGCCCTCGTTGAACGTGGGACGACGCTACGAGTGGATGGGGAAGCAGTTCGGGCTGACGGCGCAGGAACAGCTGACCTGCGGCTGCCACGTCCATGTGTCGGTCGCCTCGGACGAGGAGGGCGTCGCGGTCCTGGACCGTATCCGGCCATGGCTGGCCGTGCTGACGGCGATGAGCGCGAACTCGCCGTTCTGGCAGGGCGAGGACAGCGGGTACGCCAGCTACCGCAGCCGGGTGTGGAACCGGTGGCCGTCGGCCGGACCGGTCGATGTCTTCGGGTCCGCCGACCGCTACCACGAGCAGGTCGCCGCGATGATCGGCACCGGCGTGCTGCGCGACGAAGGCATGATCTATTTCGACGCCCGCCTCTCGGCCACGTACCCCACGGTCGAGGTCCGGGTGGCCGACGTCTGCCTGGACGCCTCGACCCCGGTCCTGCTGGCCGCGCTCATCCGCGGCCTGGTCGAGACCGCCGCCCGCGCCTGGCAGGACGGCACTCCACCCGCCAGGGTCGGGACGAGCCTGCTGCGACTGGCCGCGTGGCGGGCGGGCCGCTCAGGCCTCGACGGCCCGCTGCTGGATCCCCGGACCATGCGGGAGACGGACGCGGAGCACGCGGTCACGGCGCTCTACCAGCACGTCCGGGAGGCGCTGGTCGACCACGGCGAGGACGAGCGGGTCCGGGAAGGCATCGCGCGCCTCCATGAACAGGGCAACGGCGCCCGTGCGCAGCGGCGGCTGCTCGACAGCGAGGGAGCACTCGCCCCGGTCGTCACCCGATGTGCGGAGATGACGGTCAGGGCGTGACGTCCGGGCCCGGCCCGCACCGGCTCGGCCATTCCGCGGGCTTTGCACGCGACGGCCTCGCATGCCGGGGATTTCGGCGCTCGACTCTCCCGGGTGTGCGAACGGAAAAGCGGGGAACATGTTTTCGCGGAGGTTGATAATCATGGTTCCCCTACTGCTTCTTCTTCTGCTGATCCTGATTCTCTTCGGCGCGGGTTTCGCGCTGAAGGCTCTCTGGTGGATCGCGATCGTCCTGCTCGTCGTCTGGTTGCTCGGCTTCATCGCCCGGCCCAAGAGCGGCAGCGGTCGCTGGTATCGGTGGTGACGGCCCGGCGGCCGATCCGCGCCGCACACCGCTTCGCCTGATGTGAATGGCAAGCCGGATGCGGGGTAAGCGGAATTCAGGCGGGGCGTGAAGTCCGCCCCGCACGACGTACGGAAAAGTAGAGACGGCAGGAATTCCCTCGCCGTCCTCCCTTTACCGGAGGAGTTGTTTTCGCGTGACTGAGCATGTGTGGAGTTACACGTCGACCTCGGGCCACCTGGCCGGTGCCGACCTCACCGGCTACAAGGTCGAGGCCACCGACGGGAGTATCGGCAAGGTCGACAAGCACTCCGACGAGGTCGGTGACGCCTACCTGGTCGTGGACACCGGTGTGTGGATCTTCGGGAAGGAGGTCCTCCTGCCGGCGAGCACGGTGACCCGGATCGTTCCGGAGGACGCGAAGATCTTCGTCGACCGGACCAAGGAACAGATCAAGGACGCCCCCGAGTTCCACCGCGAGAAGCACCTCGACGACCCGGGGTACCGCGACGAGCTGGGCACGTACTACGGCCTCCCGCCGTTCGGCGGCCGCACGTTCTGAACACCGGGCACGGCAGGGGCGAGGGGCCCGAACGCATCGCGTTCGGGCCCCTCGCCCCTTGCCATGGGGCCGTCCGCCCTCGCGGGCGGGGACCGGCTCCCGCTACCAGACGGGGATGGGGGCGTCCGCCACACGCACCCAGATCCGGGGTCAGGTGGCACCGTCACCGGCGCCGCTTCAGTCGACGTCGGCCCGTGTCGTGCCCATCTTCAGGCCGTCGACCCAGTGGACCGATTCGACGTCGAAGATGGTGGAGCCGTACGAGCCCCAGCGCGGGACGTTGCCCAGGACGTCCCACGTCCGTGCGTTCTGACGGTCGACGACCAGTTGGCCGTTGACGTACAGGGCGAAGGAACCGCTCGTCGAGCTCTGGGCGTCGATGCCCAGCTCGATCTTGTTCCAGCTGCCCGGCGTCCACGGGACGCTGCCGACGGAGATCCACTGCTCGCCCGGGGCGACGTACCAGATCCTCAGCCGGCTGTCCTCGACCTTCATGATCACCGGGTAGTTCTGGTCGTGCTCGTCACCGGTGCCCCATGACTTCCACTGGAAGACGGTCTGGGCGTTGCCGGTCTTGGTCATGGACTCCCAGCCGAACCAGTAGGTCCTGCCGGACGTGAGGGTGCGGCCGGCGATGCCGTGCCCCTCGCACCGCTCGGAGCCCGCTGCCTTGGTGAAGCCGAAGACCTTCCCGCGGCCGTCGTTCCAGTCCGGCTGGTAGACGTACGACGGGGAGTCGCAGAGGACCGAGGCGAACACGGCGGTGCCCCCGTTGTCCGCGTCGCCGTCCCATTCGACCGCAGCGTGCGCGGGTGTCGCCAGGACGAGCGAGAGTGCCGCGGCGAGGGCCGTGGGGGCGAAAAGCCGCCCGCGCCGGCGCCGCGGCGCCGGCTGATCGGCGGGGGAGCGGCGCGTGCCCGAGCGGGAGACACGGGAGATGCCCCGGACGTTGCTGTGACGCATGGATTCCTCCGGTGGGGGGGAGAGTGGGATTTCCGCACGAGGAGCGCACCCGGACCGGCGTGGGGGGAGGGAGGGCCCGACCTCGCGAGCGGCGTCTGGTCCTCGGGGTCAGCCGAGGCGGACGGTGATCTTCTGGGGTGCGCCCGCCTGGCCGGTGAGGTCGCCGAACGTGAGCTTCAGCGAGGAGCCGGTCGTGGCGGCGGTGACCGTGGCGGGCTTCGAGAGCACCCTGCTCACCCCGCGGTTCCAGACGATGTCCAGGGAGGTGGCCTGCCGTGCGGGGTCCGACACCACGAGGGTCGCCGTGCCGTTGCGGTGCTCCCGTACGAGGACGGATGCGGGGGCGCCGGCGCGGATCCTGTCGACGGTGCCCGCGGCCCAGAAGTTCACCGCGGTGAGGCCCAGCTTCGGGACCCGCACGCCCTGCTGGTCGGCGGAGTTGGCGAGGATCCGCAGCCATCCCCGGTCGCGGGCGCGGTGCGCGGTGGTCCTGGCGCCGGCCCCGGGCAGCAGGACGTAGGCGTAGGCGCCGTCGGTCGGGTCGAGGCCGTGGTCGGTGAAGAGGGTCAGATAGCGACGGGTGATCGGGTCGGGGGAGCCGCCCGTGTTGATGTCCCTCCAGGAGCCGGTGCGCTCCTCGCGTACCGCGTTGAGCCTGGCCCCGTGGGGAAACACGTATCCCGCCTGTCCGCCGATGTGGGCCCACTCGACGTCGTCGAAGGTGGCGGCCCAGCCCTGCGTCACCGGCTGCGCCTTGCCGTCGACGGTGAGGACCGGGGCACCGGTGGCGCCGAGGGCGCGGTTGTCGACGGTCGTCTCGACGGTGTGGCCGTCGCTGGAGGTGATGCCGGCGCCGAGGCAGACGATGGAGTCGTCGAGGCAGAACCAGGACTTCTTGGCGTCCATGGTGCTGGATATGCCCTTGAGGTGCTGGCCGATGGCGGCGTACTCGCCGTCGGTGGTGCCGCCGACCCAGGCCGCGTCCGGCATGGGCTGCCCCCAGTTGCCGCCCTCACCGTCGGCGAGAGGCTTGCGCGAGGCGGTGATGCCGGGCAGACGGTACGGATCGACGGTGGGCCAGTAGGCGTCCGAGTACTGCTCCAGACCGAAGTCGCTGCCCCACCAGGAGAGCCAGCCGGCGCCGGTGTGGTAGCCACGGGCGTGCTCGCCGTTCCCGAACTCGTAGTGGGCGATGCGGTTCGAGGCCATGGAGAGGGAGGCGGCCCAGCCGCGACGGCGGTGGGTGGCCCGTGCCATGTTGGGGAACAGCCGGTGCTCGACGGGCTCGGGGGCAGCCTTGACGGAGGTGTCGTCCTGAAGCGCCTGCAGGAGTGAGGCCCTGATCAGGCTCAGGCCGGGGTTCTTCAGCGCGGGGTAGTAGTAGTCGCGCTGCAGCCAGCCCTTGACCATCGCGCGCCAGCGGGCGTTCTCCTCCGCACTCGCCCCCTGGCCGACCAGCAGGATGGTCGCCATGAGCCCGTGGGCGCGCTGGTGTTCGTTGCCGCCGATACGGCTGATGCCCCGGCTGCTGACGTTGTCCATGATCAGACCGTTGTAGAGGAACGGGGCGACGGCCTTCTCGATCGTGTCGAGGAAGAGCTGGGTGCCGGCGTCCTTCACCTCCCAGGTCGACCCGCGCAGCAGGGCGAGCAGCCGGCCCACACCGTCGTGCAGTACCGCGCCGTACCCGCCGATGTAGGGGACGTTACGGTGCTGGATGAACGATCCGTCGTCGTAGAAACCGTCGCCCGAGGTGACGTAGGGGAACACCGGGGCCAGCGCCTGGGAGGCCAGCGCGATCTTGCCCGGGTCCTTGCCGACGATCCCCCGCAGGATGACTCCGCGACACAGGTCGACCCGATTGGCACCGGTGCTGGTGCCCGTGTACGAGGCGAAGACCGAATCCGGCACGAACGCGTCCACGGCACGGCAGTAGTCGGCGATCTGGGCCGCCGACAGGTGGTCGTACATCAGCACACAGGTGTCCATCAGCGCCTGAGGGGCGCCGATCTGCCAGTTGTACCAGTTGCCGTAGCGCGTGGTGTTCTCGTTGTAGATCTCCGTGTGGAGGTGGTCGAGGCCGGTGAGGACGGCGTCGCGGAGCCCGGCGTCCGCGGTCAGCCCGGTGCCCGGCTGGGCGTACGCCTCGGCCATGGTGCGCAGCCGGTTGTAGCTGTCGTTCATGACGGCCGAGAACGCGTAGGACTCCGCGTCGAGGTCGGGCTCCGGGTCGGTCCAGGAGCGGCCGGGCCAGAGCGAACCGTTCGCGGGGACCATGGTCGCCCGGTAGCCGGCCGCGGTCGTGCCGAGGCTGGTGAGGATGGTCCGGTACGGCTCCGCCGTCGGACTGAAGCCCGTACCGAGGATGAGGCTGCGCCACTTTCCGCGCAGTGCGTCGTACTCCGCGTCGGACGCGGTGGTGAACGTGCCGTCGGCCCCGGGGACTTCGGAGGCGGCGGACGGGCGCGCGAGCGTTCCCGTGAGTCCGAGGGCGAGCGCGCCCCCACCCGCGGCCTGGAGGAACGTGCGGCGACGCCAGGGAGATGGCATGGGAGACGACCTTTACGGGAGGAGCGCGTCGTTGCCTCGGCGCTGTCGCTGGCTCGTAAGCGTGGGGTTTCTAACACGCAGAAAAGCAGGACAGCAACAGTTTGGACAGGAACAGCCATTCATTGTCCGTTCGAAAGGAAACGGACAGGACCGATCCATGGGTGGCTACACTGCGTGTGAACTGGGGCGTCGTCGGAGGGGAGCGTGGCAGTGCACGCGGAACACAGGCACCAGGCGATCCTGCGCAGGCTGCGCGAAGAAGGCTCGCTCCGAGTCAGCGACTTCGCGGCCGAGTTGGGCGTGTCCCCCGTCACGGTCCGCCGTGACGTGGAGATCCTCGCGGACCGTGGCCTGGTCGCCCGTGTCCACGGCGGGGCCATGCTTCCCGAGACCTGGGCGGAGACGGCCACCGCCGAGACGGGTGCCGCCTCGTCCTCCCGTGGCCGCGAACGCGTCATCGGCCTGATCGTTCCGTCCGCCGACTACTACTACCCCGAGGTGATCAAGGGCGCGCGCGAGGCCGCGGCCGCCCGGAACGTCCGGCTGGTGCTGGACATCTCGGGGTACGACGCGGACGAGGAGCGCGCGCAGGTCGAACGGATGGTCGGCGACGGGATCGACGGACTGCTGGTGGTCCCGTCGGGACCGCGCGGCTGGTACGAGGAACTGCCCGTCCCTGTGGTGATCGTGGAGCGCCGCCCCGAGGCCGACGACGTGGCCGGGATCGACCACGTCCTGTCCGACCACGTCCACGGCGCACGCCTGGCCGTCCGGCATCTCGTCGAGGCGGGCCGCCGCCGCCTCGTGCTGCTCGTCCGCGGGACGAGCCCGACCGCACAGTGGATCATCGAGGGCTTCGCAGGCGGCGTACGCGCTGCCGGACTCGATGCCCCCGGTGCGGCGTCCGTCGTCGACACCGGGGACGCGGGCCCCGGGAGCCCGGAGTACGACGGCCCGTTCGAGGAACTGCTCGACGCGGCGGCGGAGGGCCGCGTGGACGCCGTCATCGCCCATCCCGACAACGAGGCGCTCGCGCTGCTGAGGCGGTTGCGCGCACGGTCGATCCAGGTTCCCGGCGACGTGGCGATCGTGGCGTACGACGACGAGGTGGCGGGGCTCGCCGACGTCCCGCTGAGCGCGATCGCCCCCGCCAAGCACGAAGTCGGCGCATCCGCTGTGGAGTTGCTGGTGCGCAGGCTCGACCAGCCGGACGCCCCCAGGCACCGCCTGTTCGTCCTCCCGCGCCTGCGGGCACGCTCGTCCAGCGGCGGCTGATCGGAAAGTCGACTCGGGGCGCGGGGGCGAGCGTCATGGTGGCTAACCTGATGAACCGACAGACCGCCGGAGAGGTGCATTCACGTGTCGGAGTCCTGGGTCGATGCGGCCGAACGCTTCGGCGCCGACCTGCACCTGGAGCTGGCCGGGACGGGTTCGCGCCGGGCCGCCCTCGCCCAAGCTCTGCGTGAGGCGATCCAGGACGGCCGACTGGCCGCCGGGGCCCGGCTGCCGCCCTACCGGTCGCTCGCGGCCGACCTCGGCGTCGCGCGGAACACGGTCGCCGACGCGTACGCGGAACTGGTCGCCGAGGGATGGCTGAGCGCCCGGCAGGGTTCGGGCACCCGGGTCGCGGAGCGCGCCGCACCCGCCAGGGCAGTGCGCCTCCCCAAGAAGCCGGCCACGGAATTCGCCGCGCCCGCACACAATTTGATGCAGGGTCAGCCCGACGCGTCGTCGTTCCCGAGGAACGCCTGGTCGACCTCCACCCGCAGGGCGCTCAACGCCGCTCCACACGACGCCTTCGGGCCGGGCGACCCACAGGGCCGGATCGAGCTGCGCACCGCGCTCGCGGACTACCTGGCCCGCGTGCGGGGCGTGCGGACCGGTCCGGAGCGCATCGTGATCTGTTCGGGCTTCTCCGACGCGCTGAGGCTGCTGTTCGGAGGCGGTGTCCTGCGCGGGACGCTCGCCGTCGAGGCGTACGGCCTGGCGTTCCACCGTGACCTGCTGACGGCCGACGGCGTACGGACGGTGCCCCTCGGCCTGGACGAGCGCGGCACCGGAACGGAGGAGCTGGCGGGGCGTCGCGGCGTGCGGTCGGTGCTGCTCACCCCCGCGCATCAGTTCCCCGTCGGCGGGCCGCTCGATCCGGCGCGGCGCAACGCCGCGGTCGACTGGGCGCGTGCGCGCGGCGGCGTGGTGATCGAGGACGACTACGACGGTGAGTTCCGGTACGACCGCGAACCGGTCGGCGTGGTCCAGGCGCTGGACCCCGACCACGTGCTGTACGTCGGTTCGACGAGCAAGAGCGTGTCGCCCGCGCTGCGGCTGGGCTGGATGGTGGTGCCGGAGCATCTGGTCGGTCCGGTCCTCGCGGTGAAGGGCCGACGCGAGCGCTGGACCAGCGTGGTGGACCAGCTCACCTTCGCGGACCTGATCACTTCCGGAGCCTACGACCGGCACATCCGGCGGATGCGTCAGCGCTACCGTGACCGCCGCGACCGCCTGGTCGCCGCGCTCGCCGCGCACGCGCCCCACATCGAAGTCACCGGGATCGCCGCGGGGTTGCACGCGGTACTGCGGCTGCCCCCGGGCACCGAGGCCCCCACCGTGAACGCCGCCACCGGGCTCGGCCTCGCCCTCGACGGCCTCGCCGGCTTCCGGCACCCCGACACAGAGACCGCACTGTTCGACGGGCTGGTCGTCGGCTACGCGACCCCGCCCGACCACGCGTACGCCGCCGCCCTCGACGCGCTCTGCCAGATCCTGCCGCCCGCACAGTGAACGAGCGGGGCTACCCGGCCGGAGGGACCGCGTCTCCCGGCCCCCGGTGGACCCGACGGGCTCCTTGGGACGGGGAGTTCAGCGCCGGGCGAGTTCCCGCTGCCACACGGGGCTCTCGAAGTAGTGGTTGTCGAACTGCTCGGAGCTGTCGCGGATGTCCTGTACCGAGGCCTCGCCCTGGTACACCCGCTCCAGCAGTCGGTAGTAGTCGAACCGGTCCATCCCCGGAGTGAAGACGACGAGCATCTCGGCCTCGCTGTCCGGTGCCGGCGCGAAGGCGTGCGGCACGGTCGGCGGGACGGTCAGGAAGTCCCCCTGGCCGAGCGTGAGGACCTGGTCGTCGAGCAGGATCCGCATCGACCCGCTGAGCACGAGGAACATCTCGGTGGCCCGGGTGTGGAAGTGCGCGGGAGCTCCGGGAGAGCCCTTCCGCAGCGTCGCGCGGTTGGCGGTCAGCGCACCGCCGGTGGCGTTCGCGTCGGCCAGCAGCGTGATGAGGCTGGTCGCCCCGTCCCGGAGCGTCTCCGCCTCGTCGGCACGGACGAGGACGGGCTTCGAGGCGCTGGTGAACGTCATGGTCACTCCTGGGTCTCACTCGTTCCGCCGCCCGGTGTTCCCGGCGGCACCACTGAATCTAGGCCCAGGAAAGACCCCTGTCAGGGTGCATTGAAGGGGAGAAATCATGGGTCAATTCAGCGGCTTACGGCGCCGGTGCCGGACCGGGTTCAGGCGGCGTGGACCTGGAACCAGACCCACTTGCCGTGGTCACCGACCGTGGCCACACCCCAAGCGCCGGCCACCGCGTCCAGCAGGTCCAGCCCACGACCCGTCTCCAGCTCCGTCTCGTCCGTGTCCGGCTCGTCCCGGCTCGACCGGGCCCCCGCACCCATGCGGGGGTTCGTGTCGAACACGGCCCCCGTCACCACACCGGCGCGGCGGTCGTAACCGATCGCGACCTCGATGGCCGGCCCCTCCGCGTGCCGGACCGCGTTGGAGACGACCTCGCTCAGCAGCAGGGCCGCCATGTCCACCTCGTCATGGCCCTCGGGCGTGATCCGGTCCAGGACGTGCCGCGCGTCGGCCGCGGCGCGGGGGTGACGGGGCAGGACGGCGACGCCGCTGTGTGCGTTCACGATGAACTCCAAGTCTGGGTGCGCCCTCACGGGCGGAACGGCCCCCTGGCCCCCCGACCCCCGGCGCTTCGCCTTCCGATCCGGGACCCGAGGGTCCGACCGGTCCGGATGAACGAGCTTCCGGGGGCGGCGCCGCCCTGCCGAGGAGGGAGAGGAGGAGGGCGGTGCCGCGCCACCACTCCATCCTCCCGGCGTTCCGGGGCCCGCAGGGGTGTCCATCGTCGGCATCCGAGGTGACGAAAGTAGGGGGCCCGTTCCTCCGTCCCTCGGCCCGCCGAAGGCTCGCGTTGACCCCCACCGGCGCGTCCTGCGAGGATGCAAACGATTACCCGAGCCTGGGGAGGTCCCGGTGGCCACCGAAGCGCACAGCGCGCCGCAGCCCTCGCGCCGGCAGGCCACGATGCGGGACGTGGCGCGGCGGGCCGGGGTCTCGACGGCCACCGTCTCCCGCGTCCTGGCCGGGAAGCCGCTGACCGACTCCACCCGGACCAAGGTGCTCCTCGCCGCGAAGGAGCTGCACTACGTCGTCAACGCCCACGCCAGGGCGCTGAAGGGCGGTCGGAGCAACACCGTGGGCATCGTCCTCGTCACCCTCAGCGGCGGCCCGTACAACGAGATCGCCCGAGGGATCGAGCAGCAGGCGGCGGCGGAAGGCATGCGCTGCATGGTCGCCTCCTCACAGGCCGACGACGACCGGGAGCTCTCCCTCGCCGCCGCGATGGCCGAGCAGAACGCCGACATCGTGATCCTGATCGGCGGCGTCCGGGACACCCCCCGCTACCGGACCAGGGTGGCCGCCCTCGCCCGTGAGCTCGACACGGCCGGCTCCCGTCTCGTCCTCGTGGGGCGGCCCTCCCCGGGCCCGGACCTGCCGCTCACGGTGGTCGACTACGACAACGAGGGCGGGGCCTTCGCGATCACGAGCCATCTGCTCTCCGCGGGCCACGAGCGGATCCTGTTCCTCGGCGGTCCTGAGAACTCCACCACCGCCGGGCGCGTGGCCGGCCATCTCAGAGCCCTGGAGAGCTACGGCCTGCGCCCCGATCCGGCGCTGATCGTCAACCGGGGCAACCACAACGACATGGGACCGGCCGGCATCAGGGAGATCCTGCGCGGAAGGCCGGCCGACGTCACCGCCGTGTTCGCGTGGGACGACGACGTGGCCGGCAGCGCCCTGACGCAGCTGCGGGCGGACGGGGTGCCGGTGCCGGAGGAGATCTCCGTCGTGGGGTTCAACAACAGCCTGCCCCACGCCGAGCACCTGTTCCCCGCCCTCACCACCGTGCAGATCCCGTTCCTGGAACTCGGCCGCACCGCCGTGAAACTGGCCGTGCAGCGGGACGAGCCCGACCACCGGCACGCCCAGCAGGTGGTGCTCGGCACGCACGTCGTGGTCCGCGACTCGGTAAGGCCCCGGATCCGCCGCGCCTGACCGCCGCCCGCCCCGCCCTGCCCGGCCTGCCCCGGCCCGCCCCGCCCTGCCCCCGCCCGTCCGCCCTGCCCCGCCCCTCAGGCCTGCCCCCCGCCCGGCCCGTCAGCTCGTGGCCGGGAGGTGGCCCTTCAGGTCGGACAGGTCGTAGGCCGTGCCACCGAGCGAGAGAGTGCTGCCCTCGACGACGGCCGTGGGCACCGTGGCCCCGTTGCCGACCGCGACGACGATCCGGAAGTCCGCCTCCGTGCCGCTCCGGACCACCCTGAACGCACCCTTCTCGACGGAGAGGTCCGCGCCCTCGGGGTTCAGCACCCACCCCTTGAGCCAGCTGTCGCCCTTCCTGAACAGGAAGGTCGTGGCGCCGGACTCGGTCGCGCCGAAGGTGATCGCCGTACCCGCCTCCGGGGACAGCTGCCAGGCGTAGGTGTGCGCGGCGGTGTCGGCGAAGGTGTCGTGGACCGCGACGACCGAGTCGGCCCCGCCCACCGGGCGGAGATCCACCGCGATGTCCCGCCGCGCCGTGCCGAGCAGGTAGTTGCCGCTCCCGTCCAGGGACACGAATCCGCCGCCCTGCCCCGCGTACGCCCGTGACGCCAGCGTCCTGCCCCGGCCCGCGAGGGGCTCGGGCCTCCCGTCGACGAACGGCTTGGAGAACAGCTCCGGCTTCGAGGTGTTCTTCGCGGGCTGCTGCGCCCAGATCACGTCCTGGCCGACCAGCGACAGCGCGAACGTGTCCGAACCACCCCAGCCGATGTGGTTCTCGTTGCGGTTCTGGACGCCGACCAGGACGTCGTCCTTGTCCTGGTACCGGCTCCGGAAGAGGTACGAGCCGACATGGTCGTCGAGCAGCGCCGCGCGCACGCTCGCCGGCGCCTCGTCGGGGTCCTGCGGAGCGATCCCGTACGGGTAGTGAAGCAGCCCGTAGGTGCCTCCGCCTCCGCCGACCGTCCGCTCGTACTGCCACAGCCAGGCCGCGCGCTGCCCGGCCGGCACCTGGGTGAAGATCAGGCCCGGGATCGGCACCGCGCCGGTCGTCGACGCGACGCCCCACTGCAGGCGGGCCTTGTCCGCCTGCGCCGACACGCTGTGCAGCAGGAGGTTCGCGAACCGCGGGCGCTCCCACTTCTCCTTCAGCGCGCCTATCCCGGCGTCGAGCGAACCGGTGACTCCCGGCGCGCCCACCCCGAGTCCGTAGCCGAAGTAGTCGAGTCCCTCCTGGTCCCACCCGGTCTCCGAGTACGCGGTGTCCAGGTGCCGGCCGACCTCGTCGATCAGCTGGGGGATCCGCTCCTCCTGCAGGTCGAACGGGCCGTCACCGCGCACCGCGAGACGGAGCGTCAGCTCGGCGCCCCGCACCACGGCCGTCCAGTTGCTCTGCTTGGTCGGCAGGGCGAAGTTCGGGTGGTACGAGACCTCCAGGTAGGCGGCGACGCGCTGGAGCACCTGCTGGGCCTCCGCCCGCTGCTCCTCCGTCCACGCCTGGTAGGCCCAGTCGTAGGCGGTGGCCAGGGGAGTGGCGGCGTTGGCGGTCTCCAGCGGAGCGGCTCCCGCGTGCGCGGTGCCGTTGACGAACGGCATGGTCCGGCCGGACTCCACGACCGCCTCGTAGGCGACCGCCGCGTACGCCGGGTCCCGCGTGACCTGGTACAGGAGGGCGGCGTCATGGGCCAGGGACGCCTGCGCCTCGCCCGGGCGGTAGTTGTAGGCCGGCAGCCCCCTGGCCACCCGGCTCACCAGGCTGTCGTACGTCGACCTGGGCGTACCGCTCTGTCGGATCGCGGCCCGGATCGCGGTGAGCCTCGCCTCCGTGACGCCCGTCCTCGGGTGGGCGAGGCTGCCGAGGGTCGCGGTGGCGAGGACCTCGCCGTGCCGCCCGACGAGGGCGAACCCGGTCGCGCCCCTGAGGTCCTCGGCCGTCAGGGTCAGCGCGCCGGTCGTGTCGTCGGCGCCGCACGTACGGACCTTGCGGGCCTCGCCGAGCCTGCCCTCGGCGACTTCGGGGCCGCCCGCGTAGAGGGTCACCGGCGTCCTGCTGCCGGCCTTCAGCCGCCAGGCCAGCCGAGCGCCCTGGCCGGCCCCGGTCCCGCTCCCCGTCCCCGTCGCGCTCAGCACGTTCGTCTGCTGCTCGTCGAGGAAGCGGGAGGGCGTGGTCACGGTCTCGGCGCCGGTGGTCGCCAGCCGGGTGCCGTCGGCGGCGAGGGCGACCACCTTGTACGTGTAGCGCGTGCCGGGTCGGGCCGAGCCGTCCTCGGCGGTCCAGGCGGCCGGCACCGCTCGGATCAGGGTCTTCGGCCCCGGCGTGAAGTTCCGGTCGGAGGAACGGTGCACCTCGTACGAGGCCGGGGGCTGTGCGAGGGTGCCGAAGTTCCAGGTGAGCTGGACGGCGCCGGTCGGCTGGCCGTTGGCGCCCACGACATCGCCCTCGGCACGCTCCACGCGGACGTTGTCGACGAGCAGACGGCCGGTGGTCCGCTCCAGGGCGAGCAGCAGACTGACGGTCGGGGCGCCCGGCCGGGCGAGGACCACGGCGCTGGCTCTGCGCCAGGGCGTGTCGCCGGTGACCCGGCCGACGAGGGCGTCGTGGCCGAAGTTGCGGGCCCACAGGTCGCCGCCGTAGCCGGAGAGGCCCACGGCACGCTCGTCGAAGGTGATGCGGTACGCCCGGAAGCTCCCGGTGTCCGGGATGGGGACGTCCTGGCCGATCGCAGCCTTGTCGTCCGCGTTCCCGAGGTCGAGAGCGAGGGCCCGGCTGCCGTCGGGTCCGGCGCCGTCGAGGACCTGGGCGCGGCCGCCGGCCCGGGTCTCGTTCTGCGGCCAGCCGGGGATCGAGCCGTCGGCCGAGACCTGCTCGAAGTCGCCGTTGACGACCAGGTTCGCGGCGGCCTCGGCGTAGGCGGGCGTGGGGACGGACACGGCGAGCGCGCCTGCGACGGCCGCGCCGGCGACAGCGGCTCGACCGAGACGGGACGGTAGGGCTCTGGACATCTGTGCTCCGAATCGCGTGCAATCGATTACGTGGCGGTGAGGCTAGGGGCGGTGCTTGAACCAGGTCAAGGCGGTCGGCAGTGAGAGATCAGATCACTTGGTGCAGAAGTCCCCGCTCATCACCCTGTTTCGACCTAGAGTCCGACCGCCTCCGCCCAGAGGTAGGACCAATCCCTTGGCGGGCTTGTGCAATCGATTTACGTTCCGGGCAATCCCTGTGAGACTCCGCGATGGAGGGACACCTCGCGGGAGGTCATACACAGGTCAATTCGCCCCCGAGTCGCCTTCTCCGCGCGAGAAGTCAGGAGAATGACCATGAAGCCCGAGCACGGTCCCGTTCCTCCCGTACCCCGCCCCCGCGCACTCGGTGCCGTGGCGGGGAGCGCGGCCGCCCTCGCCCTGCTGCTGTCCGCCCCGGCGCACGCGGATCCCCGGGCGGCGGGGGTCGACCCCGCCACCCCCGCAGGCGTCCGCCCGAACGGGGGCAGCTCGCACGACACCCTGGTGTTCAGCGACGAGTTCTACGGCACCTCTCTGGACACCGCCAAGTGGTCGTCCGTGGACGCCGCCCGCCGTGACGGCCAGTACTTCGACAGCTGGTGGAAGCCGTCGAACGTCAAGGTCAACCCCAACCCCGACTCCGTCAACGGCGGCAACCTCTGGATATCGCTCTCCAAGCTCGGCGAGACCGCGTACGCCACGGGTGAGATCGAGGGCCGGGGGAAGTCCGACTTCACCTTCGGCACCGTCGAGTGGCGCGCGCAGATGCCGCCCAACCACGATCTCTTCGGCGCGCTCTGGCTGATGCCGCCCGGCGGCGTCAACGGCGTGGACGGCACGGCCCGCGACGGCGGTGAGTACGACGTCATCGAGAGCGTGTCCGCGTCGGACAGCTACAGCAACACCATCCACTACGACGGCTACGGAGCCGACCACAAGTCGTCCTCGGTCTCCGTCGACGCCCCAGGGCTGCACAGCGGCTGCCACACCTACTCCGTGGAATGGCGGCCCGACCGCATGATCTACCGCTACGACGGCACCGTCGTACGGGACATCACCGACCCGGACCTCATCAGCCAGGCACCCATGTTCCCGGTGATCTCCAGCGAGACCGCCGAGTGGGCCGCCGGCTCCGTCTTCGACGCCCCTCTGGACCACCGCTCCAACATGTGCGTCGACTACATCCGCATCTGGCAGTGACGCAGGAGAACACCGACCTCGCCGTGGGCAGCTCATCGCTCACGGCACCGGCGCCGACCGCGCCGTGAGCGGCGGCATTCCCCCCGTACCGACCCCGCAGGAGAACACGCATGCCCGACGAACAGCCCGGCCCCTGGTGGCGCGGAGCCGCCATCTACCAGATCTATCCGCGCAGTTACGCCGACGGGAACGGGGACGGCGTCGGTGACATCGCCGGCATCCGGGCCCGGCTGCCCCACCTGCGCGACCTCGGCGTCGACGCGGTGTGGATCTCACCCTGGTACGTCTCCCCGATGGCCGACGCGGGCTACGACGTGGCCGACTACCGCGACATCGACCCGCTCTTCGGCACGCTGGCGGACGCAGAAGCGCTGATCACCGAGGCGCACGGGCTCGGTCTGCGGATCATCGTCGACATGGTCCCGAACCACTGCTCCGACCAGCATCCCTGGTTCCGTTCCGCACGGGCCGAGGGGCCGGGCTCGCCGGAGCGGCAGCTCTTCCACTTCCGGCCCGGCAGGGGCGCGAGCGGCGAACTGCCCCCCAACGACTGGCAGTCGGCCTTCGGTGGCCCCGCCTGGACCCGTACGACGGCACCCGACGGCACGCCGGGCGAGTGGTACCTGCACCTGTTCGCGCCCGAGCAGCCCGACTGGAACTGGGAGCACCCGCGGGTACGGGAGGAGTTCGAGTCGATCCTGCGGTTCTGGCTCGACCGAGGGGTGGACGGCTTCCGCATCGACGTCGCCTCCCTCCTCCTCAAGCAGGAGGGGCTCCCCGACAAGGCCTCGCTCCCGCAAGGAGCGGCCGATCCGGCCTCCGACCGGCCGGAGGTCCACGAGATCTACCGCGCCTGGCGAAGGATCGCCGACACCTACGAGGGCGAGCGCATCTTCGTCGGTGAGCTGTGGGTGGCTCCCGACTCCCTCCCGCGCTACCTGCGCGCGGACGAACTGCACACCGGGTTCAACTTCCCCTTCATGCAGGCCCCCTGGGAACCGGGAGCGCTGCGAGCCGTCATCGACGGCACACTCGCGCAGCACGCTCTCGTCGGCGCTCCCGCCACCTGGGTGCTGGGCAGCCACGACGCCACCCGTGTCGTCACCCGCTACGGCCGCGCCGACACCTCGTTCACCGAGCGGCATCAGCCCGCCCCCGTCGACCTGGACCTCGGCACCCGACGGGCCCGTGCCGCCGCCCTGCTCAGCTTCGCCCTGCCCGGCGCCGTCTACGTCTACCAGGGCGACGAGCTCGGCCTGTGGGAGGTCGAGGACATCCCCGTCCACCTCCGCCAGGACCCCGCCGTCCAGCAGTCCGGTGGCACGGACCCCGGCCGCGACGGCTGCCGCGTTCCCCTGCCCTGGGAGGGCGACGAGGCTCCCTTCGGATTCAGCCCGTCCGACGTCGGTACGGAGGGTACGGAGGCTACGGAGCCCTGGCTGCCACAGCCGCCGGCCTGGAAGGACCACACCGTCGCGGCGGAGTCCGGCGATCCCGCGTCCACGCTGGAGCTCTACCGCGCCGCCCTCCACATCCGCCGTACCGAACCCGCGCTCGGCGACGGTCCGTTGGAATGGCTGGACGCCGCCGACGGAGTCCTCGCCTTCACCCGGGGCCACGGCTTCGTCTGCCTGGTCAACTTCACCGCAGGCCCCGTCGAACTACCCGCCCACACGGAGCCGTTGCTCTCCAGCGGCCCGCTCGCCGGTGGCCTGGTGCCGCCCGACACCACGGTCTGGTTCCGCATCGGCTGATCCGAGAGGAACGCAGGACCGGCCAGAGGCAGGGCGCGGCGCGGGCCGCCGTGTCCTGCCTCGTCACGCCGCCGTTGCGCCAGAGTTTCGATCGCACTGATCGAAAGATCGCTATTTCGATCCCTGACGTTGACTCCGATCGGTCTGCTCGTCACTATTCATGGCGCTGCAACCTCCTGTTTCCGCCCGCACACCCTGGAGGCCCCGTGACAACGACGTCGTGGTCCCGCCGTTCCTTCCTGTCCGCCGCCATCGGCGCCGCCCTGGCGGCAGGCGTTCTGGAGGCGCCGCCCGCCCTCGCCGCGGACGCCTTCGACACGCTCCGCCTGAGATGGCGTGAACTCCTGCTCGGTACCGGCTTCGGCGCGAGCGACCCGCTCTACGCCGGCCGGCTCGGCGACCTGGGCGCCAAGGCCGCCTCGTACCGCTCCTCGACGGCACCGTCCAGCTCCTCGCTCTGGCCGGACCTGCCCTACTCCTCCGTCTCGGGAGACCCGGTCTCCGCCACCTACAACCGGCTCAAGACCATGGCGCTCGCCCACGCCCAGCCCGGCACCGGACTCACCGGCGACGCCTCGCTCGCCGCGGACGTCGTCGCCGGCCTCCAGCACGTCCACGACGGTGTCTACAACGCCTCGTTCACCCTGCCCAGCGGCAACTGGTGGTGGAACGCCCAGATAGGCGCCCCCGGAGCGCTCCTCGACACCTGCGTCCTGATGTACGGCAGCCTGTCGGCGGCGCAGACGGCGGCCTACTGCGCCGCCGTCGACCACTTCGTCCCCGACAGCCAGCTCGACGTGGGCGCCCCGCACGGTGAGAGCGCCAACCGCG
Source organism: Streptomyces sp. Je 1-79 (assembly GCF_025195125.1). Taxonomy (GTDB): domain Bacteria; phylum Actinomycetota; class Actinomycetes; order Streptomycetales; family Streptomycetaceae; genus Streptomyces. The sequence goes on from NZ_JAMGSL010000001.1 coordinate 370,772, forward strand.
TCGACTTCTGCAAGGTCGTCGCCCTGCGCGGAGTCGTCGGCAAGAACTCCGCGAAGATCGCCCGCGCCCGAGACGGCCTCTCCCCGGTCTTCCCGTACGTCACCACGGGCGACGGCTTCTACCGTGACGGATCGTTCATCCAGCACAGCCACACGCCGTACACCGGCTCGTACGGCGCCGTCCTCCTCAGCGGCCTCGCCTGGCTCTTCGCGCTGCTCGGCGGCTCCTCCTGGGACATCACCGACCCGGACAAGCAGCTGATGCTCGACTCGGTCGAGCGCTCCTTCGCCCCGTTCCTCTACAACGGCGTCCTCATGGACGCGGTCGGCGGACGGGCCGTCAGCCGGGGCCTCTCGGCCTCCAGCACCAACGGTTTCGTCGGTGGGGACCACGGCCGCGCGCAGGGCGTCATGGCCGCCGTCCTGATGCTCGCGATGGGAGCGAGCGCCGCCGAACGCACCCGCTGGCGCGGCATGGTGAAGGGCTGGCTCCAGCGCGACTACTACCTGACCCTGGAGACCAACCCCTCCCTCGACGTCGCCTCCCTCTCCCGGCTGAAGGCGGCGCGGGACGACACCGCCCTCACCGCCGTCGCCGAACCGGTCGGTCACCGCGTCTTCGGCTCCATGGACCGGGCCACCCACCGCCGCCCGAACTGGGCCGCCGCCCTCTCCATGTCCTCCACCCGCGTCGCCTTCTACGCCTTCGGGAACCAGGAGAACAAGCGCGGCTGGCACACCGGGTCCGGCATGCTCTCCTGGTGGAAGGAGACGACGCTCGGGCAGTTCACGGACACCTTCTGGCCCACCGTCGATCCGTACCGGCTGCCCGGCACCACCGTCTCGAAGAAGACGCTCGCGGACGGAGCCGGCGGGGACTTCGGCGCGCCACGGCCGTCCTCGACCTGGGCGGGCGGCGCGAGCGACGGAACGTACGCCGCCCTCGGCATGGACATCCGCGGCCTGCAGTCCACCCTGGGCGGGCGCAAGGCGTGGTTCTTCCTCGACGACGCCGTCGTCTGCCTCGGCGCCGGCATCGGCTGCGCCGACTCCACCGGCGTCGAATCCGTCGTGGAGAACCGGAACCTCGGCGCGACGGGTACGCACACCCTCACCGTCGACGGAGTCGCCATGCCGGCCACACAGGGCTGGTCGGCCACCCTCACCGGCGCCCGCTGGGCCGCCCTCGCGGGCGTGGGCGGGTACGTCTTCCCCGGCGGCGCCACGGTCAAGGCGCTCCGGCAGGCACGCACCGGAGCGTGGAGCGACATCAACGGGCTCTCCGGCTCGACGACGCCCTTCACCCGCCGCTATCTGACGCTGTGGTTCGACCACGGCACCGACCCGTCGGGCGCCGGCTACTCCTACATCCTGATGCCGGGCGCCGACAGCGCGGCCACGGCGGCCCGGGCCGCCGACACGGCCTGGATGAGCGTGCTCGCCAACTCCGCCAACCAGCAGGGCGTCCACGTCCCCTCGCTCGGCTTCACGGGCGTCAACTTCTACGGCAGCGGCACCGTCGGCGCCCTCACCTCCACCGGGGCCGCCTCCGTCGTGGTCAGGGAGAGCGGCACGACCGCCACGGTCTGCGTCGCCAACCCGACGCAGACGCTCACCAGCCTGGACATCACCTGGAACCGCGAGGTCACCGGCGTCGTCTCCAAGGATCCCTCGGTCGCCGTCCTCGCCACCGGTCCCTCGCTGAAGCTGCGCGTGGACACCTCGGCGAAGGCGGGGGCGACCCAGCGGATCACCGTCGCCCTCGGCTGAACGGGCCCGCCGGGAACACCGAAGGGCCCCTGCCGCCCACGCGGCAGGGGCCCTTCGGCCGGACGGGTCAGGAAGGAAGCGCGAACGCGTAGTCGAGCTGACCCCGGCCGGGGTCGATCCTCAGGTCGGTGACCTCCAACGGCCGGTCGAACTGGTCGTGGACGAACTGCCGGACGGCGAGCCACATCCGCTCGCAGCCCGACCTGTCCACCCGCACCCGGTCGCGCCGTACGGGATGCAGGCCGGACTCGGCCATCCACAGGTACAGATGGCGGAGGTCCGGCTCGGACGGGGCGGCCCGACCGCGCACCCGCCGCATTCGCCGGCCCAGCCGGGGCACCTGGGCGAGCGCGGTGGGTGAGAAGTACGAGACCGACTCCTGGACGGTCTCCCCGCACAGCAGGGTGAGCTCATGCCGGTGGACGAGCGTGGGCCGCTCCGGGGAGAGGCCGAGCAGCGCCTCGACCGGCGGCGGCACCGGTTCGTACGACAGCCGGGCGCGGGAACGGACGGCCAGGCCCTCGAAGGTTCCGCCGACCGGGAACAGCGGCTGGGGACGCGGACCCGCGACCGGTCGCGTGGGGGCGCCACATCCGGTGTACGTGTAGGTGCCCGACCGGTCGGTGTGCACCAGGCCGCGGGCGCGCAGGTGCTCCAGCGCGCGCCGCAGGGTCTGCCGGGTCACCCCCAGCGAGGTGGCGAGCACACGTTCGGCGGGGATCCTGCGGAGCCCGGAGGCCTCGCCTCCGGCGCGCTGGGCGTCCTTGATGATCTGCTCGGCCAGCCGCATGTACAGCGGTACGGCCCCGGAAGGTGCGCCGGGCACGGTCTTCCTTTCTTCGGTGAGGGCGGGTCAGCCGGCGCCGTGGCCGCGGTAGAGCTCGATCTCGCCGTCGAGTTCGAGGGCGAGGACGGTGGCGTGCGGATCGCAGAGAGTCGGGGCGTCGACGCGTACGACACCGGGGACCCGGCGGGAGGGGAAGCCGCCGACGACGCGGTGGCCCAGCTCCTCCCCGGTGCCGAGGACGGAGATCTTCCGTACCGCGTTCTGCAGGCCCCGCACTTCGACGAAGCGGCGCGGGGGGTCGAAGCAGACGAGGAAGAGGGTGCGGCGGTCGCGGGAGAGCATCGACGGGCCGTAGTGGTGCCCGTAGGGCATGCCGCGCTCCGTCGGGTGGACCGCCTCCTGGTGACGGCGGATCCACCGGCCCAGCCCTTCGAGCCGGTCGGCGTGCTCGGGCGCGATCGTGCCGTCCTCCCGAGGCCCGGTGTTGAGGAGGAGATTGCCGCCGTGGCCGACGGTCTCGGTGAAGACCCGGATCAGCTCCGTCACGGACTTGTGTCCGGTGTCCCGCGGCTGGTGGCCCCAGGCGTCGCCGATCGTGTAGCAGAGCTCCCAGGGCCCCTCGGGCGGGACGATCGGCACCCCGAGCTCGGGCGTCGCGTAGTCGCCGTGGCCGAGCATCCGCCCGTTGAGCACGGTGCGCGGCCGGCGTTCGAGGATCTCCTCGCGGAGCTCCTTCATCCGCCACTGGCGTTCGTCGCGCTCCCAGGCGCCGTCGAACCACAGCAGATCGGGCCGGTACCGCGAGAGGAGCTCCCGGATCTGCCCCCGGTGCACGTGTTCGAGGAAGTGCTCCCAGCGCTCGGGCTCCTCCTCTCCGGGCGCGGGCATCGCGAAGCGGTTGTCCACCCAGGGCCGGTGCAGGGAGGACGGCCGGACGGTCGGGTAGTCCGGATGGCTCCAGTCGGAGTGGGAGAAGTACAGGCCGACGCGCAGGTCGTGGCGGCGGAGCGCCTCGGCGAACGGACCGACGAGGTCGCGCGCCGCCGGCGTACGGGCGGCGACGGACAGCTCCGTCCGCTCGGTGTCCCACAGCGCGACGCCGTCGTGGTGCTTGGTGGTGAGCACCGCGTACTTCGCACCGGCCCGCGCGAAGAGGCGTGCCCAGTCCTCGGGGCGGTAGCGGGAGGCGGTGAACCCTCCGAGCTGCTTCATGTAGGCCTCGCGGGTGAGGTCCCCGCCGAAGAAGGACCAGGACTCGGGGACGCCGTCCACGGCGTAGATCCCCCAGTGGACGAAGACGCCGAGTTTCGCCTCGGTGAACCAGGGCTGCATGGTCACGCCGATCGCTCCAGGTCCTCGCGGCGTACGGCGTGGGCGAAGGGGCGCCCCGCCGCGTACCGGGCCAGCTCCTCCACGGCCAGATCGGCCATCCTGCGCAGCTCCGTTCCGAACGAGCCCGCGAAGTGCGGGGTGAGCAGGACGTTCGGCAGGTCGTAGAGGGGAGAGTCGGCCGGCAGGTGCTCGGGGTCGGTGGTGTCGAGCACGGCCCTGATGCGGCCCGAGGCCAGTTCTTCGGTGAGGGCCGCCTGGTCGACGAGCGAGCCGCGCGAGGTGTTGACGAAGGTGGTGCCGTCCCGCATCAGGGCGAGCCGGCGCCGGTCGATCATGTGCCTGGTCTCCGGGCTCTCCGGCGCGTGGAGACTGACGACGTCACAGACCGCGCAGAGTTCGTCGAGGGAGACCGGGCGCACGCCGAGCCGCCGCGCCTCCTCCTCGCTCAGATACGGGTCGTGCACGACGAGGTCGAGGGAGTACGGGGCGAGCAGTTCGACGACCCTGCGCCCGATGCGCGAGGCTCCCACGATCCCCACGGTGCGGCGGTAGTTGCCCACGTCGGGGTAGCGGGCGCGCCAGTCCTGTCCACCGCGGACGCGGCGGTACTCGTCCCGTACCTCCAGGACGCGCTTGTTGGAGAAGAGGATCGCGGCCACCGTGTACTCGGCCACCGGCAGGGCGTTGGCCGCGGCGGCGGAGGAGACCACGACGCCGCGGTCCCAGCAGGCTTCGGTGATGTGCCGGCGGACCGATCCGGCGGCGTGGACCACGGCCCTGAGCCTCGGGGCGGAGGCCAGGACCCCTGCGTCGATCTCGGGGCAGCCCCAGGAGGTGAGGAGCACTTCGGTGTCGCGCAGGGCGCTGAGCACGTCGGCTCGGCCGAAGTCGTCGGTGACCAGCCCGGTGTCCACCTCGGCGACCTGGGCGAGCCGGCGCAGGGCGCGTTCGTCCAGCAGCGAGGGAGCCAGGTCGGGGGCCATGGCGAGGAGGAGCCGGGGGCGACGAGGTGTCGCCGCCCGCTCGTGCGCCGGATGGCTGTGCGGAAGCATGGCGGTCATGGCGCGACCATATTGATCGCTCATTCGGTCGTCAAGATCGATCGAGCGATCGCTCGGAATCGCGCGTGGTGATCGGACGAGTAGGGTGATCCGCCAGGGGTGGAGCGCGACTCAGGACAAACGGGAGACGGTGTGCGGTACACGGTGGACGAACGCCATGAGCGGATCGTGGAGCTCGTACGGGAGTACGGCAGCCTGCGTGTGGCCGACCTGGCCGAGCACCTGGGAATCTCCGCGGTCACGGCGCGCAGGGACGTGGAGGCGCTGGCGTCCGAAGGGCGTCTGGACCGGGTCCGCGGGGCCGTCCACTGGCCGGGCACCCCCGTGCCGCAGGGCCGCACGCGGCAGCCCCTCCCCGAGGTCCGCGCCGCCGAACGCGGGCCGGAGCCGCAGGACGTGGTCATCGGCATGGTCGTCCCGCAGTCCAGGCACTACTTCGGAGAGATCGTCCGAGGGGCCAGGGAGGCCGTCACGGCGGCCGGCGGCAGGCTGGTCCTCGGCTACTCCAACTACCAGCTCGACCAGGACGCGGCGCAGATCCAGCGCATGCTGGAGGCGGGCGTCCACGGCCTGCTGCTCACGCCCAGCTGGCCGAGCGGGACCGGGGGATCCGAGAGCGAGGACGACATCGCCGTGCCCGCGGTCCTCCTCGAGCGCCGGGGTGAGGTCGGGACCAGGGCCGCCGGTCTCGACCGTGTCTGCACCGATCACGCGGGCGGCGCCGGCCTCGCGGTGCGGCACCTGGTGAAGCTGGGGCACGAGAAGATCGCCCTGGTCGCCGGGGACAGTCCGACCATGGTGCAGATGCGGGTCGGCTACGAGGAGGCGCTACGGGCCCTCGGGGTCACAGCCCCGGCGGTCGAGCCCATCGTGCTGGAGCCCGGCGATCGCGCTCCGGCCAGCATCGACGCCGCCGCGGAGCGGCTGTCCCACCTGGTCGCCAAGGGCAAGGTCACGGCCGCGATCGTGCTGAGCGATACCGACGCCATCCTGCTGCTCCAGAGCCTGCGTGGACTCGACGAGCGCGTCCGGGTCCCCGAGGACCTCGCCCTGGTCGCGTACGACGACGATGTGGCGGCCCTCTCCGACCTGCCGCTGACGGCGGTGGCGCCGCCGAAGTTCGAGGTGGGCGAGACCGCCGCCACCCTGCTGCTCCAGCGTGTGCGTGAGCGCGCGACGGGAGCGGCGCCGGGTGCCCGACGGCACCTCGATCTCCTCCCCGAGCTGCGGGTGCGCGCCTCCTGCGGCGAGTCCGCCAAGGGAAACTCGGAGGACGTCTAGGCCCTGTCGTCGAAATGGCCTAGAGGAAACCTGGAAGAAAGAGCGATCGATCACTCTGATCGTTAGATCGAAATATCGATCCCCCTCTTGACTGTGATCGCTCCGATGGCCAAAATTCGATGCGTCGCACCGGGCCACTCGTGAAGCTTCCGGGCGATGTCGTCACAAGCCGCCCGGGACAGGCGGATACACGCGTCCCACCGGAGCCGAACACGAGTGTGCCCTGGCGCCGCTCGACCGTGTCCGTACCCCTGCCCACACCTCCCGTAGGGGAGAGGTGTGCGCATCGGCGGACGCGTGGGCCGCCGGAGGCATGAAGAGGGGAGCTGCATGTCCGTGACACTCAAGGACCGGGAGGCGCGCCGACAGGCGCCCGCCGCCGGCCCTCCGAAGGGGACGGCGTCCCGGCCCCGGGGCCGACTGGCCCGGCTGCGCAGGGACGGGGCCCTCCTGCTGCTGATGCTCCCGGGCGTGCTGTACTTCCTCGTCTTCCACTACGGGGCGATGTTCGGCAACGTCATCGCGTTCAAGGAGTACGTGCCGTTCCTCGGCATCGACGGCAGCCCCTGGGTGGGCTTCGCGAACTTCCAGACGCTGTTCGGCGACGGGGCCTTCTGGGCCGCGGCCTTCAACACCCTGTCACTGTCGTTCCTGCAGATCGTCTTCTTCTTCCCGCTGCCGCTCGCCCTGGCCATGCTGCTCCACAGCGTCAGCCGCGGGAACGTGCGCAAGTTCGTCCAGAGCGTCGTCTATCTGCCCCACTTCATCTCCTGGGTGATCGTGGTCGCGCTCTTCACCCAGGTCATCGGCGGAGACGGGCTCCTCAACGGGCTCTTCGGCGAGGACGACGGCAGCCATCTGATCGACGTCTTCGGCAACCCCACGGCGTTCCAGCCGCTCATGGTCGTCGAGTTGATCTGGAAGGACTGCGGCTGGGGCACGATCATCTTCCTCGCCGCCCTGCACAACGTGGACGAGGCGCTCTACGAGGCCGCAGCCATCGACGGGGCCGGGCCCTGGCGCCGGTTCTGGCACGTCACGCTGCCGGCGATCCGCCCGATCGTCATCCTGCTGCTGATCCTGCGCCTCGGCGAGATCCTGAACGTCGGCTTCGAACAGATCCTGTTGCAGCGCGACGTCTTCGGACCCGAGACGGCGGAGGTCATCGACACCTTCGTCTACTACCACGCGGTCACCGACGGCATGTGGGGCGTCGCCGCCGCGGCGGCCCTCTTCAAGGGCGTCATCGCCGCCGTCCTCGTCTTCGCCGCGAACAAGATCGCCCATCGCATGGGCGAGCAGGGGGTGTACCGATGAGCCCGGACCTCGACGACCGGCAGACCGTCCGGCCGAGCGGGAGCTCCCACCGCCCGGCCTGGATGGAGAAGCCCCGACCGGTCACCCGGATCGCCAAGGGCCTGGCCCTGGTGCTGACCGTGGCCATGGTCCTCGTCCCCTTCTGGACCGTCCTCGCCACCAGCTTCGCCCCTGACCGGCAGATCGTCGAGAACGGCGGCTGGGCGTTCTGGCCGGACGAATGGACACTCAAGGCGTACGCCAAGGTCTTCGCCAACGAGAACACCACCCACTCCATGCTCGTCTCGGCGGGTGTCGCGGTCGTCGGCACGGCGCTCAGCCTGGCCTGTACCGTGTTCCTCGCCTACGCGCTCGCACGGCCCGGTGTCGTCGGCGGCAAACCGGTCATGCTGCTCATCCTCTTCACCTTCCTCTTCCCGCCCGGCATCATTCCGAGCTTCCTGGTCGTCCACGAACTCGGACTGCGCAACACCTACTGGGCGCTTTTCCTGCCCGTTCTCGTCAACGCCTTCAACCTCGTGGTCGTGCGCGGTTTCTTCCAGGGAATTCCCGAGGAACTGTACGAGGCGGCGCGGCTCGACGGGGCCGGAGAGATCCGCACGCTCTTCCAGGTCGTTCTGCCGCTCTCCAAGGCGGTCATCGCCGTGGTCGGCCTCTTCTACGCCGTCGGCTACTGGAACGATTTCTTCCGGGGCGTGATCTATCTCGACGACAGCTCCATGTGGCCCCTGCAGACCGTGATGCGCGGATACGTGACCCAGGGGCAGGGCCTTTCCGATACGCAGGCCGTCGACGAGACCCTCGTCCAGGCGCCCCAGACGATCAAGATGGCCATCGTCATGGTGGCCACGGTGCCGATCCTCTGCGTCTACCCCTTCATTCAGCGCTATTTCGCGAAGGGCGTCCTCACCGGCGCCATCAAGAGCTGACTTCCCCGCAGCTCCGCACCGCAAGAAACCTCTCTCCCCCAGTCGGGGGCTTCACCAAGGGACCGTTCTCATGAGCACTGGTGTATCGCGCAGAAGAGTTCTGCAGACCATCGGCATCGGCACCGCCCTGGCCGCCACCGGCGTCTCCCTGTCGGCCTGTTCCACGTCCGGCGGAGGCGGCAAGGAAGCCGGCAACAGCGGCAAGGACCTGGCTCCGTTCCCTGCCTACGTGCCGTTCGCAGGTCCGAAGCCCGACCTCGCCGGCACCGAGCAGGGCGTCCAGGCCGCCTATCTGAGCTACCCGTCTGAGCTGACCCGGTCGGTCCAGGAGAAGCCCGGCGACGGCAAGAAGATCACGGCGTGGTTCCTGTCCTGGGGCTCGACGCCCGTGCCCCGGGAGAAGAACACGTTCTGGCTGGCGGTCGAGGCGGCGCTCGGCGTCGAGCTGGAACTCACGGTCGTCCCCGCGATGGAGTACGAGACCAAGCTGGCCACCCTGATGGCCAGCGGCGACATGCCGGACATCCTGCAGGTCGTCGCCGCCCCCAACGAGGCGCAGTTCGTCCTCAACAAGTGCGCCGACCTCACCGAGCACCTCTCGGGCGACGCAGTCAAGCAGTACCCGAACCTCGCCAACATACCGACGTACGCCTGGAAGGCCGCCGGCCGCTTCGGCGGCAAGCTCTACGGTGTCCCGGTCGAGCGACCCCTGATCGGTCACGGACTCATCGCCAACCAGGAGAAGTTCAAGGCAGCGGGCATCTGGGTGCCCGAGGCCGGCGGGCTCGACGCCGACGCCTTCACCAAGGGCCTGAAGCAGCTCAGCGTCAAGGGCAAGTACGGTCTGGGCGCCTCCCAGATCGGCGCGTACGGCTTCAACTCCTTCATCGCCAACCACGGCTCGCCCAACATCTGGTCGGTCCAGGACGGCGCCTTCGTCAACTACATCGAGACCGACGAGTTCAAGGCCGGTCTGGAGCAGATGGTCAGGTGGCAGAAGGACGGCGTCTTCCGCCGTGACGCCCTGAGCGTGGACGGCGGCGCCTACAGCCTGGAGTTCTACAACGGCACCACCTACTCGCAGTCCAATGCCTTCGGCGGCTACAGGGGCGCCGTGCTCGCCGTCAAGGACGGCTTCACCGTCGACATGGCGCGCCCCTTCAAGCCGGCCAACGGCGCGTCCCCCAAGCACTGGCTGGGGTCCGGCATCTACGGCTACACGGTGCTCAAGAAGGCGCCCAAGGAGCGCATCGAGCTGCTGCTGCGGGTGATGAACTACCTGGCCGCGCCGTTCGGCACCGAGGAGTACGAACTCGTCAACCACGGCGTCGAGGGCACCCACTTCACCCGGGGCAAGGACGGCGGCCCGGTCGTCACCAAGTTGGCCGCCGAGGGCGGCGACGGTCCGGCGAACCTCCCGCTCACCTTCCTCGCGGGCCCGCCGCAGGCGCTCTACCTCCCCGACCAGCCCGAGGCGACCCGGCGCTACCACGTCTACCAGCAGGAGATGATCCCGCTCGGCGTGGCCAGCGCGCACTACGGACTGCGCTCGAACGAGTGGGCCAACAGCGAGCGCGGCCTGGTGAAGCAGCGTGAGGACGCGATCAACGCCGTCGTCACCGGAAAGCGCAGCCTCTCAGACTGGGACGCCGTGGTGAAGGAGTTCAAGGCGAAGGGCGGCGCCAAGGCGGCCGAGTCCCTCGCGAAGGAGTACGCGGCCGCCGGCAAGTGACCCCGGCGCGGTACCGCCTGAGCACCGTCCCGACCGCGTCGCGCGGTCGCCCGAGCACCGACCCCGACCGCGTCGCGCCGCACCGCCCGAGCGCCGACCCCGACCGCGCCCGTCGGGAGCGGTGCTCGGGCGTGTGAGGCCCCACCCCGTTTCCCCGTACCGACGGAGCACGCCCTTGACCTCCCCCACGGCGGCGCCCTTCGCCGCGCAGCGCGCCCGCTGGCGGGACCTGCTGCTCGGACCCGGCCACGACGCGACCGAGCCCCGCTTCGCCCGCCGACTGGCCGAGCTGGGTACGGTCGCGGCCGCGTACCTCGCGACGATGGACCCCGCCGAGGGGCATCTCTGGCCCGGCCATCCGTACCACGAGGGACACGGTATCCACCTCGGAGCCGGGTACCTCCGCCTGCGGACCATGGCCCTCGCCCACGCCCATCCCGGCACCGGCGTCACGGGGGACGAGAAGCTGGCGGACGGCATCCTCCGTGGCCTCGACCATGTCCACGACCACATCTACAACAGCGCGTACGAGAAGCCCGCGAGCTGGTGGTGGTGGTCGCAGGTCGGCGCGCCCCAGGCCATGCTCGACACCTGCGTGCTGCTGTACGACCGACTCGGGGACGAGCGGATCGCCCGCATCTGCGCGGCCGTCGACCGGGCTCTGCCGCGCACGCGCCTGGACCGGTACGAGGGCCAGAGCACCGGCGCGAACCGGGTCGACTTCTGCCGGACACTGGCCCAGCGGGGCGTGCTCGGCGACAGCGCCACCGCGCTCACGCACGCCAGGGACGGCCTCGACCCGGTCTTCCCGCACGTCACCGAAGGAGACGGCTTCTACGCCGACGGTTCCTTCGTCCAGCACCGCACGGTCGCCTACACGGGCGCGTACGGTGCCGTGCTGCTCGAAGGCCTGGCCACGCTCTTCACCCTGCTCGACGGCACCCCCTGGGAGGTGACCGGCCCCGGGCGGCAGCTCGCCCTGGACACCGTCGAGCACGCCTTCGTCCCGTTCGTCCACGACGGGGTGCTCGACGCGAGCGTCTGCGGCCGCGGCATCAGCAGGCGTCTCACCGGCCGGGGCGTCGACCTGATGCCCGTACGGGACCACGGCCCGGCCCAGTCCCTGATGGCGGCCGTCATGGTGCTGGGGGAGTGCGCGAGCCCGGCCGAACGGGCCCGCTGGCGGGGCATCGTGAAGGGCTGGCTGCGGCGCGACACGTTCCTCCGCGTCGCCGACAACCCCCGGCAGGGGATCGCCGACTTCACGCGCTTCGTCTCCCTGCTCGACGATCCGTCCGTCGACCCGCTGCCCGAACCCGCCGGCCACCGGCTCTTCCCGACGATGGCGCGCGCCGTGCACCGGGGCCCGGGCTGGGCCGCGTTCCTCAGCATGTCCTCGTCCACCATCGCCTTCTACGAGTGCGGGAACCAGGAGAACACCCGGGGCTGGCACACCGGTTCGGGCATGCTCAGCTGGTACGCAGGGGACAGCGGCCAGTACGCCGACGCCTACTGGCCCACCGTCGACGCGTACCGGCTGCCCGGCACCACCGTGTCCACCCGTGCCCTCGCCGACAACGAGGGCGGCGAGTGGGGAGCCCGGTGTCCGGACACGGTGTGGGCCGGCGGCGCCACCGACGGCCGGTTCGCGGCCGTCGGACAGGACACCCGTGGTCTCTCCAGCAGCCTGCGGGCCAGGAAGTCGTGGTTCTTCACCGACGACGCCGTGATCTGTCTGGGAGCCGGGATCCGGGCCGGGGACGGTGTCCCCGTGGAGACCGTGGTCGACAACCGCCGGCTCGGGGCCGGCGAGGCACCGGCGCTGGCGGTCGACGGCGTGCCGCAGCCGCGCACCCTGCCGTGGCACGGGACGTTTCCCGCCGCCCGCTGGGCGGCACTCGACGGCCACGGTGGATTCGTGTTCCCCCACGGCGCGACCCTGCGCGTGCTGTGCGAGGAGCGGACGGGACGCTGGAGCGACATCAACCGCCTCGTGGGCTCCGACGAGGAGATCCGCCGGAGCTACGCCACCCTGTGGCTCGACCACGGCACCGATCCGTACGCCGCGACGTACGCGTACGTCCTGCTGCCGGGCGCGGACGCCCGGGCCACCGAGGAGCGTGCCCGGACCGGCGACTGGCTGAGGATTCTCGCCAACGAGCCGGGCGCGCAGGGGGTGAGCGTCCCCGCGCTGGGGCTCACCGCGGTGAACCTCTGGACCCGGGGGTCCGCCGGCCTCGTCGCCTGCGACGCGCCGGCCTCGGTCCTGGTGCGGGAGGACGGCACCGGAGCCGCCGCCGTCCATGTCGCGGACCCGACCAGGACCGCGGGGCGGCTCGTCGTCACCTGGCGCCGACCGGTGGCGCGCGTACGCTCCCACGACGCGGCGGTCCGTGTCCTGGTCACGGGGGAGAGCCTGACCTTCGAGGTCGACACCCGAGCCGGGAACGGCGCCACCCACCGGATCGACGTGACCCTCGGCTGAGGGGTCCGCCCGTGCCCCCCGAGCCGGTCAGTCCGTGTCCAGGCCCGCGCGGTAGGCCACGCGGGCCGCCTGGACCCTGCTGTCCGCCCCCAGTTTGGCCAGGACCGCGCTGACGTACCCCTTGACCGTCCCCTCCGTGGTGCCGAGTTCGGCCGCGATGTCGCTGTTGGTGAGCCCCCGGGAGAGCAGCCGCAGGACATCGAGCTCGCGCCCGGTGAGCGAGTCGAGCCGGTCCTGCTCCTCGGGAGCGAGCGCGGGCGAGCTGCGGGCGAGTCCGTCCACCAGGCGCCTGGCCACCGGCGGGCCGAGGGCGGCCCGGCCGCCGTGGACGTCGCGGACCGCGCGCAGCAGCTCGTCCGGCGGAGTGTCCTTGAGCAGGAAGCCGGAGGCCCCGGCACGCAGCGCCGTCCGTACCTGCTCGTCGTCGTGGAAGGTGGTGAGCATCAGCACCTTCGGCGGCTCCGGCAGCGCCAGCAGCCGGGGGAGGGCGGCCATGCCGTCGGCCCCGGGCATCCGGATGTCCAGGAGAACCACGTCCGGCCCGGTCTCCTCGGCCCGGGCCAGGGCCTCGTCCCCGTCCGCGGCCTGGCCGCACACCTCGATGTCACCGCTGGCCTCGATGATCCACAGCAGTCCGCGCCGGGTGATCTCGTTGTCGTCGGCGAGCAGGACACGGATGCTCATGGCGCTCCTCGTGAAGGTGCTGCCCGGCGGTGGGGGATGAAGGCCGAGATCAGGAAGCCGTCGTCGTGCGGCCCCGCGGTCAGTGTCCCGCCGAGCAGGGCGACGCGCTCGGCCAGGCCGACGACTCCGTTCCCGCCGCTGGGCAGATCGGGCGACTCGGGACGCGTGGGAGCCGTGTTGGCGATGTCGAGGTGTACGCCGTCGGCCCGGCAGGCGACGTCCACCCGCACGGTGGCCCCGGGAGCGTGCTTCGCGGCGTTGGTCAGCGCCTCCCGCACGATCCGGTGCAGGGCCCGCTGCACAGGGAGCGGCAGGATCTCCGGATGGCCGTTCACCCGCAGCTCCACCTCCTGGCCGCGCTCGCGGGCGTGTGCCACGAGGGCGGACAGCTCCTCCGGTTCCGGCCCGGACGGCACCGCGGCCCGTACGACCGCCGCTGCCCCGGCAGGCCCTCCGGCCGTCACCCGGGCGGGAGCGAGCACGCCGAGGATCTCGCGGAGTTCCTCCAGCGCCTGCCGGCCGTCGGACCGGATCAGCTCCGCCGTACGGGCCGCCTCCGGCACCCCTGCGGCCGGGCCCGACTCCAGGGCACCCGCCGCCAGCACCATGTTGCTCACCCGGTGGCCGACCACGTCGTGCATCTCCCGGGCGATCTCGGCCCGCTCCTCGGTCCGCGCCCGCTCGTCCATGAGCCGGTTCTCGCGCTCCAGGTCGGCCACCCGGGCCTGTACGGCCGCCGTCAGATCGCGCCGTACACCCACCGCGTACCCGACGGCCAGCGGTCCGACGATCGCGGCCAGCGCGTACGCGGCCTCCCGGATCCCGGCGTCCGGCAGCCCTCCGCGCAGTCCCGCGAGACCGGCGGCGAACCCGGCCACGCCGTACGCGAAGAGCACCTTCAGCCGTCGGTCCAGGCTGCCGACGGTGTACATGGCGGCGGCCAGCGCCACCGGGGTGAAGGACACCACGTGCATGACCGTCACGAACACGGCCACCAGATGGGGCCATCGTCTGCGCCACCACAGACTGAGGCCGACCGCCGCCGCACAGGCGGCGATCACCGGTGTCGGCAGGCCGGTCAGCAGACCGCTGGACGGCTTCACCCAGGAATCGACGATGCCGAGCGCGACGACCACCGCGGTGACCAGGGCGTCGACGCGCCGCGGAGGCCAGCGGGAGAGCGGCGTAACGGCCATGCCGCCACGGTAGTCAGCGGGGGTGCCCGGAGCACGGCGAGCCGCCGCGGCCCTCACCCGTACGGTCCGTCAGCGGGGGTGTCCGGGGCACGGCGAGCCGCCGCGGCCCTCACCCGTACGGTCCGTCCCGTCGCCCGCCCCCGCGATCCGGGCGAACATGGGGCCATGAGGCTCAGCTCATGATCACGGTCCTCGTCGCGGACGACGACTCCGCCGTGCGCGACGGGCTGCGGGCGATCATCGACTCCGCGCCGGACCTGCGCGTGGTCGCGGAGGCGTGGGACGGCCACTCCGCGGTCGACCGCGCGAGCCGTCTGCTTCCGGACATCGTGGCGATGGACGTGCAGATGCCGGGCATGGACGGGATCACCGCGACCCGGCGGCTCGGAGAGCTGCCGACGCCGCCTGCCGTCCTCATCCTCACCACGTTCGGCCGTGACGAGTACGTCGAGCAGGCCCTCGCGGCCGGGGCGGTGGGGTACCTCGTCAAGGACACCCCACCGGCCGAGCTGCTCGGCGCCCTGCGCAGCGTCGCCGAGGGCCATGCGGCGTTCGGCTCCACGGTGACCGGCCACGTCATCGACCTCACCACGCGGGACGGGGGCCGGACGACCGCCGAGGAGGACCCGCGTGTCGCCTCGCTGACCGCCCGCCAGACCGACGTGCTGCGGCTGGTCGGACGCGGGCTCTCCAACGCGGACATCGGGGCCGAACTGGGGATGACCGAGGGCACGGTCAAGGCACACGTCACCCAGCTCCTGTCCCGGCTCCAGGTGTCCAACCGGGTCGAGGCGGCCCGGATCGCGTACCGCTCGGGCCTCTCCACGGACGACGGCTGACGGCTGCCCCCTGTCGAAAGTCAGCGGTCGCACCCCTCTTTCGAGAGGCGGGACCCCGCGATCCGCGGGTGACGATGGAACGGATGCCGTGCGCAGACTGTCCCCCCACCCCTCCGCACGGCATCGCCCGTACACGGCGGCAGGCATCGGTGGGGGAGAAGCCCGGTCGACATGTCCCTCACGGAAATCCCGGCTGCACGCAGGACCTGGGTCCTGGCGCAGGCCAGCCCGCTGAGCCACTGCATCACCGGCCTGATCGTCCCCGCGCTCGGCGGCACCGTGCTCGTCCAGCGAGACGCTCCCGCCTCGCTGCTCGACGGACTGGTCGTCTCCGGCCTGGACGCCCGCTCGCTCCTGCCGGTCCTCGACCCGGAGCAGGGGATCGCGCACTGCGTACGGCCCGAGGACCTGGCCGCGGCGGCAGCGGAGCGGAGCGACGTGGCAGCGGCCCTGGTCGTCTCGCCCACGCGGTACGGCGCCGTGGCCGACGTCCGGGCACTGGCCGACGCGGCGCATGCCTCGGGGGTACCGCTGATCGTCGACGAGAGCCGGCGCTCCCCGCTCTTCGGGCGCCACCCCGGGCTCCTGCCCGACGCCCTCGCGTACGGCGCGGACCTCTCGGTCTCCTCGGGTCCCGCTCCCGTGCTGCGGCTGGGCGACGGGCCGCACGCCGAACTGCTGCGGCCGCTCGTCGAGCGTGCCGTGGACCTGACCCGGCAGACCGGCTGCGACTCCCTCCCCGCGCGCTCGCTCGCCCGGGACTGGGACCACGTCCTCGCCTCACTGGAGACGGCCGCCGCGATCGGCGCGGGTGTCCGCAAGGAGAGCCGCTTCTCGCTCGTCGCCGACGGTTTCGGCGACGTCCCCGCGATCGCCGGCGCCGACCCGCTGAGGATCGCGGTCAACACCCGCGTCGGAGGGGTGCCGGGCCGTGAGGCACACCGTCTCCTCGACCGGGCGGGCCTGGGCCGCGCCGTCGTGGGCGCGACCGAGACCGTGCTCACCTTGGCACTGGGCGAGGGAACCGAGCCGGACGCCGAGCGGCTTCTCGACACGCTGCACGCACTGCCGGCAGGCGCCGCGGAACCGGCGGAGCCGCTACGGCTCGCCCTCCCCGAACCCGGCCCCGGCCGGCTCACCCTCCGGGAGGCCTTCTTCGGCCACCACCGCGTCGTGGACTGCGCCGAGGCGGTGGGCATGGTCTCCGCCGCCCGGGTCACCGCCTGCCCGCCCGGCGTACCGGTGCTCCTGCCCGGTGAGGTCGTCACCGCCGAGGCGGTCGCCTTCCTCCGACTCCTGGCCCGGTCGCGAGGAGGCCGGATCCGAGGCGCCGCCGACGCGGGCGCCACGACGCTCCGGGTGGTGCAGGAGCCGACCGGTCTCTGGTGAGCGCCGCGGAGCGGAACGACACGCTCCGGGACGTCAAGGCTCCGTGGTCCCCCTCGCGGAGAAGGCACCGGGAATTCTGGTGATCCACATCACGCGCCGACCCGCGGCGGGGTGCGCCCCAATTCCGGCGCGTCCGCATGACACGCATAGACCGTCACCGAACTCACGGGTAAGGCAGCACGCCGTACCAGCGCCCGGTGCGCATCACGTTCGGGAAACATTTCGCCGAATTCCCGCCGCCGATACGGAGTGTTAGCGTCCATCGCCGCGAAGCCGAACGGAGAACGGAGGGAATGTGGCTCACCTGCACCATTTCGGGGCCGGTTGGATTTCCCCGGTCCTGGCCTACGCGATGGCCTGCGTCGGATCCGCCCTCGGACTGCGTTGTACCGTCCGGGCATTGGCCACCCAGGGCCGCTCACGCCGCAATTGGCTGCTGACGGCATCCGCCGCCATCGGATCGGGCATCTGGACCATGCATTTCATCGCGATGCTCGGCTTCGGCGTCGCGGGATCCGCGATCCGCTACGACGTGCCGCTCACCCTCCTCAGCCTCCTCGTGGCCATGGCCGTGGTGGGCGCGGGGGTCTTCACCGTCGGCTACGGCCGCTCCCGCGCCCTCTCCCTGCCGCTCGGCGGCCTCGGGACCGGGATCGGCGTCGCCGCCATGCACTACCTCGGCATGGCGGCGCTCCGGCTGAACGGCGACGTCGGCTACGACCTGCCCCTGGTGGTCCTGTCCCTCGCCATCGCGGTCGTCGCGGCAACCGCCGCGCTCTGGGCGGCACTCGCGGTCCGGGGCGCCTCCGGTGCGGTGATCGCCTCGCTGGTCATGGGCGCCGCCGTCAGCAGCATGCACTACACCGGCATGGCCGCCGTGCGGATCACGATCGGCCCGACCCGCGCGGTGCTCGACGGTGCCACGGCGATGGACTTCGTCTTCCCGCTCGCCGTCGTACTCGGCTCCTTCCTCTTCCTGGCCTCCGCGTTCGTCGCCCTGTCGCCGACGACGAGGCAGGCCGGCGGGTCCACCGCGGTCACCGGGGGCGCGGGGGCCGGCCTGCCGCCCGCCGCCGACCCTTCCGCCGGATGAGCGCCGCACCCGCCCCCGACCGCAACTCCCCGCTCCCGACTGCTTCGAGGAACCGATGAGCGCCATGCTGGTGCCCCGCTCGATCCGGGCGAAGACCGTCTGCCTCCTGATGGTCCCCGCCGTCTCCCTGATGGCACTGTGGGCGTTCGCGACCGTCACCACGGCACGCAACGTCTCGGAACTGAACCGCTTCGAAGAGGCCAACACCACGCTGCTGAAGCCGGTGGACTCCGTCGTCGCCGCCGTGCAGGCCGAACGCGCGGGAGCCCTGCGCCGGCTCGTCGGTTCCGCGGAACGCACGGAGTCCCAGGGCGGCCGCGAGAAGGACACCGACGCCGCCGCCACCGCGCTGCGCCGAGGCGCCCAGGAGAGCACCCTGGACGTCCAGGGCATCGACGGGGGTTTCGCGGGACGCGTCGACCGCCTCGTCGCGGAGCTCGACGGCCTGGGCGCGCTGCGCGAGCAGGCACGGCGCCCCGGCGGCGGGTGGAGGGCCGTCTACGACGCGTACGGCAGCGTGATCGACCGTGCCCTCGCGCTCCAGGGTTCCCTCGCCGCGTTGCACGACGCCGAGCACGCCTCGGCCGCCCGGGTCGTCCACGAGCTGGCCTGGGCCCGCGAGATGATCGCCCGCGAGGACGCCCTGATGGGTGCCGCGCAGGCGGCGGGCCGTATGGACCCCGCGCAGTACCAGGAGTTCGTCGGCTCGGCCCACACCGGGCGGAGGCTGCTCGCGACGGCCGTGGACGACCTGCGGCCGGTGGACGCCGCCACGTACCGGACCGTCCTGGCGGGAGCCGAGATGAGCGCCGTGCGGACCGTCGAGGACAGGCTTCTGGCCGCCGGCAGCGCGTCGGGCGCCCGGACCGTGACCGAGGCCGCCCGCTGGCAGGAGCCGGCCGGCGCGGTCCTTCAGCAGCTGGGCGCGGCGCAGACGGAGGCGAGCACGGCCTCGGCGGAGAGCGCCGACCCGCTCTCGTCCGCCGTCCTCGGCGGCTCCGGGATCGCCGTCGCGCTCGGACTCGTCGGCGTACTGCTCTCGCTCCTCATCTCGGTACGGATCGGCCGGGGCCTCGTCGGCGAGCTCACGGACCTGCGCGACGGCGCCCTCACGCTCGCCGAACGCGAACTCCCCGAGACCATCCGGCGGTTGCACGCGGGCGACACCGTCGACCTGGCCACCGTGGCGCCGCCGCGCGACCACCGCGACGACGAGATCGGCCAGGTCGGCGCGGCGCTCGCCGCCGTCCACCGGGCCGCGGTCGAGTCGGCGGCGGAACGAGCCCAGGTGCTCCACGGAATCTCCGGCGTCTATGTGAACCTGGCCCGCCGCAGCCAGGCACTCCTCCACCGCCAGCTCACCCTGCTGGACACCATGGAGCGCCGCAACGAGGACCCGGTGGAGCTGGAGGACCTCTTCAGGCTGGATCACCTGACGACCCGTATGCGCCGGCACGCCGAGAGCCTGATCATCCTCGCGGGTGCCGCGCCGGGCCGCGGCTGGCGGCGCCCCGTCGGCCTGATGGACGTGGTCAGGGCCGCCGTCGCCGAGGTCGAGGACTTCGGCCGGGTGGAGGTCCACGACATCCCCGGCGTACGGCTGCACGGCGCGGCGGTCGCCGACCTCACGCACCTCGTCGCCGAACTCGTCGAGAACGCCACCGCCTTCTCGCCGCCCCACACCAAGGTCGAGGTGCGAGGCCAGCGGGTGGGGTCCGGGGTCGTGCTGGAGATCGAGGACCGGGGCCTCGGCATGAGCGCCGAGGGGTTCGCCGAGGCGAACGACCGGATCGAGGACTCGGGCCGTATCGACCTGCTCGACAGCGGACAGCTCGGCCTCTTCGTGGTGAACCGCCTCGCGCACCGGTTGGACGCACGTGTGGGGCTGCGGCCTTCGGTGTACGGCGGCGTCGTCGCCGTGGTCCTGCTGCCGACGGCCCTCCTCGGCGAGGCCGCGCGGGAGACGCACCAGGACGAGCCCGCCACCGGCACCGGACTGCCCCACCGTCGCCCGGGGCGGCACGCCGCCCGCCCGCACGCCGTCCGCGACGCGCCGCCGGCGGACGAGAGGGCGACGCCCCCAGCGCCCCCGCACCCCCCAGCGCCCCCGCACCCCCCAGCGCCCCCGCACCCCGCAGTGCCTCCCCGCCCCCCAGCGCCCGCGCAACGCGTGGAACCCGTGGAGACCGTGGTCCCCGCCGCGCCGTGGCAACCCTCCCTCGGCGACCCGCCCTCCGGGGCGCCGTCCGGCGACAAGGCCCCCTTGCCGCGCCGCGCACGCCGCCGCGACCTGGAGGCAGAGGACATCCGGGAGACGTACGAACCGCCGAGGGACCCAGGTCCCCGCCGCTCGCCGGAGCAGGCGCGCGCCACCATGGCGTCGTTCCGCGCCGGCTGGGCCCGCGGCACCGTGGACCGCCCGGCGCCGCCGGGACCGGCCGACGAGGACAAGCCAGAACGTGAAGGAGAGAGCCGATGAACGGCAACGGCAATCTGTACCGGTCAGGTGACCTCGGCTGGCTGTTGGAGGAACTGGTCGCCCATGTGCCGGAGATCAGACATGTGATCGTGCTCTCCGGCGACGGGCTCCCGGTCGGTACGTCGGCCCGGCTGACCCGGGACGACGCCGAACGGTTCGCCGCCATCGCCTCCGGCTTCCACAGCCTCGCCAAGGGAACCGGCCGTCATTTCGGCGCCGGGGGAGTCATCCAGACCCTGGTCGAGCTGGAGGACGGTTTCCTCTTCGTCGTCGCCGCGGGCGAGGGCTCGTGCCTCGCGGTGTTCAGCGAGGCGAGCGCGGATGTGGGCCTCGTGGCCTACGAGATGGCCCGGCTGGTGAAGCGGGTCGGCGCCCATCTCGGCACACCGGTACGCGGGGGAGCGCCCGCCGTGTCACGCGTCGATGAGTGAGGACGGCCGACGCTGGTACGACGACGAGGCCGGGCCGTTGGTGCGCCTCTACGCGATGACCTCGGGCCGTGCGCGGCCCGCCGGCGGTGAGCCGTTCGATCTGATGACCCTCGTCCACGGCTGCCGTCCGCCGGAGCGCGCACCGCTGCTCTCGCCGGAGGAGGCGCTGCTCCACCGGCTGTGCACGGCGCGACCGCACCCCGTGGCCGACATGGCCTCCGACGCGGGGCTGCCGCTCGCCGTCGCACGGGTGCTGCTCGGGAACCTGCTGCAGGCCGGTCTCATCCGCGTCACCCCGCCCGTCCCTCCCGCCCAACTCCCCGACCCGCGCATCCTCAAGAGAGTGATCGATGGACTCCGAGCCCTCTGACGTCCCCTTCGTCGCCCTGAAGATCCTCGTCGCCGGCGGATTCGGGGTCGGCAAGACCACCCTGATCGGATCGGTCAGCGAGATACGGCCACTGAACACCGAGGAGATCCTGACCGAGGCCGGCCGTCCGACGGACAGCCTGGACGGCGTCGCGGAGAAGCGCACGACGACCGTGGCCCTGGACTTCGGACGCATCACGCTCTCCGACGACCTGGCCCTCTACCTCTTCGGCACGCCGGGGCAGAACCGCTTCTGGTTCCTGTGGGACGAACTCGCCCGGGGCGCCCTGGGCGCGGTGGTCCTCGCGGACACGCGCCGACTGGTGGACTCCTTCCCCGCGATCGACTACTTCGAGCGCCGTCGCCTGCCCTTCGTCGTCGCGGTCAACTGCTTCGACGGAGCCCGGGACTACAGCGCGCGGGAGGTCGCGGACGCGCTCGACCTGGACCCGGGAACACCGGTGGTCCTGTGCGACGCGCGGGAACGGGAGTCGGGCAAGGAAGTCCTCATCTCCCTGGTCCAGCTGGCCGGCGGGCAGGGCTGATGGGACGGTCCTGTGGGCTACGGCTCGACGAGCCGCCGCGGGTGCTCAGTCTCGGGGTCGGGGTCCACGGCACGACGAGTCCGGTCGACGTGTTCCGGCTTCCGGACCTGTGGCAGCTGCACCTCTACCGGTACACCGCCGAACTCGTCGTCGACGGCGTGCTCCACGTCATCCGGCCGGGGTACGTGAGTCTGGTGCCGCCGGGGGCGGAGGTGCGTTACCGCTACCGCGGGCGGTCCGAGCATCTGTACGCGCACCTGAGCCTCTCCGGTACGGGGGAGGCGGTCACCGTGCCCGTCGTCCAGGACGCGGGTGCGCGGACCCCGGTCCTCTCGGAGCTGCTGCTGCGGGCGATCGCGGTGGCTCCGCGTGCTCCGCGCAGGGCGGACGCGGAGGTCTGGACAGCGTTGTGGGAGGTGGCCGAACTGGCCGAGCCGGTGGGGCGCGAGAGCGGTCCGCACGCCTCGCTCGCCGCCGCCGTCGCGTACATCGAGTCGCATCTCGCGGAGCGGCTCCTCGTCCCCGAGGTGGCGCAGGCCGCGGGTGTGTCGCACAACCATCTGCTGCGGCTCTTCCGCGCCGAGACCGGCACCACCGTCGTGGCGTACATCCGTCAGCGGCGTATGGAGCGGGCACGGCACCTGCTCCGCGCGTCGACCCTGTCGATTCCCGCGGTGGCGGCGGCGGTCGGGATCGACGATCTGCAGGCGTTCAACAAGGCGTGCCGGCGCGAACTGGGCGTGTCTCCACGCGCGGTGCGCGCCGGTGGGTGAGCGAACCGGGCGGGCCCCGGCGGGGCCGGTTCCCTCCGGGGCCCGCGGCGGGCTCAGCTCCGGCCCGTGCCCCGGTAGAGGTCGAGCTCACCGTCGAGTTCGACGGCCAGCACGGTCGCGGACTCGTCGACGTCCGCCCCTTCCGGAGCGTCGATCCACAGCACTCCCGGAACGTCGTGGAGTCCGCCGGTCACCCGGTGGGCCAGCTCGGCGCCGGTGCCGAGCACGGTCACCCGCTCCACCTTGTTGCGCAGACCGCGCAGGGAGACCGCTTCGCGCGGGGCGTCGAAGCAGACCAGATAGAGGGTGCGCCGGTCGGCGGAGAGCGTGCTGGGGCCGTAGTGGTGACCGGCCGGCAGCCCGGCCACCGTCCCGTACACCGCCCGCTCGTGGAGCCCGATCCAGGCCCCGAGTCCCTCCAGCCGCTCGGCCTGCTCCGCCGGGATCGTGCCGTCCTCCTTGGGGCCGACGGCCAGCAGCAGATTGCCCCCCATGCCGATGGTCTCCGTGAAGTAGCGCACCAGCTGGCGAACCGACTTCTGGTTGTGGTCCTGGTGCTGGTAGCCCCAGGAGTCGTTCATGGTCAGGCAGAGCTCCCACGGCCCGTCCGGCGGCAGGAGCGGCACGCCCTGCTCCGGCGTGGCGTAGTCGCCGTGGCTGAGCATGCGCGCGTTGAGGACCGTCTCGGGATTTCCGGCGAGGATCCGCTCGGCGAGCGCCGCCATGCCCCACTGCTCCTCGCTGCGTTCCCACTCGCCGTCGAACCACAGCAGATCGGGGCGGAAACGGGAGACCAGCTCACCGACCTGGGCGTCCCGGTAGGCGACGAAGCGCGCCCATGCCTCCGGGTCCTCGACCCCGTGCTTCGGGGCGACGAGAGGATGGGTGGTCACGTCCTCGTTCGGCGGCTCGGGGTGCACCACGCTCGCGTAGTCCGGGTGGTTCCAGTCCGAATGCGAGTAGTACAGGCCGACCTTGAGGCCCTTCTCGCGCAGCGCCTCGGCGTACCCGGCCACGAGGTCGCGCCCGGCGGGCGAGTGCCGTACGACGTTCAGATCGCCGTGTTCGGTGTCCCACAGGGCCACGCCGTCGTGGTGGCGCGCGGTCAGCACGGCGTACCGGGCGCCCGCGCGGGCGAAGAGCTCCGCCCAGGCCTTCGGCTCGTACGCGGAGGCCGTGAAGCCGTCCAGCTGCCGCATGTACTGCTCGTGCGGCACCCGCCCGCTGTAGAACGACCAGGACTCGGGGACGCCGTCGACCGCGTAGATGCCGTAGTGGAGAAAGATGCCCAACTTGGCATCGGGGAACCAGGGTTGCATGGGCATGGGATCAGTCCTCGGTGAAGGTGGCAGCGGAGGGGTGCGGGCTTTCCCCGCACCGTTCACGCTAGGCCGGGCCGACGGTCCCGCGCGTGGGCTCCACTCACCCTCACTGGTCTGTTTTCACCAGCCGTCGGGGCGCTCAGGCGTCCGGACGGGACCGCATCCACTCCTCGACCTCGCCCACGTGCGCCGCGGCGGCGGCCCGTGCCGCCTCCGGGTCGCGCGCGACCAGGGCGCGATGGATCGCGGCGTGCTCGCGGCGGGTGCGTTCGAACGCGCCCTCCTCGGCGTAGCCGCGCCAGACGCGCGCGCGGAAGGTCCGGGACGAGAGCCCCTCGAGGATGGCCGCCATGGTCTCGTTGCCGGAGGCCGCGTTGATCGCGCGGTGGAACTCCAGGTCGTGGGCGAGGATCTCCTCCGGGTTCTCGGTCTCGTCCATCGCCCGCAGATGGCCGGTCACGACCGCCAGCTGATCCTTGTCCATCCGGGCGGCGGCCAGGGCGGTGGCCGTGGACTCCAGGACGCGGCGGACCTCCAGGAGTTCGACGAGCTGCTCCCCGCGCGAGAGGTCGGCGACGACGCCGAAGGTCTCCAGCAGATCGTCGGCCCCCAGCCGGGTCACATAGATCCCGGAGCCGTGCCGGGCCTCCAGGACGCCCATGACCGTGAGCGCGCGGACCGCCTCCCGCATCGAGCTCCGGGAGAGGCCCAACTGGGCGGCGAGGTCCCGCTCCGTGGGCAGCCGGTCCCCGGGTTGCAGCTCGCCCTCACCGATCATCGCCTTGATCTGTTCGATCGCGCGCTGGGTCACGGTCCCCCTGGCCGGGGTGCGCTCCTCCACCGATTTCTCCCTTGTCCGATTCGGGCAGTCTAGTCAGCGAAGTGGTCGGACCACTTTGGTTTCGATTGACGATTTTCGCGGTCACGGGGTGTCGCTGACGCCAAGTGGTCTGATAAATCTTGGTCGGCCGAGGGCGTACCGCTTGAGCCCCGGCCCGGGATCCGACCCGTCCGGCTGTCGTCGTGTCCGCTGCGGCCGCGACCACGCATCCCGTGCGGGTGGGGCCCTCCCGTCCTGCACCGCCCCGTCCCAGGGGTGGGAGCGGCCCCACCCCTTCCCCCTCGTCCTGCAAGGAGACCGACCAGTGAAGCTGATGCGCCTCGGCGCCCCCGGCGCCGCACGGCCGGCCGTTCGGACCGACGACGGACGGGTGTGGGACCTCACCGCCGTCACCGACGAGATCGACGGAGCCTTCCTCGCCTCGGGCGGACCCGACCGCGCCCGGGCGGCCGTCCGGGAGGGCGGGCTCGCCGAGCTGGACCCGCTGGGCCTGCGCGTCGGCGCTCCCGTCGCCCGGCCGGGGAAGGTCGTCTGCATCGGCCTCAACTACCGCGACCACGCCGAGGAGACGGGAGCGCCCGTCCCGCCCCGTCCGGTCGTCTTCATGAAGGACCCCGGCACCGTCGTCGGACCGTACGACGACGTGCTCATCCCGCGCGGCTCGGCCAGGACGGACTGGGAGGTGGAACTCGCGGTCGTCATCGGCAGCCGGGCCCGCTACCTGGAGAACCCCGAGGAGGGGCTGCGTCACGTCGCCGGATACGCCGTCAGCAACGACGTCTCCGAGCGGGAGTTCCAGCTCGACTACTCGCCGCAGTGGGACCTCGGCAAGTCCTGCGAGACCTTCAACCCGCTCGGCCCCTGGCTCGTGACCCCCGACGAGGTCGACGACCCGCAGGGGCTCGCCCTGCGCCTGGCCGTCAACGGCGTCCAGCGCCAGCGCGGCACCACGCGCGACATGATCTTCGACGTCGGACACCTGGTCGCGTACCTGAGCAACTACATGGTTCTCGAGCCCGGCGACGTCATCAACACCGGTACCCCGGCCGGCGTGGCCCTCGGCCGGGCCGGCACCCCGTACCTGCGCCCCGGCGACACGGTCGAGCTGTCCATCGACGGACTCGGCAGCCAGTGCCAGACCTTCGCCCAAGCCTGACATCCGAGCGCACACGAGCCGCAGCGCCTGGGAGCCGGAGCGCCTGCGAGCCCCAGCGCACGCAATCCCAAGCGCCCGCGAGCCCGAGCGCACGCCAGCCTGCGCGCCTGCGCGCCCGCGCGACCGAGAGGCCCCACATGACCGCATCCACCGCCCGCGTCGTCGCCGTCGACACGTACGACATCCGCTTCCCCACCTCCCGGGAGCTGGACGGCTCCGACGCCATGAACCCCGACCCCGACTACTCCGCCGCCTACGTCGTCCTGCGCACCGACGCGGGCGACGGCCTCGAAGGCCACGGCTTCACCTTCACCATCGGCCGCGGCAACGACGTCCAGGTCGCCGCGCTCGACGCGCTTCGCCCGCACCTCCTCGGACGCCCGGTCGCCGAGCTGTGCGCCGACCCCGGTTCACTGAGCCGCGACCTGGTCGGGGACAGCCAGCTGCGCTGGCTCGGCCCGGAGAAGGGCGTGATGCACATGGCCATCGGCGCCGTCCTCAACGCCGTCTGGGACCTGGCGGCCAAGCGCGCCGAGAAGCCGCTGTGGCAGTTCCTCGCGGACGCCGAGCCCGAATGGCTCGCCTCCCAGGTCGACTTCCGGTACATCGCCGACGCTCTCACCCCCGAGGACGCGCTCGGACTGCTCCGCCGCGGCAGGACCGGCGCCGCGGAACGTACGGCCGCGCTCCGCACACACGGCTACCCCGCCTACACCACCTCGCCCGGCTGGCTCGGCTACTCGGACGACAAGCTCACCCGTCTCGCGCAGGACGCCGTCGCCGCCGGGTTCACCCAGATCAAGCTGAAGGTCGGCGCCGACCTCGCGGACGACATCCGCCGGATGCGCGCGGCGCGCGCGGCCGTCGGCCCGTCCGTCCGCATCGCCATCGACGCCAACCAGCGCTGGAACGTCGGCGAGGCCGTCGAGTGGACCAAGGCGCTGGCCGAGTTCGACCCGTACTGGATCGAGGAGCCCACCAGCCCCGACGACATCCTCGGCCACGCGACCGTGCGCGGTGCGGTCGCTCCGGTCAAGGTCGCCACCGGCGAACACGTACAGAACAGGATCGTCTTCAAGCAGCTGCTGCAGGCCGGCGCCATCGACATCCTGCAGATCGACCCCGCCCGCGTCGGCGGGGTCAACGAGAACCTGGCGATCCTGCTGCTCGCCGCCCACCACGACGTGCCGGTCTGCCCGCACGCCGGCGGCGTCGGCCTGTGCGAACTGGTCCAGCATCTGTCGATGTTCGACTACGTCGCCCTGTCGGGCACCACCGAGAACCGGGTCGTCGAGTTCGTCGACCACCTCCACGAGCACTTCCTCACTCCCGTGGAGATCCGCGACGGCCACTACCGTGCCCCGCTCACGCCCGGCTTCTCCGCCGAGATGCACCCGGAGTCGATCGAGGAGTACGCCTACCCCGACGGCACCTTCTGGACCGCCGACCGCGCAGCCGCCGCCGACCGCGCCGCCGACGCCGCTGCCGACCGCGCAGCCGACCGCGCAGCCGACCGCCCAGGCAACCCCGCCGCCGGCAGCACCGCACCCGAAGGGACCCCCGCATGAGTGACCTCGCCGGCCTGCGAGCCGTCGTCACCGGTGGCGCCTCCGGTATCGGGCTGGCGACCGCCGAACTGCTCGCCGCGCGCGGCGCCGCCGTCGCCGTGCTCGATCTCGCACCCGAGGGCCTTCCCTCCGCCCTCCTCGGCCACGCGGCCGACGTCACCGACGACGCCTCCGTACGCTCCGCCGTCGCCGCGGCGGCCGCCGGGCTCGGCGGCATCGACATCCTGGTGAACAACGCCGGCATCGGCGCGGTCGGAACCGTCGAGGACAACGACGACGCCCAGTGGCACCGCGTCCTCGACGTCAACCTGCTCGGCATCGTCCGCACCACCCGCGCCGCCCTTCCGCACCTGCGCGCCTCCCGCGCCGCCGCCGTCGTCCACACCTGCTCGATCGCCGCCACCGCCGGGCTGCCCCAGCGGGCCCTCTACAGCGCCAGCAAGGGCGCGGTGCTCTCGCTGACCCTCGCGATGGCCGCCGACCACGTCCGCGAGGGAATCCGCGTCAACTGCGTGAACCCGGGCACCGTCGACACCCCCTGGGTCGGCAGGCTCCTCGACGCCGCGGACGACCCGGCCGCCGAGCGGGCGGCGCTCGACGCGCGCCAGCCCACCGGGCGCCTTGTCGCCGCCGCCGAAGTCGCCGCTGCCATCGTGTACCTGGCGAGCCCCGCCGCCGCGTCCGTCACCGGCACGGCGCTCGCCGTCGACGGCGGCATGCAGGGACTCCGTCTGCGCCCGGCAGAGAAATGAGAGGCACCACCCCCGTGCGACACCACCCACTCGGCTCCAGCGAGGTCGCCGTCACCGCGCTCTCCTTCGGCGCGGCCGGCATCGGCAACCTCTACGCCCCGGTCAACGTGGCACAGGCGGGCGGCGCCGTCGACGCCGCCTGGGACGCCGGCATCCGCTACTTCGACACCGCCCCGCACTACGGCCTCGGCCTCTCCGAAGAACGCCTTGGCGCCGCCCTGCGCACCCGCCCGCGCGACACGTACGTCCTCTCCACCAAGGTCGGACGACTGCTCCGGCCGGCCACGGCCGGCGGGGACGACCTCGCCAACGGCTTCGCCGTCCCCGCCACGCACCGCCGCGTCTGGGACTTCTCCGCCGACGGCGTGCGCCGCAGCATCCAGGAGAGCCTGCTGCGCCTCGGTCACGACCGCATCGACGTCGTCTACCTCCACGACCCGGACGACCACGCCGAGGAGGCCTTCCACCAGGCCTACCCGGAGCTGGAACGGCTGCGCGCCCAGGGCGTGATCGGCGCGATCGGCGCGGGCATGAACCAGACCGCGATGCTGACCCGGTTCGTCCGCGACACGGACGTCGACGTGGTGCTGTGCGCGGGCCGGTACACCCTCCTCGACCAGAGCGCCCTCTCGGAACTCCTCCCGGAGGCCGCGGCGCGCGGCAAGAGCGTCGTGATCGGTGGCGTGTTCAACTCCGGCCTGCTCGCGGATCCCCGGCCCGGCGCGACCTTCGACTACACCGCCGCGCCCCCGCAGATCCTGGACCGCGCCCTGCGCCTCCAGGCCGTCGCCGAGCGCCACGGCCTCCCCCTGCGGGCCCTCGCCCTGCGCTTCCCCTTCGGACACCCGGCCGTGGCGAGCGTGCTCGTCGGCACCCGCTCCGCCCACGAGGTCCGCGACGCCGCCGAGCAGCTCGCACGCCCCCTCCCGGCCGACGTGTGGGCGGAGCTGCGCGCCGAGGGCCTGCTGCCGGACGACGTACCGGTGCCGGAGGAGACGTAGCCGTGCGCATCGCGCTCTTCATCACCTGCTTCAACGACACGATGTTCCCGGCGACCGGGAAGGCCGTCGCCGCACTGCTCGAACGGCTCGGCCACACCGTCGACTTCCCGCAGGCCCAGGCCTGCTGCGGCCAGATGCACTTCAACACCGGATACCGGCCCCAGACCCTGCCCATGGTGCGGCGCTTCGCCGAGACCTTCGCCGGTTACGACGCGGTCGTCACCCCCTCCGGGTCCTGCGCCGGGATGATCCGCCACCACCACGGGACAGTCGCCCGGCAGTACGGCGACGCGGACCTGGCCGCCGAGGTCGCGCGCGTCACCCCGCGCGTCCACGAGCTGTCCGAGCTGCTCGTCGACGTCCTCGGCGTCACGGACGTCGGCGCGTACTTCCCGCACCGCGTCACGTACCACCCCACCTGCCACTCGCTGCGGATGCTGCGGGTCGGCGACCGACCGCTCCGGCTGCTGCGCGCCGTCAAGGGCATCGACCTGGTCGAGCTGCCGGCGGCGGAGTCCTGCTGCGGCTTCGGCGGCACGTTCGCGCTGAAGAACGCCGACACCTCCCAGGCCATGCTCGCCGACAAGATGCGGCACGTGCAGGAGACCGGCGCCGAGGTGCTGTGCGCGGGCGACAACTCCTGCCTGATGCACATCGGCGGCGGACTCTCGCGGCTGCGGACCGGCATCGGCACCCTCCACCTGGCGCAGATCCTCGCCTCGACGGACGGAGGCACCCGATGAGCGGCGCCGACAACGTCGTATGGCTCGGCACCCCGGCCTTCCCCGAGGCCGCCCGAGCCGCACTCGCCGACACCCGGCTGCGCACGAACCTGCGCCGCGCCACGACCACGATCCGTGACAGGCGCCTCGCGGTGACCGCCGAACTCGACGACTGGGAGCAGTTGCGCGAGTCCGGCGAAGCCGTCAAACGGGCGACGCTGCGCCACCTCGACCACCATCTCGTACGCCTGGAGGGGTCGGTCACCAAGGCGGGCGGACACGTCCACTGGGCCGCCGACGCCGCCGAGGCCAACCGCATCGTGACCGACCTCGTGCGGGCCACCGGAGAGAGCGAGGTCCTCAAGGTCAAGTCCATGGCCACGCAGGAGATCGGCCTCAACGAGGCCCTGGCCGCCGCCGGGATCCGCGCGTACGAGACCGACCTCGCCGAGCTCATCGTGCAGCTCGGTGAGGACCGGCCCTCGCACATCCTCGTCCCCGCCATCCACCGCGGCCGGGCCGAGATCCGGGAGATCTTCCGCCGGGAGATGGGGAAGTGGGGCCGTCCGTCCCCCGCCGGGCTCACCGACGACCCGCGCGATCTCGCCGAGGCGGCCCGGCTGCACCTGCGGGAGAAGTTCCTGCGCGCCCGGGTCGCCGTCTCAGGGGCCAACTTCGCCGCCGCCGACACCGGTACGGTCTGTGTCGTCGAGTCCGAGGGCAACGGCCGGATGTGCCTGACCCTGCCCGACACGCTCATCACCGTGATGGGCATCGAGAAGGTGCTGCCGTCCTTCACCGACCTCGAAGTCTTCCTCCAGCTGCTGCCCCGCTCCTCCACGGGCGAGCGGATGAACCCGTACACCTCGATGTGGACGGGGGTGACACCCGGGGACGGGCCACAGACCTTCCACCTCGTCCTGCTCGACAACGGCCGCACCGCCACCCTGAAGGACCCGGTCGGGCGGCAGGCCCTGGCCTGCATCCGCTGCTCGGCGTGTCTCAACGTCTGTCCCGTGTACGAACGGACCGGCGGCCACGCCTACGGCTCGGTCTACCCCGGTCCGATCGGCGCGGTGCTCACCCCGCAGCTCGTCGGAGTCGAGCACGCGGACTCCCTGCCGTTCGCCTCCACGCTCTGCGGTGCCTGCTACGACGCCTGCCCGGTCCGCATCGACATCCCCGACGTCCTCGTCCACCTGCGCGCGAAGGCCGTCGAGGCGAAGGCGGCGCACCGGCCCGTGCCGACGGCCGAGTCCCTGGTCATGGGCGCCGCGGCGGCGGTCCTGCGCTCACCCGGACGCCTGACCGCGGCCCAGCGGGCCGGCGCGTTCGCCGCACGGCTGCTGTTCCGGCGCCGAGACCGCATCGGCCGGCTCCCGGGCCTCCTCGGCCGCTGGTCGGACACGCGCGACACCCCTGTGCCGCCCCGCGAGTCCTTCCGGGGCTGGTGGCGGCGTACGAGAGAAGGAGCCGAGAGATGAGCACCCGGGAGTCCGTCCTCGCCCGGATCACGGCCGCGCTGGCCGACGTACCCGCGACCGAGACGCCCGACGGCGTTCCGGTTCCCCGTTCGTACCGAAGGAGCCACGCGGGCCCGGACCTGGTGGCGCTCTTCGCCGGGCGCGTCACCGACTACCGGGCCTCCGTGATCCACACGACGGAGGAGCGGGTGTCGGGCACCATAGCTGCGGTCCTCGCCGAGAGGGGGGCCGAGAGCGTCGTCGTACCGGAGGGGTTCCCCGTCGGCCTGCTGCCCGAGGGGGACTTCACCCGCCTCGGTGACGCGCCGCCCCTGGCCCTGGAGACCCTGGAGACCGCCGGCAGCGTGCTGACCACCGCGGCGGTCGCGATCGCGGTCACCGGCACGATCGTCCTGGACGCGGGGCCGGGTCAGGGCCGCCGCGCACTGTCGCTGCTGCCCGACCACCACCTCTGCGTCGTCCGCGAGGAACAGATCGCCGGGGACGTACCCGAAGCCCTCTCCCGACTCGACCCCGCCGCCCCCCTCACCTTCATCTCCGGACCGTCCGCCACCAGCGACATCGAGCTCGACCGGGTCGAGGGCGTCCACGGCCCGCGCACCCTGGACGTCATCGTCGTCGCCGCCCGTCCCGCCGAGGAGCCGTCATGAGAATCGCGCTGCACACCAGGGTCCGCGCCGACCGCATCACCGCGTACGAGAACGCCCACCGCGCCGTCCCCGAGGAGCTGACCGACGCCATCCGCGCGGCAGGCGCCACGTCCTGGACGATCTGGCGCAGCGGCACCGACCTCTTCCACGTCCTGGAGTGCGAGGAGTACGCCACGCTGCTCGCCGCGCTGGAGCGGCTCCCGGTCAACGTCGCCTGGCAGGCCCGTATGGCCGACCTGCTCGACGTCGTGCACGACTACAGAGCCGAGGGTACGGACGCAGGCCTGCCCGTCGTGTGGGAACTGTGAGCGCCATGCGCGTCGTGGACGCCCACCACCACGTCTGGGACCTCTCGGTACGGGACCAGGACTGGATCACGGGCGATGAACTGGCGCCCCTGCGACGGGACTTCGCACTCGCCGACCTCGAACCGGAGGCGAGGGCGGCCGGAGTGGCGGCCACCGTCCTGGTGCAGACCGTCACCGTCGCCGAGGAGACCCCCGAGCTCCTCGCGCTCGCGGCGGACCACGACCTCGTCGGCGGGGTCGTCGGGTGGACCGACCTCACCGCCCCGGGCGTGGCCGACGAACTCGCCCGGCTGCGTGAACTGCCCGGCGGCGAGAGGCTGGTGGGCATCCGCCACCAGGTCCAGAGCGAGGCCGACCCGCTGTGGCTCCTGCGGCCGGACGTGCTGCGCGGCCTGGAGGCCGTGGCCTCGGCGGGACTCGTCTACGACCTGGTGATCCTCCCGCACCAGCTGCCCGCCGCGGCCTCGGCGGCCTTCCTGCTGCCCCATCTCACCTTCGTCCTGGACCACATGGGCAAGCCGCCCGTCGCCACCGGCGAACAACAGCCCTGGGCCGAGGGCCTCCATGACCTGGCCGCCCTTCCCAACACGGCCGCCAAGCTCTCCGGCCTGGTCACCGAGGCCCGCTGGGACTCCTGGACGCCCGACGACCTGCGTCCGTACACGGAGACGGCCCTCGAAGCCTTCGGGGCGGACCGCCTGATGTTCGGCTCCGACTGGCCCGTCTGCCTCCTGGCCGCCTCGTACGGCGAGGTGATCGAGACGGCCCGCGCCCTGACCGCCGACCTCAGCGCACCGGAGCGGTCGGCGCTCTTCGGCGGAACGGCGACGCGCGTGTACGGCATGGAGTGACAGCACCGGCCTCGGCGCTCCGCATCCGGGGGAGCTTCACGGCGCTGATCCGGACGCTACGGCCTAACCGGCCGGGTGGTCGGCCCGCCGGGTCCACCACCGGCGGCGGCGGGGGTGGACCGCGTGGCCCAGGCGTCGTCCGATGAGGAGGTAACCGAGAAGCGCGCCCGTGGTGTTGAGCAGGACGTCGTCGATGTCGAAGGCGCGTCCTGTGATGAGGGCGCCCTGGACCAGTTCCACGAGCAGCATCGTCACGACCGCGAGCAGGCACACGCGCAGCGGACCGCGGGTCCTGCGGGAGAGCAGCGGCAGGAGGATGCCGAACGGCACGCCGAGAGCCACGTTGCCGCCGAGCTGCTTGACCGTGTCCACGAAGCCCGGCTGCTGGAGGTACGCGCGGATCGAACTCCCCGGTGTCAGGTTGCTGTGGGTGAGGGGCACGGACGCGGGGGAGGCGTTCAGCGTGAGCCGGGCCAGGACGATCGCGAACGCGGTCATGCCCACGAGAGCGACCAGTGCCACCAGTGCCCGGACCACCCGGCCCGGTCCGCGCCGCCGGGGTTCCTCCCTCGTCCGCGATGGCGCGGCCGGTACGTCGCGCTCCGCCTCCGCCACCTTGCTCCCGCCCTGCACGCCTCTCCACACCTTCATGTCCGTCCCTCCGTCGCAGGGCTACTTGGGCTGGATCCGGCTACCCGGGACCCGGCCGGGCAATCCGGTGCCGGCCGACGGACGCCGGGGGCGGGGCGGTATCGGCCTCAGGCGCCACACGAGCCTCAACCGCCCGCAACCGGGCGGCGGTGCGGAATGACCGGGCGTGCGCAGGGCAGCAGACTCCTATGCGAGACGACACCGAGACCAGACCCTCGCGCGAGACGTCGCCGCGTGGCCGTGAGCGTGGCGCCCGAAGGTGGCCCGCCGTCGCCGCCGTCCTCCTCGCCCTGGCTCTGACCGTGGTCCTGCTGGGGCGGTTCGTCCAACTGCCGGGGCTGGGCGATCTGTTCGCGAGTGAGACCCGCGACCGCTCCGGACCGGCCGTGCTGAAGTCGATCCAGGACATGAACCGCCACGAAGGCGCCCTCGGCACCTACCAGGTCGTCGTGGACCTGGAGAAGGACGCGCGCTTCCTGCCGGACGCGATCCGAGGCACCCGGACCCTGTACGTGGCCAACGGCAGCGTCAGCTCGTACGTCGACCTCTCCCGTCTCGGCGCCGATGCCGTCACCGTCGACGAGGAACGCACCACGGCCACCCTCCGCCTGCCCCACGCCCAGCTCGGCGACCCCGCCCTCGACCCCGAGCGGTCCTACGCCGTCTCGAAGCAGCGAGGTCTGCTCGACCGGCTGGGCGACCTCTTCTCCGACAACCCCGCGAGCGAGAGCGCCGTCCACCGGCTCGCCGCCCAGCACATCGGCGAGGCCGCCCGGGAGAGCGACCTCACCATCCGGGCCGAACGCAACACCACCGCCATGCTCCAGGGGCTGCTGCGCGCCCTCGGCTTCGAACAGGTCACCGTCACCTACGCCTGAGCCCGAGGCCATGAAGGAGACCGTGGCGCACGCCGACCCGGTTCTCCTCTCAGCGGTGGAGCAGGTTCTGCCAGTCCCGCGGCACGCGGTCGGCCGGGCCGGGGGCCGGCTGGTCGGCCGGGTGGCCGCCGGGAGGGGACAGCGGGGGGCCGGACTCGTACATGCCGTCGGTGGCGTAGTTCCAGTACCACTCCTCGCCCGGCTCGAAGCTCTGCACCAGGGGATGCCCGGTGGACTTCCAGTGGGCCGTGGCGTGCTGGGCCGGTGAGGAGTCGCAGCAGCCGACATGGCCGCACTGGGCGCACCGCCGGAGGTGGAACCACCAGCCGCCCGCCGCGTCGCAGTCCGCGCAGCCGGTGCCGCTGGGCGGCACGCTCGGGTCGATTCCGTCGATCTCGGTCATGCGGACTCCTCGGCGGTCGTGGTCTCGGCCGTGGTCGTGGCCTCTGTCTCCGTGTCCGGGGCGGTCTCGGGGGCGGTGAGCGGCAGCAGCACCTGGAACCGGGTGTCGCCGGGGACGGACTCGACCTGGAGGCTGCCGTGGTGCTTGCTGACGACGATCCGCCAGGAGATGTCGAGACCGAGCCCGGTGCCTTCGCCGACCGGTTTGGTGGTGAAGAAGGGGTCGAAGATCCGGCTGCGGATGGACTCGGGGACACCGGGGCCGGTGTCGCGGAACTCGACGAGCAGCCGGTCGCCCTCCCTGGCCGTGCGGACCGTCAGGGTGCCCTCGCCGCCGTTGGTGCCGATGGCGTGCACCGCGTTGTCGATGAGGTTCGTCCACACCTGGTTGAGCTCGGCCGGATAGGCGGGCACGGCCGGCAGGGAACGGTCGTACTCCTTGACCACCCGTACCCGGGTACCGATCTTCCCGGACAGCATCAGCAGCGTGCTGTCGAGGAGTTCGTGGACGTCGACCTCGCGGTGCGGGGCGCGGTCGAGCTGCGCGTACTGACTGGCCGCGTCGACCAGATGGGAGATGCGGTTGGTGGAGTCGTCGATCTCGTCCATCAACAGCTCGGTCTCCACCGTGTAGTTGAGCCAGCCGATCGCCCCCGGCAGGATGTCGTCGGCCACGGTCGCCGCGACCTGCTCCAGCCAGTCCGTGTCGAGACCGGCCTGGACGAAGGTGGGGGCGATCCGCCACCCCTCCGTGATGCCGTGGTCGTCGAGCCAGTCGGTCAGCTCGTCCTCCCGGTCGGAAGCCTCCAGCGGCGTCAGTACCGGTGCCTTGGCCACACGTTCGGCGGTTCGTTCCTGCATCTCGATGAGCGAGGCGAGAGCCTCGCGCGAGTAGGAGCCCTGGGCGATCACCGCCAGCTTGTGCCGCATCTTGCCGACCCGCTCACGCAGTGTCGCCGTGGCGCGTACGGCAGCCGCCGCCGGGTTGTTGAGCTCATGGGTGAGCCCGGCGGACAGCGATCCGAGCGCCAGCAGACGCTCCCGTTGTCCGACGGCCCGCTGCGTGTTCTTGGAGCCGAAGAAGAGCCCCTCCAGCAGGTGCGCCGCCATCGGGAACCACTCCTGCATGATGTCCGCGAACGACTGCGCCGGCAGCACGAAGAACCGGGTGGCCTCGGTCACCCGCATCGTGTTGTTGTACGTCTGCGGGACCCGGTCGCCGAGGTACGCCTGCATGGCCCCCGCGTACACACCGCGCTGCGAGGTGCGGCTGACCTCCACGTCGTCGCCGCCGACCCGGCGGGACAGCACGACGGTGCCCTCGACCATCACGTAGAAGCAGGTGGCGGGGTCGCCCTCGACGTACACCGGGCCGGGATCGAACCGCTCCATCCGGCCCTCGGCGCACAACCGGCCGAGCTGTTCCGGGGAGAGCTTCTCGAACAGGAACAGCGAGCCGATCTCGTGCGGGTCGCAGGGCATGGTCCGGGCGCTCATGACTGCTCCAGATAGCGGTGGACGAGCATCACGGCCATGGCTCCCTCGCCGACGGCGGACGCGACGCGCTTCGCCGACTCGGCGCGCGCGTCGCCTGCCACGAACACACCGGGGACGCTGGTCTCCAAGTGGTAGGGCGGCCGGTCCAGTTCCCACTCGCCCGGCGGCCGCCCGTCCGGCGTGAGGTCCGGTCCCGCCAGGATGAAGCCGTGCTCGTCGCGCAGCACCGTCCCGTCGAGCCAGTCGGTCAGCGGGGCCGCGCCGATGAAGACGAACAGCCACTGGGCGTCGACCACCTCGCTGTCGCCGCTCACGGCGTCGCGGAGGGTCAGCCGCTCCAGGTGCTCCTCACCGTGCGCCGCCTCCACGACGGTCCGGGGCCGCACGGTGATGTTCGGAGCCTCCTCGATCTGCTGGATCAAGTAGTACGACATCGATGCCGCCAGGGACTCCCCGCGCACCAGCAGCGTCACCGACTTCGCGCCGCGGGCCAGGAACACGGCCGCCTGCCCGGCGGAGTTCGCGCCGCCGACGATGTACACGTCCTGGCCCTCGCAGGAGGATGCCTCGGTGAGGGACGAGCCGTAGTACACCCCGCGGCCGGTCAGCTCCTCGCAGCCCGGCGCCCGGAGCTGCCGGTAGGACACGCCGGTCGCCAGGATGACGCTGTGCGCGGCGACCGTGGAGCCGTCGGAGAAGCGCACGACGCGCGCCGGACCGTGGACGTCGAGGCCGGTGACCTCGCGCGCGGTGAGGATCTCGGCACCGAAGCGCGTCGCCTGACGGCGGGCGCGCTCGGTGAGCTGCGCGCCGGAGACGCCGTCCGGGAAGCCCAGGTAGTTCTCGATGCGGGAGCTCTGCCCGGCCTGTCCGCCGGTCGCCGACCGCTCGACGAGCACGGTCCGCAGCCCCTCGGACGCCCCGTACACCGCGGCGCCGAGCCCGGCGGGACCGCCGCCGATGACGACGAGGTCGTAGAACTCGGCGGCCGGCGTGGTCGCGAGCCCCACGTGGGCGGCCAGCTCGGGCGCGTCCGGCTCGATCAGCACGGTGCCGTCCGGCGTGAGGACCAGGGGCAGCCGGTGGCCGTCGGTACCGGCCGCCTCCAGGAGCCGCTGCCCCTCGGGCTCGTCGGACGCGTACCAGCGGTACGGCACCTGGTTGCGGGCCAGGAACTCACGTACCCGCGAGGAGTGCGCCGACCAGCGGTGCCCGACCATCTTGGTCTCGGGCACCGGCCGGTAGTCGCTGGAGCGCCAGGCGGTGAGGAGATCGTCCAGGACCGGGTAGAGCTTCTCCTCCGGCGGGTCCCACGGCTTGAGCAGATAGTGGTCGAGGTCGACGACGTTGATCGCGTCGATGGCCGCGTTGGTGTCGGCGTACGCGGTCAGCAGCACGCGGCGCGCCCCGGGGTACACGCCGAGGGCCTGTTCGAGGAACTCGATGCCGTTCATCTGCGGCATGCGGTAGTCGGCGAGGATCACGGCCACCAGGTCGCCGCGCAGCTTCAGCTCGCGCAGCGCGTCGAGGGCGGAGTCACCGGACTCGGCGCGCACGATCCGGTACCCGCCGCCGTAGCGTCGGCGCAGGTCGCGGGCGATGGCCCGGGAGACCCCCGGGTCGTCGTCCACCGTCAGGATGACGGTTCGCGCTGCGTCGCTGGCCTCTGCCATGCCTCTCCGCCCTGCGTCCTCCGGCCGGCCGGCACGACGGGCTTCGCCGGCTCCCGTCCATCGTAGGTTCGATCGCCGGGGCCCGCTCCGAGGAAGGGCCCCGGCCGGGAGGGGGAGACCCGGCCGGGGCGGCGCGGGGTCAGCGGCCGGGGCATTCCTTCCACGCGAGGTGGTAGACGGTGCTGATGTCGCCGTCGGTGGAGTCCATGGTCATGTAACTGGTGGTGGCCGGGTTCGACGTGCCGGCGCTCACCCGGAGCTCGGTGTTGATGTTGAAGTTCCGCTGCACACCGCACGGCGCCCACACGAGCTGTGCCCACTCGGTGTCGTCGGTGGCCTGCCAGTTGTCCTCGTACGGGCCGCGGAAGGTGTGGGTCCGGGACGCGGTGCTCGGTGAGCCCTGGAAGTAGTACGAGGCCTTCTCGGTGCTGCTCGCGCCGCGCTGGAGCGACGCGTAGCCGCGGTAGTCGGCGCTGGCGATCGCGTAGGTGAAGCCCTGGGGCACGTGCACCAGCAGGTTGAGCTGGCAGTTTCTGCGGGCCGCCGTGGGGGAGGAGTCGCCGCCCACCTGGGCCAGGTACTCGCTGTACGTGACGGTGAAGGCGGTGTTGTCCTCGGACACGGCGATGGCGGTGGTGCCCTGGGGACAGCCGGAGCCGTTCACCGTGGCGACGTCGATGACGATCCTGTCCGGGGGCGGGTCGACGATCGACGACGGGGTCGCCTGCGTGGGCAGGGCCGAGGCGAACAGAGCGGCGACCGCTCCGCTCACGAGCAGGGGGATCCTCATGTCGTTTCTCCCATCCAGTGCTTCGCTGCCGGGCGCTCACGGACGCACGGGGGTGCGTCCGGTCGCGCGGCGGGGGTGCGGCGCGCCCACGGGGGCGGGGCGCCGGCGGTGCGGAGGGACTGGTCCAACCGACAACGGTTGAACTATCATGTACATGTCAGGTGTGAGGTCGGGTCTCCCTGCCGGTGCGGGCGGGGGTGCTCGAATGCTAGAAGCCCGGGCACGGAAGGGCAGGGGGGAGCCCGGCCAACAATGGCCCCGCGAAGGGTCCGTCTTTTGGCTCGTAACAGCGGGTGGGCACCACAGCAGCCCCACACGGACCGGAGGCCCCGCAGGTCAGCTGCTCGGCCGGTCCGCCGATGACGTCCTCGTACGGCCCAGATGCGGGAAGCGGAACTCCGTACGGCGGTGTGCCGTGGCGCCGGGGCGCAGCACCGCGCTGGGGTAGGCGGTCCGGTTCGGGGCGTCGGGGAAATGCTGCGTCTCCAGGCAGACCGCGCCATGGCGTTCCAGGGTCCGACCCGTGCCGTCGGCCAGGGATCCGTCCAGCTGGTTGGCGGTGTAGACCTGCACCCCAGGCGCCGTGGTCCATACCTCCATCACGCGGGACTCCGCCGGAGCCGCCAGCCGTGCGGCACGGCGCAGCGGCCCGTGCCGGCGTCCGGACAGCGCCCAGCAGTGGTCGTAACCGCCGGCCAGGCGGATCTGCTCGTCCGCGGCCCGGACACACTCCCGGAGAAGCCGCGGGGACGCCAGATCGAAGGGCGTGCCGGCGACCTCGTGCAGGGGGCCGAGCGGGATGCCGTCGGCGTCGACCGGCAGATAGGCGGACCCCTCGACCTGAAGCGTGTGGCCGAGCACGTCTCCGGCCCCGTCGAGGTTGAAGTAGGCGTGGTTGGTGAGGCTGACGACGTCGGGCGGTCGGTCACGGCCGTACAGGCGTAGGAGAGCGTGCCGGCGGCGTCCAGGGAGTACGTGACGGTGACGTCGAGCGCGCCGGGGAACCCCATGTCTCCGTCCGGGCTGTGCAGCGACAGCCGGAGTGCGGCCGTGTCGCCACCCCTGAGGGGAGTCGCGCGCCACACCCTGGTGTCGAAGCCTCCGGGGCCGCCGTGCAGCGCGTGCCCCCGGTCGTTGAGGGGGATGCGGTACGCCCTGCCGTCCAGGGTGAAGCGGCCGTGCGCGATGCGGTTGGCGTAACGGCCGATCAGCGCACCGAAGTAGGGGCCCTTCTCGGCGTACTGGGCGACCGAGGGGAGCGACAGGACCACGTCGGCTGTCCCGCCGGCGGTGTCGGGCACGCCGAGCGCGTGCAGGACACCGCCGTACGTGAGGATCTCGGCGTACACGCCGGAGGGGGGATTCCAGTCGCCAGAGGCCGACGTCCTCCCCGCTCGGGGCGGTGCCGAACGGCCGGTGGTGGACGGTGGATCGGAGCATGGCGAGTCCTCGGGGCGAGCGGATGACCGGACGGAACGGTACGAAGGGGGAAGACGCGTCAGCCGGCTGTCCCGGCCGGGGCGGGAAGAGGCGTCAGCCGCCTGTCCCGGCCGGAGCACCGCCCTGCCGTGGGCCGGCGCCGGTGCCACTCCTGGTGCCACCCCCGGTGGACTCCCTGACGACGAGCTCGTACCCGGGACTGATCCTGCGCGGCTCGGAGACGGAACGGCCGCTGAGCCGCGCGACCAGCCGGTCGACGGCGAGGCGGGCGATGGCGTGCTTGTCGGGGGCGACCGTGGTGAGGCTGATCGCGCCGAAACGGCTCTCCTCGATGTCGTCGAAACCGACCACGGCGACATCGTCGGGGACGCGGAGGCCGCGCTCGGTGAGCGTGCGCATGGCGCCGAGGGCGATGAGGTCGTTGTACGCGAACACCGCGTCCGGGCGCTCCCCTCTCTCCAGGAGCGCCGCCATCGCGGCCGCGCCGTCGGCCCGGCCGTAACCCGCCGTGGCGACGACCAGCGTCTCGGCGGGCTCCAGCCCGGCCGAGGCCAGCTCCTCCCGCCAGCCGCGCAGCCGCAGATGGGCGGGCTGCCGCTCGCGTCTGGTGCGCGAGCCGAGGAACGCGATACGGCGGCGGCCGAGGTCCACGAGATGACGCACGGCGGCGCGGAACGTCGACTTCTGGAAGGGGTCGATCGACCAGGTCCACGCCTACGACAGGGCGCTCACGAGCGAGGAGGTGGCGGCCCTGCACACGCGCGAGAAGCCGTAGCTCCCGGTGACGCGGGGGGCCGGGTGGCCGGGTGGCCGGGTGGCCGGGCGGGGCAGCGTGCCCCGCCCGGCCA
>NZ_JAMGSL010000001.1:412121-477984 GCF_025195125.1 Streptomyces sp. Je 1-79
GGGCGGGGCAGCGTGCCCCGCCCGGCCACCCGGGGTCGAGCCCCTGGGGGGCGCGCAGGAGCTGGACGCATCGGATCGCCCCGTCCATAACGATGCACAAGCGATGCGTCTTGAGGGGCGACCTCCGGTCGCCGGATCCTGAGGGGGCCGGAAGCGCCTGGTTTCCGGTGGCGGACCGGTCCGGCAGGAGCGGACGCCCGACCCGCCGGCCCGGCCCGTACGCCGGGCAGGAGGAGGAGCCGTCATGATCACAGCGCCCCCGGCGCGCCGCCTCCGCCCTCTCGCGACCGACACCCGGCCCGCCCCGCGCCCCGCCGAGCCCACGGACGAGGAGATCGGCGCCGGGCTCGTCCACGGCGACGAGTACTGCCTGGTCCTGGCGTACCGGCGCTGGGGCAGCCTGGTGCACACCCTCGCGAGCCGTACGCTCGGAGACTCCCGCGAGGCGGAGGACGTCACGCAGCAGGTGTTCCTCGCCGCTTGGCGGGGCCATCAGGGCTACCGCCCCGACAGGGGCCCGGTCCCGGCCTGGCTGGTCGGCATCGCGCGCCGCAAGATCGCCGACGCGCTCTCCGCCCGCACCCGGAGGACCGCACTCGTCGCCGCGGCCGGCGCCGCGCTGCCCCCGCCCTCCGTGACGGCCGACGGACCCGACCACGTGCTCGACCGCATCGTCGTCACGAGCGAACTGGACCGCCTGCCGCGCGTCCAGCGCGACGTACTGACCCTCGCGTTCTTCGGAGACCTGACGCAGGCGCAGATCGCCCGCCGGACCGGTCTGCCGCTGGGCACCGTCAAGAGCCACGCCCGGCGCGGGATGCAGCGGCTCCGCTGCCGCCTCGCTCCCGACCCGGCGGACGCGCCGTCCGACGGCACGACGGACGGCGAGCCCCCTGCGCGGACAGCCGGTCCGGGTGGTGCGGACGCACGCACGGAACGCGTACCCATCCGCACGGCCGACGGCGCCGAACCACCCCCATGGAAGCCGAAGCCCAGGGGCATGAGGGGGAACCAATGAACCGGAGGACCGTCGCGGTCGTCGGGGCCGGAGTGGCCGGCCTGACCGCCGCTCACGTGCTGTCCCGCAGGTACGACGTCGTGCTCTACGAGGCCGACTCACGGCTCGGCGGGCACGCCCACACCCACGAGCTGCCGACCCGGTCGGGCGGCACCGTGCGGGTCGACACCGGCTTCATCGTCCACAACGACCGCACCTACCCGAACCTGACCCGTCTCTTCCGCGAACTCGGCGTCGCCACACAGGACTCCGAGATGAGCATGTCCGTCCGGTGCGACGGCTGCGGTCTCGCCTACGCCGGTGCCCGCGGTCCCCGCGGGCTGCTCGGCGGCGGAAACCTGCGCCGCGGCCGCCATCTGCGGATGCTCGCCGACGTGCCGCGCTTCCACCGGGCCGCCCGTCGCCTGCTCGCCTCCGGGGACACGGGCCCGACTCTCGGCGCCTTCCTGGAGCGCGGCCGGTTCTCGCCGTACTTCGTCGGCCACTTCGCCGTCCCGCTGGTCTCCGCCGTGTGGTCCTGCGCGCCCGACACCGCGCTGCTGTACCCGGCGGCCTACCTCTTCCGCTTCCTCGACCACCACGGCCTTCTCTCCACCACCGGCTCACCCCGGTGGAAGACGGTCACCGGAGGCTCCTCCGCGTACGTCGAGAAGGCGGTCAAGCGCCTCGCCGCCGTCCGTACGGCCACGCCCGTCCGGGCGATCGAACGCGCTCCGGACTACGCGCGCGTGACCACCGAGGACGGGGAGAGCGACGCGTACGCCGCCGTCGTCGTGGCCGTCCACCCCGACCAGGCCCTGCGGATGCTCGCCGACGCCACCCCCGACGAGCGCCGCGTCCTCGGAGCGTTCACCTACTCCCGCAACCCCACCGTCCTGCACCGGGACACCACGGTGCTGCCCCGGTCGCCGCATGCCCGCGCCTCCTGGAACTACTGGCTCCCGTCGTGCGACGCGCGCCCCCAGGCCGTGCGGGTCAGCTACGACATGAACCGGCTCCAGCGCCTCCCGGTGGACGAGCCGCACATCGTGACCCTCAACGCCGACGGCCGTGT
This sequence comes from Streptomyces sp. Je 1-79, assembly GCF_025195125.1. Taxonomy (GTDB): domain Bacteria; phylum Actinomycetota; class Actinomycetes; order Streptomycetales; family Streptomycetaceae; genus Streptomyces. Next base: position 414,194 of record NZ_JAMGSL010000001.1, read on the forward strand.
CGACGAGAGCACCGTCCTCGCGCGCATGGTCTACGAACACCCCGTCTACACGCCCCGCTCCGTCGCCGCCCAGCGTGAACTGCCCGGCCTCGCCACCTCCGTCACCGCCTTCGCCGGCGCCTACCACGGCTGGGGCTTCCACGAGGACGGCTGCCGCTCCGGAGTCGACGCGGCCCGCGGCCTGGGGGTGAACTGGTGACCGCCGCAGCCGCCGTCCCCCCGGCCGTCCCCCCGGACGGCGCGACCGTCGCACGCGTCCCGGTGCCGGCGCTGTACACGAGCGAGGTCGCGCACACCCGCGTCCAGCCGGTGCGCCACAGCCTGCGCCGACGTACCTACCTCTGGCTGGTGGACCTCGACGACCTTCCGCGACTGCCCCGCCTCCTGCGGCCGCTCGCCCGCTTCGACGCCCGCGACCACTTCGGCGGGCAGGCACCCACCCTGCGCGCGGGACTCGACGCGTACCTCGCCGCCCACGGCGTACGGAACGCCGACGGACAGGTGCTCATGCTGGCCCACGCCCGGGTCCTCGGCCACGTCTTCAACCCGCTGACCCTGTACTGGTGTCACGACAGGGCCGGACGCCCCGTCTGCGTCGTCGCCGAGGTGCACAACACCTACGGCGGACGGCACTGCTACCTCCTGCGGCCCGACGCCGACGGACGCGCCGACGTCGCCAAGGACTTCTACGTCTCGCCGTTCTTCGACGTCGAAGGCTCCTATCGGATGCGCCTGCCGCTCCCCGCCGAGCGCCTCGACCTCACCGTCCAGCTGCGGCACGACGACGGGAGCCGCCCCCTCACCGCCACCGTCCGAGGCCGCCACCGTGCGGCCGACACCCGCGGCCTGCTCACGGCCGCGATCCGTCACCCCTGGTCCACCGCGGCCGTCAGCGCCGGCATCCGGTGGCACGGAATCCGCCTGTACCTCAAGGGGCTTCCCGTCCGTCCCCGACCCGTGTCGCCCACCCGAGAAGGCATGCTGTGACCGTCTCCGTCCCGCCGGCCCAAACCGTCGCCCCAGGCACCGGCCACCCGCCCGTCGACCCCGAGCGCTGGCCCGACGCGGCCCGCCTCCCGCGCGCCTCGGCCCTCCGTACCGCCCTCGCCCGCCGCGTCGTCGAACGCGCCCTCGCCCGTCTGCCGCTGCGCATACGGAACGGCAGCGCACCGACCGCCCTTCCCCACCCCGCCGCGAGCGGGGACGGGCCGCCCACGCTGACCCTGCACGATCCCGCCGCCTTCCACCGGCGGGTCGGCGCCGACGGTCTGATCGGCTTCGGCGAGTCCTACATGGCCGGCGAGTGGGACACCGACGACCTCGTCGGCCTCCTCACCGTCCTCGCCACCCATGTCGACGACCTCGTACCGGCCCCGCTGCGCCGCCTCCGGGGTGCGTGGGCACACCGGCGGCCCGACCGCGACCGCAACACCCTCGACGGCGCCCGGGACAACATCCAGCGTCACTACGATCTGTCGAACGAGCTGTTCGCCCTCTTCCTCGACCCGAGCATGACCTACTCCTCGGCCGTGTTCGACGCCCTTCCCGCCACGCCGCGTACGTTTCCGGCCGCTCAGCACCGCAAGATCGACCGCTTGCTCGATCTCGCCGGGGTCGGCTGGGGGACCCGGCTCCTGGAGATCGGCACCGGCTGGGGCGAACTCGCCGTCCGTGCCGCGTCCCGGGGCGCCGACGTCCTCACCGTCACCCTCTCCGAGGAGCAGCGCGAGCTGGCCCTGCGAAGGATCGCCGACGCCGGGGTGACAGGTCGGGTCGCCGTCGAACTCCGTGACTACCGGCAGGTCGAGGGCCGGTTCGACGCCGTCGTCAGCGTCGAGATGATCGAGGCGGTCGGCGCCGAGTACTGGCCCGCGTACTTCACCGCCCTGCGCCGCCTGCTCGCACCCGGCGGCAGCGTGGCACTCCAGTCGATCACCATGCCGCATGAACGGATGCTCCACACCGCCCGTACGCACACCTGGATCAGCAAGTACGTCTTTCCCGGCGGCCTCATCCCGTCGCCGGAGGCGCTCGCCCGCGAGAGCGCGGCCGCCGGCCTGACCATCACCCACGACACCGGTTTCGGCGACCACTACGCCGAGACGCTACGGCTCTGGAGGGAGCGGTTCGTCCGGGAGCCGGAGGCGGTCGGCGCCCTCGGCTTCGACCACGTCTTCCGCCGCATGTGGGAGCTGTACCTGGCCTACTCCGAGGCCGGATTCCGCTCGCACTACCTCGACGTGCGTCAACTCCGGCTGGTCGCCACCGGCCAGGACGCGGAGGGGCCCCGACGCCCGGCAGGCCCCCGACTCCCCTCCCGTACGGAGGAGTCGCGATGAACGGGGCCGCGTTCGCCGTGAACCTCGCCGCGTCGGCAGGTGCCGCCCTCGTGGTGATGCTCCTGACCTTCGCCGTGGCCATGGTGAAGGGCGTCCACCGCATCGTCGACATCGCCTGGGGTCTGGCGTTCGCGGCCGTCGCCGTGGTCACCTGGGCCCTTTCCGCCGGGTACGGTGACGACGGGCGCAGGCTCGCCGTCACCCTCGCGACCTGCCTGTGGGGGCTGCGGCTCGCACTCCACATCGCGCGCCGGGGCCGCGGCCACGGCGAGGACCCCCGCTACGCCCGGATGCTCGACCGCGCTCCCGGCAGCCCGGCCCTCCACGCACTGCGCAAGGTCTACCTCCTCCAGGGCGCCCTCGTCTGGCTCGTCTCGCTCCCCGTCCAGGCGGCGGCCTACCTGCCCGAAGGCGTGGACGCCCTGCTGGTCGCCGGCCTCGTGCTGTGGGCCGTGGGACTCGCCTTCGAGACCGTGGGCGACCACCAGCTCGCCCGCTTCAAGTCCGACCCCGCCAACCGGGGACGGATCATGGACCAGGGGCTCTGGAGCTGGACCCGGCACCCCAACTACTTCGGCGACTTCCTCGTCTGGTGGGGGCTCTACCTGACCGCGTGCGCGATCCCGCAGAGCGCCGCCCTTACACTCGTGTCGCCGCTGGTGATGAGCGGACTGCTCGTCTGGGGGAGCGGAAAGCGGCTGCTGGAGGCCCATATGGCGGAGCGTCCGGGGTACGCGGCCTACGCGGCCCGTACCAGCGGCTTCCTGCCCCGGCCTCCCCGCTCGCCTCGCCCGCCCCGGTCGAGTGCGCCCCGGAACGAGGCCGGATGACGTCCGGCACGGATCTGCGGGGCCGAAGGGGCGAGGAGGGCTCCCTGGTGGTGCGCAGCGCGCCGGCGGTTCCCGGCGCCGCCGTCCTCCTGCTGCACGGCGGTCGCTCCGAGGATCTCGGGCCACCGCCCCTGGTCAACCTCCCCGCCCTGCGCATGCGGCCGTTCGCGGCCGCCGTCGCACGCGCGCTCGCCGGACAGGACGTGCTGGTCGCGGAGGTCCGCTACCGGCACCGCGGCTGGAACGGCGAGCGCGGCGACGCCGCCCGTGACGCGAGGGCCGCCCTGGTCCGGCTGCGGGAGAGGTTCGGCACCGTCCCCGTCGTTCTCGTGGGCCACTCGATGGGCGGCCGTGCCGCCCTGAGCGCCGCCGGGGACCCGATGGTGCTCGGCGTGGTGGGCCTGGCCCCGTGGTGCCCGCCGGAGGAGCCCGTCGAGCACCTGGCAGGGCGGGCGATCTACCTGCTGCACGACGAGGCCGACCGTGTCACGTCCGCCCGGGAGTCCTGGGAGTTCGTGCGCAGGGCCCGGACAGCCGGTGCGGACGCCGTCGGGATCCCGATGCCCCTCGGGGGACACGCCATGGTCCCCGGCGCCTCCCGCTGGCACCGCCGTACCGCGGAACTCGCCACCAGGATGCTCGCCCGCCGCTGACGCCCTGCTCCACCCGCGCCCGGCCAGGAAACCCGGCCCCCGGGGCGACGGCCCGAGATCCGTTCAGCGGGCCGCGTCGCGCACCGCGCCGGGGCGGGAGTCGGTCGCGCAGCGGTGGACGAGGATGTCGAGTGCTTCGCGCAGGCCGCCGGGCCGGAGCATCCCCGGAGCGGTGGCACGGCCGGCCCAGCCGGGGCCTGCGAGCAGCACCAGGGAATGGGTCCGGGCACCCCTGACGCCGAAGGAGATGTCCGCCACGTGCCGTGCCAGGGCGTGACTCGCGGTGGAGCGTGACTGGGACCAGAGGACGACGGCCGTGGGGCCCAGCCGCCGGACCGCGGAGTCCAGGGCCTCGGCGGGGACGGCCGCTCCGAACATCCGGGTCGGCAGCCCTCGTTCGGCCAGTCCGGCGGCCAGGGCCTCGATGGGCAGCGTGTGCTGCTCGGCGGGGACGCAGGCCAGCAGCACCGGGTTGGCGTCGGCGCGGTGCGGACGGGCGGAGCTGACCAGCTGGCGAAGTGCGGTGGAGATGTGCCAGGACAGGAGGTGCTCCACCTCGACGTACCGGTCGCCCGAGGACTCCCACTTGCGGCCGACGGCGTGCAGCGTGGGCGCCATCGCCTCCTCCCAGGACGTGACGAGCCCGTGCTCGGCCACCAGATCACGCAGCAACGTGTCCATGGCGGGGCTGTCGAGGCGTACCGCCGCCCGGGCCAGCCCTCGGAACTCCTGGTGGACCTTGGTGAGGGGCAGCCCGTTGCCGGACCCCGGGGCGGACGCGGGCGGGGGTGGCGTCCTGCCGGGAGCCGGCTGCTCGGACCGGCTCCCGGCCGGCTGACCGGAGACCTGACCGGCCGGCTGACCGGCTGCCTGACCGGACTGCTGACCGGAGTGCCGGCCGGCGCGCGCCCGGGCGACCCGTGCGGCTTCCGCCGGTGGCACGCCGGACGTGGTGAGCCGGCACATCTCCTCCAGCATCCCGACGTCCGACGGCGACCAGCGCCGGTGGCGCCCGTCCTCACGCGCCGCCGGACCGATGCCGTACCGCTGGTCCCATGACCGCAGCGTGGTGGGGGAGACCCCCAGCCGTCGGGCCACAGCCCCCGTCGTGATGCCGGCTGTCGTCTCGGTCATACAGCCAAGAATACGACGCACAAGTGATGCGAGCCGAGCCGTCGCGGGACCCGGATGAGCGTGGGCTCATCCGTAGGGCATCCGGATGCGGAAGTACGGGTGACCGCGCCCCGCTCGGCATGCCCCACGGCGTGACGTGGCGGGTCGAAGCGACTGTCGGACATGGCGAGGAGCAGCGACGGTGATGCGGAAGACGGATGGTGCGACCGGTGACGTGGTGGTCGTCGGGGCAGGCGTGTCCGGGCTGGCCTGTGCCGCGGACCTGGTCGACGCGGGGGTGAGTGTCCGCCTCCTTGAGGCCGACGACGCCGTGGGCGGACGCATGCGGACCGACAGCGTCGCGGGGTTCACCGTCGATCGCGGGTTCCAGGTGTTCAACACCGCCTATCCCCAGGTCAAGCGGCGTGTGGACCTCCGGGCGCTACGGCTGAGGCCGTTCACCCCGGGCGTGCTGGTGCACACCGACGACGGGCCGCGCCGGTTCACCGACCCCACCCGGCGCCTCCGGGAGAGCGGCGATCTCCTGCCCGGCCGACTGGCCTCGGCCCGCGACCTCGCGGCCCTGGGCGTGCTGTCCGCGCGCGACACGCTCCTGCCCGCCTCACGGCTGCGAACCCGACCCGACGCCACCACCCTCACCGCCCTCTCCGACGCCGCTCTCTCACCCGAGCTCGTGGAGACCCTCCTGCGGCCGTTCCTCTCCGGGGTCTTCCTCGAAGAGGACCTGGAGACCTCCGCGCGGTTCTTCCATCTCGTCTGGCGGACCATGGTCCGCGGCACGCTGTGCCTGCCGGCCGGCGGAATCGGCGCGGCGCCCGCCCAGCTCGCCTCCCGGCTCCCCGCCGGTGTGCTGCGCACCGGCTCGCCGGTCGCCTCGCTCACCACCGACGGGGTGGCGCTGGCCGACGGCGGCGAGCTGACGGCGCGGGCCGTCGTCGTCGCCACCGGGCAGAGCGCGGCCGGACGTCTCCTGCCGGGCCTGGACGTCCCGCCCGGCCGGACCGTCACCACCCTCTACCACGCGGCGGAGCGCTCCCCCCTGGCCGAGCCGACGCTGGTGGTCGACGCGCGGCGCCGGTTCCTGAACACCTGCGTACTCACCGAGGTCCAGCGGGGGTACTCCGGCGACGGACGGGCGCTGGTGTCCACCTCCGTGCTCGGCTCGCCGGGGCCCGAGCAGGAGGCGGCCGTCCGCGAGGCGCTCGGGGAGGTGTACGGCACGGACACAGGCGCCTGGGAGGCCGTGCACCGCGTCACGGTCCACGACGCCCTTCCCGCGATGCTCCCGCCCCTGACACTCTCGCGGACCACGCGATGCGCGCCGGGGAGGTACGTCTGCGGCGACCACCGCGCGACGGGCTCGGTGCAGGGCGCGCTGGCCTCCGGGGCCCGGGCGGCGCGGGAGGTCCTCGCCGACCTGGATCGGTCCGGCCCTTCCTGATCCGGGAAGGGGTGTCGCGCCGAATACCTCCTGAGAACGCAATCCCACCCATGGCCGAGCCCGACCCGGGCCTGGACCCAGGAGGAGGAGACATCATGAACACCTCGCACATCATGCGCCGCGTCGCCGCCACCGCCGCGGCGGTCGCTCTCCCGGTGTCGCTGGGCGTCCTCGCCCCGCAGGCCCTGGCCGCACAGGCGAACGGGCCGTTCGGCCCCGGCTGCAGCGCGCTGCCGGCCGAAGGCGAGGGCAGCGCCGAAGGCATGGCCGACGACCCGGTGGCGACCGCGGCGTCCAACAACCCGGAACTGTCCACACTCGTATCCGCCGTCAAGGCGGCCGGCCTGGTCGACACGTTGAACAACGCCGAGGACATCACCGTGTTCGCGCCGACGAACGACGCCTTCGCGAAGATCCCGAAGGCGGACCTGGACAAGGTCCTCGCCGACAAGGCCGCCCTGACCAAGATCCTCACGTACCACGTCGTGGACGAAGAGGTCGACAAGGGCGCACTCGCCGACGGCTCGTTCACGACGCTCCAGGGCGGCACGGTGACGACCGACGGCTCAGGCGACGCCTACACGGTCAACGGAACGGCCAAGATCGTCTGCGGCGACGTGCCGACCTCCAACGCCACCGTCCACGTCATCGACACGGTCCTCATGCCCAAGTGACCGGCCGGCACGGCGGGAACGGGCCGGCTGCCCGCGCCGTCCGCGACGCCCGCGCCCCGGCGGCGTACGGGCGTCGCACCCGTCGAAGGCGACTCACGGTCCGCGCCAGAGATTGGCGAAGGCCGAGCTCTCGATGGACCGCCTCTGACGTACGGCCTCCAGCTCCATCACCGCGTCGTGGACGATGGCCACCACGGTCGTCACCGCCTCGTCGTCGAGGCCGGGCTCGTCGTCGGACCGTCCGTCGTCGATGCCCACCGCCGAGGCGAGGGCGGCCAGGACGGGTTCCCTCTCCTCCCAACGGGAGGCCGCCCGGCGCCGTGTGGGCGAATCGACCGGTTCCACACGTTCCGAGCCGAAGGACAGCCGTCCGCTCCGCTTGCGCGTCAGCTCACCGTCCTCCTCCAGGGCGGCCTGGTACGCGGCCGAGAGGTCTCGGCCCCGGCGCCACAGCCAGTCCTCGATCCGCTCGTAGGGCGCCTGCCGGGTGAGTACGGCCGCGGCCTCGCCCAGGAGCCGGTCGCCCGGCGCCGCCGGCTCGCCCGGCACGATGCGGTCGCCGTCCACGGTGACGGCCTCCGCGCCGATGAGGTCGATCAGCTCTGCTCCCGCGAGCGCCAGCGACAGGTCACCCTGTCCCACGGCGTGCTCCGGCTCCGGCTCCATGGCGATGATGAACAGGTCTTTCGCCGTGGTCATGAACGGCTCCCCTCGGAGACATCGACAAAGGTGCGCCCCCGCCGGCCCGCGGCGGGGCGGCTGTCACGATCAGTATCGCCCCGCCCGGTGCGGAGCCGGGGCCATGCCGAGGAACGTGTGTGGTGCGTGGCCCTGGTGCGGCATGCTGTCGGCAGGGCGAGGAGAGTCCCGTGAGGGACACCCGAACTCCCGCCCGGAAGACCGGAAATGACGTCTGACCCCGGGGGAGACCATGCGGCTTGTCGTGACGGTACGCGGCGACGAGGACGGCGACGACGCCACCGTCGCCGAACTCGGGACGTGGCTGAAGGACGTACCGCAGCTGAGGGGACGCGTCGACCGTGCCGAACGGGACGGCGGGCCGACGGGGACGATGGGCCCGGCCGTCGACGCCCTGGTGGCGGTCCTGGAGCCCGGCGGCGTCGCGGCGGTCTTCGCGGGCGCGCTGGTGGCATGGCTGCAGACCCGCCGCAGCAGCCACACGATCAGTGTGACCCGCCCCGACGGCACCCGGATCAGCATCTCCTCCCGCCAGGCACGCGGGCTGAGCCCGCAGGAGGCGGCCGACCTCGCCGAGCGCCTGGCCCGCCCACCGGCCGACGGCGGAACACAGGACGGTACACGCCAGGTGGGCCCGGGGGACGCGACCCACCAGGCAAGCCCGGGTGACGGCACACGCCAGGTGGGCCCCGGGGACGCGACCCGCCAGGCGGACCCGGGTGACGGCACTCGTCGGGAGGACCCGCGGGACGGGAACTCGCCGGGCTCCCCGACGGCATGACGGGTGGCGGCCTCGCGGCCCCCGGGGCACGCGCGGTGCTGTTCGGCACCGAGAGCCACATCCGCGAGTCGGAGCTGCCCGGTCTCCCCTCCGTCGCCACGACACTCGACGATCTGCACCGCACTCTCGTCGACGTGTGCGGCATGGCGCCCGGACACGTCGAGCGCGTCCCGCCCCACGCCGACGCCCCCCAGGTGGTCGGCGCGGTCGAGGAGGCGGTGCGTGCCGGTGGCGGCCCCGTTCTCTTCTACTACGTCGGGCACGGACAGCTCGGTCCGCGCGACGCCCTGTACCTCGCCACCCGGGCCAGCCGGTCCTTCCGGCAGGTCGCCCAGTCGGTCTCGTACCGCACCATCAGCGACGTGCTGGGTGACGCGGGCAGCGGCAGTCTCGTCGTCCTCGACTGCTGCTTCTCCGGACGCGGCGGCGCGCCGGCCTCGGACGGCGGGGTTCGTCGGGCCTTCGCCTCCGCACGGCCACCGGGGAGCTTCCTGCTCACGTCGGCCTCGCACTACGCGCTCTCCTTCGCGCCCGAGGACGAACGGCACACCCTGTTCACCGGCCGGCTGCTCGAACTGCTCAACGAGGGAGATCCGGCCGGGCCGCCGTGGCTGACCGCCGATGGATTGCACCTGGCGCTCGACGAGCGGTTCGCGGAGGACCATCGGGTCAATCCCGCCCGGCAGAGCGAGGGCGCGCTGGGATCACTGCGCCTCGCGCGGAACCGCGCCTACCGGAAGCGGGCCGAGGGGGCCGAGGCGACCGAGCGGCCCGCGGACGTGCCGTGCCCCTACCCGGGGCTGGAGCCGTACCGAGCGGTGGACAGCGCGCACTTCTTCGGTCGCGAGAGACTGACCGCGCGGTTGCTGGAGCTGGTCGACGCACTCCCGGACGGTGGCCAGGTGGTGCTGGTGGGTGCCTCGGGCGCGGGCAAGTCGTCCCTGCTGCGTGCCGGCCTGGTGGCCGCCCTGGAGGCCCGTACGGATGCACCGATCTCGACGCTTCTGCTGCCGGCACCGGGGCCCCGTCCGATGCGGACCCTGGCGGAGGCGTGGGCCCGAGCCACCGGACGGGACACCGACGAGGTGAGGGCCGAGCTCGAACAGGGGGCCTTCCCGGCGCCGAGGCGCGGACGTTCCGCCTGCGGACTGCTGGTGGTGGACCAGTTCGAAGAGGTCTTCACGCGGTGCGAGGCGCCCGAGGAGCGCGCCGCGTTCGTCTCCCTGCTCACAGGAGACGGTGCGGGTCGGCGGCCCCGCGTCGTCCTCGGCCTGCGGGCGGACCACTACGGAAGCTGTCTGGAGCACCCTGGGCTCGAGCGTGCGCTGGAGCGGGCACAGCTCACCGTCCCGCCGCTGCGGGAGCGGGAGCTGCGCGCCGCGGTCGAGGGCCCGGCCGCCGCCGTGGGCATGACCATCGATCCGGGCCTGACCGACCGGCTGCTGGACGACCTCCGGTCGGGCCGCTCCGCGCACGACGCGGCCATGGCGCTGCCGTTCCTGGCCCACGCGCTGCGGGAGACCTGGCGCGGCCGCAGCGGAGTCCGGCTCACCCTCGCCGGATACCAGGCCACCAAGGGCATCTGGCGATCGGTGGCCACCACGACCCGGCGCGTCTACGAGTCCCTGGACGACGACGGGCAGGCGACCATGCGTGAGCTGCTCCTGCGTCTGGTCCACCTCCCCCCGGACGGTGGCCCCGCCGTTCTGCGGCACCGCGTCCCGCTCGCCACGATGCCGGCCGGTTCGAGCCGGATCCGCGATCAGCTGGCCACGGAAAGGCTTCTGACGGTCGATCAGGACACCGTTCAGATCGCACACGAGGCGCTGCTGCGGGCGTGGCCGCTGCTGCACCGGTGGATCCGGGAGGATGCCGCCGCCCTGCTGCTGCGGCAACAGGTGGGCACCGCTGCCGAGGAATGGGACGCCGCGGGCCGCGACGCGGCCTTCCTTTTCCGCGGCAGCCGCCTCCAGGCGGCGGAGGAGCTTGCGGAGCAGTCCGAACTGCCGCAACTGGAGAGAGAGTTCCTGGCGGCCGGGCAGGCCGAGGCGACGAGTGAACTGCGCCGGGAGCAGCGCCGCACCATGCTGCTGAAGCGAGCCCTGACCGCGGTCGCCGTCGCGCTGTGCCTCGCGCTCGTCGCCGCGGTCGCGGCAGTGCGGGAGCAGCGCAACGCGGAGGAGCAACAGCGCGGGGCCACGGCCCGTGCGCTGTTGGCCGAGGCGGACAACCTGGGCACCTCGGACCCCGGCGAGGCCCTGCGGCTCGGTCTCGCCGCGCACGCCCTGCGACCCAGCGCCGAAGCCCGGCGCACGCTCTTCGACACGCTGGCCGGAAGCGCGTTCCGTGGTGTTTCCGAGCTGCCCATGGCGCCCGAGGACCATGCGCTCACGCGTGGCGGGCACATGCTGGCGACCTCGGAACGTGACCGTCTGTCCGTCTGGGACATCCGCCGCGATCCGGCGCCCCCCACCCCGGTTTCCCGGATGCCCTGCCCCTCGAACGTCGAGGCGGAAACGCCGCTGACGTTCGGCGGCCCTGGCGAACGGATGCTGGCCGCCGTCTGCGGCCACGAGGTGCGGCTGTGGAACCTCGCCGGTCCGTCCGGGGACGGGGAGCCGCGTCCTGTCGCGACGCTGCGCGCGACCGGGCTGAAGGACCTGGCCCACGGACCGAGCGCGGTCGCCGTGAGCCCGGACGGGAACACGGTGGCCGCCGTCGGCTGGTCCCGGTACGTGGGCCACAACAGTCTCGTCCTCTGGGACGTGCGTGATCCGCGGAAGCCGCGACAGCTCCAGCTCGTCGCGGACGCCTCGGCCGGGCAGAACCTGGTGCAGGGCGACCGGGCCGCGTTCAGTCCGGACGGCCGCCTGCTGGTCACCGCCGACAGCTACGGAGGGCTACGTCTCTGGGACGTCTCGGACCCCGGCAGGCCCAGGCCCCAGGGCGTGGTGGAAGACGCCGGTGGAGCCCTGGCGTTCAGCCCGGACGGCGGTCTGCTGGCGGCGAGCGACGAGCGTGTGGTCAAACTGATCGACATCCGCTCGCCCCGTCACCCGAAGGTCCTCGACGAACAGACGGCCCACACCGACAAGGTCAGTTCCCTCGACTTCTCCCCGGACGGCAGACGCGTGGCCAGCGGGGGCTGGGACGAGACCGTCGCCGTGTGGGACGTCGGCGATCCGAAGGAGATGACCAGGGAGTCCCGCCTGTACAGGCACGTGTCGTTCGTCGACACGGCGCGGTTCGGCGCCGACGGACAGTCGCTGGTCTCCGTGGCGTACAACGAGGTCATCCACTGGGACCTCGCCGACGTCCGACCGCCCCGAGTGCTGGACGTGCTGCCGGACGGGGATCTGCTCGCGTCGGCTCCGGGCGGCACGACGCTCGCCGTCGCCCAGGCAGATCGGATCGCTCTGTGGGACCTGGCCGATCCTGCGGAGCCACGACGGCTGGCCAGAGTGAGCAACCCGGTGAAGGAGCGCTACGACACGGTCGACGGCGGCTCCGTCATCGGTGTCGGTGACGTCGTCGCCGACATCGAGTTCAGCCACGACGGCACCCTGCTCGCGACCATCAACCACGACAGGAGGGTCACCCTCTGGGACGTCTCCGCCCCGGCTCGCCCACGCATCGCGGGCACCTTGCGCGGCGTCGACGACGGAGCGATAGGACCCTCGCTGGCCTTCGCCCCCGACAGGCGGCTGCTCGCCGTCAACGACCTGAGTCACGTACAGGTCTGGGACGTGGGCGACCCGGCCCGCCCGGCCTTGACCGCGTCCCTCGCCGCCCGGGCCAGCGACGCCGACTTCAGCCCGGACGGCCGCCGACTCCTGCTCGCGGGGACGAGCCTGAGCCTCTGGGACCTGCGCACCGGGAAGACGGCGCCTCTGTCCGGCGACCGCTTCTACCCGAGCAGCTCAAGGGCGGCGTTCTCCCCCCGGGGGAACGTGGTGGCGGCCGTCGCCGCCGTTCCCGCGGAGCTCGATTCCGGACTCCAGCTGTGGGCCGTCGAACGCGCGGGCACCGCAGACCCGTGGGAGGAACTCGAGCCGTCGGCGGTGAACGGGAAGAAGTTCACCCGACTGGCGTTCCACCCGGACGGCGTTCTGCTGGCCGGCGCGGGGGAGGACGGCGCCGTACGGGTGTGGAGCGTCACCGACCCGGGACGGCCCCATCTGGCATTCACGTTCGGCGGTCACAGCGAGGGCGTCGACGACGTGGTCCTGGGCGGACCGCAGGGGCGGACCATGATCACGTCCAGCGCGGGTCACGCGTATGTCGTCGACATCGGCGACCGTCCCGAGATCGCGGCCGACACCATCCGCATGGCCTGCCGGGTCACCGGCGGGGGCCTCAGCCGCGAGGAGTGGGCCCAGCACGTACCGGGGGCCGAGTACAGGGAGAGCTGCCCGTTCCTGCAGGCGGACGAGAAGGGTGGCTGAGCGACGGGCGGCCGCCCACCGGCCCACGACGGGCGGCCGCCCACCGGCCCACGACGGGCGGCCGCCCACCGGCCCACGACGGAGGGGCGGCTGCCCACCGACCGACGACGGGCGGCGGGCCCACCGGCCCACGACGTCATCGCACGGGGCCGCTCCGGGAACCCGCCGGGCGTGGTGGGAATCGTCGGGCGCGTTCCGCCCCCGTCGTCGGCGGCAGGAGCGGCCCCGCCCGCTTGGCGCGGCGCTGGACCAGGGCGGTCTCCACCCGGCCGATGCCCGGCAGCGCGGCCAACTCGCCCGCCAGGTAGTCGTACAGGGCGCCGGGGTCACGGCTCTGGACCATGGCGAAGACCGACGCCCGGCCTGTCGTGACGGCGGCGAACGCGACCGAGGCGTGCCGTGACATCGCCTCCGTCACCTCTCCCAGAGCGGCCGGCGCCACCTCCAGCCACAGCAGGGCCTCCAGCGGGAAGCCGAAGTGGGAGGGGCTCACGTCCACTTCGAAGTGCAGCACCCCGGCTGCCCGCAGCCCGGCGACGCGGCGTCGCACGGTCGAGTCCGACCACCCGGTGACGGCGGCCAGCCGGGCGACGTCCGCCCGTCCGTCCAGAGCCAGTTCGCCCGCCAGTCGCGCCTCCGCCCCGCCCCAGCCGGACATCTCGGCAAGGTCTTCCGGGCCGTCCGGTGATCCCGGCGCAGGGCCGCGGAGGGCCGCCTGCTCGGACGCGTCCAGCGCGCTCGTACGGCCCGACCAGCCGCCGACCCCGGCGACCGGGCGCAGCACGCAGGCCGCCTCCACGTCTCGCATGCCCGGGGTCCGCAGCAGGTGGTCGAAGAGCGGGCGTCCGCCGGCCGATTGCGCACCCGGCGTGCGGACCATGCAGGTCAGCCGTGTCCCGCCGGCGAGTGGGGCGATCCATGAGGTGTCGTCCCGCTGCGCCAGCGCGGCCGTCAGCGCGTCGACGGCGTCCGGCGCGCAGTCGATGCGTACGAACCAGTCGAGCATGCCGATCCTCTGGCTGTCGACGAGCCCCACCACCCGGACCACCAGGGCCGACCGCAGCCGGTGGTAGCGACGCGCGACCGTGCGCTCCGGGACGCCGAGCACGGTGGCGATCCTGCTGAACGAGGCACGCCCGTCGATCTGAAGAGCGTGGATCAGACGGCGGTCCAGCGCGTCGAGCGTGACGGATCCCGTCACCAGGCCCCCTACGAACGTCCGAGCACGTCAATTCCGGTGACCTTACAGCGCGCACGGGTGCGCGGGGCAGGACCGTGGGCGGCGACCACCGCAGAAAGGCAGACCATGTTGACCGTCCTTCCCATCAGGTACGTGGCCGACGTCGAGGCGTCCCGGGACTTCTACGCCGGGCTGGGGCTCACCGTCCGGCAGGAGCCCGGCGCGGCCGTCTGGGTCCGGCTGACCGCCACCGCGGGTGCCGTCGGCGTCCACGCCGCCGCCGTCTCGCAGGGCCGGCCACCCGGCACCACCGAACTCGGCTTCACGACGGAGGAGCCGCTGGAAGAGGTCGCGCAGCGCCTCGAACGCAACGGCTACGCGTACGAGCTCGTCGAGGAGAACTTCGGCCGCAGCGTCCGGGTCACCGACCCGGACGGGGTCGTCGTGCAGATCCAGCACATCGACCCGGACACGGTCCACAGGTCGGCCGCGGCCCTGGCCGACGACTCCGTCTGACGGCAGGAAGAACCCGACATGGAACCGCTCGTCACACTCGTCGCCGTCACGGGCCTGCTGCTGCTCGCCGGGGCGCTCGGGGCCGGACGGCTCCGCCGGCCGACGACCGCCCTGCGGGGCGGCCTCGCGGCCATGTTCACGCTCACCGGAGGAGCGCACTTCGTCGGAATGCGCGAAGAGCTCGTCGCCATGGTGCCGCCCGCCCTGCCCGCCCCGGGCCTGCTCGTCACGCTGACCGGCATCGCCGAACTCGTCTGCGCGCTCGGGCTGCTGTGGTCGCGGACCGCCCGGGCTTCGGCCGCCGCGCTCAGCGTGCTGCTGGTCGCGATGTTCCCCGCCAACGTGTACGCCGCCGGGGGCGACGTGCCCTGGTGGGACGAGCTCGGCCCCCGGACGGCCACGCAGGTGATCTTCCTCGCGGCCACCGTCACCGTGCTGGTCCGCCACGGCCGAGGGGGTACGGGGACGACCACTGCGGAGCCCGCCACCGCGGACCCCCGGCTCGGCTCCCCACCGCCGCGACCGTCGCCGAACCGACGCCGATGACCCCGGGGGACCCGTGGGCGTGGCAGAACAGGTGCTCCTCCGGTTGCTCGGCCGCGGGCGGGGAGCTGTCAGGTGGGGAGGGCCATGAGGAGCAGCGGTGACGTCGTGGGTTGTGAAGACCCTTCCGCGGGTTCGAGTGTGAGGCCGACCGCGGTGGCGTCCGCGGGGTCGCCGTCGATGAGGACGGTGCCGTCACCCTGGATGAATCCGGCGGGTCGCATGGTGCCCTGGCGGTCCAGCCACAGCTGGTAGGTCTTCCCGGCCGCCGGTGCGGGCAGCCCCGTGGCGGTGAAGACCGCCTTGTTCTGCCGGTCGGAGGCGACGACGGTGGTGTGGGCTCCGTTCCCGGCCCGACCGTGGACCGCGCGGGCGTCGGGCGCCGCCAGAACGCCGCTGATGTCGTCGATGCGCTGCTCGGCCTGCCGGGCCCGGTCCTGGAGTTCCTCGTTCTCCCGGTGCTGCCAGGCGGCCAGGCCGGCGAACGAGGCGGCTGCGGCGAGGCAGGCGGCCAGTGTCAGGGGCACGGCCCTGCGCCGCAGAGCGCCGCCGACGACGGCCGGCGCCGTCACGGGGACACGCGGGGGCAGTTGGCGGACGCCGTCGATCGCCGCCAGCGTCCGGTGCTTCATCGCGGCCGGCGGCGCTTGGGCCGCGGCCGCCGCCAGACGGGCGGCGGTGGCCTCGAACTCGCCCGTCTCCTGCCGGCAGGCTTCGCACTGCTGGAGGTGGCCGGCGAACATCGCTCGCTCGTCGGCGTCCAAGGCGCTCAAGGCGTAGGCGGCGACGAGCCCGTGGACGTCTTCGCGGTGGTGCTTCATGTGGTCACCCCCATGCAGTCGCGGAGCCGGATGAGCCCGTCGCGCATGCGTGTCTTGATCGTGGGAAGCGGTGTGCGCAGGGTTTCGGCGACTTCACGGTAGGTCAGGCCCCGGTAGTAGGCCAGGGTCACCGCCTGGCGCTGGAGTTCGGTCAGGCCGCGCATGCAACGTCGGACCTGTTCGCTCTCCAGGCGGGTCTCGACCTGCTCGGAGACCTCGTCGAACGCGGTGTGGTGCTCGCGGGCGGCCTGCGCCTGTTCGCGGTCGGCGGCCGCCTGGGCGGAACGGACCCGGTCCACGGCGCGCCGATGGGCGATCGTCGCCGCCCAGGTGGTGACGCTCCCCGCCTCGGGCCGGTACCGGGCGGCCTGCCGCCACAGGTCGATCATCACCTCCTGTGCGACCTCCTCCGACTGGGCCCGGTCACGTACGACCTTGATCACGATTCCGAAGACCGTGGACGCGAGGGCGTCGTACAGGACGGAGAACGCCTGCTTGTCGCCGTGGGCGACCTTCCGCATCACCTCGGCCAGGTCGCCGCGGCCGGTGTGGCCGGCGGCACCGAACGGGAGTGGTCGGTTCACCGGCCGGGCTCCGGCTGCGGCGACCAGGCGTAGCGGCGGCCTGGAGAGGCCTGCCGGGGGCGGGGTGTCCCTCGCATGTCGGTCCTTGTCCGTCGAGCGGGTGCGGACCGCCTCGGCGGCCGGTCCGGTCACAGCGTCATGTGGTGTGTCTGAAGGTTCTTCGTAGCGGATGCGTGTGCGGATGGGAGGAGATTCGCTTCAGCGCAGGAAGCAGCGGGCGTTGTCACTCTTTCGGGTGAGGCACCCATCCGGCGGGCGGTCGCTGCCGAATCCGGGATGTGACTCGCTTCCGCAACAGCACTCTCCGGGCCGCGCCGGGCGCCTCGGCCGGGCTCCGGCCCGCGCTCGGCGCGTCGGCCGGGCTTCTGGCCGCGCTGACGGCGCTCGCCATGGCCGAGCTGGCCGCCGGCGCCCTGCGACCGGCCGCCGGCCCGGTGACGGTGGTCGGAGGCGCGGTGATCGACCGGACCCCGGCCGCGGTGAAGGACTTCGCGATCCGCACGTTCGGGGAGAACGACAAGGTCGTCCTCCAGCTAGGCATCTTCGCCCTCCTCGCCCTGTTCGCGGTTCTCCTGGGCCTCCTGTCCCTGCGTCACCGCCGTGCGGGTGCGGCAGGGGTCCTGTCGTTCGGGATCGTCGGCGCGGCCGCCGCCCTGAGCAGGCCCGACTCGGCGGGTGCCGCCGACGCCCTGCCCTCGGTGGCCGGGGCGCTGGCGGGCGCCGGTGTGCTGTACGTCCTGGTGGGCCGATTGACCGCCGCGGGACCGCCGTTGGAGGGTGACGGCTCCGGGGAGGGGTTCAGCCGACGCGGATTCCTCACGGCGGCGGTTGTGACCGCCACGGCCGCCACCGGAGCGGGCGCGCTGGGCCGCTACCTGTCGGGACGGCGCGGCCGGACGGCCGTGCTCTCCCGCAACAGCCTGATCCTGCCCGCCCCGGCCTCGCCCGCTCCTGCGGTCCCGGTCGCGGCGCGACTCAAGGTGCCGGGGATCAGCTCGTTCGTCACACCCAACCGCGACTTCTACCGTGTCGACACCGCCCTCGTCGTGCCCCAGGTGGACGCCGCCGCCTGGAGGCTGCGCATTCACGGCAAGGGCGTCACCCGCCCCCGCACGTACACCCTCGACCAGCTCCTCGCCCGCCCGCTCGTCGAACGCGACATCACCCTGGCCTGCGTCTCCAACGAGGTCGGCGGCCCCTACATCGGCAACGCCCGCTGGCTCGGGGTCCCGCTCGCCGACCTGCTCGCCGCATGCGGCGTGGCTTCACCGTCGAAGGGCGGGGAGGCCGATCAGCTGGTGGCCCGCTCCGTGGACGGGATGACGCTGGGCTCACCGGTCGACGTCGTCATGGACGGCCGGGACGCCCTCCTCGCCGTCGGCATGAACGGCGAGCCCCTCCCCTTCGAGCACGGCTTCCCGGTCCGCATGATCGTCCCCGGACTGTACGGGTACGTCTCGGCGTGCAAGTGGATCGAGGACATCGAACTCACCACCTTCGACGCCTACGACCCCTACTGGGTCAAGCGCGACTGGGCACGTCGGGCACCGATCAAGACCCAGGCGCGGATCGACACCCCCAAGCCCTTCGCACGCCCGGCCGCCGGAACGGTCGTCGTCGCCGGGGTCGCCTGGGCCCAGCACCGTGGCATCGACCGCGTCGAGGTGCGCGTCGACGACGGCCCCTGGCAGGAAGCGGACCTCGCCGCCCAGGACACCGTCGACACCTGGCGCCAGTGGTCGTTCCCCTGGACCGCCACCCCCGGCGGACACACCGTCACCGTCCGCGCCACCGACGGCACAGGAGCCGTACAGACCGAGCGGCGGACCCGGACGACCCCGGACGGTGCGAGCGGCCGGCACAGCGTCTTCGTCACCGTCCCCTGAGACCACCGGATCGACCCGCCCCCGGACGCGCCTCCGGCGCAACCACCCACCTCGCCCTCTCGGATCCGAAAAGCCGAGAACCCCGAAAAGCCGAGACCCCCGAGAACCCCGAGAACCGACCCCTTCAAGGAGAAACCGATCATGAACAGCATGCGCATCCGCCGCACCGCCATCGCCGTCACCGCGGCGGCGATGCTGCCCTTCTCGCTGGCCGCCTGCTCCGACTCCGGCAGCGACACCGCGGCCGCCCCCACCGAGGCCGCCGGCGACGCGGGCAAGTCGAGCGCGACGCCGACGGACGACGCGGCGACGGCGGACCAGCCCTTCGGCCCCGCCTGTGCCGGTGTCCCCAAGGAGGGCGCGGGCTCCTTCGACGGCATGGCCAAGGACCCGGTCGCCACCGCCGCGTCGAACAACCCGGCCCTGTCCACCCTGGTCGCGGCGGTCAAGCAGGCCGGTCTCGTCGACACCCTGAACAACGCGGAGAACATCACGGTGTTCGCCCCCACCGACGATGCCTTCGCGAAGATCCCCAAGGCCGACCTCGACAAGGTCCTCGCCGACAAGGCCATGCTCACCGACATCCTCACGTACCACGTGGTGGGCCAGAAGCTGACCCCCGAGCAGCTGGAGAACGGCTCCTTCGAGACGCTGCAGAAGGGCATGCTCACGACCACCGGCTCAAGCGAGGCCTACCAGGTGAACGACACCGCCTCGGTGGTGTGCGGCAACGTCAAGACCGCGAACGCCAACGTCTACATCATCGACACGGTCCTGATGCCCAAGTAGCGGGCACGGCGCCCGAACCACCGGTGCCACGGCCCGGCGTCCCCCTGGCCCGGGGGGACGCCGGGCCCCGGAAGGCTCCACGGCGCGCCCTTACGCCCGGAATCACGCGGTTCACGGCTGGCAAGCCTGTGCCATGGCGAGGACTTGCCGTCGTACGACCTTCACGTCGGTGTTCGCCAGTCGATAGACCCATGGCATGTCCTCCCCTTCTCAGGCTTCCGCCTTCCGGCGCAGGCGCTGGCAGCTGATCTCGGCCGTCACCGCCGTGCCGCTGCTGGCGTCGGGTCTCGCCGTTCTGCAAGCTCCCGCACAAGCCGCTCCGAGCAAGCCCACCGTGCCCCCCAAGCCCTCGGCGACCCACAAGGTCACCCTGGTCACCGGCGACGTCGTCACCGTCACCACGACAGCCGACGGCAAGCAGATCGCCGACGTCGACCGGCCCGACAGCGCCGTCGGCGGCGTGAAACTCCAGGAGATCAAGGGCGACCTGTTCGTCATCCCGGACGAGGCGGCGCCGCTGCTGGGAACGGACAGACTGGACCGGCGGCTGTTCAACGTCACCGACCTGATCGAGATGGGGTACGACGACACCAAGTCGGCCGCGGTGCCGCTGATCGCGACGTACACCCAGCCGAAGTCCCGCGCGGCCGTCGAACCGACGGCCCCCCGGGGCAGCAGGCTGACCCGCAAGCTCAAGGGCATCCGCGGCGCCGCCCTCAGCACCGAGAAGCGGCAGGCCCGCACCTTCTGGACCTCCGTCGCGCCCCGGGGCAGCGACACGCTCGGAGCCGGGGTCGAGAAGCTGTGGCTCGACGGCCGCGTGAAGGCCAGCCTGAAGGAGAGCGTGCCGCTGATCGGCGCGCCCGAGACCTGGGCGGCCGGGTACACCGGCAAGGGGGTCAAGGTCGCGGTGCTCGACACCGGAATCGACGTCAACCACCCCGACTTCGCCGGCCTCGTCGACGGCACGGCCAGCTTCGTGCCGGGTGAGGGCGTGACCGACGTCAACGGGCACGGCACGCATGTGGCGGGCACGATCGTCGGTTCGGGCGCCGCCTCCGGAGGCGACAACAAGGGCGTCGCGCCCGGCGCCGACCTCTTCGTCGGCAAGGTGCTCGGCGGCGCGGAGGGATACGGCCAGGACTCCTGGGTCATGGCCGGCATGCAGTGGGCCGCCGAGTCCGGTGCCGACGTCGTCAACATGAGCCTCGGCGACTCCTACCCCACGGACGGCAGCGACCCGATGTCGCGGACGGTCGACGCGCTCTCCGCGCAGTACGGCACGCTCTTCGTCATAGCCGCCGGCAACGCGGGTCCGGAGAGCATCTCCGCCCCGGGTGCGGCCGCGGCGGCGCTGACCGTGGCGGCCACGGACAAGCAGGACGGGCTGGCCTCCTTCTCCAGCACCGGCCCGCTGGCCTGGTCCGGTGGGATGAAGCCGGACATCGCGGCGCCGGGCGTGGACATCACCGCCGCCCGGTCACAGGAGATGACCGACGGCGGGGAGGGCCTCTACCGGACCATCAGCGGTACGTCGATGGCCACCCCGCACGTCGCGGGCGCCGCGGCGATCCTGGCCCAGCAACACCCCGACTGGACCGGCGCGCAGCTCAAGGAACACCTGACGAGCACCGCGAAGGGCCTGGACGGCGGCTACTCGCCGTACGAGGTCGGCACCGGCCGCCTCGACGTGGCCGCCGCCGTGCGCACCACGGTCCGCGGCACAGGCTCGCTCTTCTTCGGCAACTACACCTGGCCGCACCAGCCGAGCGACGTCGCCGTCACGAAGGACCTGACCTTCACGAACGCCGGTACCGCCGACGTCACGCTGAACCTGGCGCTGACCGACGACGACGGGCCGTTCACGCTGGGAGCGAGCACCACGACCGTCCCCGCGGGCGGCACCGCCACCGTTCCCGTCACCGGGGACCCGCGGACCGCCTCGGCCGGCCGGCACACCGGCTACGTGACAGCCACCGACGCGGCCACCGGTCGGCCGGTGGCCCGCACCTCCGTGGCGCTGCTCAAGGAGGAGGAGCGCTACGACCTGAACATCAAGCTGGTCGGCAAGGACGGCAAGCCCGCCAGCGGCTGGGTCGGCATCAACCTGGCCGGTGACCCCTGGCCGTGGAACGTGTACGTCGAGGGCTCGACCACGATGCGCATGGCACCCGGCCTGTACACCGTCGCGGGGTACATCGACGTGGCGGGCGAGAAGGCGGACCGCTCGGGTCTGGCCGTGCTCGTCGACCCGGAGACCGCGCTCAAGGACGGCCCGGCGGACGTCGTGCTGGACGCGAGCAAGGCACGCCTGCTGCAGACCGAGGCGCCGCAGCGCACCGAGGACCGCCAGCGCAAGGTCGACTTCAACGTCCACTACAAGGGCCTCGACCCGTACATGGACTACCGCAGCGCGTACGTGCTGCCGCCGACGTACGACGACGTCTACGTCTCGCCGACGGAGCCGATGAAGCAGGGCGAGTTCATGCTGGTCACCCGCTGGCGCAAGGGCGAGCCCCAGCTCGGTCTGAGCGCGCTGGGCGGCCGCCTCCAGTTCGAGGCGCGGGTGCAGGCGGGCAGCGCACTGGGCACCGGCACGGACACGCTGTACGCCGTCTACGCCGGCAACGGCGCGGCGGCCGCGTACGAGAAGGTCACGGCCAAGGGCAAGGTCGTCGTCGTCGAGCGCAGCGACGAGGTCTCGCCGCAGGAGCGCGCCGAAGCCGCCGTCGCGGCGGGAGCGAAGGCGCTGATCGTGGTCAACGACGGTGCCGGTGGCCTGATGGAGTACGTCGGCGAGTCGGCCGTTCCGGTCGCCACCGTGCACCGCGACGCGGGCAAGGGCCTTGTCTCGATGGCCAAGGCCGGCGTCTTCCGGCTGACCGTGAAGCAGACCGAGCACACGCCGTTCGTCTACGACCTGACCCGGGACTACCCCGGCCAGGTGCCGGACCGTGCCCTGGTCTACAAGCCGGGCAGGAGTGACCTCGCCCGGATCGACGCCCGCTACTACGCGGCGGCCGGCGGCCGGCTCGCGGAGGGCTACCGGTCCGACTTCACCCTCAGCCCGTCGTTCAACCTCCCCGAGATCGAGTGGCACCCGGGCACCCGCACGGAGTGGGTGACGCCGGGCCAGGTCTGGAGGGAGTTCCACTCCCAGGGCGTCGACGGAGCCCTGCCGTGGACCATGGTGTCGGGTGACAACACCTACACCAAGGGCAGCACCACCCGGCTCGACTGGTTCGCCCCGGTGACCCGGCCCGCCCAGAGCGAGTCCTTCGGCGTGTACAACTCCCGCTGGCAGAACTACATGACCTGGAACGTGCAGGCATGGGCCTCAGCCAGCGACACCATGCGCCTCGGCGGCTACCTGCCGTGGGGTGAGACACCGTCCCACCTGCGGGTCTTCCAGGGCGACACGCTGATCCACGACAACCCGGTCGGCGGAGACATGCAGTGGGTGGAGGTGCCGGCGGGCAGGCTGCCCTACCGCGCCGTGCTCGACGCGGAGCGGCCCGGTGACGTCTTCCGGCTGTCGACCCGTACCCACACCGAGTGGACCTTCATGTCCGACACGGTCGAGTCGGACTTCTTCGAGCCGTTCTCGGTGCTCAACCTGGACTACCGGCTGGAGACGGACCTGCACGGCGACGTCAGGGCCGACACGACCCAGAAGATCGTGCTCAAGCCGGTCTCCACGGACCTCGGCACCGTGCCCGGCAATGTCACCAGGGTGACGCTGGACGTCTCGTACGACGACGGCGCCGACTGGCGGAAGGTGACCCTGGCCAAGCGTGCCGACGGCACCTGGACGGGTTCGTTCAGGACGGCCAAGAAGCCCGGCGGCTTCGTCTCGCTCCGCGCGAGCGCCGGGACGGACAACGGCTTCGGCGTCACGAACGAGATCATCCGGGCGTACGGCCTGCGATGAACCCCACCGTCGGGCCCCGGGGAGGAGACTCCCCGGGGCCCTTCCCCGTACACCCGCTCCCAGCTGGGACTATTCAAGGTCTGCCGCCATGGCGCATACTCTCCCCGCTGCGGCAAGCGGAAGAGAGTCGGTCGCCGATGCTGGATGTGCTGGGCCTCGAACCCGACGACGAGTCCGTCTACCGGGCGCTGCTCGGACGGCCGAACTCCACCGCGGTCCTCCTCGCCGATCTGGGCGTTCTGCCGCAGGCCCACGTCGACAAGGCCCTGGCCCGCCTCGTCGGGTGGGGGCTGGCGACCAGGTCGGCGGATGCGCGGTTCACCGCCGCGCCACCGGCCATGGCGCTCGGCGCGCTCATCAGCCAGCGCCGGGACGGGCTGCGCATGGCCGAGCATGCCCTGGTGACCTTCGCCGAGGAACACCGGGCGGCGATGACCGGGAGCAGCATCAACGATCTGATCGAGGTGGTCACGGGCGTCGACGCCATCCGGCACCGCTTCCTCCAGGTGCAGCAGGCGGCCCGCACCCAGGTCCGCTCCTTCATCACCGCACCGTTCGTCGCCCTGCCACCCGACGAGAACACGGCAGAGCCGGTGGCCCTCGGCCGCGGGGTGCACTTCCGGGCGGTACTGGACCGGGCCGTGCTCGGGGAGCCGGGCATCATCGACGACGCGATCGACTCCCTGGGCAGGGGCGTGCATCTGCGGGTCGCCGACGAACTGCCGATGAAACTCGTCCTGGCCGACGCCGACCTCGGCCTCGTCCCGCTCGCGGTCACAGCGGCCGGAGAGCCCGGCGCCGTGCTGCTGCACCGCTGCGGCCTTCTGGACGCGCTGGACGCCCTCTTCGAGACGGTGTGGCGCACCGCCCATCCCCTCGAACTCTCCGGGACCGGCGGAGAAACCGACCTCACCGTCGAGGTCGGGCCGCAAGGCCCCACCGACCTCGACCGCAGGATCCTCGCGCTGCTCCTGGCCGGCCTGACGGATCTGACGGTCTCGACCCAGCTCGGTCTGTCACCGCGCACGCTGCACCGGCGCCTGCGACGTCTCATGGACATCGCCGGAGTCCGGTCCCGGATGCAGCTCGGCGCCTACGCCGTACGACACGACTGGACGGACACGGACTGAACGGGGCCCCGCGCGTGCGAGGGGCCCCGTCCCTACGGTCACTTCACCGAACCCGCCATCACCCCCTGCACGAAGTGGCGCTGGAAGGCGAAGAAGACGACCACCGGCACGATCAGGGAGAGGAACGCCCCCGGCGCCAGGACGTCGATGTTGCTCCCGAACTGCCGTATCTGCGACTGCAGTTCCACCGTCAGCGGCTGCGAGGAGCTGTCGGCGAAGAGCAGCGCCACCAGCATGTCGTTCCAGACCCAGAGGAACTGGAAGATGGCCAGGCTGGCGATGGCCGGGCGCCCCACCGGCAGCACCAGCTGCGTCAGGATCCGCCACTCGCCACCGCCGTCCATCCGCGCGGCCTCCAGCATCTCGCGCGGGATGTCGGCGAAGTAGTTGCGCAGCAGGAAGACGGCGAACGGCAGCCCGTAGGCGACGTGGAAGAGCACCACGCCCGGGATCGTGCCGAACAGACCCAGCTGCCCGAACAGCTTCGCCACCGGCAGCAGACCCACCTGCACCGGCACCACCAGCAGTGCCACCACGCCCAGGAAGATCCAGTCCCGTCCGGGGAACTCCAGCCAGGCGAAGGCGTATCCGGCGAGCGCCGCGACGACGACGACCAGGAGGGTCGTCGGCACCGAGATCAGCACGGTGTTCCAGAAGGCCTGCGTGATGCCCGCGTTGCCCAGCAGGGCGGTGTAGTTGTCGAGGGACAGCTGACCGGGGCCCGTCAGCGCCGTCCACCAGCCGCTCGCCGCGTTGTCGCTCGCCGAGCGCAGTGAGGACAGCAGCAGTCCGGCGACCGGAGTCACCCAGACCAGGCCGACCACGGCCAGGAACGCCTGGACCAGACCGTTGCCCAGCCAGCGGCGCAGTCGGCCGCCCGGCATCGTCGCGGTCGCACTCATCGCTGACTCCTACGGAAGCGGCGGACGTTGAACACCATCGCGGGGATCACCAGCAGCAGGAGCAGCACACCGAGCGCGCTGCCGAGCCCCTGGTCGTTGCCGCCGCCGAAGGACACCAGCCACATCTGGGTGGCCAGCACGGTGGCGTCCTCCTGCACCGGCCCCGGCGCGATGATGTAGATCAGGTCGAAGACCTTCATCACATTGATCACCAGCGTCACGAAGACGACGGTCAGCACGGGTGCGAGGAGCGGGACGGTGATCCGGCGGAACACCTGCCACTCGTTCGCCCCGTCCATCCGCGCCGCCTCCAGCGCGTCGCGAGGCAGGGAGGACAGCCCCGCGCCGATGAGCACCATCGCGAAGCCCGTCCAGATCCACAGGTACGCGCCGATGATCGCCGGTGTGACCAGGGCGGGGCCGAGCCAGGCGACACCCTCGTACGGCGGCGCGAAGTTCTCCGCGGGCAGCCGGACCGTGTACGCGCCGGCCCCGAGTCCGGTGAAGCGGAACGACCCGTCGGCCGCGGTGACCGTGGTCGCGACGGTCTTCCCCTCGCGGACCGCCGCCACCGTCATGCCGGGCAGTCCCCGCTCCGCGGTGTCGATCGCGCCGGGCCGGCCCCCGCCGCCGGGCGTGAAGTCCAGGTACACGGCGCCGGCCACGTCGCCCGGACCGGCCTTGCCGACGGCCGCCTGCTTCGCCTCGGCGGACAGCTCCTTGGGCGGTACGCCGACGAGACCGAGGGCGACGCTCTGCCCCGGGGAGACGGTGTCGGCCGTCCCGTACGAGCCGTCGGGCAGCCTGTCGAGCCCCTGCCCCTCGCGGGCCCGGGCGGACGGGTACGAGGAGGAGTCCTGGAACGCGTCGTGCACGCCGACCACCGCGGCGTTCAGCACGCCCCTGTCCGGGTCCTCCTCGTACGCGAGACGGAAGATGATGCCCGCGGCGAGGAAGGAGACCGCCATCGGCATGAAGAGCAGCAGCTTGAAGGCGGTGGCCCAGCGGACCTTCTCCACCAGCACCGCGAGGATCAGCCCCAGCCCGGTCAGCAGGGTCGGTGCGACGACCACCCAGATCGCGCTGTTGCGGACGGCGGTCAGGGTGGCCGGGTCGCTGAACATCTCCGCGTAGTTGTCCCCGCCGACGAACCGGGTGCCGGACGCGTCGAAGAGGCTGCGGCCCACGGAGAACAGCACCGGGTAGACGACCAGCGCGCCGAGCAGGAGCAGCGCGGGCAGCACGAACGCCACGGCGACGATCCGCCGACGGCGCCTGGCCCGGTCCCGCGGGCTTCTGTCCCGTCGGCCGCCCTGCGTGGCCTCGGCCCGAGCGGGCGGGGGAGCGGTGACTGCGGTCATGACGGCCGCCTCAGCCCTTGTACGCCTTGGCCGCCGCGCCCTCCAGCGCGGCGGCCGTGGCGGCCGGGTCCGACGGGTCGCGCAGGAAGTCCTGGAGGATCTTCCACTCGCCCGCTCCCTTGGTGCCGCCGAACGCGGCCGGGGCCTGGTCCGACATGTCGAAGCGCACCGAATCCCCGGCGTCTATCAGGGACTTGGCGGTCGCGCGCAGCGTGTCGTCGCCGTAGGAGGCGAGGTCGAGCTTCTTGTTCGGCGAGAGGAAGCCGCCCGCCTCGGCCCACACGGCCGCGGCCTCCGGCGTCGCGAGGTACTCCAGGAACGCCATGGCGGCCTTCTGGTTCTTGCCGTCCTTCAGGACGACCGCCGCGTCACCACCGCTGACCACCGGCGCCTTGCCGCCCGCGACGGCCGGGAAGGGGAAGAACGTGGCGTCCACCCCGATCTTCCTCCCGAACTGGTCCTTGGCGACGCCGGCGACGAAGTCCCCCTCGTACACCATCGCGGCCTCGGGCTCCGGCCCGAAGACCTTCTCGACCGAACCGGGGAAGTCGGTGCCGAGCGCGCCCTTCTGACCACCCGCCACCAGCTTCCTGTCGGCGAAGAGGGTGCCGAGGGTGGTCAGTGCCTTGACCACGGTCGGGTCGGTCCACGCGATCTCGTGCTTCGCGAGCCGGTCGTACTTCTCGGGGCCCGCCTGGGAGAGGTAGATGTTCTCGAACCAGTCGGTGAGCGTCCAGCCGTCCTCACCGGCGACCGCGAAGGCCGGCAGGCCCGAGTCGGAGACCGTCTGCCCGCTCGTGAGCATCTCCTCGTACGTCTTCGGCGGCTTCACGCCGGCCTGGTCGAACGCCTCCGGGCTGTACCAGACGGTCGACTTGTGCGCGGCCTTGAAGTACAGGCCGTACAGGGCGCCGTCGACGGAGCCGTACTCCTTCCACACCGGCGCGTAGTTGGTGTCGACGGACTTCTTCGCCGTCTCCGACAGCGGCTTGAGCCACTTCTGCCGGGCGAACTGCTGGAGCACGCCGACCTGGGGGACCATGACCACGTCGGGGGCGTTGCCGCCCTCGATCTTGCTGCCGACGACGGTGGAGACGTTGTCGCCGGTGGACACGAACCGGGTCTTGGCGCCGGTCTTCTCGGTGAACGCGTCCAGCACCTTCTGGAAGTTCTTCTGTTCGGCGCCCGACCAGACACCGGCCACGTCGAGGGTCTGTCCGGACAGTGCCTTCTCGCCGCCTCCGGCGCTCACCGGGCCGCCGCCGCACGCGGTGGCGGCGAGCGCCAGGGTCAGTGCGGAGCAGCACGCCGTCGTCATCCGTCGCATGGTCATCGCAGTTCCTCCAGGGTGGTGTCGTCACTGATCCACCAGGCGGCGGTGGACCCGGGCAGTACTCCGGTCGGGCACGGTCCGCTGGACAGCAGCGGCGCGCCGGAGACCGGTGCGGGCACCGGAGCGGTGCCGAAATTGACGGCGCAGACGAGCCCGTCGCCGCGCAGGAAGGCCAGCACGCCGGGCGGCGCGTCCAGCCAGCGCAGGGTGCCCTCGCCCAGCTGCGGCAGTCCGTGCCGCAGCTGCAGGCCCTCGCGGTACAGGTGCCAGACCGAGCGGGTGTCGGCCAGCGCCCGGTCGGTGGCGTGCTCGGCGAACCATCCGGGCTGCGGCAGCCACGGCTTGGCGCTCTCCGCCCCGGTGCTGAAGCCGAACGGGGAGGCGTGCCCCGACCACGGCAGCGGCACGCGGCAGCCGTCGCGGATCCGGGCCCGGCTGCCGGTGCGCCGGAATATCGGGTCGGTGAGCACCTCGTCCGGGAGGTCCACGACCTCCGGCAGGCCCAGCTCCTCGCCCTGGTAGATGTACGCGGCGCCCGGCAGGGCCAGCATCAGCAGGGCGGCGGCGCGTGCCCGGGCGGCCCCGAGCCCGCTGCCCTCGGTGCCGGACTCGCCGTACCGGGTCACGGTGCGCACCTGGTCGTGGTTGTTGAGCACCCAGGTGACGGTGGAGCCGGTGCCCGCGATGTCGCGCATCGCCTCGTCGATCACCTTGCGGAAGCTGTCGGCGTCCCAGGGCGCGCCCAGCAGGTCGAAGAAGAAGGCCTGGTGCAGCTCGTCGGGGCGGACGTACCTGGCGTGCTCGCGGGCGGTCGGCACGGAGACCTCGCCGACCAGCAGCCGCTCGTGCCCGTCGCGGGCCGTGTACTCCTCGCACACCGAGCGCCAGTGGCGCCACACGTCGTGCACCTCGGGCTGGTTCCAGGCGAGCGGGTTGACCGAGTCGCGGGTGCGTGCGTCGGCCTCCGGGTCGGGGGAGTCCGGCAGGTCGGGGTGTTTGAAGAGGCCGGCCGCCACGTCGATGCGGAAGCCGTCGACGCCACGGTCCAGCCAGAAGCGCAGGACGTGGTCGAAATGGGCGCCGACCTCGGGGTTGCGCCAGTTCAGGTCCGGCTGTTCGGGGGTGAACATGTGCAGGTACCACTGGCCGGGCGTGCCGTCCGGCTCGGTGACCCGGCTCCAGGCCGGCCCGCCGAACATGGCGTGCCAGTTGTTGGGCGGGGTGTCGCCGTCCGGCCCGCGGCCCTCGGCGAAGTGGAAGCGGGCCCGGGCCTCACTGCCGGGGCCGGCGGCCAGGGCCTCGCGGAACCAGGCGTGCTCGCTGGAGCAGTGGTTGGGGACGATGTCCAGCAGCACCTTGACGCCGAGCCGACGGGCGTCGGCGACCATCAGCCCGAACTCGGCGAGGTCGCCGAAGACGGGGTCCACGTCGCAGTAGTCGGCGACGTCGTACCCGTGGTCGTGCTGCGGCGACGGGTAGAAGGGGCTGAGCCAGATGCCGTCGACCCCGAGCCGCTTCAGGTACGGCAGGCCGGCCCGTACACCGGCGAGGTCGCCGATCCCGTCGCCGGTGCTGTCCAGAAAGCTGCGGACGTACACCTGGTAGATCACCGCGTCGCGCCACCAGCGACGGCGGCCTGGGGCTGTGAGCATCACCCGTTGACCTGTATTTCTGCGTGAAGGGGTGCACGCCACCCAGAGCGGGTAGCGGTTATGCATGCATGTTAAGTAGGTGTGTCGCGGGGGTGTCAACGAAGCTGCCGGAAGTCGACGCTTGTTGGGATGGAATGCCCTGGTTTGTGACGACCGTCAGGGCGCACGGGTCCGCATGCTGATACCTAACAGGTAAGTACGCCGCGTGGGGTGAAGGGCGAAGGCGCGCGGAGGCGGAAGGGGGCGCGCGAGGTGTCAGCGGCGACGGGCGATGGCCGCGAGCTCGTCCGCGAGCCGCCGCACCGCTGCCTCGGGCGTCTGGTGCTGTGTCATCGCGTCATGCGCCACCGCCTGCACCGCGAGGCTCACCTGCTCGTAGTGCGGGCTCTTGGGGCGCGGTGCGGCCGCGAGCACGCTCGCCCGCAGCGCGGGCAGATACGGGAAGCGCGCCACCAGCGCCGGATCCTCGTACAGCGCGGCCCGCACCGGCGGCAGGGCGCCCTCGCCGAGGACGCGGCGCTGCACTCGTTCGCTCGTGAGGTACGCGATCAGGTCGCGAGCCGACTCGGGGTGTCGGGCCTGACTGCTCACGGCCAGATTGGAGCCGCCCAGGACGCTCGCCCCCGGCCCCTCCGGGCCCGGCAGCGGCACGGCGCCGAACTTCCCCGCGACCTTCGACTGCGCGCCGGAGGCACCTGCGTACGCGTACGGCCAGTTGCGCAGGAAGAGCAGCCGGCCGTCCTGGAAGGCCTGCCGGGACTCCTCCTCCTTGTACGTCAGGGCTTCCCCCGGTATCCAGCCGTCCCGTACACCGCGGGCGAGGAACCCCAGCCCGGAGCGGGCGGCCGCCGAGTCGACCGTGACCCGCTCGCCCTCGTCGCCGAGGATCGTCCCGCCCGCCGAGTACACGGCCTCGGCCGCGTTGACCGTCAGCCCCTCGTAGGGCAGGAACTGGCCCGCGTACCCGCCCAGACCGTACTTCGGGGCGATGGTGCGGGCCTGCCGCTCCAGCTCCGCCCAGGTCCGCGGCGGGCGCTGACCCTCACGGGCGAGCACGTCCTTGCGGTAGAAGAGCATCCCGGCGTTCGTCACGTACGGGACGGCGTACAGCCGGCCGTCGTACGTCGCGGTGTCCACCACCGGAGGCAGGAAGCTCTCCAGGGGGAAACGGTCGCGCTCCAGCGGCGCGATCCACCCCGCCGCGGCGAATTCCGACGTCCACGCCACGTCGATGTTGAGCAGATCGAACCTGCCCTCGCCCGACCTCAGATCCGTGATCATCTGGGCGCGGGTCTCGTCGGCCGAGTCGGGGAGCTCGACGACGGTGACCCTCTCGGCAGGATGCGCGCGGTTCCATCCGTCCAGGACCCGTCCGAGATAACCGGTCAGGTCACCGGCGGTCGCCAGCGTCATCGGGCCGCGGCCGCTCGTGCGCTCCGCGCCGCCCGACGGCGTCCCGGAGGCCATGTACCCGGTCAGGACGACCGCGAGAGCCAGAAGACCCCTACCCGCGGCCCGTATCCACCGCATAGGTTCCTCCCAGAGCGCCGCGCCGTACACCTTCGTCCAGCAACAGGGCATGTATACCCGTTAGGCATGGGCGATACTAGAGCCCACATCACACCGGGAGCACGGCAAGGGAGGACAGTACGGGTGCGCCATCCCCTCCTCGCCCTCCTGGCCAGGGGCCCCGCCCACGGCTACGAGCTCAAGCAGGACCTTGAGCAACTGCTGGGCGCCGCGTACCCTCCCACCAACGTCGGCCAGATCTACGTCACGCTCGGCCGCCTCGAGAAGTCCGGGCTGATCGAGGGCGAGGAGATCGCCCAGGAGAGCCGGCCCAACAAGAAGATCTACCGCCTCACCGAAGCCGGGCAGGAAGCACTGCGTTCCTGGTTCGACGAGACGGCGGACGAGCCGAGGGTACGGGACGAGTTCTTCATGAAGCTCGCCCTCGCCCCGCGCACGGGTCTCGCCGACCAGATCGCCCTCATCAACAAGCAGCGACGCGAATACCTCACCACCATGCGCAATCTGTCCAAGCTGGCCGCCGTCGAAGACCGGGACAACCGCATAGCCCACCTGCTGATCGAGGGCGCCATGCTCCACCTCCAGGCCGACCTCGACTGGCTGGAGCGCTGCCAGGAGGAGCTGGAGGAGCTGCAATGACCGACTCCGCCATACCCGTGCCGCTGCTGCGCGCCGAGGGCCTCGTCAAGACCCACCACGGCGAGGGCGCTCCCGCCCACGCCGTGCGCGGCGTCGATCTGACCGTACGGCGCGGCGAATTCGTCGCCGTCACCGGACCCTCCGGCGCCGGCAAGTCCACCCTGCTGCATCTGCTCGGCGGACTCCAGCGTCCCGACAGCGGCTCGCTCCTGCTGGATGGCGAGACCACCGACAACTGGACCGAGGCACGCTGGGCGGTGGAGCGGCGCCGCCGCATCGGCATCGTCTTCCAGTTCTTCAACCTCGTCTCCAACCTCAGCGTCGCCGACAACGTCGAACTGCCCGCACTCCTGGCAGGCACCTCCGCCAAGCGGGCCCGCGCCGAACGCGAGAAGCTCCTCGCCGAGCTGGGTCTCGACACCAAGGCCCGCAGCATGCCCGGCGAGCTGTCCGGCGGCGAACAGCAGCGCGTGGCCCTCGCCCGCGCGCTGGTCAACCAGCCGCGGCTGCTCCTCGCCGACGAACCGGCCGGCAGCCTCGACAGCAAGGGCACCCGCGAAGTGATGCGGCAGCTGGCCCGCTTCCACCAGAACGGCCAGACCATCGTGCTCGTCACCCACGACGCACGGCTCGCCAGCGCCGCGGACCGGGTGATCAGCTTCTTCGACGGCCGCATAGCCGACGACGCCGAACTGGGTGGCACCCCGCCGCGCGGCAACGGCCTCGCCGGCGTGCTGGAACTGAAGGACTGACCCGTGCGGGCCATGCTGCGCTGGGCGCACGCCGATCTGCGCACCCACCGGGGCGAGGCGCTGTTCATGGTCGCCGCCACCGCCGGAATCGTCGCATCGCTCCTCCTGGCCACGGCGCTCTTCGGCTACGCCACCAACCCCTGGCAACGGGTCTTCACCCAGTCGCGCGGCGCCCACGTGTGGATCCACACCAGCCCCGCCGCCGACACCGGCCTCCTGCCGGCCCTGGACGGAGTCGAGCAGGTCTCCGGCCCCTACCGCACGGCGGCCGAGACCGTCGCCTCCCGCGGCACGCGCGCCCGCGTCGAACTGCGCGCCGCGCCCGACGAGCCCCCCGCCACCGGCCGGCCCCTGCTGACGTCGGGCCGCTGGCTCGACGACACCGTCCCCGACGGCGTCGTCCTGGAATCCAGCCTGGCCCGCGCCCTGTGGGCCGAACCCGGCGACCGTCTCACCGTGCCGACCGGCCGGACCCTGACCGTCCTCGGCGTCGCCGACAGCGCCGAGTCCCGCTACAGCCCCGGTGAACGGCCCGGCACCGTCTGGGCCCTGCCGCGCGCGGTGCCGGAACGCGGCGGCGGCCAGGTCGTCGGACTGCGCCTCGCGGACCCGGACGACACCGACTACGTCGTCCAGCGCGCCGTCACCGTGCTCGGCGCCGGAGCCGTCACCGACGTCGGTACCTGGCAGCAGGGCCGCGCCGAGGCCCAGGGCGACACCCGGCTGCTCGGGCAGGTCCTCGGCCTGTTCGGACTCGGAGCCCTGATCGCCGCCGCCCTCGCGGTCTTCGGCGCCATCAGCACCCGGGTCCGCGGCCACCTGCGGGACATCTCCGTCCTCAAGGCCATCGGGTTCACACCCGGCCAGGTCGTCCGTGTCTTCCTCGCCCAGCACCTCGCCTTCGCCGTGCTCGGGGCGGCGCTCGCCACGGCGGCGGTCCAGACGCTCGGCGCCCGCCTGCCCGGCCGGCTCGGCGACGCCGTCGGCGTCTGGCAGGGACTCCCGGGCCACACGGCGGCGCTGCTCGCCGTGCCCGTCGCGGCGGTGTTCTTCATCGGGGTGGCGACCTGTCTCGCCGCATGGCGTGCCGGGCGCGTCGAGCCCGTACCCGTCGTCCCCGCCGCCGCGGCGGCCGGCCGAGGACTGTCCCGCGCCGCCCGGGGAGCGCTCGGACTGCGCGTACCGGCCACCCTGGTCCTCGGCTGGCACCGGGCCTTCGGACGAGGACGGCGAGCCCCGGCCACCATCGTCCGCCTCGCCCTGCCCCTGCTCCTGATCACCGTCGCGCTCAGCGCCTGGACCACCATCGAGCGGTTCGACACCCGGCCCGAGCAGCTCGGCCACGCCGCCGCGCTCACCGCCCGCCCCGACGCGACGCTCACCGACCGCGAGGTCGGCACGCTGCTGGCGACCCAAGACGAGATCGTCGCGGCCCACCCCGGGCTAGAGGTCGCGGCCCTGGTCCCCGGCCAGACGGGCACCATCGCGCTGCGCGGCCTCGGCACCCGCGACGAGCCCTACCCGTACACGATCGCCGAGGGCCGCCCCATCGGCGGCCGCGACGAGGCCGTCGCCGGCCAGGGCCTGCTCGACCTGCTGGACGTACGCGTCGGCGACTGGGTCCGCGTCACGGTCGGCGGCCACCCGCAGGTGCTCCACCTCGTCGGCCGCAGCATCGAGCCGGAGAACGGTGGCCGGGTCATCTCCACCTCGCTCGACACCCTCCGAGAGAACGACCCGTCGCTGAGCCCCACCCTCTACCAGCTCCGTCTCGAACCGGCCGCCGACCCGCGAGCCGTCCGCGCCGAGCTCGCCGACACCTCCGGGGGGCACCTCGACGTCCACGGGGTCGCCACCCCCACCGACGGGCTCTCCGCCCTGCGCGGCGTCGTCGTCGGCCTGATCACGGTCCTCGCCCTGATCGGCCTGACCGAACTCTCCACGGCGATCGGCGGCAGCATCCGCGACGGTGAACGCGACCTGCTGGCCCTGAAGGCCATCGGCCTCTCCCCGCGCCAGATCACCGCCGTCACGGTGACGGCGATCGGCTGCACCGCGCTCGTCGCCGCTCTGGCCGCGACGGCCCTCGGCGTCCCCCTGGCCCACTGGCTGATCGACCACGAGGCCCACACCATCGGCATCGGTGCCGGAGTGGCCCAGGTCCCGCCCGCCGGACACCTCGCGTCCATGAGCGCCGCCTCCGTGCTCGGCGCGATCGCCCTGACGGCGCTCCCCGCCGCCCGCGCGGCCCGCCGCCGCCTCGCGGACACCCTCAGCGCGGTCGCCTGACGCCTCCCGCCACGGCACGGCGCCTGACCCGCCCCGTTCCGCGGGCGGTGAGACACCCGGCCTCCGGTGGTGGGTTCTGCCGAGGAGGGCCAGGCTGGGAGGTGCGTCCAGGCGGCGAGCACGCCGCCTGGCTCCCGTATGCCCGCCCGCACCCGGCGAGGAGACCCATGCCGACGGCGCACCCGCACTCCACCGCGACGGCCCGAACGGCCGGCGCAGCCGATCGCGGAGAAGACGTTTACCGCGGCGACGGCGGGCGAGGCGACATGTCGAGACGTGGGCAGCGAGGTCGAGACCCTCTCAGGCGGGACGACCCGACATCGCACGAGCCCCGACCGACGGGCGACGGCCCCTCTGCCCCGGTCACGCGCCGACGTGTCACCGAGGGGCGCGCCACCGCTGAGCTCAAGGAAAGGCAGATTGACCGATGACCGAGAGCCGACCCGCCACCACGACCGATTCCGGCGCCCCGGTCGAGAGCGACGAACACTCGCTCACCGTGGGCCCCGGCGGTCCGATCCTGCTGCAGGACGCCTACCTCATCGAGCAGATGGCACAGTTCAACCGGGAGCGGATCCCGGAGCGCCAGCCCCACGCCAAGGGCAGCGGCG
Source organism: Streptomyces sp. Je 1-79 (assembly GCF_025195125.1). Classification (GTDB taxonomy): domain Bacteria; phylum Actinomycetota; class Actinomycetes; order Streptomycetales; family Streptomycetaceae; genus Streptomyces. Next base: position 449,639 of record NZ_JAMGSL010000001.1, read on the forward strand.
CGTTCGGCCACTTCGAGGTCACCCACGACGTCAGCGGCTACACCAAGGCGGCCTTGTTCCAGCCGGGCACGCGGACCGATCTCGTGGTCCGCTTCTCGACCGTCGCCGGCGAGCGCGGCAGCCCGGACACCTGGCGCGACCCGCGCGGCTTCGCGGTGAAGTTCTACACCAGCGAAGGCAACTACGACATGGTCGGCAACAACACGCCGGTGTTCTTCGTCAAGGATCCGATGAAGTTCCAGCACTTCATCCGGTCTCAGAAGCGCCGCGCGGACAACAACCTGCGCGACCACGACATGCAGTGGGACTTCTGGACCCTCTCCCCGGAGTCCGCGCACCAGGTCACCTGGCTCATGGGGGACCGCGGCGTGCCGCGCACCTGGCGCCACATGAACGGCTACACGTCCCACACCTACATGTGGATCAACGCGTCGGGCGAGCGGTTCTGGGTGAAGTACCACTTCAAGACCGACCAGGGCATCGAGTTCTTCACCCAGGCCGAGGCCGACCAGATGGCGGCCGTCGACACCGACTACCACACGCGGGACCTCTTCGAGCACATCCGGGACGGGGAGTTCCCTTCCTGGACGCTGTACGTGCAGGTCATGCCGTACGAGGAGGCCGCGGGGTACCGGTTCAACCCGTTCGACCTGACCAAGGTGTGGCCGCACGGCGACTACCCGCTCATCCCGGTCGGGCGCATGACGCTCGACCGCAACCCGACCGACAACCACGCCGAGATCGAGCAGGCCGCCTTCCAGCCCAACAACCTGGTGCCCGGTATCGGGCCGAGCCCCGACCGGATGCTGCTGGCCCGGCTGTTCTCCTACGCGGACGCCCACCGCCACCGCATCGGCACCAACTACCAGCAGCTCCCCGTGAACGCGCCCGTCGCCGACGTCCACACGTACTCGAAGGACGGGGCGATGGCCTACCGCAACACGACCGACCCGGTCTACGCCCCGAACTCCAAGGGCGGCCCGGCCGCCGACACCGACCGGTTCGGGTCCCCGCCCAGCTGGGCGGCGGACGGCGAGATCACCCGGGCGGCCTACGTCTCCCATCCGGAGGACGACGACTGGGGGCAGCCCGGGACGCTCGTACGCGAGGTCATGGACGACGCCGCTCGCGACCGCCTGGTGGACAACGTGGTCGGCCATCTCCTCAACGGCGTCTCCGAGCCGGTCCTGGAGCGGGCCTTCGCGTACTGGACGAACATCGACAAGGCCGTCGGTGAGCGCATCGCCCAGGGCGTACGGGACAAGGCCGACGAGAAGGATCCCAAGGCGGCCGACCAGGGCAACCCCGCGCGCCGCTCCATGCAGCGGAAGGCGTGAGCCGAGGAGCACCGAGTGCCGGGGCCGGGGCCTTCGGGCCCGGGCCCCGGCACGCTGTTCCCGTCGTGTTCGCCCCCTCGCCGACCCTCTCGTCCGCGTCGGAAGGGCATGTGCGAAGGTGACCCGGTGACCACGCCCGAGAAGACCGACCACCGCCTCCTCTTCGGCTGCATGGGCCTGGGGGGAGGCTGGGACGACGCCCCCCACACGGCCGCCGACATCGACGCCGCGGAGAACGCCGTCGAGGCGGCGCTCGACAGCGGTATCACCGCCTTCGACCATGCCGACATCTACCGGCGCGGAAAGTCGGAAGCGGTCTTCGGCGAGGTCCTGGCCCGCTCGGCCGGACTGCGCGAGCGGATCACCCTGCAGACCAAGTGCGGCATCCGCCTGGCCGAAGAGGGCCGGCCCGGCCTGTACGACCTGCGGGGCCCCTCCATCGTCCGCCGGGTCGAGGAGAGCCTGGAGCGGCTGCGCACCGACGTCCTCGACGTCCTCCTCCTGCACCGCCCCGACCCGCTGGCCGACCCCGCCGACATCGGCGACGCCCTGACCTCGCTGCACCGCCAGGGCCTCGTCCGCCGTTTCGGTGTCTCGAACATGAACTCCGCCCAGATCGCCCGGCTCCAGGCCCACATGGACCTGCCGCTCGTGGCCAACCAGCTGGAGATGAGCCTGCACCGGCGCGCCTGGCTGGAGGACGGCGTGCTGGTCAACACCCCCGAGTCCGCTGCCAACGGCTTCCCCGCCGGTACGGTCGAGCACTGCCTGACCCACGGCATCGGGCTCCAGGCGTGGGGGGCGCTCGCCCAGGGGCGCTACACCGGGGCGCAGCGGACCCCGGAGGAGACGGCCACGGCGGCGCTGGTGACCTCGCTCGCCGAGGCGAAGGGCACCACGCCGGAGGCGATCGTGCTCTGGTGGCTGCAGCGCCATCCGGCCCGTGTCGCTCCGGTCATCGGTACGTCGAACCCGGAGCGCATCCGCGCCTGCCGGGACGCCGCGACGGGCGAGCCCGACCTGAGCCACGACGAGTGGTACGCCCTGTGGGTCTCCGCCCGCGGCGCCGCGCTTCCGTAGCCACGACGAGTCGCTGACGGGGGTACGACGACGGGGCCGGCCCTCACAGGCGAGCCGCCCCGGTGGGCCCGCGGCCCGGCCGCGCGATCACGGCCGGGAGAACAGCTGAGGGGTCTCCGCCGCCCAGTCGATCCGCGCGGCCTCTCCTCCCTCGGGCACGGCGGCATACGTCGCCCCCAGCCAGCTCCGCAGGCCCGCGCGGTCGACGTCGACCACCGCGAACGCCCCGGCCGGGCCCAGCCGGATGCGGACGCGTCCGTCCCTGCCGCCGCGGCGCAGAGGCCACAGACGGACGTCGCCCTCGCCACTCAGGACCCGGGTCCCGGAGCGCAGCAGCTCCCGGGAGAAGGTCCAGACGACGCAATCGCCCAGCGGAGGCCGGAAGGTGATGCGCACCGCCCACGGGTCGTCGGGGTCGTAGTGGAACGAGGCCTCGACGGACAGGCCGATCCCGCCATGGACCTGACGGGCAGTGGTGTGCCACCCCACCGGGGGCGGGGCGGGCGCCGGTGGCGGCTGGGTGGAGTCGTGCCGGCTCGATTCAGACATCGTCACCAGTTCCCTCGGGGACCTCGCGCCGCTGTCCGAGCGGCGCCCTCCCTTCCGCTCGTAACCCAGGAGAAGGATTTCACGCACTCTCCTTGCGAGAGGGGCGCGATTCGCACGCCGGCGGCCGGAAGACCCGGGTGACCCGTACACGCACGCTAACCCGAACGGAAGGCGCCTGCCGGGCAGGAGGTCATGGCAGGCGCCCTGCGCCGTTTGCCGCCGCCAGGCCGCGGGCGGGGTTCCGCGGCGACGGCAGAATCCTTTTCGCGTCACGCGGCGCATACGGGTGATCTTTGGCCGTCCACAGATTTCCCAGTGCCTATGATCCACTGTTGTGACAGAGAGTCAGTACGCCCGGGTCGCCCAGGACTCGGCCGATGTGGTGATCCTCGGGGCCGGCCCGGCCGGCCTCGTCCTGGGGAACCTCTTACTTCGCAGCGGCATCGACTGTGTCGTGCTCGAACGTGCCGGTCGCGACCACGTCCAGAACCGGGCACGGGCGGGTTTCCTCGCCGCGAACACCGTGCGGATCCTGGAACGCAACGGCCTGGACGCAGGACTGCGCCGGCGCGGGCAGGAGCACAGCGTCTGTGAGTTCCGTACCGAGGACGGCCGCTTCCGCCTGGACTACCGGCGGCTCGGCCGGGGCGAGCCGCACACCGTCTATCCGCAGCACGAGCTGGTCGCCGATCTGCTGGCGCAGTTCATCGATGCCGGGGGCCGGATCCGATTCGAGACCGAGGCGGTCGCCGTCTCCGACGCGGACGGCCCCACGCCGACGGTGACCGTACGGGAGGGGGACGGGCGCCCCGGACGCTGGCGGGCACGGTACGTCGCCGCCTGCGACGGCCGCCACGGGGCGGGCCGGCGCTCGCTTCCGCCCGGCGCGGTCCACCGCCACCACCGCGACCACGGCGTGTCGTGGCTGGGCCTGCTCGCCGAGGCGCCGCCGAGCCTGGACGCCGTGGGCTACGCGATCCACCCGCACGGATTCGCCGGGCACATGGCCCGCTCCGCCGAGATCACCCGCTACTACCTGCAGTGGGAACGCGGGACCCAGGCCGACGCCTGGAGCGAGGACCGCGTCTGGGACGAACTCGACCGGCGCATGCGCGCGCCCGAGTACGGACACCTGCTGCGCGGCCGGGTCCTCCAGCGCGCCGTCGTCGACCTCGAGTCCGACGTGCTCGAACCGCTGCGCCACGGCTCGCTGTTCCTGGTGGGCGACGCCGCCGCCCTGATCAGCCCGTCCGCCGCGAAGGGCGCGAACCTCGCGGTGCTGGAGGCTGAGACCCTGGCCCAGGCCCTGACCGACGCCCTCGCACACGGCGACCCCGAGCCGCTCGCCGCCTACTCGGAGCGGTGCCTGGCCCACATCTGGCGTGCGCAGGAGTTCTCGCACTGGATGATCCGCCTCCTGCACGACACCCCCGGTTCCGAGGGCGCCTCACTCTTCCAGGAGCGTCTGCGTCACTCCCGGATCGCCTCGCTGCGCACCTCGCGCACCCACCAGGACTGGTTCGCCGAGAACTACGTCGGCATCTGACCGGCCCTCTCTCCTTCCTCTTCTCTCCTCTTCGTCCCGTTCCGGGCCAGGCCCCGGGCTGCCCGTGCCCCCGCACGGCACGCTCCGGTGGCCGGGCCCGGGCCTCCTCCTTCACACACGGACAGGGAATGTATTCCGAACCTCCCTTCGCCATGCCCGCGACCACGACGACGGCGACCGCCGGCGACGACGCGGAGCGGCTGAGCGCGACCGCCGGATTCGTCCGGGAGCAGGACACGTCCGTCCTGCTCTCACGCGTGCTGCCCGGCCTCGACGGTCCCGAACTGCGGGCGCTGACGGACCGGTGCCGCTTCGCGCACGCCGCCGTGCTCGTCTTCCCGCCCGACGAGCACGCACTGCGGACGGACCTGGCGTCGTGCGGACTGTCCTCCGACGCGCAGGCGCAGCCCAGCGTCGTCGTGCGCGAACGCCTCGCCGCACGCCACCACCGCGATCCCGCGGATCTCGACGTGTGGATTCTCCGTCCCGTGGTCCGCGGCCCCGCCGACGAGCACCGGGCCGTCGAGGTGTTCGCGCTGACCGTGCCACCGGGCTCCGACCTGTCCGGGATCGCCGCCGAGGAACGCCGCCTGGACCACGAGGCGCACCTCGCCTTCGACGTCACGCGGCCCGACCCCCTGGTGCTGCGCGGGCTGTTGGCGAGCTTCGCGCGGCACGGCGCGGCTGCCGACGGGGGTGGATACAACCCGCACGAGGACGGCACCGTGTTCTACTTCACCGCCCCCGCGGACACGAAGACGGCGTACCGGCGCGTCGAGCTGTACGCGAGCGGCGACCACCGTGACGTACTGACCGAGCACCTCGGCCGGTCCCTCGCCCCCGCGAGCCACGCACGAGAGCGGGGCGGACCGCAGCCGGCGGAGACGCTCCTGTGGCTGCTGACCGGCGCCTGGACGACCCAGGCCTTGGCGGCGTGCGCGCGGCTTCGGCTGCCGGAGGCCATGAACCGCCACACGGGGACCGACAGTTCCGAGCTGGCCCGCGCCGTCGGCGCCGACCCGCAGAGCCTGGCGACCCTGCTGCGGTACCTCGCCATGCTGGGCGTCGTCGCCGAAGGCCCCGACGGATTCCGCCTCACCGCTGTCGGCGCACTCCTGGAGGGGGAGGCTCCGGGCTCGATGCGGTCCCTGGCGATGATGTACGGCGGCCCCTTCTACCAGTCCTTCGCCCACCTGACCCACACCGTACGCAGCGGACAACCCGGCTTCGAGCATCTCTATGGCGAGAACCACTTCGACCACTTCGTCCGCGATCCCGAACTCGCCTCGCTCTTCGACCAGTCCATGGTGTCGAGCGCCGCCATGTTCGCCCCCCTCCCCGCGCACCCGGTCCTCACCGCTGCCGCCACCGCCCCCGGCCGCCCTCGCACCGTGGTCGACATCGCAGGCGGCACCGGAGAACTCCTCGGTCGCGTCCTGACCGCCCACCCCACCCTGCGCGGCATCCTCCTCGAACGCCCTCAGGTCCTCGCGGCAGCGCGCACGCATCTGGCCGCCACCGATGCCGGCGGGCGGTGCGGCTACCGGGCGGGCGACTTCGCGGACGTGCCCGCCGGCGGCGACGTCTACATCCTCTCCCGCGTCCTGCACGACTGGGACGACGACCGCTGCCGGGCCATCCTGCGCCACTGTGCCGACGCCATGCCCCGGCACGCGGACCTTCTCATCGTCGAACGCCTCCTGCCGTCCGACGCCACCCCCTCGCTCGCCACCGCGTGGGACCTCCACATGATGTGCAACACCGGAGGCCGAGAGCGTACGGCCGACCACTACGCCCGACTGCTGGAAGAGCACGGCCTCGAACTCGTCGGCCACACCCCGCTCGCGCTGGGCGCCCACGCCCTCCACGCCCGCAGGCCCTGACGGGTCGGGCCACCCGGAGGCGGAACCCGGCCCGTGGCCCGCTCCTCACGTGACGGCCCTTCGCCTCACTTCGCTGACAGGAGGTGTCAGTGAACCGGCCCTAGCATCCGGGCCATGAACGTCATCGTCGAACTCCGTCAGTACACCCTCCATCCGGGTGCCCGGGACACCTTGGTCGACCTCTTCGAGCGGGAATTCGTCACCGGGCAGGAGGCGGCGGGCATCACCGTAGGAGACCGGTTCCTGGACCTGGACGACCCGGACCGATTCGTCTGGCTGCGCAGCTTCCCGGACATGGCGGCGCGGGCGCGGGCGCTGCACGCCTTCTACGAGGGCCCCCTCTGGCAGGCCCATCGAGAGGCGGCCAACGCGACCATGGTCGACTCGGACGACGTGCTTCTGCTGCGCGGACCGGACTTCGCCGCCCCGGACACCACGGGGGGACAGGTCATCGCCACCATCTGCCACCCGCTGGATCCTCCGGCCTTCGCCGACCACGTCGAGCGGCACCTGCGCCCCGCCCTGACCTCCGCCGGGACCCCGGCGGAGGCCGTCTACCGCTCCGAGCACGCGGAGAACACCTTCCCCGCCCTGCCGGTCAGGACAGGTGAGGATGTCCTGGTCCTGTTCACGGCGGGGACGGCGCCGCGCCTGCCGGACCTCTCGACTCAGCTGAGGGCGGCTCCGCAGCAGCTCCGGCTGGAACGCGTCCGGAGCCGCTGAATCTCTCGCGCAACAGGGTCACGCGGCCTGGCCATCCACGGTCGGAGCGGCTACGAATCCCCAGTACAGAAGCTTCACGCCCTCCAGGGAGTGAGTGGGATGACCACCATCGCGCCACCGCCGACCACGACACGTCACGTCGTCGCTCTGCCCTGCGGCCTGCAGAGCCCGGCCGTCGCCCGTCGGATCACGGCCCGCTGGCTGGAGTCCACGGGTCAGGACGCTCGCACGTCCGACGCGGTGCTGATCGTGTCCGAACTGGTCACCAACGCCGTCCGCCACACCGATGGTCCCTGCGTGCTCACGCTGACGGCCCTGGGGCCCTCTCTGGACATGGCCGTCACCGACCACAGCGAGGAGATCCCCGATCTGCACCGCCGGGCCGGCGGGGATCAGCGCGGCGGGTTCGGCCTGGAGATCATGCGCTGCCTCGGCGGCCGGATCAAGGTGGTGCCCCGCCTCGGTGGCAAGACCGTCCACGTCACGCTCCAGGTGGGTGCGCCCGCCACGGACCAGCAGTACGCACGGTCGTGAGGGCCCGACATGCTGGGCCACCCACTCACCCGGTCGGCACGGCCACCCGGCGGGTTCGCATCGCTGGCGGCAGAGTCGAGGAGGGCGGCAGCCCGGCGGCAGGGCCCCGCCGCCCAGGCCCGGCGAGACGATCAGAGGCACGATGGGGAGCAGCCAGTGCGGCACGGATCCGAGCCGGACGACCACGTCGAGACACTCCTGTCCCGGGCCGCGGAGGGTGACGAGGCGGCGTTCGCCGGAGTGTACGACGCGCTGGCCCAGCCGGTGATGGGGCTGGCGTGCCGGATCCTGCGGGACGCCGCTCAGGCGGAGGAGGTGACCCAGGACGTCATGATCGAGGTCTGGCGTACGGCTGACCGCTTCCGTGCCGAACGCGGATCCGCGCGGGCGTGGGTCCTGACCCTCGCGCACCGGCGAGCAGTGGACCGGGTCCGTACCGCCCAGGCGAGCGCCGACCGGGAACAGCGCGCCGCCCTGCTCGCCCCCGACCGGGCCTTCGACCAGGTCGCGGAGACCGTCGAGGGCCACGACGAGCGGCGCCGCGTCTACCACTGTCTGGCGGCCCTGACCCGCCTGCAACGGGTGCCACTCGTGCTCGCCTACTACCAGGGCATGACCTACATCGAGGTGGCCCGGTCGCTGTCGACCCCGGAAGGCACGGTGAAATCCCGTATGCGCAACGGCCTCAGGCGCCTGCGCCACTGCCTGGAGGCCGGGTCATGACACAGCCGGATCCGCACCTCGACGCCGGAGCCTACGTCCTGCACGCCCTTCCGCCGGCGGAGGAGGCGGCGTTCCGGAACCATCTCGCGGGCTGCGAGGCCTGCCGCCGGGATGTCGCCGAGTTCGAGGAGACCGTGGTCCGGCTCGCCGCCGCCGAGTCCGCCTCCCTGCCGCCGCTCCTGCGCACCCGCGTCCTCGACATCGTCTCCCACACCCGTCAGGACCGAGTCCCCGACGTGCCGCGGCCGCCTCGCAGGGTGCCGCGGGCCCTGCGCTTCGCACTGGCCGCGAGCGTCGCCGCGGCGGTGGGACTAGGCGGGGTCGCCGCCTGGCAGCATTCACAGGCCGAGGACGCGCGGGTCCGGGCGGCGCAGGCCCTGGAAGAGGTCCGGACGGCGGAGGCCGCGTTCACCGACGTCCTGACCGCGCCCGACGCCACGATCCACACCGAGAGTCTGAGCGGCGGAGCGACAGCGGCGGTCGTCGTCTCCCGCACGGAGGCAGAAGCCGTGTTCACCGCCCACGGCCTCCCGGCACTGACCGGGGGCAAGGTCTACGAGCTCTGGTACGCCGCCGCGTCGGGCGACCTGCGGGCGGCCGGTCTGATGCCCGGCACCGGCGAGCGCTCCGCACGCGTCCTTGAAGGGCCCCTCGGCGACGCGGTCGCCGTCGGCATCACCGTCGAGCCCGCCGGCGGCTCGAAGCAGCCCACCACCGAACCGCTCGGCCTCGTCCCCATCGACTCCTGAGCCCGCCGCCCGCCGCCCGCCGCCCGCCGCCCGTAAAAGGGCTCGCCGTCGCCCCCGGACCGGCTCCGCTCGCTGTCACGCCAGCGGCCCGTCCGTGGCCCTGATGGGTGCGGGGAGCTCGCTGAAGCCCATCAGGTAGCGGTCGGCGGCCGCCGCGGCGGACCGGCCCTCCGCAAGGGCCCAGACGACGAGAGACTGTCCGCGCCCGGCGTCCCCGGCCACGAAGACCCCCTCCGGGCTCGGCGCTCCCCGCTGCGAGACCCGGTCCGACGCCCGCGCCGCGAAGTCGGCGGTGCGGTCGAAGTTGCCCCGGGCGTCGGGGACGAGCCCCAGTCCTTCGGTGAGGCGGGTGCCGTGCCGGGGGCCGCGGAATCCCAGGGCGAGCAGCACCAGTTGCGCGGGAAGTGTCTGCTCGGTCCCCGGGCGCGGAGCCCTGTCCCCGGGCTCCACCTCCGCGAGGCACACCGCCTCGACATGGCCGTCGGCGTCGGGCTCGAACCGCACGGCGGCCGCGCTGAACACCCTCGGATCGGCGCCGTCACGGAACCCGGCCTCCTCGTGGGCGTGGGAGACCCGGTGGATCTTCGGATGGACCAGCGGCCACGGCTCGCTCTCCTGCCGGGTCGTGCCCCGCACCGGGTTGATGTCCACGTGTACGACGGACGTGGCGCCCTGGCGCAGCGCGGTGCCGAGACAGTCCGTACCCGTGTCACCACCTCCGATGATCACCACCTGGCTGCCCTCGGCCGTCACGAACGGCCGTGCGCGGTCGCCCTCGGCCACCCGGTTGGCCTCCGTCAGGTACTCCATGGCGTGGTGGACGCCCTTCAACGTCCGTCCGGGCACGGCGAGTTCGCGGGGCTCCGTCGCTCCCACGGCCACGATCACCGCGTCGTACTCGTTCCTCATCCCGGTCACGTCCAGGCCGGAGCCGACCTCGACCCCGGGGCAGAACCGCGTGCCTTCCTCCTGCATCTGGGCGATGCGCCGGTCCAGATGCCGCTTCTCCAGCTTGAACGCGGGGATGCCGTAGCGGAGCAGCCCGCCGATACGGTCGGCCCGCTCGAAGACCGTGACGGCGTGGCCGGCCCGGGTGAGCTGCTGCGCCGCCGCCAGCCCCGCCGGGCCCGAGCCCACCACCGCGACCGACCTGCCCGTCCGCCGCTCCGGCGGGTGGGCGCGGATGTGGCCCCGCGCCCAGGCCTCGTCGGCGATGGCCTGCTCCACGTTCTTGATGGTCACCGGTGCGGCGGTGAGCGCCAGGACACAGGCGTCCTCGCAGGGCGCCGGGCAGAGGCGCCCGGTGAACTCGGGAAAGTTGTTGGTCGCGTGCAGCCGCTCCGAGGCGGCGCGCCAGTCGCCGTGCGCCGCGTAGACGTTCCACTCCGGTATGAGGTTGCCGAGGGGACAGCCGCCGTGGCAGAACGGCACCCCGCAGTCCATGCAGCGACCGGCCTGCCGGGAGACCAGCGGCAGCAGAGCCTGGCCCGCGTACACCTCGTTCCAGTCCCCGAGGCGTTCCCGGGAAGGCCGCGCGGGCACCGGCTCGCGGGGTGTGGTGAGGAAGCCGAAGGGATCGGTCATGTCGCCCTCGGGGACGCTGCGCAGGGGTGGGACGGGAGTCTTCCCAGCGTACGCCCGCGACACGAGGGCGCGACGGACGTCCGACGCCGGCGACAGGGCGCCCGGGATCCGTCCGGGCGCCGGACAGAACGACCTCACGACGATGTCCGTCCCCCGGGACAGCTCTCCGACAGGCGAGACCACCGAGGGTCTCTTCATACACCCGGCCGACAGCTACGAATCACTGGTACAAGCATCCGCTGCCGGCCGTCCCTCCGAGTGAGGGAGTCGGGCCCCATCGCGGCGGCGCCGTCTCGTCCAGTGAGCACGGCGGGCGGAAGAGGCCACGCACCGATGCGGGCCCCCGTCGATTCAGAGTTCAGGGAGTCCCCTCATGACACAGCGGTCGCTCGAGGTGGAGGAGAGCGCGGGCACCACCACACAGAAGATCCTCGCCCAGCTGCTCGCGGACGTCGCCCACCTGGACGACGTGCCCCTCGACCGTCACTTCTTCGACGAACTGGGCGCCGACTCCCTGGTCATGGCGCACTTCTGCGCACGCGTGCGAAAGCACGCCGACCTCCCCACCGTGTCGATGAGGGACGTCTACCGCCATCCGACGATCAGGAGCCTGGGCACAGCCCTGGACGGCGACTCGTCGGCTCCCACCGTCACCGACGCGGGCCCACGCACCCCCGTACCCCCGCCGCAACCTCCGCGGCAGGCGCTGTGCGGAGCGGTCCAACTGCTCTGCTTCCTCGGCTACGCGTTCCTCCTCGCCTTCATCACCGCCCGCGGATACGACTGGATCTCCACCGGCGCCAACCTCTGGGACGACTACGTGCGGTCGGTCGTGTTCGGCGCTGTGGCCCTGCTGGTCCTGTGCACTCTGCCGGTCGTCGCGAAGTGGATCCTCATCGGCCGCTGGAAGCCGCAACGGATCCCGGTCTGGAGCCTCGCCTACATCCGCTTCTGGCTGGTCAAGACGCTGGTGCGGGCCAATCCGATGGTCCTGTCCGTCGGCTCCCCGCTCTACGTCCTCTACCTCAGGGCGCTCGGCGCACGGATCGGGCGCGGGGTGACCATCCTCTCCCGCAGCGTGCCCGTCTGCACCGACCTGCTGACGGTCGGCGACCGTACGGTCATCCGTAAGGACGCGCTGCTCAGCTGCTACCGCGCCCACAACGGCGCGATAGAGACAGGCACCGTCACCCTCGGACGGGACGTCGTCGTCAGCGAGGCGACGGTCCTCGACATCCGGACGTCGATGGGGGACGGGGCCCAGCTCGCTCACGCGTCCTCACTCCATCCGGGCCAGGGCGTGCCCGACGGGGAGCACTGGCACGGATCCCCGGGACAGCCGACGGACGGCGACTTCCTGACGGTGGATCCGGTCCGCTGCGGCGCGGTGCGGCGCGCGAGCCACGGCGGGGCCCAGATCGCCATGGCGCTGCTGGTGTTCGCACCGCTCGCAGTGGGCTGCCTGGACGTTCTGCTCGCGAAGGCCCCCCAACTGACGACGGTGCTCGAACCGGGGCCCGCGGCTCTCGCCGACTGGGTCTTCTACGCCGACCTGCTGCTGGTGACGGGTGTCTTCTTCTTCGGCGGCATCCTGATCGCCCTGACGGTCCTGGCCACCGTTCCTCGCGCGCTCCACCGGCTCGTGACCCCGGGCCGCGTGTACCCCCTGTACGGCGTCCACCACGCGGCGCACCGGGCGGTCACCCTGCTGACCAACAGACGTTTCCTGACACGGCTGTTCGGCGACAGCACCGCGATCGTGCACTACCTGCGCTGGATCGGCTACGACCTGTCCGCCGTGGAGCAGACCGGCTCGAACTTCGGCACCGTGGTCAAGCACGAGAGCCCGTTCCTGAGTTCCGTGGGCCGGGGGACGATGGCCGCGGACGGTCTGTCGTTCATGAACGCCGACTACTCGAGCACGTCCTTCCGTACGGCCCGTACCTCGATCGGGGCCCACAACTTCCTCGGCAACAAGGTCGCTTACCCCTCCCAGGGCAGGACCGGGGACAACTGCCTGTTGGCCACCAAGGTCATGGTCCCCGTCCACGGTCCGCTCCGGCACGACGTGGGCCTGCTCGGATCACCGAGCTTCGAGATCCCGCGTTCGGTGATGCGGGACAGCACCTTCGACGCCCTCGCCCAGGGCGACGAGCTGCGCCGGCGCCTGTTCGCCAAGAACCGGCACAACGCCGCCACCATGAGCTGGTACCTGCTCACCGGCTGGCTGTACTTCTTCGCGGTCACTCTCCTCTACGCGGGGGCGGCCGACCTGTACGCCTCCTGGGGCGTGACGGCCATCGCCCTCGCCAACATCGCGCTGCTGCCGTTCACCGTCCTGTACTGGGTCCTGGTCGAACGCCTGGTCACCGCCGTGAATCCGCTCGGGCCGCTGTTCTGCTCGATCTACGACGTCCGCTTCTGGCGGCGCGAGCGGTACTGGAAGGTCCCCTCGGAGACCTACCTGCACGTCTTCAACGGCACCCCGTTCAAGAGCGTCGTGTGGCGGCTGCTGGGCGTCCGGATCGGCACGTCGGTGTTCGACGACGGCTGCAGCCTGCCCGAGCGGGCCATGGTCACCATCGGGGACGGCTGCACCCTCAACGCGGGCAGCGTCGTCCAGTGCCACTCGCAGGAGGACGGCACGTTCAAGTCCGACGTCAGCCGGATCGGCTCGGGCTGCACGCTCGGGGTGGGCGCCTTCGTCCACTACGGCGTCACGGTCGGTGAGGGCGCTCACCTGGCAACGGACTGTTTCGTGATGAAGGGCGAGACCGTCCCCGAACACGACAGGTGGTCGGGAAACCCCGCACGACCGGCCGCCTCTGAGACCCACGCCGACGGAGGCGAACGGCGATGACGGCACCAGCGACCACCCACGCAGCGCCCGCGGCACCCTCCGCGGGCCACACGTTCACGGCCGTGCCGAGGTGGGCCCCCGCTCCGGTACCCGGCATCGCGGAGCGATCCGAGCCCGCCCTCCCCGACGGGACGGCCGCCGGGCTGCGCACACGCGCCGACGAATGCGGCGTGCCGGTCGCCGCGGTACTCCTGGCCGCGCACGCGAAGGTGCTCGCCCTGCTGTCCTCGGACGCCGACGTCACGACCGGCTGTCTCCTCCCGGGAGCGCGCCATCCGGTGGCCTGCCGACTCCACGTGCGGCCCGGCACATGGCGCCGCCTGGTGGAGGACGCCCACCACGCGCTGCGGCTTCTGCCACGCGGAGAGCGGCCGCAGGGCGACGGGCACACCGACGGGCACACCGACGGGCACACCGACGGGCACGCCGAAGGCCACACCGACGTGCCGCCCGACGTCGTGTTCGACGCGTCCGGAGACGGACATGTCCCACACGGCACGGCGCTGTGCGTGAGCATGCCCCAGCGCGATCCGTGGGTGGTACGACTGCGCTACCGCACCGACGTGCTCGACGGCGAGGCGGCCGCCCGTATCGGCGGCTACCACGTCCGCGCGCTGGAGCACCTCCTCGCCGACCCCGACGAGCGCCACGACCGCCGCACCCTGCTGTCCGCCGAGGAACTCCGGTTCCAGACCGAGGAGCTCGCCGGGCCCGTCCGGCCGATCCCGGACCGCCGCTTCCACGAACTGTTCGAGGAGCGTGCACACGAGCAGCCGACGGCTGTCGCCGCCGAGCACCGCGGCACGCGCTGGAGCTATCGCGACCTGAACGAACGGTCCAACCGGCTGGCCCGAGCCCTGCTGTCCCAAGGACTGAAGCCCGAAGGCGTCGTCGCCGTGGTCACCGAACGCACGCTGCACTGGATGGCAGCGGTGATCGCCGTCTTCAAGGCAGGCGGGACCTATCTGCCCATCGACCCCCACTACCCGCCCGGACGCATCGCCGCGATGCTCGCCCGCTCGGACTGTGCCCTCGTGGTCACAGAGCCCGGCGCTTCGAGGAACCTCGACCGCGCCCTCACGACCCGGCCCGGCACGCGCACGCTCCTCATCCCCGACATCACCGAGACCACCGCCCGCGGCGACGATCTCGCGGTCCCGGTCACGGCGGACCAACTGGCCTACATCTACTTCACCTCCGGCTCCACCGGTGAACCGAAGGGAGTCATGTGCGAACACGCCGGCCTGCTCAACCACCTCCTCGCGAAGATCGACGACCTCGGCATCGGCGAGGGTCACGTCGTGGCGCAGACCGCGTCACAGTGCTTCGACATCTCGCTGTGGCAGCTCCTCGCCGGGCCACTGGCCGGAGGGCGGACGGCCATCGTCGAACAGGAGGCCGTCCTCGACGCCGCCGGGTTCCTCGACACCGTCTCCGACGGCCACGTCACGGTGTTCCAGGTCGTCCCGTCGTACCTGGACGTCCTGCTCGCCGCACTGGAGCGCGCACCACGCCGGCTGGCCGACCTGCGCTGTGTGTCGGTGACCGGGGAAGCGCTGCGGAAGAGCCTCGTCCGGCGCTGGTTCGCCGCGCTGCCCGGGATCCCTCTGGTCAACGCGTACGGACTGACGGAGACGTCGGACGACACCAACCACGAGGTGATGACCGGCGTACCGGCTGGTGACGTCATACCGATCGGGCCGCCCGTGGCCAACGTGCGGGTCTACGTGGTGGACGACAACCTGGACCCGGTACCGCTCGGTGCCCCCGGAGCCATCGTCTTCTCCGGCGTCTGCGTAGGCCGCGGCTATGTGAACGACGCGGAACGCACCCTCGACGCGTACCTCACCGATCCGTACCATCCCGGGCAGCGCCTCTACCGCGGAGGCGACTTCGGCAGATGGCTGCCGGGAGGAAAGCTCGCATTCCACGGTCGCCGCGACGCCCAGGTGAAGATCCGCGGGTTCCGCGTCGAGATCGGCGAGGTCGAGAACAGCCTGCTGCGACTTCCCGACGTCCGGGACGGCGCCGTCGTCGTCACCGGCGAGGAGACCCATGCGCCGCGGCTCGTCGCGTTCTGCACCGGCGGGCGGCCGCTGACCGAGGACGCCCTGCTCCGGCGACTCGGCGAACTCCTGCCCGCGTACATGGTCCCGGCCTCCGTGCACTGGCAGCGGACCCTGCCGCTGACAGCCAACGGCAAGATCGACCGCAAGGCCCTCGGTGTCCTCGCCCAAAAGCTCGGCCGGCCCGACGACGGCCACCACACCCCCCGTACGCCAGGGGAGCGGCGACTCGCCACGACGTGGGCGTCCGTCCTCGGCGTGCCGGTGGCCGGCATCGGCTACCGGAGCAACTTCTTCGACCTCGGCGGCACCTCCCTGTCCGCCGTACGCCTGGCCGTCGCACTCGGCCGCACCGTCTCCCCGCGCGACCTCGCGGCACATCCCGTTCTCGCCGATCTGGCCGCTCTGCTCGACGCACGCACCCACGGCTCCCCAGGGCCCTCGTCGACCACCCGCGCCGCCTCACGACCGGCAGCCGAAACCGAATGACCCACGCCCCGAAGGAGAGGAACGACATGTCGTCCGCCCTGTTCCACAAGCCGCACACCCCGGAGCCCACCGTGCTGTACGAGATCCCAGGCCCTTCGGACGCGGTGGCCCGGGCCGGCTCCCACAAGGAAGAGCTGCTCGGCCTGGTCGCCGCGCACGGCGCGGTGCTCGTCAGAGGACTGGGCCTACGAGACACGACCGACGTCGAGGCCGTCGTCCGGCAGCTGACCGACCGGCCCGTGCGTGAGGCAGAGGGCTTCGCCCCGCGGGAGGTCCACGCCGAGGGCATCTACTCGTCAGCCGTCTGGCCTGCCAACCAACCGATGTGCATGCACCACGAGTTGAGCTACGCACGCCGGGTCCCGGGGCTGTTGCTGTTCGCCTGCCTGGAGCCGCCGGCCGACGGCGGAGCCACCGCGACCGCCGATGCCGCCGCCGTTCTCGAAGCCCTTCCCGCGGCCCTGGTCGACCGGTTCGAGGACGAAGGCTGGCTGCTGGAACGCTCCTACAACGGCGACGTCGGCGCCACCCTGTCCCAGTCGTTCGGCACCGAGGACCGCGAAACCATCGACGCGTACTGCCGCGTCAACGACATCGAGGCCACATGGCGGTCCGACGGAGCGCTGCACACGCGTCAGCGGCGGAGCGCGGTGATACGGCACCCGGCCGGCGGCCGACGCTGCTGGTTCAACCAGATCGCCTTCCTGAGCGAATGGACATTGGATCCCGAAGTACGGGATTTCCTGATCGAGGAGTACGGTCCGGACGGCCTCCCCTTCACCACGCGCTACGGCGACGGCGACCCGGTGCCGCAGGAGACGGTCGAGCAGATCAACAAGACCTACGACCACGCGACGGTCCGCCGGCCGTGGCAGGCGGGCGACCTGCTGCTCGTCGACAACCTGCGTACCGCACACAGCCGCGAGGCCTACACGGGGCCGCGCCAGGTCCTGGTGGCCATGGCCGATCCGGTCCGCCCGCCGTTGCCGGACCGGCAGTCGAGGAGGGCCGAGGCATGACCACCGTGCGACCGGCCCCCGACCTGACCACACCCGGGGCCGCACCCCAGGTACAGCCGTTCGCCGTCGTTCCGGGGCGGCAGGTCAAGGAAGTGCTCCACGGCCAGGAGAGCGCCGTGACCGAGGTCGTCGAAGCGACCTACCGTCTGCATGCCGCAGGACACACCGTCAATCCGCCGTCCTCCTTCCTCCGGTTTCCCGACCGGCCGGCATCGCGGATCATCGCGCTCGCGGCCTCCTTGGGAGGAGACGAGACCCGGGTGGACGGCCTCAAGTGGATCGCGAGCTTCCCCGCGAACGTGACCTCGGGCATCCCCAGGGCGTCGGCCGTGCTCATCCTCAACGATCCGTCCACCGGCTACCCCTTCGCCTGCATGGAAAGCTCCGTCATCAGCGCCGCGAGGACAGCCGCGTCCGCGGCAGCCGCAGCTGACCGGCTCAGCCGGGGACGGCCGCGCCCCACCCGTATCGGATTCGTCGGCACCGGACTGATCGCCCGGTACATCCACACCTATCTCGCCGGCACCGGCTGGACGTTCGATCACACCGGCGTCCACGACCTGTCGGCCGACAGCGCGGCCGGCTTCCGGCTCTACCTGGAGCAGACGGGAACCACCAGGCACGTCACCGTGCACCGCGACGCCGAGAGTCTCATCCGCAGCAGCGACCTGGTGGTCTTCGCGACCGTCGCCGACCGGCCTCACATCACCGAGACCTCGTGGTTCAGCCACAACCCGCTCGTGCTGCACATCTCGCTGAGGGACCTCGCGCCCCAGATCCTGTTGTCCGCCACCAACATCGTCGACGATGTCGAACACGTACTCAGAGCGTCGACCTCACCCCACCTGACCGAGCAGCTCACCGGAGACCGGACCTTTCTCCACGGCACGCTCGAAGACGTGATGGCCGGACGGGTCACGCCGCCCACGGACCGACCGGTGATCTTCTCACCCTTCGGGCTCGGAGTCCTCGACCTCGCCGTCGGCAAGTACGTCTACGACGCACTGGCCCGAAGCGGCCGGCTGCTGTTCGTCGACCGCTTCTTCGACGAACTGAGCCGCTACGGATGAGGCGGTCCACCTCGGCCGGACCACGCGGCCGGGCTGATCCGGACGCAAGGAGGAGAGCATCGTGACCGTCATATCCGTTCCCCACGCCTTCAACGAGGAAGACCTGTACGTCGACCTCGGGCCGACGATCGGGCAGTCCCTGTTCCTCAAGTGCGAGGGGTTCAACTTCGCCGGTTCCATCAAACTGAAAGCGGCGACCGAGATGGTGGAGTCCGCCGAACGGAGCGGGACACTCACCGAGGACTCGATCCTCGTCGAGTCCTCGTCGGGCAACCTCGGTGTCGCGCTCAGCATGATCGCGGCCAGCAAGGGCTACCGCTTCCTCTGCGTCACCGACTCACGCTGCAACCTGGCCACCCGCCTCATGATGGAGGCGCTGGGAAGCGAGGTACACGTCGTCTCCCACGAGCAGGGCAGCGGCGGACTCCTCGGCGCCCGGCTCGCGTTCGTCCGCGCCCTGTGCGCCTCCGACGACCGATGCGTGTGGCTCAGCCAGTACACCAACGCGGACAACTGGAAGGCCCACTACCGCAGGACGGCACCCGCCATCGCCCGCGCCTTCCCGCAGATGGACGTCCTGTTCGTCGGAGTCGGCACCACGGGGACCCTGATGGGGTGCGCACGGTACTTCCGCGCCTGGAGCCGGTCCGTACGCATCGTCGCCGTGGACAGCGTCGGTTCCGCCATCTTCGGCGGACCGCCGGGACGCCGGATGATCCCCGGCCTGGGCATGAGCATCACACCGCCGCTCCTCGACGAGACCTACGTGGACGAGGCCCTGTGCGTCGAGGAGGCGGACACCGTGCGCACCTGCCGCATGCTGGCCAGACGCGGATTCCTCTTCGGAGGGTCCACCGGCACGGTCGTCAGCGGCGCGACGAGGTGGCTCGAACGCCACGGCACCGAAGGGACCACGGCCGTCGCGATCGCCCCCGACCTCGGAGAGCGCTACCTCGACACGATCTACCAGTCCAACTGGGCACAGGGGTTGTACGGGGACGACATCCTCGTCCCGGAGCGCCGGCGCGTCGGCTGACCGGCTCATGACGTCAGGCCCGCACATGCTGCACGCGACAGAGCTCACGCCGGAAGTCTGGCAGCGGCCAGGCGAACCGCTCCGCCCCGGCGAGTCACCACACGTGTGGTTCGCGTGGACGGACGCCCTCCACGACCTGGCAGGCGCGCCGGCCGACCTGGTGCTCGACGCCGAGGAACAGGCACGCGGCGCCGCATTCCGGCAGAAGGACGACAGGGCCGGCCACCGGAGCGCCCATGTGGCTCTGCGGCTCCTCCTCGGAGCCCGCCTGGGTGTGGAGCCGTCCCAGGTCCCGCTGGTCCGCGACCCGTGCCCGCTGTGCGGTGCGCCCCATGGCCGTCCCGCCGTCAGAGGAAGCCCCCTGCACTTCTCCCTCTCGCGCAGCGGCGGATGCTGCCTCATCGCGCTGGCCGCCACGCCTGTCGGCGTGGACGTCGAGCGGATCCCCGACCCCGCCACCGCGCGCGAGGCCGGCGCGGTCCTGCACCCCCGGGAACGGATCGAACTGGCGGCCTGCCCCGCGGAGGCGCGACCGGCCGCGTTCACCCGGGCATGGGCGCGCACCGAGGCCTACCTCAAGGCACTGGGTACGGGACTCGGACGCGGACCTGACCGTGACTACCTCGGCACGTCCTCGCGCGGTCCCGCCCCCATGGCGGGCTGGGCGATCACCGATGTGGCGGTGCCGACGGCCTGTGCGGCAGCCGTCGCCGTGGTTCAGGACCCGGCAGGGTAGACAACGCTAGTGATCAGTACGTCTGGTGCTTGCCCGGGCGATGAGGAGGGCCACGTCGTCGTGGTCACCTTCACCCCGCAGGGTGCGCAGCAGCAGGTCGCACGTGGCGTCAAGCGATCGGTGGGGGTCGTCGAGGACGTCGAGGAGCGCGTTCAGACGTGCGTCGATCGCCTGGTCGCGGGTTTCGACGAGGCCGTCGGTGTACAGGACGAGCTGGTCGCCCGGCTCGACGGCGACGGAGGTGGTGTCGAAGGGGATGCCGCAGCCGCCCAGAGGTGCGCCCGTGGGCAGGTCGAGCAGTTCGCGGGTGCCGTCCGGGTGGAGCAGCACGGGCGGCAGGTGCCCGGCCAGGGAGATGTGGCATCGCGCGGCGCCGGGGTCGAAGACGGCGTAGACGCAGGTCGCGATGGTACCGAGGTCGTCCGTGATGTGGTCGAGGTGGTGCAGGACCTGGCCGGGAGGCAGATCGAGGTCGGCCAGGGTCCTCGTGGCGGTGCGCAGCTGTCCCATGGTCGCCGCGGCTGTGACGCCGCTTCCCATGACGTCGCCGACGACGAGGGCAGTCTTGTCGCCGTTCAGGGGGATGACGTCGAACCAGTCGCCTCCGATCTCGATCGTGGCCTGGGCGGGTCGATAGCGGAAGGCGATGTCGAGCCCCGGTCGCTGGGGAGGGGAGTGGGGCAGCAGGCTGCGCTGGAGGGTGAGGGCGGTGTGGCGCTGCTCTTCCACGGCGCGGTGCCGGTCGGTGACGTCGACGCTGGAGGTCGCCACGCCCAGCACTTTCCCGTTGGGGGCTTCGAGCCGGTAGAACGATATCGACCAGGCGTGGTCGTTGTCCGGGTCGGCCGCGGTGCGGCCGACGGTGTACTGGTCCAGGATCGGCGTCCCGGTGGCCAGCACCTCCCGCATGGCTCCTTCGTAGGACTCGTCGAGGAACGGCAGCACGTCGTGGACGTGGCGGCCGACATGCTCGGCGGCCGGCACGCCGTTCATCCGTTCCTCCGCGGGATTCACGGAGATGTAGCGGAGGTCGGTGCCCAGCATGGCGAGACCGATGGGCGACTGGGACACCAGCCGGGCGGACAGGGCGAGGTTCCGTTCCATCCGCCGCAGCGTCGCCTGGTCCGTGGCCAGCCCCAGGGCCCAGAAGTCGCGCTGGTCGTCCTGGAGCCGCATGTTGCGGAACTCCACCAGCCGCGTGGTGCCGTCCTTGTGCCGGACGGGGAAGACCCCGGCCCAGCTCTCACCGTCCTGCATGACCTGGTCGAACAGCGACAGCACCGTGTTGCGGTGCTTCTTGTCGATCAGCAGGTGACCCGCGTACTGGCCCAGGGCCTCCTCGGCGCTGTAGCCGAAGAGGATCTCCGCCTGCGGACTCCAGAGATCGATCCTGCCCTTGGCATCGAGGAGGACGGCGGCCACGTTCAGTACGTCCAGCAACCCGCCCGGCGTCGACGGCACCACGCCCGACGGACCGGGATCGCCTTGAGAGGGTTCGGTGGCTCCCATTCCTCAGGCTCCTTTCGGCCGCCGATTCAGAGGCCGTCTGCCGGAGCGGACGATGGCCGGTGCCGTCTCTGCCATCCCATCGTGCCCCTACTCCACCCGTGCGTGCACTCCAACGAAGCCGGAGGTACCCCGCCGGGGTAAGGGCTCTCGCCCGACAAGCGACTCCGTCAGCCAGGCCGCGAGACGAAAGGAGAAGCGGCGCCGTGCGAGCCTCCACGCCGCAACCACTTGGGCGACTACGGTAAGTAGTCACTAGTCACCGAACGCGACTCCGAGGTTTCAGTGACCCCGATTCCCGGCACGGAGAGTCCCTACCGCCCTTGGGGGGTACGCCATCGTGCAGCGGTACTGCTGACACTCGTGCTGCTCCTGTTCATTGCGCTACGCCAGGTCGACGCGGGCCTCGGGCGAATCGAGGCTCCCGGTCACCCCACGGCGACGGTCGGACCTCTGGTCGTTCCCGGACTCCAGGCACGTACGGCATGGTGCGTATGGGCGTTCGCCCTGGACGATGTGTGGAGCGGACGTGAGCGTGACGCCGTTCCGGGCGTCGAGGCGGGCCCAGGACCGCAGAAGCGCGTCGATGCCTGTCTGGCGGCGTTCACCACGTCTCACTCCACGCTCGATCAGACGGGCCAGGCCCCGCAGTGGCGTCAGCTGTTGTGGACCTATGCCGTGTTGGATCTCTGCTTCGCTGTGGGCTTCGCGTTCCTGCTGTCCCGAGGCCTTCGAACCCTGCGGCCCCACGCGCCGCCGGCCGCGGCAGGGCCCTTCCCTCCGGCTCTCTACCGCTTCACAAGAGACGCGCGCCGTCGACAGATCGTGTTCGGCCTGGTGATTGCCGAGCTGGTCGAAGGACGTTGTCTTGTCGGATTGATGTATGCCGCCTCTCCTCAGGACGTCATCGTCCTGCACTGGATCGCGTTGGTGGCTGGAGTGGTGAAGTGGGCATTCCTGCTCCTGGCGACAGCCCTGCTCGCACTGCTGGCATGGCACCGCCGGCCACAGGGCACGCAGTGGCGTCAGGACGTCAAGGCTCTGCGCCTGCAGCTGGGTGTGAGCCTGCTGCTGTTCCTCTTGCTGACAGGGGCCGGCACTGATCAGGTTCAGGATGCGCTGCTGGGGCTCCTGGACAACCCGGTCCGTGGCATCGCCACCCTGCTTTCCGTCATGGTTCTGGCGCTGTTGCTGTGGCGCAGTGTGCACCGCTCGGCTCTGTCGGGGGACAGGATCCTCAAACCGGTGCCGTTGGCGGCCGTGTGGATTGCCTGCGGTCTGGCCGCCGTCGTCAGCCTCAGCCGCGGTTTCGTCAATCTCCGTGCGTTGGCTGTGCTCCTTCTCGTCGTTGCGGTGCTCGGCTGCGTCGGCGCACGCCTCTTTGCCGCCGGCAGCAATGGCGAGGATGCCGCAGAGGCCACGCTGGCCGACCTGAAGCATCGACTGCTCGCCCACACGGAGCGGCTGAAGGCCATGGCGCGCCTCGTCGCCGCGCTTCCCCTCATCGTCCTGGCCGTATTCGCCGTACGGGCCGCAACGGTGTCCGCCGTGGTCGGCCCCCGTCGCGGGTTCGCCATCGCCCTGCTCGGCTGCAGTGTGGCCGTCGCGGTCGCGGGTGTGTTCATGCCCTACGCGCTGCTCTGGGCAGAGAAGACGAGGCGGTGGTCCATCGCCCTGCCACCGACCGCCGGCCGGGGAGGGAACGGCTTGTATGTCGGGCTCGCCGTCCTGAGCCTCGTATTCGCCGGAATCTGCGTGCGCTCCCTGAGGGAAGGCGGTACGGGGAGCGTGCCGGCGGAGGTCGGCCCGGTCGCCGTCGCCACCGTCTTCCTGTGCATCGCCCTCGTCCTGCTCAATGAGCTTCAGCATTGGTCCGGCCGCGCCACGCCCATGGCGGGTTTCAGGATGCTGGGCTTCAAGCAGACGCCTGTTTTCACCTTGCTGGTGCTGTGGGGCATCGCTGCCGCCATCGTGGACCCCGCCCTGCACCATCAGGTACGGATCACCACAGCAGGCCGTGAGCTGCCCGGCAACCGCGACCTTGCCGCGGAGTTCCGGGACTGGGCCGCTGAGAACTGCGCCTCGGCCGACACCAACCAGGCCGTGCCGAGCAGCGTGGCCGGCCGTCCGGCGGATCCGGTTCCGCTGGTCATCGTCGCGGCGTCCGGCGGCGGTGTCCGGGCCGCATACTGGACCAGTGCTGTCCTGGGACGGATGTTTCCCCCGGGGCCGGTCCTCGGGCCGGCAGGGACGCCGAAGGGTTGCCGGCCTACGGACGGCCGCGCCCCCGTCTTCGCCGTGAGCGGGGTCTCCGGCGGCAGCCTCGGTGCCGTTTCCTGGCTGGTACGACCGCCGGACGAGCGGCCAGGCTCCGAACCCAGCCACAAGACCGTCTTCGGCCACGACCACCTCTCGTCGACGCTTGCCTGGATGATGTACATGGACCTTCCCCGACTCTTCATCGGCGGGGAGATCATGGACAGAGCAGCCGTTCTGGAGCAGTCCTGGGAACACCGCCAGCCGGATCTTGCAGACTCCTTCTACACGCCCCGCGACGCCGCGTGGCGCCCCCTCCCGCTGCTCAACGGCACCGCGGTGCAGAGCGGCTGCCGCGTGCTCGCCTCTCCCGTGCAACTGGGTGGTTACGACCTTCCTCCGAGCCCGACATCGTGCATCCGCCGGCCCGAAAGTGCCTCTCCCGACGACATCGACCCTCGGCTCAGCCCCACACTCATCGACCTGCGCGGCGCATTCCTGTGCAGTACTCAGGACATCCGCACGTCGACGGCCGCGCTGCTGTCCGCACGCTTCCCCTGGGTCAGCCCGTCAGGCCGGTTCACAGAGCCCGCGTGCGGCAAGAGCATCAAACATCCCTTGTCCGTGGTCGACGGCGGATACGTCGACGGCACGGGAAGTCTCACGGCCGTCGACCTGCTCCGGCAGCTCCAGGACGACATCGACTGCCACAACGCGGTGGCGGATGCGAACCAGGACACCAGGCCCAAGCACGCGTGCGACTTCCACGGCACGACCCCCACGCGCGTGATCGAACCGGTCATCATGCAGATCGACAACGGATACAGCAGCCTGGCCAGCACCCCGCCCAACGATCACCGCAACGAACTCCTCGTGCCTCTCCACGGGTTGCTCGAGGGCGGCCTGGGCGTCCGAGAAGCCACCGCGCGGCAGCGCGCCTTCTCCTCCGTCGAATGCGGCCACTATCTTCGCATCGCCAACATCCGCAACCCTGGCACCCAGGCTCCCCTTGGCTGGTCGTTGTCCCACACGGCCCAAGAAGACCTCGACCGGCAACTCGAGCAACTCGCCCCGGCAGGGGCCGGGCTCACCCTTCAGGCACGGCTCGCACACGAACACACGGAGAGAAGGTGCGTCCCGGCCCAGCGCGACTGACGCAGCGGAGGCGGCTTGCAGGGCCGGCTCGGCGCGCGGCTGAAGCGGCACCCACCGGTACTGGTCCTCGCGGTACCGGAGCGCGTGGCGCCCCGGTGACAGGCGGACGGCTCCGTCTCACGTCTCCGTCCGGTCCGGCCCGCCGAGCCTGCCGCGTACCGGGGTGTCGAGTACGGGGCTGCCCTCGCGCAGATCCGGGGAGGTGGCAGAGACCTTCTCGTGCCAGCGGCCGTACCGCTCGGCAAGGGATACGGACGAGACGCCGTGCAGGAGGACGCTGAGACCGACGGTGATGGCGACCACCCGCCCGAGCAGCTCCACCCCCGGGACGTGTTCCTCCACCACGAGCAGCGCCAGGACCACGGAGGCGAGACCGCGGGGTCCGAACCAGCCGATGTACGCCACTGTGGGCAGCCGTAGCCCGCTCCCGACGAGCGAGAGGGCCACCGGCAGCATTCTGACCACGGTGAGGCTGAGGACGGCGTACAGGACGATCCGCCAGCTCAAGTGCCCCAGCGCCGGGCCGAGCAGCACCGCCCCGAAGACGAGAAGGCTGATCGCAGCGAGGAGCCCCCCGAGGTTCTCGGCGAACTCGGCCGTGTGGTCCGGCCGTCGCTTGTCGCTCTCGACCCCGTGGCGCAGTGCGAACCCGCAGGCGAACCCGGCGACCCACGCGGCGATGAAGCCACTGCCGTCCGTCACGACGGCGAGTTCGTACGCCCCGGCCGCGACGGCCGGCAGGTAGACGTGCCGCCACTCCCGCGTGATCCATCCCTTGGCCCGGGACCACTGCAGAAGCCGCCCACCGACCCACCCGACCAACAGACCCAGTGCGGTGCTCAGCACCAGGGCCCGCCAGAAGATGCCGACCACGCCCTCTTCCGCGTAGTGCGTGCCCGGGATGGCTGCCAGGAACAGGAGGAAGAAGGGCAGCACCATTCCGTCGTTCAGACCGCTTTCGACATTCAGCCCGTGCCGTACGAGCGCTGGGACCCGGGGGTGGGTGATGGAGGTCTTCCCGAGGGCGGCGTCGGTCGGGGCGAGGATGGCGCCTACGAGGGCGAGCTCCCACATCGTCAGCCCCGGAAGCAGGGGCCAGGCGAGCAGCCAGCCGGCCCCGATGCTGAGCGGAAGCCCGATGCCGAGCAGACGCCCCGGGAGGAAGCCACCGGTCCGGAGGTCCCGTCTGCGCACCGTCATGGCATCGGTGAACAGCACCAGCGCCAGGGTGACTTCGAGGAGGGCGACGATGGGCGCGGCGTCGTGCGCCAGGTCGACGATGTCCAGCACTGCCGGCCCGATGAGGAGGCCGGCGCCGACGAACACCATCGCCGACGAGATCGGGGTCGTGGACAGCCGACGCGAGCCCAGCGCGTACGCGGCGGTGACAGTGGCCACCGCCGCGCCTGTCCAAGCACCACTGCTCATGTTCCAGACCTCCGGATGATCGCCCGTGCCCCTTCTACAGCTCGGCGAACCGCCGCGCGCCGACGTCGACGGGGACACGCCGGACAGCGTCGTGCGGAACGGAGGGTCGCCTCTCCCTGGCTCAGACCGCCGGCAGTTCCTCCGCGGGGAGCCGGCCTGCGCGCACCGCATCCACCAGGGCCTGGTGGTCACGCTCGTTCTGGTCGGCGTACGCTTCCGCGAACAGGGCGAGGGCTCGGTCGAACGAGCCGCCGCCGCCCAGATATGCGGCGATCGCAATGCGGTCCCCGGACCGCGCGTGCGCGCGAGCCAGCGTGGCGCCGCACAGTTCGCCGAACGCCTCCATGTCCTTCGGCCGCATGCGCTCCGGGACGGCGATGCCCTTCCAGTCGCGCAGCTGGCGGACGTAGAAGTCGCGCTTCTTGCCGTCGATCCCGTCCACTCGCTCCCAGCCGAGGAAGATGTCGCTCGTGGCCTGCATCAGCCGCTGGCCCGAGACCACCCGCTCGCCCTGGTTGCGGTACCGGCTCGCGCCGACGTGTGCGGCCAGCACGGAGGTGTCGGCCTCCTTGGCCTGGAGGAAGAGCGGGTCCTGGTCGTCCCGGCCCAGCAGGAGGAAGATCCAGCACCGGGTGCCGACGCTACCGACGCCGACGACCTTGCGGGCGACGTCGGCCAGCCGGTAGTCCTCCAGGAGCGTGCGCCTGTCGGAAGCCAGCGTGCGGCCGTACCGCTCGACCAGGCCGCGGAACTGGCGCTCGAGCGCGGTGCGCTCGACGTCCGGCAGCAGGTCGCCGGCCGGGATGAGCAGCGGGGGATCCGCCGCGATCCTGGGCCGCCCGTCGACCGTCTCGGTGAGCTTGTCGAAAGCCTGCAGACTGTCGCGAGTACGAGCCTTCGCCAGCGCGCGGGCCAGGTTCTTCCGGCCGCGCTTCGTTCCGTGGAGCCGACCTGCGGCCAGGGACTCAAGGAGGTCCGCATCGATCTTCGCGTACCAGACGTCGATGGTGCGCATACGCGCGAAGCGGATCATCGCCTCGCGGTACGAACGGACCGTGGAGCTGACGATGCGGGCACGCTCGGTGTCGTCGAAGCCGTTGGCCCGCCCCGCGATGACGAAACTCGCCGACAGCCGCTTGACGTCCCACTCCCAGGGGCCCGGCAGTGTCTCGTCGAAGTCGTTGATGTCGAACATCAACTGCCGCTCCGGTGAGGCGAGCAGGCGGAAGTTGAGGAGGTGGGCGTCCCCGCACAGCTGGGCCGTGAGCCCCGTGCGCGGGGTGCCGGCCAGGTCGGAGGCCATGATCGCGGCGGCGCCCCGGTAGAAGCGGAAAGGGGATTCCGTCATCCGGCCGTAGCGGATCGGCACGAGTTCGGGCACGCGTGCCGCGGACTGCGCCTCCAGGATCGCCAAGGGGTCCGCCCTGTCAGGAGACGGCTCGTACTCGGCGTGACCCGACCGCGGCGAGCCGCGCCGGGCCTCCTTACCGAGGGCCGCGCGTTCCTCGGGCGTGGCGTGGGGCGCCGCCCGCATCGCCGAGGTCGGGTTCTGGGACATCGAAGCCCACTCTCAGCCCTGGGCCTCGGTCTCGGCATCTGCGACGGCGATGGCGAGGCCGAGTGCCGTGGCGCTGTCGCCCGCTCCCGGGGCCGGCCCGCACCGCTCGAAAAGGCCGACGGCCATGGCGGCGATGGTGCCCAGGACAGGGGTTTCGGATGCATGGGACATGACGCATACCCTCCCGGCGTACTCGCGCCCGAGCGGAGGAGTGTGGTGGAAGGAGTAGATGTCCGCGGGCGTCGGAACTCCCTTCAACCCTAGATCGCATCCCGGCCCCTCGCCTGGGAGCGGCCACCGCGGCACGGGAGGGCGGGCACCGCTCTGCGGTCCGGCGGAAGCCCTGACCATCCGGGTGACGAGCCGGGCAGCGTCGAGACCGGGTGACCAGGAGCGGATCGCTGCTGAGAGTCAACCGCCCTCGATGATTGCTCGCGGCACCCCGAGAAGGCGCCTCGT
>NZ_JAMGSL010000001.1:478025-693268 GCF_025195125.1 Streptomyces sp. Je 1-79
AAGGCGCCTGACGTGGATCCTTTCCACGTCAGGCGCCACGCTCGCTCTCTAGAAGAAGCCGAGCTTCTTCGGCGAGTACGAGACCAGCAGATTCTTCGTCTGCTGGTAGTGGTCCAGCATCATCTTGTGGGTCTCCCGGCCGATGCCCGACTGCTTGTAGCCGCCGAACGCCGCGTGCGCCGGGTACGCGTGGTAGCAGTTCGTCCAGACTCGGCCCGCTTGGATCGCGCGGCCCGCGCGGTAGGCCGTGTTGGCGTCGCGGGTCCAGACGCCCGCGCCGAGGCCGTAGAGCGTGTCGTTCGCCGTGCGGATCGCGTCGTCGAAGTCCGTGAACGAGGTGACCGCGACGACCGGGCCGAAGATCTCCTCCTGGAAGATCCGCATCCGGTTGTCGCCCTCGAAGATCGTCGGCTGGACGTAGTAGCCGCCCGCCAGCTCGCCGTCGTACTCGATCCGCTGACCGCCCGTCAGGATCTTCGCGCCCTCCTGCTGCCCGATGTCCAGGTACGAAAGGATCTTCTGGAGCTGGTCGTTGGAGGCCTGGGCGCCGATCATCGTCTCCGTGTCCAGCGGGTGGCCCGGCGCGATCCGTTCCGTGCGGGCGACCGCCGCCTCCAGGAACTCGCTGTAGTGGCCCCGCTGGATCAGGGCGCGCGAGGGGCACGTGCACACCTCGCCCTGGTTGAGGGCGAACATCGTGAAGCCCTCCAACGCCTTGTCGCGGAAGTCGTCGTCCGCCGCCCACACGTCGTCGAAGAAGATGTTCGGCGACTTGCCGCCCAGCTCCAGCGTCACCGGTTTGATGTTCTCGGAGGCGTACTGCATGATCAGCCGGCCTGTCGTCGTCTCTCCCGTGAAGGCGACCTTCGCGACGCGCGGCGAGGAGGCGAGCGGCTTGCCCGCCTCGACCCCGAAGCCGTTCACGATGTTGATCACGCCCGGCGGCAGCAGATCGGCGATCAGGCCCATCCAGAAGTGCACCGACGCCGGGGTCTGCTCGGCCGGCTTCAGGACCACCGCGTTGCCCGCCGCGAGCGCGGGAGCCAGCTTCCAGACCGCCATCAGGATCGGGAAGTTCCACGGGATGATCTGCGCGACCACCCCGAGCGGCTCGTGGAAGTGGTACGCGACGGTGTCGTCGTCGATCTCGCTCAGCGCGCCCTCCTGGCCGCGCAACACCCCCGCGAAGTAGCGGAAGTGGTCGATCGCCAGCGGGATGTCGGCGGCCAGCGTCTCACGGACCGGCTTGCCGTTCTCCCAGCTCTCCGCGACCGCCAGCTCCTCCAGATGCGCCTCCATCCGGTCGGCGATCCGCAGGAGGACGTTCGACCGCTCGGTCGGCGCCGTACGGCCCCACGCCGGAGCCGCGGCATGGGCCGCGTCCAGGGCGCGCTCCACGTCCTCCGCGGTGCCGCGGGCGATCTCGGTGAAGGGACGGCCGTCGACCGGGCTCGGGTTCTCGAAGTACCGACCCCGGGCCGGAGCCACGTACTCACCACCGATCCAGTGATCGTAGCGGGCCTGGTACGACATGATCGCGCCCTCGGTACCGGGTGCGGCGTAACGGGTCATGGACATGGCCTCCCTCGGACCGCGCCGACCGTCCCTGGCCGGCGCTCACCGCCGAGTGTGCGGAGCCGGACGTTGCAACCCCGTTGCGCCCGCCGACAGTTCGGCGTCCAGCGCCCGCAGTCGCGCCAGCACCGGCGGCCTGCCAGAAGCCGGAACCGCCTCCGACAGCGCGCGCCACATCTCCACGTCGTCCTCGCCCCACGCGCTGTACGTCCAGTCGGCGAGCAGCGCCGGATCGCGCCGGTCCACAAGCCCCGCCCGCAGCCGGTCCGCGAGCCGCTCCCGCAGCCGTACGACCCCGGGGGCGCGCGACGCGGGCAGCAGCGGACCCGCGTAGTCGGCGAGCGCGGCCGACAGCGCCCCCGAGCCGAGGCGCCGGTCCACCGTGGCGAAGTCCGCGTCCACCGCCCCCGCCAGCCGGTACGGGCGCGAGCGCAGCAGCTCCCGGCCGAGCAGCCCGCGCAGCCGCGACAACTCGGCCCTCAGTGTGACGGGGGTGACCGACTCGTCCTCGTACAGCAGCGTCATGAGCTCGTCCCCGCTCACCCCCTCGGGGCGATGGACCAGGACGACCAGGATCTCGCTGTGCCGGCGGCTGAGCCGCAGCCGGCGGCCGGCCACGGTCAGCACCGCCTCGTCCCGGCCGAGCGCGGCGAGGCGGACCCGGTCCGCGGCCGGCGCGGGCGCCAGCAGGGCCAGCTGGGACTCCGCCGCCCGCGCCACGGCCTGTACGAACGCCAGACTGTGCGGATGCGCCAGCCGGTCCCCGCCGGTGATGTCCACCGCGCCGAGCAGCCGCCCGGTGTGCGGATCGTGTACGGGGGCGGCGGCACAGGTCCACGCCTGCACCGGCCGCTGGAAGTGCTCGGCGCTGAACACCTGGACCGGGCGGTCCACGGCGATCGCGGTCCCGGGTGCGTTCGTCCCGGCCACCGACTCCGACCAGCGTGCCCCGGCGACGAAGTTCATCTCCCGCGCCCGCCGCAGGGTTCCCGGATGGCCCTCCACCCACAGCATGCGGCCCGCCGCGTCGCAGACGGCCAGGAGATGTTCGCCGTCCGTCGCGTAGGTGCCCATCAGCTCACGGATCACCGGCATCGCGGCGGACAGGGGATGCTCCTCGCGATGCCCGGCCAGCTCGTCGTCGGCCAGCTCGACACGGGCCGCACCGTCCGGGCTGACCCGGGCCCGCGCCGACCGCCGCCACGACTCCGCGACCAGCGGCCGCACCGGCGGGAGCTCCACCTGACCGCCGCTCGTGAACACCTCGTGCGCCCGCCGCAGCGCTCCGGTGTTCGGCTCCGTCGCCACCCACGCATCGCTCAACTCGGCCTCCACCTCACGGTCCCACGGCGGTCGCTTCCCCGGCCGCCGGTCCCACGGCGGTCGCCTTCCCGGCCGTGCCGGTCCACGGCGGTCGCTTCCCCGGCTGCCGTCCCCACGGCGGTCGCCTTCCGGCCGCGCCGGTCTGCGGCGGTGGTCGTACCGTCGCCGGTCCCGCCTCGTCGTCCGTCCCGGCCGCCCCGCCGTCCTTCGTGGTCATCGTCGTGCGCGGGGAGGTCGCCGACAAGCGCCTGGACGCCCCGGCATGCGCGCGCTGTCCGGACACCGCCCCTGTGGCCGCGCGCAGGCCTCACGTAGAGTAGGGCTCGGGCCGTGACTGGCGCTTGAGGTGGATCACCACCGGGGAGCGGCCCCGCGGACACCGCGCACCCGCGCGGAACCGACGCTGCCGTGCGCCTGGGCGATCACCCTGTCATCGACGACGCCCAGGAGTGGCCATGTCCACCAGCACCGCTTCCCTCATGGACGGCACCGCGCTCGCCCGGCGCACGGTCGAGGAGACCGCCGCCCGTGCAGCCGAGATCACCCGCCGCACCGGCGTCACGCCCTGCCTCGCCACGGTGCTCGTCGGCGAGGACCCCGCCTCCGTCACGTACGTGAAGATGAAGCAGAACCGCTGCGCGAAGGCCGGAATCCGCTCCCAGCACGTCGAGCTGCCCGCCGGGACGACGACCGAGGAGCTCGTCGCCGCGATCACCGCGCTCTCCCAGGACCCCGAGGTCCACGGGATCCTGCTCCAGCACCCGGTGGGCCCGCACATCGACGAGCGCGCGGCCTTCGAGGCGATCGCGCCCGAGAAGGACGTCGACGGCGTCACCATGGCCTCCTTCGCCGCCATGGGCTTCGGGCTGCCCGGCTTCGTCTCCTGTACGCCCGGCGGCATCATGCGGCTGCTCGACGCGTACGACGTCGAGCTGAGCGGCAAGCGGGCCGTCGTCGTCGGCCGCTCCGCGATCCTCGGCAAGCCCGCCGGCCTGCTGCTGCTCGGCCGCGACGCCACCGTCACGTACTGCCACTCGCGCACCACCGAGCTCTCCTCGATCGTCCGCGAGGCCGACATCCTCGTGGCCGCCGTGGGCAAGCCCCGCTTCATCAAGGGCGAGGACATCAAGCCCGGCGCGGTCGTCGTCGACGCGGGCTACAACCCCGGCAACATCGGCGACGTCGACTTCGAGACCGCCGCCGAGCGCGCCTCCCTCATCACCCCCGTACCGGGCGGAGTCGGCCCCATGACGATCGCCGTACTCCTCGCGCAGACCGTCGAAGGCGCGGAGCGCCAGCTCGGCTTGTAGCACACCGAGCGGCGGTGAACGGCCCGTACAGGCACGGGAAGTGTCACAGTTCTGTACGGGCCGTGCTTCAACTCGACGGCATACCCGGTGTGTCGGACCTTCCCGGGCGACCCTGAGCACCATGTCCCCGTTCCTCGGTGAGCTGTCGTCGCCCCTTCGGTACCTCTTCGTGCCACTGCTGCTCCTGGTCGCGGCCGTCATGTTGACGTCCCGTCACGGAGGCGAGAGCCGGCTGTCCCAGAACTCCGGGACCTCGCAGAAGGGCGGGCCCGCGGCGCAGGGCGGGCCCGCGGCGCAGGGCGGGTCCGCCGCGTCGCGCGGGCAGACCGGATCGGACGAGGCGACCGTCGACGTCGCGCCGGCCGCGGGTGAACGGCTCGTACCGCAGGGCGGCACGACCAGCACCCCCGCCACCGTCGCGTACCAGCGGCTCAGGGCGGGGGAGTGCTTCGACATCGACCGTGCCGCTCCCGGCACCGTCGTACGGCGCGGCTGCGACCGGCCCCACGACGCCCAACTCGTCGCCGTGCTCCGGCTCGCCGGGGACCTCGGCAGCGACCGGGAGATACGGGACGCGGCCGCGGCCCTGTGCCGTGAGCCGCTGCGCCGCAAGGCCGCCGGGCAGCCGCCCGGCACGCGCTGGACCACGTTCGTGCAGTACCCGTACCGCTCCGGCTACCTCCTCGGCTCCGACACCGTGGCCTGCAGCCTCGCGGCGTACAACGGCACCGGCGCCACCGCGCCCGGGAGGCTGACCGCGCCCCTGCTGTGATCCCCGACCGTCACAGCTCCTCCTCCCGCGCCGACAGGCACGCCAGCGCGGCGGCGGGGTCCTGGTCCGCGGAACCGGCGGGAACCCACTGGCCGCCCTCCTTGCGGAAGGGCCACCAGCGGCCGTCCTCTCCGCAGCGCAGCTGCGCCTCCGCGCCGACCACCGTCCAGCGCGCGGCCCCGGCCTGCCGCAGCACAGGCCGGTCGTCGTCCTCCCAGGCCTCCGCGAGTACCGCCTTCGCCCGGGCCAGCGCCTCGGGCCCCGGCGTCCACTCCTCCTCCAGTACGGAGAGGGCGGCAGCGCCCCCGAACCGCCACGCGCGCGTGGCCGCGTCCAGCTCCGCCCGACGCCGACCGGACCCCTCCGCGAGACGGGCCACGACCCACGAGGGCGCAGACCCCGCGGCCAGCCGCACCGTGTCCTGATGAAGCGTCAGGGGCGGTTCTGTCCCGACGCGTTCGCGACCGGGCGCGCTGAGCGCCTCGGCCAGCAACCGGTGGGCCCGGGCGGCCGCGTCCGCACCGAGGAACTCCAGCGCCGCCGGATCGATCCCCGGCTCCGGCACCGTCTCGGTGTCCAGCGACGGCGGCTCGCCGGGCGCCGGGGCAAGCACCGGAGGGGGCGGCAGCGGGGGCAGGATGTCGCGCGCGGCGAACGCCTCCTCGGCCGGCACACCACCCACCGGCACGGCCTTCTCGGCGGCGGACTCCTCCGTGGCCGCCCGGGCGGCGCTGCGCTTCTCCAGAGCCTCCAGGAGGGCCCGCTCACCACGCCCGCGCATCAGCAGCAGCACGAACGGATCCTCGTCGAGCAGCCGCGCCACCTGATAGCAGAGCGCCGTCGTGTGCGGGCAGTGGTCCCAGGCCTCGCAGCCGCACTCGGGGTCCAGATCGCCGATGCCCGGCAGCAGTTCGAGCCCGGCCGCCGCCGCGTCCTCCACCAGGTGGGGCGGCATCTCACGGTCGAGCAGGGCCGCGATGTGCCCCGCGCTCTCCACCGCCAGGTCGATCAGCCGGTCCCAGTCGGCCTCCGACAGCTCCTGCAGGAGCACGTCGCTGCGGTACGAGGAGCCGTCACGGTCCTTGACCACCGCCGTGATCCGGCCGGGCCGCACTGACACCGCGCCCACCGCGCCCGCCCTCGCCTGGCGCCTACCCCGCTTCAGCTGCTCGCCCTCGAGCGCCGTGTCCTCCAGGGCCTTCAGCCAGGCCCGCCCCCACCAGGTCCGTGCGAAGGCCGAGCCGCGGGCGGGCGGCAGCGCCGCGAAGGTCCGCTCGTCGTCGTGTCCGTGTGCGTATCCGCTCATCGCCCGTCATCCCCGTTCCTGTCGCCGGTGCCGGTGCGAGCGCCCCCGGATCTGTCTCTGTCCCCGTCTCCACGCAGCCGGACCAGATCCGCCAGCTCGGCATCCGTCAGTTCGGTCAGCGCCGCCTCGCCCGCGCCGAGCACGGAGTCGGCCAGCGCCCGCTTGCGCAGCAGCATCTCGGCGATCCGGTCCTCGATCGTGCCCTCGGCGATCAGCCGGTGGACCTGCACGGGCTGGGTCTGCCCGATCCGGTACGCACGGTCGGTGGCCTGGGCCTCCACGGCCGGGTTCCACCAGCGGTCGAAGTGCACGACGTGCCCGGCCCGGGTGAGGTTGAGCCCCGTGCCCGCCGCCTTCAGCGACAGCAGGAAGACCGGTACCTCCCCGGCCTGGAACCGCGCGACCATCGCCTCGCGCTCGGCCACCGGGGTGCCCCCGTGCAGGAACTGCGTCCGCACGCCCCGTGCCGCCAGATGACGTTCCAGCAGCCGCGCCATCTGCACGTACTGCGTGAAGACGAGCACGCTCGCGTCCTCGGCGAGAATCGTGTCCAGGAGTTCGTCGAGCAGCTCCAGCTTGCCGGAACGGCCGTCGATCCGCGGCCGCTCCTCCTTCAGATACTGGGCGGGGTGGTTGCAGATCTGTTTGAGCCCGGTCAGCAGCTTCATCACCAGCCCGCGCCGCTCCATGCCGTCCGCCTCGGCGATCGCCGCGAGGGTCTCGCGCACCACCGCCTCGTAGAGACCCGCCTGCTCCTTGGTCAGGGAGACGGCCCGGTCGGTCTCGGTCTTCGGCGGCAGTTCGGGCGCGATGCCCGGGTCGGACTTGCGGCGGCGCAGCAGGAAGGGGCGGACCAGCGAGGCCAGGCGTTCGGCCGCGGCCGGATCCTCGCCACCCTCGACGGCGGATGCGTAGCGGGACCGGAAGGTGCCGAGCCGGCCGAGGAGGCCCGGTGTCGTCCAGTCGAGGATGGCCCACAGCTCGGAGAGGTTGTTCTCGACCGGGGTGCCGGAGAGCGCGACGCGCGCCTTGGCCCCGATGGTACGGAGCTGCCCGGCGGTGGCCGAGTACGGGTTCTTGACGTGCTGGGCCTCGTCCGCGACGACCATTCCCCAGGTCCGGGCGGCGAGCTGGTCGGTGTCCAGGCGCATCGTGCCGTACGTCGTGAGGACGAACTCGCCTTCGGCCAGGTTCTCCAGGCTGCGCGTCGGACCGTGGAACCGGCGTACGGGTGTGCCGGGTGCGAACCTCTCGATCTCCCTCTGCCAGTTGCCCATCAGTGAGGTCGGACAGACCACGAGGGTGGGCCCGGCCGTCGACGGCTCGCTCTGCCGGTGCAGATGGAGCGCGATGAGGGTGATGGTCTTGCCCAGACCCATGTCGTCGGCGAGACAGCCGCCGAGGCCGAGCGAGGTCATCCGGTGCAGCCAGTTGAGGCCGCGCAGCTGGTAGTCGCGGAGCGTCGCGGCGAGTGCGGTGGGCTGGGGCACCTCCTGGGGGCCGCCCTCCGGTTCGTCGAGGCGGGCACGCAACTGCTCCAGCCAGCCGGTCGCCCGGACCTCCACCTGTCGGCCGTCGACCTCGGTGGTCCCGGTGAGTACGGCGCCGAGTGCGTCGACGGGGGTGACCTTGCGGTCCTGGGCGGCGCGGGCACGGCGCACCTCCGCCGGGTCGACGAGGACCCACTGGTCGCGCAGCCGGACGAGCGGGCGTCCGGCCTCGGCGAGCTGGTCGAGTTCGGCGCGGGTGAGTTGCTGCTCACCGATGGCGAAACGCCAGTTGAAGGCGAGCAGGGCGTCGGCGTTGAGGAAGGACGGCAGTGCGGAGGAGCGCCGGCCGAGCGAACCGATGCCCGTGTCGGTGTCGGCGTCGGTGCTGGTGCCGGTGCTCATGCTCGTGCTGGTGTCCGTGCCGGTACTGGTGCTGGTGTCGTCGCCGTCCGGCGGGCCGATCACCGCGCGGGCGGTGAGCCGGTGGGCCAGGTCGCGCGGCCAGTGGATCCGGACGCCCGTCGCGGTGAGCGATCGGGCCGCCTGGCCGAGCAGGTCGGTGACCTCGTCGTCGGCCAGTTCGACCGCGTCCGGGACGGCCGCCGAGAGCAGCGGCGTCAGTGGTGCCCAGGCACGGGCGGCGCGGCGCAGCGCGAGGAGGGCGTCCATGCGGGCCCGGGGTCCGAACGCCGCCCCTGCCGCGCCCGATCCGGCCCAGACCTCCGCCGCGTCCGCCACGAGTGTCGGGTCGGCGACGCTGTGGATCTGGAGCACGGCCCGGAAGCCGGGCGCCTCCCGTTCGCTCAGCCCGGGCAGCTCCAGGCGCAACGACAGCCGTACGCCCGCGTCATGGCCGGCCGCCACGTCCGCCGCCCAGGCCCGCTGTGCGGGCAGCTCCTGCGGCTCCTCGGCCGCGAAGGCCGGTCCGCCCGCGGCGAGCGGGGCGGCCGGGGTACGGGGGAGGCCGTCGACGACCGCGTCCACGAAGGCACGCAACAGGCCCTCGGGTTCGGGGAGGTACAGCGGCTCGTCTCCTGACGGAGGGCCGTCCGCCGGCAGCGGGCCGTCCACAGGTGGCTCGCCGACCCCGAGCAGCGGTACGGCGTGGGCGGTCGGCGGCATCGAGGCGGCGAGCGCCCGGAGTTCGGCCAGCTCCTCGGGGCCCAGGGGTCCGGCCCGCCACGCGTCCCGGTCGGTGGCCGTCAGGCCGGGCAGCAGCAGCCCCCGGGCCGCCAGATGCAGGGCGACGAGGGAGGCGGCGCCCCAGAACGCGGCCGCGGGCGAAGCCGAGTCGGAGAACCGGGCGCGAGTGAGGAGCGGCAGGGCGTCCCGTACGGGGAGCAGCACGGCCGGAACCGTCCGCGGACGCACGTCGTCGGCGACCACGGTCAGCCGGTCGTCCATCGGCGGAAGGTCGTCGGCGGGAGGGGCCCCGTCGGGGGACCAGAAGGCGATGCGGCCGGCCCGGGGCGGGTCGGCGGGCAGGAAGACGGCGGAGCAGCGGGCGAGTTCATCGAGTCTTCTGGACGACGACAACGCATTCCTCAAATTTGACTACTGGGGCCGAGCGGCCGAGGGTACAGGAACCGTCCGGACGCCCGTGAGCGGAATCGCCGTGACCTGCCTCACGTCCCGTACCTCCGCGCGCACGCGTGGCGGGAGAGCCCCCGGGCCCTACGCCCCCCGAGCCCTACGCCGCCCGACCCCTACGCCGCCCGACCAGCCACGACCCCCGACCCGCTACGACCCCTACGCCCCCTAGGGGTCGGGCCAGCCCCACCCCCGCCCCCAAGGCATCCCCCTGGGGCCTCGGGGGGTGACGCCATGGCTGCGGAGGATGACCGATCCGTACGTTCGAGGGAGTCCGGGCGGCCCGCGCCCGGGTCACCGCCCACGGACACCGGAGACCTCCATGCCCCAGGCCACCGCAACGCTCACGGCGCCCGATCGGAGCGCCGCGACCCGGCGCGGCGGCGGCAGCGAGTTCGCACCGCTCCTGCGCGCCGTCAAGGAGCAGGGCCTCCTGGAGCGCAGGGCCGGCTGGTACGCGCGCGGCATGGCGGTCAACTTCCTGGGACTGGCCGCCGTCGTCACGGGCCTCCTCCTGTTCGGCCCCTCCTGGTGGGCACTCCTGCTCGCCGTCCCGCTCGCCCTGCTCTCCGCCCGCGTCGCCTTCGTCGGCCACGACGCCGGACACGCCCAGATCAGCGCGGACCGGCGGCGGAACCGGATGATCCAGCTCGTCCACGCCAACCTGCTGCTCGGCATGAGCCAGGAGTGGTGGAACGACAAGCACAACCGCCACCACGCGAACCCCAACCACCTCGACAAGGACCCGGACGTCGTCGCCGACATCCTCGTGTTCGCGCAGCACCAGACCACCGGCCGCGCCGGCTTCCGCGGCTGGCTCACACGCCACCAGGCCTGGCTCTTCTTCCCGCTGACCACCCTGGAGGGCATCGCGCTGAAGGTGTACGGCTTCCAGGCCCTGTTCTCCGGGGACGGGCCCTTCCGGTCCCGGCGCGAGCGGCTCGTCGAAGGCGCCCTCCTCCTCGCCCATGTCGTCGGTTACGTGACGCTGCTGCTGTCGACGCTCACCGTCGGTCAGGCCCTCGTCTTCGCCCTGATCCACCAGATGCTCCTCGGGCTGCACCTGGGCATGGCCTTCGCCCCCAACCACAAGGGCATGGAGATGCCCGACGCCCACCCGGACGGCGACACCTGGGGGCATCTGCGCCGCCAGGTCCTCACGTCGCGCAACATCCGCGGCGGCCTCCTGACCGACTGGTTCCTCGGCGGGCTGAACTACCAGATCGAGCACCACCTCTTCCCGAGCATGCCGCGGCCGCATCTTCGACTCGCCCAGCCCGCCGTGCGTGCGCACTGCCGTACGGTGGGTATCCCGTACACAGAGACCGGTTTCGTCGAGTCCTACCGACAGGCGCTCGGACATCTGCACGAGGTCGGGGAGCCGCTGCGCTCGGCAGCGTGACAAGGAGGCGTCGGACATGACGACACGGACGAAGATCGTGATCGGGGGAGTGGCCGTCGGCCTCCTCCTGTGGCCCCTCATCGGGTTCTGGTTCTCCTTGCTGATCGTGCTCGGAGTCCCGGCCGTGGCATACCTGGCCCTGGACCCGAGCCAGCGGCGCCGGCTGCGGCGGATCTCCCGCAAGGAGCTCCGCTGACCGCCGACCGTCGAGGGGAGATCCACGACGGTCGGCGGGCCGCTTTGACCCTCCGGCCTGCGGCCCCCTGCCCTACGGAGTCCTCAGCGCGCAGGAGTTGACCAGGTCACCGCCCGCCGGCCGTGCGATCGTACGGTCCGCGGGCGGAGCCGTACCCTCCTCGACCCACTCGCGCAGCGCCGCGAACGCCGAGCGGTAGCAGGGCAGGACGGGCCGCAGCCGGTCCGGGTAGGTGTCGTACAGACCGTCGGTGTGGGTGCCGTCCTCGACCGTGTAGTACCGGTGCTTCCCGGACCGGCCCCGCGCGTCGATCATCCCGGCGTACACGTCGGAGTCGGTCGCGATCGGCAGCAGCGTGTCCAGATCGCCGTGCAGGGTGATGAGCGGCTTGCCGATGCGCCCGGTCAGCGCGACCCTGGCGACCGCCCGGCGTACGGAGGCGGGGCGGGAGGCGTAGTCGTACGAGGCGTCGGAGGCGCACGGGGCGAGGATCTGCTCGATCGTGGTACCGGCCGTCGTGCCGGGGCACGCGGGGTCGTACGTCGGGTCGAACTCGGCCCGGAAGATCTTCTGCGTCAGGCCCCAGTACGCCTGCTCGTGGTAAGGCCACAGGAAGCGCGAGCCGGGGGCGAAACCGGCGTCGATCAGGTCCTCGTCGGAGGCCTGCCCGAGGCTGCGGGCGACGGTGACCGGCAGACTCGTGAGGAGGTTGGGCCCGCGGGTCGTCCAGAGGACGCCTTCCCAGTCGACCCCGCCGTCGTACAGCTCGGGGTGGTTCTCCAGCTGCCAGCGGGTCAGGTAGCCGGCGTTGGAGATGCCCGTCATGTACGTGTGCCGGGGCGCCCGGCCGTAGTGCTGCCGCACGGTCTTCCTGGCGGCCTTCGTCAGCTCGGTCACCCGCCGGTTCCACTCGGCGACCGCGTCGCCGGGCTTACGTCCGTCGGTGAAGAAGTCCGGCCCGGTGTTGCCCTTGTCGGTGGCGGCGTAGGCGAAGCCCTGGGCCAGGACGTGGTCGGAGATGAGGGCGTCGGTGGAGTACTGGCGCCGGGTGCCGGGCGCGCCGGTGACGACCAGACCGCCGTTCCAGTTCTCGGGGAGCCGGATCACGAACTGGGCGTCGTGGGCCCAGCCGTGCGTGGCGTTGAGACGGGAGTCGTCGGGGAAGTAGCCGTCGATCTGGACGCCGGGAACGCCGGAGGGATTCCGGGTCCCCTTCGCCGCGAGCCCGGCCTGGTCGGCCCAATCGGTGTACGGGGTGCCCGCGAGACCCGCGGTCGTCAGGTCGGCGAGGCACGCCGTCTCCTGGTACTCGGCGCCCGATACATGGATCCGGTGCGCGCTCGCGCAGCCGGGCGGCCGGGGACCGGGCTCGGCCCCGGCCGGAACGGCGGGACCGACGAGGGTCAGGCCGGTGAGGCCGGTCAGGAGCGCGGCGAGCAGCGGAACGCCTCGGAACAGGCGCGTGGACGGCATGGACGGCCTCCGGTGGGACGACGGGAAGGGGGTGCGCCGCCACATCGTGGGGTCGCCGCCTTCCGTACGGCCATGGTTCCGCGCCACACCTCGGGCCTTGGGCCCATGTGGGATCAGGTGGGGCGGACCGCGATCGCGTCCAGGGCCTCCAGGAGGGCCGGCAGCTTGGGGCCGCGGGCCACGGGGAGGACTTCGCGCGGCTCGTCGTCCAGCAGGACGAAGGCCATGTCGTCGGTCCGCGCGACCAGGGACCAGCCGGGGCCGTCGGCCCGGAGCATCCGCGCCTCACCGGTCGCGAAACTGGACCGCACCCGGCCCACCGGCGGGGCGTCCTCCAGATAGCCGCGCAGCTCGGCGAGGGCGCGGCGGACACCGTCGTAGGGGTCGGGCGACGCATCGGAGGCCTCCGCGCCCGTACGAGCTCCCTCGGCGCCCGTGCGAGCTCCCTGGACCTCTGCGGCCTCCGCGCCCGCGCCGGCGCCCTGGACCTCTGCGGCCTCCGCGTTCTCGGTGCCGGTGCCGGTGCCGGTGCCGGTGGGTGTGGGCCCGTCCTCGTCCATCTGCGCCCGCCAGGCCGCCCACTGGAGCGCCACCTCGTCGGCGCCGAGCCTGCGCTGCGGCGCGCCCCAGCCGTCGCCGTCCGGCGGGGACAGCGGGGCGCGGTCGCCCTCCTCGGGCTCCGGGTCGTGCGGGGCCGGCAGGCCGGGCGCGGCCGTGGCCACGGCGAGAGGCCAGCCGGGGAGAGCCGCCACGACGGAACGCTCGTCGGGGGAGAGGTCGTACTCCATCCCGCAGTCCCAGGAGGCGATGGCCACGGCGACCAGGGACACGTCGTCGACGATCACGGTCCACCGGGCGCCCTCGCCGTCCTGGCCGAGGACCAGTCCGTACCCCTCGGCGTACGGTTCGAGCCCCATCGCCGCGCATGCGGCCGGGTAGTCGTCGCCCAGCACGCTCGGAAACTGCGCGGGCGTGAGCAGCACGGCGGTCAGCACATACAGCGCGTCGTCGTCGGCGGTAGCCACAGCAGCCTCCCCATCTGGTCGTCGGCGCACCATAACCAGTGGGTAACCCGCGCGTCGAGAGTCTCCGGCAGGAATCTGGCACGGCCGGTTCCGTACGGATCAGACGGGCGGCAGTCCGAGCAGCGAGCGCGCCACGGTCTCGGGAGACTCGTCGCGCTCACGGGCGAGGGCGATCACCGCCCGGCAGGCGAGTTCGTTGATCCCGAAGGAGAGGGCCTCGGGGGACACCCAGGTGACGGCCTCGTCGATCCGGTCCTGGTCGTCCTCCACGCAGCCCGTGACGTACGTCGCCGCGGCCTCGAAGATGTTGTGCTGCCGTCGCACCGGGGCGGGCTTGCGGGGTGCGTCCGGTGCGCGTCGCGCGGCCGGCAGGAGGGCGTTGAAGATCGCTCGCACACGGGCCATGGCCTGCCGCCTTCCCCGGACACGGCTGCCCGGCACCTCCACGGTAGACAGGGAAGTGCCGGGAAAGAAGGGTGCGTCGGGCGTCTCCCCACGCGGTCGACACCCCCGTCCGGACGCACCGCCCGGACGCAGCGTCCGGGTGTGCGCCCCTCCGCGCCCTCATGCCCGACGGCGCCAGGCCCTCACCGGTCCTCGCGTACGGCGAGTACGAGATAACGGTCGTCCTCGTCCACGTAACTGACCATCCGCCACCCAGAACCGGAAAGAAGCGGACGCACGTTGGGCTCGGCGCGCAGGTCTTCCTCGGTGATCTGCCGTCCGTGGCGGGCGGCGAGGGCGACCCTGCCGATGGGATGGAAGAGGGCGAGCCCACCGCCGGGGCGCACGACCCGGGCCAGTTCGCGCAGGTCGGCGGCCGGGTCCGCCAGATGGGAGATGAGTCCCGCGCCGAACACGGCGTCGAGCGCCCCGTCACGCAGCGGCAGCCGGGCGACGTCGGTGAGGACCAGGGCCGCGGCCTTGTCACGCCCGGCCCGCACCGCCTCGCCGAGCATCTCGGGGGTCAGGTCCGCGCCGATCACGGTCCCCGTCGGTCCCACGGCGGAGCGGAGCGCGGGCAGCGCCCTGCCCGTCCCGCACCCCGCGTCGAGCACGGCGGCGCCGGGGCGCAGGCCGAGATCGGCGACCGCGGCGGCGTACGCGGGACCGTCGTCCGGGAAGCGGGAGTCCCAGCCGGCGGCGCGGGGACCGAAGAACTCCTGGACACGAGTGGGATCATCGCTCATGTGTGCATGATGCCTCAGCCTCAGGGGTGAACGCCCTGTGTGCACGTTCGAGCGCGGCTCGATCGTTCTGGAACATCTCTGCGTCATATTCCATCAGCTTTCGAAATGCGCCCCTGATGCGCCCCCTTGTGCGGTCTAGCGTCCCTGAGTCATGGGACACCTGGACCACGCCGCCTTCGGCTGGCTGACACCTGTGCTG
The DNA here is from genome assembly GCF_025195125.1 of Streptomyces sp. Je 1-79. Lineage (GTDB taxonomy): Bacteria > Actinomycetota > Actinomycetes > Streptomycetales > Streptomycetaceae > Streptomyces. The sequence goes on from NZ_JAMGSL010000001.1 coordinate 492,877, forward strand.
TCGTACGCGATGGCCTGCATAGGCGCCGCGCTCGGGCTGCGCTGCACCGTACGAGCGCTCGACGCGACCGGCCGATCGCGACGCAACTGGCTGCTCACCGCCGCGTCCGCCATCGGCACCGGAATCTGGACGATGCACTTCGTCGCGATGCTCGGCTTCGGTGTCACCGGGACCGACGTCCGCTTCGACGTTCCGCTGACCATCCTCAGCCTGCTCATCGCCATAGCCGTCGTCGGAGTCGGTGTCTTCGCGGTCGGCCACGGCGGCGACCGGGGCCGCTCGCTGCTGATCGGCGGCCTGACGACCGGCATCGGCGTCGCGAGCATGCACTACATGGGGATGGCCGCCCTGCGCCTGCACGGGCGGGTGACGTACGACCCGGTGCTCGTCGCGCTGTCCGTCGGCATCGCCGTCGTCGCCGCGACGGCCGCACTGTGGGCCGCACTCAACATCCACGCGCCGACCGCCGTCGCGCTCGCCTCGCTCGTCATGGGAGCGGCCGTCACCAGCATGCACTACACGGGCATGTTCGCCGTCGAGGTCGAGGTGGTCCCCTCCACGGCGGGGCTCCCCGGCGTGACCGCCATGCAGTTCATCTTCCCCCTCGCCGTCGGCCTCGGCTCCTACCTCTTCATCACCTCCGCCTTCGTCGCCCTCTCCCCGACAGCCAAAGAGCGCGCCGCGTACGCCTCGGCCGAACGGCTCACGGAACCGGACGAGCGCGCGGTCGACGTGGCGCCCCCCGGCTTCCGCACCCAGAGCCCCGAAGGCGACCCGGGCGAGGGGACGACCCACACCAGGACAGGCCACGGCCCGCCCTCCTACGCCTACCCGGCGGGCCCGGTGGACACAGGTCCCGCCCGCAGCTGAAGCCCGACCTCCTGTCCCAGGGCCCGACGCGCGGGCCGGCGCGGGGCACGCACATCGCACCAGGACAGACGCAGCCGGAACGAGGAGGCCATGCGAACTCCCCGCAAGACCCAGGACGCCGGGACGACAGCGCCGCCGCAGGCGGCGCGCGGACGGCGCGCGCATGCAGGGCCGCCCGCAGACGAGCCGCCCGAGCACGCCCCCGAAGCCCCGCCAGGCGCGACCGAACGGCCGCGGCCTTCGGTACCGTCCGCGCCCTCCGCACCGTCCGCCCCGCTCGGGCGTCGCGGACTGCGTCCCCGTACCGTCCGCGCCAAGATCGTCTCGCTGCTGATGGTCCCCGTCGTCTCCCTGCTGGCCCTGTGGGGATTCGCCACCGTCACCACCGCCCAGGACATCGCCCGGCTGCGCCAGCTCCAACGGGTCGACGCGGACATCCGCGAACCCGTCGCCGCCGCCGTCGCCGCGCTCCAGGCCGAACGCCGCGCCGCCGTACGCCAGGTCTCCTCGCCCGGCACCGGGCGCGCCGCCGAGCTCAAGGACCAGACGCGGCGGACCGACGCCGCCGTCGCCCGGCTCCGTCTCGACGACGAGCACACGATCGGCGACAGGGGAGACCTCCCCCGTGAAGTCGCCGACCGGATCGGCCGGTTCGTCGAGAGCGCCGAAGGTCTTGGCCGCCTGCGCACCGCCGCGGCGAACGGCGGCGCCGACTGGGACGAGGTGTACACGCAGTACACCGCCACGATCACCGCCGCCTTCGCCGTCGGCGGAGCCCTGACCGGCATCCAGGACGCCGAGATCGGCGCCGACGCGCGCGTGCTCCTCGAATTCGGCCGCGCAGGCGAGATGCTCGCCCGTGAGGACGCCCTGCTCGGCTCCGCCCACCTCGGCGGAGAGCTGAGCACGGAGCGGCTCCGGCAGTTCACCGGAGCGGTCGAGACCCGCCGCGCGCTCGTCGAGTCCGCCACCGCAGACCTGCGCGGACCCGAGCGCGCCGCCTGGCAGGAACTCGCCGACCAGCGCGGCTACCAGCAGCTCACCACCGCCGAGGACCGGATCGGAGCCGCCGCCCCGGGGAAGAAGGCCCTCCAGGCCGTGCCCGCCGCCACCTGGGACGACGCCATGGCCGTCGTACGGAACGGGCTGACGAACATCGAGACCGACGCCCGCCGCGCCGCGGCCGACCGCGCGGATCCCTTCGGCGGAGGCGTCTTCACCGCCGGTGGCGCCGCCGTACTGCTCGGCCTCGCCGCCGTCGCCGCCTCCCTCGTGATCTCCGTACGCATCGGCCGCGCCCTGGTCATCGAGCTGATCAGCCTCCGCAACACCGCCCTCGGGATCGCCCGGCGCAAGCTGCCCGCGGCCATGCTGCGGCTGCGGGCCGGAGAGGAGATCGACGTACGGGCCGAGGCTCCGCCGGGCCCCGCCCCGCAGGACGAGATCGGCCAGGTCGGAGAGGCGCTCACCACCGTCCACCGGGCCGCGCTCTCCGCCGCCGTGGAACGCGCCGAGCTCGCGAGCGGCATCTCCGGCGTCTTCGTCAACCTCGCCCGCCGTAGCCAGGTCCTGGTCCACCGTCAGCTCAACCTGCTCGACAGCATGGAGCGCCGCGCCGACGACCCCGGCGAACTCGGGGATCTGTTCCGGCTCGACCACCTCACCACGCGGATGCGGCGCCACGCCGAGAGCCTGATCATCCTCTCCGGCGCCGCCCCCGGCCGTGCCTGGCGGATGCCCGTACCGCTGACCAACGTCGTACGGGCCGCCGTCTCCGAGATCGAGGACTACGCGCGCGTGGAGATGCGCCAGCTCCCCGAGACGTCCGTCATCGGCGGCGCCGTCGCCGACCTCACCCACCTGCTGGCCGAACTCATCGAGAACGCGGCACAGTTCTCCCCGCCCCACACCAAGGTGCGGATCAGCGGCGAGCCCGTCGGCAACGGCTACGCCCTGGAGATCGAGGACCGGGGTCTCGGCATGGGCAAGGAGACCCTCGCCGAGGCCAACACGAGGATCGCGCAGTCCGAGGCCCTCGACCTGTTCGACAGCGACCGCCTCGGACTCTTCGTGGTCAGCCGGCTCTCCTCCCGGCACGACATCAAGGTCCATCTGCGGACCTCGCCCTACGGCGGCACCACGGCGGTCGTCCTGCTCCCCACCGACGTGCTGCAGGGCGCGCTGCCACCCGGCAGGAGCGCGGCGCACGGGCGGACGTCCGAGGCGACGCGCGGGGACGGCCCGCAGGGACACGCGCCGCACCGGGAGCGTCCGGGCGCAGAGGAGGCGCCCTACCCGCGACACCGTGCGCAGCAGTCCGGCCCCATGGCCTCCGTGCCTTCCCAGTCCCCGGCCCCGTCCCTGCCACCGTCCCGGTCCCACTCCCCGGCCTCGTCCCACTCCCCGTCCCAGGCCTCCCCCCACTCCCAGTCCACGTCCCCGTCGCCCACCGGGCCGCAGTCACTGCCACGCCCGCCCCGCATCCCCGCCCTCGCAGGGCAGCCGGAGCCGCCGGACCACGGTCCCGCCTCCCCCGAGCAGCCGCCGGCCGGAGTCACCACGCTGCGCCGGCGCGGCCAGTCGGCAACGCCGCCGCAGGCACCGTCCGCCGCCCCCGCCCCCACGGGCTCCGGCCCGACGGACTCCGCCCCCACGGACTCAGCCCCCACGGGCTCCGGCCCGGCGGGAGCGCCCGGCGACGACTCCGGCGACCTGCCCCGGCGTGTGCGCCAGGCCAGCCTCGTACCGCAGCTGCGCGAGGCACCGCCCGCCGACCTTCCGCCCACCCCTGCCGTGCAGGGCGCGGAGGAACGCACCCCCGAACAGGTCAGGGACCGGATGACCGCCTACCGCGACGGCTGGGCGCGGGGCGGCGGCGCGGCACCCGGCACCCGACGGCCCCTCGGAACCGGCTCCGGCCGTGACTTCGGCAACGACCCAGACCACGGCCGCGACTTCGGCCGCGACTTCGGCAGTGAAGGAGACCACGCATGATCGACCACGAGAGGATGTCCCACCACCGCTCCGGTGAACTCGACTGGCTCCTCGACGATCTCGTCCTGAGGGTCCGCGAAGTCCGGCACACGGTCGTGCTGTCCAACGACGGACTCGCCGTCGGCTCCTCCAGCGGCCTCAGCCGCGAGGACGCCGAACATTTGGCGGCCATCGCCTCCGGTTTCAACAGCCTCGCCAAGGGCGCGGGCCGCCAGTTCCACACCGGAGGCGTACGCCAGACGATGGTGGAGATGGACGACGGATTCCTCTTCGTCGCCGCCGCCGGTGACGGATCCTGCCTCGCCGTCCTCAGCTCCGTCCACGCCGACATCGGCCTGATCGCCTACGAGATGGCCCGCCTCGTGAAGCGGGTCGGCGAACACCTCCACACCCCGCCGCGGCTCACCACGACCCCGCCGGCCGCCGGCTGACCGGAGACACCCCATGAACCAGGACAGCCCCGGCGACGGCCAGGCCGCGCCGGGCAGTCGGTGGTACGACGCGGACGCCGGGCCGCTCGTCCGGCCGTACGCCATGACCGGCGGCCGTACGAAGCCGGGGCCCAGCAACGTACGGTTCGACCTCATCGCACTCGTCGTCGTCGACGACGACCCGCCCGGCCGGGCCGAGGAGTCGCTCCTCGGCCCGGAACACCGGGCGCTGCTCACCCTGTGCCGGGCGGAGACGCAGTCGGTGGCCGAACTCGCCGCCGACGCCGATCTGCCTGTCGGGGTCGTCCGGGTCCTTCTCGGAGACCTCCTCGAAGCGGGCTTCGTCAAGGTCAGCCGACCCGTACCGCCCGCGCAGCTGCCCGACGAACGGATCCTGAGGGAAGTCATCGATGGCCTACGAGCGCTCTGAGAGCACGAGTGCGGGCGGTGGCGTGGACACCACGGCCCTCGCACTGAAGATCCTTGTCGCCGGTGGATTCGGCGTCGGCAAGACCACCCTGGTCGGCGCGGTCAGCGAGATCCGGCCCCTGCGCACGGAGGAACAGCTCAGCCGGGCGGGGGAGTCGGTGGACGACACCGGAGGCGTCGACCAGAAGACGACCACGACCGTCGCCATGGACTTCGGCCGGATCACCATCCGCTCCGGGCTCTCCCTCTACCTCTTCGGTACGCCGGGGCAGGACAGGTTCTGGTTTCTCTGGGACGAACTCTCCCAAGGGGCGCTCGGGGCCGTCGTCCTCGCCGACACCCGACGTCTGGAGGACTGCTTCCCCGCGGTCGACTACTTCGAGCACCGCAAGATCCCCTTCGTCGTGGCGGTCAACTGCTTCGCGGGCGCACGCAACTACGGAGCGCACGAGGTCTCGCGTGCGCTGGACCTCGACCGTGGAACCCCGGTGGTGCTGTGCGACGCGCGGGACCGGGATTCGGGCAAGGAAGTGCTGATCAGACTGGTCGAGTACGCGGGGAGGATGCACACGGCGCGGCTGCTCGACTCGGTCGGGTGAGAGCGGTCAGTCGGCGACGCCGGCCTCGGCGCTCACCTTCTCGATCCTTACGCGTACGAGGAGTTCGCCCGGCACCCCGTTGCACACGCCGAACTCCTCGGCGCGCTCCTCGCCCATGTAGCGGCCACCGATGCGGGCGGCCCAGCGGCGCAGTTCCGCCGGGTCCTCGCTGATCTCGGCGCGGCCCCGGAACGTGACGAAGGCGAACGGCGGCCGGTCGTCGTCCACGCAGAGTGCCACGCGCCCGTCGCGGGCCAGGTTGCGGCCCTTCACGGTGTCCTTGCCGGTGTTGAAGACGATGTCGTCGCCGTCGAGCACGAACCAGACCGGCACCACGTGCGGAGTGCCGTCGTCGCGGACCGTCGCGAGCTTCCCGGTGCGGGTTCCCTCGGACACGAAGGCCCGCCACTGTTCCTCGGTCATCTTTGGCATGCCCCCATGGTGCGACACCGCGGACACCCGTAGCACCCCGGCGCACCCGCCGGCTCCGGCACATCCGCCCGCCGCTGGCACACCCGACAGCTTCGGCACGGACGGCAGCTTCGGCACGGGCGGCACACGAGGCGCCGAGGGGTGCTTGCTCTGTCCACGACAGTGCGTAAGGCTTGCCGCGACACGCGGACCGCGGGGACTTCGGGTCGACGGGGACGCCACACACAGGGGGAAGGACCGACGCATGGCGCTGGACAAGGAACTGGACTGGATCCTGGACGACTTGACCCGGAGGGTCGAGTACATACGGCACGCGCTGGTGCTGTCCAACGACGGGTTGGTCACGGGAGCGAGCAGCGGTCTGGAGCGGGAGGACGCCGAGCACCTGGCCGCCGTCTCCTCCGGCCTGCACAGCTTGGCACGCGGCTCCGGCAGGCACTTCCAGGCCGGGCGCGCGCGGCAGACGATGGTCGAGTTCGACGAGGCGCTGCTCTTCGTCACGGCGGCGGGCGAGGGCAGCTGCCTGTGCGTGCTGAGTGGCGCGGACGCCGACGTCGGCCAGGTGGCGTACGAGATGACGCTGCTGGTCAACCGGGTGGGCGAGCACCTCGGGGTGGCGGCGCGGCAGCCGGGCATCGCCGGTCTCTGAGTTTTCCACAGGCCGAGCGGGCAGGGGCCGCTTCGGAGTACGGTCGTCACCGAGAGTAATCGTCGCTCACGGGGGAGACCGTCATGACAGGAGAAGAAGGCGCTCGCGTCGCGCTGGCACCGACGCGGGCAGCGCAGGAACTGGAGCTGCGGCGGGACGAGTTCCAGCTCGCCGTGCAGCTGGGCCTGGTGAGGACGGTGCCGGGCACCGCGCCCGGCACGTCCCGGGCCTCGGGCGCCGCACCAGGGGTCCCGGCCGCCGCACCGGGAGTCTCGAGCGCCGTACCGGGAGTTCCGGGCGTCGCACCGGGAGTTCCGGGCGCGCGAGGTGTACGGCGCCGGGTGGAGTGGGCTGAGATCGACCGGCTCAGAGCCGCGCCGGACTTTCCGGACGGACTGCGCGACCGGGTCCGTACGGTCGGTACGACGGAGGCCGCCGAGCTGCTCTCCGTGCCGCCGGACCGCTTCACCAGGCTGGCCAGGACGGGTCACTTCAGCCCGGTGCGGTTCTATCTCAACCGGTACCGCGCGGTGGTCTGGCTCTATCTCGCCGGTGAACTGGGCGAGTTCGCCCTGACCCGGCCCGCGCTGCTGACCGGCCGGCTGCCGCAGGAGGTCAGGGAGCGCCTGGGCGAGGGCGAGGACCGGCGGCCGCGCAACTGGCGGGCCCGCCGTCTCGGGCTGCTGCTCCGGTCGACCGAGGATCCGTGGGTGCGGGCGGCGGCCATCGCCTCGCTCCTTGACCCCGTCCAGCTGGCCGAGGTCGTCGACGACCCGTACGAGCGCACCCATCTCGACCGGCTGCGCCCCGAACCGCCCTCCGGATGGCCGCAGTCGCCGGCCGCGCGCGAGATCGCGGACCGGCTGACGGTGGTGGACGACCCCGACGAGATCCTCTGGCACCGCATGAGCCTGGCCCTGGCCCTCGAGGAGGCCCGAGTGGACCGGCCCGCCCCGCGTCCGGCCGCCGTGTCCTGGGCCGCCGGCGGACCAGGCGTTGCTGGCCTACCTGGGGCGGCCGTGGCCCGTCCACCCCGCGCGGCGACGCTCGTCCGTCCACCCGTCCGTCGTACGCGCCGGGGACTCCTCGACCGCCTGAGGCGCCGAAAGGCGACGGCCGGAGGAGAGGGGGAGACGTTGGCCCGGCGCTAGGGAGGGCGTGGGGTCGCGGGGCGGTTGGTGTCGGCACGAGGCGGCGCGGGGTGGGACGGCGCGGCACAGGGCGGACGGCGCGGCACGGGGCGGACGGGATGGCAGGGGCGGGCGGGCCGGGCCCCGCATGCGCGTCGTCCGCCGGCGGCGCGGGCAGGGGGGCACCGGCCCCCGTACTCCCGAACCCGCACCCGACGTGCGGCTGCGGGCTTGTGCGGGGGAGGATGGGCGCATGCTCCTGGCACGACTCGCGGACGCGTCCCAGCAGGTCGCCGCCACCTCGGCCCGTTCCCGGAAGATCGCGGTCCTGGCGGACCTGTTCTCGGAGGCCGCGCCCGAGGAGAGCCCGCTCGTGATCGCCTACCTCTCCGGACGGCTTCCCCAGGGGCGCATCGGCGTGGGGTGGAGCGTGCTCAAGAACGTGATCCCGCCCGCCGTACCGCCCGCCGGCCACCCCGCCCTCACGCTCGCCGGCACCGATGCCGCCATGACCGAACTCGCCGCCGTCTCCGGCGCCGGGTCCCAGGCCGAACGCGCGCGGCTCGTCCACGGACTGATGGCCACCGCGACCTTGGCGGAGCAGGAGTTCCTGATCCGGTTGCTCTCCGGTGAGGTCCGTCAGGGGGCTCTCGACGCCATCGCCCTCGAAGGGGTCGCACGGGCCGCGACCGTGCCTTCCACGGAGCTCCGTCGCGCCGTGATGCTCGAAGGGTCACTGCCGCGCGTCGCCCAGGCGGTGCTCGCCGACGGGCCCGCCGCCCTGGGCGGCTTCGCGCTGCGGGTCGGCAGCCCCGTGCTGCCGATGCTCGCCCACACGGCGGCCTCGGTCGGCGAGGCCGTCGCGGGCCTCGGACCCTGCGCGGTCGAGGAGAAACTCGACGGCTTCCGGATCCAGGTCCACCGCAGTGGCGACGAGGTGAGGGTGTTCACCCGGTCGCTGGACGACATCACCGGGCGGCTGCCCGACGTCGTCGCCGCCGCCAGGGAGACGACGGCCGGCTCGTTCATCCTGGACGGTGAGGTCATCGCCCTCGACCCCGCCACCGGTCGGCCGCTGGCGTTCCAGGACATCGCCTCCCGGGTGGGATCCCGCGTCGACGTCGAGACCGCCAGCGCCGCGCTGCCCCTCTCACCCGTCTTCTTCGACGTGCTCGCCGTGGACGGCGAGGTCCTCATCGACCGGCCGGGCCGGGAACGCCACGCCGCCCTCGTCCGACTGCTCCCCGAGAACCGGAGGGTCCGCCGGTTCGTCGTCGACGATCCCGACGCGTCCGAACAGGTGGCGGCGGCCGAGCGGTTCTTCGACGACACCCTGTCCCGGGGCCACGAAGGAGTCCTGGTCAAGGCATTGGACGCGCTCTACGTGGCCGGCCGCCGCGGGCGCACCTGGCTCAAGGTCAAGCCGGTGCACACCCTCGACCTCGTCGTCCTCGCCGCGGAGTGGGGGCACGGCCGCCGCACCGGGCTGCTCTCCAACCTGCACCTCGGCGCCCGGGCCGCTGACGGGACGTTCGTGATGCTCGGCAAGACGTTCAAGGGCCTCACCGACGAAATGCTCCGCTGGCAGACCGAGAAGCTGGGCGAACTCGCCGTGGACGACGACGGGTTCACCGTGCGCGTCAGGCCCGAGTTCGTCGTCGAGATCGCCTACGACGGCCTCCAGCGCTCCACCCGCTACCCCGCCGGTGTCACGCTGCGCTTCGCCCGCGTCGTACGGCACCGGCCGGACAAGTCCGCCGCCGAGGCCGACACCGTCGAGCGGGTGGTCGGCGGAGCCTGACCCCCCTGCCTGACCCCGCTGTCGCGGCTCACCGATCGTCGCCGTTGGTGTACCGGCGGCGCACCCAGAGCGGAAGCACGTACCAGCAGAGCAGGTACCAGAGGACCAGCCCCGAAACGAGCCAGGGCACGTAGTCGTCGTGCGTCGCCACCCGCAGGACGAGCAGGAGCGCCGAGGTCAACGTGGCGAGCAGCAGCAGCAGCCCGAGGAACGTCAGCCGGGAGGCCCAGACGACGGCCTGGGGCTTGATCCGCCGACCCGCCACGATGCGGTGGAAGGACACCGGCCCTATCAGCGCGCCCGTCGCCGCCGCGCCGAGCGACACCGTGATGATGTAGATGGTCGTGTCGGTCGTCGACAGATCGGAGAAGCGGGGTGTGAAGACGACCGTCAGCAGGAAGCCGAACAGGATCTGTACGCCCGTCTGGGCGACCCTGATCTCCTGCATCAGTTCGCCCCAACGCCGGTCCGCCCGCTCGTCCGACGTCTCGCGGCGCCCGCGGGCCTGATCTCCGGCGTCCGGCTGGTCCTGTTGTGGTCTCGTGGACACGGAACCTCCTGTAGTCGTCCCTCTTGGCGAGTAACCGCGCGGAGCGGCTTCAATCCTGGCCGTGTGGGTACGCGCCGCTGGCGGACGGCCGGGGCGCCCCGGAACGTCGCGGGGCGCCCCGGAGAGAGGGATGCTGGAAGCGTGGCAGGACGACAGGACTCCAGGCAGCGAGGAGATGAGGGACCGTGTACGACGCGCACATCGACACCGATGTCACCGTGCAGCTGAGCGACTGTGACAGGGAGGACGCTCAGGCGGTCTTCGCAGTCCTCGACCATGCCTACAAGCTCGAGGACATGACCGCGCCCGGCCCGCGGGCGGCCACCGCGCCCGCCCCCACCGTCTGGATGGCCACCTTCGACACGGCCGGGGGCCGTCAGGAGGACGCCGGCACCGTGCAGCTGACCGGGAGGGTCGCAGCGCTGCTGACCGGCGGCTACCAGGCCGTGGAAGAGGTCGAGAGGACGCTCGCCGCCGCCTTCGAGGTGCAGTCCCAGGAGTCCGTATCGGGTGACCAGGAGACCGAGGCCCGGCTGCTGCTCGCTTCCCGCTGACCGGTCGGCCCTCGCCGGTCCCTTGACGCCCCGGACGGAGCGGACGGGCGCCGTCCGGGGCATACGTCTGCCCGCACTTGTCTGCCCCGCACCCCCTATGCATGGCGTGTATACACCATGTGTAGAGTGCTCCGCATGCCGCGACGCAACGCCCTGACCAGCCGCGTCGCCATTCGAAGCCATCTACGGGGAAAGCGGGTTGCAGCATGTTCCGAACCGGTACGGGGAAGCGCGGGGGATCGGCCGTCGCCCTTCTGGCGGCGGCCTCTCTCTTGCTCGCGCTCACCGGCTGCGGGGTCGATCCGATCACGCCGGGCGACGCCAGGGGCAAGGCCGCAGGCTCGGACGACAAGCCGGGCGCCGAGCGGGCGACCGGGGCCGGACCGGTGGACTGTGCCAAGGTGAAGTGCATAGCGCTGACCTTCGACGCCGGCCCCGGCAAGGACACGCCGCACCTCCTCGACGTGCTCAAGGAGAAGCAGGTCCCCGCCACGTTCTTCCTCCTGGGCAAGAAGCATGTCGATCGCTATCCCGAGGTCGTCAAGCGCATCGCCGACGAAGGTCACGAGGTCGCCAACCACACCTGGACCCACCGCATCCTGACCGACCTGGAGGCCGACGAGGTGCGCGAGGAACTGTCCCGCACCCAGGACGCGATAGAGAAGATCACCGGCAGCCGTCCCACTCTCATGCGTCCCCCGCAGGGGCGCACCGACGACATGGTCTCCGACGTGAGCCGCGACCTCGGTCTCGCGCAGGTCCTGTGGAGCGTGACGGCGAAGGACTACTCCACGACCGATTCGGCGCTGATACGGCAGAGGGTGCTCGACGGTGCGCAGGGTGACGGGATCATTCTGCTGCACGACATCTACGACGGGACCGTCCCCGCCGTGCCGGGCATCATCGACGAGCTGAAGAAGCGGGGCTTCACCTTCGTGACGGTCCCCCAGCTCCTGGCGCCAGGCAAGGCGGAACCGGGCGCTGTCTACCGTCCGTAATGTGAGACGCACGAACGGTGAAAATGGGGGTGAGGTGTCTCACATCGGGCAGCCCGAGCGCGGCGGAACTCGGTGTGAAGGTTTATCGTTCATCAATGTGTGACGGTGAAGGGGCCCGGTCCCCAGGTCCCCCCCTTGAGGTGACCGCTCTTCGTCGTCGCGGCAATCGGCCCCGGCTGGAATCCCCCGTCCAGCCGGGGCTTTGTCGTTCCCCGGACCCGTCCCGTGGTCCGTTCCCTCGTGGTTCCCGCTGTCGCCCCCCTGTCCGTCTCCCAGGCGCGTACCGCTCCTGAACGGCGCACACTCCGGCGCGTTCGACCCCTTCGAGTGACTCCACGCATGCCCGTTCCGCACCCGGGCAGTGATCGTCACGGGCTGTGACGAACACCCGTCACCAGCCCGCTGACCAGGGATGTCACGAGGGGGCCGCCATGCCGTTCACGCCCGCGCACATCCGTCGCGCCGTCTGCACCCTCACGGCCGCGGTTCTGCTCACCGGTTGCGTCACGACCGACGCCGGGCCGGCCGTCCCCCCGACGCCCCGGGCGCAGGACGAGCTGCTCAGGACCGTCGAGCGCACCCTCGTCGACCGTTGTCTCGGCGACCGCGGACTCACCCTCGCCCGGCGGCCGGAGACACCCGAAGCGGACCACCGCCTCCAGGCGGCGCTCTTCGGCACCGGCCCCCGCGAACTGTCGCTCACGCTCGCCACCGGCCACACCGTCACCGCCCACACCGACGGCTGCCTCGCCACCGCCCGGCAGACCCTCTACGGAGACCAGAAACGCTGGTTCCGCGCGCAGGTGACCGTGGACAACCTGCGCGCCGAGGCCCACCACCGGATGAAGGACGACCCCGCCCACAGGGCCGCCCTCGCGCGCTGGAACAGGTGCGCAGGCCCGCCAGGCCGCCCGCGCCCGGAACGCCCCGAACCCGCCGTCGTCGCCCGTTGTGACACCGAGAGCGGACTCGCCGCGCTGCGGGCGCGGCTGGAACCCACCGAGCTGGCGAAGGTGCGCGCCCTGCGCGGCGGCCAGCTCACCACCTACCAGCAGCTGCGCACCCGCGCACTGCGGCGGGCAGCCGAACTGTCCGCACCTCTCACCGCACAGGAAGGCAACAACGCTTCATGAAGCGCATCCTCACCACCGCCGCCGCCCTGCTCGCTCTCACCGGCGGGCTCGCCCTGACCGCCCCCGCACAGGCGGCCGACTGTCCGAGCGGCAACTTCTGCACCTGGCAGGAGGCCAACTTCGGCGGCCAGCGCGCCAACTGGAGCGGCGACGACGGCTGGTGGGAGAGCTGGATCGCCGACACCGACTCCTCCTGGGCCAACCACGGCATCTCGGGACCGGGAATCAAGGATCACGTCCGCGTCTACGAGAGCGCCCATCAGGGCGGCTCCATGACGATCTGCCTCACTCCGGGGCAGGAGGTCGGCTACAACGGCGCCGCGAACGACCGCGGCGACTCCCACACCTGGGCGATGAGCTGCTGATCCCCACCCCTGCCACGACGCGCTCCCGCACCCCACCGGGTGCGGGGCCGCCGGGTAGGGTGGCGACGTGCGACGGGTTGTGGAGGCGGGGCGGCAGTGACGGATTTCGAAGCGGTCGACGCGCTCCTCGCGGCCGTCGGTCCCGAGGCGGAACTCCCGGCCCCCGAGGAGCGGGTACGGCTGCGGGAGGCGGCCCGGCTGTCCAAGGCGCAGGTGGCCAAGGCGCTGGGTGTGAGCCCGACGACCCTCGGCGCGTGGGAGGCCGGCCGGGAACCGTCGGGCGAGCCCCGCAACCGGTACGCATACCTCCTGGACGGTCTCCGCGAGAAGTTGACCCCCGAGCCTGCCACCGAGCCCGAGCCCGAGGCCGTGCCCGAGACGGAGCCCGGGCCCGCGTCCGAGCCCGCCGCCCACGCGACGGTCGACGACGACGTCGCGGAGCTGCCCGTCCCCGAGCCCTGTGTCCTCTGCGGTCGGCCGGCCCGGTACCAGGTCGCGGGTTTCGCCCAGCACCTCACCCCCGAGGACTGCGACCGCGCGGCGGCCCCGGCCGTCGGCGCTTCGCAGGCCAAGACCCCGGCCGTCGGCGCCCCGGAGGGCAAAACCCCCGTCGCCGGCGCCCCGGAGGCCAAGACCCCCGTCGCCGGCACCCGGGAGGCGAAGGCCCCCACCCGCCGGGCCTTCCAGGACCCCGCGCCCACCCCCGTCGGACTCATCGAGGACGCCGTGCACAGGGCCCTCGCCGAACACGAGGGCGACGCGGACGCGGCGACCGCCGCGCTGGTCCGTACCGCGATCCCCGACGCGATGGCCCTGCTCGACGCCTGCCGCAAGGGTGCCCGCTACGAGGTCGTCGCCCATCCGCCGCTCCCCGCCATCCTGCGGAAGAAGACCTCCCGCGGAGCGGACGAGATCTGGGAGGCGCGCCCCAAGTGGACCCGGGACGCCCTGCCCCCCGGCCCGCACGAGATCACGGCGCTCGACATCAACGGCGCCTACCTCAGCGCCCTCAAGACCCATCTCCCGCTCGGCGCCCTCGAACACCACACCGGCGGCACCCATGACCGCCGCCGCGCCGGCCTCCACCTGATCACGCCGCCGGAGTGGGAGCACGAGGACCGCCTTCCCAACCCGCTCGGCGCCCGCGACGAACCCGGTCCGTTCTGGGTCACCGAGCCGACCCTGCGCCTGTTGCTGCGCCTGTCCTCACCCGCGTACGGGCTGTGCGACCCTCCCGTCGTCCACGAGTCGTTCACCTCGGGAGCGACCGAGAACCTCCTGGAGAAGTTCCGCAACGCGCTCCGCGACGCCCGCGCCGCCGCCGTCGAGGCGGAGGACGACGTGACGCTCGAGTACGTGAAGGCGATGTACTCGAAGTTCGTCGCCACCATGGGGGAGTCCAACTACAACCGGGAGCTCTACCGCCCCGACTGGATGCACATCATCCGCTCCCAGGCCTTCGCCAACCTCTGGATGAAGGCTTACAAGGCTCACGGCGCGGGTCTGACCGTCGTCCGGGCCATGGGCACCGACGAGCTCCATGTGATCGGCGACTGGCGCAAGGTCTTCCCCGAGGGCCGGGGTGTCACCGAGGTGAAGGTGAAGGACGTCTACACCGCGCGCGAGGCGCGCTGAGCCGCTGAGGCGGCTGCGCCACGCAGGGGCGTCAGCTCTCGGCGCCGAGCCACAGGTCCGGACCGAAGACCTCGTAGTGGACGGCCGCCGCGGCGACCCCGCCGGCCAGCAGGTCACCGCGCACCTGGCGCATGAAGGGCAGCGGGCCGCAGAGGTAGGCCGTCACGCCCGGAGGCAGATCGAGCGTCGTCACGTCTGCCCGGCCGGGGCGCGCGGAGGCCGCGCCCGGCTCCTCGTACCAGAGGTGGAGGGAGCCGTTCGGCAGCGCGTCGACCAGTCGGTGCAGCTCCTCGCGGTGCGCGTGGTCCGCGGGGGAGCGGTCGGCGTGGACCACGGTGACCGGGCGGTGGGAGCCGGTGGTGGCCAGGTGGTCGAGCATGGCCAGCATCGGCGTGCTGCCGATCCCCGCCGAGGCCAGGAGCAGCGGCCCCTCGCCCTCCGGCAGAACGAGGTCGCCGAACGGCGCGGACACCTCGATCGTGTCGCCCACCCGCGCGTGCTCGTGCAGCCAGGTCGACACCTCGCCCGCGGGGTCGCCCTCGATCCGCTTCACCGTGATCCGCCACTGCGGCCGGCCCGGTGCGGCGGAGAGGCTGTACTGGCGGATCTGTCGGGCGCCGTCGGGCAGCTCGACGCGCACGCTCACGTACTGGCCCGGCCGGAACGGGCCGGCAGGACGTCCGTCGGCGGGGCGCAGGACGAAGGAGGTGGTGTCGGCCGTCTCCTGGCGCCGTTCGACGATCTCCATGGGGCGGCGGACCTCGCCCTCCGCGACGCCGATCTCCTCGTAGAGCCCTGCCTCCAGGGCGATGAGGGCGTTGGCCATCAGCCAGTAGACCTCGTCCCAGGCCTGAGCGACGTCGGGGGTGACGGCGTCGCCGAGCACGTCGACGATCGCGGCGAAGAGGTGCTCGTGGACGACCTTGTACTGCTCGGACGTGACGCCCAGCGAGGCGTGCTTGTGCGCGATCCGGGCGAGCATGGCGTCCGGCCGCGTGTCCGGGTTCTTCAGGAGCGCCCCCGCGAAGGCGGCTACCGAGCCGGCCAGGGCGCGTCGCTGGTCGCCGTTGGCCTGGTTGCCACGGTTGAACAGATCCCGCAGCAGCTCGGGCCGGGCCGCGAACATCCCGGCGTAGAAGCGCTCCGCGATCTCGCCGAGCGCGGCTCCCACGACGGGGAGGGTGGCTCGGACGACGGGAGTGGCCTGCTCGGACAGCATCGAGACTCCTATTGTGGTAGATCATTTACGTATTTAAAACGTCAGAAGGGCAGAGGCGGCGGGGTGGCTCGCAGGAAAGGGTGGCTCGTAGGAAGGTGCGGCTCGTCGTAAGGGGCGGGGCGGCTCAGTCGTGCCGGGTACTCAGGGACAGGAGCACCGGCCCGGTGGGTGACTCGATCAGATCCGTCACCGTCAGCGGATCGAGCGTGCGGTAGAACGCCTCCTGCGCCTGGCGCAGCGCTCCGCGCAGCCGGCAGGCCGCGCGCAGTGGGCACGGGGTCTCGCCCTCGCAGGCGACGACCTCCTCCTCGCCCTCCAGCATCCGGACCAGCCACCCGACCGAGGCGCGTCGCCCGGTCTCCGTGAGGGCGAGGCCGCCGCCGCGTCCACGTCGCGCCTCGACGACGCCGAGGTGCTGGAGGCGCGTGACCACTTTCGCCATGTGGGCGTAGGGCACGGCCATCACCTCGGCCACCTCGCGGGTCGTGGCCGAGGGCTCCTCGCCGGGTGTCCCGGGGACCGCCAGACGCATCACGGCACGCAGCGCCAGGTCGGTGAATTTCGTCAGCCGCACATCGCGACCGTATCAAATGAGTATTTCTGAAGCTTATTAAGGGGGTGGCGGTACCGCATCGGAGCACGTGGGGTCAGCGGAAGCGGCGTGGCGCGTGGTGGCGCCAGAGCCAGATGCCGCCGACGACCAGGGGCGAGGCCACCAGGAGGAGGGCCAGCAGCGGCCATCGGGCGCCGCCGAGCTCCAGGTCGGTGAAGAGGACCAGGATCACCACCCCCAACGGGATCAGGATCGACACCAGTGCCCGAAGCCCGGCCAGCACCATGTCCGGCTGGATACGGCCCTTGCGGGGCGGCGGCGCGTCCCGCGTACCGAAGTAGAAGACGATGGCCCGGTCCGTCAGCCTGCCCGTGGCGCGGTGGTACGAGACGCCCATGTACGGCAGCCACACCAGCGGCGCCACCAGGCCGACCAGGAAGACCGCACCCACGAGCACCCACTGGCCGGTCCGGGCGAGTCTGCCCCGGCCGCCGCCGTCCGGTGTGACCAGGCCGAGGAGGCGGGCCATCCGCAGCGTCAGTCTCCACAGCGCGGCCATCCGCCCGCGGCGGGGGCTCGTGTCGTCGGAGGGTGACGGGCGGGCCCGCAGACCGGCCTCGGCCGCGGCGGTGTCCGCGTACACCCCTTGCAGGACCAGGATTTCGGCGGCCCGTTCGGGGGCGGTGGTGTCCCGGCCGTCCAGACCCGCGAGTTCGAGGATCGTCCGTGCCTGGAGGAGCAGCGCGCCGCAGAACGCGACGGGGATGAGCAGGATGAACGGTCCGCCGACGAAGGCCCCTTCACTGGTGACCGTTCGCCGGCCACCAGTCGCGACCAGCGCCCGGAGTTCGGCGGCGGTCGCCTCCGGATGCCTGCGGCGGAGCCGTTCCACGCGACGGCCGGCCACCGGGCCCATGTGGCGCAGGGCGAACGCCACGAGCAGCTCCGGCAGTCGGCCGGGTTCGGCCCACGCCTCCCGCAGGAGCGAACGGGAGAGGGTGGAAGCCGAGGGGCCGATGTCGCCGTTCGTCAGGACAGGACCTTGGCCTTCGCCTTCTCGAACTCCTCGTTCGTGATGGCGCCCTTGTCCTTGAGCTCGGCCAGCCGGGCGAGTTCATCGGCGCTGCTTCCCTTGCCGTCGCCACCCGCGCCCGCCGTCTTGCGGATGTACGACTGGAACGCGGCCTCGTTCTCCTTGGCCTGCTTGAGGTCGCGCTGGGTCATGCTCTTGCCCCGGGCGATGACGTAGACCAGTACGCCGAGGAAGGGCAGCAGGATGCAGAAGATCAGCCAGCCCGCCTTCCCCCAGCCGCTCATCTCGTGGTCCCGGAAGATGTCGGTGATGACCTTGAACAGCAGGAACAGCCACATCACCCAGAGGAAGAACCAGAGCATGGTCCAGAAGACGTTGAGGAGAGGGTAGTCGTCCATTCCTGCACTCCGTTCCGGCGGTGGCCGCTGTCGGGCCGCGCATACGAGTGAGTCTCGCCCACCCCCCGTCCGCCCGCATGTCGGGCGGGCGGGGGGTGGGCGAGACATGCGCGTCGTCCGCCGCCGGCGGTTCAGGCCGTGCGTGTCCTCAGCGCCGCCAGGGCGCGGTCGGCGTGGACGCTCATCCGCAGCTCACTGCGGACGACCTCCAGGATCCGACGGTTCTCGTCGATGACGAACGTGACCCGCTTGGTCGGCGCGAGCGAGAAGCCCCGGGTCACCCCGAACCGGTCGCGGATCGCGCCTTCCGCGTCCGAGAGCAGCGGGTAGCCGAGCGAGTGGCGGTCGGCGAACTCCCGCTGCCGCTCGACGACGTCGGAGCTGATGCCGACGGGGTGCGCTCCCGCCGCCCGGAACTCGGCGGCGAGGTCGCGGAAGTGGCAGGCCTCGGCCGTGCAGCCGGGGGTCATGGCCGCCGGGTAGAAGAACAGGACGACGGGCCCGTCCGCGAGGAGGTCGACCAGAGATCGGGGTGTCCCCGTCTCGTCCGGAAGAGTGAAGTCCTCGACGATGTCACCGACGTTCATCCGGCCCGCCCTTGTCTCCGACCGGTCCGTCCGGTCGTCGACGGGTGACGCTACCGCAGGGTAGGTAAGTGCGTCACCGACGGTCGCCGTACGCCTCAGGCCCGCTGTCGGGCGGCCAGTCGCCGGTCCAGGATGGTGAGGACCTGCTCGCCCCAGCGCAGGTTCTCCTCTTCGAGGTACCGGCCGCGCATGAGCGTGAGATACGGTCCGATCCGCTCGGCCTCGCGGAGGTACGTGGCCTCGTCGCGGCCGGCGAGCATCCACTCCCGCAGCCTCTCCCACCGGGCGAGCTTGCCCCGCGCCCACTCCATCCGCTCCTGCACGAAGCCGCGTACCGCCTCGGTGTCGCCCTCGTCGCACGCCTGCACCTGGACCATCAGCTCGTCGCGGATGGCGGTCGGGCGGGGCGGCTGGGCCGTGTACACCAGGAGGTCCTGCCGGCCCGCGTCGGTGAGGGAGAACATGCGCTTGTTCGGGCGCCGTTCCTGCTGGACGACACGGGCGGCGATCAGGCCGGCGTCGGAGAGCCGGTCGAGCTCGCGGTAGAGCTGCTGGGGCGTGGCGGCCCAGAAGTTGGCGACGGACACGTCGAAGATCTTGGCCAGGTCGTATCCGGACGCCTCGCCCTCCAGGAGGGCTGCGAGGACCGCGTGCTTCAGGGACATCCGGACACGCTAGCAGCACCCTTGATCAGGTGGTTTCGTACCTATTCGCCGGATGATCCGCCGGTGCTGCCGGGCCGGCTCTGTTCGCTCGCCCGCCCGCCTGCACCGTCGAGAGCGTGCGGGACCCCGGACTCCGCGAAATCCTGGTTCCGAGGGAGAAGTCGGGGCGCGAGGTCGTCCGCCGCTCCCTCACCGCCCAGGGGTCTCTCCGCGGAGGAGGTGGAAGGACTTGGTGGTGGCGGCCCTACGGCCCGCCGGGGCGGTCGGTCCTTGACGTGCAGCCGATCGGCTGCCTATCGTAGAGGCAGCTAAAAGGCTGCATGTTGAGGTGGGGCGATGGATGAGGTGTTCAAGGCGCTGGCCGATGCCAGTCGGCGACGGCTGCTCGACAGCCTGAACGCCCGCAACGGCCAGACCCTGCGCGAACTCTGCGCGGGCCTGGACATGGCACGGCAGTCCGTCAGCAAGCATCTGGCGCTCCTGGAGGCGGCGGGGCTGGTGGTCACGGTGCGGCGGGGAAGGGAGAAGCTGCACTACCTGAACGCCGCTCCGATCCACGCCATCGGGGACCGCTGGATCAGCCGGTACGCCCGCGGGCGCGTCAGCGCGCTCGCCGACCTGAAGTCAGCATTGGAGCAGAACCCGATGGACAGCAACGCGTTCGTCTACACCACCTACATCCGCACCACCCCCGAGGAGCTCTGGCAGGCCCTGACCGATCCGGACTTCACCCGGCGCTACTGGGGCGTGGCCTTCGAGACCACCTGGACCGCCGGATCCCCGATGGTCTGGGACGAGGGCGGGCGCCAGACGAGCGACCCCGAGCAGGTCGTCCTCGCGGCCGAGCCCGGCCGCCGTCTCTCGTACACCTGGCACACCTTCACGCCGGCGTGGGCCGAAGCGGTCGGGATCGGTGACGAGGTGTACGCGAGGCTCGCGAAGGAGCGGCGCTCGAAGGTGAGCTTCGAGATCGAACCGGCCGGGGACATGGTCAAGCTCACCGTCGTCCACGACGACCTGGAGCCGGGCGGCACGATGCGCGGCATGATCGGCGAGGGCTGGCCGGCCCTGCTCTCCAGCCTCAAGTCCCTGCTGGAGACGGGTGAGGAGCTGCCGGAGCCGCCGCGCTGAGACGGCCGGAGCGTCGCAGGGGGCCCGGCCGGGCGGGTCCCCCGGGCCTGACCCGCGGCACCGGCCTGCCGCGCAGCGCCCCTCTGACCCGCAGCGCCCGTCCGACCCGCGGCCCCGGCCTCACCTGCGGCGTACGGATGTGGCGAGAAAAGGCCTGCGGCCTTGGCGGAAAACCGTGCGTCACGCAAGATCCCTCGCGCTAACGTGCGCCCATGACCGCCTCCTTGACCATCCTGACAGCGGGTTACGTCGGCCCGCGCACCGCCTCCACCGTGAGCCTCCTCCGTGACGGGGACACGGTGGTCGTCGTCGATCCGGGGACGGTCGCCGACCGCAAGCTCATCCTCGACCCGCTCGCCGAGGCCGGCATACGGCCGGACCAGGTCACCGACGTCGTCTTCAGCCACCACCACCCCGACCACACCATCAACGCCGCCCTCTTCCCCGCGGCCCGCTACCACGACCACTGGGCCATCTACGAGGACGACCTCTGGATCGACCGCCCCGCCGACGGTTTCGAGATCTCGCCCTCCATCCGGCTCGCGGCCACGCCAGGGCACACCGTGGAGGACATCAGCACCCTCGCCGACACGGCCGACGGCCTCGTCGTACTCACCCACCTCTGGTGGTCGGCCGAGGGCCCCGTCGAAGACCCCTACGCCACCGACCCGGACGCCCTGCACGCCTCGCGACGGGCCGTCCTCGACCTGGAGCCGGCGCTGATCGTCCCAGGCCACGGCGTGGCCTTCGCCCCCACCGCCGACACCCCGCGCTGACCAGGGGCGCGCACGCCGGAAACGGTCACGCGCCCCCCGACCGGTTCATCCGAGCTGGTTCATTCGAGTCGTCTCCGGGCCCCCGCCATGCCCCGTCACCCGCGGTCCGCCGCCGCTTCCCTGGGCACCGCGGGCCGTCCCCGCCACGCCCCGGGAGCCCTGCTGCCCGCACTCTGACCGCCCCTCGGTGATACTGGCGCTCTGCTCGCCAGCCACCCCGGAGGGAGCCGTGATGCGGGACGTCACCAGGGTCGAGGTCGAAGGCGCCGTGCTCTACGTGGAGGCGGAGCGGATCGGCCCCGACTCGGAGCTGGAGGGCCTGGGCGACCGCGTCCCGGACCTCTCGGGGATCACCCGCGCCCTGTCCTCGTTCGCGGGCCAGCTCGGTCAGGCGCTGCACCAGGCCGCGCCGGACCGGGCGACCGTGGAGTTCGGCTGCGAACTCGGCCTGGACGCGGGGGGACTGACCGCGCTCATCGTCAAGGGCAGCAGCAGTGCGAATCTGCGGGTCACACTCGAATGGACCAAGTCGCCCTGACTCCAGCCACGGTTCAGCCCGCCGTCCAGCCCGTCGTCTAGCCCGTCGTCCAGCCCGGCGTTCGGCCCGCCATTTTCAGCCCGCGGTCCGGCCCGCCGTCCGGCGGAAGCGTCCGGGCATGGCCGCGGGGCCTGAAGCGGAGGACAGCACTCTTCAGGCCCCACGGGGTTCGAGGGTCAGGCCGCAGCGGCCTCCTGGTGCTGCACCCGGCACACCAGGGCGTCTTTCACGACGTCCGCCACGATCGTGTCGCCGGGGTCGGCCTCACCGCCCAGGAGTAGATCCGCGATCCGGTTGTCCAGCTCCGTCTGGATCGTCCGGCGCAGCGGCCGGGCACCGAACTCCGGCTGGTGCCCGTGGGCGACGAGCAGCTTCTTCGCCGCCTCCGTCACCTCCAGCTCCAGGCCCTGGGCGCGGACCCGGCGCTCGCTCTGGCGCAGCAGCAGATCGAGGATGTCGCCGAGATCGTCCTCACCCAGACCGTGGAAGATGATCGTCTCGTCGATGCGGTTGAGGAACTCGGGCGTGAAGTAGCCCCGCAGATCCTGCTTCAGGTCGTCCCGGATCTCCGAGACGTCGCCGTGGTGGGCCAGGATCCGCTGGGCGCCGATGTTCGACGTCATGATGACCACACAGTGGCGGAAGTCGACCGTCCGGCCCTGTGAGTCCGTCAGACGGCCGTCGTCCAGGACCTGGAGCAGCGTGTTGAAGACGTCCGGGTGCGCCTTCTCCACCTCGTCGAAGAGCAGGACGCTGTACGGCTGGCGGCGCACCTTCTCGGTGAGCTGGCCCGCCTCCTCGTGGCCGACGTATCCGGGCGGGGCGCCGACGAGCCGGGAGACCGTGTGCTTCTCCTGGAACTCGCTCATGTCGAAGCGGACCATCCGGCTCTCGTCGCCGAACAGCAGCTCCGCCAGCGCCTTCGCCAGCTCGGTCTTGCCGACACCGGTCGGGCCGAGGAAGAGGAAGGAGCCCACGGGGCGGTTCGGGTCGCCCATGCCGGCCCGGTTGCGGCGTACCGCCTGGGCGATGGCCGTGACGGCCTCGTCCTGCCCCACCACCCGGCTGTGCAGAGCGTCCTCCAGTTTGAGGAGCTTCTCCTTCTCGCTCTGGGTCATCTGCGCCACGGGGATGCCCGTACGACGCGACAGCACCTCCGCGATGTCGTCGACCGTCACCTCCATCACGCCCTCGCGCCGCTCCCCGAGCCCGGCCAGCTCGCCCTCCAGGCCGGCGATGTCGTTCTTGTACTCGTTCGCCTTCTCGAAGTCCTCGGCGGCGACGGCCTCGTCCTTCTCACGGCGCAGCTTCGCCAGCCGGTCCTCACGGTCGACCACCTCGGTCGACTTGCCCAGCGACCGCAGCCGCACCCGGGCACCGGTCTGGTCCATGAGATCGATGGCCTTGTCGGGCAGGAAGCGGTCGGCGACATAGCGGTCGGACAGCTCGGCGGCGCCCACGAGTGCGGCGTCGCTGTAGCGGACCTGGTGGTGGGCCTCGTAGGAGTCCCGCAGGCCCTCCAGGATCTGGATGGTCTCCTCCACCGAGGGCTCAGGGATCAGCACGGGCTGGAAGCGCCGTTCCAGGGCGGCGTCCTTCTCCACGTACCGCCGGTACTCGTCGATCGTGGTCGCGCCGACGACATGCAGCTCGCCGCGGGCCAGCGCCGGCTTCAGCATGTTGCCGGCGTCCATCGCGCCCTCGCCGGACGCGCCCGCGCCGACGACGGTGTGCAGCTCGTCGATGAACAGCACGGTCGAGTCCGCGTCGGCCTTCACCTCGTCGATGACGCTCTTCAGCCGCTCCTCGAACTGGCCGCGGTACTGGGCGCCCGCGACGAGCCCGGACAGGTCGAGGGCGATGACCCGCTTGCCCTCCAGCGTATTGGGGACGTCGCCCGCCACGATCCGCTGGGCCAGCCCCTCCACGATCGCGGTCTTCCCCACGCCGGGCTCACCGATCAGCACCGGGTTGTTCTTCGAGCGACGGGACAGGATCTCGACCGTCTGCTCGATCTCCTCGGCCCGTCCCACCACGGGGTCGAGCTTCCCGGCCTTCGCCTCCTCGGTCAGATCCCGCCCGTACTCGTCGAGCGTCGGCGTCCTGCTCTCCGGCTTGGCCGTCGGCGTGCCGTCCGCCCGCGCCGCGCGGTCGGCGGTGGACCGCAGACCGCCGACATCCGTCCCGTACGTCGTCAGCAGCTTCGCGGCCGCCGAGTGCGGATCGTCGAGGAGAGCGCCGAGGATGTGTTCCGGGCCGATGTACGAGACCCCCGACTCCTGCGAGCGCTCGTACGCCCGCAGCAGGACCCGCTTGGCGGCCGGGGTGAGCCCGGGCTCCGCCGAGGGGACACCGCTCTCGCCGGGCAGTACCTCGGCGACCGAGGCGGCCAGCCGGTCGGGGTCGGCGCCGGACTGGGCGAGCAGACTGCGGGACGGGTCGACCTGCGCGGCGGCCCAGAGCAGATGCTCGGTGTCGAGGTCGGCGCTGCCGTCCTCGGACGCCCGGGCGGTCGCACGACCGATCAGTTCCCGCGCCGAGTCCGTCAGGAGCCTGCCGATCGGCACGCGCTGGACAGCCGGCGGAGAGGCGGCGGGTGACATGCCGAAGAAGCGGTTGAGGAGCTCGTTGAACGGATCCGATCCACCGAGGGAACCGAAGGGGGACATGGTCATGTGGTGCCGTCCAGGTGCGTCGACGTCCGGGCCGTACTCCCCTCACTGGAGCAGCTGCCGACCGTGCCCACCCGTCGAGACCGGCTACGGAGCGTGGCCGCCGAGGGCTCCCGCCGCCCCGGGACGCGGTCCGAGCCGCTCCACACCCTCGAGACGGCCGCGCCGTCCTGTGCGCCGATCGGGTGAGCGGGCCGCCTCTCCCTGAGCTGCCGTTCAGCGCGGCTCCAGGAGTGCGCGGCCTACGGAAGGGCCCCCGCGCCAGGACGCGCGAGGGCCGCGATCCGGGTGACGCGGGGCCAGGTCAGCGGTACTCGACCGTCAGCGTGACCGGCGTGTCCTTGTTCACGAAGAGGTACGCGGTCGAGGCCGGGGCGGCCTCGAAGCGCAGCCGCATCTGCGTGGTGCCGCTGCGGTCGAGGGCCGCGAGCGCCTGGGCCGACAGATCCGTCGAGGTCGCGGAGGCCGACGAGAAGGAGGCGACCTGCGCGCCGCCCGCCACGGTCGCGGGCGCGGACCAGTCCGACGCCTCGACCACGCACCCGCCGAAGCAGCCCGTCGTCACGTCCGCCAGAAGCCGGTTGCCCGCCGGGGAGGCCCAGGGATCGCCCGAACCGCTGCTGCGCGCCACCGTCAGATACGCACGGGTGATCTCCTTGCCCGCCGGGATCTTCGACGTGTCGAAGGAGAGCACCGTCCGGTTGATCCTGCCGTCCGTGCCACGGCCCAGTGCCAGACCGTACGAATCCTCCAGCGGTCCTACCGCCGCGCCCGTGCCGTCGGCCGCCGCCTTCACGTAACCGTCCTGCGCGTCGACGCTCGCCAGCGTGACCCGGTCGGTCACCGGCGGGGGAGTTCCCGAGCCGCGCAGCGCCTCCACCATCCCCATGATCGTCTCGATCTGCCTGCCCCCGTGCCGGGCGTACGCGGAGTCGCCCTGATAACCCCACCAGTTCCAGCAGCCGTTGGGGTTCTCCAGCGTCGTCGTCGCCTCGGCCTGCGGGTAGAGCACGATCATGTCGTTCGTGTCGGCGTACTCGTTGAGGTACGCCTTGTCCACGAACTGCGTCCCGAAGCCCTGGTACCCGTACCCCTGCTTGCAGCCGTGCAGCGCCACCATCAGGGAGCAGGTCGCGCCGTCGGAGCAGGACTTCGGCACGTACACGAAGCCGTTGTCGTCCAGCGACAGCGCCGCCGCCGATCCGCCCGGGGCGTAGGCGTTCTGATCGAACCGGATCAGCGTGCCGCCCGGGGTGGTGCTCGGGGCCGCGACGGAGCCCAGCAGATGGCCGAGGAGGTCGCGCTCCGCGTCGAACCCGCAGTTGTTGATGAACGGACTCTGCGTGACCGTACAGGAGTTGGGGCCGAGCGGACTGATCCAGGCATGACCGGCCGCCGTGCTCCGGTTGTACTGGACGCGCGCGCCGAACCGCCCGTAGTAGTCGGCGAGCGCGTCCGCCACCGGCCGCTTCACCGTCGAGTCGCCCGAGCCGCTGAAGACGTACACCGGGTCGCCCGAGAGGTTCGCGACCGGGTCGACGAATCCCTGCGCCGACCAGTTCCGCGTGGTCTGCTCCAACTGCGCGAGCTGAAGGTCCTGGACGGTGTTCATGCAGGCGTTGAGGGCGGTGGCGAGCATGTTCTGGGCGCAGTTGTACGGGCCGGAGGCGAACACCGCCGAGCCGTCGAAGGTGCCCGAGTACGCCACATGGAGCTGCGTGGCCATGTAGCCGCCCGACGATATGCCGGAGCTGTAGACGGCGTCGACGTCGTACGGCCGCAGCTCACCGGGGACGGGTGCGGGGGCGGCGGCCGCCGCGGGGGTCGCGGTGGGGAAGAGGGCCGCGGCGGCGAACAGCAGCAGGGCTGTCAGCCGGCGCGGCCCGCGCGGGCGGAGGCGGTGGGGTGGACGCATGGGATCTCCCGGCGGCTCGGTCATGCCCAGGGGCGGGCATGTCGGGTTGATGGCCGGGAGATTAGGGGCGGTGCACACGGCCGGCCTATGGGCCCGGCCGCCACAACCATCGGGCTGGAGTATGGCGTTCCGTCATCTGGCAGCCGCCGCTCCGCCCTCCGAGGCGACCTGCGACGATGCGCCCATGAACGACTCGCCGAAAGACTCGCTGAACGACTCGCCGAACGACGAAGGCACCGGACACGACGGCGGCACGGGGAACGACGGGGAGCGGGACCGACTGCTGGCGGCCGCGGTCGGGCTGCGCGAGCAGGGCCGTCAGGAGGAGGCGCGGGACCGCCTGACCGAGCTGGCCGCCCGCCACCCCGACGACGTGGAGGTGGCCTACCAGACCGCCTGGGCGCACGACGTGCTCGGCCTGGAGGCCGAGGCCGTGCCCTACTACGAAAGGGCACTGAAGACGACCGGCGCGGAACCGGGGCTGTCCGAGGAGGACCGCAGGGGCGCGCTTCTCGGCCTCGGCAGCACCTTCCGCGTCCTCGGTCGGTACGAGGAGGCCGTCGCCACCCTGCGCGGCGGCGTCGAGGAGTTCCCCGACGACGGCGCCCTGCGCACCTTCCTCGCGATGGCGCTCTTCAACACCGGGGACCATCACGAGTCGACGCGCCTGCTGCTGCGACTGGTCGCGGCCACCAGCGAGGATCCCCGGGTCGGCAGGTACCGGCGCGCCATCGAGTACTACGCCGAGGACCTGGACGAGACCGTGTGAGCCCTCGCGCGGCTCGGCTCAGTCGTTGACGGCGGTCAGCAGGACGACCGCGTCCTCCACGGCGACGAGGCCGTGCCGCTCCTTGGGGATCATCTTCAGCTCTCCCGCCGTCAGCTCCTCGGACCAGCCCGCGGCCGTCAGCCTCACCCGTCCCCGCAGCACGTGCAGACTCGCCGCCGGAGGGGCGTTGTGCTCGTCGAGCGACGTTTCGGCGAGCAGGGCGATCACGCTCTGCCGGAGCACCCCGTCGTGCATCACCACCTGGGCGCTCCGGCCGTGCGGGGCGCTGCGCGCGGCCGCCAGATGCTCGTCGCTGAGGGCTGCGAGGTCACTCATCGTCTCTCCCTGCGGGGTACGCGCGTGTGAGTCCAGCCTCTCGCCTGACACGCGCGCCGCAACTCGGGACGGGTTCCGGCGGGCGGGAGGGCGCGGGAGCTCCGACCGGGCGGCGTTGTCAGTGGCGTGGTGCACGATGGGGACGTCTGATGATCATGCGGGGAAAGGGACACAGATGGCGATCACGAACGAGCAGGTGGCGGGGTACGCCTTTCTCAAGGCGCTCTACGAGGACGGGTACTACCCGGACCACGTCGTCGACAAGGGACGGGCGATCCTGCTGCGGCTCTGCGAGCGGATCGAGGCGGAGGGACCGGCCGACCTGACGGCGCTCTACGCGCTCACGGAAGGGGCCACGGAGGAGTTCAACGCGCTGGAGGCGGACTTCGACGAGGCCGGCAGCGAGATCGAGACCGTCGCCCGTGAGGAGATCGCCGAGAACTTCTGGTTCGTCGCCACGGCCTACGGCTTCGCGGACGCCGACGTGGAGGAGCTGGTCGCCGCCCGCGAGTGGTGACGGCGTCGACCGCGCTCTCTCCGTAGGAGCCGACGCTCGTCGTGGACGACGTTTTTGACCTGGCGCGGCTCCCCGTGCGGAACACGGCCCGGCCGTCCGCCGCGTGGGCCCGGTCGGTAGGTTCGGGCCCATGACCGCTCAGCCTGGCGTAGTCCACCACTCGTCCTCGACCTGGCAGCAGCCGGTCCCTCCTTCGGCCTCCGCCGAACGGGCCGCCCTGATCGAGGAGATCGCACGGGCGATCCTGGCCCGGGGCACCGGACGGCTCCTCGTCGGGATCGACGGCCTCACAGCGGCGGGCAAGACGAGCTTCGGACACGAGCTGGCCGAGTGGATCGCGGGCACGGGCCGGCCCGTTCTCCGGGCGACGCTCGACGACTTCAAGAACCCCTGGAAGGACCGGCATCTCTACGACCGGGAGTCCGGCGAGGGCTACTACCGCAACGCGTACGACTACGAGCGGGTCCGAAGCCTCCTCCTGGACCCCGCGCGGTCGCCCGAGGCCGACTCCTGCGCCCTGTGCGGCATCGATCCGCTCACCCAGCTCGACCATTCCGCGCGGCGGACCCCACTCGCGCCGGACACCGTGCTCGTCGTGGACGGGGTCTTCGCCTTCCGGCCGGAGATCGACGGCTACTGGGACTACCGCGTCTGGCTCGACGTGGACGCCGAACTCTCCGTACGACGGGGAGCGGAGCGGGACCAGGGCTGGGCGGGATCGGACGCGGAAGCCGTCCACCGCGACCGCTACCTGGTGGCGGAGCGCATCTACCTCGCCGAGGTCGATCCGCTGCCGAGCACGGACGTCCTCGTCGACAACACGGACTTCGCCCGTCCCCGCGTACTGGCCCCGAGGCGCCGCCCGCCCGTGGGTGATCGGGCGGAATCCGACGCGCACGGCGATCCGGACCGGGCCTTCCGGGACTTCGCGTGAGAGCGCGACCCCTGGACCGGCCGATCCAGGGGGCGCGCTCTCACGTCGACGATTCGAGTCGACGCGTCAGCCGACGAAGATCTCGGTGAGCGACCAGATCGCCAGGCCCGCCATGCACACACCGCCGATGCGCTGGACCGTCTTGAGCGGGACACGCTTGGCGATGAACCGGCCCGCGACCAGGGCGAGCGCCGAGACGGACATCAGGGCGGCGGCCGAGCCGATCGCCGTGGACCACGTCCCGTTGGTGGCGGCGAGGTTGGCCGTGGTGATCTGCGTCAGGTCGCCCCACTCACTGATGAAGACGGCCATGAAGGCGGTCGAGTAGACCGGCCAGAACCCGGTGACGGTCCTGCCGCCCGTGTCGTCCTCGTCGTCGTCGCCCCCGCCGCGCAGCAGCATGAAGGCGCCGAAGGCGAACAGCAGGGCCGAGATCAGTTTGACGAGCCAGTCGGGCAGCAGACCGATGAGGCTGCCGGCTCCCACGGCGATGGCGACATGCGCGACGAACGCCGTGGACGTGCCGAACCAGACGTACAGCGGACGCATCCGCGTGCCCATGGCGAGGGACGCGAACATCGTCTTGTCGGGAAGCTCGGCGAGGAAGATCAGCCCGAAGGCGGTGAGGATCGCCAAGGGGTCGAGGTGCATACCGGGGGCTCTCTGTTCGGTCCGGGCCCGGGATCCGCACGGCACCACGGCGGGCGACGGGAAGAACCACTCGGCCCGGCATGACGGACCACACCCACGAGACGCGGACATGGCGAATGCCTGGCCGAAGGTCTCGCCCGTCCGCGCTCCGCGCGGACCCGGCCACCGGGAACCCGAGGGCTCCAGTGTGTCGACGACCGGTTCGCAGGGCTACTCCCCTTCGCTGTCGAACAGTGTAGCGGACACCCTGTCGATCCTTGATCGCCGGACGACGGCCCGACCGGACACGGTGATCGCCGGGCGACGGCGCCAGACCGGGCACGATCCGTGTAGACACTGTCTACCCGTGCCTGGTAGAGAGTGTCTATGACCCAGGAGACCCAGGCCGGACTGCGCGGCCGACTGATCGATGCCGGTGTCGAGCTGGTGCACGCGGAGGGGGCCCAGGCGCTGTCCCTCCGGGAGATCGCCCGGCGAGCCGGGGTCTCCCACGGGGCGCCCCGCCGCTACTTCCCGACCCACCTCGACCTGTTGTCGGCCATCGCCCGCCAGGGCTTCGCCGAACTCGCGGAACGGATCGCGGCGGTGGTCGGGGAGGAGGCGGGGGACTGGGCGGGGGCACGTGCCCAGCTCGACGCACTGGCCCGCGTCCATCTCGACTTCGCGCTGAACCGGCGCGGCATGTACGAGCTGATGTTCCGGCACGACCTGCTGGAGAGCGGCCGGCTCGGGCTGCGTGGAACGAGCCTGCCGCTCTTCGAGCTGCTGGTCCGGCTCGTCGGCCGCGCCCTTCCCGAGGCCGCCCCCGACCCGGCGTCCGTCGCGGCGGCGTTCTGGGCGAACCTGCACGGCATCGCCCAGCTCTGGGCCTGGGGCAGCCTCCAGCTCGCCGCGCGCACCGACGACCCGGAGCCGCTTCTCCGGGCCGCACTCGACGCCCACCTCGGACCCGTCGGGCGGACGCGGTGATACGTCAGCGGAGGGTCACCCTCGCCTGCAGCGTCGTGGGCGCCGCCGTCGTCGCGCTCGACGGCACCCTGCTCACGATCGCCCAGCCCACGCTCCAGCACGATCTGCGCGCGGACTTCGGTCAGGTCCAGTGGACCAGCACCGGGTATCTCGTCGCGGTCGCGAGCCTCCTCGTCTTCGCGGGCCGGCTCGGAGACGCCTTCGGCCATCGGAGACTCTTCGTCCTCGGCACGCTCGGCTTCGCCGTCACCTCGGCCGCGATCGCCCTCGCACCGGGGATCGGCTGGATGATCGCCCTGCGGGTCCTCCAGGGGGTGTTCGGGGCGCTCCTGCAACCGGCCACCCTGGGCATGCTCCGCGCGGCCTTCCCGCCCGACCGTCTGGCCATGCCGATCGCGCTGCGCATGAGCGCGATCGGTCTCGCGGCCGCCGCGGGGCCGCTCGTGGGCGGCGCGCTCGTCTCGGCCTTCGGCTGGCGCTCGGTGTTCGCCCTGACGGCGGTGCCGGCCCTGGCCATCGGCCTCCTCGCGGCCGTCGCCGCTCCGGCGCGACCGAGGACGCCAGCCGCCACCACGGCCGGCGCACCGCGGGCGGGGAAGCGGGACGGGTCGGCGCTGGACCTGCCCGGGGCCGTCCTGCTCGCCGTGACGCTCGCCTGCCTGGTCCATGTGCTCGTCGCCGTGCCGGAATCGGGCTGGACGCCCGGGACCGGCCTCGCCCTCCTCGCCGCCGTCGCGGCGGGAGCCGCCTTCGCCCGGCACGAGGGCCGTACCGCCCGTCCCCTCCTGCCGCCGGCCCTCCTGCGCTCCCGGCCCGTCGTGGCGGGCCTCACCACCCTGCTGACCTCGTCGGCCGTCCTGTTCGGCGCGCTCTTCGTGGCGACGTACTTCCTCCAGGACGTCCGTGGACTCGCCCCCCTGTCGACCGGCCTGTGGGTGCTGCCCCTCGCCGTGATGATGGTGCTGGGCGCGCCCGCCGCCGCCCTGCTGCAACGCCGGTTCGGTCCCCGTCGTACGACGGTCGGGGGCGGGGTCCTGCTCGCCGTCGGCGTGCTGCTGCTCTCGCGGCTCGACGATTCCGCGACGGCGTTGCCGACCGGCGTCTGCTTCGCACTGGTGGGCGCCGGGTTCGGCACGGTCATGGCGACGGCCACCGCCGTCGTCGTGCACGAGGCCTCCGTGGCCGACGCCGGAGTCGCCGGCGGACTCCAGCAGACCGCGATGAACGTCGGTCCCGCGCTGGGCGTCGCCGCCGCGACCCTGCTGATGACGCTCGACCCGGGTGCGGGCTTCGTCGCCGGGATGGGGACCACCCTCCTGGCCCTGGCCTGCGTCGCGGCGCTCGGCGCCGCCGCCGCACTCGGTCTGCCCGGGCGGGGCGCACCCGCGCAAGCCCCGGAGGCGCCTGCATCCCCGGCCTCCCTTCGGGCGCGGCCCTGAACCGGTCCGGACACGCCAGGGCGGTGCGGACGCCCAGGTCACGGCGCCCCCGCTGCGTACGATCACCAGATGCCCTCCGGTGCTCACCGCGGCCGCCCCCGGGGACGGTCACGCACGCAGATCAACATCGGCCGGTTCCTGCCCTTCCTCGTCATGGTCCTGACGGTGCTCGCCGACCGCCTCACCGATGAGGAGGAACGCTACGACCGGCTCCTGGCCGCCGCACCGGCCCTGGCAGCGGTGACCTGGAGCGTCCGGGGCACCGTCGTCATCGGCGTGATCGCCATGGTGCTGGGCGGGCTGCTCGGGGTGCACAGCGGTGACGCGTTCTTTCCCGACATCGCCGCCAACGAGCTGGCTCTCGCGGCGGTGACCGCGGCCTCCGCCTGGATCAGCCACGCCCGGCTCCGGTACGAGCGCGAGCTGCGCGAGGTGACGGCGGTCGCCGAGGTCGTCCAGCGCGTCGTGCTCCGTCCGCTCCCGCCCCGGCTCGGCCCCGTCGACCTCCATCTGCTGTACGTCGCGGCCGCGGCCAAGGCCCGGATCGGCGGCGACTTCTACGAGGCCGTGCGCGTCCCGGGAGGCGTACGCCTGATGCTCGGCGACGTCCAGGGCAAGGGCCTGGGAGCCGTGGAGACCGCGTCCGTCCTGCTCGGCTCGTTCCGTGCCGCCGCCGACGAGGCGCCGGACCTGCCGGCCCTCGCCGACCGTCTGGAGGAGGGTCTGGGGCGCTACGGGGCCTGGGACCCCGACTCGGACGCCGCCGGGCGCTTCGCCACCGTCGTCCTGGTCGAGATCCCCGACGACGAAGCCGTGGCGCGTCTCCTCAGCTGCGGGCATCCGGCGCCCTTCCTCCAGCACGGCACCCGCGTACGGCCCGTCCCCTTCGCCGATCCGTCCCTTCCGGTCAACCTGTCCGGCCTCCTCGCCGCCCACCATCACGTCGAGGTGGTCCCCTTCGTACCGGGGGACCGGCTGCTGCTCTACACCGACGGGGTGAGCGAGACCCGCGACCGGGACGGCACCTTCTACCCCCTGGAGGAGCGGATGAGCCGCTGGGTGGACGAGCCCGGCGAGCGGGTCCCCGCCCTGCTCCACCGCGAGCTGGACGCCTACGCCGACCACGGTGTCGACGACGATGTCGCCGCGATGCTCGTCGTACGCCGGCCCGAAGGCTAGAGCCGCTCCGGAGCCGACTCGTACAGCACCGTGTGGAACCGGCCGGCCGACTCCCGCCCGGTCGGGTCCTCACCCCGTGCCCGTACCGCCTCGACCGCGTACCGCTGCTCGCGCGCGTCGGTGAACAGCCGCTGCGGATAGGTCCGCGAGGGGTCGGCGACGGTCCGCAGGCCGTAGCCGGCGAGGCACTCGGCGACCGGCCCGTACGAGACCGTCCGCAGGACGAACGCACTGACCCGCAAAGGCCGCCCCGCCCATTCGAGGAGCGCCGCGAAGGTACGCCGGGTGAGGTAGCTGCCGCCGCCGGTCAGCGTGATCAGCCCGACGTCG
The DNA here is from genome assembly GCF_025195125.1 of Streptomyces sp. Je 1-79. Taxonomy (GTDB): domain Bacteria; phylum Actinomycetota; class Actinomycetes; order Streptomycetales; family Streptomycetaceae; genus Streptomyces. The sequence continues at coordinate 526,058 of NZ_JAMGSL010000001.1, forward strand.
GCCATCGCCGCCCGCAGCCGTGGACTCGGCGGCGCTCCCTCCTCCAGGTTCTCGGCGAACGCGTCGTCGAGGAGACCGACCTCACGCGCGTACCGCAGGGCGTTGCCCGCGACGTCGAGACCGATCACCGGGGCGGCGTCCGCGCGGCGCCTGGACGCGTAGAACTCCTTGTCCCGTACGGCGAGTTCGGCGGCGGTCAGCCCGTCCACCGCAGGGTCCGTGTAGCGCGCGTACAGCTCGGCGAGCGTGACCTCGTGGTTGAGCAGGGCCGCGTTGATCCCGTACGAGCAGCACAGGTCCAGCACCGCCCCGCCGTCGCGCGCGGCCGCCGCGCGCCGGAACGCGGCCTGTGCCTGCTGCGGAATCTCGTACTCCAGCGGTGCGAGGCGCCGGAAGTACGCCCGCGGGTCGGGCTGGTCGTAGATGTCCTCGAACCGCGCCTTGCCGGCCGTCGCGCTCCTGTCGCCCGTCCCGGCCCTGTCGGACTCTGCCCCGGACTCGTTCATGCGTCCCGCCTCCCTCGAAGCCCCCGGTGCGCATCGTGCGCGGAACGCGACCCGGCGCTCGCGTCCGCATCGGGGGCGCACGGCGCACCACCCGCACCGCCGCGCGGCCTCCGGGCGGGGCCCACCCCTCCAGGATGGTCCGGGTGTCGGCCACCCGCTCGGCATGCGGCGGCGGGCACGCGCCCGTGGCGCCGGGGCCCGCCCGTCCCAAACGTGGAGAACCGGGCAACGGGTGTCGTTCCTGACCGGGTTCGCTGCGCCGTGCGCTGCTCATGCGCTCTCTGAACAGGTGCACGGGCCGTTCCGGGCGGACTCCGGCCGGGGACTCACACGTCGAGCACGTGCCCCGTCGTCACGTCCACGTGGGCGGGGATCTCCTCATGACGGTCACCGACCGTGAGGGTGCCCGTCGGCTCGAAGAGCAGGATCGACGCTCCGGACGGGGCGTACGGACGGTGTTCCACGCCCTTGGGGACGGTGAAGGCCGAGCCCCTGGGGAGGGCCACGGTGCGCTCCGTGCCCTCCTCGCGCAGCGAGATGCGCAGCTCGCCCTCGATCACCAGGAAGAACTCGTCGGTGTCGTCGTGGGCGTGCCACAGGTGCTCGCCCGCCACCTTCGCCACACGGACGTCGTAGTCGTTCACCCGCGTCACGATGCGCGGGCTCCACAGGTCCTCGAAGGAGGCGAGGGCGGTGGCAAGGGCGACGGGGGTGCTGTTCACAGCGGTGTTCCGGCTCATGGAGCCATCCTCGTCCCACCCCGTCACCCGGCGTGAGTGCTAGAAATAGCATATGCCGCAAGGATCCTCGCACGCCGGAGCGCACCGCGTCGTCATCATCGTCGACGCCAACTCCAACCCCTTCGAACTGGGCTGCGCCACCGAGGTCTTCGGTCTGCGCCGCCCCGAGCTCGGGCGCGACCTGTACGACTTCCGGCTCTGCTCGCCCGAGCCCCGGACCCTCATGCGCGACGGCTTCTTCACCCTCACCGGAGTCACCGGGCTCGACGCGGCCGACCGCGCCGACACGCTCATCGTCCCCAACCGCCCCGACGTCGAGGTCCCGCGCCGCCCCGCCGTGCTCGACGCGATCCGCCGCGCCCACGCGCGCGGCACCCGACTGATCGGCTTCTGCAGCGGCGCCTTCACCCTCGCCGAGGCCGGCGTCCTCGCCGGGCGACGGGCCACCGCCCACTGGCAGTGGGCCGACTCCTTCCGCGCCCGCTTCCCCTCCGTACACCTGGAACCGGACGTCCTGTTCGTCGACGACGGCGACATCCTCACCGCGGCCGGCAGCGCCGCCGCACTCGACCTCGGTCTCCACGTCGTCCGCCGCGACCACGGCGCCGAGGTCGCCAACGCGGTCAGCCGCCGGCTCGTCTTCGCCGCCCACCGGGACGGCGGGCAACGGCAGTTCGTCGAGCGCCCGGTCCCCGAGACCCCCGACGAGTCCCTCGCCCCGCTCCTCGCCTGGGCCCAGGAGCGCCTCGGCTCCCCACTGACCGTCGCCGACCTCGCGGTCAGGGCGGCGGTCAGCCCGGCCACGCTGCACCGCCGGTTCCGCGCGCAGCTCGGCACCACGCCGCTCGCCTGGCTCACCGGAGAGCGTGTGACCCTGGCCTGCCGGCTGATCGAGCGCGGCGAATCCCGCTTCGACGTCGTCGCGCGCGCCAGCGGGCTGGGCACGGCCGCCAACCTCCGCGCCCACATGAACCGCGAGACCGGCCTCTCCCCGTCCGCGTACCGCCGGCGCTTCGGACCGACGGCACCCCCAGGGCGCGAGGCGCCCCCGGCGACCGCACCGGTCGCGGCCGGTTCCTAGGAGCGGTACGGAGTGTTCTCCGCCGCCCACTGCGCGAGCGCCCGGGCGCACTCGGCGACCGACTCCCGCCAGGTCCTGGCCGCTCCGTCGCCCGCCTCGTCGCTCACGTGCTTGACGATCCGGATCGGTACCCCGGCAAGAGCGGCGGCGGTCGCGAGGGCGTAGCCCTCCATGTCGACCAGCGGCGCGCGGGCGGCGAGCCGGGCCCGGGCGGCCTCGTCCGAGATGAAGGCGTCGCCCGTGGCCAGGGTCACGTCGCCGCCGTCCGGCAGGGCCAGGGGAGCCCCGTACGTCTCGCCCGTCAGCGACGCGAGCAGCTCGCTGTCGAGATCGTGCTGGATCACCGTGCCCACCACGAACGTCCCCGCCCACCCCGGGCGCAGCGCCCCGGCGGTCCCCAGGTTGACGACGCCCGACGGGCGCGGGCCCCGGCCCAGGACGGTCGCGAGCGAGGTCGCTGCGTTCACCTTGCCCATGCCCGTGAGCAGGACCGGCAGGTCCGTGTCGAGGAACTGGGCCTCTTCCTTCACGGCAAGGACGAGCAGGGGCCGGTCGGCGGTGATGTCTCCGATGAGTTCCATGCGGACACGCTACCCGCCGGGACTTCTGGGCCGTGCCGAGAGAGGATGGAGGTGTTCGCCATTGCCGAGGAGATCACCATGGCAACCGGAACAGTGAAGTGGTTCAACGCGGAGAAGGGCTTCGGCTTCATCGAGCAGGACGGCGGCGGCCCGGACGTGTTCGTCCACTACTCGGCCATCGCCAGCACCGGCTACCGCGAGCTCGCCGAGGGACAGAAGGTCGCGTTCGACGTGGTTCAGGGCCCGAAGGGGCCCCAGGCCGAGAACGTCGCCCCGACCTGACCGGGAAGGTCGCCCGGCCTGCGGTCGGGCACATCCACCTGACGGGACGGCCTCATTCCAGCAGGTCCGTGGGGACGTACGGGCCGAGTTCCCGTACCGCCCGCTCCGGATCGGGGTCGGAGACGGCCAGTCGGCCGAAGGCGGCGTCGCGACGCAGCTCGACACAGAGCACCCGTGTGCCCGCCTTCACCGCGGCGAAGTCCCGGCCGTCGGGCAGGACGCGTGTGCCCACGCAGATCCGGCCGGGGATCCAAAGGCCCCGGCCACGCGATCCACGCAGCGCGCGCCACCAGTCCGGCTCGACCCGGACCTCGCGCAGGGCCGTCAGCGGCACCCGTACGTCTCCCCGGCGCGCGGCCAGCCGCTCGCGGAGGGACAGCCGGACGACGAGGTCCGTCCCGTCCACCGTCACCCGTGCCATCGCAGTTCACCGACCGTTCCTGTCGTCCGCCCGCATCGGGACATCTCGTCCATGGTCGGGCCGCGCACGGGCGGCTGCCAGGCGGGGCCAGGGGAGGCAGCCGCATGCCTGAGCGGCGGCGGAGGTGCCCGAGGGCTGCCACGGACGCTCCGCGGCAGAAGCTCCGTCGGGCGTGGCCACCCTCGGGGTCCCTGCGGGCGCTCAGACCGGCAGGAGCCGGCCGATCAGTTCACCCAGCTGTCGCGCGTTCCGGCACGGGCGCATGTCGACGAGTTCGGCATAGGCGAGCGCCACCGAGTCTCCGGTCGACCACAACGCGGGCTGCTCCGGGTTGAGCCAGTGCACGCGGCGCGCGCGGTCCGCGATCGCCTTCAGCGCCGGCAGGTTCGGGTCGCTCATGTTCGTACGGGCGTCGCCGAGGACGAAGACCACGGTGCGCGGGCCGACGGCGTCGGCGTACCGCTCGGCGAACTCGCCCAACGCGGTCCCGTAGTCGCTCTGCCCGTGCCAGCCGGTCAGCTCCGCCTGGTCGAGGATGCGGGCGGCGAGGCCCGCCGGGTCGGCCGCGCCCCGGGCGATCAGGTCGGTCACCTCGTCGACCCGGTTGACGAAGGCGAACACCCGCACCCTGCTGAACTGGTCGTGCAGCGCCTGCACCAGGAGCATGGTGAAGTTCGCGAACCCCGCGACCGACCCCGACACATCGCACAGCAGGACCAGTTCCGGGCGGACGGGACGGCGCCGCCGCAGCACCGGCCGCATCGGTACGCCTCCGGTCGACAGCGAGCCGCGCAGCGTGCGCCGCAGGTCGATCCGCCCGCGCGCGGCACGTCGCCGCCGTGCCGCGAGGCGCGTGGCGAGCTTGCGCGCCAGCGGCCGTACCGTCGTACGCAGCTCGTCCAGCTGGGCCCGGCCTGCGAGCAGGAAGTCGACGCTGTCCGGGGTGCCCGCCACCGCGCGCCGCGCGACCCGGTCCCGGCCCTGCCGCTCGGCGACCCGGCGCCGGGCCTCCGTCCGGACCCGCTCGCGGAACGCCTCGATGCGCCGCCGGATCTCGTCGTCCGTCAGCCGGTCGGCGAACTCCGGTCCTCCGGAGGCCGCGTCGAGGAGCCTCGCCCGCACCCGGGCGAGGAGCGTCTCGGGCCGGAGCCTGGCGAGGGTCTGGTACGAGGACCAGCCGTCCGAGCCCGGTGCGGAGCCGTAGCCGCCGAGGCCGCCCACCGCCTCGCCCGCGAGCCGCGTCAGCGCCGAGCGGTCGTCGGCGGCCAGGGCGGCGGCGAGCCGCTCCCGCAGCGCCGCCGTGTCGAACTCCCCGGCGCCCGCGTCCGCGCCGGAAGGCTCCGTGCCCCGGTCGTCGGCGGTCAGCGGGAAGTACAGGTCGAAGACCCGGTCGAAGAGCGGGCGCTGCCCCTCCTTGTGGAGCAGCGTGGCGGCGAGCGCCTCCCGGACCCGTTCCCGGTCGGTGAACCCGACCGCCTCCAGCGCGAGCCCCGCGTCCACGCTCTCGCCCGTACCGATGGACAGGCCGTGCGCGCGCAGTGCCTGCACCAGTCCGGTGAGCCGGAGGGTGGCCCCGGCCGGAGCCGTGGTCACACCGCGTCCAGGTCGAGCTTGGCCGCCGCCTTCTGGATGTCGTCCTGGTGCTTCAGGATCACGCCCAGACTGTCGCGTACGACCGTCTCGTCCAGGGCCTCGGCGCCCAGGGCGAGGAGCGTCCGGGCCCAGTCGATGGTCTCGGCGACCGACGGCACCTTGCGCAGGTCCATCGCCCGCAGCGCGCCGACCACCCGCACCACGGACGCCACCAGCGCCGCGTCGAGCCCCGGCACCTTCGTCGTCACGATCCGGCGTTCCAGCTCCTCCTCCGGGAAGCCGATGTGGAGGAAGAGGCAGCGGCGGCGCAGCGCCTCCGAGAGCTCGCGGCCGGCGTTGGAGGTGAGGACGACGAAGGGGCGCCGGGCCGCGGTGATCGTGCCCAGCTCGGGCACGGTGATCTGGAAGTCGCCGAGCACTTCGAGGAGGAGCCCCTCCACCTCGATGTCGGCCTTGTCGGTCTCGTCGATGAGCAGCACGGTCGGATCGGCGGAACGGATGGCGGTGAGGAGGGGACGGGGGAGCAGGAACTCCTCGCTGAAGATGTCCGTGCGCGTCTCGTCCCAGGACTCGTCGCGGCCCGCCGTGATCCGCAGCAGCTGCTTGGCGTGGTTCCACTCGTACAGGGCGCGCGACTCGTCGACGCCCTCGTAGCACTGGAGCCGTACGAGCCGGGCGTCGGCGACCTGGGCGACGGCCTTGGCCAGTTCGGTCTTGCCCACGCCTGCCGGCCCCTCGACGAGGAGCGGCTTGCCCAGCCGGTCGGCGAGGAAGACGGTGGTCGCGACGGCGGGGGAGGCCAGATAGCCGGTCGCGGCGAGCCGCTCGGCGACGTCGTCGACGGAGCTGAAGTACCCGGTCGTCATCGTTGTTCTCCCCGGAGCCGCGCCATCCATCCGTACTGGCCGGTAGCCATGGGTGTACTGGATCAGTTCCGGCCGTTCCCCACAACCGTGCGGACCGCAAGTGCGGCCAAGGTCACGGGCGTTACGGGAGACGCGCAGGGAGCACGACGGGCTCTACGGCGGCGGGCGCCGGGGGGAAGTCGTGAAGATCGGACGAGAACACCGGCGCGGCGTAGCGTGGGGGCGGAAAGGTCTGGCTACGGGATCACGGAATGTGATGGACTGCTGGTCCGGCCGGTGGGCGCGCGGGCACGTGACCCCGCTGGTCCCATGGGATGTGTGCGCTGCTCGGGGCCGTAGCGGCAGTGGAGGTGTCTTGTCGGAGCGAGCGGGGGACTCCCTGGCCGAGGAGCATGCGGCCGTCCTGGCCCGGCTGCGAGCCGCGACGGACGCCATCGCGGAGATCGGCTCGCACCCCGACGAGCAGGGCGTCTGCCAGGACCTGGCCGGGTTCCTCTGCCGGCACGGATTCGAGGCGGCCGCAGTGGACGTCCGTCCCGAGGACGGGCCCGGCTGGGCACGTACCGCCGTGGCGGGGGACCCGAAGCTGCTCGACCGCGTGGAGCCGCGGCACGAGAAAGGGCCTCCCCACAGCTATGCGGACGTGGCCCCCGGCGGCGTGCCCGTACGGGTCGTGTCCGTGTCCCTGGAGTCGCAGGGCCGGGTCGTCGGGTCCGTGAGCGCCGTCAGCGTCCGGGCCCACGGTCTCGACGCCCACGAGACGGCCACCGTCCACGACGCGGCGCGGCTCGCCGCCGTCCACCTGGGTCACGCCCGCCGGCTCGCCTCCACCGAGCGGACCGCCTTCCACCTCCAGCAGGCCCTCGTCGCCGAGCCGGGCCGGCCCCACCCCAATCTGGAGGTCGCGGGACGCTACCTCCCGGTCGGGGCCCGGACGCTCGTCGGCGGCGACTGGTTCGAGAGCGTACGGCTCCACTTCGGCCGCAGCCTGCTCGTCGTCGGCGACGTGATGGGGCACGGCCTGGACGCGGCCGTCGACATGAACGCGTACCGCTCCGCCCTGCGCGACGTGGCCTCCACCGACCTGCCGCCGCACCGCGTCCTGCGCCAGCTCGACTCCGTCATCGCCGGCGACGGCGGCCTGCGGCCGGCCACCTGCCTCCTGGTCCAGGTAGACCCGGCGCGCGGATCGGCCACCTTCGCCAGCGCCGGCCACCTGCCGCCCGTCGTCTTCGCCGCGGACGGCTCGGCCGATCTCGTCGAACTCCCCGTCGGCCCCCCGCTGGGCACCGGTGTCGGCGGCTACGAACCCGTGACCCGCGCCCTCGCACCGGCCGACACGCTCGTGCTCTTCACCGACGGGCTCGTGGAGCGCCGCGGCGAGGACATCGACGTCTCGCTCGCCCGGCTGTCCTCCCTCCGCGTACGCCCCGGCTCCGGTCCCGAGGAGCTCGTGGAGGAGGTCCTCCAGCGGCTCGACGCCCATCACGCCGAGGACGACGTCGCCGTCCTCGCGGCCCGTATCCGCGAGCGCTCCGGCGCCTAGCCGGTGTCCGGGACCGCCCGGGGCGGTGGGGGGAACCCGGTGTCCGCGACCGCCCGGGGCGGTGGGGTCACCCGGACGCCCCGGCCCCCTTGCCGTCCGCCGGTCCAGGCCGTCGCATGGAGTCCGGGAGGCGGGTCCACCCGGGTCCTGCCCCATGGCCGGCGAGCCCCGTGGGCGTGACGCCGGGCAGGACGAAGGGACCGCTGTGTACGTGCGGACGCTGTACGCGACAGGAGATCCGGCCGAACTCGAGGCCGCGGTCGAGGCGACCGCCTCCGAGGGCCGGGCCCTGGTGTCGGAGCTCCCGGGATTCCGGGGAATGGGGCTCTTCGTCGACCGCGAAATCGGGAAGCTCTTCACGGCGACGTGGTGGGACGACGAGAAGTCCCGGCAGGACAGCGACGAGCAGCTCCGCGAGCGACGGGCCGCGCAGCTCACGCCCTTCGCCCGGACCGCGGTCGTCGACAACTGGGAGGCCGCGGTCGCGCGGCCCCCGCGCTCCGTCGGACCCGGCGCGTGGTTCCGGCTGGCACGCCTGGAGTTCGATCCCTCCGGCACGGACCTTCTGGTCGACACCTTCCGCGACATGGCCATGCCGAGGCTGGAGGCCCTCTCCGGGTTCGTGGGCGGATCCCTGCTCGTGGACCGTGCCGCGGGCCGGGCGAGCGTGGGGATCGTCTGGAACGACCGCGACGCCCTGGTGGCCTCCCGCGGCGCTGTCGCGGCGATCAGAGGCGACGCCACCACGGAGACACGGGTGACCACGAGGAGCCTCGAGGAGTTCGAGGTGGTCTTCGCCGGCGTCGCCCCGCCCTCCTGAGGTCGGCGGCGCGGCCGTCGACGCGTCCCGTGGGCCCCTCCCGTCACGCTCGAAAACCGGTCTGTTCGAGGCTCCTTGTGAGCCCCCGCGCGCCGTGTGTCACCAGGGCAGGCCGGTTTTCACGCCCCGGCGGGATTCTTTCCGCCGGACGCTTGTGCAAGGCCCTCCGTCCCGGCACGCTCCTGGGTATGAACACCGCCCGGCACGCCAGTGAACGCCTGATGAGCTGGCCCTCGCTGGCCCCCGGCCGCGCCCAGTGCGGCGCCGAGCTCGGGCTGCGTAGCGCGACGCACGACATCGTGCACTTCCACGGCGAGCACGAGGCCGACGTCCACCTCACCCGCGCCATGATCGCGAAGCTGCGCCCCGCCCTCCTCGGGTCGAGCGCCGTGCGACTGCGCGCAGGATCGGGGTGGGTGACGGTCCGTCTGGACATGGGATCCGACATCGACCTTCTCGCGACGCTGGTGAGCGCCGCGCTCCAGGCCTCCTCCGGCCACCCGGACAACGCTCCGGACGGCTGCACCCGTACCTGCCTCACACCCGCACGCCCCTGAACACCCCGGACGCCCGCGCGCCGCTCACGGTTCCTGAGCCCTGAGCGCGCCGGGCGCCCCCGTGCCCGCTCACGGTTCCTGGGCGCGCCGGGTACGGGCCCGAACCCCCCGTTCGGCCGCGTGTCGGAGGGGTCCCACCGCCCGGGCGGGTACTCCCCGTGGCATGCCCCCCACTTCCGGTGCGCCCCACGACGGTGCCCCCGCCGAGCACGGCCACTGGTTCCAGCGGCTCCACCGGTCCCTCCTCACCTCGGTCGTCGGGCTCGCCTGGAACCGCGGCCGCGAAGTGGAGCTGATGCACCGCGCGATGGGCTTCGCCGCGCTCAGCCTCCTCACCCTCGTCCCGCTGCTGATCGTCGTCGCCGCCGCCGACCTCGCCAGCGGCCAGGGCTTCGCCCGCTGGCTGATCCAGGGACTCGGCGTCTCGGAGGTGTCGCAGGAGGAGGTCGAGATGCTCTTCGGCAAGCCGGGGCAGGCCCTGCAGCGCACCACCGCCTTCGGTCTCGCCGCCCTCGCCGCGTTCGGTGTCACCTTCGGATCCGCCGTACAGACCGGTTACGAACGGGTGTGGGACCTCCCCACCGCCCGCTGGCACACGATGTGGCGCCACGTCGTCTGGCTCGGCGTCCTCATCGTCGCCCTCCTCCTCTTCGTCACCGCACCGGTCCCCGCGGAGTCCTCCCCGGCCGTCACCTTCCTCGTCGCGGTCAGCGACGTCACCGGTGCCTTCCTCTTCTTCTGGTGGTCGCAGCGCTTCCTCCTCTGCGGGCGGATCCGCTGGCGCGCGCTCGCCCCGGGGGCGCTCTGCACCGCCCTGGGGCTGTTCGGGCTGCGGGTCTTCTCCCAGTTCGTCTTCTCGCCGTTGATCGCCTCCAACGCGGTCACCTACGGACCGTTCGGCACCGTCCTCGTGCTCCAGTCCTGGCTCGTCGGCGTCGGCTTCGTGGTCTACGGCGCCGCGCTCGTCGGCCGTCTCATCCACGAGCACCTGATCCGGCGCACCATCGACCGCCTGCCGGCCGAACTGCCGGACGAGCTCGCATGAGACGCCCCGGGCCCACGGGTGCCGACGGTGGGCCGCCGGCACGGTGATCACACGATCCGGTGGAGATGATCGCGCTCCACCGGGCCGGGGTGCCGTGACCGGTTGGATGGGAGGCGATCCACCCGGCCCGTCGAAAGAGAGCTGACCCATGGCGAACACCTGGCTGCCGCCCGCCGAGTACATTGCGACGCTGCCGAGGGCGACGGCGTACGCATGCCTCTACTTCACCGACACCGACGGCCGGCCGTTCCAGCTGCGCGCCACCTACAGCACGGAGTCGTGGCAGTGGCCCGGGGGCAACATGGACCCGGGGGAGACCCCGTGGCAGACCGCGGTCCGGGAGTGCCACGAGGAGACGGGGATCGTCTTCGAGGGCGAGCCGAGGCTCCTCGGCACCCACTTCGTCACCGACCGGGGCGAGGAGTGGCCCGCCAACCACATCGGATTCATCTTCGACGGAGGCGTCCTGACGGACGAGCAGCTCGCCGGGGTCGTCCTCGACCCGGACGAGCACAGCGAGTTCCGTCTGCGCACCCTCGCCGAATGGGAGCGGGAGATGACGCCGGGGAGCTTCGCCCGGCTCGCCGAGATCGACCGTGCCCGGCGCTCGGGCACGGTGGTGTACGTGGAGACCTGCGCCGACCTCTGAGCGGCCCGGCGGGGACGTTACCTGGACGGCCCCGCCCGGCCTCCTTCCTCAGGCCCGGCAGCCGGCCGGGTGGTTGATGTCGATCACGAAGCGCTCGGGGGTGTGGAGCGTGTAGGCCTTGTAGCCGGGCTTGGTGTCGAAGGCCGCCCCGATGGTCACCACGCCCTCGAAGTCGCCGGTCAGGGCGACGCCCTTGAGCGTGGGCAGATGGATCTTCAGGAGCCGGGGGCCCTGGTAGACGGACCGGCCGGACTCGTCGTGCGCGGCGGCGGGGGAGAGCCTGATCTCCAGGAAGTACCTTCCCGCGAGCGGAACCCGTTGGCCCGAGCCGTCGTGATGGAGTACGCCGACCTGCGTCACGGTGACCGGGGGCATCGCGCCCCTGACGTCGATGACGAGCCGGTCGAAGGAGGCGTGGCCGCCCCAGCGGGCGTTGACCACCAGGGCGGTCGGGGGCGGCGCCGCCGCCCGGGACCGCTCCGTGGCGGCGCCGGCGGGGATCGTGGCACCGATCCCGGCGGCCAGAAGGATGCCGGCGGCGACGGCCGCGAGGCTCTGACGATGAAGCATGAGGTCCCCCGATTTCTGCTGCGACGGGGACAGTGGTGTCACTGGGAAAGACATCCACCACAACCATACGGTTGCAGTAGTTTCGATAGGATTTGAGGTGATATGAACTGCGCTCTCCGGTCGCCTGGGCCGCAGACCGTAACCCCTGGGCTCCTGGACAGTTGACCAGGGCATGAAGAAGCGCAGCATGCTCGCCATCGCCTCCCTCGCCGCCGGTGTCGTCACGGCCCTCGTCACCCCGCCGCCGCACGCCTCCGCGGCCGAACACGGCGCGACCGGCACCACCGGTCTCCTGCAGAACGACAACCCGGTCGCCCCCCTCCTGGACGGGGCCGCACCGCTGGTGGCCGACAGCCTCCCCCAGGCCCCGGACGCCGGCGGACTGGTGTGACCCTCCGATGGGCAGCCCGTGCGCGCGTCGCGTGAGCGGGAATGACAGGATATCCTCATGAGCAACAACGTTTACTTCGACATCACGATCAACGGCGAGCCTGCGGGGCGCATCGTCTTCAAGCTGTTCGACGACGTCGTCCCCAAGACGGCGCGGAACTTCCGTGAGCTCGCCACGGGCGAGCACGGATTCGGCTACGCCGGCTCCCCGTTCCACCGCGTCATCCCGGAGTTCATGCTCCAGGGTGGCGACTTCACCAACGGCAACGGCACGGGCGGCAAGAGCATCTACGGCGAGAAGTTCGAGGACGAGAACTTCACGCTGAAGCACGACCGGCCGTACCTGCTCTCCATGGCGAACGCGGGCCGCAACACCAACGGCTCCCAGTTCTTCATCACGACCATCATCACCGACTGGCTGGACGGCAAGCACGTCGTCTTCGGTGAGGTCGTCGAGGGCCAGGACCTGGTCAAGAAGATCGAGGGCCTGGGCTCCCGCTCGGGCGCGACCAGCGCCAAGATCGCCGTCGCCGCGTCGGGCGTCGTCGAGGCCTGAGCCGAACCGATCCGCGCGACCGCCCTCGCAGAGCACGACGCGGGGGCGGTCGGCCGTTTCCGGCGAAAGACCTCCGGCGAGCGCCCGATTCGCGGCGGGCCGGTACCGGCGACGCCGGGTCAGGACCCCTCGGCCGCCTCCCCGTACCGGCGCTCGAACTGCGAGATGCGGCCCTCGGAGTCCAGTTTCCGCGCCTTGCCCGTGTAGAACGGGTGGCTCTCGGAGGAGATCTCGACGTCGACCACGGGATACGAGTTGCCGTCGTCCCACTCGATGGTCTGCTCGCTCGTCGCCGTCGACCGGGTCAGGAAGGCGAACCCGGCGGAGCGGTCACGGAAGACCACGGGGCCGTACTCCGGCTGCTTGTCCTGCTGCACACGTCCTCCTCGGGCTGCCTGTCTGATGCCCCCAGCCTCTCCGGGCCCGGCCCGCCCGACCAGCGCCGGGGGCCGACCGGGTGAGGAAGTTCCCGCCGACGGGCCGCCCACCACGAGCGACGGCCGCCGCCCCGGCGGCTTCGGTACGGCCGCTCAGTTCATCCAGCGCGCGGCGAGCAGGACGGCGATGTCGTCCGGCCGGTCGGGCGCCTGACGGGCATCGCGGATCAGCCGGTCCGCCGTCTCCGTGAGGGGGATCTGCCCCGCGACGGAGAAGGTGCGGCGCAGCCACTCGACGCCCTCGTCGATGTCGTGGCCCGGACGCTCCACCAGACCGTCCGTGTACAGGGCGAGGACCGCGCCCGGTTCCAGGTGCAGTTCGGTGACCGGGTACGTGGCGTCGGCGTCGATCCCCAGGACCAGACCGCCCGCCAGGTCCAGCACTTCCGCCGTACCGTCCGGGCGCCGCAACAGGGGCTGCGGATGCCCGGCCCGGACGGCCTCCGCCACCCCCGTCGCCGGGTCGAGCACCACGTAGCAGCAGCTGGCGAACTGCCCCGGATCGAGGTCGATCAGCAGCCGGTTGGTGCCCATCAGGACATCCTCCGGCGCATGACCGGCGAGGGCGAAGGCCCGTACCGCGCTGCGCAGTTGACCCATCGTCGCCGCCGCGGCGACACCGTGCCCCTGGACGTCGCCGACCACGAGGGCCAGCAGCCCGCGCCCGGTCTCGACCACGTCGTACCAGTCGCCGCCCACGTCCATGCCCTGCGTACCGGGCAGATAGCGCGCCACCGTGTCGACGTGGTCGCGGACCGGCAGTCGCGCCGGGAGCAGCGCGTCCTGCAGCCCACGGGCGAGGGCGGACTCGCTGTCGTACCGCCTGGCCCGCTCCAGGGCCTGGGCGATGAGGCCGGCCAGCGCCGTCAGGACCGTGCGCTCCTCCGGGCTGAAACCGCGCGGCCGGTCGAAGCCGAGGATGCACGAGCCGACCGGCCGGCCGGAGGCGATCAGCGGCAGGAAGGCCCGGGCGCCCGAGGGCGCGTCCACGGGGAGCCCCGGATAGGCCCGGCTCATCTGCTCGATCGATTCGAAGAACAGCGGGCGGCCGGTGGTGAGCGCCTCGACACCCGGCAGGGGGGCGTCCAGCCCCACACCGTCGAAGGGCTCCAGGAACCCCGGAGGGAACCCGGTCTCCCACGCCAGGTACAGATGCCGTTCGCTCAGCAGATAGATCGCCAGCTGTCGGCCGCCGAACGCCGGCAGCAGTTCGTCGGTCACCACCGCCGACACCTGGCGGGCCGTGACCGCCTCGGTGAGCGCGATGGCGAGCGCCACCGGTCGGTAGAGCGCCGACGCCCGGTCCGCCGGAGAGCCAAGGCCGGTGTCCGGGTTGGTGACCGATCCGGGTGTGTAGGCGGGGTCGGTCTCGGGGAGCAGTACCAGTGTCACGCCGTCGTGGCCGGGATACAGCGAGACCGAGAGCCACTCCCCGTCGGGTTCGTGGGCCAGGAAGTGCACGGGCTCGTCGGAGAGCAGCGCCGCCCGCAGATGCTCCTCGTACGCGGGATGGCCGAACCACGGCAGGGCCTCCCACATGCTCAGCCCGGCGAGTGAGGCGCGGGGTCTGCCGAGGAGGGCCTCGGTCAGGTGGTTGACGTACGTGACCCGTCCCAGGCGGTCGATCGCGATGATGGCGCGTGGCAGCCGGTCGGTGGCGTCGGAGCCGACCAGGCCGGTGCCGAGGTCGACCAGGGAGCCCTTCAGCCGCCCTGGGCGGTCGCCCGCCGCGCGGGCGGAGATCTCCAGGAGGTGGAGCCCTCCGTCGGGGCCCTTGAGCCGGATCCGGCGCGCCACCTGCGCACCCGAGTCGGCCGCGCGGCGGGCCATGGTCCACAGCGCGGCGCTGTCCTCCGGCGCGAGGCGTGCGGTCAGAGCCTCCATGGTCCCGGGGAACGGGCTGCTGTCGCCCTCGCCGATGATCGCCCGCAGCCCGGCGTCGGCGGTCACGGTTCCGCTGGTCAGGTCCCAGTCGAAGTAGCCGATCCGAACCGGCTTCGTACCCCCCGAGGGGAGCTGGACGCAGACCGGCTCCCCGGGCCACTCGACGAGGGTTCCGCTCTCGGAGAGTTCCGCGAGGGCGTCGCCGAGGCGTCGCGCCTCCCGTGCCAGGCGCATCCGGTCCCGGGTGTTCACCGGGACGCCGGGGGTCGGGGCGCGCAGCACGACGAGCACCCCGAAGCGTTCTCTGCCGCTGACGATCGGCGCGTACAGGGATCCGAAGGGGAAAGGGAGGCTCGCCACGAGCTGGGGGAACTGGCGCATCGCCTCCTCTACGTCGGCGAGATGCACCGGCTGGCCCGAGCGGTGGACCTCGGCCACCGGGAACGGACGGTTCACATGCATCCGCCACCAGGGACGGAACAGCGGGCCGGGCAGCCCGGCGAGCACCGCCATACGGAGAAGGTCCGGCGACTCCGAGCGCAGATAGACCCCGCCCGCGTAACCGCCGACCGCCTCGATCGTCCGCAGCGCGCCCTCGGACAGGACCAGAGGGAGGGCGTCGAGCAGCCGCCCGTCGGTCTCCGCGTTCCCGGGGACGTCCCCGGTCCCGGCAGACGGGGCTGGGCCGGCCACGCCGTGCGACGTCACAAGGCCAGCATGCTCCAGGCCCGCGCGGCCCCGCATCTCGGGGCGGTCGCGCCCCGTAGCCGCCCGTCGCACGAGGTCGCGGCCCGTCGAGCCCTCGCCCGCCCGGCCCGGACGGGGACACGCACCGTTGACCGAGCGGTCACGGACGGCGACACTCGAGCGTCGGCACCGACGCGAGGGCATCCGAGCGACGCGCCGAAACGACCGTGGCGGTACATGACCAGGGGGCGTGATGACGGGCCAGGTTCTTCCGTACGACGTGGTGGGCAGCGGACCCCGAAGGGCGCTCGTGCTGCACAACTGGTTCGGCGACCGTACGAGCTTCGATCCGCTGCGCCCGCACCTGAACGGCGACACCGGCACGTACGCGTTCCTCGACTGTCGCGGCTACGGCGAGGCGATCGACGCCGAGGGCGCGTTCACCATGGAGGAGGTCGCGGCGGACGCGCTGGCCGTCGCCGACCACCTCGGCTGGGACTCGTTCTCGGTGATCGGCCACTCGATGGGCGGCAAGGCGGCCCAGTTGATGCTGCTCGACGCGCCCACGCGGGTCCGCTCGCTCATCGGCATCTCGCCCGTCTCGGCGGCGGGGTTCCCGATGGACCCCGAGAGCTGGGAGCTCTTCGCAGGGGCCGCGGACGAGCCGGGCAACCGCCGGGTCATCATCGACACCACCACAGGCGGCCGGTACGACGACGCCTGGCTGGCCGCGCTCGTGAAGCGCTCGACGGAACGTTCGTCGCCCACGGCCTTCCGCGCGTACCTGGACTCCTGGTCCCGGACCGACTTCCACCACCGCGTCAAGGACAACCGGACTCCGGTGCTGCTCGTCGTGGGCGCCCACGACCCGGCGCTCGGCGCCGACGCCATGGCGGCGGGCTGGCTCCAGTGGTACCCGAACGCACGCCTCGCGGTCCTCGCCGAGGCCGGCCACTACGCGCCGGAGGAGTCGCCGCGCGAACTCGCGACGGCGATCGAGGCGTTCCTCGCCGGGTGAGAGGAGCGGCCGGCCAGGGGAGTGTGGCGGCCTCGGACACGATCCCCCCGTTCCGTCGTCGGTCGTGCGCGCCCAGCGGCTCTGCGCGAGCATGGACGGGAGAGGGGCAGGTGGGGCATGGACGCGTCCGTGATGACCGCGGTGGTCGCCGCCGCCGTGCTGGTGTGCCGTGCCGCGGTGCTGGAGATCCGTACGCCCGGAGCGGGCCGGCGCGCCTGGGCCTTCGCCACCGACCGGCGAGCGCTGGGCGCCGGAGCGGGCGCGGGGCTCGCGCTCGGCGCCGTGGGATGGGCCACGGTCGGCGGCGCGGCGGTGCTGGCGTGGGCGGTGCTGGCCGGAATCCTCGTGGCCTCCCTGACAGCCGAGCGCCGCCCCCCACCCGGAGAGTGAGGGTCGGCACCTCCCGCCCGCGGACGCCGACAGCCTCGGTACCCGCCGGGGTGCCGAGGCGGGTAACTTCGGTCCGGACGACGGATCTTGAAGAGGAGCAACACCCGTGACCACCGACGACCCGCGCATCGCCCCGCCCCACGTCGGCGGCGAACGCGACACCCTCCGGGCCTTTCTCGACTACCACCGGGCCACGCTCGCGATGAAGTGCCGGGGACTCGGCGACGAGCAGCTGCGCGAGAGGTCGATGCCCCCGTCCACGCTGTCGTTGCTCGGCCTGGTCCGGCACATGGCGGAGGTGGAACGCGCCTGGTTCCGCCGGGTCTTCGAGGACGGCGAGGCGCCGATGGTCTGGTCGGACGAGATCGACTTCCAGGCCGCCTACGACGCGAGCCGGTCGACCCGTGCCGAGGCCTTCGCCGCCTGGGAGGCCGAGGTGGAGCACTCCCGGCGGATCGAGCGCGAGGCCGCCTCCCTCGACCTCACCGGACGCCAGCCGCGCTGGGGCGAGGACGTCTCCCTGCGGATGGTGATGGTGCACGTCCTGCTCGAGTACGGCCGCCACAACGGGCACGCGGACTTCCTCCGCGAAGGCGTCGACGGGACCGTCGGCGCCTGAGCGGTCGTACGAGGGTGGCGGGAGGGCTCCGCCGCGCACGGCTGCCCGGGCTGGCACCGGCTCGCGGCCGGTGGGACTCTGAACAGGAGGGGCGGATCGGCCGAGGAGTGGCGATGGGCGCAGCCCCCGCAGCCGCGCGGATGGACGAGGCAGTCTTCCAGGAGCTGGAGCGATCCTTCTCCGGCAGGCTCGTACGCCCCGACGACGCTGCCTACGACGAGGCCCGGCGCATCTGGAACGGCTCCGTCAGCAAGCTTCCCGCCCTCATCGCGTACTGCACCGGCGTCGCCGACGTCGCCGCCGCGCTGGACTGTGCCACGCGCGGTGGTCTGCCGCTCGCGGTCCGCAGCGGGGGCCACAGCTTCCCGGGCCAGTCGCTGGTCGACGGTGGCGTCGTCGTCGACCTGTCGGCGATGAACGGCATCCGCGTGGACCCGGTGAACCGCACGGTCAGGGCCCAGGCCGGGGTCCTGCTCGGCGCGCTCGACCGTGAGACACAGCACTTCGGAATGGCCGTGCCCGCCGGGATCGTGACCCACACGGGCCTCGCCGGGCTCACCCTCGGCGGCGGCATCGGCTGGCTGATGCGGAAGTACGGGCTCACGGTCGACCAGCTGCTCTCCGCCGACATGGTCACCGCCGACGGCACCTTCGTCACGGCGAGCGCGCGCCACGAGCCCGAACTCTTCTGGGGCCTGCGCGGAGCCGGCGGCAACTTCGGGGTCGTCACCGAGTTCGAGTTCCGGCTCAACCCCGTCGGTCCCACGGTGCTCGCCGGGCCGATCCTGTGGCCGGTGGAGGAAGCACCGCACGTCCTCGCCTTCTACCGCGACTGGATCACCGGCGTCCCCGACGAGCTGACCACCATCGTCGTCCACCGCAAGGCCCCACCGCTCCCCGCGATCCCGCCCGAGCTGCACGGCAGGCCCGTCATCGCCGTGGTCAGCTGCTACGCGGGCGACATCGAGGCCGGCCAGGAGGTCCTGCGGCCGCTGCGGACGTTCGGGACGCCGCTGCTCGACCTGTGCGTGCCCAAGTCCTATCTGGCGCACCAGTCCATGTTCGACCCGTCGTTCCGCCACGGCTGGTGGTACCACGTCCGGTCCTGCGACATCCGGCGGCTGGACGACGAGGTCATCGGGATCAGCGCCGCACACGCCCTGGAGATCCCCTCCCCGCTCTCGACGTGCAACATCTTCCATCTGGGCGGTGCCGTCGCCCGCGTGGGTGAGGACGAGACCGCGTGCAGCGGGCGGGGAGTGGGTCACACCTTCAACATCAACGGGAACGCCTTCGACGCCGAGGGGTTCGCCGAAGCGCGTGCGTGGGCGCGCGCATGGTGGTCCGCCCTGGAGCCCTACCACGCCGGTGTCTACGTCAACTTCCTCATGGAGGAGGGCCCGGCCCGCGTGCAGGAGGCCTATGGGGCGGACAAGCTCCGTAGGCTGCGCGCCCTCAAACGCGAGTACGACCCCGGCAACGTCTTCCGCTCCAACCAGAACATCTCCCCGGCCGCCTGACCGGCGCCGTCGCGGCCGGGCGAGTGTCAGTGCCGGGTGCGATGCTGCCGGGTATGGACGAGCTGATGAGAGGCCGTGTCTACGGCGCCGACCACGACGATCCCGACCCGGGCCCCCGGCCCGGGCACGTCTACCGCGAGCTGGTGGCGGGCCCCCTGGACGGCCTCCTGCTCGACGTCACCGGGTGGACCGCGCGACAGCTCGAAGAGGGTGCCGCGCTGGCCACGGAGATCGGCGCCTACGGCCCCGGCGGCCACGCCCGGTACGGGCCCCGGGAGGGCGACGCGGTCCACTGGGACTGGGAGGGCGACACCCGCTAGCCACACCCGTCGGATCAGGCCCGGCCGGACCTCCTCCGGGTCAGGCCCGGCCGGGCGCGCGCGAGGGAGCTGCCGGTCGGCCGACGCGCGCGAGGCAGCGAACCGGGCCGCCCGCTCACCTGCCGCCGGCCTCCGCGAGGGTGTGCGCGACCAGGGCGTTGGCGTGGCCGTGCCCGAGGCCGTGCTCGGCCTTGAGCCAGGAGACGAGCTCCATGTGCCTGGTCAGCGGCGAGGAAAGGATGAGCTCCTTCCACTCGGCGATCGGGCGTCCGTACTTCTTCTCGATCGAGGGGAAGTAGCTCGCGGGGCCCTTCACTGCGTCAGCCATGGCGCGTGTCCTGTCCTGTCGTCGGTGCGGTGTGTTCCTGTACGTATGACCGGACGGGTTCCGCGAAGTGATCGGTTCGGTCGTGTGACGTGGGTCATACGACCGAGGGGCGCCGGCCGGAACCCGGAATTCCGGCCGGCGCCCGGTGTCACAGCGCCGGGTGGGCGTTCTTCAGCAGCTCCTGGAACTGGGCCGAGAACCACTTCCCGGACAGCGGGGCGTCCCCGAGGGCGCCGGACATACTGTTGCCGTTGCGGGCGTTACCCGTGTACGTCGGGTCGCACATGCGGTCGAAGCCCTTGCCCTCGTCGTTCGGGACCTCTTTGCTCGCGCCGTCCGACTCGCCCGGCGGCTTCATCCACACGTACGCGTCGATGCCTGCGGCCGGCGCCGCCTGCGGTCGCTCGCCGAGGCCCGCGCCCGACTGGTTGCACCAGTTGCCGAGGTGGATGCGCCGGTCGTAACGGCCGCCGTTCACATACGCGTTGACGTCCGTCAGGGCCCCGGGTGCGGTGGGCCGCGCCGCGCCGCCCCAGCCGTTGCGGGAGGTGTCGATCAGCATGCCCAGGTTGGTGTCGAAGCCGAGCGAGACGAGCTTGGAACGCATCGCCTGGGCGTAGGACAGCTCGTCCGTGTACCGGTTCCAGTCCACCCACTTGGACTGGCGCACCGAGACCCCGTTGACGGAGCCGTCGATCGTGAAGTGGTCCTCCTTCAGCGCGCTGTAGTTGGCCGTGTTGACGATGAAACCGTGCACACGGGCGAGCGTGGAGCCCTCGGCCTGGGCGGCAGCCTTGAAGAGTTCGGCGGACGCGCCGAAGTTGTCGTCCCAGCCGAGCCAGCCGTGGTGGCCCGCGTCCACGTAGTTGTAGACGTTTCCGATCGAGCCCAGCTTGTTCAGCGCGTAGCCGACGCCCTTGATGTAGTTGCCGTTGGCCTTCATCACATCGCAGTTGGCGGTGGCCGTCGGGCGGCCGGACACGTTGGTCACCAGGTTCGGCAGCGAGTCGATCTCGACCGTCGTGACGATCCGCAGGCCCGCGTACCTGGGGTCGGCGAGGATCGCGGCGATGGGGTCGATGTACTCGGTCTTGTACCGGTCGATCTCGCTCGGGCCCAGCTCGCCGTTGGAGGCGAGCGCGGCGCAGTCCCGCCCGGGCAGGTTGTAGATCACCAGCTGGACGACGAGCTCTCCGCTGCCCTTCTGGGCCAGGGCCTCGTCGAGGTGGTCGCGCAGGCCCATGCCGCCGTTCACTCCCGCGATCGCTGCCGTGCGGTCCAGCCACACGCCGGTCGGCTGACCGGAGACCTTGCTGCCGCCCGGCTCGGCGGCGGCCTTGGCCGACCACTCCGGGTTCACGTACACCTTGGCGCCCGCGTACGGGTTGTCGGCCTTGGAGCCGGCCGGCGGCGGGGTGGTCGGGGGAGTCGTCGGAGGAGTGGTCGGCGGGGTCGTCGGCGGCTGGGTGGCGCCGTTGCAGACGACTCCGTTGAGCGTGAAGGTCGCGGGGACGGCGTTCGTGCCCGTGTGGGAGCCGTTGAAGCCGAAGGAGGTCGAACCGCCCGTGGTCAGGCCGCCGTTGTACGAGACGTTCCTGGCGCTCACCGCGGCGCCGGACTGGGTGAGCGTGGCGTTCCAGCCCTGGGTGACCTGCTGGCCGTTCGCGTAGGACCACTCCAGGGTCCAGGAGCTCAGCGGGTCACCGGTGTTGGTGACGGTGACGTTGGCTCCGAAGCCGGTGTTCCACTGGTTGGTGACCTGGTAGTCGACCCGGCAGCCGGCGGCGGCTGCTCCGGCCGTGCTGGCCATGACGGTGGCGGTGGCGCCGGTGGCCGTGATCAGGCCGATGGCCGCCAGCAGGGCGGTACGGCTCGTTGTGCGGCTCATGTCGTGGGTGCCTTTCCGTTCTGGGCGCGCAGATGGTCGCGCAGCCCGATGCCGAATGGGGTGGGCGTGCCGTCGTACGAGGTGATCAGGGCCGGTCCCGAGGAGCAGTTCCAGGTGTTCCAGGTCCAGCCGAGATACGAGAGCCCTCGGTCGTCGAACCACTTCATGACGCGGTCGACGAAGGCATGGCCGCAGGTGTTCTCGCCGATCTCGCCGGCGACGAGGGGCACCTGTGCCGCGACCGGGGCGAGGGTGCTGTTCCAGCACGTCTCGTCGGAGCAGGTGTTGAAGTTGTAGACGTGCCAGGCGGCGGCCAGATTGCCCGCCGGGTCCGTGGGGCGGTGCGCGAGCCACCGGCTCAGGTCGTTGGAGTACGCGATTCCGGGGACGAGCACGAGGTTCCGGGCGCCGGTCGCCCGGACCGTGTCCACCAGATCCTGCATACCGGCGACCTCGTAGCCGATGCCGGGGCAGGTGCCGCCGTCGCGCCAGCAGGTCCACGCCTGCGCGGCGGTGGAGGTCGCCCGGTCCGGATAGGGCTCGTTGAACAGGTCGAAGACGACCCTGCGGTCGTTCTTGAAGGTGTCGGCGACCGAGGTCCAGAAAGCCGGTGTGTACCAGGCGTTCGGCATCGGTTTCTGGCAGGAGGCGTGGACGTCCGAACAGCCCGCCGAGTTACCGGTGTACAGCCCGTAGCTCCAGTGCAGTTCGACGATCGGGGTCATTCCGTGCGCGAGGACGCGTTCGACGAGCCCCTTCACGGCGTCGATGTAGGGCGCGCCCCGGTACTCGGGCCTGATGTTGTCCAGGCCCAGCCAGCACTCCTCGTTGAGCGGGATGCGTACGGTGTCGGCCTTCCAGTCCGCGATCGCGCGGACGGCCGCGTCATCGACTGGGCCGTCGAAGATGCCGTGGCCCTGGACGCACATGAACTCTCCACCGGAGCGGTTGACCCCGAGCAGGCGGCGGGTCGCGCCGTTCTGGTCGATGAGCCGGGTGCCGGCGACGCTCAGCTCGGGCGCGCCGGAGACGGGGTCGGGCGGATCGGGCGGATCGGTGGGGCCGGGCGGATCGGTGGGGGTCGGGGTGGGCGTCGGGGTGGGTTCCGGCCCCGGATCGGCGTCGCAGACCTTCCCGTTGAGCGAGAGGGACGCGGGCGAGGTGTTGACGCCCGACCAGGAGGCGATGAATCCGGTCGTGACGCTCGCACCGGTACCGAGGGACCCGTTCCAGCTCTCGTTGACGGCCGTCGCCGTCGCGCCGGACTGGGACCACGTGGCGCCCCAGCCCTGGCGGACCTTCTGACCGGCCGGGAAGTCGAAGCCGAGGCTCCAACCGCGCAGCGCGGCACTGTTGTTGGTCACGGTGACGGAACCCTGGAAGCCGTCGGTCCACTCACCGACGACCTCGTACGTCACCGTGCACGGAGGTGCGGCCACTGCTCCTGAGGCCGTACCGACGACGGCGAGAGCGGTGCTCGCCATGGTGAGCGCCGCTCCCGCGAGCAGCGCAGACAGACGTGGGGGATGTCGCATGAGCGACTCCTTGCAGCGAGGGCACGCCCTGACGACGCGCCGACTGACGGAATCGCTCCCACTGGTGGGGCCAGACCGTAGCGCCAACTGACGCCAAGGAAAAGAGGCGTTGAAGAAGTCGCACGTCGAATGTGTTCGACTCTTCGGGCACCTTGACGCGCTTCCGTCGCTTCTGCATTGTGGGAGCGCTCCCACTGGTTCAGAGCTTGTGCCCATGCCTCCGCACGCCCCTGCCGAGCCGCGAGGAGAACCACCCCATGCCACCACGAAGACCCCGCCGGCTGCTGACCGCGCCGGTCGCGGCGCTGTCCGTACCCCTGGGCCTGACCATGTCCGGCCCCTGCGTCGGCCCGACGAACAGCAGCGCCCCGCGGGAGGCGGCTCCGATCAGTTCGCCTGCGCGGGGGAGGGCCGGAGCCAGTTCCCGAGGTAGGTGCTGCGGGTCGCCGACGCGGCCTCGTCCGGGGTGAGTTGGGGGCGGCTCCCGGGGTCGGTGACCGTCGCTCCGGGACCGGTGTTGCGGTACTCGGCGAAGCGCTGTGCCTGCCAGGGGTAGGCGTCCCGCATGTTCGCGTACGGCGTCACGGCGTCGATCCCGGCGCCGAGCACGCTCTCGCGGACCACCAGGGAGGGCCGGGCCGTCGGGTCCGAGCTGGGCACCCAGGGACGGGCCAGCTTGTAGTACCCGTCGGGCGCCTCGCTCGTCACCCGGCAGCGGGCGGCCAGGAACCCGTACGGGTTGGCCCCGGCGGTCGACGGGGCGAAGACGAAGCCGTGCGGGGCGCTCGCGAGGTCGGTGCGCAGCAGCGTACGGAAATGGCAGTGCTCGAAGACCGCGCGCGCCCGCCCGAAGACGAAGTCGACGTCGCCCTCGACATAACAGTGCGCGAAGTACTGGCGGGCGACGGCGGACACGGACACGGAGTCGGCGTACAACGTGTCCTGATGGCCGAGGAACCGGCAGTGGAGGAACGCGGACCGGTCGCCCTGCACCTTGATCGCGACCGCCTGGGTGCCGGGGTTCCCGGGGAGGTCGGTGCGGAGGAAGTCGTTGGCGAAGGTGATCCACCACGCGGTGAAACCGTCCGCCTGGACGGTGGTCGTCGCCGAACCGGACGTGCCGTACGCCGTGCCGTCGGGACGGGTGGTGCCGGCCGCGTTGTCGTACACCACGACGACGTCGCACGGGTCATCGCTCGCCCCGATCCAGGTCATGTCCGTACGGTCCGGGCCGACGGCGACCGTCTCGCGGTACGTGCCCGGGGCGATGACCAGGGTACGGTCGGGCCCGTCGGCGGCGTCCACCGCGGCCTGGACCGTGGTGTGGTCGCCGAGACCGCCGGGGTGGACGTACAGGGTGCGCGGGGTGAGCCGGGCGGCGGGCGATCCGTAACGGCCGAACGGACGTCGGGCACGTGCGAGCGCGGGGGCGGCCGGCAGGCCGAGCGAGAGCGCCGCGCCGGAGCCCGCCGTGAGCAGGACACGGCGACTGAGCGGAGGCATGACAAAGATCCCTTCGCGGGGTGCTGATGAAGAGGAGACCCCTCGCGGGGTGCTGAGAAGAAGGGGGGCGCGGAGACCGGGGCGGTGCGGCCGGGCGGGTGGCCGCACCGCCCCGGGCCCGGTCAGCAGCCCCTGCCCGGCCCCGCGCCGAGGGCGACCAGGAACGGGACCGCCCGTGGGTTGTCGACGCGCCCGCGCAGCGTGGGCGTCCAGCCGGCGCCGTCCCGCAGGAACTCGCCGGGGAACTCGGCGTTGTGCACGGCCAGGAGGTCCACGGGCCTGCCGTTGACGAGATTGCCCGCGGTCGTCACCGGGGCGTCCTTCCACTTCTTGAGGATCGTGCCCACGCCGACGCCCGCCGGCACGGTGAACGCGTTCTTCTCGGCGACGAGCTGGGACTCCTGGCCGATGCCGAGGCTGTACGCGTATCCCGTGGCCGGCACCACGAAGTGGTTGTTGTACGCGTCGACCTGGCCGAAGCGGACCCGGGGCGCCCGCTCGATCACGTTCCTGAAGAGGTTGTGGTGCAGCGTGACCCGCAGCTTGCCGCGGTCGGTGGCGCCCGCGCTGTCGCTGTTGCCGATCATCAGCGTCTTGTCGTGGTCGGCGAAGACGTTCCAGGACGCCGTGACCAGGTCGGCGCCGCGCACGATGTCCAGCTCGCCGTCGTGCTGCTGGTACACCTCGCCGTAGTACCTGGGCAGCGAACTGTCCGGGTGGGCGCCGTCGGTGAAGGTGTTGTGGTCGATCCAGACGTGCGTGGAGCCGTACACGACCATGCTGTCGTACTCGGAGTTCCAGGCCCCGGTGGCCCCGTCGGTGGGGTCCCACTGCGGGAAGCAGTCGAGCGGGCTCTCGACGGTCAGATTGCGGATCACGACGTTGTCGACGCCCTGGATCTGCACACTCCCGCCGACGATTCCGGCGTTCTCGCCGACGCCGACGACGGTGGTGTTGGCGGGGACGTACGCCTTGATCGCCTGACCCTGCGCCTTCGCGGAGGCCGCCCGCAGATCCTCCTGCGGACCGCTGACCACGGTGTCGAGGCCCCAGACGGCCGGGTCGTAGTCGGCGAGGTACCGCTGGAAGTCGTAGCCGGGCGCCTCGAACGCCGAGCAGCCCGCGGCCGTGGCGTTCAGCGTCCCCCTGACCTTGACGATCCTCGGCTCCGTGCCGGGGACGGCGAGGGCCGCGCGGAACTCCTCCCAGGTGGTGACGGTGAACACCCGGGACGCGACCGCCGCCGCGCCGCCGCTCGTCCCCGTCCCCGCCGAGCCCCAGCCGTCCCCGGCGGGCAGCGTCCGGCGGGCGGGGTCGGACGCGGCCTGGGCGGTGGCCGGCACCGCCAAGCCGCCCGTGAGCGCCAGGACGAGCGCGGTCGCTCCCGTCAGGCAGAGGTTTCTTCGTCCACTCATGCTCGGTTCTCCTCGGGGTCGGTGTCGGGCCAGGTGATCCACTCGGCGGGGATCTCCGCGTCGAGTCGTCGGGTGTCGCGTGCGGGGAGCACCCGCAGGCGCAGCAGCTCGGCGGCGACGAGCCGGGCGACGGCGATCGCACCCGGCGGATTGAAGTGGGTGTTGTCCTGCTCGTCCGGCGTCCAGTTGAAGTACGTCGTGGACCTCTCGGGTCCGAGCTTCTGCCACAGCGCCAGCGACAGCTCCTGGATGTCGAGCAGGTCGACACCCTCCTCCTGGGCAACCGCCCGCATGGCGGCCGGGTACTCCCCGAGGGTCCGCAGCGCCGTGCCGTCGGCGTCGAACCTGCGTCGCTCGACGGAGGTCGCGAGGACGGGCAGCGCCCCGCGGCCCCGCGCCCCGGCGACGTACCGGCGCAGATTGGTCTGGTAGCCGCCCCACGGCTCGGTGTAGCGGCTCGGGTCGGTGACCTTCTGGTCGTTGTGGGCGAACTGGATCAGCAGCAGGTCGCCGGGCCGGATCACCTCCAGGATCGCGTCCAGCCGGCCCTCGTCGAGGAAGCTCTTCGTGCTGCGGCCGTTGACCGCGTGGTTGGCGACCGCGACGCGCGGGTGGAGGAAGAAGGGGAGCGCCATGCCCCAGCCGGTCTCGGGAGCGGCGCCGGCATACTTCTGGGCGGCGGTGGAGTCACCGGCGATGTGGAGCGTGCGCATGCGGTGGTGTCCTCGGGGGAGGCGGGGAGAGCGCGCCGCGGCGGGGGCCGCGGCCAGGGCGAGCGCGAGGCCCGCCCCGGCCGCGAGCGCCCGACGGCGCGTGGGCGCGGGTGTCACTTCTTCTGCGACTTCCACTCGGCCTGCGCCGTGTTGAGCTGCTCGGCCAGGCTGTCGAGGAACCCCTTGGCGGTGGACTTCCCCAGGAGCACCTTCTGGAAGGCGGGTTCGTTGTCGGCCTTGGAGATGGTGTTCCAGTCGGGCAGGTAGTACGGCAGCTGCACGATGGTCGCCTTGCCGCTGAAGAGGACCTCGGCGGCGAGCTTCGTCGGCTCCGCCTTCTGGATCCAGGCGTCCTGAGCCGCCTCGGTGTTGGCGGGGATGGCGCCGGCCGACTCGTTCCACTTGCTGTTGGACTGGTGCGAGGCGGCGAACTCGATGAACTTCCAGGCCGCCGCCTTGTTCTTGCTGGAGGAGAAGAGCCCGAGCCCGTCCACCGGGTTCGAGACCTGCACCCGGGTGCCGTCGTCCGTCGTCGGGTTGGGGATGCCGCGGAACTTCTCGGTACCCAGCGCCTTCACATGGTCCTTGTAGGAGCCCAGGTTGTGGTTGAGCATGCCGATCTCGCCGCTGTCCCACTGGGCGACCATCTTGGTGAAGTCGTTGTTGACGTCGGCCGCCGGGGTGTTCTTCTTGAACAGACCGGCGTACCGCTCCAGGGCCGCCACGTTCTTCGGATCGTTGACGGTGGTCCTGTCGCCGTTCCAGAACTCCTTGATGCCGCTCTGGCCGTACATCGCGTCCAGCGCCTGGGCGATGGAGCCCGCGCCGCCCCGGATCGTGTAGCCGAACCTGTTGTCGTCCTTCGCGGTCAGCCTGTCGGCCGCCGCGTAGAACTTCGACCAGGTGGTGGGCTCCTCCAGACCGGCCGCGGTGAAGAGGTCGGTGCGGTAGTAGAGCACACCGTTGCTCGCGGAGGTGGGGACGGTGAAGAGCTTGTCCTGGCCGCCCGCCGAGGTGACGCTGTCGACCATGCCCGCGTTGAGCTTGCCCTTCAGCGCGCTGGACTCGATCCGCGCGTCGAGCGGCTCCAGGGCGTTCTGGGCGGCGATGCCGGCGAGCATGGCGGCGCCGACCCCGCCCACGTCCGGGAGGCCACCGCCCTGGATGGCGGTGTCGTACTTGGACTGCACCTCGGTGGAGGCGATCCCGACGTAGTTCACCTTGATGTCGGGGTTGGCCTTCTCGAAGTCCTGGATGATCTCCTTCCAGACGTCGGTGCGGACACCGCCGTTGTTGTCCCAGAAGGTGATCTCTCCCTTGCCCGAGCCCTCGTCGCCCTTGTCGCCGGCCGCGCCGGTGCCGTCGTCGCCACAGGCGGTCAGGGTCAGCGTAAGGACGGTGGTCAGGGCGAGGGCACCGGCGGCTCTGCGCCGCCCGTTGCGGAAGATGGTCATCGTCGGCTCTCTTCTCTCGGGGGAATGTCGTTCGGGGTGATGCGGAACGTGGTGAAGACGGCCGTGCCGGCGGGGCCCGTGCCCGGCGGCGCGGCGGCGAACAGTCCGATCAGGGCGCCCACCCAGCGCCAGGGGGTGGCCGCGAAGACCTGGCCGGAGTCGGTGAACCCCTCGCCCGTGTCGTACGAGAAACGGCAGCGGGCACCCGCGCCGACCTCGACCCTCAGCCGGACCCGGCCGTCCGGGACCGGTCGCGTGAACGCCGCGTCCCGCTCCCGGTCGGCCGAGACCGGAGCGAACCGGTGCACCAGCAGGACGGTCCCGTCCCTCTCGCGCCGGAGCCCGATCCAGCTGTAGGCGTCGCCCAGCACGACGAGTCCGGCGCGGGCGCCCGGCTCCTCGCCGTCCAGGCGCAGTTCGACCTCGACCGAGCAGGGCCGGGCGGGCAGCCGCTGGGTGAGGAGATGCGGCAGACGGCGAAGATCCTCGGTCTCCTCCGTACGGCCGCAGCTCAGCCACAGTCCGTCGGCGGAGTGACGGGTCGTCCAGCCGTCCTTCGGGTTGGCCGTCCACTGCCACTGCCGGCCGAAGCGACCGCCCGGGAAGTCGTCGTCGGTGGCGGGCGCCGAGGGCGGCTGCGGCGGCAGCGCGGGCTTCGCGTGGACGAGGACGGGGGAGCCCGCGTCGCCCAGGACCGGCCAGCCGTCGTCGCCCCAGCGCATCGGCTGGAGATGGACCACCCGGCCGTACGCCCCGCGCTCCTGGAAGTGCAGGAACCAGTCCTCGCCCCGCTGGGTGCGCACCCAGCCACCCTGGTGCGGTCCGTTGACGTCCGTACGGCCCTGCTCCAGGATCACCCGCTCCTCGTACGGACCGAAGAAGCCACGGGAGCGGAAGGCGCCCTGCCAGCCGGTGGCCACACCCCCGGCGGGGGCGAGGATCCAGAACCAGCCGTCGTGCCGGTACACCTTGGGTCCTTCGAGCGTGAACCAGCCGGGGAGGCGGTCGGCGTCGACGATCGTCCTTCCGCCGTCGAGGAGTTCGGTGCCGTCGGCGCTCATCCGGTGGCCGGTGAGCCGGTTGTTGATCCCCGAGCGGGACTTCGCCCAGGCGTGCACGAGATAGGCCTCGCCGCTCTCCTCGTCCCACAGCGGACACGGGTCGATCAGCCCACGGCCCGACTTCACCAGGTGCGGAGCGCTCCATCCCCGCCGTACGGAGGGGGAGTTGATCTGCCAGATCCCGTGGTCGGGGTCGCCCCAGAAGATCCAGAACCGGCCGTCGTGGTGGCGCAGCGAGGGAGCCCACACCCCCCGGTCGTGCTGCGGCGAGGCGAAGGAGGCCTCCGGGGTGAGCCGCTCCAGGGCATGACCGACGAGCGTCCAGTTGACCAGGTCGCGGGAGTGCAGGATCGGCAGCCCGGGGGCCCGGCCGAAGCTGGACGCGGTGAGGTAGTAGTCCTCGCCGACCCGCACGACGTCCGGATCGGACCAGTCGGCGGCGAGCACCGGATTGCGGTACGTCCCGTCCCCGAGATCCCCGGTGCGCGCCGGTTCGTCGCGAAGGTCGCGGGGGCGGGCTGTGCCCTCGCGCGGGTCCCTCGCGTGTGGCGTCCCCTCGCGCGGGTCCCGGGGGCGGGCCGTGTCGTTCTTCGGGTGCCCCGCGCGGGCGGTCCCGCTCATGCCGTCACCGCCTTGCGCACCAGGGCCGCGGCCCTGTCCCGGTCGAGCCGGCCGTCGGCGACGACCGTGACCACCCGGCGTACCGCCGTCCCGCCGGCCGCGAGGACCAGGCGCCGCTCGGAGGCGAGGGAGGATCCGACCCCCGGGTACTCGGCGGCGCGCACGAACCACGGGTCGCGCCGGGTCTCCTCGGTGGCCCCGGCGAAGATCAGGGTCCAGTTCCGGCCGGCGAGGGCCACCCAGTCGGCGCGCGCGCCGTGCACGGCCCCTTCGCCGGTGGCCTCCGGGCCGAAGACCTCCGGTGCGGAGTCCTCCAGCGGCGCCCGCCAGAAGAAACCGCCGTACGCGGCACCGGGCCGGCCGTTGGTGGCCGGGCTGCCGAAGGACAGCTCCCCGCCCGCGGTGTTGGCCAGCGAGAACGTGAGGTCCAGAGCCCACGCGGTGCCGTCGAGCGGGGTGGCCGCGACCGTCCGGTGCTCACGGAGCAGGACGCGCTCCCCGGCGACCCAGCTCAGCTCCTCCACGAAGCCGTCCTGGTCCACGAGCGTGAACCCCTCGTGCCGCTGCACGCCGTGGTTGTCGAGCTCGGTCGGCCCCCGGCCGCGGACGAAGGTCCGCCCGCCCCAGAAGTTGAACCCCGCGACGTCGGGGACCGCGACCCCGGCGCCCAGGTGGTGCCGGTGATCCGGGGGCTGCACCTCGGTGACCGTGACGCCGCCGAGCGTGCAGACGGGGTGCAGATAGGGGCGCGGCGCATGGCCGGCGGCGGGCTCCGGCCGCAGGACGTACCGGGCGACCGTGCGGCCCGCGCAGCGCAGGACCGGCGGGGCGTTCATCGGGACACCGCCTTCGCGACCGGCGGTGCCCACGGCGCAGCGAGTTCGGAGAAGAGGCTCAGAGTGTCGGCGCTCGCGGCGACCAGCCCCCCGATCCCGGGCACCACTCGGCGCGGCCCGCTCTGCCCGGGCTCGGAACGCCAGGCGTCCGCCGGGAGTTCCACCGGGTCGGGAGCGAGCCGGACCGCCTCGACGACGCGCATGAACGCGCCGGTCGCCTCGGGCGGTACGAGCAGCTCGGTGCCGTCGTTGAGATGGGCGACGAGGTTCTCCAGCAGGTCGGTCCGCCCGTGGACGGACTCCTCCGGGCCGTGTCCGGCCCGCTGGAGCAGCACCCGGTCCTGCTTGTACCAGAAGGTGATCCGGCCCCGGCTCCCGTGCACGACCACGTACGGCTCCGAGGGCGACTCGGCGCACAGGGTCGCCGCCACGCTGACCTGGCTTCCGCGGGTGGTGAGGACCCGTACGCACGAGGTGTCGTCGGCCTCGATGGCGTAGGCCCGCAGCAGCTCGGTCTCGATGAAATCGACGTCCTCGGCGTGCGTGGAGCCGTCCAGGGCGAGCGCGGTCGCCACGGCGTGGGCGAGCGGATTGGTCAGAGCGCCGTCGACGACGTCGGTGTCCCCGATCCGCCGCCGGCCCGCCCAGGGAGCGCGCCGGAAGTACGCCTCGTCGCGGACCCAGGCGCCGGCCCCGCCGACGCCCAGGAGTTCGCCGATCGCGCCCTCCCGGACCAGCCTCCGGATCGCGGGAACGGCATGGGAGCCGAGCGACTGGAAGCCGATCTGACACGCCACCCCGGCCGCGGCGACCCCGTCGGTCATCCGCGCGAACTCCGCGTACGACGGCGCCGGAGGCTTCTCCAGGAGCAGATGCGCCCCGTGACGGGCGGCGGTCAGGGCCAGGCCGGTGTGGGTCTGGATCGGGGTGCAGACGACCGCGATCCGGGCGCCCGTCGAGGCGAGCAGCGCACCGAAGTCGTCGGACTGCTCGGGGGTACCGAAGCCGTCCAGTTCCCCGGCGTCCAGCGGACGCAGCTCGCAGACACCGGCGAGCCGCACCAGTCCGAGACGTTCGAGCCTGCGGATGTTGACCAGATGGGAGCGGCCGTGGCCGCGGGCGCCCGCCAGGACGACGGGGAAGGGCTCACGAGGGGCCCTGCCGGGAACGGTGGTCATCCCTTCACCGCCCCCGCGCTGAAGCCGGTGACCAGCCACTTCTGGATGAACGCGAACACGACCACCACCGGCAGAGCCGCGATCACACCGCCCGCCGCGAGCGCTCCGAGATCCACGCTGTCCGCGCCCATCAGGGTGTTGAGACCCACCGGGATCGTCTGCTTCTCGTGGCTGCTGAGGAACATCAGCGCGAAGAGGAAGTGGTTCCAGGAGTGGACGAAGGCGAACGAGCCGACGGCCACCAGACCCGGGCGCAGCAGCGGCAGCACCACGATGCGGAAGGCGCTGAACCGGCTGCAGCCGTCGACCCAGGCCGCCTCCTCCAGGGAGTACGGCACGTTCCTGATGAAGCCGCTGATCAGGATCATCGAGAGCGGCAGCTGGAAGACGGTCTCCGCGATGATGACGCTGCCCAGCGAATTGATCATGCTCAGGTTGGCGAAGATCTGGAACAGCGGGACCAGCAGCAACGCCCCGGGCACGAACTGGGAGCAGAGCAGGGCCAGCATGAAGCCCTTCTTGATCCGGAAGTCGAACCGGGCCAGCGCGTAGCCGCCGGCGAGCGCGACGACGGTGGTCATCACCAGCGTCGCGAGGCCGATCAGCAGGCTGTTCTGGAAGAAGGTGGCGAAGCTGCGCTCCGTCCACACCTTCTCGAAGTGCGCCGTCGTCATCGGCCACGGCAGGAGCGAGGTGGAACCCGCCGGGCGGACCGCGAAGAGCAGGATCCAGTAGAAGGGGATCAGGGTGAAGAGCAGATAGATGCCGAGCGGCAGGTAGATCTGCCAGCGCGGGGCCTCGTCCCAGGCGCGCCGCCGCTTGCGGCCGCGGGTCGGAGGGGTACGGGTCGGGGGTGCGGCGGCCGTCCCGGCCTCGGTGGCCGGCACCGCCGGCGCCGTGGAGGTGGCGTCCTGGACCATCACTTGCTCTCGCCTCCGAACTTGCTCAGGCGCAGATAGACCATCGAGCAGAAGAGCAGGATCACGAACGCCACCGTCGTCAGGGCGGAGGCGTATCCGAAGTTGTGGGCGTCGACACTGGTGTTGGCGATGTACAGCGGGAGCGTGGTCGTCTCGCCCGCGGGACCGCCGCCCGTCAGGGTGTAGAGCAGGTCCACGTTGTTGAACTCCCACACCGCGCGCAGCAGCGTGGAGAGGATGATCGCGTCCTTCAGGTGCGGCAGCGTGATGTGGACGAACTGCCGTATCCGTCCCGCCCCGTCGACCTCGGCCGCCTCGTACAGGTCCTTCGGTACGGACTGGAGGTCGGCGAGGATGAGGATCGCGAAGAACGGCACCCCGCGCCACAGATCGGCGACGACCACCGCGGAGAAGACCGTGGAGGTGTCGGAGAGCCAGGACGTGCCGTACTCCCCGAGCCCCATGTCCGCGAGATATCGGGTGATGCCGGTCTGCGAGTTGTAGAGCAGGACCCAGATCGCCGAGGTGAGCACCCCGGACACCGCCCAGGGGGAGAAGACCAGTGCCCGGCCGAGCGCCCGCCCGACGAAGGTCTGGTTGACGATCAGGGCGAGGGCGAGCCCGAAGAGGAGCTGAAGCGTCACCTCGACGGCGACCCACTTCAGGCTGAAGGTCAGCGTGCCCCAGAAGTGCGGGTCCTCGGTGAAGATCCGGGTGAAGTTCTCGAAGCCGGCGAAGCCGTTCCGCCAGGGCTTGGTCGGGTTGTAGTGCTGCAGGCTGTAGTAGAAGACGCTGAGCACGGGGTAGGCGATGAAGCCCAGCATCAGCAGCGCGGCCGGGGCGATCAGCAGATACGGCAGACGGCGTGGCGCCGTTCCCGTACGGCGGCGACGAGCGGGTGCCGGGGGTGCCGGCGCGGGTGCCTTGGGCGGTGGGGTCACGGCTGTGGCCATGACGGCGGCTCCGTTCTCGGGCGCGAAGCGCTTCGCAGACGGTGTTCGAAATGCCGAACAGGGGGCTGGGGGGGCGGACCGGCTCGGGCTTCAGCCCGCGTACGGATCCGGGGTCGTCCCCGGCCTGGCCAGGAACTCGAAGTCGCAACCGGTGTCGGCCTGGGAGATCTGCTCGGTGTACAGCGCGCCGTAGCCGCGCTCGTACCGCTTCGGAGGGGCAGTCCACGCAGCCCGTCGACGCTGCCATTCCTCCTCGTCGACCTCCACATGGAGCGTGCGTGCCTCCACGTCCAGGGTGATGAGGTCCCCGGTCCGGACGAGGGCGAGCGGCCCGCCGACGTACGACTCCGGTGCCACGTGCAGCACGCAGGCGCCGTAACTCGTGCCGCTCATCCGCGCGTCGGAGATCCGGACCATGTCCCGTACCCCCTGCTCCAGCAGGTGACGGGGGATCGGCAGCATGCCGTACTCCGGCATGCCCGGACCGCCCTTCGGCCCCGAGTTGCGCAGGACCAGGACATGGTCGCGGGTGATCCCGAGCTCCGGATCGTCGATCGTCCGCTGCATCGTGCGGTAGTCGTCGAAGACCACCGCCGGGCCCGTGTGTTTGAGCAGCTGCGGCTCCGCGGCGATGTGCTTGATCACCGCGCCGTCCGGACACAGGTTGCCGCGCAGCACCGCGACCCCGCCCTCCTCCGCCAGCGGGCGCGTACGCTCCCTGATGACCTCGTCGTCGTGCACGAGGGCGCCGTCGAGCTGCTCCCGCAGCGTCGTGTGGGCGACGGTCGGCCGGTCCAGATGGAGCACGTCCGTGAGGCGGGAGAGGAAGCCCGGCATGCCACCGGCGAAGTGGAAGTCCTCCATCAGGTACTGCCCGCCGGGGCGGAGGTTGGCCAGCACCGGTACCGACCGTGCGATCCGGTCGAAGTCGTCCAGGGTCAGCTTCACGCCGGACCGCCCGGCCATGGCGATCAGATGGATGACCGCGTTCGTCGACCCGCCGAGCGCCAGGACGGCGGCGACCGCGTCCTCGTACGCGTCCCGGGTGAGGATCCGGGAGAGCCGCACGTCCTGCCGCACGAGCTCGACGATCCGCATCCCCGAGGAGGCCGCCATCCTGTCGTGGCCGGAGTCCACGGCCGGGATGGACGAGGCGCCCGGCATCGTCACCCCGAGCGTCTCCGCCGCGGCGGTCAGGGTGGAGGCCGTGCCCATCGTCATGCAGTGGCCCGGGGAGCGGGCGAGCCCGTTCTCCAGCTCGGCCATCTCGCTCTCGCCGATGAGACCGGCCCGCCGGTCGTCCCAGTACTTCCACATGTCCGTGCCCGAGCCGAGGGTCTCCCCGCGCCAGTGGCCCGGCAGCATCGGACCCGCGGGGACGAACACCGTCGGCAGGTCCACCGTGGCCGCGCCCATCAGCAGGGCCGGGGTCGACTTGTCGCAGCCGCCCATCAGCACGGCCCCGTCGACGGGATACGAGCGCAGCAGCTCCTCCGTCTCCATCGCCAGGAGGTTGCGGTAGAGCATCGGCGTCGGCTTCTGGAACGTCTCCGAGAGCGTGGAGACGGGGAACTCCAGCGGGAAGCCGCCGGCCTGCCACACCCCGCGCTTCACCGCCTGCGCGCGCGCGCGCAGATGGACGTGGCAGGGGTTGATGTCGGACCAGGTGTTGAGGATCGCGACGACCGGCTTGCCCAGGTGCTCCTCGGGCAGATACCCGAGCTGCCGGGTGCGGGCCCGGTGGCTGAACGAGCGCAGCCCCTCGGTCCCGTACCAGCGGTGACTGCGCAGCTCGTCGGGGCGCATGCCGCCCCGCGGCTGCCCGGGACCTTCGGCGTTCTCCGTGGAACCTCCCCCGTCGCCGGGGCGCGGGTCCTGGTGCCCGTGCGCGCTCATACCTGCCACCCGGCGGCTATCGCCGCGACCTCGGCCCGGTTCTGCTCGGGCAGCTCACGGCTCGGCGGGCGGATGTCGCGGCGGCACAGTCCGAGCGCGGCCAGCGCCTCCTTGACGACCGTGACGTTGTCGGCGCTGCCGTTGGCGGCCCGCAGCTCCTCGAACCGCCGGATCTGCTCCCACACCTTCATCGCCGCCGGATAGTCGCCGGCCCGCAGGGCGGTGAGCATCTCCAGTGACACCGAGGGAGCGACGTTGACCAGACCCGAGGTGAAGCCGGTCGCACCGCTCGCGAAGTACGAGGGGGCGTACGGCTCCGCGAGTCCGGCGACCCAGACGAAGCGGTCGAGCCCCGCGTCGCGGGCGAAGCCGGCGAAGCGCGACGCGTCCGGGACCGCGTACTTCACACCGATGACGTTCGGGCAGGCGGCACCGAGTTCGGCGAGCCGCCGGCCGCCGAGCACCGCGTTACGGATGTACGGCACGATGCCGAGCTCCGGAACGGCCTCGGCGATCGCCCGGTGGTAGTCGACCCAGCCGCCTTCGGAGACGTACGGATGCACGGGCTGATGGACCATCAGCATGCGGGCGCCCGTCTCCCGGGCGTGCCGGGCGGCCGCGATCGCGGTCGGAACGTCGTGGCCCACGCCGACCAGGACGACGGCGCGGTCGCCGGCCTCCTCGACGGTCATCTCGGTGACCAGCCGGCGCTCCTCGGGCGTGAGGGCGTAGAACTCGCCGGTGTTGCCGTTCGGTGTGAGGGTGCGGACGCCGCCGTCGATCAGTCGGCGCAGCAGCGCGCGATGGGCGACGGTGTCCACAGATCCGTCCTCGGCGAACGGCGTCACCGGGATCGCCACCACATCGGCGAGCGCGGCCTTCTCGGTCTCGAAGTTCCTGGTCACTCGGTCACTCACCGTCCTCGGGGAAGGCGCGCTCGACGAACGAGGCGATGTGGTCGTGCACGGCCAGGCCGGCGCCGGCGGAGTCGCCGGCCACCGCGAGCCGCAGGATCTCCTCGTGCTCGGCCGCCTCGCGCTCCCAGGAGGGGGTCGCGGCCCACGCCACCGTGGAGACCAGAGCGGCCTGGTCGCGGACCTCGTCCAGCATGTGGCCGAGCAGCGGATTCCCGCAGGGCAGGTAGAGGGCACGGTGGAAGTCCCGGTTGGCCAGAGAGCGTTCGGCCGGATCCTCCGCGGTGTCGGCGCGCCTCAGCGCGTCCCGCGCCTCGTCGAGCGGCGCCCCGGCGGCGACGGTGCGGCGCACCGCCTCCGGCTCCAGGAGGAGCCGTACGTCGTAGACGGAGCGGGCCATGTCGGCGTCGACCATGCGCACCGTCGCGCCCTTGTACTGGCTCATCACCACGAGCCCGCTGCCTGCCAGTGTCTTCAGAGCCTCGCGCACCGGAGTCTTCGACACCCCGAAACGGGCGGCGAGCTCGGTCTCGACCAAGGCGTGGCCGGGGCTCAGGCCGCCGGTCAGGATGTCGTGTTTGATCGCCTCCAGGACGTACTGGGTGCGGGAGGGGATGGGGCTGGGGGCGAAGGTCATGACGCACTCTCAGATCTCATGTATCGCGTCTCATATATGACGTACGAAGTGCAACGCGCATGAAGCTATGGCGGCGTTGATGTTTCGTCAATGCTTCGCGCAGGATTCTTGGAAAGCGCTTGCTGTCTTCTCTGGCAAGGGGAGAACGGCAACGGGCGCCCGGTCGTGGACCGGGCGCCCGTCGGCGGGTGGAGGTGGGGTGGTCAGCGGACCGCGAGAAGGTGCTCCAGGGCCAGCTGGTCCAGGCGCTCGAACGCCATCGACCGCTCCGCCGCAGCCGTCACGTCGAAGTCCTCGTACGCGCCGGTGTCCGCGAGCAGGCCGGCGAGACCGTCGGGGGCCGTGGGGGCGGCGAGCTCGGGGAGCCGGGAGGCGGCCAGGGCCTCCTGCACCTCGGGATCCGCGCGGAAGGCGGCGGCACGCTCCTTCAGAATCAGATAGTTGCGCATGCAGTTCTTCGCCGACTCCCACACCCCGTCGAAGCCGTCCGTACGCACCGGCTTGAAGTCGAAGTGGCGCGGACCCTCGTACCCTCCCGTCTCCAAGAGGTCCACCAGCCAGAACGCCTGACGCAGGTCCCCGGCGCCGAAGCGGAAGTCCTGGTCGTACTTGATGCCCGACTGGCCGTTCAGGTCGATGTGGAACAGCTTGCCCGCCCACAGTGCCTGCGCGATGCCGTGCGGGAAGTTGAGCCCCGCCATCTGCTCGTGGCCCGTCTCCGGGTTCACGCCCACGAGTTCGGGCCGCTCCAGGCGCTCGATGAAGGCGAGCGCGTGGCCGATCGTCGGCAGCAGGATGTCGCCGCGCGGCTCGTTCGGCTTCGGCTCGATCGCGAAGCGCAGCTCGTAGCCCTGCTCGGTGACGTACTGCCCGAGCAGGTCGAAGGCCTCCTTCATCCGGTCCAGAGCCACCCGGACGTCCTTCGCCGCCCCCGACTCGGCACCCTCGCGGCCGCCCCAGGCGACGTAGGTGGTGGCGCCGAGCTCGACGGCGAGATCGATGTTGCGGATCGTCTTGCGCAGGGCGTAGCGGCGCACGTCACGGTCGTTGGCGGTGAAGCCGCCGTCCTTGAAGACGGGGTGGGTGAAGAGGTTGGTCGTGGCCATCGGCACCTTCAGGCCGGTGCGTTCGAGCGCCGACCGGAAGCGCTTGACCACGGCTTCGCGCTCCCCGTCCGACGAGCCGAAGGGGATGAGGTCGTCGTCGTGGAACGTGACACCGTACGCCCCCAGCGCGGCGAGCCGCTCGACCGATTCGACGGGGTCGAGCGCGGGGCGGGTGGCCTCGCCGAAGGGGTCGCGGCCCTGCCAGCCGACCGTCCACAGGCCGAAGGTGAACCGGTCCTCGGGAGTGGGGGAGAAGCGCGCGGGGGAGAAGCGTTCCGTCATGGTCTGTCCCTCTTCTTGCCGTTCTCGGGGGAAAGAAGGGCGCGGCAGGGCCTGGCCCCCCTATTTGTTTTCTGAGATAACTAATACGCCACGGCGCCACTCCGCGCCAGAGTGGTCACGCGGTCCGACGAAAGGTGAGGCTCATGGTGGCGACGCGTTCCGCGGCCCCGGTCGTGATCGGCGTGGACAGCTCCACACAGTCCACGAAGGCGTTGGTCGTGGACGCGGAGACCGGCGCCGTCCGGGCCCTCGGACGCGCTCCGCACACGGTCACGGGGGAGGACGGGGCCCGCGAGAGCGATCCGGAGCAGTGGTGGTCCGCGCTGCGCGAGGCGGTCGCGGCCGCCCTTGGCGAAGCAGGCGTGTCCGCCTCGGTGGTGACCGGCATCGCCGTCGCGGGCCAGCAGCACGGCCTCGTCGTCCTCGACGCCGCGCGCCGCCCGCTGCGCGCCGCCCTCCTCTGGAACGACACCCGCTCCGCGCCCGAAGCCGCCGACCTCACCGCCGCGCTCGGCGGCCAGGACGGCTGGCTCGCCCGGACCGGCTCGGTGCCCGTCGCCTCCATGACCGCCGCCAAGTGGCAGTGGCTGCGCGCCCATGAACCCGCCGTCGCGGCCTCCGTCGCCGCCGTCCGGCTGCCCCACGACTTCCTGACGGAGCGGCTCTCCGGCGCGGCCGTGACCGACCCCGGGGACGCCTCCGGCACCTGCTGGTACGACACGGCGACCGACGCCTACGACCCCGGGATCCTCCGGCATCTCGGCCTCGACCAGGCCCTGCTGCCCACCGTCGCCGCGAGCGGCGCCACCCGCGTCGGCACGCTCACCCCGGCCGCCGCCCGCGCGCTCGGACTGCCGCCCGGGGTCGCCGTCGCCGCCGGTACGGGGGACAACATGGCCGCGGCCGTCGGCCTGGGCCTCGGCGGCGCGGGGCTCCTGGACCATCCCGTCGTGAGCCTCGGCACCTCGGGCACGGTCTTCGCCGCCACCCGGACCCGCCCCGCCGCCCCCGGGCTCGCGGGGTTCGCCGCGGCCGACGGTACGTACCTCCCGCTCGGCTGCACCCTCAACTGCGGCCTGGCCGTCGACCGGTTCGCGGGCCTGCTCGGCCTCGACCGTGAGGACGCCGCGCGCGGCGACGGGGTCGTCGTCCTGCCGTATCTCGACGGCGAACGCACCCCCGACCTGCCCCACGCCACCGGCCTCGTGACGGGTCTGCGCCACACCACCACGCCGCAGAACGTCCTCGGCGCGGCCTACGAGGGCGCCGCCTTCACCGTGCTGCGCGCCCTCGACGACCTCCTCGGCGCCTGCGGCCTCGACCCCACGGCGCCGGCCGTACGGGACCGTCCGCTGCGCCTGATCGGCGGCGGCGCCCAGGGAGCCGTCTGGAGGGAGACGGTCCGGCGTCTCTCCGGCCGCCCCGTGACCGTCCCCGCAGCGACCGAACTCGTCGCCCTCGGAGCCGCGGCCCTCGCGGCCTCCGCCGCGACCGGCGAGGACCCGGTCGCGCTCGCCACCGCGTGGGGCACGGGGCACGGTGAGACCCTGGCGCCGGTCGCCCGCGACGAGGAGACCTGGCACCGGATCTCCGGCACCCTGGAGCGGGCCGCCCCGAGCCTGCTCGCCTGAACGTCCTGGTGGCCGGCGGCCGTCCGCACGGTGGCCGTCTCCGGCGCGAGCGGCTCGCCGAGCCGCGGAGCGTTGCGGCCGTCGGCACGGTGGCCGGGTAGCCCTCTCCCGCGC
Organism: Streptomyces sp. Je 1-79; assembly: GCF_025195125.1. Taxonomy (GTDB): domain Bacteria; phylum Actinomycetota; class Actinomycetes; order Streptomycetales; family Streptomycetaceae; genus Streptomyces. The sequence goes on from NZ_JAMGSL010000001.1 coordinate 566,121, forward strand.
GAGCTGCTCGCCGAGCCGCGGAGGGTTGCGACTGTAGGCCTCGGCATCGGACGGTCCGCGGGCCGCTCAGGAGGGCTCCGGCGGAGTCGGCGGAGTCGGCGGGACGATCGCGACCGGGCAGTGGGCGTGGTGGAGCACGGCGTGGGCGACCGACCCCATGAGGAGGGTCGCGACCCGGTGTCTGCGGTGCCGGCCCACGACGACGAGGGCGGCCCGCCGTGAGTCGTCGACGAGCCGCCCCGCCGCGTCCGCCGGTACGACGACGGGGACGACCTCGACGTCCGGATACCGCTCGCTGAACCGCCGCAGCCGGCCCTCCTGGAGGCCCGCGGTCTCGTTGACCAGCTCCGGGGTCTCGTCCACCGGCACCGGCGGCGGCATCTGCAGGGCGGGCGCCGGCGGGCCGACGAGCATGATCGGCGAGGGCGGCAACCGGTAGGCGGTCACCACTTCGAGAGCCACCCCACGCTGTTGAGCGGCGTGGAACGCGAAGTCCACGACCTCGTCCCCGGTCTCCTCCGGGTGGAGCCCGACGAGCACCCTGCCCGCCTCGGTGTCGCCCTCCAGCGGCGCGGTCCGCGCCTCGTGCGGCACCACGACGACCGGGCACGGAGCGGACGCGGCCAGGGCCCGGCCGGCGGAACCGAGCAGCAGACTCGCGAACCCGCCGCGGCCGCGGGAGCCGGTCACCAGGAAGCGCGCGGTCCGGGCCGCGTCGAGGAGGGCGTCGGAGACGGAGCCGTCGAGCGAGTCGTACCGTACCGGCACCCGCGTGCCCTGCTCCTCGACCCAGGCGCGGGCGCCGTCGAGAACGGTGTCGGGGATGTCGGGAGCCTCGCCGAGCGAGGCGATCCTCGCCTCCCCCAGCTGGAGCGCCTCGGAGCGCACATGGGCGACGACGAGGGGAGCGTCCAGGCGCTGCGCGGAGTTCAGGGCCCATTCGAGTGCGAGGTGGCTGTGCTCGGACCCGTCCACACCGACGACAACCGGCTTCTCGTTCATAGGGGCATGATCGCCCGTCGCCGGGCGCGGCGCCCGGCGGACCTACGCCGCCGGAGTGCCGAGGTCGTACCGCTCCTTGACCAGTTCCAGATGGAGCCAGCTCTCGACGCCCCGGACCCCCGGCAGGGCCCGCATCGCGTCCAGCGCCGCCCGTACCGACCCCAGGGAGCCGGCCGTGACCGTACCGACCAGCTCCGCGCGTCCGAGGCAGGCCGACAGGAAGGTCACCTCCCCGCAGGCGGCCAGCTCCCGCGCCACGGGCTCCCGGGCGCCCTCGACGCGGACCGCGAAACCGCACGCGTAACCCATTCCCAGCACCTCCGGGCGGACCAGCGCGAGCACCTTCACCACGCCGCCGTCCAGGAGGCGCAGGGTGCGGGCGCGGGTGGCACCGGGGGAGAGCCCGACGCGCTCGGCCAGGTCGGCGAAGGGGAGCCTGCCGTCCAGTTCCAGGGCGTCGAGGATCCGCAGGTCGGTGTCGTCGGGAGCCGGTGCGGTCGGCTCGTCCGCGAGCAGGTACGGGTCCTTCAGGTGGCGCGTGCCGATCAGCGGGTCGACCGCCGCGACGCCGGGTACCGAACGCACCCGCTCGATCGTCCGCTCCAGCGCCTCGAAGCCCTCGGTGCGCAGCTCGGCCATGATCGCGCGCTGCCCGGCCGTGAGGCTGACGAACGGGGCCTCGGGCAGCTCGGCGATCGCCCGCGCCACCGGCTCCGCCGCGCCGTCGACGTCGATCGAGAGGTGCGCGGACGCCGTCAGCCCCCGGACCGAGGGGTGGACGACCGCCACGACCCGAACCGCGCCCGATTCAAGGAGGCGTTGGACCCGCGCGCGGGTCGCGGGCCGGGACAGGCCGACGTGCTGGGCCAGCGTCTCGTACGCGAGGCGTCCGTCCTCCTGCAGCGCGCGTACGACGGCCAGGTCGATGGCGTCCAGGTCCACCCCGTGATCTCCTCCGCTCGGCGGCCCGGGTCGGCGGCCGAGCCCAGGGTCCGGTGCCATTCTCGGGTACCCGCCGGGGAAGCGGATCCGTTCGTGACATGGGTCACGGGCGAGCGAGCCATGCGTCAGTAGATAGCCTGCACGGATGAAACGTAAGTTCGTCTCGTCATTGACCGACGAATCAACCGTTCGACCGGAAGGGGGTCGGGTGAACCAGCCCGTCGCCGTATTCACCGACACCGACGACCTGGACCCCGAGCCGGGCGCCCGGCTGCTCGCCGAGGCGGGCTTCGAGGTGCGCGTCGCCGGGACGCGGGACCCCGACGCCCTCGCCGAGGCGGCCCGGGACGCGGTCGCCCTGATCGTCGGCTACGCGCGGATCGACGCCGCGCTCCTCGCCCGCCTCCCCGAACTGCGGATCCTCGCCACCATGTCCGCGGGGTACGACATGGTCGACACGGCCGAAGCCCGGCGGCGCGGCGTGTGGGTGGCGAACCTTCCCGACGCCGCGACCGAGGACGTCGCCGTCCACGCGCTCGCCTCCACGCTCTCGCTCGTCCGCCGGCTCCCGCAGGCCGACGCCCTCGTCCGCTCGGGCGGCTGGAACGCGGAGTTCACGGCCCAGCCCCGACTCCCGCGCCGTGCGAGCGAGTTGACCCTCGGGCTCGTCGGACTCGGCAGGATCGCCCGCTCCTTCGCGAGGCTCGCCGCCCCCGTGTTCGGGCGCGTCGCCGCCTACGACCCGCACGCCGACCCCGCCCACTGGCCGGCCGGCGTCGCACGCCACGACGACCTCGGCGGACTGGCCGAGGCGAGCGACGTCCTCTCCCTGCACGTCCCGCTCACGCCGCCCACGCGCGGCCTCGTCGACGGCGCGCTGCTCGGGCGGATGCGTCCCGGGGGCTTCCTCGTCAACGTGGCGCGCGGCGAACTCATCGACGCCGAAGCCCTGTTGAGCGCCCTGGACGGGGGTCGTCTGGCCGGCGCGGCGCTCGACGTCTTCCCCGTCGAACCGCCCCCCGCGGAGGACCCGCTGCGTCGCCACCCCCGTATCCAGCTCTCCCCGCACAGCGCCTTCCTGTCGGACACCTCACGCCGGGCGTACGTCTGCGGGCCCGCCGAGAACGTCATCGCCTGGCACCGCACCGGCCGCCCGCTGACCCCCGTCGTCGACCCCACCCCTGTTCTCCGCGTACCCGTCCCCTCTCCGGCCTCCGTCGAAGGACTCGCATCATGACCACGAGCACGAGCACGAGCACGAGCACGAGCACGACCACGGCAACGTCCTCGGCCACGACCTCGGCACCGCCCTCGGCAACGCCGGTCCGGACCGCCGAGGAGTTCCGGCTGCGCCGCGAACTCGCCGCCGTCTACCGGCTCGTGGCGCACTTCCGGATGACGGACCTGATCTTCACGCACATCTCCCTGCGGCTGCCCGGCCCCGAGCACCACTTCCTCATCAACCCCTACGGGCTGCTCTTCGAGGAGATCACCGCCTCCAACCTGGTGAAGATCGACCTCGACGGCAACCCCGTCGAGCCGACCCCGTACCCCGTCAATCCGGCCGGGTTCGTCATCCACAGCGCGATCCACGCGGCCCGGTCCGACGCGCACTGTGTCCTGCACACCCACACCAAGGCGGGCTGCGCCGTCGCCGCGCAGGAGGGCGGACTGCTCCCGCTCAACCAGATGTCGATGGAGTTCCACGACCGCGTGGGCTACCACGACTACGAGGGCGTCGCCCTCAACCTCGACGAGCAGCGCCGCCTGGTCGCCGACATCGGCACCCACCCCGCGCTCATCCTGCGCAACCACGGCCTGCTGACGGTCGGCGAGAGCGCCGCCCAGGCGTTCCTGCGCATGCACTACCTGGAGCGCGCCTGCGAGATCCAGATCGCCGCCCAGGCGAGCGGCGTCCCTCTGGTCGTGCCCCCGGCCGACGTCTGCGAGTACACCGCCCGGCAGCTCACGGGTGAGACGGCATCGTCCGACTTCGCGGACGACGACGCGTACGACCTGGCGTGGGCCGCGATGCTCCGCCTCCTGGACCGGACCTGCCCGGAATACAAGGACTGACCGTGCGAACGAGAGAGGAAGTGAAAGCGCTGATGGCGCGCCAGCGGTGACCGAGGCGGGTTCAGTACCGAGGATGGGGGAAGCAGAGCGACACCCACACTCCGTTCCATCCGAGGAGTCGACCCATGACCACCTTCGTCATCACCGTTCCCGGCACGTTCCTCTCGGACATCACCGACTCCGCGCGCGCGGCCCTCGAACGGAAGCTGGCCTCCCAGCACACCGACGTCAGCGAGAACGAAGGGCTGAACCTTCTGACGCTCAACGAGGGCGGCACCTTCTCCATCCGCCTCGAAGTCGACGCGCCGGACCGGTACGCGGCGGAACTGAACGCCACGGAGCTCGTCTCGGCCGCGCTGGAGGAGGCGGGGATCGCGGAGGCCGACGCCCCCCTCGGCCCGCCGGCCGTCACCGGCATCGACAGTGACCTCTGACCGTTCCGGCCGCGGACGGCCCCCGAGAGGCGCGGCCGATGCCCAGGAGTTCTCAGGATCTCCCCCAGCTCCCCAGGGCTCCCCGGGGAACTCTTCACAGCTCGCGCAGGGCGGGGAGCAGTGTGGTGCGGGCCCAGTCGGTGAAGGCCTGCTGGTGCTCTCCGCCGACCTGGACCAGGGCGACGTCGCTGAACCCCGCCTCGACGTAGGGGCGTACGGCGTCGACGAAGGTGTCCACGTCGTCGCCGCAGGGGATGGTCTGTGCGACGTCCTCCGGCCGGGTGTACTGGGCGGCCTGGTCGAACCCGCCCGGGAGCGGGATCTCCGCGTTGACCTTCCAGCCGCCCAGCGCCCAGCGGAACTGGTCGTGGGCACGTTTGACCGCCGTGTCCCGGTCGGGGTCGTAGCAGACGGGGAGCTGGCCGATCCGCGGCTTGCCCGCACCGCCGTGGGCGTCGAAGGCGTCGAGCAGCTCCTTCCTCGGTTCGGTGGCGATCACCAGGTCAGCGTGGTGCCCGGCGACCTCGCAGGAACGGGGGCCCGAGACCGCGATCCCCAGCGGCGGCGGTGTCTCGGGGACGTCCCACAGCCTGGCGTTGTCGACCTGGAAGTGCGTGCCGTGGTGGGTGACGTACTCCCCGCCGAACAGGGCTCGGATGATCTCGACGGCCTCCTCCAGCATGTCCAGGCGGACGCCGGCCGAGGGCCAGCCGGAACCGACGATGTGTTCGTTGAGGTTCTCCCCGGATCCCAGCCCGAGGCGGAACCTGCCTTCGGACAGGAGCTGCACGGTCGCCGCCTTCTGCGCCACGACCGCGGGGTGGTAGCGGAAAGTGGGGCAGGTGACGTAGGTCATCAGCGGAATCCGACTGGTGGCCTGCGCGGCGGCGCCCAGGACACTCCACGCGTACGGGGCGTGCCCCTGCGACTCCAGCCAGGGGAACGAGTGGTCCGACATCACCGCGAAGTCGAAGCCCGCCCGTTCCGCCTCCACCACATGCCCCACGAGGTCACGCGGCCCGGCCTGCTCGGTCATCATCGTGTAGCCGAAGTGCGTCATACCGGGCGACTTGCCGCGACCGCCCGACCGAAACCGACCACTTCGCCCTGACTCTGCGTATCCGTGCGTTACGCGGAGCCGCCCGCCGAGGTGACGCAGGCGGGGTGGCCCCAGCCGTCGGGGTTCTTGGAGATCGTCTCGCCCTTGGCGTACGGCGTTCCGCAGCGGCACCGGCCCGGAAACTTCGCCTTGACCGAACCGCCCGAGGACCGGCCGCCGGACCCGCCCGAGGACCGGCCGCCGGCGGACCCGCCCGAGGACCCCGCGCCCGAGGCCCCTGAGGAGCCTCCCGCCCGCCCGCGGACCGCCGTCCCGCCGCGCTTCGCCCCACCCGAGGGGGCGGCCTCCGGCGGCGGCAGGTCGCTCCCCGCGACCGAGCCGAGGGGCTGCTGGGTACGGGCGGAGTGGCTGGCCGCGCGGTCGGCGGCGTCGTTGAGGCGGTCGCCGTCGACCTGGTGCGCGGGGGTGTACACGAAGTCGACGCGCCGGTCGGCCAGCAGCTCGTCGATCCGGACGACCAGGTCCTTGTTGGCGACCGGGGTACCGGCCGAGGTCTTCCAGCCCTTGCGGCGCCAGCCCGGCAGCCAGGTCGTGACCGCCTTCATCGCGTACTGGGAGTCCATCCGCACCTCCGCCGGCACACCCGGGTCAAGGTGCTCCAGGAGCTTGAGCAGGGCGGTCAGCTCGGCCACGTTGTTGGTCGCCCTGCCCAGCGGGCCCGCCTCCCAGCGGCCGACGTCGCCGTCCGCCCCGGCGACGACCCACGCCCAGGCCGCGGGCCCCGGGTTGCCCTTCGACGCGCCGTCGCACGCCGCGATGATCCTTGCTTCCGTCATCCCCCGATCCTGACATGCCGCCGAGGCAGCCCGGACACACCCGGGACCTGCCCGGACAGCTCCCCGGTCGTCACCGCAGCAGGGCGCAGACGAAGTCCTCCTGGACGGCGCGGACCTTGGCCAGCAGCTCCGGCTTGACGCTCTTGCTGGTCTGGGTGTTGATCGAGAACGTCAGCGAGCGCTTGCCGTCCGCCGTGCCGACCGCGAGCTGGGTGTAGCCAGGGAAGTTGCCGGTGTGGCCGTAGACCGTGCCGCACCGCGTCGTGTAACGGAAGATCGCCAGCCCGCCCGCGTTGGCACCGGGACCCGCGGGTTCCGAGGCGGCGCCGGGGATGAAGGTCCGCTGACTGCGGCGGGTCTCCTCCGACAGGAAGCCGCGTCCGCCGGCCCAGGCGCGGGCGAACGCGTTGAGGTCCTTCGGCGTCGAGACGATGCCGCCCGAGGCCCAGACGCCCGACGCGCTGAGGACCTCGCTGATGTCCTCCGGCGGGGCGGGCGGCGTGACGTCGTATCCGTGCAGGTACGGCCGGGGCAGCCGGTAGCCCTCGGGCAGACTCGTCTGCCGCAGGTCGAGGGGCCGGTACACGAGCTGTTCCAGCAGCCGCTCGTACCGCTGTCCTGTGGCCGCCTCGGCCATCAGTGCGACGGCGATGTTGTCCGAGTTGGAGTACGCGTACCGCGATCCCGGAGGGAAGTCGAGATCCTTCTCCGCGACGAATTCGAGAAGGCGGCGGGAGTCGAAGCGGTGCCGGGGGTCCTCCCGCAGGATGTCGAGGAACGCGGGCGCCGTCGAGAAGTCGGGCAGCCCGCTGGTGTGGTTGAGCAACTGGCGCAGCGTCACCCTGTGCCAGGCGGAGGGCAGTGACGGCAGGCGCTCGCCGATCGTGTCGTCGAGGTCCAGCCTCTGCCGGTCCACCAGACGCAGGGCGACCGCTCCGCTGAACGCCTTGGCGACGCTCGCGATCCGCATGTGGTCGGTCGTACGGGGCGGTCGGCCGGTCCTCGTGTCGGCGACGCCCGCCCGGTAGACCGCCGTGCGATCGCCCCGGCGCAGCAGCGCGATCACCCCGGGCGGACCTCCGGCCGTACGGACGAGTTCGTTCAGCTCCCGCTGCAACGCCTTGTCCGAAGGCGGAGGCGTTCCGGTCGCCTCCGCCGGCTGGACCACGGCGGCGAGCGCCGCGGAGACGGCCAGGGCGGCCACGGGCAGGCGCAGGCGCAGGCGCGCGAGCGGGCGGGCACGGACTGCGGTGCGTACCGACACAGGGGCTCCTTCTCGGGCGGTGCCGGGCCGACGGCACCCGGCGAACGGGGTCCGACCCAGCATCGGACGCACCGCCGGTGCCTGCCTGTCCGATGCTCCATCCGGCCCAGACACCGGGCACCCGGCCCCCGCGAAGCCGACCGCCCGGCCCGCAGGGTGTCACCCCGATGCGCCACCACCTCCGCCGAGCCGCGCACCGCGTTCCGTGGCCGAAGCCGCCCTCACTCCAGGGCAGATAGGATCACCTGTCCCTTCCGCCAACTCATGCCTCAGGAGTCCCACCTTGACCCGCAACCCGGGCTTCCCCCTCTCCCGCCGCAGCCTCATACGCACCGGTGCCGGCGCCTCGCTCGCCGCGCTCGGGCTGGGGCTCGGCGCGCAGACCGCCTCGGCGGCGGTGGCCGCGACCAAGCGGTTCGACCTCACACAGCCGTCGTACGACCTGTTCCGTTCCAAGGACACGCACGGTGCGCGGGTACAGCAGAGCTTCGCCTTCGACTGGGTGAACAAGTTCCTGTTCGTGGCCACCAAGCGGAGCGGAAGCCCCGAGTCCGCCGGTGACCTGTGCATCAACAAGATGGACTTCGACGGGAACTACCTCTCGTACATGCACCTCAACGGCTTCGGTCACGGCGTCGCCTTCGCCGCGCTGCCGAGCGGCTCCGGCACCGAGCTGTGGGTCGAATGCGCCGCGAACGGCAACGGGTACGGCACCGCGCTCGCTCCCGTCCGCTACGCCGCCGACACCACCCTGGGCTCGCCGGCCGCCTCGGCCGCCTACCAGCCCATCTCCGGGGCCACCGAGTACACCTGCTCCGTCGACCCGGTCTACCAGCGCATGATCGTGCGCTACCACACCAGTGCCGGCAAGCGCATCGCCGTGTACCCCCTCTCTGCCTTCGAGACGCGCAACTTCGGCTCGCCGCTGGTCGACTTCAAGCAGCCGGCCATCTCCGGTACGGCGCAGGGCTACGCGCTCTACGGCTCGTACATGTACTACCTGACGGGCGACGCGTACCCCGAGCCCGGCACTCCCGTCGGTGACGGCAACACCTACGTCACCAGCGTCGACATCAACACGGGAGCCGTGAAGCAGGGCCCCGTCCTCACCAAGGCCGGCTCCACCCTCCACCACCGCGAGCCCGAGGGTCTGGCCGTCTACCGCACCGACGCGGGGGAGGCCCGCCTGTTCATCGGCTTCGCCACGGGCGAGGAAGGCGACCGGCGCTCCAGCATCTTCTACAAGAACGCGCTGATCTGATCCCACGCCGCAGCAGCCGCCGCCCGGCCGAGCCCGGGCGGCGCCGCCGGCAGAAGTCTGATCCGTGGTCAGCGACCGCGTGCGGTCGGGGAGCTGCCGATATCGCCTCCCTGCTTCGAGACCGCTGCCCTATGGTTGGCCGATGCGTACCCACCATGTCGACCGCCCAGCAGACCTCGACGTCGTCCGTGACTCCTACGACCGGGTGGCCGACAACTACGCCGACATGGTGCTGACGACGGGAGTCGGTGACATCCGTCGCCACCCATGGCTCAAGGCATCGATCGACGCCTTCGCCGACACGGTGAGCGAGCTCGGACCCGTCCTCGACGTCGGCTGCGGGCCCGGAACCGTGACCGCGTACCTCGCCGAACGCGGCCTGGACGTGTCCGGAGTCGATCTCTCACCCCGCATGATCGAGAACGCGCGCCGCCTTCATCCGCACTGCCGCTTCAGCGTCGCCTCCGCCACCGAGCTCGACCTGGGAGAAGCGTCACTCGGAGGCGTACTCGGGTGGTGGTCACTGTTCAACCTCCCGCGCGAGGTCCTTCCCCAGGTCCTCGCCGCGTTCAGGCGCGCCCTGAAACCGGGCGGCCACTTCATCACCGCGACACACGTCGGTGACGAAGACGTGGTGCGCACCGAGGCCTACGGAGGAGTGCCCGTTCGGTGGACCACCCACAAGTGGCGACCGGAACAGCTCAGGGACCTGATCGAGCAGGCCGGACTGCGCCCGGTGGCCGAACTCCGGCTCCCCGCAGACGAACACAGCGGGCCGGGCGTGGTCATCATGGCCGAACGCCCTGCCTAGAGGGTGTTCCTCTTCAACCGGACGACATGGCCGAGGGCCACACGCCGAACCACTGCGCGGCACCGTACTCCTCGAACCGCTCCACCTCGGTGAACCCCAGCTTCTCCGCGACGCGCATCGACCGGGCGTTGGCTGTCCGGGTGGTGACGACCACCGGCTCACCGGGCGCCGCGTCGGCGAACCATTCGAGTGCCGCCGCAGACGCCTCGACGGCATATCCGCGTCCCCACGCCGCCGGCAGGAACATGTAGCCGAGCTCGGCCTCGCCGGCATCGGGACGTACGTGACCCGGACGTTCCGCGCCGCGCGGATCGAGCGTGATCATGCCGATCATCGCTCCGTCGAGATCGACCACGAAGAGGCCAGGGCGCCGCCCGGGCACCTCAGGCATCGCCCGCTCGAGCTGATCACGCGCTTGAGAGCCGCCGACGTAGGTACCCACCTCCGGTGAGGCGAACAAGTCGACGAACGCCGCGCGGTCCCGGGCCTCGGACTCGCGGAGCACGAGCCGCTCGGTTCTGATCGGGGCAGGCGGCCAGGGGACGGGGCGCACCGTGATCTCGTCCGGCATGGAACGGCTCCTGATCCTCTCGGCCACACGGTCCGGTTCTTATGGCCTGTACCGGCAACGGCTTCTGACGTCGCCACACGTCGAGACGTCCTCCGACGAGATGCCGGTTGCCTGTGCCCGGAAAGTTCGGCGCGTCCGCATGCCGTACGCCTACGGGACGCCCGCTCGCCATCCGACACACCTCCGGCTGTCGTAGCGTCCTGCTGCGGTGACGCGGGAGAGCCGGGTTCCACTGTGTCGCGCGGCCGTATGCACCGAGTCCCGGCAAACGCTCGGTCGCACCACGTCATCCCGTGACCGATGAGGCACGGCGACGACGTACACCACCGGATCGCACCCCGGCCAAGGGCGCGAGCGACACTCCCACCGGAGAGGAATCACTGTGCGCAGACGATCCGTCCTCCTCGCCGCAGGAACCACCCTGACCGCCACGCTGGCCACACCGTTCAGCCGGGCCTTCGCCGCGGCGCCGGCGGTGCCCGTACTGGACCACCGGGTCGAACGGGTCTACGACGGGCAGTCGTACACCGATCTGTCCGCGAAGATCGCGAAGGTCCGGGGGCTCCCCTCGGGCACCATCCTGGCCACCTTCAGCACGACGAGCCGCAATCCGGCGATGACGCTGGTCAGCGCCTCGGACCGGACGAAGCCGGCCACGGACGTCACGGTCTGCGTCAGTGCGGGCAGGCTGCAGTTCTCCGTGCGTGACAACGGCGTCGTCAAGCAGAACCACCTCACGCGCACCATGTACGACGACGGCACGTTCCATACCGTCGCGATCACCGTCACCGGCAGCGGGACCACCTTCTACGCCGACGGCCGCCCCGTCCTCACCACGGGGCAGTCGAACTTCTTCGGGAGCGTTTCCCCGCTCACCGCGCTCAACATCGCCCGGAATCTCGACAGCGAGCATCCGGGCGGCGAGTCGTTCTACACCGGCACCATCAAGCGCGTCGCCGTCTACAACCGCGCGTTGTCGATGCAGGAGGTGGCCGCCGAGAGTGTGCGCGTCGACCTCGCCGACCTCGGCACGATCTCCTCGATCCTCAACTCCGGGACTCCGGCCGTCTGGCTGACGACGGGGGACAGCATCACCCACGGCGCGCTGTGGACCAACGGCTGGCGCAGCTACTCCGAACACTTCCAGGAGCGGGTGCGCTGGGAACTCGGCAGGCCGAAGAACAGCGACTTCGTCATCGACACCGGAGTCAGCGGCAGCACCACCAACGACCTGGTGGCGAAGTTCACCGAACGGGTCTCCGCGTTCGGGCCCAAGGTCGTGTCGATCATGCTGGGGACGAACGACGTCGCCACGGCCTCGACCGGCCCCGGCGTCTACCGGGCCAACCTGCGCAAGCTCGTGGCGAACGTCCGCGCACTGCCCGGCGGCGCCGTACCCCTGCTCCAGAGCCCCAATCCGGTCGACGTGGACCGGTGGCCCGACCACGCCGCCCTCGCCGACTACGTTCAGATCATGCGCGAGGTCGCGGCGGAGCTGAACGTCGTACTCATCGACCACCACGCGCATTGGCTGGCGACCAACGGCGGCACCGTGCCTCTCGGCCTCCTCGGCGACGGGCTGCACCCGGACCAGCGCGGCCACCTTCTGCTGGCCAAGAAGATGATCAGAGACCTGCGCGTCTTCGACCCCGCCAGCCGCGTGTGCGCGCTGACCATTCCGTAGGTATGAGGCCGCGCCCTGGACGGGGGTCGGACGAGGGGACGCTGATCACCGCCCGCCATACTGGGCGCGGCGGGACCTGAGAGGCGGCAGCAGTGAGTCAACAAGACGACCGGTACGACGTCGTGGTGGTCGGCGGCAGTGGTGTGGACACCGTCATCCGTGTCGACGCCCTGCCGGTCCCCCTCGCCGACTCGGTCCACGTCGGACCGATCGAGGAGTGGCCCGGGCACACCGGCGGGAACGTGGCCCTCGGAACGCGGGCCCTCGGCCTGCGGGTCGCCCTCCTGGACTGCGTGGGCGACGACTGGATCGGCACGCTCGTACGGCAGCGCATGGCCGAGGGCGACGTGGAGTTCCACCCGCTGACCTCGCCCGCCGGAACGCGGCGCGCCGTCAACCTCGTGGACGCGACCGGGCGCCGGATGTCCTTCTACGACGCCCGCGACCCGGCCGACCTGCGGATGCCGAGGGAGTTCTACCTGCCCAGGCTGCGCGGCGCGCGCCATGTCCACGTCTCCATCATGAACTTCGCGCGTTTCGTCCTCGACGACATCGAGGCGCTCCGCGTCCCCGTCTCCACCGATCTGCACGACTGGGACGGGCTGAACGACCATCACCGGGAGTTCGCGCTCCGCTCCGATCTCGTCTTCCTCAGCGCGGAGGGCGCGGGCGACGGCACGGCTGCGCTGATGCGGGAGATCCTGCGCGAGGGCCGCGCCCGGACCGTGGTCGCCACGGCGGGCGCGGAGGGCTCCCATGTCCTCACCCGGGACGGCGGCCCCACGCCTCGCCACGTTCCGGCGGTTCCCCCGCGCGCCCCCGTCGTGGACACGAACGGCGCCGGTGACGCGTACGTCAGCGGCTTCCTCTACGGCATGCTCGCCGGCCGGGACGTACTGGACTGCGCCCGCCTGGGCGCGGTGGCCGGAGCCCATGCCTGTACGGCGCCGGGCTCCACCGCGCTCATCACCCCCGAGGCCCTCCTGGCCACCGCCGTGAGCTGACCCCCGCCCGGTGGACGGCCCCGCGTCCGCCCACCGGGATCGGCCCGCCACGGCCGTACCGCTCCGGCGTCCGCGTCACGGCGCTCTGCCCGGACGCACCCCGCCGAGTGGCGGACGGGGTGGAGAGCCGTTGCGATGGGGATCATGAACGAGCGCACTGCCCGCTGGTGGGCCGAGCTGCCGCCCGCCGCGGGCGCGGCGGTGATGGCCGCGGGCATCATCTCGGTCGGCTTCCAGTTGACCGGCCACGAGGTGCTGTCGCGTACGCTGCTCGCCTTCGCCGGCGCACTGTGGCTGCTGCTCGCCTTCGACTTCGCCACCCGGTTGCTGCGCAGCCGGCGCCGCTGGGTCACCGAGGCCGACACACCGCCCGCGCTGACCGCCGTCGCCGCCACCACCGTGCTCGGGGTCCGGGTGGCTCTCCTCGGCTGGACCACACCGGCCGCGGTTCTCCTCGTGGTCTCGGCCGTGCTCTGGGCCGTGCTGCTCACGGCAGTCCTGCGGCACCTGCGGGCCGGCATGCCGGGCGGTGTCTTCCTGATCTGCGTGGCCACCGAAGCTCTGGCGGTCCTGGGCGCCGCCCTCACACCCTCGGCGGGCGACTGGCTCGCCCGTACGGCGCTGGTCTTCTTCCTCCTCGGACTGCTGCTGTATCTCGCCGCGCTGCTCCGCTTCGACTTCCGGCAGGTCGTCGAGGGGGCAGGCGACCAGTGGGTGGCCGGCGGGGCCATGGCCATCTCCGCCCTGGCGGGCTCCAAGCTCCTCGCCACCGGCGTATGGACGGGCGTCACCCACACCTCACTGCGGAACACCACCGTCTTCCTGCTCTCCGTCGACCTCGTCTGGTACGTCGTGCTGGTCGTCGGCGAACTGCTGCGGCCCCGCCTGGGCTACGACGTACGGCGCTGGGCCACCGTCTTCCCCATGGGCATGACGGCGACCGCCTGCCTGTCCACGTCGGCGGCCGCCGCCATCGTCTGGCTCGACGGCTTCGGGGAGGCCCTGCTGTGGATCGCCTCGGCCGCGTGGGTCGTCACCCTGGTGGGAACGATCCGCACGATTCCCCGAAGACGGCCCGCCGCCGCGCGAGGAGCCTAGGCGGCCCAGGGCTCCGTACGCCTCTCAGACCGCGAACGGCGGCAGCGCGGCGAACTCGGGGGCCACCCCGGCGCCCTCGGCGAGCGCGGTGAGGACGCTCCTGACCCGGGTCAGCGGGTGATCGGGGAACTCGGCGTCGTACCGCGCATGGTCGGCGGCGTGGAACGGCAGCCCACCGCGGACCTCCGGGGCGTAGGGATGGGCCCGGAAGAAGGCGTCCGGACCGACCTGGGCCATCACCATCGCCTCGCGCATCCCGGTCGTCCCGCGCTCGGGCGCCTGGATCTTCACCACCGTGCTGCACTCCGCCCGGGGAACGGTGAAACTGCCGATGAAGACCTGCCCATGGGCCTGCCCGGGCAGCGGCAGTTTCAGTATCTGCCGCAGCGCGGGCAGCCCGCCCAGCGACTTCACCGACGCCTCGATCAGCCCGCCGCCGGCGTCCGCGGTCAAGCGGGTCAGCGCGGCGCGCAACGACGGGCCGTCGTCCAGCGAGGCGGGCAGATCGGGGCGGAGCGCGAAGAAGTGCAGCGACAGCACGTCGCCCGCGTCACTGACCCAGACATCGGGTTCCACGAGTCGGAATCCCGGCAGTTCGACACCAACAAGAGCTCTCATGAGCGCAGATGATGGCGCATGTTTCCGGCCTTGGCGAAAAAAGCCGATCGTGGTCGGTCCGTGCCCGAGGAAGGAGGTGTCTACCGGAGGGACGCCTGGTACAGGGCGTCCGGGCCGATCGGCATGCCGGGCAGCGCCTGCGCGCCCAGCGGAGCCGCACCGCGCGGGGGAGCGGGTGTGCCGGCGAGGGCACCGTCCACGTGGGCGTACAGCGCGTCGGTGACGGGATCCGGCAGCGGACGGCCCTGGTCGTCGAAGCGCTGGTACTTCATCAGGTTGTAGCCGATGGCGACCTGGCGACGGCCGTCCTCGGTGGAGAGGGCCCAGGTACCGGCACCGAAGACGCCACCGTCGTGGCCCCAGTACCACCCACCGCTCGGCATCTCCAAGGTGTAGATGCCGAGGCCGTAGCGCATCTTCGCCTCCTCGCCCGGCGCGGTCTCGTAGGCGGGGACGGTGGTCTTCATCTCGCGCAGCTGCGCCGCGCCGAGCAGCCGGCCGCCGAGCAGCTTGCGGTAGAAGTCGTTGAGATCGCTCGTCGTCGAGACGAGAGCGCCGGCCGTGCCCGCCCACGACATGTCGACGACGCTGTAGTCGCGCGGCGGGTCGATCAGACCGAAGAACGACTCGTACATCCGCGCGTGCGGGCCCTTGATCGACGGCGAGCTCGGGAAGTACGTGTGGCGCAGCCCGGCCTTGCGGATGACGTTCCGGGCGATGTACGTCTCGGCCTTCTGGCCGGTCACGCGCTCCAGAAGCAGTCCGGCCAGGATGTAGTTGGTGTTGGAGTACGCATGCGTCCCGCGTGCGACGACGGGCGGCGCCGCGAGACCGAGGCGGACGAGCTCCTCGGGGGCGATGCGGCGCAGGCGGTTCTCGTCGAGGGCCTTGCCGGGGTTCTCGAGGATGCCGGGGAAGGCGGGCAGGACGTAGTCGGCTATGCCGCTGGTGTGGTTGAGCAGCATCCGAACGGTCACCAGCCGGCCCCGCTCGCCGGGGACGAGGTCGGGAACGTAGCGGCCGACGGGAGCGTCGAGGTCGATGCGGCCGGCCTCGGCCTGCTGGAGGAGGGCGACGGCCGTGAAGGTCTTGGTGATGCTGCCGACGCGGTGCTCGAAGTTCGGCTGCGTACGACGGCCGCTGTCGACGTCGGCGACGCCCGTGGCTCCCCGCCACTGCGCCGAGCCGTCGCGGACCGCCGAATAGGCCCCGTACATCCCGGCGTCGCGGAAGGCGTCGAGCGAGCCGCGCAGGGCCGCACGATCGAGACCGAGGCCGGTGCGAGCCGCCGCGGCGGCGGACGCGGCCGCGGGCGAGCCGGTCTCCGCGGCG
Source organism: Streptomyces sp. Je 1-79 (assembly GCF_025195125.1). Lineage (GTDB taxonomy): Bacteria > Actinomycetota > Actinomycetes > Streptomycetales > Streptomycetaceae > Streptomyces. Next base: position 582,114 of record NZ_JAMGSL010000001.1, read on the forward strand.
ACGGCGGACTGCGCCGGTAACGCCGGGGCGGAGAGTGCGATCAGGGTGGCCGCGGCGACGGCCGAGAGGCGGGCCCTGCGGGACGAGGACATGGACATGGGTGGAACCTGCTTCCCTCGGTGGATGCGGTCGTCCCATCCTTGTCGCGGTCGCCCGGCATGCCTTCCACCCACGGGAGGATCTTGCGCACAGGGAACCTGTGACATTTGTCAGGAGTCCCGTCCACGGCCCGGCGATGGCACACTGGCCGCTGATCGTCCCGAGGAGCCCCGCCGTGCCCATCATCCGCAACCTGAGGCGCACCGTCCGCCGTGCCTACCGCCGGACCGTCGACCTGAGCCACCCGGCGCGTTCGCCGCTGGGCAGTTCGGTGGTCAACTGCGTGCTGTACGAGGACGGTGCCCGGCAGCGCGGGGCCTGCCCCGCGGAGGAGGCGGTACGACGGGTCCGCAAGTCCGGCGACGGGTTCGTCTGGATCGGACTCCACGAGCCGTCCGACGAGGAGATCGCCGGGCTCGCCGAGCTGTTCGGGCTGCATCCGCTCGCCGTCGAGGACGCCGTGCACGCGCACCAGCGCCCCAAGCTGGAACGGTACGACGACACGCTCTTCGCCGTCTTCAAGACCGTCCGCTACGTGGAGCACGAGGAGCTCACCGCCACCAGCGAGGTCGTCGACACGGGCGAGCTCATGGTCTTCACCGGAGCGGATTTCGTCATCACCGTCCGCCACGGCCGGCACGGTTCCCTCGGCCCGCTGCGGGAGGCACTCGAAGCGGATCCCGAGCAACTGTCCAAGGGCCCCGCGGCCGTGCTGCACGCCATCGCCGACCATGTCGTGGACGACTACCTCGCGGTCGCCGACGCCGTGCAGAACGACATCGACGCCGTCGAGACGGCCGTCTTCAGCGAGCAGGCCTCCCGCGGCGACGCCGGCCGCGTCTACCAGCTCAAGCGGGAACTCCTCGAACTGAAGCGGGCCGTGGCCCCGCTCGACCGACCGCTGCAGGCCCTGGCGGCGCAGCCGCTGCCGCTGGTGACGCCGGACATCCAGCCGTACTTCCGTGACGTCGCCGACCACCTCTCGCGGATCACCGAACAGGTCACGTCCTTCGACGCCCTCCTCGACTCGATACTCCAGGCCCACCTGGCCCAGGTGACGGTCGCCCAGAACGAGGACATGCGCAAGATCACGGCATGGGCGGCGATCGTCGCCGTACCCACGATGGTCTGCGGTGTCTACGGCATGAACTTCGACCACATGCCCGAACTGCGCTGGACCTACGGCTATCCGCTCGTCATCGGCGCGATGGTCGTCACCTGCTTCCTCCTCCACCGCAGTTTCCGGCGCAACGGCTGGCTCTGACGCCCCCGGACGCCGCCCGGTGGCCAGGCCGGGGGCGTCATCGGGTGGACCGGCCGCGAGGCCGTCGCGTACGGTGGCGTCATGTCGAGCCCCGAGTCGGACAGACTCAGGCCACCGGTCCTCCGGTGGCCCGCCGAGTCGACCCGCTGAAGCACCGCGGCCCCTGAGGCCGTTCGCCGTGCTGGGCGTGAGCGTGACCGTGGCCACCGGACCGGCCGTCTCCCCTTCCCGCGCGTGACATCGCGCAGGCCCCACCGCATCCCCGTCCTGCGACGCGGGGTGCGGCTCACGCTGCTGCCCGGTTGTGGAGTCCCTCGATGCCCTTCGCTCTCTACCTGCTCGGACTGGCCGTCTTCGCCCAGGGAACCTCCGAGTTCATGCTCTCCGGCCTGTTGCCGGACATCGCCCAGGACCTGGGGGTCTCGATCCCCCTCGCGGGCTCGCTGACCTCCGCCTTCGCGGTCGGAATGATCGTGGGAGCGCCCCTGACCGCGCTCCTGGCGAGCCGCTGGTCGCGACGGACCGCCCTGACGGTCCTCCTCGGCACCTTCCTCCTCGTGCACGTGCTCGGCGCGCTCACCCCGGACTTCGGTGTCCTGCTCGCCGGCCGGGTGGTCGCGGCCCTGGCGAACGCCGGGTTCCTCGCGGTCGCCCTGGTCGCGGCCACCGACATGGTCGGCCCCGAGGCCAGAGGGCGGGCGACCGCCGTACTGCTCGGCGGCACCACCCTCGCCTGTGTCGTGGGCGTGCCCGGCGGAGCGCTGCTGGGTCACCTCTGGGGCTGGCGCACGGCTTTCTGGGCCGTCGCCCTGCTCTCCGTACCGGCCCTCGTCGCGATCGCCCGAGCGGTCCCGAACACAGGCCCCGGCCCCGCCGTCCGCGGCGCCCGGCCCGAACTGCGGCTGCTCCGCCGTCCCCGTCCGTTGGTGACGCTCCTGGTCTGCGCCCTCGCGAACGGCGCCATGTTCTGCGGATTCACCTACCTGGCACCGGTCGTCACCGATGTCACCGGCCTCGCCTCCGGCTGGGTCCCCGCCCTGCTCGCCCTGTTCGGCGCGGGCTCGTTCGCCGGAGTCGTGCTCGCGGGCCGCCTCGCCGACGCACGGCCCCTGGCGCTGGTGGCCGGCTGTGGCACGGGCGCGGCAGCCGGCTGGAGCCTGTTCGCGCTGACGGCCGGGAACGCGGCGGCCACGGTCGCGCTGGTCGTCCTGCTCGGCGCCCTGTCGTTCGCCCTCGGCTCCACCCTGATCACCCGCGCGCTCAGGGCCGCGGCAGCCGAAGCCCCGACCCTGGCCGGGGCGTTCGTGGTGTCCGCGCTCAACATCGGCGCCGCCGTCGGTCCGTGGCTCGGAGCCGCCGTCATCGGCGCCGGGCACGGCTATCGCGCGCCGCTGTGGACCAGCGCGCTGCTCACCGCCCTGGCGCTCGCCACCGCGGCGGCGGCGACCGTCGCCGGCGCCCGAGCGGCGCGCCGCCGTACGGCCACCGAGGAGCCCCCTGCGGTGCGCACCCCGACGTGAGCGTTCAGACCCGGGCGTTCAGAGCGGCCGTGTGGGCCCGAACCTGCTCGGGCGTCAGATAGGCGTCCGTGTGCTCGAAGTCGGCGAGCGTGCCGGACCGGGACGCCAGGAATCCCGTACGGACGAAGTCGTCCCCTGCCACGGCGTTGAGCAGCCAGTTCGTCATCACCCGCGTCTTGGCGACATTGGTCCGCAGCGCCGACCAGTGGTAGGCCCGGGCCACCGCCTGAGCGGGCATGCCGTGCAGTTCGATGCCGAGCGGCTTCGAGACGGCGTCCCGCCCGCCGAGGTCCACCACCAGGCCGAGATCCCGGTGGTGGTACGGGTACGCCTGCTCGCCGCGCAGGGCCGCGACGACGTTGTCGGCGACGTGCTTGCCCTGCCGCAGGGCGTGCTGGGCCGTCGGCGGGCAGATCGCGTCCTTCTCCTTCTTGGCCAGGTCCGGTACGGCCGCGGCGTCGCCGAGGGCGTACACACCGTCCACGCCGGGGACGACCATGTCGGGCCCGACCACGAGCCGGCCCCGGTTCGTCTCCGCGCCGAGCGTGGCGATGAGCGGACTGGCGGCGACACCCGCCGTCCAGATCAGGGTGCGGCTGGGCAGCACCCGCCCGTCGGTGAGGGTCACGGCCTCGGCGTCCACGGAGGCGACCGAGACCCCGAGGGAGACCTCGATCCCGCGCCGCCGCAGAATGTCCAGCGCCGCGCGGCCCAGCTTGTCGCCCAACTCGGGCATGAGCCTGGGCGCGAGGTCCACCAGGTGCCACTTGATCAGCTTGGGGTCGAGGCGCGGATAGCGCTTGACCGCGTTGTGGGTCAGCCGCTGCAGACAGGCGACCGTCTCGGTGCCCGCGTACCCGCCGCCCACCACCACGAAGCACAACCGCGCCGCACGCTCCGCCTCGTCGACGCCCGCGTCGGCGAGATCGAGCTGGGCGATCACGTGGTCACGGATGTAGACCGCCTCGGCGAGCGTCTTCATCCCGCGCGCGTGCTCCGGCAGGCCCGGGATGTCGAAGGTGCGGGTCACACTGCCGGGCGCGAGCACCAGATGGTCGTACGGCTCGTCGATCAGCTCACCCGTGATGGTCCGTACGACGCAGACCTTCGCCTTGGTGTCCACACCGATGGCGCCACCGGGGATGATCCGGGTCCGGTGACGCTCGCTGCGTCGCAGTGACAGCGCGACCGACTGGGGGGTCAGCACGCCCGCCGCCACCTGGGGGAGCAGCGGCAGATAGAGCTGGTACGAGAAGGGTGAGAGCAGCGAGATACGCGCCTCGCGGGCGGTCAGCCTGCGCTCGAGCCGCCGCACACAGGCGATCCCGGCGAAGCCTGAACCCACCACGAGAATCTTCGGTCGCGTCACGGTGCCCGCCTCCCGGATCGTCGGTCCTTGAGACCTCACTAACCCCTCGGGCCGATCGGAAACCCGTCCTGTCCGCCGAATGAGTGACAGCACATCGCGACATACCAGTTGGGAATCGGCCATAGTGTGGTAGAAGGGAAAGACTGGGCGGGAGTGTGAGAAACGGAGCCGACGGCCGTGGGGAGACCCGAGGACACAGACAGCACCGCGCACGAGGCGGTGTTCGGCGTCGCGGACTCCGTCGTTCTTCTCTTCGACGAGCGCGGAGCGGTGGTCGGGCGCCCCTACGCGGCCGAGCGGCTGCTCGGATACCCCGCGGCGGAGCTGGGCGGCCGAAGCGTCGACGCCCTGCTCGCGGGCGACGAGACCGCCAGGCTCCCCGGAATCCTCGAGACCGCGGTACGGGACGGCGGCTGGTCCGGCGTACTGCTCGCGCGTCACCGGGACGGCCGCGCCGTCGCCGTGGACGTCACCGTCCTGCCGCTGCCCGGCGACACCGGCCCGGCCCGCTGGCTCGTCGTCGCCGTGGGCGCGGCGCCGTCCCGGCAGTGGACCATGGGCCCCGCGCTCCTGGAGCGGATGGTGACCCAGATGCCCGTCGGCCTCTGCCTGGTCGACACCGAACTGCGCTGCGTGTGGTCGAACACGGCGCTCGAACACTTCGGCGGCGGAACGGTCGAGCAGCGCCGCGGCAAGCGCCTCGCGGAGATCCAGCCCGGGATCAACGCCGAGCTCGTCGAGTCGAAGATGCGCCAGGTGCTGACGACCGGCGAACCGGTCGTCGGATACGAGCACGTGGGCCGCACCCGCTCCCTTCCCGGCCGGGATCACGCCCACGCCATGTCCTTCGTCCGGCTCGACGACGACAACGGCCGTGCCCTCGGCGTCTGTTACGCGGTCGTCGACATCACCGACCGCTACCGGGCCCGCCTGCGCCTGGCCCTCATGGCCCGGGCCAGCGAGCGCATCGGCCGCAGCCTGGACGTCCTCGGCACCGCCCAGGACCTGGCCGACGTGGCGGTCCCCGGACTGGCCGACTTCGTCGCCGTCGACCTGCTGGACACCGTCCTCAGAGGCGCCGAGCCGTCCCCCGGGCCCACGGCCGGCGCCACCGCCGTACGACTGGTGCGCGCGGGCGTGCAGACGGTACGCCCCGGCGGGGTCAAGGTGCTCGTGGAGCCGGGGGAGCCCTGCGGCTATCTGCCGTCCTCGCCCCAGATCGGCTCGCTGGCCCACGGCCGTTCCTGGCGAGCGGCCCATCTGGACGCCTCGACACGGGAAGCGGGCCTGCCGCTGCCGATGGCGCGGCCCACGGGAGCGTCGGAGCCCACCGGGCCGAAGGAACCCACCGAGTTCGCGGAGCCCACCGAAGCGAAAGGGCCCACCGAGCCCTCGGAGGCCACCGAGTTCGCGGAGTCCACCGAGCCGGCGGCATCCACCGAGCCCGTGGATCCGGCGGGGCTGACGGAGGAGTCGGCCGCCGCCTACTCCGAACCGCACACGGCGATCGTCGTTCCGATCCTCTCCCGCGGCATCACCCTCGGCGTCGCCACGTTCTTCCGCACCCGTCGGGACGAGGCCTTCGACGAGGACGATCTGCGGCTCGCGGAGGAGATCGTCGCCCGCGCCGCCGTCTGCCTGGACAACGCCCGCCGCTACGCCCGCGAGCGCGCCGCCGCGCTCGTGCTCCAGCGCAGCCTCCTGCCGCACGGCGTACCGGTGCAGGAAGCCGTCCACGCGGCCTCCTTCTACCGGCCGGCCGACGAGCTGTCCGGTCTCGGCGGCGACTGGTTCGACGTCATCCTCCTGTCGGGCGCCAGGGTCGCCCTGGTCGTCGGAGAGGTCCTGGGCCATGGGATCGATGCCGCCGCCACCATGGGCCAGCTCCGCACCGCCGTACGGACCCTCGCCGATCTGGACCTCTCACCCGAGGAACTCCTGGCCCATCTCGACGACCTCGTCGTCCAGGTGACCCGGGAAGGGGCGGAGTCCGACCTCGGCCCGGCCAACCCCGCGGGTGTCGGAGCCAGTTGCCTCTACGCCGTCTATGATCCAGTCAGCCTGCGCTGCGAACTGGCGAGCGCCGGTCATCTCGCGCCTGCCGTCCTGGCGCCCGACGGGACCGTCACCTTCCCGGAACTCCCGCCCGGGCCGGCCCTCGGCGTCGGCGGACTCCCCTTCGAATCCGTCGAGCTGCCCCTGGCGGAGGGTACCGTCCTCGCCTTCTTCACCGACGGGCTGATCGCCGCGCCGGGGGCCGGCGTGGAAGGGCTCCGTCAGATCCTGGAATCCCGAGACCTGCCGCTCGACGAGCTCTGCCGCAGTGTCGTCGACGAACTGGCGCCCAGCAGGCCCTACACGGACGACGCGGCCCTCCTGCTCGTCAGGACCCGTGGTCTGGCGGCCGGACAGGTCGCCGTGTGGGAACTGCCCGCCGACCCGGCCGTCGTCGCCCGCGCCCGGGTGATGGCCGCCCGCCAGCTCGCGGCCTGGGGGCTGGAGGAGCTCGCCTTCACCACCGAACTGGTGGTCAGCGAACTCGTCACCAACGCCATCCGGCACGCCTCCGGACCCATCAGGCTGCGGCTGATCCTCGAACGCACCCTGATCTGCGAGGTCTTCGACGCCAGCAGCACCTCGCCGCACCTCCGTCACGCGCGCACCACCGACGAGGGCGGCCGCGGCCTCTTCCTGATCTCCCAGTTCACCCGGCGCTGGGGGACCCGCTACACGGCCGAGGGCAAGGTCATCTGGGCCGAACAGCCCCTGGACAGCGACAGCACGGCCCCGCCCACTCGACAGGCGCCCCCCGCACCGCCCACTGGACAGGACCAGGACCCCGCCACACCGCCCGCTCCACAGGACCCCGCCGAAGATCGTTAATGGATTGTCCGGTCCCCGAGCCGCGTGCCAGGGTGTGCTGCCGCGCCGGAGAGGCCGGCGGCGTCGAGAGGGAGACCGACCTGTGCGTGCGGGCACCGTGGACCACACAGCCGTGACGAGGCGGGGACCGGTGCGCGGCACGGTCGCCGACGGCCTGCGGATCACCCTGGGCGTCCCGTACGCCGCGCCTCCGTTCGGTGCCCGACGCTTCCAGGCGCCGCATCCCGCGGAGGCCTGGCACGAGGTTCGGGAGTGCACCCGTTTCGGCCCGGTCGCCCCGCAGTCGGCGGAGCTGCCCGGCTCCCCGGCCTGGCGCCCCGGCGACGAGGACGTCCTCACGCTCAACATCTGGGCACCGGCGGAGACTTCGGGGCCGCTTCCGGTGCTCTTCTGGATCCACGGCGGTGCCTACACCTTCGGCTCCTCCGCCCAGCCCGACTACGACGGCTCCGCCCTGGCCCACGCAGGCACCGTCGTGGTGACCTGCAACTACCGTCTCGGCTTCGAGGGCTTCGGGCACGTGCCCGGATTTCCCGACAACAGAGGACTGCTCGACCAGATCGCCGCGCTGGAGTGGGTGCGCGACAACATCGCGGCCTTCGGCGGCGACCCGGAGAACGTCACGGTGGCGGGGCAGTCCGCCGGCGGCGGCTCGATCGCCTCCCTGATGAGCAGCGCGCGGACCGACGGACTCTTCCGGCGCGCCATCATCCACAGTGTCCCCGACGCGTTCTTCCCGCCGGAGCTCGCCGAGCGCCTGGCCCGCGAGGTGGCCGAGGCCGCCGGTGTCGCCCCCACCGCCCACGGCCTGCTCGCCGCGACCCCGCGGGCCCTCGTCGAAGCCTCGGACCGGGTGGTGGCACGGTACGCCGGCGATCCCGCCTCCGGTTTCCTCCACTACGACACCGTCCTGTACGGCCCCGTCCTCGACGGCGTGCTGCTCACCAGGGACCCGGTGGAGGCCCCGGGGGCCGAGGGCGCGACCGGACTCGTCGACCTCCTCGTCTGCCACACCACCGAGGAGTACTGGCTGATGCACCAGGTGGGCAGCATGCCGCCGGTCACCACCGACGACGGCCTCGCCCGGTTCGCGACCGACTACGGCCTTCCCGCCGACCTCGTCGCCGCCTACCGTGCGCTCATGCCGGACGCGCCGGTACTCGACGTCTTCCTGGCCCTCGCGGGCGACGCGGTCTTCACCGTCCCCACGGTCCGCTTCGCCGAGGCCCACGCCCGGGCGGGCGGCCGCACGTTCCTGTCCCGCTTCGACCGCCGCCGTACCCGACCCGACGGCAGCCCGGTGCGCGCCTGGCACGCCGCCGACGTGCCCTTCGCCTTCGGCACCCTGGACGCCACCGGCGTCGACTTCCTGACCGGTGGCCCCGCCGACGCCGACGACCGCGCGCTGTCCCGGCGGATGGTCGACGCCTGGGCCGCCTTCGCGGCCGACGGAGACGCGGGGTGGGCCCCGCTCACCGCGTCCGCCGCGCCCACCGTCCACGTCTGGGACGTGCCCGACGACCGCACCGAGGGCGTGAGCGCCGCGCACGCCCTGTGGCACGGCGCACGGATGGCCCCGCCGTCGCTCCCGTAGAGCGCACGGGATAATCACCAGGCGCGGACGAAGCACCGCGCCGACGACAGAAGCACGCGACAGGCCGGCTGCCCCGCGGTGGAGCGGCAGGAGAGGGAGAACCCGATGGACGTCCAGCACTTCGAGCGGATCACCGCGTTCATCGAGGACCGCCTCCGGCCGCTGTTCGACCCCGAGAACGGCAGCGACCACGGATTCGGGATGGACGACACCTCCCGCGCGCTGCGGGCCCTGCTCAACGCCGTGAAGGCGGCCGCGGCGGTCAAGGGCCTCGCTGAACAGCGGGCGGCGGCCGACCCGGCGCTCCGCCACATCATCGACCAGGCCCTCGAACACAACTGGGACGTCCTGCGCGGGGTCGCTCGCAACTGGGAGGACCACCCCGACTTCGTCCGCGACTTCAAGCGCCATGCCTGGGAACTCGACGAGACCCCGACGGCCACCGCCTGACACCCGGCACGGGGCCCGACACGCCGTGGGCTCTGCCCCGGTCGGGTGAGTGCGGGGCTCACCCGACAGGCGTGGACCCGGACCGGGTACATATCGCCGCATTGCCGTCCCACCGTCGGAGGATGCCGCCCCATGCCTGTCAGGAACGTCCGCCCCGGCCCGCGCGCGCTGACCGCCGCGCTCTGCGCGACACTCGCGGTCATCGGCTACATGACGGTGTCGACGGAGGAAACCGCTCCGAGCCCCGCACCCGGCTCGCGCGCCGCGGCCAAGAACGCCGGCCCGGTGGCCCCGGAGAAATCGCCCGGGCCCGCCGGGACACCCACGCCGTCCGCGACCAAGGCGCGGGTCGGCCCGCCCGGCGTCGGACCGGAGACCCTGTCGCAGATCCCGGACGCCACACGGCAGGCGTTCGTGGTGACGGGCGGCTCCCTCGAGACCAGCAAGGCCACGGCGGTGCTCTACGAACGGGACGCGGCCGGGAAATGGCAGCGTACGGGCGGCCCCTGGCCCGCGCACAACGCCCTGCGCGGCTGGACGACCGACCACTGGGCCGGCGATCTGCGCACCCCGATCGGTGTGTTCAGGCTCGGTGACGCCGGCGGACGGCTGCCCGACCCCGGCTCGAAGCTGCCGTACGACCAGGACGAGCAGTTCGTCTCCCCGGGCACCGGCTTCCTCGGCGAACCCCTGGAGGGCTCATTCGACTACGTCGTCGCCATCGACTACAACCGCGTCCCCGGAACCACTCCGCTGAACAAGGAGCGCCCGATGGGCGAGGACCGGGGCGGAGGCGTCTGGGTCCACGTCGACCACGGCGGCCCCACCCAGGCCTGCATCTCCCTGACCCCCGAGGCCATGCGGCACCTCCTGCGCACCCTGGACCCCGCCAAGGAACCGGTCATCGTCATGGGGCCGGTCGCCGAGATCGGGCGGTGATCCCCCGGCGCCCCTGACCCGGCGTGCGGGTCCACCGACACGCGCTGACAGCCTTCTTCAGCGCCTGTCAGCGGGAAATCCGCACGCTGTCAGCGCGCCCGGGCATCGTCGTGGTCATCGAGAACGACGACACCCGATACGGAGAGCCCACCATGAACGCCGACACCACCGAGAAGTCCCCCACCGCCCTCGCCGAGTTCGTCGAGCGGACGGCCACCGAGCTCGGCATCCCCGGTGTCACCGTGGGCGTGTGGGCGGACGGCCGCGAGACCTTCGCGAACCACGGTGTGACCAGCCTCGACAACCCGCTCCCGGTCGATGAGGACACGCTCTTCCTGCTCGGCTCGGCGACCAAGACGTTCACGGCGACCGCGCTGATGAGGCTGGTGGCCGACGGCCGGGTGGAGCTGGACGCGCCGGTGCGCCGGTACGTTCCCGAACTCGTGCTCCTCGACGAGAAGGCGGCGGCCGAGATCACCGTCCTCCACCTGCTCAACCACACCTCCGGCCTCGACTGGAACATCGTCGTCGACACCGGGGACGGCGACGACGCCCTGACCGCCTTCGTGGCGAGGATGGCCGAGCTCCCGCTCATCGGCGAGCCCGGCGCCCGCGCCTCGTACAGCCAGGCCGGGTTCAATCTGCTCGGGCGGGTTCTGGAGAACGTCACGGGTCTGACGTACGAGCGGGCCGTCGCCTCGCTCCTGACGGAGCCGCTGGGACTGTCTCACAGCTTCTTCCACACCGCCGATGTCATGACCAGGCGGTTCGCCGTGGGCCACAACCCCGACGCGGACGGCGATCTCGCTGTCGCGAGGGAGTGGAAGCTCACCCGGGCCAACAACCCCGGCGGGGGTCTCGCCTCCTCGGCGTCGGACGTCCTCGCCTGGGCGCGGTTCCAGCTCGGCGACGGCCTCACGGAGAACGGCGAGAGGCTTCTGCCGGCCGAGCTGCTGCACGGGATGCGGGAGCAGACGGTCGAGCTGCGCGGCAGCAACCTCGGTGACGGCTTCGGCATCTGCTGGTTCCTGCGCGAGGTGGACGGGGTGCGCACGATCGAGCACGGAGGTTCGGTCAACGGCCAGTTCGTCGAGCTGCTGCTCGTGCCCGAGCGGAACTTCGCCGTCGTCGCCCTGTCCAATTCCGGTCCGGACGGGATCCCCTTCAACCGGACGGCCGTCCGCTGGGCCCTGGAGCACTACCTCGGCGTCGTCGACAAGGACCCGGTGCCGCTTCCGTACGACGAGGCGCGGGCCCGGGAGGTCGCCGGGGTGTACGAGAACGACGTCATGGTCCTCACCGTCGCCACCGACGGGGCGGAGCTGACGCTCGGGGCCGCGATCAAGCCGGAGATCCGTGGAGCGGCGGACTTCGAGATGCCCGCGGACTACGAGCCGGCCTCCATGGGCCTGCTGCCCGGCGACGGCGACGAGTTCATCGTGACCGCCGGGGGACTGGAAGGCCAGCGAGGGTTCTTCTCCCGCGACGCCCGTACCTCCGACGGTGCCCGCGACTCCCAGGACTCCCCTGATCCCCGCGACGCGGGCGGCACCATCGCCGGGATCGACCTCGGGGGGCGCCTCTTCAGCCGGGTCCCTGCCGCATCGGCATGACGGCCCACCCGGACGACCGGTCCCGCCCCCGAAGGGAGGGCGGGGCCGGTCGGCGTGGCGTCCGGTCAGCGATGCGCCAGCCAGGAGGCCGCCGGCAGGAGTCGGCTGTCGTAGTCGAAGAGAGCCTGGTTCTCCCAGCCGTTGCCCGACGAGGGATCGGCAGGGTCCCAGCCGTTCCCGGTCACGGCCGTCCAGGTGGGCTCCCAGTAGACGACCCCGAGGCCGCGGCCGTTCGGCACCGCCTCCACGACGCTCATCACGTCCCGCAGCCAGGCCGACTGGCCGGCCGGACTCGCGGCGTAGCCGGAGACCAGCTCGGCCGTGGTGTCGATGATGTTCTCGTGGGCGTCCTCGCTGTCCAGCCGGAAGGGGTAAGCGGTCTCGGCGACCATGACGTTCTTGCCGTAGCGGGCCGAGATGTCGTCCAGGTTGGCCTGGAGCGCGGACAGCGACCCGTGCCAGTAGCCGTAGAAGGACAGGGCGATCACGTCGTACGGGACGCCCTGCGCGGTCGCGTTGTCGAACCACCAGCGGTACAGGGCGTTGTCGCCGCCGTGGGCGAGGTGGAGCGCGACCCGGGTGGAGGCGGAGACGGCCTTGGTGGCGGAGACGCCCGCCTTCAGGAGGCCCGCCAGCTGCGACCAGTTGTCCGTCGAGCCCTCCGGCCACAGCATCCCGGTGTTGATCTCGTTCCCGATCTGCACCATGTCCGCCGTGGTGCCCTGCGCCTTCAGGGCGCTCAGGACGTCGTACGTGTGGTCGTACACGTCGGCCGTGAGCCGGCTGTACGAGTGGCCGGACCAGGCGGCGGGCTTGGTCTGGGCGCCGGGGTCGGCCCAGATGTCGGAGTAGTGGAAGTCGACCAGCAGCTTCATGCCCTGTGACGTGATGCGCCGGGCCGTCGCCAGGACGCGGGCCTTGCCGTTGTAGCCGTCGGCCGGGTCCACCCACACCTTGAGCCGCCCGTAGGTGGCGCCCGCGGACTTCAGGATCGCCACCGGGTCCCCGGCCGTTCCCGCGCTCGTACGGTACGCACCGCCGAGGTCCTCGCTCTTCTTCAGCGAGGAGATGTCGACGCCCTTGACGGTCAGTCCCGTCGAGCCCGGGGTGAAGGCGAGGTCGTCGACGTTGAGCCACTGTCCCGCCGAAGCCCGGGAGCTGACGCCGATCGTGCACCGGCCGCCGGTCACCTTCACCGAGGTGACCAGACGTATCCAGGCTCCGTCCGGGGTGGGTGGCAGGTCGGTGCGCTGCTCGGCGGAGCCGCAGTCGCGCAGGGCGAGATAGGCGGAGCTCTGGCCGCCGCTGGAGCGCACCCAGGCGCTCAGGGTGTAATTCCCGTCGGTCAGCCCGGAGAGGTACTGGTACGTCTCGACCTGGTAGGCGGTCGCGGCCCAGTGGCTCAGCCGGTAGCTGCCGCTGTGCCCGCCGGCCTCCGTGAACGAGGCCGCGTTCTGGCCGGTCGCGGAGGAGGTGGACCAGCCGGCGGGGGAGGCGGTTCCGGTGCCGCCGGCCTCGAAACCGGTGTTGGAGAGGGCGGTGGCCGCCCGGGCGGGTGCCGCGGGCAGCGCGGTGAGGAGCAGGGCGCCGAGCGCGGAGGCCACGGCCACCTTCAGGCGTGTACCTGACAGGAGAGCCCGCAGGGTGCGGGGAACGGCGTGCATCGTCGGTGTCCCTTCGACGGTGGAGGGAGGGAAGGTGCTGCGGTGGTGCCGTTCACCCGGGGGCGCGCGTGCGGGACGCCCGCCCCCGGGGAGTCATGAGGGACGGTCAGGCGTCGAGCCGTACGACGCGGACCGAGCCCGCCGGGGAGGAGAGGTGACCGGAGACGCGCTCGCCGCCGAGGAGTTCGGTGCCGGGGGAGCACAGCGGCACCTTCGCGTCGTGCGCGGTGTGGTTGAGGACGAAGAGGTACTCGCCGCCCTCGCCGGAGCGGCGTACGACCTCGACGTCACGGGGGAGGTCGCCGCGGGGCGCGAGGGAGGCGTCCTCGCAGGCCGCGCCCAGGATCGTGCCCAGCGAGCCCGCGTCGAGCCGGGTGGAGACGTACCAGGCGGTGCCCCTGCCCAGGCGGTGACGCGTGACGGCGGGGCGCCCGGCGGCCGGCCCGTCGGCGTACGTCCACACCGCCCGGGCGCCACGCTCCACCACGAACTCGGTCCAGACGTCACCGGTCAGCGTCGCCCCGTCCGGGCCCGTGACGGTCACCGTCTCGCCCTCACCGAGCGGGGACCACTCCTCCACGCCCAGACCGAGCACGTCCCGCAGGGCACCGGGGTACCCGCCCTCGTGCACGGCGTCGTGCTCGTCGACGATCCCGGAGAAGTAGGAGACGACCAGCGTGCCGCCGTTCTCGACGTACTCCTTGAGATTGCGCCCCGCCGCCTCGGTGGTCAGATAGAGCGCGGGGACCACGACCAGCGGGTAGGCGGAGAGATCCCCCTCCGGATGGGCGAAGTCGACGGTCAGATGCCGGTCGTAGAGCGTCTCGTAGAAGCTGTCGGCGCGCTCGCGCGCGTCGTGGTCCTGCGTCGGCCGCCACTCCAGGCCCTGCGCCCACCAGGACTCCCAGTCCCACACCATCGCGACGTCCGGGACGGTACGGGTGCCACGCAGGGCCGCCAGCGCGTCGAGGCCGGCGCCGAGCCCGACCACCTCGCGCCAGACCCGGGAGTCGGTGCCGGCGTGCGGCACCATCGCGGAGTGGAACTTCTCGGCACCGCGCCGGGACTGGCGCCACTGGAAGAACATCGCCCCCTCGGATCCGCGGGCCACATGGGCGAGGGAGTTGCGGGCCATCTCGCCGGGGCGCTTGGCGGGGTTGCGGGGCTGCCAGTTGACCCCGGACGTGGCGTGTTCCAGGAGCAGCCAGGGCGCGCCGCCCGCGACGGAGCGGGTGAGGTCGGCGGCCATGGCGAGGTTGACGTGGGTACGGCGGCCGTCGGTGATCAGATAGTGGTCGTTGGTGACGAGGTCGACCTCGCGGCCCCAGGCCCAGTAGTCGACGGAGTCGCACTGGCTCAGCGCCGTCATGAAGTTCGTGGTCACCGGGACGCTCGGCGAGAGGCGGTGCAGGATGTCCCGTTCCATGCGGAAGTTCTCGCGCATGGTGGCGTCGGCGAAGCGGCGATGGTCGAGTTGCTGCGCCGGATTGCCCACGGTGGGGGTCAGGCGCGGCGGGTCGATCTGCTCGTACGAGGTGTAGTGCTGGCCCCAGAAGGCGGTGCCCCACGCCTCGTTGACGGCCTCGACCGAGCCGTACCGGGTGGCGAGCCAGCGGCGGAAGTGGGCGGCGCAGTTCTCGCAGTAACAGGCGCTGACCGGGACCCCGTACTCGTTGTGCACGTGCCAGAGGGCGAGCGCGGGGTGGGCGCCGTACCGCTCGGCGAGTTTCGTGGTGATCCCGGCCGCCGCCGCCCGGTACGCCGGTGAGCTGTGGCAGATGGCGCCGCGCGAGCCGAAGGCGTACCGCACGCCCTCGCGGCCGACCGGCAGCGCGTCGGGGTGGGCGCGGTAGAACCATGCGGGCGGCGCCACCGTGGGTGTCCCCAGGGCCACCCGGATGCCGTTCTCGTGCAGCAGGCCGAGGACCCTGTCGAGCCAGCCGAAGTCGTACGCGCCCGGTTCGGGTTCGAGCAGGGCCCAGGAGAAGATCCCGACGCTGACCATGGTGACGCCGGCCTCGCGCATCAGCCGGACGTCCTCCTGCCAGACGCTTTCCGGCCACTGCTCGGGGTTGTAGTCCCCGCCGAAAGCGAGGCGGCGCAGGCCTCGGGGAGCGGTGTCCGGCATGGGTCTCTCCTGAACGTCGAACGCAACTGTCTGGGAACGTACACACACCAGATCTCGATGTGGCAACGCAACATAACCGCACAGGTTCCACCATTGACAAGTGTCCGGAACGTTTCTCTACTGTGAACGCTCACAGATGCATGGCAGGTCCTTCCACGACGGGAAGGACCGCTCGTCAGGGGAGAGGCTCCATGCCCATCGTTATGCGCCACCGTGTTGTCGCCACCGTCTCCGCCGTCGCCCTCGGCGCGGCCGTACTCACCGCCTGCGGCTCGTCCGGAGGCGGCGGCGAGCAGGGCTCCTCGGGGCCCGTCTCGCTCACCTACTGGGCCTGGGCGCCCAACATGGACAAGGTGGCCGCGATCTGGAACAAGAAGAACCCGGACATCAAGGTCACCGTCCAGAAGCAGGCCTCCGGCGACGACCTGGTCACCAAGATCATCACGGCCTCCAAGGCCCACCAGGCCCCCGACCTCGTCCAGGCCGAGTTCCAGGCCCTGCCGACGCTCGTCTCCAACGACGCCCTCGCCGACATATCCAAGGAGGTCGGCGGCGCCAAGGACGCCTTCGCCCCCGGCCTGTGGCAGCAGACCACGCTCGGCTCCGACGCCGTCTACGCCGTGCCCCAGGACTCGGGGCCGCTGATGTTCTTCTACCGTACCGACCTGTTCCAGCAGTACGGTCTCGAAGTCCCCACCACCTGGGACGAGTTCGCCGCCACCGCCAAGGCGCTCAAGGCCAAGGCCCCCGACAAGGCGCTCACGACCTTCTCCTCCAACGACTCCGGCCTCTTCGCCGGCCTCGCCCAGCAGGCCGGTGCCCAGTGGTGGACCGCCCAGGACCAGAAGTGGAAGGTCGGCATCGACGACTCCGCCACCCGGAAGGTCGCCGACTTCTGGGGCGGACTCGTCCAGGAGGGCGCCATCGACAACCAGCCCATGTACACCCCCGCCTGGAACAAGGCCCTCAACACCGGGCAGCAGCTCGCCTGGGTCAGCGCCGTCTGGGCCCCCGGCGTCCTGACCACCGCCGCACCCGACACCAAGGGGAAGTGGGCCATGGCCCGGCTGCCCCAGTGGGACCCCGCGAAGCCCGCCACCGGCAGCTGGGGCGGCTCCACCACCGCCGTGACCACCGACTCGAAGCACAAGGCGGCCGCCGCGGAGTTCGCGACCTGGCTCAACACCGACCCCGAGGCGCTCGCGGCCCTGGTGAAGGAGGCCGGCGTCTACCCGGCCGCCACCGCCGCCCAGACCGGCGGTGCGCTCGCCGCGTCCCCGGACTTCTTCGCAGGCCAGGCCGACTTCTACGCCAAGGCGGCCGAGATCGCGAAGACCACCGCCCCCGCCGCGTGGGGACCGAACGTGAACGTGGCCTACACCTTCTTCAAGGACGAGTTCGGCAAGGCGGCCAAGGCCAGGTCCGGCTTCGGCGCCGCCCTCACCGCGATGCAGGGCGCCACCGTCGCCGACCTGAAGAAGCAGGGCTTCGAGGTCGCCCGGTGACGCACCCCTCCAGGGGCGTGCGCCGGACGTACGGGGCCAAGGCGGCCCCGTACCCCCACCCGTCGCCCACCACCACCACCCGCGACCGAGCGCGAAGCGCCCCCTACCTCTTCCTCCTTCCGGCCGCCGTCCTCTTCGTCCTCTTCTTCGCGCTGCCCATCGGCTACGCCCTCTGGCTCAGCGTCCACAAGATCGAGGTCAAGGGCCTCGGCCTCGGCAAGGGAGCCAGGAGCGAGGTCTGGGCAGGCCTGGAGAACTACACCGCCGCCCTCACCGACTCCGAACTCGGCCACAGCGCCCTGCGGATCCTCGGCTACGGCGCGATCGTCGTCCCCGTCATGCTGGGCCTGGCGCTGCTCTTCGCGCTGCTGCTCGACTCCGAGCGGGTTCGGGCCCGCTCCCTCTCCCGCCTCGCGATCTTCCTGCCGTACGCCGTACCCGGCGTCATCGCCGCCCTCATGTGGGGCTTCCTCTACCTTCCGGACGTCAGCCCCTTCTTCTCCCTCCTCGACACCCTCGGGATGCCGCAACCGGAGCTGATGGACGGCGGCGCGCTGTACCTGGCGATGGCGAACATCGCCGTCTGGGGCGGCACCGGCTTCAACATGATCGTGATCTACACCTCGCTCCGCTCGCTGCCCGCCGAGGTCTTCGAGGCGGCCAAGCTCGACGGCTGCTCCGAGCTGCAGATCGCCCTCCGGATCAAGATCCCGATGGTGGCGCCCTCACTGGTCCTGACGTTCTTCTTCTCGATCATCGCCACCCTCCAGGTCTTCAACGAGCCCACCACGCTCCGGCCGCTCACCAACGGCATCCCCACCACCTGGAGCCCCCTGATGAAGGTCTACAACGACGCCTTCACCGGCGGGAACATCCACGCCGCCTCGGCCACCGCCGTGGTCCTCGCCGCCGCCACCTTCCTGCTCTCCTTCGGCCTGCTCAGGGCCGAGGGCCGTCGTACGAAGCAAGGAGCCACCCGATGAGCGGGCTCGCCTCCCCGCCGGAGGTACGCAAGGCGGCCCCGGCCGCCGGCACCACCCCCGGAACGCCCCAGGCGCCGCCACGCCCCCGCCGCGTCGCGCTGCTGCCGACCGCCGCCCTGGTCCTCGGCGCGCTGTACTGCCTGCTGCCCATCGCCTGGGTCCTGGTGGCCTCCACCAAGTCGGGCGCCGACCTCTTCTCCACCTTCACCTTCCTCCCCGGCGACGGCTTCGGGGACAACCTCGCCGACCTCGCCGCGTACCGCGACGGGCTCTACTGGCGGTGGATGGGCAACTCCGTGTTCTACGCGGGCCTGGGCGCCGTCCTCTCCACGATCGTCTCGGCGCTCGCCGGGTACGCCCTCGCCGTCCACCGCTTCCGCGGCCGCGAGACCTTCTTCAACCTGATCCTCACCGGCGTGCTGATGCCCCCGGTGATCCTGGCCATCCCGCAGTACCTGCTGATGGCCGAGGCCGACCTGACGGACACGTACCTCTCCGTCCTGCTGCCGCTGGTCCTGTCGCCGTACGGCGTCTACCTCGGCCGGATCTACGCCGAGGCCGCGATCCCCATGGAGCTCGTGGAGGCGGGCCGGATGGACGGCGCGGGGGAGTGGCGGATCTTCCTCCGGATCGCCCTCCCGATGATGTTCCCGGGCCTGGTGACGATCTTCCTCTTCCAGTTCGTGGCGATCTGGAACAACTTCCTGCTGCCGTTCATCATGCTCGGCGACGACGAGAAGTTCCCCATGACCGTCGGTCTGTTCACCCTGCTGAAACAGGGCGCGGGCCAGCCCGCCCTCTACACGCTGGTGATCACCGGCGCGCTGCTCGCGATCGTCCCGCTCATCGCCCTGTTCCTGGTCATTCAGCGGTTCTGGAGCCTCGATCTGCTGTCCGGCGCCGTAAAGTCCTGAGGACCGGGGAACAAGGGGAAGACGAGCATGAGCATTCCAGCGGGCAGGCGCCGCCCGGCCACCATCCACGACGTGGCGCGCGAGGCGGGGGTCTCGCGCGGCACGGTCTCCCGCGTCCTCAACGGCGGGCACTACGTCAGCCCCACCGCCAAGGCGGCCGTCGACGCGGCCATCCGCAGAACGGGCTACGTCGTGAACCGGCACGCCCGCTCGCTGATCACCGGCAAGTCCGACTCGGTGGCGTTCCTGCTGACCGAGCCGCAGGAGCGGTTCTTCGAGGACCCGAACTTCAACGTGCTGCTGCGGGCCTGCACACAGGCGCTGGCCGCCCAGGACATCCCGCTGCTGCTGATGATCGCGGGCACCGAGGACGAACGGCGGCGCAATCTGCGCTACATCGAGGCCGGTCACGTCGACGGCGTCCTGCTGGTCTCCAGCCACTCCGGCGACCCCGTGGTCGCCCAGCTGCACGCGGCCGGAGTCCCGGTCGTCGCCTGCGGCAAGCCGCTCGGTCAGACCGCCAAGATCGGCTATGTCGCCGCGGACGACCGGGACGGCGCGCGGGACATGGTGCGCCATCTGTACGAGACGGGCCGCCGCCGGATCGCCACCGTCACCGGCCCGCAGGACACCCCGGGCGGCGTCGAACGCCTCGCGGGATACCGCGAGACGCTGGCCGAGTACGGACTTCCCGCCGACGACGCGCTGATCGCCACCGGCGACTACAGCCGGGCGAGCGGCGAGCGTGCCGCGGCCCTGCTCCTGGAACGCGCCCCCGACATCGACGCCGTGTTCGTGGCGTCGGACCTGATGGCCCAGGGGGTGCTCGATGCCCTCTACCGCGCCGGCCGCCGGGTCCCCGAGGACATCGCCGTGGGCGGCTTCGACGACTCGCCGGCCGCGCTGTCCTCCCGGCCGCCGCTCACCACGATCCGTCAGCCCTGGGACCGCATCAGCACCGAGATGGTACGGATGCTCCTCGCCCGCATAGCCGGCGAGGAACCGTCGGCCGTCATCCTGCCCACGGAACTGGTGCCCCGCGAGTCGAGCTGACTGTCCAACACGCGAGACAGCGGCCGGAATATGCCGCTCCAAACCGGGGTGGCGTATCAATTCACGTCAGGTGCCGTCGATTTCACGCCACCTCGCGACCAGAATCGTCACTCTCCGAAGATCGCCGGTAACTTCATGCCGTCGCCGCCACACCAGGAGCACACGGCCCCGTCGGGACTAGCGGCGACGAAGGACAACTCTTCACTTGACGACAGCGACCGACAGCTTCAAGGTCCAGCCGTACACGCAGCACTGCCAAGTGATCCACACCGAAGGCGCGCACGCGGTCATCGGCATCTCCCCGGGAAACGGCTACTTCTCCGCCCAGCGGGTGGCCGACCTCGCCGCCTGGGGACTCCGCAACTTCGAGCAGGTCGACCTCATCTACACCGACCTGCACGTCGCCGAAATGTTCGAGGCCCTCGGCTACCCGCCGGACGAGGCCCGCCGCAAGACGGTCAAGAACCTCCGCGGCGTACGCGCCAAGGTCAACAACGCCGTCGCCGCCATCGACCCCGGCGGCGAACGGCTCCGAGGGCGCCCCATGTCCGCGCTCCTCGACATCCCCGCCTATCGGCACCTGCGCACACACCTGGACGATCTGCTCGCCACCGACGCCGAGTTCCTCGCCACCTGCGACAAGCTCGTCACGGCCTTCCTCTCCTCCAAGGTCCTCGAAGGACAGGCACCCAGCGCCCGCCAGCGCGAGGTCTGTCTCCAGTACATCTGCGCCGAGGCACCGCTCTTCCTGGACACCCCCGCGATCCTCGGTGTCCCCTCCTCGCTCAACTGCTACCACCAGCTCCTGCCGATGGCCGAACTCCTCTACTCACGGGGCTCCGGACTGCGCGCCTCCCGCAACCAGGGCCACGCCATCGTCACCGCGATCCTCGGAGACCACGATGACCACTGACACGCTGATCGACTTCCCGTTCTCCGCCCGCGGCGACCGGCTGCCGCCCGAGATCGAGGCCCTGCGCGCCGAGCCGGTCAAACGGGTCCGCACGATCGCCGGCGACGAGGCATGGCTGGTCTCCTCCTACGAGCTCTGCAAGCAGGTCCTCGAAGACCCGAGGTTCTCGCTCAAGGACACCTCGGCGCCCGGCGTACCCCGGCAGTACGCACTGACCATCCCGCCCGAGGTGGTCAACAACATGGGGAACATCACCGGCGCGGGGCTCCGCAAGGCCGTCCTCAAGGCCATCAACCCCAAGACCGACGGCCTCACCGAATGGATGCGCCGCCACGCCTCCGAGCTCGTCGGCGAACTCCTCGCGTACGGACCGCCCGTCGACCTCCGCTCCTGGTTCACCAGCCCGTACGCGGAACACCTGCACTGCAGGATCCTCGGCATACCCCAGTCCGACGCACCGCGCCTCGCCGCCAGCCTGGACATCGCGTTCATGAACTCGGCCTGCCCCGTCACCGGCGCCCGGCTCAACTGGGACCGCGACATCGCCTACATGGTCGAGCGCCTCGACGACCCGGCGACCACGGGGCTGATGGCCGAACTCGCCGCCCTGCGCGGGAATCCCGACTACGCCCACCTCACCGACGAGATGCTCGCCACCGTCGGCGTCACCTTCTTCGGCGCGGGCGTGATCTCCACCATGGGCTTCCTCACCATGGCCCTCTTCTCCCTGCTCCAGAATCCGGACGTCTGGGAGCGGCTCCGCAAGGAGCCGGACCGGATCCCCGACGCCGTGGACGAGCTTCTCCGCATCAACCTCTCCATCGCCGACGGGCTGCCACGGCTCGCCCTCGAGGACGTCACGCTCGGCGACGTCGAGGTACGGAAGGGCGAACTCCTCCTCGTGCTCGTGGAGGCGGCCAACACCGACCCGGCCGTCTTCCCCGACCCGCACACCGTGGACATCGACCGGCCGAACGCCGGCACCCACCTCTCCTTCGGCGGCGGCGGTCACTACTGCCCGGCCACGGCCCTCGGGAAGAAGCACACCGAGATCGCCCTGGAGGTCCTGCTCGACAGGGTGCCCGACCTGCACCTCGCGGTCCCGGTGGACCAACTCGTCTGGCGCACCCGCTTCATGAAGCGCATCCCCGAACGCCTGCCGGTCGCCTGGTGACCTCCATGTGACCCGATCCGTCACGCCGACCGCCGTCGCCCCCGGCCACCCGCCGGGGGCGACGGCGTTCCCGGCCGGACGACCGAGCCGCGTGCGTCCTCGCCCGCCCCGCGTGACGCGTCAGCGGCGCGGGCGCAGGTCTCCGCCGTAGACGGTCCGGTAGTCGGGCACGACGACACGGCTCGCGGGCGACTCCCGGCGCACCTGGCCGATCAGTCCGGACAGGTCCATCGCCGGGTCGGGGACCACGGGCCCGCGCAGCGGTGTCTCGAAGTTGTCCCAGTGGACCGGAACGACGACCGGCGGGTGCCCCAGTGCCCGCAGCAGCCGAGGTACGTAGCGGTGGGTCGCGGAGCTGGAAGGGACCGCGACCATCGCCACGTCGGGACGCAGTCCCTCGGCGGGCCGGTCGGCGATGTCGCTGGCGCCCATGAGGAAGAGCGCCGGACCGTCCGAGCCCGCCTTGACCTGGAAGGCGAGCGTGTCGCCCTCCGGCAGGTCGGAGATGGTCGCGGGGGCGGCGGGTGGCGCCGTGAGCGTGCCCGGGGCGAAGTAGGCGTGGTTCTTGTTGCGGCTGTGCAGGCTCGCCACCACCTCCACCGTGAGACCGTCGCCGAAGTCGAGCACCTCGCCGCCCTTGACCACGGAGATCTGGAGCGGATCCACACCGAGGGCGACCAGCAGATGGAACGTGGTCTCGGTCCCCACCACGCGGGCGCCGGTCGTCTTCGCGAGATGGGGGACGTCGGCGATGTGGTCCCAGTGCGAGTGGCTGACGAGGATCAGCTCGGGACGCCCGGCGTACTCCCGTACGAGGGCGGCATCGGTGGGCGCGATCTTCGTGGCCGGGTCGAAGGCCTTCTCGAAGAGGCCGGTCCTGAACCGGGTCAGATACGGGTCGAAGAGCACCGTCCGCCCGCCGACGTCGATCCGCCAGCCGGCGGTGCCCAGCCAGCGCAGCGACACCGAGCCGGGAGCGGGGGCGGTGGCGGGGGAGCCCTCGGGGGTGCGGGCCTGGGCCGGGGTCGGCAGGAACGGTAAGGCGGTACCGACCGCGGCGCCCCGCAGCACCGATCGCCGGCCGAAGCCGTGGCCGCCCCGGCCGTTCGTGATCACGTCATCGCTCATGACGCCAGAAGATCAGCAGTGGCGCACCCGGTTCAAGACCCCGGCCGGAGGGACGTGGTGACGACTGTGCCTAGGACCGGCGGCGGGGCTTGCCGGGCTTCCCTCGCTTGACGCCGCCCTTGGCCGCCTTGGCGCCCTTCGCGCCGCCGGAGCCGCCGCGGGGGCCCTGGCCCGACGCCTTGCCGCTCGCGGTCTTCCGCTGCCCGCCGCCTGCTTCCGGCCGCTTGGTCTTCGCCTTGGCCTTGTCCTTGGGCTGAGGCGGGGTCGCGGGGCGGCCCCGGGTGCTGTTGACCGTCCGGCCGCGGACGATCCCGATGAACTGCTCCACCAGGTCGGTCGTCTCGTCCTGGGGCCAGGACAGGGCGACCCGCGACTCGGGCGTGTCCGAGAGGGTGCGGTAGGTGAGGTCCTTGCGGTGGTGCAGCCGCGCGAGCGACTGCGGGACCACGAGCAGCCCCACGCCCGCCGCGACGAGCTCGATGGCGTCCGCCGTCGTCTCCGGCCGCTCGATGGCCGGCAGCCCCGGCGGGCGCTCCCAGTCGAGGGTGTCGTCCAGCGGATGCAGCACGATCTCGTCCGCCAGGTCCGCGGGCGACACCTCCTCGACCGCCGCGATCACATGGTCCTTCGGGACCACGACCACGGTCGTCTCGGTGTAGAGCGGGATCGCGCTGAGGTCCGTGCGGTCGACCGGCATGCGCACGAAGCCCGCGTCCGCGCCGCCGGACCGCAGCAGCTCGAACGCTTCGGCCGCGGGCACCTGGAGGAGGGTCAGCGGGACGTCCGGCAGGCGCTCGTTCCAGACCCGCACCCACTTCGTGGGCGTCACTCCCGGTACGTACGCGAGCCGGAACGAGGAGGGTTCTTCCTGGCCAGTCACCCCGCCAGGTTACCGGTCGTGGTCAGAGGTAGCTCACACGCTCGATACCCTGGACACCATGACGTCGCACCAGACCACCCAGACGATGAAGCCCGCGTCCGCGGCCAAGAAGCTGGGTGTGTACCTCGAGGCCACCCCCGCCGAGTTCCGGGAGGGTGTCGTCTCGCGCACCGAGCTGAACGCCCTGCAGACCGATCCGCCCGAGTGGCTCCGCGAGCTCCGGCGCAACGGCCCCCACCCGCGCCCGGTGATCGCGGCGAAGCTCGGCATCTCCATCTCCGGACTCGCGCGGGGCGGCATCACGGACGCCCTCACCACCGAGCAGATCGAGGCGCTGAAGAAGGACGACCCCGAGTGGCTCCAGAAGGAGCGCGCCACCCAGGCCGAGGTCCGCAAGGAGACGGCCCGCATCAAGGAGAAGCAGGCGGAGAAGGCCGCGAAGGCCGACCGCTCGCGCTCCTGACCCACCCGTTCCGAGCACGGTCGCCCGGTCCCGCGAGCCCTCACCCGGGCAGGACCGGCACCAGCTCGGGACGCTTCGCCGTGCGGCCGTCCCCCGAGGAGCGGCCGCGCAGGCGTCTGCCGATCCACGGGCCCAGGAAGCCCGCGACCCATCGCACCTCGTCGAGCGCCCTCCGGGCACCGGACGGAGGAGTGCCCAGGAGCGCGGGCAGCGGGCGGGTCCAGGCGTCGTCGCTCCCGGGAAGCCCGAGCGCGTCGGCCACCGCGGCGGCGATGCGCTCATGACCGAGCGGACTGGCGTGCAGCCGGTCCGGGCTCCACAGCCGGGCGTCCGTCACCACGGGATGGCGGAAGGTCTCCGCGACCGCGACGCCGTGCCGTGCCGCCGCCTCGCGGATGCGCTCGTTGAGCGCGGTGACGCGGGATCCGAGCGGCCGCGCGAGCGGGATGATCCGCCCGGTGTCCGGGAACGTCACCGTCGCCACCCGCACGCCCTGGGCGGTGAGCGCGGCGAACATCGCCCCCAGGTGCCCGGCCGTCTCGTCGGCGTCGAACCGGGGGCGGAGCAGATCGTTCATCCCCGCGACCACGGTGGCCACGTCGGGCCGCAGCGCGAGAGCCGGCCCGAGCTGCTCGGCGCGCACCTGTCCGGCGAGGCGGCCCCGGACGGCCAGGTTGGCGTAGACCAGACCGGGGCTCGTGGCCGCCATCAGCTCCGCGAGCCGGTCGGCACAGCCCCGCAGGCCGGTGACGTCGTCCCCGTCCCCGAGGCCTTCGGTCTGACTGTCGCCCAGGGCGACGTAACGCGTGTACGGGCCGGTGTGCATGAGCCTCTTGCTCCTCCGTGCGACCGGGTGCGCCTGAGGCGGCACGCCCTTCGAGGCTATTCAACACCGTACCTATTCAATTCCGCGACTAGGTTGGAGGCAGGGGAACGGCGAGCGGTACGCGCTGATCGCCGACGTGTGACCCGTCAGCGCGTGCGCACCACCTGATAGCGGTGGAACGGCGCCTCCTCGATGGGCAGTTCCGGGCGCCAGGTCCTGAGCGCCTGAGCGGACGGCGTGTACAGCTCCCGGGGGAGGCGGTCGAGTGCGGTCCACTCCCAGCGCAGGATCTTGTCCGGCTCCGCGACGGCCGGGGTGCCGCTGAAGGCCCGTACGACCGCCACCGCGGTCAGCCGGGTGACCTCCGTCGACGCCGGCGAGTCCAAGAGGATCCCGATGACCTCGACATCGGCCACGTCGGCCAGGAGCGTGGTCTCCTCGGCGAGTTCACGGGCGGCGGCCCGCTCGATGGACTCGCCCGGATCGACCTTCCCGCCGGGCAGTTCCCATGTGCCGCCGGGGTGCAGCCCCAGAAGCACCCGCCCGGCCTCGTCGGTCACCACGACACCGGCGCCGAGCGAGGCCTGGGCGGTCGGCGGCTGTGCGTTGCGATGGGGCGGCGGCTGGTCGGCGGGGCGCATGGCGACTCCTCGTACGGACGGGACGTGTGTCGCCCGCCAGCCAACACCATCTGCGCCTAAGGGTCTTGGCGGCTGCGCCGGAGTCTGCGTGGAGCGAGCGTCGTCACGCCCCCGTGGTCGAGCCGGGACGGACGATCATGAGGACGACGACGACCGCCCACAGGAGATTGAAGACCCCGGTGAGCATGGCCAGTCGGGACGCCGTCGCGCCTGCGGCTCCGCCGTCGTCCTCGTCGGCGGCACGCGCCCCGCCGCCGGCCGCGTCGTCGAGCATGCGTCGCTGACCGGGCAGGATCGCCAGGGCCAGGACGGCCGCGGCGACAGCGGTCAGCACCAGCGACGTGATGAGCCAGACGTCGGTGAGGACGCCGAGCTGGATCGCCGTGGCGAGCCCGAAGACCGGGACGACCACGCCCGCGACGGCGTACCCCCGGCAGATCCGGTGCAGCAGCGCGGCGACCGGGGAGGTCTGCCGCGCATAACGCGGGAACAGCGACGCGGCCACGGTGATCGGCCCGACCACCAGGATCGCCGCGAGTACGTGTATGGACAGCAGCAGCTTGGTCACTGCGGGCTCCTCCAGCCGTGAGCTATATGTTGGCTGCCAATAGATAGCATGTCTACGCCTTGATTGAGTAGGCTGCCTACCTATGAGGGCGGATGCGGTGCGAGGGCACCTCGACGGACTGCTGCTGGCCGTGCTGGAGCCGGGACCGCTGCACGGCTACGCGATCATCGCCGCGGTCCAGCAGCGCAGCGGAGGCGTGCTCGACCTGCGCACGGGCACGATCTATCCGGCGCTCAACCGGCTGGAGCGCGTCGGGCTGCTGAGCAGCAGCTGGGACGCGGTCGGCGAACGACGTCGGCGCTGCTACGAACTCACCGACGCGGGACGCGGCGCACTCGCGGGCGAGCGCGCGGCCTGGCGCGAGTTCACGACGGCGATCGGCTCGGTCCTGAACCCGGCCGCCCCGCCCCGGCCCGCGACATGAGCGACGCCGGGGCGCCCACGGCCCCGAAGACGCCCGAGGACCGCCCGGCCCCCGTGGACCCGGCGGACCACCCGGACCCGATCGACGCGTACGTCGCCGAGCTGCGCGACATCCTGCACGGCCCGCCCCGGATGACGGCGCGCCTGATCGAGGAGGTGCGTGGCGGCCTTGCCGACACCGCGGAGGCGTACACCCACGAGGGAACGCCCTACGAGGACGCGGTCCGCGAGGCCGTACGCGACTTCGGCACACCCGCCGAGCTCGCACCGGCCTGCCAGCGAGAACTGACGATCGCCCAGGCCCGCCACACCGCACGGTCCGTCGTCCTCGTCGCCCCGCTGCTCCTCGCCTGCTGGTACACCCTCGTCACCACGGGGACCGGCCAGGACGGGCTGCTGCCTCGCACCGCCCAGCTCCTGGCGGCCGTCGCGGGCGCCGCCGCCGTCCTCGCGGCGACCGCCCTGGCGGCCACGGGCGCCCTCGCCCCCCGGCTGCCCACCCCGCACAGGCTCCCCCTCCTGGTCGCCTGGACGGGTACGACGGCCAGCGCGTCCATGGCCCTGGCCGCCCTCTCCCTGGCCGTGGCCTCCTTCATGACGGCCCAGTGGCCGCTGATCGCCCTGGCGTGCACCCTGGCCGCGGTCTCCCACGCCCTGACGGCCCCCTCGGCCCGCGCCTGCCGCCGCTGCGCCCGGCTGCCCGCCTGACCTCGGGCCTCAAGGCCCCTCGGAAGCCGCCCGGCCGCCGGCCTACGACCCGGCGAAGCCCTCGCTCACCCTCACTTCGAGCGGCGCCCGGAACGAGAGGAGGTCAAGCACGGGCGGAGGCGGCGCACCCGGGGTGAGGCGGAGTCCGGGAAGGCCGCGGGCGGCCGCCCTGAGGGCGACGGCGGCCTCCGTACGGGCCAGGGACGCGCCCGGGCAGCGGTGCCGCCCCGCGCCGAAGGACAGGTGGTGGCGGACGTTGGACCGGAAGGGCCGCAGCCGGTCAGGGGCGTCGAAGACGTCCGTGTCGGAGCCGCTTCCCATGAGCATCAGCAGCAACTCGGCGCCGGCGGGAAGCCGTACGCCGCCCAGTTCCACCGGCCCCGCCGTCACCCGGCGCCAGGTCGTCACGGGCGGCTCCCGGCGCAACACCTCCTCGACCCACGCCTCGGCCAGGCCCTCCTCGTGCGCCACCCGCTTCCACAGGCCGGGTTCGGCGAGCGCGCTGCGCAGGACGGTGGCGATGAGCTGGCCGGTCGTGGACTGCCCCGCGATGAAGACGAAGAAGCACGCACCGACCGCCGTGTGCACGTCCACCGGCCGGCCGTCGGGCAGGCGGTGGCGGGCCAGTGCTCCGACGAAGCTGTCCGCCGGGGCCGACCGGTCGGCGACGACCGAGGTCAGCCACCGGTGGAACTCGCCGACGAGCACGGCCAGTTCGAGCTGGCGTCGCGGAGCCGGCCGGCCGTAGAAGAGTTCGAGCGAGGCGTCGCTCCAGCGCACGAGGGTCACGGGGTCGAGACCGTCGATCCCCAGCAGCTCCATCATGACCCGGCAGGGCAGCGTGTGCGCGAAGGCCCCGAAGAGGTCGCTGTCCCCCCGCTGGCCGAGCTCCGTCCGTACGGTGTCCAGCAGTTCGCCGGCCACCCGCTCGATCACCGGCACGGCCGCCGCGACCCGCTGGCCGTTGAAGAAACGAGTGACCACGCGGCGCAGCCCGGCATGGCTCTCGGTCGCGTTGTTGGCCAGCGCGGGCCGCAGCCGGAATCCCGCGCGGGCGAGCGTCCGGAGGGCGGGCACGCCGATCGGGGTGACCGCGTGCTGCGCGTTGTCCGGCCGGAACGCCTCCGGATCGAGCAGTACTTGGCGGATGTCCTCGTACCGGCTGACCAGCCACAGTCCGGTGGCGGCGTCGTGATGGACCGGGGAGTCCGCCCTGAGCGCGTCCAGCCACGGATAGGGGTCGGCGACGAAGTCCGCGCCGAACAGATCGAGCCCGTCGAACCGGTCGAGCGGCCCGTGCCGGTCGAGAAGCCGGGTCGGCGAGGCGGAGCCGGTCGCCCCACCGTACGGACAGGGGCCGGCCGGACCCGTCGGGGAGGCGGGCCCGGGCCCGCCGAGGGCGGAAGTCACGCTCGCGGACGCTAGCACGCGGCCGTATGCCTACCGCGCGGTCTGTGCGGCGGATCACGTCGGGATCCGCGCAGGCCGGAAGGGGTGTGGGGGCCATTTTGACGGCAGGGCCCAGGGGAACCGGCCCCGCGACGCGCGGGGCCGGCGCCCGTCACGCCTGACTGGTGTCGCCGTCGCCGTCGCCGTCGGCGCCGGCGATCGCGATGGCGCCGGCGGGGCACAGCGTGGCGGCCTCGCGCACGGCCGCGTGCGACGCGTACGGCGGCCGGGTCTCCAGGAGCACGACCAGCCCGTCGTGCTCGTCCTGGTCGAACACCTCGGGGGCGGTGAGGGCGCACATCCCGGCGCCCTGGCAGCGTTCGCGCTCCACGCTCACTTCCATGCCCGGTCCCACGGGTCTACGCCTCGTCCCAGGTGACGGGCAGGCTGTGCACCCCGTAGATGTTCATGCCCGTGCGCAGCGGCACGTCCTCGGCGGGGACGGCCAGCCGCAGGGACGGGAACCGGGTGACGAGCGCGGGCAGGGCGACGCGCATCTCCACGCGGGCCAGCTGCTGGCCCAGGCACTGGTGGATCCCGTGCCCGAAGCCGACATGACCGGTGGCCTTGCGGGTCAGGTCGAGGGTGTCGGGATCCGCGAACCGTTCGGGGTCGCGGTTGGCGGCCTCGATCGAGAGGGTGACCGATTCACCGGCCCTGACGACGTGCCCGTCGAATTCGACGTCCTCCAGGGCCACACGGACCGTCGTGTGGGCGATGCTCAGATAGCGCATCAGCTCCTCGACGGCCTGGTCGGCGAGGCCCGGATCGGCGCGCAGGGCCGCGAGCTGGTCGGGGTGGCTCAGCAGGGCGAACGTGCCGTGCGCGAGCATGTTGGCCGTGGTGTCGAGGCCCGCGCCGAGCAGGAAGCCCCCCAGGCCGGTGAGCTCCTCGTCCGTCAGATCGCTGCTCGTCAGGTCGCTGAGGAGGTCGTCGGTCGGCGCGGCCCGCTTGGCGAGCACCAGGCGGTGCATGTACTCCTGCAGCCCCTGCATGGCGGCCGTCTGCCTCTCCAGGGTGGCGTCCATGCTCATCAGGTCGGTCACGAAACCCTGGAACGTCTCGTGGTCGGCGTACGGCACACCGAGCAGTTCGCAGATCATCAGCGCGGGGACGGGCCGCGCGAACGCCTCGACGAGATCGGCCCCCGGGCCCTGACGCTCCATCGCGTCGAGGTGCTCGGCGGTGATCCGCTCGACGCGCTCGGTGAGGAGACGCATCCGGCGGACGGTGAAACGGCCCGCGAGGAGCCGCCGGAACCGGGTGTGTTCCGGAGCGTCCATCCCCGTCATGTCGCCGACGGGCGCGGGCGGCAGCGTTCCGGCGGGCCCGCCGGGGAAGGGGTAGTGCATCAGGTCGTACCGCGAGCTGAACCGCTCGTCGGCCAGGACGGCGCGTACGAGCGCATGGCTGGTGACCAGTCGGCCCTCGTGCCCGTCGGGATAGGTCATCGGGCTCAGCGGCTGCCGCGCGCGCAGCTCCGCCAGCCCGCCCGGGGGGTCGAAGGGGCAGCCGGCGGGTCGGGCGGTGGACAGCGAGGCGTGCTCCGACGCCGGCGCCGAACGGTCGGTGGTCATGGTGTTCCCCCTGACTTCAACGGTGTACAACTCCTTGCGCTTGAACAACGTAAAAGAAGACTTGCACGGCGTGCAAGTCTGGATTGAACATCGTGCAAGAGTTTCGGCCACCGGGGCTGGAGCCAAAATCGCGTGCCGGGGCCCCGCGCTGACGGTGAAGATGAGGTCATGACCGTGCGCGCGCATCCCGTAGAGGCTCTGCTGGTGGTGGACGTCCAGTCCGCCTTCGTCACCGGCCCCGGCGCCGTACCGGCGGCGGACCGACTCCTGGAACGCACCGGCGAGTTGATCGCGCGGGCCCGCGAGAGCGGGTCACTGGTCGTCCATGTGCAGAACGACGGACCGCCCGGAGCGGACTGCGAACCGCACACGCCCGGCTGGGAACTGCACCACCGCGTCGAGCCCGGTCCCGCCGAGGTGGTGATCCGCAAGGTCAGGGACGACAGTTTCGAAGGCACCGCGCTGGGCGGTCTGTTGACCGACGCGGGGGTACGCGCGCTCGTCGTCTGCGGAATGATGTCCGAGATGTGCGTCCAGGCGACCGCCCGCACGGCCCTGGAACTGGGCTATCGCGTCGTCCTCCCGCCCGACGCCCACGCCACCCACGACATCCCGGCCGGCACCGGGGCGGGCGAGGCGGTCCCGGCCGCCACGGTCTCCCGGGTGGCGGCCTGGGCCCTCAGTCGCGAGGCCGAGACCACCACCCCCACCTCGGCCGTCACGTTCGCCGCGCCACCCTCACGCCCGTCCTGAGCGACGGGGCCCCGACACCCCACGGGCCCCCGACACCCCACGGGCCCCCGACACCCCACGGGCCCCCACCGCCCCACGGGCCCCCACCGCCCCACGGCGCACCGCCGCCCCGGGGGTGCCGGGCGCCGGTCACGTCACCGAACGCCCACGTCAGGAGCTCTTCAGGACGACGAGGCGCTGGGTCGCGCGGGTCATCGCGACATAGCGGTCGACCGCGCCTTCGATCCCCGTGCCGAACTCCTCCGGGTCGACGAGGACGACCAGGTCGAACTCGAGCCCCTTCGACAGCTCCGGGGTCAACGACCGGACGCGGGAGGTCTCCCGGAAGTCGGGATCGCCGATGACGCAGGCGGTCCCTTCGGCATGCTCGGCCAGCCAGCCGTCGAGGATCGCCGGCAGCTCCGCGACGGAACCGTGGATCACCGGGAGGCCGTTGCTGCGGATGGACGTCGGCACGTTGGCGTCGGGGAGAGCGGCCCGGATGAGCGGCTCCGCCTCCGTCATGACCTCCTCCGGCGTGCGGTAGTTGACGTTCAGGGAGGCCATCGTGATGCGGTTCAGCCCGGCCCGTTCGAGCCGCTCCTCCCACGACTCCGTGAACCCGTGCCGGGCCTGGGCCCGGTCCCCGACGATGGTGAAGCTCCGCGACGGGCAGCGCAGGAGCAGCATCTGCCACTCCGCGTCGGTCAGTTCCTGGGCCTCGTCCACGACGATGTGCGCGAACGGCCCGGCGAGCAGGTCCCGGTCGGCGGAGGGAAGCGCGGACTCGTCGATCAGGCTGTCCTGGAGGTCCTTACCGCGCAGCATCCGCACCGCGCCCTCGCTGTCGTCGCCGGCCGAGTCGATGTCGGCGGTCGTGACGATCTCCTCGATGACGCGGGCCATGCGCTCGCGTTCGGCGGCGACCGCGGCGTCGTGCCGACGCCTGCGCCGGGACGCCTCCGGATCGCCGAGCCGCTGCCGGGCCGCGTCCAGCAGCGGCAGATCGGACACGGTCCACGCCTGGGCCTCCTCCCGCTGAAGCGCCCGGACCTCGTCCTTGCCGAGCCAGGGAGCGCACATCCGCAGGTAGGCGGGGACCGACCACAGGTCTCCGACCAGGTCGGTCGCCTCCAGCAGCGGCCAGGCGCCGTGGAGGGTGTCGACCAGCTCCCGGTCGCCGAGGAGCGACCTCCGGAACGCCTCGGGCGAGACGTCGGCGTCGAACCTGTCCATCAGGATCGTGACCAGCTCGTCCCAGATCTGATCGCGCGCCTCGTTGTGGGGCGTGCCCCGCCCCGCTGCCTCGAACGCCTCGGCCCAGTCGTCGGCGCTCAGCCAGATGTCGGCCCAGTCGGTCGAGACCGTCATCCCCTCGGCGGGCGGCTCCTCGTAGAACCTGACGGCCATCTCGACCGTCCGCACCATGTCCGCGGACGCCTTCAGACGGGCCACCTCCGGATCGGGCTCGGCCTCCGCCGTAGCGCCCTCGTCGACGAGGTCCCGCAGGGTGCAGGTCTGCACACCCTCCTCCCCGAGGCTGGGCAGGACGTCCTCGACGTACGCCAGGTAGGGCCGGTGCGGGCCGACGAACAGCACCCCGCCCCGACGGTGACCGAGGCGGGGGTCGGAGTAGAGGAGGTGGGCCGTGCGGTGGAGGGCGACGACCGTCTTGCCCGTGCCCGGACCGCCGTCGACGACGAGAGCGCCGCGGGACCCCGCCCGGACGATGGCGTCCTGGTCCGCCTGGATGGTGGCGAGCACGTCCCGCATCCGGGGCGAGCGGTTGGCACCCAGGCTGGCGATGAAGGCGGACTGGTCGTCGAGCGCCGCGTGCCCTTCGAGCGCGTCGGCGGTGAACACCTCGTCCCAGTAGTCGCCGATCCGGCCGCCCGTCCAGCGGTACCTGCGGCGGCTCGCCAGGCCCATCGGGTCGGCGTGGGTCGCCGCGAAGAACGGTTCGGCCGCGGGGGAGCGCCAGTCGAGCAGGAGGCGGCGCCCGGTGCTGTCGGTGAGGCCGAGCCGTCCGATGTAGACGGGCTCGGGGTCGTCCGCGCCCACGACGTGGCCGAGACAGAGGTCGAGGCCGAAGCGGCGCAGCGTACGCAGGCGGCCGGTCAGCCGGTGGATCTCGGCGTCCCGCTCCATCGCCTCACGGCCGACGCCACCGGGCGCCCTGCGCGCGGCGTCGAGGCGGTCGGACAGTTCGGCGATCGTCTGCTCGAGGCTCTCCGCGATGGCCGCGAAGTGCTGCTCGTCACGGCCGATCAGCGCCGGGTCGGCCTTGGGAGCGAGGTGGCCGGGAAGGTCGAACGCACTGGTGGTCGGGGCGGTCGCACGCACGGGGTGAATCTCCTATGTCCGCAGGTTGCAGGCTTGGATGGGCGATTGTGCGCCCTCACAGGGGCCTTGCCGCAAGCCCCCCGGTGCGCTATAAGTTGAGAGTGGAAAGGAGTGGGTACTCCTCCTTGACCCCTCGCCCGCACCGTTCGGGCACTCTCACCCCCGCTCGCGACACCGGCTCGCACTCGTGTCGCGAGCGTCGCCGTGCCCGCCGTCCTGAGAGGCGGACCCGCTCGGTGTTCCGTAGCGTGAGGACGACCTTCCGGCGTGGGCGAGGTGGTGAGTGACCGTGCGTGCAGGCCAGTCCCGGGGCGGTGGGCGGTTCCACCGTCCGAGGCGGGCGATGCGCAGGGAACTGGCCCAACTCGTCTGCGCGGTCTTCGGCGTGCTGCTCGGTCTGCTGACCCCGCTGGTGGAGGCCGGGCCGGACGCGAAGGCCGACCAGGTGGTCAACCTGCTCTTCACCATCGGCTTCGGAGTCATCAGCCTGGTGAGCATCATCTACTCGGTGCTCTTCCTGGTGGTCCAGTTCTCCTCCACCATGTTCACGCCCCGCCTCGGCCTGTTCCGCGAGGACCCCGTCGTCTGGCGCGCCTTCGCCTTCGCCATCGGGGTGTTCATCTTCTGTGTCACCGCGGCCCTGTCCATCGGGATCGAGGACCGCGTCTCGACCTCGGTCCCGGCCGTCGCCATGCTCCTGGCCCTGGTCGCGCTCTGGCTCATGCGCGACCTGCAGACTCGTGCCTTCACCTCGATCCAGCTCGCGCCGGCCCTCACCTCGATCACCACGCGGGCCCGCGAGGTCCTCGACGCCCTGTACGTCGCGCCGTTCGACCCCGCCGCCGGGGCGAAGCCCTGGCCGACGGCCGCCGGGGCGACCCCCGTCCGATGGTCCCGTCCGACCACCGTCCTCCAGCAGATCGACGCCTCGGCGCTCATCGAGTGGGCGAGGAGCCGCGACTGCGTCGTCGCGCTCAGGGTCCCCATCGGAGGCACCCTCGCGCAAGGGAGCGTCGTCGCGGACGTGCACGGCGGGGAGATGTCCGAGGCGGAGCTCCGCGCCGCTGTCGTCACCGGGATGGAACGGGCCTTCGAGCAGGATCCCGAACTGGCGTTCCGGCTGTTCGCCGACATCGCGCTCAGGGCCCTCTCGCCCGCCGTCAACGACCCCGCCACCGCCGTACAGACCCTGGACCAGGTGGA
This sequence comes from Streptomyces sp. Je 1-79, assembly GCF_025195125.1. Lineage (GTDB taxonomy): Bacteria > Actinomycetota > Actinomycetes > Streptomycetales > Streptomycetaceae > Streptomyces. Next base: position 617,120 of record NZ_JAMGSL010000001.1, read on the forward strand.
GGACCTGCTGACCCGGCTCGCCGACCGTGATCTGGACGTCGGGCACCTCGCCGACGCGGACGGCGCGGTCCGGGTCGTCGTCCGGGCGCCCGACTGGGGGCAGTACCTCTCCACGGCCGTCGACGATCTGATCGTCGTCGCCGCGGCCTCGCCGATGTCCCTTCGGCGGCTGCGGACGATGCTGGACAGGCTCCTGGCGATCTGCCCCGAACCCAGGCGGGGCATCGTCCGCGAACGGCTCCAGTGGGTCGAGGCGCTGGGAAGCGACAGATACCCGCTGATCTGGTCGCCCCCGAGGGTCCGCTGACCCCTGGACGCGCCGCCCCCCTCCGAGGTTCGATCCAGGTCGAACCGTGACAGACGTGCCCTACGATGAGCGCGGGAGGTCGACAGCCGATGGTGACAGCACAGCGCGGCGGGCAGGAGCGGGTCCCGCCCCATCCCGACGTCCGTACGATCCACCTTCAGCAGGTGCTCGAAGCCCTGGTCGACCCCGTACGCCGCCGCATCGTGAGCGAGCTCCACACCGCGGAACAGGACCTCAGCTGCGGAGCGTTCGACCTCCCCGTCAGCAAGTCCACCGCCACCCACCACTTCCACGTCCTGCGCGAGGCCGGTCTCATCCGCCAGTACTACGTCGGCACCTCCCGCCTGAACGGACTGCGCCGCGAGGAGTTCGACGAGGCGTTCCCCGGTCTCCTCCAGGCAGTGGTGGGCAGGGAATGAGCGACCGTACGGAGCTCTCCCTGCGGATCGTCGGCGGCGAACTGCCCGGACGCGCCTGCGGCGAGTACAGGGACGTCCATGTCGCGGTGCAGCGCGCGCGTGAGCCGGACGGCGCCGTACCGGCGGACGCGGCCGAGGCGGTCTGGGAGTTCACCGTGGAGACGGTGCGCGCACCGGACGGGACGCGGGACTTCCGGGGCGCGTACGTCCACGGGCGGCGCGGCGCGCGCTTCCTCTACCTCACCTGGGGCGAGTTGCCGCCCGGGGGCGCCTTCACGATGTTCCGCCGGGCCAAACTCTTCCTCGACGACCTCCCGGAGCCCGCCCTCGACCGGGGCGCCGCCGAAGGCAGACTCGGCCTGACCGACGCCTGCGGCATGCCGCTCTGCGCGGCGGTGCGCCCGCCGCGCATCCGCTGGACCTGACGGCCCCGGTTCCGGGGTCCGAGGTGAGGGTGGGCGGGCCTCCTGACCCGCCGTCACCCGAGTGGCGCCGCCACGGCGCGGGGACCGCTCCCGTCCCGTACCGTCGCCCTCACGGCAGCGAAGACACCAGGGAGACGCATGTCCGGACAGTTCGAGGCGACGACGGACGTCGACCGTCCCATCGACGAGGTCTTCGCGTTCCTCGCCGACGGCCGCAACGACCCGAAGTTCAGCCCCCGGGTGCAGAGGATCGAGCGGGTCCCGGACGGCCCGACGGCCGTGGGCACCGTCTTCCGGAGCACGGTGAAGGACGCCGGGATGAAGACGGCGCGCGAGTTCCGCATCACCGAGTTCGACGCACCGCGCCGGATGCGCTGGGCCGAGGTCTCGAAGAACATCGTCATGGCCCGCGAAGGGGGCTACGACCTGGAACCCCTCCCGAACGGCGGAACCAGGGTCCGGCTCTTCAACGTGCTCGAAGGCCACGGGCTCGGCAAGCTCCTCGTCGGCCTCGCGCTCAGCGCCGCCCGCAAGGACGCGGACGCGTTCGGGAGCCGCATCAAGGCGGCGGCCGAGGCGTCGTAGCGTCCGAGGGGGACAGGGCTTCGCGGGTCTCGCCAGGCGGGTGTTGTCGACCGGTTCGCGTGGCGTCCGGCAGGCCGACACGAACGGATCCGGCCGCCCCCGTACCGTTGGCCCTGCGCCGCACACCGCCCTCGGCCGTCCCCGGCGGTCCCGGGCCGTCCCCGGCCGGACGGTCGTGCGCCGCCCAGGAACCGACGACCAGGAGTCCCGCACCGTGATCGCCCGCATTCCGCGTCCCCTCCGCAGCGCGCTGCCGGCCCTGGCCATGGTCGGCGTCCTCGCCACCACGGCCGTCGGATGCGTGTCCTCCGGCGACACACGAGGTGACGGCGACTCCGCTCCCACCTCCCGTCCGCCGTCCGGCGGCGTGGTGGTCCCGCCCGAACCCCACGTCGGGTTCGACTACCAGATCGGCGGGCCGTACCCGCCGCCCCCCGGCGTGGGCGCCGTCTCCCGCGACCGTACGGCGAAGCCCGCGGACGGGCTCTACAACATCTGTTACGTCAACGCCTTCCAGGCACAACCGGACGCGACCGGCTGGTGGCAGGAGAACCACCCCGACCTCCTCCTGAGGGACGCCGCGGGGAAGCCGGTCGTCGACGAGGACTGGGACGAAGCGCTGTTCGACGTCTCCACGCCGGCCAAGCGCGAGCGCCTGATCGCGGTCGTAGGCGCATGGATCGACGGCTGCGCCACCGCCGGCTACCAGGCGGTCGAGGCGGACAACCTCGACTCGTACGAGCGTTCCGGAGGACGCCTCACGCTTGAACACGACCTGGCCTTCGCGCGGCTGCTCGTCGACCGCGCCCACGCGGCCGGACTCGCGATCGGGCAGAAGAACGCCGCCGACCTCGCCCCGCGGGGCCGGAGCCTCGGCTTCGACTTCGCGGTCGCCGAGGAGTGCGGTCAGTACGACGAATGCGGCCCGTACGCGACGGCCTACGACAACCGGGTGCTCGTCATCGAGTACGAACCCGCGGGCCTCACGCGCGCGTGCGAGGGCTGGGGCCGGACCCTCTCCGTCGTCCTGCGCGACACCGGCGTCCGCCCCGCGGGCGAGACCGGCTACGTCCGCTCGACCTGCTGACGCCCGGCGCGCGGTCGGCGCACCGGGTGCCGCTCACGCTTCGAAGATGCGCCGGGCCGCCGCCCGTACGGCGGGATCGGTGTCGGAGGCCAACGCCGTACAGAGCGCTTCGAGCCGCTCCTCGTCCTCGAAGGACTGACGGCAGACGTTGAGGAGCGCGGCGTGCAGATGATCGCCGGCGTCGTCGTCGGCGACGGCGTCGGCCGCCAGGACCAGGCGCAGGCCCACCACGTCCCACCGTTCGAGCAGCCCCTCGGCCGTCTCCTGGGTGACGAACGTGTCCTGACCGTCCAGAAGCAGTCGATGCAGCACCGCGGCCACTTCGGCGTCCTCCGCGTAGGCCGCCAGACGCCGTCCGGCGGCGGCCCTGACCGACCACGACGGCGAGGCGGCGTCACCGACCAGAGAGCTGAGCATGCGCTCACTCTGGCACACGCCGGACCGTCCCTCGGACCGGACCGGCCACGCGTGGGTCGGGCACGGTCAGGTGCGGCCTCGTGCGCGACGCCGCTGCCAGACCGGGCGGATGACGACGCCACCGCAGGGGCCGGCCCGGCTGCGCAACGGCCCGTGGGGCTACGGCCTTGTCACCAAGGTGCTGCACTGGTCGACCGTCGCGGCGATGGCCGCGCAGTTCGCGATCGGGTACCTGCTCATGGACGCCTCCAGCGGCCGTGGGCGCGGGCGCGGCCGGGGGCGGGGAGCGGGCACGGCCGGGGGAGGGGCGGGGAGTACGAGGCCTTCGGCGACGATCCCCTGTTCACCGCGCACGTCCTGCTCGGCGTCACCGTTCTCGCGCTGGGCCTGGTCCGCCTCGGCTGGCGCGCCGCGACGCCGCTGCCGCCGTGGGCGCCGACGCTCACCCCGTTCGAGCGGAGCCTCGCCCACTGGACGGAGTACGCGCTGCTCGCCCTCACCCTCGTCGTGCCGGCGACCGGGCTCTGGCTGCTCGCCCAGGGCGACGACCTGCCCGGTGTGCACATCACCGCACACGTGCTGTTCTTCACCGCTCTGGCCCTCCACGTCGGGCTCGTGGCGCGCCATCAGTTCTCCGTGCGGGACCGGCTCCTCGGGCGGATGCTGTGCCCCCGGACAGGGGCGCGCCCCGGACCGCGGGCCCGTGAAGGCAGGCGGGTCCGGGGCGCGCGGGCGGAGTCAGGAGAGTTTGCCGTCGTAGTCCGGCAGCTTGAACGTCCGCTCGGCGTGGCCGCCGACCAGGTCGGTGGACCGGTTGCCGATGTTCGCGATGATCGTGTAGCCGCGGGCCTCGATCTCGGCGCGCTTGGCCGTCTTGTAGGTGCTCACCTCTTCGAAGAGGTCGGGCAGGTCGCGCACGTAGAGGCCGGAGACGGGGTAGCCCACGGACTTCAGGTTGTACTGGGTGAGGGCGTGGATGATGCCCGGGCGCGCCGTCACGAAGAAGACGGCCACGCCGCGGGAGTGCGCGTAGCGGGCGAGCTCGCGGACGTCCTGCACGGCCGGGGTCGGCAGGTGCAGGAAGAAGTGGAAGTCCGTCTCCAGGGAGGTGTTGTCGATGTCGAGGACGATCGCCTGCTTCTCGCCGTCGGCGTCGGCGCTGCGCTGCTCGATGTACGGCCGCGCCGCGTCGACGACCGCCCTGACGTCGCGCCGCCAGGTGCCGTAGTCGACACCGGCGAGGTCGGCGACCCCGCCCGCGGGCGCGGCGGTGCGCGCCGTGCCGGCGGCGACGGTGGTCGCGGCGGGAGCCGGAGTGGGCGCTGCGGGCGCGGCCATGGCCGTGGCGGGGGAAGCGACAAGGATGCCGACGGCCGCGGCGGCGGACAGGGCGGTTCTGACGCCGAGAGGGTGGCGATGCATGTGGGGGATCTCCTGTGGACGAGGGCATGCCCGGTAGGACGTGCCTGGGCGAACACGACGGTTTGGCATGTTCGCGACTAGATTCGGGCCTGCGCGACGCCATGTCTACCGGTCGGTAGGAAATTCCTCGTTCACACGCGGTTAACGCACAACTCCCTTCCCGCGCACGGCACCTGCCCCCGCTCAGTCACTCTCGTACGGGAACCGCGCGAGCGGAGCCTCGCGATCGAAGAAGGTCTTGGCGCGCATCAGCGCCTGCTCGTCGTCCCGCACCTGCCCCGGCCGGGACCCGTTGCCGCACAGCAGGCCACCGAACCGCATGCCCAGATACGCGGCCGTGTGGTGGAGCGTGGTCTCCAGCCCGCCGGCGACGACGTCGTCGCGGTCCGCCATCACCGAGACGCCCCAGAGCGTCCGTCCGGCCATCCGCGCCTTGAAGTCCGTGTCGGGCGCGGCCAGCCAGCCGGACCAGTAGTCGAGGTAGCGCTTGGTCTGGGCCGAGAGGGAGTACCAGTACAGCGGCGAGGCGAGAACGATGTCGCTCGCCTCCAGGGTCGCCCGGCGCAGCGCCTCCTCCGTCTCCCCGGCGGCCCAGCCGTCGGCCTCGTGCCGTCCGTCCTGGAAATCGGGCAACTCCAGCCCGGCCAGGTTCACCCAGCGGCGCGCGACGTCCTCCGGAAGCTGCTCGGCGGCGGCCCGCGCGAGGATCTCCGTGTTGCCGTTCGCACGGGAACTGCCGAGGACGAAGAGGAACGAGCGGGCGCTCGCCGTCAGGCCGTCGGGGTTCTCGTCGGCAAGGGTCACCGAGGTCATGCGGTCTCTCCTGTCGTGCGGAATGTTCGTTCCCGGGCAGGACGTTAAGCCTTCACACCGATGCGAAGGTCAAGTGCGGGCACAGGGGCGAGGCGGGTCACATGCTGATCGGAGAGCTGGCGCGGCGTACGGGAGTGAGCGCACGGCTGCTGCGGTACTACGAGGAGCAGGGGCTGCTCGAAGCCGGACGCGGCTCCAACGGCTATCGCGACTACGCGGAGGAGGCCGTGACCACCGTCCGGCAGGTCCGTGCCCTGCTGAGCGCCGGTCTTTCCACGGAGGTGATCAGGGCGGTGCTGCCGTGCGCGCGCGGTGAACTCCCTGAGTTCGACTGGTGCGTGGACGTCCGGGCGATCCTGGACCGCGAACTGGCCGCCACCGACGCACGCATCGACGATCTCCGCCGAGGCCGAGAGGTACTCGCCGGCTACCTCACCGGGAGCTGACCGCGCGGTACCGCCCCGGTGTCGTTCCGAACTCGCGGCTGAAGGCGTGCGAGAGCGCGTACGGGGTTCCGTAGCCGACCCGGCGGGCGATCGCGGTCAGGGAGTCCTGGGTGTCGCGCAACGCGGTGGCGGCCAGGGTCAGGCGCCACCAGGTGAGATACGCCATGGGCGGCCGGCCGACCAGGGACGTGAAGCGGCGCGCGAGAGTGGGCCGGGAGACGCCCGCCTCCGCGGCCAGCCGGTCGTTGGTCCAGGCGGCGGCCGGATCGGCGTGCAGCGCCCGCAGGGCGGCCGCCGTCACGGGGTCACCCAGGACGGCCGACCACGCGCCCTCGCTGTCGCGCGCCACCCAGGCCCGGATCATGTAGACGAGGAGGAGGTCGACGAGGCTGGGGACCGCGATGCCCGAACCGGGGAGCCCCGCCGCCAGCTCGCCCCCCAGGAGATCGATGGCGGCGCGCAGTTCGGGATGGTCCCCCCTGCGGTTGGGCACATGGACGAGGGCGGGCAGCTCCGCCATGAGCGGGTGCACACGGCTGTGGTCGAGGCGGTACTTGCCGCACAGCAGCTCCACCCCTCCGGCGGCGGACGGGGGGAGGCGGGGCGGGCCCGGCGGCCCACCGTTCCATTGCTCGAACGGCGTCGCCCGTGCGACGGTCGCCGCGTCGGCGGGGGAGTCGGCGATCACATGCCCGGTGCCGTGCGGCAGCAGAACCGCGTCCCCGACGCCGAGCGAGACCGGAGAGCCGCCGTCCGGGAGCAGCCAGCAACCGCCCTGGAGGACCACATGGAAGCCGGCGCCGTCGTACGGGGCGAACCGCGCACACCAGCTCCCGCTCACCCGCACCCGGTCGGAGGCCGCCTGCCCCATGCGTACGGTCGCGATCGCGTCGCTCACCACATCCACGACGGAAGGGTATCTCCGGGATCACCAGTGAGACGTCCGCGTATCCACAGGAGCAGCACAGGCATTGAGAGCCTCAGTCATACCTTCCTAGGGTCGTGGGCATGAACAACACACAGAGCCCGCAGCGCATCATGCTGGGAGACGTCGAGGTCATTCGGGTCGTCGAGTGGCGGGGCGCGTTCGCCCCGGCCCGAGGCCTGGTTCCGGAGTCCGGAGCCGAGGTGTGGCGTGACAACGAGGAGTGGCTCGCCCCGGACCACTGGGAGCCGGACACGGACCACGCCGTGATGGCGTTGCAGACCTGGGTCCTCCGCAGCGCGGGCCGGACCGTCCTCGTCGACACCGGAGTGGGCAACGGGCGCGAGCGGCCCGGCTCGCCCCAGTTCCACCACTGGCAGGGCGACTTCCTGGGCGGCCTGGCACGGGCCGGAATCCGGCCCGAGGACGTCGACGTCGTCGTCAACACCCACATCCACGCCGACCACGTCGGCTGGAACACGACCGACGCCGACGGGGAGTGGGTCCCGACCTTCCCTCATGCCGAGTACCTCGTCCCGGCAGCCGACGACGCCCACTTCGGACCGGCAAGCGCCGGGGGCGCGGGCAGGAAGGGGGACGACATACTCGTGTACGAGGACAGCATCGCGCCCGTGCACCGCGCCGGCCGGAGCGTGCTGTGGGACGGCGGCCACCGGATCGACGAGCACCTCGTCCTGGAGTCGGCGCCCGGCCACACCCCCGGATCCGCCGTGCTGCGACTGGAGTCCCGCGGCGACCGTGCCGTCTTCGTCGGCGACGTCCTGCACAGCCCCGTGCAGGTCCTCGGGCCGTCCTGCAACAGCTGCTTCTGCCTGGACCCCGCCTCCGCGGCGAAGAGCCGACGACGGATCCTCGAAAGGGCCGCCACCGTCGGGGAACTGGTGATCCCCGCCCATGTCGGCGGCACCGGCATCCTGGAGGTCGGGCGGAACGGCGACGCCTTCACCGCCGCCATGTGGCCGTCCCGGCCGGGCGGCACCCGCTAGAGGCAGGGCCCGCCAGGGCTGCAAGTCGCCTTGATGTGTCACGGGTTGGGGCGTCCGGACCCTAGACGCCTTTCCCTCAGCCCGAGTGGAGCACGCGGAACCGACCCGGTTCCGCCGGGTCACGGTCGACGACGCTCACCGGAGACCACACCCACTGCCACACCCCGATGCCCGGCGCACGGGAGAACCGGATCGGACCGCGCGTCCCCTCGACCTCCACACGCGGCCATGACGCGGCGACCGCCGCCCGCCCCGTGCCGTGGGAGCGCAGTACTTCGGCGATGACCGCGACGGTGTCCCAGCCCTCGAAGGCGACGAAGGAGGGTGCTTCCCCGAGCCGATCGCGGAGCTGCTCCGCGACGCGTTCGCCCAGAGGGCCGAGGCGCTCGGGCAGGTAGCGGAGGAACGGGATCCCGGTGCCGTCCTCACCCAGCGCCGCCGCCCATCCGGCGAACTCGGGCTGTCCGGCGGGAGCGCCGATCAGGAGGTTCGCCAGCCGTCGGTCGCGCCGGACGGCCCGGACGACGGGCACCGCCGGTTCGGGGTGGCCGACCAGCAGGAGGAGGGCCGTCGCACCCCGGTCGGCGAGCGCGTCGCACAGGGCCTCGGGGGAGAGCGCGTTCGCATCGAGCTCGATCACCGTGCCGCCGTGGGCGGCGAGATGCTCCCGCAGCACGCGGGTCCCGGAGGCCCAGTAGACGCTCGCCTGCGACGCCACTGCGACCCGCTTCCGGCCCGCGCCGAGCAGGAAGTCGGCGTAGATCCGCCAGCCGTGCGACTGCGCCGGGGGCAGCCGCGCGACCCACTCCGTCGGCGACTCGGTCAGCGCGTCGAGCACCGCCGAGGAGCAGAGGAACGGCACGCCGAGGGCGTCGGCCCTGGCGGCGGCCGCGCGGGCCACGACGCTGTGGTACTCGCCCACCACGGCGGCGACCCCCATGCCGGCCAGTTCCTCCACGGCCGCCGCCGCCCGCTCCGGATCGGCCGCCGTGTCCCGTACCACCAGCTCCAGCGGCCGGCCGTCGATCCCGCCGGTGTCGTTGACCTCGCGAACGGCCAATTCGAGCCCGGCGTGCAGGTGCAGGCCCGCCTCGACCCAGCCGGGCCGCGTCAGCGGGACGAGAGCGCCCAGCCGGACGGGCGAACCGTCGGTGGACACCTCTCCGGAAGGCGATGGCGGCGTGTACATCGGGCGGCGTCTCCTTGGGGTGGGTGGTTGCGGGCTGGACGGTCACACACCGGCCGGGCCGACGGCCCGCCTCGTCGTCATGGTGCGTGGTAGGCGTGCGGGCCCGGGGGACCACGCCGGTCATTCGATCCGTCACGATCGCCGAAGGGCAACCCATTTACGCGGGCCGCTCCGGTCGGGTTCGTGCGCTTGCGCCCCCCAACCAGCGGCCGGTGCCGTGACGTGGGTGTCCACGTCACGGCACCGGCCGCCGAAGGGATCGGCAGGGGTCAGCCCGCTGCTCCGTACGCGGTCCGCAGCTTCGCCACCGCGCCCGTCAGGTCTCCCGTGAGGAGCAGGTGGTCGGCCTCGGCGAAGGGCTTGGCCGTCGCCTCCGTGATGCGCTGTCCGATCCTCTGCTGGACGATGATCCGAGCCTTGGCGACCAGCTGCCGGCCCTCGGCCGACGTGCCGTGCCCCGTCGCCTGGAGGACCTTGGCGGCCAGGCCGATGGCCCGCAGGGCGGTGTCCCCGCCCGCCGGGGGCGCGGCGAGCGTCGTCAGACCCCAGCCGTACGGGAACTGCGGATCGTACGAGGTGTCACCGACGTTGAGCGGCAGCTGCGCCTCGGACTTCGGCCAGGTGACCGGGAGCTGCCCGGTGAACGGACGCGCGCCGTAGAGGACGTCGGCGACACCGTCGCCCTCCGTGCCCGGCAGCCAGGAGGCGACGAGGGCGTCGATCGCGCCGAGGCGGTCGCCGATGAGCTGCGGCCGGCCGGAGACCACCAGGACGACGCACTTCATCGCGGCGCAGACCTTGTCGACGGCCGTCTTGTCGGCGGCGGTCAGTTCGAGGTCGTTGCCGTTGCCCACGTCCCCGAAGCCCTCGGCGTACGGCGTCTCGCCGACGACGACCACGCCGACGTCAAAGCCGTCCGTGGCGGCCGAGGCGTCCTTGGAGTACGCGATCTCCGCCTCGGGCGCGGCCTTCCGCATCCCTTCGAGGATGGTCGTGCCCGGAGTCGTCCGGCCGGACGAGCCCTGCCAGCTGATGGTCCAGCCGCCCGCCTGGTTGCCGATGTCGTCGGCGTTGGAACCGGCGACGTACACCTTCTGGGACTTCTTCAGGGGCAGGATCCCCGCCTCGTTCTTCAGCAGGACCTGCGACTTGGCGACGGCCTCGCGCGCCACCGCACGGTGTGCGGCGGAGCCGATCTCGCCCAGGTGGGAGGTGTCCGCGTAGGGCTGTTCGAACAGTCCGAGCCTGAACTTCTGCGTCAGGATCCGCGCCACCGCGTCGTCGATCCGCGCCTGGCCGATGCGTCCGGCCGTCACCTCGTCCTTGAGGGTCCGCGTGAAGTCCTGGTAGTTCGTCGGCACCATGATCATGTCGAGACCGGCGTTGACCGACGTCCGCACGTCGCTGGGGTAGTCGCCGGGGATCTGGTCGATGGCCTGCCAGTCACTGATCACGAACCCCTCGAAGCCCATGCGCTCCTTGAGGACACCGTTGATCATCTCCGCGTTGGCGTGCATCTTGACCGGGCCCTGGTCGTCGCCCAGCACGTCCAGCGAGGAGTACGAGGGCATGACCGTGCCCGCCCCGCGCTTCACGGCCTCGGCGAACGGCGCGAGATGCACCGCCTCCAGCTCGTCCCGGGTGACCTTCGTGACGCCCTGGTCGATCGTGTACGAGCCCGTGGTCGAGGAGCCGAACTCCGTCCCGCCGTCACCGACGAAGTGCTTGGCGCTGGTCAGCACCTTGTCGTTACGGTCGAGGTCACGCCCGTCACGCGCGCCCTGCATCCCGTTGATCACGGTCTCCATGGCGGTCACCAGCGCGGGGTCCTCGCCGAACGCCTCGTAGGAGCGTCCCCAGCGCTCGTCGCGCGTGACGCACAGGCAGGGAGCGAAGTCCCACGGGATGCCCGTGGCGCGCACCTCCTTCGCGGTCACGGCACCGGTCCGCTCGGCCGTCTTCGGGTCACGCGACGCTCCGATGCCGATGTTGTGCGGCATGATCGTCGAGCCGATGACGTTGTTGTGCCCGTGCACGGCGTCGACGCCGTAGATCAGCGGGATCTGGAACCGGGTCGTCTGGGCGCGCAGCTGGTAGGAGTCGATCATCTTCGCCCAGGCCGCGGGCGTGTTGGGGGAGGGCACCGACCCGCCGCCGGAGAGCAGCGAGCCGAGGTCGTAGGAGGCGATGTCGCCCGGCGATCGCAGCGCGTTGCGCTCGGCCTGTGTCATCTGACCGGCCTTCTCCGCGAGAGTCATCCGCCCGAGCAGATCGGCGACGCGCCTCTTCACCGGAAGCCTCGCGTCCAGATACGGCAGCCCATGGGCGTCCACGACGACGAGCGGATTCTCCGTGGGCGCCTTGGCACCCGTGACGCCCAGCGTGAGCGGGATCGTCTCGGCCGACTCGGCGGAACGGTCCTTCTTCGTGGCGACGGCGATCGAGCGGGACGCGCCCGAGGGAGTGCCGGCCGGGAAGGTGAGGGAGCCGGTGACCGGTGTGTAGTCCGCGCCGGACTGCGCGCTGCCGCCTTCGGTGGTGTACGTGACGGTGACCGGCTCGGTGAGCGGGGTGGAGCCCGTCGTGGCGACGGAGAGCTTCACCTCGGCCGTGCCGCCCTCGCCGACCGGGTACACGGCGGCGTCCGTGACGACCTTGGTGTTCAGGGCCGGTTCGGCCGTGCCGTAGAGCTCGACCCCGTCCAGGGCGAAGGTGCCGGGGGAGCCGGGCGGCAGGGTGAGCGCGTACCCCCACATCTCGTTGAGCCCGAGGATCTGGTCGATCCCGCCCACCGGCTGGTAGTCGGCGCGGTACTGGAAGTCGGAGAAGGGGATCTCGACGAGGTGCCAGCCCTCCCAGTCGTCCGTGAACGACGTGGTCCACAGCTCGGACGCCTCGCCGTTGGCCCCGCCGTCCTTGAGCTCGAAGTGGATGCGCTTGCCCGAACCGGGAGGCAGGGGTGCGGTGTTCTGGCCGTACCACCAGAATCGGATGCCTTTCGAGGCGGTCCAGTCGTGGGCGGGCTTGTCGAAGGCGAAGTCGTGGCTGAACCCGCCCCAGCCGCTGATGTCGTAGTCGCCTTCGAGGACCTTCGCCCCCTCGGGTGCGTCGGCCCGCTCGGCGATCCGCAGCTTCGGCGGGTCGTCGGCGTCGCTGCCCCACGTGAAGAGGCCTTCGGCGGGCGGGTTCGCGAAGGGGATCTCCCCTTCGAACCGGTCGACGGCGACCGGCGCGCCCGGAGGCTCGTCGGCGGCGGCACTCGGCAGGGCTCCGGTGAGCAGAGTGCCGAGCAGAGCGGTGACGGCGATCACCGCTGTCGTTCGTGGCATTGCGGCTCCTTGTACGGGACAGGGACGTGCCGGGACGGGGTGAGAGGGATCAGGGGAGCTTCGGGCGCGCTCCGGTCGCGATGGGGTACGCGTTGCGCGCGTCGGCGTGCGGGGCGGGACGAAGGGGGCCCGGGCTGTGCGGGGCGTCTGGGGCCCGGGCCTTCCGGGACAAGGGCGGCCTGAGTCGGCTCATCCGTGTGCGGGGGCGGAGCGTCGTACGACGAGTTCGGTCGGCAGGACGACCGGTTCGTGCGGGATCGGCTCGCCCGCCAGCCCGGCGAGCAGAAGCCGGGCGGCGGTCTCGCCCATCCGGCGCATGGGCTGGCGGATCGTGGTCAGCGGCGGTTCGGTGTGCCGGGCCATGGGGATGTCGTCGAAGCCGACGACGGCCACGTCCTCGGGAACGCGGCGACCAGCCTCCCGCAGCGCCCGTAGCACGCCCGCCGCGATCAGGTCGTTGTGCGCGAAGACGCAGTCGAAGTCCCTGCCCTCGGCGAGCGCCCGCCGGACGGCCAAGTGGCCCGTCTGCTCGGTGAACTCGCCCTCGGCGACCAGATCGGTGGGCAGGATCTCGCGGAACCCGTCCAGCCGTTCGCGTACGCAGCCGAAGTCGCGGCGACCGGTCACGACGAGCGCTCGGCCCCGGCCCGAGGCGAGCAGATGCCCCGCCGCGGCCGCGCCTCCGGCCCGGTTGGTGGTGGCGACCGAGGGGAACGCCGGCTGGTGGCCTCGGTCGTCGATCAGCACGACAGGCAGCCCCCGACGGTGCATCGCCGTGATCGTGTCGAGGGTGTTCTCCGGCTCGACGACGAGCAGCCCGTCGAACGCGCGGGCCGAGACCTGGCCGGCGAAGTGGCGGACGGAGTCAGCGCCCCGGTGGCAGGTGAAGAGCAACAGGCCGTAGCCGGCGGCCTCGACGGTGTCGACGACCCCCTGGAGCACCTCGCTCATCCACGGCCAGGTGAGCGACGGCGTCAGCATGCCGATGGTGCGGCTGCTGCCGCGTGCCAGGCCGACGGCTCCCGAGCTGGGGACGTAACCGAGTACGTCGATCACTTCACGAACGCGTGCCGCGGTGGTGGAGTCCACCTCGGCCCCGGTGTTCAGGACGCGGGAGACGGTCGTCTTGCTGACGCCCGCCTGACGTGCGACGTCGGCGATCGTGACACGCATCGGGGCCTCCGCGTCGGGGGAGTGACATCGGTGTCGGAACCGTTTCCGGAACCGGTTCCGGGCACGGTGCGGCGAGTCAACCGCCAGCCCGCGCAGCCGTCAAGAGTTCACGCCATCAATGTCCCGAACTCCCCTCAGGGCCCGCCAACTCACCTGATGTGTTCAGGATATGAATGCGTGAGGCCTTGACGGCCGGCTCGATGCCCTCGACATCGACCGGGCGTACCACGTGGAGCCGGTCCACCTGGCGTCCGGCGCGTCACTGGAGGCGATCGCCGGTGACGACACGGGCGGCACGTACTTCCTGAGCGGGGGAACGGCGGTGCTTCACGCGTCCTCCGACGGGTACGCGTCCTTGCTCGGCGACACCGTCGCCGAGGCGCTGGAGATCCTCGTCCGGCTGCCCTGGTGGTGCGAGAACGTCGCCGCCGGGCTGGACGAGGAGGGGCTGCTCGCCGCGGTACGCGAGGGGGACGCCGAGGCGCGGGAGGAGTTCGCCCCCGAACTGGACGCGCAGAGGGCGGCGTTGATCGAGGCCTCGGACTCCCGGACCGGCCGCTCGTCGAGCTCTTCGCCCTGTCGGAGTCGGCCACGCGGCGCACCGAGCCGGACCACCTCCTGCTCAACTCCGAGGAGCTGTGCGCGTACCGGCTGGAGGAGCGCTACCGGCAGCCCTTGCGGGACGTCGTCCTCGCCCCGGGACGGGAAGCGCTGGATCGGATGCGCTCCGGCGAATCCGCCGCGCAGGAGGAGACGGCCGCGGATCCGGTGCTGCGCTCGGGGGTGCTGCGGGCGGCGCGGTCCGATCGGCGCGAGGGTGATCTGCCGCTGCTGCGATTCCTGCTGGAGCGCGAGAACGCGGTACGGACCGAGAGGTACGAGGAGCGGTGGCCGGCCGCGATGCCGGTGGCGTCGCACGGCCAGGACGGCGACGTTCCGCTGCTGCGCGAGGCCACCGCCGGGCAGATCACCGACAGCGCGGGGGCCGTGCGGTGGGCCCGTGCCGAGGAGGCGCGGCGGCCCGAGAACGACCTCACCTGGGTCGACCTGGCTCAGCGGCAGGACCGCGTCGAGAACGCCAGGACCGCCTTGATCCGCATGCTGGACGACACCGGCCCGGATGCGGACCGGCTTCGGGAGCTGAGCCGCGCACTGGAGCACCTCGGCGATCACGAGTCCTCCCGAGCCCGGTGGGCAGTCGCCCGGCTGCCCGGGCCGTCGGTCCGGCAGCCGAAGCACGGGAGCCCGACGTCGGGGGGATGACCGAAGGCCCGTCCGGGAGCGCAGGTGCGCTTCCGGACGGGCTTGGGGTGTCAGGCTGCCCCGGTCAGTTGACGAAGACCGGCGCGCCGGCCTGGGTCGAGTCCTTGACCGGGCCGTACTTGGCCGTGAAGAAGCCGTTGGCGGGGCAGGTGCCGGGTCCGCTGGCCTTGGTGAACTGCTGGTTGGCGAAGGCGAGCGAGTTGTCGGCGTTGGAGGGGGTCGCCGTCAGGCTCGTCGCCCGGTAGACGCAGGTGGTCACGCCGAGGATGGTGTTGATCTTCAGCGTGGTCTGGATGGGTCCCGCGCTGCCGGCGGTCACGGTGAGCGTGCCGCCGGACGTCACGGCCGTGGTGTAGGGCAGGTTGTTGACGGTGATGCTCTGGACGCCGGTCGCTCCGACGATGTTGGTCGTGCAGGTGCTCAGCGTGTGGGACGTGAGCGTCTCGGTCGCGGTGCCGGGCGAGGCCGGGTTGCTGGTGACGGTGGCGCTGAAGGCGGAGGCGTTGCAGGTGATGCCGCTGCTCCCGCCGGAAGTGGTGGCGATCTTGGCGGTGCTGCCGGAGGCGAGCGAGGCGGCGAGGACGTCGCCGACGGCGACGGACGGCCCGGAGGGGCTGCCGGTCGTCAGGACGCTGCCGGCCGCGGTGGCCGGGTGGGTGACGGCCAGGACGGCGGCGAGGGCGGCTCCGGCGGAGGCTAAGACGGCACGCTTGTTCATGGTGGGGTCCTTTCGTACCAGGGTGGCGGAGCGGAACTCGGCTCTGCCCGGGGGATGCGGGGACACCCCCCGGTGCGGGCACGCGTGGGTGGCCCGGGGCAGCCGGTGGCGAGGGAAGAGTGCGGCTCGAAGGGGACGAGCAGAGCGGTGGGGTTCACTTGTCGGACCGGTCCGGCGCCACGGATCGGCCCAACGTGTCGCGGGACGCGACGAGAGCGTGATACACGGTGCTGTGTGCGGTGCTGTCCGGTGTGCGGTGCCGGGTGGGTCCGTGTCCCCGGGGGACCGGGCCGCCGACCGCACACACGAGAGGAAAACCCATCAGGGTTGTAATCCTCTCGAGTATGTGACGTCAACAGCCCTGGGGGGATGTGGCCGGTGATGGGTGCTCGTCCGACCGAGGAGTGGCAGGCGCTGCCCGGCGCGCGAACGGGCCGCGACCCGGAGCGCTCCCTGCGCCCCGGTCCCCGTCGGCTGACGCCGGAACAGGTGGCGTCGAGGCAGCGCGAGAGGCTGCTGGACGGGGTCGCCCGCATGGTCGCGGCACACGGGTACGCCGGCGCCCGGATCAGCGACATCTGCCGGGCCGCCGGAGTGACCCGGCCGGTGTTCTACGCCCTGTTCACGGGCAAGGAGGACGCGGTTCTCGCCGCGTACCGGAGCGGTACGCAGATGGTCGTGCGGGCCATGCAGAGGCCGTACGAGGAGGCGGGCGGCGCGGCCTCGTGGCCGACGGCGGTGCGGGCAGGACTGCGTACGATGCTGGCGCTCCTGTCGCAGACCCCGGCCTTCGCGCGGATGGTCGTCGAGATCGAGTCCACGGGGCCGGCCGGGCGCCGCGCACGGGCGGAACTTCTGGCCAGTTTCCGCCGGTTCTTCGTCGACGCTCCGCCCGCCCCGCCAGGTGTGGAGCGGGCGGAGCTGGTGGACACCGTCGTCGGGGCCGTCCACGCGGCGGTGCACCGCGCGGTCGACGAGGGCCGGACCGGGCAGCTGCCACGCCTGCTGGACACGTTGGTGCACGTGGTGGTGTCACCGTTCACGGGGGCCGGTGGCGGTGCCGACACGGTGACCGAGGCCTGACATCCCGTACCTCGCGCCCCGCCAACACCTATCTACTGCACGGTAGTTGACTGGGGAGTAACGACGGGTTTACGTTCCAGGCGGTTCCCTGTCACGCGGCCGCCTCGTCACAGCACACGAGGAGAACCCCGGGCGGGTCGGGGAGCCGTCCGCGCCAGGACACCGCCGCCAACAGGTCTGTTTCCTCATCATTGTCAGGAGCACCTCATGGCCCTGTCCGAAGGCCCCGCCCTGCCCGAAGAGCCCGCCCCCGCCCGCTCCTTACCCCCGGGTGAGGAACTCCGGCGCCGCGGCCGGGTCCGCTTCCGACGCGCCGGTCTGATGGCCGCGCCCGCCTGCGCCATCGCCGCGACCCTCGTCGTCCTGACCGCCCAGGGCGCCCTGGCCGCCCAGTTCGCCATCTCCGGGATGCCGTTCACCGTGAAGGCCGACACCCTCAAGGGCACCGGCTTCGGGCAGTTCGGTGCGCTGGACACCATGCCCGAGGGCAGCCCCAACGCCGGTGACACCGGCGGTCAGATCCTGGTGATCGTCACCGCCATCCGGCAGGCCGAACTCACCAACCTCTGCCAGAGCGTGGAAATCGGCGGCACCCATCTGCACATCACCGCGGGCAACAGGGGGACCCCGGTCAAGGCCACCGGCCTGACCACGGACTCCACCGAGATCTCCGGCAAGCTCGCCGCCTTCGACAACATCGAGATCGGCGGGGACGCCAGTACCTTCGACAAGCCCCCCGTCAAGGGCCCGCTCGGCGTCTTCGGCCAGCAGGCCGACACCGTCACCATCACCGACGTACGGCAGACCAACTACGCCACCACCGCGACCCGCTTCACCCTGCCCGACCTGCACATGAGCTTCGAGTCCGAGGGCTGCTGACGGTGACCGCGGCGACACCGGCCACTTCGGCTTCGCGCGCGACGCCCTCGCCGGCGGCCGGCCGGCCCGGAGCCGGGGGACGCCATCCCTGGCGCGCGTTCGGCAGGTGGCGGCACCGCCGCCCCTTCGCCCCCGGCGTCATGATCGTGCTCGGCGGGGCCGAGATCCTCCTCACCCAGCAGGCGAGCATCTCCGTGATCCTCGCGGCGGGAGCGGACAGCCTGGTCGGCTACGTCCTGCCGGTCATCATGATCGTGTGCGGGGCGCTGATCGTCCTCAACCCGCGGCAGCGCCTGTTCTACTCGATCGTCGCCGTCCTGGCCTCGCTCGCGACCTGGGTCACCTCGAACCTCGGCGGGTTCTTCGTCGGCATGCTCCTCGGCCTCGTCGGCAGCTCGCTGGCCTTCGGCTGGCTCCCGGACCAGCCCCCGCGCCGGCGCAGGCACCTCTTCCGTACGCGCCGCCGAAAGGAGACGCAGGAGTAGACCCCGCGGCCACGCGACGAGGCCGTCCCCGCGCCGATGGCGCCGGAACGGCCTCACCGCGGCCGGCCGCCACGCAGGGGCCGGTCGCCGGACGGTCAGTCGGTGCCGGACTCCATCGCGGCACGGTCCAGCAGCTCGTCGTGGGCGGAGACCTCGCCGCGCGAGGCGATGGCCTCGGCGCCGCCCTGCGGCATGGTGCCGATCAGCCCGGTCGCGGCCGCCTGAGCGGCGCCGATGGCCGGGTTGGCGGTGCCGATCAGGCCGAGCCCGGCGTACTGCTCCAGCTTGGCGCGCGAGTCGGCGATGTCGAGGTTGCGCATCGTGAGCTGGCCGATCCGGTCCACCGGGCCGAACGCGGAGTCCTCGGTGCGCTCCATGGAGAGCTTGTCCGGGTGGTAGCTGAACGCCGGGCCCTTGGTGTCGAGGATCGAGTAGTCCTCACCGCGCCGCAGCCGCAGGGTGACCTCGCCGGTGACGGCCGCGCCGACCCAGCGCTGCAGCGACTCGCGGATCATCAGCGCCTGCGGGTCCAGCCAGCGGCCCTCGTACATCAGCCGGCCGAGGCGCCGGCCCTCGTTGTGGTACTGCGCGAGGGTGTCCTCGTTGTGGATGGCGTTGACCAGACGTTCGTACGCCGCGTGCAGCAGGGCCATGCCGGGGGCTTCGTAGATGCCGCGGCTCTTGGCCTCGATGATCCGGTTCTCGATCTGGTCGGACATGCCCAGGCCGTGCCGTCCGCCGATCGCGTTGGCCTCCATCACGAGGCTGACGGGGGAGGGGAACTCCTTGCCGTTGATCGTCACGGGCCGGCCCTGGTCGAAGCCGATCGTCACGTCCTCGGCGGCGATCTCGATCGACGGGTCCCAGAACCGGACGCCCATGATCGGCTCCACGGTCTCCACGCCCGTGTCGAGGTGCTCCAGGATCTTGGCCTCGTGGGTGGCGCCCCAGATGTTGGCGTCGGTGGAGTACGCCTTCTCGGTGCTGTCCCGGTAGGGCAGACCGTGGGCGAGCAGCCACTCGGACATCTCCGTGCGGCCGCCGAGCTCGGTCACGAAGTCCGCGTCGAGCCAGGGCTTGTAGATCCGCAGGTGCGGATTGGCGAGCAGCCCGTACCGGTAGAACCGCTCGATGTCGTTGCCCTTGAAGGTCGAGCCGTCACCCCAGATCTGCACGTCGTCCTCGAGCATCGCGCGCACCAGGAGGGTGCCCGTGACGGCGCGGCCGAGCGGCGTCGTGTTGAAGTACCCGCGGCCGCCGGAACGGATGTGGAACGCTCCGCAGGTCAGCGCGGCCAGGCCTTCCTCGACCAGCGCCGCGCGGCAGTCGACCAGCCGGGCGATCTCGGCGCCGTAGGTCTTGGCGCGACCGGGCACGGAGGCGATGTCGGGCTCGTCGTACTGGCCGATGTCGGCGGTGTACGTGCACGGGACGGCGCCCTTGTCGCGCATCCACGCGACGGCGACCGACGTGTCGAGCCCGCCCGAGAAGGCGATTCCGACGCGCTCGCCGGCAGGAAGGGAGGTGAGGACCTTAGACATAGGAAGAGTATGCATAATCTCGCATGATCATGCAAAGTCACCTCCCCGACCGATCCGCCCGAGCCGGCCGATCCCACCGAGCCGACCGAGCCCACCGATGCTGTGCCGCTCACTGAGGGAGAGGGAGAGGGCGAGCACGGTGGTGGCGGTGGTGGCGCCCAGGACGGCGCCCGCCAGGACGTCGCCCGGGTAGTGGACGCCGGTATGGACCCGGGAGTAGCCGACGGCGCAGGCGAGCGCGGTCAGCGGCAGGGCCGCCGGGGGCAGGGCGTAGCCGACGGCGGAGGCGAAGGCCACCGCCGAGGCCGTGTGCCCGGAGGGGAAGGACGCCGAGGTGGGCATCCGGACGTGCCGGTCGATGACGACACGGGCCGCTTCGCGGTCGGGCCGGGAGCGGCGTACGAGGCGCTTGCCGAGCAGGTTCGCGGCGGCCGAGGCCATGGCGATCGAGCCGACGCCGAGTGCGGCGGCGCGCCGGGGCCGGCCCGGGACCAGCGCGAGCGCGGCGGCGACGGCGAAGGAGATCTTGGAGTGGTCGGCGGCGGCGGAGAGCCGCCGCAGTCCGGTGTCGAGGGTCGGTGTCGGTGTCGCGGCGACCGCGGCGTAGAGGGCGCCGTCGATGGCCCTCAGGTCGCTGAAGACGGCGGCGAGACCGCCGGCGTACCGCCGTCCGGCGCGCCGGGGCTCGTCGGCCGGGCCCGGTTCCTGCTCGTGCGGGTCGCTCATCGACCGCTCCTTTCGTTGGTGACTCCGTCTCCGTCCCGCCGCTCCTTCCCGTCCCTCCCCTTCCCCTGGAAGGCGAGGGTGAGGATGCGGCGCCAGTCGAGCGGAGGGGAGAACGGCGGCGCGCCGGGTCGGTCACGTGGCACGCGTACCCGCAGGGCGCGTCGTCGAACGGTGCAGGTCACCGGAGGGGGAAGGGTCAGTGCTTCACCGTCCACGGCGACCGGCATGGTGTCGTCGTCGCAGGTGACCTGGACGCGGTGCGCGGTCAGGACGTTCAGGCTGTCGGAGGCCGAGCCGCGCAGCGCGATGTCCGCCGCCTGCGTCGCGCCTTCCACGCGTACGCCGATGACCCCCAGCTTCCCTTCGTCCAGGCGCGGTCTGCGGCCGCCGGTGAGGGGGTCCGGCCGGATGTAGATGTTGTTGCTGACCAGGAGCGCCTGCTGGGAGGCGAGACGGGTCCTGCCGACGGTCGCGTCGAAGCGCGGTCCGGACTCGTGGAGCAGGTCGGGCATGGCGTCCAGCGCGGTCCCGGCCTTGGCGTCGCGGTACTCGGGGCGTTCCACGACCCGCGCGTACACCCCGAACGACACGGTGTTGACGAACGTCCGGCCGGCCACGCTCCCGAGGTCGACACGGAGTTCCTCGCCGTCGGTGAGGGCGTCGAGAGCGAGGGAGGGATCGGCGCGGTCCAGGCCGAGGTCCATCGCGAAGTGGTTGCGGGTGCCCGCGGGGACGACCAGGAACGGCAGGTCGTGCTCGGCGGCGACCGCGGCGACATGGGCCTGCGTGCCGTCGCCGCCCGCGACGCCCAGCAGGTCCGCTCCCCCGGACACGGCCTCGCGGGCCAGGGCCGTGGCGTCGAAGCCGCGGGAGGCGTCCACCAGGATGACCCGGGCACCGAGCTGTTCGGCCTTCTCCACCAGGTCGAACTGGCCGACCTTGCCGCCGCCCGAGGCGGGGTTCATGAGAATGACCGGCTGCCGCGGAGGCCGACGGGGCTCTGCCCGCATGACGTGCTTCGCGTGCGGCCGCCGCAGGGCCGCCCGGCCGCAGGCGAGCGCCACACCCCAGAGACAGACCGCGATGAGCGCCGTCACCCAGAGACCGCTGCGTACGAACAGCACGAGCAGACCCACGGGTGCGCCGACCATGAGGACGGCGCCGAGCCATCGCGGCGGTCCGCGGTGGGCCAGTATCCACCACATGCCCGCAGCCGAGACGACCAGTCCGACCAGACCGCTCAGGACGATCAGCAGCCCACCGCCGCCGAACGCGAGGATCAGGACGACGACCGCCGCCACGACGGCCACCACGGCGCACCGGGCCCACAACCGCGCATGCGTCGCAGCGTCGTCACCACTTCGGCCCACAGCCATCGTCCCCACCTCACCGGCCGCCAGGCCACCGCATCGTCATCACGTCAGCTTTCCCGCGCCGGCACTCCGGCGACGCCCCGACAGACCCGTCCGGGTGACGCCCGCACGCCGCCCCGCAAGGGCCGCACGCCTGCCTCAAGTGTGCCGGTCGGACCACCCTGATGCCCAAGGACACCAGGAGCGCGAGCCGCCGACCGGAACGTCCGCGGCTCGCCGTCCGACTGCTCCGCACACGTACCCGACACCGCTCGGGTCACTCCTCTCACCCCGTCGAGCCGATCTGGTCGGCCGATCGGCCCAGCGGGACCGTGGCCGGACTGCGCGGGCGGGCAAGCGGGCGGGCATGGGTGGTTCACTGACGGCATGCCTTTCGAACGTTACGGCGTGCTTTCGGGGACCTTGTACCGTCACCACCGCGACCAGCCGGACAGTCAGGGCCGCTGGTTCCACATCAACCTGGAGGTGGACGCGCCCGCCGGGCGCTACCACTGCGCGGTCGACGTCGACAGCCACAAGTCCAACGTGGGGGTGCAGTGGAAGACCCTCACTCTCGACGCCGGCGACCTCGGCCCGGCGGCTGTCCTCGCCCCGGGCTACCACGACCTCGCGGGCACGCCGGCCTCCGGAGCCGTGGACTATCTGCGCCAACCGGCGCTGGTGGACCACTCCGGCGTCCTGTTCCAGCGCCGCCCGCCGTCCTGGCTGCGAGACCTTCTCGACCTCTTCGGTTCACGGCCGTGGCACGCCGGATCCAACATCGACGCCGCGGCCGAGCTGGAGGCGATCCTGGTGACCGGGCAGCGCATCCTCGTGTTCGGCGAGCCGTTCGACGACGACCCGGAGGGGGACCTCGGCATGCACAACATCCACCAGAACCAGGGCGACCCGGCCGGCTCCCAGTGGTGGGCCGAGAACGGGATCTGGCAGGACGGCGCGACGATCACCCAGCGCGCCGACGGCCGGTACGACGTCTTCCTGAACAAGTTCTCGAGCCAGTCGGCACAGACCGACGGCGCGGGCCACCCCGTCGCGTGACCCCGTGAGCCCGCCGGCCCCGGTTCACGACCGACCGGGCCCACAGCGCGGGGCGGCGCCTCACAGGGGTCTGTTCGGCCAGTCCAGCAGCCGCGCTCCGATGACGGCGGTCTGGAGCCTGTACCGGTGCACCGGGTGGGCGGGATCGGTGCCGGTGAGCGTACGGATGCGCTCCAGGCGGTACGTCATCGCCCTGACGCTCGACGAGAGTCGGCGGGCCGCTTCGGCAGTCACGCAGCCGGCCGCGAAAGTACGCGGTGAGGCTGTCGAGGAGCGGCTGGGCTCCCCCGCGTGCCTGCTCCAGCGGGCTGAGCGTGCTGTGCAACAGGATGCGGCGGTTCTCGAAGCGCGTGAACACGGCGGTCTCCACCTGGCGGGGGACCGGGTCGGCCTCGTCGTACTTGGCGGGGTCCTCGGCAACGGCGACCGCGTGGGCGCGCGAGAGCCGCAGTCCGAACCGTTCGGCACGTGCGGCGAGAGGTCCCGGGCCGCCCGCCCCCGCGCAGGAGATCGTCGATGAACTCGCGTCTGGACGCCTCCTCCTGACGGATGACGCTGTGCTGCGCGTGCTCGTCACCGTCGGCGAAGGCGTCGACAGCCTGCTCGATGACGCTCAGAACGCTGTCGGGGGAGGCCTTGGCGGGCCGGCCCGTGCGGCTGGCGGCGTGGTGTTCGCGGACCAGGGCGCGCCATCCGTACCCCTTCGCGGCCGCTTCGGCGCCGAGCGCGCGGCGCAGCCGGCTGGTGTCAGGCGTCGACGGTGACGGTCACGGACTGGCCGTCCTCCTCGGCGTGAACGGGAGAGGGAGCAGCGGGGGAGGGGGCGGCGGGGACGCGGGACTTCGGGCGGCGCGTGAGGAGGCCGGCCAGTGGCTCGGTGTAGCGGGCGGTGAGCGGGCCGACGACGACCAGGATCAGGACGTAGGCGGTGGCCAGCGGCCCGATCCGCGGCTCGACGCCGACGGCGAGTCCGGCGATCACGATGGAGAACTCACCGCGGGCGACGAGGGTGCCGCCCGCTCGCCAGCGGCCCTTTCCCCGAATCCCGGCACGGCGGGCGGCGTACCAGCCGGTCGCGACCTTGGTGAGCGCGGTGGCGACGGCGAGGAGGAGGGCGGGCAGCAGGACCGGGGGAATGTCGGCCGGATCGGTCGAGAGGCCGAAGAAGACGAAGAACACCGCGGCGAACAGGTCCCGCAGCGGGGTCAGGAGGCTGGCCGCGCCTTCGGCGACCTCTCCTGACAGGGCGATACCGACGAGGAACGCACCCACCGCCGCGGAGACCTGGAGCTCCTGCGCGAGGCCGGCGACGAGCAGGGTGAGGCCGAGGACGACGAGCAGCAGCATCTCGGCGTTGTCGGACGAGACGGCACGGCTGATCAGCCGTCCGTGGCGCAGCGCCACGTACAGGACGGCGCCCACGGTCCCGAGGGAGATCAGCAGGGTGACCGCGCCCCCGGCCAGGCTCACACCGGCCAGCAGGGCGGTGAGGATGGGCAGGTAGACGGCCATGGCGAGGTCCTCGATGACCAGGATGCCGAGGACGACGGGCGTCTCGCGGTTACCGAGCCGGCCGAGGTCGCCGAGGACCTTGGCGATGACGCCGGAGGAGGAGATCCAGGTGACGCCGGCGAGGGCCACCGCGCCCACGGGACCCCACCCCAGCAGCAGCGCGGCGCCGGCACCGGGTGCGGTGTTGAGGACGAAGTCGACGGCGCCGGAGGGGTATTGGGTCTTGAGACTGGTGACGAGTTCCGAGGCGCTGTACTCCAGGCCGAGCAGGAGAAGCAGGAGGATGACGCCTATCTCGGCGCCGGTCGCGACGAAGTCCTCGCTCGCCTGGAGCGGCAGGATGCCGCCGTGACCGAAGGCGAGTCCGGCCAGCAGATACAGGGGTATGGGCGAGAACCCCACGCGCCCGGCGAGGCGGCCGAGCAGGCCCAGGGCCAGGATGATGGCTCCGAGTTCGATGAGCAGGGCGGTCGTGTGGTGCACGGGCGTCGGTCCTCCGGTCGGTTCGGTGACGGCGTCAGTGCCTTCTCGGGTACGAGCGGCCCGGTGCGGGTGCCCGATGAGGTCGGCGGTGCGGCAGGCGTGTGTCGGCGCCCGGTCGGTTCGCTGAACGGGTGACCGGGTGGCTCTCGGGTACTGAGGGAGCGGCCCGGCGAAGCGTCGCCTGTGCTCCCGCCTTCGGCACGGGAGGGCGCAACGGAATCGTGGATCGCCCCCGAATCCGGGGAGTCGGCTCAATTCGCCGTTCCGGGCGCGCCGAAAGCCGGACTTACGGCCGAGGCCGTGGGGAATGGGGCGACGCGTCGCGTGGACGGCGTCGTCAGACGCGAAAAGCGGTGCGGCCGGTATCAGGCACGCTGTCGCGGGGCGAGTTGTCGATACGCGCCGTCCTGGCGGCCGGCCCGAGGCCCGGGAGCAGCGACGGGGCGGAGCGCAGGATCGAGGTGTGGAGGTATCGACCCATGTCCTGTCTCCCCTTCCCCCTGTCGTCCGGATCGGACGGCCCCTCGCCCCCAAGATTGAGCACCTTTCCGCTCAACAGAGCGCAAGGGCTTGGTAAAGAACTCTAGCGCATGACAAATGCCGCTCACCGTATGACCCGTTGCATGCATGCCGAAAAGGGAGGCCGGCCGGTGACGGCGAGGCCGGGGATGGCAATTCAGCAAGGCCGACGCTCCGCCTCAGGCCCTGTTCATCGGGGCTCGCCGCCCAGGGGTACGGGCATGGGGGCGTCGCTTCCGGACGCGGGTGTGCGGGGACCTCGGCGCCGGGCGAGAAGCGCTGCCAAGGGCTCGGTGTAGCGGGCGGACAGCGGGCCGATGACGACCAGGATCAGGACGTAGGCGGTGGCGAGCGGTCCCATGGCCGGTTCGATGCCCGCGCTGACGGCCAGTCCGGCGATGACGATGGAGAACTCCCCGCGCGCGACCAGTGTCCCGCCCGCACGCCACCGTCCCTTGATGCCGACGCCCGCCCGTTGGGCCGCCCAGTACCCGGTCGCGATCTTCGTGAGGGCGGTGACGACCGCCAGCGCGAGGGCCGGAAGGAGCACCGGCGGGATGCTGGCGGGGTCGGTGTGCAGCCCGAAGAAGACGAAGAACACCGCCGCGAACAGGTCGCGCAGAGGGCTCAGCAGGGCATGGGCACCCTCGGCGACCTCCCCGGACAGCGCGATGCCGACGAGGAACGCCCCCACCGCGGCCGAGACCTGGAGCTGCTGCGCGATGCCCGCGACCAGCAGGGTGAGACCGAGGACGACGAGCAGGAGCTTCTCGGGGTCGTCGCTGGAGACGAAGCGGGAGATGAGCCTGCCGTAGCGGACCGCGACGAACAGCACGGCCCCCGCCACGCCCAGGGCGATGGCCAGGGTCAGGCTGCCGGCGGCGAGACCGACACCGGCCAGCAGGGCGGTGATGATCGGCAGGTAGACGGCCATCGCCAGGTCCTCGAGGACCAGGATGCTCAGGATGACCGGCGTCTCACGGTTGCCGAGCCGGCCGAGGTCGCCCATCACCTTGGCGATGACGCCGGAGGACGAGATCCACGTGACACCGGCCAGGACCACGGCCGCGACCGGACCCCAGCCCATCAGCAGGGCCGCCGCGGCCCCCGGCAGCGCGTTGAGACTGAAGTCGACCAGTCCGGCCGGGTACTGGGTCTTCAGGTTGGAGACGAGGTCGCTTGCCGTGTACTCCAGCCCCAGCATCAGCAGCAGGAGAATGACGCCGATCTCGGCGCCGATCGCGACGAACTCCTCGCTCGCTCCCAACGGGAGCAGACCGCCCTCGCCGAACGCGAGCCCGGCCAGAAGATAGAGCGGGATGGGGGAGAACCGGAACCGGCCGGCGAAGCGGCCCAGCAGACCGAGCCCGAGGATGATCGCCCCGAACTCGATGAGAAAGAGAGCGGAATGCACCCGGTCACTCCCGTCCGAGTATCGAAGCGGCGGCGTCGACACCCTCACGGGTACCGATGACGATCAGGGTGTCCCCGCCCGCCAGACGGAAGTCCGGCGCCGGCGAGGGAATCGCCTCCGCCCGCCTCAGTACCGCGACGATCGACGCGCCGGTCTCCGTGCGCATCCGCATCTCGCCGAGCAGCCGCCCGTTCCAGTGGCCGTGCGCGGACAGTTCGATCCTCTCGGCCACCAGCCCCAGGTCGGTGGTGTGCAAGACGTTCGGGCTGTGGTGGGCGGGCATCAGCGCGTCGATCAGGGAGGCCGTCTCCGCACCCGTCAGATGCAGGGACTGCGCGCAGGCGTCGGGATCGTCCGCCCGGTAGACATTCACCGACCGGGTGCCGTCCCGATGGGCGATCACCGACAGATGGCGGTGCTCGCGCGTGGTGAGGTCGTACTGGACACCGATGCCGGGCAGCGGCGTCGTACGCATCCGTGGTGCAGGCACAAGCCCATCCCTCTCATGGTCGATCTGTACGACGGTACGGGCGCGCCCCGGAACCCGAGGACGGTCCGGCGCGGCGAGGCCCCATGGTGCCACCTGCCGGGCGGGGCGGAATATGAGTGTCGGCACGGATGGACCCACTCCCGCCGACCGCGCGAGGATGCGCCGGGGAAGGCACGGCTGAACCGCGCGAGTTGCACGACGAGGTCGGTCAGACGTTCACCGCCGCCCTGCTCCAGATCAACCACGCGGCCGACCGCGTACCGCCACCCGTGCGAGCCGACCTGGTGAAGCCGAGGCCTCCGCCGTACGGTGGAACGCCCCGGCGGACGGCGGACGGGCGCGCGGTCGCGGTCGGCGACGGGGTTGAACACGTCTCCGGACGGCGACGCCTGCGCCATCGCGCCGGCCGGTCCCGCTAGCGCTGCCGGTCCGGCTGCGGCGCGGCACTGTCCGGGGCAGGGGCGGTCGTCGGGTCGCCCTGGGCGTCGATCTCGGCCTGGAGCGCCCGAGCCTGCACTTCGAGCTCCGCGATCCTGGCTTCGCGCTGGTCGGCCACCGCCGTGATCCGCGCCGTCTCCGCCGCGATCACGGCGCACGCCCGGTCGACGGCGGCGTCCAACTCCTCGTCGCCGGCGACGAGGGCGAAGTCCTCCAGCGCGCGCTTCACGGCCTCGGAGCCTCCGCGGGCGTAGATCTGCTGGAGCGTGTCCTGGTCGAGGCGGTCTGTCACGGTCAGTTGCTGCCTTCCGGGGCTGCGGTCCCTGACGGGGCGGGGTCGGTCCGACCCGCACGAACGTATCCCATCGACGGGATGCCCACGTGCCGCCCAGCTCGTAGCCCAGCTCGACCCCCACAGCCGCGGCGATCCGTCGGCCGGGGGTCAGGCAGTGGGGCGGAAGCGGGACGAGCGGGAGAAGTAGGCGTGGGCCTCGGGGAAGTACATCGCGACGACGACGGCCGCGGCCAGCACGTCGGGCAGGCAGTTGACGGCCGCCCACCAGCCAGGCTCCACGCCGTCCATGCTGAAGTCGCCGACCCGGAACAGCAGAAGCAGCACGCCCGCGAAGGTCAGGACGGCCCGTGCCCATCCGCGTCCGGCCCGCATGCGTGCCGCCACGGCCAGCCAAGCACCGAGGAGAAGGGCCAGCACAGCGGCCGCCACGGCGAGTTGGCCGACCGCCGAGCTCCGACCGGAGAACTCGGTCAGCTCGTCCAGACCCGTGGGCGGCACCACGAAGACGCCCAGCAGCCAGACCAGCACTTCCGCCGCGACGGCTGCCAGCGTGAGCGCCCAGGCGGCCTCGATCTGTCCCGGGCGCTTCGGGCCCGTGCTCGCGAAACCGGTCGTCATCGCAGCCTCCCTCGGGATTCGCCTTGTGAGAGGGCGGACGGCGGGGGCAGGTTGTCTCACCGACGCGATCATGTGCGGGGCCCCTCCCCATGGCCGCGCCGGCGGCGCCGTACGCTCTACGGGTGACTCTGCGCGCTCTGCACGACCGATCCGCCCTGGCCGACCGCTTCGACCGGGACCCGGCGATGCACCTGATGGAACTCGGCGACCTCGACGATCTGCTGTGGCCGCACACCAGCTGGTACACGGTCTCTGAGGGCGGTCCGGTCGCGCTGCTCTACGCGGTCGGCGACATTCCCACCCTGCTCGCCTTCTCCCGTCCCGGCCAGGCGGCGGAGCTGGAGGAGCTGACCGGTGCGCTGCTGCCCGTCCTTCCCCGTCGCTTCTTCGGCCACCTGACCGGAGAAGCCGCCAAGGTGCTGGAGTCGGCGTACGAGGTGCAGCGCCACGGCGTCCTGCTGCGGATGGCGCTCACCGATCCCGGCCCCGCCGCTGCCCACCCGGCCGGCCCGTGGCAGCCCGCCCCGCTGGGCCGGGCCGACCTGCCGGAGCTGCTGGAGCTGTTCGCGGTGGCGTACCCGGGCAACTGGTTCGACGACCGGATGCTGGACACCGGCCAGTACGTGGGCGCCCGGCGCGACGGACGGCTGGTCGCCGTTGCGGGGGTGCACGTCTACTCGCCCACGTACCGTGTCGCCGCGATCGGGAACGTCACCACCCACCCCGAGGTGCGCGGGCAGGGCGCGGGCGGAGCCTGCGTGGCCGAGTTGTGCCGACGGCTCGGAAAGACCGTGGACCACGTCGGGCTGAACGTCCGGGCGGACAACGCCACGGCCGTCGGGCTCTACCGCAGGCTCGGCTTCTCCGAGGTCACGGAGTTCACCGAGGCCACGTTCACGGCACTCCCGCAGGGCACGGCCGGCTGACCACCCGGACAGCCAGGAACTCGCCGGCAACGCCTCCGGCAGCGCTCGGTGCCCGGCGAGGCAGAGCCTGTAGCCCGTTCGCGGCCACCTCCCTACGGCCCACCCGCGCCGTGCCGCCTACCGCGGCCCACCCGCGCCCTCACCCCCTACCGCGGCTCCGTCGCGATCTGGATCAGGTTGCCGCAGGTGTCGTCGAAGACCGCGGTGGTGACGGGGCCCATCTCCAGGGGCTCCTGGACGAAGAGGACGCCGAGGCCGCTCAGGCGCTCGTACTCCGCGTGCACGTCCTCGACGGCGAACTGGGCGAGCGGGATGCCGTCCTGGGTGAGCGCGTCGCGGTAGGTCTTGACGGCCGGGTGGCCGGCGGGCTCCAGGAGGAGTTCGGTGCCGCCGGGCTCGTCGGGCGAGACGACGGTCAGCCACCGGTCCGTCTCGCCCAGCGGGACGTCGTGCTTCTTCACGAAGCCGAGGATCTCGGTGTAGAAGCGCAGGGCCTTGGCCTGGTCGTCGACGAAGACGCTGGTCAGATGGATCTTCATGGGGTGCTCTTCTCCGGTCCGGATGGGTCGGTCACGAGCCATCGCTCGGCGATCTGCCGCAGCGGGGCCGTGTTCAGGTCGTGGAACTTGTAGCGGCCCTCCCGCCTGGTCTCGACGAGCCCGGCGGCCTCCAGCACGGCCAGGTGCTGGGACACCGCCTGGCGAGAGATGCCGAGCTGATGCCTCATGCTCAGCCGCGAGCAGATCTCGAACAGTGTCTGTCCGGACTTCTCCGTGAGCTCGTCGAGGATGGTGCGGCGGGTGGAGTCGGCCAAGGCTTTGAAAAGGTCGTCGGCCACGACCTCAGGATAGGCAAGCAACCACTTGCCTATCAAGTCGGGCTTCGCCATCGGCGGCTACTTCCACGCCGGCGCCACCAGCGCCGTCGCCGACAGCGCCGGAGGCGGAGCGAGCGGCCGCCCCTGCCTTCCCGCCGCGTACCGGATCATGGCGGATCATGGCAGTTCGCCGGATCGGGCACGGTCCGGGTGACCGAGACCCCCTCCGCGTGGCTTCATGGTGGTGTACGGGTCCGGTGGCGCCCCACGGCTCCGCCGCGACGCGTACGGCACACCGTCGAGAACCGCGCCGAGGTGATCCGTGATGGCGAAGGACCGGTACGGCAACTCCCTGCACGCGTGCACGCCCGAAGCGGCCGGGCACCTGGACCGCGCCGTGGCGGCCCTGCTGCACTTCAGCCCCGAGGTGGCTCCGGCCGTCGAGGATGCCGTCGCGGCAGCCCCCACCTCACCCGTGGCCCAGTCGTTCGCCGCCTATCTCGGGCTGCTGGGGACCGAGCCCGGCGAGGCCGCCGAGGCGCGCCGCCGGTTCCACCACTTCGCGACCGGGACCGATGGCTCGGCCCTTCCCGTACGGGACCGGCTGCACATGGCCGCGGCCGGCGCATGGCTGGCGGGCGACCTGAAGCGGGCGGGCGCGCATCTCGAAGAGCTCACCCTGATGTACCCCCGAGATGCCCTCGCCCTCGCGGTCGGCCACCAGCTCGACTTCTTCACCGGCGACGCGGTGCGCCTGCGCGACAGGATCGGCGCCGCCCTGTCGGAGTGGGACACGGCCGAGCCCCATCGCGGCATGGTGCTGGGCATGTACGCCTTCGGCCTGGAGGAATCGGGGCACTACGCCCTCGCCGAGGAGGCGGGACTCGCCGCCGTCGAACAGAACCCCCGCGACGTCTGGGCGATCCACGCGGTGGTCCACACCTATGAGATGCAGGGCCGTGTCGCCGACGGCATCGGCTATCTGGACGCCCGGCTCGGCGACTGGGCGGACGGCAACTACCTCAACGTGCACAACTGGTGGCACTACGCGCTGTACGCCCTGGAGGCCGGTGACACCGGCACGGCGCTGCGCATCTACGACGCCGCGATCAACAACGAGGCCTCCTCCGGGCTCGCGATGGAACTGCTGGACGCGTCCGCGCTGCTGTGGCGGTTCCACCTCGCCGGCATCGGCCAGGCGGCTCGCTGGGAGACGCTGGCCGACGCGTGGGCCGCGCGGGCCGACCCGCCCTACTACGCGTTCAACGACGTGCACGCCGTCATGTCGTACGCGGGCTCCGGGAGGCTGGATGCCGCGGAACGGCTCGTCGCCGACCGTCGACAGTGGCTCGCGAAGGCCGGCAGGGGCGGTGCGGACTCCGTCACCAACCACAGGATGACGGCCGAGATCGGTCTGCCCGTCTGCGAGGCCCTCATCGCCCATGCGCGCGGGCGCCACCGGACCGTCGTGGAACTGCTCCTGCCGCTGCGCCGCCGGTTCCACGAATTCGGCGGCAGCCACGCCCAACGCGACGCGGTGCAGAGGACGCTGGTCGACTCCGCGCTGCGGGCCGGCCGCCACGACCTGACCCGTGCCCTGATCAGCGAACGCATCGGCCTCCGGCCCGACAGCACCTACAACTGGCTGACCCGGGCCGACCTCGCGGACGCCCTGGGGGACGCGGCCCAGGCCGCCGTGGCCCGTGACCGCGCCCGCACGGCGGAGGGCTCCGCCGCGAAGGCACTGCACCGGCGCCCGCCGTTCCCGCCGTCGAACGGCCCTGGCGTCACCGGTCTGCCTGGCGGCCCGACAGCGCCCTGGTGAGGTATGCGCCACCCACGATCAGGGCCACGCCCAGCCACCACACATCGCTCGCGAAGATGAGGACGGCGATTCCGATGGGGACCAGCAGCCCGGCCAGCGGCAGCAGCATCCCTGCCAGGTGCGGTGGTTCGGGCGCGGAGCTGTCCGCCTCGTGCCGGGCCCGGGCGCGTACGACGTCCGGGTACCAGTCGGTGAAGCGCAGGGCGGCCATGATGGCCAGGATCTGGATGATCCACCCGGTCCAGATGTTGTTCGCGTTGTGCAGTACCAGGTCGCCGTACGCGCCGGCGATGGCGGCGATCAGGAAGGCCAGCCCCCACACCCCGGTGATGACGTAGTTGGTCCGCAGGAAGGGGGGCTTGTGCCAGTACGCCGGCTCGACCTGTTCTCGTGCGTACTGGAGGGTGAAGGGCATACGGAACGCCATGGACCCGAACGCGATCAGGACGAGGGCGAGGTTGGACACCTCCCCGGCGTACGTCTCCAGCCAGCGCAGGGTGCCGTCGCTCGCGAGGATGCCGACGACGGCCAGCACGGCGAAGAACACCATGTCGGCGAGTTCCAGCAACTTCCAGGAACTTCCCCGGTTGACGATCCGCCCGGCCGCGACGAGCGCGATCGTCGTCGCCAGGGCGAGCGCGACCGCGATCTCGAACCGGCCGGGTCCGACGAGCAGCGAGAACACGATCCACGGCGCCATCCCGACGACCGGGTTCTCCAGGAATCCGGCCACAGCACCGCGGTCCGTGGTGGGTGCCTCGGTCTTCACCTCTCCAGATTGCGCGATGCGGGCCGAGGGGTCCATTCGAGGGATTGGAACCCCCTGGTCGGGGCCTTCGGGCGGAAACCCGGTGCGAGGGCCCCGGGCGTGCGGCCCCCGGGCCTCAGGACCGCGCGTTGAGCTCGGCGACGATCGAGGCGGGTGTGTGACCGCTGCCGTCGGCCAACCGGTGGAAGTCGACGGAGACGAAGTTCGGGTCGCGGCCTCCGGCCGCGGGCCGGCATCGCTCGGCGATCCGATCCCTCAACTTGGTGCCGTTGTCGAGGGCCGCCGTGAGGACGGTGGGCACGTTGCGGTGGTGACTCATCGTGAACAGCCGCCGGAATCCGGGCTCCTGACGGTCCAGAGGCAGGTCGGACCAGCGGCTGACGCACGCCAGGTCGTTGCCCATGTCCCCGAGGCTCCAGAAGTTGCTGACGGTCCAGGACCTGTCGTACATGACGCCCAGGTGCTCGCGGTCCGAGCGGTCGGAGAAGACCAGCAGCCGCTTCCCGACGGTGACGAGGTCGGCCACCTTGGGCCATCCCTGCTGCCGTACGTCCCAGGCGTCGGGCAGGAACAGCAGCTCGGACAGCCCCCTGACCCTGCTGAGGGAGTTCCCTAGCTGGTCGGCGCCGACGTAGTCCTCGAGGAAGACGGTCACGACCTCCTCGGGGTGCGCGGCGAGGAAGTCCACGACGGTCTGCATCGTGCCGTGGAACGACTGGCGCGGAAGCGCGTACGTGGCGCCGGCGAAGGTCTTGCACTCGCCGTGGCACAGGTACACGTCGCTGGGGTAGCAGTCGCTGCCGAAGCTGATGACGCAGAGCCAGGTGCTGCGCTCGTACCAGTGGGTGTCCAGGCTCAACCCGCGTACGCCGTTGTCGAGCTGGGCTCGCACGGACTCGGACTGGTTCACCGAACTCCAGCGGGAGTCCTCGTAGTTGGTGAAGGCGTTGTGGGTGGTCAGGAAGGAGACCTCGTCGAGGCGGCGGTCGCCCCAGCGAGCGGTGGCCGAGTCGGCGTCGAGGGGGGTTCCGGCGGATGCGGATCCGACGGACGTGGGTCCGGCGGGAGGGGCCGCGGCCGGGGCGGAGGCGGTCGCGAGGGCCGGCGTGCCGAGGAGGGTCACCAGGAGGAGGAGCACGAAGGAGTACCGTCCGGATCTTCGCACGGACGCGGCGCGAGCGGTCCGCGGGCCGGATACCGGTGCGGCGCGGAGGCGCCCACGGGCCAGCCGCTGCATGTTCATGCCAATCATGCGCCGGAGGGTAGCGCGCGGGTCGTCGATTCGCCGCCCTGCGGACGTGACTGGCCGGTATCCGACAGTCGGCATCCGACGGGCCATGACGCCGTCGCGGAGTGGAGATCAGGTGCCGACGGGCGCGCTCTCGTGCCTCAGCCACACGCCGAGGGCGGCGAAGTCGGCATCCGTGAGCCCTCGACGCGGGTCGACACGATGAAGCAGCGCGTGACCCCGATGGTGTGCGGCGACCCAGTGGCGATCGGTGTCGGTGATCTCGTCGTCGACCCAGGCGAAGGACCGTCCCGCTGCCTGGTCGACCAGTCCGCGTGTCTTCCAGTGCAAGCCGCTCCACTCGTCGTGCTCGTCGACAGCGGTCGGATCCGGCCAGTCCACGACGGGCAACGGGGGCAGACCCAGGCGTGGCGCGATGTACGCGTTCGCCTCGGACATCCATGTCGTCGCCCAGACCAGCTCGCACGGCAGCGCCGCCAGCCGGGTTCCGAGCCCGGGGTCGATCCTGGCCAGCAGCGGGTTCGCGTCAGCCTCCGGCGCCCCGGGAGTGGCCGGGTACGTCGGATACTCCTGCGACGGTGCTCCGAAGGGGATGAGCGGTCCGTCGACGTCGAGGTAGAGCAGGGGGAGTACGGAGCCGGTCACGGCGCCACGCTAGCGCCTCCGCTCCCGCTCCCGCCTCCCCTCCCGGTCCCCGGCCCGCTCCCTTCCCCGGGCCCGCCTCCCCTCCCCGTCCCTGGCCCGGTCGCGCCCCCGACCCTGCCCCGGCTCTCCGCGAACTCGCCGGTGATGCGTTCCAGGTCCGTCATCAGCGAATCCAGCCACGACGCGGTTGCGTAGTACAGCCGTGGCGCGCCCGGGGGCTCCGCGGAGAAGTCGTCGAAGGCCCGGGCGCGCAGCGGCACGGACGTGTCAGGGGTGTCGCCGCTCGGGTCGAGGCGTGCGGAGACCAGGAGCATGCCCGCCGCCACCCGGTCGCCGATCCGGGTGAGCGCCTCGGTCGGCTCCTGGTCCAGGGGCGGGACGACAGCCGGCTCGGGCGGTACGAGCAACCGGTCCGCGCCCCACAGCGCGTGGTGGCCGGCCATGAGCGAGGCCTGCCAGTCGTACGTGCCGGAGGGCACCGCCAGCCCTCTCGGTTCGCTCTGGTACTGCGCGTACGCGGCCTCCGCCATGATGAGCGCGTGCTGCAGCGACCGGTGCCCGGGGGCGGTCACGACCGGCACGCGCGTCCCGCCATCGGCGACCTGGGCGGTCGTGTCCACCACCGTCTCCGCGGTGTGGCGCAGCAGCGTCGCCACCGACCGCCGCAACTCGTCATGGGCGCCCCGGGGCCAGGCGAACAGCCCGAACACGGCGCCGATCGCGCTGCCGGCCAGCACGTCCAGCAGACGGAACTCCGCGAGCTGCCAGGTCGCGGGCGCCAACTGGGCGAAGACCAGCGCGACGACCACCGTGAACATGGCCTGCGCCCAGCCCACGCCCTTCACCGGCCCCAAGGCGAAGGTGACCAGCATCAGCGGAGGCAGCGCGGCCGCGTACACCTCGATGTCCGTCCCGACCAGCGTCAGCAGCGTGGCGGCGACGAGCGCTCCGACGAGGGTCCCGGTGAGCGCCACCCGCACCGTGCTCCTCGTCTCCCGCGCCGTCGTACGGGTCAGGCTGAGCGTGGCGAGGAGCAGCCAGAAGCCGTGCGGAAGCGTGTCGATCCCGGCGATCGTCCGGGCCGCCGCGAGAGCCAGGCTGATGCGTACCGCGTTCTGGAAGAACACGGACCGCTGTCCGACGTGCCCCGTCAGCCGTCGCCACCACAACGCCGGCGCCCGCATCCCCGCGTACCAGAACCGCCCCGCCGCCGCAGTCGCCGCGGCCGCCCGGCCCCGTACGGCCAGGTCCGCCGCCGTGGACATCGCGAGCGCCGCGTCCGCCACCTCCAGGACCGCCGCATGGCGGCGCAGCACGGCGGGCGCGGTGTCCTCCTCCGGAGCCGTCGCCAGAGCCTGCCGTACCCGCCACAGCTCGGCATGCGCGCCGGTCGTCGGCGCCCGGCCACGCAGCCGGGCGGCGGTCTCCGCCGAGCAGGCCCGCACGGCGCGCAGCGCGTCCAGCCCGGCGTGTTCCGACGCGGGGCCGCCGGGCATCGGCGGCAGCAGCGCCAGCCGGGCCAGCAGTGTGCGCGCCCCGAGCCCGGTCTGGGCCAGGGCGCGGTCCCGTAGGCCCGGCCCCGCCGGCCGCTCGGCCTCAGGGACCCGCGAGGACCTCAGCGCCTTGCCGGCGGCCCGGGCCGCAGTGAGGACCGGCGCGTCGGAGAGCACGTACGGGGGCGAGGCCAGCGCGTCGGCACACCGCTCCGCGCAGTCGGCGGCCCGGGCGGCCAGCTCCCGGTACGAGACGGTCGGCGGACGATCGGGCAGCAGGAACGCCTCGGCGAGGATCAGCAGGGCCAGGCCGACCGTCGCGCCCACCAGCCGTTCGCCGAGGGAGCCGGGGTCGTAGGGCGGGAAGGACGGCAGGATGTACATCAGCTGCAGCCCGGGCGCGGCGCCGGCCGTGCGCGGGCCGCCTGCGGCGATGAAGGCCAGCACGAAGCCGACGACCAGCATGCCGAGAGCGGCGCTCCACGTGCGTACGGAGAGGTACGTGCCGATCGTGACGAGCACCCAGCAGGCGGGCACCGACGGCAGCAGCACCGCGGCCCGCTGCCGTCCTGTTCCGGGGATGTGCGACAGGCCGGCCATCGAGACCGCAGCGAAGAGCGCGTACGTGGCGGCGACGGCCGAGTCGAAGCCGTACAGGAACAGGTAGAAACCGGCGCTTGCGGCGAGCGTGACCCGCACCGACCGGCGTGCCGCCGCCGCGTAGGCGGCCGGCAGCCGCACCCTGGGAAGGCGACCCATGTCAACAGCATCACCCGACGCGCGCCCTCCGGCACGGGCGGCGGGGTGTCCGGGTGGCTGGCCGGCCGGGGTCTGCGCGCGACGGTGCGCCGTCGGCGTCAGTCCGAGGAGATGCGCCAGGACCTCAGGCGATCGGCGATGTCGTACGAGTCCAGGCGCAGCGCCCGGATCTCGTTGATCAGGTCACGCCACGGCTCGAACGAGGTGTCCACCCGGTGCCCGGACGCCTCCAGGTAGCAGATCGCGATGCCGTAGCCGTAGAGCTCGTTCCGGGCCGGGAGCGGGCGCAGCAGGACGCACTCCTCCAGGAACACGGCGGCGCGCCAGAAGGCGTCGGGATCGGCGTGGTCGAGCCGGGGGGTGTTCACCCGGTGGCGGGCGGACATTCCGGCCAGCACCGAAAGGTCGTTGACGGTGAGGTCCTTGCGCAGGATGTCCTCTTGGCGCGCCAGGAGCCATCGGTGGTCGACGCGCAGTTCCACGGGTCAGGCCGCCCGCGAGGTCTCGGACTTGGTCACCTGCGGAAGCCCGCCGAACTCCGCGTCGAACATCTCCATGACGCCCGGGGCGCCGATGGCGCGGCGGAAGGCGGCGGTCGCCGTGTCCAGGAGCTGCTCGTGCTCCTTCTCGAGGGCCACCTGCGCGAGGTAGTCCTTCATGGACATCCCCGCGCCGTCGGCCAGCGCCTTGAAGCGGTCCCGTGTCGGCTCGTCGATCTTGACGGTGGTGTCAGCCATGCCTTGAGTATGCCGCGCGGTATACCGGCGCGGCTACCGCTTGGGACGGGAAGGTGATTCGCTCACGTGTTCGGTTCTTGGTCTACGCTGGAACCATGACCGCGACGCGACCCCACATGCCCGCCTTGCAGGGCTCCCTCTTCGACCAGGGCGCCGACATCGGCCCGGGCCCGCTGGACGGCGTACGGCGGATCGCGCTCGACGAAGGAGCGTGGGTCGACCATCTGCCCGGGTGGTTCCACGGAGCCGACGCGCTGTTCGAGGAGCTTGCCGCAGGCGTCCCGTGGCAAGCCGAGGAGCGCACGATGTACGACAACGTGGTCGCCGTGCCCCGCCTCCTCGCGTACTACCGAGAGGGCGCCCCGCTCCCGCATCCCGCCCTCGTCGAAGCCCGTGAGGCCCTGAGCGCCCACTACGCCCCCGAACTCGGAGAACCGTTCACCACCGCCGGCCTCTGCCTGTACCGCGACGGCCGCGACAGCGTCGCCTGGCACGGCGACCGCATCGGACGCTCCGCCACGCAGGACACCATGGTCGCCATCCTCTCCCTCGGAGACCCTCGCGACCTCGCCCTCCGCCCTCGCGGCGGCGGCCCCGTCGCCCTCCGGCTCCCTCTGGGCCACGGCGACCTCGTGGTGATGGGCGGCTCCTGCCAACGCACCTGGGAACACGCGGTCCCGAAGACGAGCCGCGCCGTCGGGCCCCGCATCAGCATCCAGTTCCGGCCCAGAGGCGTGGGCTGACCATCTCTCCTCCGGCGGCGGCGCGGACGGACGGCGCGTCAGCCGCCGACGGCGGGAGCGCGTGAACGGCGCTCGTCCCCTCACGCGGGAGCCTTCCCCACGCCGCGGGGGCGGGCGGTCCGCCGGAGCGCCGTGGGCGACCCGCCCTCCACGCCCCGGCCACAGTGCACGGCCCACGGGCCGGTGTGTCACCGACACCGCCTACGATGTCCGCTCATGAGCGCGAGCGAGGACCGAAGACCCCTGGTCGACGGGCGTTTCCACCTGATCTCCCGGCTGGGCAGCGGCGGCATGGGCACCGTCTGGCGAGCACGCGACATCGCCTTGGAGCGCGATGTCGCGCTCAAGGAGGTCCGTCCGCCCGACCCGGCCATCGAGGACGCGAACCCCGGACTCGCCGCGCAGATGCGCGAGCGGGCCGTCCGCGAGGCACGGGCCCTGGCCCGGCTCTCGAATCCGCACGTCGTGACGATCCACCACATCGTCGAACCCCAGGACGGTTCGCACCCCTGGATCGTCATGGAGCTCGTCGAGGGACGCTCGGTGTACGACCGTCTCGCCGAAGGCCCCATGGCCGTCCCCGAGGTCCTCGCCCTCGGGCGGGAGGTCCTGTCCGCCCTGCGCGCCGCCCACTCCGCCGGCATCCAGCACCGCGACGTGAAGCCCGCCAACGTGCTGCTCCGCCCCGACGGCAGCGCCGTCCTGACCGACTTCGGCATCGCGGTGCTCAGCGAGGCGACGTCACGGCTCACCTCCACGGGTGACCTGATCGGCTCGCCCGAGTTCATCGCCCCCGAGCGAGTGCGCGGCGAGGAGGGCAACCCGGCCTCCGACCTGTGGTCGCTCGGCATGCTCCTGTACGTCGCGGCGGAGGGCCACCACCCGCTGCGCCGGGCCACCAGCCTCGCGACCGTGGTCGCCGTGCTCGACGACCCGATCCCGGCGCCGGTCAGGTCCGGCGCGCTGGCACCCGTACTCGCCCAACTCCTCGTGCGCGACCCGTCCGCGCGACCCGACGCGGCACGACTGGAACAGCTGCTGACCGACGCCGCCACGCGGCAGTCCGGCACCACCCAGGCCCCGGCGGAAGCGGCCCGCGGCGCGTTCGGTCCGCCGCACGCCCACCCCGCGTATGGGCCTCCGCCCGCCGCGTCGCAGCCCTGGCACACCCCCACCGTCCCCTCCCACGCCTCGTCCGCCCCCACCGCCCCGTCCTACGCCGCCCCGGCTGTCGGTGGAACGTTCGGCGCGCCCGTCCGGCCCGGCCAGCCCTCCGCCGCTCCCCGACCGCGCCGCCGGACCGCCGTCCTCGCGGCCTCCCTCACGCTGGCGGCCGCCGTGGCCGTCGTGGGCGTCGTGAAACTGCTCCCCGACGGCGGCACGGACACCGGGGCCAAGGGCGGCGACGCCCCGACGAGCGCGGAGCGCACCCCGGGCCAGGGGGCGAGTACGGGAAGCGGCGGCGGTACGCAGCCCGGAACCACCACGCCCAAGGCCGTCGCGCCCCGTGGCACCCTCCTCACGACGGCCAACGTCCGCACCGTCATCGAGTCGTTCCGCAAAGCCAGCGGTTCCACCACGATGAAGGAACTGACGATCTACGAGGGCTATGCACTGGCCTCCATCCCGACCCGGCCCGGCGCGAAGACCTACGACGCGTACGAGTACCGCGGCGGGATCGCCCGGAAGACCGGCCCCGGCGGAACCATCGACGCCGACGCCGCCGACGAGCAGCCGTTCGACGCCGCCGCCATGCCCTGGGACGGCCTTCCCGCGCTGATGAAGCGTGGCGAGAAGGAACTGAAGGTGGAGAGCCCGACGATGCGCTACGTCATCGTCGACCGCTGGACGTTCAACGAGGACCGCCCGACCCTGCGGTTCTACCTCATCAACGAGTACAGCGCTGTCGGCTACCTCGCCGCCGACACCTCCGGGAAGGTCGTGTCGAGTTACCCGGCTTCCTGACGCCGGGTGGCCCCGCTCAGACGATGCGAGTCCCTGCCCCGCTCACCCGCACCCGGGCGTCTCCCTCACGCAGTTCCACGGTGATCAGGCTCGGGCGGCCCATGTCGGCGCCCTGGTGGAGGGTGAGGACCGAGGCGCCCGGGACCAGGCCGAGTTCCCGGGCGTAGGCGCCGAAGGCGCCGGCCGCGGCGCCCGTCGCCGGGTCCTCCACGACTCCGCCGACCGGGAAGGGGTCGCGCACGTGGAAGACAGTCGGGGACTCGCGCCACACCAGCTGCACGGTGGTCAGGTCGAGCCGGTGCATGAGCGCTTCCAGCCGTGCGAAGTCGTACGCGAGATCGGCGAGACGCTCCCGGGTCGCCGCACCGAGGACGAGGTGGCGCGCGCCCGCGAAGGCGATGCGCGGGGGCAGGGTGGTGTCGAGGTCGCCGGCCGGCCAGTCGAGGGCGGCGAGCGCCTCGGCGAGATCCGCGTCGGCAACCCCCTCGACACGCGGTTCGACGGTGGTGAGGATGGCCCGCATGACGCCCGCCTCCTCCCTCACGCTCACCGGAACGGTTCCCGCCCGGGTGGCGAACACCAGGTCGCCGGGGCCGATGCGTTCGCCGAGCGCGACGGCCGTCGCCACGGTCGCGTGACCACAGAACGGGACCTCGGCCTTGGGGCTGAAGTACCGGATGGTGAAAGCCCTTCCCGGTTCGCCGCCGAGGTCGGCGGGCGGGGAGGTCAGGAACGCCGACTCGCTGTACCCGAGCCCCGCGGCGATGGCGAGCATGGCGTCGTCGCCGAGCCCGGCCGCGTCCAGGACGACGCCGGCGGGGTTTCCGCCTTCGGGATCGGTGGAGAAGGCGGTGTAGCGCAGGACTGCGGGCTGTGTCGTCATGATCGGCGCAACTGCGCTGCCCGGCGGATTGTTCCGTCACGTGACCCACGTCACGTCAAGGGTGGTCAGGATTCCGTTATCCGGTGTCCCCTCCGACGTCTCCCATGTGTCGGCATCGTCAACAGGCAGGACAGGCAGCGTGAATCAGGGCATAGGCACGGAGCAGGCCCAGGGTCGGGAGCTGGTCAGGGCGGCGATGAGCGGCGACCCGTGGGCACGGGACCCGATGATCGCCGCCCACGTGCCCCTGGTCTACAACGTCGTGGGCCGCGCGCTGAACGGCCACCACGACGTCGACGGCCTCGTGCGGGAGACGATGCTGCGCGCCCTCGACGGACTGGGCAGCCTCCGCGACCCGGACGAGTTCCGGCCCTGGCTGGTGGCCATCGCCGTGGACGGCGTCCGCAGGCGCACGCAGCGGTCCCAGCACCTCGGCGATGCCGGTGGCCTCCCCACGCCCGGGCCTGACTTCGCGGACCTGACCGTGGGACGGCTCTACCTGTCCGGGCAGGAGCGCGAAGCCGCGGAGGCGGCCCGCTGGATCGAGCCCGACGACGGGGACCTGCTGGCCCTGTGGTGGCTGGAGTGCGCGGGCGAGCTGACCCGGTACGAGGTCGCCGCGGCTCTGCAATGGCCCGCCGAGCACGTGGCCGTACGGGTGGAGAGCCTGCGGGCGCGGCTCGACGCGGCCAGGGCCGTCGTCGGCGCGCTCTCGGCGAACCCGCTCTGCC
This sequence comes from Streptomyces sp. Je 1-79, assembly GCF_025195125.1. Classification (GTDB taxonomy): domain Bacteria; phylum Actinomycetota; class Actinomycetes; order Streptomycetales; family Streptomycetaceae; genus Streptomyces. The sequence continues at coordinate 659,081 of NZ_JAMGSL010000001.1, forward strand.
CGGCCCTCGGGTACGAGGCAGGGACCTGGGACGGCCGCCCCTCCGCCCCGTGGCGCGAGCACCTCGCCCGGCACGCCGGCGGCTGCGCCCACTGCTCCGCCCGCTGGCGGGGCCTCGTCCCCCTGGAGTCGCTGCTGGCGGGACTGCCCCTGGTGCCCCCGCCCGCGTCGCTGCTCGCCGGCGTCCGGGAGACGGCCGCGTGGGCGCTGACGGCGACGCCCGTGACGCCCCAGGCGACCATGACGCCCCACGCGACCATGACGCCCCACGCGACCATGACCCCGCAGGCGACGACTCAGGCTCAAGGCGCGTACGAGACGCCCGCGCCGCACGATGACCCGTGGCCGTACGCGACGGCGGGCGGAGCCGACTGGAGCGATCAGACCGACGAGCTCGACCGGTCCGACCTCATCGGTTCGGTCGATCTGACGCGACCGTACGCCCCGGTGATGCCGGAGGAGCCCCCCACGGCTCTCGGCTCCCAGAGCGCCGCCGCCTGGGCGGCGGTTCCCGGACCGCGCGGCGCACGGAACGCCCGCCGTCGCCGCCGCCAGGAGCGGGAGCGCAACCGGCGCAGGGTCGTCGTCACCGCGGGGATGGCGGTCGTCGCGCTCACCGGCGGGTCCTTCTACCTGAGCGGCGGACGCGGGGGAGAGGGGGAGGTCCTCGAAGTGAACCGCGCGGCGGCCCCTGCCCCGGACCTGCCGTCCGCGCAGGAGGCGGCCGGACTCACCCCGACTCCCTCGACCGCGTCGGCCTCCGCTTCCGCCTCGGCCTCGGCGTCACCCAGCGCCAAGGCCACCGCGACGTCCACTCGTCCGACGCGCACCGCGGCGCCCGATCCGACGAAGACCTCCAGCCCCCGCACCGCGTCGCCCAAGCCCAAGCCCACTCGGGCCGACACCGGCACCGGCAGCGGATCCGGCAGCGGCTCGGGCTCAGGTGCGAGCAGGCAGGGCGACTCCGGCTCGGGCTCGGTCGCCGACCAGGTGGTCAGCCTCGTCAACGCCGAGCGCGCCAAAGCCGGATGCGGCCCGCTGACGGCGAACTCGACCCTGAACAGAGCGGCCCAGGGCCACTCCGACGACATGGCCGCCCGCGACTACTTCGACCACACCAACCCTGACGGCGACGGGCCGGGCGAGCGCGTCACGGCCGCCGGGTACCCCTGGTCGACGTACGGCGAGAACATCGCCATGGGGCAGAGCACCCCGGAGCAGGTCATGGAGGCGTGGATGAACAGCCCCGGCCACCGCGCGAACATCCTCAACTGCGACTTCAAGGAGATCGGGATCGGCGTCCACTCCCAGGGCGGCCCCTACTGGACCCAGGTGTTCGGCGCACGGCGAGGGTGACACCGGCCCCAGGGCGCCCGTCGGTCTCCCACGGACGTGCCATCGGGCGCCGTGGGCCAGGCGTGCGCCCTTGGCCACGACTCCAGCGGAAGCCCGACGGGAGGAGCCCGTCGAGGGCCGCCGCCACCGAGGTCCCGGCCCACCGACGGACACCCGCCCGGAGCCGGGGCCGCGCGTCGACATCGCTTGCTCCGTAAGGCAATTGACAGCGCGAACCCGGCACGTCAGAGTCCCGGAGTGAGCGAGATCAACGACCTGACACCGACGGAGTCGCGCATATGGCGGGCCTTTCCGCGAGGCGAGTCCGTGGACTTTCGCGCCGCCGAGGACGAGGATCCGGCACTCGGCAGCGCCTGGGGCGCTGAGCGCACCGTACGGGCGAGTGTGCTGCGGGCGCTCCTGATCAAGGCTCCGCAGGAGGAGGGAGAGATTGCCGCGCTCAAGATCACGGGGGCGCGGATCACCGGCGTACTGGACCTGAAGTACGCGACGATCGACGCCGCGATCCGACTGAGCCACTGCCACTTCGATGCCGTTCCCGATCTGTACGGTGCCCAGCTGCGCCAGCTCAACCTGAGCGGGTCCGCCCTGCCGGGCCTGGCCTCGGCGACCTTGAGGGTCGAGGGGGTGCTGCGGATGACGGGCTGCCAGGTGCGGGGGCCGGTGCGGCTCGGCGGGGCGCAGATCTCCGGGGCACTGTTCATGGAGCAGGCGCGGTTCACGGCCACGGACGACTCCGAGCCGGTGCTACAGCTCAACCAGGCGACGATCGGAGCCGACTGGTGGGCGCCGGAGATGCGCGCGCACGGCCAGGTCCGACTCACCGGCGCCACCATCGCCGGGCGGATCAACGTCCAGGACGCCGAATTCGACAACCCGGGCCACACCGCGCTGGACGCACAGAACCTCAACGTCGGAGCCCACGTCCGGGCACGGTGCATCCGCACACAGGGCCGGGTCGAGCTCCGAGGCTCGCGCATATCGGGCCGACTCGACCTGCTCCACGCCCGCCTGTCGCATCCGGGCGACACGGCGCTGCGGGCGAGCAGTTGTGTCATCGGCGAACTCTGGCTGCGGGGTGGCGATCGCATCGAGGGCGCACTGAACCTGCGGCGTTCTCAGATAGAGATCCTGACCCTCGGACCGGAGATGCTGCCGGACGAGGTGTACCTCAGCAATCTCGCATACACCGTACTCAGCCCGCACGAGCCCGCCGAGAGCCGCCTTCCGATGCTGGAGCGGGACGGCGACCGGTACGAGCCGTACGGCTACGAGCAGTTGACAGCCGCCTACCGCCACGTCGGCGACGACGACGCTGCCCGGCTCGTCCAGCTCGCCAAACAGCGCCGCCGGCGCACCACGCTCACCTGGTACGGACGACTGTGGGGGTACGTCCAGGACGCCACCGTCGGCTACGGCTTCCGCCCGTTGCGCGCCGCCGTCTGGCTGCTGTCCCTCATGGCCGTCGGCTCCCTCGCGTACGGCCTGGACCACCCGCGCCCGATCAAGCCGGACGAGTCGCCCGACTTCAACCCCGTCTTCTACACCCTCGACCTGCTCCTGCCGGTCATCAACTTCGGCCAGGAGTCGGCATTCGCCCCCGAGGGCTGGCACCAGTGGCTGTCGTACACGCTGATCATCACCGGCTGGATCCTGGCGACGACGATCGTCGCGGGCGTGACCCGCACGGTCAACCGCCCATGACCGCCGGGGGCCTGAGGCGCTGGTGGGCTGGAGCGGCGGCTAGGTTGGGCGCGTGGATGTTCCTTCGGTGGATGAGAGTCGTGCGCTGCACGTGAAGTACGCTCCGAGCTCTGAGGCCTTCGATCTCGTTTTCACGCACTGTGAAATCGTGTGGAAGGTAGCGGAGCGTCTGATTGCTCTGTCCGGTTCTGACGTCGACGCCGAGCTGGTTCGTGCCGGCTGTCTGCTGCACGACATCGGCGTGTACCGCCTCTACGACGCCGAGGGCCGGCTGGACACCCGGAACTATGTGCGCCACGGAGTGCTGGGTCACGAACTCCTTCGCGGGGAGGGCCTGCCAGACCTGCTGTGCCGGTTCTGTTCGTGTCACACAGGGGTGGGGCTGAGCAGGGAGGACGTTCTGTCCCAGGGGCTGCCTCTGCCGCCGGGGGACTATCTGGCCGTCTCGCCGGAGGAGCGGCTGGTGATGTACGCCGACAAGTTCCACAGCAAGACCACACCGCCGAGGTTCGTCGGCCCGGACGCGTACGCGACGTACGTGGGCCGGTTCGGCCAGGACAAGGTGGCGGCGTTCGGAGCGCTGCGCTCGACGTTCGGCGACCCGGAGATCAGGGATCTGGCTGTGTCGTACGGACACGCCCTCACGGACTAGTAGCTTCTCCCCCTCTCTTCGGGCACGTGCGAATGGCCTGCACCTCAGGTGGGTGCAGGCCATTCGTATGTCGCCGGCCCGCGGCGTGGGGGAGGCCGCGGGCGGGCCGTTCGAGCGGTCCCATTCGCTCCCGGCCCGTGTGCCCCCGAACCTTCATTCCATGCACGGCGTCCCATGGACTGTCGACGGGCCGCCTGCGCAACCGGCCGGTCGAGGGCGGGCACTTGGCCGAGAGCATGTCCATCATGACAGGTCAGGGGCGTTTTTCGTAGGACGGAACGCACAGTTCGCGAGCCTTGTCCGGTCCGCGTCCCGACTCCCACAATCTCCTTCGTGAATCACCCGGAGAGCAGGGGGAACATGGGGAAGATCGATCACGACGCGGTGCTGCGGGCCCGAGTGCTGCTGCTGGGGTCCGGCCGATTGCGCCTGGCCGAACAGGTCCACGCCTATCGGGTTCTGGCGGAGGTGAGCCCGAAGGCGTATCTGCCGAAGCTCGTCGACGCGCTCCTGTCGATGAGCTACAGCAGCCGGGACCCCCAGGTGGACCTCGTGCTGGGCGCCGAGGCCGTCGAGGCCGCGCGGGGGATCGCAGGGGCGGGGTCGGCCCGGGCCGAACGGCTGTGCAGGGCCCTGGACGTGTACCAGGCGGCCCTGTTCGCCCTCGGGCGCCGAGCCGAGGGACGCGCGGTCTGTGAGGAGATGGCGGAGGCCGGAAGCAGCGGGCGGCTGGCGAACGTCCTGGCTGAGGAGGGGCGGTTCCGGGAGGCGGCGGAGTTCAACGAGAAGGCGGTCAGGAACGGCGTACGAGAGCACTCCTTCTGGAACATGGTCGAGTGGGCGGCGAATCTGGAGGGCGCGGGCCTGCACGACGAGGCACTGGCCGTCTTCGGTGAACTCCTCGACCACACCGCGCGCGAGGCCGCCGGGCAGCGCACGGCGCTGGCCATCCTCACCTGGGAGCTGGTGCACCTCTCCCGGATGCGTGAGACCGCCGGGCGCGGGGTGGACGCAGCGGCCACTCGACGGGAGGCCCTGAGCGTGCTGGAGGAGCTGGCGACGACGGGCGAGCCGAAGAACTGGAGCTGCATCCTCGGCTGGTGGGTCACCCTGTTCGTCCTGTCCGGCCGGGCTGACGAGCCGGCTGCGACCGCCGACTCCCCGATGCCGCCGTTCGGCGTCGACCTCGGATGGTCGAGCGACACGCGGAAGGCCTTTCTCGGCGACCTGCCCGTGCTCGAAACGGAGGCGGCGCGACTGCGCGAGGCGGGCCGACTGCCCGAACTCATGGATGTCCAGCGCAGAATCACCATCCGCGTTGCCCTGCGCGAAGGCGAGCACCCCTATCGGCTCAGGGAGCGGCTCGAACCGTACTTCGACGAGGGCGTGGCGCTCGCCCGCCGCCTGCCCGACGACCCTGCCCGCCTCGCCCGTGCCCTGACGGACCGCTCGATGTTCCTCGTCGCCGCCCGCACCTTCGAGCCCGCGTACACCGACTTCGCCGAGGCCGTCGCCCTCCTCGACACCCCGTAGTCCCTCCCGGTCAAGCCCTGCCGCGAGGCTGCGGTCGGGCGGGCGGGGCAGGCAGGGGTCAGGTGAGGGGCCAGGAGGCCGACGGCGACGGCGGCGGCCCCAGGCCGACGAGCCGGCCGCGGTGGATGCCTTCTACTCTCCTGGATGTGCGGCGGGGCTGTAGACGGCTACATCAGTGTCCGCGCGCTCGGGGGAGGAGCCCTTGATGGAGGAGCTTTCGGTGAAGTACTGCGCGTCCTTGGGGCGCGCGGGGTCATGGAGGGCAGGGCGGCGGGGGACCTGCGCCAGGTGGGGTATGTACTTGGAGCAGTGGATATAGGCTTCCTCGACGCTGAGGTGCACCCACAGCTCAGGGCCGCGCCCCGGGGCGACGTCGGACGGCAGTTCGGGGTGGAGTGAGCGCAGGTCCGTGTCGGTGTACAGCCGTGCCACGCCGTTGACGTGAAGGCCGATGCGGTCGTGGGTGAAGTCCACGAAGAGCATGCCGAGATGGGGGTTCTCCGTGATGTTGCCGGCGCTGGCGAGTACCCCGTTGCCCCGGAACTCCGGATAGACCAGGGTGCGTTCGTCGATCACCAGGACGAATCCCGGCGGCCCGGCCCGGAAGCTGGCATCGCATTCCCCCCGCGAGTCGGAGGTGGCCAGGAAGACCATGGACTGGCGAGCGATGAAATCCCGCATCTGCGGGGTGAGACAGGAGCGCACCTGCTGGTCGTAGAACCTGTGGGCGCGGTCGGCGGTGCCCAGCTGCTGCTGCAGAAGGTGTTCACCGGCTGATCCGAAGGACGTCGGGTGCGAAGACACGGACTGTTCTCCTGGCAGGGAGGAAAGGGAGACAGGGGAAAGGAGCGAAAACGAGCGCGCGGCCGGCCGGGCGACGACTCAAGGAGTCGCAAGGACGGGGGTGTCGAACGGGTCGTGATGGATGCGGTCCGGGGGCGTGCCGCCCGACGTGAGCGCCTGCGTGGCTGACGCGACCATCGGAGCGGGGCCGCTGAGGAAGGCGTCGTGCTGGTACCACGGACCGAACTCGGCCAGGACCTGCGGGAGAGACCCCCGGATCCCCGGGCTGTACTCGTCGGAGACCGCGCCCCTGACCGTCAGCCAGTGATGCCGCTGTGCCATGCGCAGCATGTCGTCCACCCCGTACAGCTCGGCACCGGTGCGGGCCCCGAGGAAGAGATCCACCTGGTGCCGGCCGCCGCGGCGGGCGACCTCTTCGATGAGCGCACGGATGGGGGCAAGACCGGTGCCGCCGGCGACACAGAGCAGGTCGTTGTGGACGGCGGCGTCGAGCACCATGTCGCCCATCGGCGCGCCCAGGTGGACGACGTCGCCCACCGCGGCCCGGTGTACCAGCGCGTTGCTGACCGCTCCACCAGGCACGGCCCGTACATGGAAGGTGAGGGTGCCGTCTTCGCGGGGCGCGTTGGCGGGGGAGTAGTAGCGCCACTGTTTGGGATGCCACGGGGTCTCGACACTGACGTACTGTCCGGCGGCGTGTTCGTAGGGCATGTGGGGATGCAGGGTGACCTCGGCGATGCCGTTACCCCGGGGGGCGAGGTGCACGATCGTGGCGGGCCAGAGCGCGGGCCGCGTCATCGCGTCCTGCTCGGCGGCGCTGATCATGGCATCGGCGACGGCTCCGTACGCCTTGGTCCATGCGGCTGCGATGTCCTGGGTCCAGGCGGGACCGGCGTAGCGGGCCAGGGAGGCGAGGAGGCATTCGCCCACCGCGGGGAAGTGGTCGCGGAGCGTACCGAACTTGCGGTGGTCGCGTCCGAGGTGTCCGCAGAAGCGGACCAGGTTCTCCGGATCGTCGACCAGGTCGACGATGCGCAGCAGCGCACGCAACAGGCGGCCGCGTTGGGTGTCCATCCCCGGCGGGAACATCGGCCGCACTTCGGGATAGCGGGCGAAGAGGATCGCGTAGAAGTAGACCGTCATGTCTGCGGCGAGCGGCTCGACCACCGAGGCGGAGGCGCGTATGAGCTCGATCTCGTGGGGCGACAGAGGCGGCTCGACGACCTCCGGCTCAGCGGTGTGTACGGCCGGGGCGGGTGCCGGATCCTCCGGGTGGGGAAGATCGGCGGTGTTGCCCGGGCGTCTTATGCGGAATCTCAAGGGACCAGAGCTCCGGCGCCAGGTATTCGAGACGGGCGCACTGGGGAGGACCGCTGGGTGGCCGCGTTGACGGAGCGGCGCCCCCGATGGGCACGACGAACGTCGACTTCACTGGCAGGCATAGATCCTCGAGACAGGGCGGAGACATCGAAGCGGACTGATCAGCTCCGGACGCTACCCGATCACGTAGGTGACTCAGAAGTAGCAAAGGGGAACCTGCAACGGTTTGCCCAGGGGGTCCCCAATGGTTCCTGCTTGTCTCGGTCCGTGAGGTCGCCGCCGTCCACGACCGCTACGGCGGGGAGCGACGGACGGCGTGGGCCGACACGACAGTCGGCGGACACCGTGCCAGACTGAAGGGGAATGGAGACGTACGGGCGAGAGTCCCCGACCGGACCCCCAGCGATCTCCCCAATTCCCTCCAGCACACCCACCTTTGCCGCACGCGTCACCGGCTCACCGGCGCGCTCTCGGTGTCACAAGGAGGACAGCTGAGATGACCAGCACCAACACCCGCGTCAAGCGCGGGCTCCCGCCGAGAGCCAGCACCACCATGGATCTGGGGGACGACCACGCCTTGCAGATCCTCGACTTTCCTTCCGGAATGCGGGCGATCGTGGAAGGCGGACGGGCCGTCCACCAACTCCCCGCCACCCCGGGCGACCTCGCGGCCCCGCCCGAGGCGGGATTGCAGTCGGCCGGTGATCCGGCCGGGTACAGCGAGGCGGCCGTCCGCACCACGGACGAACAGATCTGGTTCAAGAACAACTTCTGCAACGGCGCCCAGGCCTGTGTGCAGGGCTGGGACTGGGCGATCTGCGGCACGGACCACGCCGTGGGCTACGGGACCGGGATCGCGATGGTCGGAGCGGAAGGTTCGCGCAACGGAACCCTGTTCGTCGACGTGTGGGAGTGCATCTGCGTCGGCCCCTTCTGTCTGGGCGGCCACGAATGCTTCTGGGTGGAGAACTGGCACGGCGCCGTCGTCCCCGGACACTGGCTGTCCGCGAGCACGAACGCGCCGGACCGCAAGTGGCTGCGCTGGCGGCTCGAAGGGGCTGGAGGCGACACCCAGGTGAGTCTCGCCGCCAAGTACTGACCTACTGGGAGCTACTGGCCCGCGTTTCCCTCCACAGGACTCGGCGGACGAGGCGACTAACGCGCCACGCGGTAGCGAAGGTAGATGAATTTCGAGCTGAAGGTGCGTGTCTCAACGAGTTCGAGATCCACCCGCCGTTCGCGTCGGGGAAAGAACGGAATGCCACCGCCGACCAGCACGGGGTGGACGATGGCCTGGTACTCGTCGATCAGACCCGCCTCGGCCGCCTCGGCGGCGAGAGTCGCACCGCCGATCGCGATGTCGCCCTCTCCCGGAGCGGCTCGCAACCGCTCGATCTCCTCCGCCACGCTGCCGGAGGCAAGGCGGGCGTTGCCCTGCACCTCCGACAGTGTGGTGGAGAACACCACTTTCGGGAGCGGCTTCCAGAGCGCGGTCCACTCGCGGGCCGCGTCGTCGAGTGTGGGATCCTCGTCGGCGGTCTCCCAGTACAGCATCGTCTCGTACAGTCGCCGTCCCAACAGATGGACGCCGACCTGTCGGATCTCGTCGATCCAGAAGCGAAAGACATCCTCGTCGGGGGTCGTCCAGTCGAAGTTGCCGTCCGGGCCGACGATGTAACCGTCGAGTGAGACGCCCATCGAATAGGTCACGCTGCGCATCAGAGGTCCTCCTCGGGAACGGGTTCGACAGTATGACCGCCGGCCGCCGCAGGAATCATCGCGGCTCGCGGGCCTCCTGGGCCGATTCACGCGTCAACGCGACGGGATGCCCGCCGCGGGTGCCCCGATGCAGCGGAAATGCGGTGCAAAAAAGGTTGGGCGGACCACGGCGGCCACTGCTAATCTTCCGGCGGCCGTGCGAGAGAACAAGGAGGTGGTACCCGTGAACACAGTATGGACATGGGTGCTCTCCTCCGGGGACACGGTCGGGCGATAGGTCGTCCGGGAGCGCCGTCAAGAGCACTCCCGAAAGGCACGACCATGCAATTCACTTCTGAACAACGCCTCGATGACGGTGTCCTCGAGCGTGAATTCACTCTCGGCGAGATCCCCGGCACCCTGTGGACGCCCGGATCCGCCGTACCGGCTCCGCTGATCCTGATGGCCCACAACAACGGCCTGCCCAAGGGGGCAGCCCGGCTGGTGGCCAGGGCCCGGCACTCCGCGGCGTCCGGCTACGCGGTGGCCAGCATCGACGCCGCCGGGTGCGGTGACCGGCCCCGTTCCGCCGACGACGAGCAGGCCCGCGCCGAGCTCCGCCGGGCTATGCAGGCCGGAGAGCCGGTCGACGAGATCTTCGAATCCGTCGTCGGTACGCTGGTCGAGAACGCGGTCCCGGAATGGCGGACCACCCTGGACGCCCTCCTTTCGCTGCCCGAGATCGGCGGCCCGGTCGGGTACTCGGGGTGGACCGCCGTCGGCATCCGCCTCGCGGTGGCCGAGCCACGCATCGCGGCCGCCGGCTTCTTCGCCGGGGGTTACGTGCCCCGCGCCCAACGCGAGGAGGCCCGGCAGGTCACCATTCCGCTCCTGTTCCTGCTGCAGTGGGACGACGAAGGCAACCCCCGTCAGCGGGCCCTGGACCTGTTCGACGCCTTCGGCACCAGGGAGAAGACGCTGCACGCCAACCTGGGCGGACACACCGGCACCCCGTGGTTCGAGGTGGAGGACGGCAACCGGTTCTTCGCCCGGCACCTGACGTGAGACCCGGCCGCCAGGCCGACAGCAGCCGGTAGGCGCTGTCAGCCGGGACGCCGCCCGGCGGTGGCCGCCAGATACACAGCCGCCCCGACCGCGCCGGTAACGCCCATCAGCGGTGCGGGCCGACCGGGGCGGCCCTCACCCGCCAGTGGGATCTTGGCCAGTACGTCGCGGATCGACGGTCAGGCGACCGACAGACCGTCAGCGCCAGGGCGCTGGGTACGCAGCGAGGCGTTCACCATCCCGCGATGGCTCGCCCGGTGCCTCGCCGCACGAGGTGAAGAAGTCGGTGACGCCGACACCGACGCCGACACCACGTGGCATCGAGCCGTGCGGCTACGCCGCGGGGGTCAGGATGTGCTGGATGAGTGCGCCGTAGCGGGCGATCAGTCTGGCGCGGTCGGTGGCGAGGAGGGTCTCGTCCCGGGCGATCCACAGGGAGTACAGGAGTCCTGCTGTCACGGAGGCCGCAAGGCGTGCGCGGACGTCGGCGTCGGGTCCGCTCAGACGGCGGCGCAGGGGTTCGATGAGGACCTTCTCGTGTGTGTCTGTCAGGCGTTTGCGTATCTCGGGTTCGTTGCTGCCGTGGACGAGAGCGAGGAAGACGCCGCGGGCGCCGCCGTCGAGGCCGAGGACGAGGTCGACGAGCCGTTCACCCAGGTGCTCCGGGGGGACGTCGAGCAGCGGTTCGTCGTCGATGGTCAGTTGCATCGTCTCCAGGAACAGCAGCTCCTTGCTCTTGAAGTGGCGGATGACCAGCGCAGGGTCACTGCCGGCCGCTGCCGCGATCTGACGGACGGTGGTCTTGGCGTACCCCTGCTGACGGAACAGGGCACCGGCTGCCGCGTGGATGGCCTGACGTGTGCTCGTTCCCGGTTTGCCCTGCACCGAATTCCTCCCGAGTGGCCGCCTGCATGCCCGGCCGGTGCAGGACCGCCGATGAGCCAGATGCGGGCCGCATGCCGTCCGGCGTTTCAAGAACTGCTGTCAACTATGTTGACCCCGGGGCGCCGAGGCCCCACATTACCTATCGGTAGCACCAAGCGGTAACCCCGTTTTCGGTCCTCCGATGCGTCGGTGCGCGCCTGTGCCTACCCCCTGCTGTCTGCTCGAGCCGCCTCATTCTCGTGGAACCCGACCGTGTCGCTGCGGCCGGGCCCCCATCCCCACTCTGCTGAGAAGAGAGAGCCATGCCCACTCGTAATGTCATGATCGCGCCAACGGTGGCGGGATTGCTGACGGTCGGCTTCACCGGGGCCACCGCACACGCCGAGTCGCCGGTGGACTACGTCGCCCTCGGTGACAGCTACAGCGCCGGCTCGGGGGTGCTGCCCGTCGACACCAGCAACCTGCTGTGTCTGCGGTCGACCGCGAACTACCCCCACGTCCTCGCCTCCCGGACCGGCGCCCGACTCAAGGACGTGACCTGCGGAGCGGCCCAGACCAAAGACTTCACCGCGTCTCAGTACCCGGGGGTGGCGCCGCAGCTGGACGCGCTGAGCGTCGGCACCGACCTGGTGACGTTCACGATGGGAGGCAACGACAACAACACGTTCATCAACGCCCTGACCGCCTGCGGCACCGCGGGTCTCCTGAGCGGAGGTAAGGGCAGCCCCTGCAAGGACAGGAATGGCACCAGCTTCGACGACCAGATCGAGGCGAACACCTACCCCGCGCTCAAGAAGGCCCTGCAGAACATCCGGGCCAAGTCACCGGGCGCCCGAGTCGCCGCCCTGGGCTACCCCTGGATCACGCCGGCCACCGCCGATGCGTCCTGCTTCGCGAAGCTGCCGATCGCCGCCGGCGATGTCCCCTACATGCGCTCCATCCAGGCCCACCTCAACTCGGCGATCGAGCGCGCGGCCCGGGAGACCGGAGCCATCTACGTGGACTTCTCGCAGGTGTCCGAGGGGCACGACGCGTGCAAGCCGGCCGGGACCCGGTGGATCGAGCCGCTGTTGTTCGGACAGAGCATCGTGCCCGTCCACCCCAACGCGCTGGGAGAGAAGCGCATGGCGGAGCGCACGATGAGCGTTCTCGGCCTCGGCTGACGCCGGCAAGCGTCGAGAACGCCGGGCAGCCCGACTGCCCGTGACGCGCACAGCGGCGGGGCCCCGTCACCTGCGCTGTACGCCTGTCAGGGGCGGCCCAGGGCACGCGAGAAGGCGCCGACCTCCCGGACGTCAACGGGAGGTCGGCCCTCGGCCGTGAAGCGCGGTGGTCAGCCGCCAGGCATGGGCCCGCTGCGGCGGTGCTGGCCCCGGCGGCCGGTGTCATAGATGTCCTTGCCCTTCCGGCTGGCCTGGACCTTGCCCTGGGCGGAGAGGGAGTGCGGCTGGTCGGGCACATCCTGCTCGTACGGGCCGGTGTTGGGGCCGACGATCAGCGGAGAGGCGGACGCGATTCAGGCGTCGGTGGCGAGGGTCGTGCAGCGCCAAGTCGCCTTGCCGGTCGAAGGGTCGTGGTGGCCGACCCGGTGGGTGCCGCCCTTCCAGTCGTCGCCGCACAGGTCGTGCGTGACGAGCACCTCGCCACCCGTGTGCTCCTCACATCCGAAGTCCCAGCGGCTTCAGCGCGGTCTTCAGAACGGCCTTCACGGCGCCGCCGGCAGCGTCGTAGCCCGTCACCCGTCGGCGATTGGCGCAGGCACCCCTGACGGGTGCGGCCGGTGGGCCGGTCCCGCGTTCCTTCGCACGTACGCGGGGTCGGCCGTGCCACTCTTACGACAGAACCCGTGCGTCTCCCCCGTCCAGGCCCACCGCCGGGCGGCGCCCTCGCATCTCCGCCCGGAGCAACACCTGCCGCTCGGTCACCCCTTAAGAGCTGACAGCGCGGCGTGACCGGGCAGGCGGAGTTCCTGTGGCGGGAGGATGCACGAGGAACCAAGGCCGTCTCAAGTGCAGTGCAGAGGGCACTGGCGCAGCGCATCGTGCCTCACCGTCCGGTCTGTCCAGGCTGGAGACCGGACGGTGGTCGTCGTGGTGAGCGCCTTACCGGAGCAGGCCGACGGCGTTGCCGAGCAGGCCGTCGGCGCGGGTGTTGGCGTTCCTGTTCTCGACGGTCTCCGGGTCGCTGTTGATGTTGGAATCCAGTACGGAGATGTGGTCGAGGAGGTCAAGGTTGTTGAGGCTGCCGTCGAGGAGTCCCGCGTGTGCGGGTGCGGCGGCCATGGCAGCCATACCGACAGCGAGAACGGCAGAGGTGATGAGGGTTCGCTTCATGATCCGTTAACGGCACTTGCCGTCGAAGGACACTGTCGCCCACCCGCAATGCAGCGCCGCGACGGGAGTGTCTCTCCTCGCCCAGGCTCCGATGGCAGACGATGCAGATTCGATCGCACACGACGACTGGTCGATCTCAGCCAGGCCGACCTTCTCGCGGCCCATGGGATGCGGCAGCGACTTGAGCACGGTCAGGACCGGCAGCCCTTCCCGGGGCCCGCCGTAGGCGAAGCTTCGCTGCCGCATTCTGCGGCCCCCGCCCCGGCTGCCCTGTCCGGCGTGGACAACCCGTACAGGGCGGCCGGGAGGAGCCAGGCGCGCGGTGCTCGGTTCATCGACGTCTCCACAGGCGCTGGGGAACTGGCCAGCGGTTCCCCTCGCCCGCGCGGATGGAGTTCCGTTTGACCACGCACGAACTCCGTCGATCACCTGCCAGTGATCACGCAGAAGCGGCCGCAGCCGCTCCCACTCCACGTCAGGCAATCACTGCGTTCACCCCCGATGCCGGGCGGATCAGCCGACCGTCACTGGGCCGCCAGCCTTGGCCGGTCGCTCCCTGCGGCACGTCCCGGCCGCCCAGGCCGGGGCGGCCGGCGGGCCATCCTGTGGAAACCCGCCTGCCCGGGATGCGCGTAGCCGAGGGTGCTGTTTCGCTGGGTATGACCCGCCTAGCCAGGCGCTGCCCGATACCAGAGCGAGTGGATCATGAGCGTTGCAGATGAGTTTGGTGACCGCATCCGGCAGATGCGGGCCAAGGCGCAGAAGATGGAACAGGACGCGGAGCAGACCACGGACCCGCAGGAACGTCAGCGGCTGACGGACAAGGCCCGCCGGCTGAAGCAGCAGAGCGACCGGGAGAGCAGCGAGGGCATCGACCCCATGTAGCGGCGGCACGCCGACCGCCCAGATCCGGCGGCCGCCCAGGTTCTGCCGCTGGCCCCGTCCAGGCTGACGGCCCCCGCCATGTCGAGGTCGCCGCGAACGACGGGGGTGACGGCTGGAGCACCGGTGGGCCCGACGGTCTCGGTCCTGACAGCGTTGCCACCCCTCGCCGGGCACTGGCCCGGCTCAAGCAGGCTCCTTGCGCTGCCACGGCGAGGCTTCCTCCAGTCCTGCCGTCCCAGGGGCGGCAGCGTGGCGGTCGGCGGTCATGCGTGTTGCGATGGGAGGACTGGGAAGGCGGTCCTACAGGCAACTGTGTGACCACGACGGGAGGAGCGATCATGGCACAGGACAAGCCGCTCAAGGCCCGCGACATCATGACGGCGGGTGGACAGTGCGTCGGTGAGCACGAGTCTCTGCAGGACGCGGCGAAGATGATGCGCGAAATGCAGGTCGGTGCGCTGCCCATCTGCGGTGATGACGACAAGCTGCAGGGCATGATCACCGACCGGGACATCGTCATCGAGTGTGTGGCCGACGGGAAGGACCCGGCCAGGATCGAGTGTGGCTCCCTCGGCGGCGAGCTGCACTGGATCGACGCGGACGCGTCGGCGACCGATGCCCTGCACCTCATGGAGGAGCACCAGGTCAAGCGCCTGCCGGTGATCGACGTACAGAACGGCCACCGCCTCTGCGGGATGATCTCGGAGGCCAACCTGGCGCAGAACCTCACCGACAAGCAGATCGCCGAGTTCGCCAGCCGTGTGTACGCGGGTGCCCACTGACGCCCGCGGTTCCGGCTTGCAGGCTGGGCACCGGCGGAGGCCCGCCCCTCGGGGCGGGCCTCCGTGCGTCTACCAGCGTTCTCAGTCCCAGTTCAGGCCGAGGTCGCCGCCCCCGACGGACGACGCCGCACCGTACGGCCGGATCGGCGCCCTGAGCAGCGTATGAGACCCGTCCCTCGCTCCCGGAGAGCCCATGCTCCGCAACGGACCGGGGGGCCGGGACTTACGCCACGCAGAACTCGTTGCCCTCCGGATCCTGCATGATCCACCAGCGCCCGGCCGGCCCCCTGTTCACCTCTCTGACACGAGTCGCCCCCAGTTCCTCCAGCCCGGCCAGCAACTTGTCGAGGCCGCCGGGTTCGCTGTGAATGTCGAGGTGCAGGCGGTTCTTGCCTCTCTTGCCCTCGGGCACGTCCTGGAAGAGCAGTCGTCGGCCGCGGCCGACGCCGCTGGTTTCGTCGAACGGGTCCTCGGGGTGGCGGATCGCGGCATAGCCGCGGAAGGTCTTGCGGCCGCGGTGCTCGGTGACTGCCTCCCCGCCGATCTGGCCGGCGGCCAGCAGCTGCTCGACGAGAGCGCTGGGGTCTTCCACCTCGTACTCCAGCGCCCTGGCCCAGAAGTCCGCAAGGGCGGTGGCGTTCGTACTGTCGATGACCAGTTTCCAACTCAATGCCATGTAACTGGTTATAGTGGTTACATGGACTCTTCCGCAACCACGGGGCTGACGCTGCACTCCCGTACCGGCGTCGCCTACCGGTTCGACCCCGGCGCGCTGTGCCTGGAGCTGCTGACCACCGGCGGCCCCGGCCCCTACAGCCGGTACGAGGTCCTGCACGAGCCCGCCGACCTGGCTGCCTGGGCAGAGCGCTCGCGGCTGACGCCGACGCCCGTGCTGGAGATCTCCGAAGCAGAGGTGGCCGACATGCGGGGCCTGCGCGACGCGCTGTTCCGGGTGGTCATCGCCCACACGCGCAGCGAGCCTCACCCGTCCCGCGACCTGGAGACCGTCAATGAGGCGGCCGCCCGCCCGGCCCTGGCCCCCGCCATCACGCCGACCGGGCAGCGGCAGTGGGCCGGATCCCCCAGCGGTACGCATCTGGCGGCCACCGTCGCCCGGGATGCCGTCGAGCTGTTGACCGGCCCCTTCGTGCACCGGATCCGTACCTGCGCCGCCGAGGACTGCCACCTGATTTACGTCGACACCTCACGGCCCGGCAGCCGCCGCTGGTGCTCCATGGAGCACTGCGGCAACCGCCACAAGGTCAGGGCACTGCGCGCCCGTCACACCGAGGAAGGATGACCACCATGTCCACAGGACTCACCAAGGACGCCGGCTGGCAGATCGGCGTGACCCATCCCGCAGCCAACGTCTGGGACTTTCATCAGCAGCCCTGAAGGGCTCGACCTCTGGCTCGGCCCAGGCGCGCTCCTCACCCCGGAACGAGGCGCCCCCTACCGGACGACCGAAGGCATGACGGGCGAGGTGCGCGGCTACCGCCCCGGAGCCTGCATCCGCGTCGCCCACGGCACCACCACGGTTCAGGTCGCCCTGGCCCCCGCCGCCGACGGGGCCCGGACGATGCTCCGCTTCCACCAGGAGCACCTGGCAAGCGCCGAAGAGCGCGAACGGCAACGGGCGCACTGGCAGCGCGTCATGGACCAGGTCGCTACCGCCCTCGACGGACAGTGACGACGGCGCGCGACACCTGACTGGAGGCTGCCTGCCGGCTCCGGTGTTCGCCGCAAAACGGGCGGCGTCGGGGCTGGAGCCACAGCCCTCTGCAAGAGGCTTCAGCCCAGTTGTCGACGTGGCCTTCCGGCGACTGATAGTACGACCAGGTCGGCGGAGAGGGGCGGCGACGGTGGCCACTGAGAGAACCACGCGCGGGACGTAGCCCATGCTGTCCTGGAAGTACAGGGCGCCCGATGCCTCCAAAGCCAGACCGACGCTGCCCGTCGCGATCAGCCATCGGCCAGCCGGGTTCCGCACGAAGAGCAGCAGCAAGCCGATGGCGAGAATGGCCGTCTGGACGCCGAACAGTGTCAGCTGCGCCGATCGAGAGTCGCTTTAGGCCCCACCGACAGCGATGGCCTGGCCGGTCGCGAACGGGATGCTCAGAATCGTGAGACGGCATACCAGCGCCGTCAAAACAATCGATGTGCGGGCCGAAGGCCGCAAGGGCGGCAGGACCGGGGTGGCGTCTGCCCACGCTGCAGCTGACCGGCACCAACGGCTAGTCGGGGCGCGTACGGCCATGGCCACGGCACCGACCGCCGCAGCGGCCAATGATGGACCGACAACGTAGGCGAACAGGTGGGAGGACGGGGCCCCCTCTCCCCCCGACCCATACCTCCCCCATGCCGCCCTCGCCGAGCTGTCGCACCAGCCGGTAACGGCCACCGAGAAGCTCATTACGCACAGCCTCTCTCCCCACATGTGCCACTGCTTCCCCCCTCACACCGACGCACCGACCCGCCGGAATCATGTCGCAGCCGCCCAAGCAGCACACGCGATAGGCGACATCGCAGAAGGCCGACGGTCAACGGGCAGGATCGGTACTTCACGGAAGCCCTCGACACCCCTATGGCGGAGCTTGTGCCTGAAACAAGGCATGTGTGGTTTCGCTTCTGTACGCCCCAAGATCACCTCGATGCGCCGAGACGACCTCCTGGGTGGGCCGACGCCTCGGGAGCATGCTGCTCGCTGGGTGGTCGGCCGCCGGCCGACGTCCGCACAGAAGAGAGAGCCCCACATGCGCATTCGTCACACCATGGCCGCTGCGGCCGGTGCACTCCTGCTCGTCCTTACCCTCCCCGGCTCAGCATCCGCCGCCGACGGCGAATTCGCCTACAAGTACGGGTCGGGCTCGGCAGGCAGGATGCTCGACCCCGAGACCAGTAACTGCACCAACATCCCGGAAGCCACCGAAGCCTCGCCGGCCTACGCCCCGCAGAACGCGACCAACGGCATCGCCACCTTCTTCGCAGCAGCCGACTGCGAGGGCGACGCGTATGTGCAGATGGACCCTGGCGCGACGCTTGGCGACGACGTCAAGGGTCTCTCGGTGCACTTCCGCTGACTCATCTCCTACGCCCCGGTGCGAGCGGTGCGGTGTTCGTGCCGGGGCTGTGGGCTGGCCTCTGGCGGAGATAAGACCAGTAAGGCTTCGTCGCCTGGGGTGCGGCTAGTTGTTCTTCATCTCGATCTCGACAAAGGCCAGTGGCGTGGTGCCGGCGTTGACGACTTCGTGTTCGCCGCCGGCCGGGCGGGCGTAGGACTGCCCCGCCCGCAGCTGCGAGGAGGTGACGGTGCCGTCGGGGGTGATGACGTCGGTGAGGCCGTCGGTGACGGGGACGACGACGTAGTCGTATTCGTGCACGTGGCGGCCTGTGCTCTGGCCGGGCTCGAAGTCCCAGCGGGTGACCCGCACCCGTTCATCCTCGTGCTGCACGCTTGCGCGGGCCGTCGTCGTCATGGCCGGTCTCCTTGTTGTCGTTGCGGCACCGGTGGCGCGGACGGGCGAGACATTTTCTGCCCTTTCGCTTGAACGTCCAGGTCGCCGCCGATGGCATTGCAGCTCTCCTCGCCGGTCGTGGCGAGCCGTTGGATGATCTCCAGTCGCACCGGATCGGCCAGCGCACCCGGCACCCTCCACCAGCCGAATTGCCTCGGTCGCCGGCTGGGACACCTCGCGCATCGCTCCCCTCCGTCCGTGCCAGGACCGAAGCTTATCCACTCGTTGATCCATGGATAAACGTCCATGGATTGCTTGCGGTGCGCCGATCACCTACCTACACGGGCACTCCGAAAGGCGGAACGGTCCGTGTTAAAGCGCGACTCCTTCCCCTGGCCCTGGCGACATTCGCCGTCGGCATCGACGGCTACGACATCGCGGGCTTGCTCCCCTCCATCCGCCACCGGGCCGCCGGCCGACCGACCGTGCAGTGCCCCCCCCAGGCGGCCGGTCCCGCCGTGGGAGCGGGGCCGGGAGATCGCCGCCGGCCGCCTGGTCGACATCACGACTCCGCTCATGCTCTCACCCGACTCCCTCGCCCTCGCCTCTCTCGCCCTCGCACTGACCCCGCTGGCGACACGTGCCCCCGCGCCTGCCCCTGGTCTGGTCGGCCCGGAGTACTCCAAGGCCTGACTGGCCCCTTCCCATGGTGTCCACGAGGGTCGTCACCCGCTCCCTCGGAGGGCACGGACGGCTTGACCGTGCTCCCAACTCGCCCTGAACAACAAGGCTTCCGCCGATCCTGAGGCGACGTCAGGCCCTCAGCCGGTGGGCGTGCTCCCGGCGGTGATCTTCCGAGCGGTGGTGAGTACGCTCAGCGCGACGTTTTCGATCAACACGTGAGGAAGTCTTCGCGATGAAGCGAGCTTTGAAGATGTTCGGCATAGCGGCTGCGGTGGCGGGGGCCGGTGTATTCACTGCTGGGCCGGCGGCTGCGGCGGGAACGTGGCAGACCGTGTCCACCAACTCGAACTGGGACTGCGACGACTACGTGCCCCACAGACTTTCGAACAACATCAAGTTCAAGACGTGCGTGGTGCGCAACGCGAACAACGATGCGCAAGGGGTGCTGGTGGTGCAGAACAGCGGCACCAAGGTGGCCAACATCCGCGGCGAGGTCTCGGTGTACGGGTACACGCCCGGCGGCGTTCTCCGCCAGTCCTACGGCACCTGTAGGTTCGAGGACCTCCTGCCAGGACAGACGCGGGGCTGCTTCGGCTACACCGTGGACAGCACCGTCCACCTGGAGGTGGACACCGCTCTGTGGATGAACGGGTCTGACTCGAACGTGCACCTGTCCCAGGGCCGTCACGACGGCTAGGGCGTGTGTCGAAAGCCCTGGGCAGGCCGGGCGGCGCGTGCCAGCATGACGCCGTGACGCAGATCAGCAAGGGGGAGAACCTGCCGGCCCCCGGACAGTCAGGGCAGGCCGGACCGGTCCCGCTGGAGATCCCGCAGGGAGCCGTCGGCAAGTCGTCGGGCACGGGGTCGGACACGGGTTCGGGGTCGAGTCCGGCCCCGGGGCCGGACGCCGGTGCGGGACCGGGTTCGGGCACGGCTACGGGTACGCACCGGAGTGCGGGATCCGCCTCGGACGGCGCGTCGGCCGGGTCCGGGTCCGGCACGCAGGGGGAGGACCGCGCGCGGCCCCCGCGCCGGATCGACCTCGCGGACGGAGGACGGTGGGCGGGGCTGATCGCCCCCTCGCCCGCCCCGTCCGCCGGGACGGCCGCGGCCGCCGGGATCCTCGGCGGGGAGTTCGAGGACATCGTGTACGTCGGCAGGGGCGACGCCAAGTTCGCCATGGAGGAGGCGCCTCCGCCCGGTTACGTCCTGGTCGACGTCGCCCGGACGGGCTCGGGCATCTTCTGGATGGACTCCCTCGACTGGAACGGCAGGGAGGCCGTCCACCTCGGCAGAAGCTTCCCGCCCGACCGGTTCGACCGGAGGGTGATGTGGTGCGACAACCTGTACCCCCTGCGCTTCCGCGTCCGGTGCGACAGCCGGGACGAGTGGGTGGTCGTGATCCGGCCCCTCAGCGCGGTGCGCGCGCTCGGCGAGGGGGCCAACGGGCGGGGCTCCGACGTCCTGCTCCACACCGGGCCCGCGGGCGAACTGGTCTCCCGGATGGTCTCGGAGGACGGGGGCGGGTGGCTGCGCGTCGAGGGCCACAAGCCGCGTCGCCCCGGCGCCCCCGCCCGGTACCCGGACACGCTGGCGAGCGAGACGGGCCGGCGCCCGAAGGACGCACGGGTGCTCCCCGAGGGGCCCCTGGTCCTGGCGATCGTCGAAGGGGACGGCGACTGGTCGCTCGAAGTCCGGCCCGCTCGCCCCGCGGAGGAGAAGAAGCCCGGCCTCTGGAACCGTCTGCTCGGGCGCTAGGCGTATTGATCACGAGCGTTGTTGACACTTGTTGGTCTTGATCATGGCGACGATCTCCGGTGTGGTGGAGGTGTCGAGGCTTCGCCGCCCGTAGGACTCGGTGGTCCTGTCGTAGCGGGTTGCGAAACCGCGTCATTTCTTGGAGCGGTTGAAGCACCGTTCCGCGATGTTGCGCTGTTGTAGACGTCCCGGTCGAAGGCCGGCGGCCGGCCACCACGGCTGCCGCGCCTGAGGTTGTTGCGGACCTGACGGCCCGTTCGGGGATGGTGTGGGCGACTCCTCGCCGACGGAGCCAGGTGCGGATCGCCTTCGAGCCGTAACCCTTGTCGCCCACGACGTGGGCGGGGCGATCCCCAGGCCGGAGGGGTCCGCTGCGGGGGCTCGTATCGCCTCCATCGCGGCGGTGAACTGGGTGCAGTCGTGATGTTCCCGCCGGTTGCGACGAATTCGAATGGGCGGCCCAGAGCGCCATAGCGCCATCTGGGGCCCGGGCCGCAGCGGCCGGCACGCTGGCGCGGCCACCGGCCAGGCGGCCGGGTCCACCTAAGGGTCGCCAGCGCGCCGTCCACCAGAAGCGCCCTTGCTTGTGCCCTGCCTCTCTTTCCGGCTTGCTGGTCAGCCGGTGGGGGAGGCGGCTTCCCTCACGCGGCACCATTCACGCGGACGTCGTCCAAGGTGGTTTGGAACGTGCGACGTTCGGCGCTGCTGTACTGCTCCCTGCGCCGCGGCACCCACTCAGAGGTGGCTGTCCAGGAGCTCACGTAGCTCGGCGGTGGTCGTGGGTCCGGTGCCGTGCGCCACCACCTCTCCCTCCTTCAGCAGGATGAAGGACGGTGCTCCAGTGATCTTGTATCGCTCGGTTGCGGCCGGGCAGCGCGTCATGTCGGTACGGACGGCTGTCAGGCGCCCCGTGTACTCGTCGGTGATGCCGCTCATGACCAGGTCCATCGCCCGGCAGGGCTCGATTGCCTTGGGCCATGTCCCGGTGAAGTATGCGAGGACCGGGACTCCACTCATCTTGAGGATGAAATCGAACTCCGCGTCCTCGCGGGGTTGGTGAACCCGCTTCGCCATGGAAGCTCCTGACCTCGTGTTCCGTCTTTGCCTCCCCATCATCCCCCGCGCGGTGCGCTAGGCGTCGGTCTGGCGGCACTGGCCGTCCTCGTCGCGTCCCTGGGGGAGTGCGGGCTCCCTGGGAGAGGAGCCACCGTTGCGAACGGATACGCTGCGACGCGCCAGTCGCCGTCGTCCAGCAGCCGCGGATACTGGACGCCGGCTTCGCCGGATTCGGAAACCGGGTTCGGATCCGGCGGCAACGGCCGGGGCGAGCTGCTCAAAGCCACTGCACACCGGCCAGTCGGGTGGGCGCTGGCGAAGGCCGTCGTCATTCGTCTGTGCAATGACCGCGGCCCCGCACCTCATGCATGGATTCGGTGACGCTGGTGGCTTTGATCGGTGTTGCCGGTACGGCGCTTGCCTCCGTTGCCGAAGCCTTCGGCGCGGGACGAACAGCAAGCATCAGCGCGCGCCCAGTCCTCCCTTGAGGACCGGAAGTCGAGGCGGGCTGTGAGGGCAGCAGCCTCCCGTGCGGTCCGAACGTCTGAGCATTCGCTGACACAGAGGGGGGCACGCCATCGGCGGCGCTGATGCGGCCATGGCGCTACGGCCACCGCCACCTGCACCCGTAACCAGCCCCTAGGATCTGCGCTGCTTCCCAGGCGAGGCATTCGAGGTAGGCCAGGCTTCGACCGGAACAAGCTGCGGAAGGGATTGCGTGGGCGGCAGGGTGCTGACCAGGAACGCAGCCATGACCGAACAAGAAGCAAGCGAGCTCTTCGACCAGATCGACACTGATGCCGAAGGCATGATCACGCTCGGGGAGTGGCTGGGGCGCCCCCACGCCGATCAGGGGCCGAACAGCCCCGTCGGCAACTTCATGAGCGCCGACACCGACCGGAGCAGGGCCATCAGCCGGGAGGAGTTCCTGCGGCACAACCTCCGGCCGTAGCTGAGCGGGCGGCCGTCGCGATCGGTCGCGGTCGAGGTGGCGAAGGTGGGCTTGCCCTCCCCGCCAGAGCCAGCCTTGCCCTCCCCGCCAGGGCCGGGCTTGCCCTCCCGGCCAGGGGCCAACCGCGGCCGGCAGGGTGCCCGGTACGCCGCGGGCCGACTCCCGACGGGCAACAGGCGGCGTCATACCCACCATCACCGCCGAGCTGCCTCCCGAACGGCCTGCGGTGCACCGTCTTGCCGAGGGCCCGAGCTACCTGCCGCCCACCCGCCATCCCGCCGCTGTACATGCCGTTGGCATAATCCGGCCATGTCGAGTTCTCCGCCCTCCGCGTCGATCCAGTACGAGCCCACCACTGGCATGCTCATGATTCCGGGCGATCCCGCGAAGGACTTCGCGCCGGGGTTCGCGGTGTTCGACGACTCGGTCCCGGCCCTTCGGAGCTTCGTCCTCGGCCGGCTGCGGACACCCGGCCCCCGAGTGCCGCCGCCCGCCCGGTCGGACTGCGACGCCGTCGTCCCGGTGACGCTGAACCTCGTGCCCCGGCCCGACAACGACTACGACGCCCGCGCGATATCCGTGGCCGCACCGCCCACGCACGGTGGTTCGGTCCTCGACCGGCACATGGGCTACATGTACGGCAGCGGGCTTTACATCACGAGCGAGAGCATCCGCAGGCTCACCGACCTGACGGGGAAGCCGGTGGGCTGCCACGGCTGGATCGAGCTCAACCGGCTCGACCCCGACAGCTACTACTACGAGGAGAGGGACGAAGAGGGGGACGAGGGCTGGGCGGCCGACCACCAGGTCCCCTTCTCCTGGGCGGAGCAGAAGGAACTCGGCCATCACATCGGACGCGTACGGATCCTGCTGCCGGCCCGGGAGACCGTGCGCGCACTCGTCGATCGGCACCTGCGGGAGCGGGAGCGGGAGCGGCGTGCGAGCGGCGCGCCGGCCGCCCTGGCAGTCACGGCCGCCCTGGCAGTCACGGCGCCCCCGGCAGTCACGGCGGCCCCGACGGCCCCGGCAGTCACGGCGACCCACCCCGCCCCGCGACCGGAAACCGCGCAGGCGCCGTCGCTCGTGGAGCGCCAGCTGCGGCGCGCCCTGGCGGAACGGTTCGCCGTCCTGATGAGGAGAGGCCTCGGCCGCCGTGCCGCCGAGGGCGCTTGGGGCAGGGAAACCGACCGGGACCGGGCGCGGCTGCGCAGAGACGCCGAGTCGCTGCCGCACCTCGCGGCCTGGGAGGCGTTCCGCGCCCGCCCGCACGGGTTCACGGGCCTGCGTGCCATCACCCGGTCGGTGTTCCACCACACCCGGGTCCTGGTTCTGGACGGGTCCGGGGTCGAAGTGGGGCAGTACCACCTGCCCGACGGTCCGCTGACGCTCGTGGACGAACGGGTGCGCGCCGACGCCCTCGTGGCGCTTCAGGTGCACGGGATGGAAGTGGACGCGCCAGAGCACGTGGCGGGACTCGACGGGTTCCCCGACGCCTCGGTCGTCGTCCGGGACAGCATCTGGTCGATCCGGCTGGTGCGGGAGGGCGTCCCGCTGACGAGTCTCCCCGAGGCGGGATGGTTCGACGCCGACTCGGGCACCCTCACCGTCTACGCCCGCCCCCACGCCGAGCCGCTGACGGTGCTGCTGCGCCGGCACGGCGTGCGGCCCCTCCTCGTCACGTACGCCACGCCGCGCGAGGAGGTCGAGGGGCACAACTCCCGGGCATTCTCAGTCCGTTCGGAGATCAGCCCGTTCTACGGTTCGAGCCAGGTCGCGGCCGGCCCGCAGCGGCTGCTGCCCGAGCGGTACCGCACGTGGCTGGGGGCCAAGCCGGCGGTGCCGGTCGAGCCCGCCGAAGCGGAGCCGGGCAGCCTGCTGTCGCCCCTCGTCGACGACGCCACGGACAACCCGTACTACCGGCGCGCCCTGGAAGGGCTGTTCGGTGCCCCCGTCGACCCGGACCGCCGCGGGCCCTGCCGGCTGTGCGGGCGCTCCGCCCAGTCCGCCAGCCCCGGCCTCTTCTACTGCCACCGCTGCTGCGGTCTGGCACTCGGCGGGGTCCTCCGGGACAACGGGGCGGACGGCGAGTGGACCGAAGCGATCACGTACGGCCTGCGGCGGCTCGCCGAGATCGAGTTCTCCGGGCCGCCGTCCCTCTCGCAGCTGGGCCGGGTCTCGGTGCCGTACACCGACGCCGAGCTGGTGGACGAGGCCCTGCTCTGCCGGTTCCTGCTGCCCCGCCCCGGGTCGACGCTCCTGAGCACCCGTCCGGCGCGCAGGGCCCGCACCTGGACGGAGTGGCTCCAGCTGGCCGGGGTGCTCGGCGACGGTGTGCGCACGGCGATGGGTACGGTCACCACGGCGACGGACGGCCACCTGTGCCGGTCGCTCTTCGAGCGGCACATCGACGACTTCCTGCACCACCGGGGCATCGTGCACGAACCGGAGCCGCACTACCCGCACCATCCGGAGCTCAACACCACGGGCCTTCGTGCGGATTGGCGGCTGGCCGACGGCACGTTCGTCGAGGCGCTGGGCCTGATGGAGCGCGAGGCGTACGCGGCGAAGGTGGAGCGGAAGCGGGAGCTGGCCGCCCTGTCCGGGCTGCGGCTCGTCACCGTAACGGCCGCCGAACTGGACCGCCTCGCCGAGATCTTCGCCGACTGGCTCCCGGCGGCCCCACTGGCATGACAGACGCCGCCCCTGCCACCCCGTTCGTGGCTGATACTGCCTGTATGGGGGATCACGACACCATCCGGGTGCGTCTCCGCGCCGCTCTGTGTGCCGACGACCCGTGGACCGCGCTGTACGCGCTGCACACCGACCGGCCCGGCCGCCTCGCCGAGGTGGTCGAGGAGCTGTATCGATCGGAAGCCGACAGGGCGGCCCTCCGCCCGCACCTCAGCTGGTACCTGCGGAGCCTCGGCGAGCCCGGCGACGCGGTGCTGCTCCGATTGTGCGCTGAGCCTGCGTTCGCCGCCGACGACCGCCGGGACCTGCTGAGGGCCACCGTGGAGCGCGGGCTGCGGCTCCCCGCCGAGCTGCTGCGCAGGTACGGCGGAGACCCCGGCGCCCGGTGGGGAAATGCTCACGCCGGCTTCCCCGCACCTGAACTCGTCGATGCCATGGGGCTCTGCGGCGACCCGTCCTTCGTGCCGCGCCTCGGCGCTCTCCTCGAGGACGACGCAGCCCGCGGCCGCGCCGCGCTCGCGCTGAGCCGCCTCGGTGCCCGCGAGTGGACGGCACCGATCGCCGGGCGGCTCTCCGAGGTGACCGGGCTCGACCACACCGCGTCGCCGTCGCCCTGGAGCTGATGGGCGACCCCGCCGCCGTACCGCACCTGCTTCTTTGGCTGGCCGAGAGCGGCGAGGAGCGCGTCTACGACGTGCACCACGCGCTCGAACGGCTCACCGGATGCGACCCCCTCCTGCCGGAGCGGGCGAGCGGGGCGGTGTACGCGGCGGCCGTGCGCGCCGCCTGGGCCGACGGCCGCACCGAGCGCACGCCCGCGATGGTGCGGGACCTCGTCGTAGAGTCCGGCGCGCTGGCCCGGTTCTCCGTCGACGGCGGCGCGGGCCGGATCAGGGTCGCCTTCGACCCGCCGTCCCCCGGCTCCTCCTGGCCGCGCTGGAACCGGTCCCTGACATTCGACGGGCAGCCGCTGTACCGGCTCGGCTCGTTCTGCGACACGTGCGAGCTGGGCGTGACGTTGTTGGACTGGCCGGCCGACGAGGCGACCCGGATCGCGGCCGGTATGCGCGGGCGGCTGGCCGCCCTGGACCGGCTCGACGCCGCGCTGCTCGCCGAATGGAGCCCCGTGCTCGGCGAGTTGGAGACCGGTCACTACCGTGCCCTCCTGCTCGACCTCCCGCTGGAGCGGGTGGTCGAGCCGGCCCAGTCGTGGTGGTACCGCCGTGCGGCCGCCCGCGTGGAGGGGGACGGCGAGGACTCCGAATACGACGAGGACCGTCCCGAGGACTACTGGCCCGGCGTCGCGCACTTCCAGCTCACCGCGCCCGTTCCGGGCGGCCGGGTGCCGTGCACGTACGGCGCCATCCTGCCCTCGCAGCCGCCGGAGGCGCTCGACCCGTCGACCGTCGCCCGCCACGCGGCCGCCATAGCGGCGGGGGAGCGGCCCGCCGCTGTGGTCCTGGGCTGGATCGACGACCGGTATGTGGAGGCGGGGCACTGGGAGCGGTGGCTGGTCGGTGCGGTACTGGACGGTCATCACCGGCTCGCCGCGTACGCGGCGATGGGGTTACCTGTTCCCACAGGCCCTGAGGCACAAGATCATCCGGTACCCGTACAACTCTGCCGCCACCCCACGCCAACTGCCAGGCCTGACAAGCGAACGCATCCTGGAATGATCAGCTAGTCGCTGAGGAGGCGCTCCCACAGCAGCCCGTCCCGCCAAAGCCCGTCGAGAAAGATCGAGGAGTGTGCGACGCCGTACGGACTGAACCCGTTTCGTCGCAGCACCCGCTGCGACGGCAGATTCTCCAGATTGGTGGACGCCTCGGCGCGGTGCAACCCGAGTTCGTCCGTCATCACCCGGAGTACAAGTCCGACGGCGTTCCCCGCGTGGCCTTGATTCTGGGCGACGCTGGCGATCCAGTATCCGACGGAGCCGCGGCGCAGGTGCGGCTGCGGCAGGATGCCTCCGACGGTGACCTGCCCGATCACCTGGTCGTCGGCGAGCACCACACCTGGCCAGACCGTGCCGGCCTTGTATCCGGCCAGCAGGCCGTCGATCCGCTCCGCCTGGCCCTCCGGGGTGAAGAAGTCAGCCGACTGGGCCGGTTCCCACGGTCGGAAGGCCTCGAAGTCCCGCACTCGATGCGCAGCGATCGGAGCGGCGTCGCTGGGCTCGATCAGACGGATCCTGGTGCTGCTCCCCATAAGCTGATCCTCGTCGCAGTGCGTCAGATGAGGCGGCCAGCCTATGCGAGGTGGTCCGTGCCGGCCGCACTCTACGCCTGCTGGCCGTCGAGCGGTCCTTCTGGAGCTCCGCAGAGGGAGAAGTGATGGGAGATAGCGCCTCCTGCTAATGCACCGACAGGACGCCCCCCGTCGGGGAGTTCACGTCTTCACTGGCCTGACCGGGAACGACCTCTGCTGCGCCCCAGCGATGCCGCATTAGGCCGAAGAGCCGCCGACCGTCCCGGCCCCTCGCCCGCCACGGGAGGAAGAGGATGTTGTGTCTGTGGTCGTAGATGTCCAGGACCGCGCAACCACGTCTGGGACGTCAACCCCGATGAGGCCACCCTTCGCTACGACCGTGGCCGCGCCATCGACACACCACCGCAAAGCCGACGGCCGAGCGATCCTTCTGATCGGCTTGGCCATGGCGGACAGTAGGGTCGGCCGACCGAAATGAACCGCATGCGCTGGCCGGCCTGAGCTGACCGGCGCTCGTGTGGCCATGCGGCGACGACGACGTGTGACCGAAGTGGAGTGGCTTCGTTCACTTCAAGCGGCAGTGTCTACGCATCGGTTCGGGCGTCAGGTGACGTTTGAAGCCTCAAGGTTCTCGGGGTCTGTGACCGGTCACGGGCGCAGCGATGAGTTTTCCAGGCCCGGCAAGTCTCACCATCGTTGTCGACAACACAGGAGGAGCACGTGGCTCAGCTGCTGAGAGTCCAGAACTTCAACGTCTCGAGTGACGGGATCGGTGCCGGTGAGGACCAGACCCTTGAGAGGCCGTTCGGCCATGTCGATCCCGAGAGGCTGTTCTCCTGGGCCGGCGCCACGGCAAGCTGGCCCATGCGCACCGACCCCGGGGGCAGCCGGGGCCTGGACGACTACTTCACGCGGGACTACGCCCGCAACATCGGCGCCGAGATCATGGGCCGGAACAAGTTCGGACCTCAGCGCGGGCCCTGGCGCAACCATGAGTGGCAGGGCTGGTGGGGGGACGAGCCCCCGTTCCGCACCCCGGTATTCGTCCTGACCCACCACAAGCGTCCTTCGCTCACGCTCTCCGACACCACGTTCCACTTCGTCGAAGGCGACCCTGCCACGGTCCTCGAGCAGGCGCGGGAGGCGGCGCAGGGTAAGGACGTCCGCCTCGGCGGCGGGGCTACCACCATCCGGCAGTTCCTCGACGCCAACCTCGTCGACACCATGCATGTGGCGGTCTCGCCGGTGAAGCTCGGCTCCGGAGTACGCCTCTGGGATTCCCCAGATGAACTGCTCGACCGGTTCCACCTGGAGGTCGTTCCCAGCCCGAGCGGGGTGACGCACCACCTGTTCTGGCGAAAGTAGCCGGTCACCTCAGGGCAGCCCCGGCCGGCCGTCTTGGCTCCCGGGGCTGCAGCCGAGGGGTGCTGAGAGCCCACAGCGCTGGCGTGATCCGATACGGAACAGAAGAGGCACGAACGTGCGCTTCCGCGTATAGCCAGGAACGGCTTCGGCATCGACGTCGCGTACCACCTGACCGGGAATCAAGCCCTGTCGCCTGACGCGACAGGGCCCGTCAGCAGCAACGGGCCAGCCGGCCACGCCTGCTGCCGTGTGTCTCGTCGCCCCGGCGCGAGGGGCGGGGTGACGCGCTGTAGGGGCGCACCTTGACCTCACCGCTGGTGGACCTCAGGCCTCGAGGAGCGCCGCCGACTCCGGTCCTGAAGGGCAGGCCAGCCTGTTGATTACCATACGGGTCGTCCCGTAAGGTAAATACATGAGTTCCTCTCCGCCCTCCAGAGGGCGTCCCAGGGATCCCCGATCGCACGAGGCGATCATCGGCGCGACGGCGGAGCTGATGGTCGAGGTCGGCTACGCCGCTACATCGATCGGGGCAGTGGCCGCGCGGGCCGGTGTAGGCAAGGACACGATCTACCGGCGGT
Source organism: Streptomyces sp. Je 1-79 (assembly GCF_025195125.1). Lineage (GTDB taxonomy): Bacteria > Actinomycetota > Actinomycetes > Streptomycetales > Streptomycetaceae > Streptomyces. The sequence continues at coordinate 688,844 of NZ_JAMGSL010000001.1, forward strand.
GGCCGGGCAAGCCGGAGCTGGTCTTCGAGGCCGTCTTCACGACCACCGACGATGTTCCGCCCCCGGACACCGGAACGCTGGTCGGGGACCTGACCATCCTGCTGCAGGGTCTGGTCGACGAGTTTCGCGCGCCTGCCGCCGCGGCGGCGCTCCCCGGGCTGCTCGCCGACTTCGCCGCCGATCCGGAGCTGAAGGCGCGCATCCGCGGCGACTTCCTGGCCCCGTCGAAGGAGCGTCTGCTGGTCGTCTTCGAACGCGCCGTGCTGCGCGGGGAGATCGCGGCCGAAACGCCTGTGGACCTGGTCCTGGACACGCTGGCAGGATCCGTGTTCTTCCACGTCGGGCTGGTCGGGGAGCACCCTGACCCGCACCTGGCCGCATTGCTGGCCGCTGTCGTGGCCAAAGGAATCGAGGTCCGGTGAACGGCTGGCTTCTCGCGGCAGGGATCACCGCTCTCGGCGTGGCCGCGGTGCACATCGTCGGCGGGCACCGCGACGTGGTCCGGCCGCTGCTGTCCTGCGGGCTCGCGGACGAACCCAAGCGTGTCCTGCACGCCGTGTGGCACATGGTGAGCGTCGACTTGGCGCTCTCTGGACTGGCTCTGCTCTACCTCTCCCTGACGGACGGTACGTCGGGTACTGGCCTGGTGGCATGGTTCGTGGCCGCGCACTTCATCGCGTACGCGGCAGCCTTTCTGGTCGTCACGCTGTCCGTCGGCTGGCCCAGACCGCTACTGCGCATGCCGCAGTGGATTCTGCTCCTTCCAGTCGCGGTGCTGGCAGCGGCGGGCGCCGCGTAGCCGCACGCCCGGAAAGCTTCCGCGACCCCCGCTGTCCGCCACGGAGGCCGCGGCCTCGAAGCCGTCGCCCAGTCCAGTCGACCCAGTCCAGTCGACCAGTCCGTGGGACGCACCGGGAGCGGGGAGCGGAGAGCGGGGAGGGCCGGACGAATCTGGTCGGACCCATTCCGGAACGCCGCTGACCTTCACGTTCGTGGGACAGCGTCGTCGGGGAGTCCCGCGATAATCACCGCAACGGCCTCTGCCGCACCGTTCAGCTCCCGCAGTCGGCCGTCGGCGAATCGCACCCGGAAGCGGCCGTCGCCGATCGGCATGGCCCGGGCATCCGGCGTGCGCGCGGCAGACTCGCGCAGCCGGCGCCACCGCGCCGCCACTGCCCGCGCCACCGCCTCGCCACGCTCATGAGCCTCGGCGAGCTCCCAGGTCTCCAGGAAGGGCCACTGTGTAACGAGTGCCCGGTCCCTGGAAGCCTGCAGCCACGAGTGCAACGCTCTGACAACCACTGACAGATCCGGAGTGCTGCCGGAAGCCAAACGGACACCGCCGATCCAGCAGCTGACGATGAAGCAGCGCTCGCTGAGGCCATCAGGACGTTCGCCCCATGACCGTCGGCTTCCACCTTCGCCGCCACACAGCGCCAGCCCGGTGAGGACGTCAGCTCGACCGTCAGCCCGTGGCCGGCATATCGGCCATCTCCTGCAGGGCGTTCCGCAGGGAACCCGCCCGGACTACCTCGGGGTAGAGCGTCACGTACTCGTGCATGGGATCGTTCGGCGCTGCGTCGCCGTCAAGCCGTTCGGAGATGCCATCGAGCCTGCCAGGCCGGCGCACCGCCATCACGGCTGTCGGCGCCTGCCTCCCTGGAGCATGCGGTGTCGCCGCAACCCGAGCCCACGCGCCCCACAGCGCGCAGCCGCGGAGGTCCCTCCGTGAGGTGGCCGACGATTTGGTGAAGGACAAGTGCGGGTTCTCAACTAGCCCGGGACTGCGCCTTAGAGTGGGCGACTCACTACCGGATCTGTGTGCGTAGCCGCGCACACGGCAGAGACAGGGGGAAGCGTCTTGACGGCAAGGACTCGGCCATTACCGCGAAAGCGAAGGGGTGCCCTGGCCAAGGCGCTGGGTGTGGCGCTCGCCGCGGTGGCGTCGCTGATGACGACAGCCGGACCGGCTGCGGCCGACGACATCTGTGGGCGCCACGTCGGTGGGGCCATCCTCGGCAAGTACATCGAGCTGGGCCGCGAAGGCGGGCCGCTCCGCTGCCCGACCACGGACGAGCTCCCGACACCGGACGGCCAGGGCGCGTACCAGCACTTCGCCGGCGGCTCCATCTACTGGACCGCCTCGACGGGTGCGCACCCGGTGTGGGGGGCGATCCGCGACAGCTGGGCGGGCCAGGGGTGGGAGAGGGGCAAGCTCGGCTACCCCGTCAGCGACGAGCTGACCAACCCTGACGGGCAGGGCAAGCGGCAACAGTTCCAGGGCGGTACCTACTACTGGCACCCTACGAAGACGAACGGGGCGCACGCGGTAGGCGGCCGGATCGGCGAGCTGTGGGGGCAGTGGGGGTATGAGAGAGGCGCCTTCGGCTACCCGGTGACGGACGAGTACAACGCCGTGAAAGTCGGAGGCAACCTCTCCGAGAACACGGGCGTGCGCCAGCGCTTTGAGAACGACCGGTTCCTCCTGTGGAGCCCCGGCCAGCCCAGCGCTTTCGAGACCTGCCACAACGAGTGCGTCGGCTATCTCGGTCTGACCAACGAGCCGTGGGTGGTCCAGACCGAGGTGTACATGAGCTTGACCAGCGACAAGCGTTCCGTCCACGTCACGCCGACCGACGCCGCGTTCGAGGACGCGGACGACGACCTGCAGGAGAACTGGCGGCAGGTGTGGGCGAACACCCCCTCCCTCCGGAACACCAACCAGAGGGAGATCAACTCCGTATCCAAGCAGCTTTACTGTCACGCCGCGTTCGCCTTCCCCAAGCCCGGGGGCGGGCACTTCGGCGGCCCGACATGGGACCTGGAAGCCTGGCGCGCGGACATCCCCTGGGACTCCGCGGAGGCTCTGCGAACCCAGTGCAACTGGTAGGACCCAGCACCGAGGGGAGTCCCGCCGACAGCACGCCGGCGGGACTCCCTTCTCGCGGCCAGTGACTCGAGGACCGGTTGCCTGACGGCAGCCACGTGGACCCGGACACAGGGAAAGCTGCTCTGGCCGAGCGCTTGCCGCCCAGTGACCGACGACGGCCGTGACGTAGGCGTGGGCGGTCCCGACGGATATGCCGAAGCCGGCGGCGATCTGCGTGAGCGTGTCGTGCTGGCGAAGGTAGACCAGGCCGACGAGGGCGCGCTGGTGGGGCGGGAGCTTGCAGCGTCGGTCACCCTCACGGGTGACGATGAGCATCGATACCCACTCGACCAGAGCATGAGGCAGGTCGAGTGCGTCAGGACCGGGCACCAACGAGGCTCCTCTGCTGTTGAGTTGAGACGTCGAGCATCCCTCTCAACGGCACCGGAGCCTCGTGAGTTGCGGAACGCTGGCCCGTCACCCGATCAGTGGCCACTCTGAAAGAGCTCACTGACCGAGTCAGAGTCGAGTGGTGAGCGATTCGGCGAACTTCGCCAGCGGGAGCAGGCGTCCGGAGGAATCGGTCCGGAAATACCGCTCCGGATCCCCGGCCAGCGTCTCGATCGTCCGGGCAGGCAGAGCGCGCAGTCTCACTGCCAGCCCGGTATCCGCGGCGCCCACGAAAAGGGCGGAGTCGAGGGCCAGATCGGCTGGTGCCGCCGCGACCACCTGGTCCCCGTCCCCGACGTCGACGCGCTCGCTGAGCTCAACGCAAGGATCGACCGGTGGGACCAAGAGGACGACGCCCGCCGAATCCGGTCCCGTCCCCGCACCATTCGCGAGTACTTCGCGGCCGAGCAGCCGCTGCTGGCGCCCTGCCGAAGGGCCGTTCGAGACTGGCCGGCTCTCCACCCGCGGGTCGACCGCTACAGCCAGATCTGCCTCCGGACGAACCGCTACTCGGTCCCCGTCCGGCTGATCGGACGGACCGTCCGTGTCATCCACGAGGCGAAGGGCCCGCGATCCTGATCGGGAACGCCGAGCAGGTCGCCGACGACGGTGAGAGGCAAGGGCGCTGCCAGGCCGGCGACCAGGTCGGCCGCACCGCGTGACTTCACGCGATCGATGAGGCCTCGGGCGAGCAGTTCGCAGGTGTGCCGCACTGTGCTGCCGAGGTTCTCGACCCGTCGTGGGGTGAATTCCTTCGATACCAGCCTGCGGAGGCGAAGGTGGTCCTGGGCGTCGATGTTGAGGAGCTTGGCGTCCAGCGCGGGTGGCAGGGAGAAACCCTTGTATCCCGAACCGGCATGGTCCTTGTTCACCGAGAGCACGGGGTTCGCCAGACCTGCACGCCCCTCGGCCTCGGTGGTGACGAGCCAGACCGGGGAACCATCGGGGAGAGCCACCTGGTGCACGGCGCCCATGGCGCGCAGGCGTGCATAGGTGGGACGGATCGTGGTGGTAGGCGTTGTCGACGGCGGCTTAATCCTGACCCAGTTTGGGCGGTCGAATCGTGACCCACCGGGTCGGTGGTTGGTGGTGTTCAGTCGGTGGTG
>NZ_JAMGSL010000002.1:0-546176 GCF_025195125.1 Streptomyces sp. Je 1-79
ACGTATCCCCCGTCTTCCATCGGCTGTGTGCTGGTCGTGCCTCGTTCAGGACCGGACATCGAGGACGTACTTGCCCGTGGACGCCCGGGTCTCCAGGAGTTCGTGCGCGCGTGCCGCGTCGGTCAGCGGGAGCACGGTCACGTCCACGCGGACGGTTCCCTTGGCGACCTCCGCCAGAGACTGCTCCAGATGGGCGCGGAGCAGCTTCGGTGCCCGCCCCGCGACGCCGCCCAGGTTGTAGCCGACGAGAGAACTGTTCGTGTACCAGGGGTGGTTGCCCTCGAAGGTGACGTCCTCGGCCGCGGCGTTGCCGAAGATGACGTGCCGGCCGAAGGCGGCCAGGAGGCCCGTCACGGACGACCGGAAGGCGCCGCCGACGGAGTCCAGGACCAGGTCTGCGCCCGCTCCACCGGTCCGCTCGGCCACCTCCTGCTCCAGCTCCTCGTACGACACGACGCTGTCGTAGCCGAAGCCGCGCGCGTACTCGGCCTTGGCAGGGGAGCTCGTCACGCCGATGACCGTGCCCGCGCCGAGCGAGCGGGCCAGCTGCGCCGCTGCCGTGCCGACACCGCCCGCCGCGGCCAGGACGACCACGGTCTCGCCCTTGACGAGGTGGCCGGCCGAGGTGAGGACGCCGAGGGCGGTGGTGACGTTGCAGAGGGCACCGGCCGCGAGGGCTCCGTCCAGCTCGGCGAGCTCGCCGTCGAGGCGGACGACGTGCTCGGCTCCGACGGCCACCACCTCGGCGTTGCCGCCGCCGCCCAGGGTGAGGGCGGCCACCCGGTCGCCGGGCTCGAAGCCGGTGACGCCCTCGCCCACGGCGCGGACCGTGCCGACCGCCTCAAGGCCGGGGAAGTGCGGCAGGCCGACCGGGAACTGGCCGCGGCGGAACATCACTTCGGCGAAGTTCACACCCGCGTACTGGACGTCGACGGTGAGTTGGCCCGGCTGGGGCTCGGGCGTGTCGACGTCTTCGACGGTGAGGACCGAGGGGGCGCCGAAGGCGTCGAAGCGGACGGTGCGCATACGGCTGCCGGAGGTCGCGGAGGTGGGGGTGGTGTTCGTCATCGGATTCCCGTCTGGCTGAGGAAGGAGGTGGGGCCGTGGCCGGTGAGCAGCCGGGTGTCGTCCGGGCAGAGGCCGGTGACCATGCGGAGGGAGTCCTCCATGCTCGTCGGGCTCGCGGTCGGTGCGTCCGCGCGTCCCCGGCCGCTCGCGAGCAGGGTGTCGCCGGTGGCGAGCAGGGGAGCGTCGCCGCTGTCGAAGCGGAACATCACCGAGCCGACGGTGTGGCCGGGCGTGTGCAGCACCGTGACGGTGCCGGCGGCGAAGGTCAGTTCGCCGCCCCGCTCGGGGAGTTCGCCGACCTCGTCGGGTTCCTGGTCGGGGTGGCCGACGAGCAGGTCGCGGGGGAAGGAGTCGGGCAGTCCCTTGGCGGGAGCGCCGAGTTGGTAGCGGTCGGCCGGGTGGATCCAGGCCGGGACGCCGTAGTGCCGGGCGAGCGGCACGGCGTCCCAGGTGTGGTCCATGTGGCCGTGCGTGATCAGGATGGCCTCGGGTTCGAGACGGTGTGCGCGGACGGCTTCCAGGACCGCCTCTCGGGAGGCGTGTCCGGGATCGACGACGAGGCAGGGGTTACCCGGACCGGCGGCGACGATGTGGACGTTCGTTCCGAACTTGCCGGTGGCGGCGGACAGTACGAGCATGACGCGACTCTGACGGAGCCTTCGGTCATATGTCAATTGCCGTAGGTGTAGCAGAACCCTGGCTCACGTCTGCCCTATAGTGGCGAGGGCAGCCGTCGTCCGGCCCCCGTCCGGGCCGGGCGACCGGCGCCCGTACATCCGTCGTCCCAGCAGGGGGTTCGTCCGTGAAGGCCATCGCCATCCAGCGCTACGGAGGCCCGGAGGTCCTGGAACTCGTGGACCTCCCCGAGCCGCGCCTCGGCCCGGACATGGTGCTCGTCCGGGTGCGGTACGCGGGTGTCAACCCCGCCGACTGGAAGATCCGCGAGGGCTACATCGACGACTGGTTCGACTCGCACTTCCCGATGGTGATGGGCTGCGACCTGTCCGGCGTCGTCGAGCGCACCGGCCTCGGCGTCACCGAGTTCGCGCCCGGTGACGAGGTCGTCGGCTACGTCCGCGCCGACCACATGCAGCGCGGCACGTACGGCGAGCTGGTGGCCGCGCCCGTCCGGACCCTGGCGCACAAGCCGCGCTCCCTCGACGTGCGGGAGGCGGCCGGACTGCCGGCCGCCGGCCTCACCGCGTACCAGGCGCTCCGCCGCCACCTGGAGGTCGCCGGCGGCGACGTGCTGCTCGTCCACGCGGCGGCCGGCGGGGTCGGCTCGCTCGCCGTCCAGATCGGCCGCGCCCTCGGCGCCCGCGTCATCGGTACGGCGAGCGAGCGCAACCACGACTTCCTCCGGTCGCTCGGAGCCGAGCCGGTGACCTACGGCCCCGGGCTCGCCGACCGGGTGCGCGCGCTGGCCCCGGAGGGCGTCGACGCCGTCTTCGACCTCATGGGCGGGGACACCCTGGCCGGCTCGCCGGCGTTGCTGCGGCCGGGCGGACGGCTCGCCTCCATCTCCGGTGACGTGACGGCACTCGGCGGACGCTACGTGTTCGTCCGCCCCGACCCGGCCGACCTCGCCGACCTCGTGGCGATGGCGGACCGCGGCGAGGTACGGGTCCATGTGAGCGCCGAGTTCCCGCTCGCCGACGCGGCCCGCGCCCATGAGCTCGTGCAAACCGGCCATGTACGCGGCAAGGTCGTCCTCGCGGTCGAAACGGCCTGATCAGATCGGTCGCGCAGGTCGAAACGGCCTGACCACACCCGTAAGAACCGCACCCGAACCCGTACGAGAACGAAGGCCGCCCCTGTCAGGGGCGGCCTTTTTCGCGTGTCCGGGGGCCTCTGCGGCCGATCTTCAGTGAACCTTCAGCGGCTCTCAACCCGGCCACCCGTGAGGCAACGGCGGAGTACCCCGTCGTTCGCAGATGAAACCCCAGAGCGGGATGTGAGGCTTGATTCATGCCCTCAGGGGCCGTCGAAGCAGACCCACGGACGAACGGAACCGGGCATGACCCTTGCTGAGCAGGAGCCGACGGAAGCGGCCCCGGCCGCGGCCGAACTCGCCTACCAGCGGCCTCTGGACCGCGTCCTGGTACACCGCCGGGCCGTCATGGAGGTCTTCGTCACCGACGCCGTCCGGCACGGCGACGACGCCTTCGCCGTGGCCGTCCAAGCCCCGCGCGCACACAGCTACTACAACGACCACACCCACCGGCCCGCGCTGCTCGACCCGCTGTTCCTCCTGGAGGCCGCCCGCCAGGCGGTCACCGTCGTGGCGCACCAGTGGCTGGACGTCACCTACGACACCTCCTTCCTGATCAGCGACTGGACCACCGAGTTCACCGACCTCGCCGCCCTGCGGGCCCGCGGCGACGGTCCGGACGAACTCGTCGTCGAGGTCACCACGCGCGACCTCAAGCGGCGCGGCACCAGGCTGCTCGCCGCCACCCTGGAGTGCGTGTTCGTGGTGGGCGGCCGGCGAGCCGGTACGAGCGTCGTCGTGGCCGGGTACCTCAGTCGCGACGGCTACACGGCCCACCGCGAGAAGAGCCGCGGCTCCGTCCCGCCGCTCTCCTCCGCCATGCCGCACACCCGCACCGGTACACCGGTCGCGCCCGCTCTGGTGGGCCGCGAGCGGACGGAGAACGTGGTCCTCACGGACGTGGCCCGGCACCCCGACGGCACGACCGCGCTGCGCGCCGTGCTGGACGTCCCGGTGCGGCACGCGGCCATGTACGACCATCCCCTCGACCACGTACCGGCGATGGCTCTGATGGAGGCGGCCCGCCAGGCCGCGGTCCTCGCCTCGGACGAGTCCGAGGAGTCCGGCGACCGGCGGTACGCACGCGCCTTCGCCGCCACGTTCCGCCGGTTCGTCGAGCTGGACAGCCCGGTCATGGTCTCCGTCACGCCCTCGGCCGGTGAGCGCGTCACCGTCGACTTCCTGCAGGACGGGGAGTCGGTCTGTACGGCCGAGATCGAGGTCGCGGTCCTTCCGGAGCCCGAAGCGTCCGAAGCGCTCGACGCGGATGGCAGGTGACGGGCCGTGCGACTCGGCTCGCCCCTGGGGCTTTCGGCGACGGCCTGGTATCCCGACGGGCTTCAGACGACCGAGGAGGCCGTGGCCGCGGGTGACATCGACGCCCGTACCGCCCGGGAACTCGGCTACACCTCCCTTCCGGTCAGCGAGGACATCGCGCCGCCGGACATGGCCGTCGAGGCCGCCAACCGGCTCTTCGCGCTCTCCGGCGCCCGCGCCGACGCGCTCTCCCTCGTCCTGCACGCCAGCGTCCACCACCAGGGCCACGACGCCTGGTCCGCTCCGCACTACATCGCCAACCGGATCGGCGCCGACCGTGCCGTACCGATCGGGCTGCTCCAGCAGTGCAACGGCGGTGCCATCGGCATCGAACTGGCCGCGAGCCGGCTCCAGGGCGACCCGGCCGCCGGGCCCGCGCTCGTCACGACCGCCGACCGCTTCCTGATGCCGAGCTGGCACCGCTGGCGCAGCGACTACGGGATGGCGGCCGGCGACGCGGCCACCGCCGTCCTGGTCCACCGGACCGGCTCCGCGGCGGAACCCGGCTCGGCGCACGCCCTCACCCCGGACCTGCTGCTGCACTCGCTCGCCACTCGGACGGCCGCCGAACTGGAGGTCATGCACCGCGGCGACGACGAGCTCAACGCGACGCCGATGGGGCACAGTCCGATGATCGACGTGCGGCGCACCAAGCGCGCCTTCATCAAGGCGTACGGCATCGACTTCTTCGTCAAGACGGCCGCCGACCGCATCCGCGCAGTCGTCGAGGAGTGCCTGGCCGGCGCCGGGCTCACCGGCGACGACCCGCGGCTGCACTACGCCGTGATCCCCCGCCTGGGGGCCAAGGCGATGAACGAGGCGTACCTCCCGCCGCTGACGGACGTCACCTCCGCGGAGGTGCTCGACCTGGGCCGGGCCACCGGGCACGTGGGGGCCGGCGACCTGAACGCCTCCCTGGCCGACCTGGCCCGCTCGGACCTGCTGAGGCCCGGGGCCCACGCCCTCGTGCTCAACGGCGGCGGCGGGTTCACCTTCACCGCGGCCGTGGTCAGCAAGCGCTGACCTCCCGCGACCGTACCGCTTCACCTGATCCACACCGCTTCATCCGATCCGTATCCCACTCCCAAGGAGAACCCTTCATGTCCGCTCACCAGGACCGTCTCTTCGCCCTCGTCTCCGAGAAGCTCGGCGTGGCCGCCGAGGAGCTCGACACCGCGGCCACCTTCGACGCCCTCGACCTGGACTCGCTCGCCCTGATCGAGCTCAGCGTCATCGTGCAGAAGGAGTTCGGCGTCCAGATCGACGAGACGGCGCTGACCCCGGAGAACACCTTCGCCGACATCCTCACCGAGATCGACTCCAAGGTCGCGGTGGCCTGATGACCGGCATACCGACGCAGCGCCCTGGCGGGCGCACCAAACGCTTCGACGTGGCGGTCACCGGCGTCGGCCTGGTCACCCCGGCCGGCCTCGGTGTCGAGGCCAACTTCGAGCGGGTCTGGTCGGGCAGGTCCACCGCGGCCACCGACCCGGAGCTCGCCGGCCTGCCCGTCGACTTCGCCTGCCGCGTACCGGACTTCGACGCGGGCGCCCTGCTCGGCCGGCGCAGCGCCGTCCGCATGGACCCGATCAGCCACTTCGGCGTGGTCGCCGCCCGCCAGGCCGTCGAGGACGCCGGGCTGGACCCGGCGGCCTGGGACGGCCCCCGCGTCGGCGTGGTGGTCGGCACCTCGCTCGGTGGCTGGTCCACCGTCGAGCGCGAGCACGGCAAGCACCTCGCCGACGGATCCGAGTTCGTCTCGCCGTTGCTCATGGTGATGGGCCCGGTCAACATGACCGCCGGCTACATCGCCATGGACCTCAAGGCGCTCGGCCCCAACCAGGTCGTGTCGACCGCCTGCGCGTCCGGCAACACGGCGATCGGGTACGCCCGCGCGCTCCTGGAGTCCGGGGTCTGCGACATCGTCCTGGCCGGCGGCGCCGAGGCCGCGATGTCCCCGACCGCCATGGCCAGCCTCGCCCGCGCCGGTGCGCTGTCGACCCGGCGCGACGACCCGGCGACGGCGTCCCGCCCCTTCGACGCCGACCGCAACGGGTTCGTGGCCGGCGAGGGCGCGGCCATGCTGGTCCTGGAGCGGGTCGAGGACGCTCAGGCACGCGGCGCCCGCATCCGTGCCCGGGTCTCCGGTTTCGGCGCCTCGGCCGACGGCCACCACGCGTCGGCACCCGACCCGACCGGCGGTGGCGCCGAGCGGGCCATCCGGGCGGCGCTCGCCGACGCACTGGTCGACACGTCCGAGGTCGACCACGTCAACGCGCACGGCACGTCGACCCCGCTCAACGACATCACCGAGGCCGGGATGCTCCGCCGGGTCTTCGGCGAGAAGCCCGCCGTCACCTCCACCAAGGGGGTCGTCGGCCATCTGCTGGGCGCGGCCGGCGCCGCCGAGGCGGTCTACACCGTGCTCGCCGTGGAGCGGCGGCTCGTCCCGCCGACGGCCAACCTGAGCAGTCTGGACCCGGGCATCGGGGTGGACGTGGTGGCCAAGGAGGCCCGGCCGATGGAGATCGGCGCGGCGGTCAACGACTCGTTCGGCTTCGGCGGCCAGAACGCGGTGATCGTGGTGACGCCGGCATGACGCGGACTCCCGGCCCCGCGGGCCGCTCGGGCGGCCCCGCCCGCTCCGGCCGCTCGGTCCTCGTCACCGGTGGCAATCGCGGTATCGGTCTGGCCGTCGCCCGGTCGCTCGCCGAGCGCGGCGATCGGGTGGCCGTCACGTACCGCACCGGCGAACCCCCGGAGGGGCTGCTGGGGGTGCGCTGCGACGTCACGGACGAGGCACAGGTGGAACGCGCCTTCAAGGAGGTCGCGGCCGCCCACGGCGACGTCGAGGTGCTGGTCGCCAACGCCGGCATCACCCGGGACGGGCTGCTGCTCGCCCTCGACGACGACGCCGTCGACACCGTCCTCGACACCAACCTGCGGTCGGTCATCCGGGTCGCCAAGCACGCGGCCCGGGGCATGCTCGGCGGGCGCTGGGGCCGGCTGGTGCTGATCTCCTCCGCCGTCGCGTTCACCGGCTCGCCCGGACAGACGAACTACACCGCAGCCAAGTCCGGCCTTGTCGGCCTGGCCCGCTCCCTCGCCTGGGAGCTCGGCAGCCGCGGCATCACCGTCAACGTCGTCGCCCCCGGGCTCGTCGAGACGGACATGCTGCGCGACGTACGGCCGGCCCGCATGGACCAGTACCTGGCGATGACGCCACTGGGCCGGGCCGGCAGCGCCGACGAGGTGGCCGCCGCCGTGCGGTTCCTCACCGGCGAGGAGGCCTCGTACATCACCGGCGCCGTGCTGCCGGTCAGCGGTGGGCTCGGCATGGGTCACTGAGGCCCCGTGCCGCACGCATCCACCACCACTCAGCAAGCACAGGGAAGGTAAACCATGCCCGTCGGTGTCCTGTCGATCGGCTCCTACACACCCGACCAGGTGGTCGACAACCAGCAGATCAGCGCGTGGACGGGGATGCCCGAGTCCTGGGTGACCGAACGGACCGGCGTCCTCACGCGGCGGTACGCCGAGCCGGGCACCGCCACGTCCGACCTGGCCCTGCCCGCGGCCCGGGAGGCCCTGGCCGGCGTCCCGGACGAGGTGCGCGAGCGACTCGGCGCGCTGGTTGTGGCGACCAGCACCCCGGACGTGCCGCAGCCGTCGACCGCGGCGATCCTCCAGCACAAGCTGGGGCTCTCCACCCTGCCCGCCTTCGACATCAACGCCGTCTGCAGCGGCTTCCTGTACGGCCTCTCGGTCGCCGAGGGGCTCCTGAAGGCAGGCAGGCACGGGAAGCACGTGCTGCTCGTCGGCGCCGACATGTTCTCCACGATCATGGACAGGTCCGACCGGCGCACGGTCAGCCTGTTCGGCGACGGCGCGGGCGCCGTCCTGCTCGGCGAGGTACCCGAGGGCTACGGCCTGCAGTCCGTGCACCTGGTCACGGACGGGGAGTTCCACCACTACGTGGGCGTGGAGGGCGGCGGCACCCGGACACCGCTCGACGCCGAGGCCCGCGAGGCCGGCAAGCACTACTTCCGGATGGACGGCCGCGCGGTGCGCGACTACGCCCTCTCGGTGCTCGCCAAGCTGACCGCCCAGACGCTCGACGACTGCGGGCTCGCCCTGGAGGACATCGACCGGTTCGTCTTCCACCAGGCCAACACCAGGCTGCTGGAGACCTTCGTGGCGGACGCCGGCATCGACCCGGACCGCGTCGCCTACACCGCGCCGCACCTGGGCAACACGGTCGCCGCCTCGGTGCCGCTCACCCTGCACGCCACCCATCGGGAACGCCCGCTGCGGCGCGGTGAGCGGGTCCTCATGGCGTCGGTCGGCGGGGGCATGACCGCGGGCGCGGCACTCCTGACCTGGTACTGACGCCCCGCCCGCCCGCACCCCCGGTACCGACCTCACACGCACACCACACGCACACCACACGCAGCATCGGATGGAGAAGCCATGAGGCTCGACGGACAGACGGCCGTCATCACTGGCGGCACGCGGGGCCTGGGGCGGGCGATAGCCGAGGCCTTCCTCGCGGAGGGTGCCTCGGTCGTGGTCGCCGCACGCAACCCGTACGACATCAAGGAACTCGCCGACGACCACGGCGACCGCCTGCTCTTCCACCACACCGACGTCACCGACGAGGCCTCGGTAGCCGAGCTGGTGGCCGCCGCGGGTGAGACGTTCGGCGGCGTCGACGTCCTCGTCAACAACGCGGGCGTCAGCCGGGACGGCAAGATCGCCCGGCTGTCGGTGGCCGACTGGAACACCACGCTCGCCACCAATCTGACCGGCGTCTTCCTCTGCACGCGGGCGGTGATCGGCCCCATGGCCGCCCGCCGCGAGGCGACCGGCATCGGCGGCCGCATCATCAACGTGTCGTCCTGCGTCGCCGGCCGGGCCGCGATCGGCGCCGCCGCGTACAGCGCGAGCAAGGCCGCCGTGGAGATGTTCACCAAGACCTCGGCCGCCGAACTCGCCCCCAAGGGCATCACGGTCAACTGCCTGTCGCCCGGCTACATCGACGAGGGCATGGGCAAGGAGCTGGCCTCCAACGAGCGCGCGTGGGAGAGCTACCGCGGCCGTCTGCTGTCCGGGCGCCTCGGCCGTCCTGCCGAGGTCGGCGCGACCGCCGTGTTCCTCGCCTCGCAGGACAGCTCGTACGTCAACGGCAGCGTGGTGGAGGTCAACGGGGGTCTGATGTGGGCAGCCTGACGGAGCGTCATGCCGTGCACGGGACGGACCGGCCCGTCCTCGTCGTGGGGGCCGGACCGGTCGGCCTGGTCGTCGCGTGCGAACTGCTCCAGCAGGGCGTTCCCGTACGCGTCGTGGATGCCGGCCGCGGACACACCGCGCACTCCCGCGCCAACGTCATCTGGCCGCGCAACCTCGAACTGCTCGACCGGATCGGCGTGACCGAGGAGCTCCTCGACACGGGTCACCGGCTCGCGGGCACCGCGTTCTACTCGCGCGGCCGCCGCCTCGCGACCGCCTGGATGAGCAAACTGCCCGACTCCCCCTACCCGTTCGCCCTCACCCTCTCGCAGAACGACACCGAGGGGGTGCTGCGCCGACGGCTCGCCGCGCTCGGCGGCACCGTCGAACAGGGCGTCCGGCTCACCGCCCTCGACAACGCGGCGTACGGTCCCGCGGTCAAGCTGGAGCACGAGGACGGCCGGACCGAGGAACTGGAACCGGGCTGGCTCGTCGGCGCGGACGGCGCGCACAGCACCGTCCGCAAGGAACTGGGCATCGGCTACGACGGCCCGCCGGTCGACGTGTCGTTCGCGATCACCGACGCCCGGCTGACCACCACCCTTTCCGAGGATCTCTCGCACTACTGCTACGCGCCGAGCGGCGCCATGGTGCTCGGCCCGATGGGCGACGGTGTGCACCGCATCGCGCTGAACGTGCCGCATGACACGTACAGCGAGGACGACCCTCCGCCCCGGGAGATGTTCCAGCAGGTCGTCGACGACCGGGCGGCCGGCCGCAGCCGCGTCGAGGAACTGCTGTGGAGCGGCTCCTTCCGGGTGCGGGTCAGGATCGCCTCCGCCTTCCGCAGCGGCCGCTGCTTCCTCGCGGGCGACGCCGCCCATGTGATCAGCCCGGCCGGTGGCCAGGGCATGAACACCGGCATGCAGGACGCGTTCAACCTGGCGTGGAAGCTGTCCGGCGTCCTCCGCGGGGAGTTCGGGGAACCGATCCTCGACTCGTACGACTCCGAGCGCCGTGCCGTGTCCCACGAGGTGGCCCGCTCGACGGCGCTGCTGACCAAGGCAGGTCTGGTCAACACGCCCGCGAAGGTCGCGCTGCGGGACGCCGCGTTCACGGCGGCCGACCGGACCGGTCTCTTCCAGCGCAGGCTCGCCCCGCAGCTGAGCCAGACGGCCGTCAGCTACGACGGCGACCGCCATCCCCGCATGCCGCTGAAGGTGTCGTCGGACTCGCTTGCCGGTGGTTCGCTCTTCGGCGGTTCGGGCGAGGCGGTCACGGGGAGCCGGTCCGCGGCCTCGCGGCTCGACAACAGCGGCTGGCCGACGATCGATCGGGACCGGCACACCGTGCTGTTGTGGCCCGGCACACGGACCCCGCCGGCGGACTGGCAGCGGACCAGCGACCAGCTCCGCAGGGAGCTTCCCGAGGGCACCCCGGTACTCGGTCTGACCCGTGCCGTTCCCCGGGGCCTGGCCCGGGCGCTCGGCCCGGGGCCCGCCGTGGCGGTCGTGCGCCCGGACGGCCATCTGCTCGCGCGAGCCGACCCCGGGCGCCCCCAGGACATCACGCGACTGCTCACCCGAGCGGCACACCTCAGGAGCCGGTCTTGACCACGTCCCCCGCCCTCCCTCCCCTCACCACCGACCACTCCCGCCCGGTCGTGGCCTTCTTCGACGCCGACGAGACGCTCGTCGCGATGAAGACGCCGTTCTCGCTGCTGCGGCACCGGACGGAGCGGGAGGGAGACATCACCGGCGCCGCGTACGAGCGGCTCGTCGAGCCGCTGCGGCGGCTGGCGTCGATGGGCGTGACGCCGGTCGAGGTGGTGTCGAAGTTCTACGAGCTGTACGCCGGTGTCCCCTGGGACGACGTGGTCGCCGAGGCGCGGGAGTGGTACGCCCATCTGCGGGAGCGCGGGGCCCCGTTCATCGAGCCGACGGTCGCCCGGCTCCGCCGTCACCAGGAGGCGGGGCACCACACGGTGGTCATCTCCGGCTCCTGGCCCGCGACGCTCCACCCGATCACCGACGACCTGGGCGTCGACCTGGTCCTGTGCACGGAGCCGGAGCTGGACGCGGACCGGCGCATGACGGGGGCGATCCGTCACGCGATGTTCGGCCCGGCGAAGGCGGACGCGGTCCGGGAGGCGCTGGCGAAGTTCGGCGCGGACCCCGCCGACTGCTACGCGTACGGCGACGACCCGGGGGACCTGACCATGCTGAGCATGGTGGGCCACCCGACGGTCGTCGGCGAGAACCCGCGGATGGTGGCCCACGCGGCCGAGCACGGCTGGCCGGTCATCCCGGCCACCCTGATGGCCGGCACCCGCCGCCAGCCGGTGTGACCGCCCACGCCGGAGGGGCGCCTCGGACGAGGCGCCCCTCCGGCGTTGCCATGGCTCAGCGCGCGCCGAGGCGTGACATGGCTCGGCGTGCCCCTTCGGCGTGGCTACGGCTCAGCGTGTGCCGACCGCCTCCGGCAGCGAGGCCAGTTCGACCAGCACCTCCGGCGGGAGGGTCACGGATTCGGCCTCCACGTTGTCCTCCAGGTAGCGGCGGGTCTTGGTGCCCGGGATGACGCCCACGTGCTCGCCCTGGGCCAGCACCCACGCGATCGCCACCTGCGCCACGGTCGCGCCGAGACCGTCGGCCAGGACGCGTACCCCGTCGACGATCGCCTGGTTGGCGCTGATGGCCTCGGGCTGGAACCGCGGAATCCGGTGCCGCCCGTCCACCTTCGGCAGGTCCTTCGGGCTGCCGATCAGGCCGGACAGGAAGCCCCGGCCGAGCGGGGCGAACGCGATGAACGCGATGCCCTCGCGCCCGCAGTACTCCACCACGCCGTCCTTCAGGGCCTCCCGGCTCCACAGCGACAGCTCGCTCTGCACGGACGCGACCGGGTGGACCGTGTGCGCCCGGCCGATCTCCTCCACCGACGCCTCGGAGAGCCCGATCGCACCGAGCTTGCCCTCCTTCACCAGCTCCGCGAGCGTGCCCCAGCTCTCCTCGACCGGTACCTCGGGGTCGATGCGGTGCAGTTGGTAGAGGTCGATGTGGTCCACTCCGAGCCGCTGCAGGCTCGCGTCGACGGCGGCGCGCAGATAGGCGGGCCGGCCGTCCCGGTGGCTCTTGTAGGTGGCGGGGTCGTCCACGACGAGCCCGCCCTTGGTGGCGAGCAGGGCCTTCTCGCGGTGGCCCTGGAGCGCCTTGCCGACCAGTAGTTCGTTGGTGAACGGGCCGTACTGGTCGGCAGTGTCGATCAGGTCGACGCCGAGGTCGAGGGCGTGCCGTATGACCGCGATGGACTCGCTCTCGTCCCGGCCCAGCTCGTCGTACCCCCACGACATGCCCATGCAGCCGATGCCGACAGCCGCGAAGGTCCGCTGCGAACCGCCCAGTTGGATCCTGCGCATCTCCGTGCGCACCGCCTCTCCTGTTGTGCCCGTGCAGCCCTGTCCACTCGATTCGTGTGACAGGCCCTAGCCTTCATGCAGAACTCTGCCATACGACATTGACATCTCCTATGGGCAGGCTCCTACTCTATGGCAGAGTTCTTACACATGCCTGCCAACGATTAGACAAGAACAGGGGTGATTCTCCGTGTCCACCGGCAACCCGCGTGCGACGCTCGCAGCAGCGTGCGTCGTCGGCCCGCTGATGACCTTGGTGGTGACCGGCCCGTCCGTGGCCGTGCCCGACATCGGCGCCGACCTGCACAGTTCCCTCGCCGCTGCCCAGTGGGTGGTTGACGGCTACATGCTGACCGCGTCCAGCAGCCTCGCGGCGATGGGCTCGCTCGCCGACCGTGTGGGCCACCGCAGGATGTTCACCTGGGGCATGGCCTTCTTCGCGTTCTGGATGGCCGTCTCCGGCCTCTCCAACAGCATCCTGCTGCTCGACGTCTCGCGCGCCATCTCCGGTTTCGGCAGCGGCGCCGCGCTCGCCTCCATCACCGCGATCGTGGCCCAGGCCTTCGACGGCCCCGCACGGGCCAAGGCATTCGGACTGTTCGGCACCTTCCTGGGCGCGGGTCTCGCGTTCGGCCCGATGTTCGGCGGCGTCCTGGTCAACCTGTGGGGCTGGCGCTCGGTGTTCCTGGTCCTCGCCGGGGTCGCCGCGCTCGTCCTGCTGAGCACGCCGCTGCTGCCCCGTACGGAACCGAACCGGGGCCCCCGCTTCGACTGGGCCGGCACCTTCGCCTTCGGCCTCGGCATCGCCCTGTTCGTCCTCGCCCTGGTAGAGGGGCCGGGTCGCGGCTGGACCGATCCGATCGTGCTCGCCTCGGCCGTCGGCTGCCTGGTCCTGCTCGTGACCTTCGTGGCGGTGGAACGCCGCTCCGAGCACCCGATGTTCGACCTGGGCCTCTTCGCCCGCCCGCAGTTCCTCGCCGTCTGCCTGGTGCCGCTGGTGCTGGCGTTCAGCTTCGTCGCGCTCGTCATCGTCCTGCCGCCGTACCTGACCTCCACGAGCGGCCTGTCGGCCGTCCGGATCGGCCTGGTCCTGCTGCTCCTGACCGGCCCCTCGCTGGTGATGCCCGCCATCACCGGCGTACTCGCGCAGAAGGTCTCGCAGCGCGCCCTGTTCGTCATCCTGCTCGCCTTCTCCGGCGTCGGCGCCGCCTGGCTGACTCTGGTGGAGCCGGGCGCCTCGACCGTCGCGCTGGCCGGCCCGCTGCTCTTCCTGGGCATCGGTTACGGCATCTCCCTCGGCATCCTGGACGGCGCGGCCGTCTCGGCCGTCGAGCCGGATCGCATGGGCATGGCCGCGGGCATGTTCAACACCGTGCGGCTCACCTCCGACGCGGTCTCCATGGCCGGTCTCGGCGCCCTCGTCACCGCGCTCACCAAGAGCGCCCTCGACAACGACGCCGTCTCCGCCTTCCAGGGCGGCGCCGACGCGCTGACCTCGCGCGCCCTCCAGGGCGGTCTGACCGAGGCCGCCGAAACGCTGCCCGCGGGCGAGGTCCGGGACCGGGCGGTGACCGCGATGGCCGACGCCTACGCCTCCGGCCTGCACACCACCATGTGGATCGTCGCGGCGGCCTGCGCGGTCACCGCCGTCGTCGTCGGCAGCCTCCTGAAGGGCGGCAAGCCGTCCGCCGACGCTGCCGGTGACGGCGGCGCCGAGGTCGCCGCCGAGTCGTCCGCGGCGGCGCCCGAGCCCGCCTCCGCGCGCTGAGGGGGCGGGTCATGACACAGACCGCCCTCGGACCCGTCGAGGTTCTGTCCCCCTACGTCGACGAGCAGCTGGTGGAGCGCCTCGGGATCGAGATCGAGGTGTGCGAGCCGGACCTCGTGATCGGCACCATGCCGGTGGCGGGCAACCGTCAGCCCATCGGCCTGCTGCACGGCGGAGCCAACGCCGTGCTCGCCGAGACGCTCGGTTCGCTCGCGGCCTGGACACACGCCGGCGCCGACCGGATCATCGTCGGCCAGGAACTGTCCTGCACCCACCACGGCGGGGCGCGGTCGGGCCGGGTCACCGGCGAGTGCCGACCGCTGCACGTGGGCACGCACACCGCCACGTACGAGATCGTCATCCGCGACGCGGGGGGCCGACGCACCTGCACCGCCCGGCTGACCTGTGCGATCCCGCCGGCCCGGCGCCGGGCGAACCGGTGACCGAACGCGGCTCGGGGAACGACGGCCGGCCGCCCCGTCGGCGGCAATGCGCGACTACTGCTTCGCCCTCTGTCGTATGCAAGACTATTGATATGGCGAAGACGACGACGGAGACGGTCGCCGCAGGTCGACTCGGGCACACGATCAAGAGGGCCGAGCAGGCCCTGATCGGACGCAAGACAGACGTGCTGCGGGAGTTCGGCCTGACGGTGCCCCAGTACTCGGTTCTGCTGTTGCTGTCGGTCTCGGACGGCATGTCCGCTGCGCAGCTGGCGCGCGAGTGCATGGTCACGCCGCAGACGATGGCGACGGTACTGACCAACCTGGAGAAGGCCGACCTGGTGTTCCGGGAACCCTCGGAGCTGCACCAGAAGGTCGTGGTCAACCGGGCAACCCGGGCCGGCCATGCCATCGCGAAGAAGGCCGACAAGGCGGCCCTGCGCGTCGAGGGGTCCCTGGGTGCCGAGTTCACGCCCGAGGAAAGGGCGAGGTTCGAGGAGTACCTGGAGCGGACGATCGCCGTTCTCGGGGCCCTCGAGTAAAATCCTCGGGGTATGCGGGACGCGTAGGGAAACCGCCTTGAATTCGTCTTCCGACGAATTCAAGGCGGTTTTCTTTTCGTGTCACCCGTGAGGCAGGTAACAGCCAGGGATCCGGCTCGCAAAAATTGCGCACGACGGTCGGCCGAAAACGATTTTCGGCCGGGATCCTGCTAGGGTGGCCTGGTGACTCGTGCTGGGTGCACGTACCTGCGCGGGGAACGAAGGGTTTGACCATTTCGCCGCAAGGCGGGATGGATGTACCAATAAGGGGGAATGGTGCAGATTCACGTCCTGGGACCGATGACCGTATTAAACGATGACCTGGAGCCGGTCGTTCTGGCACCCAAGCCGCGTCGTCTGCTTGCTCTGCTCGCTGTCAATGCCGACAGTGCGATATCAGTCAATGCGCTTGTGCAGGAGTTGTGGGGGAACAACCCTCCCCGAACTGCCACCGCAACAATCCAGACATATATCGGGCAGGTCCGCCGTACCATCGCGGAAGCCCTCAAGAAGAACGTCACCGAAATCGCAGAAGAAATCCTCATCACCGAGGGCAGTAGTTATGTGCTGTCCATGCGGAGGGTCGCGCTCGACATCGCGGAGTACGAGATGTTGACCGCCGCCGGTAACGCCGCCGTCCAGCGTGGCGCATTCGTCGAGGGTTCCGATCTGCTCCACCAGGCCGTGGCGCTGTGGCGCGGCCCCGCGCTCGTCAACGTGGAGGCCGGGGAACTGCTCGGCGCCCGGATCGTCCACCTCGACGAGTCCCTCCTCTGCACGCTGGAGCACCGGATCTACGCCGATCTCCAGCGCGGCGCCCACCACACCCTGGTTCCGGAGCTCACCGAGCTCACCGCCCGCCACCCGCTCCACGAGAACTTCCACCGGCACCTGATGCTCGCGCTGTACCGCTGCGGCCGGCGGGCCGAGTCGCTCGCCGTCATGCGGCGGCTGCGGGCCCGGCTGGTGGAGGAGCTGGGCCTGGAGCCCTCGCCGTTCCTGGTCCAGCTGGAGCAGGACATCCTGCGCGGCGAGCCGTCCCTGGACACGCCCCGGCTCAGGTCGGCCGACCGGGCCACCGTCGTACGGCAGCAGGAGCGCCGGACCATGGGCAGCGTGGTGCACAGCCTGACGCCGGCGCTGCGAGCGATCGGCTGAACGCCGGCCGATAGGGACCGGCCGGACCGGGCGGACGTTGGCCGGCCTGACCGGTCGGGCAGCATGAAGGGTCCGCGGGCATCGTGCCCGCGGACCTTTTCGTATGCGGACTCCTGGATACGTCCTCAGGCTCCGCTGACCAGCAGGCAGGACCAGGTGAACCCGGCGCCCGCGCTCACCACCAGCGCGTACTCGCCGGGGCCCAGCATCCGCCGGGTCCGCAGCTCCGCGAGGCTCGCCGCGGCGTCGCCGGCTCCCAGGTGCCCGGTGTCGGCGCCGGGCCACAGCAGTTCCGCCCCGGTGAGCTCGGTCAGCAGCGGCGCGTAGGCCAGGTCGATGGTCTTGCGGCCGAGCCGCGGCGCCACCACGTAACGCAGCGGCACGTCGCCCGTGGCGGACAGGCCCGCGCCCGCCAGGCACGCCTCCACCGCCGACCGCAGCGACGCGGCGCTCGCCTCGGTGAACGCCTCCATGCCCCCCGCCCGGAGGAACGCCTTCTTGGTGCGACGGATGTCGACCTTCGGTCCGAGGGAGCGGGCGGCCGGGCCGAACGGGTCGTCCCCGCGGTGCATGCGCTCCAGCCGGGACGCGGCGACCATGGCGACGGAGTGCAGGATCAGATCGGCCGGCCGGCCGCCCTCGCTTCCCGGCAGGTGGTGCAGGACGAGCGCGGTGGCCCCGTCGCCGTACCCGATGCCGTAGTCACCGCTCCAGCGGTCGAAGCCGGGTTCCACGAAGGCGTCGGCGGTGGTGATGAGGGCGTGGCCGAGGCCGGGCTCGACGAAGAGCCGGGCGGCGGCCAGTTCCACGGCCGCCGCGCCGCCGTTGCACACCTGCTGGACGCCGACGGGCACGGCGGTGTCGGCGCCGAGCCCGTCGGCGACGAAGTGCGCGGGGGACCACAGGTCGTGGCCCTGGTAGTGGATCCAGGCGTGCAGCAGGAGGCCCACGGCGTCGGCGTCCACACCGGCCGCGGAGAGTGCCTCGCGGCCGGCCGCGACCGCCATCTCGGGCGGGGCCTGCTCGGCCACCGGCAGTCCGGTGTATCCGAGTTCGGCGGCGGTCTCGGCGTCGACCAGCTCACGTTCGACCGCCTCGGCCGCGCTCTGCCGGCCCGAGGGCAGCCAGAGCGAGGGGCCCGAGATACCCAATGGGCGCGGCAGAAGCATTACTTGGCTCCGGCGTTCGTGTTCTTCGAGGTGATCGCGTCGATGTCGCAGCCCGGGTCGGGGGCGAGCGTGGTGGGCGAGGTCGCGGCGGTCGGGATGATGTCGACGACGTACAACTCGACCGGCACGGTGCCCTTGTTGATGCCCATGTGCACGGTCGTCGGGCCCACGGGCTCCACGAGCGATTCGCCCGCGCGGTACTCCTCGACCGAGCAGTCCGAGCCGTCGATCCGGGTGAACGTACCGGAGTTGATGACGGCGATCTCCTCGCCCACGTGGTAGTGCCAGCCCGTGGAGGCGCCCGGCTGCACGACCGCCTTGCGGTAGAGCACCTTGCGGTCGCCGTTCGCCTTGATCTTGAAGGGCGCCGAGGTGACGCCCTGGCTCAGGGTCACCGCGCTGACCGGGGGGACGTCGGCCGCGACATCGGCCTGGGCGACGGGCTGGGTGGCGAATCCGGCGCCTAGCGCCACCGCGGCGACGGTGCCGGCGACGGCGAGCTTGCTCTTCTTGACCACGGGATGTCCTCTGCTTACGGGAACCGATCGCAGTCATATGTATCAGAGCATTGTCACTGGAGTGAGGTCTGTCGTGACTTCCTGCGCTGGCCTTGAGTCGACCTTGAGCCGTTCTCTTGCGGGCCTTGCGGCCGGGCCCGTCGGAGGGCTTGGCGCCGTCTTCCGGTGGGCCTGGCGCGAGCCGCTCAGCCCGCCTCGACCAGCGAGATCCTGCCCTTCCGCTCGTCCCGCCCCAGCAGTTCCACGACCTTCTCGCGGGTCTCCGTACCGGGCCGCGCCGTGTGCAGCATCAGCCGGATCCCCGGGCGGTCCGGGATCTCCAGTACCGAATGGTCGAAGATCAGGAAGCCCGCCCGCGGATGGTCGATCGCCTTCACGCCCTGGTTCGTCGCCGTGATCTCGTACCGCGACCACAGCTCCGCGAACTCCTCGCTCTCCTCCGTCAGCCGGCCCGAGATCGACGTGAACCGCGACTCCTCCGGGTAGCGGGCAGCGTCCCTGCGGAACTCGGATACCAGACCGGGCGCGACCTCCGTCCAGTAGCGATGGCGCGCCCGGAACGCCGGATTGGTGAAGAAGGACATCAGGCAGTTGGTGTCCCGCTCGCCGAACCCGAAGACCAGTGCGGCCGCCCGGTTGAGCCCCACGATGTCCCAGCACCTGTCGATCACATACGCCGGACTCGGCATCCAGCCCTCCACGAGGGCCGTCAACTGCGCCGTGTCGGCGAGGTCGTCCGCCGTGCGCTGCGGCGGATTCATCCCCACCAGCCGGTACAGGTGGTCCCGCTCCACGTCGTCCAGCCGCAGCGTCCGGCTGATCGAGTCCACGACCTGCTCCGACACCTTGATGTCCCGGCCCTGTTCGAGCCACGTGTACCAGGAGGCGCCGATACCGGCCAGCATCGCGACCTCCTCCCGGCGCAGCCCCGGCGTGCGTCGGCGCGCACCGGGAGGAAGACCCACGTCCTCGGGCCTGAGCCGTTCCCGGCGGGCGCGCAGGAAGTGCTTGAGCTCCTCGCGTCGGCGGGGCTCCCGTACTGCGTCGAGGCTGGTGGTCATGAACCCAGGATACGTTCGGGCTCCCCACGCCATGGCGATATTTGCCAGCCTTCTGGCATGACTCCCGACTCCGTCACTCAGCCGCCCGGCAAGGTGCCCTTCACCACCCGCCAGTGGCTCATCATCGCCCTCCTGTGCGGTGCGCAGTTCATGCTCGCCCTCGACTTCTCCATCCTCAGTGTCGCGCTCCCCGTCCTCGGTGAGGACCTCGGCTTCGAGCTGAGCGACCTCCAGTGGGTGGTCACCGCGTTCGCCCTGCCGTCCGGCGGCCTGCTGCTGCTCTTCGGCCGGGCCGCCGACCTCTACGGCCGCCGCAACTGGTTCGTCGCCGGCATGGTCCTCTTCGCGATCGCCTCCCTCGCCGGTGGTCTCGCCACCACGCCCGGCTTCCTGCTCGCGGCCCGCGCCGCCCAGGGCGTCGCGGCCGCCATGCTCACCCCGGCGGCGATGTCGCTGCTCACCACCAGCTTCTCCGAGGGCTCGCAGCGCGACCGCGCACTCGGCATCAACGGCGCCCTGCTGTCGCTCGGCTTCCTCTCGGGCGTGGTCCTCGGCGGTGTCATCACCGACCTGACCAGCTGGCGCGTGACGCTCTTCATCAGCGTCCCCGTCGGCATCGTCGCCGCCATCGCCGCCCCGATTCTCATCAAGGAGAGCCGCAACGAGGAGACCCCGAGGCTCGACCTCCTCGGCGCGGTCACCGTCACCGGCGGCCTCCTTTCGGTGATCTTCGGCATCACCTCGGCCGAGCGCAACGGCTGGAGCTCCACCACCACCCTGGCCTCCCTCGCCGCCGGACTCCTCCTCCTCGCCGCCTTCTTCGCCATCGAGTCGCGGGTCACCGCACCCCTCGTCGACCTGAAGGTGCTGCGCCGCCGCACCGTCAGCTGGGGCAACACCACCGGCCTGATCACCTTCGCGATGATGACCGGCATGGTGTTCCTGCTGACCCTGTACATGCAGCAGGTGCGCGGG
This sequence comes from Streptomyces sp. Je 1-79, assembly GCF_025195125.1. Taxonomy (GTDB): domain Bacteria; phylum Actinomycetota; class Actinomycetes; order Streptomycetales; family Streptomycetaceae; genus Streptomyces. The sequence goes on from NZ_JAMGSL010000002.1 coordinate 20,432, forward strand.
ATGAGCCCGCTCGACGCCGGCTTCACCTTCGCCTCCCTCGGCGTCGCGGCCGTCCTCGGCGGCGCCTTCGCCGCCCGGATCATCGGCGCGATCGGCGTCCACCGCGCCCTCGTCTACGGTCTGCTCCTGCAGGCGGCGAGCACGGCCGCGCTCTACTTCCTCGACACCACCAGCGGCATGCCGCTGCTCCTCATCGCCACCGCCACCGGCGGCTTCGGCCACCTCCTCGCCGTCGTCGGCTACATGATCACCGCGACCTCGGGCCTGCCGGACAACGAGCAGGGCCTCGCCACCGGCCTCGCCTACACGGGCCAGCAGCTCGGCGTCACCGTCGGCACCCCGGTCCTCGCCACCGTCGCGGCGGCCGGTATGGACTCCGCGGGCGGCACCGGCGCCTCCGCCGTTCTGGAAGGCGTACAGGGCGGTCTGCTGATCGCCGCGGGCGCACTGCTCCTCGCGGGCCTCATCGCCATCGCCTTCCTGAGGCCCGGCCGCACTGCGGCGGCCGAGGCGACCGACGCTCCGGCGACCGACCGTCAGGTCCCCGTCGAGGCGCACTGAGAGTCCGTCGAACGCGCTGAGAGACTGAGGAAACGAATCAGATGCGCATGCGCTACCTGGGCCGCACCGGCCTCCAGGTCTCCGAGATCTGCCTCGGTACCATGACGTTCGGCGGCCGCCACGGCTTCCAGCACATGGGCCAGCTCAACACCATCGAGGCCCGGCGGCTCGTCCACATGAGCATGGACGCGGGCGTCAACTTCTTCGACACCGCCGACATGTACTCCGCCGGACAGTCCGAGGAGGTCCTCGGCGGCGCCCTCGGCACCCGCCGCGACGACGTGATCATCGCGACGAAGGTGCGCTGGCAGATGCCCGACGGCAGCAGCGGTCCGAACGACCGCGGTCTGTCCCGGCACCACATCGTGCGCTCGGTGGAGGCCAGTCTGCGCCGTCTCGGCACCGACTACATCGACCTCTACCAGACGCACGGCTGGGACGGCCGCACCCCGTGGGAGGAGACCCTGCGGGCCCTGGACGACCTCGTACGGGCGGGCAAGGTCCGCTACACCGGTGCGTCCAACCTGACGTCCTGGCAGCTCACCCGCGCCCTCGCCACCAGCGAGCGGACCGGGCTCGAGCGCTTCGCCTCGCACCAGATCCAGTACAGCCTGGCCGCGCGCGAGGTCGAGTGGGAACTGCTGCCCATGGCGGAGGCCGAGGGCGTGGGCATCATGGTGTGGAGCCCGCTCGCCGGCGGGCTGCTCAGCGGCCACCAGGAGCGGGGCGCCACGCCGCCGCCGGGCACGCGGCGGGCGGTGGGCTGGTTCGAGCCCGTCGACCCCGAGCGCACCTTCGACACCGTCGACGTCCTGCGCAAGATCGCGCAGGAGCGCGAGGTGTCCCCGGCCCAGGTGGCGCTGCGCTGGGCATTGGACGGGAAGGGCGTCACCTCGGTAGTCATCGGCGCCCGCAACGAACGCCAGCTCACCGACAACCTGGCCGCGACGACCTGGTCGCTGACCCCCGAGGAGCACGACGCTCTCGACGAGGTCAGCGCCCCGCCGCTGCCGTACCCGTACTGGCACCAGGACTACTGCGACGCGGATCGTGTCCGGGAATCGGACGAGGACTGAGGCGGCAAGCCGAGGCCCCGCGGGTCTGGGTGATTCCAGGGGTCGCCGTCGTCGCAACACGTGATCACTGGTGGGAACTTCCGCAGGCCATGGCCGCCCCTTGAGGGTGGCCATGGCCTGTTCGCCAAGGCAGCGGATCCTGGCGCGCGGCGGTCAGGTCGTGAGTCGATCCTGGCAGAGCCGGCGTCAGGGCGTCGTGGTGGACACCACGTACACCTTGGGGGCCGCCGGATCACTGAGGTCGACGGTGATGTCCTCGCTGGGGCGCGGTTTGTCGCGGTGGACGGAGGTACCCGACCAGACCTGGTCCCCGGAGAAGTCCCAGCCGACGATGTCGGCGTCGCGTTCGCCGACGGTGACCTCGCCCGGGTCCAGCGCGGCGCGGCTGGAGCCGATCTCGTTCAGGAAGGCGTCGAGCCGTCCCGCGCTCGTCGTGAACTGGACGTACAGCCGGCTGGTCTTCCAGTTGCTCGTCTCGTAGTAGGCGACGTCCGTGCTGCCCGTGGGGATCGGGACCTCGAAGACGCGGCGCTTCATCAGCGACGGCCAGTTGTCGCTCAGCCCGGTGGCGGAGGACTCGCGCTCCTTGTCGCGGCCGCTGTCGCGGCTCTGACCGGCGGAGATCGCCAGATAGCCGGCGGGGATGCCGACGAGCAGCACGATGATGATCGCCGTCAGCCAGCGGCGGCGGATCATGTGGCGCCGGTCCTCCGGCATCTTCGTGCCCTGTTCGGGAGAGGTGGTCGGGGAGGGGACGGTCATGAAGGCGGGTCCTGGGTGGTGCGGGAGGAGGTGCGGGGGACGGTGCCGTTGCGCAGGGCCTGGGCGTAGCGCTCGTACCGTTCGTAGCGCTCCACGCGGCGGCGGTTGGCGCGGCGGAAGCGGCGGGCGACGAGCCGGGCCAGATCGGCGGCGCCGACCATGCCGGCCTCGGGGCCGAGCTGGGCCTTGGCGATCCGGGCCTCGGGGCGGTAGCCGCGGCCGGTGAGATGGCGCCGGAAGGCGTCGCGCGCGGGGCCGATCAGCAGGTCGTCGGCGGCGCTGACGCCACCGCCGATGACGAAGCACGAGGGGTCGAGGGCGGCGGCGAGGTTGGCGATGCCGACGCCGAGCCACTGGCCGATGTCCTGGAGGAGTTCGACGCACATGGCGTCGCCCTCACGGGCGAGCTCGGTGATGAGCGGGCCGGTGATCTCGGGGATGTTCCCCTTGACCCGCTCGATGATGTTGTACGCGACCGGGGAGTCGGCGGCGGCCAGCTCGCGGGCCTCGCGGACCAGGGCGTTGCCGGAGCTGTACTGCTCCCAGCAGCCGCGGTTGCCGCAGGGGCAGCGGTGTCCGCCGGGGACGACCTGCATATGGCCGAACTCGCCGGCCACCCCGTACTTGCCGCGCTTGACCCGCCCGTCCTCCAGGATCGCGCCGCCGATGCCGGTGCCGAGCGTGATCATGACGAGGTGGTCCTCGCCGCGCCCGGCGCCGAAGCGCCACTCGGCCCAGGCGGCCGTGTTGGCGTCGTTGTCGACCATGACGGGGACGGCGAGCCGGGACTGGAGCGCGTCGCGCAGCGGCTCGTTGCGCCAGGCGAGATGCGGGGCGAAGAGGACGGTGGCGCGGTCGGCGTCGACCCAGCCGGCCGCGCCGATGCCGACGGCGTGCACGTCGTGCCGGTCCGAGAGGTCCAGGACCAGTTCGACGATGGTGTCCTCGACGACCTTGGGGCTCTTGGACTTGTCCGGCGTCTCGGTACGGAGCTTCTCCAGGATCGTGCCGTCCGCGTCGACGACCCCGGCCATGACCTTCGTACCGCCGATGTCGATGCCGACGGTGGGCACCCGGGGCGCGGTCAGGTGGGAGCGCCGCTCCCGGGTGCCGACGGTCCGCAGCACCGTGGCCCGTGCGGAGCCCCGGTGGGCGAGGTCGCGGTAGGTACTCATCGGCTCGATTCTGCCAGGTGCGGTGTCGGAGGGCCGTTACGAAGGGGTCGGGCGTTCCAGCTCGTGGCGCAGGTCCTCCAGCTCGCTGCCGCCCGCCATCTGCCGGGTCAACTCGTCCAGGGTGACGGAATCCTTGGTGTGGCTGCCCGCCATGACTCCGCGCTTGAGCAGGACGAAACGGTCGCCGACGAGATAGGCGTGGTGCGGGTTGTGGGTGATGAGGACCACTCCGAGGCCCTGGTCACGGGCTGCGGCCACATACTTCAGGACCACGCCGGACTGCTTGACGCCGAGGGCGGCGGTCGGTTCGTCCAGGACGAGGACCTTGGCGCCGAAGTAGACCGCGCGGGCGATGGCCACGCACTGGCGCTCACCGCCGGACAGGGTGCCGATGGGCTGGTCCACGTCGCGCAGGTCGATGCCCATGCGCAGCAGCTCGGTGCGGGTGGTCTCCCGCATCAGCTCCACGTCGAGGCGCTTGAAGGGACCGGCGCCCTTCGTGGGCTCGGAGCCGAGGAAGAAGTTCCGCCAGACCGGCATGAGGGGGACGACGGCGAGGTCCTGGTAGACGGTGGCGATGCCGAGGTCCAGGGCCTCGCGCGGGCTGGCGAGCGCGACGTCCTCGCCCTCGATCCGGAACGTGCCGGCGTCGTGCCGGTGCAGCCCCGCGATGATCTTGATGAGGGTGGACTTGCCGGCGCCGTTGTCGCCGAGGACGCAGGTGATCTCGCCCGCGTGGACCTCCAGGGAGACCCCTTCGAGGGCGCGGATGTTGCCGTAGTACTTGCTGACGTCGTCGAGCTCGACGAGGGCCGGGGCGGACTCGGGGGTGGTCATTTGGTTGCCTCCACACGCCTGCGGATCCAGGCGTTCAGCAGGGTCGCCAGCAGGAGCATCGCTCCCAGGAAGAACTTGAACCAGTCCGGGTTCCACTCCGCGTAGACGATGCCCTTGCTGGTCATGCCGAAGATGAACGCGCCGACCGCCGAGCCGATGGCGGAGCCGTAGCCACCGGTGATCAGACAGCCGCCGATGACGGCCGCGATGATGTAGATCAGCTCGTTCCCGACGCCTTCCCCGGACTGGACGACGTCGAAGGAGAAGAGCAGGTGCTGGCCGGAGATCCAGGCGCAGAAGGCCACGCCCATGTAGAGGCCGATCCTGGTCCTGGCGACCGGGACGCCGACCGCCCTGGCCGCGTCGGCCCCGCCGCCGACGGCGAAGATCCAGTTGCCGAAGCGGGTGCGGAGCAGGATCCAGGTGGCGACCGCGACCAGGCCGATCCACCACAGGATGGTGACCTTGAGGTCGACCCCGCCGATGGTCAGCTGGGAGGCGAAGAGCTTCCTGGCGGAGGGGAAACCCTCCATGTCGGCGATCGACTTGGTGGAGACCGTGCCGCTGATCAGCTTGGTGAAGCCGAGGTTCAGTCCGGTCAGCATGAGGAAGGTGCCGAGGGTGATGATGAAGCTCGGCAGCCTGGTCCGGGTCAGCATGACCCCGTTGAAGGCGCCGATGGCAAGGGTGACCAGGAGCGAGACGCCGACGCCGACCCAGACGTTCGCGGTCATCTGGTAGCTGAACATCGACGAGACCAGCGCCGAGGTGGTGACCATCACGCCGGCCGAGAGGTCGAACTCGCCGCCGATCATCAGCAGCGCGACGGGCACCGCCATGATGCCGATGGTGGAGGCCGCGTAGAAGACCGTGCCGAGGCTGGAGGCGCGCAGGAAGCTGTCGGCGACGATCGAGAAGAAGACGAAGACGGCGGCGGCTCCGACGACGGAACCGAGCTCGGGCCGGGCCAGGAGCTTGCTCAGCCGGGACGTGCGCAGCAGCCGCTCGTCGACGTGGTCGAGGTCGGACGGCGCGGTCGCGCTCATCGAGTGCCCCGCTCCGTGTAGCCCTTCAGCGCCTCGGCGTCGTCCTTGGTGATGATCTGGGGGCCGGTGAGGACCGGCCTGCCGCCGCCGAGGACGTCGGCGTTGTACTTGTACAGCCAGAGCAGGTCGACGGCCTCGTAGCCCTGGAGGTAGGGCTGCTGGTCCACGGCGAAGCCGAGGGTGCCGGCGGCGAGCCCGGCGGCGACCTTGGCGTTGAGGTCGAAGGTGTCGACCTCGGCGTCGGAGCCCGCGGTCTTCTTCGCCTGGACGGCGGCGTCCGCGAAGGGCGCGCCGAGCGTCACGACGGCGTCGATGGAGGGGTCGGACTGGAGCTTGGCCTCGATGGAGGCCTGGACGTCGGGCATGTTGGTGCCGTCGACGTACAGGTTCTGCAGCTCGCCGCCGAAGGTCTTCTTCGCCCCGGCGCAGCGCTGCTCGTGGCCGACGTTGCCCTGCTCGTGCAGGACGCACAGCGCCTTCTTCCTGCCGCGCTCGTCGAGCTCCTCGCCGACGGCCTCGCCCGCGACGGTCTCGTCCTGGCCGATGTGGGTGAGCGCGCCGTAGGCCTTGGACTGCTCGGAGCCGGAGTTGACGGTGATCACCGGGATGCCGGCCTTGACCGCCTTCTCGACGGCGGTCTTCATCGCGTCGGGCTTGGCGAGCGTGACGATGAGGCCGTCGACGCCCTTGGCGATGTACGAGTCGACGAGCTGGGCCTGCTGCTGCGCCTCGTCGCTGTGGGCGTAGAGGAAGTTGATGTTGTCCTTGACGGCGGCCTGTTCGGCGCCGTTCTGGACGATGTCCCAGAAGGTGTCGCCGTCGCCGGAGTGGGTCACCATGGCGAAGGTCCACCGGGGGGTGTTCACGGCCGCCTTCCCCTGGGCCGCGGCCGCCTTGCGGGCGTCCTCCGCGCGCTTCCCGCCGGTGCTGCTGCACCCCGCGAGTGCGGCGGTGAGCGCCACCGCGAGCACGGCGCCGACTGCGGCGCGTACCCCTCCTGTCCGAACCCTGGTCACGAGGCCGTGCCCTCCTTTGTGTCCTTCTGCGTGCATTGCAGTATCGGTCATGGGGGTCGCGCGATCGTCAGTGGGGCATCCGTGGGTCAGGGGCGGACCAGCAGCTGGAACTCGAAGGAGTACCGAGAGGCCCGGTAGAGGTGGGAGCCGAACTCGACGGCCCGCCCCGTGTCGTCGAAGGTGGTGCGTTCCATCGTGAGCAGCGGTGCTCCCTCCTCCTCGGCGAGCAGCGCCGCCTCGGCGGCCGTGGCGGCGCGGGCGCCGACGGTCTGCCGGGCGCTGTGCAGAGTGATACCGGCACCGCGCAGCGACCGGTAGAGGCCGGTCGTCTCCAGCCGCCCCGTGTCCAGACCCAGCAGCCCGGCCGGAAGGTGGTTGCGCAGGTACGCCATGGGCTCGTCGTGCGCCGTGCGCAGCCGCTCCACGTAGCGCACGTCGTCGCCCTCCGGTACGCCGAGGGCGGCGGCGACCCGGGCGGTGGCGGGTTCGACGCGGTCGACGAGGACCCGGGTGGCGGGGCGCTGGCCGGCCGCCTCCAGGTCGTCGTAGAGGCTGCTGAGCTCCAGCGGGCGGCGGACCTGGCTGTGCACGACCTGGGTGCCCACGCCGCGCCGGCGGACCAGGAGGCCCTTGTCGACCAGGGACTGGATGGCCTGGCGGACGGTGGGGCGGGAGAGGCCCAGACGGGTGGCGAGGTCGATCTCGTTGCCGAGCAGGCTGCCGGGGGCCAGCGCGCCGTTCTCGATGGCCGCCTCCAGCTGCCGGGCGAGCTGGTAGTAGAGCGGGACCGGGCTGGTGCGGTCCACGGAGAGGGGTGGCGGCTCGGCGGACGGCGGCTGCTTGGACACGGACGGGAGCGTAGCCCGAGGAGATGATGACAGGAAGTGGTGAAGTCCGATTGTCCTGACAAATCCTTGACAGCTTCACCGTCCGGCACCACCTTGGGGCCATGCGTATCGGACTGATCGGAACGGGTCGTATCGGGGCCTTCCACGCGGGCGTGCTCGCCCGCCACCCGGAGGTGGAGTCGCTGGTCGTGGCGGACGCCGACCCCGTCCGCGCGGCGCGGGTCGGCGGGGCGCTCGGCGCCACCGTGGCACCCACCGTCGACGCCCTCCTCGACCACGCGCTCGACGCCGTCGTCATCGCCTCCGCCACCGCCGCCCACGCCGAGCTGATCGCCCGCGCGGCCGGGGCCGGGCTCCCGGCCTTCTGCGAGAAGCCCGTCGCACTGAACGTACCCGGCACGCTCGGCGCGCTGCGGGCGGTCGAGACCGCGGGCACGGAGCTCCAGCTCGGCTTCATGCGCCGCTTCGACGCCGGGTACGCGGCGGCCCGTGAGGCGGTCCGGTCGGGGCGTCTCGGCCGGCTGCACACCGTACGGGCGGCGACCTCGGACCCGGCCCCGCCGCCCGCCGCGTATCTGCCGCTCTCCGGCGGCCTGTACCGGGACTGCCTGGTGCACGATGCCGACATACTGCGATGGGTGACCGGGCGCGAGGTCGTCGAGGTGTACGCCACCGGCTCGGACGCCGGCCCCGCGATGTTCCGCGAGGCGGGCGACGTGGACACGGCGGCCGCGGTGCTCACGCTGGACGACGGCACGCTGGCGACGGCGACGGCGACCCGGTGCAACGGCGCCGGCTACGACGTACGGATGGAGCTGGCGGGCGACCGGGACCAGATCGCCGTCGGCCTCGACGACCGGACCCCGCTCACCTCGGTGGAGACCGCCGGGCCGCCGGCCCCGGTCAAGCCGTGGCCCGGTTTCCTGGAGCGGTTCGCCCCGGCGTACGAGGCCGAGCTGGACGCGTTCGTCCGTCTCGTACGGGGTGAGGCGCCGAACCCGTGCGACGGCCGCGAGGCGCTGGAGGCGCTCCGGATCGCCGAGGCGTGCGAGCGCTCACGGCGCGAGCACCGCCCGGTCGCACTCGCCGAGATCCCGTCGTGACGGGCTGAGCGTCAGCCGCGCGCGGCGGGTAAGGAGGCCCCCAGCCGTGTGCGGCGAGGGGCCGCCTCAGCCGTGCGCGGCGAGCACCGTCCCCTGGGCCACCGCGCACAGGGTCTCGGCGCCCTTGTCGTCCACGGCCAGCAGATCGCACCGTACGACCGCCTGCCGTCGCCCCGCGTGGACCACGCTCGCGCGGGCGACAAGCGTGCGGCCGCGCGCGGGGCGGACGTACTGGATGGAGAAACCGGCGGTCAGGACGGCGGGGCCGAGCGCGGTGCCCGCCGCGAAGGTGAGCGCGTTGTCGGCCGCGTAGGAGAGCACCCCGCCGTGCGCGAAACCGTTCTGCTGCCGGAGCTCCTCGCGGAGCTCCACCTCCAGGGTGGCCCCGCCATCGCCGAAGGCGGTGATCCGGGCACCGAGGAGCCGGCTGAACGGCTGGGCGTCCAGGACCTTCCGGGCGAGGTCGAGATCGAGCTGGTTCGTGGGGGGAGGTGAGGAGGAGGTCATCGGGTCACCACCGCACCGGAAGCCGGCGTACGCCGCGGACGAGGAGGCCGGGCATCCACTCCCAGGGGGCGCCCTCGGGGTCGAGTTCCAGCCGCGGGAAGCGCTCCAGCAGGGTCCGGATGGCGATGGTGCCCTCCAGGCGGGCGAGGGGCGCGCCGAGGCAGTAGTGGATGCCGTGGCCGAAGGCCAGATGGCCGCGCGGTTCGCGGCGGATGTCGAAGCGGTCCGGCTCGGGGAAGCGCGTCGGGTCGCGGTCGGACCCCGCGAGGGAGACGAAGACGGGCGCGTGGGCCGGGATGGCGGTGTCCCCGACGGTGGTCGCCTCCCTGGCGATACGGAAGGTGCTGGTCTCCACCGGCCCGTCGTACCGCAGCCCTTCCTCGATCGCCCCGTCGAGCAGACCGAAGTCGGCACGGAGGTCGGCGAGTTGGTCGGGGTGGGCGAACAGGGCCCGGACGGTGTTGGTGATCAGACCGACGGTGGTCTCGTGCCCGGCGATGAGCAACAGGTAGGCCATGCCTCGCAGTTCGGGCAGGGAGAGCCGGTCGCCGTCCTCGTCGCGGGTGGCGATCAGGGCGGACAGCAGGTCGTCCGCGGGACCTGAGGCCCGCTTGTCCTCGATGAGGTCGTCGAGATAGGCGCCGAAGCCCTCGACGACCTCGCGCTCGGGCGTTCCGCCGGTCGGCGCGACCAGCTCGTTGGACCAGCGGCGGAAGGAGTCGCGGTCGGCCGCCGGGACGCCGAGGAGCTCGCAGATGACGGTGATGGGCAGCGGGAAGGCGAAGGCGTCCACGAGATCGGCGCGGCCGGCCGGTTCCATCGCGTCGACGAGTTCGTCGGCGAGCTCCTGGACGCGGGGCCGCAGGGCCTCCACCCGGCGCCCGGTGAACTCCTTCGCCACGAGCTTGCGCAGCCGGCTGTGGTCCGGCGGGTCCACGGCGAGGAGGTTGGGGCCGATGACCTCTTCGTCGACCGGGGTGACGCCGACGACGGACGGCGACTTCACCAGGCGGGGATCGGTGAGGGCCGCCCGCCCCTCCTCGTGGCCGACGACGAGCCAGAACTCCCAGCCGTCGGGCATACGGACGTGGTGGACGGGTCCGCTCTCGCGGAGCTTCGCGTAGTAGGGGTACGGATTCGCGGTGAAGTCCGCGCCCCACTCCCCCGGTTCGATGGTCGCCATCGCCTCAGCCTAGGCGTCGCCCCGGGTCGAGCCCCAGGCCGTGTCCGACAATCGCCCCGCAAGCCACAGACATCCCCTAGGTGTCACCGTCGTCGAGGAGGCCCGCGTCGTGGACCAGGAGGGCGATCTGGACACGGTTGTTGAGGTCGAGTTTGGCGAGAATGCGCGAGACGTGGGTCTTGACGGTCGGCACGCTCATGTAGAGGGCGGCGGCGATCTCGGCGTTGGAGTGGCCGCGGCCGACGGCGACGGCGACCTCGCGTTCGCGCTGGGCGAGTTCGGCGATCCGGCCCGCCGCGGTCGTGCTCCGCGACTGTTCCGGCGCGCCCGCCACATGGCTCATCAGCTGGCGGGTGACCGCCGGGGAGAGCACCGGGTCGCCGGAGGCGACGCGGCGCACCGCGGCGACGATCTCGGCGGGCGGGGTGTCCTTGAGGACGAAGCCGGCCGCGCCGGCGCGCAGGGCGCGCAGGACCTGTTCGTCGGCGTGGAAGGTGGTCAGCACGACGACCTCGGGGGCGTCGGGCCGGGCGCGCAGGTCTTCGGTGGCGGTGAGGCCGTCGACGTACGGCATCCGGATGTCCATGAGGACGACGTCGGGGGCGAGGCGGGCGACGAGTTCGGGGACGTCCCTGCCGTCGGTGCCCTCCCCGACGATGTCGATGTCGTCGGCGCCGCCGAGCATGAGGGTGAGGCCCGCGCGGACCAGGGGGTCGTCGTCGACGATGAGCAGCCGAATGGTCATGAGGGCCACGGTAGCCAGGCGTGCAGGGCGAATCCGCCGTCGGGGGCCGGGCCGTGGTCCAGACGCCCGCCCGCGAGGGTGGCCCGCTCGGTGAGGCCGATGAGTCCCTGGCCGGAGCCGGGGACGTGCGGGACGGGCCCGGTGGGGGCCGGGTTGCGGATGTCGACGGTCAGTCCGTCACCGGGAAGGCCGCGCACGGTCAGGGTGACCTCGGCTCCCGGGGCGTGCTTACGGGCGTTGGTGAGACCCTCCTGCGCGATGCGGTAGACGGTCCGGCCGGTGGCCGCGGGGACCGCCTCCGGGTCGTCGATCGTGGAGTCGAGGACGACCTTGGTCCCGGCCGCGCGGGACTCGGCCACCAGCGCGTCGAGGGTGGCGAGGGTGGGCTGCGGCCGGTCGCCGTCCGGCCCCTCGCCGGGGGCGCGCAGGACGCCGATGATCTGCCGGAGGTCCTGGAGCGCCTCGTGGGCGCTGTCCCGGATGACTCCGGCGGCGCGGGCGACCTGCGCGGGCGGGGCGTCGGGGCGGAACTCCAGCGCTCCGGCGTGCACGCTGAGCAGGGTCAGGCGGTGGGCGAGGACGTCGTGCATCTCGCGGGCGATGGCCTCGCGGGCGAGCCGCTGCGCCTGCTCGGCGCGCAGCTCGGCCTCCGCCTCGGCGCGCCGGGCGCGCTCGCGCAGGGCCTCGACGAGCTGGCGCCGGGAGCGCACGAGCATGCCCCAGGCGGTCATCAGCAGGATGAGGATGAAGCCGATGGCGATCCCGAGGACGGTACCGGTGGCGGGGTCGGGCCGTACGAAGACCTGGGCGACGGAACAGACGAAGGCCAGCGCGCCGATCCAGGCGATCTCGCGGAAGGGCCGCCGGACGGCGACGCTGAACAGACTCACGAGGAAGGCGCCGCCCGCGACGGGCGCGACCACGCTGACGAGGGAGAGCGCGACGGCGAGGCCGACGGGCCATCGGCGGCGCAGCCAGAGCGCGCAGCAGGCGACGGCGCCGACGACCTGGTCGAGGAAGGCGACGGTCTCGCTGTTGTACTGGTCGCTGGTCTCGGCGGCGAGGAGGCCGACGAAGACGGCGCAGAGGAAGAGAACGCTGTCGACGACCCAGTCCCGTACGGTCCGCCGCGGCCTGCGCCCGGACGCACCGGTGGCCGTGGGATCGGCCATGGCCGAGGGCAGCAGCCAGGCGTGGGGGTCCGTACGTGTCATACCCACCAAAGTACGCACGTCAGGGGCGTGCGGCCGGGCTGAAGGGACCGGACGCTACCAAAGTCGCACGGAAGGCGACTTCGGTAGCAGCGGCTCTGTCCCTCGGGCGGACGCGGGCCCGGACCGGCCGGAACCATGATCGGTCCATGAAGAAGTTTCTGGAGATCGTCGGTGTCATCGTGCTGCTCGGCGGGATCTCGGGGGTGGTGCGGGAGCTGACGGGCTGGTTCCCGTTCCTGGGGTACACCCGGTTCCTGACGGAGAACGTCTGGTTCCTCGACGGCCGCGAGCTGATGGCGAACGTGGCCATCGCGGTGGTGGGGTTCGCGATCGTCATGATCGCGGACGCCAGGCGTCGTACGTAGGCCGTACGGGTCGGGACGTCGGCGCCGGACGCTCAGGCGGGGACGGGTTCCCGGCCGGAGCCGTCGAAGGGCGGATAGCGCTCTCCGCCCACGCGCTCAGCCACGTCGATGTAGTCGACGAGGGCCGCGCGGGAGCGCGCGAGACGGTCCATCTGCTCGTCCAGCCGCCGCAGCCGTGACCTCATCGCGGCCAGCAGCTCGGGACAGCCGGCCAGCTCAGGGGCCTCTCCGACCGCGCAGGGCAGCAGGTACGCGATGTCCTCGGAGGAGAGTCCGGCGCCCAGCAGGTGCCGGATCTGCTTCACCCGTAACACCGCGGCCTCGCCGTACTCGCGATAGCCGTTGGCGCTCCGGTCCGCCTCCAGCAGGCCCTGGGCCTCGTAGTAGCGCAACTGATGGGCGTTGACGCCCGTCCGCCGGCTCAGTTCCCCGATCCGCATCGCGACCTCGCTTGACCTTCATACCGGTATCAACGTTGACGATGCTGCCATGAGCAACGCAACAGACACCCCTGTGACAGTCATCGGACTCGGCCTGATGGGCCAGGCGCTCGCCGGCGCGTTCCTCGAGGCCGGGCACCCCACGACCGTGTGGAACCGTACGGCCTCCAAGGCCGACCGCCTCGTGGCCCAGGGAGCCCGGCTCGCGCTCACGGTGGGCGACGCGGTCGCGGCGGGATCCCTGGTCGTCGTCTGCGTCACCGACTACGAGGCCGTACGCGAACTGCTCGGCGCGGCCGGCGTCCTGCCGGCCGGCACCACGGTGGTCAACCTGACCTCGGGCGACTCGACCCAGGCCCGGGAGACCGCCCGGTGGGCCGAGCAGCGCGGCGCCCGCTACCTGGACGGCGCCGTCATGGCCGTCCCGTCCGGGATCGGGACCGCCGACGCGGTGATCCTGCACAGCGGACCGCGGGCGTACTTCGAGGAGCACGAGTCCGCCCTCGGCGCGCTCGGCACCGTCACCCATCTCGGGGCGGACCCCGGCCTGGCGTCCCTGTACGACGTCGCCGGCCTGGCCATGATGTGGAGCGTCCTGAACGCCTGGCTCCAGGGCACGGCGCTGCTCAGGACGGCCGGCGTCGACGCCGCGACGTACGCGCCGTTCGCGCGGCAGATCGCCGCCGGGGTGGCCGAGTGGCTGCCCGGGTACGCCGAGCAGATCGACCGCGGCGCCTTCCCGGCGGAGGTGTCGGCGCTGGAGACCGACGCGCGGGCGATGGTCCACCTGATCGAGGAGAGCGAGGCGGTCGGCGTGAACGCCGAACTGCCGAAGCTGATGAAGGCGATGGCCGACCGGGCGATCGCCGCGGGACACGGCGGGGAGCAGTACCCCGTGTTGATCGAGGAGTTCAGCACACCGCGCGAGGCCTGAGCCGCCCCCGGGCGGTGGGCCTGGGGCACCGCGAGGAGGGCGGCCGGACCTCGGGGCAGCTCAGCGCGGGGTGCTCGCCTCGTTGAGGCGGGTGACCTCGGCGAGGTGCTCGGCCATCCGGTTCGAGACGGAGCCGCTGGTGTAGAGGACGGCCCCGACGACGGCGAGGGGCATGGATCCTCCGAGGACGGCGAGGAGCTCGGGCCAGTCGCGTTCGGCGACGCAGTCACTGCTGCCGTTGTGCAGGTTGTGGGTGGTCCAGCGGGACTTGCACTCGTCGGTGTCGCGGTAGTCACCGGCCTCGTACGGCGCGAAGATCAGCACCGCGAGCCAGATCCACATCAGTCCGGCGAGGGTCAGCAGCCCGAGTCCCCAGCCCTGGGTACGCCGGGCGCGGGTGCGGAATTCTATGTCGTAAGGCAGTGAACGCATGGGGCAAGAACCTACCGGGCGCTCTCGTCGGCGGCGCGGCGGCCCCAACTCGTCCCCGCCAGGACCAGGATGGCGCCCGCGATGCCGAGCACTCCGGGGCGGTCGCCGGCGATCGCGATCCCCGCGGCGGCGGCCCACAGCGGTTCCGTACCGAGCAGGAGGCTGACCCGGGACGGGGAGGTGCGGCGGACGGCCCACATCTGCACGAAGAAGGCGAAGAGCGTGCAGAAGACGGAGAGGAAGAGCAGCCCGGCCCATTCGCGCGGGCCGAAGTCGAGCGCCACGGACCAGGGGGACGCGCCGGTGCCGGGGAGCGTGGCGAGGAGAGCGAAGACGGCCACGGCGGAGCCGAGTTGGACGGTGGTGAGGGAGAGCGAGTCGGCGCTCCGGACCGCCCTGATCCGGGACATCGCCAGGACGTGCACGGTCCGCGCGACGGCGGCGAGGAGCATCAGCAGATCGCCGAGGGACGGCGCGGTGAAGCCGCCGCCCTGGGTCAGAAGTACCACGCCGGTGACCGAGAGCCCGGCGGCGGCCAGGAAGGCGCGGGGCATGGGGGTCCCCCCTGCTCGGGCGGGACCGAGAGCTTGGGGGCGGGTCCGGGTGACGGCGGCCTCGGCGAGCGGCGTGAGGATCATGGTGAGGCTGATGATCAGGCCGGCGTTGGTGGCGGAGGTGTGGACGACGCCGTAGGTCTCCAGGAGGAAGATCCCGCTGAGGATCAGTCCGAGGATGCCCGCGCCCCGCCACTGGGCCGCGTTCAGCGCCCGCAGCCCCCGCCACCCGGCGACGGCGAGGGCGGGCAGGACGACGGCGAACCGCAGGACCAGGACGGCCACGACGGTGTGCGTGGTGGTGATGCCCTTGGCCGCGAGATAGCTGGCTCCCCAGACGACGGCCACGAGGAGGACCGGCAGGTCGGTGAGCCAGGCTCGGCGCGGGGCGGGGAGGGGTACGGAAGCGGCGATCGAGGACATCGTGGGCCTGCTCCAACACGTCGGACGAGGTGGAGGCTTCGGCGGCTCGCACGCGGGACGATCACCGTACCCGGAGAGACCGGTGGCGGCTACATGTTTCCGTTTCCCTAGGCGTAGGAGCCGTACGTGGGGCTGCCCGCCAGTTCGTACGTGTTGATGGAGATGCCCGAGGACGTGGTCCTGCCCCCGACGTTGCGGAAGGCGCTGGGCCGGGCGCCGTCGCCGAAGAGCCGCAGGCCCGTGCCGAGGACGACGGGGAAGACGAGCAGGTGGATCGTGTCGATGAGGCCGGCCGCCAGCAGGGTCCGGGCGAGGCCGCCGCTGCCGTGCATCTGCAGCTCGCCGTCGACGCGCTCCTTGAGCGCCGAGACCTCCGTGACGGCGTCGCCGCCGAGGACGGTGGTGCCCGCCCAGTCGGCCGTGTCGAGGGTCGTGGAGACGACGTACTTGGGGAGGGAGTTGAGCTTCGACGCGATGAGGTGGGAGGCGTCGGTCTGCTTCGGCCAGTAGCCCGCGAAGATGTCGTAGGTGCGGCGCCCGAGCAGAAAGGCGGCGGGCCGTCGGAAGACCCCCTCGACGAAGGTGCCGAAGTCCCCGTCCCCGTACGGGACGGACCACCCGCCGTGCTCGAAGCCGCCGCTGCGGTCCTCGTCGGGCCCGCCGGGTGCCTGGTAGACGCCGTCGAGGGTCACGAACTGGGTGAGGGAGAGCTTGCCCATGATGTGCCTTTCGCTTCGACCGGGATCCCCCGGTCCATCGTGTCTCACAAGCTCCGACTCCACCGCTCGGCGAAAGTCATCGGGTGATCTCCGTGTCCGATTGCCGCCAGCACCGCGAGGAGCCGCCGACTTTGATTGAACCCGCAACCACTCAGCGTTTTTCCTTACGGAGGTTCGGGATGTCCACGATGAACGGCAAGGCGGTCCTGGTGACGGGCGGCAGCCGGGGGATCGGCGCCGCGACGGCGCTGCGGCTGGCCCAGGAGGGCGCGGACGTGGCCTTCACCTACGTGGCCGGCGAGGAGCGGGCGAAGGAGGTCGCGGCGCGGATCGAGGCGACCGGGCGCACGGCGCTGCCCCTGCGGGCCGACGCGGCGGACGCCGGGGACGCGGCGGGCGCGGTGGAGTGGGCGGCCGACGCCCTCGGCCGGCTCGACGTGCTGGTCAACAACGCCGGCGTCGGGGTGGTCGCCCCACTGGAGTCGCTGGCCCTGGCCGACGTCGACCGGGTCCTGGCGGTGAACGTACGGGGGGCCTTCCTCGCCGCGCAGGCGGCGGCCGCGCGGATGGACCGGGGCGGGCGGATCATCACGATCGGCTCGTGCATGACGGCGCGCGTCCCGGGGCCGGGCGGGACGCTCTACGCGATGAGCAAGGCGGCGCTGATCGGGCTGAACAAGGCGCTCGCGCGGGAGCTGGGCGGGCGTGGCATCACCGCGAACATCGTCCACCCGGGCCCCGTCGACACCGACATGAACCCGGCGGACGGCCCGTACGCGTCGGACCAGGCGTCCCTGACAGCCCTGGGCCGCTTCGGCACCCCGTCCGAGGTCGCCGCGACGGTGGCGTTCCTGTCGGGCCCGGGCGCGGCGTACGTGACGGGCGCGGAATTCTCGGTGGACGGCGGCCACGCGGCGTAGAGCCGATACGAGGGCGCCGGCGAGTGAGCCGAAGGGCGCGCCGGGGGAACGACCCCGAGCGCGCGGAGCCTCCCGAGGAACGAGGGAGGCGAGCACGGTCGGGGTCGTGAGCCCGGCACAGGCGCCCGGAGGCGAACCGAGCCCCGAAAGAGGAGGAGCCCGGCGAGTGAGCCGAAGGGCGCGCCGGGGGAACAGCCTCGAGCGCGCGCAGGCCCGCGAGGAACGAGCGGGGCGAGCACGGTCGGGGCTGTGAGCCCGGCACAGGCGCCCGGAGGCGAACCGAGCCCTGAAAAAGAGGCGAACCGAGCCCTGAAAAAGAGCGCGAGGGCGCACCGGTGCTGTCGGCCGGTGCGCCCTCGCGGGCCGGGCGGGGTGTCGTTACCCGCCCAGTTCCTGGTGGCGGGCCGTCAGGCGCGCCGCGCCCTCCTCGGTCAGCGAGCCGAAGAGGCGGAGGCGGGAGATGCCGCCGTCGGGGTAGATGTCGATCCGGACCCGGGAGCCGACCGCCGGCGTGTCCAGCACGAAGCGGTGGTTGGTATCGGGCTGGAGGCGGGTCCGGGGCAGGACCTCGGTCCAGTCCTCGGAGCCCTCCGCGGCCACGGACAGCGCCGCCCAGCCCGCGCTGTTGCCCTTGAGGTACGCGGTGTCGATCTCGACCGCGCGGATCTCGGACTCGGCGGCCAGGCTGTACCGGATCCAGTCGTTGCCCTTGTCGCGGCGGCGGCGGGTCTCCCAGCCGTCGTCCATCTTGTGGGAGCGGCCCGGCTGGATGGTGTTGGTCGCCGGGGAGTAGAAGCGGTCGGAGGCGTCCTCGACCTGGCCGCCGTTCTCCAGCGCGGCGAGGTCGAAGGTGCCGAGGACACCGAGCCAGCGCGGGTCGGGGGCGACCTCTCCGTGGACGCGCAGGCGGGCGATGCCGCCGTCGGGGTGCTGGTTGACGCGCAGGTGCGTGAAGCGCTGCTCGATGTCGACGGCGAAGCCGTTGGCCGCGTGGCCGCCGATCGCGGTGCGCGGGACGAGCGTCGTCCACTTCACGTCGTCCGCGAGGAGTTCCTCGGGCGAGGGGGAGCCGGCGACCGAGGTGGCCTCGACGGAGACGGCCTGCGGGTAGTTGCCGCGGAAGTGCGCCGTGTCGACGACGATGCCGCGGACGACGCCGGGGGCGCCGAGGCGTACGAGCGCCCAGTCGTGGTCGTCCTCGGTCGGGTGCGGCTGCCGGGCCGAGACGCCACGGCGGCGGCGGGTCTCCCAGCCGTCCATGATCTTGCCCTTGTGGCCGAAGTGCTCGGGGTCGAACTCGGCGGCGCCGGGCTTCAGCATGTTCTCGCGCTCGGCGAAGAACTCGTCGTTGGCGGCGATCACACCGGCGCCGAGGCGGCGGTCGGCGAGGTCCGCGTACTGCGTGAAGGGGAAGTCAGCGGTGCGGTAGTCGGCGTACGGGTCGCCGCCGCCGAAGGGGCTTGCGTCGCCGGTGAAGGAGGGTATGCCGGTCACGGGTCAGTTGGTCCTTTCGAGGAGGCGGCCGGAGGGCTCGGCCAGGGTGCCGCGGTCGGCGATGCGTTCTCCGCGCAGCCAGGTGGACGTCACGACGCCGTGCAGGGTCCGGCCCGCGTAGGCGGTGACCCGGTTGCGGTGCTCCAGGTCGGCCGGGTCGACGGTGAACGTGGCCTCGGGGTCCAGGACGGCGAAGTCGGCGTCGCGGCCGGCCTCGATCGCGCCCTTGCGCTCCAGGCCCGCGAGCCGGGCGGGGCCCTCGGACATCCAGCGGGCGACGTCGGTCAGGTCGTGGCCGCGGCGGCGGGCCTCGGTCCAGATGGCCGGCAGGCCGAGCTGGAGGGAGGAGATGCCGCCCCAGGCGGAGGCGAAGTCCGGGGTCTTGAGGTCGGCGGTGGAGGGCGAGTGGTCGGAGACGATGCAGTCGATCGTCCCGTCCGCGAGCCCTTCCCAGAGCGCGTCCTGGTTGGCGGCCTCGCGGATCGGCGGGCAGCACTTGAACTCGGTCGCGCCGTCGGGGACCTCCTCCGCGGTGAGCGTGAGGAAGTGCGGGCAGGACTCGACGGTGATCTTGACGCCCTCGTCCTTCGCGGCCCGGATCAGCGGCAGCGCGTCGGAGGAGGAGAGGTGCAGCACGTGCACGCGCGCGTTGAGCCGGCGGGCCTGGTCGATCAGGTTCTGGATCGCGGTGTTCTCGGCGTCGCGCGGCCGGGAGGCGAGGAAGTCGGCGTACTTGCCGCCCGCCTTCTGCGGCGCCGCGGCCAGGTGGTGCGGGTCCTCGGCGTGCACGATCATCAGGCCGTCGAAGCCGGCGATCTCCGCCAGGGAGTTGGCCAGCTGCTCCTGGTCCAGCTCGGGGAACTCGTCCACCCCGGACGGCGACAGGAAGCACTTGAAGCCGTAGACGCCGGCGTCGTACAGCGGGCGGAGGTCCTTGACGTTGTCGGGGAGCGCGCCGCCCCAGAAACCGACGTCGATGTGCGCCTTGGCGCGGGCGACGTCCTGCTTGATCCGCAGGTGGTCGACCGTGGTGGTCGACGGCAGCGAGTTGAGCGGCATGTCGAGGAGCGTGGTGATACCACCGGCGGCCGCGGCGCGGGTGGCGGTCCAGAAGCCCTCCCACTCGGTGCGGCCCGGGTCGTTCACATGGACGTGGGTGTCGACGAGCCCGGGGAGCACGACGTCGTCGCCGACGTCCTCCAGCCGGGCACCGGCCGGTACCTCGGCGTCGTACGGCAGCACCGCGGCGATGGTCCCGCCGGAGACGGCGATCGACGCGGGCCGCGTCCCCTCGGGGGTGATGACGCGAGTCGAGCGCAGTACCAGGTTGACGTCCACCCGTACCCCTTTCCAGCAGAATTTCAACGAACTGTTGAAGGAGTCTTCACTCGGGACGACATGCCGTCAAGGGCACACTTCCAGCATGACCCCGTCGCCCCGACTCGCGCCGCACCCCACTTGGATGTTTCCATGAAGTGGAATCGGAATTTCGTACAGTAGAACGTAGCTCCGTACATGCGGGGCGGAGGCGGACGCCGCCGGGCACCCGCCGACACCGGACAAACACCCCCCTGACCGGCCTGTACGCCAGGACCGGGGCCGTGTGTCCGACCGGACGGCCCGGTAGGCTGCTGCCTTGCCCGCCTGCCCCGAAAGGACCTTGACGTGCCGACGTCCAGCGCCAGCACCACCGACGCCGCCAAGCCCGCCGCCGCGAGCGGTGGCGTCCAGTCCCTCGAGCGTGCCTTCGACCTCCTGGAGCGGATGGCCGATGCCGGGGGCGAGGTCGGGCTGAGCGAGCTCTCCGCCAGCAGCGGGCTGCCGCTGCCCACCATCCACCGGCTGATGCGCACGCTCGTGGCCTGCGGCTACGTACGCCAGCAGCCCAACCGCCGGTACGCGCTCGGCCCCCGGCTCATCCGCCTCGGCGAGTCGGCCTCCCGGCTGCTCGGCACCTGGGCGCGGCCGTACCTCGCGCGGCTCGTCGAGGAGACGGGCGAGACCGCGAACATGGCGCTGCTCGACGGGGACGAGATCGTGTACGTCGCCCAGGTGCCGTCCAAGCACTCGATGCGCATGTTCACCGAGGTCGGCCGGCGCGTGCTGCCGCACTCCACGGGCGTGGGCAAGGCGCTGCTGGCCTACACCCCGGCGGACGAGGTGCGGGCGCTGCTCTCCCGTACGGGAATGCCGGCCGCGACCGAGAAGACGATCACCACGCCCGAGGGCTTCCTGGACGCGCTCGCCGTGGTGCGGGACGCGGGGTACGCGGTCGACGACAACGAGCAGGAGATAGGAGTCCGCTGCCTCGCGGTGTCGGTCCCCAACTCCCCCACCGCGGCGGCGATCTCGATCTCGGGCCCGGCGGGCCGCGTGACGGAGGCGGCGACGGAGAAGATCGTCCCGATCCTCCAGGAGGTCGCGCAGGAACTCTCGACGGCCCTCGCGAACACGGCGGGCAACGGCACCGCGTAGCCCTTACACGTGGGCCCCCGCCCCCGCCGGGGGCGGCGCCCACCCGTACCCACCGCCCCAGGCGGAGCAGGCCCCGCACGGGGGCGTCGAGCCTGTCAGGAAGACGGCGCCCGTTCCGTCACGCGGCCGTCGTGGACCTGGATCGTCGTGTCCACGCGGGCCACGTGCGCCCGGTCGTGGGTCACCAGGACCGTCGCCGTCCCCCGCTCCCGCGTCAGCGACGCCAGCAGCTCCACCACCGCCGCTCCCCGCTCGTGGTCCAGCGCGCTCGTGGGCTCGTCGACGAGCAGGACCGACGGCTCGTTCATCAGGGCCCTCGCGATGTTGACCCGCTGGCGCTGCCCGCCGGAGAGCTGGTGCGGGCGGCGGCCCGCCCGGTCCACGAGGCCCACCGCGTCCAGGAGGGCCAGGGCACGCTCCCGTACCGCCTTCGGCTTCTTCCCCGACAGATGCGCCATCACCTGCAGCTGCTCCACGACCGTCAGGGACGGCAGCAGGTTCGGCTGCTGGAAGACGATCCCGATCCGCTCGCGCCGCAGCGCCGCGCGGCCCGCGGGGTCCAGCGCCCCCGTCTCCGTACCGGCCACGACGACCCGCCCCCGGTCCGGGGTGACCAGCGTCGCCGCCACCGCCAGCAGGCTGGACTTGCCGGAGCCCGAGGGCCCGACGACGGCCGTGAGGTGGCCGGCCGGGACGTGGAGGGAGACCGCGTCGAGCGCGGTGAGCCGCCCCTCGCCGTCCGGGTAGGTCAGCGTCACGTCTTCGAGCAGCAGGGTCATCGGGCGCTCCCGAGCGCGGTCAGGGGGTCGACGGCGGTGATCCGCCGGATGGACAGGGCCGCGCCGAGGACACCGAGCGCGATCATCACGGCGGCCGGCCCGAGCACGGTCAGCGGTTCGAGTACGAAGGGCACGTCGCCGCCGCTGATCAGCGCCCCGGCGCCGACCGCGACACCGGTGCCGAGCAGCGTGCCCGCCGTCAGCATCAGCACCGCCTGTCCGAGCGCGTCCTTCAGCAGGTACGGCGTCGAGGCGCCGAGTGCCTTCAGCACGGCCACGTCCCCGCTGCGCTGGATGGTCCAGACGGTGAAGAAGGCCCCTATGACGAGGGCCGAGATCACGAAGAGGAAGCCGCGCATCATCTGCAGCGAGCCGTTCTCGGCCTGGTAGGACCCTATGGCGGTGAGCGCCTCGTCGATCGTCCGCGACTCGGTGCCCAGCGCCGCGTCGCCCGCCCCGAGGCCGGTCTCGTCCGCGACCTCCAGCGCGACGACCGTCGCCTGCTCCTCGGGCGTCGTGCCGTTGTGGCCGAGCTTCTGCCAGTCGTCGAGCGAGGTCCAGACGACGGGCGTGTGGCTGTACGAGGCGTCGCCCGCGACGGCCGCGACGCGCGCCTCCAGCGGACCGAGGCGTACGGCCCCGCCCACGCCGACGCCCAGCTCCTCGGCCGCGGACGTGGAGAGGACGACCCGTCCCGGCCCGAGCTTGCCGCTGTCGGGCGCGAGGGCCGCCGACGGCTCCGTACCGAACGCGGAGACGGCGGCCGTACGGTCCCCCGCGGCGCCGTTGAGCGTACGGATGCCCAGCGGCTGCGCCTGCGTGACGCCGGGCCGCTCCGCCCACCGCCTCCACTGGCTCTCCGTCACCGTCGAGTTGGTGAAGGAGACCGACTGGCCGGACGGCGGGGCGGCGAAGGCCAGCCGGTCCGCCGGCAGTCCGGTGATCGCCGAGACGTTCTCGCGGGCGAGTCCGGCGGTCAGCCCGGACAGCAGCCCGACGAGCAGGGTGATGAGCACGATCACCGTGCCCATCAGGGTGAATCGCCCCTTGGCGAATCTCAGGTCTCTCCATGCCACGAACATGGCGCCAGCCTTCCGGGCTCCGCCGCCCCGAGGCATCGCGCCACGGATGGCTCCGCAATCAAACTTTCGGTTGAGTCCGGATTGTCTGCCCCCGCCTACGCTGGACGGACCATGGATCCGCGTTCCCTCACCCCCGCCCTGCGTGCCCTGCGCGTCTGTCTGCACCTGCTGATGGCGGGGCTGCTGGCCCTCGCCGCGGTCCGGGCGGGCTCCGGCGCCGGAGTCGGGCTCGCGGTGCTGACGGGCGCGGTCTACCTCTCCGGGGCGGTCCTGCCCTCCGTACGGGACTCTCAGCGGGCCGCCGCGCTGTGGCTGGCCGCGCTGTGCGCGTCCTGGCTGGCGCTGCTCGCGGCCACCCCCGACGGACTGTGGGTGGCGTTCCCGCTCTACTTCCTCCAGCTCCATCTGCTGCCGGTGCGCTGGGCGCTGCCTGCCGTCGCCCTGACCGCGGCCGCGGCGGTCCTCTCGTACGTACGCCATGGCGCGCCGCTCAACCCCGGGGTCTTCATCGGGCCCCTGCTCGGCGCGGCGGTCGCCGTGGCGACGGTCCTCGGCTATCAGGCGCTGTACCGGGAGAGCGAGCGGCGCCGCCGGATGGTGGAGGAGCTGATCGCGACCCGGGCCGAGCTGGCGGCGGCCGAGCGGCACGCGGGGACGCTGGCGGAGCGCGAGCGCCTGGCGCGGGAGATCCACGACACGCTGGCGCAGGGTCTGTCGTCGATCCAGCTGCTGCTGCGGGCCGCCGAGCGGGCGCTGCCGGAGGGTTCGCCGGCCGCCGGACACATCGAGGGGGCGCGGCGGGCGGCGCAGGACAACCTGGCGGAGGCACGGCGGTTCGTCCGGGCGCTGTCGCCGCCGGACCTGGAGCACGGCTCGCTCGCGGCGGCCCTGGAGCGGCTGTGCGAGCCGAGCCCCGACCCCGAGGTGCCCCTGCGCGCCCGGTTCACGGTGAGCGGGACGCCGGTGGAACTGCCGACGCCGTACGAGGTGGCTCTGCTCCGGATCGCGCAGTCGGCGTTCGCGAACACGGTGCGGCACGCGTCGGCGGCGCGCGCCGAGATCACGCTGTCCTTCATGGACGCCTCGGTGACCCTGGACGTGGTCGACGACGGCAAGGGCTTCGACCCCGCGCTGCTCTCGTCCTCCGCGGAGGGCGGCTTCGGGCTGCCGGCGATGCGCTCGCGGGCGGAGTCGCTGGGCGGCACGTTCACGGTGGAGTCCGCGCCCGGTCAGGGCACGGCCGTCGCCGTGTCCCTCCCTCTTCCCGCCGGAGTGTCGACATGACGATTCGTCTTCTGCTGGCCGACGACCATCCGGTGGTACGGGCCGGGCTGCGCGCGGTCCTGGACACGGAGTCCGACTTCGCCGTGGTCGGCGAGGCGGCGACGGCCGAGCGGGCCGTGGAGCTGGCCGCGGCGGGCGGGGTGGACGTGGTCCTGATGGACCTGCAGTTCGGGTCCGGGATGCACGGCTCGGAGGCGACGGCGGCGATCACCGCGCGGGCCGGCGGGCCGCGGGTCCTGGTCCTGGTCCTGACCACCTACGACACCGACGCGGACATCCTGGCGGCGGTCGAGGCGGGGGCCTCGGGCTATCTGCTGAAGGACGCCCCGCCGGAGGAGCTGGCGGCGGCGGTCCGTACGGCGGCGGCCGGCCAGTCGGCGCTTGCCCCGGCGGTGGCGCACCGGCTGATGGACCGGATGCGGACACCGGCGGAGGCGCTGACCAAGCGCGAGCTGGAGGTGCTCCAGTTGGTGGGAGAGGGGCTGTCCAACCAGCAGATCAGCAAGGCGCTGTTCCTGAGCCAGGCGACCGTGAAGTCCCACCTGGTGCACATCTTCGCGAAGCTGGGCGTCGACTCCCGTACGGCGGCGGTGGCGGCGGCGACCGCGCGCCGCCTCATCAGGCGGTGACGGGGCCGCCCGTTCGCGGACCGCACTCGGCCCCCGGCGCGTCAGGCGGCCGCGGCCGCGCGTCGTATCGCGTCGAGCGCGCGGGTCACGTCGTCCTCGGTCGTGGACCAGTTGCTGACCGAGATGCGCATGACCCGTCGGCCGTGCCAGGTGGAGCCGCTGATCCACGTCGTGCCGTCGTCGAGCAGCCGGGCCAGCACCCGTTCCGTGCGCGCTTCGTCGCCGAAGTCGGCGCAGACCTGGGTGAACACCACGTCGTTGAGGACGGTGGCGCCGTCGATCCGGGCGATTCCGGCGGCGAACGCGGTGGCGTGCCGGCAGAGCCGCTCGACGAGGTCGGCCACGCCCGACCGGCCCAGGGATCTGAGGGCCGCCCACACGGGGAAGGCCCTGCCGCGCCGGGAGAGCTCGGGGACCTTGTCGACGGGGTCGCCGAGCGCGTCATGGATGAGGTAGTCGCCGCGCAGGCCCATCGCGGCCCGTAGCGCGGCCGGATCGCGCACGATCGCCAGGCCGCAGTCGTAGGGGACGTTCAGGGTCTTGTGCGCGTCGGTGGCCCAGGAGTCGGCCTGCTCGCACCCCGCCGTCAGGGCGGCGTACCGCGGGGAGGCGGCGGCCCAGAGTCCGAACGCGCCGTCGACGTGCACCCATGCCTCGGCCTCGCGGGCGACGCGTACCGACTCGGGGAAGGGGTCGAAGGCGCCGGAGTGGATGTCCCCGGCCTGCAGGACCACGAGTGCGGGGCCCTGCCCGGCCGCCAGGGTGTGCCGCAGGGCCTCCGGCCGGATGCGCCCCTGGTCGTCCGCCTCCACGAGGTCGGGGCGCCCGAGGCCCAGGTAGCGCAGGGCCAGGTCGACGGCCATGTGGCGGTCCGCGCCGGCGACGACGCGTACGGCCGGCCCGCCCGCGAGGCCGTCGCGGGCGACATCGCGGCCGACGCGCCGCAGCACCGCGTCCCGCCCGGCGGCCAGGCAGGTGAAGTTCGCCATCGTGGCGCCCGTGGTGAAGCCGACGGAGCTGCCGTCCGGCAGGCCGAGCAGATCGAGCAGCCATGCACCGGCGATCTCCTCGACCGCCGCGTACGCGGGCGAGGCGGCGCGCATCACGCTGTTCTGGTCCCAGGCGCTGACCAGCCAGTCCGTGGCCAGGGCGGCCGGTTCACCGCCGCCGATCACGAAGCCGAAGAAGCGGCCGCTGGGAAAGGCGGTGAGCCCCGGTTCGCCGGCCGTGGCCAGGAGATCGACGACGTCGGCGGGCGGGCTCGGCCCGTCGGGCAGCGCGGTGCCGAGCGCGCGCACGATCTCGTCGACCGATGCGCGGGCGGGGACCGGGCGGTCGGACAGGCTGGCCAGCCAGCGGACGGCATGGTCGTACGCCTGGCGGAGCGCCGCCTCGCGCGCGTCCATACCTCGGACTATGGGACAGTCGGCTCCCGCCCGCAAGCCGCGGCCGGCCCGGCCCCCGGCGGCCCGTCACGGGGACGGCGTCACCGGAGCTCGTGCGGCGGTTCCCCGAAGAGTTCGACCGCCCGACGGACGCTCGTCAAGCCGTTCGACAGGGCGCTGACGGAGCCGATCGAGCCGGCGATCAGGAGCAGGGAGCGGCGAAGGCGCCGTACCTCGGGAACTCCGCTGACGGCCATCGCGTCCAGCGCGGCGAGTTCGTCCTCGGCGATCCCCCGGTCGGCGAACTCGACGGGGTGGCCCGCCAGTTCGCGACGGAGCCGGGAGACGGCAGCACGCAGCTCCCTCACCCTCGGGTCCTCGCCGCTGCCGGTTGTCACACGCCTCTGCCCAACGCTTCGCAACAAAGTTCTCCCCCTCGCACGACACTGTGCGGCGAACTCCCCCCACCGGCCTGACCCGTCGAACGATGGTCAGGTGCCCGGAGCCGCGAGCCAGTTAACGCCATCGCGCGCCGGGTGCGCCACTCCGTGGACGTAATTCAGGCGTCCGTGTGCGCGCCGGTGCGCGGGGCGGCATGGGGTATGCAGTCCCCATGACACAGACACCGCATTCCTCCCCGCAGATCGCCGGTCTGCTCCTCGCCGCGGGCGGCGGCCAGCGCCTCGGCGGCCGCCCCAAGGCGCTCCTGACGCACCGCGGCCGGCCGCTGGTCGAGCACGCGGTGCGGGTGCTGCGCGAGGGGGGCTGCGAGGTGGTCCACGTCGTCCTCGGCGCCTCTGCCGATCTCGTACGGGAGCGGGCCGAGCTGCCCGGCTGCGTCCTGGTCGACAACCCGGAGTGGGCCGAGGGCATGGGCTCGTCGCTGCGGGCCGGTCTCGCCTCGCTGACCGCGCAGGCGCTCCCGGTGGACGCGGCGCTGGTGTCGCTGGTCGACCAGCCGGGGATCGGTGCCGAGGCGGTGGCGCGGATCCGGTCGGCGTACCGCTCGCGCGACGCGCTGGCGGCGGCTTCGTACGACGGGAAGCGCGGCCACCCGGTGCTGTTCGGCGCGGACCGCTGGGCGGGGATCGCGGCGGGGGCGGTCGGCGACCAGGGGGCGCGTGACTATCTGAAGGTCCACCGGGATGCGATCACCCTCGTGGACTGTTCGGATGTGGCCGAGCCCTACGACATCGACACGGAGGCGGATCTGGCCCACCTTGAGTGAAGGGTGTGGCACTGAGCGCCATGTTCTGTCGATCCGGAGAATCTCGACATCAACAAACCATTGAACTTCCACCATGAGGAAACTAGTATCCACTGTTCAGAAGCGCCTGATCCCTGACGGCGCTCCGCGGCCGTATCTCGGCGCCTGCGGCACTCCGTGCCGACCCCTGACGCCCGGCGGCCGCAAGGCACCGCCCGTGAAGCCCGCTGAAGGAAGTGACAGTTCATGTCCGCACCAGCGCCGTCCCCCCTGGCCGTCGTCGAAGCCGAGCCCCTGCCGAGGCAGGAGGAGGTGCTGACCGACGCGGCCCTCGCCTTCGTGGCGGAGCTGCACCGGCGGTTCACGCCGCGCCGGGACGAGCTCCTTGCCCGCCGGGCGGAGCGCCGCGCCGAGATCGCCCGTACCTCGACCCTCGACTTCCTGCCGGAGACCGCCGCCGTCCGGGCGGACGACTCCTGGCGCGTCGCGCCGGCCCCGGCGGCCCTGAACGACCGCCGCGTCGAGATCACCGGCCCGACCGACCGCAAGATGACGATCAACGCCCTGAACTCGGGCGCCAGGGTCTGGCTCGCGGACTTCGAGGACGCCTCGGCCCCGACGTGGGAGAACGTGGTCCTCGGCCAGGTCAACCTGATCGACGCGTACGCCCGGAAGATCGACTTCACGGACCCGAGGTCGGGCAAGTCGTACGCGCTGAAGCCGGCCGACGAGCTGGCCACGGTCGTGATGCGGCCGCGCGGCTGGCACCTGGAGGAGCGCCACCTCACCTTCGAGGGCCGCCCGGTCCCCGGCGCGCTCGTCGACTTCGGCCTGTACTTCTTCCACAACGCCAAGCGCCTCATCGAGCTCGGCAAGGGCCCGTACTTCTACCTCCCGAAGACGGAGTCGCACCTGGAGGCCCGCCTCTGGAACGACATCTTCGTCTACGCCCAGGAGTACGTCGGCATCCCGCAGGGCACCGTCCGCGCCACCGTCCTGATCGAGACGATCACGGCCGCGTACGAGATGGAGGAGATCCTCTACGAGCTCCGCGACCACGCGGCGGGCCTCAACGCGGGCCGCTGGGACTACCTCTTCTCCATCGTCAAGAACTTCCGTGACGGCGGGCAGAAGTTCGTCCTCCCGGACCGCAACGCGGTCACGATGACGGCCCCGTTCATGCGGGCGTACACCGAACTCCTCGTCCGCACCTGCCACAAGCGCGGCGCGCACGCCATCGGCGGCATGGCGGCCTTCATCCCGTCCCGCAAGGACGCCGAGGTCAACAAGGTCGCCTTCGAGAAGGTCAAGGCGGACAAGGACCGCGAGGCCGGCGACGGTTTCGACGGCTCCTGGGTCGCCCACCCGGACCTGGTCCCGATCGCGATGGCCTCCTTCGACGCCGTCCTCGGCGACCGGCCCAACCAGAAGGACCGGCTGCGCGAGGACGTCTCGGTGGCGCCCGGCGACCTGATCGCGATCGACTCGCTCGACGCGAGGCCGACCTACGACGGCCTGCGCAACGCCGTCCAGGTCGGCACCCGCTACATCGAGGCCTGGCTCCGCGGTCTCGGCGCGGTCGCCATCTTCAACCTGATGGAGGACGCGGCCACGGCGGAGATCTCGCGCTCGCAGATCTGGCAGTGGATCAACGCGGGTGTCGAGTTCGAGCACGACGGAACGACCGTGAAGGCCACCCCCGAGCTGGCCCGCAAGGTCGCGGCGGAGGAGCTGGCCGCGATCCGCGAGGAGATCGGCGAGGAGGCCTTCGCGGCCGGCAAGTGGCAGCAGGCGCACGACCTCCTGCTCCACGTCTCCCTCGACGCCGACTACGCGGACTTCCTGACGCTCCCGGCGTACGACCAGCTGGTCGGCTGACCCGCACAGCGGCCGAACAGCACGCGGTAACCCCGCGAAACCGGCTCCGCCCCTGGTGTACGCACAGCACCGGGGGCGGAGCCGTTCCGCGCTCCACTCAAGAGCGTTTCGCTCCACGGTGTTTCGCTCCGGTGCGTTTCACAGGGCACGTGACGTAACCGAGACCGACCCCTACCTAGCGGTAACAAGCCACGGCATGCGAGATTCCGCCATGCCACCGGCCGGCGGCTGTCCCCCACTCCTCTGCACCGACGCAGGAGAACACAGCCATGCCCAGAGCCCCCCGCCGCACCGTCCGAAGATCCCTCGCCGCCGCCCTGTCGCTGATCGGCCTGCTGGCCGCGGGAGTGACCCCCGCCGGCGCGGCCGCCGGCGCGGGACCGACCGCCGTCGTGTCGATGGGCGACAGCTACATCTCCGGCGAGGCCGGGCGCTGGCAGGGCAACAGCCTGACCACCGCCGGCAACCGGAACGGCACCGACCGGGCCTGGACGGGAAGCGCGTACGACCCCTCCCGGGTGTACGGCGCGACGGCGGCGAACGGCTGCCACCGCTCCGACTCGGCCGAGGTACGGAGCGCGGGCGGGATCGCCTCGGCCCTGATCAACCTGGCCTGCTCGGGCGCGACGACCAAGAACGTCTTCCGTGCCTCGCAGGGCGGTGTGGCGTACAAGGGCGAGGCGCCGCAGGCCGACCAGCTGGCGGCGGTCGCGGCCTCGCACGACGTCGAGGTGATCGTGCTGTCGATCGGCGGCAACGACCTGGGCTTCGCCGACATCATCAGGAGCTGCGCGACCGACTACATCGTCTGGTACTCGTACTGCCACGACGACCAGCAGGACGAGGTCGACGCGAAGATCGACACCGCGATGGCGAACGTCGGCAGGTCCGTCGACGAGATCCGGGCGGTGATGTCGGGCGCCGGATACGCCGCCTCCGACTACCGGATCGTCCTCCAGTCGTACCCCTCCCCCATCCCGCGCGCGTCCGAGAACCGGTACGCGGAGAGCGGCTGGACCCGGACGAACACGGGCGGCTGCCCCTTCTGGAACCTGGACTCCGACTGGGCGCGGGACACACTGGTCCCCCAGGTCTCGAACCGGCTCAAGGGGGTCGCGGCGAGCAAGGGCGTCCAGTTCATGGATCTGCGCGACATGCTCCAGGGCCGTGAGGTGTGTGCGAAGACCAGCAAACTGGTCAGCGCGACGGTGCCGGCCTCGGCCGCGACGAGCGAGTGGGCGCGCTGGATCGACCCGAACGAGACCCAGGGGCCGGTCCAGGAGAACGTCCACCCCAACCACTACGGCCAAGCGGCGCTCGGCCGCTGTCTCGCGCTGATCCACGCGCGGCCGAGCGGCAACTTCTCCTGCCGCAACACCGCCGGGACCGGAGCCTCCGGGATGTATCTGACGGCCGTCTCCTGACCGGTCGCACCAGACCCCCCACGGGGATCAGCGGGCGCGGCGTCCGCGCCGACCGCGACGCCGCGCCCGCGTGCTCGTCCCCTTCAGGGCCGGAAGCGCGATGCCGAACGCGCCGAGCGTCCGCTCCGCGCGGTACGGGTCGGCGGCCGCCATCTCCTTGACCAGGGCGTCCACTCCGCCCGGCCAGCCCTCGCCGGCGGCGTCGAGGACGGCCCGCCCGTCGGCCGCGCGGCGGTAGAGCCGGTCCATGATCAGCACGGCGCGGGCGGACAGCGGCACACGGGTCTCGTCCGCCGGCTCGCCCCGGGCGTGCAGGACACCGCAGGCGTACGCGCCCATCACCGGGTCGTCGAGCGCGCCGCGCAGCGCCTCGGCGGGGACGGCTTCGGGGTCGAGGAAACCGAACAGGGCGCGGGTGTAGGCGGCCTCGAAGGTGCCGGCGTTGACGGTGCCGAGGGCGTCGAGCAGCGCGGACCAGGCCTCCACTGTGTCGCCGTGGGCGTGCACCCACTCGGCGAGGACCCGGGTGGCGGCGGAGGCGGACCAGCCCTCGGCGGCGGCGATCACGGTCGGGGCGTCCCAGGCCGCGGCCTCCTTGGCGTCCGGCGCCGCGACCCAGCGCACCCGCAGCAGGTAGTG
Source organism: Streptomyces sp. Je 1-79 (assembly GCF_025195125.1). Taxonomy (GTDB): domain Bacteria; phylum Actinomycetota; class Actinomycetes; order Streptomycetales; family Streptomycetaceae; genus Streptomyces. The sequence continues at coordinate 51,568 of NZ_JAMGSL010000002.1, forward strand.
GAGGACCTCGACGCCCCACGGGGTGAGGCCGAAGGCGTCGCCGGTGCGGAAGACCATGCCGGTGCCGGTCAGCCGGTCGACGGTGGCGGCCATGGCCCGGGCGGAGGATTCCAGGCCGGCCCGGTCGTCGTCCGTGACCGGCGATCCCGTGAGCCGGGCCAGCTCCTCGGCGGGCGGCACCTGGTACTCCTCGGGGGCGCTCGCCGGCACGAGGACGGGTGCGTCCTCCAGCCGGGGGTCGACCGGCCAGTCCTCGAACTCGGCGGCGCGGCGTGCGACCGACTCGGCGCAGGCGCCCCGCTGGTAGAGCGCGTACAGCAGATGCGCGGCCTCGCCGTCGTACAGACCGCCGTCCTCGCCCTTCATCTCCTCGACGGCCGCGGCGAGCAGGTCCGCACCGGCCTCGACGGACCGCTTGGGCTCGTGGGCCTCGACGGGCGGGGGCGGCAGCGGGACGGAGGAGTCGCCGTAGTAGTTCAGGTGCTCGTCGAGGAGGGTGTCGGCGAGGGCGAGATGCGGGAAGGCGTCCGAGCCCGGCGCGAGATGGGCGTACGGCCCCGTGAGCGCGCCCGAGAGGCCCTCGGCGGTCCACCGGTCGACCAGCAGGCCCCCGAGCGCGGCCACTCCGTGCGCGACGTCCCCGTCGGTCAGCAGCGGGCCCGCGGGCGAGGGCGCCTCCGCCTCCCGTACGTACGCGCCGGTGAGCGCCTCGGCGAGCATCATGTCGGCGAGGTCGGTGCGGTTCATCAGGTCCGCCCGGTGGAGCCCGTCGGGCGGCCGCAGCCCGTCGTGTCCGGCGAGCCAGGCCCGTACGGCGGCGGGATCGCCGGGGTCGGTCCCGTCGGCGCGCAGCAGCGAGGCGTACCAGCGCTGCCAGGTGTAGTTGGCGGGGTCGTTCATCGCCCGTTCGAAGTCGGGCACGACGTCCTCGACCGCGGCCACGATCCGCGCCTGCCGCTTCCCGGTCAGCCGCCCCGCCTCCCGTACCCGCGCGGTGAGCGCGACGAGCACGGCGGGATAGGCCGCCAGCTCCTCGGGCGTCGCGTACACGAAGGCCGGCGCGTCCTCGACGAGCAGCCGTCGCACCAGCTCCACGCTCGGCTCGGGCAGCCCGCTGCGCCGGTCGGCCCCGCGCAGGGCCAGCAGTGCGAGCACCGCGTCGGCGGCGCGTACGGACGAAGGGTCGCGGAGCTCCGGTGTTCCGTCGAGGAACGCGTCGAGCCCGGTGTTGGTGAGCACGGTCCCTGCCACCTTTCCCAGGGTAGTTCCGGCACGGGCCGGACGACGAGGCCTGGGGCGGCGCCGTCATGGGACGACAACGGTGCGTTGTGCCGAGAAGTCACCCCAGGTGCCGTCGGGGAGGCGGGCGCGGAGTTTGACGCTGTAGCGGGTGCCCGCGGTGGTGGGGACCGTGAAGGTGTAGCGGGCCTCGGCGGGCGGCGGGTCGGTGCCCCAGATGATCGTGGTGGCGAAGGCCTCGTTGAGGTAGAGCTGGTGTTCCGTCACGGGGGCGCCGGTGCGCGGTGGGGTCCAGGTCAGTGTGATCTCGCCCTTCGTGGCCTTGGCTTCGAGGTCCGTGGGGGCCGTGTTGGGGGCGGCACCGGGGGCCGTTGCGGTGGTCAGGTCGGCGGGGGCGCTGTCCGGGGAGGAGTTCTCGGCGGCGTCGCGGGCGCGGACCGTGAACGAGTAGACCGTGCCGGGGCGCAGGCCGGTGAGGCGGGCGGTGGTGGTCGTGCCGGGGACGGTGTGGATCCGGGCGTCGGCCTGGTAGACGTCGTACGCGGTGACCTTGGTGTCGTCGCGGGCCGCGCTCCAGGTCAGGGTGGCCGCGTGGCTGCCGTCGGGGGTGGCGCGCAGGGCCCGGGGGGCGGAGGGCGCGGAGCGGTCCTGGGCGGTGGCGGCGAGGGTGGTGGCGGGGACGGTCGTGCTGTGCGGGGAGCGGTTGCCGGCGGCGTCGCGGGCGCGGACGGTGAAGGCGTACGGGGTCGAGGGCGTGAGGTTCACGATGTCGGTCATGAGGGTCGTCGCGGGCAGGTCCTTGACCTTGCGGCCCTGCTGGTAGACCTCGTAGCCGGTGACCGCGCGGTCGTCGGCGGCCGCGCTCCACATGACGTGGACGGTGCTCGCGCTGCCGGCGGACGCGGTGACTCCGGTGGGGGCGGTGGGGTCGCGGGTGTCCTTCTCCGGTCCGCCGGAACAGGCGGCGAGGGTGAGGGCGGCGACGGTCAACACGCTTGCGGCGAGCGGGCGTTGCACAGGAATGCCTCCGTCCGTCGGAATGGTCCAGACCTGTATCCCACGGGGTGGTGGCGCCCGGCAAGAGGTCGTTGTCAGTGGCGTGCGCTTCACTGGATTCGTCACTCTCCGTGACTGAACGAGGGGGGAATCATGACGGACCGTATGACGTACGTGACGCCGGCGGGGCTGCGGGCGCGTGGCTGGACCGACGCGATGGTGCGCGACCTGCTGGGAGCGCCGGATGTGCAGGGGCGGGACCCGCGACGGTGGTCGATCGCGCCCGTGCGGCTGTACCGGGTGGCGCGGGTGGAGGCGGTGGAGCGGACACCGGAGTTCACACGGTGCGCGGCCGCCTCGGGGCGGCGCTCCTCCGCCGCGGAGGCGGGGGCCGAGGGGCGCCGGCAGGCGGTGCTCGCCGCGATCCGGGCGGAGCCGATCGAGGTGCCCCGGCTCTCGGCGGCCGAGCTGGAGCGGCGCGCGGTCCGGCACCGCCACCTGCTCGGGGCGCGCAGCCCCGGCGGGGGCACGGCCGGGGCGCTGGTGCGGTGGGAGGTGAGCTATCTGCGGCACGCGCTGTCGCGGTACGAGTACCTGCTCGACGGCCTGTACGGGTCGACGGGCCGGGCCGAGGCCGAACGGCTGCTGCGCCGCAGGGTCTACGAGGCGATCGCGGCCGCGTATCCCGCGCTGGCGCAGGAGTGCCGGCGTCGCATCGGCGCCGAGCGATGAGTTCCGGCGTCCCCGGCGGTCTGCCTCTGCATGGAGAAGACGGAGCACATCGATCTGGGAACGGCCGCGGCGCGGGTGGCACGGCTCGCCGAGGGCGTCGGGGACGAGCGGCTCGGGGACCCGACGCCGTGTCCGGAGTACGCGGTACGGGAGGTGCTCGCCCATCTCGTCGGGCTGAGCGTGGCCTTCCGCGACGCGGCCCGGAAGGAGTTCGGGGCGACGACGGGCACACCGCCCGGCTCGGTCCGCCCGGTCCTGGCGGACGACTGGCGTACGGCCCTGCCGAAGGCCCTGGACGAGCTGGCGGCGGCCTGGCGCGAGCCGGGCGCCTGGGACGGCGACACCCGGGCGGGCGGCGTCGAGATGCCGGCGGCCGTCATGGGCCGGGTCGCGTTGAACGAGCTGGTGATCCACGGCTGGGACCTGGCGCGGGCGACGGCGCAGCCGTACGAGGTGAGCGAGGAGGAGCTGGCCGTGTCCAAGGCCCTGTTGACCCCGGCGGAGGACGCCCCGGCCGAGGACGGCTTCTTCGGCCCGATCGTCCCCGTCCCCGCCGACGCACCCCTCCTCGCCCAGGTGATCGGGTTGTCCGGCCGCCACCCGGACTGGCGGGCCTAGAGCAGTGTCGCGAGGCTGCGGCAGGCCGCCCGGATCGGGGCGATCACCGGGACCGTGAAGCGGGGGCGCAGGGCCTCCGCCGCCTCGCCGAGTGGGCCGCCGCCGATGACGACGGCCCGCGCGCCGTCCCGTACGACGCACTCCTGGACCGCGCGGGCCAGGCTCTCGACGAGCGCCTCCGGGTCGGCGGACAGGGCGTGGGGGTCTCCCTCGGTGAGGCGGAGGCCGGTGAAGCGGTCGCGGACGCCGAGTGCCGCCACGGCGTCGGCGATGGGGCCCGCCAGACGCGGGGTCGTCGTCGCGATGCCGAAGCGGGTGCCCCCGGCGGACGCCTCCAGGAGGGCGGCCTCCCCGATGCCCACGACGGGGACCGGGGCGAGGGCGCGCAGCTCCGCCACGCCCGGGTCGCCGAACGCGGCCACCAGCAGCGCCGCGCAGTCGCCGGAGACGAGGGCCCGTCGGCCGGCGGCGACGACCTCGGGCGCCGCGGCCCGGAGCGCCGCCGGGTCCGTGAGCATCCGCGGACCGCGCGCCACGGTCACCCCGCGGACCCGGGCAGAAGGCCCCAGCGTCCGGCGGGCGATCCCGGTCATCATCGTGGTCGTGGCCGACGACGTGTTGGGGTTGACGAGCACGACCGCCGGAGCCCCACGCCGACGCGGCCGCCCCCGGCCGCGGGGCGACGTCGCGCCGGCGCGCGTCCCGCCGCTCCCCGCGGCGTCAGCGCCCGCCACGCCGCCACCTGTCACTCCACGTGCCCATCACTCCAGCGTCCATCACACCGCCGCCCGCCGTGCCATCGCCCGGCACTCCAGCGCCCCTCACGCCGCCCGCCGCCCGCCGCCCGCCGCGCCCCCGCCAAGCCGCCCGCCGCGTCCGCCCCGCCGCGCCCCCGCCCGGACCGCGCCGGGGTGCGCCGTGGCCACGCCTCCGGGGAGTGGCCGGAGCGAGCCGTGCCGTCCCCCGTACGCCGGAGCGGGCCGTGCCCGTCCCCGTACGCACGACGCCGGTCCCCGCGTCAGACGCGGGGACCGGATCGACGGGCGGCGGGGGCACGCTCAGTGGACGTGCGCCGCCTTCGCCGTGTGGGCCTCGGAGATCTCCTCGCCCGGCTCCATGGGCGCGGTGACCGTATCCTCGTCGCCGCGCTTGCCCAGGTGGTTGAAGACCAGGTTCAGCAGGACCGCCGCGACACAGCCGGTCGAGATGCCGGAGTCCAGGATGATCTTCGCCGTCTCCGGGAAGGCGTGGTAGAACTCCGGCGCCGTGATCGGGATGATGCCGACGGCCAGCGAGACCGCCACGATCAGCACGTTGTTGTCCTTCTCCAGGCCGGCCTTGACCAGGGTCTGGATGCCGCTCGCCGCGACCGAGCCGAAGAGGACCACACCCGCGCCGCCGAGCACCGGCCGCGGGACGACCGAGATGAGCGAGGCGGCGACGGGCGAGAGGCCCATCAGGACCAGGAAGCCGCCGCCGCAGGCGACCACGAACCGGCTGCGGATCCTCGTCATGGCGACGAGCCCGATGTTCTGGGCGAAGGCGCTGCACATGAAGCCGTTGAAGAACGGGCTGATGGCCGAGCCCAGGGTGTCGGCGCGCAGTCCGGCCGCGATGGTCTTCTCGTCGGCGGGCCGGTCGACGATCTCGCCGAGCGCGAGCATGTCGGCGGTCGACTCGGTCATCGAGACGAGCATGACCACGCACATGGAGATGATCGCGGCGAGTGCGAACTGCGGGGCGCCGAAGTGGAACGGCGAGGGGAAGCCGATCACGGACGCCTCGGCCACCGGGCTGAAGTCCGTGACCCCGAACGGGATCGCGATGAGCGTGCCGAGGACGAGACCGACCAGGACCGCGATCTGCTTCAGGAAGCCCCGGGTGAAGCGCCGCAGGAGCAGGACGACCACCAGCGTGATCGCCGCGAGGGTGAGATAGGTCGTCGAACCGTAGTCCTTCGCCGCCGGGTTGGGGCCTTGGGCCCAGCCGAAGGCGACCGGCAGCAGCGAGACACCGATGAGGGTGATCACGGTGCCGGTGACGACCGGCGGGAAGAAGCGGACGAGCTTGGAGAAGTACGGGGCGGCTATGAAGCCGAGCACTCCGGCGACGATGATCGCGCCGAAGATGATCGGGAGTGCGTCGGCCTTGTCGTCCGTGGTGTCGACGATCGCGAGCATCGGGGCGACGCCGGCGAAGGTGACTCCGTTGACGAACGGCAGCCGGGCGCCGATCTTCCAGACGCCGAGCGTCTGGAGGAAGGTGGCGAGCCCCGCGGTGAAGAGGCTGGCTCCGGTGAGGAAGGTCAGTTCGGTGCCGGAGAGACCGACGGCCGCGCCGACGATCAGGGGCGGGGCGACCACACCCGCGTACATGGCGGCCACGTGCTGCAGACCGCTGGTCATCATCTTCAGAGGCGGCAGAGTCTCGTCGACCGGATGCTTCCGGTCCTCCGAGTCGGCGGCGCTTTCATCCTGTGCATCATTGCGAAACCTGGGCGTGGTGGCCACGGCGGTTCCTCCGGTCGGGTAACACGTCGGCGGTGACGTGGGTGTCTTGGAGGTGGTGCAAAGCAGGGCAGGTCGTGCGCCTCACGGTGTGCGGCTCATGAGGAAGGGGCGGGTGTCGCAGGGGCTTCGACGGAGTTCGGCAGGTCGCGCGGTACTGGGGGAACCGCTCGTGTTGGGTGCCCGGGAGGGGGACACGTCGACCGTCCGGAGGGTGCCGTACCTCTTTACGTACGGGCACCCCCCGTCCGGCCGGCCACGGACCCCGCTCGGGTCCGCGGCGACCGACCGAGGGCCGTCCCCCTCGGTCGGACTCCTTGGGGAGGTCAGCCCTGGGCCGTGATCCGGGCCAGGCGCTGCGCCTCCGCGCGCGCGTCGCGGGCGATCGCGTCCTCGTCGGCGAAGAGCAGGCGGTTGTTCTCGACGATCTGCTTGCCGTTGACGAACGAGGCCGTCACCGGGGCCGCCGCGCCGAAGACGATCGCGGTGACCGGGTCGGCGATCGACGAGTGGCCGAGGCCGTCGATCTTCCACAGCACGAAGTCGGCGAGCTTGCCGGCTTCGAGCGAGCCGATCGAGTCGGCGCGGCCGAGGACCTGGGCGCCGCCGAACGTGCCGAGGCGCAGGGCCTGGCGGGCGTTGAGCGCGGCCTCGCGGTGGACGCCGAGGCGGTTGATGAGGAGCGCGTTGCGCAGCTCGGTGTGGAGTTCGCCCGACTCGTTGGAGGCGGTGCCGTCGACACCGAGGCCGACGGGGACGCCCGCCTTGAGCATGTCCGGTACGCGGGCGATGCCGGCGGCCAGACGCGCGTTGGAGGACGGGCAGTGGGCGACACCGGTCTTCGTACGGGCGAAGGCCTCGATGTCGGAGTCGTTCATGTGGACGCAGTGGGCCATCCACACGTCCTCGCCGAGGAAGCCGGTGGACTCGAAGTAGTCCGTCGGGCCCATGCCGAAGAGCTCGTGGCAGAACTTCTCCTCCTCCACGGTCTCCGAGCCGTGGGTGTGCATGCGCACGCCGAGGCGGCGGCCGAGCGCGGCGCCCTCGCGGAGCAGTTCGGTGGAGATGGAGAAGGGGGAGCAGGGGGCGACGGCGACCTGGGTCATCGCGTCGAAGGAGGCGTCGTGGTACTTCTTCACCGTCTCCTCGGTCGCCGCGAGGGCGCCCTCGGTGGTCTCGACGGCGAAGTCCGGCGGCAGACCGCCGTCCTTCTCGCTGCGGTCCATCGAGCCGCGGGCGAGGGTGAAGCGGACGCCCATGTCCTGGGCGGCACCGATGATGGCGCCGGACAGGTCGCCGGAGCCCTTCGGGTAGACGTAGTGGTGGTCCATCGCGGTGGTCACACCACCGCGGGCCATCATGGCCAGCGAACCCTGGGCGGCGACGCGGACCATGGCCTCGTCGATGCGGGCCCAGGTCGGGTAGAGCGCGACCAGCCAGTTGAAGAGGTTGTGGTCGGTGGCGAGGCCCCGGGTGATCCACTGGTAGAAGTGGTGGTGGGTGTTGATCAGACCGGGCGTCACCAGATGACCGGTGGCGTCGATCCGGCGGACCACGTTCTCCAGGCCCTCGGGTGCCTTGCCGGCGCCGATGGACTCGATCTTGTTGCCCGCGACGACGAGGTGGCCGGAGGCGTACTCGGTGTCGTGGGCGTCTACGGTCGCGATCGCACAGTTCTCGATGACGATGCGCTCGACAGTCGAAGGTGCTGCCATGGCGGTGCTTCCTTCATTCCTCGGGGGTGGTGTGGGCACGGCAGGACCCTAGGAGGATTTGAGTGCCGGAGCCGCGTGACCGCTCCGGGTGCCGAGATGGTGGAAGAACAGATTGAGCGTGACCGCGACGAGCGCTCCGGCGCTGATGCCGGAGCCGAGCACGGTCTGTGCCCAGGCCGGGAAGTCGGCGTAGAAGGTGGGCGCGGCGAGCGGGATGATGCCCGCTCCGAGCGCGACGGCCACCAGGATGATGTTGGAGCTGTCGTCGAGTCCGGCTTCCGAGAGGGTACGGATTCCGGAGACGGCGATCGAGCCGAAGAGGACGATACCGGCACCCCCGAGGACCGGCATCGGGACCATCGACACGACCGCTCCGAGGACCGGGAAGGCGCCGAGGACCAGCAGGGCGCCGCCGGCGACGGCGACGACGTAGCGGGAGCGGACCCGGGTCAGCGAGACCACTCCGACGTTCTGGGCGAAGGCCGAGGTGGGGAATCCGCCGAAGACCGGGCCGAGCAGGGTGGCGATCCCGTCGGTCCGCAGGCCCCGGGTGATGGTCTTCCCGTCGCTCCTGCGGTCGCAGATCTCGCCGAGGGCCAGCATGCCGGCGCTCGACTCGGTCATGAGGACCAGCATCACGATGCAGAGCGAGAGGATCGCGGCGGGCTGGAACTCCGGTGCGCCGAAGGAGAACGGGCCGGGGAGTGCGGCGACGGGCGCCTCGCGCAGTGCGGTGAAGTCGGCCATCCCGAACGGGATCGCGGCGAGCGTTCCGATGAACAGGCCGAGCAGCAGGGCGATCTGCTTGACGAAGCCCTTGCCGAAGCGCTGGAAGAGCAGGACGACGACGAGCGTGAAGCCGGCGAGCGCGAGGTACTTCATCGCGCCGAAGTCGGCGGCCTCGCTGTTCCCGCCCTGGGCCCAGCTCACTGGCACGGGCATCAGGGTGACGCCGATCAGGGTGATCACGACGCCGGTGACGAGCGGCGGGAAGAAGCGGAGCAGCCGGCCGAAGAAGGGGCCGACGGCGAGGCAGAAGACTCCGGCGACCATCACCGCGCCGTAGATGGCGGGGAGTTGGTGGCCGGGGGTGCTGGTCTCGGCGATCGCGAGCATCGGGGCGATGCCTGCGGACGAGGCCGCGTTGACGAACGGGAGCCGGTTTCCGGCGAAGCGGCCGGCCCCGAGGGTCTGGAGGATGGTGGCGCAGCCGGCGATGAGCAGGCCGGCGGCGATCAGCCGGGTCATTCCGGCGGCGTCCAGGCCGACCGCCTGGCCGATGATCAGCGGAGGGGTGACGACGCCCGCGTACATCGCGGCGATGTGCTGGAGCGCGGCGGGAACGAGCCGCGAGGCGGGGAGCTTCTCGTCCACCGGGTGGACCTCGGTCGAGGTGGCCGGCGGGGTGGAACAAGGGCCTTCGGCAGGTGCCGGCCCCGTTGCGGGCTGTGCCATGGGTACGTCCCTCCGGTGGTGGCGGCCCCCGCCCGACTGCGGGCGGGCGGGGGCGGCCACGCGGTGCCGCCTAGAGGTTGGTCATGTCGACCGGGATCTGCGCCGTGGCTCCGTCACGCAGCACCGTGGCCTCGATGAGGCCGTACATGCGGTCGGCGGCGTAGTAGACCTCGTTGTCGTTCTTCAGCCCGAAGGGCTCGAGGTCCACCAGGAAGTGGTGCTTGTTCGGGAGCGAGAAGCGGACCTCGTCGATCTCCGAACGGTGGTTGATGATGCGCGAGGCCATCTGGTACAGCGTCTGCTGCAGCGAGAGGGAGTACGTCTCGGCGAAGGCCTGGAGCATGTGCTTCCTGGTCTGCTCGTAGGACTTCTCCCAGTTGGGCATCCGCTGGTCGTCGTCGGTCCAGTTGAACCGCCAGCGACCGGACACCTGCGTGGCCAGGATGCGGTCGTACGCCTCCTGGAGCGTCGTGTACTTGTCCTTGATGTAGCCCCAGAACTCCGAGTTGGTGGAGTTCATCACGACGAGGTCCTTGAGGCCGGAGATGACCTCCCACTTCTCACCGTCGTACGTGATCTGGGTGACGCGGGTCTCCTGGCCCTTGCGGGCGAAGGAGTGGTTCACCTCGTCGGAGCCGATGAACTTGGAGCTGTTGTCCGAGGTCGCGATGCGCTCCCAGGAGTACTCCTCGATCCGGATCCGGGCCCGGTGGATGGGCTCCTGGCTCGTCACGAAGTGACGCGCGAGGTGGATGCCGAACTGCTCGGCCGACTCGATCCCGTACTCCTTCGCGAAGGCGAAGACGGTGTTCTTGGTCGTGTCGGTGGGCAGGCAGTGGGCGTTGGAGCCCGAGAGGTGGACGTCGTCGAGGTCGCCGGAGAGGGCGACGGAGACGTTCAGGTCCTTGATGTGGTGGGTGTCGCCGTCCCGCGTGATCTTGACGACGCGGTTCTCTGCTTTGCCGTACTGGTTCTGGCCGAGAATCGTGGGCATGTCTGCTAGCTCCCTCGGTAAACGGAGTAGCCGAACGGGTTGAGCAGCAGCGGTACGTGGTAGTGCTCGCCCGGAGTCACCGCGAAGGTGATGGTCACTTCCGGGAAGAACGCGCCGCTGTCCCTTACGCGGGGGGCGTCCTGCTGCGCCTCGGCTTGCTTCTTGTTGAAGAAGTACGCCTCGGTCTCGAAGCCGAGACGTACGTGGGTCGTGCCCTCCGGCAGAGCCGGCAGGTCCTTGCAACGCCCGTCCGCGTCGGTGGCGGAGCCACCGAGCGTGATCCACTGCGCGTCGAAGCCGCTGCGGGCCGCGAGCGTGATGGCCACGCCCTCGGCCGGGCGGCCGATGCTGGTGTCCAGGATGTGGGTGGACACCGAGGCGGTGGTGTCGGTGCTCATGCGTTCTCTTCCTCGTTCTCTGCGCGCTCTACGAGACGGGTCAGCCGGATACGGTTGATCTTGCCCAGTTCGGTGCGGACGATCTCCCGCTCCTGCTCGGGCGCGTTCTCGATCCGGTCGCGGACCGCGTCGCGCATCTGCTCACCGGTCTTGCCGGTCGCGCAGATCAGGAAGACATGACCGAACTTGTCCTGGTAGGCCAGGTTGAGTTCGAGCATCTCGGCCTTGAGCTCCTCGGAGGCGCCGGCCATCCCGCTCTGCTCGCGGGAGGAGGTCGGGTCCCCTGCCTTCGGACGACCGATCGGCGGGTGGCCCGCCATCGCCTCGGCCAGGTCCTCCGCGGTCAGTTCGGCCATGGCGGCGTCGCTGGCGAGGAAGAGGGCTTCGACGGTGGCGTACGGGCGCTGGGCGAGAACCTTGCTCCCCCACGCCGAGCTGGAACACACCTCGTGAAGCGCGGCGACAGCGTCGCTGTCCGCCGAGGTGTTGAACCGGGTGAGGCCCGGTGTCGTACCTGAAGTCACGGGAAGCCTCCGTGGCTGTTTTTCGCTGTGCGTCGGACGGGCTGCGGATAGCTAACGCCCTCCCGCAACACCGCGTCAACACTTTGTTGAAAACTCGGTCATACAAAAGCCGCCGTCCCGACATCTGGACGACGGCCTTCGCGCACACATGATCAACTAGCCGTTCTCGGCGGCCTTTTCCCTGCTCAGGGCCGTCTCCCGGTTCAGGTAGTTGTAGACGGTGAAGCGGCTGACACCCAGTGCCCCGGCCACCGTCTCCACTCCGTGCCGGACCGAGAAGGCGCCGCGCGCCTCCAGCATCCGGACCGCCTCCTGCTTGGCCTTGCGGTCCAGCTGGGCGAGCGGCATCCCGTGCCGTCGCTCCATGGCGGCGAGAATGTGGTCCAGCGAGTCCGAGAGCTGCGGCAGCCGTACGGCGATCACGTCCTCCCCCTCCCAGGCGAGCACCACGTCGTCGGGTTCGGCCTGCTCGGGGCCGAGTATCTCCGCGCCCATCGCGTCGACCAGCGGCTTGACCGCGGCCACCAGGGGGTGCTCGCTCACGACTCCTCCCCGATGACGTTCACCTGGAGGGAGACCCGGGTGGCGCCGGCCGCCAGGGATTTGCGCAGCAGCGCGTCGACCGCGGTCAGCACCGCGTCGGAGCCGCCTTCGGCCGTGTTGCCGAACGGACCGACGTCCACCGCGTCCAGTTCGGCCGCCTGGATGACCTCACGGGCCACGACCGCGTGCTCCGGCGCCTCGTCCAGGTCGAACGGCTCGGTCGTGAACTCCACTCTCAAACGCACCATGGCCCCACGCTACTGGCCGGAAGGGCACCGACGGCAGCCCTGAGCTGCCGGACCCCTCTTGACAAGTGCGCGGCTCCCCTTGCAACATTCCGTCAGACAGAAAGTTACTTCCGCAATACGGAAGGAGCGCCGCCCCTCATGGGATACACGGACCAGCGCTTCGATGTGAACCTGTCGATCCTCTTCACGGAACTCCCGCTCCTGGAGCGCCCCGCGGCCGCCGCCGCGGCGGGCTTCACGGCGGTCGAGCTGTGGTGGCCCTGGATCGACACCGCCACCCCCGCCCAGAGCGAGCTCGACGCCCTCAAGAAGGCTCTGGACGACGCCGGCACCCAGCTGGTGGGCCTGAACTTCTACGCCGGGCAGCTGCCCGGTCCCGACCGCGGCGCGCTCTCCGTGCCCGGTGAGGAGTCCGACCGCTTCCGCGCCAACATCGAGGTGGCGGCCGACTTCGCCGCCTCGGTCGGCTGCAAGGCGCTCAACGCGCTCTACGGCAACCGCGTCGAGGGCGTGGACCCGCAGATCCAGGACGCCCTCGCCCTGGAGAACCTGGTCCTGGCGGCCCGCGCGGCCGACCGGATCGGCGCGATCCTGCTCGTCGAGACCCTGAACAAGCCGGAGTCGCCGCTCTACCCGCTGGTGAGCGCCCCCGCCGCGATCGAGGTCGTCGACAAGGTGAACGCGGCCACCGGCCTCGGCAACGCCAAGTTCCTCCTCGACATCTACCACCTGTCGATGAACGGGGAGGACGTCAGCCAGGTCATCGCCCGGTACGCCGACAAGACCGGCCACGTCCAGATCGCCGACAACCCGGGCCGTGGCGCGCCGGGCACCGGCGAGCTCCCCCTGGAGCAGCTGCTCGACGAGCTCGGGAAGGCCGGTTACGACGGCTGGGTCGGCCTGGAGTACAAGGCCGCCGACGCCGCCGCGTCCTTCGAGTGGCTCCCGGCCGAGGCCCGCGCCGCCCGCTGACGCCGGGCGGGGGCCGACACCCCCTTCCGGCCGAGCCCCCCGTGGCCCCGGCCCGGCTCCACCCGCCGGAGTCCGGGCGCCACGACGCGGGGGTCAGCCCCCCCTGACATCGCACAACCCCGAGAGGCACCCTCACCATGAGCACTCTTCCCAAGATCGCGTGGATCGGCCTCGGCATCATGGGCTCCCCCATGTCCGAGAACCTGATCAAGGCCGGCTACTCCGTCACCGGCTTCACCCTGGAGCAGGACAAGCTGGACCGCCTGACCGCGGCCGGCGGCACCGCCGCCGCGTCGATCGCCGAGGCCGTCAAGGACGCCGACGTGATCGTCACGATGGTGCCCGCCTCCCCGCAGGTCGAGGCCATCTCCTACGGCCCCGAGGGCATCCTGGAGAACGCGAAGTCGGGCGCGCTGATCGTCGACATGTCGTCGATCACTCCGCAGACCTCCGTCGACCTCGCCAAGAACGCCGCCGAGAAGGGCCTGCGCGTCCTGGACGCCCCGGTCTCCGGCGGCGAGGCCGGCGCGATCGAGGCCGTGCTCTCGATCATGGTGGGTGGCGAGCAGGCCGACTTCGACGAGGCCCTGCCGATCCTCGAGGCCCTCGGCAAGGTCATCGTGCTGTGCGGTCCGCACGGCTCCGGCCAGACCGTGAAGGCGGCCAACCAGCTCATCGTCGCCGTGAACATCCAGGCGTGCGCCGAGGCCGTGGTCTTCCTGGAGAAGTCCGGCGTGAACCTCCAGGCCGCCCTGGACGTCCTCAACGGCGGTCTGGCCGGCTCCACCGTCCTGACCCGCAAGAAGGACAACTTCCTGAACCGGGACTTCAAGCCCGGCTTCCGGATCGACCTGCACCACAAGGACATGGGCATCGTCACCGACGCCGCCCGCAACGTCGGCGCGGCCCTCCCGGTCGGTGCCGTCGTCGCCCAGCTGGTCGCCTCCCTGCGTGCGCAGGGCGACGGCGGCCTGGACCACTCGGCCCTGCTGCGCGCCGTCGAGCGCCTCTCCGGCCAGCAGGTCTGACCTCCGGTCCGACCCCAGACTTCCGGTCGGCGGCGGCGCTGACAACCTGTCCTGTCGCGCCCAGGCGCCGCCGCCGCCCGGAACACCCCACTTCACTTTCAACAAACTGTTGACGCTGGGTTCGCGGCGAATTTACGCTCCTGAACACCCCGCACAGTCAGCGGTGCAGCTCCCGTACGGAAGGTCACCATGTCGAAGCGCGTGCTTACGACCGAGTCCGGCGCCCCCGTCGCCGACAACCAGAACTCCGCCACCGCCGGCGTCGGTGGCCCCATCCTGCTCCAGGACCAGCACCTCCTGGAGAAGCTCGCGCGCTTCAACCGTGAGCGGATCCCGGAGCGCGTGGTCCACGCCCGCGGCTCCGGTGCGTACGGCTACTTCGAGGTGACCGACGACGTCACCGGCTTCACCAAGGCCGACTTCCTCTCCGAGGTCGGCAAGCGCACCGAGACGTTCCTGCGCTTCTCCACCGTGGCCGACTCGCTCGGTGGCGCGGACGCCGTCCGCGACCCGCGCGGCTTCGCGCTGAAGTTCTACACCGAAGAGGGCAACTACGACCTCGTCGGCAACAACACCCCGGTGTTCTTCATCAAGGACCCGGTCAAGTTCCCCGACTTCATCCACTCCCAGAAGCGCGACCCCTTCACGGGCAAGCAGGAGCCGGACAACGTCTGGGACTTCTGGGCGCACTCCCCCGAGGCGACGCACCAGGTCACCTGGCTCATGGGCGACCGCGGCATCCCCGCCTCGTACCGTCACATGAACGGCTACGGCTCGCACACCTACCAGTGGACCAACGAGGCGGGCGAGGCCTTCTTCGTCAAGTACCACTTCAAGACGAACCAGGGCATCCGCTCCCTCTCCGCCGACCAGGCCGCCGAGCTCGTCGGCAAGGACGCGAACTCGCACCAGACCGACCTGCTGCAGGCCATCGAGCGCGGTGTGAACCCCTCGTGGACCCTGTACGTCCAGGTCATGCCGGCCGCCGAGGCCGCGGAGTACCGTTTCAACCCGTTCGACCTCACCAAGGTGTGGCCGCACGGCGACTACCCGCTCCAGCGCGTGGGCCGTCTGGTCCTCGACCGCAACCCGGACAACGTCTTCGCCGAGGTCGAGCAGGCCGCGTTCTCCCCGAACAACTTCGTCCCGGGCATCGGTCCCTCGCCGGACAAGATGCTCCAGGGCCGCCTCTTCGCCTACGCGGACGCGCACCGCTACCGCCTCGGTGTCAACCACACCCAGCTGCCGGTGAACGCCCCGAAGGCGACCGTGGCCGACAACTACGGCCGCGACGGCCTCATGGCCACCCGCAACGGCCGGCGCACGGACAAGAACTACGAGCCCAACTCGTACTCCGGCCCCTCGCAGACCGACGAGGTGCCCTCGGCCCCGCTGGCGATCCACGGCTGGACCGGCAACCACGCGGCGCCCGAGCACGCCAAGGACGACCACTTCTTCCAGGCCGGTGAGCTCTACCGCCTGATGTCCGAGGACGAGAAGGGCCGTCTGGTCGCCAACATCGCCGGTGGCCTGTCCCAGGTGTCCCGCGAGGACATCATCGAGAAGAACATCGCGCACTTCGCCGCCGCCGACGCGGAGTACGGCAAGCGCGTGGCCGAGGCGGTCCGCGCCCTGCGCGAGGACTGACCCACGGCGGTATCCAGACCGCGTACGGCATGTGACGGGAGGTCAGGTGTCGTACGCCGTCCGGACCGACGGCCCGGATGAGGGGTGGCCGGCGGAACGGACAGCGTGAGGACCGCGGCGGCGCACGAGCCAGTGCGGTGGTAAGGGCGGACCAGGCCCCTTCTTGACCTGAAGGAAGGGATCCCCGGCCCACCCGTCGTCGCCGCCGCGGTCCCAACGCCCCACCTCCCCCGAAGACTCCGCCCGGCGGCGCGAACGTCCTGTCGCGCCAGCCTCGCACCGTCGGGCGGGCACAACGAGAGCGCGGAACCAGGTTTACGGTCCCTGGTTCCGCGCTCTTTCGCGTTCCCCCGGTACGAGAGGTCCACCGGGCGACAGCGCATCGTTTCTGCGGTGAAGATCCACACCCGCACGGGCGAGCGCACCGCGATTCGCCGCCCGTGCGCCCCTCCCCCGCCGCTATCCACTCGTACGTGATCAAGAACCTGGTGCGGGGCCTGGCCCCGCTCGCGCTCATCCTGTCCCCGCTCGCCGTGCCCTCCCCGGCCATGTCGGCGAACGTCGTCCTCTTCCCCGACGCCCTCGCCGACCTCACCGAGGCCTCCGAGGCAACGGCCGGCTTCCAGGTCTCCGCCTTCCGCCACTGGAACAACGGTCTCGACCCGGCCGACGGCTGCGACACCCGCTCCGAGGTCCTCCTGGACGAGGCCGTCGACGCCCCGAAGACCGGGGCCGGCTGCGCCCTGACGGGCGGGAAGTGGACCTCGTACTACGACGGCCAGACCGTCACCGACCCCGCCGCGCTCCGCGTCGACCACGTCGTCCCCCTCGGCGAGGCCTGGGAGTCGGGCGCCTCCGGCTGGACCGCGGCCCGGCGAGAGAAGTACGCCAACGACCAGGGCGCGCCCGGCACCCTCGTCGCCGTCACCGCCCGCAGCCAGAAGGACAAGGCGGGCCGCGACCCCGCCGACTGGGTGCCGTCGGACTCCGCCCAGTACTGCCGCTACGTCGCCGAGTGGGTGGGCACCAAGCTGCGGTGGGGCCTGAGCGCCGACAAGGACGAGGTGGAGGCGCTCAAGCTGTTCGCCGACGGACCGTGCGAGGAGACGGTCGTGGTCCGTTCGAAGGCCCCTGAGTGAGGGCGAGCGTCAGCGTGACGGCGAGCGAGGCGACGGCCAGCGCCACCATCGCCGTACGCGGTGAGGCGTACTGGCCGACGGCGCCGGCCAGCACCGCGCTCAGGCCCTGGAGGGCGAGCATGCCCGAGGTGTGCAGCCCGAGTGCGTGACCGCTCAGCTCGTCCGGCACGAGTGCCAGCAGCCGCTCCTGGTACAGCAGGCTCGCGCCGTAGCCGACCGCGGAGACGGTCACGGCCGCGAGCGCCCACGGCAGCGCCGGATCCAGCGCGAACAGCAGGAACGGGGCCGCGAGGAGGGCCTGGAGGGGAGCGGCGAGCCGGCCGCGCAGCCCGCCCGGGAGGAACCGGCCGACGATCGTGTCACCCGCCAGCATCCCGAGCGCGCCGCAGGCGAACAGCAGCCCGGCGCGCTCGGGGTCGTACGGCACGAAGAGCGACTCGCAGCCCACGATCAGCCCGTTGGGCACCCAGAGCGCGACGTACACCCGGCGGCGGGCGCGGGAGGACCACAGGCGCCGGTTGGTCCGCCAGGTCTCGGCGGCCGAGGCACGGCCGGTGGCGCGCGGGGCGCGCCGGGAGAGGCCCGTACGGGCCAGGAGAGCGGCGGCGAGATGGAGGGCCGCGCCGGTCAGGACGGTGCCGCCGGGCGAGAGGAGGGAGACGAGCAGGCCTCCGGCCGCGAACCCGGCGATCTGGCAGGCGCCGACCGCCATGTTCATCACCGAGCGGCCGAGCAGATATCCCCCGCGGGGCAGGATCTCCCCGAGCAGCCCGTAGCGCACCCCGCCGGCGACGGATCCGACGAGTCCCTGCGCGAACAGGATCGCGAAGACCGCCCCGACCGGCAGGCCCGGCACGGCCGTCGCGGCACCGCCCACGGCGAAGAAGAACGCCATCCCTGCGAGCGCGGCGCGCGGCGGGAGCCGGTCGGCCGCCGAGAGGAGCGTGGCGGCGCCGAGGAGCTGGACGAGCGAGGGCCCGAAGAGGGCGAGGGAGGAGAGCAGCGGGGAGCCGGTCCGCCGGAAGACAAGCGTGGCGAGTCCGAGGCCGGCGACCGTCTGGGCGGCGACCTGGACGGAGCAGGTGAGGAAGAGCGGGGTGAACTCGGGTGTACGGAAGAGCTCGCGGTAGCTGCGCATGCGGCGGAGTCTCCGGGGGCCCCGGGCCGGCCGGTAATGTTTCGCGGGGAGGCGAAACATGGGCTGGTGGCAGATGGACGCGGACGCGCTCGCGGGCAGCCGGTTCGTGATCTCGCCGCTGGCCGAGACCACCGCCGCGCTCCAGACGCTGGACCTGAGGTCGTCCGCCCACCCGGGCGAGCGGGCGTGGCTGGAGGCCCATCTGCCCGCCTACCGTGCCCGGTCGGCCGCCGATCCCGTCGACGCCCTGCTGGTGCGGGCCGCGCTCGGGACCACGTGGAACGCCGACTTCGTGACCCCCACGCCGTCGGCCGACGGCGAGCGGAGCTTCGAGGAGGAGCTGGTCCGGGTCCGTGAGACCCCGACCGCCGAGGCGGTGGCGGACCTGGCGGTGTCGCTGGGCGGCCCGGTCCCCGAGCCGCTGGCCTCGGCGACCGATCTGCCGTACCGGATGGCCGAGTTGCTCGCCTGGGTGTGGCGGGAGACCGTCCTGCCGACGTGGCCGCGGCGCCGGCGGATCCTGGAGGCCGATGTGCTCGCGCGCACGGCGATGCTGACCCGGGGAGGGTGGGCGGCCGCCCTGGACGAGCTGAACCCGGGCCGGACGCGCTGGCTCGGTGGCGGCAGGCTCCAGGTCAACAGCCGTGACTACCCGCCGCGTTCGGTGGCCGGCGGGCAGCTGCTCTTCGTGCCGGTGACGCCGAGCCGGGGGTGGGTGTCGTGGGAGGGGACGGAGCGGTACGCGATCGTCTACCCGTGCACGGGAGCCCTGGCCGACGCGGAGGGCCCGGCCGTCCCGACGGCCCTGGCCGCGCTGCTCGGGAGCGCCCGGGCCGGGGTGCTCGTACGGCTGGAATCCCCGCTGTCCACCAGCCAGTTGGTCGCGCTGACGGGTCAGGGTCTCGGGTCGGTGGGGCGCCATCTGAGGGTGCTGCTGGACGCCCGTCTCGTACGGCGGCGGAGGGCGGGCCGCTCGGTCCTCTACGACTGGACGGAGGCGGGCGCGGCCCTCGTGCGGGCGCAGGGCGCGCGGAAGGGCCCCCGCTCCGGTGCTCTCGGAGCGGGGGCCCGTACCTCTACGGAGTGATCAGACCTTGAGGGCCTTGATCGCGGTCGGCGCGTGGCCGGACTCCGTCGCGAGCTCCTCGAACTCGGTGACGTCGCTCATGTCGACCGTCTTGCTCATCGCGATGTTGGTGATGCGCTCCAGGATGGCCTCGACGACGACCGGGACCTGGAACTCGTCGGCCAGCTTCTTGGCCTCCTCCAGCGCCTCGCCCAGCTTCTCCGGGTCGGTGACGCGGATGGCCTTGACGCCCAGGCCCTCGGCGACCTTGACGTGGTCGACGCCGTAGACGCCGATCTCCGGGGTGTTGATGTTCTCGAACTCGAGGTTGACCTCGAAGTTGATGCCCAGACCGCCCTGCGCCTGACGGATCAGCCCCAGGTAGGCGTTGTTCACGAGGACGTGGACGTAGGGGACCTTGTGCTGGGCGGCGACCGCCAGCTCCTCGATCATGAACTGGAAGTCGTAGTCGCCCGAGAGCGCGACGACCGGGGTCTCCGGGTCCGCGGTGGCGGCGCCGATCGCGGCCGGGATGGTCCAGCCGAGCGGGCCGGCCTGGCCGCAGTTGATCCAGTGGCGCGGCTTGTAGACGTGCAGGAACTGCGCGGCCGCGATCTGGGAGAGACCGATGGTGGTGACGTAGCGCGTGTCCGGGCCGAAGGCCTTGTTCATCTCCTCGTAGACGCGCTGCGGCTTCATGGGGATGTTCTCGAAGTGCGTACGGCGCTGGAGGGTGGCCTTGCGCTCCTGCGCGGAGGCGGCCCAGGCGGAGAAGTCGGGCAGCCTGCCCGCGGCCTTCCACTCCTTGGCGATCTCGACGAAGAGCTCCAGGGCGGCCTTGGCGTCGGAGGCGATGCCGTAGTCCGGGGCGAAGATCTTGCCGATCTGGGTGGGCTCGACGTCGACGTGGACGAACTTCCGGCCCTTGGTGTACGCCTCCATGTTGTAACCGGTGTGGCGGTTGGCCCAGCGGTTGCCGATGCCGAGGACGAAGTCCGACTCCAGGAAGGTCGCGTTGCCGTAGCGGTGCGCGGTCTGGACGCCGACCATGCCGGCGGCCAGCTCGTGGTCGTCCGGGATGGTGCCCCAGCCCATCAGGGTGGAGATGACCGGGATGCCGGTCAGCTCGGCGAACTCGACCAGCAGGTCGGTGGCGTCGGCGTTGATGATGCCGCCACCGGCGACGATCAGCGGGCGCTCGGACTCCAGCAGGAAGGTCAGCGCCTTCTCGGCCTGGGCGCGGGTCGCGCTCGGCTTGTAGACCGGCAGCGGCTCGTACGTCTCCGGGTCGAACTCGATCTCGGTGAGCTGAACGTCGATCGGCAGGTCGATGAGGACCGGGCCGGGGCGGCCGGAGCGCATCAGGTGGAAGGCCTGCTGGAAGACGCCGGGGACCTGCGCGGCCTCCAGGACCGTGGTGGCGGCCTTGGTGACGGGCTTGGCGATCGAGGCGATGTCGACGGCCTGGAAGTCCTCCTTGTGGAGCTTCGAGACCGGGGCCTGGCCGGTGATGCACAGGATCGGGATCGAGTCAGCGATCGCGGAGTACAGGCCGGTGATCATGTCGGTCCCGGCGGGGCCGGAGGTACCGATGCAGACGCCGATGTTGCCGGCCTTGGCACGGGTGTAGCCCTCGGCCATGTGGGACGCGCCCTCGACGTGGCGGGCGAGGGTGTGGGCGACGCCGCCCACGTTCTTGAGCTCGCGGTAGAAGGGGTTGATCGCCGCGCCGGGCACGCCGAACGCGTTGGTGACGCCTTCGCGCTTGAGGATCTCAACGGCCGCTGCGGCGGCGGTCATACGAGGCATGGGAGGGCTCCTGCTTCGGCCAGGCGGAAACGGATGCGCCACCGGCTCGTGGGCTCGTTTCCGTATTGCGGAAGTATTGTTCTACTATGTGGAAGCAATGTAGGTCGGGGGTGCGAGGGCCGTCAAGGGAGGGGCCCCGGACGTTGGCCGAACTCCCTCCCCTCGCGTGGCGGATTGGTGGACGATGGGGGCAGGAAGACAGGGGGTTCGGCGTGGGGTTCGGTCTGGGTGACTCGGTTCCGGTGCGCTGCCCGGAATGCCTCCGTACGCAGCCGTATGCCGCACCGGTCTTCCCGTGCGCGTGCGGCACCCCGGTCGTGCCACCGGTGATCACCGGGGCGACGGGCGAACCGGTCACGCACCGCAACTGGACGGACGAGTGGGTCACGGTCCGCTGCGCCGCCTGCGGCCGCGAGGACGAATGGCCCCACCCGGAGCTGGGCTGCACCTGCGGCACGGTCCTGCGCGTCCCGGTCAGCCCGCCGGACGGCGGACCGGGCGCGGGCCGTACGGGCGGCGGCATGACGGGGCGGGGCGCGGGCGCGGGCGCCGAGGTGAGCACCGGCCCCTGGGGCACCGCGGACCCCCGCACCGGCGACGACGCGCGACCGGGCGCGGCCCTGGACCCCGGCCCGGCCACCGACGCGGGTTCCGCGCCCCCCGGGGACGGGCGTCCCGGGACGGGCCACGGGCGCGCCGCCGAGGCGCACGACGACAGGGACTCCGCACCGGGCGCCGGACCCGCACCCGCACCGGGCGGCTGGTTCACACCCAGGAGCGGCGCCGGGGGCTCCGGGGGCGCGGGCGGGACGGGCGGTGTGCCGGACGGTCCTGGCGGGACGGGCGGGGTGCCGGACGGTCCTGGCGGTCCGTATCCGCTGTCGGGGTCCGCCGAGAACCACGCCCACGCGGCCCCCGCACAGGGCGGGCCTCACCGCGCCTTCGCCGAGCGGTACCCCGCGCACATCCCGCTGCCGCCCACCGCGCCGCATCCCGCGCCGCCGAGGCCCTCGTTCCGCCCCATGACCATCCGGACCGCGCGGGACGCGGTGGCCACCTCCGCCGGGTATCTGCGCTGGCTCGGGTTCCGGGACGTCGTCCAGCCCGAGGAGCGCTCCGCGTCCGGCATAGACCTGCGGGCGCCCGGACTCGTCGCCCAGGTCGATCCGAGCACCCGCCCCGCCGCCCTGCGCGCCGTCGAGTGCCTGTGGCTGAACGGCCTCAGCAGCTCGGCGGTGAGCGTCTTCTTCTCCCTCGCCGGCTACACCCCGGAGGCCCGGTCCCGCGCCGACGAGCTGGGCATCCCGCTCTTCGTCCTGGACCTCACCGGGACGCCCCAGCCGGTCAACACCCCGGCCGACGAACTGATCACCACCGGGGCCTGAGCCGACTGCCGGTCGCCCGCCGGGCCCTCAGCTCAAAATAACCTCAGATTTCGGCCATTCACGCGTGACGATCACACTCCGCCGGGCACAACATCCTCGGGGGGTGGGGCGTCATGGGGGCGGTCATGTGGTGGTTCATCGGTGCGTCCTGCGTACAACTGCTGTGCGCGCTCGCCCTGTTGCGAACGCGCAGCCCAGGGCGGACCGAACTCGCCCCGCAGGCACTGGCGTTGCTGCGGGGCGGGCGACGGGCCGCGGTGGTCGTGGCGCTCGTCGCGCTGCACCAGCGCGGCGCGGTGGCGGCGGGTCGCAAGGGAACGATTCGGGCCAACGGAGGCCCCGGTCGGACCCGTGACCCCGTCCAGCTCGGGGTGCACAGTTCGCTGCGCCGTGCCCTGGGCCTGCGGGTGCTGGCCACGCAGCCCCGGGCGCGGCAGGCCGTGGACGCGCTGCGGGCCGAACTGGGCCGGACCGGTCTGCTCCGCCCGCACGGGCGGGTGCGCATCGCGCGCCCGCTGCTCGTGGGCGCGATGGCCACGGTGGCGGCGGGTCTGCTCGTCACGCGGCCGTCCGGCGCGGGACTCGCACTGGCGCTCGCCCTCGGAGCCGTACCGACCGGCGCGGCGCTCGCGCTCCTGTCCCTGCCGCCGACGACCCGTGCCGCCCGCCACCTGCTCGCCGGGCTCCGCGAACGCCACCCGCTGCCCGCGCACCGGCGTGAGGTGACGGACGGCAATCTGGTGCTGCTGTACGTCGCCCTCTACGGCGACCCCGCGCTCGCCCTCTTCCTCCCCCGCTTCTCGCGCGACGGCGGACTGCTGGGCCAGGGCGGCGGTACGGACGGCTACGCCACAGGCCGCGGCTGGTTCGGTGGCAGCGCCTGGAGCGGGGGCGAGTCCGGCGGGAGCGGAGGCGGCGGAGGGGGCGGCTCGGACTGAGGGCGCGCGCCATACTCGTCGTATGCGCATCCGAGCGGCCGCACCGGCCGAACTCCCGCTGCTCCAGGACATCGAGCGCGCCGCGGGCGAACCCTTCCGTTCCCTCGGCATGGCGGTCATCGCCGACGACGAGCCCCTTCCGCTGGACGTCCTGGACTCCTACCGCCGGGCCGGCCGCGCCTGGGTGGCCGCCGACGAGGCCGACCGCCCGGTCGCGTACCTGCTGATGGACGCCGTCGACGGGGCCGCTCACATCGAGCAGGTCTCCGTCCACCCGGCCGCCGGCCGCCGGGGCGTCGGCCGCGCGCTCATCGAGCACCTGGCGGCGGAGGCGGCCGAGCGCGGGCTGACGGCCCTGACCCTGACGACCTTCACCGAGGTCCCCTGGAACGCGCCGTACTACGCCCGTCTCGGCTTCCGTCCCCTCGCCGAGTCCGACCCGGCGCTCACCACGGGCCTGCGCGCCATCCAGCGGGCCGAGGCCGCCCACGGACTGGCGACCTGGCCCCGGGTCTGCATGCGCCGCGAGCTGGCCGCGGCGCCCGGCCCGCGCTCCGTGACGCCGCCCCCGTTGCGCGCCGCGACGACGGAGCCCGCCCCGTAAGGCCGCGGCCGCCGTCACCCGTAGCGGCGGCGGAGTTCCACCTTCCGTACCTTCCCGCTGACCGTCATCGGGAACTCGGCGAGGATCTCCACCCGGCGCGGGATCTTGTAGTGCGCCAGGCGGTCGCGGCAGTACGCCGTGATGTCGTCGAGGCTCGGCGGGTCCGCGGGGTCGCGCGGGACCACGCAGGCCAGGATCTCCTCGCCGTAGCGGGCGTCGGGGACACCGACGACCTGGACGTCGGCGATCTTCTCGTACCCGTGGAGGAACTCCTCGATCTCGCGCGGGTACACGTTCTCGCCGCCACGGATGATCATGTCCTTGATGCGGCCGACGATCTGGACGTAGCCGTCCTCACGCATCACGGCGAGGTCGCCGGTGTGCATCCAGCGGCCCGCGTCGACGGCCTCCGCGGTCTTCCCGGGCTCGTCCCAGTACCCGAGCATCACGCTGTAGCCGCGGGTGCACAGCTCGCCGGCGGCCCCGCGCTCCACGGTGAGGCCGGTGACCGGGTCGACGATCTTCACCTCGACGTGCGGCATCACCCGGCCGACCGTGCCCGTCCGGCGCTCCAGGTCGTCGTCGCGCCGTGTCTGGGTGGAGACGGGCGAGGTCTCCGTCATGCCGTAACAGATGGACACCTCGGCCATGTTCATCTCGGCGACCACCCGCTTCATCACCTCCACCGGGCAGGGCGAGCCGGCCATGATCCCGGTGCGCAGGGAGGAGAGGTCGTACGAGGCGAAGTCGGGGAGGTCGAGTTCGGCGATGAACATCGTCGGCACGCCGTACAGCGAGGTGCACCGCTCCTGCTGGACCGCGCGGAGGGTGGCCGCGGGGTCGAAGGACGGCGCGGGGATCACCACGCAGGCGCCGTGCGAGGTCGCCGCGAGGTTTCCCATGACCATGCCGAAGCAGTGGTAGAAGGGGACCGGGACACAGATCCGGTCCTGCTCGCTGTAGGCGATCATCTCGCCCACGAAGTAGCCGTTGTTGAGGATGTTGTGGTGGGAGAGGGTCGCCCCCTTGGGGAAGCCCGTGGTGCCCGAGGTGTACTGGATGTTGACCGGTTCGTCGCAGGACAGCGCTGCGGGGCGCAGCTCCCCCGGCGTACGGGCGAGCAGCTCGTCCCAGCTGGCGTCGTCGAAGTAGACGGCCTCCCGCAGCTCCGGGCAGTTTCCGGCGACTTCCTCGACCATCGCGCGGTAGTCGCTCGTCTTGTGGGCGAGGGAGGCGAAGAGCAGGGAGATCCCGGCCTGGCGGAGCACGTACTCCAGCTCGTGGGCGCGGTAGGCCGGGTTGATGGTGACCATGACGGCACCGATGCGGGCGGTGGCGTACTGGACGAGCACCCACTCGGCGCGGTTCACCGCCCAGATGCCCACCCGGTCGCCCTTGGCGACCCCGCTGCCGAGCAGGGCGCCGGCCAGCCTCTCCACGTCCGCGCCGAACTGGGCGTACGTCCAACGGCGACCGGACGGGACGTCGACGAGCGCCTCGCGCTCCGGCCAGGTCGCGACGGCCCGGTCGAGGTTCGCACCGATGGTGTCGCCGAGGAGCGGCGTGGAACTCGCCCCGTGGGCGTAGGACTGGGTCATGCGAGGTCCCCTTCCGCGTACTCCGTGCCCTCGCCCTTGGCCGTGCGCTCGCGCAGCTCGATCCGGCGGATCTTGCCGGAGACCGTCTTCGGCAGCTCGGCGAACTCGATGCGCCGCAGCCGCTTGTACGGGGCGAGCACCGCGCGCGAGTGGGCGAAGAGCGCCCTCGCCGTCTCCTCGTTGGGCTCCCAGCCCTCCGCGAGGACGACGTACGCCTTCGGGACGGCGAGCCGCAACGGGTCGGGGGCCGGGACGACGGCCGCCTCTGCCACCGCCTCGTGTTCCAGGAGCGCGCTCTCCAGCTCGAAGGGGCTGATCTTGTAGTCACTGGCCTTGAAGACGTCGTCGGACCGGCCGACGTAGGTGATGTACCCCTCGGCGTCGCGGGAGCCGATGTCGCCGGTGCGGTAGTAGCCGCCCGCCATCGACTCGGCCGTACGCTCCGGGTCTCCGTGGTAGCCGGTCATCAGGCCGACCGGGTCGGTGGACAGGTCGAGGCAGATCTCGCCCTCCTCGACGTCCGCCTTTCCGCTCACCGGGTCGACGAGGGTGACCCGGAAGCCGGGGCTGGGGCGGCCCATCGAGCCTTCCTTCAGACGCTGGCCGGGGCTGTTGGAGACCTGGACGGCGGTCTCCGTCTGCCCGAAGCCGTCGCGGATGGTGACGCCCCAGGCCCGGCGCACGGACTCGATGACCTCGGGGTTGAGCGGCTCGCCGGCCGCCACGACCTCGCGCGGCGGGCGGGCCATCTGCGTGAGGTCGGCCTGGATCAGCATGCGCCAGACGGTCGGCGGCGCGCAGAAGCTGGTGACGCCGTTCCGCTCCATCTCGGCCATGAGGCGTGCCGGGTCGAAGCGCGTGTAGTTGTGGATGAAGACGGTCGCCTCGGCGTTCCACGGCGCGAAGAGGTTGGACCAGGCGTGCTTTGCCCAGCCGGGCGAGGAGATGTTCAGATGCACGTCGCCGGGTTTGAGCCCGATCCAGTACATGGTGGCGAGATGGCCGATCGGGTACGAGGTGTGGGTGTGCTCGACCAGTTTGGGGCGGGCGGTCGTGCCGGAGGTGAAGTAGAGCATCAGCGGGTCGTCGCCGCGGGTGACGCCGTCGGGCTCGAAGCTCCCGGACGCCTCGTACGCGCCCTGGTAGGAAACCCAGCCGGAGTGCTCGCCGCCGACGACGATCCGGGTGTACTCCCCCGGGACGTCGTCGAACTTGCCGGTGTCCTCGGCGCGCACGATCACGTGCCGGGCCCGGCCACGCTCGACCCGGTCCCGGAGGTCGGCGGGGCCGAGGAGCGGGGTGGCGGGGATGACGACGGCCCGCAGCTTCATCGCGGCGAGCGCGGTCTCCCACAGCTCGGCCTGGTTGCCGAGCATCACGATGATCCGGTCACCAGCCCGTACGCCCTGGGCGCGCAGCCAGTTGGCGGCCCGGTGGGAGCGGGCGGACATCTCGGCGAAGCTGACCCGGGTCTCGGTGCCGTCCTCCTCGACGATGTGGAGGGCGGTCCTGTCGTTGCCGGCCGCGATGACGTCGAACCAGTCGAGGGCCCAGTTGAACCGGTCGGGGCGGGGCCAGGCGAATCCCTCGTAGGCCGTCTCGTAGTCCTCGCGGTGCTGGAGCAGGAAGTCGCGGGCGGCCCGGAACCTCTCCGTCGCGCTGGTAGCCGTCATGTGTCCTCCTCGTTGCGGGACCGGTCACCGACATCGTGTAATCAGTGACCCAGGTCTCACTACCCCCGTTCGGGGGTGAAGGAGTGGTCCCGTGCCTGAGCGGATCGAATCGGTGGAGTTGCGGGCGGCGCTGCTGCGGATGCGCCGCACCACCGGGCTTGAGGTCGTCTTCGGCGGTCTGCTGCACGACGGACGCCGGCTGCGGATCGCGGAGCTGAACGGAGCGCTGACCCCCGCCCTGCGGGGGCTCGCGATCTCGACGGGCAGTGGCCTGGGCGGGAAGTGCCTGGCGCTGTCGCGGCCCTGCGCGGTCGTCGACTATCCGTCGGCGCGGCACATCACGCACGAGTACGACGGTCCGGTGTCGGCGGAGGGGCTCCGTTCGGTGATCGCGGTGCCCGTCGTCGTACGGCGCAAGGTGCGGGGGGTGCTGTACGGCGCCCTGCGGGACGCGCGGCCGCTGGGCGAGCGCGTCCTCGACGCGGCGGTGGCGGCGGCCCGGGACGTGGAACAGGCGCTGGCCGTACGGGACGAGGTACGGGACCTCCTCGCGGCCTCTCCGGGCACGGGGCGCACGGGGCCAGGGCGGGCGGCGGGCCGGGGGGCGGGGCAGGGCGCCGGACCGGGCGGGGGGCCGGGCCACGGACCGGGCGACGGATCGGGACCGGGCGTGGGGCCGTCGTGGGAGGAGGTCCGTCAGGCCCACGGCGAGCTGCGCGAACTGGCCCCGCGGATCGCGGACCCGGAGCTGCGGGCCCGGCTCCTGGCGGTGTGCGGCCGTCTGGAGACGGCCTCGGTGCGGCCGGAGCGCCCACCGGGCGTGTCGCTGACGCCGCGCGAGCTGGACGTCCTGGCGGCGGTGGCGGCGGGGGCGACGAACGCGACGGCGGCGGAGCGCCTGGGGCTGCGTCCGGAGACGGTGAAGGGCTACCTCCGCTCGACGATGCGCAAGCTGGGCGCGCACACGCGGCTCGAGGCGGTGGTGGCGGCGCGGAGGGCGGGGCTGCTGCCGTAGAGGGGGCGGGGGCGGTGGAGGGGGCGGGTGCGGTAGAGGGGGCGGGTGCGGTAGAGGGGGCGGGTGCGGCTTCCCACGCGGGCGGGGCGGCGCCGCTACGCGTCCACCACGCCGAACTCGACGTCGAACGGCACCCCTTCCGCCGCCATCACTCCCGTTCCCGCCATCCGCTCCGCCTCCTCCGTCAGCTCGGCGCGCTGGGCCTTGGTGGTGCGGCCGAAGGGCTGGATGGTCATCGTCGCGCGCTCCTTGGTCTCTTCCAGGCGCCAGAGCCCGGCGACGAGGCCGTCGAGGAGGAAGACGGGGAAGGCGATGTTCACCTTCCAGGAGCGGTTCCTCGCCTCGGCGGAGACGACGCGGCCGCGGTCGGCGTGGGAGAGGAGGAGGTTGTCGTACTCGGGGAGGAAGCGCGGCGGGGCAGGCGTGTCCGCGTCGGGGCGCGGGGCGTCCGGGAGGTCGAAGAGTTCGGTGCCGTGCTCGTCCTGGAAGGTGAGGAGGCGGGGGCGGAGGCGCTCGAAGGCGTCACGGAGGCGGGTGAGGCCGCACCAGGTCTGCATGTCCTTCACGGAGGCGGGTCCGAAGGCGGCGAGGTAGCGCAGCACGGTGTCGTCGGGGGCCGGGGCGGGTTCGGCGGCGCGGCCGAGCCAGGTCTCGGCGGTGGTCAGACGGACCTGCCCGCTCCGCCGCCAGAGGCCGCGCGGGGTGACCTGGACGAGCGGCAGGAGGCAGCGGGCGGCGACCGAGAGCGACTGCGGATCGGCGTCGGGCCAGTGGACGAGGAGGGCCTCCCGGATCTCCTTGGGCGTGCGGGGCTCCTCCTCGACGAGCTCGCGGGAGAGGGCGGCGAGGCGGGCGAGGTCGACGCCGTCGAGACCCGTGCGGAACATCTTGAGTTCGCGGTCGCGGGCGGCCTGGACCAGGGGCCGCAGGGTGAGGACGTCCTCGGCGGTGTGGGTGTGGATCGTGGAGCGCAGGGTGACGATCCGGGCTACCTCGCGGGACTCCATGAGGTCGGAGAGGTGCGCGGGCCGGAAGCCGGCGAGCCGGGCGGCGAGGGCGTGGTACGGCGGTCTGGTGTTCTGCGCCTGGAGCCCGAGGAGGTGGGAGACGGCGTCCTTGGCGGACATCGCGGCGGGCTCCAGGAGGAGCTGCCGGGCCAGCGTGGCACGGCCCAGCGCGCGGGTGGAGAGGACCGGGTTCGTCGTCGTGGAGGCCATGGGGGCACGCTACTCGGGCTTGCGGACAGTTACGGTCCGCAATGCGGCTGGAGGCTGTGGGTCCGAGGCCGCCGCGCCCGCGTGATTCACCCCGTATATCCTGCCCGGGAGGCCTGACCGATCTTGCACACGGAGGTGGACCCCACGATGTCGGAGCGTCGCCCCCGAGCCGCCTGGCGCCGCCAGCCGGAGCCGCCGGCCCCGCCGCGCCCGGAGCCGGAGCCGCCCCGGCCCGGGTCCGTACCGGAGGACCGGCCGAGCGTGGTGCAGGCCACGCTGTACCGGGACGGGCGCAAGGTGTCGTCGCCGGCGACGCTCGCCGAGACGTTCCGGCAGCTGCGGGAACACCCGGACGGCATGGCGTGGATCGGCCTGCACCGCCCGACGGAGTCCGAACTGCACTCGCTGGCGGGCGAGTTCGACCTCCACGAACTGGCGGTGGAGGACGCGCTGGAGGCGCATCAGCGCCCCAAGCTGGAACGGTACGGAGACACTCTCTTCGTCGTCCTGCGGGCCGCCCGCTATCTGGACGCCCAGGAGGAGGTCGACTTCGGCGAGCTCCACATCTTCGTGGGCCAGGACTTCGTGATCACGGTCCGCCACGGCGCCGCCCCGGACCTCTCGGCGGTCCGCCACCGCATGGAGGAGGACCCCGACCTCCTGGCCCTGGGCCCGGAGGCGGTCCTGTACGCGATCCTGGACGCGGTCGTGGACGGTTACGCCCCGGTGGTGGCGGGCGTCCAGAACGACATCGACGAGATCGAGACCGAGGTCTTCGGCGGCGACCCCGCGGTCTCCCGCCGCATCTACGAACTCTCCCGGGAAATGGTCGAGTTCCAACGCGCGACGCGCCCCCTGGTGGGCATGCTGCACGGCCTGATGGCGGGCTTCGCGAAATACGGCACGGACGAGGAACTCCAGCGCTACCTCCGCGACGTGGCGGACCACGTCACCCACACCAGCGAACGCGTGGACGGCTTCCGCCAGGCCCTGACGGAGATCCTGACGGTGAACGCGACGCTGGTGACGCAGCAACAGAACGCGGAGATGCGGGCGTTGGCGGAGGCGGGCTTCGAACAGAACGAGGAGATCAAGAAGATCTCCTCGTGGGCGGCGATCCTGTTCGCCCCGACGCTGGTCGGCACGATCTACGGCATGAACTTCGACAACATGCCGGAGCTGCACTGGGCCGGCGGGTATCCGTTCGCGATCGTGCTGATGGCAGTGGTGTGTACGAGCTTGTACGTGATCTTCAAGAAGCGGGACTGGCTGTAGGCGAGCCCTCCGACATCTTGATCGAATCCTGCCCGCGGTGCCGGTGTCCTGGCGCTGGACGCCGACCGTGCCGGTGCCCTTCTTCACGTCCCCGGTCTCGTCGACCACCAGTACCGCCTGGTCTTCGTGCACGTGGTCCACCACGTAGTCACACACATCGTCGCGGACCCGGTCGGCGTCCCACTTGGCCCGGCCGAGCAGATGCTGCATGCCGTCCGGGGTCCTCTCCCCGGCCCATTCGGCGATGGTCCAGCAGTTCTTGCGCGGCAGGTCCGACAGCAGTCCGAGCACCAACTTCCGGACCCGGAACTGGGGTTCGACCCGTGTGAACCGTCCCGCTATCCGGCTCATCAAGCCCTCGAACGCCTCCTGCCAGCGGGCAGGGTCTACGCTGTGACCTACGACCACCGCGCGATCGTTTGTCTTCACACACCGATGATCAACGGGTGGCCGGCCCCGACTCCACAGCGCGTCGGGGTCGCGCAGCGTCCGCCCGCCGTCCTGTGCCAGGAGGAGATGTGCAACGTGGCGAAGTCTGGTGGGCGGAGTTCGACGAGCGGCGGCCGGTCGTGCTGCTGTCGGGAGACGACGCGTCCGGGATCCGGGTGATGCAGGTCGTCGCTCGCGCGGGTGTCGACATCACCGGTCTGGGCGTCGAAGTGGCGGTAGGCGCCGTGGAAGGACTGCCCTTTGAAGGCGTGCTTCGGTTCGCGTTCCCGCGTCCGGGCTTTACCCCTTGCACGTGGCTGACGACCGTGTCCCGGGACGACCTGATCGAGCGGGCGGGCGCCCTGTCCTCCGCGAAACTCAGCGAGATTGAGAACGCCCTCCGCCTCGGTGAGGAGGCGAAGGAGTGGACCCCGGCGACGACCGCGAAGCTCAGCGAGATGAGGAACGCCCTCCGTCTCGGTGGACTCGGGTAGGCGGAGTAGGAAACGAACGCCCGCGACGGCGTGGTCGGTCTCGTCCAGATGATCGACGCTGCCAGCTGCCTCCTCGGCGCCCCTCACGATCGAGATCACGAACTACGGCTGGAGTGCAAAGGCAGGGTCTTCAAATGATCGTCGCTGGTGGATCATGGTGTCGTGATATGTCGCCGTGAACTGCCCGATGCTGAGTGGGAGTTCGTCCGGCCGTCGCTGCCCGCGTCGTTGCGGGGGGGGGGCGGAAGCGGCTGGACGACCGCAGGGCCCTGAATGGGATTGTGCGGAAGTTCCGCACGGGGACGGCCTGGCGGGACGTGCCCGAGCGATACGGTCCATGGGCCACGCTGCATACGCGCTTTCGCAGATGGGCGGCGGACGGGACGTTCGACCGGACGCTGCGGGCCGCGCAGGCGAAGGCGGACGCGGCGCGGGACACGAGTGGCTGGTGTCCGTCGATTCCACGATCGTCCGGGCTCACCAGCATGCGGCGGGAGTCCGAAAGGGGGCTCCGCGACCCGGCCCCGGCCGGTCCAGAAGCGGTCTGACCGGGGCGGCCCCGCACCCGGCCCGATCACGTCCTGGGCTCCAAGGACTACAGCTCGAAAGCGATCCGCGCCTGGCTCCGCCGTCGGGCATACCGCACACGATTCCCGAGCGGGCCGACCAGGTCATCAACCGGGCCCGGCGAGGCAGCCGCGGTGGCCGCCCGCCGGCCTTCGACCGTGAGGTCTACGAGCACCGCCACGTCGTGGAACGGTGGCTTCAACCGCCTGAAGCAGTGGCGTGGCATCGCCACCCGCTACGAACAAAATCGCCCAGTCCTACGAAGCAGCCGTCACCCTCGCATCACTCCTGATGTGGGCGTGACATTTGACGACAGTACCTAGGGCCTGTGAGCGCCCGCACCCGGTCTCCCTGTTGTTGACCGCGCTTCGGGAGGCTGGGGCGGACGAGCAGGCCGAAGCCCTGACCGCACGGCTTCCCGCGGTGGGCGTGTGAAGCCTTCAGCACGATTCAGTTCAGCAGGATCAGCGGCCGCGCGACATTCCGATTCGGACGTGAACCTGATGGGAGTCGGTCACGCCATGGTCGTGGGAGGACCTGGAATAGCCCTCACGTGCGGGTTGTCGACGGTCATGCAAGACCGGAACGTCACAATCGACTATGAGAACCGCGCACACTGCGACCAAGTGAGGCTGCACCCCAAAGCTCGACGAGCGCGTGAAGCACTGGTTCGGCAAGGTGACGGTCGCGGCCCGGCCGGAATGTTCACGAGTTTCGGTTCTGGCTCACTTTCCGTGGAGGGCTGACTGAGTGTGATGTCAGTGGCGTGTGGTGAGATGGCCGGACTATGTGGTCTGTCGTGAACGACTCTGATCGAGTGCAGTGGCACTACACCCCCTTCGAGAGCGTGGGCCCGCTCCGATTCGGCATGAGTCCCGAGGAAGCCGGCGCCGCGATGGAGTTGCAGGGGTTCACTGGAACTGCCTCCTCCATGCACCAGCGACACGGCGCCCTTGTGCTCCAGGCCGCCTTTCGCGAGATGACCGCCCCGGCGTACGTAAGAGCGGTCACCGTCTACTACAGGGAATCCGGCGGGCTGGCCTTCGTAGTCGTCGACGCACTGTGTGGACCACTGGTCTCGATGGACGGGCTGCAGTTGGTTGGGCGGGTGCCTTCCGAGCTGACGGACCAGTTCCACGATTATCAGGAGGGGCGCGGCATGAGCCCCATGATCTCTGTCGAGGGTGATGCGGCGTCGGACGAACTCGGGATCATGGTGCGCGCGCAACGAGCTGGCGACATCCTCTTGTCACGACCGGTCTTCGCGCGATTCGACGGCTGGGCTCACACCGTGCATGACTGCGTCCCTAGGGACGAGTGGACTGTCCGCTGACAATGCCGCGACTTCAAGCGGCGCACCGGCAGAGGACTGGGTCAGTGACGCCCTATACGCCCTGACTACATGCTTCACGAGTAGAGCAGGACGCGTTTGCGGAGGAGATGAAAGCCAGCCCGGCCGAACATCTGGCGCTTGAGCATCTTGATCCGGTTGACGTGGCCTTCAACGACCCCGGAGCTCCAGGGCAGGGTGAGGCCGGCGATGACCGCATCGCGGTCACGGTCGATGCCTGCGGCCAGGGTGTGGAGGCCGGGGAAGTCGTCGCGCCGGACGGCATCGAGCCACTGCGGCAGCCGTTCGCCCTGGCGCTCAGTAAGCATCTGACCGAAGGAGCGGACGTGGCCGGTGAGAGCGTCCAGTTCAGGACAGTGGACCAGAACGGCCTTGAGCCGAAGGCGCTCCGTCTCGGTGAGGGTCTCCGGCCGGCGGAGGATCCATCCGGCGACGACCCGGGGTGACGGTGGCCGAGCCGTGACGGGGCCTGGCGAGAACCGCTTCTCCCGGAAATAGGCACGAACCCGCTGGTAGCTGCCCTGATAGCCGAGTGGCACGATCTCCTCCCACACGGTCCAGGCGTTCGTGCAGCCCTGGTTCCAGCGGTCATCCACAGGTAGGGCTTGAAGGCGTCGAGTTTGGATGGTCGGCCCTGCCACTGCCCCTGGAACAGGTCCTCCGGGGTGGCTGCGTCGGCGAGGAGCTTGACGGTGCGGGAGGTCATCCGGAGTTGGCGGCCGATCGCCCTCCGGCTGAGCCCGGCGGCCAGCAGTTCGTGGACGATTGCGTGGTTCACACGGGTGCGGTCAGCGAAGCGGTGTCCCCTTGGCCAGGGCCAGCCGGGGAGGTCTTCGAGCTTCTTCTGCTCGGGGGCGGGCTGGGCGGGAGCCGGCGCCAGGACCTGCAGGCATCCTCGGTGGTCTGCGACGCACCGCTCTGCGGCCTCGCTCAGGTTGTGCCAAAGATGCCACCTGTCCGCGACCTGCACCGCTTGTGGTGCCCCGGCCGTGGCGCCTTCGGCGGAGAACGGTGCCCGATCGCGGCAGACCACCTCCACCCCGGGTCGTTTCGCGAGCCAAGCGGCCAGGCTGGACGCCTCCCGGTCAGGCAGTAGGTCCAGTGGACGCCGGCTTTCGACGTCGACCAGGGCCGTCCCGTAGTGACACCCTTTGCGGGTCGCGTACTCATCGACGCCGACCACCCGCGGGGCCGGAACTTCGGGGTCGGGTAACGCTTCGACCAGCCGCAGCACCGTGCTGCGGCTCACGGACACGCCGAAGACGCGCGCCAGGCGGGCCCCGGCCCGACCGGCGAGCGCGAGGCCGACCGCGGCCAGCGTCGACCGCAGGCGTTCGGTTCGCCGGCCGTAGCGACGGGTCAAGCCCGGCAGCTGTTCGGCGAAGGTCCGCCGCCCGCACGAGATGACCGGGCAGAGGAACCGGCGAACGTGCAGACAGAGAGCGACCCGTCTGCCTCCGCTGGGCACATCAGCGGGAAACCGCAGGTAGGAGCTGTGAATCCGCCGTGACCAGATGCCGCATCCGGGACAGATAGCCCCGGGCGCCGTGCTTCGGGCCTGTATGTGTACCGCCTCGTCGTTCACGGCGACAGACAGCACCGCCACGTCGGCGATCGACGGGAACAGCAACTCCTCCAGCCGGAGCACCATTTCTTCCACGGGCCGAACTGTCAGCTACACCGCACCCGGTACGGGCCAGTTCCGGGCAACTTCTCCAGGGCTCACTCGCCCGAAGCCCGTCACTCATCGTGCGTGGTCCACGGAAAGTGAGCCAGAACCCGAGTTTCGACAGCGCCTGGGCCGGCTGAGACGTTCCCCGTTGACCAAGGACGCCGAGCTAGTAGGGGACCGGGCAGGATTGCGCCGCGTTGCGCTACGAGTACACCTGCCACCAGCGGTCCGCCTCAGCGTGAGCCACGGCGGCGTCGTACTGACTCGCGTCGAAGTGGAGTTCCGGCGAGGGGTGGGGCTTGGGAGTGTGCGCCGCCCACGGAACCTCCCAGTCCGACCACAGCACGATCTCCCCGAACCGCTGCACAACCACGGCCAGGTAGCCGCAGCAGCCACCGGTGCAGTCCGGTTCCCCCAGTTCCAGACGGCGCGCCTCGCCGGTCGCCCGGAGAGGGCTGGGGCGGCCGGCCGGCAGCGCGTCAGCTGCGTACGGTCCGCGGCCGCCTTCGCCGACCGCCTCTTCCACCACGTCCTCGCCGTTGACCCAGAAACGCAACTGGGCAGGGTACCGGGGCCCCGGCGGCAACACCTTGATCTCCAAACGATCGAACATCAGACCACCCTACGGGGCGCGCTGACGCCGGCGCGCGGCCCAGATTGCGCGGTACCTCAGCCGCGCGAAACTGTCCGAACGGACGACGCCTCAAGGGTCGGCCTCCGAACCGGTACGGCAGATGACCGCCTGGGATGCGCGCACCCGGGGCGCTGATTGGCCGGTGTGACCCGCCTACCGAGGGATGTCGGACAGCCGAGGGAGTGGATCACGAGCGTCGCGGAGGAGTTTGATGACCGTGTCCGGCAGATGCGCGCCAAGGCGCCGGAGATGGAAGAGGAAGCGGAGCAGGCCACGGACCCGCACGAGCGTCAGCGGTTGAAGGACAAGGCCCGCCGACTCAAGTAGCAGAGCGACCGGGCGAGCAGCGCGGGTACCGACCCCGTGTAGCGGCGCCCTGCTGACCGTGCGGGCGTGCGTGGGCGGCTACCCCGGTTTCTCTCTGGTGCGCGTGGTTGTCGTCGTCACAGCTCGGCTCTTCGGCCCGATGCTCATGATGTATAGAGCTTGATGGTCTCGGCGATGAAGTGCCGGGTCTGGTCGGGGCTGAGGGCCTGGGTCTGCAGGTGTGCGTACGTCACGCTGTAGTGCCGTACGTCGGACGGCTTCTCCAGGTAGAGGTCGCTGGTGAACTTCGCCAGGTACACCACTGCCTCGCGGCTGTCGGGGAACCGCAGGAGGGAGAACTGTCCTGAGAGCCCCGGGTGAGCGCCCGCCGTGTGAGGGAGGGCCTGCACAGTGATGTGAGGCTCGGTGCTCAGTGTGTGCAGGTGTTCCAGTTGCTCGCGCATGATGTCCCGGCTGCCGACGACGCGCCGCAGGGCTGATTCGTCCAGGACCACCCACAGACGAAGGCGATGGGCAGGGTCGTAGATCCGGTGCTGACGGCGAAGCCGCACCTTGAGGCGCGCGGCGGCTTGTTCGACAGTGACCAGGGGGATCGTTTCCTCGATGACCGCGGCCGCGTAGGCGGGAGTCTGTAGAAGATCGGGAATCACCATGGGCTCGCAGGTATGGATGGAGGCGGCGGCCGTCTCCAGATCGACATACACGCTGTGGGGGATGTCGCCGTAGGCGTGCCACCAGCCTTGGCGGCCCGATTCCCTGGCCAGCTCCATCACGGAGTCGACGACATGCTGCTCGGTGACGCCGTAGAGCTTGCACAGGTCGCGCACGTCGCGGGGGCTGACGGCACGCCGGCCGGTCTCCATGTGACTGACCTTGGCCTGGGAAATCAGCAGCTGCGCCGCCACCTGCGTGCCGGTCAGGCCGCTGGCCTTACGGAGCCGGCGCAGCTCCGCTCCCAGTCGTCGTCCTGTGACGGTGGGGTTGTTGTTCGCCGCCACGGGCGGTGTACCTCCGGCTCAAAGCACTACGTGAGCCAGCAGGTTGGCATGCAGCACCGGCTGATGATCATGCGCCGCGCCGCCCGGGCCGGCGCCGGGGAAAACGGATTGTGACGATGTAATTTGCCGTTCGATGGCGCCCCGTGGAGAGCAGAGCTCCGCGCAGATGGCGGCCGTCCTCTCGTAGCGGGTGGCGATGCAGTTCACCGGGTCAACTCGGGGGATTCGGGCCGGGAACGGGGGCGATGAGGATCTGTGCCGCCGAGGTGATGTTCTCGGCGTCGACCGCACGGGCCATCGCCACGCGCGCCGCATCGGCTGTCGTGCGTGGCGGGACGACGAGCAGCGCGAAGTGATCGTTCTCGCCGCGGGTGATGAGCACGGTGTCGTCGTCGACGGGGAAGGAGTCGAGGCGCACGACCCGGTCGTCGACGACCAGGCGGGTGGGGACCTTCTCCCAGGCGCCGGCGTCCAGGCCGACCCGTGTGATGGGGCCGAGGTGCGTGGTGAGCGCCTGGATCAGGGCGGGCAGCTCGGTCGCGATGTTCCGGGAGCGAGGCCACCAAGCGCCGTCGAGGACCCCTTCGCGGGCGGGCGTGGTCTGAAGCCGGAGCAGGGCCGTGCCGGGTTTCACCGCTCGGTGGATCTCGTCCGGAAGGAGCTTCGAGGGGGTGGGGGTGTCGGATTCGGCCATGGTGGTCCGCCTGCCTGCGCGGGGCGCCGACGCCTCTTGGCCGACGAGATACCGCCGTGCTTTCACCGTACTCTGCGCGCCCTCGGTGGTGTCCGGGCGCCCTCGACTCTGCGCGCCCGTCTGCGCGCCCGCGGTGGTGTCGCCCGCGGTGGTGTCCGGGCGCCCTCGGTTCGGGCGCGTCCCGCCCGATCGGAAATCGCCTGGTCAGAACGGCTCGCCCGACCACGGGGCGGAGTACGCTGAAGGTACCGGGAGTACCTCGAGCACCCGCTCCCATGCGGACGTCGTTTCCGGCGATCAAGACACTGGGCCGCCCTCGGGCGGCCCGGGGACGGGTCCGCGACATGACCACGACTGTCGACCGCGGAGCGCCCGGCCTCCTTGCGCCCCCTGCCCCGGTACGGATTTCACTTACCCCCAAGACCACACTTGTCGGCCAGTTGGACGGCGCCTGGTGGCCCCATTCGCGCGGCCTCGAAGCCGAACTCCCGCCGCTCGTCGACGCCCTGGCAGAGCCCTGGGGGCGCATCACACGCGTCACCGTGAACCCCACCCGCTGGCCGGTCATCCCGCACAAGGTGCCCGTCACCGGGCACACCGTGCACGTGGGCTGGTTCACCGAACAGGATCCCGACAAGATGATCCTGCTCTCGTACTCTGTCGGACGCTGGGATCTGCTGGTGATCCCGCCCGAGACCGAGCCCGCCGCCGCGGCCCGGCTGATGTCCGCCTCGACGATCCCCGGAAGCATCCTGACGGCCGAGGGCCTGCTGGCAGCAGACGCCGTCATAGGCGGCGCCGTCGCCGCGAGAAGCCGGGAAGACGCCTGGGAGGCCGAGGGCGGTGCGGGTATGTCACCCCCGGGGCGCCCGATGGGACAGCGGATCAGCACCGCGCACACGGACTCGGCGAGGTGAGAAACGTGGAGACCATCATCCTCATCGCAGTGATCGCCGTCATGATCGCCCTCGGTATGCGCCTGATCCACCTGCTCAACGCCCAGCACGACGCACGCATCGCGGCCTACCACTTCAGCGACCCCCTGCCGGGCATCGGCCGGCGCAGCCGCAAGCACGACAGGCGAGCACCATCGGGCTCCGACCACGGCGACCGCGGAGACGTCGGCTCCTGACACAGACCACTCCTCCGACCGAAGGCCGCGGGTGGGGCACCCGACACCCGGGACAACCCACCCGCCGGCCTCTCGCCTCAACGCTCGACCCTCAACCTGAACGGAACACGCTGCCTTGGCCCCCACCGAGCACGAGACCCTGCCGCAGGCTGGACGCGCTGACATCCGTATCGTTGCCGCCTCCCCCGAAACCGCCCGCACGGTCGCCGCAGTACTACGCCGCTGCTTCGCCGGCACGGAACAGCGCAGTTGCCCGGCGTCCGAAGGCGGCACCCGGCTCCACCTCACCGTCGACACCGAATCCGTCGCCGAACCGTCCCGCTCGTGGCTGCCCACCAGCGGGCCCCTCACCGGCGTCGGCACCCACGCGGACGAAGTCTGAGGAACGTCGGCCCCAGCTCCAGCGCACGAGAGGACGCGGTCATGGCAACACTGCACGAGCGGCAGGCGTACCGCGAACGGGTCCTGGCCGCCCTTTACGAAGCCACCGAAGGCAACCGTCTCCTCGGAGTCCCTGGGCAGAAGCTGCGGAACGACCTGCGCATCCCCGAGGAGGACCTGGCCGCAGCCTGCACCTACCTGGCCGGCGAGGGCTTGGTCACCGTCGACTGGGAACCGGGCAACACACCCGCGATGGTCTCCCTGACCCACCAGGGAATCCGGCGCATGGAGGCAGAAGAGGAAGAGCGCGGCTGAGCACACGGTGACGTCCGCGACCAGTCCCGCCGCGTTTGTCGGTGACGGCGCACTGGAGCCGGCACTGACCTGCGTTGCCCGAGGCGGGATCGCGCCGCGTGTCGTGTGGTTCCAGACTGTCAGGCGGCTGGGGCGGGACCGTGGAGAGTCGGGCGGTGCCGTCGGCCCGGCGCATGCGAACCGCGGTTGCGGCTTGCCTCGACCACTGCGGTCCCCGTGCGCGCCCCGCGTCTCTTCGCTGCTGCCCGCGTCCCTCCCATTTCATCGATCACACTTCGCGGTCCCTTGGTTCTGCAGCCTCAGGCAACCTGCCCCTCAATCGGTAGACATCGTGGCAGGCCCCCCAGACCAGGCGACGTAACAGGGCGGAGAAGCATCCGAGACGAGCAGCCCTCCATCGAGTCCCGGAAGTCGGCAGGCGAGTAAATCTCCGGAGCCTCGCACATGCGCGGCCGCGTACCCTCCTCGCTCCTTCCTTCATTTCGCTGACCGTCCTGGCGCGAGTGCGGGATATACATCCATAGGGGAGAAGAGCGTTCCACGTCCGTCGGGCGGGATGAGCCAGGAAAGCCCGGCCACCCTCCGGCCAGGGTCGGGCACGGCCAACCAGGTCCCGGTTGTCAGATACCGAGCGGCCCGCTCCAACCTCGTTGCGGGGCTGCCTGGAGTCATCAGGAGCACGAGTTCCTGACGTCTGCTGTTGCGAAGCACTGGGCCGGTCGTTGGCTGCCCGCAGCGGGTGACAGCGTTGAGCAGGTGGTGTCCCAGCGTCTCCGGGACGGCCAAGGCGTCCCAGAGTCGCCCCGCAGGCAAGAGCACCACACCCCGTTCGCTCAGTCTCCACTCACGCAGGCACACGGTGGGGTCATCACAGGCAGAAGCCAGCCACCGCGCCGAGCACAAAGAGGGAATCATCTGCTACCTCGTTCCTGGGATCAGCCGACGAAGTGGCTGACTATCCCGGTTCAAGTGCGACCTGGGCAGGGAGGCGGAGCATGGCGGATGCAATCGGCCGACTCTTGTGATGTGTCAGGGGGTGCCAAACCTGTTGAGCCATCGGCGGAGAGTGCTGTGGGTGGTGTCGTCCAGCGTGCACAGGGCCTCGATGGCATCGAGGTCGCCCGGCAGGGGCGCGATACCTGCCGTGGTGAGAGCGGCGTGCAGCTCCAGCCGGCGGCGGTCGGCCGGCTCCAGACGAATGGACAGGCGGCTCGAGGGCTCAGGCGCCGGGAGCGGGCAGTCGCCGAACCCTGCGGAGCCACGAGCCGTCGACGTCTCCTCGTACCGGTCGTCGATGAACACGGGAGGGAAGCGGTACGGGTCAAGATCCAGCAGGGCGGTCGGAGCCGTGGCGAGAGCCTGAATCCCAGTCATGAGTGCCTCCTCAGTCGTCGTACAACTGCGGAGAACGACAGCACGCGGAGTGAGGACGGTTGCGGCACAAGGGGACATCCACTCGGATGTCCCCTACTCCATCTCGTCACAAGAGAGATGACCCGACGGATGCGGCACGGGCTGCGGTCCGTAGAGGCGCTATCCCGGAGCCTGCGGCGGGTTTTTCACGATTCGTGGCAGGAGTAGTTGTGCCGAGGCCGAGGTAGGCGGTCCGTGAGGCGTTGGCGCGTGGTGGCTCCGTGTGACCTGGTGGAGTGGCGCGTACAGGACGGTGACGTCCTCTCCGGCGACCCGGTAGAGGATGCGAGTGCCCGGGTCAGCCGACGCCCTCAACAGCGGGCCCTGTAACGACACGTGCTCCCCCAGCCCAGCCACACCGTCACCACCAGCCGTAGCGACGACCCGACATAGAGGGAGCGGGGCACCCAGCCGCCCATCGTGCATCCCGCGCCCTCGGCCGGGGCTGCGGCATACGCACCCGACCCGGTGCTGCGAGCTGCGGCGGCGTCCCATCTGTGCGGGCACCGGCCCGCCGTTCAACCCGTTCCCGCTGGATCTGTCCCGATCCGGACGTTCTCATGAGCACCACAACCTGCTCCGGCCGCTGCCGTACGGCGGCCTGGAAAGAACGCGACGGGAAGGTCCGCCAGAGAGCTCGCCGCGTAACGGCTATGCGATGTGGTGACCCACCCGCCGACGGGCCCGACGGCTGTCCAGGTTGGGAAGCTCACGCGGCCCCGACACCAGGCGGGAATCGGAGCCGCGGACCGGGCGGGCCCGACGTGGGGGGCCAGACCAGTGCACACGTCCCCCACCAACGCCCCCCACTGCCAGGACACGGTTCGTCAACCGGCGCACGGCCCGCGGGGTCGCCGATGACGCAGGACCTCCAGGCTGGTGCGGGCGGGCTTTGCGAGGCAGGCTGGAGAGTGCACCGGAACCGTCACACCGCCACGCGAAGGGAACCGGGGATGATCCAGATCGCGGATATCCGAGAGTGGCGTACCCACGACGTCGTCGACGCCGGAGGCCACAAGATCGGCGTGCTCGAGGCGGTCTACGTAGACACCAGCACTGACGAGCCCGCCATGGTTACTGTCCAGGTCGGGCTGCCCACCCGCCACCACCTGGTCTTCGTCCCGCTGACCGGCGCGATCGCGGGCCCCGAGTACGTCAAGGTCGACTACGACAAATCGCTGGTGAAGAATTGCCCGGCGATCGGCATGGACGACGTCCTGCCTGCCGAGGACGAGGCTGCGGTCTTCGCACACTACGGCCTGCCCTACCAGCCCGGCGTGAACGGTGAACGACAGCTCGCCCGCCGCTGACCGGCCCATCGAGGAGGTGGCTGCGTGATGACGCTCTTCCTGGTCCTCGTCATCGTGGCGATCGTGCTGGGCATCATCGGCGTCGTCGCCGAAGGACTGCTCTACATGCTCATCATCGGCATCGTGGTGCTCGTCGCGGCCCTGTTCTACCTCGCTCTGCACCTGCGGAGCTCCGGCCGGCGCCGCCCGCTTCGTTGAGACGCGGGGCGCGAGGACGGGACTTGGTTGGGCCACGGCCGGTCTGGCGGGTATAGGCCCCCGCGCCCGGGAGACGATCGAGCACATCGTGCAGGCGGTCCGTGACGTGACGACGCGGCTATCCGCACCCTGCTGACTGATCTCGATATGCACACTCCCCCTCGCACCCTTCCGAAATGTGTTGACCACTGACCGGCACGCCCGCCCTGCGGGTGGTTCGCGAGATCACCTGGCTGGCGGCACTTCCCCACGTAAGGGGGGGCCGGCTCATGGCGGGCGGGCCAGGATGCCTCATCAGGATGAATCGAGCTCTGTCCATTCGGGGGGCATGTCGGATGATCGGCAATATGAATCCAATATCTTCACCGCGCCTTGCATCGCCGAACATCTATTCATTCCCCCTCTGCCTCTGTTCACTGTGGGGGCGCGTATTTTTTCTGCGTAATATGCCGCGGTAGCAAGAAACCCTTCCGGGCGATCGGTAGAGCCCGGTACGCCACGGCTCCCCACAGAAATTGGCCTCTCGATGAAGCGGAAAATCTTTCAAGCGGCTCAGCGTCGCACTTTGTCCGGCTGGTTGGCCTCGGCCGTCGCCGTAACGGTTTCCACCGTGATGGTCGCCGTAACGCCGACGCAGGCACTGGCCATCGCGACACCCGTACCTCTGGGCACCACCGCCAGCTACTCCGTCCTGGCAGGTCAGGGAGTCACCAATACCGGCCCCACGGTGATCGACCACGACCTCGGGACGCACCCGAACCCTGCCATCACCGGATTCCCGCCCGGAATCGTGCTCGGCGCAGTGCACCCTGCGGACGCTCAGGCACTTCAGGCCAAGAGCGATCTCGTCGTGGCGTACAACCAGGCAGCCGGCCAGGCCCAGGACTTCGCGCTTCCGGCAGGAATCGGCGGGGGCCAGGAGCTGCTTCCGGGCGTCCACACGGCAACATCGGGTGTCGGGCTCACCGGTGATCTGGTCCTGAACGCCGGGGGAAACCCCAACGCGGTCTGGGTGTTCCAGATTCCTGAAGCCCTGACGACGGCGTCCAGCAGCCGGATCCTGCTCACGAACGGCGCCTCGCCGTGCAACGTGTACTGGCAGATCGGAAGCTCGGCGACGCTCGGCACCACTTCTACCTTCGTCGGCACCATCATGGCTCTGACCTCGATCTTCGCGAACCAGGGGGCGAGCGTCGAGGGCCGGGCGCTGGCCCGTAACGGCGAGGTGACGCTCAACAACAACAGGATCTTCCTCGGCGGGTGCGCCACCGGTGGAACGACGACCGGCACGACCACGGGAACGACCACCGGCACCACGACCGGGGCGACGACCGGAACGACGACCGGCACCACGACCGGGACGACGACGGGTACGACCCTGGGCCTCATCGGCGGCAGCCTCATCGGCGGACCGAGCGTCGGCCTCGTGAGCGGCGGCACCTCGGGGAACATCTCCGGCAACACCTCCGGGAACACCGCGGGCAACACCGCCGGTAACACCACGGGCGGGGACACGTCGGGCATCACCGCCGGGAACACGACCGGCGGAGCCGTCACCGGCGGGAACGGCGGCAAGCCGGAGCACGGCGGACCGGGTCATGGCGGACCGGAGCACGGCGGACCGGACCAGGGCGCGCCGGGTCACGGTCACGACGAGGGACCCGGTAAGCCGGGCCACGGCCATGACGGCCACGGCGAGAAGC
Organism: Streptomyces sp. Je 1-79; assembly: GCF_025195125.1. GTDB lineage: Bacteria > Actinomycetota > Actinomycetes > Streptomycetales > Streptomycetaceae > Streptomyces. Next base: position 95,659 of record NZ_JAMGSL010000002.1, read on the forward strand.
CGGACGGGCACTACGGCTACGGCAACAAGCCCGCGGGCCTCGACGGTCACGAGGACCACGAGGGCTAGGCAGCAGCCTGCACGAAGCCCGTTCATCGGATGACGGCGCACGGCGGAATCCTCACCGAATCCGCCGTGCGCCGTCGGTGAGAGGCGCCGCGACCTCAGGCGCAAGCAACACATACGAGAAAGCCAGGGTGGGCGGTGTCGAGCGGAATTGAATCAGCGGCCGTGAAGGAATTTCAGCAGTCAGATTCCGACCCGGTCTCCCCGCCACGTCCTGACGGAGCGGGCACGCCGGACAGGCCGGCCACGGGTGCCCGCGCCCTGAAGGCGGGGCTGTACACGGCCGTGGTCCTGTGTCTGATGACGACCTTGGTCCATGTCGTCGTGGTGTTCCTGCACGTGGCTCCGTCCAACCCCGTGTCGAAGCGGTACAGCACACAGGTCAACGGCTGGGTCTACCCCCTCTTCGAACAGAATTGGCGGCTCTTCGCCCCGGACCCCGACTCCTTCAACCGGCAAGTCCTGGCGAGAACCGCACACACCGACTCCAATGGATCGCTACGGGTGAGTCCCTGGTTCGATCTCGCCGCCGTGGACAATTCCGCGGTCGAACACAGTGCATTTCCGAGCCACACGGCTCAGAACCTTCTGCGTCGCGCCTGGAGCTCCTATGTCGAAACACATGGCGGGAGCGACACGGCGCGCTCGGAGCGGGCCGTGATGCTGCAGAAGTATCTGAGCAACATCGCCACCGACCGCGTCGCCGCCCACAACGACCGCGGAACCTTCGAATTCATTCAGCTCCGGGTCATCACGCTGCCGATCGCCGCGCCCGGCACACCCGCCGGGAGCCCCCCTCCGGCGCCCACCGAGAACCGACTCCTGCCCTGGTGGAAGGTGACCCCTCATGGGAAATGAGCAGATCCCCCAGCTCTCCTCCACGGGCACACCGCACCGGCCCGCCGGCCACGAGACTTCGCTCGCCGGCACGGCCCGCCGGTGGCTTCTCGACCGGATCGGCGCTCTGTGGGCACTTCTCACCGGCCGGCCGGTCTCCCTGTACGCCGCCTCGGTTCTGCGCATCGGCTACGGGCTGATCTACCTGATCTTCCTGCTCCGCGAATTCCCGCACCGTGCCGAGATCTGGGGCCCCGACTCGCCCTGGACGCCCGGGCTGGCAGCACAGCTCTTCGACCAGACGGGCTGGAACAGCTTCCTGATCCTGTCCGAGAGCCGCGCCTACTTCGAGCTCTGCTACGTGCTGGCTCTCGTCACGTCCACGCTCTTCACGCTGGGCTGGCGGACCCGCGTCATGTCCGTCCTCTTCGCCGTCGTGGTGACCTCGTTCCATGCACGAGCGATCTTCATGACGGACGGGGGCGACAACCTGGTCCTGCTGATGGCCCTGTACCTCGTCCTCACCGCCTGCGGACGCCGCTGGTCCCTGGACGCACGTCGCGACCGGGTCAGGGCGGCACGGGCGGGCAACACGCCGAAGCCGGTGAGGAACGCCTACGCACAGCACCTCCGGGACGCTCGCGTCACCTTGACCACGGTGGTGCACAACTGCGCCATGTTCGTCATCGCGGCGCAGGTCTGCTTCCTCTACGGGTCAGCCGGCCTGTACAAGGTCCAGGGCCAGACGTGGGGCGGCGGCACCGCTCTCCACTACGCGCTGAACCTCGAACTGTTCCAGCCCTGGCCCGCGCTCTCCCACCTCGTGGACGCGTACCCGATGGCGATCGCGATCACCGGCTACGTGACGGTGCTCCTGCAGGTCGCCTTCCCGTTCGTGCTCTTCGGCAGGCTCAAGTATCCCGTTCTGACCGTGCTGCTGGGCATGCACATCGGTATCGCCGTACTCATGGGGCTGCCCCTCTTCTCCGGCGCGATGATCGTTGCGGACGCCGTGTTCCTGCCCGACCGCTTCTACACGTTCCTGCCTCACCTGTGGCGACGCGCAGCGCGGCGGGCAGGCATGTACCGGCCGGCACCCGGGAAAGGAGCAGGACCTGCATCCGTACCCTCGCAAGGCAGGCCCGGCGTTCCCGACCCGAAGCATCGAGCCACTTCGGCAGGGCAGAAGGACACGGCGCTCGCTACCGGGCCCGCGTCCGACCCGGGCTGAGAGACAGCGGACGTCAGAGAGCGCAGAGGGCGTCGATGGCAGCGTTGGTCAGGTTCGCCACTCCGGCCCCCGCAGGGCCGGCCATGTTGTACTGGTTGGTGGCCACAACGGCCTGGGCGCCGTCCTCACGGGTGAGGACGGCGGTGTAGTAGCCGTAGATGGCGCCGCCCTTCGTCCAGACCTTGCCGCAGGTGCCCGGGCTGTTCACCACTTCGTGTGCGAGCCCGAAGGACAGGTTGGACTGGTCGGGGTAGGGGACGAGGGTCTTGAGCTGAGCCATCATCGCCGGGGAGAGCAGGGTGCCGTCGAGCAGCGCTTTGTGGAGAGCCGCCAAGTCGTCCAGGGTGGACACCATCGCGCCCGCCGCACCGGAGAACTGGACGTTCAGGGTGGTGACGTCGACGTAGGGGCGCTCGCCCCAGTGGTAGAGGGGAACGGCGTACCCCCGGACGTGGTTGCCGTACAGCTTCGGATCCGACGTCGGGTAACTCGTGCCGGTGAGGCCCAGTCGGTCGATGATGCGGGTCTGCACCTCGACAGCCGGCTCGTTGCCCGTCACCGACTTGATGATCATCCCGAGCAGGATGAAGTTGGTGTTGCTGTACTTGACACTCGTGCCAGGCGTGAACAGCGGCGCTCGCTGCATGGCCAGCTGCACCAACTGCGCGGGCGGGAAAGCCTTGTTCGGGTTGTTGTACGCGTCGACGGTGACCCTGTCGAGGTACTCGGGCACGCCTGAGGTGTGGTTCAGCAGCTGGCGGATCTTGATCTTCTTGCCGTCGTTGCCGTTCCCGGTCACCACGCCCGGCAGCCACCGGTCCACGGTGTCGTCGAGGGACAGCGAGCCCTGGTCAGCCAACATCATCGTGACGGCGCCGATGAACGGCTTGGTGTTGCTCCCGATGCGCACCTGCGCCTTCGGGTCCGTCGGCGTCCGGGTGGCCCGGTCGCCGACACCCGCTGCCAGGTACTGGCTCGCTCCGTCCTTGCGGAGCAGCGCCGTGGCACCCGGGTACCCGGCAGCGACTGCCGCATTGAGTCCATCCTGCATCACCTGGTCGGCGGTCTGGGCCGGCGCACCGTGAACCGGCCCGGCAGTGGTGACCGTGAGCGCGACCGCCACGGCCACGGCCGCTCCTACCTTGCGAGTGAGCAACGAAACAGCCATGGGAATCTCCTTGGTTATCGGACGAGACCGCGTCAACCTGGCGAGGCACCTACGAGGGCGCAAGCGAAAATCCGGCGCCACCATGAGCCCCCTTACGGCGATCCCACGCCGTGGTCGAGCTGCGGCGCTGACGCCGGTTCTGTCGGATCGGTCGCGGCTCGTGGGCGCCGGGCGGTGAAGGTGCGGGTCCCTGACTGCACGGCTCTCACGGGCCTGACAGACTCTGTCGTGGCACTCTGCTTTTCCGATGAAGTCCTGTTGAAGCAATGGGGCTTCCGCGGCAGGCAGGCACTGTACGGACGGGGCATGGGGATTCGGCGTGAGCGTGGAGTCATCGGGTACGGGTACTGCCGATGCCGGGGGTGAACTGCAGATCGATCTGCTCGGGTCGGTCCGGGCCCGTCGCGGCGGCGCGTCGCTGGTGCTGGGCCCGCTGCGACGGCAGGCGGTGCTCGCCGCTCTGGTCCTGCGCTCGCCCGACTTCGTGACCTACCAGCAGCTCCTGGACGACGTCTGGGGGGCCTCTCCCCCGGGCACCGGACACCGGGTCTTGCCGAGCTATGTCTACGCGCTGCGCAAGACTCTGGACGGGCCGGGCACCGAAGGGGACCGGTCGGTGATCCATGGGCAGCGCGGCGGCTATCGCCTCCTGCCCAGCGGGGTCCGGACCGACACTGCCGAGCTCGCCAGGGAGGCTGGGAGGGCCCAACGGGCGAAGGCCGCCGGCGACCTGGATGCCGCACTCGATCATGGCAGAAGGGCCCTCGGCCTGTTCCGTGGGGAGCCTCTGCCCGGTCTGCCAGGTCCGCTCGCCGTTGCCGAACGACAACGTCTGGTCCGGCAACGGCGCGCGCTGCTCCAGGACCGGGCGGAGTGTCTGGTGTTGCTCGGTGACTACCCGGCTGCCTTGGACACCCTCCTGTCGGCGCCTCTCTCACAGCCGCACGATGAGCCGCTCGCCGCCCTGCGGATGCGTGCCCTGTACGGCAGCGACCGCCAGGCCGAGGCGCTCTCCGTCTACTCCGAGACACGCCGCCGGCTCATCGACGAGCTGGGCGTGGAACCCGGCGAGGAGCTGCGCCGCGTACACCAGGCCGTCCTGCGCCGGGACGATCTGACGTTGCTCGGCCGGACCGTCCACCCGCGCCCAGCCGCAGCCTTCGCCCCTGAACGAACTGCGCCCCAGGACCCCTCGCCCGGGCGCTCGGCCTCCGGTGGCCGAGACGGCCTCCCCGGCGGAACCGACCAGCCTCACGATCCCGCCGGGTCCGATCGCAGTGACCTCCCCGGCGGAACCGACCAGCCTCACGTTCCCGCCGGGTCCGATCGCAGTGACCTCCCCGGCCGGGCCCGCCCTTGGCGCCGTCGCAACGAACTTCCCGGCGACATCGCCTGCCTGGTCGGGCGTGAAAAGGAGCTCGCCCTCCTCACCACCCCCGTGTCGCCGGACGCGGTCTCCGTGATGACGGTCGATGGCACGGCGGGCGTGGGCAAGACCGCCTTGGTGGTGCGTGCCGCCTGGACGCTCGGCGACGCCCACCCCGACGGGTGTCTCTTCGTCGACCTGCACGCACACGGCGCCGCCCACGAGAACGTCACCCCGCAGCGGGCCCTGCGCCGGATGCTGCGTGCGGTTCGCGGCGAGGACGACGCCCTCCCGGACCTTGCGAACGGGACTCACGGACCCGACGACGCCGGAGATGCCACAGACAACCTGGCAGATCTCGTCACGGCCTGGCGCGCCGCCACCAGTGGCCTGCGGCTGCTGCTGGTCGTGGACAACGCACGCAGCGCCGAGCAGGTGCGTCCGCTGTTGCCGACTGGACCGGGCAGTCGGGTTCTGGTCGTCGGCCGTCAGCGTCTGACCGGCCTCGACGCCGACCTGCGGCTCACGGTGGAGCCGCTGGGCACGGGCGCTGCCGTCGGCCTGCTCCGCGAGCTCGTCGGGGAGTTGCGGGCCGACGGGGAGCCTGAGGCGGCGCGTGAACTTGCCCGGCGGTGTGGCGGTCTGCCCTTGGCACTGCGGATCGCGAGTGCCAGGCTGCAGAGCCGCCCGTCCTGGACCCTGGCCTTTCTCGCCCGCCGGATGTCCGACGACGCGCACGGCCTCGCGGAGCTGCGGGCCGAGGATCGCAGCGTGGAGGCCGCCTTCCGGGTCTCGTACGACCAGCTCGGCCCGGAACTGCAGCGAGGCTTCCGCGCGTTGGGAACGAGCCCCACCGCCCGCTTCGACCGGCTCACCCTCGCCTCGATGCTGGGCGGCTCTCACGAGGAGGCCGAGGATGTTCTGGAGGATCTGGTAGACGCCAGCCTGTTGCAGCAGCCGCATCCTGGCCGATACCGGCTGCACGACCTCGTCAAGGCGCATGCGCGGCGCGTGGCCGGCGAGGCCCCCGAAGAAGCCGCCGCCGACCGCGACGCTGTTCTGCACCTCTACACCGCGGCGGGCCGCATGGCCAGCGACTGGGGGCCCGGCGGCTTCCCCGCACTCACCACCGGTTCGGCCGACCCCAGCTCGACCGACGGTTGTTCGCCCTTCGCCGGGTGGCGGGAGGCGTCGGCGTGGCTGAGCTCGATGGGTGGCGAGCTCGTCGATGTCGTGGCCTTCGCAGCCGCAGGCGGCCACGCCGACCACGCGTGTCTGCTCGCAGAAGCACTCGTCGACCACCTGGCCGGACACGGTCACCACCACGAGTGCCGTACCGCCCTGGAACTCGCCCTGGCGTGTGCGGATGCCGCCACCGATCGACGGATGCCCGCGGCGCTGCGCAACTGCGTGGGTCTCCTCGACGTCTACCAGGGGCGGTTCCGGCAGGCAGGAGCATGGTTCGCCGAGGCCCTGCAATACAGCCGCGCGCGGGGCGACCTGCGAGAAGAGGCACGCGCAATCGCCGGGACGGGCATCGTGCTGGGGCAGTCGGGAAACACCGAGGAGGCGCTTTCCGGCCTGTACAAGGCAGTAGAGCTGGCGGCCGGCCTCGCCGACGACTGGCTGACCGGGGTGTCCCACTGCAACATCGGCTCCATCCATCTCCGGCTGGGACGGCACGAAGAGGCGCTCTGGCACTACAGCACCGCCCTGGCACTCGCGGAGAAGAACGGCCGGCCCAGGACGATCAGCAGCACCCTGTGCTTCGTGGCCGAGGTCGAGCTGGCGCTCGGCCGGTACGAGGTGGCCACGAACCTGCTGAGGCGGGCCGCGGGGCTGGCCGGCGAGGTCGAGGACCTGCCGCTGCGCGCGGCGACCCTGTCACGGCTGGCTGCCGCGGAGCACACCCGAGGCGACCTGGGCTCGGCCGTCGACCTCCACCACAAGGCACTGTCGACGCTCACCCCACACACGAGCACATGGCTGGAGATGGGGGTCCGCATCCGGCTCGGCAGCACCTACATGGCAACGGACCGTCACACCGACGCACAGCAGGAGTTCCGGGCCGCCCTTGCCCTGCCCGGAGCCGGCGACCACGCCCACGAATACGAGATGGCACGAGACGGACTGGAAGCCTCCCGTCCGGAGACCCACCGGCCAGGCTCCTGACAGCACGCCTGACGCTTCCGAGAGACGACGTGCCGCGACACGACCACTGACCGGCCGGCAGCCTCGGGCGCCTTGCAGGCGCGGCGAGGGTCCGGCCGCGGGATTCATGCTCCCTGCAGCACGATTTCAGCGCCGGAACATGGGAGTGCCCCAGAGTGACACTCGAGTGCGGAGTTGTGGACCCACCACATCACCGTGGCGACGACGGGACACCCGGGGGTAGGGACGGCATGACCGGATCAGGCACGGCTGCATGGCTCGGCGCGAAGCAGGCCACCTATGTGGCCAGACGCCCGCCGTGGGCCGGGTACGTGCTGGGCGGCATCATCCTCGTCGGCGGAGGCACACCGCTGCTGATCACGATGGCCGTCGCATTCGGCGCTTCGATACCGCTACTGGCCTTCTCACTCATGTACGTGGTGTTCGGATGGATGCTGATCGAAAAGATCAAGCTGGCCCGGCGCGGCAGGAACGCGCGGCTCGACCTCTTCCAGCACGGCGCGGTAGTGACCACCCACGACGGAAACGCCCACACCTTCGGCTGGGACTCCGTCCAGGTCCACCAGGACGTGCTCCACTCTCGGAAGAACGGCATCACCGAATCCAGCTACGTCTACACGCTGATCGGTGAGGACGGCCTGGCCCTCACCATCGGCGATACCCGAAGGACGTCTACCTCCCGCTACGCAGGCATCGTCACCCATGTACAGGGAGCGGAGTTCACCGATCCCAAGAAATGGGGGCCGGCCATCGTGCAGGCGGTCAGCGAGACCCAACTGCGCCGCGCCCTGGAAGACGTGGCGCACGGGCAGGAACTCACCTTCAACACGGTCAGGCTGAGTCTGAACGGGATGGAATTCAAAGGGAAGACCCTCCCGTGGACCCGCATACGCGAAATGCGGCCCGTCAACGGCCGGCTGCATGTCAAGGAGGACGGCCGGCGGCTCCTCGCGATGGACGTCCCGGTGTCATCGATACCGAACTTCCCCGTCTTCTACACCGTGGCCACGAGACTGCACGAAGCCGCACGGCAGTCCTGAGGCCCACAGGCAAGAACATCGCGGCCATCACCGATGGCGGGCAGATGGGCTTCGTCGACCAGGCCAGCGGTTTCGTGCATCCGAGCGTCGTTGAATTCCGCATGTGATCAGACAGATATCTGGGAGATTCGCGTAGCCATGGTGGAGCCTCTGGCCTCTTCGGATCCCCGGCGCATCGGCCCGTACCAGCTCGAAGGGCGACTCGGCGCGGGCGGCATGGGGCAGGTCTTCCTCGGAGCATCGGCGGCCGGACGCAGGGTCGCGGTGAAAGTCATCCGGCCGGAGCTCGCGGCCACCTCTCAGTTCCGCGCGCGATTCGCCCGCGAGGTCGAGGCGGCACGGCGGGTGGGCGGATTCCACACCGCCCAGATCGTCGACGCCGACCCTGAGGCCGCATCGCCCTGGCTGGCCGCCGAGTACATCCCGGGCCCCACGCTCCAGCAGGTCATCGCCGCACAAGGCCCGCTCCCTCCCGATGCCGTGCTCCGCCTTGGCGCCGGAATCGCCGAGGGCTTGGCCGCGGTCCACAACTGCGGTCTTGTGCACCGGGACTTGAAGCCCGGCAACGTCATACTCGCCGCCGACGGCCCGCGCATCATCGACTTCGGGATCGCGCACACCCCCGACGCCGGGCCGATGACACACACGGGCACCGTCATCGGCACCTACGCCTACATGTCGCCGGAGCAGATCCGCGCCCCCGCCCAGGTGACCCCCGCCAGTGACGTCTTCTCACTGGGCTCGGTGCTCACCTTCGCTGCCACCGGCCGGGGCCCGTTCGACGCGTCGACCGTCCTCGCGATCATCCACCGGGTCACGAGCGAGGCGCCCGTACTCACCGACATCGCCGTGGGCAGCCCGCTGCACGCCCTGGTCTGCCACTGCCTCGCCAAGGACCCCGCCGAGCGCCCGCCGACCTCCGAGGTCCTGCGCCGGTTGGCTGTCACAGCCCCCGCCGCACCTCCTGTACCGGCCATGCCTCCGGCGATTCCCCCGCTTCCGGCCACAACTCCCGTCGACGGCCGTCCGATCCGGCGCCGCTCCGTGCTGTTCGGCGGGCTTGCCGCCGCGACGGCCGTGGCCGCCGGGCCCACCGCCTTCGTGCTGTGGCCGAAGGACGCACCACCCGCCGAGCCGAAGGACGAGCCGAAGGCGAGCAAGAGCCCCGACCGAGACATCACCAGGCCCGTCGGCGAACTCAAGGGCCACGAAGGGAACATCGAGAGCCTGGCGGTCAGCCGGGACGGAAAGTTCCTCGCCACGGGCGGCAACGACACGACGCTGAAGCTCTGGGACCTCACTGCGCGCCGCGAGAAGGCAACCTTCGAAGGCCACACCGATGCCGTCTGGGCGGTGGCCTTCAGCCCCGACGGCTCCACCCTGTACTCCGGCGCCCTCATGGAGCTGTTCGCCTGGGACGCGAACAGCGGGGCCGCGAAGAAGAAACTGGCTGCGTACGAGAGCGAGGACGACTTCGTCAAGTGCCTGGCCGTGAGCCCGGACGGCAAGACCCTCGCCGTCGGCGTCGGCGGCCGTATCGAGCTGATGGACCCGAGCACGGGCCGGGTCCGCGAGACGCTTGAAGGGAGGGCGGGGAGCGTCGCCTTCAGCCCGGACGGCAAGACGTTCGCCAGCGTCGCCGGCCAATCCGACAAGAGCGGCATCCGATTGTGGGACACCGCGACCGGGCGCTTGCTGAAGACCCTGGGCGGCGGTGAGGAGGAGAACTACTCCGAGGTGTCGTTCAGCCCCGACGGTGAGACCCTCATCGCCAACGGCCCCGGCGTCCAGCTGTGGGACGTGGCCTCCGGAAGACTTGCCAGAAAGCTCACCGACCAGCACGAGCACCTCGACAGCGCGGCATACCGGCCCGCCGACGCCGGGACTTCGGGCAAGGCGATCGTCGTGGGAGGCGGCCGCTTCGTGGAGACCGAGAAGACCGACACCGTCGGTCGCACGGTCAGCGTCTGGGACGCGGACAGCGGGAATCTCGCCACCACCTTGGTCGTCGGCGATCCGAAGACCCCGATGCGGGCCTACATCGGCCGCCTTGTCTTCACCCCGGACGGCACGACTCTGGCGGGTGTGTGCACCCCGGCGCCCGACGAGGACGGAATCGAGCCGTCGGTCCAGCTCTGGAGGCTGCCGTAAGCAGCAGCGCCAGAGAGACCACTCAAGCCACCGCCTCACTCTGCCCCCTCTGATCCCTTTGATCCTCCTCGCACCGGACGGAACCTGCCCATGGACGCACTCAGGCCCGACGATCCGCAGTGGGTCGGCCCCTACCGCCTGGACGGACGGCTCGGCGAGGGAGGCATGGGATCGGTCTTTCTCGGCACGTCGCCGGGCGGTCGGAAGGTCGCGGTCAAGCTGATCAAGCGAGAGCTCTCGGCGGCCCCGCAGTTCCGGGAGCGGTTCGCCCGCGAGGTGGACGCGGCGCGGCGCGTGGGCGGCTTCCACACCGCGCAGGTGGTCGACGCCGACCCCGAGGCCGCGTCCCCGTGGCTCGTCACGGCGTTCATCCCGGGCCCGACGCTGTATGAAGTCGTCGCCAAGGACGGACCGCTGGATGCCACTGCCGTGCGGCGGCTTGGTGCGGGGCTCGCGGAAGGGCTCGCCGCGATCCACAAGTGCGGCCTTGTGCACCGGGACTTGAAGCCGGGCAACGTGATCATCGCCGGCGACGGGCCGCGCGTCATCGACTTCGGTATCGCCCGCGCCGTGGACGCCAGCTCGCTCACCGCGACGGGCACGGTCATCGGCACCTACTCGTACATGTCACCGGAGCAGATCCGCGCCGACCGGGCGGGAACGGCGAGCGATGTGTTCTCGCTCGGCTCGGTACTCGCGTTCGCCGCGACAGGTCGCGGGCCGTTCGACGCGCCCACGCTGATCGAAATCGTCCAGCGCATCCTGGACGAGGCGCCCGCGCTCGACGGCATCGACGACGGTGCGCTGCGGGAGCTGCTCGCCGCGTGCCTGGCCAAGGCTCCCGAGGCGCGGCCGGCCGTCGATGAGCTGCCCGGGCGGTTCGCGACACGTGCAGCCGCCGGCGGGGGTGGGCCTGTGGGGCCGGGGGCGGTGGGAGCCGGCCCCGTAGACCCTCGTATCTCCATGCTTCCCGCGGGCGCACCCGCGGCTGCCGTGTCCCCACAGGCGACCCACCCGCCGACCGTCACCGCAGCCCCCAGTACGCCGCCACCGGGGTTAGGGCCGGGGAGCACCACCGCCGATGCGGGCGAGCGGCCCCGCCCGGGCGGGCTGTCGCGGCGTACGCTCCTGTTCGCCGGGCTCGGGACGGCGGCAGCCGCCACGGCGGTCGGGGTGCCGATCCTGCTGCGTCACCACGACAAGGCAGGCAGATCGTCCGGCGCCGGCGATAAGCCCGGCCCCGCGCCGGGCACTTCGAAGCCGGACAAAGCCGAAGAGGTCATTCTCCTCAAGGGACTCGAAGACGGGCGGGCGCTCGCCTTCAGCGAGGACGGTCGGCAGCTGTACGGCGCCGACAAAAGCACCATCTGGCGCTGGAGTCCGAGCACTGGGGCAGGCGACGCGGTCCACATCGGCGCCCAGAAGTACCTGCAGGACGTGGTGTTCAGCCGGGATCTCAGCTTCCTGGTCAGAGCGGAGGAGGGCAGGGTCCGCATCTGGGACACGACCACCGGCAGGATTGTGCACACGTTCACGCTGTCCACCCAGAGTGGCACGAGCCAGGAGGGCTGGCCAGGGGGCCTGGCGGTCAGCGCGGACGGTAAGAGGCTGGCCGCGAGCACCGGGGAGGGCCTGCACCTCTGGGAGCTGCCGTCCGGCAAGCACACGGCCGTCTCCCTGAGCGAACCCGGCGGCCCTGTGGCGTTTCGGGGCGACGGTGAAATGCTGGTCAGCGGTTGGAACTCCCTGGAGACCCTGACCTCCGCGGGCAAGTCCACCGGCACGGTCAAGGACGGCCGCAACGCCAAGGTCGCCTTGTTCAGCCCGGACGGGAGCCTCCTCGCCTACGGGCATGGCGGCGGCCATATCGTGCTGTGGAACACCGAATCCCGCTCGGAGGTCATCCGGTTCAAGGATTGGGCCACGACCCTCGCGTTCCATCCGGAGGGGCGCCTCCTGGTCAGCGGCGCCGGCTCGACCGTCCAGGTGTGGGACACGGTCGCGGGGAAAGAAGTCGGCAGCTACGAGTGTCCCGGCCAGGTCAAGGCGGTGGCTGTCAGCCCGGACGGCAAGACCGTGGCGATCGGCCTCAGCATGGCGATCACCATGGAAGCCAAGGACTCGGTCCTGCTCTGGCAGATGCCCTGACGTAGCCGGGGACCGGACTCGGAAGTAGAGGAGCAGTGCGTCGTAGGAGGTGTCGTCCTCGACGACCGCCGGCGGCATGACGCGTCGATGTCAGGGAGCGAAGGACAGCATGCGGGGTTCGTGCTGGGCGTCGTCGCCGTTCAGCCCGGCGGGCGCGATCACGAGCCGCTCACCCACGTAGGCGTTCTCGCCGACGACCCCCATCCCGAACTCGACCCTCGCGGTGGACGCGGGGAGCCGCAGCACGTCCTTGATCGTGTCCACGCCGCCGGGACCGACCCGGAAGACCCGCCCGGCCTTACCGCTCGTGCCGAGCTGGTAGACGATCCCCGTCCTGCCCGGTCCGACGCGCAAGGGGTAGTAGCCGTAGGAGGTCCCGTCGGACTTCACGCCCCAGACCAGTTTTCCGGTGCCGAGGTCGTAGGCGCCGACGCGGTCGGTGCCCCCGAGCAGCACGAGGCCTCCGCCGACGACGGCCTCCCGGCAGGACTGGACGTTGGCGCTGGTGTCCACGGAGTCGCCGCAGTGCTTGAACCCCTTCGGCCGGGGATCGATGGTCCTGCGGGCCTTGCCGTCGGGACCGAGGGCGACGACCCGCCAGTCCTCGGCGTGGGTCTCCCTGTGCGCGGTGGTGATCACGGCCGGTGAGACAGAGAGCACCTGGCCGATCCTCAGGCCCGGCTCCGTCCGGTAGCGCCAGCGAACCTTGCCCGTGGCCGGGTCGATCTCCCGGACCTGGTCGTACGCCTTCTCCAGCGCGCTGATCGCGCAGTGGGCGACCACGAGGAGCTTGCTGCCGCCCGCCATCCTGGCGGGGTAGCACTTTCCGGGGTTCTCCATGGGGATGTCGTACAGCTTCCGTCCGTCGGCTACCTGGTACGCGGCGGCCTTCATGCTCTGGACGATCGCGACGGTGCCACCGCTGATCGCGCTGTCCACGATGATCGTGTCGTCCCCCGCGCCGGTCTCGGTCAGCTTCTTGTGCCAGCCCGCTTTACCGGTGCGCAGGTCGATCATCCGGAGCTGGTTGCACCGGACGCCGCTCCAGGCCTCGACGTTCTGCAGGACGATGACCACTTTGCCGTCGGGGGCCGGGTTGACCGGGGTCTCGCAGACGGGGGTCGGGAGGTCGACGCTCCACAACTGGACGCCGTCGCTGAGCCGGTGGGCGACGACCCTCTTGTAGATCGCCTGGACGGCGGTGTCGCCGACGATCCAGAGGTCCTCGGTCGGGATGTTCCGGCGGGGCAGGTCGGTGCGGTCGTCGACGATCCAGGCGCTCGCCTCGCCCGCCATGCGGCGCTGCGCGATCTCCGCGGTGGTGGGTATGCGGGTGGGCGAGGGGGTGGGGCGGGCACTCGCCGTGGGCGGCGCCGTGGTCGGCGGGGCGCCGCTCTCCGAACCGGCACCGTCCTGCCCGGCGCTGTTCGATCCCGCACGGTCCTGTCCCGAGCGCTCACCGACGGCGTACACGCCGGCGCCGGCGAGCAGCAGCACGGCGAGGGCCACGGCGGTCACCGGCCACCGCCGGCGGCGCGGGCGGGGCGGCGGCGGGCCGTAGCCTTCGGGTGCGTACGGATTGTCCGGTACGGGCCAGGCCGGCGGGCGGTGTTTGTACCAGGGCTCGTGCGACTGCGACATCCGGGTTCCCTATAACGATGCGGGCGGCCTCCCCGTTGGTACTGGCATCCGGGGAGCTGTTCTGAGCAATGGCTGGTGCGGTCTGGTCCGTGGGGGCGGCTGGGTTTGCTTCCTTCCGGCGGGGCCGGCTGCGACCAGTTCGACGAGCCGGGTAAAGCCGAAAGGAGACGACGACGCGCGCAGGAAGACGGCGGAGGTCTGGCCGCCGTCCTGGTCGAGGGTCGATCACGGCTGAGCCGGGCGCGGCATCCGTCCGCCGCTCGCTTCCGTCACCGCGCCATACCGCGGAGCTTGCGCGGGACGGATCGGCGACGACGAGCAGGACGGCGAGGGCCGCGATGCCCGCGAGCGATGCCCATGGGAGCGCCAGATCCCCGGGGGGAGGACGGGTGGGTGGCACGGCAACGTTCCATCGTCCGCCGCCGCGGGTCGGCGAGAGACCGGATGCTCCGCCGGCATGAGACACAGTGACTGACCTTTCTCGATGACAAACCGCCGGGCGAACCACGCTGGGGCGTCCACACCGCACTGGCGCGGCGGGGCCCGAGGCGGGGCGCCCCGGGGCCCCCGGGCCTCGCCGCCGAGTCGGGTTGCCGACCGGGCCCTCCCCGCCCTCGTACGGACCTGGCGGGAAGGCGCAGCAACCTTGTCGTGCAAGGCCGACCACAGGCCTGGCAAACTCTGGTGCAACGCGCTGCTCTTCCGATGAAGTCCTGTTGAAAGGCCGGCGGCTGCGACAGGGGAGCGGCAACTGGTGGGCCTTGGGCCCGCTCCGGCGGCCGGAGCCGGCGAGACCGCAAAGCGCCAGGCACACACAACCCGTTCGTCCGCACTGACCCCGCGTGTCGTGCACGCGGAGCCCCGCCACAGGAAGCCACGCGCGCCCCCTCTGATGCGTGGGCCGGGGCCTCCTCTTAAGCTGCCGTCATGCCGAGAACTTCACCCGCCGTGGCCTTCGACACCCTCCTGTCGGGCAACAAGCGCTTCGTAGCCGGGGCGCCCGAGCACCCCAACCAGGACGCCGCCCGCCGTACGGAGCTCGCTCCTGGGCAGAACCCCTTCGCCGTCGTCCTGGGATGCTCCGACTCGCGCCTGGCCGCCGAGATCATCTTCGACCAGGGGCTCGGGGACCTCTTCGTCATTCGTACGGCCGGTCACGTCCTGGGCTCGGAGGTGCTGGGCAGCGTGGAGTACGCGACCAGTGTGCTCGGCGCCCGCCTGGTCGTCGTTCTGGGACACGACTCCTGCGGCGCTGTCGCGGCCGCCCGCGCGGCCGTGGACGAAGGCTTCTCCGCCCGCGGCTTCGTCCGTGACGTCGTCGAGCGCGTCACCCCGAGCGTCCTCGCCGCCCGCGCGGCCGGTCTGACCTCCGACAGCGACATCGTGGACGAACACATTCGCCACACGGTCGACCTCCTGCTCGACCGCTCACGTCTGCTCTCCGAGCAGGTCGAGGCAGGGGAAGTGGCCGTCGTGGGCCTGGGCTACCAGCTCACCGAAGGTAGCGCACGGGTGGTCACGTCACGGGGCGACGTCATGGGAGGCGACGAAGCAGGCTCCTGACGCAGCACTCCGACCGCTCCGAGCCGACGATCCGCGGTGGCCGACCTCCGCGAAGCCGTCTCGGCGATGCGCCAAGGCCGCCTCGTCGCCCTCCCGACGGACACCGTCCGCGGACTGAGGGCCGACGCCTTCGACCCACGGGACAGGGCGACGGCCCGGCAGATGCTCGGTGATTTCGTCTTCGCCTGCCCCCACGGCGACGAAGGCGGCCTCCTCGCCGACCGTCGGCCTGAGCGGCTCGGCCCTGGGCTTCGTCCGTGCTGATGGCGGTGGTGTGCACGAGTCTGTACGTCGTCTTCAAGCGGAAAGACTGGCTGTAGGAGTCGGGCTCGACGACAGGGAGGGCCCCGGTCCGGCGAGTTCGACGCAGTCGTCCTGCGCGCCCGCATCCGCACGGAGCCCTTCCGGCGAAGAGGTGGGTGGAGTACGCGCGATGCGGCAGGGCCGACGCTGGAGGTAGGCGCAGTGATCACGGTGACACGGAGCATTCTGCTCGCCGCCCCGCTCGACGAGGCGGTCTCCTATCTGGAGGACTTCGAGCACACCGAGGAGTGGGATCCCGGCACGGTGCGCTGTGTCCGGGTCGACGAAGGGCCCCTGCGACCAGGGGCCACCTGGCACAACACCTCACGCTTCCGCGGGCGTACCACCGAGCTCTCCTACAGACTTGAGGTCAGGGAACCCGCACGCCTGGTGTTCGTAGGAACGAACGCGACGGTGACCGCGAGGGACGAGATGCTCTTCGAGCCGGCCTCGGCCGAGGAGACCCTACTGCGCTACCAGGCGTCCTTCCGGTTCAAGGGCCTGGCGAGACTGGCCACACCGTTCCTGAGGAACGAGTGCGAGCGGCTCGCGGACGAGGTCGCCGAGCGTCTGCCGTCCGCTCTCGCGGAGCACAGCCGCTGACGGGCCCGGCGTAGGGTCGGAGTATGCGTATCGTCTCGCTCCTGCCGGCGGCCACGGACCTCGTGGCCGAGCTGGGGCTCGTGGGCCGTCTGGTGGGCCGGACGCACGAATGCGACTGGCCTCCGTCGGTCATGGCGCGGATCCCTTCGGTGACCTCCGCCGGGTTCTCCGACGCGACGCTGACCAGCCGCGAGATCTCCGACGCGGTGGGCGGGTCGCGGCACTCCGGCTCGTCGCTCTACACGCTCGACACCGAGGCGCTGGCCGCCCTGGCCCCCGATGTGATCCTGACTCAGGACCTGTGCGACGTGTGTGCCGTCTCGTACACGGCGGTGTCGCGGGCCGTACGGGTACTCGACGCGGACACCCGGGTCCTGAGCCTGGAGCCGCGCACGCTGGAGGACGTGCTCGACTGTCTGCTGCGGGTGGGACGGCTCCTCGGCGTGGAGGAGACGGCGCTCCGGCGGCACGCCGGGCTCACCGCCCGGCTGTCGGCGGTCCGCCGCCGCACGGCCGGTCTTGAGCGTCCCCGGGTGGTGGCCGTCGAATGGCTCGACCCGCTCTGGCCCGCCGGTCACTGGGTCCCGGAGCAGATCGAGTGCGCGGGCGGGCTCCCGCTGCTCGCCTCGGCCGGTGAACACACCCGGCCGATGGAGTGGGACGCCGTGGTCGAGGCCCGTCCCGATGTGCTCCTCGTCCTGCCGTGCGGGTTCGCCCCGGAACGAACGCTGCGGGAGCGGCATCTGCTGACGGGGCAACCCCGCTGGGCGGAGCTGCCGGCGGTGCGCCGGGGAGCCGTCTGGGTCCTCGACGGTCCCGCCTACTTCAACCGGCCCGGACCTCGCGTGGTCCGGGGCGCGGAGGTTCTGGCGCACGTGCTGCACGGGGAGACGGTGGGGGCTCCCGTCACCCCGGGCGAAGCCCTGCGGCTCACCACGGACTGACCCCGCCGGCCGTCCTGTTCCGGCTCGGGCTCCGGCTCCGGCTCGGGCTCCGGTCCCGGCTCCGGCTCGGGCTCCGGTCCCGGCTGGCGCGTACGCGACGGGGCAGCTCCCGCCCTCTCGGCCGACCGGCCGTTCGCGGGCTTGGCAAGATTCGCAAAATGACGCCTGAAGATGCGCAGATCTTGGCAAGCGTCCACGGTTGATGACACTCAGTGCCGCTGCCAGAGTCTGGGGTGCGGCCCGCCGGACCCGACAGGTCCAGGGCGGATCGGGACCCGATTCACGCCCTGATTACGGTAGTTCCAGTCCATACCCACCCAGGATCGGCGCAGATTGCTCGCTACCGCCCCGTCGCGGCAAAAGCGGGCCGCACTCTACGAAACGACACGCAGTGCCATGCCCTTGGCAGAACTGGCGGCATGGGCAGGCGCAAGGCTGAAGGAGACGGTGACGGTCATGGCAGACACGAACACGACGGCAGCGGCGGCGAAGCTGGCCGAGCGCTGGGCGAGCGACCCCCGCTGGGCCGGGATCGAGCGCACGTACAGCGCGGAGGACGTGGTGCGGCTGTCCGGCAGTGTCCATGAGGAGCACACGCTGGCCCGGCGTGGTGCCCAGCGGCTGTGGCGGCAGCTGCACGAGCGGGACTACGTCCACGCCCTGGGTGCGCTGACCGGCGGCCAGGCCGTGCAGCAGGTGCGGGCGGGCCTTCAGGCCATCTACCTCTCGGGCTGGCAGGTCGCCGCCGACGCCAACCAGGCCGGGCACACCTACCCGGACCAGAGCCTCTACCCGGTCAACTCCGTTCCCCAGGTGGTACGTCGGATCAACAACGCGCTGCTGCGTGCGGACCAGATCGCGACGGCCGAGGGCGGTTCGGACGGCATCGACTGGCTCGCGCCGATCGTCGCCGACGCCGAGGCCGGCTTCGGCGGCCCGCTGAACGCCTTCGAGCTGACCAAGGCGATGATCGCGGCCGGTGCGGCCGGCATCCACTACGAGGACCAGCTGGCCTCGGAGAAGAAGTGCGGCCACCTCGGCGGCAAGGTCCTCGTGCCCACCGCCCAGCACATCCGGACCCTCAACGCGGCCCGCCTCGCCGCCGACATCGCCGACACCCCGACCCTGGTCATCGCCCGTACCGACGCCCTCGCCGCGAACCTGCTGACCAGCGACGTCGACGAGCGGGACGCCCGGTTCGTCACCGGCGAGCGCACGGCCGAGGGCTTCTACCGGGTCCAGAACGGCATGGCCCCCGTCATCGCCCGCGGCCTCGCCTACGCCCCGTACGCCGACCTCATCTGGGTCGAGACCGGCACCCCGGACCTGGCGCAGGCCCGGGAGTTCGCCGAGGCGATCCACGCCGAGCACCCCGACCAGATGCTGGCGTACAACTGCTCGCCGTCCTTCAACTGGAAGGCGGCCCTCGACGACGACCAGATCGCCAAGTTCCAGCGCGAACTCGGCGCGATGGGCTACCGCTTCCAGTTCATCACGCTGGCCGGCTTCCACTCCCTCAACCACGGCATGTTCGACCTCGCCCGCGGCTACGCCGAGCACGGCATGACCGCCTATGTCGACCTCCAGGAGCGGGAGTTCGCCGCCCAGGCCCAGGGCTTCACCGCGGTGAAGCACCAGCGCGAGGTCGGCACCGGCTACTTCGACCTGGTCTCCACCGCCGTCAACCCCGCCTCCTCCACCACGGCGCTCGCCGGGTCCACCGAGGAAGAGCAGTTCCACTAGTCCGCCCCCGCGGCAGCCGCCGATCCGGCCCTCCGGCCGGCCGGCGGTTCCGCCCCCACCGGCATCCGACCGGTTCGCGTCCCGGCCGAACGGGGGCCGGGCGGCCGTCTCCGCCCGCCCCCGTTCACCCCGCAGCTCAGGAGAGTTCGATGACCACCAGCGCCCCGACCCGTCAGGTCCGTGTCCTGGCCGCCCCCGGTGGCCGGCACGACGAGATCCTCACCCCCGCCGCCCTGGACTTCGTCGGCCGGCTCGCCGACGCCTTCGGTGAACGCCGGCAGTGGCTCCTGAAGGAGCGGCGCCGTCAGGCCATCAGGCTCGCCACCGGCTCCCCGCTCGACTTCCCCGTCGCGACCTCGGCCGTACGGAACGACACGTCCTGGCGGGTCGCCCCTCCCGCCCCCGGCCTGACGGACCGCCGGGTCGAGATCACCGGCCCGCCCGACCGGCGCATGGCCGTCAACGCGCTCAACTCCGGTGCCCGGGTGTGGATGGCCGACTTCGAGGACGCCACCTCCCCCACCTGGGGCAACGTCATCGGCGGCCAGCTCACCCTGATCGACGCCATCGAGCGCCGCATCGACTTCACCACACCGGAGGGCAAGGAGTACCGCCTCGGCGAGAACGCCGCCACGATCGTGGTCCGGCCGCGGGGCTGGCACCTCGACGAGGAGCACCTGGAGTTCGACGGCCGCCCGGTCGCCGCCTCCCTCGTCGACTTCGGCCTGTACTTCTTCCACTGCGCGCAGCGCCAGATCGACGCCGGACACGGCCCGTACTTCTACCTCCCCAAGCTGGAGAACCACTACGAGGCGCGGCTCTGGAACGACGTCTTCGTCCTCGCCCAGGAGCTGCTCGGCATCCCCCGCGGGACGGTCCGCGCCACCGTCCTCATCGAGACGATCACCGCCGCCTTCCAGATGGAGGAGATCCTCTACGAGCTCCGCGAGCACAGCTCCGGCCTCAACGCCGGCCGCTGGGACTACCTCTTCAGCCTGATCAAGACCTTCGGCCACCGCACCGACTTCCTGCTGCCCGACCGGGCGAAGGTCACGATGACCGCGCCGTTCATGCGCGCGTACACCGAACTCCTGGTGCGCACCTGTCACACGCGCGGCGCCCATGCCATCGGCGGCATGGCCGCCCAGGTCCCCAGCAAGGACCCGGCCGCGAACGAGGCCGCCCTCGCCAAGGTCCGGCTCGACAAGGAACGCGAGGCCGAGGACGGCTTCGACGGCTCCTGGGTCGCCCACCCCGGGCTCGTCCCCGTCTGCCGCGGCGTGTTCGACGGTGTCCTGGGCGAGCGGCCCGACCAGATCCACCGGACCCGTGGCGAGACGACGGCGGCCGATCTGCTCTCCGTACGGCGGATCAGCGGTCCGCCGACCGAGGACGGCGTGCGCACCAACATCGCCGTCGCGCTGCGCTACTTCGACGCCTGGCTGCGCGGTCAGGGAGCTGTGGCGCTGTACGGGCTGATGGAGGACGCCGCCACCGCCGAGATCGCGCGGGTCCAGGTCTGGCAGTGGCTGCGGCACCGGGTGATCGACCGCGAGACCGTACTGCGGCTGCTGGACGAGGAGTTGGCCGGGCTCGGCGCCGAGCACCCGTGGGCGGCTCTCGACGAGGTGCGCGAGCTGTTCGAGAGGACCGCGCTCTCGGCCGAGCTGCCGCTCTTCTTCGCTCCGGACGCCTACTCCCGCCACCTCGTGCGCGGCACGGAGCCGCTGGCATGAGCGCCGCGGACATCCGGCGCGTCGGTGTCGTGGGCGGCGGTCAGATGGGCGCGGGCATCGCGGAGGTGTGCGCGCGGGCCGGACTCGACACCCTGCTGTGCGAGGCGACCGGTCCCGCGGCGCTCGCGGCGCGCGAGCGGATCGCCGTCTCCCTCGAACGGGCGGCGCAGCGCGGCAAGCTCGACCGTCCGTCCGCCGAGGCCGCGCTCGACCGGGTCACGGTCACCGCGGAGCTCGTGGACCTCGCCGACCGGCAGCTGGTGGTCGAAGCGGTCACCGAGGACGCCGCCGCCAAGACCGAGGTGTTCGCCGCCCTCGACAAGATCGTGGCCGATCCCGAGGCCGTTCTCGCCACCAACACCTCCTCCCTCCCCGTGATGCGCCTGGGCATGGCCACGGGCCGCGCCGACCGGGTGATCGGTCTCCACTTCTTCAATCCCGTGCCGGTCCTGCCGCTCGTCGAGGTCGTCACCACCCTGCACACCGCGCCCGAAGTGGCCTCCGACGTGGTGGAGTTCGCCACCCACACCCTCGGCAAGACCGTCATCAGGTCCGGCGACCGGGCCGGCTTCATCGTCAACGCCCTTCTCGTTCCCTATCTGTTGTCGGCGATCCGGATGACCGAGTCGGGTTTCGCCACGGCCACCGACGTCGACCGGGGCATGGAACGGGGCTGCGCCCACCCGATGGGCCCGCTCAGGCTGGCCGATCTGATCGGGCTCGACACCGTCGCCTCGATCGCCTCGTCGCTCTACGAGGAGTTCAAGGAACCGCTGTACGCCCCTCCCCCGCTGCTGTTGCGGATGGTGGAGGCGGGCCTGCTCGGCCGCAAGAGCGGCCGCGGTTTCCACGCATACGACCGGGTGGAGAGACCCGGTGGCTCGGGCTGAGGACCCGGGAGTCACGGGAAGCACCGGGTGAGGGTCCGGTGCCCCGTACCGGAGGGGCGGGAGGCGCGGAGGGCGCCTCCCGCCCCTCCGTCGGTGCCGGGGAGCGCGGGGGCCTCCCGCCCCTTCCCGTCAGTGGCGGGGAGCGCGGGGGCCTCCCGGCCTTCCGTCGGTGGCGGGAGCCGACCCCGTCACCGTCCAGGGCCCGGACGGCCTGCTCTTCAAGAAGAGGCTCTTCACCTGGGGTCACGACGTCACCCGGAGCATCTCCGTGAACGGGACGCCGACGCCCGTCGGCGGCTGCCAGTTCGAGATCGAGAACGGCGACCAGGTCGCCTTCACCTGGACCTCGTTCTGACCTTCGCTCCCTTAGAGCGGCCCGGCTCTCCGCATCCCGGGCCGCCCGCCGGAGATCGTCGGACCATCGGGCGCACCTGACCGGCGATCACGCGCCAGGGATGACGCACGGGTGCCTTTCGTGACCCGGTGGCCGACTGGTTGAGTCGGAGACAGGTGTCGATCACACGGGGAGCAGAGCCGATGCGCGAGCGCGAGACCAGGGAAGCGGCCGGGGCGAGGCAGGGCCGGGGAGCCGTCCGTCACCCCGTCGAGGACGGGAGTGCGACGCGCGGCCTGGCGGGGCTCCAGGGGAGGATGGGCAACACCGCCGTCGTGCAGTTGCTGCGCCGGTCCGGTCATCCCGGCGCCCGGGACGCCCTCATGCCCGCTCCGGCCCCCTCCCCCGCCATGGACCGCACGGCCTCGGAGTCCCACGCGACGGCATCCCCGCAGGCCGCCCCGCAGACGGCCGTCCAGCGTGCGGTCACCGTCGGCGGCAGCGCGGTCGCCGACCTCGCCGAGCTGATCGCGTCCAACGGACTGGACGACCTCGTCACCGACACCGGCCGACGTGTGCTGGCTTATCTCGGCGATCCGCGGGTCAAGGTCGATCTCGCGGTGCAGGACGCCGACTACCTGGTCCTCGAAGTCGGCCGGATCGCCGCGATGATCGACCTGATCCATTCGATCAACGGCAGCGGGATCCTCGGCCGCAGGACGCTCGTCGGCCAGGACATCGCCCACACCGGGTCGAACGACCTCGGCGACACCACGGCCCTGGCCGTGAACGTCCTCGACAAGAGGGGGACGGAGGATCCCGACCGGATCCGGGGCGTGGTGAACCAGTCTCTGACCCAGCCCGACAACGGCAGCTTCAGCGTCGCGATGGAACGCCCGCGCAAGGAGGACATGATCCTCCGGGAGATCGACGAGCTGACGGAGGGCCGGCTGAGCGAGAGCGAGCGGCAGCAGATCGCGCGGGACGCGATGGGCGACGCCTCGCTGGTCAAGGCGCTCGAGAACATGAAGAAGGGGGAGAAGCTGGAGGAAGCCCGGGCGGAGGTGGTGGCGCGGTTCACGTCCCTGCTCCAGGAGCGGACGCAGAACACCGCGATGGCGATCGTCTCCGCACCCGGCCAGGACGTCGCGAACCTCGCGCCCGGCGCCCGGACCTACGAGTCCGACGTACCCTCCGACCGCCTCGCCCCCGGAGGAGCGGGCGGGTTCACCTCGCTCGTCCTGCCGCAGTGGTTCGAGTCGTACGGTCCGCTCCTGATGGACCGGGACTGGCCGCAGGGCGTCACGCTGGGCTTCGCCGGCAACAAGCAGATCACCGCCCACTACAAGGCCAGGGGCCGGGACTGGCCCGTCACGGTCGACGCTCCGGACTACGCTCCCGAGATCGAACGGCAGCTGCGGCAGTTCCAGGTGATAGCCACGCACATCCTCAAGGCGGCCGGGGGCGCCTAGCCGGTGAGGAGGCCCGGCGGGCTCGCGGCTGATCGAGCGGATGTACGCATCGCCTACGATCGGCGGCGTGTGCGCTGACGTGATGGTTGCAGAGGACGACGAGAAGCAGGCTGAGCTGGTCAGGCGCTATCTCGAACGGGAAGGTCACTCGGTCACGGTCGTGACCGACGGCCGCGCGGCGTTGGACCGGGTGCGGCAGCGCGAGCCCGACCTGCTGGTGCTCGACGTGATGATGCCGCGCACCGACGGGCTCGACGTCGTACGGGTCCTGCGCGGCGAAGCCCGGGACCTGCCCGTCCTGATGCTCACCGCCCGGTCCACCGAGGACGATCTGCTGCTCGGGCTCGACCTCGGCGCCGACGACTACATGACCAAGCCGTACAGCCCGCGCGAGCTGATGGCGCGGGTGCGCACGCTGCTGCGCCGTACCGGCCGAGGGGGAGCGGGAACGCCCGCCGCCGACGACGGCCGGGGACTCTGCGTGGGCGGACTGCGGGTCGACGCCGACCGGCACGAGGTGAGCGTCGACGGGACGCCCGTGGAGTGCACGCCCGGGGAGTTCCGGATCATCGCCGCCCTGGCCGCCGCGCCGGACCGGGTCTTCACCCGGCCGCAGCTCCTCGAGGAGTTGCACGGCTTCGACCGCTACGTCAGCGAGCGCACCGTGGACATGCACGTCATGAACCTGCGCAGGAAGATCGAGCCGAAGCCGCGTACCCCGGCCCGCCTGCTCACCGTCTTCGGCGTCGGATACAAGCTGACCGACCCCGCGAAGGGCGCGCGGCGTGCGACGCCGTAGCCGCGCACCGCGTCCCGCCCGCGGTGGCGCGCGCTCGCGACTGCCCCTGCGCAAGAGCCTGCTGGGGCGCTTCCTCGGTGTCTTCGCCCTGGTCGCGGCGTGCTCCGTCGCCGCGACGGCGTGGATCGCCTCGCAGGCCACGTCGGGAGCTCTCAAGCAGGAGCAGGGGCAGTCCCTGGCCGACGACGCCCGCATCTACGACGCCCTGCTCGGCTACGCGGCGACCCATCCCCGCTGGGACGGCGTGGACGGCACGGTCCAGGAGCTGGCCTCCCGGTTCGGGCGCCGGATCGCCGTCACGACCCAGAACCGCGGGCCGCTCGCCGACTCGGCCGGCGGCTCGGGCCCGCAGCTTCCCACCCGGGCGTCGGCGGTCGTCGACCCGCTGTCCGTGGACAGCGCGCTCGCCGGCGCCCTGAGCGCCCGCGACGACTCGAAGGCGCCGTGGGAGCCCGGATCGGGCGCGGCGGGCCGTATCGACGCACGGGCCGTCGGCCCCTTCCGTCTGCCGCCTGCGGAACGCCGTGAACTGCGCGAGAAGGCCGATCGGGTCGCGGCCTGCCTGCAGCGGCAGGGCGAACGGAACGTCGAGGTGACGGACGGTCCCTCAGGGCGTCCGCGGATCAGCCAAGGCAGCGCGCCCACCGGCCGGGTGGAGTCGTACACATGCTCCTCCATCGGTTTCGACACCCCTACGAAGACGGAGGCCGAGGCCCTCGAAGCCCTGACCAGGCTCGCCAACGCCTGTCTGAGCCGCCAGGACCGCCCGGCCGTCACCCTGAACCCGGACCTGACCTGGCCGGGGAGCGAGCGGGCCGGGCCCGTGGCCACCCCCGTGCCCGGCTATCCGGGCGAGCCGAGCGAGCGGCCCGCAGCCGTGGCCGACGCCTCGGCCACACCCGTACCCGCGCCGACGGAGCTCGACCGGTCCGCCGACGAGGCCATCGGCTCCTGCGTGAACACGGCGCGACGCGAACAGCTCAGCTCGTACGTCGCCCAGCCGGCGTTGCTCTTCATCGGCGACCCGGACCGGGGCAGCGTTCCCGGCTTCGACCTGTCGGCGGCGAACACCGCGCGTATCGCGGGCGCCGCCGCGCTCGTCCTCGCCCTCACCATCGGCGTCTCGGTCCTCACCGGCCGCCGTCTCGTGCGCCCGCTCCGCGCGCTGACCGGTGCGGCGCAGCGGATGAAGGACGGCGCGGAGGCCACTCCGGTACCGGTCCCCGCCGATGACGAGATCGGTCAACTCGCCGCTGCCTTCATGGAGTTGACCGAGCACCGGGCGCGTCTTGAGGCGCAGCGCAAGGCGATGGTCAGCGACGTGGCCCATGAACTCCGTACGCCGTTGAGCAATATCCGGGGCTGGCTGGAGGCCGCGCAGGACGGTGTGGCCGACACCGATCCGGCGCTGATCGCCTCGCTCCTGGAGGAGGCCGTCCAGCTTCAGCACATCATCGACGACCTGCAGGACCTCGCGGAGGCGGACGCCGGAGCGCTGCGCCTGCACCCGGAGCCGGTCGACGTCGCGGACCTCCTCGGCCATGTGGCCGCCGCGCACCAGGCCGAGGCCGAGCGCGCCGGTGTCACGCTGCGCGTCGAGGTGCCCGAGCCCGCGCCCGCGCTGACCGCGGATCCCGTACGGCTACGGCAGGTCGTCGGCAATCTGGTCTCGAACGCGGTCCGTCACACCCCGCGCGGTGGCCGTGTCGATCTGCGCGCGTACGGCGCGGGCGTCGACGGCGCCTGCGACGGGCCGGTCTCCGAGGTCGTCGTGGAGGTCGCCGACACGGGCAGCGGGATCGCCGCCGCCGATCTGCCTCATGTGTTCGAGCGGTTCTGGCGGGCGGAGAGGTCCCGCAGCCGGCGCACCGGCGGCAGCGGTCTGGGCCTCGCGATCGTGCGCAAACTCGCCGAGGCCCACGGCGGTTCGGCCACCGCCGCCTCGGCCGAAGGCCTCGGCTCGACCTTCACGCTGCGCCTTCCGCCGGGCACCCGGGAGGCCGCGGACCGGCACGCGAAGGTCTGACGGCAAAGCCACAGGCTGCTGACAGCTTTCTGACAAGTTCTCGTGAGCATGGCGATCACCGGCCGCCCGGGCGAACCACGGCGCGGGCGCCGGCCGTTTCCGTACCGAAGGGGAGCAACAGCCATGCCGTCCCACCGCAGCCCGTCCCGGCGCCGTCGCAGCCTGCGCGCCGCCGCCCTCACCACCGCCGTGTTCGGCGGGGTGCTTCTGACCTCGACCTCGGCGTTCGCGTCGGAGAAGCCGTCCGCCGCGCCGTCGGAGGCGGCCGCCGCCCCCACCGCGAGCGCCGCCGACGCCACCCCCGCGCCGCGCCCCGACCAGTCGAGCCCGGTCGTCGAGCGGACCCCGTCGGAGCGGGCGGACAGCTCCGCCACTCCCGCGCCGCGCCCCGCCCCGGACCGCACCACGGGCGAGCTGCCGGCTCCCCGTGGCGGTGTCGCCGCCGGTGAGCGCGCCGCCGACCCGAGCGGGGACAGCGCCACCGCCGTCGCCGGCTCGGTCGCCGGCGCGGCGCTCCTCGCGGGCGCCGGCACCGTCCTGCTGCGCCGTCGGGGCGCCGCCCACCGCAACGACTGACCGCATGTGCCGGGGTGCCGTCGGCAGCGTCGGCACCCCGGCCCGGCGCCCGGGGAGCCCCATGACCCGCACGACAGGCCGGCGTTCGCGCGCGTGGCCGACATATGCCCGCCCCTTGCTGCTGTGCCTCGTCGCGACCACGGCCGTCGGCGCCTGCGCGACCGACGGCGCGGGCGGCACGGCGACGACCGGTCCCCCTCCGGCGGCGACGGCAGGACGCACTCCGTCCGGCGATCAGGACACGACCCGGGCCGGGGAGACGGAGACGTCCCCCGCTCGGGTGTCCATCCCGTCCCTCGGTATCGACAGCGATCTGATGAGGCTCGGTCTCCACGACGACGGCACCGTCGAGGTACCGCCGGCGGAGAAGGGGATGACGGCCGGGTGGTACACCGGCAACCCCCGGCCGGGAGAGCCGGGGGCCGCGGTGATCATCGGCCACAACGACACCCGCTTCGGCAAGGCGGTGTTCCACGACCTCAAGCGAATCCGCAAGGGGGCGACCGTCGAGGTACGCGACAGCCGGGGCGGCACCGTGCGCTTCACCGTCACCGCGACCGAGTCCGTCGCCAAGGACGCCTTCCCCACCCGGAAGGTCTACGGCGCCACCAGGGAACGCTCGTTGCGACTGATCACGTGCGACGGCGCTTTCGACGCGGCCGGGCATCCCGTGGACAACCTGATCGTCTACGCCGTCGCACGCTGACCTCGGACCGGGTTACGCGGACGGGCTGCTGCCGGGTCGCGCAGTGGATGCAGCCGCCGCTCTCGGGTCAGTGGCCGGTGAGTTCGCCGGTGAGTCTGCCGTGGAGGTCCGCGCTCGGGTCGTTCAGACCGGTGATCTGCACGGTCTTGCCACGCTGGGCGTACTTCGTCTCGACCGTGTCGAGCACGGCGACGGCCGAGGCGTCCCAGATGTGGGCGGCGGAGAGGTCGATGACGACCCTGTCGGGGTCGCCCGCGTAGTCGAACCGCCCGACGAGTTCGTTGGCGGAGGCGAAGAACAGCTCGCCGGACACCCGGTAGACCACACCCGTACCGTCGTCGTCCCTGACGGCGGTGATCTCGGCGAAGCGGGCGACCCGCCTGGCGAAGATCACCATGGCGGTGACCGAGCCGGCGATCACGCCGACGGCCAGGTTGTGGGTGACCACGACGCACACCACGGTGATCACCATGACGGCGATCTCCCCGAGCGGCATCCGCCTCAGGGTCTTCGGGGCGATGGAGTGCCAGTCGAAGGTCGCGAAGCACACCATGACCATGACGGCGACCAGTGCGGCCATCGGGATCTCGGAGACGACCGGGCCGAAGACGATGCACAGCACCATCAGGAAGACGCCGGCGAGGAACGTGGACAGGCGGGTACGGGCGCCGGAGACCTTCACGTTGATCATCGTCTGGCCGATCATGGCGCAGCCGCCCATGCCGCCGAAGAAGCCGGTCACGATGTTGGCGATGCCCTGGCCGACCGACTCCCGCGTCTTGCTGGAGTGGGTGTCGGTGATGTCGTCGACGAGCTTGGCCGTCATCAGCGACTCCATCAGGCCGACGAGGGCCATCGCGAAGGCGTACGGGGCGACCAGGACGAGGGTGTCCGTCGTGAACGGCACGTCGGGCAGACCGGGCACCGGCAGCGAGGACGGCAGGGCGCCCTTGTCG
The DNA here is from genome assembly GCF_025195125.1 of Streptomyces sp. Je 1-79. Lineage (GTDB taxonomy): Bacteria > Actinomycetota > Actinomycetes > Streptomycetales > Streptomycetaceae > Streptomyces. Next base: position 124,129 of record NZ_JAMGSL010000002.1, read on the forward strand.
CCGACCGTCGGCACGGCGATCCCGGCGGCGACCGTGATCGCCGTCAGGATGGCGATGGAGACGAGCGGGGCCGGGATCACGGTCGTGACCTTCGGGAAGAAGACCATCAGGAGCAGGCCGCCGACGACGAGCGGGTAGACCGCCCAGGGCACGTTCCGCATCTCCGGCACCTGGGCCATGAAGACCAGGATGGACAGCGAGTTCACGAAGCCGACCATCACCGAGCGTGGGATGAACCGCATCAGCTTCGCCACTCCGAGCACGCCGAGGATCACCTGGAAGACGCCGGCCAGGATCACGGCCGCCACCAGGTATCCCAGACCGTGCTCGCGGTTGAGCGGCGCGATGACGAGCGCGACGGCGCCGGTGGCGGCGGAGATCATCGCCCGGCGGCCGCCGAAGACCGCGATGGTCACGGCCATGGTGAAGGAGGCGAACAGACCGATCGCCGGATCGACCCCGGCGATGATCGAGAAGGCGATCGCCTCGGGGATCAGCGCCAGACCGACGACCAGCCCGGCCAGCACCTCGGTACGCCAGACCTTCGGGTCGGTCTGCCATTCCGGGCGCAGCGCGCGCGACCAGGCGGCCGGGGACACAGCGGATGAGGACAAGGAAGCGGACACCTGTCGTAGCTCGGGCACACCCACGCGGCGGGGCCGGGCGTACGGGTGGACACGGAGGGGCCGGGGCGGCACCCCGCGGTCGGCCCGCGCGGCGGCGGACCGGAAGTCGAGGAGACGGAGGACGGAGGACGGGCGGAGCCGAGGCGGTGACGAAACCGCGGCGGCCACGGAGCCGGGCGGCTCAGGTCCCGGTGCGGAGCGTCACGGCGGGCAGACGGCGGCGGTCGGCGTCAGGGGCTCGCGCACGCTCTCTCCTGCGGAAGTCGGACCTTCGGCGGGCAGCAGGACGCGCCCTCACGACCGGCGATCCTACCGTGCGGAGCGCGACGGGCCGGTCCGCGAGGCGCGGGGACCGCGGACGCGGACGACAGACCCGCAGGTCAGGAGCGGGAAACCGTCACGATCCGGGCGGCCGGCTCCACGGGGTCAGCCGACGGTGCGCCGCGCGGGCGTGGACGAGCCGGGCGATGACGGTTCCCGTGCTCGCCGCCGTCAGGAGGCACGCCAGGCGGCCGAGATCGTAGGCGGCCTCCCAGGTGAGCTCGCCGATGGGCGCGGTGGCGTAGGCGTTGAGGATCAGCCAGCAGAGCAGGGCGGTGCCCGGGGCGGCCGCGAGCCGGGCGCCCGTGCTGACCGCCGCCACGGCCAGGGAGAGCGCGATCAGGTCGAGGGTGGGGTCGCCGTGACCGTCGAGGAAGTTGAGGGAGAGGACCAGGGCGAAGGCCAGGAGGGCCGACACGGCCCAGATCGAGGGGGTCGCCGCGGGGTCCGGCACGGGGCGCGGACCGGAGCGGATCCGCATCCATTCGATCATGCAGCGCCTCCTCACGCACCGCCCCTCCGTCGGGGCCCTGGAGAATGATGCACCACCGCGGCGAACGCGCCGCCGGCCGGTTCACCCGTGCCCGCGACGCCCGGTACGCGCCGGAGCGGGTGGGCGGCCGCACCGGGTGATTGACTGGGTCGTATGGACCGTGCGCAGGAGTTCTCCGTGCCGTCGGGGCCCGGATCAGACCGGACGACATGGGGTGTGCCGCCCTTCGACCCCGAACTGAGCGTCGTGCTGGAAGCCTTGGGGGACGCGGCGAGGGAGTCGGTCACGCCGGAGAACCTCGCCGCCCGCCAGGAGAGCGCCGCCGTGTCCCGGCCCAGTCCGACCGTCGAGGAGCTCCGGGCGGACGGCCGCTTCGAGGTCGAGGAGCTGCGCGTGCCAGGGGCTCCCGGTGCCCCGGAGGTCACGCTGGTGAGCGCGCGGCCCGCGGGGATCACACGACCGCTGCCGCTGCTGTACTACATGCACGGCGGCGGCATGATCATGGGCAACGCGGGTTCCGTCCTTCCGCAGGTGCTCCGCGACTGGGCGCTCCCGCTGGAGCTGGCCGTCCTCTCCGTCGAGTACCGGACGGCACCGCAGACGCCCTACCCCGGAGCGGTCGAGGACTGCTACGCCGGTTACGTCTGGGCGGTCGAGCACGCGGAGCGTCTCGGCGTCGACGCGGACCGCGTCGTCGTCGGCGGAAAGAGCGCCGGCGGCGGACTCGCGGCCGCCCTCGCCCTGCTCGCCCGGGACCGGGGCGCGCCCGCTCCGATCGGGCAGCTGCTGCTCTGCCCGATGCTCGACGACCGTGGCGAGACCTTCTCCAGCCATCAGCTGGCTGACGCCGTGATCTGGAACCGGACGTCCAACACGACGGCGTGGCACGCCCTGTTGGGAGACCGCTACGGCGCTGCCGACCTGCCGTCGTACGCGGCCCCCGCCCGCGCGGAGGATCTCTCCGGGCTGCCCCCGGCCTACATCGACGTCGGCTCGGCCGAGCTCTACCGGGACGAGGACGTGGCCTACGCCGACGCGATCTGGCGGGCCGGAGGCGAGGCCGAACTGCACGTGTGGCCCGGCGCGTTCCACGGCTTCGACACCTTCGCACCGGATGCCGTGCTCACCCAGGACGCCCGCGCCGCCCGTCTCCACTGGCTCCGGCGCGTCCTCGCCCGGTAGAGACGCCGGACCACCGGCGCCCCTGGCGGCGGCATCGGCGAAGATGGTGGGGTCCCGTCCTCATCACGCGAGGAGCGTCAGCGCAGATGCCCACTTCCGGTGCCGGTCAGCGGCCGCCGACGATCGCCGATGTCGCGCGGGTCGCCGGGGTGTCGCGTACGACGGTCTCGCACGCCCTCAACGGGATCGGCAAGGTCGATCCCCGGACCCGGGAGCGCATCAGGCAGGTCGCCGGCGAGCTCGGTTACCGGCCCAACCTGCGCGCGCAGCGGCTGCGGCGCGGTCAGGCGAAGGCCATCGCGCTCGCCTCGTCGATGCCGTTCGCGGTCGCCGGAGGACCGTCCCGGCTCGGTTTCTACATGGAGGTCGCCGCGGCCGCCGCCGAGAGCGCCCTGGTGCACGACTACGCGCTGGTGCTCGTGCCTCCCGTGCAGTCGGGTTCCGCCCTGTACTCCGTCGACATCGACGGGGCCATCGTCGTGGAGCCGGACGTGGACGACGTGGCCGTGGCCACCCTGAAGGAGCGCGGTCTTCCGTACGTGGCGCTCGGCAGGCCCGTCTCCCCGGACGAGGACGTGCCGTACGTCGACCTGCGCGGCGGGCTCGTCGCCGAACTGCTCCTGGCCCACGTGCGCGAGCAGGGGGCACGGCAGCCCGCCCTGATCGTCGGTTCCGGTTCACGGCACTCGTCGGTGGACGCCCTCGCCGCCCACGCGCGGGTCGCGGAGGAGCAGGGCTGGGCGCCGATCGTGGCGACGGCTCCGGAGTCCGGCGGTGAGCAGGCCGGGTACGAACGGTGCGCGGCCCTGCTCGCCGAGCACCCGGAGATCGACGCGGTCTGCGCGCTGGTGGACGCCTTCGCGGTGGGCGCGGTGCGGGCGGTCCGCGACAGCGGGCGCACGATCCCGGACGACGTCATGGTCGTCACCCGGTACGACGGTCTGCGCGCCCGTACGTGCGAACCGCCGCTGACCGCCGTCGACCTGAACCTGGACCGGGCGGCGGCCGTGGCCGTGGAGCTGCTGCTGGGCCGGCTGCACGGCGACGCCGCCGCCACCGGGGTGGTGGCGACGGTGCCGGAGCCGCGGGTGATCGCCCGCGCGTCGTCGCTGCGGGGCACCGCCGGGCGGTAGCCGGTCGGGACCGCCGTCGCCGAACGGTACGCGGGCCGCCGGCCCGGGTGCCCGGGCGGGACCCGCCGTCGCCGACCCGCACCCGGGCCGCCGCCCTCGGGTGCCCGGGCATCCGAGGGTCCCCCGCCCACCCGCGGGCGCCCGAGTTCCCGGCCCGTACCGGCGGTTCAGATGCCCAGGATGAGGACCACCCCCGAGACGAGGGCGAAGACCAGCACGAACACGCGCATCCGCCGCGCGTCCAGCCGGTGGTGCACCAGGCGGCTCAGCCACGCCCCTACGGCGATCGCGGGGAGCAGCGCGCATGCCCACCCGAGGTCCGCGGGCTCCCCCTCCCCCGTCGCGAACAGCAGGAGGAGCGAGGCGACTTCGCCGACGAGGAAGCACGCGGCGACGGTGGAGCGCAGCTCCGCGGGCGGCCGGTGCTGGTAGACCAGCGCCAGCGGTGGGCCGCCGACCCCCGTCGCGGTCTCCGTGAGGCCGGTCACCGCGCCCGCGCCCACATAGGCGGCCCGGCCGGGTGTGAAGGCGGGGGCGGCCAGGCTCGCGACGGCGGCGAGCACGGTGGCGAGGCCCACGAACAGCCCGAGACTGCGGTCGGGAATCAGCAAGAGCAGCGCCAAGCCGCCCGGCGTGGCGGCGAGCCGCGCGGCGGTGATCCAGCCCGCGCCGCGCAGATCGAGCGAGGTCCGTTCGCGCCAGGTGACGTACGCGTTGAGGGGGATCATCGACGCCAGGACGAACACCGGGAGCAGGCCGGGATCGAGGATGCCGGCCACGGGAGCGACGATCAGGGCGAAGCCGAGCCCGCTGCTGCCCTGGACGAACGCGGCGACGGCGACCGTGACGGCGAGCACCGCCAGTGTCTCGGTGGTCACCGCGCCGTGCTCCCTTCCCGTGCCGCCGTGGAGGTGGGGTGTACGCGGGTGATGGCGGCCCTTTCCACGGCCGCGCGCGCGAGTTCGGCCGCCCGGCTCACGAGGGCGGGGCCGTCCCAGTCGACGGGCCGGCCGTCCCGCATGCGCAGACGTCCGTCGACGAACACGGCGGTGATCTGGTCGCGGTTGCCGCGCCGTACCAGCTCCCAGGGCAGGTCCCAGGAGAGCGCGAGTTCGGGGTTGGTGACGTCGACGAGGAGGAAGTCGGCGGCCATGCCCGGGGCGATCGTGCCGGTCCGCGCGCCGAGCCCGACGGCGTCGGCGCCGCCTCGGGTGGCGTGCTCCAGCCAGGTCCAGCCCGCGCCGCAGGAGGAGTCGCCGGTGGCCAGCCCGTACGCGAGGCGCTGGGCGAACTCCGCCGCCTCGGCGAGCCGGAATCCGTCGCCCCGCGTGCCGTCCGTACCGAGGCCGAAGCGGACGCCGCGCTCGGCCATGGCGGTGGCGGGGGCGACGGCGTTCCCCTTCCAGGCGCTGGCGACGGGGTTGTAGCTGACCGCCGTCCCGGTGTCGGCGAGCAGGGTCAGCTCGCGCGGGGTGAGCAGGGTGGCGTGGGCGGCGAGCAGTTGGGGGCCGAGGGCGCCGATCCTGTGCAGGTGCTCCAGGGGGCGCATGCCGTGCCGTACGAGGGAGCGTTCGACGCCGGCCAGGTGTTCGTTGACGTGGATCTGGACGACGGCCCCCGACTCGGCGGCGAGGCGGGCGGTGCGCCGGAGGGTCTCCTCGGTGGCGGCCTCGGGGATGGAGACGGCGAGGGAGGCGTGGACCAGCGGGTCGCCGTCGTAGCGCGCGAGGTGCTTCGCGGCGCGCTCCAGGACGGACGGTGTCCCGGCTTCGTCGGCTCCGTCCGCGTCGTTGCAGACGAGCCCCAGTACGCAGCGGATGCCGGCGTCGCGGGCGGCGGAGGCGACCACGTCGACGTCCACGTCGGCGCGGGTTCCGGCGTCGGCGACGGTGGTGAAACCACCGCGCAGGGCCTCGTACGCGGCCAGCTTCGCTGCCACGTAGGCCGATTCCTCGTCCAGCGCGCCCTCCAGCGGCACCCAGACCCTGCGGAAGATCTCCGACGGCTCACCGAAGGCGAGCGCGGAGCCGAAGCTCTGCGTCAGGTGGTGGTGGGCGTCGACGAAGCCGGGCATGAGGACGTGGCCGGGAAGGGGTACGGGGGCGAGGTGCGGATGCGTGCGCACCAGCTCCTCGGCGGGACCCACGGCGCGGAAGGCGCCGTCGGCGACGACGACCGCGTGGCCGTCGGCCGGGCCTTCGGGCACCAGGACGGCGTCCGGTACGAGGAGGAGGGGGCCGCCGTCGAGAAGGGGGCCGTGCAGGAGGTCGGGCGTGAGCGGGTTCATCGGTCGCTTTCCGTACGGGTGGTGGCGCTCGGGCTCGTCCTGGTCCGGCCGGCGTCTGCCAGGCGGGCCATGACGCCCGGGCGGACGTGGTGGAAGAGGATGTTGAGGACGGCGGCGACGAACGCGCCGACGGCGACGCCGCTTTCGAGGAGGATGCGGACGTTCGGAGGGAAGCCGCCGTACACGCCGGGGACGAGGATCGGCAGCAGGCCGAGCGCGAGGGCGACCGCGCAGACGAAGGTGCTCGTGTGCTTGTCGAGGTCGGAGCGGCCGAGCATCTGCACGCCGAGCACGGTGATCACGGCGAAGACGACCATCGCGGTGCCGCCGACGACCGCGGACGGGATGACGCTGATCGCGCGGGTCACGGGCGCCAGGAACCCGATGACGACGAGGACGACGCCGGCGGCGGCGGTCACGAAGCGGCTGCGTACGCCGGTGACGCGGACGATCCCGATGTTCTCCCCGCTGGTGACCATCAGGGGCAGTCCGAAGAACCCGCCGAAGAGCGAGGTCAGCGCGTCGCCGCGGACGGTCTTGGGGACGTCGGTGCGCCTGTCGATCTTCTTGCCGACGGCTTCGGCGTTGATGACGGTCTGGCCGGTCGCCTCGGCCATGGAGGCAAGGCTGTAGAGCATCAGCGGCAGCGCGGCGACCAGGTTGAACTGCGGTGAGCCGAAGGGCATCAGCTGCGGCACGCCGAACAGGCCCCCGTCGGCGGCCCGGCCGAGGTCGACGGTGCCGAGGAACGCGGCGAGAGCGGTGCCGGCGAGGAGTCCGAGCATGACGGCGAGTTGGCGCAGGATGCCGCTGAAGAGCAGGTAGAAGGCGACGGTGAAGCCGATGGTGGCCAGGCCGAGACCGAGGTTGACGGGGTCGGCGAAGCCGGGCTGGCCGGGCCGTCCGGTGACGAGCACCGCGCCGACCTTCACGAGGTTGACGCCGACGATGACGATCATCGTGCCGATGACGAGGGCCGGGAAGAAGGCCAGCAGCCGTGAGAAGACCGGCAGGACGACGAAGTAGAAGGCGGCGGTGAGGATCACGGCGCCGGTGGCCGTGCGCAGTCCGTGCTGTTCGGCGATGGCGAGGAAGAGGATGAGCGGCGCGCCTCCGGGCAGCATCACGAACGGCAGCTTCGGCCCGAACTTCCAGGGGCCGAGCGACTGGATCAGGGACCCGACCCCGGAGAGCACGAAGGCCGCGGAGAGCAGGTTGACGGTCAGCGCGGGGTCGAGGCGGAGGGTGGCGCTCATGAGGAAGATCGCCGAGATGGGGGTGGCGGCCATGACGAGGACGTGCTGGACGCCGAAGAGCAGGATCCGGCCGAGGGGGCGGGACTCGTCGACGGGGTGGGGCGACGGCACGGGGTGGGACTCGTCGACGGGGTGGAGCGGCGGCACGGGGTGGGGCGGCGGCACGGGGACGGCTCCCGACGCCGGCGCGGACGCGGGGTCCGCTGTCGGCGCGGACGCGGGGTCCGCTGTCGGCGCGCGTGGGGGGTCGGGCTCAGGTGCGGGTTCCTGCGCGGGTGCGGGTGGTTGCTGTGCGGTGCCGGGCTCGGTCTGGCGGGGACTGGACACGTTCGGGCTCCGTTCGGGCGTTGTGGCACGCTCGGGTTTCAGCCGCGATCCGGCCCTGGACGGAGAGCCAAATCGATTTGGCCAAATCGATTTGGCCGCCAGTATCGAAGCGCGGAGGGGGAGCGTCAAGGGGTACGGCACGAAAGCGCCGCCCGCTGGTGAAGGGCGAGCGGCGCACTGACAGCGGCCACGGCCGCGGCGGCGAACGCCCCTTCCCGTGGCCGTCGTGTCAACGCTGCGACGGACGGGCGGGACGCGTCGGTCCGCGGTACGGCCAGGAGTTATCCGCGTCTCGCGGTCCCGTTCTGCCAAGCCTGCGAACCTTGGCGACCCCGCGGATCCGCGTAGGCTGACCGCCGTGTCCGGCGAAGGGCACTGCGGCTGTCCGGGCGGAGGAGGAGTGCGGTGGCCAAGACGTACGCAGGTGCGCGGCTGCGGCGGTTGCAGGAGGAACGGCGGATGAGCCAGGTCGAGCTGGCCCGCGTCCTCGGCATCTCACCGAGCTACCTCAACCAGATGCAGCACGACTCCCGCCCGCTCACCGTCCCCGTACTCCTGCGGCTGACCGAGGTCTTCGGCGTCGACGCCTCGTTCTTCTCCGAACGCGACACCAGCCGCCTGGTGGCGGACCTGCGCGAGGCACTGGCCGGCGAGATGGCCGAGGCCCGGGTCACCCCCTCCGACCTGACCGAGCTCGCCAACCGGATGCCGGCGGTGGCCTCCGTCCTGCTGGACCTCGGCCGGCGCACGCAGCTGCTCGCCGAGCGGCTCTCCGACGCCACGGACGGCAGGGACCACGAGGCGGCCGCCCCACGCTCGCCGCACGAGGAGATCCGGGAGTTCTTCTACCGGCGCCAGAACTACCTGCACGAGACGGACCTCGCCGCGGAGGGCGTCGCCCGCGAGATCGGCATCCGGCCCGGGGACGTGGTGCGCGCCCTGACCCAGCGGCTCGCCTCGGCCCACGGGGTACGGCTGGCGGTGGACGCCGACCGGCTGCACCGCTTCGACGCAGAGGCACGCGTCCTCCACCTCTCCAACCGGCTCAGGCCCGGCCAGCAGGCCTTCCGGATGGCGACCCAACTGGCCCTGCTCGAATACGACGAGGAGCTCGACCGGCTCGCCTCGGAGGACTTCGCGCCCGACTCCCCCGCGCACGCCCTGGCCCGGATCGGGATCGCCAACTACTTCGCGGCGGCGCTGATCCTCCCGTACGGCGCCTTCCACACGGTCGCCGAGGAGTTCCGCTACGACATCGAACGCCTCACCGACCACTTCGGGCTCGGTTACGAGACGGTCTGCCACCGCCTCAGCACCCTGCAGCGGCCGCGGCTGCGCGGGGTACCGTTCTCCTTCGTCCGGGTCGACCGGGCCGGCAACATGTCCAAGCGGCAGTCCGCCACCGGCTTCCACTTCTCCCGCGCGGGCGGCACGTGTCCGCTGTGGAACGTGTACGAGGCGTTCGCCTCCCCCGGCCGCATCCACGTCCAGGTGGCCGCGATGCCCGACGGACAGCGTCATCTGTGGACCGCCCGCGCCGTCACCCGGCACCGCGGCGGCTGGGGCGAGCCGGGCAAGACCTTCGCGATCGGCCTGGGGTGCGAGATCCGGCACGCCTCGCGCCTGGTGTACTCCGACGGGCTGGACCTCGACAACGCGGCGGCGGCCACACCGATCGGGATGGGCTGCCGGCTCTGCGAGCGCCTGGACTGCCCGCAGCGCGCGGTCCCGCCACTGGGCCGTGCGCTGGCCGTGGACGAGAACAGCAGCACCTTCGTCCCCTACCCCGTCGCCGCCCCCTCCTCCTGAAGCCGCCGCCCTCCCGGAGCAGCCGCCCTCCTGAAGCAGCCGCGCGCCGCTCGCGCGCACGGGCGCCGGAGACGGTGCCCGCTCAGCGGCGGTGCCACTCCTCCGCCAGGAGCCGGTAGGAGCGCACCCGGTCGGCGTGGGCGTGGGTGATGGTGGTGATGATCAGCTCGTCCGCGTCCGTCGCCTCCCGCAGCTGTTCGAGCTGGTCGGCGACCCGTCCCGGGGAACCGACGAACTGCGTGTCGACGCGGTCGGCGACGAGCGTCAGGTCCGCCTCCGTCCAGTCGTGGTCGAGGGCCTCGTCCGGGGTCGGGAAGGGGATGGCGCCCTCGCCCGTGCGGATGCTGCGGACCCACAGGCCGTAGCCGGTGGCCAGTTCGCGGGCCGTCTCGTCGTCCTCGGCCACCACCACGTCCGCGGAGACGCTGACGTACGGCTTCTCCAGGTCGTCGGAGGGCTGGAACGCGGCGCGATAGGCCTCGGCCGCCTCCAGTACGGTCGCCGGGCTGACGTGGTAGTTGGTCGCGAACCGCAGCCCGTGGCGGCCGGCGGTGTCGGCGCTCGTGCCCCCGCTGCTGCCGAGGATCCAGACCTGCACGTCGGCGCCCTCACCGGGGACGGCGTGCGCCTCGATCCCGTCCGCCGAGCGGTAGTCGCCGCGCAGGAGCGCGAGGATGTCGTCCACCTGCTCGCCGTACTCCTGCGGCCGGGCGCCGGGCTGGTGCAGCAGCTCGTGCTGGACACGGAAGCGCGGCGAACCGATCAGGTGCTCGAAGGAGAACCGCGGCGGGATCCTGAGCCCGTTGGGGGTCCGTCCGCCCACGACCGGCGTGGTGGTCGGCCGGGGACCTTGCGCCGCTCCGGAGGGACGCCCCCCCGACCGGCCGAGCCCCAGGTCGAGTCGGCCGGGGTGCAGGGCGTCGACCAGCCCGAACTCCTCGACCGTGGACAGGGCGGTGCGGTGACCGAGCAGCACCGCCCCGGATCCGATTCTGATCGTGGAGGTCGCGGAGGCGGTCAGGGCCAGGACGACCGCGGGAGAGGCTCCGGCCACGCCCGGGTTCAGGTGGTGCTCGGCGAACCAGTACCGGCTGTAGCCGAACCGCTCGGTCTGCCGGGCGAGATCGACGGTGTTGCGGAGCGCCTCGGCCGCCGTGGAGCCGGACGAGATCGGGACGAGGTCGAGGACCCCGAGCGGGATGGCGGGCATGATCGGGTGCTCCTCAGCGGTCGGTGGGCGGTGGTACGGGGACGGCTACGGGCGGCGCCGGGGGTTCGGTCGCGGGGTCGCGGTCGGACGCGGGGCCCGGGCCGGACGCGGGATCGGGGTCGGGGTCTGCGAGGACCGGGGCCCAGGGGAACGGCGGGTCGGGATAGGCGCGTCGGAGCACGGGCGCGATGTCCGACTGGAAGCGCTCCAGCGAGGCACGGTGCTGGCGCTCCGTCAGCCCACCCGCGTCGGCCTGGAGATGGAGCACGCTGTGGCCGAACGCCTCGTGGTACCGGCCCACTTTGTCGATCACCTGCTGCGGGCTGCCGATGAGCGCCGAACTCCGCTCGACGAAGTCCTCCAGGGTCGAGAAGACCGGCTCGACGCCCAGCTGCTTCTGGAACGCGAGGTTCGCCTGGAACACCGGGCGGTACGCGGCGACCGCCTCCTGCGAGGTGCGGGCCGTGTGGAAGCCGGCCGTCCCCGCGCCGACCACGGCCCGGGCCGGGTCGTGACCGTAGTGCTCCCAGCGCTCCCGGTAGTGGCGGACGAGCGCGGCGTACGGCTCGATCGGGTGGGTGACGTTGGCCGAGAAGAGCGGATCGCCGTAGCGGGCGGCGAGATCGACGGACTCCCGGCTGGTCGCGCTGCCGTGCCAGACACGGACGGGGCGCTGGAGCGGTCTCGGCCACACCTCGGCGTCCGTCAGCCCGGGCCGGAAGCGCGGGGCGGCGGTCACCCTGTCTTCCCGCCAGATCCGGCGGAAGAGCTCGTACCCCTCGGCGTTGCGCTCCCACTGGTCCTCGGGGGTGACGTGGAACAGCTCCCGCTGGGCGGTGCCGTTGCCCTTCCCGATGATCAGGTCGAGCCGTCCGGCGGACAGATGGTCCAGGGTCGCGTAGTCCTCGTACGCGCGCACCGGGTCGAGCAGGCTGAGCGTGGTGACGGCGGTGAAGAGCCGGATCCGCGAGGTGAGCGCGGCGATGTGGCTGAGCACGACCGGGGGCGAGGAGGAGATGAACGGGCGCTCATGGCGCTCGCCGACGCCGAAGCCGTCGAATCCGAGCTCCTCGGCCAGCAGCGCGTTGTCGATCACCTCGCGGAAGCGCTCGTACGTGGGCTTCCTGACGCCGGTCACCGGGTCCGGGGCGTGCACGATGAGGGTGATGGCGAGGAACTTCACGACGCGGCCCGCCGGTTCTCCGCCTTCCGGCGGCTGTCGGGGTGCGCGAGGCCGAGGTGGTCGCGGAGCGTGGTGCCCGTGTAGTCGTGGCGGAAGACGCCGCGCTCCTGGAGCAGCGGGACGACCGTGTCGGCGAACCCGTCCAGGCCGCCGGGGGTGATGTGCGGGACGAGGATGAAGCCGTCGGCGGCGTCCGCCTGGACGAAGGCGTCGATGGAGTCGGCGACGGTGGCCGGTGAGCCGACGAACGACTGGCGGCCGGTGGTCTCGATGACCAGTTCACGGATCGACAGGTTCTCCGCGACGGCGCGTTCGCGCCACTGCCTGGCGACCGCGATCGGGTCGCGGTACATCCGTACGCTCGCCCGGCCGCGGGCGATGGTGTGCTCGCCGGGATCCGGGTCGATGTCCGGGAGCGGACCGTCCGGGTCGTAGCCGGAGAGGTCGCGGTTCCAGACCTGTTCCAGGTACGCGATGGCGGTCTGCCCGCTGACCTGCTGACGTCGTACCTCGTGCGCCAGCTCCCGCGCCTCGGCGTCGGTGTCGCCGAGGACGAACGTGGCCGCCGGGAGGATCAGCAGCTGGTCGTGGGTGCGACCGTGGCGGGCCAGGCGCCCCTTGACGTCGGCATAGAAGGCGCGCCCCGCGTCGAGGGTGCTGTGGCGGCTGAAGATCGCGTCCGCGTCGGCCGCGGCGAACTCGCGTCCCTCCTCGGAGTCGCCGGCCTGGAAGATCACGGGGCGGCCCTGCGGGCCGCGGGGGACGTTGAACCGGCCGGCGATGTCGAAGTGTTCTCCCTGGTGGACGAAGGCCCCGGCCCGCGCCTCCTTCAGGAAGATTCCGGCCTCCGGGTCGGCGACGATCTCGTCGCCGCGCCAGGAGTCGAACAGCTCGTTGGCCGTGGCCAGGAACTCCTTCGCCCTGGAGTAGCGCTGCTCCTGCGGGAGGAAGCCGCCGCGCCGGAAGTTCTCGCCGGTGAAGGCGTCCCAGGAGGTGACGACGTTCCAGGCGGCGCGCCCGCCGGACAGGTGATCCAGGCTGGCGAACTGCCGGGCCACCTCGTAGGGCTCGTTGAAGGTGGAGTTGATGGTCCCGGCCAGACCGAGCCGTTCGGTGACGGCGGCGAGCGCGGACAGGACGGTGAAGGTGTCGGGGCGTCCGACGACGTCCAGGTCGTAGATCCGTCCTCCCTGTTCGCGCAGCCGCAGTCCTTCGGCGAGGAACAGGAAGTCGAACTTGGCGCGTTCGGCGGTCCGGGCGAAGTGGACGAAGGAGCTGAAGTCGATGTGGCTGCCGGCCCTCGGGTCGCTCCACACGGTGGTGTTGTTGACGCCGGGGAAGTGGGCGGCCAGATGGATCTGCTTGGGAGGCCTGCCCGAACCACCCTTCGTGGTACCGCTCTTCGTGCTGCTCGTCGTCGTGCTGCTCATCGTCGTGCTGCTCCCGCGAGTCGGACGGAGGTATGGCGGTCGACGGGGCGGGCGAGCCCGAGCAGCCCGCGCAGGGTGTCCGCCTCGTAGGCGCGGCGGAAGGCGCCGCGGCGCTGGAGCTCCGGCACCAGGCCCCGGGTGATCCGCTCCAGGTCCTGGGGGATCGCACCGGGGCGCAGCCGGAAGCCGGTCAGGCCGGCCTCGCGCCACTCCAGGAGCAGCTCCGCCAGCTGCCGGGGCGTACCGGCGAACACCGTGGCGTCACTGGTGTACGGCTCGCCCGCGAGGGCGTCGAGGCGGGCCCTGCGGTCCTCGGCCGCCGCGCTGTCGGTGTCCAGGAAGACGACGAGGTCGCCGAAGACGTGCACCGTCTCCTCCGCCCGCCCGGCCTCGGCCTGGGCGGTACGGATCTCGGCGACGGCGGCCCGGGCGTGGCCGGTGTCGCGCGGGGTGACGTACCCGACGTCGGCCGAGCCGCCCACGAGCCGGTACGGGACGCTCCCGTGGGCCAGCGCGCTCACGACCGGCTGTCCCTGCGGCGGACGGGGGGTGATCGACGGTCCTCTGACCTTGAAGTGCCTGCCCTCGAAGTCGATGGGGTGGAGCTTGTCGCGGTCGACGAAGCGCCCGGTGGCGGCGTCCCGGATCTCCGCGTCGTCCTCCCAGCTGTCCCACAGCCGGCGGACCACCTCCACGTGGTCGGCGGCCTCTTCGAAGAGCTCGGCGATCAACTCCCGTCCCGCCGGGGTGTCGTGGTCCTCGGGGCGGAGCGGTGGGAACGAACGGCGGCCGAAGTGCGCCGCCTCGTCCGGCCGCCCGGACACCTGGATCCGCAGGCCCGCGCGGCCGTTGCTGACGTGGTCCAGGGTGGCGACGGCCTTGGACACGTGGAACGGCTCGGTGTGGGTGGCGATCACGGTCGGCACGAGCCCGATGTGCCGGGTGAGCGGTGCCACCCGGGCGGCGACGAGCACCGCGTCGAGTCGGCCTCGGACCTGGTCGGTGCGGTCGTCCGGCTCGGTGGGGTCGGAGGACTGCGGGCCGAGGGCGTCCTCGATCGTCACGAAGTCGAGCAGGCCGCGCTCGGCTTCGTGCACGAGGTCGGCCCAGTAGCCGGGGGTGAGCAGGTCCTGGGGCCGGGCGCCGGGCTCGCGCCACGCGGCCGGATGCCAGCCGGCTCCGTCGAGCGCGACGGCGAGATGGAGTGGAGAGGGTGCGGACACGACGAGGGTGCCTTCCTGATCGACGGTACGGGGCGTGCTCCCGGCGCTCAGCCGGCGGCCGCCAGGAGTGCCGTACGGCTGCCGAGGGCTGCGGAGAACCGGTCGACGACCTGCGCGAGGCCCTCGGCCGCGCCCGGCGCGACGGTCAGGGTGCCGTCGGCCCCGGCCGCGATGTCCTTGTCGAGCGTGAACCAGCCCTGGACGATGTGCCCGGCCCCCATGGAGCTGAGGACGGGGCGGAGCGCGTAGTCGATCGCCAGGACGTGCGCCGTCGTCCCGCCGGTGGCCAGCGGCAGCACCGTCTTGCCCTCCAGGGCGTACTGCGGCAGCAGGTCGAGCAGGGACTTCAGCAGACCGGAGTAGGCGGCCTTGTAGACGGGCGTGCCGATCACGACCCCGTCGGCGCGGGCGAAGAGCGCGGTCGCCTCGACGATCGCCGGGTGTCCGAAGTCGGCGCCGAGCAGCGCCTCGGCGGGGAGGCTACGGACGTCCAGCGGGACGACCTCGTGCCCGTGGGCGGCCAGGCGCGTGTCAAGGTGGCGCAGCAGTCGGGCGGTACGGGAGGTGGCGGAGGGGCTTCCGGAGACGGAGAGGACGGTGGCCATGGCGGACCCTTCGGGGGCGTGGGATTGCGTCGGGCCGGTGGGGGTGTGCGGGGCGCCGGGCCGCTGGAACGCGCCCGGCCCCCGCACACCACGGGGCTACTTGTTGGTCCTGGGCAGGCCGGGCGGGTTGATCTCGGAGCTGGTCACGGCCTCCTCGGAGAGGCCCCAGCGCTCCAGGACCTTGGCGTACGTGCCGTTCTCGATGACCTCGTCGAGCGCGGCGGCGAGCGGCTCTGCCAGGCCGCTGCCCTTCTTGGTCGTGGCGGCGATGAGGCCCTGGAGGGTGGCGCCGGCGCCGGAGTACGTGCCCACGACCTCCGTCTTCCCGGTGGTGGCCGCATGGTAGGCGGCGGTCGGGTTGGGGCCGAGGTAGATGTCGATCCGGCCGGACTGGAGGGCGAGGTAGGTGTCGCTGTCGTTCTGGTAGTACTTGATGTCGACCGGCTTGCGGCCTGCCTTCTCGTTCTCCTTGCTCCACTCCACGAGCAGCTTCTCCTGGTTGGTGCCGCTGCTCACGGCGACGGTCCTGCCCGCCACGTCCTCGGGTCCGTCGACCTTCAGGCCGCTGCCCTTCTTCGCCTCGAAGCCCAGGTTGTCCTCGCGGTAGGTGGCGAAGTCGTACTTCTCCTTGCGCTCCTCGGTGACGGTGATGTTGCTGAAGCCGACGTCGTACTTGGCGCTGTCCAGGCCGACGAAGATGTTCTCCCAGGAGACGGTGTTGATCTTCAGTTCGAGACCGAGCACGTCGGCGACGAGCGAGGCGATGTCGGTCTCGACCCCGATGACGGTCTTGTTGTCGGTGGCGTAGAAGGTCAGCGGCGCCGCGGAGCCGGACGAGTCGACGATCTCCAGGGTGCCTCTCTCGCGGATCTTCTCCGGGACCTTGGCCGCTATGGAGTCGACCTTGGCGGTGGAGACGCGGTTCTGGTCCGGGCTCAGGTTGATCTTCGTCGTGCCGCCCGACGCGGCCGCGACCTCGGTCGTGCCGCCGTCGGAGGGGTTGCCGCAGGCGGTGAGGCCGAGCGTGAGGGTCAGGCCCAGCGCGGCGGCGGTGGCGGTGCGGCGGCTGAGCGAGGTGGTGGACACGGTGGTGCTCCTTGCGTCTGGAAGGGGTCGGAGGTGGAAGGCGATCGGGAAGCGGCGGGGGTCAGAGGACCTTGGAGAGGAAGGCGCGCGTGCGCTCGTGCCGTGGATCGTCGAGTACGGCGGCGGGCGGGCCCTGCTCCACGACGAGACCGTCGTCCATGAAGACCACGGTGTCGGCGACCTCGCGGGCGAAGCCGATCTCGTGGGTCACGACGATCATGGTGGTGCCGGTGCGGGCCAGGTCCTTGATGACGTCCAGGACTTCACCGACCAGCTCGGGGTCGAGCGCGGAGGTGGGCTCGTCGAAGAGCAGCACCTTGGGTTCGAGGGCGAGCGCGCGGGCGATGGCCACCCGCTGCTGCTGGCCTCCGGAGAGCTGGCGCGGGTAGGCGTCGGCCTTGTCGGCGAGGCCGACCCGGTCGAGGAGTCGTCGCGCGGTCTCCTCGGCCTCCTTGCGCGACCGGCGCAGCGCGGAGACGGGCGCCTCGACGAGGTTGCCCAGGACGGTCAGGTGCGGGAAGAGGTTGAAGTTCTGGAAGACGAACCCGATGTGGGTGCGCTGCTTCAGAACGTCCTTCTCCTTCAGCTCGTACAGCTTTCCGCCGGAGCGGCGGTAGCCGATGAGCTCGCCGTCGATGGCGATCCAGCCGCGGTTGACCTTCTCCAGGTGGTTGACGGTGCGCAGCAGCGTGGACTTCCCCGAGCCGGACGGCCCGAGGATCACGGTCACCTCGCCGGCCCGCACCTGGAGGTCGACGCCGCGCAGCACCTCCAGCGGACCGAAACTCTTGTGGACGCCGTGGACGTCCACCATCACCTCACTCATCGGCTGCCTCCCAGGGGCTTCAGGGGTACGACGGGCTGGTCGCGCCGGGCGGCCGCCGTCCGCAGGTCGCGGACGAAGCGCCGGGCTCGCTGGAGCGGCGTGGGCGGCGGGGTGCGGTTGCTCCCCCGGGCGAAGCGGCGCTCCACGTAGTACTGGGCGACCGACAACAGGGAGGTGAGGACCACGTACCAGGCGGTGGCGACGAGCAGCAGTGGGATGACCCGTCCGTTGCGGCCGTAGACCACCTGCACCTGGTAGAACAGCTCGCCGATCGCCATCACGTAGACCACCGACGTGCCCTTGAGCAGGCCGATGATCTCGTTGCCCGCGGTGGGCAGGATGGCGCGCATGGCCTGCGGGAGCACGATCCGCCGGATCTGCCGCAGCCGGGGGATGCCGAGCGCGGCGGCGGCCTCCAGCTGTCCGTGGTCGACGGCGATGACGCCGCCCCGGACGATCTCGGCGGCGTACGCGGCCTGGTGCAGCGTCAGTCCGATGATCGCGGCGCCGATGGTGCCGATCAGGCTGTTGCTGTCGACGGACCAGAACACCGGCCCGAACGGGATGCCGACGCCCAGCCGCTCGTACAGGGCGCTCAGGTTGAACCAGAACACCAGCTGGACGATCATCGGGATGGACCGGAAGATCCAGATGTAGGTCCATGCGACGGTCTGGAGCACCGGGCTGCGCGAGAGGCGCATGAAGGCGAGGACGGTGCCGAGGAGGAAGCCGAGGACGGTGGCGTAGGCGGTGAGCTGGAGCGTGACCCAGACGGCCTGGACGATCGTCTCGGACAGGACGTAGGCGCGGAACACCTCCCATTCCCAGACCGGGTTGGTGGCGAGGCCGTGGATGAACTGGGCGACCAGCACGGCCACGGCGACGGCCGCCGCCCAGCGCGCGTAGTGGCGGGCGGGGACGACCTTGAGCGCGTCGGTGTCGTCCTTGGCGGGCGGTGTGAGGGAGCCCGCGCGGGCGTCCGTTACGGCGGTGGCGGAGGCGGAGGCGACCGCCGTGGCGGGGTGGGTCGCGGGGTCGGTGGTGAGTCCCATCGTGGCGGTCCTGCTCAACTCTTCACGTGTTCGGGTGGGTTGATCCGCGAGGTGTCGATCGCGGACTCGGTGGTGCCCCACTTCTCCAGGATCCGGGCGTACGTCCCGTCCTTGATCAGCTCGTTGACCGCGGCCTGGAAGGCCTGGGTGAGCGGGGAGCCCTTCTTGAAGGCGAAGCCGACGTCGAGGCGGTGGAACTCGCCGAGGAACGTGGTCCTGGACGCCGGCTGCGCCGCCTGGTGACGCAGCCCGTTGATGGTCGACATGATCACGTCGATCCGGCCCTGCTGGAGCGCGGTGAGGGTGGCCCCGTTCTCCGCGTACACCTGCACGTCGTACGGCTTCCTGCCCGCCTTCGCGCACTCCCCCTTCCGCGCGGTGAGGGTCGCCTCGAAGGTGGTGCCCGCGCCGGTTCCGATGTTCAGCCCGCAGAGCTGGGTGAGGTCGGTGACCTTCGTGCCGAGCGCGGTGTTGCCGGTCTTGACCGCGAAACCCTGGCCGTCGTTGATGTAGGTGACGAAGTCGATGGTCCGGAGGCGTTCGGTGGTGACGCCGAAGTTCCCGGTGCCGACGTCGTACTTGCCGCTGCCGAGGGCCGGCAGGATCGTCTCGAACGAGGCGTCCTGCCGCTCCAGCTTCAGCCCGAGGACCTTGGCCACCGCGTCGGCGAGGTCGATGTCCTGGCCCGCGGGCGCCTTGTCGGCGCCGTTCGGGTAGTACGCGCCCGGCGGGAACCCGACGGAGGTGCCGACCCTCAGCGTGCCCGCCGCACGGACCTCGTCGGGCAGCAGGGCGGCGGCGGTGTCCACCTTGCGCACGGCGGCGACCGGGTCGTCGGTCGGCGCGGCGGACGCCCGGCCGCCGACGGCGGTGGCGTCAGCGGTGGAGCCGGAACCGCAGGCCGTCACCGCCAGCACGGGCAGCAGGGCCAGCGGGACGGCGATGCGCAGACGGGTGCCGGTCGCGCGTATCGCGGGGAGGTTCACAGGACGGCGGCCTTTCCGGTGTGGTGCGGCGGGAGGTCGTTCTGGGGGTGGTTCTGGAGGTCCTTCTGGAGGTGTTTCTCGAAGGGCAGCAGGCGGAGGGTCTCCGGCTCGGCCTCCGTGTCGAAGAGCGGCGTGTAACCGGTGGCCAGGTAGAGGCCGCGGGCCTCCGGCTGGCGCGGGCCGGTGGTGAGGAAGATCCGTCGGTAGCCGCGGGCGCCCGCCTCTCGCTCCAGTTCGGCGACGACTCGGCGGGCCAGTCCGCGCCGCCGGTGGGCGGAGTGCGTCCAGATCCGCTTCAGCTCCGCCGTGTCCGGGCCGTGGCGGCGGAAGGCGCCGCCCGCGACGGGCTCGCCGCGCTCCAGGAGCAGGAGCAGGAGACCGCCGTGCGGCTCGGTGAACTCCTCGTCCGGGTAGCGGGAGAGTTCGGTGTGGGCGTCCGTTCCGTAGCGCGTGGAGTACTCGTCGCCCAGTTCGCGCAGCAGCGGCTGCACCCTCGGGTCGGAGACGGCCACATGAGCGACCGCCAGTTCACTGTCGGTGACGGGTGGTTGGGTGACGGCGGTCATCCGTTCACCGCCGCCAGGGTCTGATGCGCGCCTCGGGCCGCGCGTTCGGCGTCCCGCTTGGCGACCTCCTCGCGGACGATCGGGATCACGTACCGGCCGAAGTCGATCGCGTCGTCCAGAAGGTCGTAGCCGCGGGCCGAGAGGATGTCGACACCGAGGTCGTAGTAGTCGAGCAGCGCCTGGGCGACCGTCTCCGGGGTGCCGACCAGGGCGTTGGAGTTGCCCGCGCCGCCGGTCGCGGCGGCCGTCGGGGTCCACAGCGCCCGGTCGTAGCGCTCCCCCGCCTCGGCGATGGCGATCAGCCGCTGCGAGCCGGTGTTCTGCGGCGCGTCGCTGCGGTGGTGCCGTACGAGACCGGACTCGCGCCGCGCCCTGATGGCGCCGACCGTGCGGTGGGCCTTCTCCCAGGCCAGCTCCTCCGTCGGGGCGATGATCGGGCGGAACGCGACCTGGACGCGCGGTACGTCGGTCCGGCCGGCGGCCTTCGCGGCGGCCTTCACCTCCTCGATCTGGGCGGCGGTCTCCGCCAGCGGCTCGCCCCAGAGGCAGTAGATGTCGGCCTCGGCGCCGCCCGCCGCGTACGCGGCGGGCGAGGAGCCTCCGAACGACACGTCGGGGCGGGGCTGTTGGACGGGGAAGACGTCGCTGACGAAGTCGTGGAAGCGGTAGTGCTCGCCCTCGTGGTCGAAGGGCTCGTGGGTGGTCCAGATCTTCTTGACGATGCCGATGTACTCACGGGTGCGTGCGTAGCGCTCGTCCTTGGTGAGGGTGTCGCCCTCGCGGCCCTGCTCGTGGTCGCTGCCTCCGGTGATGAAGTGCACGGTCAGCCGGCCGCCGCTGATCTGGTCGAGGGTGGCGAAGGTCTTCGCGGCGAAGGTCGGGTAGGAGACGTTGGGCCGGTGGGCCAGCAGGATCTGGAGCCGGTCGAGTCTGCTCGCGATGTACGCCGCGGCCGGCGCGGGATCCGGCGAACCGGAGCCGTAGGCGAACAGCACCCGGTCCCAGCCGTGGTCCTCGTGCGCCCGGGCGAGCCGGAGCGTGTACTCCTTGTCGAAGGCGTCGCCGGAGCGCGGGGTGGTTTCCGAGCCGTCGTGCGTGGCGGCGATGCCAAGGAACTCCACTGGCATGGGAGATGGCCTTTCCTCAGGTCTTCGGGGCCCGGGCCGCTGGGCCGCCGCGTGGACTGCACACGGGCACGCCGGGGCGGCCCTCGGTGCGGCCGGGTGCGGCGGCGCTTCAGGGTGCGGGAGAGCGGGAGGATGGAGAGGTGTGATGACGCCGGGGCAGGGGCCTCGGCCGAGGTGGGGCGGCGGCAGCGCGCGTCACGTCACGCAGGACCCCCGCTACGCGACCGCACCCGCGGGCGCGGCGAGCGTGAACGGCGGTGCTACGAAAGGGGAGAACGGCCCGCGACGGGGGCACCGAAGGAGGGAAGGGCCGGTCGGACGGCCCGCTGCCGCGTCAGGCGCGACACGCTGCGGACCACACGCGACCGAAGTCGATGTGGTCGCGGGTGACCAGGCGCTGATCGGCATCCATGCGACCCATTGAGCAGTACATCTCGCTCCTCGTCAACCATGTACCGGCCTCCGGAGCGGAGTTGGGCGGTTCCTTTGCGTGGTTGACACAATCGCGCCGCGGACGCCTACGATCGGTCCCGGACCGGCTCCGCCTCGCGCGGCCGCCGCCCCCGCCGCGTTGAGGGACGCGGCGCGTGTGTTGACGTCGTCACCGAGGCCCACCCGACCCGCCCGTGACCGCCCCGTGCCCGTGCGCGGTCCACGAACGACCTCCGCCGCCCCGCCCGGGCGATCTCCGTCGCGCCCGCGCCTCCCTCTCCAGGAGACCCTCTGATGGTCCCACCGTCCGGCACCGCCGACCCAGCCGTCGCGTCCGTCGACCCCGCCGGCTCCGCGATCTCCTCCTCCGCCCCGCCCGAGCGACGCCCGAAGGCCCCCGACGGCGTGGGCAGGGGCGACGACCGTGATCTGCCGCCGATCGTGCCGCGCCGTCGCGTCGGCCGATGGCTCACCGCCGCCGCCGCGCTGCTCGTCTTCGCGATGGTGGTCCACTCCGTCGTACGCAACCCCGCCTTCCAGTGGGACGTGGTCGGGCGGTACTTCACCACCGCCGCCGTGCTCGACGGGCTGCTGCTCACGCTGTGGCTGACGGCCGCCGTGATGGTGCTCGGCTTCCTCCTCGGCATCCCGCTCGCCGTCATGCGGCTCTCCGGCAACCCGGTCCTGGGGAGCCTGAGCTGGGGGTTCGTATGGATCTTCCGGTCCACCCCGCTGCTGGTGCAGCTGCTGTTCTGGTTCAACATCGGCGCGCTGTACCCGACGCTCGGCCTGGGCATCCCGTTCGGACCGCAGTTCTTCACCGTCCAGACGGTGAACCTGTTCGGCCCGACGCTCACGGCGGTCATCGGACTGACGCTGCACGAGGCCGCGTACGCCGCCGAGGTGGTCCGCGGCGGCATCCTCTCCGTGGACGCGGGACAGACGGAGGCCGCCCAGGCGCTCGGCATCGGCAGACGGCGCACCCTGCGGAAGATCGTCATTCCGCAGGCGATGCGCTCCATCGTGCCGACGGCCGGGAACATGCTGATCGGCACGTTGAAGGGCACGAGCATCGTCAGCGTCCTGGCCGTGCACGACCTGCTGTACTCGGTGCAGCTGGTCTACAACCAGACCTACCAGGTCATCCCGCTGCTGATGGTCGCCACCCTCTGGTACGTCGCGGTCACGACCGTCCTCAGCACGGCCCAGTTCTACGTCGAACGCCACTACGCGCGCGGCGCCGCCCGCGCCCTGCCGCCGACGCCGTCGCAGCGGCTCCGGACCCGGCTGGCGCGAGCACGCGCGTGAGCGGGGCGCACGCGGCGGCTTCCGGGCCGGAGCCGTACGGGATACTGACCCCATGCGGATCTCAGCCAGGGCGGACTACGCGGTACGCGCCGCACTGCAACTCGCCGCGTCACGGTCCGACGACCCCCTGAAGACGGAGGCCATCGCCGAGGCCCAGGACATCCCGCACAAGTTCCTCGAAGGCATCCTCAACGACATGCGCCGGGGCGGTCTCGTCGTCAGCCGGCGGGGCGGCAACGGCGGCTACCGCCTGGCCAGGCCGGCCGGGGCCATCAGCATCGCGGACGTCATCCGCGTGGTGGACGGGCCGCTCGTCTCGGTGCGCGGGGTCCGCCCTCCGGACCTGTCCTACACGGGCCCCGCCGAGTCACTGCTCCCGCTGTGGGTCGCCCTGCGCTCCAACGTGCGCGAGATCCTCGACGGCGTCTCGCTCGCCGATGTCGCGTCGGCCGAACTCCCCGCCGGGGTGTCCGCGTTGGCCACCGCCCCGGACGCCTGGGTCAATCCCTGACCCCTCCCACCAGGGTGTTCTCAAAGAGCGAGACAATCTCGTCCAGCATATGAAATCCCTCTTGGGGTGTCCGCGACCTTCTGCCACGATCCCTATCAACCAGGTAGGAGAACTAGGGATCCGCGAGGGGGTGGCCACCATGCGAAAGCTCGACAGCACAGACCGCCGGTCGCTCCTGCTGACCTCCCGTCGCCACATCGACCTCGGCCACGCGTCCAGCGCCATCTGTCGGCCCGCCTGAGACCGTCCGCCCTGCCTGCACCGCAGCTTCGGCGCCTCCACCCGCGAAGGCCTTCCCGCCCGCGGGCTTCACGTCCCGTACGTCGTCACGTTCCCGCTCACCCAGCCTCCGAGAGGACACCTCCGTGTCTGCCGCAAGACCGCTCACCACCACCCTGCGCAACGTCGTCGCCATCGCGGCGCTCCCCCTCCTGATCGCTTCGTGCGGCTACGGCTCCGACGCCAAGAGCGACGAGAAGAAGGTGGCCGCCGAGGGGAAGAAGCTCTCGGCCGACACGGTCCGGCTCGGCTACTTCCCGAACCTGACGCACGCCACCGCCCTGGTGGGCGACCAGGAAGGCATCCTCCAGAAGGAGCTCGGCGGCACCCAGCTGAAGGTCTCCACCTTCAACGCCGGCCCCTCCGAGATCGAGGCGCTGAACGCCGACTCCATCGACATCGGCTTCATCGGCCCCTCCCCCTCGATCAACGGCTACACCAAGTCCAAGGGCAAGAACCTCCGCATCATCGCCGGTTCCGCCTCGGGCGGTGTGAAGCTGGTCGTGAACCCGGCGAAGATCAAGACCCTTGACGACGTCAAGGGCAAGCGGATCGCGACGCCGCAGCTCGGCAACACCCAGGACGTGGCCTTCCTCAACTGGATCTCCGAGAAGGGCTGGAAGGTCGACGCCCAGAGCGGCAAGGGCGACGTCTCCGTGCTCCGTACGGACAACAAGGTCACCCCGGACGCCTACAAGTCGGGCTCCATCGACGGCGCCTGGGTCCCCGAGCCCACCGCCTCCAAGCTCGTCAGCGAGGGCGCCAAGGTCCTCCTCGACGAGTCGACGCTCTGGCCCGACAACAAGTTCGTCATCACGAACATCATCGTGTCCCAGAAGTTCCTCACCGAGCACCCCGACGTCGTCGAGGCCGTGCTGCGCGGCTCGGTGAACACCAACAAGTGGATCAACGCCAACCCCGAGAAGGCCAAGGCCTCGGCCAACGCCAAGCTCAAGGAACTCACCGGAAAGCCGCTCGGCGCGAAGGTCATCGACGGCGCCTGGCCCTCGATCCGGTTCACCAACGACCCGCTCGCCTCGACCCTCCAGGCCCAGGCCGACCACGCCGTCAAGGCCGGACTCCTCAAGCAGCCCGACCTGGTCGGCATCTACGACCTGAAGCCCCTCAACAAGATCCTCAAGGCCGCGGGCGAGCCCGAGGTCTCCGACGCCGGCCTCAGCGTCAAGTAGCTCCCCGGCCGTCCGGCCCGGCCGGCCGTCCACGGGTCCACCGCGACCCGAGGGCGGCCGGCCGCCGTGCTCCCCGCCCCGCTACGAGGCCGTGCGCTCCACGGGGATCCAGAGCTCCGCCTCCGCCGTCGCCCCGTCCCGCGCCACCTCGACGCGCAGGATCTCGGGGCCCGGCCTGCTCCGGTACGGGTTCGAGGGGAACCACTGGGTGAAGACGTCCCGCCACAGGTACTGGAGCGCCTGCGGGAACGGGCCGGAGTTCTCGAAGACCGCCCATGTCCCCGCCGGGACGTCCAGGGCGTCCAGGTCGTCGGGCACCTCCGCGCTCGTCACCACGCCGTGGTAGTAGTCCAGTTCGGTGCCCTCCGCGCGGCTCGGGTCGAGCTGGTCGCTGACCCCGACGATCCCGGCCGGCTCCTGGTCGGACAGGGCCGCGACGCGCCGCAGGGTCTCCGGGCCGATGCCCCGGATGAGGTCGGCGATCGCGGGATTGATCCCCTCGTGGACGAGCGGGACGCGTGCCGTCCTGCCCGCCACCCGGAACGCCTGCTTCTCCACGATCCGGTACTCCATGGTGCTGCTCCCTTCGACGACGAGTCGGAAGGACATCCGTGGCTGGGAGCGCAGAGCCGCCCCGGTCCGCCGCGCCTCGCCCGGCCCCACGCCGTGGACGGCGCGGAACGCGCGGGCGAAGGCCTCGCCCGAGCCGTAGCCGAACCGCGTCGCGACGTCCAGCAGCGTCCGCCCGCCGGCGAGCACCTCCGCACCCGCGACCGTCATCCGCCTGCGCCGGACGTACTCCGACAGCGGCATTCCGGCCAGCGCGGAGAACATCCGCCGCAGGTGGTACTCCGACGTGACCGCGATCCTGGCGAGATCGGCGGAATCGATCGGCCCGTCGAGATGCGCCTCGATGTGCTCCATCGCCTGGTTCAGCCGCTCCAGCACCACGGACTCCTTCCCTTTCGCCCACCACGCTAGGAAGGCCCCACCCTGCCGCACCCGACTTCTCGTGCCCGAATCGGTCGGGTCGCGCGGCGCCACTGGCGCCTGTGGCACTGAGTGTGTTTTGCTGAGGGTACTCAGTGCCACAAGCCTTAGGGGAGCTCGCCATCATGGGCAAGGACTTCGACCTGTATCGCCTGTCCGAGGAGCACGACATGCTCCGGGAGACGGTCCGCGCGCTGGCGGAGGCGAAGATCACGCCGTTCGCGGCGGCGGTCGACGAGGAGGCCCGGTTCCCGCGCGAGGCGCTCGACGCGCTGGTCGCGGCGGATCTGCACGCGGTGCACGTGCCGGAGTCCTACGGCGGTGCCGGCGCGGACGCGCTGGCGACGGTGATCGTGATCGAGGAGGTCGCCCGCGCGTGCGGTTCGTCCTCGCTGATCCCGGCCGTGAACAAGCTCGGCTCGCTCCCGGTGATCCTGTCGGGCTCGGAGGAGCTGAAGCAGAAGTACCTGGGGCCGCTGGCCCGCGGCGAGGCGATGTTCTCCTACTGCCTCTCCGAGCCGGACGCCGGTTCGGACGCGGCCGGGATGAAGACCCGCGCGGTCCGCGACGGGGACTCCTGGGTCCTCAACGGTGTGAAGCGCTGGATCACCAACGCCGGCGAGTCGGAGTACTACACGGTGATGGCCGTGACCGACCCGGAGAAGCGGTCCAAGGGCATCTCCGCGTTCGTGGTGGAGAAGAGCGACGAGGGCGTCTCCTTCGGCGCTCCGGAGAAGAAGCTCGGCATCAAGGGCTCCCCGACCCGCGAGGTCTACCTCGACAACGTCCGCATCCCCGCCGACCGGATGATCGGCGCGGAGGGCACCGGCTTCGCCACCGCGATGAAGACCCTGGACCACACCCGGATCACCATCGCCGCCCAGGCCCTCGGCATCGCCCAGGGCGCCCTCGACTACGCCAAGGGCTACGTCAAGGAGCGCAAGCAGTTCGGCAAGCCGATCGCCGACTTCCAGGGCGTGCAGTTCATGCTCGCCGACATGGCCATGAAGCTGGAGGCCGCCCGCCAGCTCACCTACGCCGCCGCCGCCAAGTCCGAGCGCGTCGACGGTGATCTGACCTTCTTCGGCGCGGCCGCCAAGTGCTTCGCCTCCGACGTCGCGATGGAGGTCACCACCGACGCCGTCCAGCTCCTCGGCGGCTACGGCTACACCCGCGACTACCCGGTCGAGCGCATGATGCGCGATGCCAAGATCACCCAGATCTACGAAGGCACCAACCAGGTCCAGCGCATCGTCATGGCCCGCAACCTCCCGTAACCGTCCGCCACCCGCTTGACCGCTTGAAAGGAGCCAGGCCGTGACCCTGAGGATCGCTGTCTGTGTGAAGTACGTACCCGACGCGACCGGCGACCGCGGTTTCGCCGACGACCTGACGGTCGACCGCGACGAGGTCGACGGCCTGCTGTCGGAGCTGGACGAGTACGCCGTCGAGCAGGCGCTGCGGATCTCCGAGGAGTCCGACGACGCCGAGGTCACGGTCGTCACCGTCGGCCCGGACGACGCCAAGGACGCACTGCGCAAGGCGCTGTCGATGGGCGCCGACAAGGCCGTCCACGTCAACGACGACGACATCCACGGCACCGACGTCATCGGCACCTCCGCCATCCTCGCCAAGGCCCTGGAGAAGACCGGTTTCGACCTGGTCCTCTGCGGCATGGCGTCGACCGACGGCACCATGGGTGTGCTGCCGGCGCTGCTCGCCGAGCGGCTGAGCCTTCCCCAGGTCACCCTGCTCTCCGAGGTCACGGTCGAGGGCGCCCTGGTCAAGGGCCGCCGGGACGGCGACGCCGCCACCGAGCTGCTCGAGGCACCGCTGCCCGCCGTCGTCTCGGTCACCGACCAGTCCGGCGAGGCCCGCTACCCCTCCTTCAAGGGGATCATGGCCGCCAAGAAGAAGCCGGTCGAGGAGCTGGACCTGGACGACCTCGACATCGACGCCGACGAGGTCGGTCTGGCCGGGTCCTGGACCCTGGTCGAGTCGGCCACGGCGCGCCCGGCGCGCACCGCGGGCACGATCGTCACCGACGAGGGCGACGGCGGCAAGCAGCTCGCCGCGTTCCTGTCCTCCCAGAAGTTCATCTGACCCGCCGTCACTATCGTTCAGGAGCAAGGAATCATGGCTGAGATCCTGGTTCTCGTGGACCACGCCGACGGTGCGGTCCGCAAGCCGGCGCTCGAACTGCTCACCCTGGCCCGCCGGATCGGCGAGCCGACGGCCGTCGTGCTGGGCGCCGGCGAGGCCGCGGCGTCGATCGCCGCCACGGCCGGTGAGTACGGCGCGGCCACCGTGTACGTCGCGGACGGCGCCGAGTTCGCCGAGCAGCTCGTCGTACCGAAGGTCGACGCGCTCACCCAGATCGCGAAGGACAAGGGCGTCGCCGCCGTCCTCGTGACCTCCTCGGGCGAGGGCAAGGAGGTCGCCGCGCGCGTCGCGCTGCGCCTCGGCTCCGGCCTGATCACGGACGCCGTGGAGCTGGAGGCGGGTGACGAGGGCCCGGTCGCGACCCAGTCCGTCTTCGCCGCCTCCTACCAGGTCAAGTCGCGGGTCTCGCACGGCGTGCCGGTCATCACCGTCAAGCCGAACTCCGCCGCCCCGGAGGCCGCCCCGGCCGCCGGTACGGTCGAGGACGTCACCGTCGCCTTCACCGGCAACGCGGCCACCGTCGTCTCGCGCACCCCGCGCGTCTCCACCGGCCGCCCCGAGCTGACCGAGTCCGCGATCGTGGTCTCCGGCGGCCGCGGTGTCGGCGCGGCCGAGGGCTTCGCGGTCGTCGAGAAGCTCGCGGACTCGCTCGGTGCGGCCGTCGGCGCCTCGCGCGCCGCCGTCGACGCCGGCTGGTACCCGCACTCCAACCAGGTCGGCCAGACCGGCAAGCAGGTCTCGCCGCAGCTGTACGTCGCGGCGGGCATCTCCGGCGCGATCCAGCACCGCGCGGGCATGCAGACCTCGAAGACGATCGTGGCCGTGAACAAGGACGCCGAGGCCCCGATCTTCGACCTGGTGGACTACGGCGTGGTCGGCGACCTCTTCGAGGTCCTGCCGCAGCTGACGGACGAGATCGGCGCGCGCTAGCCGCTCCGGGCTCTCGCCCGTACGGACGAAGAAACCGGCCCGGTGGCACTCTGTGCCACCGGGCCGGTTTCCTGTGTCGCCCCCGCGGGGGTCAGATCCAGCCGTCGAGGGGGACCTCTTCGCAGAGCCGGACGACCGGCTCGTGACCGGTCAGGACGCCGTGGGCGGAGAGCCTGACGCGTACGCCGGGGCGTACCGCGTGCGGGGGCCCGTCGACCCGGCACCGTACGACGAAGCCCTCGGTCATGTGCACCGGCCACAGGTCGTTGTCGGCCGCGGCGACCCCGCGGCGTACGGAGATCACGCCCTCGCCCTCGCTGCGTTCGGGAGCGAGGTCGGTCGACCCGCAGGTCGGACAGAGCAGGCGCTGGAAGGTCGTGGTGTGGCACCAGCGGCAGAGCTGGTAGTAGAGCTCGGCGTCCTCGGCCGATTCCTCGGCCCGGACGGCTGTGCTCCCGTTCCTCAGTGCTACGGACCCGGTGTGGAACACGATGCGTTCTCCTTGCACTCGGCGGCTCGACCGTGCATGGAGCAAAGATATGGCACTGAGTGCCATCAAATAAAGACCTGAGTTCCCTGAATTGACGATACTGAGATCCCCTTGAGATCAGCGGAGATCGTCACGGCGTCTCTCAGCTCTCGCCGAGGCTCGACTCCACCTCGCGCACCACGCGCCACATCGGCGTGGACCGCTTGGTGATCACCACCACGACGTCCTCGGCCTCCTCGCTCCGGGCGGCTCCGGAGCCGGCGGCGCCGCCGTCGCCGTTCCCCTCGCTCCAGGTGCTCCGCACGAAGTCGAGGGCCCGGTCCACCTCGGCCAGCGGGTCGCCCTCGCCGCCGGAGCGCAGCCAGTGGCGCAGCGTGTGGTTGTGCGCGGCGACCACGGCGGCCGCGACCACGTTGGCCCGCAGGGTGCCGTCGCGGCGGTCCGCGTAGCGGGTCCGCAGATAGTCGCCGAGCGTCTTCTCGTACCGCCAGACGACCGAGAGTTCGTACGTCCGAAGGCCCGTCACCTCGCGGGTGAGGCGGTAGCGCTGGACGGAGAACGTGGGGTTCTCGGCGTACATCCGCATGACGAGGCGGGTGGCGTCGCAGACCCTGACCAGCGGGTCGTCGGTGTCCGCGCTCGCGGCGAGGAACTGGGTCATGTCGGCGAGGCTCTGCTCGTGGTCGGGGAAGACCACGTCCTCCTTCGACGGGAAGTACCGGAAGAAGGACCGCCGGCCGACCCCGGCGAGGGCGACGATGTCGTCGACGGTCGTCTGCTCGTACCCCCGCTCCAGGAAGAGCTGGAAGGCCGCGGCGATGAGGGAGTCCCGCATCGCGGGCTTCGCGGAGTTCGTCGAGGCTGTTCCCATGGCCCGAACCTAACATCCGCCGGGCGAGGCCGCGGCACTTGGTGCCAGCAAAATCCGGCACCAAGTGCTCTCTCGCGCTACGGGAGGCCGCTCAGGGGGTACGGGAGGTCAGCGGGCCGCCATCCGCAGCGCGCCGTCCATCCGGATCGTCTCGCCGTTCAGGTAGTCGTGCTCGGTGACCATCGTGACGAGCCTCGCGTACTCCTCCGGGCGGGCCAGGCGCTGCGGGAAGGTGACGCTCGCGCCGAGCCCGGCGCGGATCTCCTCGCTGAATCCGGCCATCATCGGGGTGTCGACGATGCCGGGCGCGATCGTGACGACCCGGATGCCGAACTGCGCGAGGTCGCGGGCGGCCGTGACGGTCATCCCGGCGACGCCCGCCTTGGAGGCGGCGTACGCGATCTGTCCGACCTGGCCCTCGAAGGCGGCGATCGACGCGGTGTTGACGACGAGGCCGCGCTGTCCGTTCTCGTCCGGCTCCTGACGGGCGATGGCCTCGGCGGCCAGCCGCATGACGTTGAACGTCCCCAGCAGGTTGACGTTCAGGACCGCGCGGAACAGGTCGAGGTCGTGCGGGCCCTTGCGGCCCAGGACGCGGGCGGAGGGGGCGATGCCCGCGCAGTTGACGGCGAGTCGCAGCTCCGCCCCGTCGGCCTCGATCCGGGCGAGCGCCTCGCGGACCGGCGCCTCCTCGGTGACGTCGGCCGCGAGCAGCGTGACGCCCTCGGGCAGCGGACCGGCGGCGGCGACCGCCTTGTCCAGGTCCAGGCCGTAGACCGTGGCGCCGCGGGCGGCGAGTGCGGCGGCGGTGGCGGCGCCGAGACCGGATGCGGCGCCGGTGACGAGCGCGGCGGAGCCGGCGATGTCCATGGAACTCCTCGAAACGTCAGCGGGAAGGGGGCGTCAGCGGGCGAGCTGGCGGCTGATGACCAGCCGCTGGATCTGGTTCGTGCCTTCGAAGATCTGCATGATCTTGGCCTCGCGCATGTAGCGCTCGACCGGGAAGTCGCGGGTGTAGCCATACCCGCCGAGGACCTGGACGGCGTCCGTGGTCACCTTCATGGCCGCGTCGGTGGCGGTCAGCTTGGCCACGCTGGCCTGGCGGCTGAAGGGGCGGCCGAGGTCGCGCCGGCGGGCCGCGTCGAGGTAGGTGGCGCGGGCCGAGTCGACGGCGGCGGCCATGTCCGCGAGGAGGAAGCCGAGCCCCTGGTGGTCGACGATCTTCCGGCCGAAGGTGGAGCGCTCGTTGGCGTACGCGACGGCGGTGTCGAGCGCGGCCTGGGCGAG
Organism: Streptomyces sp. Je 1-79; assembly: GCF_025195125.1. Lineage (GTDB taxonomy): Bacteria > Actinomycetota > Actinomycetes > Streptomycetales > Streptomycetaceae > Streptomyces. The sequence continues at coordinate 155,308 of NZ_JAMGSL010000002.1, forward strand.
GCCCGTGGCGCAGGCGGCGATGCCCAGCCGCCCGGAGTCGAGCGCGCTGAACGCGATCTGGAGGCCCTGGCCCTCGTCCCCGATGAGCCGGTCGGCGTCGAGGAGGGCGCCGTCCCAGTGGGCGGAGGTCGTGGGGACGGCCTGGAGCCCCATCTTCCGCTCGGGGAGGCCGAAGGTGAGGCCCTCGGTCTCGCCGGGGGCGAGGAAGCAGGAGATGCCGTGGCCGCCGGGGGCGGTGCGGGCGAAGAGGGCGTAGAACCCGGCCTTGCCGCCGTGGGTGATCCACGCCTTGTTGCCGGTGACGCGGTACGCGCCGCCGTCCGGGCCGTCCACGCGCTCGGCCTTGCAGGACAGGGCGGCCGCGTCGGAGCCCGCCTGGGGCTCGGAGAGGCTGTAGCCGCCGATGGTCTCGCCGGCGAGCATCGCGGGGAGCCAGCGCTCCTTCTGCTCCGGGGTGCCGAAGGAGTGCAGGGGGTGGCACGCGAGGGTGTGGACGCTGGTGGCGACGGCGACGGCCGCCCAGCGCGCCGCCAGCTCCTCCAGGACCTGGAGGTACACCTCGTACGGCTGGCCTCCGCCGCCGAACTCCTCGGGGTAGGCCAGGCCGAGCAGCCCGGCCCGGCCGAGCGTGGCGAACAGACCCTCGGGATAGGTCTCGGCGGCCTCGTGCTCGTCCACGCGGGGAGAGAGCTCCTTGTCGGCGATCTCCCGGGTGAGGGCGATGAGGTCCGCCGCCTCGGGGGTGGGAAGCAGGCGGTCGACATCCATGGCGACTCCAGTGACACTCAGCACCGTTGTAACGGTACTGGGGGCGGTACGGCAGTACCGTTGAGAGTAGCGCAGAAGGGTGACGCCGTAACCCCCGGAACGGGCCGACCGGCATACTGTTCGGGTGATCGAGACTCCTGTCACCGGCGCCCCCAGGCAGTCGGGCCGCGGCGCGGCCCGCCGTTCCGCCCTCTTCGAGGAGCTGGTCGCCCTCCTGGTCGGCGAGGGGTTCGCCCAGCTGACACTGGACGATCTGGCCGCCCGGCTGCGCTGTTCCAAGCGCACGCTCTACGGCCTGGCGGACAGCAAGGAGCAGCTCGTCAGGGCGGCCGTCGTCCACTTCTTCCGGCGCGCGACCACCCGCGTCGAGGCGGTCCTCGCGGCGGAGCAGGACCCGGCGGAGCGGCTCGCCGCGTACCTGCGGGCCGTCGCGGCCGAGCTGGCCCCGGTCTCCCCGCAGTTCTTCGACGACGTCGCGGCGTTCGAGCCGGCCGCCGAGGTCTACGAGCGCAACACGCGCGCGGCGGCCGGACGGGTGCAGCAGCTCATCGAGGAGGGCGTCCGCGCGGGCGTCTTCCGCGAGGTCCACGTGACCTTCGCCGCCGACGTCATCACCTCGGTCATGGTCCGCATCCAGCAGCGGCAGGTCGCGGCGGCCACCGGACTTGCCGACGCGGAGGCGTACGGACAGCTGGCCGAGCTGCTTCTCAACGGCCTGCGCAGGAACTGACCGCCCGGGACGAGACGTCCGGGCCCTGCCCGGATCAGCCCGGATCCCCGTACGGCCCGGCCGGAACCGGATCCCCCGTACGGCCGGGACTAGAAGCCGTCGTCGGTGTGCGGCAGGCGCGGTGTCCGCAGCGCGGCGTCGAGCGTGGCCGCCGCGCCCGGGGTGTGCTCCTCCACCAGGCCCGCGGCGACCAGGTCCACGACCTTCGTACCGCCGAGGTAGCAGGCACCCAGGTCCCGTACGCCGAAGGAGAGGTCGACCGGGTCGGCGGTCGGCTCGTGGCGCGCCCCGTCCGGGCCCGTCGTCAGCCGGAAGCGGCCCGAATTGGTTGGCAGGCGGCTGTCGTGGACCTCCAGGACGAGGTCCGCCGCCGCGGCCCAGCTCCGGGCCGTGAGCGCCGCGCGGACGTCGACGAGCCGCACCCACAGCGCGGGGAACTGCCCCGTGACCCGCACCTGGTCGCGGTCGGCGGCGAAGAGCAGCAGGGGGTCGTCGACGGGCCTGCCCCAGGCACGGACCGTAGCGGTCAGGTCGATCGAGGCCAGATAGCGCCAGAGCGCGGCGGCGACGGCCGGGGTGTCGGCCTCCACCTCGTCGACCCGGACCACGCCGGCCGTGCGGGCCTCCTCGTTCTCCCCCTTGGTGCGGTAGACGGCGTACCCGGCGACGGGATCGCCGAGCACCACGACCCGGGGCGGTGACAGCTCGTCGTCGTCCTCGTCCTCGTCCCGCAGCCACTCGCCGGCCCAGCGCGCCTCGTCCCGCGCGTTCCGGCCCGCCCGGAGCGCGCGTGTGGACTCGAAGTACGGGCCGACGACGACCGGGGCGTCGGCCGGTTCCACCAGCCGCAGCGGGCGCTCGTCCGGGTCGATGCGCAGCGCGAGGGGGCGCCGGGAGTCGATCTCGACGGTGACGCCCCGGGTGGCGGCGCCGAAGCCGAAGCGGCCGTAGATGGCGTCCTCCGACGCCCAGAGCGCGGCGAGCGGCGTCCCGCGTTCCTCGTACCGCCGGAACGCCTCGGCGATCAGGGCGGAGAGCACGCCCCGCCGACGGTGGGTCGGGGCGACGGAGACGTACGTCAGGCCGGGACAGGGCAGGTCGCCGCCGGGTACGGAGAGGGTGAAGGGGAAGGCCGCGAGGAAGCCCACCAACCGCTCGCCGTCGTACGCGCCGATCCGTTCGCAGGCGAGCAGCAGCTCGCGCTGGTGCCCCCGCTCCTCCTCCTCGGGACGCTCATGGAAGACGAGGTACGCGAGGTCGAGGGCACGGTCGAGATGCACTTCGGGTACGTCACGAATGTCCATGTTCAGGACAGTAGTGGCGGCCGGGCGGGGCCCGGTCGGCGGGTCGCCCGGGGTGATCCACGCCGTCTCAGGCGACGGAACCTATCCGGCCGTCCGGGGCGCGCGGGCCGTCGTGGTGGATCGGGGTGTGCGCGCCCGTCAGGGAGGTGCCCCTCCCGCCGCGGCGGTTGGCGACGATCTCGGCGGCGATGGAGAGGGCGGTCTCCTCCGGGGTGCGGGCGCCGAGGTCGAGCCCTATCGGGGAGCGCAGGCGGGCGAGTTCGATCTCGGTGACGCCGACCTCGCGCAGGCGCTTGTTGCGGTCCTCGTGGGTCCGGCGGGAGCCCATCGCGCCGACGTAGGCGACGGGAAGCCTCAGGGCCGCTTCGAGGAGCGGGACGTCGAACTTGGCGTCGTGGGTCAGCACGCACAGGACGGTCCGTCCGTCGACCTCGGTCGACTCCAGGTACCGGTGCGGCCAGTCGACGACGATCTCGTCGGCCTCGGGGAAGCGTGCCGGCGTCGCGAAGACGGGCCGGGCGTCGCACACCGTGACGTGGTAGCCGAGGAACTTGCCGACCCGGACGAGGGCGGAGGCGAAGTCGATGGCGCCGAAGACGATCATGCGCGGCGCGGGGACGGAGGACTCGACCAGAAGGGTGAGCGGCTGTCCGCAGCGGCTGCCGTCCTCGCCGATCCCGACGGTGCCGGTGCGGCCCGCGTCCAGCATGGCCCGGGCCTCGCCGGCCGCGGTGCGGTCCAGCTCGGGGTGGCCGCCGAGGCCGCCTTCGTACGATCCGTCGGGCCGGACCAGGAGTGCCCGGCCCATCAGGTCGGAGGGTCCGGAGACGATCCTGGCGAGGGCCGCAGCCTCCCCCGAGACGGCGGCGGCCAGGGCGGCGGGGAAGACCCCGCCGCGGACCGGGGTGACGAGGATGTCGATGATTCCGCCGCAGGTCAGGCCTACGGCGAAGGCGTCCTCGTCGCTGTAGCCGAAGCGCTCGACGACGGTCTCGCCGTCTTCGAGGGCCTGTTGGCACAGCTCGTAGACCGCGCCCTCCACACATCCTCCGGAGACCGAGCCGATCGCCGTGCCGTCGCTGTCGACGGCGAGCGCGGCACCCGGTTGCCGGGGCGCGCTCCCGCCGACCGCCACGACGGTGGCGACGGCGAACTCGCGTCCCTGCTCGACCCACCGGTGCAGCTCTTCGGCGATGTCCAGCATCTCGAAACTCCTCGATGTGTGTGTGGAGGGCGACGGTGCGGCGTCAGCTGACGCCCAGCCAGCTCTCGATGGGATGGATCGCGAAGAACACGATGAAGATCGCGGTCAGGCCCCACATGAAGGCGCCCACTTCGCGTGCCTTGCCCTGCGCCGTCTTGATCACGGCGTAGGAGATGACGCCGGCCGCGACACCCGTGGTGATGGTGTACGTGAACGGCATCAGGACCACGGTGAGGAACACCGGGATCGCGACGGAGCGGTCGCTCCAGTCGACGTGCTTGGCGTTCTGCATCATCATCGCGCCGATGACGACCAGGGCCGCGGAGGCGACCTCGGCCGGCACGATCGCGGTGATCGGGGTGAAGAAGAGACAGGCCGCGAAGAACGCGCCGGTGACGACGGAGGACAGACCCGTACGGGCACCTTCGCCGACGCCGGTCGCCGACTCGACGAAGACGGTCTGGCCGGAGCCCCCGACGCCGCCGCCGATGACACCGCCGGCACCGTCGATGAACAGCGCCTTGGACAGGCCGGGCATCCGGCCCTGGGAGTCGGCGAGCTTGGCCTCGGATCCGACACCGATGATCGTGGCCATGGCGTCGAAGAAGCCGGCGAGCACCAGGGTGAAGATGATCATGGTGATCGTGATGTAGCCGACGTCGCCCCAGCCGCTGAAGGACACTTCGCCGATGAGCGAGAAGTCCGGCGTGGAGACGGCGCTGCCGCTGAGCTCCGGCGGGCCGGAGAACCAGGCCTTGGCCGGCAGGTCGCCGACGGCGTTGACGATGGCGGCGATGACCGTGCCCGCCACGATGCCGATCAGGATGGCGCCGGGCACGTTGCGGGCCTGGAGCGCGAAGATCAGCAGCAGGGTGAAGGCGAAGATCAGGACCGGCCAGCCGGCCAGCTCGCCGGCCGGGCCGAGGACGACCGGGCCACCGCCGGGCGAGGGGTTCTCGTGGACGAAGCCGGCCTTGACGAAGCCGATCAGCGCGATGAAGAGGCCGATGCCGATGGTGATCGCGTGCTTGATCGCCAGCGGGATCGCGTTCATGATCATCTCGCGGAGGCCGGTGACCACCAGGAGGCAGATCACCGCACCGTAGGCCACACACATGGCCATCGCCTGCGGCCAGGTCATGACGGAGATGACCTGCGAGGAGAGGACACCGGAGACGCTGAGCCCGGCCGCGAGGGCGAGGGGGACCTTGCCCCAGAAGCCCATGAGCAGGGTCGTCGCCGCGGCGGCCAGAGCGGTCGCCGTGATGAGCGCGGGCTGGCTGAGGACGTTGCCGTCCACATCCTTGCCGCCGAGGATCAGGGGGTTGAGCAGGAGAATGTACGCCATCGCCATGAAGGTGGTGACGCCGCCGCGGATCTCCGTCGCGACGGTTGATCCTCTCTCCGAGATGTGAAAGTACCGGTCGAGCCAAGAGCGGCCGGCGGGGACGTTCGAGCCGGAGCCCGCGTCCTCCGAGGCGGTCTTGGGCTCCACTGACGACTGGGTCATGGGGCCTACTCCCAAGGTTCAAAGGGGCACCCGCTTAAGACTTTCCGAAGGTCAGACATGCTGCGGGATTTGGGATGCTGCGTGGGCTGCACGACCCGGGGGACGGCCCGAGACGAACTTTGCTGAATCGGTTGTTCGGTGGTGCTGGTGCTGCCGGTGGTATCGGTGAGCGGTGATACCGGGGGTTTTCTCCGGGCGGAGCGGGCTGGGAAGTGTGACGTTCCTGGGAGGCACGCCCCGCCCGGAGAGTCCTAGAGGGTGCCGGTGAGCGCCTCGGGGCGGACCGGCGTCTTGTTGAGCTCCAGGCCCGTCGCGTTCCGGATCGCCGCGAGGACGGCCGGGGTGGACGACAGGGTCGGGGCCTCGCCGAGTCCCCGCAGGCCGTACGGCGCGTTGGGGTCGGCCAGTTCGAGTACGTCGACCGGGATGGTCGGCGTGTCGAGGATCGTCGGGATCAGGTAGTCCGTGAAGGAGGGGTTGCGCACCTTCGCGGTCTTCGGGTCCACGATGATCTCTTCCATCACCGCGACGCCCAGGCCCTGGGTGGTTCCACCCTGGATCTGGCCGACGACGGAGAGCATGTTGAGCGCCTTGCCGACGTCCTGGGCGGTCGCGAGCTCGATGACCTTCACCAGGCCGAGCTCGGTGTCCACCTCCACCACCGCGCGGTGCGCGGCGAAGGTGTACTGGACGTGGCCGTCGCCCTGGCCGGTGACCAGGTCGAACGCGACGGTCGGGCGGTGCCGGAACTCGTGCTCCTGGTCCACGGCCTCGTCCTCCAGGACGTCGGCCAGGTCCGCGAGGACCTCGCCGCCGTCGGTGACGACCTTGCCGTTCTCGAGCAGGAGCTCGGCGGTGGCCCACGCCGGGTGGTACGAGCCGAACTTGCGGCGGCCGATCTCGAGGACGGCCTCGCGCACCTTCTCGCAGGTGTTCTTCACCGCGCCACCGGTCATGTACGTCTGCCGGGAGGCGGACGTCGAACCGGCGGAGCCGACCTGGGTGTCGGCCGGGTGGATGGTCACCTGGGTGACACCCAGCTCCGTGCGGGCGATCTGGGCGTGGACGGTGACACCGCCCTGGCCGACCTCCGCCATGGCCGTGTGGACCATCGCGACGGGCTCGCCGTTGATGACCTCCAGGCGCACACGGGCGGTGGAGTAGTCGTCGAAGCCCTCGGAGAAGCCGACGTTCTTGATGCCGACCGCGTAGCCGACACCGCGGACGACGCCCTCGCCGTGGGTGGTGTTGGACAGACCGCCCGGCAGCGCGCGGACGTCCGCCTGCTCGCCGGCGGTGAGCCACTGCTGCTCGGGCGGCATCGGGCGGGCCTTGACGCGGCGCAGCAGCTCGGCGACGGGCGCCGGCGAGTCCACGACCTGGCCGGTCGGCATGATCGTGCCCTGCTCCATGGCGTTGAGCTGGCGCAGCTCGACCGGGTCCATGCCCAGCTTCGCCGCGAGCTTGTCCATCTGCGCCTCGTACGCGAAGCACGCCTGGACCGCGCCGAAGCCGCGCATCGCGCCGCACGGCGGGTTGTTGGTGTAGAGCGCGACGGCCTCGATCTCGACGTCGTCGACCACGTACGGACCGGCGCCGAGCGAGGAGGCGTTGCCGACGACGGCCGGGGAGGCCGAGGCGTAGGCGCCGCCGTCGAGCACGATCCGGGCCTTGAGGTGCGTGAGCTTGCCGTCCTTGGTGGCGCCGTGCTCGTACCAGAGCTTCGCCGGGTGGCGGTGCACGTGGCCGAAGAAGGACTCGAAGCGGTTGTAGACGATCTTGACCGGCTTGTTCGTGGCGAGCGCCAGGAGGCAGGCGTGGATCTGCATCGACAGGTCCTCGCGGCCGCCGAAGGCACCGCCGACGCCGGAGAGCGTCATGCGGACCTTCTCCTCGGGCAGACCGAGGACCGGGGCGATCTGCTTGAGGTCCGAGTGCAGCCACTGGGTGGCGACGTAGAGGTCGACACCGCCGTCCTCGGACGGCACGGCGAGGCCGGACTCCGGGCCGAGGAAGGCCTGGTCCTGCATGCCGAAGGTGTACTCGCCCTCGACGATCACGTCGGCCCGCTTGCGGGCCTCCTCCACGTTGCCGCGGATGATCGGCTGGCGGTGCACGATGTTCGGGTGCGGGACGTGACCGGAGTGGTGGTCGTCGCGGCCCTCGTGGATCAGCGGGGCGTCGGCGGCGAGGGCGGAGGCCTCGTCCGTGACGACCGGCAGCTCCCGGTAGTCAATCTTGATCTTGGCCGCGGCGCGGCGGGCCGTCTCCGGGTGGTCGGCGGCCACGAGGGCGACCGGCTCACCGTGGTGACGGACCTTGCCGTGCGCCAGGACGGGCGTGTCCTGGATCTCCAGGCCGTAGTTCTTCATCTCGGCCGGCAGGTCGTCATAGGTCAGCACGGAGTAGACACCGGGCATCGCCAGCGCCTCGGAGATGTCGATGGAGACGATCTCGGCGTGCGCGACGGTGGAGCGCAGCGTCTGGCCCCACAGCATGTCCTCGTGCCACATGTCCGAGGAGTACGCGAACTCGCCGGTGACCTTGAGGGTGCCGTCCGGGCGGAGCGTCGACTCGCCGATGCCGCCCTTGTTGTGCCTCTGGGTGACGTTCGTCGGCGTGCCCGCCGGAACGGTGCGCGTGTTCTGCGCCATGGTCAGACCGCCTCTCCCTGACGGGCGGCCGCGAGGCGGACCGCGTCGAGGATCTTCTCGTAGCCCGTGCAGCGGCAGAGGTTGCCGGAGAGGGCCTCACGGATGTCCTGGTCGGACGGGTCGCTCTGACGCTCCAGGAGCTCGTCGGCGGCGATCAGCAGACCCGGGGTGCAGAAGCCGCACTGGACCGCGCCGGCGTCGATGAACGCCTGCTGGATCGGCGAGAGCGCCAGCGGGTCGCTGCCGGCCTCACCGGTCTGCGAGTCCGCCGGCTTGGCCTGCCACTTCTTGGCCGAGTCCAGGCTGGTGCCGCAGCCGCCGGTGCCACAGGCACCGCCCGGGTGGGCGTCCTCGCGGTGCTGGGAGTAGTCCGCCAGACCCTCGACCGTGACGACCTCGCGGCCCTCCACCTGACCGGCCGCGACCAGGCAGGAACAGACCGGGACCCCGTCGAGACGGACGGTGCAGGAACCGCACTCGCCCTGCTCGCAGGCGTTCTTGGAACCGGGAAGACCCATCCGCTCACGCAGGACGTAGAGAAGGGACTCGCCCTCCCAGACGTCGTCGGCTTCCTGCTGACGGCCGTTGACCGTGAAATTGACGCGCATGGTTATGCAGCTCCCTCAAGCGTGCGGCCGGTGCCCCGGTACTGCTCCCAGGTCCAGCCGAGCTGGCGGCGGGCCATGATTCCTACGGCGTGGCGGCGGTACTTGGCGGTGCCACGGACGTCGTCGATCGGGTTGGCGGCGCCCGAGCACAGGTCCGCGAACTGCTTGGCGATCGACGGGGTGATGATCTTGCCGCTCTCCCAGAAGCCGCCCTCCTCCAGCGCCGCGTTCAGGAAGGCCTCGGCCTCCTTGGCGCGGATCGGGGTCGGCGCGGCCGAACCGATGCCGGTGCGGACCGTACGGGTCTCCGGGTGGAGCGCCAGGCCGAAGGCGCAGACGGCGATGACCATCGCGTTGCGCGTGCCGACCTTGGAGTACTGCTGGGGGCCGTCCGCCTTCTTGACGTGGACGGTCTTGATGAGCTCGTCGGGCTGCAGCGCGTTGCGCTTCACACCCGTGTAGAACTCGTCGATCGGGATGAACCGGTTGCCACGCACCGACTCCACCTCGACCTCGGCTCCTGCGGCGAGCAGCGCGGGGTGCGCGTCACCGGCCGGGGAGGCGGTGCCCAGGTTGCCGCCGACGCCGCCGCGGTTGCGGATCTGCGGAGAGGCCACGGTGTGCGAGGCGAGCGCGAGGCCCGGCAGCTCGGCCCGCAGGTTCTCCATGATCTGGGTGTACGGAACGGAGGCGCCGAGGCGGACGTTCTCCTCGCCGACCTCCCACTCGCGCAGCAGCTCGATACGGTTCAGGTCCAGGAGGTACTCGGGACGCCGGTGGTCGAAGTTGATCTCGACCATGATGTCGGTACCACCCGCGATGGGCACGGCCGTGGGGTGCTCGGCCTTGGCGGCGAGCGCCTCCTCCCAGCTGGCGGGGCGAAGGAAGTCCATGGTGGCTCTCTTCTTGTGCTTCTAGTGATCGGGGGTCGGTCGGTCTTACGGGCCCGGGGGGACGGCCGGCCCTCGACTTCGAATTCATGTTCACGTGCTGTTAACGCGATGTGTGGCCTAGTACACAAGGCCTGCCCGCCGGGGTGCAGTCACCGAAAACATGAAGGAGTTGGCTGGTGACCTTGTTCGTCTTGTAGATTCGAACGAACGGCGGTACTCGGCAACCTCGCCGTTTCCCCCTGGAAACGGCGGCACCAGGCGACCGACGACAACGCGACAGTCCGCGGATCGCCGGACACGCCGCCGCCCCCGGGGGAGCGCGAGGGGCGAGTACCCACGAAAGTGACAGACGAGTGACGGACGAGAAGGAACGGCGGCAACGAGATGCGGCTGCGCGCACTGCTGGAAACCGACGCGCTGGGGCTGCGCCTGCTCGGCGGTGAGGACGAGCTGGACCGCACCGTCCGCGGCGTGATGACGACGGACCTCAAGGACCCCAGCCGGTACCTGTCCGGCGGCGAGCTGGTCCTCACCGGCCTCGCCTGGCTGCGGGAGCCCGAGGACGCCGAGCCGTTCGCCCGGATCCTGGCCTCCGCGGGCGTGGCGGCGCTCGCGGCCGGCGAGGCGGAGCTCGGGGACATCCCCGACGATCTCGTACAGGCGTGTTCTCGCCATCGGCTGCCGTTGTTCGCAGTCAACGAGACCGTTGCATTCGCGACGATCACCGAACACGTTGTTCGACAGGTGTCCGGCGAACGCGCGGGCGACCTGGCGGCCGTCGTCGACCGCCACCGGCGGCTGATGACCTCCGGGCCGGCCGGCGGCGGGCCCGAGGTCGTCCTGGACCTCCTCGGCTCCGACCTGGACCTCCGGGCCTGGGTCCTCTCCCCCACCGGCCGCCAGATCGCCGGCGCCGGAGAGCCGCTGGAGGCCGGGCTCGCCGCGACACTGGCCGGTGAGCACCTGGCCGCGGCCAGGACCGGACGGCGCGGCCCACACCGGCTCAGCGCCGCCGGAACCACGTACTCCCTCTTCCCGATCCGCAACACCGGGCGCGGCGCCGCGCCCGCCGCGCGCGACGTACGGGAGACCGTCCTGTCCGACTGGCTCCTCGCCGTCGAGGCCGACGCCGGCGACTGGCCGGCCGCCCGGCTCGACCTCCTCCAGGGCGTCACCCAGCTGATCGCCGTCGAGCGCGACCGGCGGGACGCGGCGCGCACGGTACGGCGCCGGCTGGCGCAGGAGGTCCTGGAGCTGGTCCAGACAGGGGCCGCGCCCGCCGAGATCGCCGCCCGCCTGCGGGTCGCCGCCCCGGTCCTGCTGCCGGGCCTGGGGACCGCCCCGCACTGGCAGGTCGTCGTCGCCCGCGTCGAGTGGGACCAGGAGGGCGGGGCGGGCGCGGTGGACACCGGCCCGGTGGCCCAGGCGCTCCTGGAGGAGATCCTCGTCGACCCGGCGACCGTCGGCGCGGACTCCGCCGACCGGATCGCGGTCGCGCACCACGGGGACGAGGCCATCGCGCTGGTACCGCTGCCGGCGGGCCCGGTGCCCGACAGCGAGGACGAGGGCACCGCCCACGTCGGGCTGCACGCCGACGCGCTGCTCGCCGCCGTAAGGGACCCGCTGTCGTCCGGTCTCGCCGACGACGGACGCCTCACGCTCGGCGTCAGCGCGGCCGTCCACTCGGCGGAGGGCCTGCGCGGCGCCCTGGAGGAGGCCCGGCACGCCCGCCGGGTCGCCGCCGCCCGCCCCGGCCGCGTCTGCGCCGCGGGGCACCACGAGCTCGCCTCGCACGTGCTGCTGCTCCCGTTCGTCCCCGACGACGTCCGCCGCGCCTTCACGGCCCGGCTGCTCGACCCGCTGCGCGACTACGACCGCCGCCACCGCGCCGAGCTCATCCCCACGCTGGAGGCCTTCCTCGACTGCGACGGCTCCTGGACCCGCTGCGCGACCCGTCTTCACCTGCATGTGAACACCCTGCGCTACCGGGTGGGGCGGATCGAGCAACTGACGGGCAGGGACCTGTCGCGTCTCGAGGACAAGCTGGACTTCTTCCTGGCGCTGCGCATGAGCTGACCCTCCGGGGCACGCCGGCGGCCGTCCGCACACGGGCGGCCGCCGGCCGGACGTCACCCGTTCGGCCCAACGGGGTCGCGGGGCCTCGGCCGTCACCCGAGGGGACCTCACGGGGTTCATCTGTTCGGGGGAATCCGGGACCTGACGGCACGGAAGGTGTCGACGCCCTGGCCCGGGGGGGTGCGCGGGGCCCCGGTGGCGCCCGGGGCAAGGGCGGAAGCGGATCACGGCCGCCGGTGAGCGACGCAGAACGCACGCGTCCGCATAGCGGTCAAGGTCCAGCACTTGTGAAAAGTTTCACCTGACCCCTTGGCCAGCGCCACGCGTTCGTGCTGAGATGCGGGCTAACTCAACAGCTCAATGGCGCGCTCGGGGAGGGCAATGTGGCGGATACCGCCATGTCTGGTTCCGAAACAACGGGTGGCGAAGATCCGTCCCACGGCTACGGCGGGGCGACCCCGATGGAGACGGCGATATGGCGTCTTCGCTCGCGCGGCTGCTGGACCGACGCGGCCGCCCTGCTCACGCCCCGCGCGGCGGAACCGGCGGTGGCACTGGAACGGGCGGCCCTCCTGATCGAGCGCTGTCTCTACACCGAGCGGGGGTGGGCGGAGGCCGAGGAGGCGCTACGGGCGGCCGAGGCCGTGGCCCGGACGGACGAGGAACGAGGTGCCGCCGCGTGCGAACGCGGCTATCTGGCCTACGCGTCGACGCTGCTCGGCGTACGCGACCGGGCCGACGAGGCGACCGCCGCGCTCGGGCGGGCGGCGGCGCTGATCGGCCCCTCGGCCGAGGGGCGGCCGCTGCTCGACTACCGGCGCGGGCTGATCGCGCAGAACATCGGCGACTCGCCCCAGGCCGCCCGCGCCGCCTACCGTCGCGCCCACGCGGGCGCGACGGCCCAGGGGGACGACCTGCTGCTCTCCTCGACCTGGCGTCATCTCGCCGGACTCGCCCTGCAGGAAGGTGAGTTGGCGGAGGCCCGGCACGGATTCGCCGAGTCGCTCCGCATCCGCGAGGAGCTCGGCTACCTGGTCGGTACGGCCCCGGCCCTGACGGCGCTCGCGAACACGGAGACGGAACCGGAGGCGGGGCGCCTACGGGCCGAGGCGGCGCGCCTGTTCCGCCTCCTGGGCGGCGTACCGACCTGGCTTGCGGCCCAACTGACACCTCGGCCCGCGATCTGACGGACCGTCGTAGCAGACCCTCAGGGGCCGGGTGGACACGTCCGCCCGGGTCCCTGAGGGTTTCGCGTCACGGTGACGTACCGTCACTTCCGGTCGTGGGCGGCCCGGTCCAGGCAGAGCAGCCCCTCGTCCATCCCCACCACCAGCGCCCCGTCGGGGGTGAGGGCCACCGCGCGGACCGGCGGGCCGGGGCGGAAGGTGAGGCGGGTCCGGGTGTCGAGGTCGTGGAGTTCGACGAGGCCGTCCGCCCAGGCGATCGCGAGCGACGGGCCCTCGGCGCTCTCCGTGGCGTGCAACGACACGACCGCGGACCGGCGTTCGGCGACCGGCGCGGGGTCCGGGTCCCGGCCCGGGATCCAGCGGCGGACCGTGCCGTCGAGGCCTCCGCTGCACAGGAAGGGCGTGGCCGTGCCGACCGCCGTCACGGCCGTCACGCGACCGCTGTGCAACGCGGCCTGGTGGATGCCCGTCAGGCCGAAGGCGTGGACGGAGCCGAGCCGGTCCCCCACCACCACCGAGCCGCTGATCGCCGCGAGTGCGGTGCCCGGGTGCCGGGTGAGGGTGGCCGCGACGGCGGTGGTGAGCCGTTCCAGGTAGGGCGCCCGGGGCTCCGGCCCGGGAACGGGCTGGAGCCGGCCTCGCTCGTCCAGGAGCAGGACCGTGCCGTCCGGTGCGGGCGCGAGCGCCTTGACCCGGCCGCCCGAGGGGGTCCGCAGCGGCTCGCCCGCCGGGGTCGCGTCGGCCGCGCCGAGAAGCCGTACGGCGTCCGTCGTACCCGCGACGAGGAGTCGGTCGCCGATCGCGCCGAGGGCCGTGACCGGGCCGGGCCAGGGCGGGGTGAGGTCGCCCCGCACGCGGGTCCAGCGCAGGCGCCAGGGGGCGTCGGCGGCGAGGGCGAGCAGCGTGGGGCGGAGCCGGGGGTCCGCCCCGTCGCCGAGCGCGCCGAGCAGGACGAGGGCCCGGTCCGCGGGGCTCTGGTCGCGGCAGAGGGACTGGCCCGCGCGCAGCCAGGCGGACCGCAGGCCTCCGCGGTCGTCGCCGGGGCCGGTGGCGTACGCGGTGGTGACGCGCAGCGGGTCGGCCGTGCACACCGCGACGGGGTCGGCCAGGTCGACCGCGTGCCGCGCCTCGTAGGGCAGGTCCCCCGGGCCCGGCTCCCCTCGCCCGGAGGCTCCCTGAGCCGGGGCGTTCGTCTCGCCGCGGTCCGCCTCCTCCGCGTCCCCGTCGAGGTCCACGACCGTGACGCGCCGGTCGGCGAGGAGGGCGTACGAAGGCGTTCCCGTACAGCTCTCGACGACGAGCCGCACCCGGCCCGAGGCGGCGAGTTCGCCGATCAGTTCGGCGATCGCCTCCGGCTCGGCGGCGGCGTGCAGGTCCGGCAGGACGAGGGCCGCGCGTCGTGTCTCGGTGGTGGCGACGGCCTGGACCAGTTCGCCTGGCGTCCTGGCCACGACACCGAGCCGGTTCGCGATCGTCCAGGCCGCGCCGAGCGCGCACTGTCCGGCGAGCGGGATCAGCTCGCGCGCCGCGCGCCGGCGGCGCGCGCCCGCGCGGGTGCCGTGCGCGGCGAGCCAGGAGAGCAGCGCGGACTTGCCCCTGCGGGGGCCGCCGACGACCAGGCAGAGGCGGGGGGCCTCCGGGTCGGTGAGCCAGCCGAGCAGGGCCGCCGCCTCGGCCTCCGTTCCGGCGGGGCGGTCTCCGCGGACGGATCCGGTCACGGGCGCCTTCCCCGTGCCGGGGACGGAGTCGCGGACGGCATGGGACACCTCACGGACGGCGCGGTACGGGCGGGTTCACGGCAACAGCCAACGGCGGCAAGGGCCGAGGGCACCGGCCGACGGCAACGACCTTAGTCGTCAGTCCGCCGATCCGGTGAAATGCTCCCTGACAAGTGACTGCACGACGGTGACATCCTGGGCGATCAGGGCGTCGAGGAGGGCGCCGTGTTCCGCCGCGTCCGCCACGAGGTCGCCGTGGCGGGTCACCGGGCCGCTCGTCAGGGGCCACTGGGAGCGGCGGTGCAGGTCGTCGGCGACGGCGAGGAGCTGCTCGTTGCCGGCCAGTGAGAGCACGGCGCGGTGGAAGGCGCGGTCGGCCTCGGCGTAGTGGGCGCGGTCGCCGCGGGCGGCGGCGGCGCCGGTGGCCTCGGCGAGCGGCCGGAGCTCGGCCCAGCGGGCGGCGGGGACCGTGCGGGCGAGGCGGAGCATGATCGGGATCTCGATGAGCGCCCGGATCTCGGCGAGCTCGGCGAGCTCGCGCGGAGTGCGTTCGGTGACCCGGAATCCGCGGTTCGGTACGACTTCGACGGCGCCCTCGACGGCGAGCTGTTGCATGGCCTCGCGCACGGGGGTCGCGGAGACGCCGAAGCGCTCGGCGAGGACCGGTGCGGAGTACACCTCGCCGGGGACCAGCTCGCCGCCCACGAGGGCGGTGCGCAGGGCCTGGAGGATCTGGCCGCGTACGGAGTGGCGCTGGACGGTACGGGGGGCGAGGCCGGGCGTGGACGGCTCACCGTGGGTGTACTCACCGCGAGTGTGCTCGCCGTGGGTGTGCTCGCCGCGGACCTGCTCGGGGACCCGCACCGCGCCGTCGTTCGGCGGGTGCGGCCGGCCGGCGGCCCGCTCGCGCGCTCTGCCCTGCTCCACCCGGGTCCTCCTGCGGGCTCGTGCCGGGCCTGGCTCGCGATACCGAGGCCCCCTGTGCACCATAGGCGGCCAGGGCTGCAGTTCAAACATCGACGCCATCGGGTAAGGTAAGGCTAACCTGCTAACGATCGCGATTCGGTGGTCCCCGTATGGCCCTCCCCGCTCTGCTCCCCGCCCCGTACACCTCCCCCGTCGCGGCTTCCTACGCCCGCCTCGGCGAGGTGTTCTCCGGCCTGCGGATAGAGGAGCTGGACAGTGGCGAGAGCTCGCCACGGGGGGCCGGCTGGGTGGGGGCCGACGAGCTCGCGGCCGGCGGCGCCGCCCTCGACGCCTTCCTGGCCTGGGACAACGCCCAGGTACTGCGCGACTACGGGCAGCAGGCCCGCCCCGACGTGATCGCCGGCTTCGGACTGCACCGGTACGCCTGGCCCGCCTGCCTCCTGGTCACGGTCCCCTGGTTCCTGCACCGCCGGGTCCCCCGGCTGCCCGCCCGGAACGTGTCCTTCCAGCGGGCCCTGGGACGGATGACCGTACGGATCGAGGAGTTCACCTGTCTGCCGGGCGACCCCGCGGCTTCACTGCCCGGCGCCCGGGTCGTCCCGGACGAGGAGGCGCTGCGCGCCGAGCTCAGGGACGCGCTCGCCGAGCACTTCGAGGAGATCCTGGCCGGCTTCGGACCGCGGATGCGACGCGGGAGGCGGGCGGTGTGGGGCATGGCCACGGACGAGATCGTCGAGGGGCTCTGGTACGTCGGGGCGCTGTTCGGCGAGGAGCGGCGGGCGATGGACGAGCTGGAGCTGCTGATGCCCGGCACGGCCAAGCCGTACGCGGGCACCGCGGGCTTCCGTGAGCTGCCCGGCGCCGAGACGGCCGACGGGACGCCCCGCCCCACCCGGGACCGCGCGACGTGCTGCTTCTTCTACACGCTGCGCCCCGAGGACACCTGTCTGACCTGTCCGCGCACGTGCGACGCCGAGCGGGTCCGCAGGCTCGCCGCGACCGCCTGACGGTCGGACGAATTACGCCACTCGTACGGGTGACGTCGATCGAACACAACTCCCTTGCACCGGCCGGTCGTTCGACCAGATCGCACCTATTCGTATGCCGTGCGGCCCCGATGGCGTGCTCTTGCCGCGAAACCCCTTGAGCGGCCCCCGGGGTCGGCCAGTATGGGCGGCCGAAACGCCCTACTGCGATGCAAGGGACACCGCATGAGACTGACCGACATATCGCTGGACTGGCTGCTTCCGGGCGGCGTCATGGTGGCCGGAGTCCTGACGGCGGTGGCGGTGCTCGCGCGCGGCAAGCGCGCCGGTGACCAGGCCGCGGCCGAAGACTCCTGGGAACGCAGTGAGGAACGTCGCCGACGCAAGGAGGCGATCTACGGAACCGCCTCCTACGTCCTGCTCTTCTGCTGCGCGGCGGTCGCCGCCGCGCTCTCCTTCCACGGCCTCGTCGGCTTCGGCCGGCAGAACCTGAACCTCACCGGGGGCTGGGAGTACCTCGTCCCCTTCGGCCTCGACGGCGCGGCGATGTTCTGCTCGGTGCTCGCCGTCCGTGAGGCGAGCCACGGTGACGCGGCCCTCGGCTCGCGGCTCCTGGTGTGGACGTTCGCGGGCGCGGCCGCCTGGTTCAACTGGGTCCACGCCCCCCGGGGTCTGGACCACGCGGGTGCCCCGCAGTTCTTCGCGGGCATGTCCCTCTCGGCTGCGGTTCTCTTCGACCGGGCCCTCAAGCAGACCCGCCGGGCGGCCCTCCGTGAGCAGGGCCTGGTGCCCCGTCCGCTGCCGCAGATCCGGATCGTCCGGTGGCTGAGGGCGCCCCGGGAGACCTTCGCCGCCTGGTCGCTGATGCTCCTGGAGGGCGTACGGACCCTGGACGAGGCGGTGGACGAGGTCCGTGAGGACCGGCGCGAGAAGGAGCAGCACCGGCTGCGCAGGCGTGAGCAGGAGAAGCTCGACCGGGCCAGGATCAAGGCGATCAACCGCCAGCACCGGGCCTTCGGGCTGGGCAGAGGAGGCGGACGCCAGGTCGAGGTGCCGTCCCTGAACTCCGGCGCGGGCTCCGCGACGCCGTCCGTGGGGACAGCCGTCGCGGAGCCTGCCATAGCAGACCCCGGACAGCTGCCGCTTCGACACCGGCCCTCCCTCCAGGCCGTGAAGGGTACTGAGCCCCGGACGGTGGACCTCACCGCCGAGGACGACACCCAGACACTGCCCCGGCTCGACTCGCTGGAGCGCAAACTGAAGGACCTGGAGCAGCAGTTCGGCTGAGAGGCCGACATGAACGGCGGGGCCGCGTGAGAGCTCTCACGCGGCCCCGCCGTTCAGCTCGAACCACACGACCTTGCCCACGCCGTGCTTCTCCACGCCCCAGGAGTCGGCCAGGGCCTGGACCAGGACGAGCCCCCTGCCGCTCGTACCGTCGTCGGCGATCGGTGCCCGTGGCTCGGGGAGCCCGGCGACGAAGTCCCGCACCTCGACCCGGAGACCGTCCGGGACGACGGTCGCGGTGATCACGGCGCCGTGGTCGGTGTGGATCAGAGCGTTGGTGACGAGTTCGCTGGTGAGCAGCTCCGCGACGTCGGAGGCCCCCGGTCCGCCCCATGTCCGCAGCATCCTGCGCAACGCATGTCGTACCTCCGGCACCGCGGTGAGATCCGCGCATCCCACCTTTCTGAGCATCTGAGTCGGCTGTCGCGCCTCCCCGGCCATAACCCCCACCCACATGTCGGTACAGATCTCCTCGAACAGGCTCACGGGGATGCATGCCCCACCGCCCGGCCCGCATTCATGGCCGGGGGACGTTCCGTACGTTGGAGCGGGCCATCTGGAGCATGCGGCCGACGCCGCCGTCGAGGACGATCTTGCTCGCCGAGAGGGCGAAGCCGGAGACCATCTCGCGGCTGATCTTCGGGGGGATCGAGAGGGCGTTGGGGTCGGTCACGATGTCGACGAGGGCCGGCCCCTTGTGCTTGAAGGCGTCCTTCAGGGCGCCGGCGAGCTGTTTCGGCTTCTCGACGCGGACGCCGTACGCGCCGGCCGCGCGGGCGACGGCGGCGAAGTCGGGGTTGCGGTTGGTCGTGCCGTACGAGGGGAGGCCGGCGACCAGCATCTCCAGCTCGACCATGGAGAGCGAGGAGTTGTTGAACAGGACGATCTTCACCGGGAGGTCGTACTGGACCAGCGTCAGGAAGTCGCCCATCAGCATCGAGAACCCGCCGTCGCCGGACATCGAGATCACCTGACGCCCGCGGTCCGTGAACTGGGCGCCGATGGCCTGCGGCAGCGCGTTCGCCATCGAGCCGTGCGAGAAGGAGCCGATGATGCGGCGGCGCCCGTTGGGTGAGATGTAGCGCGCGGCCCAGACGTTGCACATTCCGGTGTCGACGGTGAACACGGCGTCGTCGTCGGCGAGTTCGTCGAGCACCGAGGCGACGTACTCGGGATGGATCGGGACGTGCTTCTCCACCTTGCGGGTGTACGCCTTGACGACGCCTTCGAGCGCGTCGGCGTGCTTCTTCAGCATCTTGTCGAGGAAGCGCCGGTCGGACTTGGCCCGCACCCGCGGGGTGAGGCAGCGCAGTGTCTCCCGGACGTCGCCCCAGACCGCCAGGTCGAGCTTGGAGCGGCGGCCGAGGCGTTCGGGCCGGACGTCCACCTGGACGATCTTGACGTCGTCCGGCAGGAAGGCGTTGTACGGGAAGTCCGTGCCGAGCAGGATCAGCAGGTCGCACTCGTGGGTGGCCTCGTAGGCCGCTCCGTAGCCGAGCAGCCCGCTCATCCCGACGTCGAACGGATTGTCGAACTGGATCCACTCCTTGCCGCGCAGCGCGTGGCCGACGGGGGACTTCACCCGCTCGGCGAACTGCATCACCTCCGCGTGCGCGCCGGCCGTGCCGCTGCCGCAGAACAGCGTCACCCGATCGGCCTCGTCGATCATCCGCGCCAGGGCCTCGATCTCGGCGTCACCCGGACGGACGGTGGGCCGTGAGGTGACGAGGGCCGTCTCCCACGCCTTCTCGGGGGCCGGCTCGGAGGCGATGTCGCCCGGCAGCGCGACGACGCTGACCCCGCTCTGCCCGATGGCGTGCTGAATGGCCGTCTGGAGCAGCCGTGGCATCTGCCGGGGGCTGGAGATCAGCTCGCTGTAGTGGCTGCACTCGGAGAAGAGCCGGTCGGGGTGGGTCTCCTGGAAGTAGCCGAGGCCGATCTCGCTGGAGGGGATCTGCGAGGCGAGCGCCAGGACCGGGGCCATCGAACGGTGTGCGTCGTAGAGGCCGTTGATCAGGTGGAGGTTGCCCGGGCCGCAGGAGCCGGCGCACGCCGCCAGACGGCCGGTGATCTGCGCCTCGGCTCCGGCGGCGAAGGCGGCGGCCTCCTCGTGCCGGACCTGGATCCAGTCGATGTCGGGGGTGCGGCGGATGGCGTCGACGACGGGATTCAGGCTGTCGCCGACGACTCCGTACAGCCGTTGGACGCCCGCCCGGACGAGGATGTCGACGAACTGTTCTGCGACGTTCTGCTTGGCCATGGATCCATCAACCCATGGGGTGGAGCGTTACGCCTCCCAGACGGCCACGCCCGTACGGTCGTCGGCGTACCCCTTCACCCGCAGCTGGGTGTCGGCGAGGAAGGCGGCGAGCCCGGGCGGCTCGGGGACCGCCCAGCGCGCCGCGAGCTCCCTGGCGAGGGCGGGCTCGCCACGCATGGGCTCGGCGAGGCCCTGCGAGGCGAGCAGGAGCGTGTCACCCGGGCGGGCGACGGAGGCGCGGAAGCGGAACGGTTCGGCGGGGGGCGCGGGGTCTCCCCCGCCGGAGGCCGGGAGAGGGTCCTCCGCGAAGGGGGCGCCCGGCGGCCCCGTGACGCTCAGTCTCATGGTGTGGCGGTCGCCCTCCGCCGTCTCGGACGGTGTCCCCGAGGCCGTCCCCGCAGGCGGCGAGCCGAAGCCGACGACAGGGGCGCCGGCGAGCGCGGCGGGCTCGGGGAGCAACGGTTCGATGTCCTGCCAGGCGCCGTCGCGGAGGCGGAAGAGGCCGCCCGGGCCGATCCCGAAGAAGACCCGGGTGCGGCAGGCGGGGTCGGCGGAGAGCAGCAGGCAGCGCAGCCCCGCCGTGTACTCCTCGGGGCCCACGCCCATCTCGGCGGCGCGGGCGCGCAGCTTGCCGTAGGTGCGGTCGGTGAGCCGGTGGAGCCCCGACTTCAGGTCGCCGCGGCGGCCGGACCTGATGTCCTCCGAGAGCCGGGCGTGGCTGCGGCCGACGGCCTCGCCGATCCAGTGGCAGGCGTCGGCGGCGGCGAGATGGGCGCCCTCGGCGGCGCGGGCGCCGCTCGCCACGGCGACGAGGACGAGCGCGGCCTCCTCCTGGCCGAACCGGGCGGTGAGCAGCGCGTCCCTGCGGGGTTCGCCGCGGTAGCGGGCGGAGTCGCCGCGCTGCGAGGCGGCGCGCAGGGTGTACGCGCCGTAGCGCGCGCCGTCGAGGACGGTGTCGGCGACCAGTTCGCCGAGGTCTCCGGGCCGGGCCACGGGCAGCGCGGTCGGCTCGGCCTCGTACGTGGGCGGCCGGTTGCCGATGTGGGCGGTACGGGGACGGGGCACCGGCGCGGGTCCCGCCTCCGGTGCGCTCGGCCCGGGAGCGGCGTCCTCGTCGGCGTCGGCCGCTGCGGCCGGCTCCGGGGCCGGTCCGGGGAACGACCGTGGTTCAGGGGCCGAGCCGGGGTCGTCGAGCGGCTCCCAGGGAGCCCGGGGCGGCAGCGCCGCCGTGCGCGTCGTGTCGCCCGTCGCCTGCGACGCGGAGTCGAAGCGGTCGTCGAGCGTGTCGCCCGTCGTGGCCGGTGCCGTGTCCGGCGCCGACTCGTCGTAGAGCTTGTCCCACCAGTTGTCCCCCTGCTGAGTCATGCCCTTATTGTCCACCGCGCGGGTGGCCGGAAAACGGGACATGACGAAAAAAGGGGTCCGCCGGGCGACCCCACCCCCCACGGGAAGGACGCCCGGCGGACCGGCGTGATCAGCGCACGTCGTAGGCGCGGACCACGGTCTGGGTGACGGAGTTGCCGTTGGCGTCCGTCAGTTCGGTCTTCAGAGTGACCGGCCTGCCGGCCGCGCCCGCGTGGTTCACGGTCGCGGTCCACACACCGTTCTGCTTGGAGACCTGCGCCTCTGTCCAGGTCGTACCGTCGTCGTAGGAGTACGAGAGCCTGGCCGAGGTGAGAGCGGCGGACTTGTAGCCCGCGTGACCCGTCGCGGTGAGGCCGATCTTCTGGCCGTCGGTCGCGGCGAGGGTCTTGAGTCCGTCCTCCGGAAGGGTGTACCGGGGGAAGAGAATCGGGATGCCTTGAGAGTAGACGCTCTCGTCGGCCTGGGAAGTGAATTCCCATACCGAGTTGACGGATGTGGAGCGGTTCCACACCTTGCTGCCGACCTTCATGGTGTTCTGTTCGAGCGTGTACGTGCCGCGCTCGGACGGGACTTCGAAGGCCCCGAACGGCCATCCGGTCTCTCCGAGCACCTCACCGTCCCTGCTCAGCCGGAGGTTGCCGAGGTCCCCGAAGGACCCGGGCTGGGCGTAGTGGGTGCTGTCGCCCCACATGGCGTCGGCGAAACCGATGAGGTTGCCCTGCCGCTCGGCGACGAGGACCGGTTTTCCCGCCGCGTCGAGCGGGGCGGTCGGGGCGATGACGCCGTCGTACCACCGCTCGGTGCGCTTCTCCCCGGCCTTGTAGGCGTGCTGGGCACCCATCATGAACTCGCCGAACGGGAAGCTGGAGGAGAGAACCGTCTCCCACCGGGTGTCCCCGGCCGTGTAGTACTCCGTCCGGGTGCCCGGCGCCGGGACCGCCTCGATCGCGCCGAAGTAGACCGCGGTGCCGTTCGGCCGGTAGGCGGCGGGGCTGTCGACGAAGTCTGCGGCGACGCCCATGGAGCCGTAGGTCGACTCGGTGCGGCCCAGCTGTCCGTCCCGGACCCGGTAGGTCTTGTCGTCGCGGATCGGACCGGTCTCCTGGAACCCCAGGTTGTAGAGGTACGGGCTCTTCGCCGTGGCCTTCCAGGAGAGGGTGACCTCGCCGGCCGAGAGCTTGGTCAGGAGCCCCGCGGCTTCGGCGGAGTCGACGGCGAGGACCGGGAGCCCCGGTCCCGCGAAGCCCGCGGTCGGGATCCAGCGGACGGGCGAGGTCCGGTGGACCAGGACCGCGACGGCGCCCGCGGCCTTGGCGTCCCGTGCGACGGTGGCCACGAGGCTGGAGGTGTCCGGGATGCGGACCAGGGCGACGCGGCCCTGGACGCCGGCGGCCTTCAGTTCCTCCGGGGTTCCGGTGCCTGCGTCGACGAGCCGGGCCGAGCCGGCGCCGTCGAGGTTGTCGGAGCCGAGGGAGGTCGAGTACGGGTGCAGGACGGTGCCGTCGCTCGTCTTCAGCTCGGAGACCTGCGGGGCGGCGGTGCGCCAGTAGCTGCCGAACTCGAAGTCGCCCTCGTCGGCGCGGCCTTCGACCGAGGCGTAGTAGCCGCGGATCGAGCGGGTGCCCGCGGCCGTGCCGGAGTGCAGCCAGATGTCGTCCCAGGAGCGGGAGAACGCCAGGGTGGTGCCGCGCTGTTCACCGGGCTTGTCGGTCTCCACCGACAGCCTGTGCGCCCTGCGGGCGTCGAGGACGACGGTGGTGTCCTTCTTCACCTCCACCTGCGGGCGGGCCAGGTAGCTGAGCGAGTCGTTCAGCGTGGCGCCCTCGCCGGTGTCGGCGGTGGTGACGAAGGAGGTGAGGAAGTAGCTGCCGGGCCGCACCTGGAAGACCTGGTCGGTGGCGCCCTCGTTGAAGCGGCGCTCGCCGCTGGCGTCGTCGGTGCCGATGAGGTCCACGGAGGACGCCCCGGCGGCGGGCTTGCCCTGACGGTCGATCAGCTTGACCCGCAGGGTGACCGTCTCGGGCTGGACGTAGAGCGAGAAGGGCGTCGAGACGTGGACGCCGCCGGGGGCGGTGGCCAGGACCCGGCCGGTGACGTCGCCGTACTGGGCGCGCTCCAGGTGGGCGGACGGGTCCAGTTGGAGCGGCACCTCGACGGTCGCGCCGGCCGGGACGGTGACCGTGCGCCTGCCGAGCCGGGCGACGGAGGACCGGACGCGCGAGCCGTCGTTGCCGGTGACCCTCTCGACGGCGAGCGTCAGGGTGACGGCCTTGCCGGAGGTGTTGGTGTACGGCACGGAGACCGAGGTCCGGTCGCTGCTGTCCTGGGGCCAGTTGAAGGTGCCGCCCTGGACGGCGTCGGCGCCGAGGACCGTCTGGTCGATCGCGGCCTTGACGTCCAGGCGGCCGCCGCCGACCTCGCGTACGTCGCCGGGGACGGAGCTCTCGGCGGAGGAGACGAGGGCGGCCTTGATCTGCTGGGCAGTCCAGTCGGGGTGGCGCTGCTTGACGATGGCGGCGGCGCCCGCGACGTGCGGGGTGGCCATCGACGTACCGGACATGGCCTGGTAGGCGTACACGCCCCGGCCGCCGGCCGCGGCGGCGGATATGCCGACGCCGGGGGCCGCGATCTCCGGCTTGAGGGTGTGGCCGAGGGTCGTCGGGCCACGGCTGGAGAAGGACGCGGTGGAGTCGTCGCGGTCGGTGGCTCCGACGGTGAGGACGCTCGGCGCGCAGCCGGGCGAGGAGACCGTGTTCAGCGAGGGGCCGGTGTTTCCGGCGGCGACGACGAACAACGTGCCCTCGTTCTGGGCGAGTTCCTCGGCGGCGATGCTCATCGGGTCGGTGCAGTCGGTCTCCGAGGGGTTGCCGAGGCTCATGGAGACGACGTCGGCGCCCTGGGCGACGGCCCACTCCATGCCCGCGATGATCCAGGAGGTGGCGCCGGAGCCGGAGTCGTTGAGGACCTTGCCGTTGAGGAGGTCGGCGCCGGGCGCGACGCCCTTCTTCCTGCCGTCGCTCGCCGCGCCGGAGCCGCCGACGGTGGAGATGGTGTGGGTGCCGTGGCCCTGGCGGTCGTCGGCGCTGTCGGAGTCGGTGAAGTTCTCCGAGGCGACGACCCGGCCCTTGAGGTCGGGGTGCTCGACGTCGGCGCCGGTGTCGAGGACGGCGACCTTGGTGCCCTTGCCGTCGTAGCCGGCGGCCCAGGCCTCGGGGGCGTGGACCTGCTGGGTCGAGCGCTCCAGGGTGGCCTGGACCTTGCGGTCGAGCCAGAGCTTCTTCAGGCCGGAGGCGGACCGGGCGGCGGGGGCGTTCACATCCGCCCAGAAGGCGGCGGCCTGCTTCTTGTCGGTCGTGAGGGCGACGCCGTCGACGGTCTTGAGGATCTGTCCGCGCCGGGCTCCGCGCGGGGCGGCGGGGACGGAGCGGGCGAGGTCGGAGCCGTAGACGGCGATCAGGGGCAGCGTCTGGGTGGCGGCGTCGTCGTAGCCCTGCCGGACCAGGCCGGTGACGTTGAAGAGCTCCTCGTCGACGCGGCCCGCGGCGAGGGCGGCGATGGCGCCCTCGGGGTAGACGTACAGGTCCTGGCCCGAGCGGCGGGTCTGGACGAGGGGCACCGTCCCGTCCTCGCGGGGCAGCGCGGCGGCGGCCGGGTTCCCGGCGGCGTCGCGGGTGACGAGGACCCGGTCACCCGTGACCAGCGTGACGGTGGCGGCCCGCTCCCCGGCGCGGGCCTGGGCCTCGCTGCCGACCAGCGGTCGACTGCCGGTCGTGTCGTCCTGCGGCGCGGCTGCCGTGGACGGCGCGACCGCGGTGACGGCCAGGACGGCGGCGGTCGCCGCCCCCAGGGCCGTACGCGAAATCGGGCGCATCGCTCTCCCCATCTGATTCCGGGCATAGGCAGGCAAAGGGCCCTGTGCCCGGAGGCTGTTGGTGCTGCGGTGCCGCCACATTGGCAGAGGTGAGGGTGGTGCAGGGATGATGTGCGCGGCGGGAATGCGTCGTGGCCGATTCCCGCCAGGGCACCAACGGAACGAATGCGTCCGGTGAACGTCCGGGGAATGTCCGGGACATCCCGGGACGTCCGGCGAGGGGTGGGGCAGCGATGCTGGGAGCGATAGGTCTCGACGAGCGGCAGGAGTCGGCGTACCGCGCGCTCGTCGCGCTGGGCGCGGCCGAGGTGACGGACCTCGCGCACCGGCTCGCCCTGCCCGAGACCGACACCGAGCGGGCGCTGCGGCGCCTGGAGTCGCAGGGGCTGGCCGCGCAGTCCTCGGCCCGGACCGGGCGGTGGGTCGCGGCGCCGCCGGGGGTGGCGCTGGGCGCGCTCCTCACCCAGCAGCGCCACGAGCTGGAGCAGGCGGAGCTGGCGGCGGCGCTGCTCGCCGAGGAGTACCGCGCGGAGGCGGCGGAGCCGGCCGTCCACGACCTGGTGGAGGTGGTGACCGGCGCGAGCGCCGTCACCCACCGGTTCCTCCAGCTCCAGCTGGGCGCGACCGACGAGGTCTGCGCGCTGGTGTCGGGCAAGCCGATCGCGGTCTCCGGGATGGACAACGACGCCGAGGAGCTGGCGGCCGGGCGGGGCGTGTCCTACCGGGTGGTCGTCGAGCGGGAGGTGCTGACCCTGCCGTCGGGGATCGTCGAGCTGTCGGCCGCGCTCGGCCGTGACGAGCAGATCCGCGTGGTGGACCGGGTCCCCACGAAGCTGGTGGTCGCGGACCGGGCCCTGGCGATGGTCCCGCTGACGGGCCGCGGGGCGGAGCCTGCCGCGCTCGTGGTGCACGCGAGCGGGCTCCTGGAGTCCCTGATGGGCCTCTTCGAGGCGGTCTGGCGCGACGCGCTGCCGCTGCGGCTCGGGGCGAGCGCGCAGGTCACGGAGACGGAGGCGCCGGGCCCCGACGTGACGGACCTGGAGATCCTCTCGCTGCTGCTGGCCGGCATGACGGACGCGAGCGTGGCCAAACAGCTCGATCTGGGCCTGCGCACGGTGCAGCGGCGGGTCAAGGGCCTGATGGAGCTCTCGGGCGTGACGACCCGGCTCCAGCTGGGCTGGCACGCGTACGAGAAGGGGTGGGTGGCTCGGCGGTAGGGGGGCCGGGGGCCCGGGCGGCGGGTCCGGTGGCGCGGCGAGGGGTCGACCCGGGGCGCGGGGCCGGTGGCGCGCCAGGGGGCGACACGGGGCGCGGGGGCGGCCGGTAGGGCGCCGGAGCCAGGGCCGGTAGGGCGCCGGGCGGTCGACCCGGATGGTGGAGCCAGGGCCGGTAGGGTGCCGGGCGGTCGAACCCGGATGGCGGAGCCGGACGGGCGGGTGGGCCCCCCGTACGTACCCTGCGACCTGCGGGGAGATCATGGGTCCTGCACGCTGGGCAGATGGGTGTGTGGCAGCTGTTGCTCGTCGCGATGGTGATGCTGCTCGGCCTGTTCGGGGTACTGGCTCCCGGCGTGCCGGGGCCCTGGCTGGTGTGGGCGGCCATGCTCTGGTGGTCGCTGCACGAGCAGAGCGGCCTCGCCTGGATCCTGCTGGTCGCCTCGACCGCACTGCTCCTGCTCACCCAGGTGGTGGTGTGGCTGCTGCCGCAGCGCCGGATCCGGGGCGTCGGCATCACGCGGCGGATGGTCACGTACGCGGGGGTGGGCGCGTTCCTGGGCTTCATCCTGATCCCCGTGGTCGGCGCCGTCCCCGGTTTCATCGGCGGGATCTACCTCTGCGAACGGCTCCGCCTGGGCGGTCACGGCCAGGCCAGGGCCTCCACGCGGAAGGTGATGCGGGCGGCGGGGACGAGCATCCTGGTGGAGATGTTCGCCTGCCTGCTGATCGTCGGCGCGTGGGCGGGGGCGGTGATCTGGGGCTGAGGTCGCCATGGGCCGTACGACAGCCGGGGCCTTCGCGAGCCCGTCGGGAACCCGTCCCGAACCCGTCGCGAACCTCATGAACCCTCACGAATCCTTTGGAAGATCGATCTGGTACTTGATGAAGCCGGTGTCGCGGGCGACCTTGTCGTAGAGATGGCGGGCGGTGGTGTTGGACGCCTGGGTGTTCCAGTAGACCCGGTCGCAGCCCTGCTCCCGCGCCCACTCCGCGACGGCCGCGATCAGGGCGCGCGCCACGCCCCGGCCGCGCGCCTCGGGGTCGGTGAACAGGTCCTGGAGATAGCAGACGTCCGGCCCCGAGGTGCTGGGGTGGACGAAGAAGTGGGTGAAGCCGACGAGACGCCCGTCGAGCCTGGCTGCCCGCGCGTGCAGCCGCGTGCCGTCCTGGAAGGCCTGCCAGGCGCGCTCGTACATGGCGTCGGGCTCGCTGCGGCCGTAGAAGTCGATGTAGGCGCGGAAGAGACGCTCCCAGGCGTCGCGGTCGTCGGGTCCGAGCAGGTCTGTGTCGATCATGGGGTCATTGTGCCGGTAGGGGCACGAGCGCCCGGTACCGGTGTGCGTACGACCGCCAGGGCCGCCAGGCGTCGGACTCCGGGCGCGCCTCCGGGTCGGCCTGCGGGTCCACGTCGGGGTCGCCGAGGGCCCGCATACGGATCACGGCGGCGT
The DNA here is from genome assembly GCF_025195125.1 of Streptomyces sp. Je 1-79. Classification (GTDB taxonomy): domain Bacteria; phylum Actinomycetota; class Actinomycetes; order Streptomycetales; family Streptomycetaceae; genus Streptomyces. Next base: position 183,321 of record NZ_JAMGSL010000002.1, read on the forward strand.
GGACGGCGGTGACACCGGGGACGGCGCGCAGGGCGCGCTCGGCCTCGTCGCGGTCGGCGCCGGGGTCGAGGCGTACGGCACCGTCGGCGAGCGCGGCGGCGAGCGGGCCCGCCTGGGGGTGGGCGGTGAGCGCGGCGGGTTCGGGGAAGAGGCGGGTCAGGGTGGAGCAGGCGTTGTCCAGGGGCGTGCCGTGGGTCTGGACGAGCCGCGCCGCCTCGTCCGGGCCGACCACGGTCCGGAGCGCGAACTCCTCCGGTTCGGCCGCACCCGGCGACCGCAGGCCGGGGCGGGCGGCGACCCGGCCGGCGAGGGCGGGGTCGGCGCCGAGGCGCTCGGCGACGGCGTACGGATCGGCGTCCAGGTCGAGGAGGCGGCGCAGCCGCTGGACGGCGGTGGTCAGGTCGCGCAGGTCGGTGAGGTGGATCCGGGCGTCGAGCCAGGGCCCGGCGGCGCGCTCGTCGACGGAGACGATGCCGATGCCGTACGGGAGGCGGAGCGTACGGCGGTAGGTGCGGGCGCCGGGGCCGGGGCCGGAGAGCACCTCCTCGACGCCGGGCACGGCCTCGGCGGAGAGCAGGTCGAAGACCTCGCGGGCGGCGTACGGGCCCCGGTGGGCGAGCCGCAGCGGCACCCCGGCGGCGAGTGCGGTACGGGGCCCCGCGCCGGTGCCGGACTCGGCGCGCAGTTCGGTGGGGGTACGGGCGTAGATGCGGCGGATCGTGTCGTTGAACTGGCGCACGCTGGCGAAGCCGGAGGCGAAGGCGATCTCGGTGACCGGCAGCCCGGTGGTCTGCAGGAGCAGCCGGGCGGTGTGCGCGCGCTGGGCGCGGGCGAGGGCGACGGGGCCGGCGCCGAGTTCGGCGGTGAGCTGTCGCTGCACCTGGCGGGGGCTGTAGCCGAGGCGTCCGGCGAGGCCGGGGACGCCCTCGCGGTCGACGACGCCGTCACCGATCATCCGCATGGCGCGCCCGACGATGTCGGCACGGACGTTCCACTCGGCGGAACCGGGCACGGCGTCCGGCCGGCACCGCCGGCAGGCGCGGAAGCCGTGGCCCTGGGCGGCGGCCGCGGTCGGGAAGAACGTGACGTTCTTCCGCTTGGGCGTGACGGCGGGGCAGCTGGGGCGGCAGTAGATCCCGGTCGTCTCGACGGCGAAGAAGAACGCACCGTCGAACCGCGCGTCCCGACTGCTGACCGCCTGGTACCGCGTGTCCTCGCCGCTCTCCGGCCTGGTTCCCTGATGCCTCACGCCCTCCAGTGTGCGGGACCCGACGCCCCCCGCCTGGCGGTTTTCGGACACGACGCTGCCGGGGGCCGGCGGCGGGCCCGGCCAGGCGCCGCCGCCGTGCGCCCGGCGGGTGGCTCGGCCGGGTGGCTCAGCCGGGCGGCTCGGGCGGGTGGCTCGGGCGGGCGGCCGCCCGGTCCGGCGGACCCGGCGGACCCGGCCGGGCGGGCTCTTGCCCGCCCGGCCGATCGTGCGCGGGTCCGGCTACCGGCCCGCGTGCCGGGTGCGGGCGCCGCGCCGGCTCGCCCCGGGCGGCCGCCGGGTCCGGCGAGCCGGGCGGCGCCGCCGTGCGACGCCCGGGCGGCTCCCCCCGGGCGCCCGCTCGGACCGAGGGGCTCTGCTCGCCCCGGGCGGCCGACCGGCCCGACGGACCCGGCGGACCCGGCGGACCCGGCGGGCCCGGGGGCTGGGCGGGCGGTCGGCTCGGCCCGGGCGGCTCCGGGCCGCCGGCCCGGCCGGCCGCTCGTGTGCCGGGCCGGCTAGCGGTCCGCGTGGCGGGTGCGGGGGCCGCGTTTGGCCTCCAGTGCCGCGCGGCCCTCCGCGCCCTTGCGCTTCCAGTCCTTGAGCATCTCGGCCCGCATGCGGGCGTCCGTCTTGGCGACGATGCGCTGGTTCTCGCGCAGGAGCTTGCGGTAGCTCTCCAGCCGGCGGACCGAGAGCGTGCCGTCGTCCACCGCGGCTGTCACGGCGCAGCCGGGCTCCGCCTCGTGGGCGCAGTCGTGGAAGCGGCACTCCTCGGCGAGGCCCTCGATCTCCGAGAAGACCTGGCCGACGCCGGCCTCGGCGTCCCAGAGCCCGACCCCGCGCAGCCCCGGGGTGTCGATGAGGACACCGCCCCCGGGCATCACGAGCAGGTTGCGCGTGGTCGTGGTGTGACGGCCCTTGCCGTCCACGTCACGGGCGGCCTGGACGGTCATGACGTCCTCGCCGAGGAGCGTGTTGGCGAGCGTGGACTTGCCGGCGCCGGAGACGCCGAGCAGCACACTGGTGCCGCCCGCCACGACCGCCCCGAGCACGTCGAGCCCCTCGCCGGTGGTGGAACTGACGGGAATCACCTGCACGCCGGGCGCCGCGCTCTGCACGTCCTCGACGAGGTACGAGAGGCCGACCGGGTCGGGCACGAGGTCGGCCTTGCTGAGTACGACGAGCGGCTGGGCACCGGACTCCCAGGCGAGGGCGAGGAAGCGCTCGACGCGGCCGAGGTCCAGCTCGACGGCGAGCGAGACGGTGATGATCGCGTGGTCGACGTTGGCGGCGAGGATCTGGCCCTCGGAACGCTTGGACGACGTGGACCGCGCGAACGCCGTCCGGCGCGGGAGGAGCGCCCGTACGTAGCGGGGATCGCCGGTCGGGTCGACCGCGGCCCAGTCGCCCGTGCAGACGACCTTCAGCGGGTCGCGGGGCACGACGAACTCGGTGTCGGCCCGCAGGGTGCCGATCGGGGTGACCAGGTCGCACTGACCGCGGTCGACCCGCAGGACCCGGCCGGGCAGAAGCCCCTGCTCGGCGTACGGAGCGAACTCCGCTTCCCAGCCTTCATCCCAGCCGTGGGCGGCGAGGACGTGCTGAGCATCAGAAGTGGAAGACGTGTTGAGCGAAGCGTTGAACAAGGGGAACCCTTCGAAGGGCGGCCCCGGCGGCGCGCTAGGCGCGCGGAAGTCAAGTGGGTTGTCAGCCGGAGACCACAGGGGTGGAAACGATGAACTCCTGAATGCGGGCAGCGCCCGTCACCATGACAGTCATCAATGTCCTCACCTCCTGCTTCTTCTCAACGAACCAACGAACCAACGAACCGAGACCGCGCCCCCCGGCAACGACACACAGCCGCGCCTGGGAACGAGCAGAACCATAGCCCCACCCCACGGCAGGGCACCACCTGATTAAAGCCAGGGCTTCACCTGAACGCCCCCGACAGCCGGCGGAAGGCTGACGGGCCGGAAACCGTTCGCGGCCCTGGGCGAACGCTCCTAGCCTGCGTCAGGTGATGACTGCTGAAGACGTGTTGTCCGTCCTGGCTCTCCTACGGCGAGCGAAGGCGGACGTCTGGATCGGTGGAGGATGGGGGATCGACGCACTGGTCGGCGAGCAGACGCGAGACCATCGGGACCTGGACCTGATGCACCGGCAGGACCAGGAGGACGTCGTGGTGGCGGCGCTCCATGAGGCCGGTTTCGTGGAGACCCTGGACTGGAGGCCCATCCGATTCGTCGTGACGGCACCGGACGGGCGAGAGATCGACCTCCACCCGCTGGTCTTCGCAGATGACGGCTCAGCAGTGCAGGCGTCACCCGAACCCGAGCGTCCCTTCGCCTACCCGACCTCGTGCTTCGTGACGGGCACCCTCCTTGGGACGTCAGTCCCGTGCTTGTCTGCCGAACAGCAGGTCCACTTCCACCAGGGCTACGAGCCCTCGGAACGTGATCGTCACGACATGGACCGACTCCGCCGCGTCTTCGGCATCGCAACGCACTTCTGATCACGACGCCCGGAGGGTGTCCAGTACCGCGAGCTGCTCCGTGAGGCGGTCGGCGGACCAGGTGTCGAGCCAGGACGCGAAGTCTCCGCCGTAGGCGCGGGGAGCGGCCTCCACGCGCATGACGAGGGCGAGGTAGACACGGTAGAGGGCGAGCCGTACGCGGGCGCCGGTGTCGACGGTCAGGCCGGGTGTGACGGAGCGGTACCCGGCCATGAGGTCGGCGTCGTCCTCGGCCGCACCGAGGGGGTCGAGCCCGACGAGTTCGGCCAGGGGGTCGCCGAAGAAGGCGCGTTCGCCGTCGATGAGGCCGGCCAGAGACCATGAGCCGTCGACGTCCCGGGCCAGGACGATGTTGCCTTCCCAGGCGTCGAAGTGGACGAGCGCGGGACGACGGACCTCCGCGAGCCGGTGGCCGAACCGCACGGGCAGTCCGGCGAACTCGGCGGCCGGGGCAGGCAGGGTGACGCCGAACCGGCCGGCGTCGGCGAGGACGGCACGCAGCATGCCGGTGAAGGCGGAGGGCCAGTCGGGGGTGGAAAGGCCGGCGGCGCTCTGCGGGTATCCGTACGCCGGGCCGGTGACGGTGGCGACCCGGGCCAGGCACTCGCCCAGCCGGCGGCGCAGCACGGTGCGGTCGGCTGGGGTGAGCCAGTCGCGGGCGGCGTCCCATGTGGCGCCGTCGAGGTAGGAGAGAAGCAGCCACTCGGCGGGCGCGCCACGGCCGGAGGGCTGGTGGTGGAGGACGGTGGGCGCCTGGACACCCGCTCCGGCGGCGAGACGGTGGAAGAGCGCCTCGGTGCCGAGGAGCCCCTGCTCGTGAGCGAGAGCGGGAGCGCTCGCTAGGGGCGCGGTCTTGAGTATCAGACGCCGTCCGTCGGTGAGTTCGAGCAGGCGGACGGAGTTGTAGAGGCCCCCGCTGAGGGCGGTGTCACGGGCGACCGTGACCGCGCCGAGGACGGGACGCAGCCGCTCGGCGGTGAGTTCGTCGGCGTCGCCGGGTTCCGAGGGAGACGACGGGGCGGTCGTGGTGGCCATGGGCGGCTCCTGCCGGGGGGAACCTGGGCGGGGAGTCGGAGCGGTGTAGCGCACGGCAGGCCCCGCCGGGCGCTCCGCCGTGTGCGCTGGTGGAGCCCGGTGGCCGGTCCCCGCCCGTACCGTAGGCGTGACCGCCTCCTGCGGGAGAGTGCTGCGGCCTCGGCCTCCGGAAGGGCCCCAGGAGGGCAGCCTTCCGGAGGCTCGTCACGGGTTTCCGATCAGTCGGTGGTCGTCGCCCGGTGGGCGCGGATGATGTCCGCGTACCGTCGGCCGCTCGTCTTCACGGTCCGCTTCTGGGTCGCGTAGTCGACGTGGACGAGGCCGAAGCGCTTGTCGTAGCCGTAGGCCCATTCGAAGTTGTCGAGCAGGGACCAGGCGTAGTACCCGGCGAGCGGGGCGCCCTTGCGGAGGGCGCGGGCGCAGGCGGCCAGGTGCTGTTCCAGGTAGCGGGTGCGCTCGGGGTCGTGGACCGCGCCGTCGGGGCCGACGGTGTCGGGGAAGGCCGAGCCGTTCTCGGTGACGTACAGCTCGCGTACTCCGTAGTCGTCGGTGAGGCGCAGCAGGAAGGCCTCCAGGCCGCCGGCGTCGATCTGCCAGTCCATGCCCGTGCGGGGGACGTCGGGGAGACGGACCTCGCGGGCGTGCGGGACGGGGCCCGCGGGGTCGTCGGCGACGGTCACCGGGAAGTAGTAGTTGAGGCCGTGCCAGTCGAGCGGGGCCGCGATGGTCTCCATGTCACCGGCCTGCTCGGGCAGTTCGACGCCGTACAGCTCGCGCATGTCGGCGGGGAAGCCGCGGCCGTACACCGGGTCGAGCCACCAGCGGTTGGTGTGGCCGTCCATGCGGGCGGCGGCCGCGATGTCCTCGGGCCGTGTGGAGGCGGGGGCGACGGTGGAGTGGTTGGTGACGAGGCCGACGCGCGCGCCGGGGGCGGCGGCGCGGATGGCCTGGGTGGCGAGTCCGTGGCCGAGCAGCAGGTGGTACGAGGCGCGGACGGCGGCCGTCAGGTCGGTGAATCCGGGGGCCATGCGGCCTTCCAGGTGGCCGATCCAGCCCGAGCAGAGGGGTTCGTTGAGGGTGGTCCACTGGGTGACGCGGTCGCCGAGGCGCTCGGCGACGACGGAGGCGTACGCGGCGAGGTGTTCGGCGGTGGCCCGCTCGGTCCAGCCGCCGCGGCTGTCCTGGACCCGGTCCTGGAGGGCCTGCGGCAGGTCCCAGTGGTAGAGGGTGACGGACGGGGCGATGCCCGCGTCGAGGAGGGCGTCGACGAGCCGGTCGTAGAAGTCGAGTCCGGCGGCGTTGACCGGCCCGTCGCCGCCGGGGACGACGCGCGGCCAGGCGAGGGAGAGGCGGTACGCGTCGGTGCCGAGGCCCTTCATCAGGGCGAGGTCCTCGGGCCAGCGGTGGTAGTGGTCGCAGGCGGTGTCGCCGTTGTCGCCGTTGTCGATCGCGCCGGGGGTACGGGAGAAGGTGTCCCAGATGGAGGGGGCGCGGCCGTCCTCGGCGACGGCGCCCTCGATCTGGTAGGCGGACGTCGCCGTGCCCCAGGCGAAGGACGGAGGGAAAGCCTCCAGATCGAGCGGCTGGGAGTCGGTGGATTCGGACACGGAGAACCCCTTCGTGGTCGGTGTGGAGAAGGTCGTCACTTGACCGCGCCTGCGGTGAGGCCGGCGACGAGATAGCGCTGGAGGAGCAGGAAGCCGACGACGACGGGGACGCTCACCACGAGGGAGGCGGCCATCACTTGGTTCCAGTAGACGTCGTTCAGGGTGGCGTACCCCTGGAGCCCGACGGCGAGGGTGCGCGTGGTGTCGTTGGTCATGACGGAGGCGAAGAGGACCTCGCCCCAGGCCGTCATGAAGGCGTAGATCGCGACGGCGACGATGCCGGGCATCGCGGCCGGGATGATCACCCGGAACAGCGCCCTGATCGGCCCGCAGCCGTCGACCTTGGCGGCCTCGTCGAGTTCGCGCGGGATCGAGTCGAAGTAGCCGGTCAGCATCCAGATGGAGAACGGCAGCGAGAAGGTCAGATAGGTGAGGATCAGACCCTCGCGCGAGCCGAAGAGCGCGATGCCGGTGGCGTTGCCGAGGTTGACGTAGATGAGGAAAAGCGGCAGCAGGAAGAGGATGCCGGGGAACATCTGCGTCGAGAGGACCGTCACCGTGAAGACCCGCTTGCCGCGGAAGGAGTAGCGGCTGACGGCGTACGCGGCGAAGATCGCGACGGCCACCGAGAACACCGTGGCCGCGCCGGCGACGACGATCGAGTTCACGAAGTAGTCGGCGAGCGGGACCGTCTCCCAGATGTCGAAGTAGGGGCGGATCGTGAGCCCGGAGGGGATCCACTGGAACTTCCCCGAGACGTCCTCGAGGGGCTTGAGGGAGCTGGAGATCATCACGTACACCGGCAGCAGCACGAAGGTGGTGAGCACGGTGAGGAAGATCCGCCGGGTCCACAGGAACGAGCGGGGTGCCGCCATGGGCGACCGTGGAGCCGTGCGCCGGGCTGCGTGCTCAGACATCGGAGGTCTTCCTTCCGCGGGTGGTGAGCAGGAGGTAGACGCCCGTGACGACGAGGAGGAAGAGCAGCAGCAGGACGGACATGGCCGAGCCGGTGCCGAAGTTCCACGTCTGGAAGGACGACTGGTAGATGTGGAGGGAGATCAGGTCCGCGGCTTCGGGTGCGGCCTTGCCGAAGAGCACGAACGGCGTGTTGAAGTCGTTGAACGTCCAGAGGAAGAGGACGAGCACGAGGACCTGGTTGACGGAGCGCAGGGACGGCAGGGTGATGTGCCGGATCTGCTTCCACACGCCGGCCCCGTCGAGGGCGGCCGCCTCGTACATGTCCCGGGGGATGTTCTGCAGTCCCGCCATGACGGTGAGGAAGGCGAACGGCCAGCCCTTCCACACGGAGACGGTCAGCAGGGCCCAGAAGCTGTTGTCGCCGATGAGCCAGAAGGCGGGGCTGTCGCCGATGCCCAACTGGTCGTGCAGGACGTGGTTGATGATGCCGTTGTCCCGCTGGAACATGAACGCCCAGGTGATGACGGCGGCGTAGACGGGCAGCGCGTACGGGACGAGGAACAGGGTCCTGAGGAAACCGCGGCCTCGGAAGTTCTCCTGGAGGAAGACCGCGGCGGCCGTCCCCAGGAGCCAGCACAGGCCCACGGACAGGACGGTGAACATGCACGTGGTCAGGAACGACTTGAGGAGCGCCTGGCCCACGGGGGCGTCGAAGTCGATCGCGACGGTGTAGTTGTCCAGCCCCGACCAGGGCGCCTCGGACCAGTTCCGGATGTAGAACTGGGTGAGCTCGCGGAAGCTCATGGTGATGCCCATGAGCATCGGGACGAGGTGGACGAGGAGTTCAAGGAGCAGGGCGGGCAGGAGCAGGAGGTACGGCAGTGCGATGCGGCGCCGCCCGGAGCGGCGCGGGGGGCGCGCCTCTCCGGGTGTGGCCTTGCGCACCGCCGGCTCGGTCGGGTGAGCGACGGCGGTTTCGGTCATGGCGGGGCGGCCTACTTCTTGGGCATCTGCTGCTGGGCCTTTTCGAGCTTGGCCTTCACCGACTCCGTGGTGACCGGCCGGCCGGCGGCGGCCTCGGCGAACAGTTCCTTGACCGCGGTGCCGACGACCGTCTCGAACTGCGACTCCTCCGGGACCTGCGGCAGGGCGGCGGCGCTGGTGGCGAGGGTGTCGCGGAGGACCGTCAGGGCCGGGGTGCTGAAGGCGGGGTCCTGCTGGGCGCTCTTGACCGGGGGGATGGAGCCGTAGGCCTGGTTGAGGGTCTTCTGCTCCTCGTCGCTGGTCATGAACTTCACGAACTTCAGCGCGCCGTCGATGTTCTTGGTGTTCTTGAAGACGGCCATGTTGATGCCGGCGACCATGGAGTTGGTCTGCTGGCCCGCTCCGGGCCTGCCGGCCGGGACCGGGGCGGGGGCGACGCCCCACTCGTCGTCGTCCATGCCCTGCGCCTTGAACGTGGCAGAGGCGGTCTGCCACAGGACCATGGCGGTCTTGTCCTTGGCGAAGTCGCTGAGGGACTGGTTCTGGGAGTACTCGGCGTTGCCGGGGGCGACGATCTTGTGCGTGGCCATGAGGTCGACGTACTGCTTGACGGCGGCCACCGCGCTGTCGGAGGTGAAGTCGGCCTTGCCGTCGGCGGTGAAGAAGTCGGCTCCGTGCTGCTTTCCGAGGACGAAGACCTGGTGGATGTTGTTGGAGAGGTTGGAGCCCTCGACCCCGATCCCCCACTTGCCGTCCTTGCTCAGGCGCTTGCCGGTGGCGGCCAGCTCGTCCCAGGTCGCCGGCGGCTTCTCGATGCCGGCGTCCTTGAACATCTTCTTGTTGTAGTAGAGCGCGTAGGCCATCGAGTACAGCGGGACGGCGGCCGGGTCCTGGGCCTGGACGCCGGTGGAGCCGAGGGCGGACTCGACGAAGCGGTCCTCGCCGCCGATGGCCTCGAAGTTCTTCGCGTCCCAGGGCAGCAGGGCGCCGGTGGACTGGAGGGAGGCGCTCCAGGTGTTGCCTATGTTGAGGACGTCGGGGCCCTGGCCGGAGGTGGTCGCGGTGAGGATCCGGTTGAGCAGGTCCGACCAGGGCACGACCTCCAGCTTGACCTTGATGCCGGTCTGCTTCTCGAACTTGTCGAGCTCGGGCTGGAGGACCTTCTTGTCGACCTCGATGCTGGCGCCCTGGTTGGACGCCCAGTAGGTGAGGGTCTTGGGCTGCTCGTTGGACCCGGATCCGCCGGCGGAACCGCCGCCGCAGGCAGCCGCCGTGAGGACGAGGGAGAGGGTGACGGCACCGACAGCCGCGACTCTGATTCTGCGCATGGGTCCACGAGTCCTTATCAGGGATGGCGAAAGCCGAGGGAGATGAGGGAGCTGCGTCCCGCAGGAGACCTGATCGGCCTCTCGGCTTAATTTAGGATGTGAGTTAATCCTCGGGGGAAGGTCGCGTCAAGAGGTGCCGCACCGGTATGTTGCGCCGTAGGACCTAGGGAAGTGGGTGTCCGGTGAGAGTGCGCAGCGGTCGTACCGTGCGTGACCTGCGGAGGGAGAGCCGCACGGCGGTTTTGCAACGGTTGTATTTCGACGGGCCTCTGAGCCGCCTCGCACTCGGGCCGGCCACGGGCCTCAGCTCGGGGTCTGTCAGCAACGTGGTCGCGGAACTGGTCGCGGACGGCCTGGTGGAGGAGGCCGGCAGCGTGGACTCCGCCGGCGGCCGGCCCCGCACGCTCCTGCGCATCCGCCAGGACAGTGCCTACATGATCGGCGTCGACGTCGGTGAGACGCGGGTCCGGGTCGAACTCTTCGATCTGGCCCTCACCGAGCTCGCGCGCGTCGAGAAGCCTCTCGCCGCCAACGGGCCGCGAAGAGAGGACCGTTACGACGTCGCCGTCGTCGTCGCGCACGTGCGTGCCGGCATCGAGGAGGTCGTCCGACAGGCAGGGGTCGGGCCCGAGAAGCTACTGGGCGTGGGCGTGGGAGTCCCCGGTATCGTCGCCAGGACACCGGAGGACGGCGCTGTGGTGCACGGGCAGACGGTCCGCTGGGACGCCGTGCCTCTGGAACGGTTGTTGCGCGAGTCGGTACCGCTGCCGCAGTCGGTGCCGTACTTCATCGACAACGGGGCCAAGACGCTCGGTCAGGCCGAGATGTGGTTCGGTGCCGGACGCGGAGCCGGCAGCGCCGTCGTGGTGCTCTTCGGGTCCGGGGTCGGCGCGTGTGTCGTCAGCGACGACCCGCGCTCCGCCCGGGCCATCGAATGGGGACATCTGAAAGTACGCGTCCGCGGGCGCCGCTGCCGCTGCGGAGCCCAGGGCTGCCTGGAGGCCTACGCCGGAGCGGAAGCGCTCCTGGAGCGCTGGCGGGAAGCCGGCGGCGGTCCTCCGGACGGCGCGGACGAGGAGACTGCTCTGACGGCGCTTCTCGCCGCCGCCTACCCGCCCGACCCGGGGGTGCAGGCCGATACGACCGCACTGGCCGTCCTGGAGGAGACCGCCGAGTACCTGGGCGCCGGATTCGCCGACCTGATCAACCTCTTCCAGCCCGAGCGGATCCTCGTCGGAGGATGGGCGGGCCTTCAGCTCGGTGCCCGGTTCCTCGACAGCGTCACGGAGTACGCCGCCCTCTACGCCCTTTCCTACCCCGCCTCCCGCGTGAGCGTCGAACTCGGCACCCTCGGGCCGGACGCCGTCACGGTCGGCGCCGCGATCCTGCCGCTCGCCGACTTCTTCGCCCAGGGAGGTCGCCGGGAGCCGCCGGAGATCGAGGAGACGGCGCCGGCGTGGAAGACCTCGCTCCGTCAACGGGCGGCACATTGAAGGTGCTGTCCGCCCGGCGCGCAGGGCCGGCGGGCCGGATCGCGGCGCTCCCCCGGTCGGTCCAGACCCAGCACGCCGTCCGGTGCGGGACGGATTCTCCGGCCCTGGTGATCGAACACGTACAGCTGTGCCAGCCGCTACGGTCGAGCCGGGCGAGTTCCTGGTCCTGCCCGTTCCCTCAGGCCGACTCACGCACGACGAGTTCGGGGTCGAAAAGCACGCGCGCAGGCCCGCGCCCAGCCCCTTGAAGATGGCCCGCCAGCAATTCCGCCATCGCGGCGGCCATCTTCTCGACCGGCTGACGCACGGTTGTCAGTGGCGGCCGGCAGGTGACCGCGACGGTGGAGTCGTCGAAACCGACGACGGCCACGTCGGCGGGTACGCGTCGCCCCTGCTCGCGCAGGACCTGACAGGCTCCCTGGGCCATCAGATCGTTGGCCACGAAAACGCCGTCGGTCTCGGGGTGGCTGTCCAGCAGACGGATCATGGCTGCGGCACCGCTGTCGAGGGTGAAGTTGCCCTCGACCACCGGCGCGGGGTCCTGACCCGCATGAGCGAGGGCGTCACGGAATCCGGCGAGTCTGTCACGACCGGCCGGCAGATCCTGCGGCGCGCTGATCGCCGCCGGGTGCAGGCACCCGCGAGCCAGGAGGTGTTCGGCGGCCAGCCGCCCGCCCTGGTAATGGTCCATGTCCACGTAGCTCACCGGCAACGGGTGGGGCGGCCGGGCGAAGAGCACGGTCGGCACCCGGGCGTCGACGAGCATCCGAGGCAGAGGGTCGTCGGCTTGGATGGACACGACGAGGGCGCCGTCCGCGCTTCCCTGACGGAGGTAGTCGACCACCTGTTCCCTGGCGGCGTCCGATTCCGCGAACATCAGCACCGGGTGCATGGCTCGTCCCCGGAGGTACGTCACGGCGCCGCTGACGATGCGGCCGAAGAACGGGTCGGCGAAGACACGGGCGGCGAAGCCGTCCCCCGCACCGGAGACCAACAGGGCCACCGTCTCCGCGCGTCGCGTCACAAGGGACCTCGCCGCGCCGTTCGGGGTGTATCCGGTGGCCTGGATGGCCTGGCGGACCAGATCCTGGATCCCGGGGTCCACATTGCGGACCCCGTTCACGACACGCGACACCGTCGCCCGGGAGACGCCTGCTTCCCGTGCGACGTCCTCCAAGGTCGGCCCCCGCTTGTTCACTCCAGCACTGTAACGCGCCGTTTTCCCCGCTCACACAGCACGCTCTCGGGCCCTCAGGCAGGGCCCGGCCGGACGGCCGGTGTCACTCCGCGATCAGCGGCGCCTCCCATTCCATGGCTCCCGCCGAGCGTCCCACCATGATCCTGAACGGTCCGGATTCCGTGAGCCACGTTCTCTCCGCGGGAGACCAGTGCCGCAGCGCCCGTGGCCCCACGGTCACCTCGGCTGTCGCCGTTCGATCCGCGTCGGCGTGGACCGCCGCATAGCCGGCAAGCCACCGCGCGGGGCGCTCCACGGTGGAGCCCGGCCGGGCCATGTAGACCTGGACGACCTCACGCCCCGCGCGCTTTCCGGTGTTACGCAGCGTCACCCGTACGGTGAACGGGTCTCCGATCCTGATCTGCGCCGGTGCGTCCACGTGCTCGTACTCCCAGGTGGTGTAGCCCAGGCCGTGCCCGAACCAGTAGGCGGGCTCGCGTGCTGCGCGGAGCCAGGCGCGGTACCCGATGTGCAGGCCCTCCGCATAGTCGAGCCGGCCGTCGACGGGCCGGGTGCGTGTGACGGGCGCGTCGGAGAGGGAGGCCGCCCAGGTCGTGGGAAGCCTGCCGCCCGGCTCGCTGCGGCCGAAGAGGATGTCGGCCAGGCCGGCGCCGGCCTCCTGGCCGGGGAACCAGGCGAGCAGCAGTGCGCCCACCTCGCTGCGCCAGGGCAGTTCGACCGGGCCTCCGCTGTTGACCACCGCGACGGTTCGGGGGTTGGCCGCGGCGACCGCGCGTACGAGGCCGTCCTGAAGGCGGCCGAGGGACAGGTCCGTGCGGTCGTACCCCTCCGTCTCGCTGTGCTCCGTCGTGCCGACGACGACGATCACGGCGTCCGCGCCACGGGCCGCGTCCACGGCCTCGGCGAGGGCGGCCGCCGGGTCGCGCTCCGGCGGTGCGGCGGCGACGACGGTGGCGCGGCCGGTGCCGGAGGCGAGTTCGCGACGTGCCACGAGGAGAACGGGGCACTTGCTGTCCAGCTGCGCCTGCGCGGTGTGCAGGGGTGGGGTGACGTGCACGATCGCCGGGTCATCGGTTTCGCAGGGGTAGGTTCCGTCGAGGACGGCGCGCCCGTCGATGCTGAGCGACATCCTGCCGAAGCCGCCCATGCCGAAGGTCCACGTGCCGGTGGTCTCGGGCCGGAGCAGCGCGCTGATCTCCACCGTGTGCGCGCCGGGAACCTCCTCAGGTTCGAGCTGCCTGCCCGACAGGCGCCGCTCCGCATACAGTTCGCGTCCTTCGGCGTCCAGGCAACGCAGCAGTACACCGGGCTCCCCCGACCTCGGATCCGTGCACCGATCGGTGTCCAGCGGCGGCGGGGGCACATTCAAGGTGGGGCCCGGGGCGTACACCACACGGCTTCGTCCGCGCAGTTGTGCGCGGATGCCGTCGAGCGGTGTGACGACCGCCGAGGGGAACACGCCGGCGCTGCCACCGCCCTGGACACGGGGTGCTGCGGCGTGTTCGCCGATGACCGCCACCGTCGACAGGGTGCCGGCATCGAACGGCAGGATGTCCGCGTTGCGTGCCAGGACCGTTCCGGCCGCGACCGCACGGCGCAGCAGCGACCGGGCCTCTCCGGTCCGCAGCTTCGGACGCCGGCGCCGGTGCTCGTCGAACGCGCCGACGCGGGCTGCGAGCCGGAGCAGGCTGCGCACCTTGTCGTCGATGACCGTCGGGGGGACGCGGCCGTCACTCACGGCTTGGACGAGCTCTGCGGCCCAGGGGCTCCTGGGCCCCGGCATCGCCAGGTCGAGCGCCGCCCGGGCCGTCTCCTCGGTGGTACGGACGGCGGCCCAGTCCGAGACGACGGCCCCGTCGAAACCCCATTCGCCCTTGAGCGGTTCGGACAGGAGGGGGTGCGCCGTCATCGTCGTGCCCTCGACGCTGTTGTAACCGGCCATGACCAGCCAGACGCCGGCTTCCACAGCTGCTTCGAAGGGGGCGAGGTACACCTCGCGCAGGGCCCGTTCGGAGACGCGGACGTCGGCGCGGAGCCTGTCGGTCTCGGAGTCGTTGGCGACGAAGTGTTTGGCCGTGGCAGCTACTCCGTGGTCCTGGATCCCTCTGATCAGGGCCGCTCCGGTACGGGCGGTCAGCTCGGGGTCCTCCGAGAAGCACTCGAAGTGGCGCCCTCCCAGGGGGCTGCGGTGCAGGTTCAGATTGGGCGCGAGCACGATGTCGACGCCTTTGAGGACGGCTTCCGAGGCGAGCAGTCCTCCCAGGTCCGTCAGGAGCCGCTCGTCCCATGCCGCGCCGAGGGCCGAGGCGGAGGGAAGCAGAGCGGAGGCGCGCCGCTCGTCCCATGCCTCTCCTCGCACACCCGCCGGGCCGTCGGAGCAGACCATCTCCCTGAGGCCGATCTCCTCCTCGGCGGCCGTCCTCCAGGTCGTGGAGCCGGTGAGGAGGCGGACCTTCTGCTCCGGACTCAGCTTCTCGACCAACCGGTCCAGCATGTCCTCACGCATTGCCACTCCTTGCTCTCTCCGGGAGAACACGCTCTCCCTGTGCTTGCCCGTCGCCCCGGCCCGGCGAAAGGCCGTGCGGAAAGGGCAGGCAGATCGAGGGCCCGGCCGCCCCCGGGATGAGCGGGGGCGGCCGGGCTTCGGCGGATCCGTCGGCCCGGTCAGGGCAGGCGGTGGTCCGCGTTCAGCGCGGCACCGCGTTCGGGGCGGTACAGGTCGAAGCCTCGTGTGTCGCACTGCAGGCCGCCGACGATGCAGTGGTCGACGAGGGCCTTGAGGGTGCGCTCCTCCCACGCGTTGAAGAAGTCGTAGTGGAAGGAGTAGCCGCGGCCACTGGCCAGGCGGACCTGGCTCATGTCGCCGTTGACCGGCCACGCCATCTTGAACTCGATCATCGGCAGGGCGACCGGGTGGGAGGCCGGGCACATGTTGTCGTTGGTGCCGGGCTTGACCACCGGGTAAGCCATGTGGCTCTTGTGGTCGGGGGTGTCGAGGTACAGGCCGTTCCAGCAACTGGGGGCCTGCATGCGCAGATTGAGCTGTACGTCGGGCCGGCTCGGACAGCTCGCCGGGATGTCGGTGTTGAAGAAGCTGTCACCGCACTCCCAGCCCTCGACGAAGCCCTTGTGGTTACGGAACTCCTGGGCGCTCTGCATCGGGTTGCCGACGACGAACCGCAGACCCTTGGGGAAGGGCCGCACGCTCCGGTAGTCGGTGACGCCCGCCTTGTAGTAGATGACCTGGGGGCCCACGGGCAGGATCTTCTGGTCGCCCTTGTAGAGCGAGGGCATCCAGTACGCGGAGGAGTCCGCGGGCGCCTTGCAGGTGGTGTTGCCTCCGTAGAGCGAGCCGGTGGTGCTGGCGGCGTTGGTGGAGGTGTTGCCCATGAACGTGTGGTCGTGGGACTTGCCGAACTGGCCCGGGTAGACGATCGGGTCGTCGGGCGCGGTGTGGGTGACGGAGCAGCCGGCCTGGAACTCGTGATGGTAGGCCGGAGGCGGGGTGGCCGTGGACGGTGTCACACCGGTGACCTGGGGCACGGCCGGGATGTAGCCGTCTCCGTCGGCGTCGTCGCCAGAGGCCTGGGTGGACGCGGCCATGATGTGTCCGCTGTGAGCGTTGGCCGCGACGACGGCGGGCGAGGTGCCGCTGTCCGTGCCCGCGGCGGAGGCGATGGTACCGACGCCGAGGACGCCGGCGATGAGGGCCGTGCCGACGAGGAGTACGGAGAGCCGCTTCGGACTCGATCTCATGGGGATCTCCTGCCCATGGGGGTGGTTTCGCGTGAGCGCGAAGGCGCCACGCGACTGGCGTGATGGGTTCCTGTGCGGTGGTGCCGGGGTGGCGGAGCCGAGCGGCAGGCCCCGCCACCCGTCATGGGGTTCGGCCCGTCAGCTGTAGACGCCGAACTCGTGGAGGGAGTAGCCCCAGCCGGTGCCGCGTGCGGTGAGCTGGAGCTTGACGTACCGGGCGGTGGTGGCGGTCTCGATGGTGTCGACGTCTCCGTTACCGGTGGTCGTGGAGTGGACCGGACGCCAGGTGCTGCCGTCGTCGGAGACCTGCACCTCGTAGGCGCGGGCGTAGGCGGGGTCCCAGACGAGTTGCAGGGTGCGGATGGGCTTGGCCGCGCCGAGGTCGACCTGGATCCACTGCGGGTCGCTCCAGTCGCTGGCCCAGCGGGTGCCGGTGTCGCCGTCGGTGGCGTTGGTGGCCGGGCACGGGCAGTCGCCGTAGGAGGCCTGGGCGGAGGAGGCGGTGGTGGGCCTGTTCAGGGCGATGTTGGTGCCGGTCATGGGCGGGGCGACGACCTTGACGGACTTGGTCTCGATGCCGGCGTTGCCGCGGCCGTCCTCGGCCTGGATGTAGACCTTCCACACGCCGAGCTTCTCGGGCGCGGTGACGGCGAAGGTGCCGTTGCCGGTGGAGCGCCACTGCGCGTCGACGAGGCGCTTGTCGCCGTTGGCGTAGTTGCCGCTGAGGTAGATCCTGGGGGTGACCTGGTCCCCGTCGGGGTCGCGGATGTCGGCGCGCACCGTGAACTCACGGCCGGCCGGAGCCGCGGAGGCAGGGCTGACGGTCATGTTCGTGATGACGGGCGGGGTGTTGCTGCCTGCGGAGCCGCTGTACGCCTTCTTCACGGCGTAGTACGACAGGCGCTTCAGGCCGTCCGGGAGAAGGTTGAACCAGATGCCGCCGAAGTCGTGTTCGAGGCCGTAGTGGAAGAGGGTGGCGCCGAGAGCCACGCCCTGGTGTCCGGTGACGCAGCCCCACGCCTTGGTGTAGCCGTCGGCCTTCTGGACGTCGGTGGGCTCGTCGGGGATGCCGTTGACGTCGTCGGGGACCTCCCACTCGCCGGCGGGGCCGCCCTCGGTGATGATGTACGGCTTGTCGTAGCCGCCGTCGATCCAGTCCTGGCGCACGCCGCAGATGTCGCCGTAGGAGTTCATCGAGTACAGGTCGAGGTCCGGTGCGTTGCGCTTGTAGTACGGCCAGGCGCCGGTCCAGGCGTCCGTGGAGGTCACGGGGTGGTCGGGGTCGATGGAGTGGATCTTCTTGGCGACGTCGTTGACGAAGGTCGTGTACGCGTTGCGCTGGGCCTCCAGCTCGGCGCCGCCGTAACAGTTCTGCAGGCCGAGGACGGACTCGTTGCCGACGTTCCACATGAGCGTGGCCGGGTGGGACTTGTAGGTGTCGACCCACTTCGCGAACTCGGTGAGCGCGGTGTTCTTGTACGCGGTGTCCGTCACGTAGTTCACGCACCCGCCGGAGCCCGGTCCGCCGCCCGGCTGGAGCCAGAAGCCGTTGACGACCTTCAGCCCCTGGGCGGCCGCGGCGTCGAGCAGGGGCTTGCTGGAGGCGTCCGTCCCCCAGGTGCGGACGGTGTTGACACCCATGGACTTCAGGTCCGGCATGTAGCGGGGAGCGTCGGCCATCGCCGGGCCCCAGGTGAGGCCCTTGACGGTGTAGGGCTGTCCCCCGACTGTCAGCCGCCAGTTGCCCTGCGAGCCGGTCACCTTGACCGCGCCGGCCGGCGGCGGGTTGGTTCCGCCGTCGCTGCCGTAGACCTGGAACTCCCACAGGGAGTAGCCGTAGCCGGTAGCTCGTGCCACGCCCTGCATGCGGACGTACCGGCCCGAGCCGGAGACGGCGAGGTCGTCCGTGCCGCCGTCGCCGCCGGTCACGGTCTTCAGGGTGCGCCAGTCGGTGCCGTTGTCGGACGCCTGGATCTCGTAACTCCTGCCGTAGGCGCCCTCCCAGGTCAGGACGGTTCGGCTCAGGTCCTTGGTCGCCCCGAGGTCGACCTGGATCCACTGGGCGTCGCTCCACTGGCTCGCCCAGCGGGTTCCGGTGAGGTCGCCGTCGACCGCGGCGGCCGCGGACCAGGCGGCGCCCTCCGCCGACGAGGCGGTGGCGGTCCTGCCCTGGGAGAGGAGGGTCTCCGCGGCCTGTGCCCGCGGGGCCAGACTCAGGGTGAGTGAGGACGCCAGAAGGGCGCCAAGCGTCACGAGGGACGTTCCGTTGCGCCCACGGGAACGAGTGGGCGTGGAGGGGGGACTGGACACGTGTGCTCCTGGCTGATTCATGACGCCGGGCGCGTGGGGCCGGCCGTGGGGCCGGCTCGCGTGCGGCGCTTCGTGTGGAGGGGGATGCACGGTGCTGCTGCGCGAGCCCTTCCGGGCCGGGCCGCGGGGACGTGATCACCCGGCCCGGAAGGGAATCGAAGGCCTCACCGGCGTACGGCGGTGAGGCAGCGGCGTCTCAGGGGAAGGAGACGACGGTGGACGGCACGGTCGAGGTGCCGGCGGGGATGGTGGACGCCCCGGTGTCGTTGATGACGTGGTTGTAGTGGCCCATACCGCCGAGGGACACCACCAGGAGGCTGTGGAACTTCACCCCCGGCTTGACGGGTGCCTTGAAGCCGTGGTCCTGGACGATGGTCGGGTCCACGTTGTAGTTGCAGTAGCTTCCGAGGCCCCAGGCCTCGTGGGTGTTCACCGAGTCGTCGACCCGGTAGGCGGCGTACCCCTTCGTGCTGCCGTTCTGGATGGCGGCCTGGTTGGGGGCGTCGTACGCCTTCTCGTTCTGGTAGAAGATCGTGCGGCCGCGCTCGCCGTACCACTCGACGTCGTACTTGTTGAAGTGCTCGACGAACAGGCCGGTGGCCAGCACGTCGTCGCCGTTGACCCGGACGCCGTAGTCGGCGCGGTTGGTCTCCCAGCCCCAGCCCTCGCCGTGGTCGGCGCGCCACACCCAGGTGTGGTCGATGATCGTGTCGTCACTGTTCACGACCATGCTGGTGGTGGCCTTGCCCGCGCCGGCGCCGCCGATGCGGATGTACACGTCCTGCACGGTGGTGGGGTTGGCGGCGTGGTCCGCGCCGGAGTTCTGCGGTCCGAGCTCCAGCAGCGTCGGGGAGTTGACCGGGCCTGCATCGATCAGGAATCCGGCGAGCCGGACGCCGTCGACGTCGGCCACCTTCATCGCGGTGACGCCGTTGTCCGGGATGATCGTGGCGAGACCGAGACCGAGCACGATGGTGTTCGCGCGGTTGACGTTGATGGTCTGGTCGACGTGGTACACGCCGGGGGTGAAGAGCAGGTGCAGGCCCTGGGCCAGCGCCTGGTTGATCGTGGCGGCGGTGGCGCCGGGCTTGACCACGTAGAACCGGCTGAGCGGGACGGACTCGCCCTGCGGGGTGCCGTTGGCCCAGCTGGTGCCGCGGGCGTTGACGCGCTTGGCGGGCGCGAAGACCTTGTACTCGTTGCCGTCCAGGTAGAGGTAGGGCTTCTCGCGCGAGATCGGGGTGGTGTCGAGCGTGGTGTAGCGGGGCTCGGGGAACGAGGTGGCGGGTGCGCCCTCGACGCCGGAGAAGGTCTGGTTCCACACGCTGTTGGACCAGCCGTCGATCGCGCTGTCGCGGGTGTACCACTGCTGCTGCGAGTAGTTGCCGATCTGGCCGTCGACCTTGGAGTCGGCGATGTAGCCGCCGCTGGCCCAGCCGTAGCCGTTCGGGGCGAGGTTGAGGCCGCCCTTGACGTGCATGCGGCGGAAGGAGGAGGCCTGGGAGACCGCCCAGCGGTTGGTGCCGTTGACGGGGTTGAGGGTCAGGCCCTCGGCGCCGCGCCAGAAGTTCTGGGTGGCGTTGCCGTTGAACCAGCCCGCGTCGACGGTCACGTCACCGTTGATGGTGGTGTCGCCCGGGCGCAGGCCGAGGCCGGCGATCTGGGTGTAGAAGCCGATCTGGGCGTTGAGGTTGTTGTACGTGCCGGGCTTGAAGAGGAAGGCGTGCCGGCCGGAACCGAACTGGGCCGACTCCTGCTGCTGGAACACCTGGTCCAGCTTGCCCTGGATGTTGGGGGTCGAAGGGTCGATGACGTGCACGTTGGGGCCGAGGTCACCGCCGCCCGGCAGGACCGGGCCGCTGTCGCCGCCGCCGTACACCTGGAACTCCCAGAGCGAGTAGCCGTAGCCGGTGGCTCGTGTCACGCCCTGCATGCGTACGTACCGGGCCGTGCCTGATATCGCGAGGGTCTCCGTACCGCCCGCGCCGGTCGTGGTCGAGTAGGCCGTCGACCAGTTGGCGCCGTCCGTCGACAGTTCGATGCGGTAGGCCCTGGCGTACGCCCCCTCCCAGCGCAGCACCACCTGGCTGAGCGAGGCGGAGCTGCCCAGGTCCACCTGCAGCCACTGCCCGTCGGACGCGGCGCTCGACCAGCGGGTTCCGAGATTGCCGTCGACCGCGTCGGCCGCCGGGGTGCCGTAGTGCTCCTGGCTCGAAGCCGTGACGGGCTTACCTTGCGACAGCAGCACGGGAGCCGCCTGGGCCGTGGTCGTCGGAACCACCGCCAGGAGCGTGGCGGCCAGCGCGGTGACGACGGCACCCGCGAGACCGCGCCGCACGCGCTCGCGGGTCGGCGGTGAGGCCGCCAGAGGCATGCCAAAAGTGGACATAAGGGGTGTCTCCTTGAAGCGAGAGAGGCGCGTGGGAGAGCGCTCTCCGGAACCATGCCCGCCCCTCCAGGCACGGTCAATATCTCTGACAAGACTTTTCTTTTCACTTGGCTTAAGTGACGATGGAGGCCCTTCCGGGGCCAGATCGCGCCCGCTCGGGCGAGGACGCGCACCGACCTGCGAGTTCTCTTCCGAACGCCGGTACGCAGCTACGCGAGCGGGAGGACGCCCGGGCCGGGGTGGACGCGTCGGACGCCCTGGCCGTCTCACGCGGCGCCGCCCGCCGCGGAAGGCGCGGCCCTGCCCGCATCGGCTGACACGGACCGGCCCCCCTCATCCGCGGGCTCCGCTCGATGTGAGCGGGTGGCCGGGATCCGGTCTCCCGTGGGGCCCTTCTCACTCCCGGCCGTGACGAAGCCGGCCGGCTTCAGCGCTTCGCCGTGTGCATCCTCGCGTAGGGGCCGCCCCGGTCGATGAGCTCGTCATGGGTTCCCACTTCCGCGACCCGCCCGCGGTCCATGACGACGATCCGGTCGGCGTCCTGGATCGTGGAGAGGCGGTGGGCGACCACGAAGACGGTCCGGCCCCGCACCAGGCGGCTCAGCGCCTGCTGGATCAGCGCTTCCGAGTGGTTGTCGAGGGCCGAGGTGGCTTCGTCGAGGACGAGCACGCGGGGATCGCGGATGAGGGCCCGGGCGATGGCCAGGCGTTGCTTCTGACCGCCGGACAGCCGCGCGCCGCGCTCCCCCACGACGGTGTCGACGCCGTGCGGGAGGCTGTCCACGAACTCCAGTGCGTGGGCGTCGTGGAGGGCCTGCCGGACGGCGTCCTTGCCGGCGTTGCGCAGACCGTACGTGACGTTCTCCTCGATCGTGCCCTCGAAGAGGATCGACTCCTGGGGTACGACGGAGACGAAGTGCCGGTAGGTCCTCAGGTCGAGCCGCGCCATGTCGGTGCCGTCGAGGAGGATGCGGCCGCCGGTGGGCCGGATGAAGCCGATCAGCAGGTTGAGGACGGTGGACTTGCCGGCGCCCGAGGCCCCGACGAGCGCGACGGTCTCGCCGGGCCGTGCCGAGAGGGTCACCTCCTCGACGGCGGTACGGCGGTCCGCCGCCCCGGGCTCCCCGTAGGCGAAGGTCACGTTCTCGAAGTCGATGCGTCCCTCGACGGTGGAGATCCGCTCCTTGCCGGTGTTCCGCTCCAGGTCGGGCTCCTGGAGTACTTCGCCGATCGAGCGCACCGATTCCAGGCCCTTGCTGAGGACCGGCGCGAGGCTGAGCAGCGTGGTGACAGAACCCGTCAGGACGGTGAAGAAGCCGCTCAGCATGACGACGTCGCCGGCCGTGACGGGGAGCCAGCCGTGGTAGGCGACCAGCGCCGAACCCGTCAGGCACAGCAGACCGAGTGTGTTCAGCACGATCCACGCCAGGGAGCCGAAGCGCCCGTTGAGCAGGTCGAGCCGGATGCCCTCCGAGCGGACCTCGTCCAGCGTGGCGTTGACGCGGCCGAGGGCCGCGTGCTCCAGGCCGTGGGCCCGGGTGATGGGGATGAGCGAGGTCATCTCCCCCACGTGTGAGGACAGTTGTTCCATCCGGCGCCGGAAGAGTTCGTTCTGGTCGCGCAGTCGGCCCCGGAGCCTCATCACCAGCAGTCCCGCCGCCGGAACGACGATCAGGAAGACCGGCAGGAAGGAGGGGACGCGCAGCCCGATCACGACCAGTCCCCCGACCAGGGTGACCACCGCCGCGAGCCCGAGGTCGGCGCACTGCATGAGCATCTGCTCGACCGCTTCGGCGTCCCGGATCACTTTCGCCTGAAGGACACTCGCACTGGTTCGCGAGTGGTAGCCGATCGACAGCTGCTGCATGCGGGCGCACAGCGCCGAGCGCAGCATCGTGCCCAGTCCCCGCACGATGGTTCCCATGCAGCGCACGTAGACCAGGTGCAGAGGGAAGTTCAGTAGGAGAACCGTCAGGAGGACCACGGTGGCGGTCCACAGTTCGGCCACGGGCCGGTGTTCCACCACCACGTCGAGTATCACCGCCGTGATGAGCGGCAGCAGCCAGATGGGACTGTGCTTGGCGACGAACGTCACGACGGCCACCGTCAGTCGTGGAAGCTCGGGACGCAGCAGCCGGCCGAGGGTGCGTACGGGGTTCTGCCCGCTGTAGGCGTGGTCGGCGGGCAGGGGGGCCGTCCGCGGGGTCGGCTGTTTCGGTCGCATGCGTGTCATTTCTGCTCTGTCGGAAGACAGGGTGCGGGCGGCGCGTCGGTCCGTGGACCGTTCGCGCCGCCCGTACCCCTTACGTCTGTCGTGGCCGTGTCACCAGGTGGACGGTGCCGGCGGGGCGACGACCGGAGGACGGTCGTCACAGGTGAGGGTGTCGGGCAGCATCCACGGCGCGAGCCAGCCGCCGTCGTTGTCGCCGCGGTCGGTCAGGGCGAACTCGGATCCCGCGGTGGGGAAGTTGAAGGAGCCGCAGTTGTTGACGCCGACCGCCCCGACATTGCGGGCGTCGACGTTCTCGAAGGTGGCGGAGCCCTTCACCCTTGCGCT
Organism: Streptomyces sp. Je 1-79; assembly: GCF_025195125.1. Lineage (GTDB taxonomy): Bacteria > Actinomycetota > Actinomycetes > Streptomycetales > Streptomycetaceae > Streptomyces. Next base: position 206,657 of record NZ_JAMGSL010000002.1, read on the forward strand.
GAGGACGGAGGTGCCGGTGCCGTCGACGCGGACGTCCTTGAAGTGGACGGCCGGGATGTCCACCTTGTCTTTCACCCCGTAGTCGCTGACCAGCATGATCGCGTTGTAGGTGGAGTCGAGGTAGTGATCGCCGGTGACCTGGATGTCGGCGTCGATGCTCTTGTCCAGGGCGTAGAACCAGAGGGCGCCGAGGCCGATCTTCCAGTTGAGGTCGAGGGTGCCGGCGCGGACGGTGGTGTTGCCGGTGAAGCGGAGGGTGCCGGTGAAGGGCTCGGCTCCGAACCGGGAGCCGGCGTGCAGGCCGCTGCCCTCGCGGACGGGGTCGGCGACGAGGTTCCCCCTGACGGTGTTGTCCTCGCCGCCGTAGATCGCGATGCCGTTGGCGAGGGTCGGGGACTGGACGGTGTTGCGGGAGAAGGTGTTGCGCGCGTCGGTGGTCGTGTCCGACCACATGGCCAGGCCGTCGTCGCCGGTGTTGCGGATGAAGTTGTTGTGGGCGAGGGAGTCGGTGACACCGGTGTGGAAGTTGAGGGCGTCCGCGATCTGGTCGGTGATCACGTTGTTCGTGACCCTGACCTTCGACATGGGGCCGTCGAACCACAGGCCGACCTTGGTGTGGTGGATGTACAGGCCGTCGATGGTGGAGTCGCTCATGGCGCCGCCGATGGCGTTGACCTGGTCGCTGTCGATCCGCTCGCGGACGTCGCCCTCGATGGCGAAACCGCGCAGATGCACGTTGCGGCTGCCGCCCTCGGCCGCGCTCCTGCCGTAGAGGCCGACGCCGGTGTGCCGGGAGCCGTCGGGTGCGGGCGCGGCCAGGGTGACCTGACGGCCCTTGAGGATCGTGTGCCAGTTACCGGCACCGACGATCGTGACGTCGTCGACGACGAGGTGCCGGTCGACCCGGAAGGTGCCCGGCGGCAGGTGGACCGGCCGGTCGATCCGGCGGGCGAGGGCGATGGCGCGCTCGATGGCGGGGGCCGCGTCACGCCGGCCGGTGGGGTCGGCGCCGAAGGCCAGGACGTTCACGCCGCCGCGTTCCACGTGCGGTGCGGCGACCAGTTCGGTGTCGAGGAGGTCGATGACGGTCCAGGCGGCGGAGCTGCCCTCGGGGACGGTCAGGCGGACCCGGTCGCCCGCCTTGTAGGTGCGGCCGAGGTGGAGTCGCTGCTCGTCGTAGAAGTGGGTGGGCCGGAAGGGCTTGGCGATCCGGGGCGCCGGGGTGGTGGCCGCGGGGACGCACGCGCACTCGGTGATCCACCAGTCGGGGTGCAGCAGGTCCGCCTGGGGGTCGTTGGTGAAGGGGTACTGGTTGTAGAGCCAGGAGTACTGCGAGGTGAGCGTCATCGGTCTGCGGTGGCCGCCGTTGACGGTGACGTCCAGCGGCGCGGTGATGCCGCCGCCCTCGGGGGCGTCCGGGATGCTGTAGCGGACGGTGAGGGCGTTGGCCGCACGCGGGAGGACGAACTCGACGTGCTGCTCGGGGGCCAGCCGCACCGCGGAGCGTCCGGACGCCTCGGAGGCAAGCGTGTACGGGGTGCGGTCGGGTGCGATGACGGTGCCGTCGGTGGAGGCGTTCTCCGCCTCCTGCTCGTCGAAGGCGACGGCGGCACCGCGCCCGGCGACGAGCTCGGGGGCGAGGCCGGCCCGCGTGACCACGGGGCCCGTGGCGCCGGCGGCCGGCTCCCGGCCCGCCGTACCCGCTGCGGCCACGCCGTCAAGGGTCACACTCAGGCTCAGTGCGAGGGCGGCGGTCGCCAGGACGGCTCTTCGGCCGCTGCGCGCGCCGCGTCCGGATCGGCTCGAGTTCATTTCGGGCTCACTTCTGTCAGAGGTGATGCGGACATCGCCCGGGCGCGAGGCCCAGGCCGTGGGAGCAACAGGCCCGGTGTGCCGCCCCCTCGCGAGGGGGCGGCACACCGGGCATCCCCCCCGTGCGCGGCGTGGTCAGGTACGCCGTCGTACGGCGAGTTCTCCGTCGACCGGCGGCGTGGTCAGGTCCGCAGCCAGACGGCGGTGTCCGAGGGGAGCGTCCCGTCCGCCGGCAGCTCTTCACTGGCCAGCAGGACCTCGCTGTGCGACGGGAGGGGGACGGGGCCACCGGAGAGGTTCACGACGCACAGGAAGTTCTCCGCGCGGGCGAAGGTCAGCACTCCCTCGGGGGACGGCAGCCATCCCATCGGGCCGTCACCGAGTCCGGCCTCCGCGCGGCGCATCCGCAGCGCCGTGCGGTAGAGGCTGAGCATCGATTCGGGGTCCGCGGTCTGCCGGTCGACGGCGTAGCGGGCCCAGTCGGCGGGCTGCGGCAGCCAGGTTTCCGTACCGGCGCCGAAGCCGTACGAGGGAGCGTCGGCCTTCCACGGCAGGGGTACGCGGCAGCCGTCACGGCCCGGGTCGGTGCCGCCGGAGCGGGCGTGCATGGGGTCCTGGATGCGGTCCAGGGGGATGTCGGCCTCGGGCAGTCCGAGTTCCTCGCCCTGGTACAGGTAGACCGACCCGGGCAGGGCCAGGGTGAGCAGGGCGGCGGCGCGGGCGCGGCGGGTGCCGAGCTCGAGGTCGGCCGGGGTGCCGAAGCGCTTCTTGGCGAAGTCGAAGCCGGTGTCCTCGCGGCCGTAGCGGGTCGCGGTGCGCGTCACGTCGTGGTTGCAGAGGACCCAGGTGGCGGGGGCTCCGACGGGGGCGTGTTCGGCGAGGGTGTCGTCGATGGTGCGGCGTAGCCGGTCCGGTTCCCAGGGGCAGGAGAGGAAGTTGAAGTTGAAGGCGGTGTGCAGTTCGTCGGGGCGGAGGTAGCGGGCGAAGCGTTCGGCGTCGGGCAGCCAGACCTCCCCGACGAAGACACCGCGGTACTCGTCCGCGATGGCCCGCCAGGAGCGGTAGATGTCGTGGATCTCGTCGAGGTCGATGTACGGGTGCGGGTCGACGCCCTCGACGAAGTCGCGGAGGTCGGAGTCCTTGGTGAGCAGGGCTGCGGAGTCGATGCGGACGCCGGCGACGCCGCGTTCGAACCAGAAGCGCAGGACGTCCTCGTGTTCGCGGCGCACGTCGGGGTGGGACCAGTTGAGGTCGGGCTGTTCGGGGGTGAAGAGGTGGAGGTACCACTCGCCGTCGTCGACGCGGGTCCAGGTGTTTCCGGAGAACTGCGACGGCCAGTCGTTGGGCGGGAGTTCTCCGTTCTCACCTCGGCCGGGGCGGAAGTGGAAGCGTGCGCGCTCGGGGCTGCCGGGGCCGGCGGCGAGCGCGGCCTGGAACCAGGCGTGCTGGTCGGAGACGTGGTTGGGAACGATGTCGACGATGGCCCGGATGCCGAGCGCACGGGCCTCGGCGATCAGCTTCTCGGCTTCGGCGAGGGTGCCGAAGGCGGGGTCGATGGTGCGGTAGTCGGCGACGTCGTAGCCGCCGTCGACCAGCGGGGAGAGGTACCAGGGGGTGAACCAGACGGCGTCGACGCCCAGTTCGGCGAGGTAGGGCAGTCTCGCCCGGACGCCCGCGAGGTCCCCGGTGCCGTCGCCGTCGCCGTCGGCGAAGCTGCGTGGGTACACCTGGTAGATGACGGCGTCGCGCCACCAGTCGTCGGTGCGGGACGGATGAGGGGCTGCCACGGGGCGGTCCTTTCGGGCAGGTGGTTCTTCGCCGCCGGCCCTGACAGCGGGGCGGCGGATGGGCCGGCGGCGAAGGCTTCTGGGGTGGTGATCCGGGGCCGGGAGGGGGGCTGGTCAGCCCTTGAGGCCACCGGCGGTGAGTCCGCTCATGATGTTCCGCTGGAAGATCAGGAAGATCAGCAGCGTGGGAACGGAGGCGATGGTCAGAGCGGCGATCAGGACGTTGACCGGGACACCGTTGGACAGTGAGTAGATGCCGACGTTGAGGGTCTGCTTCGACGGGTCGGGCAGGGTGAGCATCGGCCAGAGGAAGTCCTTCCAGACGCCCACGACCGCGAAGATCGACACCACGCCGAGAATGGGCCGGGAGATCGGCAGGACGATCGACCACAGGACCCGAATGGACGAGGCCCCGTCCATGGACGCGGCGTCGAGCAGCTCCTTGGGGATGGAGTCGAAGAACCGCTTCAGCAGGAAGATGTTGAAGGCGTTGGTGACGGCCGGCAGCCAGATCGCCCATGGCGTGTTCAGCAGGTTTCGCTCGATGACCGGCACGTCGAGCACGGTCAGGTACTGCGGCACGACGAGCACGGTCGCCGGGATCATGAGCGTGGCGAGCATCATGCCGAGGATCGCCTTGCCGAACATGGGCCGCAGCTTCGACAGCGAGTAGGCGGCCGCCACGTCGAGGACCAGCTGGAAGGCGAGCGCGCCGAAGGCGTAGTACAGCGTGTTGAAGAGCAGGGTGGCGAGATCCATGACCTCCCAGGCCCGCGTGTAGTTCTCCGGCTCGAACGATTCGGGCACCAGGGTCGGCGGGGTGGCGATGACTTCCTGGGCGTCCTTGAATCCGCTGGACACGAGCCAGTAGAGCGGTCCGAGGAAGACCAGGGTGAACAGGAGGACGACGGCGGCGAAGACGGCCCAGTAGAGGACCTTGCCGCGGGGCCTGGCGAGAACGGCCGGCGAGATGAGCGTACGTGTGGACATGGCTGGTCTCCGGTCCTACTCGTCCTCGGCGCGGCTGAGCTTGACGTACACCGCCGAGAATCCGGCCAGGAGTACGAGCAGGAGCAGGCCGAGCGCCGCCGCGGCACCGTAGTTGTTGAAGTTGAAGGCGTACTGGTAGATGAGGTAGACGACCGTGGTCGTCGAACCCTCGGGGCCGGCGCCGCCGGTGAGCAGGAACGGCTCCACGAAGACCTGCATCGTGGCGATGACCTGCATGAGCGCCATCAGCGACAGGATGAGACGGGTCTGCGGGATGGTGACGTGCCAGATCTTGCGGAACAGGCCGGCGCCGTCGAGCTCGGCCGCCTCGTACAGCTCGCCGGGGATGGACTGGAGCGAGGCGAGGTAGATCAGGGTCGCACCGCCCATGTTCATCCAGGTGGAGGCGATGACGACGGCGAACATCGAGATGTCCGGGTCCTGGAGCCACTGCTGCTCGGGCAGCCCGATGGAGGTGAACAGCTCGTTGAGGAGACCGTAGCCGGGGTCGTAGAGGTACTTGAAGAGCAGGACCGAGGCGACCGGCGGCAGCATCACGGGCAGGTAGACCAGGAGCCGGAGGTAGCCCTGGCCGTGCTGGAACTCGTTGATGACCACGGCGACGAGAAACGGCACCGCGAAGCCGAGGACGAGCGCGAGTACGGTGAACAGGGCGGTGTTGCCCCACGCCTGCCAGAAGGCCGGATCGTTGAACACCGTGACCAGGTTGTCGAAACCGACCCAGGTCGTGCGGCCGTCCTCGGTCTTCTGGAAGGCCAGGAAGAACTCCCGCACCATCGGATACCAGGAGAAGACGCCGAAGCACAGCACCGCGCCGATGAGGAAACCGTGTGCGGTCGCATTGCGCCGCAGGGCACGCGCGAAACTGCCGGAGGCAGGCCCCGGCTTCGTCTCACGCGGCGGGGCGGGGCGGGTGCGATCCGCCTTGCTCGGGGTCAGGCTGGGGGCCGACATCGTCGCTCCTTGGTACTGTCTGCCGGTTCTGAGCCCGATCAGGCGGACTGATGGGCCTGGGCAGGCCGGAGTGGGTCCGGCCGGCCCTCTGGACCGGGGCGGGCAGCTGCCCGCCCCGCACCCGACCGGTCACTGGTTGGCGAGGACCTGGTTCACCTGCGCCTCGGCGGTGGCGAGGAGCTTGTCTATGTCGGCGTCCTTGTTGGTGAGGATGCCCGACATGACGTTGTCCAGGATCTTGTAGACCTCCTGCGCCTTCGGCGGCTCGGCCTTGCCCGCGACGGGGTTGTCCATGAAGGTCTTGAAGTTCGCGACCGGCATGGTGGCGTGGGCGAGACGTGCGGCGTCGTCCGTGGTCTTGGACTGGTTCAGCCAGAAGTTGGGCTGCGGGACGCCGACCGGCAGGCCGTCCTGCTTGGTGCGCTCCCAGTCGAACTGGCCCTTGCCCACGGTGAGGTTCTTGAAGTTCAGCCAGGCGACCGCGGCCTTGATCTTGTCGGGCGAGATGCCCTTCTTGATCATGTAGTTGTTTCCGCCGGCCAGCGTGGCCTTCTCACCGGGGATCGGTCCCATGCCGAAGTTCTCGTACTTCGCGCCCAGCTGCTGGGCCATGTACGCGATGTCGTCGGGCGCGGCGAGGAACATGCCGAGCTTGTCGGTGGAGATCTGCTTCTGCAGCTCGCCCCACTTCAGCAGCTGGGTCTTGCCCATGGAGTCGTCCTCCCAGCGCATGGCGTGGAGGTTCTTCGCGACCTGCTTGCCGAGCTCGTTGTTGAACGCCGCCTTCTTGCCGGACGCGTCCACGACGTCACCGCCGACGCTGTACATCTGCGCGGTGAAGTGCCAGCCGCCCTGGTTGCCCGCGCTGTACTCACCGAAGCCGGAGATCCCCTCGCCCAGGCCGGCGATCTTCTTCGCGGCGGCGCGGACCTCGTCCCAGGTGCGCGGCGGGGCGTCGGGGTTCAGGCCCGCGTCCTTGAAGAGCTTGCGGTTGATCAGCAGGCCCATCGTGTAGTTGCTGGTGGGCAGGCCGTACAGCTTGCCGTCCTGCTTGAGGGAGTTGAGGACGTTCGGGTCGATGTCCTTCAGGAGCGGGACGCTCTTGTCGTTGACGTACGCGGTGATGTCGGCGGCGCCGTCGTTGTCGAGCACCTGCGGCAGGTCGGTGAAGTACGTGTAGAAGACGTCCGGCTGCGACTTGGCCTTGAGCATCGCGGTGAACCGCGGCGGCTCCAGACACTGGCCGGGGGTGGAGCGGCCCTCGATGGTGACGTTCGGGTACGTCTTGTTGAACTCGGCGACGTCCTCCTTCCACTCCTTCAGCTCGGGCGCCTTCGCCGCGGGCGGCATGCAGTCGATCGTGAGCGTCACCTTGGTCTTCGGGTCCAGCGGCAGCGTGGGATCCGAGGAACCGTTCTGCTGGGTTCCCTCGCTGTTGTTGTCGTTGCTGCTGCTCGTGCCGCACGCGGCGAGCGCGGTGAGCGACAGGGCGGAGACGAGGGCGATCGCGGCTGCACGGCGGCTGCGGCTGACCCGGGCACTTCTCATGAGTGGACCCCTTCGGGCATGAACGAGGAGTGGTACGTGAACGTGGAGGTCACCCCATCGCCGGCGGCGTTGTGGGGTGCGGCACACTCAACCACCACCAACAAGTGAACGCAAGATCTCGCGCTAGTTTCGCAATTGTGCGACAGGGGCGCGTAATCATATCGTGACCGGCGCGCAGGGTTGCGACGCAGGCAGGTGTCGACGGCACCCTTCGAAAAGGGCAGCACCTGGCCGGCGCAGGGCTCACGGAGGAGTTCCCTGCGCCGGCGGGTGCCTCCGGTGGACGCCGGAGGACCACGGCCTACGGGTTGACGTTGATCTTGAAGGTGGAGGTGGTGTTACGGATGTCGACGGCGTTGCCGTTCATCCTCAGCCCGTTGAAGGTGACCTCTCCGACGGCGGGGCCCTGCCCGGACTCCGGCATCTCGTTGGCCCAGAGGCCGAAGCCGGACTTGGCGTCCCAGGCGTCGCCGCTCTTGCGGGCTCCGGTGATGGAGATGTCGGTGAGGATGGTGTCCTTGATCGGGAACTGCGGCTGTCCGCCGACGTAGTTCGTCTGGAACAGGATGCCGCTGTAGGTGGGGTCGACGATGTCGATGCTGTTCACCCTGATGCCCTGGAAGACCTTGGACGCGGAGAACAGCCACAGGCCGGGGAAGGTCTGGTTGCCCCAGAAGTGACCGCCGGCCCGGACGATCGAGATGTTCTCCAGGGTCGTCGGCTCGGTTCCGAAGCCGTTCATGGCGTAGCCGAAGTCCAGGGAGGAGACGGTGACGCCGGAGTAGACGAGGGTGTCGGCGATGTGGATGTTGCGGAAGGTGTTGTTGTAGCCGCCGTAGACGGCGAGGCCCGCAGCCCGCCAGGTGAGCGTGCTGGTCAGGTTCTCGTACACGTTGTTCTTCATGTCGGCGCCGCCGGCGTCGATCGCCGAGAACAGCGCGAAGCTGTCGTCACCCGTCGCCCGGGCGTCGTTGTTCACGACGTGGTTGTCGGTGGAGCCGTTGGTCATGTTGATGCCGTCGGCGAACATGTTGCGGATCCGGGAGTTCTTGATCGTGATCCGGTCGGTGTTGGCGCCCCAGTAGAGGCACACCATGTGCTCGGTCCAGATCTTGTCGATCTCGATGTCGGTCACGTTGGCGAAGTCGAAGACCTTGCCGGGACCGTCGATGCGCGAGGTGTAGTTGCCGAAGTAGGCGAAGTTGCGGAACGACGAGCCCTTCGCCGCCGCCTCGGCCCGGAAGCCGACGTCGGTGTTGTTCTGCGTGGAGGGCGCGTGGAACCTCGTGTACCAGGGGCCGGCGCCGATGACCTGGACGGGCTTGCCGTAGACCTGGAACTTGCTGGAGGTCTGGTAGTCACCGGGCGGAAGGTAGACGCCGACGAGCCTGCCGGTGGAGTCCATACGGACCTTGTCGAGCGCGTTCTGCACGTCCTGCTGGCCGAAGCCGGTCGCGACGACGTACGCGGCGGGGTCCGGGTTGGCGACCGGGGCGACCTGCTCCAGGTTGACGAAGTCGATCGCGTAGTTCGCCGCGCTGTTGGCGGCGTCCTTCTGGAGGCGGATCCTGCTGCCGGCCGGGACGGTCTCGCCGAGCAGGAGGTGGGCTTCGTCGTAGATGTGACGGGGGCCGCCGGCCGAGGGAGCGTTCTCCGGGTTGGTCTCGGCGCCGTACAGCCAGGCGTACTTCGACGTCAGCGGCATCGCCTTCTTGAACACGCCGTCGACGTACACGTTGATCGTGGAGTCGATGCCGCCACCGCCCGGGGCATCCGGGATGGAGAAGCGGGTGACCAGGGTGTTCGTGGACGCCCTGGTGGTGAACTCGACGTACTCGCCGGTCGCGTCCAGGTTCACCGCCTTGCGGCCGGAGGCCTCGCCCGCGATGTCGCCGACCGTGCGGTTGGGCCCGGCGACGGTTGCGCCGCCGCCGGCGGTGCCGTCCTCCGCCTCGTACATGTCGTACGGCATGTTCGCGCCTCGCCCGACGAACAGCGCCTGGGAGGACGTGTTGTTCGCGCGCTTGACCGGAAGTTCGTCGGCGTCGTCGGCGAGCACCGTGCGCACCGTGTACGAACCGTTGGCAGCGGTCCACGGGCCGAGGGTCACCACGGTCGAGGCACCGGCGGCGAGGCTGCCGTTGTAGGAGCCCGTCAGGGTCTTGACCGTGGCGCCCTGCTTGTCGATCAGGTTCAGGGTGACGCCGTGGCTGCCCGCCGAGGTGGGCTGGTTGCCCTGGTTCCTCACTGTCGCCTTGAAGGAGACGGTGTCACCGGCGGACGGGCTGGACGGGGTGGTCGTGACCGAGGTGGTGACCACGTCGGCGCTGGTGACCGGCTTGACCACCAGAGCGGTGGGACGGGTGTGGGTGTTGTTGGTCTCGTTCTGCTCGATGACCGCGTTCGCCTCGTCGGCGACCGCGCTCAGCTCGTACGAGCCCGCCTCCCGCGCGCCGATGGAGGCGCTGACCGTCGTCTGGGCGCCGGCGGCCAGGGCCCCGACCTGGGCGGTGGCGACCTTCGTGCCGCCCAGGCGCAGCGCGACGGCGCTGGCAGGCGCGGCGGCCGGGCCGCTGTTGCGGACGGTTGCGCTGACCGTGATCGTGTCCGACTCGACCGGGGCGGCCGGCGTCGTGGTGAGTCCGGTCACCTCGAGGTCCGGGTTGGGCGCGGCCACGCCCATGACCTGGAACTCCGCGAGCTGGCCCGCCGAGGACCCCGAGTTGGCCGTGAACCTCAGCTGCACGTCGGCGACGCGCGCGGTGACCGGTACGGTCACGGTGTTGCCGCTCGACGGGTCGAAGGAGTAGCTCTTCGCGGCGACCAGGCTCGTGAAGCCGGTGGCGTTCTGCTCGCGTCCGAGGACCTCGACGGTCTGGTTGCGGGCGCCCCAGGCGGTGGCCGGGTCGAGCTTCAGGACGAGCCGGTCGAGGTCGGCGTTGGAGCCCAGCTTCACGGTGAGGGTCTGCGGGTAGCTGCCGCCCGCGCCCTCCCAGTAGGTGCTGGTGTTGTTGTCGTTGGCGTTGGTCGCGACGAAGTTGTGGACCGAGGAAGAGGCGCTGATCGCCTTGCCGACGGCCAGGTTGGAACCCGCCCCGCCGGTGCCGTTGCGGGTGACGGTGTTGCTGTTGGCGGACTGGTTGCCGGCCGCGTCCCTGGCTCGTACGTGGTACGTGACCGTCTGGTTCGCCGGGCGGTTGTCCGTGTACGTCGTGACGTTGCCCGCCACGCTCGTCAGCAGCGTGTTGTCGGCATAGATGTCGTAGCCGGTGACACCCGTGTTGTCCGACGAGGCACCCCACGTCAGCTTCACCTGACCGGACGCCGGCTCGGTGAACGCCAGGCTCGCCGGGGTCGTCGGCGCCTGCGTGTCACCGGTGTCGCCCCGGCGGGTGACGGTGTTGCTGTTGGCGGACTGGTTGCCGGCCGCGTCCCTGGCTCGTACGTGGTACGTGACCGTCTGGTTCGCCGGGCGGTTGTCCGTGTACGTCGTGACGTTGCCCGCCACGCTCGTCAGCAGCGTGTTGTCGGCATAGATGTCGTAGCCGGTGACACCCGTGTTGTCCGACGAGGCACCCCACGTCAGCTTCACCTGACCGGACGCCGGCTCGGTGAACGCCAGGCTCGCCGGAACCGTCGGCGCCTGCGTGTCACCGGTGGCCGGACCGTAGACCTCCAGCTCGGATATCTGAGCGGCGGGCTGGGTGGTGTTCGCGGTGACCAGGACACGGATGTAGCGCGCGGTCGTCTCACCGAACGGGATCGTCACGGAGTTCTGGCCGGAAGGGGCGAACTCGTACGCCTTGGAGGTGGTGAGGTCGGTGAAGTCCGTGCCGTTCGCGCTGCTCTGGATCTTCAGCGTCTGGCTGCGGGCGCCCCAGCCGTCGGGCAGACGCAGCACGACGCGGTCGACACGGACGGATGTGCCGAGGTCGGCCCGCAGCCACTGGGGCAGTTCGTTGTTGCGGCTCTCCCAGTAGGTGGCCTTGTTGCCGTCGTTGGCGTTGCCCGCCGCGTACACCTCGGTGTGGCTGCTCGCGGTCAGGGTCTTGCCCGCAGCGAGGTTGGCGGAGGTGCCGTCGGCGGCGTGGACCTGCAACTCGGAGAGCTGCGCGGCCTGCCAGCCGGTGTTGGCGGTGATCTCGACGCGGACGAAGCGCGCCTGGGTGGCCGGAAAGCTCACCGTGACGGTGTTGCCCGCCCCCGGGCTGAAGGTGTACGTGGCGGAACTCTTCAGCGTGGTGAAGCCGGTGCCATCGGCGCTGCCCTGGACGGAGAGGGTCTGGTTGCGGCTCTCCCAGCCCGCCGGGAGCTTCAGGACGACCTCGTCCAAGCGGGTGCTCGTACCGAGGTCGGCCTGGACCCACTGGGGAAGGTCCGAGCCGGCGCTCTGCCAGTACGTGCCCTGGTTTCCGTCGGTGACGTTCGCGGCGCCGTACTCGGCCACGGCGCTGCCGGCCGCCGCGGGATCACCCAGTGCGATGTTGGGGCCTCCAGCCGCCTGGGCGGTCACGAGAGGACCGCCCAGCGCCAGCAGGCTCGTCGCGATCACGGCGCACATGCTCCGTGATCTCCAGTTGTCCAGTTTCATCTGTCCTCGATCTCGGCCCCGCATGCGCTAGCTGCGTGGCGCGGCTCGTCGGAATCCCGTACAGCTCGCCTTTGTCGTCTATTTACTGCGAGCGGTGGAAGAGTTGCAGAGATTGGCCAACTCGTCTACGCCCGAAGGTAGTTGGATTCCAGAAGGCAGAACCGGCCGATCGAGGGCATGCCGAAGACCCCGCTCGCCGCAGGCGGCGGGGTGCGCTCGGCCTTGCGGGTCCGGCCACCGCCGTGGCCGGACCCCTGTTCACGGCGCTCTCGGCGCCGGTGACGGTGTTACGGGTTGTTGATGACGAACTGCGATCCGGGCTCGACCAGGATGTTGCCCTCGGCCGAGTTGGTGATCGTCACGCCCGACAGGGTGGCACTGCCGCGGGCGCCGCCCATGGCGAGGATGCCGGAGCCGTTGTTCGACTTGTCGATCCGGACGTTGGTGATCTTCACGTCCGGCATCTCGCCGCCACCGGTCTTGAACTGGATGCCGTCGTACGTCGAGTCGACGATGTCGGTGTCCTTGATGGTGACGCCCGGGATCGGCTGGCCCTGGGCGAACAGGGTGATGGCGCCGAACTCCTGGTCCTCGTTCCAGAACGCGCCGCCCGTGCGGTACAGGGCGTTGTTGGAGATGAGGGTCTGCCCGGAGAAGGGCAGCGGGTCGTGGTCGGTCGCCAGCATGATGCCGGGGTAGTTCATGGTGTCGGCGATGATGTTGTTCTCGATGGTGTTGCCGAATCCGCCGTAGATCGCGATGCCGTTGGCCCGCCACGGCAGCTGGATCGTGTTGTTGCGGAAGTGGTTGTTGGATCCGATGTCCACCGACTGGTCCTTGACGTACTTGCTGGCCCAGACGGCCAGCGCGTCGTCACCGTTGTTGCGGAAGGACGAGTTGTAGACGGTGGAGTTACGGGTGCCGTTGGCGAAGTTGATGCCGTCGGCGTAGGTGTTGCGGACCCGCATGCCACTGAACTCGACGCCGTCACCCGGTCCCCACAGCTCGGGAATGTTGGTGTAGTCGCGGCCGGCCCAGACGCCGACGTTGGCGTGCTCGATCCAGACGTTGCTGATCTTGGTGTTCTTGCCGAAGCGTCCGTTGAGGCCGACGCCGCCCTCTTCCTGGGCGTTGTTGCCACGGATCGTGCCCGAGCCGAAGATGGCGATGTCGGAGATCTGCGTGTTGTGGTCGATGTCGAAGCCGAAGTTGCCCTCGTGCGGGTGGTTGATGCCGCCCGCCTGGTGCGGCGGCGTCAGGGTGTAGAGCTGGGAGTGCCACATGCCCGCGCCGCGGATGGTCACGTCACGGATGCCGACGGTGTTGTAGATCCCGCGGTTCAGCGGGTCGTCGGTCAGGATCTTCTGCTCCTGGCGCCACTGGCCCGCCGGGATCCACACGCAGGAGATCTCGCCCTTCTGGTCCGCTGTCACAGCACGCTGGATCGCATCGGTGTCGTCGATTCCGTCGTTGGGCACCGCACCGTAGTTCGTGATCGACACACAACCGGCCGGCTGGGCCGCCGGGGGCGCGACCTGCTCCAGGTCGATCATGTCGATGATGTAGAAGGAGGCGCTGTCGCCCGCGTCCCGCTGGAGCCGGAACTTGGTTCCGGCGGGGTAGGACTGGGTCAGCAGCGCGTTGGACTCGTCGAACAGACGGCGGGCGTCGGTTCCCGGGGTGTTGCTGAGCCCCTCCGGGTCGTCGCTGGTGCCGTAGAGCCAGCTGTGCTTGGAGGAGAGGGTCAGCTTCCGTACGAACTGTCCGTCCGCGTACAGGCTCAGCGTCGCTTCCCGTCCGCCACCGGCGGCGGCGTCGGGGATCGAGTTGCGTACGACGATGGAGTTCGCGGCGTTGGTGGAGGTGAACTCCACGAACTCACCGGTGGAGTTCAGCCGGACCGACTTGCGCCCCGAGGACTCGGTGGCGAAGTTGGTGTGACCGAAGGTCCGCTTGGCGTCGGCGGTGAGCAGGGTGCCCTGGTAGCGGGCGTCCTCCGCCTCGTACTCCGTGTACGGAACGGCCGCGCCGCGACCCACGACGAGCGAACGGCTGAAGACGTTGTTGTTCTCGTTCGTCTCGGCCACGGTCGCGGTGGCGTCGGCCGTCGCGGTGAGGGTGACCCCGCCGCTCGCGGCGGTCCAGGTGCCGGAGAGCGGCACGGTGACCGTCCCACCGGCGGCGACCGCGGGGGTGGTTCCGTTCAGCGTGGTGGTGCCCGCCGCGAGGCGGGTGACGGTCCCGGCGGCGACGGCGGTCGTGCCCCGGTTCTGGACCGTGGCGGTGAAGGAGACCTGCGCGCCCACCGCCGGGGAGGACGGGTTCGGAGTGATCGCGGTGACCGTGAGGTCGGGGCCGGGGGCCTGTCCGACGACCAGCTTGGAGGAGCCGGTACGGCTGTTGTTGGTGTCGTCCTGCTCGACGACGGTGTTCGCCGGGTCGACGACGGCGGACACGGTGTAGCTGCCCATCGCCTTCCTGCCGACGGGGATCTTGACGGTCGTGGAGGCGCCGGCGGCGAGCGCTCCGACCTGCGCGGTGCCCGCCGCGGCGCCTTCGAGGCTCACGTTGACCGACGTCGCCGGCGAGGCGGCGGTGCCGGCGTTGCGGACGGTCGCGCTGACCTCGACGGGGTCCGTCTCCGAGGGGGAGGAGGGGGTCCACACGAGGTCGGTGACGGTGAGGTCCGGGTTCGGGGCGGCGGTGCCCACCACCTGGAACTCGGCGACCTGAGCACCGGGGGCACCGTTGTTGCTGAAGAACTTCAGCTGCACGTCGGCATACCGGCCGGTGACCGGGATGGTGATGGTGTTGCCGCCCGAGGACGGGCTGAACCGGTAGTCGGCGCGGGCCTTGAGGGACGTGAACCCCGTGGCCGACTGCTCACGCCCGAGCACCTCGACGGCCTGTGTCCGCGGACCCCACGCCTGGTCCGGGTTGAGGCGGATCCTGACCGCCTCGACCTGGGCGTTGGCGCCGAGCTTCGTCGTCAGGGTGGCGGGGAAACCGGCCGACTCCCAGTAGGTGGCGACGTTGTCGTCGTTGGCGTTGGCGGCCACGTACGACTGGACGACCGAGGAGGCCTCGATCGGCTTGTTGCGTGCCAGGTTCGTCCCGGTGGGCTCCGGCTCGACCGGACCGCCCCCGTCCTCCTCGCCGAAGATCTCCAGCTCGGACAACTGGGCCGCGTTCCAGCCCGTGTTCGCCGCGACCTGGACCCGGATGAAGCGGGCCGTGGTCGCGGTGACGGGGATGCTGACGGTGTTGGCGTTCGCCGGGTCGAAGGTGCGCGCACCCGATCCCGAGAGTGTGGCGAACGAGGCTCCGTCCGTGCTGCCCAGCACGCTCAGTGTCTGGACACGGGAGCCCCAGGAAGCGGGAAGCTTCAGCGCGACCCGGTCGACTTCGGTGCTCGCGCCCAGGTCGACCTGCACCCACTGCGGCAGCGCCCCGTTGGGGCCCTCCCAGTAGGACGCCTGGCTTCCGTCCGTCACATTTCCGGCGACGTAGCTGCCGTTCGTGCCGCCGGCCGTCGCGGACCTGCCCAGGGCGAGATTGGGGCCCTCGGCCGCAAAGGCGGGGGCGGGAAGCATCCCCACACCTATCACGCCCGCCATCACCGAGCCGACGATCACTCGCCGCCCGTGGTTTCTCAATCGCATGAAGAGTCCTCTTGATTCCTCACCCGAGGGCCGACCGGACTCGCCCTGCCGACGGCACGCACAGCGCCGGGGGAAGGAGGACGGGCTGGGGGGGCGGATACATCGGGTGAACGTCGACAGAGACCTCGCACGACACTTTCCATACCCAAAGAGGGAACATCCGCGCGTCAGCGAGTTTTTTTGAGCTGTTCAGTCGATCTTTTGCGATGACCAGGTGACAGGTTTCCGTCAGGTCACCACTTTGTCAACGGGGCCGACACAACTGCCTGTTGGAGGCGCGCGCGTCACGTGAGCGTCTGGGGCGGCCCGCCGCCGCGAGCGCGTCAGGGGCCGCGGTCAGGACGGAGTCGCGTCACGTCCTTCGGCAGGGTGCTCGGGGCTGCGGCCGGCGTTCGCCCGAGCACACGAAAGGGCCAGACCGTCAGGTCTGGCCCTCAGCATCGGCCGCGCGGTGTCGCACGCCCCCGCAGAACAGAAGACAACTGCGGGCGGGCGCGGGTCAGCTGGTGGACGGTGGCGCGGTCGAGCCCCGCACCACGAGCTCTGAATCGAAGAGCAGCTCGCCGGGGTGCGGCTGCGCCCCCTGGATCTGGGCACACAGAAGATCGACGGCGGCCCGCCCCATCGCCTCGATCGGTTGCCGCACCGTCGACAAGGGCGGGTCGATGCAGTTCATGAAGGCCGAGTCGTCGAACCCCAGCACGGACACATCGGCGGGGACGGCCAGCCTGCGTCGGCGCGCTGCTCGAATGGCGCCCAGGGCCAGCGGGTCACTCGCGCAAATGACTCCGGTCACCCCGCGGTCCCACAGCCGCCCCGCGGCCGCCTGGCCGCCCTCGAGCGAGAACATCGAGCGCTCCACGAACTCCTCGGTCAGCACCGTGCCCGCCACGGCCGCCGCCGTTCGCGCCGCGGCCAGCTTCCGGCGCGAGGGGATGTGGTCCTCGGGACCGAGGACCAGCCCGATGCGCTCGTGCCCGAGAGAGGAGAGGTGCCGCCAGGCCTGCTCCACCGCGACGACGTCATCACAGGAGACACACGGGAAATCGAGTTCCTCGATGGGAGCGTTGACCAGGACGACGGGGATCTTGCGCTCCGCCAGCTGCCGGTAGTGCTCGTGCGGCGCGTCGGCCTGCGCGAAGAGACCTCCGGCGAAGATCACGCCGGACACCTGCTGCTGCAGGAGCAGCTCGACGTAGTCGGCCTCCGAAACGCCGCCCTTGGTCTGCGTGCAGAGCACCGGCGTGAGTCCCTGCTGCGCCAGCGCGCCCCCGATGACCTCGGCGAAGGCCGGAAAGATGGGGTTCTGCAGCTCCGGCAGGACCAGACCCACCAGCCTGGCCCGCTCCCCCCGCAGCTGCGTGGGCCGCTCGTAGCCGAGGACGTCCAGCGCGCTGAGCACGGACTGGCGGGTGGTCTCCGACACCCCCGGCTTACCGTTGAGAACTCGGCTGACCGTGGCCTCGCTGACCCCCACCTTTTTCGCCACCAAAGCAAGTCGTCGCGTCACGAACGCAACCCTAGCGCAAGGATAGGCAGGAAGTTGCACGCTTCTTGTCGTCCTTACAGCACGGTGATGCGCCGCAATGCCGGGATATCCGCCCCCGTCGAGCCACGACGCGGACAGAGCGGGAACGGCTCAGGATCCCCCTCGGCCCGAGGTGGTCTCCGGCTCCCAGGGCGGCAGGGGCCGGGGACCACCTCTCCTGTGCCGTGGATCAGCGGGAACTCAGTCGGTCAGGGGAGGGTCCACTTCTGGCTCTGCCCGGTATGACAGGTCCACAGATGCACCCGGGTGCCGTCGCTCCCGGCGCCGCCCTCCACGTCCATGCACTTGCCGGACCGAGGGTTGCGCAGCGTGCCGGCGCCCTGCGGCTCCCACGTCTGGGCTCCTGAGCCGTTGCAGGTCCACAGCTGGATCTTCGTGCCGTCAGCGCCGCCTCCCCCGGAGACGTCGAGGCACTTGCCGAGCGCGCGTACGGTTCCGTCCCCGGGCAGCGCCCACCGCTGGGCGGCGGTGCCGTTGCAGGTCCACAGCTGGATCTGGGTTCCGTCCGCGGTCTGGGAGTTGTCGACGTCGAGACACTTGCCGGCGATGCCCTTGACCTCCCCGGTCCGGTCGGGAGATCCGCCGGGCAGCTGGTTCAGCGTGTACCAGGCTTCCGTACTCCACAGGGGGTCACCGCCCTGCGAGCTGAACGGCCGGGGCGAGCGCACGTGCACCACCCGGTCCGCCTTGAGGCCGGGCACCTTCAGGGTCACGGTCCTGCCGTCACCGGACAGCGTGGCCGACTGCGCGGTGAGCGTCTCCTCGTCGACCTTCGGGCCGCCGTACTCCGCGGTCGGGACGTAACGCCACTGCTTGATCTTGTACTTCGCGGCAAGACCGTTCGCCGTGTCCGCCGACAGCGGCTGGGTGTACTCCAGCTCGAAGCCGCCCGTGACGGCGCGCATGGCGCGGATGTCGAAGGCATGACTGCTGGTGGGTGTCAGCTTCTGCAGGCCGTAGGAGAGCTTGCCCTCCTGGCCCCAGTTGCCGCCCGCTCCCAGTCCGCCGGCGTACAGCGCGCCGTCCGGGCCGACACTGATCCGGGTCACGCCGGCCTCCAGGCCCTGGGTCAGACGGAAGACGGCACCCTGGTACTCGCCCCCCACCTTCTCCAGGTAGCCGCGCTGGATCCCGCCGTAGGTCACGTCACCGAAGAGCATCTGACCCGCGAAGGGGCCCTCCTCCAGCAGCAGCGGGGTGCTCGGGGAGTTGGCGATCTCGTTCTGCGGCAGCCACAGCACCGGCTTGGTCACCGGCTGCGCGTCGAAGGGCCCGTCCGGGTTGGTGTAGTGGTTGAAGAACCTGTTCTGCTTGATGTGGACGAGCTTGGGCGAGGGCAGCCAGCCGCCCTGGTTGTCGGTGACGAAGAGATCGCCCCCGGGGCCCCAGCCGATGCCGTTGGGGGTGCGCAGGCCGCCGACGATGGAGGAGACCGCCCCGGTCGCCTTGTTCACCTTGATGGTGGTGCCGCGGTTCGCCGCCGGCTGCGGGTCGGTCGTCGCGCCGCCGTAGTTGATGGCCACCGACAGGTTGAGGTAGAAGAAGCCGTCCTGGTGCAGCAGACCGAAGGCGAACTCGTGGAAGTTTCCGCCGAAGGGCCAGGTCGCCACTGTCCGGTACTGGTCGATGACCTCGTTTCCGTCGGTGTCGTTCAGCTCCGTCAGCTCGTGCTTCTGGGAGACGTAGAGCTTGCCGTCGACATGCTTGATGCCCATCGACTCCTTGAGACCTTGCGCGATCTTCTTCGCCGTCACCTTGTTCGGGCCGGTGTCGCCGGTGACGTTGTCGAGGAGGTAGACCTCGCCCGCGGTGTTCTGGCTGCCGCCCCAGGTGGCCACGGCCAGGCGCCCGTCCGGGAGCCAGTCCATCGCCGAGACCTGTGGCTCGAAGCCGGCCGGGCGCAGGTCGGTGAGGGTGTAGTCCGGGTGGACGCCGGTCAGCGGCAGCCCGTCATCTGGAGAGTCGGCACCGCCCTCGCACTGCTTGGCGCCCGGCGCTGTCACCCGTACGACGCCCGCGTCCGTGCTCAGCGCGGAGTTCGGGACGAGGCTGAAGTCGGAGGCGCCCGGCGGCTTCCAGGCGAGCGTGAGCTGCTGGCCGCCGTCGCGTTCGAAGTGCTCGATCCGCAGCGAGTGGAGGCCGGCCGACAGTGCCAGCGTGCCGTCCTTCGGCTCTGCCCCGTGCAATCCGTCGTGTTCGATGACGAGTTGGTCGTCGATCCACAGTCGGGAGCCGTCGTCTACTTGCTCCGGTTGCCGGTCCAGTGCCGCCCGCAGGGCGACCATCGGCCCCGGGCGGCGGCGGCTTCTAGGATCTGCGGCATGGCGACACGACTCGTGCAGATCAATATGAAGGCCCACGACGACTCCGCGCTCGGCCGGTTCTGGGCGGAGGCACTCGGTTGGGGTGTCGACAGCGAGGGGCCCGGCGTCACCAACCTCGAACCCGTGGGTTTCGCCTACCCCGACCCCGTGGCCGTCTGCATCGACATCGTCGCCCGCCCGGAAGCCAAAACGGTGAAGAACCGGGTGCACCTCGATCTGGCCACCACCTCGACCGCCCATCAGGCGGCGTTGGTCGCGCGCTTGAAGGATCTCGGCGCGACGCTCGCCGACGTGGGTCAGGGCGACGTCCCCTGGACGGTCATGGCCGACCCGGAGGGCAACGAGTTCTGCGTCCTGGAGCCCCGCCCGATCTACCAGGACACCGGGCCGATCGCCGCGGTGGTGGTCGACTGCACCGACCCACGAGAGATGGCCCGGTTCTGGGGCCGGGCGATGGACTGGACGCTGCACGAGGTCACCGACGACCACGCGACCATGCGATCCGCCCAAGGCGTCGGCCCCTACCTGGAGTTCCTCCGCACCCCCGACGCCAAGAGTGTGTGGAACCGCGTCCACCTCGACGTCTGCCCCTACCCCGGTGACGACCTGGAAGCAGAAGAGGCCCGACTGCGCGCCCTGGGCGCCACCGACCCCGGTATCGACCGGTCCGCGATCTCCTGGACGGTTCTGGCCGACCCGGAAGGCAACGAGTTCTGCCTCCTCACTCCTCGCTGACCTTGACCGGCTCCGGCCGGTCTCGGGTCGGCGGCGAAGTCCGCGTGGGGGACCCTTTTCGGGCCCGGGCCGTCACCCGGGCCGTCCATGGCATCGAGCCCCAGGCGCACCAGGGTGCTCGGAGCCGTGAAGAATGTGTGTGTCACACCCAACTCCGCGTACAGACAATGGTGTTGGCGCACACTTGGATCTCATGACATACCGTCAGGATCCTCAGGACCCCGGGTCGCCACGGCCGGAACGAGACGCGTTCACGGACGAGCTGTACGAGTGGGCGAACGAGCGGGGCGCGCTGTACCACGCGGCCCGGGACATGGTCGTCGTCCACGGCGCCGTGAACGAGCACCACCACGAGCACTACCACTCCGGCGGCGAGCAGACGTCGAGGACCACGACACCCTCGGAGAACGACGACTGCCCCTACCCCGGCCTCCGCGCGTTCGACACGGACGAGGCCGAGTGGTTCTTCGGCCGGGAGTCCCTGGTCCACCAGGTCATGGACAGGCTGGAACTGTGCGTGGCGGATCACCTTCCGCTGGCTGTCGTCTCGCCGTCCGGCGCGGGCAAGTCCTCGCTGCTCCGTGCCGGGGTGCTGCCGGGCCTCGCGCAGGGCCGGCTGCCGGGATCGCGGCACTGGCCGCGGCTGCTGCTGACCCCCACGGCCGAGCCGCTCTCGGCGCTCGCCTCGGCGCTGGGCAGGCTCACGGGAGCGGAACCCGCGCTGGTCACCGAGGCGATGGAGGCGGGGCCCGGCCGCCTCGGCGCCTTCGTGCGGGAGCGCATGGCACTGCCGCCGGAGGGCCGGGTCGTGCTCGTCGTCGACCAGCTGGAGGAGGTCTTCACCCTCTGCCGGGACGAGTCCGCCCGCCGCCGGTTCATCGACGTGCTCGCCGGCCTCACCGGCTCGGCTCCGCCGAACCGTGGCGAGCCGCCCGTGGCCCTCACCGTCTACGGCGTACGCGCGGACTTCTACGGGGCGTGCAGCGCCTTCCCGCATCTGCGCGACGCCCTGCTGGAGCGTCAGGTCATCGTCGGCCCCATGAGCGACGACGAGGTCCGACGGGCGGTGACCAGGCCCGCCGAGCGCGGCAGGCTGGCCCTCGGGCCCGGCTTCGTGGACATCGTCCTGCGCGACCTGCGCGGTACGACCCCGCGGGACGAGGGCGCGTACGAGGCGGGCAGGCTGCCTCTCCTCGCGCACGCGCTGCGGGCCACCTGGAGGGAGCGCAGGGGTGACACCCTCACGGTGGACAGCTACCGCGACACCGGCGGCATCGACGGCGCGGTGGCGGCCACCGCCGAGGAGGAGTACGGCAGGCTGACTCCCTCCGCGCAGCGCGCCGCGCGGCTGATGTTCCTCGGTCTGGTCAGGATCGGCGAGAACGGCGAGGTGACCCGCCGCCGGCGGAGCCGCGCCGACCTGCTGCTCGCCGCCGCCGACCCCGAGGTGGTGCCGGATCTCACGGAGCGCTTCACCCGCGCCCGACTGCTCACCCAGGGCGTGGACTGGCGCGAGGGAACCGTCACCGTCGAGGTCACGCACGAGGCGCTGTTGAGGGCGTGGCCGCGGCTGAGCCGCGACTGGATCGGGGCGGGGCAGAGCGGTGTGCCGGTGCGGCAGGAGGTCGAGGAGGCCGCCGTGGCCTGGGAGCGCGGCGACCGCAAGGACGCGTCCGCGCTGCTCCGGGGAGCACGGCTGGAGTTGGCCCGCACCTGGTCCTCGGTGGCCGGACCCGAGGATCTCACTCCCCTGGTCCGTGACTACCTCGCCGCCTCCGCGCGCCAGGAACGCCGGAGCCGCCTGTTCCGGCGCGGCGCGGTGGCCGCCGTCACCGTACTGGCGGTGCTGGCGTCGGGGCTGGCCGCGTACGCCTTCGACCAGGGCCGTGACGCCGTGCGGGCGCGTGACGACGCCATCTTCGACCGGGTCAGCGCCGAGGCGGACCGCCAACGCGAGACCAACGGCGCGCTGGCCGCGCAACTCGACCTCGTCGCCCACCGGATGCGGCCGACGGACCGACTGCGGACGCGGCTGACGACGGCCGCGAACTCGATCCTTCCCACGGCGCTCCCGGGCGATTTCGGGTCGGCCCCGCCGGTCGCCTTCCACCCGACGGGCCGGCTGGCCACCGGCGGTGGGTCCCTGCGGTTCTGGGACACCAAGGACACCTCCCGGCCCGCTCGCCTGGCGTCCGAACCCGGAGTGGACGAGAAGGCCCCCGTGTCCGCGGTCGCGTACAGCCCACGTGGCGACCTGGTGGCCCGCGGCGGCGGGGACGGCCGGGTACAGCTCCTGGACGTCTCCGACGCCAGGCGCCCGGTGGCACTCGCCACCCCTTTGCCGGCGGTGAAGGGCCTGGTGACGAGCGTGCAGTTC
This sequence comes from Streptomyces sp. Je 1-79, assembly GCF_025195125.1. Lineage (GTDB taxonomy): Bacteria > Actinomycetota > Actinomycetes > Streptomycetales > Streptomycetaceae > Streptomyces. Next base: position 229,007 of record NZ_JAMGSL010000002.1, read on the forward strand.
AGCCCGGACGGCCGGACGCTGGCCGTCGCCGGGTCCTTCACCGCGGGCGACGAGACGAGCGGGACGGTGTCGCTGCTGGACGTCGGCGAGCCCAGGCGTCCGCGTCGCGTGAGCACGGTGGTGTCCGTCGAGCGTCAGGGCATCACCTCCGTCGCGTTCAGCCGGGACGGGCGCACGCTCGCGGTGACCGGCGGCACCGGCCCCGGCGACGAGCGCAGACTGCTCGTGCGCCTGTGGAACGTGTCCGACCCGAGCCGTCCGAAGGCCCTGGGCGGAGATCTGGGCGGCCATTCGGGCGTCGTCCACCGCGCGGCGTTCAGCCCCGTCGGATCGGTGCTGGTGACCGCCGGCGGTGACAGCAGGGTGGTGGTCCGGGACGTGTCCGACCCGCTGCGGCCGAAGGTGACCAACACCCTCTACCTCAGCACACCGCTCGCCTCGCTCGCGTTCAGTCCGGGTGGCCACATGCTCGCCACGGGAGAGACCTCCGGGGCCATCAACATCTGGAACATCGGCGCCCCGGCCCGGACCAGGGCGATCGTCCCGACCCTGCGCGCCCACACCTCTCTCGTGAGCCACCTCGCCTTCGACCCCACCGGACGCACCCTCGCCAGCGGCGGCGGGGACGGCAGGATCCTGCTGTGGCGGATGCCCACGGGGATGGTCGTCATGGGCGGCGGCGAGACGACGGAGTCGATGGCGCTGAGCGGTGACGGGCGGCTGCTCGCGGTGGGGTCGGGGCCGTACGTGACGCTGTTCGACTTCTCCGACCCGAGGCGCCTGAACCATGTCGGAGGGCTCCCGACACGGTTCCGTGGCACGGTCACCGCGTTGGCCTTCCGGACACGGCCGCCCGGATCGCCGGGTACGGCGGGCGGACTCGTGCTCGCCACGGGCGACCACGGCGGCGATGTCCGGCTGTGGGACGTGTCGACGAGCACCCGCCCGGTGGAGATGGGCACGGCGCTGCCCGGACAGACGAAGCCGGTGTCCGCGCTCGCCTTCGACGCCGGCGGATCCACCCTCGTCGCGGCGGCGCTGAACTTGCAGGGCGGCTACGTCGGGGGCCTGCGCGCCTGGGACCTGGCCGATCCGAGGCGCCCCTCCGCGCTGGGGGACGAGCTGCACACGGAGGGGGTGGCGATCCCGGCCATGGTGGCCGCGCCCCGGCCGGGGCAGGTCTACACGTCGGACGTCTTCGGCCGGCTCCGCACCTGGCGGACGGGCGAGGGAACCGTCCCCGCCATCTCCGGGCGCGTGTCCGGCAACCAGGTGACCCTGACCCTGGCCGCCCATCCCCGTGCCCCGCTGCTCGCGGCGGGCGGAGGGGACAGCCGCGTCAGGCTCTGGGACATGTCCCGGCAGCCCTCCCCCAAGGCCGTCGGCCGGCCGATGGCCTTGGGCGGCAGCGTGTGGAGCGTGGCCTTCGCTCCGGACGGCGCCGTGCTCGCCGGGGGCGACGCCATCGGCCAGATCCGGCGGTGGGACACATCGGATCCCGCCCGCGCCACCCCCTACGGGCTCCCCGTCACCGGCCATGTCGGCGCCGTAAGGGCCCTGCTGTACGGACCGCGCGGCGGGGCGCTGCTGTCCGCGGGGCAGGACGGCACCGTACGTCTGTGGCAGACCGACCCGGCGGCGGCCCGGGCGTCGCTGTGCGCGACGACGGGTTCGGCGATGACCCCGGCCGCGTGGAAGGAGTACGTGTCGCCCGCCCTGCCCTACGACCCGCCTTGCGACACGTGACACCGGGGCGGCCGGGGCCGACCGGGGCGGCCGGGGGTCGGATTCAGACGACGACCACGTCGACCGAGGCCACCGGGTTGCAGCCGTAGCCCTGGGCGTTCCACGGGGCGCGGGCCGGCTGGGTCGCGCCGTGGGAGTCGGTCGCGCGGGCCATCAGCCGGTACCGGCCGGGGCGGCGCGGCGTCCAGGGGTACGACCAGCCCGTCCACGCGTACGGGCCGGTGGGCGGATCGAGCGCGGCGTCGTGCCACTCGCCGTCCGGGGCGCCCTCCCCCGGCCCGGTGCCGTCCTCGTCCACGGCCCGTACCTCGACCCGTCCCACCGACCGGCCGGCGCCCGACCAGGCTCGGCCGCGTACGACGGTCTGCGTGCCGCGGCGCAGGTCCTCGTCCGGCTCGGGCGCGGTGATGAGCGACTTGACGCGGATGGCCGTGACGGGCCCGTCGGGCGTGCTGTCCGAGGCGATGTAGACGTACTCCTCGGCCTGGAAGACGCCGGTGAAGGGCTCGGTGACGGCGCGGGCCCCGGCCAGCCACTTCACGTCGGCGACGGCGTACCGTCCGGGGACCACGAGCCGGACGGGGGCGCCGTGCACGGGTGTGAGCGGTTCGCCGTTCATGTGCGTGGCGAGGAGGGTGTCGGGGTGCAGGGCCTCGGCGAGCGGGAGGGCCCGCTCGAAGGCGGTGCGACGCCCGTGGACGGTGCCGGCGTCGGCTCCGGCGAAGACGAACTCGACCGTCGCCGGGTCGACGCCTGCCCGCTCGGCGACGAGGTGGAAGGGCACGCCCGCGAACCGGGCGCAGCCGACCGCGCCCCGGCCCCAGGGCAGACCCGGTGGGCGGGGGTTCATCAGGGCCCTCCCGTTGCCCGCGCACTCCAGGACGACGTCGAACTCCCGGCGCCCGGGGCGTCCGAGCGCGATGAGCTCCTCGTAGTCGATCGTGAGCGGCGCGGCCACGGCGCCGTCGACGCGCAGCCGCCAGGAGGCGGGCTCCATGGGCGGGACGCCGAAGTGGTCCCGTACGAAGAGGGCGTCGGCGGGCGTCACCGTGGCGGCCAGCGCGGCCATCGGCGTCTGGGCGTTGTACGGCTCGGCGGTCACCGTCTCGGGTGCCCAGACAGTGGCGCCGGGCCCCTGGGGGATGGCCGATGCGGTCATCACGGCACCTCCGTCGGGCGCTCCTGCGGGCGCGGTCCCGTTCTCAGCGTACGTCCGGCGACGCGCCCCCACGAGCGCCGCGCGCCCCCGCGCCAGCCGTCCCGTGGGCCGTCCGGTCGGCCCTCCCGTCCGCCGTCCGATTCGTACAAGACCCGGTCTCCCCCACCGGCCTAGCCTCGCCCCATGAACACACCACGACTGGACGTCATCGGCCTCGTCGTCTCCGACATGGCCGCCTCGCTCGCCTTCTACCGGCGGCTCGGGCTCGACATCCCGGCCGCCGCCGACACCGCGCCGCACGTGGAGGCCGCCCTGCCCGGAGGGATGCGGATCGCGTGGGACACCGAGGAGGTCATCGCCTCCTTCGATCCCGGCTGGACCCGGCCCCGGGGCGGCGACCGGATCGGACTGGCGTTCCTCTGCGACTCGCCCGGGGAGGTGGACCGCACGTACGAGTCGCTCGTCGCCGCCGGGTACCGCGGGCATCTGAAGCCCTGGGACGCCGTGTGGGGGCAGCGCTACGCCGTGGTGCTCGACCCGGACGGCTGCGGGGTCTCCCTCTTCGCCCAGGCCGACGCGTAGGCCGAGAGGGTCGTGCCGGCCAGCGCCCGGGTCTCGCGTGCCAGGTGGGCCTGGTCGGCGCAGCCCGCCCGGAGCGCCGCGTCGGCGTACGGGACCCCCGCCCTGACCAGGGAGAGGGCGCGCTGGAGCCGGAGGATCCTGGCCAGGGTCTTGGGGCCGTAGCCGAACGCGTCCAGCGATCTCCGGTGGAGCCGGCGCGCTCCGAGGCCGACGGCGTCGGCCGTCTCGGCCACGGGCCGTCCGGCGGCGAGGCGCCCGGCGACGGCCCGGATCAGCGGGTCGGGCGCCGGGGCGTCCGCGGCCCGGCGGACGGCGAGCTCCTCCAGGGCGGCGGCCGGATCGGGCGCGGCGGAGACGCGCTCGGCGAGCCGCCGGGCCCGCGCCTCGCCCCACAGCGCGCCCAGCTCCACCCGCCGGTCGCGCAGGGCGCTCGCCGGTACGCCGAGCAGCGCGGGCGCGTCACCGGGTGCGAAGCGGATCCCGGCGTAACGGCTCGGGCCGCCTTCGGGGAGGTACGCGAAGGTGTCGGGCCCGGCGACGAGCAGCCGGCCGTCGCACCACAGCAGGTCCATGCAGCCGTCGGGCAGCACCGGCACCGGCTCCTCGGCCACGGGCGGTGACGTGAGGGCCCAGACGACCGCGCCGTCCAGGCGCGCGGGGCGTTCCGTGTACACCCTTCCCAGCCTAGGAGGGTGTCCTTTCGCGAGCCCGGCAGGATCCGGAAGGAGCGGGTGTCAGTTTTTCTCCCAGCCGGAGTATGGAGCGGGTATCAGTCCTTCTCCCAGCCGGAGTGCAGTCGCGACTTCACGTCGTCCGGCGGAAGGAACCGTGACCAGCGCTCGGGGAACTCCGACGGCATGTCCGGGTCGTCCTCGTCCACTTCGTCCGCCTCCGCGCGCAGCCGGGCGACGAGGTCGGCGGCCTGGGCGACGCGGGCGCGGTCGGATGCCTCGCGGGCGGCCGCCGTGGCGACCGAGGGCCAGACCCGGTCGATGGCCGCGTTCACCGCCGCGCCGACGAGCACGGCGAAGGCCGAGATCCCGATCCAGAGCAGGACGGCGATGGGGGCGGCGAGGGAGCCGTAGATGGTGGGGCCCTCGACCTGGCTGGTGAGGTAGATCCGCAGCAGGAAGCTGCCCAGCACCCACATCCCGAGCGCGACCAGCGCGCCCGGGATGTCCTCGATCCACGGCGACCTGACCGGCACGGACACGTGGTAGAGCGTGGTGAGGAACGCGATGGAGAGCAGGATGACGACCGGCCAGTAGAGGACGGAGACGACCTCCGTGCCCCACGGGATCAGCTCCACCACCCGGTCCGGTCCCACCACGGCGAGCGGCAGCACGACCGCGCCGATGAGCAGCGCCACGATGTAGAGCAGGAAGGCGAGGAGCCGGGTCTTGACGATGCCCCGGTGGCCGTCGAGTCCGTACATCACCGTGATGGTGTCGATGAAGACGTTCACGGCGCGCGAGCCGGACCACAGGGCGATGGCGAAACCGAGCGAGACCAGTTCGGGGCGGGTGCCCTGGGTGACGTCGTCGAGCAGGGGTTTGGCGATGTCCCGGACGCCCCGGTCGGACAGGACCGTTCCGGCGGCGCGGAGGATGTTCTCCTGGATGCTCGCGACGGTGTCGGTGTTGGTCCAGTCGTCGGCGTAGCCGAGGAGGGCGATCAGGCCGAGCAGCAGCGGGGGCAGGGACAGCAGGGTGAAGAAGGCCGCCTCGGCGGCGAGGCCGAGGATGCGGTACTCGATGCACGAGTTGACGGTGTCCTTCAGGAGCAACCAGACCATCTTCCGCTTGGAGACGTTGCGGTAGAGGACTCGCGCCCGGTGGAGTCTGCCCCCGGGCCGCCGCTCGGGTGTTTCGTTTGCTGCCTGCACCTCCTTACCGTATCGGCATGGCAGCCAGCACCCACACCGTGACCAACCAGCCTCCGCCCCTGGTCGGATACGACGTCTTCACGGCGGACCGGGCTCTCTCGGAGGCGGTGGAGCGCCATCTGGCACCGGAGGTGCACGCGGAGGCGCGCGAGGAACTGGCCGACTTCGGCCGGGCCGCCGGATCGGCCCAGGCACAGGAGTGGGGAGTGCTGGCGAACGAGCACCCGCCGCGGCTGCGGACGCACGACCGGTACGGGAACCGGATCGACGAGGTCACGTTCCATCCGGCCTGGCACCGCCTCCTGGGCCGGGCGGTCGGCGCCGGTCTGACGGACGCGTGGGGCCGTCCGGGTGGCCATGTGCGGCGGGCGGCCGGCTTCGTCCTCACGACACAGATCGAGGCGGGGCACGGCTGCCCGCTCTCCATGACGCATGCCGCGGTGCCCGCGGTGCGTGCCGACCCGGCGCTGGCCGCCGTGTGGGAGCCGCTGCTGACCTCGCGTGTGTACGAGGAGGGGCTGCGGCCGCCGGCGGAGAAGGCCGGGGTCCTCTTCGGGATGGGGATGACGGAGAAGCAGGGCGGCAGCGACGTGCGGGCGAACACGACCGAGGCGCGGCCCCTGTCCGGCGACGGGGACGAGTACGTCCTGAAGGGGCACAAGTGGTTCTGTTCGGCGCCGATGTCGGACGGCTTCCTGGTCCTCGCGCAGGCGTCCTCCTCCGCGGGACCGGGCGGGCTCACCTGCTTCCTGGTGCCGCGGGTCCTGCCCGACGGCTCGCGCAACGCGTTCGCGGTCCAGCGGCTCAAGGACAAGGTCGGCAACCGGTCGAACGCCTCCGCCGAGGTCGAGTTCGACGGGACGACCTGGGCGCGCCGGGTCGGGGACGAGGGACGCGGCGTCCGCACGATCATCGGGATGGTGGCGGCGACGCGGCTGGACTGCGTGCTGGGCTCGGCCGCGCTGATGCGGCAGGCGGTCGCGCAGGCCGTGCACCACGCCGCGTACCGCCGCGCGTTCGGGGGTGTGCTGATCGAGAAACCGCTGATGCGCAACGTGCTGGCCGATCTGGCCCTGGAGTCGGAGGCGGCCACGGTGCTCGGGATGCGTCTGGCGGCGGCCGCCGACGCGGTCGACGGCGAGGGACCGGAGGCGGAGGCGGAGCGGGCGTTCGCGCGGATCGCGGTGCCGGTGGCCAAGTTCTGGGTGACGAAGCGGTGCACGCCGATGGTGGCGGAGGCGCTGGAGTGCCTGGGCGGCAACGGCTACGTGGAGGAGTCGGCCATGCCGCGGCTGCTGCGCGAGTCGCCGCTCAACTCGATCTGGGAGGGCGCCGGCAATGTCCAGGCGCTGGACGTGCTGAGGGCGCTGCGGAGGGAGCCGATGGCGCTGAACGCGTTCCTGACGGAGGTCGGGAAGGCCCGGGGCGCGGATCACCGGCTGGACAGGGCGATCAAGGGGATGCTGACCGAACTGGCCGATCTGGACGGGATCGAGGGGCGGGCCCGGCGGCTGGTGGAGCGGATGGCACTGGTGTTGCAGGGGTCGCTGCTGGTGCGGTGGGCGCCGCCGGAGGTGGCGGACGCGTTCTGCGCCTCGCGGCTGGGCGGCGACTGGGGTTCGTCGTTCGGGACGCTGCCGTCGTCGCTGAACCTGGGCGCGGTGGTGGAACGGGCGCGGGCGGAGGTCTGATCCGGCCCGGCCGGCGGTCGCGCCACGCGCGAAAAGCGGTGGGTGGTGCTGCGCCGACACGGCACCACCCGCCGCTCGCACCACCTTCTTGCACGAGAGCGGTTGCTTCCAGAGTTGCAAAGGGTTGCAGGATTACCCGAACCGCCCTTCACCGCGCGGTCCCGAACGGCACGATGGGCACCAGGACTTCGGAGTTCCGCAGAACCGATACAGCACGCAGGTGGCTGGGAGAGACCGATGAAGAACACGCGGCTGAACAACACGCGGCTCGACATGCACCGGCTCGCCGCCATGGACGCCGCCCAGGCGACCCGACTCCTGCACCGCGTACGGGAGGAGACGCTCGCCGGCCGCACCCCGCCGATCGCGCCCAGACGGGTGATCGACGCCTCCTGGAAGCGGATGGTCCGGCTCGGTCTCGACCCGGACCAGGGCACCAGCACCGTACTGCTCCAGCGGGACGAGCTGGAGGAGCGCCGGCGCACGACGGTCCTCGGCGAGGTGATGCGCACGCTGAGCACGATGCTCGCGGGGATCGCCGACGCCTCGATGCAGATCATGGTGGTGACCGACGAGCAGGGCCGGGTGCTGTGGCGGGAGGGCAACCTCTCGGTCCTGCGGCAGGCCAACGGCATCTGTCTGGAGGAGGGCGCGGCCTGGAGCGAACACACCGCCGGAACGAACGCGGTGGGGACGGCGCTGGCGATGGGGCGGGCCGTCCAGGTCCACTCGGCCGAGCACTACGTCCACACGCTGCACAACTGGACCTGCGCGGCGGCCCCGGTCCACGATCCGCGCGACCAGCGGCTGCTGGGGATCGTGGACGTGAGCGGTCCGGCGTCCGGTTTCCATCCGTCGACGCTCGCGCTGGTCGGTTCGGTGGCGCAGCTCGCCGAGGCGGAGATGCGCGACCGTCATCTGCGGTCGATCGAGCGGCTGCGCTCGGTGGCCGCGCCGATCCTGTGCCGGGTGGGCGGCCGCGCGGTCGCCGTGGACGGGCACGGCTGGACGGCGGCGGTGACGGGGATGGCCCCGGTGGACCGGATCGCGCTGCCCAAGTCCTTCCGCGCCGGGCGGACGTGGCTGCCGTCGCTGGGGATGTGCGCGGTGGAGCCGCTGCCGGGCGGCTGGCTGTTGCGGGTCGAGGACGAGACCGGGGCGGGGGCGGCGCAGGGCGCGGAGGCGGCGAGCCGGGTGGTGCTGGACCTGAGCCGGCCGCGCCGCTGGTCGGTGGCGGTGTCGGGGCCGGCGGGCAGCTGGACCCAGGAGCTGAGCCCGCGCCATGCCGAGCTGCTGTACGTCCTGGCGCTGCACCGTGACGGGCGGACGGCGGCGGAGCTGGCCGAGGACGTGTTCGGCGACCGGACGAGGACGGTGACCGTACGGGCGGAGATGTCCCGGGTCCGCCGGAACCTGGCGAGCGTGCTCGCCCACCGGCCGTACCGCTTCAGCGAGGAGGTCGAGGTCGAGGTCGTCGCCCCGGACCACCCCGCGGACCTCCTCCCCCACTCGACGGCCCCGGCCGTACGGTCGGCCCGGCTGGGCCACGCGTAGAGGCGCGGGCCGGGGCGGCCCTGGAACCGGGCGGCCCGGTGCCGGGGCGCGACGTCTGTCCGGCATGTGGACACGTGGCTCACGGGGCGGCGGCCGGGCGGGGCCGCCCTGGGAATCCCGGACTCCGCATGATGCGATGAGGCCATGCGCATCACTCTCACCACCTGGTCCCTCGAACAGACCTCGCCCTCCGATCTGCGTCCCGCGACCCCGCCCGAGGGGGACGACGTCACCGTCCGGCGCGCCGAGGTGCCCTCCGCCGAGTACAGCCGCTTCCTCTATACGGCGGTCGGCGGCGACATCCGCTGGAACGACCGGCTGTCGCTGACCTACAAGCAGTGGCAGGAGATCGTCGAGAAGCCCGGGGCCGAGATCTGGGTGGCGTACGACAAGGGGACACCGGCCGGGTACGTGGAGCTGGACCCGCAGGACGACGGTGTGGTGGAGATCGTCTACTTCGGGCTGATCCCCGCCTTCCGGGGCCGCCGGATCGGCGGGCACCTGCTCTCGTACGGTGTCCAGCGCGCCTGGGACCTGGCCGAGCGGTGGCCGGAGCGGGAGGCGACCCGGCGGGTCTGGCTCCACACGTGCTCGCTGGACGGGCCGCACGCCATGGACAACTACCTGCGCAGGGGCTTCCGGCTCTTCGACACCAAGGTGGAGGAGGTCGAGGAGTCCGAGACCCCCGGCCCCTGGCCCGGCGCGCACGCCTGACCCCTCTCGCCTCACGTCCCGGGCCCGCGGGAGGGCCCGGGACGTGACCCACGACACATCGTCTCGCCATCCGGGACAGTGGTGTCCACATTGCGGACGAAGCTGGACTGAGTCCAAAGCCCCGTGACACGCTTCCGTCATGTCTGGAACTGGAATTGCCTTGGTGAGTCGGCGGCACGTCGACCTCGGCCGCATGTCCAGCGCCATGTGTTCGGCGCGCTGAGAGAACCAGCACCGCCCCGAACGCCTTTCAGACCGCCCCTGCTGCGCACCGTCGCGCCATCCCCTGACCCACGTACGAGTGTGCAGGTCAGAGCCGCCCTCCCGCAGTCCCGAAGGACATATCGCCATGGCCGCCACCCCGGAAAACCCCGCACCCGCCACGCCCCGCCGCAAGGTGAGCCGTCACCGTGGCGAGGGTCAGTGGGCCGTGGGGCACTTCACCCCGTTGAACGGCAATGAGCAGTTCAAGAAGGACGACGACGGTCTCAATGTGCGGACACGCATTGAGACGATCTACTCCAAGCGTGGATTCGACTCGATCGACCCCAACGACCTGCGGGGCCGCATGCGCTGGTGGGGTCTGTACACCCAGCGCAAGGAGGGCCTCGACGGCACCAAGACCGGTGTCCTGGAGCCGGAGGAGCTGGACGCGGAGTACTTCATGCTCCGGGTCCGCATCGACGGCGGCCGGCTGACGACCGAACAGCTGCGGGTCGTCGGCGAGATCTCGCAGGAGTTCGCGCGCGGCACGGCCGACATCACGGACCGGCAGAACGTCCAGTACCACTGGATCCGGATCGAGGACGTCCCGGAGATCTGGAACCGTCTGGAGGCCGTCGGCCTGTCGACCACCGAGGCCTGCGGTGACACCCCGCGTGTCATCCTCGGCTCCCCGGTCGCCGGGATCGCCGAGGACGAGATCATCGACGGCACCCCCGCCATCGACGAGATCTACCGCCGGATCGTGGGCAACAAGGACTTCTCCAACCTGCCCCGCAAGTTCAAGTCGGCCGTCTCCGGCTCGCCGCTGCTCGACGTGGCGCACGAGATCAACGACATCGCCTTCGTCGGCGTGAACCACCCGGAGCACGGCCCCGGCTTCGACGTCTGGGTCGGCGGCGGCCTCTCCACCAACCCCAAGCTGGGCGTCCGCCTGGGCACCTGGGTCTCGCTCGACGAGGTCCCGGACGTCTACGAGGGCGTCATCTCGATCTTCCGCGACTACGGCTACCGCCGGCTGCGCACCCGCGCGCGCCTGAAGTTCCTCGTCGCCGACTGGGGCCCGGAGAAGTTCCGCCAGATCCTGGAGGACGAGTACCTGAAGCGCAAGCTGACGGACGGCCCCGCTCCGGAGCAGCCGGCCGGCCAGTGGCGCGACCACGTCGGTGTCCACCGGCAGAAGGACGGCCGCTTCTACGTCGGCTTCGCGCCGCGCGTCGGCCGGGTCGACGGCACCACGCTCACCAAGATCGCGGAGATCGCCGAGGCGCACGGTTCGGGCCGGGTCCGTACCACCGCCGAGCAGAAGATGATCGTCCTGGACATCGAGGAGGCGCAGGTCGAGTCGATCGTCTCCGCCCTCGAGTCCCTGGACCTGCGGGTCAACCCCTCGCCCTTCCGGCGCGGCACGATGGCCTGCACCGGTATCGAGTTCTGCAAGCTGGCGATCGTCGAGACCAAGGCGCGCGGCGCCTCCCTCATCGACGAACTCGAGCGCCGCATCCCCGAGTTCGACGAGCCGATCACCATCAACATCAACGGCTGCCCCAACGCCTGCGCCCGTATCCAGGTCGCGGACATCGGTCTGAAGGGCCAGCTGGTCCTGGACGACGAGGGCAACCGCGTGGAGGGCTACCAGGTCCACCTGGGCGGCGCCCTCGGCCTGGAGGCCGGCTTCGGCCGCAAAGTCCGTGGCCTCAAGGTCACGTCCACCGAGCTGCCGGACTACGTCGAGCGGGTCCTCACGCGCTTCCAGGAGCAGCGCGAGGACGGCGAGCGCTTCGCCACCTGGGCGGCGCGCGCGTCGGAGGAGGCACTGTCGTGAGCATCGGCGAGCGGCGGCGGAGGGAGGGCCCATGAGCGAGCGTGCCGCTCCCTTCTACTGCCCGTACTGCGGCGACGAGGACCTGTTCCCGCACGAGACCGGACACGGGGCCTGGGAATGCCGGGCATGCAGTCGAGCCTTCCAGCTGAAGTTCCTGGGGCTCCTCGCCCCGGGCACTTCGAGCAACGCAGCTGGAGGGGAAGAGATATGACGACGACTCAGGCCATCACCGAGGACACCGACCTGAAGGCGCTCGCCGAGCGGGCCGGACGCGAGCTGGAGGACGCCTCCGCGCTGGAGATCCTCCAGTGGGCGGCCGACACCTTCGGCAAGCAGTTCTGCGTCACCTCCTCGATGGAGGACGCGGTGGTCGCCCACCTCGCCTCCCGCGCCATGCCCGGGGTGGACGTGGTCTTCCTCGACACCGGATACCACTTCCCCGAGACCATCGGCACCCGTGACGCGGTCGAGGCCGTGATGGACGTCAACGTCATCACCCTGACCCCGCGTCAGTCGGTCGCCGAGCAGGACGCCGAGTACGGCCCGAAGCTGCACGACCGCGACCCGGACCTGTGCTGCGCGCTGCGCAAGGTCAAGCCGCTCGAAGAGGGCCTGACCGCCTACCGCGCGTGGGCGACCGGCCTGCGCCGCGACGAGTCCCCGACCCGGGCGAACACCCCGGTCGTCGGCTGGGACGAGAAGCGGCGGAAGGTCAAGGTCTCCCCCATCGCCCGCTGGACGCAGGACGACGTCGACGCCTACGTCGCCCAGCACGGCGTGCTCACCAACCCGCTCCTCATGGACGGTTACGCCTCCGTCGGCTGCGCGCCCTGCACCCGGCGCGTCGAGGAGGGCGAGGACGCCCGGGCCGGCCGCTGGGCCGGGCGGGGCAAGACCGAATGCGGGCTGCACGGCTGATGACCACCACAGAGACTTCCCAGGAGAACCACGTGACCGGTGCCACCATCTGGCTCACGGGCCTGCCCAGCGCCGGCAAGACCACGATCGCGTACGAGCTCGCCTCCTCGCTGCGCGCCGCGGGCCACCGGGTCGAGGTCCTCGACGGTGACGAGATCCGCGAGTTCCTCTCCGCGGGCCTCGGCTTCAGCCGTGAGGACCGGCACACCAACGTGCAGCGGATCGGCTTCGTCGCCGAACTGCTCGCCTCGAACGGCGTGAAGGTGCTGGTCCCGGTCATCGCCCCCTACGAGGACAGCCGCGAGGCCGTCCGCAAGCGCCACCAGTCCGAGGGCACCCCCTACGTCGAGGTGCATGTCGCCACTCCGGTGGACGTGTGCTCCGTACGCGATGTGAAGGGGCTGTACGCCAAGCAGGCCGCGGGCGAGATCAGCGGCCTGACCGGGGTCGACGACCCGTACGACGAGCCGGCCGACCCCGATCTGCGGATCGAGTCCCAGAACCAGACCGTGCAGGAGTCCGCGGCGCAGCTGTACGCGCTGCTCACCGAGAGGGGCCTGCTGTGAGCGACGCGCGCGCGGCCGCTCAGCCGCAGACGAATGTCAACGCCGCGCCTCTGCGCCGCGCGGGCGGAGAAGCTCACGAAAGGGGTGCAGAGTGACCACCACCGTTGCCCATGTTCATGAGGAGACCGACAGCCCGTTCGCGCTGTCGCACCTGGACTCGCTCGAGTCCGAGGGCGTCCACATCTTCCGTGAGGTGGCGGGCGAGTTCGAGCGGCCGGTGATCCTCTTCTCCGGCGGCAAGGACTCCATCGTCATGCTGCACCTGGCGCTGAAGGCGTTCGCGCCCGCGCCGGTGCCGTTCACGCTGCTGCACGTCGACACCGGGCACAACTTCCCCGAGGTCATCGAGTACCGCGACCGTGTCGTCGCCCAGCACGGGCTGCGGCTGCACGTCGCCTCCGTGCAGGAGTACATCGACGCCGGGAAGCTGCGCGAGCGTCCCGACGGGACGCGCAACCCGCTCCAGACGGTGCCGCTGACCGAGGCGATCCAGCAGCACCGTTTCGACGCCGTCTTCGGCGGCGGCCGGCGCGACGAGGAGAAGGCCCGCGCGAAGGAGCGGGTGTTCTCCCTGCGCGACGAGTTCTCGCAGTGGGACCCGCGCCGCCAGCGGCCCGAGCTGTGGCAGCTCTACAACGGCCGCCACGCGCCCGGTGAGCACGTCCGGGTCTTCCCGCTCTCCAACTGGACCGAGCTGGACGTCTGGCAGTACATCGCCCGCGAGTCCATCGAGCTGCCGGAGATCTACTTCGCCCACGAGCGCGAGGTCTTCGCCCGCAGCGGCATGTGGCTGACGGCCGGCGAGTGGGGCGGCCCCAAGGACACCGAGACGGTCGAGACGCGGCTCATCCGCTACCGCACCGTCGGTGACATGTCCTGCACGGGCGCCGTCGACTCCGACGCCACGACGCTGGACGCCGTGATCGCCGAGATCGCCGCCTCCCGTCTCACCGAGCGGGGTGCGACCCGCGCCGACGACAAGATGTCCGAGGCCGCGATGGAAGACCGCAAGCGCGAAGGGTACTTCTAGCCATGACGAGCACCACCGAGCAGTTCGCCGACGTCTCGGCGACCACCCTGCTGCGTTTCGCGACCGCCGGATCCGTCGACGACGGCAAGTCCACCCTGGTGGGCCGGCTCCTGCACGACTCCAAGTCGGTCCTGACCGACCAGCTGGAGGCCGTGGAGGCCGCGTCCATCAAGCGCGGCCAGGAGGCCCCCGACCTGGCGCTGCTCACCGACGGCCTGCGGGCCGAGCGGGAGCAGGGCATCACGATCGACGTGGCGTACCGCTACTTCGCGACCCCGCGCCGCCGGTTCATCCTGGCCGACACCCCCGGGCACGTGCAGTACACCCGGAACATGGTCACCGGCGCCTCCACCGCCGAGCTGGCCGTAGTCCTGGTCGACGCGCGCAACGGCGTGGTCGAGCAGACCCGCCGCCACGCGGCCGTCGCGGCGCTGCTGCGGGTGCCGCACGTCGTCCTCGCCGTCAACAAGATGGACCTCGTCGACTACGCGGAGCCCGTCTTCGCCGCGATCGCCGAGGAGTTCACGACGTACGCCTCCGAGCTCGGCGTCCCGGAGATCACCGCGATCCCGATCTCCGCGCTGGCCGGCGACAACGTGGTGGAGCCCTCCGCCAACATGGACTGGTACGGCGGTCCGACCGTCCTGGAGCACCTGGAGACCGTCCCGGTCAGCCACGACCTGACGGCCTGCCACGCGCGCTTCCCCGTGCAGTACGTGATCCGTCCGCAGACCGCCGAGCACCCGGACTACCGGGGCTACGCCGGTCAGATCGCGGCCGGTGCCTTCCGGGTCGGCGAGGAGATCACCGTCCTCCCCTCGGGGAAGACCTCCACGATCGCCGCGATCGACGCGCTGGGCGAACCGGTGGACATCGCGTGGGCGCCGCAGTCGGTGACCATCCGGCTCGCCGACGACATAGACATCTCGCGCGGCGACCTCCTCGCCCCGAGCGGGGACGCCCCGGCCACCAGCCAGGACGTCGAGGCGACGGTCTGCCATGTGGCGGACCAGCCGCTGACGGTGGGCCAGCGGGTGCTGCTCAAGCACACGACCCGTACGGTCAAGGCGATCGTCAAGGAGATCCCGTCCCGGCTGACCCTGGACGACCTCTCCCAGCACCCCGAGCCGGGGCAGCTGGTCGCCAACGACATCGGCCGGGTGAAGGTCCGTACCGCCGAGCCGCTCGCGCTCGACGCCTACGCCGACTCGCGGCGCACCGGTTCGTTCCTGCTGATCGACCCCGCGGACGGCACGACGCTCGCGGCCGGCATGGCGGGCGAGTCCTTCGCCGACGCCAAGGCCGTGGTCGCCGGTGCGGACGCGGACGACGAGGGCTGGGACTTCTGATGGCGCGCGACGTCTACGGCACCTTCGCCAAGGAGGGCGGCCGCGTGGGTTCCGGCGCCCTCGGCGCGGGCAGCGGAGGGGTCGCGCGATGTGCGTGCTGATGCCGGAGCGTCGCGTACGCGGCGCGATCGCGCTCCACCCGTTCCACGAACGACACAGCCGAAGAAGACTTCGAAGACCCTGAGGGGAACCACCTCCGTGCCTGCCTTCCGCACCACTCCGCGCCGCTCGCTCGTCGCCGCCGCGGCCCTGCCGCTGCTGATCGGCGCGCTGGCCTCCTGTGGCTACGGGTCGCAGGCGAAGGGCGACGAGCAGAAGGTGGCGGCGGTGGGCGAGAAGCTCTCGGCCGACGACGTCCGGCTCGGGTACTTCCCGAACCTGACGCACGCCACGGCGCTGATCGGTGACGAAGAGGGCATCTTCCAGAAGGAGTTGGGCGGCACCCAGCTGAAGGTCTCCACCTTCAACGCCGGCCCTTCGGCGATCGAGGCGCTGAACGCCGAGTCGGTCGACATCGCGTTCATCGGCCCGTCGCCCGCGATCAACGGCTACACCAAGTCCAGGGGCAAGAACCTGCGGGTCATCGGGGGCTCGGCCTCCGGTGGGGTCAAGCTGGTCGTGAACCCGGAGAAGATCAAGACCCTGGACGACGTCAAGGGCAAGCGGATCGCGACGCCGCAGCTCGGCAACACGCAGGACGTGGCCTTCCTCAACTGGGTCTCGGACCAGGGCTGGAAGGTCGACCCCCAGAGCGGCAAGGGCGACGTCTCCGTCCTGCGTACGGACAACAAGGTCACCCCGGACGCCTACAAGTCCGGCTCCATCGACGGCGCCTGGGTCCCCGAGCCCACCGCCTCCAAGCTGGTCGGCGAGGGCGGCAAGGTCCTCCTCGACGAGTCGACGCTCTGGCCCGACAACAAGTTCGTCATCACGAACATCGTCGTGTCCCAGAAGTTCCTCGCCGAGCACCCCGACGTCGTCGAGGCCGTGCTGCGCGGCTCGGTGAACACCAACAAGTGGATCAACGCCAACCCCGAGAAGGCCAAGGCCTCGGCCAACGCCAAGCTCAAGGAACTCACCGGAAAGCCGCTCGGCGCGAAGGTCATCGACGGCGCCTGGCCCTCGATCCGGTTCACCAACGACCCGCTGGCCGCCACGCTCCGGGCCCAGGCCGGACACGCGGTGGAAGCCGGACTCCTCAAGCAGCCCGACCTCGACGGCATCTACGACCTGAAGCCCTTGAACAAGGTCCTGAAGGCCGCCGGCCGGCCCGAGGTCTCCGACGCCGGTCTCGGCGCCAAGTGAACAAGTCCGCCGCTCATACCCAGGAGGTGACGACCATGGCCACGACCGCGACGCTCGCCAAGGCCGAGGACCGTGCGACGGTGACGCACGCCGCCCGGATCGCGCATGTCTCGAAGTCCTTCGGCGGCCCCGCCGGGGGGCAGCTCGTCCTCGACGACATCTCGCTCGACGTCGCCCCGGGTGAGTTCGTCACCCTCCTCGGCGCGTCCGGGTGCGGAAAGTCCACCCTGCTCAACCTGGTCGCCGGGCTCGACCGCCCGTCCGCGGGGTCCATCGAGACCCCCGGCGGCCGGCCCGCCCTGATGTTCCAGGAGCACGCCCTCTTCCCGTGGCTCACCGCGGGCAAGAACATCGAGCTGGCCCTGCGGCTGCGCGGGGTGCCCAAGGCCGAGCGGCGCCCGGAGGCGGAGCGCCTGCTGGACCTGGTGCGGCTGAGCGGCTCGTACCGCAAGCGGGTGCACGAGCTGTCCGGCGGCATGCGCCAGCGCGTCGCCCTGGCCCGGGCGCTCGCCCAGGCCAGCGACCTGCTGCTGATGGACGAGCCGTTCGCGGCGCTCGACGCCATCACCCGGGACGTGCTCCACGACGAGCTGACCCGGATCTGGCGCGAGACGAACCTCTCGGTCCTGTTCGTGACCCACAACGTGCGCGAGGCCGTGCGGCTGGCCGAGCGCGTGGTGCTCCTGTCGTCCCGGCCGGGCCGGATCGCCCGGGAGTGGACGATCGACATCCCGCAACCGCGCCGTATCGAGGACGCCGCCGTGGCGGAACTCTCCGTCGAGATCACCGAAGAACTGCGTGGGGAGATCCGCCGTCATGGCCAGCACTGATACGACCGCCCCGAAGGCCGGGACGGCCTCGAAGACCGACGACCTGGCCGGTCTGGAGGCGGGCCTGGACGCACTGGACGCGGTGCAGGTGCGCCGTACGCCGGTGCGCGAGGTCCTGGTGAAGAAGGTCCTGCCGCCGGTCGTGGCCGTGCTGCTGGTCCTCGTGGTCTGGCAGCTGCTCGTCGTGGCCGAGGTCACCGACGAGTCGAAGCTGCCCGCGCCGTCCGCCGTCTGGGACAGCGTGACCACGATGTGGCTGGAGGGCACGCTCCTCGACGTCCTCTGGACGAGCGTGTCGCGCGCCCTGCTCGGCTTCCTGATGGCGCTCGCCATCGGTACGCCGCTGGGTCTGCTGGTCGCCCGGGTCAGGTTCGTCCGCGCGGCCATCGGACCGGTGCTCGCGGGACTCCAGTCGCTGCCGTCGGTGGCCTGGGTGGCCCCCGCCGTGCTGTGGATCGGCCTCAACGACTCGATGATGTACGCGGTGATCCTGCTGGGCGCCGTGCCGTCGATCGCCAACGGCCTGGTGGCCGGTGTCGACCAGGTCCCGCCGCTCTTCCTGCGGGCCGGGCGGACGCTCGGCGCGACCGGGCTCAAGGGCGCCTGGCACATCGTGATGCCGGCCGCGCTGCCGGGCTATCTCGCGGGTCTGAAGCAGGGCTGGGCCTTCTCCTGGCGTTCGCTGATGGCCGCCGAGATCATCGCCTCCTCGCCCGATCTGGGGCTGGGTCTCGGCCAGTTGCTGGAGAACGGCCGGAACAACTTCGACATGCCGGGGATCTTCCTCGCCATCATCCTGATCCTGCTCGTCGGTGTCGCCATCGACCTGCTGATCTTCAGCCCGCTGGAGCGCGCGGTGCTGCGCGGGCGCGGCCTGCTGGTGAAGAGCTGACCATGAGCGCTCCTGTTCTCCTCGTCGTCGCCCACGGCAGCCGCGATCCGCGGCACGCCGCGACCGTGCACGCGCTGGTGCGCCGTGCCAGGTCGCTGCGGCCGGGGCTGCGCGTGGAGACCGCGTTCCTGGACTTCAACCTCCCGTCGGTGCCCGGGGTGCTCGACCGGCTCGCCGACGAAGGGGTACGGGACGTGGTGGCCCTGCCGCTGCTGCTGACCCGGGCCTTCCACGCGAAGGCCGACATCCCCGCCGTACTGCGCCAGGCCCCGGCGGGCCTCCGAATCCGCCAGGCGAAGGTACTCGGCCCCTCTCCGCTGCTGGTCGCGGCGGTGGAACGCCGGTTGTACGAGGCCGGGGTCGTCCCGGCTTCGGCGCACTCGTCGGACCTGGAGGCGACCGCCGCGTGGCGTCGGGCGGTCGACGAGATGAAGCGCTCGACCGGGGTCGTCCTGGCCTCGGCGGGCTCCACAGACCCGGAGGCGATCGCAGCGATCGCAGAAACGGCGCGGGAGCTGCGGCGCACCGGTTGGTGCTCCGTGCGGCCTGCGTTCGCCTCCGCATCTCTTCCGAGGACCGAGGACGCGGTCCGGGCGATGCGCGCCGACGGCGTGCGCCGGGTGGCGGTGGCGCCCTACGTCATCGCGCCCGGCCGGCTGCCGGACCGTATCGCGGCGGGCGCGGCGCAGGCCGACGTCCTGGCCGACGTCCTCGGCCCGTCGCCGGAGCTCGCCCGGCTGCTCGTCGAGCGGTACGAGGAGTGCCGGGCACTGTCGGCCGGCAACCTCGCGACGCGGGCCGCGGGCTAGCGGTCCTCGTCCGGGCGGCCCGGCGCCGCCGAGGACTGAGCCGGTTCCGGTCCTCCGGACGGCCTGGTGGTCGTGCTCAGTCCCGGGTCATCTCCACGAGCTTGACCACCGTGTTCCAGTTGCGGGTGGTGGCCACGATCCCCTTGACGAGGGCGGGCCGGGAGAGCGCCTCGGCGAGCTTGGAGCGGCCGAGGCCGTCGGGCGCGTAGAGGTAGAGCGCGCGGTCGCCGAGCCTGAACTCCTCGGGCAGGAACGCCTGCTGGTCGATCGACGCGAGTCGTTCGGGGAGGACGGTCTCCGAGAAGTACGTGACGTGGAGCTGCTTGCCCTCCAGCTCGGCGGCGGGGAAGGGGCAGGCGTCGGCGACGGCGGCGAGGTACGCGCTGTCGCGGACCAGGCAGTCGACACGGAAGCCGAACCGCTGCTCGATGGCGTCCTCGATCGCGGTGGTCAGCTCCGCGTCGCTCGGCTCGTCGGCGTCGGTGGTGAAGACGGCGTTGCCGCTCTGCAGATAGGTCCGGACGTCGCGGTGGCCCATCCCTTCGAGCAGTGGACGGAGCTCCGCCATCGGCACCTTGCGGTGTCCGCCCACGTTGATTCCGCGCAGCAGCACGGCATACGTCGTCGTCATGGTTCATACGATAAGGCGGCCGCCGCGCCCCGTGGGGGAGGGCACGGCGACCGCCGGTTCATCGGTGAGGGCTACTCGACGATCTTGAGCAGCTTGTTGGCGGTGCCGGCGGACGGGTTGCTGATCTTGTCCGCGGTGGCACCGTCGACGAGGGCCTTGGCGACCTGGTCCGGCGTGGCGTCCTGGTGCGCCGCGAGGTAGACGGCTGCGGCGCCGACCACGTGCGGGGTGGCCATGGACGTACCGGAGATGGTCTTCGTGCCCTCGTCGCTGTCGTTCCACGCCGAGGTGATGTCCGAACCGGGGGCGTAGATGTCGACCACGGCGCCGAAGTTGGAGAAGTCGGACTGCTGGTCCTCCTTGGTGGAGGAGGCCACGGTGAGGGCTTCCTTCACGCGGGAGGGGGAGCCCTGGCCGGCGTCGGAGGACTCGTTGCCGGCGGCGACACCGAAGGTGACACCGGAGGCGATGGCCTTCTGCACGGCCTCGTCGAGGGCCGGGTCGGCGCCTCCACCGAGGCTCATGTTGGCGACGGACGGGCCCTGGTGGTTCTTGGTGACCCAGTCGATGCCCGCGACGACCTGCTCGGTGGTGCCCGAGCCGTTGTCGTCGAGGACGCGGACGGCGACGATCTTCGCCTTCTTGGCGACGCCGTGTGCGGCACCGGCGATGGTGCCCGCGACGTGGGTGCCGTGGCCGTTGCCGTCCGAGGCGTCGTCGTCGTTGTCGACGGCGTCGAAGCCGGAGGTGGCGCGGCCCTCGAAGTCCTTGTGCGTGATGCGGACTCCGGTGTCGATGACGTAGGCCGTGACCCCCTCACCCGCGGCATCGGGGTAGGTGTACTTGGAGTCGCCGGCGGTGTCGGCCTGGTCGACCCGGTCCAGACCCCACGACGGCGGGTTGTCCTGGGTCGCGTTGATGGTGAACTTCTTGTTCTGGACGACCTTGGCGACGGCCGGGTCGGCGGCGAGGCGCTTGGCCTCGGTCTCCGAAAGACCGTTCACCGAGAAGCCGTTGACCGCGGAGTCGTAGCTGCGGCGCAGGGTGCCGCCGTACTCCTCCGCGAGATCGCCCTTGTCGGCCTTCTCGTCCAGCAGAACGATGTAGCTGCCTGCCACGGCGCCTTCGACGCCGAGTCCGTGGACCGTCCCGAGGGCGGGCGTGGGGGCCGCGCCGGCGAACGGACTTGTGAGGGCGACGACTCCGGCCGCGGCCGCGATCGCGGTCGAGACCGCGATGAGCTTCGTCTTCCGGACACGCTTGTGTATTGCCATGAAGAGGGGTCTCCTCGTCAGGATTTGTGGGGGGTTGAGCCTCCGGAAGGAAGTTCTCCGGCGGCTGCCTCGAAACCCTTGCTCATTGACGAGTGCAAATCAAGACCTTCATACAGCTGTGATTTATTCAACAAGTCTTCGTAATAATATTTTGGTCATCTCCCCCCAACTCGCCGCACGCGTAAGGCCCCCGGGTGTTCCGGGGGCCTCGGGCGGGGCGTGTCAGACCAGTTCGGACTCGATCAGATCGGCCGCCCTGGGCGTTCCGCCCTCGTTCGCCATTCGCTCCTGGACCTCCTTGGCGCGGAGGGCCACTTCGGGGTCGTCGACGAGGGCGAGGACGGCCTCGCGCAGGCGCTCGGGGGTCACCTCCTCCAGCGGGAGATGACGGGCCACCCCCAGGGACTGGAGCATGTCCGCGTTGCCGAACTGGTCGGTGGCGAGCGGGACCGCGACCATCGGGGTGGCGGTGGCCAGCCCCTCCTGGCTGCCGCCCGCACCGGCATGGGTGATGAAGGCGTCCGCCTGGCGCAGGATCGCCAACTGGGGCACCCAGCTGTGCACTTCGACATTGGCGGGAATCGCACCCAGCTCCGCGGGGTCGACGAACGCGCCGATCTGGAGCACCACGTGCCAGCCCGGCAGGTCACCGAAGGCGGCGACGCAGGCCCGGTAGAAGTCCGGCTGCTTGGTGAAGGCCGAGCCCAGGGAGACCAGCAGGACCTTCTCCGCGCTCGCCGGCCGCCGCCACTCCCCCTGGTCCGCACGGTCGCCCTGGCAGGCGCCGACGAAGGTGAAGACGGACTCGTCGACCCGGTCGGCGTGCGGCTGGAGCGCCCGGGGGATGAGCACGATCGCCCGGCGGGGGCGGGCGACGAGCCGGTCGGGGTGGGTGTCGACACCGTGCTCGGTCAGCCAGTTCTCGAAGCGGGCGTAGTACGCCTTGCCCCGCTCCGAGGCCTTGAGCTCGGCGAACATGGGCTCCGCGACCTCCTCCTCGTACCCCTGCCACGGGACGAGATTCGGCCAGAGTCCCACAGCGGGCACACCCCACCGGTGTGCGAGGACCGGGGCCGGGTAGGCGGTGATGTCGTGGAGGACGAGGTCCGGTCGGTCGTCGTCGAAAGCCGCCGCGAGCTGGGGAAGCGCCTGGATGGCATCACGGAGGAAGGGCTCGATGTTGTCGATCAGTTCGGTCCCCCATGCGTCCGGGTCCTCGTCGGTCGGCAGCGTGGAGGTGTAGACGACAGGGGTGGCGCCGGTCGCGGCGACCTTGTCGGCGAAGGAGGCGGGGATGGCGTAACTGACGCGGTGCCCGCGGGTGACGAGCTCGCGGATCACTTCGAGGCTCGGGTTCACATGGCCGTGGGCGGCGATGGAGAACATGGCGATGTGGGCGGGGCGCGGAGTGGCGGTCATGGCTCCACAGTAAACGAGACGAGACGTCTCGTCCACTTACTTGTCCGTGACGGCTCCCCCGAGGAGGTCCGTGGATCAGTCGCGCTGGTAGCGGGCGAGGACGAGGTTGCCGTCCCCCTCAAGGCGCTTGCGCAGCTCCGCCGCGTCGATCGCCCCGCTGTAGTACTCCTGGTAGGCCGGGGTGGCCACCTTGTCCTTCCACTCCGGATAGCCGCGGACCGACTGCGCGGGCGCGGAGCGCAGATGCCCGGCCACGGCCGCCCCGGTCGCCCAGCCGTCCTTCGCCGTGTGCAGCGACGGATCGGCGAGGGCCGCCGTCCCGGTGGGCAGCATCCAGTCGCCGCGGGCGAGGCGGACCATGTTGGCCGGCCGGAGGAAGAAGTCGAGGAACTGCGCCGCCTCCTTCTTGTGCGGGCTCTCCTCGGCGATGGAGAGCGTCTGCGGGCTGACCCCCTGGGCGAGTCCGTCCTCGCCCGCGGGCGCGGGCAGGACGATCCACTCGAAGCCCTTCGGAGCCTGCTGGGTGATCTGCTGCCGGTAGGAGAAGCCCAGCGGGACCATCGCGTACTTGCCGCCGAAGAAGCCGGGCAGGGCGTCGGAGCCGCCGGTGCCCAGCGTCGAACGCGAGGCGCTGAGGTCGGTGTTGACCTGGTCGTGGATGGTCCCCGGCACGATGTCGTCCTGCTCGGTGAAGCGGACGGTCACCTTGCCGTCGGGCCCGCGGTGGAAGAGCTGTCCGCCGGCCGAGAGCCCCAGGTTGAGGCTGACCGAGACCGGCTCCTTGAGCGGCCAGGCGACCGCGTACCTCCCCTTGCCCATGGCGGCCGTCAGCTCCTTGGTGATCTGCCGGAACTCCTCCCAGCTCCACGGCTTGTCGGGGGTCGGGAGGCGGACGCCGGAGGACTCCAGGATCTGCTTGTTGGCCATGATCACGCGAGGCTCCTGGAGGAACGGCACGCCGTGGATCCCGTCGCCGAAGGTCGTGGTCTGCCAGCTGCGCTCCGGGATGTCGGCCTTGAGCCGCTCCGGCAGGAGGTCGGTCAGATCGGCCAGATAGCCGCCGTAGGCGAAGTCGGCCAGGTCGTCGGAGGCGTCGTGGATGATGTCCGGCGCCTCGCCGCCCTCGAAGGAGGTGAGGAGCTGGTCATGGACGGAGTCCCAGCTGCCCTGGACGTAGTCGACCTGGATGTCGGGGTGGGCGGCGTTCCACTCCTCCACCAGCTCCTTGTTGGCGTCGACGGACTCCTTCTGCCACGCCAGCGACTGGAAGCGGAGCCGTACCGGTCCGCCGTCGGGCTCGTCGGCCGACGAGCATCCGGTGAGGAGCAGCGCGATCGTGGCGGCGGTCGCCGTGAACGTCCGTACGCGCATCAGGACTTCACCGCCCCGGTCAGCATCCCGCCCGTGATGCGTTTCTGGATGATCGCGAAGATGACCAGGGAGGGGAGGGTGGCGAGGAACGCGGCCGCGGCCAGCGGTCCGAGGTCCGCGACGCCCTCCGCGCCGAGGAAGTGGGTGAGGACGACCGGCAAGGTCTGCTTCTCCGGGGTCTTGAGCAGGACGAGCGCGAAGAAGAACTCGTTCCACGCGGTGACGAAGGCGAAGAGCGCCGTGGCGACGATGCCGGGGGCGAGCAGCGGGGCGGTGACCGAGACGAGCGTACGCAGCCTCCCGGCCCCGTCGACGGCCGCGGCCTCCTCCAGCTCGGCCGGGACGGCCCGTACGTATCCGGCCAGCATCCACAGCGCGAACGGCAGCGACCAGACGACGTACACCAGCACGAGGCCGAAGAGGCTGTTGATCAGATGCAGGTTCTTGAGGACGAGGAAGAGCGGGATGATCACCAGCACGAAGGGGAAGGCCTGGCTGATCACGACCCAGCCGGTGGCGGCGGTGGAGAGCCGGCCGCGGTGCCGGGCCATCACGTAGGCCATCGGCG
Source organism: Streptomyces sp. Je 1-79 (assembly GCF_025195125.1). GTDB lineage: Bacteria > Actinomycetota > Actinomycetes > Streptomycetales > Streptomycetaceae > Streptomyces. Next base: position 253,347 of record NZ_JAMGSL010000002.1, read on the forward strand.
TGGCGATGAGGACGGCGATCAGGGCCGCGGCGAGGGCGGCGATCAGGCTGTTCGCGGCGGCCCTGAGCAGCGGCTGCTCGGCGAACGCCTGGCGGAAGTTGGCGAGGGTCGGGTCCTCGGGGATCCAGGTCGGGTGGAGCGAGCCGAGTTCGGTCGCCGGCTTGAAGGCGGTGGAGATCAGCCAGAGGAACGGGAAGGCGAGGAAGACCAGATACGCGAGGAGCGCGAGGTACTGGCCGAACCGCGCCGGTCTGCTGGTACGGAGCGCGCTCACCGGTCCTGGTCCCCCTTCAGCCGTCCGACGAGATAGAGGGCGAGGAGCACGGAGATGACGGCGACCATGACACAGCCCATCGCGGCGGCGTAGCCGAACTGCCCGTAGCGGAAGGCCTCCTCGTAGGCGAAGAGCATGGGGAGCCGGGTGCGGCCGCCGGGTCCGCCGTTGGTCAGGACGTAGACCAGGGCGAAGGAGTTGAAGTTCCAGATGAAGTTGAGCGCGGTGATGGCGAGGGCCACCGGCTTGAGGGCGGGCCAGGTGACGGTACGGAAGCGGCGCCAGGCTCCCGCGCCGTCCAGTGCGGCGGCCTCGTGGAGCTCGTGCGGGGTGTTCTGCAGTCCGGCGAGCAGGGCGACCGTGGTCTGCGGCATGCCCGCCCAGATGCCGACGACGATCACGGCGGGCAGGGCGGTGGCGAGTCCGGTGAGCCAGTCGCGTCCGTCTCCCAGGCCCAGGTCGCGGATGGTCTCGTTGAGGATGCCCGCGTCGGGGTTGTAGACGAGCCGCCACATGATGCCGACGACGACCTCGGGCATGGCCCAGGGGATGATCGCGAGCGCCCGGGCCAGCCAGCGGAAGCGGAGGTTCTGGTTGAGCAGCAGCGCGAGGCCGAGGGCCAGCAGGAACTGCGGGACGGTGACGCCGACGGCCCAGAGCAGGCCGATCCGGAAGGAGTCCCAGAAGAGCGTGTCGTGGAGCAGGTCCTGGAAGTTGAGGGTGCCGACCCACTGCGTGGACTGCGTGCGGCCGGACTGGGCGTCGGTGAAGGCGAGCGCGATGCCGTAGAGCAGGGGGCCGACGCTGAGGATCAGGACGGGGATGAGGGCGGGCAGCACCAGGAACCAGGCGCCGTGGTCCCTCCCGGCGCCGGGTCTCCCGCCGGCGGCCGCTGTTCCGCCGGACCGCTTCGTTGCGGTCGCCACACTCACAGATGGACCCCTTTTGCGCCTTTGGCCATGCCGCACCGGCCTCCGTCATGGTCCTGACGGGCCGTCGCTTCGTCAAGGCAACCTGCATGGATGCGAGACTTTGGCTGATTCGCACAGGCATCGGGGACAGCTGGGAGAGACGGATGGACGAGGCGCGCGCACGGGAGATCCTGGCCGCCGCGGGACTGACGGCCGGGCAGCCGGAGGCGCGGCTCCTGGCGCTCGGCGAGAACGCGGTCTTCGCCGTGGGCGAGCTCGTGGTGAAGGTCGGCCGGGACGCGGAGCTGCTTCCCCGGGCGGAGCGGGAGCTCGCGCTGGCGGAGTGGCTGGCGGAGACGGACGTCCCGGCGGTACGGGCGGCGGAGCCGAAGCCCCGGCTGGCCGACGGGCACCCGGTCACCCTGTGGCACCGGCTGCCCGAGGCCGTGCGCCCGGCCGAGCCCCGGGACCTCGCGCCGCTGCTGCGGCGGATCCACGCCCTGCCGGAGCCGGAAGGCTTCACGCTCCCCCGCCGTGAGCTGCTCGGCGGGGTCGAGCGGTGGCTGCGGCTCGCAGGCGACGCCGTCGACCCGGCCGACGCGGCCTTCCTGCGGGAGCGGCGCGACGCCTTCGCCCCTGCCGCGGCCGCTCTCGCCCCCCGGCTCACGCCGGGACCGATCCACGGGGACGCCCTCCCCCGGAACGTCCATGTCGGCCCCGACGGGCCGGTCCTGGTCGACCTGGAGACCTTCTCCTCCGATCTGCGCGAACACGATCTGGTGGTTCTCGCCCTCTCCCGTGACCGGTACGGACTCGACCCCGCCGCCTACGACGCGTTCACCGAGGCGTACGGCTGGGACGTACGGGAGTGGGACGGGTGCGCGGTGCTGCGCGGGGCCCGGGAGACCGCGAGCTGCGCCTGGGTGGCCCAGCACGCGCCGACGAACCCCAAGGCCCTGGCCGAGTTCGAGCGGCGGGTGGCCTCGCTGCGGGACGGCGACCCCGAGGTGCGCTGGTACCCCTTCTGACATCATGTCGGGGCCGGGCTTCTCCCTTTCGCGAACGGGGTGTTGTGATGCGCGTGGAACTGTCCGAGGTGACGCTCGACGTCGAGGTGAGCGGCGCCGGCCCGGCCGTCCTGCTGGTGCACGGCTTCCCCGACAGCCACCGCCTCTGGCGCCATCAGGTCCCGGCCCTGACCGCGGCGGGGTACAAGTGCGTCGCTCCCACCCTGCGGGGCTTCGGCGGCTCCGACCGGCCGGAGGGCGGCGCGGAGGCGTACCACCCGGGCAAGCACGTCGGCGACCTGCTCGAACTCCTCGCCCGGCTGGAGATCGACCGGGTCCATCTGGTCGGGCACGACTGGGGCTCGGGCATGGTCCAGGGCATCGCCCAGGCCTTCCCGGAGCGGGTGGCGTCCTTGAGCATCCTGTCGGTGGGGCACCTGGCGTCGATCCGTGACGCGGGCTGGGAGCAGAAGCAGCGCTCCTGGTACATGATCCTCTTCCAGCTCGCCGGCCTGGCCGAGGACTGGCTCGCGCGCGACGACTTCGCCAACCTCCGGGAGATGCTGGGCGAGCACCCGGACGCGGACGCGGTCGTCGAGCCGCTGCGGGCGCCGGGCGCGCTCACCGCGGCCCTCGGCGTCTACCGGGCGGGCCTGCCCGCCGAGGTCCAGTTCGGTCCGCCGCTGCCGCTCCCGCCACTGCCGGGCCCGGTCATGGGCGTCTGGTCCTCCGGCGACCGCTTCCTCACCGAGCAGTCCATGACCGGCACCGGCAAGCACGTGGACGGCACCTGGCGGTACGAACGGGTCGAGGACGCGGGCCACTGGCTCCAGCTGGACCGGCCGGACCGCGTCAACGCGCTGCTCCTGGACTTCCTGGCGGAGAACCCGATCGGCTGACGGCACCGGCCGGGGCGGAACGGTCCGTCAGCCCGCCACCGGCGCGAGCTCGCGCAGCGGCCAGGACGGGTCCACGAACGCGTCCGGGGTGCCCTTGCGGCGCAGGAAGTCCTGGAAGTCCTCGGCCCAGATGCGGTACCAGTCGATCTGACGCTCATGCAGCTGGGCCGGGGTCAGCGCGGCCACCGCGGCGTGCCGCTCGGCTATCGCGACGGCCACCCGCACGGCGGCCAGCGCGTCGGCGGCCGCCTGGTGGGCCGCTTCGAGGACGACTCCGTACTCGGCGCAGACCGCCTCGAGGGTCCGCTTCCCCCTGCGATACCGGTCGACGGCCCGGTCGATGGTGTACGGGTCGAGGACGGGGCCTATCGGGGCGCCGCCCAGCCGCTCGCTCAGCGAGGGGAGCCCGTGGCGGCGCAGCTCGGCCGAGAGGAGGGTGAGGTCGAAGGAGGCGTTGTACGCCACGACCGGGACGCCCTGCGTCCAGTACCCCGTCAGCGTCTCGGCGATCTCGTCGGCCACCTCGACGACCGGCCGGCCCTCCGCGGCCGCCCGCTCGCTGCTGATGCCGTGGATCGCGGACGCCTGCGCCGGGATGCGGATCCCGGGGTCGGCGAGCCAGTCCCGCTGGCGCACCACCCGCCCGCCCTGGACGCCGACGACCGAGGCCGTCACGATCCGCGCCTCCAGCGGTTCGGTGCCGGTCGTCTCCAGGTCGAATCCGACCAGCTCTTCCCCGTGCCAAGCCATCGGGTCCTCCTTACGTGATCTCCCCCGTGGTGCTGAACACCCTCGCACGCGCCACTGACAACGCCCCCGGGCGGCGGTCCCGGGCGACGGTCCCGGCCCCTCAGGAGACCGGACGGGAGTCGAGCCAGACCGACTCGAACTCCTCCCTATATGTCGCGAATAGTCCGTATTCACCGTCACGTGCGTGCTGTCCGGAACGCACCACGTTGCGGCCACCCCCGCGCAGGACGAGCACCGGCGCCTCCATCCCCCGCGCCTTCCGCAGATACGACTGGACGACGGCGACCCCGTCCGGCCCGTCCCCGTCCACCAGGTACGCCGTGAAGCGGGGGGTCTCGTCGAAGACATGGATCTGGAAGGCGTCCGGGTCGCGCAGCCGGGACCGCACCCGCCTCATGTGGAGGATGTTCATCTCCACCGAGCGACTCAACTCGCCCTTCTTAAGCCCCAGTTCCCGCTCGCGCCGTTTGACGGCGCTGCTCGCCGGATTGAGGAACAGCAGGCGTATGCGACAGCCGGACTCGGCGAGCCGCACCAGCCGCCGCCCGGAGAAGTTCTGCACGAGGAGGTTCAGGCCTATGCCCGTGGCGTCGAGGCGGCGGGCCCCGCCGAAGAGGTCCTCGGCCGGCAGCTGGCGCTGCAGCCGCACCCGGTCGGAGTGGACGGAGACCACGTCGGCGTACCGGTCGCCCACCAGGTCCTCGACCGCGTCGACCGGCAGCCGGTCGGCGGACGGCACGCCCGCGCCGCTGCCGAGGATCTCCAGGAGCCGCGCGGAGGCCCGTTCGGACTGGGCGAGGACGGTCGTCGACAGGGCGCGGTTGCGGGAGACGACGTTGCGCGTCACCTCCAGCTCGTCCAGAGCCAGTTCGACCTCGCGACGGTCGTCGAAGTACGGCTCGAAGCACGGCCAGTGCTGCACCATCAGCTCCCGCAGCTGCGGGAGGGTCAGGAAGCTGAGAACGTTGTCGTCCGCCGGGTCCAGGAGATAGCCCTTGCGCCGCGAGACCTCGCGCACGGCGACGGCCCGCTGCACCCACTCCTGTCCGGCCGGTCCGGCCGCGGCCACCACCCAGTCGTCACCGTGCACCGGCTCGTACACCGGCCGCAGCACGGCGGCGACCACGGCGCGGAGCCGCTGTTCGACGAGATTCAGCCAGATATAGGCACGCCCGGCGCGCTGGGCGCGGGTCCGCACCTCGCTCCAGGCCTCGGCGCCCCAGTCGAGCTCCGCCCCGATCTCCATCGGCCGGGCGACGGAGACCGCTCCGGGCGGTGCGTCCGCGGGCTCGGGCGGGATCCCCTCGTGACCCGCGTCACCTGGGGGCAGCTCCAGACCTCCCGAGCTCACCCGCGCACCGCCTTCTGCTGTTGGACGCCCGATCCCGCCGCCTGTCGACGATCAAGGAAGGGTACTCCGGGAGCGGGAGGCGGTGCAGCCGGATCGGCAGGCTGCTTGCTCAACTCCCCTGATTGGGAGCGCCGTTCCGGAGGGCGAGTTCGGCCGGAGTGAGCGGATTCATACCGGTGACGCCCCCGGCCGCGAGCGGGGAGCCCCGGCGGACGACCGGCACCGGGCTCCGGCCTCGTCCGGGGCGGTGCGGCGGAACCCGATGTTGACCCGGCCCGGGCGGACCGGTTCGACGGGCGGAAGGCGGGCGGGCGGGTGGCCGGCGGGGCCGGCCCGCAGCCGGTGAGCGCGGCCGGACCGCGGCCGACCGGCGGAACCGGCCCCTCATCGCACATCAGGTCGAAACCCGCACATATCACCGCTGGAAGCGCACCCGGCAGGGCGGGGCGAAGTCCTAGGAGGTTGCCCCTCTTTCGGGCAGGATCTGGCCGGAGTACACCCCAACACCCGGATCAGGATGGAAGAGTCTTATCTATGCAGGTCTGGCCGGGACAGGCGTATCCCCTTGGCGCCACCTACGACGGCGCAGGAACCAATTTCGCGGTCTTCTCGGAGGCCGCCCACAGGATCGAGCTGTGTCTGCTCCATGACGACGGCTCGGAGACGGCGGTGGAGCTGCGCGAGACGGACGCCTTCGTCCGGCACGCCTATCTGCCGGGAGTGATGCCGGGACAGCGGTACGGATTCCGCGTCCACGGCCCCTACGCACCGGAGCAAGGGCAGCGCTGCAACTCGGCGAAGCTGCTCCTGGACCCCTACGCCCGCGCGGTCTCGGGCTCGGTCGAGTGGGGCGAGGCGGTGTACGGCTACCACTTCGGGCGGCCGGACTCACGCAACGACCTCGACTCGGCGCCGCACACGATGACCTCGGTCGTGGTCAATCCGTACTTCGACTGGGGCGACGACCGACGCCCACGCACCGACTACCACCGGACGGTGATCTACGAGGCACATGTGAAGGGCCTGACCATGCTCCACCCGGAGCTGCCGGAGGAGCTGCGCGGGACGTACGCGGGGCTCGCGCACCCGGCGGTCATCGGGCATCTGAAGGAACTGGGCGTCACGGCGCTGGAATTGATGCCGGTGCACCAGTTCGTCAACGACCACCGACTGGTCGACGCGGGGCTCTCCAACTACTGGGGCTACAACACGATCGGCTTCTTCGCCCCCCACAACGCCTACGCCTCCTGGGGCGACCGGGGCCAGCAGGTCCTGGAGTTCAAGTCGGCGGTACGGGCTCTGCACCAGGCGGGCATCGAGGTCATCCTCGACGTGGTCTACAACCACACGGCCGAGGGCAACCACCTGGGCCCCACACTCTCCTTCCGGGGCCTGGACAACCCTTCGTACTACCGGCTCTCGAACGACCAGCGGTACTACACGGACACCACCGGCACCGGGAACTCGCTGCTCATGCGGTCCCCGCACGTACTCCAGCTGATCATGGACAGTCTGCGGTACTGGGTGACGGAGATGCACGTCGACGGCTTCCGCTTCGACCTGGCGGCGACGCTGGCCCGGCAGTTCCACGAGGTGGACCGGCTGTCGTCCTTCTTCGACCTGGTGCAGCAGGATCCGGTGGTCAGCCAGGTGAAGCTGATCGCCGAGCCCTGGGACGTCGGCGAGGGCGGCTACCAGGTGGGGAACTTCCCCCCGCTGTGGACCGAGTGGAACGGCAAGTACCGGGACTGTGTACGGGACTTGTGGCGCGGCGAGCCGCGTACGCTCGCCGAGTTCGCCTCCAGGCTCACCGGCTCGTCCGACCTGTACCAGGACGACGGCCGCCGGCCGCTCGCCTCGGTCAACTTCGTGACCTGCCACGACGGGTTCACACTGCGCGACCTCGTCAGTTACGACGGCAAGCACAACGAGGCGAACGGGGAGGGCAACCGCGACGGCGAGAGCTACAACCGGTCGTGGAACTGCGGGGCCGAGGGCGACTCGGACGACATCGGGATCCGGGAGCTGAGGGCCCGGCAGATGCGCAACTTCCTCGCGACGCTGATGCTCTCGCAGGGCGTGCCGATGCTCAGCCACGGCGACGAGTTCGGCCGGACGCAGGGCGGCAACAACAACGCCTACTGCCAGGACAACGAGGTCTCGTGGGTGCGCTGGCCGGAGCCCGGCGCGTCGGAGGAAGGGACCCTGCTGGAGTTCACCCGGGCGATGGTCCGGCTGCGGCGGGACCATCCGGTCTTCCGGCGCCGCCGCTTCTTCCACGGACGCCCGGTGGAGGGCACGCACGACGAGCTGACCGACATCGCCTGGTTCACGCCGGAGGGCGAGGAGATGAAGGCGCGGGACTGGCAGGCGGCGCACGCGCAGGCGCTGTCGGTCTTCCTGAACGGCAACGCGATCTCCGAGCCGGGACCGCAGGGGGAACGGATCGCGGACGACTCGTTCCTGCTGATGTTCAACGCCTCGGCGCAGGAGCTGGAGTTCGAGGTGCCGGTCAACCACGGCGAGAGCTGGCGGGTGGTGGTCGACACCTCCCACCCGGAGGGCATCCCTCCCCAGGAGGGCCCCAAGGTCGCGGCGGGCGAACGGGTGACTCTGGCACCGCTGAGCCTGACGGTGCTGAAGCGGCCGGCGTAGCCGGGGACCGCGACGGGCGGGGCGGGCGGGGCGCGTGTCCCCGCCCGCCGCGTACGTCACGCTCCTCGGCCATCGCGTCCGCCATCGCGTCCGCCATCGCGTCCGCCATCGCGTCCGCCGTCAGACCTCGGCCGTCGCATCCGCCCCGGCCGGTCGGGTGCCGGGCGCCGGAACCCGCGTGCGGACGGCCCACGACAACACCGCGCACAGGGCGGCCGCGACGACCGCCACGGTGAAGGCGGCCGGTGCGCCGTGGGTCTCCGCGAGGCGGCCCGAGAGGGCCAGCGCGAGGGCCTGGCCGCCGACGATCCCGCTGGTGAGAAAAGCCATCGACTCGGCGAGCCGGGACGCGGGCACGGTCCGCTCGGTGAGTCCGAAGACGGTGATCAGATGCGGCGCGTAGGCGGCGCCGAGGACGATCACGACCGCGTACAGGGCCGGGAGCGAGTCCACGAGGACGAGCGGGGCGGAGAGAACGACGAGCGCGACGGTGGCCGCACGCCAGCGCGTCGGCAGCCCGATCCGCGCCGGCACGGCCGCCATCGAGAGGCCGACGGCGGCGCTCATCACCCCCATGGCGGCGTAGACGAGCCCGGCCTGCGCCGGAGCCCCGAGCTTCTCGGTGAGCGCGGTGATGCCCGCCTGCGAGGCACCGAACATGGCGCCCTGGAGCACCATCGTGAACCGGAGGGCGTACGCGGACCCCGGCAGCCGCCCCCGTTCGGCGGCGCCCGTACGGGTGGCGGTGGAGCCCGCCGTACCGCCTTCGGCGACACGGGCCGAGGGGTGCAGCGCGAACGCCGTGCCGCAGGTCGCCAGGAGGGCCGAGGCCGTCAGGAGGGCGGCCGCCGGGTGGGCGAGGGCGGCGGCGAGGCCCACGAGGGCCGGGCCCAGGACGAAGGAGACCTCGTCGAGGGTGCCTTCGAAGGAGAGCACCGTGCCCACCGGCCGGTCGCCGGCGCCGGAACGCCGGGCCAGGGCGACCGAGCGGGTCCGGGCGAGCGGTCCGATCTGCGGGACGGTCGCGCCCGCGAGCGCGCCGAGGGCGATCAGCCAGCCGGTCGCCGCCTGCGCGAGGGCCGCGAGGACCAGCGCGGCGACGGCCACCGCGTTGGCGAGGGACGCGACGAGGACCACCCCCCGCTGTCCGCGCCGGTCGGCGAACCGGCCGATGACGGGCCCCGCGAGCGTCTGCCCCGCCGCGAGCGCGCCGCCCGCGAGCCCCGCCGTCGTCAGGGATCCGCTCGTCTCGGCGACCAGGAGCAGGCTGCCGAGCTGGCACATCGCGGTCGGCAGCCGCCCCAGGAAGGAGACCACCGGAAGCACCGGCCCGAGCAGGGACAGCGTGTCGCGATACATACGGAGCATCGCCAGAACGTAACGCGATACACCCGAACGGACGCATGAGGCGATGACACAGAAGCCTCCTGGCCGGGTACGTACGTTCGCATGACGTCCTCGCTCCCGTCCCCGCCCTCCGCCCGGACCGTGCCCACCGCCACCTACCGGCTCCAACTCCAGCCGGAGTTCCCCTTCCCGGCCGCCGAGCGGGCCGTCCCCCATCTCGCCGCACTCGGGGTCTCCCACCTCCACCTCTCCCCCGTCCTGGAGGCCGTGCCCGGCTCGACGCACGGCTACGACGTGACCGATCACCGCGCGATCCGGGCCGAGCTGGGCGGCGAGGAGGGGCTGCGGGCGCTCGCCGCGACCGCCCGGGCGCACGGCCTGGGCCTGGTCGTGGACCTGGTGCCCAACCACATGGCGGCGTCGCCCACCCACAACCACGCGCTGCGCGAGGTGCTCCGCGAGGGCCCCGAGTCGCCGTACGCCCGCTGGTTCGACATCGACTGGACGGCGGGGGACGGCCGGGTCCTGCTGCCCGTGCTTCCGGCCCGGCTCCCGGACGTACGGGAGCGGATGCGGGTCGCCGACGGCGTGCTGCACCTGGACGGCCAGGAGTTCCCGCTCCGCGCGGGCACGGAGGGGCTGCCGCTGCCCGAGCTTCTCGACGCCCAGTGGTACCGGCTCGGCTGGTGGCGTCTGGCCCGCACCGAGCTGAACTACCGCCGGTTCTTCACCATTTCGGAGCTGATCGGGGTGCGGGTCGAGGACCCCGAGGTCTTCGACGCCACCCACGGCAAGATCGTCGAACTGGTCCGGGACGGGGTGATCGAAGGGCTGCGGATCGACCACCCGGACGGACTCGCCGACCCCGAGGGGTACTTGGAGCGCCTGCGGGAGGCGACGGGCGGCCGGTGCTGGACGGTCGTCGAGAAGATCCTCACCGGCGCGGAGCCGCTGGCGCCGGCCTGGCCGGTCGCGGGGACGACCGGCTACGACGCCCTGCGGTATGTGGACGGTGTCTTCGTCGACGGTGTGGGCGCCGACGAACTCTCCGACGTGTACCGCGAGTTCGCGGGGCGCGCGGGCGACCGGGGCGGCTCCTGGGAGGCGACCGCGCGCCGGTCCGCGTACGAGGTGGTGACGCACGACCTGGCGGCGGAGACCGCGGCCCTTGCCCGGCTCGCGGACCGGATCTGCGCCGCCGATCCCGGCTTGCGCGACCACGCCCCCTGGGCCCTGCGGACCGCGGTCCGCGAGCTCCTCGTCCGCGTCCCCGTCTACCGCTTCTACCGTACGGACGCCGAGTCGGTGCTGACCCCGGAGGCGGCCCGGGGCGCGAAGGCGGCCTTCGCCGTACCGGAGGAGGCCACGGCGGTCGACACCGTGCGGGACCTGGCGCTCGGGCTGCTCGGCGACGGCCACGAACACCGGGCGTTCCGGGCGAGGTTCGCCCAGACGTCCTCGGCGCTGCGCGCCAAGTCCGTGGAGGACACCGCCTTCTACCGCTACACCCCGCTGCTGTCCGCGAACGAGGTGGGCGGCGACCCTGGGCGCCCGGCGATCGCGCCCGAGGAGTTCCACGCGTACTGCCTACGGCTCTCCCGGTACTGGCCCGGCACCGGGACCGTGCTCTCCACGCACGACACCAAGCGCAGTGCGGACGTCCGTGCCGGGATCGCCGTCCTCTCCCAGTGTCCGGCGGTGTGGCGGGAGTTGCTGGAGGAGGTGGCGGGCGTTCCGGCGCCGGATCCGCACCTGGCGTGGACGGCGTGGCAGACCGCGTTCGGGTTCGGCACACCGGATCCGGCGCGGCTCGGCCCGGCGGTCCTGAAGTCCGTACGGGAGGCCGGTCTGCACACCAGCTGGACGGAGCCCGATCCGGCGTACGAGCGCGCGGTGACCGACTTCGTGGCGGCCGGGCCGGGCCGGATCCCTCTCCGGGCGGCCTCGGAGGCGGCGTTCGCGCTGGAGCCGCACATCCGGGCGCACATGCTGGGCGCGACCCTGGTCCAGCTGACGATGCCGGGGGTGCCGGAGCTCTATCAGGGCACCGAGCGGGAGTACCGGGCGCTGGTCGACCCGGACAACCGGACTCCGTTCACGGTCGGCGAGGACGACGACAAGACGGCGGTGGTCCGTGCGGCGCTCGGGCTGCGGCGGCGGCACCCCGAGGTGTTCGCCGCGCCGGACTCGTACACCCCGCTGGCCGTGACCGGGGCCACGGCGCCGCACTGTCTGGCCTTCGCCCGCGGAGAGGGCGGCTCGGCCGAGGTGGTCACGGCGGTCACACGGTTGCCGCTGCGGCTGGCTGAGGCGGGCGGGTGGCAGGACACGGAGCTGATCCTGCCACCGGGCCGCTGGTTCGACCTGCTCGACGGCGTACGGGAGTTCACGGGCGGAGCGGTGAAGCCGGTCGACCTCTTCGACGCCCGCCCGGTGTCCCTGCTCGGCCGACGGCCCGCCCGGGAGGAGTGAGGAAGGGCTGCCCGGGGCGGGGCGCGGGGGGCGGGGGCGACCGGTGCCGGGGCGACCGGCACGGGGTAGCCCGGCACGGGGTAGCCCGGCACGGGGTAGCCCGGCACGGGGGCCGCACGGCACGGGATAGCCAGCCCGGGGGCGCGCGGCAGGGGGCGCGCGGCAGGGGGCGCGGGGGCGCCAGGCCCGGGCGCCTCAACCGCCGGGACGTCAACCGCCTGGGCGCGGCGCGGGGTTGTCTGCCAGTGGGGCACCCGGCCCGGGTCGCCCCGGCGCCGGGGCCGGGCGGCCCGCACCGGCGCCTTGACCGCCGGGGCATCAACCGCCCGGGCGTCAGTCGCCGGGTTGTACGAGGAGGCTCCGCGGGGCGCGGGTGATCAGGCCCGTTCGCTCGGGCCGGAAGCCGTGGGCCAGTCGCAGGCGGGGCATGGCGTCGAGGAGCGCCCGCAGGGCGTACTCGGCTTCGAGGCGGGCGAGGAGGACGGCGGGGCAGACGCCGCTCCCGTAGGTCAGCTGGCCGGGGTCGTCGCGCCGCGGGTCGTAGCGGTCGGGGTCGCGGAAGCGTTCCGGGTCCCGGCAGGCGGCCCCGATCAGCAGGGCGACGGGCTCCCCCGCCGGGATCGTGCCGCCGCCGACACGGACGTCGGCGGCGGTGCGGCGGACGGCGATCTGTACGGGCGGGTCGTGGCGCAGCGACTCGGTCCAGGCGCGGGCGATCTCCTCCGAGGGCGCGTCATGGAGGGCGGCCGCGCGTTCCGGCTCGACGAGGACGTCGGCGAGGAAGGAGGCGAGGGCCTTCTCCCGTACCGAGATCTGGCCGGTGCACTGACCGGCGAGCGCGGAGGCGGCGCGGCCGCGGACCAGGCGCATCATGTCCCGGTAGGGCACGCCGACGGCGGCGGCGACGGTGCCGGCGGGCAGCCAGCGGCAGAAGTCCGCGACCAGGTCCGCCTGGGGCCGCTCGGCGATCCGGCGGGCGAGGACGTGCGCGGTGCGCGCGGTGACGCTGCGGAGTTCGTCCTCGTCGACGTCGACGTGCGTCCGGGCGCAGGGCGGGTCGCCGGGCCGGTGACCGTGGGTGAACCGGGCGTCGGTGAGGGCGGTGGCGACGTCGGCGAACCGGCTCAGGACCCAGGCGCGCAGCAGCGGGTCGTAGGTCAGCGGGAACTCCTCGCGCAGGACCCGGTGGACGCGGTACGGGTCCCGGGTGGCGCCGGGGTCGAGCGGGCTGGGCGCGACGGTCCGGCTCGTCGGCCGCCCGGCGGGGCTCCCCGGCGGCCGCTCGACGGAGGAAGGACCCTCGCCCCGGACCCGCCCGTCCGCCCGGACCCGCCCGTCCGCCCGGACCCGCCCGTCCGCCCGGACGCGCCCGGCGGTCGGGGCCGCCGCCGTGGTGCGGGCGTGGGCGCGCGAGGAGGGCGCGGGCCCCATGGGCGGGAGGCCCGCCCAGCCGTCCGTGCCTATGCCCGGCTTCGACTCGTCGCTCATCGCGCCCCCTGTCGGTCCAGCGTGTGTGCGTCCCCCCACCCCACCACCGCCCACGGACCCCCGCAGCCCGCATACCGCCGAACGGGTGAAACAAGCCCCGCGCGGCGACAGTTGACCTCAACCAATCTTCAGGTTTTACGGTTCAGGCACCACCGACCGTCCACAGGGGGAAACCACCATGACGACCCAGCACCTCTCCGACGCCGAACTCGCCACCCAGCCGGCCGCCTACGTGACCGGAGTGGCCAACCGCGCGCTCGTCGCGTTCACACGGGCCCGGCAGGCCGAGTCCGGCTTCACCCAGCCCCAGTTCTGGCTGCTGCGCCATCTGTCGAAGCACGACATCTCGCCCGACGGGCACGGCATGACGGTCCCGGAGCTCCAGGAGGCGATGAGCTCCTACATCAGGCCGGAGGACGACCTGGCGGCGGAGGCCGAGGTCCTGCTCGGACGCGGCTGGCTGACGCGCGACGCGGAGGACCGCCTGTGGATCACCGAATCGGGCGACGAGGCCCGCGTGACCATGAAGGGCCACGCCCCGGCGATCCTCGCCCGCATCCACGAGGGCATCGACGACGCCGACTACGTCATCGCCCTGAAGGTGCTCCGCCGGATGATCGAGAACACGGGCGGCTCCCTGGTCCTGTGACGCGGTGGGCTCGGACGAGGGCCTTCTCGCCCCCGGCGGTGGCCGGAGACGCCGCCGCCGGTGCGGGGGCCCCGGAGGGACGGCGCGGCCACCAGGCGCGGTCTCCCAGGAGAGCCATCGCCGAGGGAAGGATCACCGCACGGAGCACGATCGCGTCGAAGAGGACGGCGACCGTCAGACCCACCGCGATCTGCTTCATCTCGATGCGGTCGATGAAGAGGAAGCTGACGAAGACCGACACCATGATCACCGCCGCGCTGGTCACCACGCCCGCCGAGCCGGCGATCCCGTCCACCACCGCCTCCCGGGTCGGCACCCCGCGCCGTACGGCCTCACGGATCCGGCTGACGACGAAGATCTGGTAGTCCGTCGAGAGCCCCACCAGGATCGCGAAGACCATCAGCGGCGTACGGGAGCCGACGAAGCCCAGAGACTCGAAGCCCCACAGGCCCTCCGCCCAGGTCCCCTGGAAGACCAGGGTGAGCACGCCCCAGGCCACCAGGACCGCGGCCAGGTTGAGGACCGTGCCGAGCGCCGCCATCACCACAGAGCCGAACGCGGCGTACATGACCGCCAGAGTGGCGAGCGACACGAAGAGGATCACCCACGGCAGCCGGCTCTCCTGGTGCGCGGCATAGTCGGCGCCGGCGGCGATCTCGCCGGAGACCGCCCACTGGAGACCGGGCGTGCCGCCGACGGCGGCGGGCAGCAGACGTTCGCGGACCTGCTCCAGGGAGCGGGCGGCCTCGGGCGAGTTCGCCGCGTACGGAACGGGCAGTACGAGCAGCGCCGTGCGGCCGTCCTCCGCGGTCCGCACCACCGGCGCCCGGTCCTGCGCGAAGAGCGCGTCGCCGCGGGTCGCGTCGGCGAGCCTCCGCAGGGGCGCGGCCGGGTCCTCACCTCGTACGAGGACGAGATGCCCGGGCCCCTCGGACGGGAAGGCCGCCACGAGCCGGTCGTACGCGGCGACGGCCGGGACGCTGTCGGGGAACGTCTCCTTCCCCTCGGTGCCGAGCCGCATCCCGAGCGCGGGCGCGGCCAGCGCGACGGTCACGGCGACGCCGGCCACCAGCGCCACGAGCGGACGGCGCACGACCGGGCGCAGCAGCGCGGCCCACACGCGCCCCTCGCCGCCCCCGCTGCCCCCGCGGCGCCGGCGGGCGAGCCGGCCGCCGTCCATCCGGTGGCCCAGCTTGGCGAGCAGGGCGGGCAGGACCGTCAGCGAGCCGCCGACGGCCACGAGCGTGACGAGGATGGCCCCCGTGGCGATCGACGAGAAGATCACGTCCCCGACGAGGTACAGGCCCGCCAGGGAGAGGGCGACCGCGAACCCGGAGTCGACGACGGCCCGCCCCGAGGTCGCGGCGGCCAGTTCGACGGCTCTGGCGTGCGAGATCGTGCCGCCGGAGCGCTCGCGCTCCTCCCGCGCGCGCTTGAGGTAGAAGAGCGAGTAGTCGACGCCGACCGCCATGCCCATCATGAAGATGACGCTCAGCGCCGCGCCGCCCGCGTCGGGGAAGACCCAGGAGGCGAGCCCGTACAGCCCGACCGCTCCGGCGAACGAGAAGAGGGCGAGGAGGACGGGGATCCCGGCGGCGAGGACCGCGCCGAAGACGACGAGGAGGATGAGGAAGGTGACCGGGAGGCTGATCATCTCGGTCCGCCGGAGGTCCTGCCCCTGCTTGTCGTTGACCCCCACGGAGAGGGAGGCGCTGCCGGTCTGTTCGACCGTCAGACCGGGGTGGGCCCGCTGGACGGCGGTGGTCTGGACGAGGAGCGCCCCGACGTCCTTCTTCGCGGTCTCCCGGTCCCCGCGCAGCGTGACCGCCACCCGCACCGCGTCGCCCCCGCGCGACGCGACCGGGGCGCCGACCGACTCGACGGCCGGGAGCGTCTCCATCCGCCGACGGATCTCCTCCGCGGCGGCGGTGAGGTCCTGCGCGGCGGCTGTGGGGCCCTGCGCGACGGCCGTGGGGACCTCCGCGCCGAGGGCCGTGGAGACCTCAGCGCCGGCGACCGTGGGGACCTCGGCGCCGCCGGCCGTGGAGACCTCCGCACCGGCGACCGTGGGGACCTCAGCGCCGGCGGCCGTGGGGACCTCGGCGCCGGCGGCCGTGTCATCCGCGTCGGCGGCCGTAGGGCCCTGCGCCACGGCGGCCGCCGGGCGCTGCCCGGCGGCCCCGGCCCCGCGCTCGATCAGCACCTGCTCGACGGGCGGCGGTGTGAGCCCGCTGCCCGAGGCCATGGCCTCGGCCCGCCCGGCCTCGCCTATCCAGAAGTCGGCGAACGACCCCTTGTTCGTGCCCACCGCGGCCCCCGCGCCGATGCACAGCGCGAGCAGGAGCACCCAGCCCGAGACGGCCTTCCACGGGTGCGTGGCACACCACTGCGCCGTCCGGACCGTGGCGGGGACTCTGCCCTGCGGCTGCTGACCTGTTGTTCGCATGCCCGCCAGCCTCCCGCCGGACGCATGACACGGTCACTGGTGGACTCCGGTGTCCCTACCGGGGGTTACCCCCACCCGTAGGGGAAGGAGGGCGGCCCCCTGTCAGGGAAGTCGCCCGGCAGGCCGTGCCGTTCAGCGGACGGAGAGCCGGAACGACATCTGGCCGAACGCGACCAGGTCGCCCGCCCGCACGGCCACGGCCCCCGTGACCCGGCGCCCGTTGACGCTCGTACCGTTGGTCGAGCCGAGGTCGCGCAGGACCCAGAGCCCGCCCTGGAGGGAGAGTTCGGCGTGCAGCCGGGAGACCGTCTCGTGGCTGAGCCGCAGCCCGTTCGCCGGGTCGCGGCCGATCCGCAGCGGGTACGGCCCCGGCTCGGGCAGCAGCAGCTTCGGGAGCCGCTCGGCGTGCCAGGCCCGGCCGAGCTTGGCGGTGAACGCGGACATCTTCTCCACCGCGCCCACCACGCGCCGCGTCCAGCCGGACTCGGTCTGCAGGTCGGCGGTCAGGAGCGCGAGTTCGTCCGGGCGCTGGGCGACGAGCGCCTTCTCCATGCGGTGGAGGAAGGTGTCGTGCGAGAGCCTGCCCTGCGCGGCACCCTCACGGAGCAGCACCAGCGCACGGTCCCGCTCGGCGTCGGAGAGCCGAGCGGGGTGCGTGGAGAACTCGAAAGGCGTCGTCACACCGTGATTGTCGGTCCGAGGGGCCTGACGTGTCCAGAACGGGGCCTCGCGGGGGCCGCGGGGGTGCCCCGGATCCGTCCCGCGACCGACCTGGGAAACGTCCCGGTGGCGAACTCCTTCGCCCGCACGGGGTACACGACGTTCGAGCGAGCGATCAACTTCGTCCGGGACACACCGGGCGCGGCCGGGCCCTGACTGCCAGGATGGACGCCGTAGTCGTTGTGGCGGCCACCGCGGCCGCCGCGGCCCGGCGCCGCCGCCACCGCTGCTGCGCTGCCGTTGTGTGGACCATCGACGAGGGGATCGGCCGGTGCTGTTCGAGGTGTGGGCCCCGCGGGCCCGTGACCGGGTGACGCTCGAGCTGAACGGCACGGGGCACCCCCTGGAGCCGGACCCCGAGCGGGCCGGCTGGTGGTCCGGCGTCGTGGCGGCCGGGGACGGCGACCGTTACGGCTTCTCCCTGGACGGCGGGCCGGTCCTCCCCGACCCGCGCTCCCGCCGCCAGCCGGACGGCCCGGACGGCCTCAGCGCGGTCGTCGACCACTCCGCGTACGTCTGGTTCAACGAGGCCCCTCGGCTGCGGCTGCGCGCCGCGGTCCTGTACGAGCTGCACGTCGGGACCTTCACCCCGGACGGAACCCTGGACGCGGCGGCCGAGCGGCTCGGGGAGCTTGCGGGCCTCGGCATCACCCATGTGGAGCTGATGCCGCTCTGCCCCTTCCCGGGCAGGCACGGCTGGGGATACGACGGTGTGGCGCCGTGGGCGGTCCACGAGCCGTACGGCGGGCCGACGGCGCTCAAGCGGTTCGTCGACACGGCCCACGGGCTCGGGATGGGTGTCGTCCTGGACGTGGTCCACAACCATCTCGGCCCGTCCGGGAACCATCTGCCGTCCTTCGGCCCGTACTTCACCGACACCCACCAGACGCCCTGGGGCGCGGCCGTGAACCTGGACGCGGCGGGCTCCGACGAAGTCCGCCGCTATCTGCTGGACAGCGCGCTCGCCTGGCTCCAGGACTACCGGATCGACGGGCTCCGGCTGGACGCCGTGCACGCCCTGGTGGACGACCGGGCGCTGACGTTCCTGGAGGAGCTGAGCGAGGCGGTGGACGAGCTGGCGCGGGAGCAGGGTCGCCAGCACTTCCTGATCGCCGAGTCGGACCTCGCCGACCCGCGTACGACGGCCCCGCGCGTCTCGGGCGGCCTGGGCGTCCACGCACAGTGGAACGACGACTTCCACCACGCGCTGCACACCGCCCTGACCGGCGAGTCCCAGGGCTACTACGGCGACTTCGCGCGCGCCCCCCTGGCCGCGCTCGCCAAGACGCTGACCCATGTCTTCTTCCACGACGGTACGTACTCGAGTTTCCGGGGACGCCGCCACGGGCGCCCGGTGGACCGGGTCCGTACCCCCGCGCACCGCTTCCTGGCCTACGCCCAGACACACGACCAGATCGGCAACCGGGCGCTGGGCGACCGGCTCTCGGCGACCCTCTCCCCCGGGCTGCTCGCCTGCGCGGCGACGCTGGTCCTGACGGCCCCCTCGGTGCCGATGCTGTTCATGGGTGAGGAGTGGGGGGCGACCACGCCCTGGCAGTACTTCACCGACCACACCGACCCGGAGCTCGCGGAGGCCGTACGGCAGGGCAGGCGGCGGGAGTTCGCGGAGCACGGCTGGGCGGAGGAGGACGTTCCCGACCCGCAGGACCCGGCCACCCGGGACCGTTCCGTACTGGACCGGTCGGAGCGCGAACGCGCCCCGCACAACCGGCTGTCGGCCTGGCACCGCGAGCTGATCGCGCTGCGCCGCACCCTGCCGGACCTCACCGATCCGGACCTGGCGGCGGTCCGGGTCGCCTTCGACGAGGACGCCCGCTGGCTGGCGTTCCGGCGCGGGGTGCTGCGGGTCGCGGTCAACCTGGGCAAGGAACCGGTGGAGATCCCCCTCGGCTCCAACGGCCGCGACAAGGTCCTCGCCTCCTGGATCCCGGTCGACGCCCCGGGCGCGGACGGCCTCCTTCGCCTCCCGGCGGAGTGCGCGGTGGTGTTGACGGACGGATGAGCCGGTGGCCGGCCGCCACGGGCCACGGCCGGTGGTGGCCCGGCCCGTCCTGTCCCGTCACTCCACGATCGCCATCTCGCGCGGCGTGTTGTTGAAGCGGCGGCCGCCGCCCGCGCCCTCCTCGGTCGCCGTCACGATGTCCTCGATCCGGACCCCGAAGCGGCCCGGCAGATAGACACCCGGTTCGATGGAGAAGCACATGCCCGGCACGATCGGCCGCTCCTCGCCCTCGATCATGTACGGCGGCTCGTGGGTCGTGACCCCGATGCCGTGGCCGGTGCGGTGGATGAAGTACGCGCCGTACCCCGCGTCCGTGATGACCTTGCGCGCCGCCCGGTCCACGTCCTGGCAGGCCGCGCCCGGCCGTACGGCCTCGAATCCGGCCTGCTGCGCCTCCCGCACCAGGTCGTGGACGCGCTGTTCCTCGGCGGTCGGCTCGCCGACGTGCACGCTTCGGGTGGTGTCGGAGCCGTACCCGTGCTTGAGGCCGCCGAAGTCGAGCACGACCATGTCCCCGCGCTGGATGACCCGTTCCCCCGCCTCGTGGTGCGGGTTGGCGCCGTTGGGTCCGGAGCCGACGACGGTGAAATCGACCTGGGAGTGGCCGAACCGCATGAGCAGCGCGGCGAGGTCGGCCGCCACCTCGGTCTCCCGCCGGCCGGCGAAGGCCACCTTGAGGATCTCGCCGTACGCCTGGTCCGCGGCGGCCCCGGCCGCCGCGACGCGCTCCAGCTCGTGGGCGTCCTTGACGGCCCGCAGCATCGGCAGCGCGTCGGTCAGCGAGACGTACGACGTGGAGGACAGCTGCTTCTGCAGGCCGAGGAGGTGCATCGCCCAGGCGTTGTCGCTGACGCCGAAGCGCCCTTCGGCGTCCAGGAGGGGCGCGGTGACGGCGTACGGATCCTTCCCGTCGGTCCAGTCCCGCAGCGTGAGCGCGGCGGCTCCCGGGGCCTTCTCGGCGTCCGGGGCCTCCAGGGTCGGCACGACCAGCACCGGGTCCCGGCCGGCGGCGAGGACGAGGACGGTGAGCCGCTCGGTGATGGCGGTCGGCTGGTAGCCGGTCAGATAGACGAGGTCGGGGCCGGGGGCGACGAGGACGCCGGCGAGTCCGGCGTCGGCCGCGGACCGGGCGGCACGGTCCATCCGGGCACGGTAGTCGTCGACGGTGAAGGGTGCGGGCGTACGGGGCTCGGCTGTACGGGACTCGGGCGTACGGGACTCGGGCGTACTCGGCATGGGGTCATCCTGCCCGCCGGGCCCCACGGGCGCGACCGCTCGGCGGCGGGCGGCTGCGGGCGGCGGGCAGGCGTCACGTCTGCGCCGGTCAGAGGTCCGGACCGGCGTCCGGGCCGTGGCCGGGGCCCTGGGCGATGAGACGTTCCAGCAGCTCGTGGAAGTCCTCGCCCACGACGATCCGAAGCTCCCCGTCCTCCCCGTCATGGTCGCTGAGCTGGGTGAGCGTGCCGCCGCGCCACCAGAAGACGTACGGGCTGATGGCGCCGGGGGTGTCCTCGTAGCCGGAGGCCGCGAACGAGGCCATCGCGCCGAGCGCGGGGACGATCGTGGTGTCGCGGATCGGGTGGAAGGCCAACTGGTGCCGGAACGGCAGGGCCACAAGCGCCCCGTGCTCGCCGAGCGGCCGCCCGGTCACGCGCCGCACCACGGCGTCCAGGTCGAGGACGCGGCTCGCGGTGTAGAAGGAGTCGCCGAGGAGCACCTCGAAGCACATGCCGTCGGCGTCCCGTACCGTCTCGTGGCCCTCGACGGGGAGCCCGCGCAGATTGGCGAGCGCCCGGTCGCGCAGGTCCTCGACGTCGCCGAGCGGTTCGAGGGCCTCGTCGGTCAGCATCATGACGCTCTCGGGGAGGTCGAGGGCGAGGATCTCGTACAGTCCGGGCGCGACGCTCCGGGCGTAGCCGAAGGTCCCGGGGTCGATGCCCTCGCCGCTGACCACCCGGGGGTAGAGCTGGGCGCGGATCTGCTCCGGCCGGAGGGTGTCGAGCGCCGAGGGGCCGTCCATGGTGCGCAACACCAGGCCGACGTGGCGGCGGATCAGCGCGGGCCAGGCACGCGGCCCGCGCCGGTCGTTGTGGCAGACGGCGGCGAGGTTGCCGAGACCGAACACGCGGCCGTCGGCGTCGCGCACCAGGTCGGCGTAGACCGTGACCTCCAGGCCGAGTTCGGCGAAGGCCTCTCGGACGCGGCTGCGGAAGAGGGCGGCCTCGCGCTGGGAGAAGTACGAGAACTCGGGGTCCCTGGGCACGTCGTCACCGTCACGCCTGGGTCCTCGCCGGAACAACCCCACGTCCGCCCGCCTTTCCTCTCGCCGTGGTCCCAGCCTAGGGGGTGCCGTGTCGATCGGTCCGGCCGGTGATCGGCCGGGCCCCGGCCGTCAGCCGTCGGACCAACTCGGCTGCGGTGCCCACGGGTTCGGCGCCGGTGTGGAGCAGTTCGGTGCGGTGGACGAGGCGCGGGGCGCTCAGCGGTACGGCGACGGCTCCCGCGACGGTGGCGGCGACGGAGACGGGGAGCAGCGTCAGGCCGTGTCCGGCGGCGGCCAGGGCGCCGACGACGCGGGTGTCGGTGCCCTCGTGGCGCAGGGCGGTGCGGAAGCCCTGGCCGGAGGGGCCGCCGTGCGCGGAGCGGAGCCGGTCGAGCGGGATCCCGGCGTCGGGCGCGTCGAGCCAGCGGGCGTCGACGAGGTCGGCGAGCCGCAGGCCAGGACGGGCGGAGAGCGGATGCCCGGCGGGCAGGACCACGGCGACGGGCTCCTCGGCGACGCGCACGGCGGTGAGCGGCGCGACGTCGGGCAGCCGCAACGGGTCGCTGGGGGCGGCCAGTCCGTCGACCAGGCCGAGGTCGGCCGTTCCGGCGGCGACGGCGGCGGGCACCTCGTCACGGGGCAGGGTGCGCAGGGTGACGCCGACCGCGGGCAGGGCGGCGAGGGTACGGGGGTGCAGGGCGAGCGGGGAGGCGGCGAGGGTCAGCGTCTCGCGGGGCGCGGCGGCGAACCGGGCGAGATCGGCGCGGGCGGCGTCGAGCCGGAGGAGGAGCGAGCCGGCGTGTTCGAGGAGCCGGTCGCCGGCGCGGGTGGGAAGGACGGGGCGGCGGCCGAGGAGCGGCAGCCCGAGGTCGCTCTCGAGGGCGGCGATGTGCTGGGAGACGGCGGACTGGGTGTAGCCGAGCGCGCGGGCGGCCTCGGAGAACGAGGCGAGCCGGGCGACGGTGACGAAGGTACGGAGGTGGTGCGGGTCCATGGGATCCCGAGCATAGGCGGGGCGTACGCGAGCGACGGGCGGCAGGGACGACCGGTCACGGCGGCTGGTCGGGACAACCGGTCACGGCGGCGGGGAAGTCGCCCGGTCACGGCGGTCGGGCTGCCCGGGGGCCGTCATAAGCGTTCGCGATCGGGGGTGCAGGAATCATCGTTGGACGTGAACCCGCAGCTCCGACCAGCATGGTCGGCATGACGAACACCCCTTGCGTCGCCCTCGTCGGCGACCGTTCCCCGCACGTGAAGTCCCATGTCCGCATCCCCCGCCTGCTCGACGCGCTGGCCGAGCGGGACGGACTCGTGCTCGACGCGTACTGGATCCCGACCGGCGACGCGGAGGCGCCGGACGCGGTGAAGGAGTTCGACGCGGTGTGGGTGCTCCCGGGGAGCCCGTACGAGAGCGAGGCGGGCGCGCTGGCGGCGATCCGTACGGCCCGCGAGGACGGCATCCCCCTCCTCGGCACCTGCGGCGGCTTCCAGCACACCCTTCTCGAGTTCGCCCGCGACGTCTGCGGTCTGACCGCGGCCGCGCACGCCGAGAACGACCCGGCGGCCGCCGACGACGACCTGCTGATCGCGCCGCTCGCCTGCTCGCTGGTCGGGCACGAGGGGACGGTACGGATGACTCCGGGATCGCTCGCGGAGTCGGTGCTCGGCGCCGAGCGGACCACGGAGCGGTACCACTGCGACTACGGTCCCGACAGCCGCCACCTGGACACCTTGCGCGCCCACGGTCTGCGGTTCACGGGCGAGGACGAGGACGGGCTGGTCCGGATCGCGGAACTGCCCGGCCACCCCTTCTTCCTGGCGACGCTCTTCCAGCCGGAACTGGCGGGCGACGGCTCGCGACCCCACCCGATCGTGCGGGCGTTGGCGCGGGCGGCGACGGAGCACGCCGCCCGATAGTCCGGGACCAGGCTCGCTGGACGAGCGATCAGTTCTCGCGCATCCAGGCGAGCATGGTCCGCGACTCGCGCAGTCGCCAGCCCGCCGGCGTCCGCACCGCGGTGCAGGCCAGTCGCAGGCCGCTCGACAGGTGGGGCGCCCGGCCGTCGCGGTAGAAGTACACGAGCGAGTTCGCCGAGGCGGTCGCCTCGTCGCCGTCGACGTCCACCAGCAGGTCGGTGGTCACGTGCTGGGTCTGCTCCCCTTCGACCTCGGCCTGGCGCATGAAGCCGACGACCTTGTCGATGCCGCGGATCTCGCCCGAGCGCGGCGAGTGCACCACCACGTCCTCGGTGAAGACGGTGTCCGCGTCCCCCCAGCGCTTCTCGTCGAGCAGGCGCGCGAAGCGGGCGAACAGGTCGGCGATCTCGATGCGGTCGACGACGCGGTCGACGACCGGAGCATGCGTGGACATGGCTACATCCCTTTTCGTTGGTGAGCCCAACATTGGCGACGCCAACTGTACAGAAATTCATTGGGCGCGCCAACGATGTATCGTGGCCGGCGTGGAAGAGACCCCCGCGCACATGAGCGCGAAGCCGAGCTGGCTGCTCACCCAGGCGGCGGTGCACGCCCACCGGTTGGCGTCCGAGGGCTTCGGCAAGGTGGGCGGGCGCGGGTACCACTACCGGATCCTGGCCGCGCTGGAGGAGTTCGGGGTCGCCAGCCAGGCCGAACTCGGCCGCCGGTGCAGCATGGACCGCAGCGACGTCGTGGCGGCGATCAACGAACTGGCCGAGCAGGGCTGCGTCGAGCGAACGCCGGACCCGGACGACCGCAGGCGCAACAGGGTGATCCTCACCGCGGCGGGCCACCGGCAGCTGCGACGCATGGAGCAGGAACTCGACAGGGTGCAGGACGAACTGCTCGAACCGCTCTCGGCCGAGGACAGGCAGACCCTGACCCATCTGCTCACCCGACTGCTCACCCACCACCAGCGGGGCTAGGGCGTGTTTCGAAAGTAGCGTCGTCCGCCCGAAGGGCGGGGCCGGGGGCGTCTGGTGCGTGCGATCGCAAGGCGGAGGGAGGAGAGCGCAGCGGGCTGCGCCGACGACCGACAACGCGGCGTGGGGGCACCTCCCGTGCCCGAAGGGCTACGGGGGAGTGCGTGCCAGGCGTTCCCGGCCAGACGGGACTTTCGAAACACGCCCTAGACCCGCCCACCTATGACCCGGCGGCTCGCTAGGTCATACGGACGACGAGGTCGGCGCGGTCGCGGCCGCGGGCGACGAGGCGCGCGTTGGACTCGTCGGAGTCGCGCACCCAGCGCTCGGCATGCGCCCGGTCCTTGCCGAAGCGGACGTGCCGCTCGACGAGCCGTGGCACGCGGCGCCGGTCGTCGAGCTCCAGGAACCACGCCTCGTCGAGCAGCGGCAGGACGGCGGCCCACGGACCCTCGTCGTGGAGCAGGTAGTTGCCCTCGGTGACGACGAGGGGGACATCGGGCCCGACCGGGATCGCACCGGCGACGGGCTCCTCCAGAGCGCGGTCGAAGGCGGGGGCGTAGACCGTGGTGCCGGGCTCGGGGGCGCGGAGGCGGGCGAGCAGCACGGCGTACCCGGCGGCGTCGAAGGTGTCCGGCGCACCCTTGCGCTCCGCGCGTCCCAGCCGCTCCAGCTCCGCCTGCGCGAGATGGAAGCCGTCCATCGGGACGAGGGCGGCGAGGCCGTCGAGCCGGGCGACGAGGCGGGCCGCGAGCGTGGACTTCCCGGCCCCCGGCGCCCCGGCGAGGCCCAGGATCCGCCGCCGGCCGGGAACGGCGAGGAGCCGGGCGCGGTCGGTGAGTTCGGCGAGCGGCTGGGCGTCCATGCGGTGCATTGTCGCACCGCGTGGCGCCCTGATGGTCATACGTATAACCTTGAGGTATGTCCCTCATCGCCCTTGTCACCCTTGTCGTCCGTGACTACGACGAGGCGCTCGCCTTCTACACGGGCGCCCTCGGCTTCGACCTCGTCGAGGACACCGCCCGCGACGACGGCTCCCGCTGGATCGTGGTCCGCCCCGCCGCGGGCCCCGACGGCGCCTCCGGCACGAGCCTGCTCCTGGCCCGCGCGAAGAGCCCGGAGGAGGAGTCCGCCGTGGGCCGCCAGACGGGCGGCCGGGTCGGCTTCTTCCTCCACACCGACGACTTCACCCGCGACCACACCCGCATGACCGCCGCGGGCGTCCACTTCCTGGAGGAGCCGCGCCGCGAGCCGTACGGCACGGTGGCCGTCTTCGAGGACCTCTACGGCAACCGCTGGGACCTCCTGGAGCCTGCGGTCTGAACGGACGCGGCCCCGGGCGCCGCGGACGCGGCCCCGGGCGCCGTCGTACGGAGGTCGAGTTCGGCGCGGACCGTCTTGCCGATCGGGAGGCGGGGCCGGACCTCCCAGCGTGAGGCGAGGGCTGCGACGAGGAACAGGCCGCGGCCCGTGTCGGCGAGCGGGTCCGGGGCGCGGAGGGCGTCGGGGGCGGGCGGGCGGTGTTCGCTGCGGGTGTCGGAGACGTCGATCCGCAGGAGGGCGCCGGGGGTGTACGCGAGCGTCAGCTCGAAGTCGCGGCCGGGGACGCGACCGTGGGTGACGGCGTTGGCGGCGAGCTCGGCCACGAGGAGCGCGGCGGTGTCCTGCGGGACCTCCCAGTGCCGGAACTGGTGCACGGCCAGGAGGCGGGCGAGGCGGGCGCCGCGCGGGGTGGAGCTGAAGCGCTGGGTGAACACACGTACGGTGACGGGTTCTTGCCGGGTCCGGGGGGTGGTCATGTGATCAATGTGGCGAGGCCGGGGGCGGGATGCCAGGTCAGCCACCCGTACGCTGAGTGAGCGTACGGGTCCGGAGGGTGGACAGTACCGGTGACGGCCCGTGAGCATGGCCCCGTCGGGTGTGGGGGCACGGGAGGTGTACGGGATGACGGACGGGTACCCGAGTGGCGGAGAGCCCGAGGTGTCGGACAGCTTGAAGTCCTTCGGGGAGGTGGTCAAGACCTTCCGCAAGCGGGTGCGGCTCACGCAGGAGGAGTTCGCGCCGCGAGTGCGGTACTCCCTGCCCACGGTCGCCTCGATCGAGCAGGGCCGGCGCTTCCCGCCCTCGGACTTCGTGGACCGGGCGGAGGACGTGCTGGACGCGTTCGGTGTCCTGCGGGCGGCGGCGAAGCACCTGTCGAGGCAGCCGGGGCTGGCGAGTTGGTTCCGCCAGTGGGCGAAGCTGGAGGCGGAGGCACTCAGCCTCTACACGTACGAGAACCGGCTCGTGCCGGGGCTCCTGCAGACGAAGGCGTACGCGCACGAGCTGTTCGCCGAGCAGCGGCCGCCGCTCGGGGACGAGCAGATCGAGGCGCAGCTCGTCGCCCGGCTGGAACGGAAGCGGTTACTGACGGAACGGCCGAACACCGCCTACAGCTTCATCGTCGAGCAGCATGTCCTCGAACGGCCCACGGGTGGGGCGGAGGTGACGCGGGAACAGCTCGACCACCTCCTCGCACTGGCCGAGCGCCGGAACATCGAGGTCCAGGTCATCCCGAAGTCGCTCGGCCATCACGCGGGGCTCGGCGGCCCCATGCAACTCCTGGAGACCCCGGACAACCGGTGGTTCGGCTACTGCGAGGGGCAGGAGAGCGGCCAGTTCATCTCCGACTCCAAAGTGGTCAGCATCCTCCAGATGCGGTATGCCAGGATGCGGTCACAGGCTCTTACCCTGGAAGACTCCCGGAGCCTGTTGCGGCAGATGCGAGGAGCTTCATGAGCACCACAGAACTGGCCTGGTTCAAGAGCAGCTACAGCAGCAGCGGCAGCGGCGACTGCGTCGAAGTCGCGCTCTCCTGGCACAAGTCCAGCTACAGCAGCGGCGGCGACGGCGACTGCGTGGAGGTCGCCACCTGCCCCACCACCGTGCACGTACGCGACTCCAAGCACCCCCGAGGCCCCCAGCTCGCCCTCGCCCCCACCGCGTGGGCCGCGTTCGTCCATCACGCGACCCACGCCTGAACCACCCGGCGGGGCGGGGCGAGCGGAGGGATCGCTCAGCGTCTGCCCCGCCGCAGCCATCCCTGGGCCGCGCTGATGTCGGTCACGTTCGCCTGCCCGCCGCCGACCCGTGGGCGGCTGTGCGGCTGCACGTCCACCAGCCGCGCCCGCCATGGGCCGTCCGCCATCTCCAGGTGGACGATGAGCGGGCCCTCGGGCAGCGGCACGGTCTCCCGTCGTCTGCCGATCTCGTTCACCACGTTCTCGTCGGTGGGCAGAGCCGCGGGGTCGTCGTGGCCCGCCAGTTCGTAGAGGTTGATGATGAGGTTGTCGTCACCGCGGTAGCGGAGGGCGAGATCGGCGATGCCTCCGGTGTGCAGCAGGACGTCCGGGCCGCGGCACTCCAGCTCCTCCTCCGTCAGACGCGTCGCCGCGGCCAGCGGCAGCACCTCGATCCGCCAGGGTCCGTCCGCCTTCAGCTGGAGACGCAGCCGCCCGTTCCCGGGGACCTGGGTGAGGACGCGGCCGCGGAAGTTGTCCTCGGTGCTGTTGACGAGGCTGTCTCCCTCCTTGTTGAACCGCGTCAGCGGCCACAGGCCCGTGTACCCGTCGCCCTGCACCTGGAGGTCGACCACGACCGGCCCCGGCGGGAGCCCGTTCACGGTGATCACGTCGTTGTCCCGGCCGGTCTGGACGTACGGCTCGAAGACGGATCCGTACGTCCAGTCCGGCGCCCCGCCCGGCTGCGGCTGCGGGGGTGGCGGCGGTGACGGCGGAGCCGCGACCGTGGGCGGTGGCGCGGAAGGCGGCGCGAATCCGGGCGCCGGAGGCTGGTACGGAACGGGCCCCTGCGGCGGCGGAACCGGCGCCTGGGGCTGGTACGGAGCCGGCGCCTGGGAAGGAGCCGCGGGCGGAGGCTGGAACGGGATCGGGGCGGCCTCGGCCTGCGCCGGGGCGTTCTCCGCCACCTCCACGCCGTGGTCCGTCGCCAGGCCCGCCAGGCCGTTCACATAACCCTGCCCCACCGCACGGAACTTCCAGCCTCCCGCCCGCCGGTACAGCTCCGCCAGCACCATCGCCGTCTCGCCGCCGGCGTCCGTCACCTCGTACCGCGCGACCGACGTGCCGTCCGGCGCGAACGCCTCCACGGACAGCCCGTGCACGTCCCGCATCGCGCCGGTCTCCGTCGACCCGACCACCAGCACGCGGACGATCTCCCCCTCGACCGCGGTGAGACCGGCCTCCAGCCACACCGTGCCGCTCTCCTCCCCCAGCAGCCGTACGGCTCCCGAGGGATGGACCGGCGCGCCGTGGAACACGATGTCCGCGTCCCCCCGGACCCGCCCCTGCTCCGTCAGCAGCAGGACCGCCACGTCGACTCCGTTCCGCACCGCGATCCGTAGCGGCACCGTCGGAACGAAGGCATTGCCCCCCTTGATCATTTCCCCTCCCCTGAATCGATCCCAGAATCGATCACTCCTGGATCTTGCGACGATCCGGGCCCACGCGACAAGCCCTGTGGAAAACGGGTCGGATCCGGCAGACGCGATGTGCCAGGATGCCCTGGCCATGGCTTTCATACGACACATCCGGTCCGCCGCGCCGCCCACCGCCGTCTCCGCCGGATTCCTCGCCGTGCTGATCGGCGTCACCAGCTCCGTCGCCGTCGTCTTCACGGCGGCCAAGGCGGCAGGAGCCACCTCCGCCCAGCTCACCTCGTGGGTCTTCGCCCTCGGCATCGGCATGGGCGTCACCTGCATCGGCCTGTCCCTGCGCCATCGGGCTCCGGTCGTGACGGCCTGGTCCACCCCCGGCGCCGCCCTGCTCGCCACCGGGCTCCAGGGGGTGACGATGGCTCAGGCGGTCGGCGCCTTCCTGCTGTCCGCCGTCCTCATCGTGATCAGCGGGGTCACCGGCTGGTTCGCGCGGATCATGGACCGGATCCCCGTGCCGCTCGCCTCGGCGCTGCTCGCCGGAGTCCTCCTCCAGTTCGGCACCGAGCTGTTCACGCAGATGGAGCGGAACGGCGCCATCGCCGTCCCCATGTTCCTGGCGTATCTCGGCGGCCGGCGCTGGTTCCCCCGGTACGCGGTCGTCGCCGCGCTCGCCGTCGGCATCGCGGCCACGGCGTGGCAGGGCTCCTGGAAGCTGGACGGCTTCGCGCTCACGCTCGCCGAACCGTCCTTCGTACGCCCCGAGTTCGACTGGCAGGTCCTCATCGGCGTGGGCCTGCCGCTCTTCGCCGTGACCATGGCCTCGCAGAACCTGCCGGGGGTCGCCGTCCTGCGCAACGCCGGGTACTCCACGCCGGTCTCCCCCCTGCTGACCTGGACGGGCACGGTCAACGCCGTCCTCGCGCCCTTCGGCTGCTTCGGCCTGAACCTGGCCGCGATCACCGCGGCGATCTGCAGCGGAGAGGCCGCTCACCCGGATCCCAGGAAGCGGTACGTGGCCGGGGTCTGGACGGGCGTCTTCTACCTGCTGGTCGGCCTCTTCGGCGGAACGGTCGGCTGGCTGCTGACCGCGATGCCGCCGGCGCTGGTCCTGGGCATCGCGGGCATCGGCCTGCTGGGCACGATCGGCTCCTCCCTGACCTCGGCCCTGCGGGACGACCGCCTCCGCGAGCCGGCCGTGGTCACTCTGCTCGCCACGGCGTCCGGGTTCACGCTCTTCGGTATCGGCTCGACCTTCTGGGGCCTCCTGGCGGGCGTTCTCACCCTCGCCGTGGGCGACCTCGCACGGCGCAGGACGACCACGGCCACGACCACGACACCGGCACCCGCACCGGCATCGGCACCGGCACACGAGGGCCTCCGCGGCACGGCACCGGCCTCCGGGGACCGCGAGGCCCCCGAGGACCCCAAGGGCCTCAGAGAGAGCGCGCCAACTCCGCCGCCCGTGCCAGATGCGCGGCCTTGAGGGCCGGCCATTCCGTCTCGTCCGTGGTGGCCGAACCCCCGAGGACGACGAACTCGCTCGTCCTCGCCCGCTCGCCGATCCGGTCGGTGAGCATGACGGTCCTCATCGCCCCGTAGCAGCCGGACGCGTCGAGCTCGGCGACGTCGTACCCGGCCGTGCAGAGCACCAGCGCCTTCTCGGCCACCGTGGGAGGCCCGACGGTCTTCCGGGCGAACCCGACCGTCCAGACCCGGTCGAACCAGCCCTTGAGCCGGGCCGGGCAGTCCGCCCACCACACCGGATAGAGGAAGACCCACGTGCCGGCGGCGGCGAGGGCGGCCTGCTCGGCGACGACGTCGTCGGGCACGGGCGCGTCGGAACGCAGGCCGGACTCCCGCTCGTACTCGGCGCGCGTGAGCTCCGAGCGGAACTCACGCGCGTAGAGGTCGGAGACGGTGTACGTGCGTCCCGCCTCGTCCAGCCCGCGCAGGAACGCGTCGAGGACCTCGCGCGTGAAGCTCCGCTCACTGGGGTGCGCGTAGACGACGTGTACGTGTGCCACACGTCCACCTTGGATGGGAGGGGAGGAGAAGGGGGACGGCAAGGGCCCGCCGGGCCCCCGCCGGTGGTCCGGACGGCCGCTCAGCCCTCGTCGGGCGTCAGCTTCAGCGAGATGCTGTTGATGCAGTACCGCTGGTCCGTCGGGGTCGGGTAGCCCTCGCCCTCGAAGACATGGCCCAGGTGCGAACCGCAGCGCGCGCAGCGGACCTCGGTGCGGACCATGCCGTGCGAGCGGTCGGCGATCAGCTCGACCGCCGCGCTGTCCTTCGGGTCGTAGAAGGACGGCCAGCCGCAGTGGGACTCGAACTTCTCCGTCGACGTGAAGAGCTCGGAGCCGCACGCCCGGCAGGAGTAGACGCCCTTCGTCTTCGTGTCCGTGTACTCACCGCGGAACGCGGGCTCGGTGCCCGCCTGCCGCAGGACCTGGTACTCCGCCGGGCTCAGCTCCGCGCGCCACTGCTCGTCCGGCTTCTCGACCTCGTACGCCGCCATCACATGCTCCTCAGCTCGAAAGGCGGGCCAGGATCAGCGGACCGAGGTCCGTGACGTCACCCGCGCCCATCGTCAGAACGAGATCACCGGGCCTGGCCATTCCCGCGACGACGTCCGCGACCGCGCCCTTGTCGTGCACCGGCGTCACGTCCGCGCCGGCCGCGCGGGCCGCCGAGATGATCAGCTCGCTGGTGATCCCGGGGATCGGGTCCTCGCGGGCCGGGTAGATGTCCAGGACCACGGAGGCGTCGGCGAGGGCCAGGGCGTCGCCCATCTCCTTGCCGAGCTCCTGCGTGCGGGAGAAGAGGTGGGGCTGGAAGACGACCAGGAGGCGAGCGGCCCCGGCGGCGCCGCGCATGGCCTCCAGGTCGGCCGTCATCTCGGTGGGGTGGTGGGCGTACGAGTCGATGACCTGGACACCGGCTGCCTCGCCCTTGAGCTGGAGGCGGCGGCCGACACCGGTGTACGCGGTGAGGGCCTGGGCCAGCTCCCGGGGGTCGATCCCCATACGGGAGCCGGCGGCGAGGGCGGCGGCGGCGTTGTGGGCGTAGTGGCGGCCGGGCACCGAGACGGTGAAGGTGATCTCGTCGCCACCCCACAGGGAGACGGTGACCTCGCTGGTCATGCCCTTCGGGGTGATCGCGAGGATGCGGACGTCCGCGTCCTCGCCCTCGCCGACCCGGGTGATCTCCAGGCCGTCACGGCCCGCGACCCGGGCGGCCAGCTCGCGCGCGCCCGCGTGCTCGCCGACGACCAGGGTCCCGGCCGTCGGGATCTTGTCGACGAACGCCTCGAAGGACTCGTAGATCTCGTCCATCGACGCGTAGTTCGCGTGGTGGTCCAGCTCGACGTTGAGGACGATCGCGACGTCGGGGTCGTACTTCTGGAAGCTGCGGTCGCTCTCGTCGGCCTCGGCGACGAAGATCTCGCCCTCGCCGTGGCGGGCGTTGGTGCCCGGGCCCGCGAGGTCGCCGCCGATGGCGTACGAGGGGTCGAGGCCGAGTTCGGTGAGCGCGACGGCGAGCATCGACGTGGTCGTGGTCTTGCCGTGCGTGCCGGCGACGGCGATCGTGCTCCGGCTCCGCATCAGCGCGGCGAGCGCGTCGGAGCGGTGGACGACCGGGATGCCGAGCTCGGCGGCGCGGGCCAGCTCGGGGTTGTCGGCGCGGATGGCGCTGGAGACGACGACGGCGGAGGCGTCGTCGGCGAGGTGGGCGGCGGCGTGGCCGATGTGCACCGTGACCCCGAGCGCGCGCAGCGACTCGGCGGTCGCGGACTCCTTCGCGTCGCTGCCGGCGACCTTCGCTCCCCGCTGGGCGAGGATCTTCGCGATGCCCGACATTCCGGCACCGCCGATGCCGATGAAGTGCGGCCGTTCCATGGCGGCAGGGATGGCGGGTGCCATGAGTGTTCTCCCCGGGGTACGACGTACAGGAGGTCCCCAGCCTAGTGGCTCGCCGTGACCGTCCCGGGCTGACGGCCCCGGGGCCGCCGGACACGGCGCCGCGTCCGGCCCGCGGGCGGGGTGGCACCCGGGGCCGGACGCGGCGGTGGCCGTCAGGCGATGACCGTCAGTCGGTCGCGGTGGCCGTCAGGCGGTCGCGCTGGTCGTCAGGCCGTGGCCGTCAGGCGGTGTCGCGGTGGCCGTCAGGCGGTCTCCGCCTCGCTGTGGGCGAAGAGCTTCAGGACCGGGACGCCGACCTTGTGTCTCGCCCGCGACGCCCAGTCCCGGTGGAAGAACTCCTCCACGTAGTGGGGGGCCGTCAGGACGATCACCTCGTCCGCCTCGGACTCCTCGACCACGGACTTCATCTTGTCCAGGGGGTGGTCCTCGACCACCTGTCCGACCGCCTCGCAGCCCGCGTCCCGCAGCGCCTGGAGCGAGTGCTCCAGCGCCTGCTCGGCGGGGAGACGGGCCGCCTTGCCCTCCGGCTTCTCGCCCTCGCGGGCCGCTTCCTTCAGCTCGCCCATGGCGACGTCGTCGATGGCACGCAGCAGTACATCGGCCTGGTCACCACGGGGCTGCATCAGCACGATGAACGAGATGTCCTCGTCGCCGTGCAGGGTGGTGACGAATTCCACGTCGACGGACGTGAGGGGCTTCTCGATCATCAGAACGCTTGTGAACACCTCAGGAGCCCTTCTGCGGAAACCATCCTTCCCCGTGCCCGCACGGGGTCTACGGGGGTAAGTGTGCCCAGCGGAAGCTAACCGGAACGACAAATTCCGCCGATTGTCAGATCCGACGGTAGCGGGTGAAAAGGAACCCGGCCTCTTCCAGCAGGGACGCCACGGCGAACCGCTGCGGCACCTCCACCGAGGGCCCTCCGGCGATGCGCTGCGCACCGCCCGCCGTCATCGTCGGCGAGACCGTCAGACACAGCTCGTCGAGGACCCCGGCCGCCACGAACTGGCCGAGCAGCCGCGGACCGCCCTCGGTCAGCTGGCGCCGCAGTCCCCGCTCCGCCAGCGCCGCCACCGCGCGGGCCGGCTCGACCCCGGGCCCGTCGCCCGCGATCACCACCTCCGCGCCCGCCTTCATCGCCTCGGTCATCCGGTCGGCGGGCGCCACGGCGCCGGTCAGGACGAGGGTCGGAACCAGGGGCTCCGTGAAGAGCGGAGCCGAGAAGTCGAGGTCCAGGGAGGCGCTGACCACGGCGATCACCGGCGCGGGGCCCTGCCCGGCGGCCGCCCGGCGGGCCGCGAAGGCCTCCCGCGCGCGGGCCGGGCGGTACCCCTCCTGGCGTACCGTCTGCGCCCCCACCACGATCACGTCGGCGAGCCCGCGCAGCATGCCGAAGATCCGCATGTCGCCGTCGGAGGAGAGCGGCTGGGAGCGGCCGTCGTGCTGCCCGGCGCCGTCGAGGGAGGAGACCATGTTGGCGCGCAGCCAGGTCTCGTCCGGGCCGAGGCCTGGGTACGCGTAGGCATCGGCCAGCTCGTCCAGGGACCACTCCCTGTCACCGGACGTGTCGCGTCCGGCGTCGTCGATGGCTGTCATGTCCGTCACAGGGAACAGGCGTCGCATCCTCGCAGTCTGACACGGCGCATAGAGTGGGGAACTGTGTCGACCCGTGCCTCCCACGCCTCCCCCGCCATAACCGAAGCGGCTTCCTCCGAAGCGGCTCCGGTCTCCCTGTGCGTCCGGGAGCCCCACGTCCCCGCCGACCGTCTCGTCGCGGAGATGGTCCCGCCGCCGCGCTTCGACTCGGTCCGCTTCGACACGTACATCCCGGACCCGAACCAGCCGAGCCAGACCGACGCGGTCAAGGCCCTGAGCTCCTTCGCCGAGGGCCTCGGCGGCGCCCACGCCTCCGGCGCCGGCCGGCGCCCCGGCCTCAGCCGCTGGTTCGCGAAGAAGCCGGCCGCTCCCAGCGGTCCGCGCGGCGTCTACCTCGACGGCGGCTACGGCGTCGGCAAGACGCACCTGCTCGCCTCCCTCTGGCACGCCACTCCCGCCGAGCCGGGCCTCAAGGCCTTCGGCACGTTCGTGGAGCTGACGAACCTCGTGGGTGCGCTGGGCTTCCAGCAGACGGTACGGACCCTCAGCGGACACCGGCTGCTCTGCATCGACGAGTTCGAACTGGACGACCCGGGCGACACCGTCCTGGTCTCCTCCCTGCTCAGCCGGCTGGTCGAGGAGGGTGTGGCGCTCGCCGCCACCTCCAACACGCTGCCGGGCAAGCTGGGCGAGGGCCGGTTCGCCGCCGCCGACTTCCTGCGCGAGATCCAGGGCCTCTCCGCCCACTTCCGTCCGCTGCGGATCGACGGCGAGGACTACCGCCACCGCGGGCTGCCCGAGGCACCGGCCCCGTACTCCGACGAACAGGTGACGAAGGC
Organism: Streptomyces sp. Je 1-79; assembly: GCF_025195125.1. Lineage (GTDB taxonomy): Bacteria > Actinomycetota > Actinomycetes > Streptomycetales > Streptomycetaceae > Streptomyces. The sequence continues at coordinate 288,292 of NZ_JAMGSL010000002.1, forward strand.
CGCGTACGCCACCCCGGGCGCCTCGCTCGACGACTTCCCGCACCTGCTCGACCACCTGGCCAAGGTCCACCCCAGCCGGTACGGCGCGCTCACCGACGACCTGACGGCGGTCTGCCTCACGGACGTGACCGCGGTCCCGGACCAGTCGACGGCGCTGCGGCTCGTCGTCCTCGCCGACCGGCTGTACGACCGCGAGGTCCCGGTGCTCGCCTCCGGGCTCCCCTTCGACCGCCTCTTCAGTGAAGAGATGCTGAAGGGCGGGTACCGCAAGAAGTACTTCCGGGCGATCTCCCGGCTCACGGCGCTGGCACGGGACGCGAAGGGCTTGGTCGGGCAGTAGGTTGGGGGCCATACCCGATCGAAAGGGATTCACCATGGCCACCGTCCGTCACGCCCACACCGTCTGGGAGGGCGACCTCCTCAAGGGCAAGGGCGTCGTCACCCTCGACTCCTCCGGCCTCGGTTCGTACGACGTCTCCTGGCCGGCCCGCACCGAGGAGCCGAACGGCAGGACCAGCCCCGAGGAGCTGATCGCGGCCGCGCACTCCTCCTGCTTCTCGATGGCCTTCTCCAACGGCCTGGCCAAGGCGGGCAACCCGCCCACCCGCCTGGAGACCAAGGCCGATGTCACCTTCCAGCCCGGCGAGGGCATCACGGGCATCCACCTGACCGTGCGCGGAGAGGTCCCCGGCCTGGACGCGGACGAGTTCAAGGCGCTGGCCGAGGACGCCAAGAAGAACTGCCCCGTCAGCCAGGCGCTCACCGGCACGACGATCACGCTCACCGCCGAACTCGCCTGACACCCACGCCACATGAGGCCGTTGTGGCCCGCATGGTTCACCTGCCACCAGGGTGCGTGATACACACATGCGGGTCACACGTCACAGCACACACCTGTCCTCCCCCATAGCCTTCGGCATGGGGGTACCCCCACAGGAAAGTGGGTTGCCTCATGTCCGCAACACGACGTCAGCTCCTGTCCCGCACCGGCGCGTCCGTCGCCGGCATCGCCTTCACGGGCGCCTTCACCGAGCTCTTCGCCGGCACGTCCGCCGCCCGTGGTCACGCCGGCTACGGCCCGCTGGTCCCGGACCCCGACGGCCTGCTCGACCTCCCCGAGGGCTTCCGCTACCGGGTCCTCTCGCGCGAGGGAGAGCCGCTCCGTTCCGACGAGGGCCCCGTACCCAGCAACTTCGACGGCATGGCCGCCTTCGCCGGCCGCCGTGGGCGCGTCCATCTGGTCCGCAACCACGAGAACCGCGCCACCGGCCGCATCGGGGTCCCGACCGTCGAGGGCCTGACCTACGACCCCGCCGGGAAGGGCGGCTGTACGGCGCTCACGCTCGACGGGTGCGGCGACGTCCTCGACGAGCGCGTCGCGATCGCCGGCACGGCCGTCAACTGCGCCGGTGGGCCGACGCCTTGGGGCACCTGGCTCACCTGCGAGGAGACCGAGGACAAGGCCGGGACCAACGGCTACACCAAGGACCACGGCTTCATCTTCGAGGTCGACGGGGCCGACCCGCACCGCACCGGAGCCGTACCCCTCACGGCCATGGGCCGCTTCCAGCACGAGGCGATCGCCGTCGACCCGCACAGCGGGATCGTGTACGAGACGGAGGACGCCTTCGAGCGGCCGTTCGGGCTCTTCTACCGCTTCCTGCCCGAGGTGCCTATGGGCGGCCGCCGCTCGCTGCGCGCGGGCGGGGAGCTCCAGGCGATGCGGGTGCCGGGCGTGGCCGACCTCTCCGTGGTCCAGGAGACCGGGGCGACCTTCGACCGCGTCGAGTGGGTGCCGGTACCGGACCCGCTGGCGGTCGAGACCCCCATCAGGCACCAGGACTTCGGTCCGAAGGGCATCACCCACGCCCAGAAGCTGGAGGGCTGCTACTGGGGCGGCCGGTCCGTCTACTTCGTCTCGTCCTTCGCCCGCACCGGCGACGGCTCCGGCGCGACCCACTTCGGCCAGGTGTGGAAGTACGAGCCGCACCGCCGCCGTCTGACGCTCGTCGTCGTCTTCGGCCCGAGCACCGACATCCAGCTCCCCGGCGAGTCGCCGGACAACATCTGCCTCGCCCCGAGCGGCGGGCTGATGGTCTGCGAGGACGGCAACGGGGCGCAGCACGTGTACGGGGTGAGCAGGCGGGGCGAGGTGTACGCGGTGGCGCGCGGGGCGCAGAACATCGGCACCCCCGCGGAGCCGGAGTGGGGCGAGTTCGCGGGCGTCACGTTCTCCCCGGACGGCCGGACGATGTACGTCAACTGCTACACGCCCGGCACGACGTTCGCGGTGACGGGCCCGTGGTGCTGACGTAGGCCCGGCGCCCCGGTCGCGCGGCCGTCCGTTCCGGCGCAGGATCGGGGGGAGGTGCCGGGCGGACGGGAAGGGTCGCGAGGTGGCGAAGAAGGACGGCAAGCGGGACGGGAAGCGGAAGGCCGGGGCGGAGAAGGAGGGGAAGCGGAAGGCCGGGGCGGAGAAGGACGGCGCGAAGAGGGACGGCGCTCCGCGGCTCCTCCCGGCGAAGGACCCGGTCCTGCGTGAGCTGCTGCGCGTGCCCGTCGGCAGGCCCGTCGACCTCGCCTCGTACTCCGCCTCGGAGATCACGGCCGGGCCGGCGGGCAAGGCGGCGGGGATCGAGGCGTCGGCGCTGCTGGCGCCCCGCCTCGCCGACCTCCAGGAGCGCCTGTACGCGGCGAGCACGGCCGGTGACCGCCGCCGGCTGCTGCTCGTCCTCCAGGGCATGGACACCAGCGGCAAGGGCGGCACGGTCAAGCATGTGATCGGCTACTTCAACCCCTCGGGCTGCCGGATCCGCGCCTTCAAGGCGCCCACGGCGGAGGAGCGCGGCCACCCGTTCCTCTGGCGGGTCGCACGGGCCCTGCCGGTGCCGGGCGAGATCGGCATCTTCGACCGCTCGCACTACGAGGACGTCCTCATCGCCCGCGTGCGGGAGCTGGGCCCCCGCCGCGACCTCGGCCGCCGCTACGGCCAGATCAACCGCTGGGAGGAGTCCCTCGTCGACGACGGGGTGACGATCGTCAAGGTCTTCCTCCACATCTCGTACGAGGAACAGCGCACCCGGCTCCTTCAGCGCCTGGACAACCCCGACAAGCACTGGAAGTTCAACACGGGCGACATCGAGGAGCGCGCGCTGTGGCCGGCGTACCAGGAGGCGTACGAGCTGGCGCTGGAACGCTGCTCGACCGACGAGGCGCCCTGGTACGTGGTCCCGGCCGACCGCAAGTGGTACCGCAACTGGGCCATCGGCAAGCTGCTCCTGGAACACCTGGAGGCCCTGGACCCGCGCTATCCGCCGGGAGACTTCGACGTGGCGGAGGCCCGGAAGAGGCTACTGGCCACGTGACCGGCGCCGCCTGTCGAGGGTGCGCCGGAGGCCGGTTTCCGGGCGGTCGCCCGGGAGGACGCCGCCGCCACCCAGGACCCAGACCGGCCACAACTTGCCCTCGGCCCGACGCCGACGCTCGCCAACCTCACCCCTCGGATGATCTGCTTTACTGTCGCCTTCAAGATCATGAACGAGTCTCTTGGAGGTCCCATGAAGCTGCGCGGGAAGAGCGTTGCGCTGACCCTGCTGCTCAGCACGGCGGGTCTGATCGGTCTGTCAACGCCGGCACACGCTGCCTCCAGTGCCAAAGCAGAAAGCGCGTGCGGGTCCGGCTACCGCGTGATCGACGGAATGCCACTGTCAAGAGACCAGACCACCTATGACTGGGCCACCGTATTCCTGCTCTACAACGGAAGCACGGGGAAGAACTGCGTCGTCACCGTGCGCGACGAGCCGGAATTCAAGGTGAACATGAGCGCGAAGGTTCGGGTGTACGGCGGCTCCTGGATTCAGGACACGGACCACTACTCCTCCTACGCCGGGCCGGTCTACGTCTCGGCCGCAGGCAAGTGCGTCCAGTTTCACGGTATGAGCAATGGCAGCGAATACACGAGCCCGTGGGGTCACTGCGGCTAGCCGCCTGGCCGTCAGCTGAGGCGATGGTCCGTCAGCTCGCCGTGTGGACGCGCGCGCTGCTGCTGTCGAGCCGCGAGCGTTGAAGCCGCACGATCGGATAAATTCCGTTCGTGACCATTTCTGTACGAAAGATGTCGGCACTTGCTCTGTTGGGTGCCGTACTCGTCGGCTGCGGCGGCGGGGGCGTGGCCGGTACCTCGGCCGCGCCCGACAGCCCGTCCACCGCGCCGGCGACGTCCGCCACCTCCGGCGCCAGGCCCGCCGGGAGCCCGAGTGCCGGTGCCGCGCCCGGGCCGGCCGTCGTGCGCAAGGCTCCGCCGACCATGGCGCCGGGGCCCGAGGGGCTCACGCCCGTCTTCGAGCGGGCCCGGAAGGGCACGGACAAGGTCGTCGCGCTGACCTTCGACGCCGACATGACGGCCGACCAGGGGGCGCGGGCGGCCGATGGAGAGCGGTTCGACAATCCGGCGCTGATCGAGACCCTGCGCCGGCTCCGGGTCGACTCGACGGTCTTCATGACGGGCCGCTGGGCCGAGGAGTACCCGGACCAGGCGCGGGCCATCGGCACCGACCCCCGCTTCGAGATCGCCAACCACTCGTACAGCCACTACGCCTTCGCCTCGCCCTGCTACGGCCTGCCGACCGTCACCAAGGAGAACATGGCCGCCGACGTCCGGCGGGCCTTCGAGGCGTTCCGGAAGGCCGGGGCGCGCAACGTCGTCCCGTACTTCCGCTTCCCCGGCGGCTGCTACGACGACCGGGCGCTGCGCGCGCTCGCGCCCGCGAAGGTCACGGCGGTGCAGTGGGACGTCGTCAGCGGCGACGCCTTCGCCAAGGACGGCGACGCGGTGGCCCAGCAGGTACTCGACGGCGTGAAGCCCGGCTCTCTCGTGGTCATGCACTGCACCCGCAGCGCCGCCCCCGTCACGGAACAGGCGATCCGGAAGATCGTCCCCGAACTGCGGGCCAGGGGATACCGCTTCGTCAAGGTCTCCGAGCTGATGGAAGAGCGGGTGACCCCTTAGAGACCGGCTGGACCACGCCTAGACCCCGACGTTGTGGAGGTCCGCGATGACCTCCGCGGCCCGCCGGTTCGCTGTCAGGCCCCACGAGGGGCGCAGCGTCGCCAGCCGGGTGACCGCCGTCGCCAGCCATTCCGCGTCGCCCAACCGGTCGGCCGCCTTCGCCGCGACCGTGTGCCGGAGCAGGTGGCCCAGCCAGAAGACGTCGGCCGGCGTGTAGGGACGCTCGTGGTGGCTGTAGCGCGCCGACCAGTCCTCGTACGGATGGCGCAGCAGCCCGTACACGCGGCAGCCGTCGCGGCCGTAGGCCGGTGCGGTGGCGGGGCCCACGGCGCTCAGCGCGCCCATGGTGCGGGTGGCCATCCACGCCCGCGTGGTGGCGTACAACTGCATCTGCATGAACCTGGACCACGGCAGGACGGCCTGCGGTTCGGGTTCCGCGTTCCGGTGGTGCTCCAGACCCTCGGCGGTGAGGACCAGGCACGAGCCGCCCTCTCGGTTCGGGTCCCCGATGGTCCACCGGTCTCCGACCAGCTCAAGCGGTCCCAGTCGTTCCATCGTGATCCCCCTGTCTCCCGATGCCGACGTGACGTCGCGTCACCAGCCTAGCCCGAGCAGGCCGTCCGCTGGGCCTCCTGCCAGGCGCAGACCGGGCAGAGGGTCGCCCCCCGGGTCGACTCGGGGTACTCGGTCGGCTTCCGGCACAGCACGCACTCGGCGTACGGTCCTTCGGCGACCGGCGTCGCGGCCCTCACCTCGGCGGGCTCGCAGTACGGCGTGGACTCGTCCATGGTGGCGAGGGTACTCACTCCCGCCAGGCGGTGGCCCGGGTGCTCACGGCCGCCGCGGCGGCGGCGAGGAGCAGCGCGCCCGCGAGGGCGAGCCAGGGCATGGTGACCGTCGCGGTGCGGGAGCCGGTGATCAGGCCCTGTACCGCGTACTGCGCGGGCGAGCCGGTCGTCACGAGCGCGAGGAGCGAGCCGAGGACGAGCGCCGCGAGCGACCAGCCCCGTGAGCGCAGGATCGGCCGGGTCGTGAGGGCGCCCACGGCAGCGCCGGTCAGGACGCAGACCGCGGTCGCCAGGAGCCCGGAGGTCAGGGCCGCGGCAGGTTCGACCCGGCGCAGGTCGCTGACGGCCGTCACGCCGAGGACGGCGACGACGCCGAGGAGCGCCGCGCAGGCCACGGCGGCCAGCAGCGCGGCGAGATGGGCCCGTGCCCGTCCGGCCGCGGCGGCCACCACGTTGCGCGCGGCCGAGGGTTCCTGGGTGAGGCAGATCCGTACCGCCCAGGCCGTCACGGGGAGCAGCGCGGCGGCGGAGTAGCCGAGGGCGCCGAGCACGGGCTCGCCGGCCTGCACACCGACGCCGAGGAAGACCGCGTACAGGAGCAGGGGGGCGAGCCAGCGCTGGGAACGCAGCAGCAGGTCGGTCTGGTAGCGCAGCAGTGCGGTCATACCCGGACGCCTTCGGTGCTCAGCTCGTGGACGTGCCAGCAGGCTTCGAGCAGCGCCCGGAGCAGTCCGTCGGAGTGCGCCGCGTCGACCGCGTACACCGTCGTGCCGTCCGGTCCGTGCTCGTACGAGGGCGAACCCGGCAGCCCCTCGGCAAGCGGGCGGCCGCCGGAGACGACGATCCTCGCGCGGATCCGCGCGCCCTCGTCGCGACGGGAGTCCGCCGCGCTCACCCGTCCCGCCTCCACCGTGAACGCCGCGTCGGCCTCGCCCGCGAGCCGCCGCGGGTCGTGGTCGACGAAGACGACCGTGCCGCCCGCCGCGACCCGCTCGCGCACGGCGCGGTCCAGCTCGTGGCGGGCGTCCGTGTCGAGGCCCGTCCACGCCTCGTCGAGGACCAGCAGGTCCGGGCCGGCGAGCAGCGCCTGGGCGACGGCCACCTTCTGGCTGCTGCCCTTGGAGAGCTCGGCGAGCGGGGTGTCCGCGAAGACCCCGGCGCCGAACCGCTCCAGCCACTCCCCCGCCCCCGCCGCCGCTGCCGCCCGGCCGAGCCCCTGGACACGCCCGAGGTGGGTCAGATAGCCGCGCGCGGTGAAGGGCAGGGCGACCGGGAAGCGCTCGGGGACGTACGCCGTCCGCCGCGGTCGGCCGGTGATCCGGCCCTCCGTCGGCGCGTCGATGCCCGCGAGGATCCGGAGCAGCGTCGACTTGCCGGTGCCGTTGGTGCCCGTGATGCGGACGAGGGCGCCGGCGGGCACGCCGAGGGCGACCTCGCGCAGCACCCAGGGCCCGCGCGGGCCGTAACGGCGCCCCACCCGTTCCAGGTTCAGTTCGACGTCTTCTGCGGGGTGAGCTCGCTCGGCCGGACGATGACGAAGCCCTCGCCGTCCAGCCGCAGCTGGACGGCCTCGCCCGAGCCGCCGCGGATCATCGAGCCGACGGACTGCGAGCGGTGGAGCGAGGTGTTGAGCCGGTCGCTCCAGCCGACGACGGCGTCGGTGTCGACGCACACCGGGGCCTGAGGGGTGACGGGGATGACGATCGGGTTGCCCTCGCACATCAGGGCGATCTTGCCGTAGCCGGTGAAGACGCTGTTGAAGAGGCCACCGCCGGTCATACCGGCGCCCTTCACCGTCTTGATCTCGTAGCTGAGGGTGGAGTCGAAGCAGAGGACGTTACGGCCGTTCACGGTGAACGCGTCGTTCTGCTCGACCTCGACGATGAAGCAGTTCTGCGCCTCGTGCGCGAACCACGCCTCGCCCTGGCCACGGACGGCCATCAGCGCCAGGCCCTCGCCGGTGACGGCGCGCTTGAGCATGCCGCCGATGCCCTGGCCCTTGCGCTCGAACTGGAGGTCGCCGCGGAAGGCGATCATCGAACCCTGGCGGGCCTGCATCTCGCCGTTGACGGCGTACTTGACGCACTTGGCGTTCTGCAGGGTCATGCCGGGGAACGTCGCGGTCTCGGCAAGGTGTTCGCTGGCAAAAAGATCGCTCTTCATGGCAGGCATCCTGTCCCGGAACCTCCGATTCCCACAAGAATCGCCGTCCGGACCGCCGTCGTACCGTCGTCCGGCCCGCCCTCGGGGGGCGGCCGGGCCGGTGGCAGACTTCGCCTGGTGAGCAGCAACGAGACCGACATCCGCGATGAGAAGCCCCAGTTCGTCCTCCCGCTCGTCGTGCGGATCGAACGGGCCGAACCCCCGGCCCGTACCGACGCCCTGGAGACGGCCGCCCGCGCCGTGCTCGCGATCCTCGTCGACGATCGCTCGCACGGCGAGGGCGAGTGGGCACAGGTCATGACCGACTGGCAGGACGCTCGGATCCGCAAGGTCGTGCGCCGGGCGCGCGGGGCGGAGTGGCGGCGCGCGGAGACGCTGCCGGGGATCACGGTGAGGGGCGCGGACGCGGAGGTACGGGTGTTCCCGCCGGTCCCGCTGGACGGCTGGCCCAAGGAGCTGGCCAAGCTCCAGGTGTCGGGCACCGACCTGGAGGACCCGGCCGCCCCCGGCCCCCCGCGGCCCGGCGCGGCGCTGCTCTGGCTCAACCCGGACCTGGAGATGTCGGCGGGCAAGGCGATGGCCCAGGCGGGCCACGGCGCGCAGCTGCTGTGGTGGGCGATGCCGGAGGCCGACCGGAAGGCGTGGCGCGAGGCCGGCTTCCCGCTGGCCGTACGGACGGCCGATCCGGCGCGCTGGGCGGGGCTGACGACGAGCGGTCTGCCGGTCGTGCGGGATGCCGGGTTCACGGAGATCGCGCCCGGTTCGTGCACGGTCGTGTCCGAATTCCCCGTGCTCGGTTCGCCCGGCGACTGAACGCGCCCGTCCCGCAGTACGTATCTCCCGATACCGCCAAGCGGGTTGAACGGAAGCGTCGTTGCCGGTTCAGTTCCGGTGACCGCTATTTCGAACGTACGGGAGACACCTTGTCGCTACGCGTCAACGGCACGGCACTCATCATCGCGGCGCTCGTCGCGACGGTCGGCGCGCTCGCCTTCCCCGTCTGGTCCTACGCCGACAGGTCCGGGACCGGTGAGGCGAATCTGAACGCGTCGAGCGTCGCCACCCAGTGGGGGCCGCTGTCCGCCACGGACCGGGACTTCCTGGTCAAGGTGCGGCTGGCCGGTCTCTGGGAGCTCCCCGCCGGCCAGCAGGCCATCCAGCGCGCCCCGAGCAAGGCGATGGTGGAGTGCGGCGACCATCTCGTGGTCGGCCACACGGACCTGGACCGGCGCGCCCGGACGGTGGCCGCGAAGCTGGGCGTGGAGCTGCCGAACCAGCCGACCGACCAGCAGCAGGGGTGGCTGCGCGAGCTGACCGCTTCGAGCGGTGAGGAGTACGAGCGCAAGTTCGCGAACCTGCTGCGCAACGCGCACGGCAAGGTGTTCGCGCTGATCGCGGAGGTCCGGCACACCACACGCAACACGCTGATACGGCAGCTGGCGAGCGACGCGAACCAGACCGTGCTCGACCACATCACCATGCTGGAGGCCACCGGGATGGTCGACCACGACGCGCTCGCGAACGAGGCGGCGGGCCGGAAGACGACGCCTCCGACGGGCCCGCCGGTCGTACCCTCGCCCGCGGAGCCCTCGCCGGTCGTACCGTCGGGGACCGACCAGTCCTTCACCTCCCGCCCGGTCCCGGAGGGTGGCCTCGTGACGCCGCACTCGGAGCCGTAGCGCCGCAGGAACCTCAAATCAACCTCTGAACGTCCCCCTGACTGGATTCGAACGCCGCCGGCCGGGCCATCACGTGAGGGACTGAAGGAGGGGGACATGACGGAACTCGGCATCGGCATCGGATGGCGGCCCGAGATCGCGGGGGCGGTGGAGGCACTCCCCGGCGTCGACTGGGTGGAGGTCGTCGCGGAGAACCTGTGCGCGGGCCACGTGCCGGACTCGCTGTCGCGGCTGCGCTCGCGCGGCGTGACGGTCGTCCCGCACGGGGTCTCGCTGGGTCTCGGCGGCGCGGACCGGCCGGACGCGGGGCGGCTCGCCGCCCTGGCGGCGACGGCGACGGCGCTGGGGGCGCCGCTGGTGACGGAGCACATCGCGTTCGTCCGTGCCGGTGGCGCGCTGACGGCGACGCCGGTCCTGGAGGCGGGCCACCTGCTGCCGGTGCCGCGCACGTGGGACGCGCTGGACGTGCTCTGCGAGAACGTCCGGATCGCGCAGGACGCGCTGCCGGTGCCGCTGGCCCTGGAGAACATCGCGGCGCTGATCTCCTGGCCGGGCGAGGAGCTGACCGAGGGGCAGTTCCTGGCGGAGCTGGTGGAGCGTACGGGGGTACGCCTCCTGATCGATGTCGCCAACCTCCACACGAACCACGTCAACCGGGGCGAGTCCCCGGCGAAGGCCCTCGCCGAACTGCCGGTCGAGGCGATCGCGTACGTCCATGTGGCCGGCGGGCTCGCCCGTGACGGGGTCTGGCACGACACCCACGCCCACCCGGTCCCCGAGCCCGTCCTGGACATCCTGTCGGACCTGGCGTCCCGGGTCTCCCCGCCGGGGGTCCTGCTGGAGCGGGACGACAACTTCCCCGCGGCGGAGGAACTGGCCTCGGAACTCACGGCGATCCGGAGCCGGCTGACCACCGCCGGAACGGGACCCGCCCGGTCCGTCGAGCACGGGGCCGCGCACGGGGCCGGGCACCGGGCCGGGGACGGTGGCGCGTACGAGGCCGAGCATGCGCTGCTGATCGGGGCGGGCGCCCGGGTCTCGGGCGGTCCGATGCCGCAGCCCCCGCCCGCTGCCGTCGCGCCCTCCGGCCCCGAGCGGGCCGCCCTCCCGGCGGAGCCGGGCGCCGGCGGAGTCGGCTCCCCCGCGCCGCAGGCGGCCGCCGGCAGCCGGCGTGGAGCGGGCGCGCGGGAGCGTGTCGCCGTGGCGCAGGCCGCGTTGCTGTCCTCCCTCGTCGCCGGGACGCCCGTGCCCGAGGGGTTCGACTCCCGGCGGCTCGGGGTGCAGAGCCGCGCCCTCGTCGGGAAGCGGGCCGACGTGATCGCGAAGATCGCGCCCGAGCTCCCCGAGATCCTCGGCGACGGCTACCGCCCCGCCTTCCGCGCCTACGCGCGGACCCGCCCCATGTCCGGCGGTTACCGCCGCGACGCCCTCGACTTCGTCGAGCACCTGCTCGTCGCCGGACGCCCGGAGGACCCGGACGCCCGGCGCGGGCTCACCCGCTGGTGGCAGGAGCGCACGGACACGCGCCCGCCCGGCCCGGCCACCCGACTCTTCCGCGCAGCCCGCGCCGCACTCGTACGGAGGTGACGCCACCATGAACCTCATCGCCCTGCTCTTCTGGGCCACCGTGATCACCGGCTCCGCCCTGCTCATCGCCCGCCTCCGCGCCGCCCGCGCGGACCACGGAGGTGGCATCCACGACCTCTCCGAGGCCGCCTTCCTCACCGGTGGCCCGCCCCGGGTCGTGGACACCGCGCTCGCCTCCCTGCACGCCGACGGCCGGATCGGTGTCGGCGGCCCCGGCATCGTCGTCGCGCGGCCCGGCGCCACCCCCCGCGACCACGTCGAACGCGCCGTGCTCCAGGAGCTCGCCGCCGCCCCGAACGGCGCCCTGCACCAGCTGCGCCTCGCGGTGATGCGCGGCCCCGCGGTCCAGGAGATCGGCGACGGACTCGCGGCGCGCGGTCTGATGGTGGCGCCCGAGGCCCGGCGCACCGGCACGCGGGCCTGCATCGCCCTCGGCCTCGTGTCGCTCTCGCTGCTCGTCGTCTCGATCGTCCTGTCCGTGGCCTTCGCGAGTGCCGCCTTCGAAGTGCCGCTCTTCGTCAAGGTGTTCCCCGTCGTCTTCGCCGGCGGCTTCGTCGCCCTGATCTGCGGCGCGTACAACTCCGGCCGCATCAGCCGCGCGGGACGCCGCGCCGCGGCCGAGTTCCGGGCGGCGCACGCCTACTCCACCGACGCGGGGCACCAGGTCGCGCTGCGCGGACTGCGCGCCGTACCGGAGGAGGTGCTGCGGACCCAGCTGATCGCGGCGGCGAGGATGCCGGTCTCCCCGGCCTCCCGTTCGCACGGCAGCTCCGCGACGGACGCGGCCCTGATCACGTCCCTGCACTGGTGCGCGGGCACGCCGGGCAACTCGGGCGGCTGCGGCGGCGCTTCCGGAGACTCCGGGGGCGGCACGGACAGCGGCTTCGGGGGTGGGGGCTGCTCCGCGAGCGCCTGCTCCGGCGGATCGGGCGGCGGGTCCGGCGGCGGATCGGGCGGCGGATCCAGCTGTTCCAGCTCCAGCGGCGGAAGCTCCTGTTCCAGCAGCAGCGGTTCGAGCTGCTCCAGCTCCAGCGGCTGACCGGGCGGTTCCCGCCGACACCCCCGGAATGTCCTGTACAGACCGGGGGTTGTCGTGCCAACGATCCTGGGGTGAAAGCCCTCGCGCTGACCGGAACCGTCGGGTCGCTGCTGCTGTCCTCCCTCACCGCCGCGCCCGCCCCCGCCCTGGACGCCCCGCCCTCCGAGACCGGTGGCACGCTCGTCGCCGCGCGCCGCGCGGCCGCCGAAGGCATCCGCTTCGGCGGCTGCCCGGCGGCCGAGAAGCTGCCGCCGTCGGTCCGGTGCGGCACCGTCCTGGTCCCGCTCGACTACGCGGACCCCGGCGGCAGACGGATCCCGCTCACCGTCAGCCGGGTGAGGGCCTCCGGCCCGGCCGCCGACCGCCAGGGCGCACTCGTCTTCAACCCGGGCGGCCCCGGGGCCTCGTCGACGTACTTCCCCCTGGTCGCCGAAGTCCCCGAGTGGAAGCGGATCTCCGCCGCGTACGACCTGGTCGGCTACACCCCGCGCGGGGTGGGCCGCTCCGCCCCGGTCTCCTGCCAGGACCCCGCCGACCGCCCCAAGGGGCCCACCCCGGCGCCCACCCAGCCCTCCGAGGTCTTCAAGCGGGAGCGGATCGCCCGCGCGAAGACGTACGCGCGGGGCTGTGCGGCCCGTACCGGCACGGCGCTGCGGCACTACCACTCGCTCAACAACGCCCGCGACCTGGAGGTGCTGCGCGCCGCGCTCGGCGAGCCGAGGCTGACGTACATGGGCGCCTCCTACGGCACGTACTTCGGCGCGCTGTACGCGACGCTCTTCCCGCACCGGGTGCGCCGCATGGTCTTCGACGCGCCCGTCGACCCCGCGCCGGGGCGGATCTGGTACCTCAACAACCTCGGCCAGTCGGCCGCCTTCGAGCGGCGCTGGGCCGACTTCCGCACCTGGGTCGCCAAGCACGACAAGGTGTACGGCCTCGGCGCCACCGCCGAGGAGGTGCGGCGGAGTTACGAGAAGGTCCGCGCCGAACTCGCGGCGCGGCCGGCCGGTGGGCGCGTCGGACCGGGGCAGCTGCACGCGGCGATGTTCCAGGCCGGGTACCACGACGGTTACTGGCCGCTGCGGGCCATGGCGCTCGCCCGGTATCTGAAGGGCGATCCGAAGCCGCTCGTCGAGCAGGCGGCGCCGGGCGAGGAGGTCTCGCAGGACACGGGCAACGGGGCGGCCGTCTACACGGCGGTGGAGTGCAACGACGCGCCGTGGCCGGAGGACTTCGCCGTCTGGGACCGGGACAACACCCGGCTGGCGAAGACCGCCCCGTTCGAGACCTGGGACAACGTCTGGGCCAATCTGCCCTGCGCGTACTGGAAGACGCCGCGGCAGAGGCCGCTGGACGTACGGACCGCTCCTGGGGTGCTGCCGCCGGTGCTGATCCTGGCCGCCGAGCGGGACGCGGCCACGCCGTACGCGGGGGCGCTCGAGCTCCAGCGCAGGCTGTCGGGGGCGGCGCTGGTGACCGAGCGGGACGCCGGTACGCACGGCATCGGGGGCGGGGCGAACGCCTGCGTCAACGGGTACCTGGAGTCGTATCTGCTGACGGGCGCCGTCCCGGCGGCCGCCGCAGACCCGGCGGTCGGAACCACGGCCACCGCAGACCCGGCCGCGGGAACCACGGCAGTCGGTGACACGGCGGCCGAGAAGACGCCGGTGCGGCGCGCGTCGTGCGCGCCGCACCCGGAGCCGGACCCGGTGTCGCTGGACCGGCGGTCGGAACTCCGTCCGCCGTCTGATCTTCCGGGTCGAGGGGTGACGTCCCGGCTGGTCGCCGGGCGGTCACCGAGTCGGTAGGGCGGCCGTCAGGCCAGACCCGCCACCAGGTCCGCCACGGAACGGCGGCGGCCGGTGTAGAACGGGACCTCCTCGCGGACGTGCATCCGCGCCTCGGAGGCGCGCAGATGGCGCATGAGGTCGACGATGCGGTGCAGCTCGTCGGCCTCGAAGGCCAGGAGCCACTCGTAGTCGCCGAGCGAGAACGAGGCGACCGTGTTGGCGCGGACGTCGGGGAAGCCGCGGGCCATCTTGCCGTGGTCCGCGAGCATCCGGCGGCGGTCCTCGTCCGGCAGCAGGTACCAGTCGTAGGAGCGCACGAAGGGGTAGACGCTCACGTAGTCGCGGGGCGTCTCGTCGGCCAGGAAGGCCGGGATGTGCGACTTGTTGAACTCGGCGGGGCGGTGCAGCGCCATGTTCGACCAGACCGGCTCGAGGGCGCGGCCCAGCTTGGTGCGGCGGAAGAGGTTGTACGCGTCCTGGAGCTCGTCGCTCGTCTCGGCGTGCCACCAGATCATGACGTCCGCGTCGGCGCGCAGACCGGAGAGGTCGTACGTGCCGCGGATGGTGATGTCCTTGGCGGCGAGCTGGTCGAACAGCTCCTGGACCTCGTCGGCGTAGCCGGCGCGGTCCTCGGGCAGGTTGTCGCGCAGCTTGAACACAGACCACAGGGTGTAGCGGATGACCTCGTTGAGGTCCTTCGCCTTCTTACCGGCGTTCGGGATCTTTTCGGGCGCACTCATACGCCTATTCTCGCCCGTCACGGACAGTGCCCCGCACCAGGGTGGGTGGTTTCCGACGTGGCGATGATCTCGTCCGCGAACGCGGCCACGATCTCGTCGGCCGCGCGGTGGCCCGAGGCGATGCAGGCGGGGATGCCGACGCCCTCGTACACGGCCCCGGCGACGCGCAGTCCGGGGACCTCGGCGACGGCCTCGCGGATGCGGGCGACGCGGGCGAGATGGCCGACGGGGTACTGCGGGAGGCCGCCGGTCCAGCGGGTGACGGTGGTGGCGACGGGCCGGGCGGTGAGCCCGGTGGCCGCGGCGAGGTCCTTCAGGGAGGCTTCGACGAGGTCGGCGTCGTCGCGGAAGACCTGCTCCTCCTCGCCGTAGCGGCCGACGGAGGTGCGGAGGACGAAGAGGTCGGGGGCGGCGTCGGCGACCCACTGCCACTTCTGGCTGGAGAAGGTGGACGCCTTGATGGTGTGCCCGTCGACCGGCGGCACGAGGAAGCCGGAGCCGGGCAGCCCACCCACGTCCTGCCGGCGGAAGGCGAGGGTCACGAGCGCCATCGAGGCGTACTCGACCCGGGCGAGTTCCCGCGCGGCCCCCGGCGCCTCCCGGCCGAGCAGTTCGGCCGCGGCCCAGGCGGGCGCGGCGACGACGACCGCGTCGGCGCCGAACTCCCGGCCCGCGGCGACGACCCGCCAGCGGTCGGCGGCGGACTCCGGCCGACCCGTGACGGACTCCGCCCGACCGTTGCCGGGGTCCGTCGTACGGCGGATCCCGGTCACGGGAGCGAGGGTCAGGATCTCGCCGCCGACCGCGCGGATCGCCGCGGCGACGGCCTCGGGGAGGGTGCCGATGCCGCCCTCGATGCCCAGGAAGGCGGAGCCGCCGAGGCCGGTGGCCGCGCCCGCCGCGTCGGACGGGGTCGACGCCCCGGCGCGCTGGACCGCGTGGACGGCCTCGGTGAGGGTGGGGTGGGTGCGGGCGGCGGCGAAGAGCGCGGGGACGGCGGCCCGCATCGAGATGCGGTAGGCGTCACCGGCGTACACCCCGCCGAGCAGCGGCTCGACGAGCCGGTCGACGACCTCGTGGCCCATCCGCTCGGAGACGTACGCGCCGATGGCGATGTCCTCGCCGATCTCGGCGGGGGGCAGTTCGCGGTCCCGCCCGACCCGGCGCAGGCCCTCCTCGGAGAGCAGCTCGGTGAGCGCGGAGGCGTCGCCGGGGACGCCCATGACGTGGCCCTTGGGCATCGGGCGCAGCGTGCCGCGGGTCCAGACGGACGCGGTGGTCGTCGCGGGCGGCCGGAGCCGGTCCCCGAGCCCGACGGCCCGGGCGAGTTCGATCGCCTCCGGCCGGCGGGCGAGCAGCGACTCGGCACCGAGGTCGACGGGGGCGCCGGCGATCTCCCCGGCGAGCAGCTTGCCGCCGAGCCGGTCGCCGCCTTCGAGCAGCGTCACCCGGAGCCCGGCCGAGACCAGCCGGTGGGCCGCCGCGAGACCGGCGATACCGCCTCCGACGACGACGACATGCCTGGTCCTGGTGTCCGCGTTCATGGCTCCACTCTCTCAAACCCGTTCCGAGGCCAGAACGTGACCGCTTCGCTACCGCTCGGGGGCAACCCGCGCTCCCCCTCCGAACGTCGAACCGGCAACACTCGTCACCACCCCAGGGGGGGATCTCATGCGTGGAGCGCGAAGAGCGGCCGTGGCGCTGCTGACGGTCTCGTTGGCGCTGACCGGCTGCGGCGCGGGCTCGTCGGACAGCGGCGCGGACAGCAAGGGGCTGACCGCGGCGAAGCCCGCCGACGGAGCGGAGGGGGCCGGCGCCGCCGACCGGGGCTACGCGGCGGACAAGGGGGCCACGGATACCAAGAAGCCCGCCGCGCCCCAGCAGCAGCACGTCATCCGTACCGCCGAGCTGTCGGTGGAGGTCGAGGACGCGGCGAGGGCCCTGGCCACGGCCCGCCGTGTCACCGAGGGCGCGGGAGGTCATGTCTCCCACGAGTCGACCGAGC
This sequence comes from Streptomyces sp. Je 1-79, assembly GCF_025195125.1. Lineage (GTDB taxonomy): Bacteria > Actinomycetota > Actinomycetes > Streptomycetales > Streptomycetaceae > Streptomyces. Next base: position 305,091 of record NZ_JAMGSL010000002.1, read on the forward strand.
GGGTCGACGACACGCACGTCACCTCGCGGGTCGTGCTGCGCGTGCCGCAGGACTCGTACGACCCGGTGCTGAAGGAGCTGTCGGGCACGGGCCGGCTGCTGTTCCGTAAGGCGGACGCGAAGGACGTCACCGAGCAGGTGGTGGACGTGGAGAGCCGGATCGCGACCCAGCGGGCCAGCGTCGACCGCGTCCGCAAGCTCATGGACCAGGCGACGCGGCTGAGCGACGTGGTCACCCTGGAGGGCGAGCTGAGCCGTCGGCAGGCCGACCTGGAGTCGCTGCTCGCGCAGCAGGCCTCGCTGAAGGACCGTACGACGATGGCGACGATCACCCTCGAACTCACCGAGGAGGAGACGGAGAAGGCGTCGGACTCCGACGACCGGCCGGGCTTCCTGGACGCTCTCGCCGGCGGCTGGAACGCGCTGGTCACGGCGCTGGCCTGGGCCGGGGTCGTCCTCGCGGCGGTGGCGCCGTGGCTCGCGGTGGCTCTGGCCGGCTATCTGCTGTGGCGGCTGTTCGTCCGGCCGCGACGCGCGGCGCGCCGCCCGTCGGCGGAACCGGCGGGACGGGTGGAAGGAGCGGAGGGTCCCGGCGTCTCCAGGGACTGAACCACCGCGCCGACGTAGCGTGTTCGTATGAGCGAACGACTGGTGGTCATCGGCGGCGACGCGGCGGGCATGTCGGCCGCGTCGCAGGCACGCAGACTCAAGGGCCCCGAGGAGCTGGAGATCGTCGCCTTCGAACGCGGCCACTTCTCCTCCTACTCGGCCTGCGGCATCCCGTACTGGGTCGGCGGCGACGTCGCCGAACGCGAGGAGCTGATCGCGCGTGCCCCGGAGGAGCACCGGGCGCGGGACATCGATCTGCGGATGCGCACGGAGGCCGTCGAGGTGGACGTCCCCGGGCAGCGGGTGCGCAGCCGGGACCTGGAGTCGGGCACCGAGGCGTGGACGGGCTTCGACAAGCTGGTGATCGCGACCGGCGCGCGGCCGCTGCGGCCGCGGATGCCGGGGATCGACGCCCCGGGTGTGCACGGCGTGCAGACGCTGGACGACGGGCAGGCGCTGCTCGACTCGCTGGAGGGTACGGAGGGCCGCCGCGCGGTGGTCGTGGGCGCCGGGTACATCGGCGTGGAGATGGCCGAGGCGCTGCTGAACCGCGGCTACGAGGTGACCGTCCTCAACCGGAGCGAGCAGCCGATGACGACGCTCGACCCGGACATGGGCCGGCTGGTCCACCGGGCGATGGACGGCCTCGGGATCCGGACGGTCGGCTCCGCGGCCGTCACCAAGATCCTGACCGGCGAGGACGGCCGGGTCAGGGCGGTGGCGACGGACGACGCCGAGTACCCGGCGGACGTGGTGGTCCTGGGGATGGGCGTGGAGCCGGAGACGACTCTGGCGGAGGCGGCCGGGCTTCCGCTGGGGGTCCACGGCGGACTGCTGACCGACCTCGCGATGCGGGTGCGGGGCCACGAGAACATCTGGGCGGGCGGCGACTGCGTCGAGGTCCTGGACCTGGTCTCGGGCCGTGAGCGGCACATCGCGCTCGGCACGCACGCCAACAAGCACGGTCAGGTGATCGGCTCGAACGTGGGCGGCGGCTACGCCACGTTCCCGGGCGTGGTCGGTACGGCGGTGTCGAAGGTGTGCGACCTGGAGCTCGCGCGGACGGGTCTGCGCGAGAAGGAGGCCCGTGAGGTGGGCCTGCGGTACGTGGCGGTGACGGTCGAGTCGACGAGCCGGGCGGGCTACTACCCGGGCGCGGCGCCCATGACGGTGAAGATGCTGGCGGAGCGCGGAACGGGCCGGCTCCTCGGGGTGCAGATCGTGGGCCGCGAGGGCGCCGCCAAGCGGGTGGACATCGCGGCGGTGGCGTTGACGGCCAGGATGACGGTGGAGCAGATGACGGCGCTGGACCTGGGGTACGCGCCGCCGTTCTCGCCCGTGTGGGATCCGGTGCTGGTCGCGGCGCGGAAGGCGGTGTCCGCGGTCCGCTCGGCGGGCTGACGCGAGCGACCCCCGGGACGACGGCGCCGCCCCCGCCCGTGAGGACGGTGGACGGCGGCGCTCACGTCACCGGCGCGGACGTCGTCGACTCAGACGGCCGTCTTCGTGTGGACGTACTCCACCAGACGCGTCAGCGCGTCCGGGTTCGTCGTCGGCAGCACTCCGTGGCCCAGGTTGAAGACGTGCCCCTCCAGCCCTGCGGCGGCGGCCAGGACCTCGTCCGTCTTGGCCTCGACGGCCTCCGGGGTGGAGAACAGAACGGCCGGGTCCAGGTTGCCCTGGAGCGCCTTGCCGGGGCCGACGCGCCGGGCGGCCTCGTCCATCGGGACGCGCCAGTCGACGCCGACGACGTCGGCGCCCGCCTCGCCCATGAGGCCGAGCAGCTCACCCGTACCGACACCGAAGTGGATGCGCGGGACGCCGTACGAGGCGACCGCGTCGAACACCTTGACGGAGGCGGGCATCACGGAGCGGCGGTAGTCGGCGGGGGCCAGGGCGCCCACCCAGGAGTCGAAGAGCTGGACGGCGGAGGCGCCGGCCTCGATCTGGACCTTGAGGAAGGCCGCGGTGATCTCGGCGAGACGGTCGAGCAGGTCGGCCCAGAGCTGCGGGTCGCCGTACATCAGCGCCTTGGTGTGCTCGTGGTTGCGGGACGGGCCGCCCTCGACGAGGTAGCTCGCGAGGGTGAAAGGCGCGCCGGCGAAACCGATGAGCGGGGTGGCGCCCAGCTCTCCCGTGAGCATCCCGATGGCCTCGGTGACGTAGTGGACGTCCTCGGGGGTCAGGTCGCGCAGCCGGTCGAGGTCGGCGCGGGTGCGGATCGGGTCGGCGACGACCGGGCCGACGCCGGGCTTGATGTCGAGGTCGATGCCGATGGCCTTGAGCGGGACCACGATGTCGCTGAAGTAGATCGCCGCGTCCACCTTGTGGCGGCGCACGGGCTGCAGCGTGATCTCGGTGACCAGCTCGGGCCGCATGCAGGACTCGAGCATCGGGATGCCCTCGCGGACCTTCAGGTACTCGGGCAGCGAGCGTCCGGCCTGCCGCATGAACCAGACCGGCGTGTGCGGCACGGGCTCCCGTCGGCACGCCTTGAGGAACGCGGAGTCGTGCGTCCGCGACTGCTGCTTCGTCTGCTGGCCCACGGGGCTGTCATTGGCACTCACGACCAGAATCTTCGCATGTGGCGGGAAGCCGCTCGCCCGGGCCGGGTGTCCCTCCCTGCGCGAGGCTCCCGTTCCGCCTACTCTTCCCCGCATGGCTGCGGCTCAGGGACATTTTTCCGATCATTCCGACGGTGACGGAGGTACGGACGACACGGAGGCGAACGCGGTGCCACCCGCATTCCGGCGGGCGGTCGACGCCCTGCGGGCGGCTCGGCTGCGGCCGGAGCTGGAGATCGATCCGACCAGGCCGCCGCAGCGCCTGGCGCCGTACGCGTACGCACTGGAGGCGGCCGTCGTCGAGGGCGAGGACGATCTGGCCGACGGGCGGCTCGTGCTGCTGCACGACCCGGCCGGACACGACGCCTGGAAGGGAACGTTCCGTCTGGTGACGCTGGTCCGGGCGGAGCTGGAGCCGGAGATGGCGGCGGACCCGCTGCTCCCCGAGGTCTGCTGGTCGTGGCTGACCGGTGCGCTGGAGGCGCGCGGGCTGGCGTACGGGGAGGCGAGCGGCACGGTCACCCAGGCGGGTTCGCACTACTTCGGGGGGCTCGCCGAGCGCCGGCCGGCGACCCAGATCGAGATCCGGGCGTCCTGGACGCCGCAGGACGCGCTGGGTGGTGCGCCGGACACCGCGGCGCATCTGACGGCCTGGTCCGATCTGCTCTGTCAGATCGCGGGGCTTCCGCCGTCGACGCCCGACCCGGGGGCGGGCACGATCTCGGGCGCGGGGGTCGTCTCGCTGCCCCAGCGCAGGGGTCCTCAGCAGCCCTAGGCCCTGTCGTCACCATGGCCCAGGAAGGGGCGCCGGGGCCCGCCGGCGGGGAGGCTCACTCGTAGGATGATCGATCACGCGTCCGAATTGCCCCAATTGTTACTCACCAAATCGTGATCTTTCCCTAAAGGCGGGCGCCCCAGCTGCCGAAGAGGTCAATGACCCCTTCACCGCACGGGTTCGCCCCCGGCTTCTTCCCCGAGCCGGCTCCGTCCCGCATCTCCCCAGGAGGCCGTGTGTCCGTTCTCCTCGAGCAGCCCGCAAGCCTGGTCGCCTACCGCCCGAACAAGCCGACCGCCATGGTCGTCGTGGCCGACCCTCGCGTCCGCTCCACCGTCACCCGCCACCTGTGGGCCCTCGGCGTACGCGACGTGATCGAGGCGTCGTCCATCGCCGAGGCCCGTCCCCGTGTCGGCAACCCCCGCGACATCTGCGTGGCCGACGTCCACCTTCCCGACGGCAGCGGCCTGACGCTGCTGTCCGAGACCCGCGCGGCGGGCTGGCCCAACGGCCTCGCCCTCTCCGCGGCCGACGACATCGGCGCGGTGCGCAACGCACTGGCCGGTGGGGTCAAGGGCTATGTCGTCACCGGTACGCGGACCAACATCGGGCACCCCACCCGCCCCGGAGCCGCCCCCATCGGCGCCGCGGCAGCCCGCCTCGGCCACCGCCGCCCCCCGGGTGCTCCGAGCCACCCAGGCGGCTACCGCGAGCTCTCCGGCCGTGAGGTCGAGGTGCTCCGGCTGGTGGCCGAAGGCCAGTCGAACAAGGCGATCGGCGTGTCCATGGGCCTGTCGGCCCTGACGGTCAAGAGCCACCTGGCCAGGATCGCCCGCAAGCTGGGCACCGGCGACCGGGCCGGGATGGTCGCGGTGGCGCTGCGCACCGGGATCATCCACTGAGTACGGGACGCCCCCGAACGGGCACCCCGCGCGGTTGACGAAAGATCGGCGCCTGTCGACGGAACGTTCCGTCGACAGGCGCTTGCCGTTCACAGATACCCTTGACACGTGACCGACGCCCAAGAGACCGCAGCAGACACAGCACTGCGAACCACCGGGGGCGCTCCCCCGGACGACGACGTCCCTGCGAATGGGCTGCCGATCCCCTTGCTGGAGCCCCGCGAGGGCATTCCGCCCGTCGTGACGACCGACGAGGCGCTCGCCGAGGTGATCGCCGCGTTCGCCGCGGGCCACGGGCCCGTCGCCGTCGACGCCGAGCGCGCCTCGGGGTACCGCTACGGCCAGCGTGCCTATCTCGTCCAGCTCCGCCGTGAGGGCGCGGGCAGCGCGCTCGTCGACCCGGTGGGCTGCCCCGATCTGTCCGGCCTCGGTGAGGCGCTGGCGGGGACCGAGTGGATCCTGCACGCCGCGACCCAGGACCTGCCGTGCCTGCGGGACATAGGCATGGTGCCCACCCGGCTGTTCGACACCGAGCTGGCCGGCCGCCTCGCGGGCTTCCCGCGGGTCGGGCTCGGGGCCATGGTCGAGTCCGTTCTCGGCTACGCCCTGGAGAAGGGGCACTCCGCGGTGGACTGGTCCACCCGCCCGCTGCCCGAGCCGTGGCTCCGGTACGCCGCGCTGGACGTCGAGCTTCTCGTCGACCTGCGTGACGCACTGGAGAAGGAGCTCGACCGGCAGGGCAAGCTGGAGTGGGCCCTGCAGGAGTTCGACGCGATCGCCTCGGCCCCGCCCGCCCCTCCCCGCAAGGACCCCTGGCGGCGGACCTCCGGCATGCACAAGGTGCGGCGCCGGCGTCAGATGGCGGTCGTACGGGAGCTGTGGACGGCCCGGGACCGGATCGCCCAGCGGCGGGACGTCTCGCCGGGCAAGGTGCTGAGCGACGCGGCGATCGTGGAGGCCTCGCTCGCGGTGCCGGCGAACGTGGCGGCGCTGACCGCGCTCCCGGGCTTCGGCCACCGCATGGGCCGGCGTCAGCTGGAGCAGTGGCAGGCGGCCGTGGACCGGGCGAAGGCCCTCCCGGACGGCGAGCTCCCCCAGCCCGGCCAGCCGGTCGCGGGCCCGCCCCCGCCGCGCGCCTGGGCGGACAAGGACCCGGCGGCGGCCGCCCGGCTGTCGGCGGCCCGCACGGCGGTCTCGGCCCTCGCGGAGGAGCTGAACCTCCCCCAGGAGAACCTGATCACCCCGGACACGGTCCGCCGCGTCTGCTGGGAGCCCCCGGCCCCGGCCACCCCCGACACGGTCGCGGCCGCCCTCACGGGCCACGGCGCCCGGCCGTGGCAGGTGGAGCTGGTGACCCCGCTCCTGGTCACGGCCCTGTCGGCGACGGCGTAACCGCCTCGCCGACCCTGCGACAGCCCCCGGCCGCACGCGGCCGGGGGCTCGGCCGCGCTACGGGGCCGGGCTGAGGTTCCCGTCGGTGTCCATGTCGAAGACGCCCTGGGTCTTGCCGTCGACCTTGAGCTGCTTGAGCCAGTGCTTCGACAGGTGGTGGACGTTCTTGTGCTGCGCCTCCCACACCACCGAATGGCCCGCGCAGGCCAACTTGACCATCAGCTTGTGGGCGCCCGCGACGGCGTCGTAGAGCGCGGGAACCGAGAAGTTGAGTTCAGGGTTCGCGGAGGGCGGTGACGTGTTCACCTGAGTGTCGGAGTCCCCGTACACGATCAGCACGGGCACACTTCCGCCGAGGACATCGCCCTGCGCCGCCGTCGCCCTGTTCCAGCCCCACCGGACGAAGTTCCGGATCCGGCTCAGGCCCTCCGGCGGCCCCCATGTCCTGCCCACCGGGTCGTTCTCCATGATGGCGGCCCACGCCTTTTCGACCATGCCGGGTTCGCGCTGGCCCACACAGCTCAGTTCCGTGTTCCACCCCGACTCGAGACCCCACCTCGTCCCCAGGAACGTCGGGAAGCCGGGCTGCGGCAGCGGGTTCGGCGGGGTCGACGTGCCGTCGGGCGGGAAGATCGGCGCCAGCAGGAACAGACTCTCGACCTTGGTGGGGTTGTTCACCGCGTACGGTCCCATGGTGAACGCCGCCGCGGACCAGCCGACGAAGGCGATCTTGTCCACCTTGCGCTCCTTGCGGATCCACTCCACGACGGTGTGCAGCTCGTCCCGGTCGCTGTTCGAGTTGTTCAGCTGGAACGCGTAGTTCGCCGGGCCCGGGGTGAATCCCGGTGGTCTCGGCTTGAGGAGGTTCTGGCTGGCCGGGTTGACGTTGCGCGGGTCGTCCATCTTGGGACGTGGCGACCGTCCCGAGCCCTGGAGATCCATCAGGAAGACGTCGTAGCCGGCCTTCGCCAGCGCCTCGGCCCAGCTGTACGACTTGTGCCGGAGGTCGAAGCCCGCGAGCACCGGAACGCTCCGGCCGTGCAGCATGAGGACTGCCCTGCGCTTCGGGAGAAGTCCGAGAGGGGTGCCGTCCCGCTCCCGCACGAAGAGCTGGACCACCTCGCCCTTGTTCGCGGGGACGGTGGACGAGTGGGGGATCGCGTGGTCCTTGGTGGTGATCGCCATGGGGGTCCGTTCTCTGCGTTCGTTCGGTCCGGGGGCCTCGCGCCCCCGTCCCGACCAGCGTCGACTCGATGTGAACCCGGCGCCACGGCACGATCGCGGACCTGAGCCCATCGGGTTGTGGGACCCTCCGATCGGCGGTCGGGCGGTGTGACCTTCACCGCTCCGGCCCCCGGGGCTGGGCAGCCTGGTTACCCGCAAGTAGCATGGGGGGAGCAAGCGCGCGCTTAGTCGCGTGCCGCAGCAGTGCCACCCCGCACCCTGGAGGAGAGCCATCGTGCCTCGTACCGTCAGGGACGTCGTCTTCGTCGACGGCGTCCGCACCCCGTTCGGCAAGGCGGGCCCGAAGGGCATCTACCACGAGACCCGCGCCGACGATCTCGTCGTGAAGGCCATCCGGGAGCTGCTGCGCCGCAACCCCGGCCTCGACCCCGCGAAGATCGACGAGGTCGCCATCGCCGCGACCACGCAGATCGGCGACCAGGGTCTGACCCTCGGCCGCACCGCCGGCATCCTCGCCGGGCTGCCGCAGTCCGTCCCGGGCTACTCCATCGACCGCATGTGCGCCGGTGCCCTCACCGCCGTCACCTCGGTCGCCGGCTCCATCGCCTTCGGCGCCTACGACGCCGTCATCGCCGGTGGCGTCGAGCACATGGGCCGTCACCCCATGGGCGAGGGTGTCGACCCGAACCCGCGGTTCGTGAGCGAGAAGCTGGTCGACGAGTCCGCCCTGTTCATGGGCATGACCGCCGAGAACCTGCACGACCGCTACCCGAGCATCACCAAGCAGCGCGCCGACGAGTACGCCGTGCGCTCGCAGGAGAAGGCCGCCAAGGCGTACGCCGACGGCAAGATCCAGGCGGACCTCGTACCGATCTCGGTCCGCCGCACCAACGCCGAGGCCGGCGAGACCGGCTGGGGCCTGGTCACCGCCGACGAGCCGATGCGCCCGGGCACCACCCTGGAGTCGCTGGCCAACCTGAAGACGCCGTTCCGCGTCCACGGCAACGTCACCGCGGGCAACGCGGCCGGTCTCAACGACGGCGCCACCGCCTCGATCATCGCCTCCGAGGACTTCGCCCGCGAGAACAACCTCCCGGTGAAGATGCGCCTCGTCTCGTACGCCTTCGCCGGCGTCGAGCCCGAGGTCATGGGCTACGGCCCGATCCCCGCGACGGAGAAGGCGCTCGCCCAGGCCGGTCTCTCGATCGAGGACATCGACCTCTTCGAGATCAACGAGGCCTTCGCGGTCCAGGTCCTGGCGTTCCTGGAGCACTACGGCATCGCCGACGACGACGCCCGCGTCAACCAGTACGGCGGCGCGATCGCCTACGGTCACCCGCTGGCCTCCTCCGGCGTCCGTCTCATGACGCAGCTGGCCCGCCAGTTCGAGGAGAACCCGCAGGTCCGCTACGGCCTCAACACGATGTGCGTCGGCTTCGGCATGGGCGCCACGGTCATCTGGGAAAACCCCCACTGGGAGGGCAAGTGAGCACCACCGCCGAGCTTCTGAAGGGCGCCGCGGAGCTCTTCCCCGACGAGGTCGTCACCAGCGCCCACGTACGGCACTTCGAGCTGCCCGCGGGTGCGGGCCGGTTCGCGCTGATCACGCTGGACAACGGCTTCGACCACACCAAGCCGACCACCTTCGGTCCGCAGTCCCTGGCGAACCTCAACACCGCGATCGACCAGGTCGAGGCCGAGGCCGCCAACGGTGAGATCGTCGGCGTCGGTGTCACCGGCAAGCCGTTCATCTTCGCCGTGGGTGCCGACCTCAAGGGCGTCGAGCTGCTCAAGCAGCACTCCGACGCGCTCGCCATCGGCAAGGGCGGCCACGACGTCTTCAAGCGTCTGTCCGCGCTGGCCGTGCCGACCTTCGCGTACTACAACGGCGCGGCGATGGGCGGCGGTGTCGAGGTCGGTCTGCACTGCACCTACCGCACCGTCTCCAAGGCCCTGCCGGCCTTCTCGCTGCCCGAGGTCTTCCTCGGCCTGGTGCCCGGCTGGGGCGGCTGCACGATCCTGCCGAACCTGATCGGCGCGGAGAAGGCCGTCACGGTCATCATCGAGAACTCGCTGAACCAGAACCGTCAGCTCAAGGGCAAGCAGGTCTTCGAGCTCGGCATCGCCGACGCGATCTTCGAGGGCGCGGACTTCCTGGAGCAGTCGCTGATCTGGACCGCCTCGGTCCTCAACGGCTCGGTCACGGTGGAGCGTCCGGAGATCGACCGCGGTGAGGGCTGGGACCAGGCCGTCGCCAAGGGCCGGTTCATCGCCGACTCCAAGGTGCACGGCGCCGCCCCGGCCGCGTACCGCGCCCTGGACATCATCGAGGCGTCCAAGGACGGCGACCTGCAGAAGGGCTTCGACGCCGAGGACCAGGCCCTCGCGGACCTGATCATGGGCGGCGAGCTCCGCTCCGGCATCTACGCCTTCAACCTGGTGCAGAAGCGCGGCAAGCGGCCGGCCGGTGCCCCGGACAAGTCGCTGGCCCGCCCGGTCACCAAGGTCGGTGTCGTCGGCGCCGGTCTGATGGCCTCCCAGCTCGCCCTGCTCTTCCTGCGCCGCCTCGAGGTGCCGGTCGTCCTGACCGACATCGACCAGGAGCGCGTCGACAAGGGTGTGGGCTACGTCCACGCCGAGATCGAGAAGCTGCTCGGCAAGGGCCGGATCAACCAGGACAAGGCCAACCGTCTCAAGGGCCTGGTCTCCGGTGTCCTGGACAAGGCCGAGGGCTTCGCGGACGCGGACTTCATCATCGAGGCCGTGTTCGAGGAGATGTCCGTCAAGCAGAAGGTGTTCGCGGAGGTCGAGGCGGTCGCTCCGGCGCACGCGATCCTCGCCACCAACACCTCCTCGCTGTCGGTCTCGGAGATGGCCTCGAAGCTCCAGCACCCGGAGCGCGTGGTCGGCTTCCACTTCTTCAACCCGGTCGCGATCCTCCCGCTCCTGGAGATCGTCCGCGGCGAGAAGACGGACGAGGCCTCGCTCGCCACCGCCTTCGGTGTCGCGAAGAAGCTGAAGAAGACCGCGGTCCTCACCAAGGACGCCCCGGCGTTCGTCGTGAACCGCATCCTGACCCGCTTCATGGGCGAGATCCAGAACGTCATCGACGAGGGCACCTCGGTCGAGACGGCCGAGAAGGCCATCGAGCCGCTCGGTCTGCCGATGTCGCCGCTGGTCCTCCTGGAGCTCGTCGGCCCGGCGATCGGTCTGCACGTCTCCGAGACCCTGAACCGCGCCTTCCCGGAGCGCTTCACCGTCTCCCCGAACCTGGCGGCCGTCGTCAAGGCCGGCAAGCGCGGCTTCTACACGTACGACTCCGGTAAGCCGGAGCTGGACCCCGAGGTCGCCGCCCTCCTCAAGCAGGGCGACGTCGTCCTGACGGAGGAGCAGGTCCGCGACCGCGTCCTGGACGCGGTGGCGCAGGAGATCGGCCTGATGCTGGAGGAGGGTGTCGTCGCCGAGGCGCAGGACATCGACCTCTGCCTGATCACGGGCGCGGGCTGGCCCTTCCACCTGGGCGGCATCACGCCGTACCTGGACCGTGAGGGCGTCTCCCAGCGGGTGAACGGCAAGCCGTTCCTCGCGCAGGGCGTCGCGAGCGTCCCGGCGTAACGCCGAACGGAACGGCCCCGGCACCTCGAAGGTGCCGGGGCCGTTCCGCGTTCGTGTCGTCCGTCAGGGGCGGCGGCGTGCGGTCCGGACCGCCGAGCGCGGCCCGGACGCTCGACCGCCGTTCAGATCACCGAGTGCCAGCCGCCCAGCTGGAAGCCGTCGGCCCCGGCCTTCTGCCGCATGGTGAGCAGCACGGGTCCGTCGGCCACCGTCATGGCCACGAGACCGCCGTCCAGGTCCTGCGTGAGGGTGGTCGTGAGGGGGCCCTGCGGGGCGCCCGTCTCGGTCCACTTGGCGCCGGCCGACTCCTGCTCGGCGGGGTACGCGGCCAGTGCGAGCCGCCCGTCGGCGGTCTGCTGGGCCAGTACGGTGCAGTCGAAGCCGTCGATCCGGCAGGAGGTCGCGGAGAGCGGTCCCGTCCCCACGGCCTCGACGAAGGGCGTCGACTCGGGCGAGCGGCCCGGGGACCAGACGCGGACGTGCCCGTCCTTGTCGCAGTAGAAGAGCGTGACGTGCCCCGAGGGCCCGGTCACGGCGGCCAGCGTGCCGAAGGTCACCTCGGCGGGCACCACGTCCTGCCGGACCGGCTTGCCGCCGGGCTCCTCCTGGACGTAGCGCAGCAGCCCCTTGGCGGTCGCCGTGTACAGCTCGACGAGGCCGTCGCCGTTGGTGACGGCGACCGGCGAGGGGTCGGTGCCGCTGCCCATGAGGTCCCACCAGGGGTGCCAGCCGCCGCCCTGCTTCTGGGCCCGTACGCTGAGCCCGCCGCCGCCGTTCTTGGTGAAGACGTACGCACGGCCCTCGGCGTCGACCGCGATGCTCGGGTTGCCCGTCCACTTGAAGCTCTTGCCGTTGGAGTGGGCGATGGAGCGCCATTCGACGTTCGGCCGGCCCGTCTGGAACTGGGTGGAGTGCACCAGCTCGACGTGGCCCTCCTCGCCGTCGGCCACCGGACGCAGCCCCACGAGGTGGACGTAACGGTCGGCGCCCTGTCCGACCGCCAGGATCGGCAGGAGACCCCCGCCGCCGAGGGAGTCCGCGCCGCTCCACCGGCCGTCGGTGCCCTCCGTCCAGCGCACCACTTCGCCGTCCCTCAGGAGGTAGGCGCTGAAGCGGCCCTCCGTGCCGCGGGTGAGCCAGCCCCCGCGCAGCGTCGGAACGGCGAACCGCCCCTGGGAACGGTGGGTCGGGTCCTCGGATCGATATGCCATGGGGTCCAGCGCTCCGGTCGACAGGTCAGCATCGGAATGGGCAGGTCCGCTCGGACTGCTGTTCGTCGACTTTAGTGGGTGCCGGGAGTGCCTGACGCCGCCGTGGGGTACGCCGGCATCGCGCCGGCCGGGCTGCCGCTCAGCGACGCGGCAGAACGGCGATCGCCGTGGAGACCCGGCGTTCCTCCACGGAGTCGCCCACGGCCTCACGCGGACGGTTGCGGAGCCGGCCGTTCACCACCATGGTCGTGGAACCGCCGCCGTCGAGGGTGACGCCGTCCGTGGCTCCCAGGGAGCGCAGCAGACCGGCCGCTTCCCGGAGCGTGGACCCCTCGCTCACGCCGGGGTCGCGGCCGTCGAGCGTGACGAGGAGGACCGAGCCGTCCTCGGTCACACCGGCGAGGGTCCGGGGGGGCCGGTCCGAGGCGGAGGCCCTGTCCGCGACCGTGACGCGGCCGTCGGTCAGCAGCCGGGTCCCGCCGCCGACGACCGAGTCGACCGGTCCGGCAAGCGTCCGGCCGTCGGGGCCGTGCATGGGCATCGACGCGTCCAGCCGCCGGCCTGTGCGCGCGTGGTCCCGGAGCCAGTCGGCGCCCTCGCCGATGCCGTACAGCACCCGTGCGCGCGCCGGGACGGGGCCGCCGGCCGGGGATCTCAGCCGCTGGACCCTTCCGTCCGCGGAGAGCACGGCCTCGACGCTGCCGGGTCCCCCGATCGGGGTGTCGACGCCCCACTGCGGGGTGAACTCCACGATCTCGTCGGGGACGGAGCAGAGCCCGGTCCGCGGGTCGTCGCGGACGAGGCGACCGGCCGCGGACAGCCGGCGGCCGTCCACTCCCCCACACGGGCGGAGCCGGCCCGGCAGCCGGTTGACGCCGTCGAGCGGCCGGCTCGCCGCGTCCTCCGCCTCGATGCGGCCCGGGGTGGAGACCTCGGTGATCCGCGCGTCCAGGCGTCCGTCGCGGTAGCCGAGGACGAGGGCGGCGCTGTCGTTGCGGGCTTCGCTGAGGACCTGGTCGCCCTCCGCGTACAGCCCCGTCGGGTCGCCCTCGAAGCCGCTGAACGCCTTCCCGCCGCGGATGTCGAAGTACGAGCCGTTGACCGCGGCCAGCGCTCCGGTCTGCCGCGCGATCTCCCGTACCGTCTGGGCCGTCGCCAGCCTCCTGCCGTGCGCCCCGGTCAGCCGCACCTTGGCGTCGGGTGCGACGCGCAGCACCGCGACGCGAACGGGCCCCGCCGGGCCGTCGGCGGTGAACTCCTCATGGACCACGCCGGGGGCCAGGGGGCGCCCGCTCGGGGGGGCGGTGGGGCCGTGGAGGTCGGGGCGGTCGTCGCCGGCGTCCGTGCAGGCCCCGGCGGTCAGGAGGAGCGCCAACGCGAGCACGGCGAGACGGCGCGCAGAACTAGCCATCCGTGCGGATCGCGCCCGGCGAGTGGCTCAGGTCGCCGGTGTACACGGTGATCTCGGACCAGACGCGGTGCCCGCTCTCGTCCTCGAAGCAGCAGGAGAAGCCGTCGTAGCCGACGTGGTCGTGATCCGCCTGGTAGGTGAGGCTGCCGTCCGGGGCGCCGAGGAGCGTCCCGTGGGCGGCGAACGTGCTGCCGACGAGCCGGAGTCCGGCCGCAGGGCTGTAGTCACCGGGGATCACGAACCGTCCGCCGGGAGGCAGCATCATGGAGCGTCCGGGCAGCCAGTGCCGACGGACCCGGAATCCGACGTGGGACACCGACATGGAGGACACCAGTCGCTCCTCCTCGGTGCGCTTGACGCCGACCACGATCCGCGGGAGCAGGTACGAGCCCTCGGCCGCGTCGTCCGCGATCCTGGCCACCAGGGTCACGGCGCGCGGTTCGGCGCCGGAGGCGTACGTCGCGTAGCGCCCGTTGCCCAGCTTGCCGAGGCCCTTGTGGGTGACGACGCTCGTGACGCCCTCGAAGACGTCGCCGAGCAGGTAGCCGTACGTCCGGAACGGCGCGTCCTGCGGCGTGATCGACAGCGTCAGGGAGAACGTCTGCCCCGGGGCGAGCGGCAGCTGCGGGTCGACGTCGGAGAAGAGCTCCAGACGGCCGCCGTGCCGGGGGCTCTCCGGGTGGCTCACCCAGGCCTGGGCCAGCGGGTACCAGTCACTCATCGCACGACCTCACTCACGCGGGACTTGGTCAGGTGCTCGAAGACGTCGTCGGGCAGCCAGGTGACCTCCTGCTCCGGGATGTGCGCGTCCAGGTTGCGGAAGCACTCCGGCAGGAGCAGGCCCTGGGCGTACATCTCGCGGGCGACGAACCGGGCGCATTCCAGGGCGCCGTGGGGGCGCACGTGGCTGTTGTCCTCGACCCCCTCCGGATAGTTGGGGTGCTCCCCCGGCCGGAGGTACAGGAAGACGTTCTTGCTCTCCTCCGAGCCGAGCTGCTCCCACCAGGAGCAGGTGAAGTCGTGCAGGTCGACGAGGGGTACGGAGGTCGCCTGGGCGAGTTCTCGGACGGCCTGCGGATAGACGCCGAGGCTGCGCCGCATGTTGCCGAAGGCATCGAACACGCGCCGCTCCACGCCGGGCACGAGCACCGGATGCGCGCCCCGGGACCGGGCCCCGCTGATGTACTTCTTCAGATAGAACTGGAAGTCGGAGAACGGCGCGCTGAAGCGGCCGTCCTCGGCCCGCATGTCGTTGTGTCCGAAGGAGACGAGCAGCAGATCGCCGGGGGCGATGTTCTCCAGGATCCAGGCGAGGCGTCCGCGCTCCCAGAAGCTGCGCGAACTCGCCCCGGCCCGGGCCGCGTTGACGACTTCGGCGCCGGGGGTGAACAGGTGGAGCACCTGCCCCCAGCCGGCCATCGGGGCCATGCTCGTCTGCCGCGTGCAGGCACCCGAGCCCCCCGCGATGAAGATTCTCCTCATCCGATCGTTCATCCCTGTCCGTCCTGCCATTTCATGGAATCAGCACCCCGCGGTGGAGGTCGTCGAACATCGGATCCGCGACCTCGGCGGGGTCCAGCGTCTCGATCACCCGGTAGGCGCGCTCGCAGTTCGACGTGTCACGGAGCACGAAGAACTCCTCCGCGCGCCGCTGGTACACCTCTTCGACCGCGAAGTCCTGCTCGATGGAGCGGATGATCTCCTCGACCGCCCGGTCGACGGTGCCGCAGGCCGGTCCGAACCCGTCCCGGGCGAGGTCGAAGTAACCGCGCTTGTAGTGCTTGCTGTAGAACTGCTCGTCGTCGAAGTTCGTGTAGACGATCGGCTTGCCCATGTAGGCGACGTCGAAGAACACGGACGAGTAGTCGGTCACCAGCATCGAACACTCCCGCATGGCGAGCTGGACGTCCCGGCCGGTCGTGGAGACCGTGATCGACGGGTGGTCGATCTTGAAGTGCTTGAGGTACGGCCTGATCTCGTAGTGCGGCATGAACTCCAGCTCGACGCCGTGGTGTTCGAGGGTGGCGAGGAGTCGCTCGTCACGCAGGAGCGAGGAGAAGAAGCGGTAGTACTCGGAGGCGACGAACGGCATCTCCGGCTTGGCGGCCTTGTTGTAGGAGGGCGCGACGATGTCACGGCGCCAGGTCGGCATGACGAGGACGCGGCGCGGCCCGTTCACCCGTTCCAGGGCGTCGAAGCGCGGCAGTCCGGTGGCGGCGACGCGCTCGTATCCGTATCCGCAGTGCTCGGCATAGTAGGCGCGCTCGCTGCGGCCCGTGGTGAGCACCATGTCGACGTTGGTGGCCTGGGCATGGATCGACGCGACGACGTCGTTGTACACGACTCCGTGCTGGAGGAAGACCCGCTTGTAGCGCAGCAGATCGCCGTACCCCCGGAGGAAGGCCCGCTTGTTCAGCCCGGGGAAGCCGAGGTACGCCTCCAGGTCGTAGGCGTTGATCAGCCGCTCCGCGTGCAGCAGATAGGCCCGGTGCCGCCAGGACAGCCGGTCGATGACCTGACCGTGGCGGGCGACCTTGTCCCAGTCCGGGGAGTCCCCGTTGATCGAGTAGTAGACCTTGCGTTCGGGGTGGTTCTGCCGGATCCACTTGAACAGGTGGTAGCTGTTGTCCTGCGCGGTGTCCTCGCGCTCCCCGATGATCCAGATGCCCCGCCGGTGGAGCACGGGGTGGGTGAGCCAGTACAGCAGGCGGGTGCGCCAGCCGTCGCGGCCGGGCAGGGCGGCCCGGAACTCCTGCCGGAAGCGGCGGATCCGGTGGGCCAGCCGGGCGGCGGACCCGTGTACCCAGCGGACGGAGACCATCTCGTCCTTGTCGATGGTCAGCACGAACCGCTGCCGCCCGCGGGTGTGCACGCCCTTGAAGCGGTGCAGCATCTGGCGGGTGGCCAGCGGGATGTCGTGGTGCCGCCCGTCCGCGTGGATACGGATCGCGAGCTTCAGCTCCGCGTTGGCGAGCGCGTCGAGCGACTCCTGCCGGACCACGGCGCGCCAGCCGGAGAACCAGTCCTGGTCCTTGCGGGTACGCCAGCGGTCCCGCCGGTAGACCTGTGCCACGGCGGCCGTGGCCTCGCGCTCACCGTCGCTGAGGACCAGCTCGATGCGGTTGGTGAACAGCGCGTCGATGTCCGTCGACGAGAAGACCAGCAGGCCCTCGAACTCGATCTCCCGGCCGGACCACTGGAAGGTCTCGAGGACGACACCGGTCCTCGGGACACGCAGCAGAGAGGTCTCGACCGAGTCGACGGCGAGCCGCCGGAAGACGCCCTCGTCGTCGACGTGCAGCGTCGGAAGGTACGCCTGCTTGCTCAGCGGCTCCGCGAACAGCTCGACGTTGCCGGTGACGATCGCGTGATGCTGGAGCCGGGCCAGGGGATGGACGGCGTACTGGAGGATCAGGTCGTCGGGCACCTGCGTGTAGATGGAGTGGAGCATCGGGAAGACCGCACCGATCTCCGGCTTGCTCATGATCCGGTGCACGTTGCGCACGTACGGCTGGAGCGTGCGGACCACGAAGCGCTGGGCCAGCCGGACCGTGCGTTCGGACGCGCCGTGGACCGCCTTCAGTACGTGTGCGGCGAGCCGGACCAACTCCTGGGTCTTGACGGGGTCGTTCCAGGGGCGGTCGAAGAGCGAGTCCTCCTGCGGCTCGTCGCGCGCGTAGAAGCGGGCGCCCCGGGCCACCGCGAGGCGGCGGCTGCGCAGGATCGCCGGCACGGTGAACCAGTCGTCCTCGAAGCCGGGCCCGTGACCGCAGCGGAAGTGGCGGTCGCGTACGTACGAGGTCTTGAAGAGCTTCCCGCCGAGTGCGGTGGAGAAGACGAGGTAGGGCGCGTCGTCGAGGCGGCCCACCGGTGCGGTCTCCTCGAAGTACCGCTTCCAGGGCGCGTCGTCGGTGCGTCGCGGGCCAGGAAAGTTGTCCTCCTCGCCGACGACGACGTCGACGCCTCCCGGGACCTTGCGTGCCGCCGCGAGCAGCCGTGCGAGCGCGGACTCGCCGAGGATGTCCCGGGCGCGGGCGAACATCACATAGGGCGCGGTGACGTACCGCAGGCCGTGGTCGAAGGCGGAACGCAGGCCCAGAACGGCCTGGGAGACGACTCTCGCGTTGGGGTAGTACGCCGCGAAGGCGGCCAGCCGGCGGGCGGTGGCATCGCTCGAACCGTCGTCGACGAGGACGACCTGGGTCTCGGCGAACCCGGCCTGGGCGGCCAGCGAGGAGAGGAACTCCCCGATGTTGTACTCGTCGTTGCGGCAGTGGACCACGATCGCCGCCGACCAGGTCTTCGGCGGCGCCACGGGTTCGGGAGCGGTGATGTCCTGCCACCACAGCCAGGAGGCGCCGCGCGGGTTGGCTCGGGTCTGGGCCGCGCTGGTCTCCGGGCGGAGCCCGAGGTTGCCGCTGACGGTCTCGTAGAACTCGTGGACACCGGACGCACCGGTGTACCGCAGCTCGGCCACGTCGATGCCGGGGATGGCGAGGGCGGTCGACGCGCGCTCACCGTCGTGGCGGAGCTGGACGAAGAGGTTCCAGTTGCCCGCGCGGTCGGCCCGGCCCAGGGTGTCGGCGAGGTCGAGGGTGGCGTGGTACCGGATCCACTGGTCGTCGATCTCGACGCCCGAGACGGGGAAGCGGTGGTCGGCCTTGGTGCTCCGGCGGCGCAGCACCGCGAGGAGCTCGACCTTGTCCTCGGGGTCGATCCGGCCGAGCTGGTTGCGTATCGCGCCGGCGATGTGGAGCCGGTCGCCGTGAATCTCGACGCGGGACGCCTCGTTGTAGAGCCGGGCGTCGGCAAGCTTGGTGCCGGTCAGCTCCAGTTCGGTGACGTCGAGGAACATCTCCGCGCCGGGCCTGCCGAGCAGTGAGCCGGACCAGTACACACGGCCGTCGCGCTCGACGATGTCGGAGCTGATCACGCTGCGGCGGCGCATGAAGTCCGCGGCCGAGATCGCGATGTCGACCCGGTCGTGCATCAGCCCGAAGGCGCGGACACGCTCCATGGGGCCGCACAGCTCGTACGCGCGCTCGTCCAGGGTCTGCAGATAGGGGGCGACGGTCCGCACGAAGGCGCTGCGGTAGGCCTTGTCCCCGGTGCGCAGCTCGGAGGTGTAGAGGCGCAGGTCGTGGGAGAGGAACTTGGCACCCTTGTGGGCGAGCAGGTCCGGGCGGCCGACCGCGGTCAGGAACCGGTCGGTGTACCGGTGGACCTGGACGCGGTCGCTGATGCTGCGCCGCTCGTGGCGCCGGTTCGTGATGGACGGCTGGTCCGTGTCGCGGTCCCACATCCACCGGTAGACCGGGGTGGCGAGGAGCGTGAGCGAGCGCGCGTGGAAGTTGGCGACCGTCGAGAAGTAGGTGTCCTCGAAGAAGACGCCTTCGGGGAAGCGGATGCCGAAGTCGTCGAGGAAGGCGTGGCTGTAGAGCTTTCCGGCGGCGATCGGGTCGTCGAACAGCTCCGGCAGGGCGCCGAGGCCGCCGGTGGTCCGGTCGACCGCGTAGAGCTGCGGCTGCCAGACGGTGTTCTCGTCCTTGACCGGGTTGATGCGCAGCACGCGGCCCGCGGTGACCTCCGATCCGGTGGCGAGGGCGGAGGCGAGCAGGTCCTCGACGGCCTTGAGCGGCAGCTCGTCGTCGGCGTCGAGGAACATCACGTACTGGCCGGAGGCGGCGTCGATGCCGTTGTTGCGGGGCGCTCCACAGCCCCCGCTGTTCTGTGGCCGCTCGATGACACGGACGCGAGGGTCCGCGGCGGCGAACTGACGGGCCACCAGGAGGGTGCCGTCGGCGGAGCAGTCGTCGACGACGAGCACCTCGACCGCGCGGTGGGTCTGGGCGAGTGCGGACTGCAGCGCCCGGGCGAGCGTGGCGCTCGCGTTGTACACCGGGACGACGATGCTGACGAGGTGCCGGGTCGTGGTGAGCGGGGGGTTCATCTGCTGTACTGCTCCGCTTCGGCCCGACCGTCCCGGGCGGAGGGCTGTGCCGGGATATGCACGAACCGGTGGAGCTGCATGGTGTCCTTCGGGCGGGCTCCGTGCAGGTCGTCGTAAGGACGGGGGTACGGCTGGAATCCCGGGTCCTCGTCGGGCTCCGGCGCCGGGAACCGCTGGTCGGCGAGGAGCGCGGTGGCGGCCTGCGCGGTGGAGACGGCGGCGGCGGGTTCGTACCCTCGGCGGCGGTGGCGGCCGGCCTGGAGGTGCGGGGCGATGGAACCGGCCCGGGTCGGCACGTCCTCGGGGGCGAGCCGCTCCATGGTGCGCGTGAAGTCGCGGGTGGAGAGCCAGAACTTGAACATGATGACGAGCTCGAAGGCGCCCATCAGCACGGCGGAGACGGCGGTGGTCAGGAGTACGTGGCCGATCAGGGGGCCGACGATGAAGATGAACATCTGGAACTCGATGCCGCTGATCAGATGCGGCCGGATCCGGCTGCGCAGCAGGGCGTGGCGGAAGCGCGCGTACCAGGGGAAGCTCTTGCGGAAGCCCTGGTGCAGGTCGATGACCTCGGAGTGTCCCGTCCCCGCGGCCGCCGCCTTGTGGACGTCCGCCTCCATCAGCGGGTTCTCGCGCAGCAGGTCCTCCATGAAGACGACCTTCTGGTCCTCCTCCCGGATGCCCGCCTCGGCCTGCCGGGCGAGGGTGACGGCCTCGATCTTGGACCGCATGGACATGCGCATCTTGTAGATCTGGAGGGCGTCGACGTAGCGGAGCATGTCGAGGAAGACGACGGCGAGGGCGGCGAGGAGGTAGATGGGCTCGTTCGTACGGAGGAACTGGCCGCCCATCAGGGCCAGGGCGCAGAACAGGACACGGATGCGGTCGAAGACGTAGTCGAGCCAGCCGCCGAAGACGGAGCCGTTGCCCTTGAGCCGGGCGAGCTTTCCATCGATGCAGTCGAGGATGAAGCTGATGTGGTAGAGCCCGGCGCCGATGGCGAGTGACTGGTAGTCACCCTTGAGGAAGAGGGCCGCGGAGCCGAGTCCCACGAACAGCGCGGCCCAGGTGACCCGGTTCGGTGTGATGAAGTTGAACCGGGCGAACCAGCACACCAGACGCGTCGCGACGGGGTCCACGAGGAGGACCGTCCACCAGGCGTCGCGCTTCTTGCACGTCAGCTTCTGGACGGCTCTGACTGAGAGCTTGTGCATGGCCCCTCGTGCTTGGCGTGGAATGTCTGGAGCGTCAGAACCCCCGTTGGTTCACACGCCTGAGCCCCGGTCGAGAGGGCCGAGCACTTCAGGTCCACAGAATCTTCACCTGTGGTCCACATAAAGGCCGTGGGTGACACTAGCAAATATGATCGACGGTCTCGCGTTCGAGTCCGCTCCCCGGGACGCTCAGAGCGTCTGCCACGGACCGAACTCCAGCCCCTGGACGCCCGTGCGCTGCCGGGTCACGCGCGGCGCCCCGTCCTCCCCCACTGTGGCGATCACCACACGGCCGAGACCGTCGAGCGCGACGGCGGGCGGGACGAGGGACCTGCCGCCCTGGGGCGACCACCACACACCCAGGTCCGGGCGGCCGTCCGCGTGGGCTCCGACCTCGGTGACTCCGTCGTGCCCCGGGCGGACCAGCACCGTGCAGCTCCAGCCGTCGACGCCGGCGCCCGCTACGCCCGCGACCGGCCCGCTTCCGTCGGCGCCGCCCAGACCGATCGGCGCGGGCGCGCCCGGCTGCCAGACGCAGACCTCGTTGGTCGCCGCGTACCGGTAGCGCAGCGCCCCCGCTTCGGGCGCCGCCGAGAGGCTGCCCGGCACGGCGCTCACCGGGATGTCCTCCGGCTCCGCCCACGTCCGGGACGCGCGGTCGTAGTGCCAGTGCACCGCGGCCACGCCGTCGCGCCGGCGGGCCACCAGCTCGACACCGCCGTCCCAACCCGGAAAGGCGGCCAACTCGTCCGCGACCCGGCAGCCCCTGAGGTGCTGCCAGGCGGACCAGTGGCCGTTCGCGTCCTGCCGCCGGGTGCTGATGCTCGCCCCGACGTTGCGCACGAATACATGGAGCGTGCCGTCGCCGTCGAACGCGGCCACGGGGAACCCGACCCGGCGCGCCTTGTGCCAGTCACGCGCGTTGGGGTTGCCCAGTTCCGCCCACGGGCCGAGCGCGCGCCCGCTCTGGTACTGGACGGCCGTGACGACCTCCAGTGCGCCCTCGTCCTCGTCGGCACCCTCGGTGCGGCGCAGCCCGAAGAGTCGTACATAGCCGTCGGCGCCCTGCAGCACGGCGAGTCCCGGCATGAGCTCGGGCGTCTCCAGGAGTACGGGGCCGGTCCACAGCGGGCCGCCCGAGGCGGCCTCGGTCCAGCGCAGCACACCCGCCGCGGAGAGCAGATGGACGGAGAGCCGGCCGTCCGCACCCCTGGTGAGCCAGCGGGCCGGGCGGGGGTACCGGGACGCGAGGCCGAGCGGGTCGCCGGGGTCGGCGGCCGCCCGCCGGCATTCCACGAACACCGGCCGTCCGGTGCGGTGCTGGTACCAGCGCGCCGCGCGTACCGCCGCCAGGGCGGCACGGCCGCGCGCGGGGGGCTCGACGACGGCGAACTTCCGGCCGCCGCGAGGACCGTCCTCGTCCACGGCCGTACTCGCGGGGTCGGGGTCCAGCGTGGCCACGCGCGTCGGCCCGAGTTCGCGGAAGGCCGCGCGGAGCGAGGCGTCGACGTCCCTGCCCCGGACGCCGAGGACGCGGGGCTCACCCGTGATCCGGTGCCCCCGCTGCCGCGCCTCGGCCAGGGCGCGCCCGAGGGCCTCGGACTCCCCGTCCGCTCCGGCGTCGAGAGAGATCACGGCGAGGGGGGCACCGGGAGGTTCCGTGGCGACCAGCGCCATCGCGTCGGCGGGTGTGGCGACGACGACGGCAAGACATCCCACGGACCCGGACGGACGGGGGCCGTCGGGCCGTTCGGCGACGGACGGGGAATCGCCGGCAGGACGGCTCGTCCGCATACGGCGACCGGTTCCTCGCGCCACGCCCTCCCCCTCTCCTCGAACCGTGGTTCGACCCTGGTTCACACCAGGTCCATCGGCAGTCGACCGAGTAGACGATAAGCGCTCGTTCGTTCGCCTGGAAAATCCCACATGACCCGAAGTCATACACCAGTACGAGTGTCGGCCTATACTTCACGCTTCACAGGAGCTTGAGCGCATCCTGATGCCCCGGGGGGGGTGCCGGGTCGCCGTAACCCGCAGCGGGTTCAGAATTCGAGGAAGCACGCGCGATGAGTCAGGACATACGTACGCCGGACGCCGGAACCGACGGCGGGAGCTCCGTCGGCCGCTCCCGCAAGGCACCGAAGCGCAAGCGCAGGACGGGGCGGATCGTCCTGCTGACGCTGCTCGTGCTCCTCCTCGCCGCGGGCGGCACGACGTACTGGATGTACAGCAGCCTCGACGGGAACATCAAGGCCGTCGACGTCGACAAGGCGCTCGGCGACGACCGTCCCCAGAAGCTCCCGACCGCCGGGCAGAACCTGCTGGTGCTCGGCTCGGACTCGCGCGCCGGGGACAACGCCGCACTGGACGGCGGGAAGGTGAGCGGCGCCCGCGCGGACACCGCGCTGGTGGTCCACATCCCGGAGGGCCGTACCAAGGCCGTCGCGATCAGCATCCCCCGCGACACGCTCGTCACCCGGCCCGAGTGCCAGAAGTCCGGGGGCGGCACCGCGCCCTCCGCGCAGCGCGTGATGTTCAACTCCGTGTTCGCGCAGTACGGGCCGGCCTGTGTGATGAAGACCGTCGAGAAGATGAGCGGCGTGCGGCTCGACCACTACCTGGAGATCGACTTCGCGGGCTTCAAGGACCTCGTGGACGCCATCGGCGGCGTCACCGTGGACATCGAGGAGCCCATCAAGGACGGTTCCGCGGGCCTCGACCTCGCCACCGGCCCGCAGCGGCTCGACGGCACACAGTCCCTGGCGTTCGTACGCACCCGGTACGGCATCGGCGACGGCAGCGACCTCGGCCGCATCAGCAACCAGCAGAAGTTCCTCACCGCGCTGCTGACCGAGGTCCGCGAGCAGGACCTGCTGGGCAGCCCCACCAAGACCTACAAGGTCGCCGACTCGGCGACCAAGGCGCTGACCACCGACTCCGGACTCGCCTCGCTCACCGCGCTCAGCGAGTTCGCCCGGTCCCTGAACGGGGTCGACCCGAGCAGCATGGAGACCATCATGCTGCCGGTCGCCTACGACAAGAAGGACCCGAACCGGGTGGTCGCGTACGAGCCCAACGCCTCCCGCCTGTGGAAGGCGCTCCGCGAGGACGCCGCCATCCCCGAGTCGGCGAAGAAGTCCCCCGCCACCGGCGGCTGACCGAGCGGCACGCAGGAGGCGGGGAAGGGGTGCGAACCGGTCTCTAGCCGGTTCGCACCCCTTCCGCCGTCACACCTCCACGTACGGCGCCGCGGTCACGGCGCGTCAGTACAGCGCTTCCTTGCCGGCCTTGCCCAGGCGGCTGTGGGAGCGGCCGTACAGGAAGTACACGACGATGCCGATGGCCATCCAGACCGCGAAGCGGAACCAGGTCTCGCCCGGCAGGTTCAGCATCAGCCACACCGACGCGGCGATGGACAGGATGGGGAGCACCGGGACCCACGGGGTACGGAAGGCGCGGTGCAGGTCGGGGCGGGTGCGGCGGAGCACCATCACGCCGAAGGCGACGACGACGAAGGCGAAGAGCGTGCCGATGTTCACCAGGGTCGCGAGCTCGTTGATGCTGGTGAAGCCGGCCACGATCGCGATGACCACGCCGAGCAGGATGGTCGGCCGGTACGGCGTCCTGAAGCGCGGGTGCGTGACGGAGAAGAACCGCGGAAGGAGCCCGTCGCGGCTCATCGCGAAGAACACCCGGGTCTGGCCGAGCAGCAGGATCAGGCAGACCGTGGTGAGGCCGACGGCGGCGCCGAAGCTGATCACGCCGGCGTAGAAGGGGTGTCCGACGGCCTTGAAGGCGTCGGCGAGCGGTGCGCTCACCGACAGCTCGCTGTAGTGCTGCATACCCGTCACGACCAGCGCGACGGCGACGTAGAGCACCGTGCAGATGAGGAGCGAGCCCAGGATGCCGCGCGGCATGTCGCGCTGCGGGAGCTTGGTCTCCTCGGCGGCGGTGGCGACCACGTCGAAGCCGATGAAGGCGAAGAAGACGACGGAGGCGGCGGTGAAGATGCCCATGACGCCGAAGTTGGTGGGCTCGTAGCCGAAGATCGTCTGGACCAGCGGTGCGTCCCAGGCGGACCCGCCGCCGGGCGGGGTGACCGCCTCCGGGATGAAGGGGTCGTAGTTGTCGCCCACGATGAAGAAGAGACCCGCGATGATCACGATCATCACGACCGTGACCTTGATGGCCACCACGATCGCGGTGATGCGGGCGGAGAGCTTCATGCCGAGGACGAGGACCACGGTCAGCACCAGCACCAGCAGGAAGGCCAGGATGTCGAAGGTGCCGCCGACCGCGTCGGGCCCTTGCAAGGCGGCCGGTAGATGCCAGTCCACGTTGTCCATCAGGGACCGTACGTAGCCGGACCAGCCCACCGCGACGACGGCCGTGCCGAGCGCGAACTCCAGGACGAGGTCCCAGCCGATGATCCAGGCCGGGAGTTCGCCGATGGAGGCGTACGCGAAGGTGTAGGCCGAACCGGCGACGGGGACCGTCGAGGCGAACTCGGCGTAGCACAGGGCCGCGAGCGCACAGACGATGCCGGCCGCGACGAAGGCCAGCGCGGTGGCCGGCCCCGCGTTCTCCTTGGCCACCTTGCCGGTGAGCACGAAGATGCCGGTGCCGATGATGACGCCGACGCCGAAGACCATCAGGTCCCAGGCGGAGAGAGATTTCTTGAGCGCGTGCTCGGGCTCCTCGGTGTCCCGGATCGACTGTTCGACCGTTTTGGTCCGGAACATCCCGGACGATCTGCTTGGCTGCTGGTCCGTGCTCACCGTCGTACCTCCGTGCCGTCGGTCCCAGCACCCATGATCGAGACCCCGAAGGGGTGGCGCGCGTCGAGGATGCGGGTTTCACACGAAAGGGCCGGTCGGTCACCCCGTAGGGTGCTCCGACCGGCCCAATGGTGACGCGCGGTGACGGCGGTCAGTCGCGCGCGGGCTCCACGGCCCGGCTGCTCTCCTCGTACCTGTTGTCCAGGCGCGACACCAGGCCGGTGACCTGACGGGCGATGTCCGGGGCGGTCAGGCCGATCTCGGCCATCACCTCGGCGCGGGAGGCGTGGTCGAGGAAGCGCGGCGGGATGCCGAAGTCGCGCAGCGGCACGTCCACTCCGGCGTCGCGCAGGGCCTGCGAGACGGCTGAGCCGACACCGCCCACACGGCTGTTGTCCTCCACCGTCACGACGACCCGGTGCCGCTCGGCGAGCGGGGCGAGCGCCTCGTCGACCGGCTTGACCCAGCGCGGGTCGACGACGGTCGTGGAGATGCCCTGCTTGTCGAGCAGGTCGGCGATGTCCAGGCACATCGGCGCCAGCGCGCCCACGGAGACCAGCAGGACGTCGGGCCTGTCGGTGCCGGGCTCGCGGAGCACGTCCATGCCGCCGACGCGGCGCAGGGCCGGTACGGCGGGGCCGACGGCGCCCTTGGAGAAGCGGACGACGGTCGGCGCGTCGGTGACGTCGACGGCCTCGCGCAGCTGGGCGCGGACCTGGTCGGCGTCGCGCGGCGCGGCGAGCCGCAGGCCGGGGACGACCTGAAGGATCGACATGTCCCACATGCCGTTGTGGGACGCGCCGTCGGTGCCGGTGATGCCGGCCCGGTCCAGGACGAAGGTGACGCCGCACTTGTGCAGGGCCACGTCCATCAGGACCTGGTCGAAGGCGCGGTTGAGGAAGGTCGCGTAGACCGCGAAGACCGGGTGGAGGCCGCCGGTCGCGAGGCCGGCCGCGGAGACCGCGCCGTGCTGCTCGGCGATGCCGACGTCGTACACCCGCTCGGGGAAGGCCTTGGCGAACTTGTCGAGGCCGACGGGCTGGAGCATGGCCGCGGTGATCGCGACGATGTCGTCGCGCTCCTTGCCGAGCTCGACCATCTCCTGGGCGAAGACACCCGTCCAGTCGGCTCCGGAGGAGGCGATCGGCAGACCGGTGTCGGGGTGGATCTTGCCGACCGCGTGGAAGCGGTCGGCCTCGTCCTGGAGGGCCGGCTGGTAGCCGCGGCCCTTCTCCGTGAGGCAGTGGACGATGACCGGGCCGCCGAAGCGCTTGGCGCGCGTCAGGGCGGACTCCAGGGCCTCGATGTCGTGGCCGTCGATGGGGCCGACGTACTTGAGGCCGAGGTCCTCGAACATGCCCTGCGGGGCGATGAAGTCCTTCAGGCCCTTCTTGGCGCCGTGCAGGGTCTCGTAGAGCGGCTTCCCGACGACGGGGGTGCGCTCCAGGATGTCCTTGCCGCGGGCGAGGAAGCGCTCGTAGCCGTCCGTCGTACGGAGGGTGGCCAGGTGGTTGGCGAGGCCGCCGATCGTGGGGGCGTAGGAGCGCTCGTTGTCGTTGACGACGATGACCAGCGGGCGGTCCTTGGCGGCGGCGATGTTGTTCAGCGCCTCCCAGGCCATACCGCCGGTGAGGGCTCCGTCACCGATGACGGCGACGACGTGGTCGTCCTTCCTGAGCACCTCGTTGGCCTTGGCCAGGCCGTCGGCCCAGCCGAGGACCGTGGAGGCGTGCGAGTTCTCGATGACGTCGTGCTCGGACTCCGCCTGCGAGGGGTAGCCGGACAGGCCGCCCTTCATCTTCAGCTTCGAGAAGTCCTGGCGGCCCGTGAGCAGCTTGTGGACGTAGCTCTGGTGGCCGGTGTCGAAGAGGACCTTGTCCTTCGGGGAGTCGAAGACGCGGTGCAGGGCGATGGTCAGCTCGACCACGCCGAGGTTGGGGCCGAGGTGGCCACCGGTCTTGGAGACGGCGTCCACGAGAAACGTCCGGATCTCCTCGGCCAGCTGGTCCAGCTGTTCCGGGGAGAGCCGGTCCAGATCGCGCGGTCCCCTGATACGGGTCAGCAATGCCACCCGTGCCTCCTTGCCATTGAGCTGGTCGAGCTTGCCGATTTGTCGAGTCTAATGTTCCGCCCCCGATCGTGGTCATCGGACAGCGGGGTGCGCGTCGCGCTCGTGGCCGACACACCGCTGAGCGTACGGGCGGTGCACAGGTCCAGACGCAGCAGTGCCCGGCACCGGTTCTCCGGCGCCGGACACTGTGGGGTTGCTAACGCCGAGGGCGCTACGCGCGGCCCGCGGTCTTCTGCGTACGGCGCGAGACCGAGTCGATCACGACGGCGGCGAGGAGCACCGCGCCGGTGATCATGTTCTGGATGGCGTTGGACATGCCGATCATGTTCAGACCCTGCTGGATCGACTGGATCACGATCATCCCCAGGAGTGCCGACCAGACCTTGCCCCGGCCGCCGAAGAGGCTGGTGCCACCGATGACGGCCGCCGCGATGACGAGCATCAGGGTGTTGCCGCCACCGAGGCTCTTGGTCGCGCCGCCGGAGAGGCTCGCGATGAAGAGGCCACCGAAGGCGCCGAGGGTGCCGGAGAGGGCGAAGACCGCGATCCGGATGCGGTCGACGTTGATGCCGGCGCGGCGGGCGGCCTCGGCGTTGCCGCCGACCGCGAAGACCTTGCGGCCGAAGAGCGTGCGGCGGGCGACGAAGTCGGCGATCACCAGGACGGCCACGAAGAGGACCAGGGCGAGCGGCAGGCCACGGGCGCCCTCCGGCTCGTTCATGACGTAGGCGACGGCGAAGACGAGGACCGCGACGACGGCCGTGCGCAGCACGATCTCGCTGAGGGGGCGGGCCGGCAGGGCCGCCGCCTTGCGGCGCTTGGTGTCGAGCAGCAGCGACCCGAGGTAGGCGAGCACGGCGACGAGGGCGAGGCCGTAGGCGGCCGCCTTGTCGGCGAAGAAGTAGTTGGTGAGGTTCTCCACGACACTGCCCGAGGGCGTGTTG
This sequence comes from Streptomyces sp. Je 1-79, assembly GCF_025195125.1. Lineage (GTDB taxonomy): Bacteria > Actinomycetota > Actinomycetes > Streptomycetales > Streptomycetaceae > Streptomyces. The sequence continues at coordinate 333,711 of NZ_JAMGSL010000002.1, forward strand.
ATGGAGCCTTCCCCGCCCATCAGCCACTCCTGCATACCCATCCAGGCGAGGAAGCCCGCGAGGGTCACCACGAAGGCGGGGACGCCGATCTTGGCGAAGAAGAAGCCGTGCAGCGCGCCGATGGCGGTGCCGGTGAGCACCGCGAGCACGATGGACAGCCACTCGTTCATGCCGTTGCTGACCTGGAGGCCTGCCCAGACGGCCGCGCCGACGCCGGCGACGGAGCCGACCGACAGGTCGATCTCGCCCAGGATCAGTACGAAGACGATACCGACGGCCATGATGCCGAGGCCGGAGGCGTACACCGAGACGTTGGCGACGGAGCTCGCGGAGAGGAAGTTGCTGTTCTGGACCTGGAACACGACCGCGATGACGATCAGGCCCAGGACGACGGGCAGCGAGCCGAGCTCGCCACCGCGGACCTTGCGGCTGAACTCGGTCCAGTAGCCCTTGATGCCCTGCTCGCGGACCAGCAGGCGCGGGTCGACGGCGGGGATCGGGGCGGCGGAGGCCGCCGGGGCCTCCGCGGAGCGGGGCTTGGGGGTCTTGGCGAGGTCGCTCACTTCGCGTCCTCCTTCGTGGCCTGGCGCGCCTGGCGACGGGTCACGGCGTTGTCCGTGGCGCCCGTGATGGCCGCGATGATCGTCTCGTGGCTGGTCTCGGCGACCGGGAAGTCGCCGTTGTTGCGGCCCAGGCGCAGGACCGCGACGCGGTCCGCGACGGCGCGGACGTCAGCCATGTTGTGGCTGATGAGGATGACTCCGTGGCCGCGCTCGCGCAGCCGCTCCACGAGGTCGAGCACCTGTGCGGTCTGCTCGACGCCGAGGGCGGCGGTGGGCTCGTCCAGGATGACGATCTTCGGGTCGCCGATCAGGGCGCGGGCGATGGCCACGACCTGACGCTGACCGCCGGAGAGCGCCGCGACCGGGATGCGGACGGACGGGATCCGGATGGACAGGGTGTCCAGGAGCTCCTTGGCGCGCTTCTCCATGGCGATCTCGTCGAGGACGGAGCCGGAGCTCAGCTCGCTGCCGAGGAAGAGGTTGGCGACGACGTCGAGGTTGTCGCAGAGCGCCAGGTCCTGGTAGACGGTGGCGACCCCGAGGTTCTGGGCGTCGTGCGGCCTGGTGATCTGGACGGGGCGGCCGTCCCACTCGATGACGCCCTCGTCGATCGGGTGAACACCCGAGATCGTCTTGACGAGGGTCGACTTGCCGGCGCCGTTGTCGCCGACCAGGGCGACGACCTCACCGGCGTGGATCTCCAGTTCTACGTCGGTGAGCACCTGGACGGCGCCGAACCGCTTGGAGACTCCGCGCAACGCCAGCACGGGCGTAGCGGACACGTGAATCATCTCCTTCGCCGCCTGACCGGCGGGGATGGTGGTGCGAGAGAGCACAGAGGGGGCTGTGAGAGGAGTCCGGCGCCCCCGCCCCCGCTTGCGGGGCGTTGAACGGGGCGGGGTGGCGCCGGACCGGAACCGGGGGCCGTACGGAGGAGGTCAGTGGGTCCGAAGGCCGTACCGGCAGCGGGTGTTACTTGATGCCCGCCGCGTCGCAGGCCGCCTGGTACTCGCCGGCGCAGAGGGCCGCGGCCTCGTAGACGCCGTCGGCGATGATCGTGGAGCCGATGTTCTCCTTGGTCACGACCTGCGCGTCGTACAGCTTCGCCGGGATGTCCTTGAACTCACCGGTCAGGCTGGTGACCTTGGTGGGGACCAGGTCGTCGATCTTCTCGCCCTTGAGCAGGCGGACCGCGATCTCGGCCGTGGTCTCGGCCTCGGGCTTGATCTGCTTGTAGATCGTGAAGGACTGGTCGCCCTTCAGGATGCGCTGCAGACCGGCGAGCTCGGCGTCCTGGCCGCCGACCGGGACCTTGATGCCCTGCTTGGAGAGGGCAGTGATGATGCCGCCGGCCATGCCGTCGTTGGCCGAGTAGACGCCCTGGAAGCCGTCCTTGCCCAGCGAGTCGATGGCGGCACCCATCTTCTTGTTGGCCTCGTCGGGCGACCAGTCCGGGATGTCCTGCTCGTAGACGACCTTCTTGACGGCCGAGTCGAGGACGCTGTGGGCGCCCTTCTTGAAGAGCGGGGCGTTCGGGTCGGTCGGCGAGCCGTTGATCATGACAACGTTGGCGTCCTTGGCCTTGTCGCCGAGCGCCTTCACCAGGCCCTCGCCCTGCAGGCGGCCGATCTTCTCGTTGTCGTAGCTGACGTAGGCGGAGATCGGGCCCTCGGCCAGACGGTCGTACGCGACGACCTTGACGCCCTTCTTCTCGGCCTGCTGGACCCAGGACTTGGTGGCCTTGTAGTCGACCGAGTCCAGGATGATGACCTTCACGCCCTGCGTCACCAGCGCGTCGAACTGCTTCTTCTGCGTCTCGGTGTCCTGCGCGGCGTTGTTGTACTTGACCTCGCAGTCCGAGCAGAGAGCCTCGATCTTCGCCTCGATGATCGGGCGGTCGAAGGTCTCGTAGCGCGTGGTCTTGTTCTCCGGAAGCAGCAGACCGATGGTCTTGCCGTCGCCGCCGCTCCCGTTACCCGAGTCGCTGTCGCCCGCCTTGCCACAGGCGGCGACGGAGAGGGCCATGGAAACCGCGGCCGTGCCTATGACGATGCGACGCGTCACTGCGTTCATGTGGGGTTGCCTCCCTGACGAGGCCGCGACATTGCGGCCGAGGTGGCTGGAAGTCAACTCGGCCGCGACGTCACCGTCAAGAAGTAAATCCTTAACGAGATGGCAACGGTGCCATTCGTTATCTAAGTGAAGGCAGGACTGGCGGCGCTCGCGGCGCTGGGCAGAGCACTCTCAAGGAGGGTCGAATCGCCCATCTCGCTCAGTACGAGAGCCAGCGCGCCGAGCACCTCCGCGCGCCCGCCGAGCGCTCCGGGAGCGAGCGACAACTGCCGTGCGGCGCTGGGGATGGCGTACCGCGAGACGGAGTCCCGGATCGGCGCGAGCACCAGCTCGCCGGCCTCGGCGAGGTCGCCGCCCAGGACCACCCTGCTGGGGTTCAGGAGGTTGCAGAGGTTGGCGACACCGCTGCCGATGTGGCGGCCGACGTCGGCGATCACCCGGCGGCAGCCGGGATCGCCCTCACGGGCCAGCTGGACGACCCGTTCCATCGTCAGATCGGGGCCGTGACCGGGCTGGAGCAGGGGCAGGACGTAGCGGGCGGCCGCGAAGGTCTCCAGGCAGCCCCGGTTGCCGCAACGGCAGACAGGGCCGGACTCGTCGAGCGTGATGTGCCCGATCTCGCCGGCGGTGCCGCCGGGCCCCCGGTAGACCCGTCCGTCGATGACGAGGCCCGCGCCGACGCCGCTGGCGACCTTGATGTAGGCCAGGTCCTTCACCCCGCGGCCGCTGCCCCAGACGAGCTCGCCGAGCGCGCCGAGGTTGGCGTCGTTGTCGACGTACACGGGGACGCCGAGCCGGCCCGAGAGCTCCTCTGCCGGGTTGATGCCGCTCCAGCCCGGCAGGATCGACGTGGAGCCCAGCGTGCCCGAGGAGACGTCGATCGGGCCCGGTACGCCGAGGCCGACGCCGACGACCTTGTCACGGCCGATGCCGGTCGCCCCGATCAGCCGCATGACCAGGCGTTCCGCCCGGTCGAAGCCCTCGGCGGAGGAGGCGTCGACGTCCAGCGGCTCGGACTCCTCGGCCAGCACCTGGTGGGCGAGGTTGCCCACGGCGACCCGCAGATGGGTGTGGCCGAAGTCGACGCCGATGACGATGCCCGCGTCACCGGAGAGCGAGACGCTGCGGGCCCGGCGGCCGCCCGCGGAGGTGGGGGTGACCTCGACGGTTCCGCCGTCCTTCAGCTCCCGCACGATGTTGGAGACCGTGGCGGCGGACAGGCCGGTCGCCCGGGCGATCTCCGCCTGCGTGAGCGAGCCCGCCATGCGTACCGCACGGACGACCCGTTCGAGATTGGCCCTGTGCAGAGATGTCTGCGAACCCGGAGTCTCCATCGACTCATCCACTCCCGCCTGCGACGGACGGTGTGATCACCGCCCCCGATGCCGGGGGCACACCTGTGAGACCCCGGCCTGTTCTCCAACTTGTGAACTCTAAGATGAGCCTTTGGGGTTGTCCCCCGTCAAGACCTTGAGCCAGAGGAGGCTCGGATGAGCTCGGCGGCGACACCGCCTCCGGTCCGGCCGGGAACGGGCGGGGACCGACGCTCGCGGTGATACCTCAGGATACCCGGCTTCGGGGGTGAACACGCAGGTCAACGCGGGTACGGGCGCTCCGCGCGGGGGACGTGGCCCGGCCCTGGGCGGGGCTTTCGGACCGGGAGGGCGGCGGGTGGTCCGTACTCGGTTCGAGATGTCCTCGTGACCCCGGCTTGTCCGTCTTTCGGCCGGTGCGGCGGTGGATTCGGCCGGGCCCTGGACACCGCCGCGGCGCGACCGAGGGCGGCCCCTGTGCGCAGGGGCCGCCCTCGGGGCGTTCGGGACCGTCACCTCACCGGGGGACCGTCACCTCACCAGGGGACCGTCACCTCACCGGGGGACCGTCACCTCACCGGCGCCGTCACTTCACCGCGCCGGCGGTCAGACCGGCGACCACCTGGCGCTGGAAGACGATGTACGCGACGAGAACGGGGAGCATGGCCATGACCAGGCCGGCGAACAGGCCCGACCAGTCGCCCTTGTATCCCTGGCTGACGGCGAGCTGGACCAGCCCCTGGGAGAGCACCTTCTGGTCCTGCTCGGTGTTGAGCACGGTGGGCAGCAGGTACTGGTTCCACTGGCCCAGGAAGTTGAAGATGCCCACGCTGATCAGGCCCGGCTTGGCCATCGGCAGCATCACCTGGAAGAAGGTCCGGGTGTGTGAGGCGCCGTCCATGAAGGCCGCTTCCGCCACCGAGGTCGGCAGGGTGCGGAAGAAGGCGGTGAGGAAGAAGACCGTGAACGGCAGCGAGTACGCGATGTAGACCAGGATGAGGCCGTGCAGCGTGTTGAGCAGGGCCATGTTCTGCAGTACGTAGAACAGCGGCACGAGCGCCAGGATGATCGGGAAGCTCATCCCGCCGATGAAGAGGAAGTAGATGAAGCGGTTGCCCGGGAAGTCGAAGCGGGCCAGCACGTAGGCCGCCATCGAACCGAAGAGCAGCGTGCCGATGAGCGACCCGCCCACCACCAGGACGGTGTTCAGGAAGTAGTCGCTCATGTGCGCCTCGGTCCAGGCGCGCGACCAGTTCTCGAAGTGCAGCTTGTCGGGCAGCGCCCAGGGCGAGGTGAAGATCGCCCGGTCGGTCTTGAAGGAGGTCATGACCGCCCACAGCAGCGGCATGACCACCATGATCGCCCAGACGATCAGGATGCCGTGGGAGAAGACGTTGAGGGTCGCGCCCTCCGCCTTGCTCGTCCTGCGCGGAGCGGGAGGCGCGCTCGTCGTCACCTTCGTGACGCCGGGCTCGGGGGGCTCGGGCAGCGCCGCGCCGGCCGGAGGGGTGTCGATGGCTTTCACCGGAGGTCACCTCGTGCTGTCGTGCCGGCCACCGCGACCGAGCTGCTTGCGTGCTGAAGGTCCGGGGGCTGTCCGCCGGGAAGACACAGCATCAGTACTCCAGCCGCTCGCGCCGGCCGAGCCGCATCACGACGGCCGCGAAGAGCAGCGTCACGACGAGCAGCGCGACACCGATCGTGGTCGCGTAGGCGGCCTGACCGTCACGGAAGGCCTTCTGGTACACGTACAGCGGCATCACGATGGTGGAGTAGTCCGGCCCGCCGCCGTTGGGGCCGACCGTCATGATCTGGACGACGGCGAAGGACTCGGCGCCGAGCGCCAGGATGCCCATGTAGATCCAGCCGGACTGCACGGTGTCCCAGAGCAGCGGCAGCGTGATCTTGAAGAAGGTGGTGAAACGGTTCGCGCCGTCGAGCAGCGCCGCCTCGTAGAAGTCCTTGGGGATCGAGGCCATGCCCGCCGAGAAGAGCACCACGAAGAAGCCGACCGTGGACCAGACGAGGACGACCATCACACAGATGAGGGCCAGGTTCGGGTCGCCCAGCCAGTCGGGCTGGATGCTGCCGAGTCCGACTCCCTTGAGGACCGAGTTGATGGCTCCGCTGTTGGGGTTGTACGCGAACTGGAAGAGAAGCGCCACGATCGCGATGGACAGCACCTGCGGGAAGAAGTACACGATCTTGTAGAAGGACGAACCGCGCACACCGGCGACGGCCGCCCCCCGGCGGCGCCGACCGCCCACATTGAGCATGAACGCGAAGAACAGCGCCAGGCCGACGGTGACCAGCGGCAGCACGACCGCGAAGGTCAGGCTGTGCTGGAGCGATTTCCAGAACACCTCGTCGTCGAGCATGCGGCTGTAGTTGTCGAACCCGACCATCCGGAATTCGGGGCTGAGACCGCTCCAGTCCGTGAACGAGTAGTAGATGGACTGGACGAAGGGCCAGATGACGAACAACGCGTACATGGCCAGGGGGACCGCCAGGAACCCCACGATGAAACGGTACTTGCCGTGTTGCATTCCTACCGACCCCGATCTTCCCGCGGAGTAGCCGCTGGTGCCGTGCGTGGCGTGAGTGCCGTACGCAAGGAGCCGGGGCCCGCTCCCGGTCGGCGGGAAGGGGCCCCGGCACAGCTCACTGGTGCTTGTAGTGCTTGATGGAGGAGTCCTTGGCCGCCTCGTCGGCGAACTTCTGGATCTTCTTGATCGTCTCGGCCGGGGTCGCCCGGCCGGCCATCATCTCGCCGATGCCGGCGACTCCGATCTTCTCCTTCTGCAGCGCCACGTACCAGTCCTGCAGACGCGGGTTGACGACGTTCTGTCCGGCCTTGTCGAGGGCCGCGACACCGGACTTCAGACCCGGGGTCAGCTCGATGCCGTCCGTGCCGCCGTTGAACGCGGTCAGCGACTTCACCGACTGGGTGAAGTTCTTCGAGGAGGCCTCGCTGAGCATGATGCGCAGCTGCTCCATGCCGCCCTCGGCGTTCTTCGCCTTGGCCGGGACGATGAAGGGCTCACCGCCGGAGGCCCAGATCGTGCCGAACGGCATCTTGTCGGAGGAGTCGATGCCGGTCGGGGCGGAGACGGCGAGGTCGAAGTCCTTCGGCATGGTCTTCGCCGCCTCGTTCTCCACCCACGAGCCGTTCGGGATGAAGAGCGCCTTGCCCTCGGTCCAGGCCGTCTGCGACTGGATGTGGTCGAGGCCCGGGGTGCCCTGGAGGATGTAGCCCTTGCGCTGGAGCTCGTAGTACGCCTCGAAACAGGCCTTGACGGCGGGGTGCTCCCAGGCCTTCGGCTCCAGGTTGTCGATCGCGTCCAGGACCTCGCGGCCACCGACCTTGCCGATCATCGGGTACAGCGAGAAGGGGACGTAGTACGGGTGCTTGCCGGCGTACGTCCAGCCCGCGATGCCCTTCTTCTTGGCCTTCTCGCAGACGGCCAGCATCTCGTCCCAGGTCTCGGGGTACTTCGCGTCGAGCGAGTCCAGCAGCTTCTGGGAGTACCAGACGCCGTAGATCGTGTACGCGTAGTAGAGGATCCAGACCGGGGCGCCGTCGAACTGGCCCATCTCCACGATGCCCGGGCGCAGGGTGTCGCGGACCTTCTTGCTCGGGTCGTCGATCGAGGCGGCGTCGAGCAGCGCGGTGAGGTCGGTCAGCTGCTTCTGGCCGACGAGGACACCCATGTCCATCTGCTCGGCGCCGGAGTTGTCGATGAGGTCCGGCGGGTTGCCGCCGTTGAACCGCGGCTGCAGCTCGGTGGTGATCTTCTGGGTGGCGGTGAACTTGACCTTGGCCTGTGGATAGGTGCTCTCGTAGACCTTCACCGCGTCCTTGGCGTACTGCTGGCCGAAGCCTCCGTCGAAGAGGACGAAGTCGAGCGGAGCCGACCCGTTGACGCCGAGCGGGTTCTTCTCGGACTTGGTGCCCTTCTCGACCTTGTCGCCACCGTCGGAGGTGCCGCCGCTGGCGCAGGCGGAAAGGAAGCTCATCGTCGGCACCGAGATCAGACCGAGAGCGGCGGACCGCTTGATCAGATCGCGGCGGCCGAGGCCCTCGTCGTTGTGCGCGGAGGTGGATCCCATGCTCAAGTCCTCGCCTTCATTCAGGACTCAGGCGGTGTACCGGTCGCCCGTTTTCTGATCGCCACAGGCGAAGGGCCCCGCCACCGCATTCGAATGCAGCTTGGGTCGTACACGTACAGACGTCGTGCCGTCGAGCACGTGGTGACGACGGTCCGGACGCCGACAGGTATAGTCCACTTCCCTTCTTCTGAGCAAGATCGAAAGCAGGTTTGCGCGGCAGTCTTTCCCGAGTTGAGACCTCGCGGATTATGAAGGCGCATCTATGCCGATTCCTCCCCCGACTTGCCGTCAACACCCTTGACACCGTCAGCCACTTGGCCCCCTACTGGAGCCTGCGACTTTCGATTGACAACGTTGTCCAAATCCAGTGGCAGGAGCGGCGGCACGGCATGGAGCCCAGAATTCGCACCCGATCACGGTCCCGGAACCCTCGCTTCAGAGCCGCCGCGCTGATCGCGTCGACGGCCCTGGTACTCAGCTCGGCGCCCTCGGTGGCACAGGCACTTCCCGGCCAAACGAACATATCCACCCGGGAGTTCGCCACCTCCTTCGAATCGGACGAAACTCAGCCCACTTGGCGTAATACGGTGGACGTCGGAGCGGACGGCGCCCAGCGTGCCTCGGGGGTGGACGGCGGCTTCGCCAGTGGAATACCGGGCAATGTCACCGACAAGGTGGTGTCGCTGCGGGCCAGTGGTGAGAACGCGGGCTCCGGAGAGACCAAGGAGAACCTGGTCGATCTCCAGCCCTCCACGAAATGGCTGGTCTTCGAGCCGACCGCCTGGATCGAGTTCGATCTGGACGAGCCGGTCAAGGTGGTCACGTACGCGCTGACGTCGGCGAACGACGCGGCCGAGCGCGACCCTCGGGACTGGACCCTGAAGGGCTCGGCGGACGGCAAGGAGTGGACGGTCCTCGACAGCCGCGAGGGTCAGAGCTTCGCCAAGCGCTTCGAGACGAAGACGTACGAATTCGCCAACGACACGGCATACGCCCACTACCGGCTCGAGTTCACGAAGAACGCCGGCGCGAGCCTCACCCAGCTGGCGGACGTTCAGTTCTCGAACGGTGACACCTCCTCCCCCGTGCCCGAGGAGATGCGCAGCCATGTCGACCGCGGCCCCGGCGGGTCGCCGACCGCCAAGGCGAACGCCGGCTTCACCGGGACGCGCGCGCTGCGCTACGCCGGTACGCACAAGCCGGACGGCCGGGCGTACTCGTACAACAAGATCTTCGACGTGGACACCCGGATCGCCCGGGACACCGAGCTGTCGTACCGGATCTTCCCGTCCCTGCCCGAGACGGATCTCCATTACCCCGCCACGAACGTGGCGGTGGACCTGGCCTTCACCGACGGCACCTATCTGAGCGACCTCGGGGCCACCGACTCCCACGGCGGGCTGCTCTCCCCCCGGGGCCAGGGCGCGGCCAAGCGGCTCTACGTCAACCAGTGGAACCAGGTGACCTCCGGGATCGGCACGGTCGCGGCCGGCAAGACCGTGGACCGGATCCTGGTCGCGTACGACTCCCCCAGGGGTCCGGCGAAGTTCCAGGGCTGGATCGACGACATCTCGCTGAAGGCCAGGGCCCCCGAGAAGCGGCTGGACCGGCTCTCCGACTACGCCTCCACCACCCGCGGCACGAACTCCAGCGGCTCCTTCTCGCGCGGCAACACCTTCCCCGCGACCGCCGTCCCGCACGGCTTCAACTTCTGGACGCCGGTGACCAACGCGGCCTCCAGGAGCTGGCTGTACGAGTACGCGCGCGGCAACAACGCGGACAACCTGCCGACGGTGCAGGCCTTCGCCGCGAGCCATGAGCCGAGCCCCTGGATGGGCGACCGGCAGACCTTCCAGGTGATGCCGTCGGCGGCGGCCGGCACTCCGGCGACGGACCGGGTCGAGCGGGCGCTCGCCTTCCGCCACGAGAAGGAGACGGCCCGCCCGCACTACTACGGCGTGACGTTCGAGAACGGCCTGAAGGCCGAGATCACCCCGACCGACCACGCGGCGCTGATGCGCTTCACCTATCCGGGCGACGACGCGAGCGTCGTCCTCGACAACGTCACGGCGGAGGGCGGCCTGACCCTCGACGCGGCGAACAGCTCCTTCACCGGCTTCTCGGACGTCAAGAGCGGACTGTCGACGGGCGCCACCCGGATGTTCGTGTACGGCGTCTTCGACGCGCCGGTCACATCCTCCGCGGCCGAGGGCGTCAGGGGCCTGCTCCGCTTCGACGCCGGGGGGGACCGCACGGTGAGCCTGCGGATCGCGACCTCGCTGATCTCCGTCGACCAGGCGAAGGCGAACCTCGCGGACGAGCTCCCGGCCGGCAGCCGCTTCGAGCGCGTGAAGGAGCGGGCGCAGGACGCCTGGGACGAGGTCCTGGGCCGGGTGGAGGTCGAGGGGGCCACCCACGACCAGCTGGTGACCCTCTACTCCAGCCTCTACCGGCTCTACCTCTACCCGAACTCCGGATTCGAGAAGGTCGGTTCGAAGCACCGGTACGCCAGCCCCTTCTCTCCCATGACCGGCCCGGACACCCCCACCCATACCGGGGCAAAGGTCGTGGACGGGAAGGTGTACGTCAACAACGGCTTCTGGGACACCTATCGGACGACCTGGCCGGCCTACTCCTTCCTCACCCCGAGGAAGGCCGGTGAGCTGGTCGACGGTTTCGTTCAGCAGTACAAGGACGGCGGCTGGATCTCCCGCTGGTCCTCCCCCGGCTACGCCGACCTGATGACCGGCACCTCCTCCGACGTGGCCTTCGCCGACGCGTTCGTCAAGGGCGTCGACTTCGACGCGGAGGCGGCGTACGAGGCGGCGCTGAAGAACGCCACCGTCGTGGCGCCGAGCCGGGGCGTGGGCCGCAAGGGGATGGAGACCTCCCCCTTCCTCGGCTACGCGTCGACCGAGACGCACGAGGGCCTCTCCTGGTCCCTGGAGGGCTGTCTCAACGACTACGGCATCGCGAAGATGGCGCAGGCGCTGCACAAGAAGACCGGGAAGAAGCGGTACGAGGAGGAGGCGGCGTACTTCCTCTCCCGCGCCCAGAGCTATGTCTCCCTCTTCGACAAGAAGGCCGGCTTCTTCCAGGGCCGTGACCTGAAGGGCGACTGGCGGGTGCCCTCGGAGAGTTACGACCCGAGGATCTGGGGTCACGACTACACCGAGACCAACGGCTGGGGCTACGCCTTCACGGCCCCGCAGGACTCGCGCGGACTCGCCGCGCTGTACGGCGGCCGCAAGGGCCTCGGGCAGAAGCTGGACACCTACTTCTCCACGCCCGAGACCGCGAGCCCGGAGTTCGTCGGCTCGTACGGCAGCGTCATCCACGAGATGACCGAGGCCCGTGACGTCCGGATGGGCATGTACGGCCACTCCAACCAGGTCGCCCACCACGTCCCGTACATGTACAACGCGGCCGGACAGCCCTGGAAGACGCAGGAGAAGGTCCGCGAGGTGCTCTCCCGGCTCTACACGGGAAGCGAGATCGGGCAGGGGTACCACGGCGACGAGGACAACGGCGAGCAGTCGGCCTGGTACCTCTTCTCCGCGCTCGGCTTCTATCCGCTGGTCATGGGCAGCGGGGAGTACGCGATCGGCTCGCCGCTCTTCACCAAGGCGACGATCCGGACGGACGAAGGCCGCAAGCTCGTCGTCGAGGCCCCGCGCAACAGCGCCAGGAACCTGTACGTGCAGGGCGTGAAGCTGAACGGCAAGCGCTGGAACTCCACCGCGCTGCCGCACGACCTGCTGGCCAGGGGCGGCACGCTGACCTTCGAGATGGGGTCGAAGCCCTCGTCCTGGGGCACGGGCGCGCAGGCGGGCCCGGTCTCGATCACCCCGGCCGGCAAGGCCCCGGCGCCGCGCACGGACGCGACCACCGGCACCGGCGCGCTCGTCGACAACACCTCGGCGACGTCGGCGGCGCTGACCTCGGTCGAGCTGCCGGTCACGGAGAAGACGCGCGCGGTGCAGTACACGCTGACGTCGGCGGCGGCGGAATCGGCGCCTACCGGGTGGGTGTTGCAGGGCTCCAGGGACGGACAGAAGTGGACAGACCTGGACAAGCGGACCGGGGAGACCTTCACTTGGGACCGCCAGACCCGGGCGTTCACGGTCCGGGCACCGGGCTCGTACACGACCTACCGTCTGGTTCTCGGCCAGGAGGCGCAGTTGGCGGAAGTGGAGCTGCTCCGCTAACAAAGGGCGAACAGGAGCTTCTAACCGAAACAGTTCTGTCACAAACGAATTGACCCGTGAAGATCCTGTGCGAGGATCCTTGGGAATGAGTGGTCCGCCGCGCCCTCGATCGGGCGCGGCGGACCCGTTTCCACCAGAGATCTGGAGTCTTACGTGGCCAATTCTTCTGGCCTGAACACCACGGGCATCCTGTCCCGTGTCACGGTCGCGGCGATAACCGCGGCCCTGGTCGCCACGACCACGTCGGCCGTCGCGGCCGACCAGCCGAAGGCCGCCGAGCGCGCCGTGGCGGCGCCGTCCGCCTCCGCGTTCAACACGGAGTCCGCGGCCGACGCTCCGATCAACGGCCTGTACGGCGTCACCAGCGGCGGCGACCTCTACGTCTACCTGCCGAACGGCGAGGGCGGCCTGGACAGCCGTCTCCTCAACGGCTACGGCTGGAACTACGCCAAGCACATGACGCAGGCCGACCACGACGCCGACGGCAGCTCCGACGCCATCTGGAGCGTCACCAACGGCAACCTGGAGCACACCGCCTGGGGTGAGGACCCGGTCACCATCGGCGGCGGCTGGGGCATCTACAACAAGGTGACCTCCGCGGGCAACCTCGGTGGCGCCGGTGCCGACGACCTGCTCGCGCGGGACGCCTCCGGCAAGCTGTACCTGTACCTGGGCTACGGCAACGGCAAGCTGACCTCGCGCAAGCTGGTCGGCAGCGGCTGGGGCCAGTACAACCAGATCACCGGCAAGGGTGACCTGACGAACGACGGCAAGGCCGACATCGTCGCGCGCGACGGCTCGGGCAACCTGTACCTGTACAAGGGCACCGGTAGCTCCACGACCCCGTTCGCCGGGCGCGTCAAGATCGGCAGCGGCTGGAACATGTTCAACAACCTCGTCTCGGTCGGCGACATCGACTTCGACGGCATCACGGACCTCGTCGCCCGTGACAACGCCGGCGCGCTGTACCTGTACAAGGGCACCGGCAACGCCGCGAGCGTGTTCAAGCCGCGCGTGAAGATCGGCACCAGCGGCTGGAACACCTACCGCCTGCTGTTCTGATCGACCTGGCTGTACTGATCGACCTGCTGTTCTGATCGACCTGCTGTTCTGATCGACGTCCTCGGCGTCCGACGAACAGGTGAACGGGCCCCGCTCCTCTTCCGGGGAGCGGGGCCCGCTTGCCTTGGCGGCCGCGGACCTCTATCCACCACAGAGACTGGAGACTTACGTGGCCAACTCCTCTGGCCTGAACACCGCGGGCATCCTGTCCCGTGTCACGGTCGCGACGATAACGGCGGCGCTGGTCGCCACGACGACGAGCGCGGTCGCGGCCGACGCCCCGAATCCCGCGGAGAAGGCCGCCGCGGCGGCCACCAAGCCCGTGCAGGCACCGAAGGCGGGCATCGCCTCCACGGCCGCCGAGGCCGACTACCGCTGGCTGGGCGCCGTCACCGGCAACACCCTGTACTGGTACTCCCCGGACAGCACGGGCGGTTACGACTCCCGCATCTGGCAGACCGACACGTGGGGCGACGTCAAGCACGCCCAGCAGGCCGACAACGACGGTGACGGTCTCGCCGACGACCTCTGGGTGTGGACCACCGACGGCACCCTCGGCTACGCCGACGGTGACACGGCGGACGACGGCATCACCGTCGGCAAGGGCTGGAACATCTACAACAAGGTCCTGGTCCCGGGCAACCTCGGTGGCGCGGCCGCTCCGGACCTGCTCGCCCGTGACACGTCGGGCAACCTGTACATCTACCTCGGTTACGGCACCGGCAAGCTGACCGGTCGCACCCTGGTCGGCGGCGGCTGGGGCCAGTACACCCAGATCACCGGCGCCGGCGACCTGAGCGGTGACGGCCTGGCCGACATCGTCGCGCGCGACGGCTCGGGCACGCTGTGGCTGTACAAGGGCACCGGCAACCAGAAGTCCCCGTTCTCCGCCCGCACCAAGGTCGGCACCGGCTGGAACATGTTCAACAACCTCACGGCCGTGAGCGACCTGGACTTCGACGGTCTCGGCGACCTGGTCGCGCGGGACACGTCCGGCAAGCTGTACCGCTACTCGGGCACCGGCGACGCCGCCGCCCCGTTCAAGCCGCGTGTCCTCATCGGCAGCGGTGGCTGGAACACGTACCGCCTCATGTTCTGATCGACGCCCTCGGCGTCCGACGGACACAGAACGAACGGGCCCCGCTCCTCTCGTCGAGGAGCGGGGCCCGCTTCGTGTGTCACCCGATGCGTCAGCCGCGGATCAGGTTGCGCAGCACGTACTGCATGATGCCGCCGTTGCGGTAGTAGTCCGCCTCACCGGGGGTGTCGATGCGGACGACCGCGTCGAACTCGACACCGGTGTCGGTGGTGACCTTGACCGTGCGCGGCGTGGTGCCGTTGTTGAGCTCCTCGACGCCGGTGAAGGAGAAGGTCTCCTCGCCGGTCAGGCCGAGGGACGCGGCCGAGGCGCCCTCCGGGAACTGGAGCGGCAGGACGCCCATGCCGATGAGGTTCGAGCGGTGGATGCGCTCGTACGACTCGGCGATGACGGCCTTCACGCCGAGCAGCGCGGTGCCCTTGGCGGCCCAGTCGCGGGACGAGCCGGAGCCGTACTCCTTGCCCGCCAGGATCGCGAGCGGGGTGCCCTGCTCGATGTAGTTGCGGGAGGCGTCGTAGATGAAGGAGACGGGGGCGTCCTCCTGCGTGAAGTCGCGGGTGTAGCCGCCCTCGGTGCCCGGCGCGATCTGGTTGCGCAGGCGGATGTTGGCGAACGTACCGCGGATCATGACCTCGTGGTTGCCTCGGCGCGAGCCGTAGGAGTTGAAGTCACGACGCTCCACACCGTGCTCGGTGAGGTACTTGCCGGCCGGGGTGTCGGCCTTGATGGCACCGGCCGGGGAGATGTGGTCGGTGGTGACCGAGTCGCCCAGCTTGGCCAGGACGCGCGCGCCGACGATGTCGGTGACCGGGGTGGTCTCCATCGTCATGCCCTCGAAGTAGGGGGGCTTGCGGACGTAGGTGGACTCGGTGTCCCACTCGAAGGTGTTGCCGGTCGGGATCGGCAGCGCCTGCCACTGGGCGTCGCCCGCGAAGACGTCCTGGTAGGACTTGTTGAACATGTCCTCGCCGATGGCGTTGGCGACGACGTCGTTCACCTCGGCCTCGGAGGGCCAGATGTCCGCCAGGTAGACCGGCTTGCCCTCGGTGTCGGTGCCGAGCGCGTCCTTGGTGATGTCCACCTTCATGGAGCCCGCGAGGGCGTACGCGACGACCAGCGGCGGGGAGGCCAGGTAGTTCATCTTGACGTCGGGGTTGATACGGCCCTCGAAGTTCCGGTTGCCGGAGAGGACCGAGGTGACCGCGAGGTCGTGCTCGTTGACGGCCTTGGAGACCTCCTCCGGCAGCGGGCCGGAGTTGCCGATGCAGGTGGTGCAGCCGTAGCCGACGAGGTTGAAGCCGACCTTGTCGAGGTACGGGGTCAGGCCCGCCTTGTCGAAGTAGTCGGTGACGACCTTCGAGCCCGGGGCGAGGGTGGTCTTGACCCACGGCTTGCGGGTCAGGCCCTTCTCCACGGCCTTCTTCGCGACGAGCGCGGCGGCGACCATGACGTACGGGTTCGAGGTGTTGGTGCAGGAGGTGATCGCGGCGACGGTGACGGCGCCGTGGTCGATCTCGTACGTCGAGCCGTCGGGGGCGGTCACGGTGACCGGCTTCGACGGGGCGCCGTTGGGGTGGTTCGCCGGGGCGTCGGAGGCCGGGAAGGACTCCTTGCCCGCCTCGTCCACGTCGTCCACGTAGTTGCGGACGTCCTGGGCGAACTGCTGGGCGGCGTTCGCGAGGACGATGCGGTCCTGCGGGCGCTTCGGGCCGGCGATGGAGGGGACGACCGTGGAGAGGTCGAGCTCCAGCTTCTCGGAGAAGTCGGGCTCGGCGGACGGGTCCAGCCAGAGGCCCTGCTCCTTGGCGTACGCCTCGACGAGCGCGACCTGCTGCTCGGAACGGCCGGTGAGCTTGAGGTACTTCAGCGTCTCGCCGTCGATCGGGAAGATCGCGGCGGTGGAGCCGAACTCCGGCGACATGTTGCCGATGGTGGCGCGGTTGGCGAGCGAGGTGGCGGCCACACCCTCGCCGTAGAACTCGACGAACTTGCCGACGACGCCGTGCTTGCGCAGCATCTCGGTGATCGTGAGGACGAGGTCGGTGGCGGTGGTGCCGGCCGGGAGCTCGCCGGTCAGCTTGAAGCCGACGACGCGCGGGATCAGCATGGAGACCGGCTGGCCGAGCATGGCGGCCTCGGCCTCGATGCCGCCGACGCCCCAGCCGAGCACACCGAGGCCGTTGACCATGGTGGTGTGCGAGTCGGTGCCGACGAGGGTGTCGGGGTACGCCTGGCCGTTGCGGACCATGACCGTACGGGCCAGGTGCTCGATGTTCACCTGGTGGACGATGCCGGTGCCGGGCGGGACGACCTTGAAGTCGTCGAAGGCGGTCTGGCCCCAGCGCAGGAACTGGTAGCGCTCCTTGTTGCGGCCGTACTCCAGCTCGACGTTCTGGCCGAAGGCGTCCTTCGTGCCGAACTTGTCGGCGATGACGGAGTGGTCGATGACCAGCTCGGCCGGGGAGAGCGGGTTGACCTTCGCCGGGTCGCCACCGAGCTCCTTGACGGCCTCACGCATGGTGGCGAGGTCGACGACGCAGGGAACGCCGGTGAAGTCCTGCATGATCACGCGGGCCGGCGTGAACTGGATCTCCTGGTTCGGCTGGGCCTGCGAGTCCCAGGCGCCGATGGCCCGGATGTGGTCGGCGGTGATGTTCGCGCCGTCCTCGGTGCGGAGCAGGTTCTCCAGGAGGACCTTCAGGCTGTAGGGAAGGCGCGCGGAGCCCTCGACCTTGTCCAGCTTGAAGATCTCGTACGACTCGTCGCCCACGCGCAGCGTGCTGCGGGCGTCGAAGCTGTTCGCCGACACGACAGTCTCCTTCATCAATGTGCGCGTATTACCGCCATGCTGCCGCCACGACTCCTCGCCGATCCGCTAAGGTAAGACTTAGTTAGGTAACCCTTACCGGGTGGGCGGCTGCGGTGCGCCGTAAGCAGTTATCTCGATGTCGAGATAACTCTAGTGCATCCCCGCCGCTCGGTCATGCCCGGCATGCGTGTGATCGGCGTCATCCGTGCGGAACGCGCGGCGGTACGTGCCCGCGGCTGCCATGACCGCCCGCTCAGTCGGCGGACCGGGCCTCGTCCGGAACGGGGAGGGCCCCGTCGAAGTTCGCGCCGGTGAGGATCGCCCCGGTGAGGTCGGCTCCGAGGAGGGTCGCCTTCGAGAGGTTCGCGTCGGTCAGGTTAGCCCGGGTGAGCTTGGCATCGCCGAGATTCGCGCCCGCCAGGTTCGCTCCCGTCAGGTTCGCGCCGGTCAGATCGACGTCCCACATCACGGTGTCGCTCAGGTCGGCTCCGCCGAGAGTCGCGCCGCTGAGGTCCGCCTGCCACATCTCGGCTCCGGACAGTCTCGCCCTGGTCAGGTTCGCCTTCACGAGATCGGCGCCGTACAACTGGGCCCCTCGCAGGTCGGCGCGGGCCAGAATCGCCCCGGAGAGGTCGGCGTCGGTCAGGTCCGCCGCGGTCAGGGACGCGTCCCGCAGGTCCGCGTCCCGCAGGGCGATGCCGGTCAGATCCGCCTCGTCGAGTGCCGCGTCGTCGAGCTGCGCCCTCTCCAGACTCGTCGTGCCCTCCAGCCGCACCCGCGCCAGGTTCCCTTCCCGCAGGTCCGCCCCGTCCAGGTCCACGTCGACCAGCCGGGAATCCGCCAGGTTCACTCCGCGTCCCGACGCCTGGTTGAGATCCACGCCCGTGAGTGTCGCCTTCCGCAGATCCGCCCGGATGAGCCTCGCGAAGTCGAGTGACGGGCGGACGGCATCCGGAGACCTCCCCGACGGCGCGACCTCCCGCCCGAGTTCGATGCCGCGCAGATCCGCGCCCGTCCAGTCGACCTTCGCCGTCCCGTCCTCGCCTCTGGGGCGGGCCGCCAGGACCTCGGCCACGGCTTTCACGTCGGCGGCCGGGGAAGGACTCTCGCCCGCCTCCATGGTCGCGAAGCCGCCCGCGGGGACGCCCGTGTGGGTACGCACGTACGCCGACAGAACCGAGATCACCCTCGCCTGATCGCGAGGCGAGTCCTGCATGATGCGCTCCAGTGCGTAGATGCCCCCGAACTTCACATCCGGCGAGGCCGTGCCCAAGTGCGTGATCGCCGCACTGAAGCGATCCGTGAGCTGGCCCTCCTCCGCGATCCGCAGCTCCTCCCGGGTCTGGCCCACCGACATCCAGGTGAACAGCAGAGCCCCCAGGGCCGCCAGGCCCGGCAGGCCGGCCGCCAGGGTGAGCCACTTGGTACTGCCGTCGGCACCGCCGCCCCGCGACGCACTCCTTCGCGGAGCCGCCTCTCGCCTCGTCGCCCCGTGTCGTCGCCGTGGCCGCCGGACTCTCATCTCCTCATGGCACAGGAAGACCAAGGATCGCGCATGCCCGCGGGGCCGTGTCAGCGACTCCGCCCGGATCGTTCGCGCAAGGTCCGCGCACCCGCCCCGACCTTCGCGGCCCGACCCCCGTACGGGTGCGGATCGATTGCCGCGGGCGTGCGGCGGGTCGAGGATCGGACCATGTTCAGCGGCGCGCATGTGATTCTCTACACCCCGGACGCGGACGCCGACCGGGCGTTCCTGAAGGACGCCCTGGGGTTCGAGCACGTCGACGCGGGCGGGGGCTGGCTCGTCTTCCGGCTGCCGCCGGCCGAACTCGCCGTCCATCCCACGGCGGACGAGCCGAAGCACGAGTTCTATCTGATGTGCGACGACCTCACCGAAACGCTCGCCGCGCTCAGGGAGCACGGGGCCGAGACGTCGGAGCCCAGCGACCAGGGCTGGGGGCTGCTCGCCTCCGTGCGCCTGCCGAGCGGGTCCGAACTGCCCCTGTATGAGCCCCGTCACCCCACTACTCACGGTTCGTCACCCTGAAGGCCCACCCTCGCGAGCCGCATCTCATATCTGAGATAACGTGACGCCCATGGCAGACGACTACCTCGTACGCATCGGCAAGCTCATCCGTGACGCCCGCCAGCACCGTGGCTGGACGCAGACGCAGCTCGCCGAGGCCCTGGCCACCAGCCAGAGCGCCGTGAACCGGATCGAACGTGGCAACCAGAACATCAGCCTTGAGATGATCGCACGCATCGGCGAAGCACTGGACAGCGAGATCGTGTCCCTGGGATACGCCGGACCCATGCATCTGCGGGTCGTCGGCCGCCGCCGGCTCTCCGGGGCCATCGACGTCAAGACGAGCAAGAACGCGTGTGTCGCGCTGCTCTGCGGCTCGCTCCTCAACAAGGGCCGCACGGTCCTGCGCCGCGTCGCCCGCATCGAGGAGGTCTTCCGGCTCCTGGAGGTCCTCAACTCCATCGGGGTACGCACCCGTTGGATCAACGACGGCGTCGACCTGGAGATCGTGCCGCCGGCCGAGCTGGACATGGACTCGATCGACGCCGAGGCCGCGATCCGCACCCGCTCGATCATCATGTTCCTCGGCCCGCTGCTGCACCGCCTCGACCGCTTCAAGCTGCCGTACGCGGGCGGCTGCGACCTCGGTACGCGGACGATCGAGCCGCACATGATCGCGCTGCGCCGCTTCGGCCTCGACATCACGGCCACCGAGGGGCTCTACCACGCGCAGGTCGAGCCGTCCGTGGTCCCCGACCGCCCGATCGTGCTGACCGAGCGCGGCGACACCGTGACGGAGAACGCGCTGCTCGCCGCGGCCCGCCACGACGGCGTGACCGTCATCCGCAACGCCTCCTCCAACTACATGGTCCAGGACCTGTGCTTCTTCCTGGAGGCGCTGGGCGTACGGGTGGAGGGCATCGGCACGACGACGCTGACCGTCCACGGCGTCCCGCAGATCGACGTCGACGTGGACTACTCCCCCTCCGAGGACCCGGTCGAGGCGATGAGCCTGCTGGCCGCGGCCGTGGTCACCGAGTCGGAGCTGACGATCCGCCGGGTCCCGATCGAGTTCATGGAGATCGAGCTCGCGGTCCTGGAGGAGATGGGCCTCGACCACGACCGCTCGCCGGAGTACGCGGCGGACAACGGCCGCACCCGCCTGGTCGACCTGACGGTCCGCCCCTCCAAGCTGGAGGCGCCGATCGACAAGATCCACCCGATGCCGTTCCCGGGCCTGAACATCGACAACGTGCCGTTCTTCGCGGCGATCGCGGCGACGGCCCAGGGCAAGACGCTGATCCACGACTGGGTCTACGACAACCGGGCGATCTATCTCACCGACCTCAACCGCCTGGGCGGCCGCCTCCAACTCCTCGACCCCCACCGCGTCCTGGTCGAGGGCCCGACCCGCTGGCGCGCGGCCGAGATGATGTGCCCGCCGGCCCTGCGCCCGGCGGTGGTCGTCCTGCTGGCGATGATGGCGGCGGAGGGCACGTCGGTCCTGCGGAACGTGTACGTGATCAACCGGGGCTACGAGGAGCTGGCGGAGCGCCTGAACTCGGTGGGCGCGCAGATCGAGATCTTCCGGGACATCTAGTGGAGGGCGCGGTGTCAGTGGGGTGCGTCATTCTGGGGGTATGACTCTGCCGCGTGCCGTCTGTCCCGTCTGCGCCCGCACCGTCGCCCTCAAGCCGACCCGACGAGCCGGGCACGGGTCGGTGACGGACCACAAGCGTGAGCGGAAGTCCCTGAGCCTGTGCCCCGGTTCGGAGACCCACCTGCCGTACACCGAGGCGAACGCGTGGCAGCTGGAGATTCCGGCCCTGCGGAGCGGTCCGGCGGAGGACGGGGACTCGCTGAGGCTGTTCTGAGGCGCGGGGTCAGCCTGTGGGACGGCTGCGGAGCTTCTTGCGGAGCGTGCGGGTCTCGGGGTGCTTCGGGCCGAGCGCCGCGTCGAGGATCGCGAAGCTGTCGTCGTACCACTGGCGCGCCCCGTCCGGGCCGTCCGCGAGCAGGGCGACGTCGCCGAGGCGCTCACAGAGGACGCTCAGCGCCCGCTGGGCCCGCAGGTCCCTGGGGTCGTCGCCGAGCAGGGCGCGGCGGATGGTCAGCGCCTCGTCGTAGTGGGCGCGGGCGGTCTCCAGGTCGCGACGGAGCAGGGCCAGGTCGCCGAGGCGCTCGTGCTGGACGCCCAGATCGCGGCGGGTGCCGGGGTCGTTGGGGGTCTCCAGCGCCAGGTTCCGGTGGACGGACAGGGCGCGCGCGTACCACTCGGCCGCCTCGCCGTGCTCACCACGGTCCGCCGCCAGGAGCCCGAGCCGTTCCTGGATCACGCCCAGCTCCCGCCGGTCGCCGCGGTGGCGCGGGTCCGCGTCCGCCAGTCGCTCGGCGTACGAGAGCGCCGTGTCGTAGCGGTCGCGTGCGGTGCGTCCGTCGCCGGCCGCCGCGATCTCGCCGAGCTTGAACGCGCCGTCCCGCAGGTTCCGCAGCACCCCCAGGTCGTCGGGGTGCTCCTCGTGCAGTCGCGAGGCGACGGCCAGGCCCTCCTCGTACGCCTCCGCGGCCTGGTCGGGGCGGCCGGCTCCCTGCCAGAAGTCGCCGTACTTGGCGAACGACGCGCTCAGCTCCCGACGTGTGGAGAGGTCGGGGAACTGCTCGGCCAGGCGGATCGCGTTCGCCAGCATGCGTTCGTAGTGGCGCCGGGCCTCCCGGGGCTTCCCCCTCCGCACGGCCTCGTCACCGGCCCGCTCGGCGGAGGTACAGCTGTCCACGATGCCCTGCCGTACCCGGACCGCATCCCATCTCGTCATCGAACCCCCACATGCACGGCCCGGCCGTGTCACGGCGGGAAACCTGCTGACGAGATCACTATCCCCGGCCCCGGGACCTTGGGAGACGCCGTGCGACGAACCTTCCGCCAGAGTTCACCCAACGGTCGGCGAGGACGTCACGGGCGGGTACGGGCGAGCGGGCGGCCGGCCCCCGCTCGCCCGCCGTACCGGCTCGGTTACTTCAGGGCGGAGATGGCGGCCTCGTAGTCGGGCTCCTGGGTGATCTCGTCCACGAGCTCCGCGTGGAGCACCTCGTTGTTCTCGTCCAGGACGACGACGGCGCGGGCGGTCAGGCCCGCCATCGGGCCGTCCACGATCTCGACGCCGTAGTTGGTGTGGAACTCCCGGCCGCGCAGGGTGGAGAGCGTCTTCACGTTCTCCAGGCCCTCCGCACCGCAGAAGCGGGACTGCGCGAACGGCAGGTCCGCGGAGATGCACAGCACGACGGTGTTGGCCAGGTCGGCCGCCTTCTCGTTGAAGGTGCGGACCGAGGCGGCGCAGACGCCGGTGTCGACGCTCGGGAAGATGTTCAGCACCTTGCGCTGTCCGGCGAAGCTCTCCAGCGAGCTGTCCGACAGCTCCTTGGCGACGAGCGTGAACGCCGGGGCGATGGTGCCGGGGGCGGGCAGCACGCCGTTGACCTGCACCGGGTTGCCCTTGAGCGCAATCTGGGCCATGGGGGTTTCTCCCTGGGTAGTGATACCGACAACGCGCCCGATCGTACGTCGCGTGGGCTGCGCGGCACGTACCGGCGGCGCTCGGGCGCTACCAGTCGATGCGGTCGAGGACCCACGCCCGCAGAGCCGTGTCGTCGGCCGGCAGCTCCTCGTCCGCGTGACAGGGCGTCAGGACCAGGACGAAGTGGGTGAGGTAGCCGTACGGGCCGTGGTCCTGCAGAGGGGTGAGGACGACGGCGTGCGCGTCGGTGCGCCATATCCGGCACAGTGCGAACGGGCCGAGGCTGAACCGGCCGTCGGAGCGCACCGTCCGGACGGGCTCGCTGCCGAGGACCCCGCTCACCGTCGCGGAGGCCTCGGCGAGCAGCGTCTCGCACGTGTCGGGTGCCGGGTCCGTCGAGAAGCGCCCGCCGAGCTCGTCCGCCCACCCGCGGACGTCGTCGGTCAGCCCCCGGACGTTCGCCTCGGCCTCCGGGTCGTACGGGTACGCCTCGGCGAAGACCAGGTTGAACGTCGCGCTCCGGGATCCGACCGGGTTGTCCTCGTCGTAGGAGAGGACGTGGCCGTGGCGGGTGCGCTCCGCGTCGCAGACGAGCATCGTGAACTCCCAGCCCAGGACGGAGCTGCCGTGGTCGAGGAACGCCTCGTCGGCCACGGGGGCCATGGCGGGGAGCGCCAGCAGGTCGCGGACGGCGGGGGCGGTCAGGGTGGAGGCGGCCAGCGCTTTCACGATCATGACACCGACGGTACGGGGCGCCTGTGACAACCGGGGCACCTCGACGGGTCCGCTGCCCGGCCGCCACCGCCCGACCCGCCCGGCCCGGCCCGGCGGGTCGGGAGGGGGCGGATCAGCCGGCGCCGGGCGGTGGCATTCCGCCCTTGAGGCGTTCGATGTCCGAGGCGCGGACCTGGATCACGAAGAGGGCGATGAAGAACGCCACGATGGCGAACGCCGCCGCCGTGATGAATCCGGACGAGACGCCGGACGTCAGGACCTGGTCGGCGTAGGGCGGTGGCAGCTGCCCCGTCTTGGCGAACTCGGCCTTCTCCAGGGGGCCCGCCTGGGAGAGGAAGACGGGGATCTGCACCTTCGCCTCGTTGCGGCTGGCCGTGCCGAAGACGGTCACCAGGATCGAGAGGCCGAGCGAACCGCCCACCTGCTGGGTGGCGTTGAGCAGCCCGGACGCGGCGCCCGACTCCCGCTGCTCGACGTTGGACAGCGCCATGATGGTCAGCGAGACGAACATCAGGCCCATGCCCATGCCGAAGACGAGGATCGGCCCGAGGACACTGCCCAGGTAGGTGGAGTCGACGTCGGTCAGGGTCAGCCAGGACAGGCCGCCCGCGGCCAGGAGCGAGCCGACGACCATGAAGGGTTTCGGCCCGTACCTGGGCAGCAGCTGGGAGGCGATTCCCGCGCCGACCGCGATGATCGCGCTGACGGGCAGGAAGGCGAGGCCGGTCTTCAACGGGCTGAAGTGCAGGACGTCCTGCACCCAGAGCGTCAGGAAGAAGAACATGCCGAAGATCGCCGCGGCCAGGCAGAGCATGATCGCGTAGGTGCCCGCCCGGTTGCGGTCGGCGAACATGTGCAGCGGGGTGATCGGCTGCCGGGAGCGGCGCTCCACCAGGATGAACAGGAACAGCAGGACTACCGCCGCGCCGAACGAGATGAGCGTCAGCGGGTCGCGCCAGCCCTCCTGGGAGGCACGGATGAACCCGTACACGAGGGCCACCATGCCGAGGGTGGAGGTGAACGCTCCGGTGAAGTCGAAGTGGCCGGGGTGCCGCTCGGACTCCTTGATGTGGCGGGGGGTGAGGAAGACGATGAGCAGCGCGATGGGCACGTTGACGAAGAAGATCCAGCGCCAGTCGAGCCATTCGACGAGCAGTCCGCCGGCGACGAGGCCGATCGCGCCGCCGCCCGCGGAGACGGCCGCGAAGACGCCGAACGCCCGGTTGCGTTCCGGGCCCTCTTCGAAGTTCGTGGTGATCAGGGAGAGCGAGGTCGGGGAGGCGATGGCTCCGCCGACGCCCTGGAGCGCCCGGGCGGCGAGGAGTTGCCAGTCGTTCTGGGCCAGTCCGCAGAGCAGTGAGGCGAATCCGAAGAGCAGGATGCCGAACATGAAGACACGGCGGCGGCCGAGGATGTCACCGGCGCGCCCGCCGAGGAGCAGCAGTCCGCCGAAGGTCAGCGTGTAGGCGTTGACGACCCACGACAGGCTGGTGGTCGAGAACTCCAGCGAACTCTGGATGTGTGGCAGGGCGATGTTGACGATCGTGATGTCCAGAACGACCATCAGCTGACACGAGGCGATGACGAAGAGGGCGATGCCCTTGCCGTCGCCCTGGTGCTTCGTTGCCGCGGTCCCCGCCGGCGTTGTCGGCTTGGGTGTACTCATGGCGCGTCGCGTCCTCGCTCTGTGAGGAGGCGTGGGCCGGTCAGTCCACCTTTCGACATTAAGCCCGGGTTCGGCGACTCTCCAGTTGATCAAGCGGGGCCCGTCACTCCAGGACGGCGAGGCCGTCCAGTTCGACCTGCGCCTGCTCGTCCCACAGCCGTACGACTCCGATGACGGCCATCGCGGGGTAGTCGCGGCCGGCCAACCGATGCCAGATCCGGCCCAGTTCGTGGGCGTGGTGCCGGTAGTCGGCGATGTCGGTGGCGTAGACGGTGACACGGGCGAGATCGGCGGGGGAACCGCCCGCGTGCCGGAGGGCGGTGAGGAGGTTGGCGAGGGCGGTCTCGAACTGCTCGGGCAGCGACTCCCCCACGACCTTGCCGTCGCGGTCGAGGCTGGTCTGCCCGGCGAGGAGGACGAGCCGCGAGCCGGTGGCGGTGACCGCGTGGGAGAAGCCGGTGGGCGGGGAGAGTTCGGCGGGGTTGTGCCGGTGCAGGCTCATGACGTGGCCTCCTTGGACCGCGCGGAAGGCGTCTCGACAAGCTTCTCGTACGGCGGCCCGGGCGTGCCCCTCGGAGGCTGGTCCGGCGTCCGTCGCGAAGGCCCCTCCGGCAGCCTCTCCGACGGGTTCTCCCCGGGCGTCCCGGGGGCCGTCCCCGCCGTCTCCTCTGAAGGCCGTTCGGAGAGCGTCCGCGCCTTGTAGAGCTCCTTGGCGATGATCGTGCGCTGGACCTCGGTGGCACCTTCGTAGATGCGCGGGGCACGCACCTCCCGGTAGAGGTGCTCCAGGAGGTGGCCGCGTTGCAGCGCGCGGGCGCCGTGGAGCTGGACGGCGGCGTCGACGACGTACTGCGCGGTCTCGGTGGCGAGCAGCTTCGCCATCGCCGCGCGGCGGGGCACGTCCTCCGCCCCGGCGTCGTACGCGGCCGCGGCGGCGTAGACGAGGAGGCGGGCGGCCTCGGTGCGGGTGGCCATCTCGGCGACCTGGTGGGCGACGGCCTGGAGGTCGGCGAGGACGCCGCCGAAGGCGCGGCGGTCGGCGGTGTGCGCGAGGGTGGCGTCGAGCGCCGCCTGGGCCATGCCGACGGCGAAGGCGCCGACGCTGGGGCGGAAGCGGTTGAGGGTCGTCATGGCGACCCGGAAGCCGCGGTCGGGCTCGCCGAGGACGTCCGCGGGGCCGACGGGGACCCCGTCGAAGACCAGGGTGCCGATGGCGTGCGGGGCGAGCATGTCGAGGGGGCTGCCGGAGAGGCCGGGACGGTCGGCCGGGACGAGAAAGGCGGTGACGCCGCGGGCGCCGGCGCCCGGGACCGTACGGGCGAAGACGGTGGCGAAGTCGGCTTCGGGGGCGTTGGAGATCCAGCGCTTCTCGCCGTGCAGCCGCCAGCCGCCGGAGCCGTCCGGACGGGCCTGGAGGGCGAGCGCCGCGGCGTCGGAGCCGGCGTCGGGCTCGCTGAGCGCGAAGGCGGCGACGGCGCGTCCGGCGACGATCTCGGGGAGCCAGCGGGAGCGCTGTTCAGGGGTGCCGAAGGCGGCGACCGGGTGGCCGCCGAGACCCTGGAGGGCGAGGGCGGTCTCGGCCTCCGTACAGGCGTGTGCGAGGGACTCGCGCAGCAGGCAGAGGTCGAGGGCGCCGGCGTCGAAGAGCCCGGCCAGCAGGCCGAGCTCGCCGAGGGCGGCGACGAGAGGGCGGTTGACGCGGCCCGGCTCGCCCTTCTCGGCGAGCGGCCGGAGCCGTTCGGCCGCGAGGGCGCGGAGCTCCGCGCAGCGGGCGGTCTGCTGTGGATCGAGTGAGAATACGGACATTCGGACCCCTGTCCCGTTCGCCGACATCACTTCTATCGCGCACCGTTGACTGTCGTCACCATCACGATACGCTCGATGGGCGACCCCACCACGACAAGGGGACGAACTCATGGAGCTGACCCCCTCGGCCCACCACGACACCTTCGCGCGCGACCATCTGCCGCCATCGGACCAGTGGCCGCGCCTGCTCTTCGAGCTGCCGGGGCTGAACTACCCCGAACGGCTCAACTGCGGGGCGGAACTGCTCGACCGCACGGTGGAACGATTCGGCACGGAGCGCCCCGCCTTCCGTGACGGCGACGGGCATGTCTGGACATATGGACAACTGAGTGAACGGGTGAACCGGATCGCCCATGTCCTCACCTCCGACCTCGGCGTCCGGCCCGGCAACCGGGTGCTCCTGCGCGGCCCCACCACCCCGTGGCTGGCCGCCTGCTGGCTCGCGGTGATGAAGGCGGGCGCCGTCGCCGTCACCGTCCTGGCCCAGCAGCGCGCCCGCGAACTGGCGGTCATGTGCGAGATGGCCCGCTGCGACCACGCGCTGTGCGACGTCAGGACGGTCGACGACCTGGTCAAGGCCGAGGTGCCGGGGCTGCGGATCACGGCCTTCGGCGGGGACGCCCCGGACGACCTGCTCGCCCTCGCGGCCGGCCACCCGGACACGTACGAGGCGGTGGAGACGGCCGCCGACGACGTGGCGCTGATCGCCTTCACCTCGGGCACCACCGGGCGGCCCAAGGGGTGCATGCACTTCCACCGTGACGTGCTCGCCGTCGCCGACACCTTCTCCGAGCACGTCCTGCGGCCGGATCCGGACGACGTCTTCGCGGGCTCCCCGCCCCTCGGCTTCACCTTCGGTCTCGGCGGACTCGTCCTCTTCCCGCTGCGCGCCGGGGCGAGTGCGCTGCTGCTCGAACAGTCGGGCCCCAAGCAGCTGCTGACGGCGATCCCCGAGCACGGGGTGTCGGTGCTGTTCACCGCGCCGACGGCGTACCGGGTGATGCTGGAGGAGATCGACCGGAACGGCGGCCACCACGCCGGCACGCTGCGCTCCCTGCGGCGGTGCGTGTCGGCCGGCGAGAACCTGCCGGCCGCGACCTGGAACGCCTGGTACGAGCGGACCGGCCTGAAGCTCATCAACGGCATCGGCGCGACGGAGCTGCTCCACATCTTCATCTCCGCGGCGGACGGCGACATCCGCCCGGGCACGACCGGACGGCCGGTCCCCGGCTGGCAGGCGCGGGTGGTGGACCGGACGGGCGCCGAGGTCCCGGACGGGCAGGAGGGCCTGCTCGCGGTGCGCGGTCCGGTGGGCTGCCGGTATCTGTCCGACCCGCGCCAGAGCGAGTACGTCCACCAGGGCTGGAACGTCACCGGCGACACGTACGTCCGCGAGGCCGACGGGTACTTCCGCTATGTCGCCCGCGCCGACGACATGATCATCTCGGCGGGCTTCAACATCGCCGGGCCGCAGGTGGAGGAGGCGCTCCTCGCCCACCCGGACGTGGTCGAGGCGGCGGTGGTCGGTCACGAGGACCCGATGCGCGGCCAGATCGTCGTGGCGTACGCGGTGGTACGCGACGGGGTGCCGCGGGACGCGGAGACGGCCGGGGCGCTGCGGGCGTTCGTGCGGGCCCGGCTGGTGCCGTACAAGAGCCCACGGAGGATCGTCTTCCTGGACGCGCTGCCCCGGACGGCCACGGGAAAGCTCCAGAGATTCCGGCTGCGCGCGAGCCCCGAAGACACCCCCTAGAGTGATCACGTGGTCGAGCACACCCCCCGTTCCCTGATCGTCTCGCTGTACGGCGCGTACGGCCGTGGCCTCGCTCCGGGCGAGGAGCCGTTGCCGGTCGCCGAGCTGATCCGCCTTCTCGCGGTGCTCGGCGTGGACGCGCCGTCGGTGCGCTCGTCGGTGTCCCGGCTGAAACGCCGGGGGCTGCTGCTGCCCCGCCGGACGGCGGACGGGGCGGCCGGGTACACGCTGTCGGACGACGCCCGCCAGCTCCTGGACGACGGGGACCGCCGCATCTACGCCCGGGCGGAACCGGCGCTCTCCGACGGGTGGGTCCTCGCCGTCTTCACCGTGCCCGAGGCCGAGCGCCACAAGCGGCACCTGCTGCGCTCGCGGCTCGCCCGGCTGGGCTTCGGCTCGGCGGCACCGGGGGTCTGGATCGCGCCCGCGCGGCTGTACGAGGAGACCCGTCACACCCTGGAGCGCCTGGAGCTCTCGTCGTACGTGGACCTCTTCCGCGGCGAGCACCTGGGGTACGCGCCGACGGCGGAGGCGGTGGCCCGCTGGTGGGACCTGCCCGCGATCGCCAAGCTCCATGAGGAGTTCCTGGCCGCCCATGAGC
The DNA here is from genome assembly GCF_025195125.1 of Streptomyces sp. Je 1-79. Classification (GTDB taxonomy): domain Bacteria; phylum Actinomycetota; class Actinomycetes; order Streptomycetales; family Streptomycetaceae; genus Streptomyces. Next base: position 363,047 of record NZ_JAMGSL010000002.1, read on the forward strand.
CGGTCCTGCGGGCCTGGAGGGCCGCCCCGGGCTCGGCGGAGGACGCCTACCGCGACTACCTCTTCGCCCTGGACTCCTGGCGGCGCCTCCCCTACGCAGACCCCGTCCTCCCGGCCGAACTGCTCCCCCAGGACTGGCCGGGCGCCCGCTCGGCGACGGTCTTCGCAGAACTCCACGAGCGCCTGCGGGACCGGGGCGCGGAGTTCGCGCAACCGACGGCGGACGGCTCGGGGGAGTGACGGAGCCGGCCGCGAGGCTGGAGGGGTACGCGCGGGAGTACCGGGCCGGGAAGTGGCCGGGCACCCCGCACCCCGACCCGTGTGCGTGCCATGACTGCCTGGGCGTCAGTTCAGGGTGAGCCGGGGCTTCGGGGCGTCCGTGCGGCCCGTCGGCGGTGTGCGGCTGCCCGCGCGGTACGGGTCCGGCCAGGGCGCCGCCGGGCCCCGGTAGTTCTGCTCGGCCGCCGCGTGGAGCGTCCAGTGCGGGTCGTAGAGGTGCGGGCGGGCCAGCGCGCACAGGTCCGCGCGGCCGGCCAGGAGCAGGGAGTTGACGTCGTCCCAGGAGGAGATCGCGCCGACCGCGATCACGGGGACCCCGAGCGCGTTGCGGATCCGGTCGGCGTACGGGGCCTGGTACGAGCGGCCGTACTCCGGGCGTTCGTCGGGGACGACCTGGCCGGTGGAGACGTCGAGGGCGTCCGCGCCGTGGGCGACGAAGGCGCGGGCGGTCCCGATCGCGTCCTCGGTCGTGGTCCCGCCCTCCGCCCAGTCGGTCGCGGAGAGGCGCACGGTCATCGGCCGGTCGTCGGGCCAGGCCTCCCGTACGGCGTCGAAGACCTCCAGCGGGAAGCGGAGCCGGTTCTCCAGCGGGCCGCCGTAGGCGTCGTCCCTGCGGTTGGTCAGCGGGGAGAGGAAGCCCGAGAGCAGATAGCCGTGGGCGCAGTGCAGTTCGAGGAGGTCGAAGTCGCAGCGGGCCGCGCGCCGGGCCGCGGCGGCGAACTCCTCCCGTACGGCCGTCATGCCCGCCCGGTCCAGGGCCCGGGGGGTCTGGTTGACGCCGGGCCGGTAGGGCAGTGGCGAGGCGGCCGTCAGCGGCCAGTTGCCCTCGGGGAGCGGCTGGTCGATCCCCTCCCACATGCGGCGGGTGGAGCCCTTGCGGCCGGAGTGGCCGAGTTGGACGCCGATCGCCGTGCCGGGGGCCTGTGTGTGGGCGAAGGCGGTGATCCGGCGCCAGGCGTCGGCCTGCTCGTCCGTCCAGAGGCCGGTGCAGGCGGGGGTGATGCGGCCCTCGGGGCTCACGCAGACCATCTCGGTCATGACGAGCCCGGCGCCGCCGAGCGCCCGCGCGCCGAGGTGGACGAGGTGGAAGTCGCCGGGAAGGCCGTCCTCGGCGACGTACATGTCCATCGGCGAGACCACGACCCGGTTGCGCAGGGTGAGTCCGCGCAGCCTCAGGGGGGTGAACATCGGCGGGGTGCCGGGCGGGCAGCCGAAGTCCCGTTCCACGGAGTCGGTGAAGAGGGGATCGCGCAGACGGAGGTTGTCGTGGGTGACGCGGCGGCTGCGGGTGAGGAGGTTGAAGGCGAACTGGCGTGGCGGCTGGTGGAGATAGCCGTCGACCTCCTCGAACCAGCGCAGGCTGGCCGCCGCCGCGCGCTGGGTGGACTCGACGACCGGCCTGCGCTCGGTCTCGTACGCGGTCAGCGCCTCCGCCAGGGTGGGCTGTTCCTCGACGCAGGCGGCGAGCGTGAGGGCGTCCTCGACGGCGAGCTTGGTGCCGGAGCCGATGGAGAAGTGGGCGGTGTGGGCGGCGTCGCCGAGGAGGACGGTGGTGCCGTGCGACCAGCGCTCGTTGACCACCGTACGGAACGCCGTCCAGGAGGACCGGTTGGAGCGCAGCTCCCGGCCGCCGAGCACATCGGCGAAGACCTTGGCGCAGCGGGCGGTGGACTCGTCCTCGTCCATCTCGTCGAAGCCGGCGGCCCGCCAGACCTCCTCGCGCATCTCGACGATGACGGTGGAGGCACCGGAGGAGAACGGGTAGCCGTGGAGCTGCATCACGCCGTGCTCGGTCTCGGCGATCTCGAAGCGGAAGGCGTCGAGGGCGAAGTCGGCGGCGAGCCAGATGTAGCGGCAGCGGTGGGTGGTGATCCGGGGGCGGAAGACGTCCGCGTGCGCCTCGCGGGTCGCGCTGTGGACGCCGTCGGCGGCGATGACGAGGTCGTGTGCGGCGGCCAGCTCGGCGGCCGGCGGGGCCTCGGTACGGAAGCGGAGCCGTACGCCGAGCTCGGCGCACCGCGCGTGCAGGATCTCCAGGAGCCGGCGGCGTCCGAGTGCGGCGAAGCCGTGGCCGGAGGAGGTGAGGAGGTGTCCGCGGTGGCCGATGTGGATGTCGTCCCACCGGACGAACTCGTCCTGGAGGGCCCGGTAGACGGCGGGGTCGGCGTGCTCGATGCCACCGAGGGTCTCGTCGGAGAGGACGACGCCGAAGCCGAAGGTGTCGTCGGGGGCGTTGCGTTCCCAGACGGTGACCTCGCGGGCGGGGTCGAGCCGCTTGAGCAGGGCGGCGGCGTAGAGCCCGCCGGGCCCGCCACCGACGACGGCGATACGGAGGGGGGCCCGGGGGGCTTCCGCGGGGGCGGGCTCGGTCCGGGCGGGGGGCGTCGTCACCGCCCGCGCCACTTCGGGGGGCGCTTCTCGGTGAAGGCGGCGTGGAACTCGGCGTAGTCCTCGCCGTTCATGAGCAGCGCCTGGGTGGCCGCGTCCAGTTCGACGGCGGCCGCGAGCGGCATGTCCAGTTCGGCGGTGAGCAGCGCCTTGGTCTGGGCGTGGGCGAGGGCCGGTCCGTCGGCGAGGCGGCGGGCGAGCTCGGCGGCGCGGGTGTGAACGCCGCCCTCCTCCGTGACCTCGCTGAGCAGGCCGATCCGCTCGGCCTCGGCGGCGCGGACCGGTTCGCCGAGCATGAGGAGCCGGGTCGCATGGCCGAGGCCGACGACCCGGGGCAGCAGATAAGCCGCGCCCATGTCGCCGCCGGAGAGCCCGACCCGGGTGAAGAGGAAGGCGAACCGGGCGCTCGGGTCGGCGATCCGGAAGTCGGCGGCCAGCGCCAGGACCGCTCCCGCGCCGGCCGCGACACCGTGGACGGCGGCGATCACGGGGAAGGGGCACTCACGGATCGCCCGGACGACCTGCCCGGTCATCCGGTTGAAGTCGAGCAACTCGGCGGTGTCCATCGCGAGGGTCGCGCCGATGATCTCGTCCACGTCACCGCCGGAGCAGAAGCCGCGCCCCTCGCCGCCCAGGACGAGGGCGCGGACCGCCCGCTCGCGGGAGAGCTCGGCGAGCAGGTCGCGCAGGTCGGCGTAGGCGCCGAAGGTGAGCGCGTTGAGCTTGTCGGGTCGGTCGAGGGTGACGGTGGCGACGCCGTCCTCGACGGTCAGTCGCAGATGCCGCCAGCGCTCGGTGCGGGGTGCGGAGCCGGTAAAGGGGCTCATACGGGACGCCCTCCCTTCCTCCTCCCCGCAGCGTATCACCGTGTTGTGACTGTCGTCACGAGCGCGCGATAAAGCGGGGGCCCGGCCCTCCCCGCCGAAGGTCCCGCCGGGCGGGTGACCGTCGGCCCGGCCATGAGGGAGGGGGTGCCCATGGTGCTCGGCTCCGGCCTTCGTAAGGTTGAAAGCAGGACGTCCAGGACAGCCCTGCACCCCTCCCCCCGCCCCCGCGACCCTCGGCGAACGGACCCTGCCATGCTCGAAGCCACCGAACCCGCCTCGTGGCGCATCGAGCTTCCGCACACCACGGCCGCCGTGCCGATCGCCCGTGCCCTGGTCCGCGACGCGCTGACGGAGGTCGACGCGCCCGCCGACCGGGACACCGCCGAGCTGCTGACCGCCGAGCTCGTCGCCAACGCCGTGGAGCACACCGACGGCGAGGGCCCCATCGAGCTGGTCGTCGAGCTGCTGCCGGGCGGCTGTCAGGTCGAGGTGCACGACCGGCGCCCCGCGCGCCCGGGCGAGCTGACCTGTCCGGAGCCGGGCGAGGCGCCCGACCCCTGGCAGGAGCACGGCCGGGGCCTGTTCCTCATCCGCACGCTGAGCAGCGACTGCGGACACCGCCCCACCGCGGACGGCAAGGCGGTCTGGTTCACCCTTCCCGCGATGCCGTCGCAGCGACGGCCGGGACAGCCGCGACCGGGCCGGAGCCACCCGGGGCAGAGCCACCCAGGACCGCCTCGTCCGGTGAGCGGCCGACCGGAGCGCTGAGGGCGAGGACCGAGCACGGGCGGTGCGGGGCCGCTAGGCGGTGGGCTCCGGGGCCATGGTCGCCAGGAGGGCGCTAGGCGATGCGCTCCGGAGCCATGGTCGCGACGAGGGCGCTAGGCGATGGGCCCCGCGGCCATGGTCGCGACGAGGACCGCCTTGATGGTGTGCATGCGGTTCTCGGCCTCGTCGAAGACGACGGAGTACTCGGACTCGAAGACCTCGTCGGAGACCTCCAGCTCGGTCAGGCCGTGCCGGGCGTGGATGTCCCGGCCGACGGCCGTACCGAGGTCGTGGAAGGCCGGCAGACAGTGCAGGAACTTCACCCCCGGGTTGCCGGTGGCGCGCAGGACGTCCATGGTCACGGCGTACGGCGCGAGGTCGGCGATCCGCTCGTCCCAGACCTCCTTCGGCTCCCCCATGGAGACCCAGACATCCGTGGCGACGAAGTCCGCGCCCCGGACGCCCACTTCGACGTCCTCGGTGAGGGTGATCTTCGCGCCGCTCGTCTCCGCGAGCGCGCGCGCCGAGGCGACGATCGCCTCGGCCGGCCAGTAGGCCTTGGGCGCCACGATCCGGACGTCCATGCCGAGCAGGGCGCCGGTGACGAGGTAGGAGTTGCCCATGTTGAAGCGGGCGTCGCCGAGGTAGGCGAAGGCGAGTGCGTCGAGCGGCTTGTCCGTGTGCTCGGTCATGGTCAGGACGTCGGCGAGCATCTGGGTGGGGTGCCAGTCGTCCGTCAGACCGTTGAACACGGGGACGCCCGCGTGGGCGGCGAAGGCCTCCACCTTCGCCTGGCTGTCACCGCGGTACTCGATGGCGTCGAACATCCGGCCGAGCACCCGGGCGGTGTCCTTGACCGACTCCTTGTGGCCGATCTGCGAGCCGGACGGGTCCAGGTAGGTCGTGGACGCGCCCTGGTCGGCGGCGGCGACCTCGAACGCGCAGCGGGTCCTGGTCGAGGTCTTCTCGAAGATCAGCGCGATGTTCCTGCCCCGCAGCCGCTGGACCTCTCCACCCGCCTTCTTGGCCGCCTTCAGCTCCGCGGCCAGGCCGATCAGACCGCGGAACTCCTCGGCGGTGAAGTCCAGCTCCTTGAGGAAGTGGCGGCCGATGAGGTCGGTGGCCATGGGGTGCTCCTGGGTACGGTCGAGGACGGGACGGCGAACGAGCCGGCGACTGGAAGTCTATACGTATATCAGTATGGATATACAGTGAGGCCGCCCACTCCCGTCGTCCCGCCCGTTCCTCACACGGCGTCGCGCTCCACCGGGCAGCTCATGCAGCGTGGGCCGCCCCTCCCCCGCCCCAGCTCGCTGCCCGGGATCTCGATCACCTCGATGCCCTGCTTCCGCAGATGGGTGTTGGTCGTCGCGTTCCGCTCGTACGCCACCACGACGCCCGGTTCGACGGCGAGGACGTTGCAGCCGTCGTCCCACTGCTCGCGCTCCGCCGCGTGGACGTCCTGCGTGGCGGTGAGGACCCGGACGTCCTGGAGGCCGAGCACGGCGGCGATGGCGCTGTGCATGTGCTCGGGCGGGTGGTCGGTGACCCGCAGGGACTGGCCCTCGTCGCCCGGTTCGATCGTGTACGAGCGGAGCATGCCGAGCCCCGCGTACTGGGTGAAGGTGTCCTGGTCGACCATCGTCATCACGGTGTCGAGGTGCATGAACGCGCGCCGCTTCGGCATGTCGAGGGCGACGATCGTCCGCGCCGAGCCGGCCGCGAACATCCCGCGCGCCAGCATCTCCACCGCCTGCGGAGTGGTCCGCTCGCTCATGCCGATCAGGACGGCTCCGTTGCCGATGACGAGGACGTCGCCGCCCTCGATCGTGGACGGGTAGTCGGCCTGGCCGTCCGACCAGAGGTGGAAGTTCCCCGCCTCGGGGCCGGTGAAGAGGGGATGGTGCTTGTAGATCGCCTCGAAGTGGACCGTCTCGCGCTGGCGGGCCGGCCAGCGCATCGCGTTGATGGAGACGCCGTCGTAGATCCAGGCGGAGGTGTCGCGGGTGAAGATGTGGTTCGGCAGCGGCCTGAGGACGAAGTCGTCCAGGTCCATGACGTGGAACCGGACCGAGGTCGGCTCGCGGTGCGCGGCCAGGAACTCCCGTTTCGTCATCCCGCCGACCAGCGCCTCGGCGAGCTCGGCGGCGTCCAGGGAGTCGAAGGCCGCGCGGAGGTGGTCGGCGGCCAGCGGGCCGTACTCCTTCTCGTCGAAGACCCGGTCGAGGACGAGCTTGCGGGCGGCGGGCAGTTCGAGGGACTCGCGCAGGAGATCCCCGAAGAGATGGACCTCGACGCCCCGGTCGCGCAGGACGTCGGCGAAGCCGTCGTGCTCCTGCCGGGCGCGGCGCACCCAGAGCACGTCGTCGAAGAGGAGAGCGTCCTTGTTGGAGGGTGTCAGCCTCTTCAGCTCCAGATCGGGCCGGTGCAGGATGACGCGGCGGAGCCGCCCGGTCTCGGAATCGACATGGAATCCCATGCGCCCATCCTGACGGAGCCGGGCGGCTCGCGCGTGGTTCTCACGTCACGGAGTACGCGACGATGACGGCGAGGAGAGTGACCATCACGGCGAGGAGGGTCAGGGCGACCATCCGGCCGTCGCCGCCGGAGGGTTCGGACGGGGGCACGGCGGCCGGGGACACGGGAGCGGGGTTCGGGGGGCGGGTGGGGGCGTGGGGTGCTGGGTCGGCGGGTGTTTGGGGTGTGGGGGGCGCGTCGGGCGCGTTGTGCGTGTGGGGGGCGTCGTGCGCGTCGGGGGCCGGGCGGGCGTGCCTCGGGTCTGCCTGGCGGCCGGACGCCGGGGCCGTCGGTGCGGGCGGGGCCGTCGGCCGGGGCGGCGCAGCGGCCGTGGCGGCGTCATGGAGCAGGGCCTGCCAGACCTCCTCGGGCAGGCCCGGCCGCTCGCCCTCCACGATCTGACGGAACGCGGACCGCGCGGCCTGGACAGGGCTCGACCGGAGCCGGATCAGCAGCGCCACGAGCACGCCCGTCGCCGGCGCGTCGCCCTCGTCGAGAAGGGGACGTACGGCCCAGCGGTGCAGCGCGGCGGCGTTGGCCGCGCGCTCGGCGTCGGTCGGGTCGCCGGGAAGGGGAGAGCCCGGGGCCGTCACGAACAGCTCGTGCGCGATGACGAGATCCCTGAACTCGCGGCGCAGGGGGCGGGGCCAGGTCGGGACCCGGCGTGCGACCTCGTGCATGAGGAGCGTGGCGATCCGGTACGACTGGGGTCCGCGGAGCGCGGTGAGCAGCTCGCCGTCGCCACCGGCCCGGACACGTGCCTCCGCATCCGCCGCGCGGTCGGCGAGCGACCGTACGAGTCCGGTCTCGACGGGCTTCCCGCGCCGCCACGACCTGACGGTCCCCCACCAGGAGCGACGGGCCTCGGGCCCTTGCCAGGCGGGCGCGACGGCGTCGAGGCTCCCGGACGCGTGCCCTTCGCCCTCGGGGGCGGGGTCGCGGTGGAGGCTCGACGTGGCGCGGGTCTCGGGGCTCGGCTCCTCGTGGGACGTGACCGTGCTGTCGGCGTGATCGCGGTACAGACTCGGCGTCTCGCGGGCCTCGCGGGCCTCGTGGGGCATGCCGGGGCTGTCGGGGAAGTCGCGGGGGAGGCCGGGAGCCTCCCGGGACTCACGAGGTCCGTCGGGTCCGCGCTCCGGCGCTCCGCGCAGCAAAGAGCCCCCGCGCCCCGTATCCGGCGGTTCGGACGGCTCGCGCCCCTGAGCCGCATCCGACCGGTACAGGCCGGAAGCCCCGCGGCCCTCCCGGCCCGCACGCGGATCGCCCGGGTCCCGGAGGCCATCGCGGTCCTCAAGGCCCGCCCGCTGAACCCCCGAGCCCCCGGAGTCCAGAAGACCCTGGGTGTCCCTGAGACCGTCCCAGGGATCGCGCTGATCCCCACCCTCACCGAAGCCGCCCGGGGCCCCGGTACGGTCGCGGTCCTCCTGGTGCGTGCGCGGGCCCAGGGGTCGGTAGTCCCTGGGGTTCCGGGGATCGGGCCGGGCGCGGTCCCGGGGGTTCCGGGGGGCGACGCCCCTGCCCGGCTCCCGGGTCCCGGGGCCCTCCCCGCGCCCCCGCGGATCCGCGGGCTCCGGGCGGCCCGTCGGGGCGGCGTCGAGGCGGGACAGGGCGCGTTCGGCCTGCTCCAGGAGGGAGAGGTCGCCCGCGGCCTCGCGGAGGGCCGTCGCCACCGCTCCCTCGGGGCCGCCGCGCAGATGGTGCCGGACCAGCCGCGCCGCGAGCTCCTCCGCCCGGTCGCCGACCCGCTCCAGGGGGTCCACGCGGCGGCGTTCCGTGTTCCGGCTCGCCGCCCCCGCCCACCGGCCGACGAACACGAAGCGCAGCGACGTCAGTTCCGCCGTGTCGTGGCTCGCGAAGGTCCACCAGCGCGGGCGGCGCGGGGCGTCGGCGAACATCCCGTACAGCCCCCGCAGCACCGCGCAGGCGGTGTCGCCCCGCTCGTCCAGGAGCGTGAACCGGGCCTGCGGATGGCGCAGCAACTCGGCGACCGCTCCGGTGAGTTCCCGCTCGACGCCCGGAAGCGCCAGGTCGAGAGCCCGCTGCCCGGCCGAGGCCGAGGCCGCGAGGACGTCCCTCGGCACCACGGGCAGCGCTCCGCGCACCCGCGCCGACGGCAGCTCCGCCCCGTCCCAGTCCCACGCGTGCAGGCCCAGGCAGAACGCCGGGTCCAGCAGCTCCTGCGACCCGACGAGGGCATGGCAGATCACCGACTCGCGCCCGCCCTGGTCCCGCCACGGGGTGCGGCGGATCAGTACGACGCCCGCGCGCTGCTCCACCCGGAGCAGCGCGGGCCGCGTCTCCTCACCGTTCGCCCGCAGCAGCGTGCCGTAGATCTGGAAGAGCGCCTCCACCTCGTCGCGCGGCCCCGACCAGGCCACCGGGCCGAAGCCGGTGCTGCCGACGGCGTTCTCGCTGTCCCAGCGGAAGACGATCTGGTCCGCCTCGTACCTCGACCGCGCCATCAGACTCCTCCCTCGATCGGTTCCGCCTCGGGAAGCAGCCCGCACATGGCGAAGATGGACAGCAGCGGTGCGAGGACCCGTCGCGACCGGGCCCCGTGCGGGAAGCGGTCTCCCCTGGCCTGCCCGCCCGTCGCCGCCACGAAGTGCAACGTGCAGCGGGCGCAGTCGTCGAAGGGCTTGAGCCAGGCGCGGCTCGCGTGGTGGGTCAGGAAGGCGTAGGCGTCGCGGCTCTCGGCGCGCAGCGCCTCCCGGTCCAGCCGCGGGGGCAGCCCGCGGCCCAGCCAGCGGTCGACCGCCGGTTCGAAGCGGACCAGGTCGGACTTGTTGACGGCGATCACCGCCGGCGCACCGACAAGTCCGTTGCTCTGACGCTCGATCCGATTGAGGACCGTGGTGAAAGCCTCGTCCCCCAGGTCCCGGCGCGGCAGCCCGTCCTGTTCGCGGACCGGGTCGAGCGACGCCATCCGCAGCGCCCGCAGCGGGTCCAGGACGAAGACGAAGGCGTCGACACCGGTCAGGAAGCGGGTCACCTCCCCGTCCTGCGCCAGGTCCTCACCCGCCAGGTCGAAGAAGACGACGGGCCGGGGCGTCGCACCCCGGGCCGAGACCAGCAGACCGTCGGCGAACCGGGCGAAGGTCTGCTGGACGGTGCGGCCCAACTGCCGTCCCTGCTGCAGACTCTGGACGCGTTCACGCAGGTACGTGCGGTGGGCGTCCGGGTTGAGCGGCAGGCACTTCAGACCGTACGGCTCCAGGCCGCCGAGCTCGACCTCGCCGAGTATGGCCGCGAGCAGATGGGTCTTGCCGACTGACGAGCTGCCGACAAAGGCGATCGACAGCGGATCGCCGTTGGTGAGATAGGGGACGGGCAGTTCGTGGGCCTCCTCCCCCGGCCCCGCGTGCGGGCACAGGTGGTAGGCCTTGCGCAGGATCTCCCGTCTGATCGCCGGCCGGTGTTCGCCGGCGAGGTCGAGCGGGATGCGGTTGCCCTTGGCGTCGATGGTGACGAGCAGAGTCTCGTCGTACTCGACGGGGCGCAGGCAGTGCGGACACATCCGCGCGCGGGACGGCGGCGGTACGAGGACGGGGGCCGGCGCCGGTGCGGGGGGCGCCGGGGTCCGGTCGGGCGCGTCGCCGCCGAAGCCGGCGCGGAGCCGGGCGCGCAGGGAGGGCCTCGGGGGCACCAGGTCGTAGGGGTTGCGCGGACCGTCCTGTACGGGAACCCACGCCGCTCCCGGTGCCTGACCCGGGGCCGCCGCCGAGGCCTGGCGCTTGCGCGCGAGATGGGCGTCGAACTCGGCGCGGCCCCGGCTGAGCGGGTCGGCGGTGCCGACGGCCGTGGCGAGCGGGTCGGGGACGTGCAGGAGCCGCAGCAGCTCGGCGGGGGCCGGCCGGGCGGCCGCGTCCGCGGCGAAGAGACCGCTGTGTTCGAGCGCGGCGAGGCGGCGGTAGTCGCCGAGGTCCTCGGGCGGGCCCTCGCCCCGGTCGGAGTGGCCGGAGAGGAGGTAGTAGCCGATCCTGCCCACCGACCACAGATCGTCGCGGGGGTCGGCGGTCCCGCGCCCCGCGCGCTGCTCGGGCGAGGCCCACGGAGCGGCGCCGAAGGCCTCGCGGGTCTCCCCGACGCGCAGCGCGGCGTACGGCTCGCACAGCCGCACATGGGTGCCGTCCCAGCGCACGGTGTCGGGGGCGATCGTCCGGTGCACCAGCTCCAGGTCGCTCAGGAGGCGGACGGCGAGGGCGAGTTGGGCGATGACGCGCTGCTGTTCGTCGCCGCTGAGGCGGCCCGCGCACTCGGTGAGCGGGGCGCCGGCGGGCGTCCGGTAGAGCACGAAGGGCTCCGCGCACGTCAGGTCGAAGCCGATCACCCGGGTGAAGACCTCGCCGAACTTCTCGGAGCCGTAACGCCGTTCGAGCGCGACGGCGGTGGACACCTCCCGTTCGAGCATGTCGTACGCGTGCGGGTCCGCCTGCGCGGAGAGGGGCAGCCGGAACTGGAGGACCGGCCAGCCGGCGCTGAGGGTGACCTCGCGGGCGAGGACACCGGGGCGGCCGGGCGGCCTGCGGTCCTCGCCGTAGCGGACGGCGAAGCGGATCGACTCCTCCAGATGGGTGGAGAACTCCAATTCCTCGTAGGGGCCGGGTGGTTGGGCGGCTTCCGGCTCGGTCATGGCGCTCCCGCCTCCTCTGCCCTGACGATGCGCACCACGTCGGGGCGCAGCGGTACGAGCCGCAGCACGCCGGCGTGGCGTCCCGCGCCCGTCCACTCCACGTCCTCGGCCGTGCCCCGCCAGATGTCGTCGCCCGTGGCGCCGCGGCGCATCGTCTCGGGCACGAAGCGGACCTGGCGGACGGACGAGGGATCGTGGGAGAGCAGCCGCAGATGCTCGGGGCCGCACATCGGCACCGTGAGGTCGGGGTCGTCGTCGGCGATCAGCCGGGCGACGGCGTCCGGCGCGACGCCGGTGAGCCGGGCCGCGTCGGGACGGTCGCGCCGTTCGCCACCGCCGGGCGGCGGGGAGGCCGCGACGTCCCGCTCCAGGCGGACGCGGGTCTCGTCGAGCAGCTCCGTCAGCGGCTCGTCCAGCGGGAGCCGGCCGGCGTTCGCGGGATCGCGTTCGATCCCCGCCCAGCAGCCGTCGAGGATCCGGACGGTGCCCTCGACGAGGTCGGCGACGAGGGTGTCCACGAGGGCGGGCCCGCCGTCGCCGTGCCGGCGTTCCAGCCAGGCGGGCACGGAGTCCCCGCTCTTCCGGGGCGGGGGGACCGTGCCGAAGGAGGCGGGCCTCGGAGCCCGGGCCGCGGGATCGCCGGACCGGCCCGACGCGTCCCACGCGTCGGATACGCCGGACACACCTGGTACGTCGGATGCATCCGGTACGTCGGACCAGAGGTCGTCGCCCGCGCTGTCCTCCCAGTCCCCCCAGCTCCAGGACGCGTCCCCGCTGGAGGCGGCCTCCGAGCGCCCGGGGCCGGCCGCGCCGGACGCGCTGCCCGTCGGCGGGCCGGAGTCGTACGCGTACGGGCGGCCGGAGCCGTACCCGTACCCGTCCCCGTCGTCGACGCGTCCGTACGTGTACGCGTCGGCCGTCGCGGCCAGGCCGCGCAGCAGCCGGGCGACTGCCCCGGCGCCGTCGGAGCAGTGGTGGCGCACGTCGGCGAAGAGCCAGTCGTGCACGGCGGTCGTGATCACGAGGTGGTGGATCTCCTTCAGTACGGGCCCGGCGCGTTCGGGGTCCACCCGGGCCCACCAGTCGTCCACGGCCCGCGTCCAGTCCCGGAGGGCGAGCGCCGTGACGGCGGCCACGGCGACCGTCACGGCCACGGCGCCCGCCCAGAGCGGGAGGCCGAGCGCCTGGCCCACGGCCGCGCCGGCCGCGCCGCCGACGAGTCCGCCGAGGAGCCGGGGCGCCACCCCGGTGCTCGCGCCGCCGTCGAGCCGGCCGTCGGGTGAGCGGTTGGGCCTGCGCCGCAGCATGAGCCGGGCGAGGAGCGCGGCCAGCACCGCGACGGCGGGGCCGAGGGCCCAGCCGGCGACCGGCCAGAGCCCGGCGAGGAAGGCGAGGACGGCGGTCACCGCGGCGGCCGCGGCGCCCGAGCCGCCGGCCGCGAAGTACTGCTGGGCGGCCAGCCGGTTCACCTCGTCGTCGGAGCAGATCTCGTCGAGCCGGGCGAGCCTCGCGGCGCTGCCCGACGGAGCGGTACGCGCCGAGAGCGCGGCGAGCCGGGCGGCGACGGAGCGGAGCGGCAGCCCCCGGCCGATGAGCTCGTGGGTGTGGTCGCGCAGGGCCGGGACGATCCCCGCCCGCGAGATCTCCCGTGGCATCTCGGGCAGTTCGACGCCCCGGTCGCGCAGCTGTCCGCGGTGCTCGGCGGTGAGCCGGGTACCGCCCGCGGCGGTGAACGCGTCGGCGACGGCGGTTCGGAACCGTCGCAGGGAGTCGGCCAGCCGCTCGATGTCGCCCGGCAGGTCGGGCGCCCGGCCGGACGTGCTGAGCAGTCCGGCCGGGCCGCGCACCCACGCGTACCCCTCGGCGGCGTCCTCCAGCGCCTCCTCGCAGGTGAGCAGGAGGCCCCCGGCCCTGCCGTGGGCGGGGAGCCACTGGTGGTCGGCCAGGGACCGGGGGACGGACTCGTCGAGGAGCACGGCGAGTTCGGCGGGGACGGCCTCCGTGGCCGGCGCCTGGGCGGGGACGTCGGGACCGGCCAGGCCCTCCACCGCCTGCCGCCAGGAACGCGCGCGTGCCTCGTCGGTCAGGTCGTGCTCCAGAACGCGTGCGGAGGGGACGGCCACGCCGTGGACCACCTCCGCGAGCGCGCGGAGGACGGCCTTGAACACCTCGGGGCCGGACAGGACGTCGACGAGCGGGCGCAGCGCGGCGTCGTCCGGGTCGTCGAGCAGCCAGAGCACCCCGGCGTTGGGCGGGCGCAGGGTCAGGGAGCGGCGCAGGCTCCGCTGCCCCGGGGCGCCGACGGCCAGGCAGACGATCCGTGCCGGGCCGTGGGACGACAGGCGTTCGTGGAGGAGTTGGTGGGCGACGAGCCGGTCGGCGTCGTCGAGGACGACGAAGCGGCGGTCGCCCCTGGGCTGCGGGACGTCCAGCGCGGCACGCACCACGGCGTCGGGGTCGTGCAGCGGGGCCCTGAGGTCGAGGCACACGGCGTGGCCGGGTACCGGATGCTCCGGGGTCGCGCGGGGGCTCACTCCTCCTCACCGTCCAGGTCCCAGGGGTAACGGACGTCCTCGGGCGCGGGCTTGTACGCGGGGTCGGGCGCGGGTCGGTAGGACGGCTCGGGCTCCGGACGGCGCTGCGACGCGATCTCGGGCCGGTACTGCGGATCCGGCTCCGGGCGGTACGCCGGCTCCGGCTCGGGCCGGTACTGCGGTTCCGGTTCCTGCCGGTACCGCGGTTCGGACTCCGGCTCGTACGGCACCCGGCGTACCGGCTCCGCGGGCGGTACCGGGGTCTGCTCGTGCGCCTGTGCCTGGGCCTGGATCCAGCGGTCGAAGAGGGCCTGGAGGCTGGGCCGCACGGGGTGACCGGCCCCGGAGAAGCGCCGCTTCATGGCCGCGGGGAAGGTCACCGTCCAGAAGTGCCGCAGCGGCGCGAGCCACGCCGCGTCCCTCTCGTCGTACTCGGCGCTCAGCTGGTCGATCAGGGCCAGCTGACGCGGCACGACCTTCTCGATGAGGTGGACGAAGAGCGGCGACGGGTCGGCGGGGACGTGCGTGAGCCCCTTGGGCAGGGAGCGCATCAGCCGCTCGCAGAACACCTCCATGATCTCGCCCTCGTCGAGCAGCGCCGACTGCTCGTACCCGCGCAGCAGTCCGGCCCAGCTGGAGAGCGCTCCGTCGAAGCCCTCCAGGCGGAGCGACATGGACGCGGACTCGCCCTCCTGGAGCCGGATCCGGACGAGCTCCGGGGAGTCCGCGGGACCCTTGATCCGGATGTTCCCGTTCCACATCGCGTTGAGGATCCGGTGCAGGATCCGCTGCCGGTCCTCCTCCGTGGAGACCAGCCAGTCGTCCTGGTAACCCAGCCGCTGACGCCAGTGCAGGAAGTCGTCCTCGCCCGCCGAGTCCCGTGCCTCCGACCAGAGTTTGAGGACGCTGCGCACCTCGGAGATGTCCGTGAGGTTCATGCCGCTGCGGAAGAGGACGACGGTGATGGAGTCGGTGTCCACGGCCCGGTACTCCTGCGTCGCCCCGGCGGGAAGGTTCAGCTCCTCGGCGAGGTAGTCGGCTGCGCGGCTGTCGGACTCGCTCGCCGGGTGGACGATGAGGATCTTCAGGGGCCCGCCGCCGTCCGGACTGAAGCCCACCGGGAGCAGTCCGGCGATCCCCGCGCGGAACTGTTCGAGCCAGCGGACGTCGATCTTCGACTCGGCGGCCTCGTCCCCGGACGCGGCGCGCAGCAGCAGCTCCATGGAGGGCAGCAGCGGCCGGGTGTAGCGGTCCTCGTTGGCCTCGCCGAAGAGCCGCTTGACGCGCTGTTCGACGACCTGCTTGATCTCCTTGACGGCGGCGCCGGGCGAGCGGCGGACGGCGTCCAGGGCGGAGCGCCAGTCCTCGGGCCTGACGAGCCGGCCGAGGAGCGTGGCGGCGTCGACGTTCTCGGGCAGCCGCTCGCTCTGGGCGAGCCGGTCGAGGACGTCGTCGTAGAAGGCCCGCAGGCTGTTCTGCGGGGGCAGGAGGTAGGTGATGCCCGTGCGGTCGTCGCGGTAGAGCTCGCGCCTGCGGTCGGCGAAGAGACGGCCCTCGTCCTGCTCGTGGGCGCGCAGCGCGCCGGTCAGCTCACCGAGGTCGTGGGCGACCCGGTGCAGCGGATCCCGCCACTGCGTCTCGCCCTCCTGCCAGCCGCTGTGCCACAGCTTCCTGGCCCGCCACTGGTACCAGTCGTCCTGCTCGCCGAGCGCGTCCTCGACGTCGGGGTCGCTCCACCGGGCCGCCACGAGCCCGCCGGCGCCGCGCTTGATGTGCGGGATCGCCGGGGCGCTGTTCTGGACGTGCGCGGGCCGTTCGGGTTCGTCGCGCCGGTTGTCGAGCATGCCGGTGAACCCCTCGCGGGCGATCCGCTCGGGGTGGCCCGGCAGCCCGTTCAGGACGGCCTCCAGCTGGAAGGGGCCGATCCTGTCGAGCAGTTCGCGCACTCCGGTCCCCGGCTTGAACTCCTCCACGAGACGCGGGACTTCGCGCTCCAGGCTGTTCGAGAGCCGGTCCAGCGAGTCCTCCATGTCGCCGAGCCGGTCGAAGAGCGCCTTGGTGATCGCCCGGCCTCCCTTGGGGAGGTCCTCGGGCGCGGGTACGTCCGGGGCCTCCCGGGTCCACAGTCGTCCGACCCCGGACCGGTTGAAGAGCTCCCGTACGAGTTCGGGCGCCTCGGAGGCGGGTCGGCGGGCCCGCTCGGTCATGCCCCGGACGGCCTGGGCGAGCAGGCGCGCGGCGACGATCTCGGCGAGGTCGTCGACGGGCACGGTGAGCGACGCCGCGAGGCTGGTGGACATGCCGCGGTAGCCGATACCGGTACGGGCGGGGGTGGACCGTTCCACGCTCTTGTTGACGAAGCTGGCGGCGAAGGACTGGTAGTCGTCCTCGCCCCGGTTGGCCCCGCCGGTGTCCTCGCCGAGTTCGGTGCCGATGAGGGACATCACCATGGCGGTGATGGAACGACGCAGGTCCTCCGGGCGGATGACAGCGGGCTTGGAGAAGAGGAACGCCGTCTGGACGGTCGAGGCCCGCAGCTCGACGGCGCCCTCGCCGGGGTAGTGGACGCTGATCCGGCCCCGCCGCTCGACGTCGCCGAGCTCGTCGAGGGCGTCCGGCACGTTCTGGTCGTCGACCAGCCGCGAGAGGTCCACCAGGGAGCGGGCCGCGTTCAGTTCGGCCTCGCGGCCGCCGCCCGCCTCGGGCGGGAACGCCGAGGGCATGACGACCAGCGGGTAGATCTTCACGCCGCGCACCTTGGCGTTGCGGAACTCGTGCCCGATGAGGTGCAGGAAGTCGTAGAAGATTCCGGCTCCGGTGCCCCCCGCCACCGAGAAGGCGACGAAGACGTCACAGCCCCGGATCCGGCCGCCGCCGACCCGCTGGAGGTCGCCCGCCGCGGTGCCGATGGCGCTGATGGCCTCGCGCAGTTGACGCAGGACCGGTTCGAGGCCGTGGCGCATCGTCGCGAACAGCGCGGCGCGGCCCACGGTCGGCAGCTGGCCCGCGCCGTCGTGCAGCGGGGCGACCCGCGGCTGGCGCGCCTGGGGCGGCAGCCAGGAACGGGTCTCCTCGTGCAGGGCGATCCGCAGCATGCGCGTCACGTCGGGCGAGGAGTCGAACTCCGCGGGCAGCAGATCGCGGACCATCCTGGACGTACGGGCGAAGGCCTGGCCCTCGGCCCCCTTGGCGCGGAACTGCGGCTGCCGCAGCAGGTCGCCCTCGCTGAAGTCGGCGTAGACGAACTGGAGGCACTCGGGCAGCTGGAAGGGCAGCCGCTTGCCCCCGTCGACGAGGTCGGTGCCGTCCGGGCCGCACAGCTCTCTGCGCAGACTGCGTTCCAGTTCGCTGCCGATGCGCCCGCCGGTGCCGCCGAGGCCGACGAACAGCATGGGCTGGTAGATCTTCATGTCGTCTCCCTTTGAGACCCGTTGGTACGTGGGCCGATCAGAAGTTCGGGTCCCATTGGCTGCTGGGTGCGGGCTGCTCGGCGCGGCCCTCGTCGGATCCGGCGGTACGGCTCCGATCGCGGGACCGGTCCCGGTCGCGGTCGCCTCCGGCGGTACGGCCGGGGTCACGGCCGGTGTCACGGTCACGGGAGCCGGGGTCACGGTCACGGCCGGTGTCACGGTCACGGGAGCCGGTGTCACGGTCCCTGCCGCTCTCCCGGTTCCGGTCGCCGGGTGTGGCGGAGCGGCGGCCGAACCGGTCGCGCCATCCGCCGCCACCGCCCGTGCGGTTCGGGCCCGTGGGCCGGCCCGCGCCGTCGGGGCGCCCGGGACCGCCGCTGCGGCCCGTGCCGCCGGTACGGCCGCCCGTACCGCCGCCCGTACCGCCGCCTCGGCCCGCGCGGCCGCCGACGACGAGCTCGAAGCCGCCGAGACCGGCCGGAACACCCGGGCGTACGCCGGACTCCCGTCCCCCGTGCGGACGCAGGAGCAGCTCGCCGCCGCCCGTCCGGCGCAGGCGGTGGGCCGTGGACCCGCCGCGTGAGCGGCGCAGCGTCGGGGCGGCCCCGCGCGGCTCGTCGACCGCGAAGAGGTACTCGCCGCCGCGGCTCTGGCCCTTGCGGATGGTGAGCGAGCTGAGAACCGTCCCGTCGCGGAGGAGTTCGAGCCGGACGCCTGTCAGGTCCTTGCGACGGATCTGCGCCCGGGCCCATGCGGCGGTGACGGCGGCGGCGATCAGGAGGACCGCCGCCGCGGCGGCCACCGCCCACCACCAGCGGTCCCACCAGGTGGGCGGCGCCTCGACCCGTACGTCCAGGAAGGCGGTGTCGAGGGCGCGGTCGCCGTCCCCGGTATCGAGGAGGACGACCTGGCCGCCCAGTTCGCCCACGGGCGTGCCCCGGCCGACCGCGAGCGTGAAGTCGAAGCGGGTGCTCCGGCCGGGCTCCGCGGTGACCGTCGCCGGGGACAGTTCGAGGTCGGCGCCGGCCGCCTGGTCCGTCAGACCGAGGCGCAGGCTGTGCGGGACGCTGTCGTTGTTGGTGACGTCCAGGGTCCCCCGCACGGTGGCGCCGGGGTGCACCGTCACACGGTCGACGGTGATCCCGGCCGTGACGGCCGGGGTGCCCTGGGCCGTACGGGCGTGCAGCGGGCGGCGGTCGGAGGTGACCCCGGGCGCCGCCATGTCCGTGACGAGCTCCAGGTCGCCGGTGGCGGTGGCCGGGACGGTGATCCGGCCCGTGAACCGCACGTCGCCCGCCCGCTGGTCGGGGGCGCGCCCGTCGTCCGCGAGACGGACGGTGACCGGGGCGAAGCCGGCGCCGCTGAGCACGGCCGAGACCTTGACGCCCTCCAGCTGCTTGGGGTCGGTGATGACGACGCCGCGCCGGGTCTGCATCCGCACCGCGACGACGACCTCCTCGCCGGCGCGCGGCGAGGCGGGGTCGAGGATGACCTCGGAGCGCAGCCGGCCCTGCCAGATCGCGCGGACGGCGACCTCGCGGTCCCGGTGACCCTCCGGGGCCTCGATGTGGACGCGCCAGCGGCCGGGCATCGGGTTCTTGACGCGCAGCGCCTCGACCGGGCCGTCCTGTCCGCTGACCTCGAAGGTGGAGCCGTCGAACTCGCCCTGGGTGGGGACCTTGCGGCCGCTCGGGTCGTAGTAGGTCACCCGTACCTTGGGGTCGTGCTTGCCGACCGTGAGCGAGCCGTCGGTGGCGATCGGCGGGATGGTGACGGACAGGTCGGCCGGCGGCTTGCCGACCGTGCCGTGGGCGATGCGGGCACAGCGGGCCGCCGCGAACGTCTCCTGGAGCGCCTTGTCGATCCCGGCCGCGGTGTCGACCACCCGCATCCTCGGGACGGCGCCGGGCACGTCGGCGCAGCTGCCGCGGTAGCCGCCCTCGGCCATCGCGGTGAGCGCGTCCTCGTCGATCTCGCCGCCGAAGCCCAGGGGCCAGATCTGGACGGAGGCGGCCCGGGCGCGGGCGAGTTCCTCGGCGAGCCGCTTCTCGCCGTTGCTCTGCCGGCTCGCCTTGTCGGGGCCGTACTCGGGGCTGTCCCCGACATCGAGCCGGCCGTCGGTGAGCAGGAAGACGACCTTGGGCGTGGTCGGGCGGCCGTCCTCCGTGAGCCGGGAGACGGCCTGGCGGATCGCGGCGGGGAAGTCGGTGCCGGGGCCCATGCGCGCGGAGTCCCGGCGGGTCAGCTGCGGGACGCAGTCGCTGAGGCGCTGGCGGCCGGCCGCGTCGGCGACGGTCAGCGGGCACACCTCGCGCACCGGGGACTGGCCCGGTTTCTCGGAGCTGCCGAAGCCGATGACGGTGGCCCGGGAGCGCTCGGATATCTCACCCTGGCTGAGCAGGGCGGCCGCCTCGGTCTCCAGGGCCAGGTCCTTGTCGGCGAGGCTCTTGGACTGGTCGACGACGACGGCGAAGTCGATGGGGTCGGGGCCCTCGGCCGGGGCGGCCGCCGCCGAGGCGGTCCGCGGCGCCGCCGCGCCCGCCGTGCCGGGGCCGAGGGGGCCGGAGAGCGCGACCAGCGCTCCGGCGAGGAGCAGAACGCCCCCGGTGCTTCTCCACTGCATTGTCTCTCACCACAGTCCGCTGAAGAGGGCCGGCAGGGCGCCGAGCGCGAGAGCGCAGACGCCGAGACGCAGCCATCGGTATTTCGCGGCGAGCACGACACCGTGCACGCTCGCCTGTTCCAGGAGCCAGTCGGTGGCGTCCCCGCCGGACGCCGTGAGCCGGTCGCGCAGCGCGTCCGGGGTCGTCCCCGACGTCAGTTCGCGCAGCAGGGTCCGGTCGGCGCCGATACGGGTGCGCGGAAGGACCACGGAGACGAGCATCAGGACCCCGGCCGTCCACAGCGCCCCGGCCACGGCCGCCAGGACGAGGCCCGCGCCGGAGGACGGCAGCGGGCCGCGGTCCCGGGAGAAGACCACCGCCAGGAAGGCGAGGGCGCCGGAGAGCAGGATCGCCGCCTTGGTGTCGGCCCGGCCGATGTCCTCGCGGACGGTGGTCAGGAGCCGCTCTGCCATGAATCGGAGGTCGGCCGCGTCCGGGGCGGAGGCGGGCTCGGGGGTGGGGGTCGGGGCCGGGGCCGGGGTGGGTGCGGTCATTCGGTGTCCCAGTCGTCGAAGTCGGAGCTGGGGCGGGAGGAGGGGCCTCGGTCGCGGTCGTCACGGAACCGGTCGTCACGGAACCGGTCGTCGAACCGCCGGTCGTCGTAGTCCCGTTCCTCGAAGTCGGAGTAGCGGCGGCGGGCCCGGTCGTCGCGGTCGCGTTCCGAGGACGACTGGACGCGGGTCGGCTCGTAGACCGGCCGCTCCTCCTCGTGCTCCGCGTCCTCCCACGACGGTTCGCGTCCGGACTCCCGACCGCCGCCGTCCCGGGATTCCCGCGCATCGTCGCTCCGGGTGTCCCCGAATCCCCTGGGCTCGCCCGACCCCCTGGAATCCCTGGGCTCCCTGGAATCCCTGGTCTCCCTGGAACCGCTGGGCCCCCTCCGTGCCCGCGTGTCCTCGTCGCCGGAGTCCCGCCCTTCCCGCCCTTCCCGCCCGCCCCGGCCGTCCCGCGTGTCGTCGTGCCAGGGCGGCAGGACCGGTTCGGGGCGGGCGCCGCCCTCCAGGGCCGCCCTTCTGCGGCCGGGGCCGGGCGGGGTGAGGACGTGGCCCGCGACGCCCCCGAGGACGGTTCCGGTGCTCTCCCGCAGGAACTCCAGTACCTGGTACATCGGTTCGCCGATGTCGTGCCGTTCCAGGACACCCGTGTCGAGGAGGCGGTTGAAGACCGCGAGGAAGTCGGCCTGGCCCTCGCGCTTCTCCTGCTGGAGCTCGCGCCTGATGTCCCACTGCTTGTCGGGGTTCATCGCCATGTGGTGCGCGATCTGCGCCAGGTCCCCGCGCCGGAACAGCTCTTCGAGATCGCGGGCCCGCTCGGCGACGAGCCGCCGCTCGCCCAGCTCCTTGACCCGCCGCTGCTCGATCTCCCGCTCGTCGACCTGCATGGAGACGCTGACCAGGTCCCGCTTGCCGATCTCCTCCTTGATGGTGTCGTCCAGGTCGATGAAGACGAGCACCCGGGCGCGCAGTCCGAGGTCCTCTCCGAGGCTGAAGCGCCCGGAGCTGAGCTCGTCGCGTACGGCCTCGTCGGCGCGCTGGGCGTCGGTGAGCCGGAACCGGCGGGAGACCGCCCGCAGCCCGTCCAGGAGGTCGTCGCGCAGCAACTCGGCGACGTTCCACACCTGTTGGCTCACGACGAGATACGGATCGGCCACCTCCCACAGGACCCGGGCCGCCGCCTTGAAGAAGACGCCGTCGCCGGAGGCGGGCAGGGCGAGCTCGAACTCGGTGACATGACGGCCGGTCCGGACCTCGAAGACGGTGTACGGAGAGCCCAGCATGGGCTTGTTGGTGTCCTCGGTGCGGTCGGGCCACATGACCCGGTGGCCGCCGTTGCGGTAGAGCAGCACGGCCGCGACCGCGCCGCTGGTGCGCTTGTACGGGGGCGGGACCTCGCGGATCAGCGGACCCGCGCTCTTCTCCCGCCGCCCCTGCTCGCGCCCGTCCCGCCCGCCGCGCTGCCCCTGCCCGTGCTCCCGTCCGTCCCGCTGCCTCTGGCCGCCGAGGCCGCCGTTCTGGTTCTGGGGGTCGTTCATCGCTCCGCTCCTTCCGCCACCGCGTCCCACATCCGGCCCGCGGCGCGCCTGTCCATCGGCCTGTCCCGGTCGCCGACCAGTTCCTTGAGCAGTCCGCGCAGCCGGTCGCGGTCCCTGCGGCTCACCCCGAGCAGCGGCAGCAGCCGGCACACGTGGTCGAGCGCCTCCTCGTCCTTCGCGGCCCGGCGCAGCAGGCTGGCCAGGCCGTCGAGGGCCGCCTCGCCCGAGCGCGCGGTGCTGAGCGTGTGGCGCAGCAGGGCGGCGAGGTGCGGGGCGAGGCCGGGGCGGGTGGCGAGCAGGGCGACGAGCAGCGGCCGGGCGGCGTGCGGTTCCAGCTCGGGCACGTCCCGCAGCCCCCAGAGGTGGGTGGTGCGGAACGTCAGCGTGTTGAGCATGGAGACGAGGACCAGGTTGGCCAGCGTGAGCCGCCCGTCCTCGAGCCACTCGCCCATCCTTCGGGTGACCGTCTCGGGCTCCCCCGAGGCGAGCAGCCGGACGACGCTGAAGGAGGCCGTGCCGATGACGTCGACGTCGGTGGCCTCCCGGCCGCGTACCACGCGTGCGAGCGCGTCGAGCGAGTCCTTCACCGTCCCGGCCGCCAGCACGTAGCCGTGGGTGAGCAGGACGGTCTCGCGCAGTTCGTCGTCGTCCTCGCCCGCCCAGTCCTTCAGTACGGCGACGACGGCGGGCTGCACCCGCGGGTTGCGGGCGGCCTCGGCGAGCGCGGTGGCGGCGGCCATCCGCGGTACGGCGGTGTCCATCGACGCCATCGGGGCGATCAGCTCGCCGAACCCGTAGATCCAGTCCCAGGAACAGAGCACGCCGGCGGCGATGGAGGCCCGGACCCAGACCTCGGGGCGGGGGTCGTGGCAGAGCGTGCGGAGCCAGCGGGCGACCGGGCCGCGCACGTTGTGGTAACCGTGCCAGATCTCGCCGAGGACGGCCGTGGCCAGGGCGTCGCCCTGGAAGCGGATCGCCCGGACGGGGACCTTGGCGGGCCCGAGGTCGATCTCGCCGTCCTCCAGTACGGAGCGGGCGAGGACCGGGCGGCTTTCGGCGTGGGTGCCGAACAGCCTTCGTCCCGGCGGCTGTTCAGGGTCGAGGGTGGAGCTGAGCTCCCAGGTGAGGAGTTCGGCGGCCTCGGCGGCGATGCTGTAGGCCGATCCGTTGAAGACGGCGACGGCGATCCGGAACGCGGTGGCGTTGAGGGCGGGCAGCGCCTCGGGCAGGGTGCCGGGACGGTCGGCGCCGGCGAACCAGGAGCGTGCCTGGGCGCGGACGAACGCCGAGCAGTCCTCCAGGAGTTCCGCGTCGGTGAGTTCCTGCTTCTGCCGCCGGGCCAGGTGGTCGGCGAGCCGGGCGGCCTCGCGGGGGCGCAGCGCGTCGAGGCCGAGGGCCTTGGTGACGTCGGCGCGCCGGGCGAGCGCCCGCGCGTCGTCGAGGGCTCCTTCGGGCTCGCCCCGCAGCAGCGTCCGCAGATGCCGGTGGAGGACCTCGTCGGAGGGCGGCGGCGGGCAGTACATCCCGTACCGTCCGCGCAGCATCCGGTCGGCGAGGTCGCCGCTCTCGACGAGGACGACTCCGTACGCCTCCTTGCCGCGGAGCTGCTCGCTGAACCGGTCGAGGTGCAGTTCGGAGAGGCGTATGCGGGTGCGGCGGGTCCTGTCGCGGGGTTCGTCGCGGCCGCGGTGCGGCTCGTGCTCGGCCCGCCCGTCGTCGGAGGGCAGCTCCAGGAGGTGGCCGAATCCCGGCTCCAGCGCGTCGGTGTCGATCTCGTCGACGCGGTGGCGGGGGTCGAGGCGGTTGACCTTGTGGTCGGTGACCTCGGAGAGCAGGGCGAGGGCGGTGGCCTTGCGGCCGCTGCCGGGTTCGCCGCAGAGGACGAGGAGGCGGTTGCCGCGCAGGAGGTCCCTCATCCGGGCGTAGCCGGGCACTTCGCGGTACACGTCGTCGAGGTGCTGGAGGGTCTCCTGCGGTACGGCTCCCTGGACCAGTTCGGTCCGGGTGCCCGCCCAGAACTGGGTGATCCACTGGTTGCCCTCGTAGATCTGTCCGTCGCCGCCGATCTCGTAGGTGCGGCCGGCGGGCTGCTGGGCGAGGGTGCGCAGCGCGGCGCGGGCGGTGCCGGCTCCGCCGGTGCCGCCGTGGCCGTCGACGGGGCTGCGGCCCGCGCGGTCGAAGGGGTTGGCCTCGGGCGGCTGTTCGCCTGCCGTGTCGGTCCGGTCGGCGGGCCGGTCGGAACCGGGCCGGTCCGCGTCCGGCCTTCCCGTGTCCGGCCTGTCGCCGCCGGACGGTCCGTCTTCCCGCGGGCCGTCCTGCGCGGACGCGTCGTCGTCGCTCATGCGTCCTCCTCCTCCCGCCGGGAGCCGGAGCGGTCCTTCCGGATGCCGGTGAATCCGCCGTGGATCGTGTTGCCCTCGAACACGTTGAGGTCACGGCCGGCGTTGTAGCGCCGGGTCTCGATGGGCGGTGGGCCGTCCCCCCGCGACGGCCCACCGCCGGTCTGAGGTCCCCCCGCCTCCGGGTCCGGCAGCGGCGGCGCCGGCCGGCGGGGGATGTGGAACCAGGCGGTCTCGTCGGTCTCCTTGGAGCGCACCCGGGCCTGCCGGTAGTGCCCCGGCTCGACGTACCGTCCGCCCTCGACGACCACGTTGGCGTAGAGCCAGTCCGAGACGACCACGAGCAGGTCGGCCTCGGGCGCGTCGGTCATGATCTGCTTGGCCGTGGGGCTGTCGCAGAGCCGGCAGGCGAGGTCGACCGCCCGCCCGACCAGTCCGTGACCGTCCTCCAGGACCAGTCCGGCGTTGATGCCGACCCGCATCCGCAGCCGGTCGCGGCGCCCGGCGTTGTGCTCCCGCAGGCTCTCGTACAGGGTGTCGATCCACCGTCCGACGACGAACGTCGGCGGTACGTCCGGGCGCAGGGCCCCGAGGATGCCGTCGCCGCGGTCCTCCTGGTGGACGGTGCCCGGTTCGACGCCGATGGCGGCGTACGCCTCGCCGAACGCCCCGTACATGGCGGAGCGCATCTGCCGCTTCGCGTCCATGCCCAAGGTGCCGGATCCGACGGCGTCTCCGAAGACGACGAGCCGGTGGATCGCTCCGGCGCTCGCTCCCGCACTGCTCACTCGGACTCCCTGTGTGTGCCGTGGTGCCGTGGTGACGGGTCAAGCCTGGCCGCGTGCGGCGGCCGGCGATGTAGTCGTTTACACACCCGGAGGAGATTTCTCCGACGTCCTCGGGTGGGGCGCTCCGCCCTGGGCCAGCAGGAGCAGGACGGGCATGTCGATGACGACGACCCGGCGGTTCGCGGTACGGACGACGTCCTGTTCCCGCAGCAGCCGGAGCGCCTTGGCGACCGCCTCCCGGGTGGCTCCTATGGCCGCGGCCAGGTCGTGCTGCGGAAGCGGGAGTTCGAGTACGGTCCCGGCGCCGGCGCGTCGGCCCGCCCGTTCGGCCAGTTCGACCAGGCGGGCGGCGAGCCGCTGGAGCACCGTCTCGGAGGCGAGGGAGCGGCGCTCGACGTCGGAGCTGCGCAGGCGGGCCGAGAGCTGGCGCATGATCAGCGAGGTGGCGTGCGGGTGGGTGGCGAGGAAGTGGCGGAACCTGTCGCCGGAGACGGCGACGGCCTCGACGTGGCCCAGCGCCGTGACGGTGGCGCTGCGGGGGCGCATGTCCACGGCGGCGAGATCGCCGACGACCTCGCCGGCGCCGCGCAGGGCCAGGATGAGGCGGGTGCCGCGCTCGGTCTCCACCGAGACGACGGACCAGCCGGAGGTCAGCGCGAGGACGTAGGCGGAGGTGTCCCGCTCCCGGATCATCACCTCGCCGGGTTCGTAGCCGCGTGGCGTCCCCTCGGCGAGCAGCTCACGGCGGTCCCGCTCGGGCAGGGCGTGGAGGAACGAGCGGTCCTGGCCGAAAAGGCCCACTGTCCTCACCCCCCGCTCTTCACCGCGCGGCCGTGTCGGCCACGCGACGAACCGCGCACGCCTGCGCCCGTGTCCGTGTCTGGTCCCAACTCAAGTGGTGCACGCAGTCACAGTGCTGACTCTGCGTCACGTCGTGGGGTGAAGAACGCTAGGGGCTGGCGAAGAGGCCCGTCAACGAGCACGGGGGGCGCAGGGGAGCGCGGCTGTCCACTCCCCTGCGCCCCCCGCGGAATCACGGTCAGAGGCGCGGATCCACCGGCTCGGACTCCAGTGCGAGCACCGCGAACACGGCCTCGTGCACCCGCCAGAGCGGCTCGCCCTCGGCCAGCCGGTCCAGCGCTTCCAGGCCGAGCGCGTACTCACGCAGAGCGAGCGAACGCTTGTGCCCGAGGAAGCGGTTCCGCAGACGCTCCAGGTTCTCCGGGCGGGTGTACTCCGGGCCGTAGATGATCCGCAGGTACTCACGGCCGCGGACCTTCACGCCCGGCTGGACGAGCCGGCCGCCGGCGCCGCGGACCAGTGCGGCGAGCGGCTTGACGACCATGCCCTCGCCACCGGCCGCCGTCATCTCCAGCCACCAGTCGACACCGGCCCGTACGGACTCCTCGTCACCCGTGTCGACCACGAGCCGTCGGGTGACCTGGAGCAGACCGGTCGGGTCGGAGTCGGTCATCCGGTCGAGCCACCCGAGCTGCTCGTCGTGCGGCACGGCCGCCAGCGAGCGGCCCCGCGCGGCGAGGACCTGGAACGGCGCGAAGCGCACGCCCTCCAGACCCTGCGTCGGCCAACAGTACCGGCGGTACGCCTCGGTGAACGCCTCGGCGTCCGAAGCCCGTTCGCGCTGCTTGGCGAGGAGCGCGTCCACCCCTTCCACGCCCCGCGCCACCGCCTGCTCCAGCGCGCCGAGCGCGCCGGGGAAGACGGCACGGGAGGCCGCGCCGACCGCCGCGTACTGCGAGCGCAGCAGCCCGGTGGACTTCAGCGACCACGGCATCAGTTCGCCGTCGAGCAGCAGCCAGTCCCCCGCGCCGGAGGCGCTGTCCGATGCCGACAGCTCGTCCCACAGCCCGGCGGCGGTGACGGCCGCCCGCAGCCGCGCCAGGACCTGCTCGGTGACCTCGGGATCGTCGAAGAAGGGCCGGCCGGTACGGGTGTGCAGCGCGCCGGTCGCTCCGACGACGCCGAACCGTTCCCGCGCCGTGTCCTCGTCCCGGCAGACCAGGGCGACGGCCCGGGAGCCCATGTGCTTCTCCTCGCACACGACCCGCTCGACACCCTCCGCCCGGTACTGGGCGAAGGCCTCGGCGGGGTGCTCCAGGTAGCCCTCCTCCTTCGAGGTCGCGGTCGGCGCCATCGTCGGCGGCAGGTAGGCGAGCAGCCGCGGGTCGACCGCGAAGCGGCTCATGACCTCCAGGGCCGCCGCCGCGTTCTCCTCCCGTACCGAGACGTTGCCCATCTGCCGGGTCTCCACGATCCGGCGTCCGTGCACGTCGGCGAGGTCGAGCGGGCGCCCCTCGTGGCCGCCCGGCGCCTCGGTCGCGAGCGGCCGCGCCGGCTCGTACCAGACCTTCTCCGCCGGTACGTCGACGAGTTCCCGCTCCGGCCAGCGCAGCGCGGTCATCTTCCCGCCGAAGACGGCGCCGGTGTCCAGGCAGATGGTGTTGTTCACCCACGAGGTGTTCGGGACAGGCGTGTGGCCATAGACGACGGTGGCCCGGCCGCGGTACTCCTCCGCCCACGGGTAGCGCACCGGCAGCCCGAACTCGTCGGTCTCCCCCGTCGTGTCCCCGTACAGGGCGTGCGAGCGCACCCGCCCGGAGGTCCGGCCGTGGTACTTCTCCGGCAGACCCGCGTGGCAGACGACGAGCTTCCCCTCGTCGAGGACGTAGTGGCTGACGAGCCCGTCGATGAACGCGCCGACCTCGGCCCGGAACTCCTCGCTCTCCCGGCCCAGCTGCTCGATCGTCTCGGCGAGGCCGTGGGTCTCCTGGACCTTGCGGCCCTTGAGCCAGCGGCCCAGCTTGTTCTCGTGGTTCCCGGGAACACAGAGGGCGTCGCCGGCCGCGACCATGGACATGACGCGCCGCAGAACGCCCGGGCTGTCCGGACCGCGGTCGACGAGGTCGCCGACGAAGACGGCCGTACGCCCCTCGGGGTGGTGGCCGTCGACGTAACCGAGCCTTCCGAGCAGGGTCTCCAGCTCGGAGTGGCAGCCGTGGATGTCACCGACGATGTCGAACGGGCCGGTGAGGTGGCGCAGGTCGTTGAACCGCTTCTCCAGGACGACCTCGGCCGCCTCCACCTCCTCGACGCTGCGCAGCACGTGCACCTTGCGGAAGCCCTCACGCTCCAGTCCGCGCAGCGAGCGGCGCAGCTCGCGGCGGTGGCGCTGGATCACGTGGCGCGGCATGTCCGCCCGGTCGGGGCGGCCCGCGTTCCGTGCCTGGCAGACCTCCTCGGGGAGGTCGAGGACGATCGCGATGGGCAGCACGTCGTACTGCCGGGCCAGCTGCACCAGCTGACGCCGGGCCTCCTGCTGGACGTTGGTGGCGTCCACGACGGTCAGCCGTCCCGCCTCAAGCCGCTTGCCGGCGATGTAGTGCAGGACGTCGAAGGCGTCCCGGCTGGCGCTCTGGTCGTTCTCGTCGTCGGCGACCAGGCCGCGGCAGAAGTCGGAGGAGATGACCTCGGTGGGCTTGAAGTGGCGGCGCGCGAAGGTGGACTTGCCGGAGCCGCTCGCACCGATGAGGACCACGAGGGACAGGTCGGTGACGGGCAGCTTGCGGGTGCCGGTGGCGGCGGTGGTCTCGGTGGTCATGCCTGCTCCTCCTTCGGGGTCGCGGCGTGCTGGGTGAAGACGGCCATCTGGGTGGGCGGGCCGACCTCGGGGTCGTCCGGGCCGACGGGGGTGAACCCGACCCCGTATCCGTACTCTTCGGCGACGCGCCCCGCCCAGGCGCGGAACTCCTCGCGGGTCCACTCGAAGCGGTGGTCGCCGTGCCGGACGTGCCCGGCCGGGAGGGACTCCCAGCGGACGTTGTACTCGACGTTCGGGGTGGTCACGAGCACCGTCCGGGGTCGTGCTGAGCCGAACACGGCGTACTCCAGCGCCGGCAGCCGCGGCAGGTCGAGGTGCTCGATGACCTCGCTCAGGACGGCCGCGTCGTAGCCGGTCAGACGCTTGTCGGTGTACGCGAGCGAGCCCTGGATCAGCTTCACCCGGCCGGCCTGGCGCTCACCGAGACGCTCCAGACGCAGCCGGCGCCCGGCGATGGTCAGGGCCCGTACGGACACGTCGACGCCGACGATGTCGGTGAAGCGCACGTCCTTGAGCAGCGCCTGCACCAACTGGCCCTGTCCGCAGCCGAGGTCGAGCACGCGCGTCGCGTCGGCGGCGCGCAGGGCGGCGAGGATCGCCTCACGGCGCTGCTCGGCGAGCGGGACCGGCTTCTCCTCGGTGTCGGTCGTCTCGTCGACCGCGTTGTCGACGTCCTCGACGTCCAGCCCGTCCGTCTCGGCGAGCCGCACCAGCTCCAGGCGCTCCATGGCGTCCCGTGTCAGGCCCCAGCGGCGGGAGAGGTAGCGGCTGGTGATCAGCTTCTGCTCGGGGTGCTCGGCGAGCCAGCCGTCACCGGCGCGCAGCAGCTTGTCGACCTCGTCCGGCGCGACCCAGTAGTGCTTGGCGTCGTCGAGGACCGGAAGCAGGACGTACAGCTGGTTGAGCGCGTCGGCGAGCCGCAGCTCCCCTTCGAGGACGAGCCGTACGTAGCGCGAGTCGCCCCACTCCGGGAACGACGTGTCCAGCGCCACGGGCTCCG
Source organism: Streptomyces sp. Je 1-79 (assembly GCF_025195125.1). Lineage (GTDB taxonomy): Bacteria > Actinomycetota > Actinomycetes > Streptomycetales > Streptomycetaceae > Streptomyces. The sequence goes on from NZ_JAMGSL010000002.1 coordinate 392,843, forward strand.
CCTCGACCGTGTCCCAGCCGAGGGGCGCGAACAGTTTGCGGACCAGTTCGGCACCACCGCGCGCCGGGAGCGCCGGGACCTCGACGCGCAGCGGCAGGGAGGCGGCGGCGCGCTCGGGCATCGCCTTGCAGGCGCCGCGCAGGGCGCTCTTGAAGACGGTGGAGAGCGCGACGGCGAGCAGCGAGGACGCGGCGTAGGGCCGGTCGTTCACGTACTGCGCGAGCGCGGAGTCGGGGGCGCCGCCCCGGCCCTTGCCCTTGCCCCGCCGCACCAGACCCACGGGGTCCACCTCGAGGAGGAGCGCGGCCGTGCACCGCTCGGCGGTCGCCTCGGGGTAGAGGACGTGCGCCGTGCCGTGCGAGGTCGAGAACGTCTGCGCGTTGTCGGGATGCTTGTGCAGCAGGAAGCCCAGATCGGTCGCGGGACGTTCGCGGGTGCCGGTCGTACTGATTGTCAGGAACACCCGTCCGAGTATGGTCCGGAAACCCGGCTCCGACCAGGCATTTTCCGGGTGCCGCCGCCGGCCGGGGCCGGTTCGGCGGCCACCGGCGCGGCGTGGGCCGGACGGGTTCAGCGGGTGCCGCCGCCGGCGCGGCGCGGGCCGGGCGGGTTCAGCGGGTGTCGCCACGGGCGCGGGCCGGGCGGGTTCAGTTCGGCCGGCGGCGGACCTCCTGCACCTCGCGGGAGATCGCCCAGGCGTCCGCGACCTCGCCCATGTGCCCGAGCTTGTCGGGGTTGATCACCGTGCGGATGGTCTGGATCTGCCCGTCGAGCACGTCCAGCGTCAGGGCGTGGAGAACCCTGCCGTCCCGGTCGCGGAAGATCGCGCCCGGTTGGCCGTTGACCTCGTGCTGCTCGAACGTGACGTCCACGAGGGCCAGGAGCGGGATGTAGGTGCCGAGCAGCCGGGCCACGTTCTGCGCGCCCATGATGGCCCTGGCCAGCTGCGGGGCCTTGCCGCCGCCGTCTCCGACCAGCTGTGCGTCGGCGGCGAGCAGCTCCCGCAGCCCGTCCATGTCGCCCGCCCTCAGCGCGTCGAAGAACCGCGTCGCCAGCTCCTTGCGCTCCTGCCGGTCCGCCTCGAACCGCGGCCGCCCGGCCTTCATGTGCCGTCGCGCCCGCACCAGTAGCTGCCGGCACGCCGCCTCCGACCGCCCCACGGCCGACGCGACCTCGTCGAACCCGAAACCGAACACCTCCCGCAGCACGAACACCGCCCGTTCCAGCGGGCTGAGCCGCTCGAGGAGCAGCAGCGCGGCCATGGAGACCGAATCGGCGAGTTCCGCCGCCCGCGCCGGATCCTCGTACGGATCGCTCAGCAGCGGCTCGGGGAACCAGGGGCCCACGTACTCCTCCCGCCGCATGCGCGCGGAGCGGAGCACGTCGACCGAGATCCGGGTGATCGTGGTCGACAGGAAGGCCTTGGCCGACGTGGGCCGGGTCGGCGAGCCGTCGAAGCGCAGCCATGTCTCCTGTACCGCGTCCTCGGCCTCGGCCACACTGCCCAGAATCCGGTAGGCGATCGAGAACAGCAGCGGTCGCAACTGCTCGAACTCCTCCACCTTGTTCATGCCGATCCTCTCCCCCTGGCACCGGGCCGCTCGCCGATGCGGATGCTTCAGCCGCTGCCGTTCAGTGCTGGAACTGCCCGGCCTGGTACTCACCGTTCGCCGGCTGCTGCGTGATGATGTTCAGTCGGTTCGCCGTGTTCATGAAGGAGATCAGGATGACCAGGGCGGTGAGCTGCTCCTCGTCGTAGTGCTTGGCAGCCGCCTCCCATACCTCGTCGCTGACACCACCGGCCGCGTCCGCGGTCCGGGTCCCCTCCTCCGCCAGCTCCAGCGCGGCGCGCTCGGCCTCGGTGAAGACGGTGGCCTCGCGCCACGCCGCCACCAGGTTCAGCCGCACCGAGGTCTCGCCGGCCGCGGTGGCCTCCTTGGTGTGCATGTCGATACAGACGGCGCAGCCGTTGATCTGGCTGACGCGCAGCGCCACCAACTCCTGTGTGGCGGCCGGCAGCGGCGAGTCCTTGAGCGCCTTGCCCGCCGACATGAAGTACTTGAAGGCCTTGCCGGCGGTCGGGCTGGTGAAGAAGTTCAGTCGCGCGTCCATGGGGTGCTCCTCCGTGGTGGTCGGTGGCTACACCCTTGAGACGAGACAGCCCGTACCCCTGTGACACGACCCGATGTGACCTGCGTCTCCCTGGACACCCGACCCCGTTCCCGCCCCGTACCCGACCCGTACCCGCTCCCGTACTCGGCCCCGTACCCGACGCCGGGTACGGGGCCGGGTACGGGGCGGACGCGTCAGGGCGCCGCGGCCACGGCGGCGGCCAGCGCGGCGATCCGGTCGGGGCCCACCCGGCAACAGCCGCCGATCAACCGGGCCCCGGCCGCCGGCCAGCCCCGCATCCGGCCCGGGTCGAAGGCGCCGCCGCCCCGCCAGGCCCGGGCGCCGGCGTCCCACTCCTCCCCGCTGTTCGGGTAGACCACGACCGGCTTGCCCGTACCGGCGGCGAGCTCCACCGCCCGCGCCGCGTCGCCCGGGTCGCAGCAGTTGACCCCGACCGCCAGCACCTGGTCGTTCCCCGCCACGAGCCCGAACGCCTCCGTCAGCTCCTGCCCGGCGCGCGTCCGCTCCCCCGCGATCGTGTACGAGAGCCAGACCGGCACCCCGCACCCCTCGACGGCCCGCAGCAACGCCTCGGCCTCGACCGTGTCCGGCACCGTCTCCAGCGCCAGCACGTCCGGGCCCGCCGCCACGAGCGCCTCGATCCGGGGCCGGTGGAACCGCTCCAACTCGCGTACGTCCAGCCCGTACCGGCCCCGGTACTCGCTGCCGTCGGCGAGCATCGCCCCGTACGGCCCCACCGACGCGGCCACCCACACCGGCTCCGCGGCCCCCTCCCCCGCCGCCCGGGCCAGCTCCACGCTCCGCGCGAGCAGCCGCGCCGCCTCGGCCCTCCCGACGCCGCGCCGGGCGAAGCCCTCGAACGTGGCCTGGTAGCTGGCCGTGATCAGCACCCGGGCACCCGCCCGTACGTACGCGGTGTGCGCCGCCTCGATCTGCTCGGGCCCGTCGGCCAGCAGTCGCGCCGACCACAGCTCGTCGCGCAGGTCGCACCCCTGCGCCTCCAACTGGTTGGAGAGGCCCCCGTCGAGGACGAGCACCTCGCGGGAGAGCGCCTCGCCGAGGGTGTGGACGGGCTTCATCGACGCGCCTCCGTTCAGCCGAGCTGGGACTGGACCTGGGAGGAGATCAGCTCCAGGTGGTCCAGGTCGTCCAGGTCGAGAACCTGCAGGTAGATCCTGGACGCCCCGATCGCGCCGTACCGGCCGATCTTGTCCACGACCTCGGCGGGTGAGCCCGCCAGACCGTTCGCCTTCAGCTCCTCCACCTCGCGACCGATGGCCGCCGCCCGGCGGGCCACCTCGGCGTCGTCCCGGCCGACACAGACCACCAGGGCGTTGGAGTACACGAGCTCGTCGGCCCCGCGCCCAGCGGCCTCGGCGGCGGCCCGGACGCGCCCGAACTGCCGCTCGCTGTCCTCCAGCGAGGCGAACGGGATGTTGAACTCGTCGGCGTACCGCGCGGCCAGACGCGGCGTACGGCTCGCGCCGTGTCCCCCGATGAGCACCGGGACCCTGTCCTGGGCCGGCTTCGGCAGCGCAGGCGAGTCGGTGAGCTGGTAGTACTCACCGTCGAAGGAGAACGTCTTGCCGAGCTCGGTGCCCCACAGCCCGGTGACGATCGCCAGCTGCTCCTCGAGACGGCCGAACTTCTCCTTGGGGAACGGGATCCCGTAAGCCCGGTGCTCCTCCTCGAACCAGCCCGCTCCCAGGCCCAGTTCGACCCGACCGCCGGACATCTGGTCGACCTGGGCGACCTGGATGGCCAGGACTCCGGGAAGGCGGAAGGTGCCGGCGGTCATCAGCGTGCCGAGCCGGATCCGCCGGGTCTCCCGGGCCAAGCCGGCCAGCGTGATCCAGGCGTCCGTCGGCCCGGGCAGCCCGTCGGCGGAGCCCATGCTGACGTAGTGGTCCGATCGGAAGAAGGCGTCGAAACCGAGGTCCTCGGTGGCCTTGGCGACGGTGAGCAGGGTGTCGTAGCTCGCACCCTGCTGGGGCTCGGTGAAGATTCGAAGATCCATACCTCCATCCTGCACCTATGTGCGGCCGTCAACCTCTCCGTCAGCGCCAGGACCGCCGCGGCTCGGTCGGGTGAATATCCGAGCCCCTGGCGGGCGATGCCCGAGCAGCCGGTACAGCCGCCCGTACAGCAGTCCGTGCCCGAGCAGAGGGGCTCCGGCGCCCCCACGGGCCTGCTGCAGCAGATGGAAGAGCTGATGGCCGCGCTCAACGCCGACTTGTCGCAGCTCGACTCCGACCTCCAGTCCTCGACGGACCGCACCCGGTTCCCCGCGGGGGACGAGCCCCGGACGGGCTGACGGCATCCTGGGCGCGCACCGGTGCTCTCGCCGACGGCCGTGCCCGCCGTCGCCGTTCACCGCGCTCCCGCCGGGCCCGCCCTGCCCCGAGCCGCATCGGGCGGCCGGTCACGCTCCCTGACCGCGAGGCGGCGCAGCATCCCGCGCACCCGGTCGTTCGACTCGTCGGCGGCGTCGATGGCCTCGATGCACTGCCAGTACAACCCCTCCTCGTCGGTCGCGCACGCCACACCGACCAAGGCGATCCCCACTTCTCCCAGGAGCGCGCCGAGCGCGGTCAACGCCAGGCGCGCGTCCCCCACTTCGGTCAGCTGTGCGGCCCTCGGTCCGCCCGTCCGCAGCACCGGATGGTCGGCCACCCCGCGTCCGCCGCCGATCTCACTGAGCCCCCGCGCCTCACTCCGCAGCTCCTGCGGTCCGCAGAGCGCGAGATGACTCCCTATCGCCTGCGCGAGGGCCTGGGCCTGCCAGGCCTCCGCCACGATGTCCAGCGCCGTCCCGCTCTCCGCCAGCGCGTGCCGGCCCGTCGCGATCAGTCGCTCCGCTTCCATGTACGCCGCCCCCGTTCGTACGACTTACTGCCCACTGAATCCATTACCCAGAGTGAAGGCGCCTGAGCCCAAACGCCAGAGGAATTCGGAAATCTGTGGACAGGAAGCTCGATGGGGAGAAGTCGATCACTCCGAAGAGTGACGATCACCGTTTTCAGTGGCGTTGAGCGCCCCCTCCCGCGCCCCCTCCCTCAGTGCCGGCCCCTTCTTCTCCCGTGCGCCGCCCCGCGGGGAAGCGGAGTTCGTTCCTGTCGATCTTCGCCGACAGCGCGGCAAGCACGTCGACGCCCAGCACCTCGCAGAACTGGAGGAGATACGCCAGCACGTCGGCGACCTCGTCCTCCACCCGGTGCGCCGTGTCCGGATCCTCCATCACCCGGTCCGCCTGCTGCGGTGTCAACCACTGGAAGATCTCCAGCAGTTCGGCGGCCTCGACGCTCAGCGCCGCCGCAAGGTTCTTCGGCGTGTGGTACGGCTGCCAGTCGCGCGCGGCCGCGAACTCGGTCAGCCTGCGCTGCAGTCCCGCTACATCCAGTTCACTCACGTGCCAGGTCTACCACTGACACCCCGGGCGTCTCGCGTGCGTATCCCGCGGCAGCCTCCCCGACCGTGCCCACGAGCCGGATGTGCCCCTCGGAGCCGATGCCGGCGGCGAGGCCGAGCAGTGCGCGCAGCTGGGGCCCGTCCAGGGATCCGTCGAGTCCGTCGGCGAGGACGGTCAGGGTCCGCATGGCGGCGGGCACTTCGGCGAGCTGGTCCATGGCGAGCACGCCGGGTCCGGTGAGCAGGACGAGGGCGAGGGCGAGATAGCGCAGTTCGCCGTCGCCGAGCCGGCCGAACGGGGTCCCGCCCGGCCGGCCGTCGCCGACCCGCCCGGGTGTCGCCCCGCCAAGCCTGTCGTCGTCGAGCCGCCCGGGTGTCGTCCCGCCCGGCCGGCCGCCGGCCCTCGGCTCGCGTTCCAGCAACGCCCGTACCGTCGCGTCCGGCAGCTCTTCCACCCGCAGCCCGGTGACCACACCCGCGCAGCCGGCGTCCGCCACCGCGGCGAGGCGTGCGTGGCGGCGCGCGCACTCGGTGGCGGTGCGGTGGAGCACCTCCGCGAGGTTGTCGCAGCCGCGCCGCAGCCGCCCCTCGCCCATCGGCACGGGCGCCCGCATCCGCCGCGGCTGCGGGTCGCAGGGGAAGACCGACCGCAGCGCGACCACCAGCTGTTCGGCGGCTGCCAGGACCTCCAGTTGCCCCTTCGTCTTTCCCGCCACGCGCAGGGGGAGCAGGGCGGTGCCGAGCAGGTCGTCGGGGAACGGCGCCCGGGTGACGGGGGTGGTGCCCGCGGTGTGCCACTCGGCCTGGACGGTGCTGCGGCCGGGGTCGCGGAGGGCGGTGGTGAGGAGCGTACGGCCGCGGCAGGTGAGCCGTTCGCCGACGATACGGAGTGCGGGTTCGACCTGGACCGCGAGGTCGAGTCGGACGGGCCCGGCCGGTCCGTCGACGGTGCAGCCGATCCGGAAGCCCCGCCTCCCCTGGGCGTCGGGCCGGGCCCGCTCGGGCACGCAGGCGGCGGCGTCGGGGAAGGCGGCGGCCAGGTCCTCGCCCGCGCCCAGCCGGGCCAGGGCCTCGTACGCCCGCAGGGCGGTGGACTTGCCGCTGCCGCTGGCCCCGGTGAAGAGCGTCACGGGGCCGAGCGGGTGGACGGCGGAGCGGTGGGAGGCGAAGGCGGAGAGGCGGAGTTCGGTGATGACGGGGCGGGCGGGTCGGCGCACGGAGGGATCCATGTGCTGAGCCGGCACCTGGCGCCGCGCGCCGCCCCCGACCGCGGCACGACCGCCCGCCTCGCCACCGACCGCATCCCCACCGGACGCGGCACCGCCGGCCGGACCGCCCTCCGCCAGGTCACCGCACCCCACCGGGTCGCCACCAGACGGGTCACCGCCAGCCGGACCACCGCCTGACGGGCGGACGGCCGCCCGCCTTCCCTCCGCCGGTTCACCGGTCGTCGCCCGGCCTCCCTCCGCCGGTTCACCGGCCGCGCGGTCCCCTGCCGGACCGCGTAACGGGGCCCGGACCGGGCTCCGTACCGGAGTCGTACAGGCATGGGAGACAGCGGATGAGGAGGAGACGGAGTCATGCGTGCGGTCGGGCGCGAGGCCGCCGGTGGAGTCCATGATCGGACCGTACGCAGGCCCGAGGATGACGAACCGTTACGCCCTGGGCATCTTCCTACGATCGGGGGACGGCGACGCCGGCCGCGTCCTCCTCGGCCCCCGCGTCCGGCGCGCCCTCGACCTCGGTGCCGGCCGGTGCGAGCAGGAAGACGTTGCGGTCGACCCGGTGCATGACGCTGCCGAGTCCGAAGACGACGCCGCTGCTGAAGTCCAGGATCCGCTTGGCGACATCGGTGTCGGCGCTGGTCAGGTCGAGGAGCACGGGAATCTGCGCGATCAGGTACTCGGCGACCTCGCGGGCGTCCGCGAAGACCTGCACCCGCAGGACGATCATGCGGCGCTGCTCGGCGTCCTCGTACGGATCGGACATCGTGCGGTGGTCGACCCTGGACGGCCATTCGTCACGACCCCGCAGGGGCAGGACCTGGGCGAGGCCCTCCCACTGCTCGTCGGTGACGTCGTACCTCTCGTACCTACTCATGCACCCATCCTCCCGTTACTCACCCGTTCGGCCCAACAGCGACACGAGCCGATCGGGTGTGCGATCCGCGAACGGTCAGCGTTCGACCGGCAGTCCGCGTGGTTCCTTGATCCGTTTCATGATGATCTGCGAGTTGACCTCGGTGACTCCGGTCAGCGAGGTCAGCCGCTCGATCCAGAGCCGTTCGTACGCGGCGAGGTCGGCGACGGCGATCCGCAGCAGGCAGCCGGGGCTGCCGAAGAGGCGGTGCGCCTCGATGACGTCGGGGATGTCCCGCAGCGCCTCCTCGAAGGCCTCGACGGTCTCCCGGTCGCGCCGGACCTCGATCGAGACGAGTACCTCGAAGCCGCGCCCGACCGCCGCCGGGTCGATGACCGCGCGGTAGCCCTGGATCACGCCGTCCTCCTCCAGCTGCCGCACCCTCCGCAGGCAGGCCGAGGCGCTGAGGCCGATGCGCTGGGCGAGCTCCAGGTTGGTCAGCCGACCGTCTTCCTGGAGTTCGCGCAAGATACTGCGATCGATCCTGTCCATGACGCAATTATGCACTCCGGAATTCACGATTCCGGAGCCGGATTCGCAATCACATTCGACACAAGCTGGCCTATCGTTGCGAAGGCGACGACCTTCGATCCCCGGGACAGACAGACATGCAGTGGACACGCGACGACCGGCCCCGCCGGATCACCCTCATCAGCACGGGCGGCACGATAGCCAGTCGCTGGCAGGGCACCGGGTACGCCGCCGACGCCTCCGGTGACGACGTCCTGGCCACGTCGGCGCTGCCCGAGGGCGTGACGGTCGAGGTCGTCGACCTCTTCAACGTCAACAGCTCCCGGATGACCTCCGCCCGCCAGCTCACCCTGCTGCGCGCGGTCCACGCGGCGCTCGCCGACCCCGGCGTGGACGGCGTGGTGGTCACCCACGGCACGGACACCCTGGAGGAGTCCGCGTTCTTCCTCGACCTCCACCACTCCGACGCGCGCCCGGTCGTCTTCACCGGCGCCCAGCGTCCGCTCGGCACGGGGGACGGCGACGGCCCCGGCAATGTGTACGACGCCCTTCAGGTCGCCGCGTCCGTACGCGACCTGGGCGTGCTGGTGGTCTTCGACGGCCGGGTGCACGCGGCGCGCGGCACCGTGAAGACGCAGACCCTGGCGGCGGACGCGTTCGCGGACCCCTCGGACGCCGTCCTCGGGAAGGTCGGGTTCGGCAGTGTCGACATCCGCCGCAGCCCGGACCGGCCCACGCCGCTGCCCCTGCCCACGGCGGCCGTCGAGGACCTTCCCCGGGTCGACGTGGTGATGCACCACAGCGACGGGGACCCCCTCTTCCTGAACACCGCCGTCTCGGCCGGCGCGCGGGGGGTCGTCCTCGTCGGCACCGGCGCGGGCAACGCCACCCCGGAGATCGCCGAGGCCGTCGGGGCGGCGGTCGCGCAGGGCACCCTGGTGGCGCTGAGCACGCGGGTGCCCTCCGGCCCGATCGCCGAGCTCTACACAGGCGGCGGAGCCGTCGACCTCGTGGCCGCCGGAGCCGTACCGGCCGGGACGCTGCGTGCGGGGCAGGCCCGGATGGCCGTGCTCGCGACCCTGCTGTCCGACGTCGGCCCGGAGCGCCGCCCGGCGCTGCTGCACGCCCTGTTGAACGGCCCGGCCCGCCCGGAGCCCGCCCTGACTGCGTCCGGCTCCCGCTTCAACGGCTCCTCCTGACGTCATCCCCGACGCCCCCGACGCTCTCCCCTCTCCTCACCGCCCCTCCCCCGAAGGCACCTCCATGACGACTGTCTCCCGCCGTGAGCACGACCTCCTCGGAGAGCGGGAGGTGCCCGTCGACGCCTACTGGGGCATCCACTCCCTGCGCGCGATGGAGAACTTCCCGATCACGGGAACGCCGATCTCCGTCTACCCTCAGCTGATCAACGCGCTGGCGGCCGTCAAGGAGGCCGCCGCGCTGACCAACGAGGAACTCGGCCTGCTCGCCCCGGAGAAGGCGGCCGCCATCGTCACCGCCTGCCGGGAGATCCGCGCCGGCAAGCTGCACGAGCAGTTCGTCGTCGACGTCGTCCAGGGCGGCGCCGGGACCTCGACGAACATGAACGCCAACGAGGTCGTCGCCAACCGCGCCCTCGAACTCCTCGGCCACGCCAAGGGCGAGTACCGGCACCTGCACCCCAACGAGGACGTCAACCTCAGCCAGTCCACCAACGACGTCTACCCGACCGCCGTACGGATCGCGGCGATCACGGCCGTCCACGGTCTCCTCCAGGCCACGGCGGTGCTCCAGGACGCGTTCGCGGAGAAGGCCTTCGAGTTCCGCGACGTCCTGAAGATGGGCCGCACCCAGCTCCAGGACGCGGTGCCGATGACGCTGGGCCAGGAGTTCTCCACGTACGCGGTGATGCTGGACGAGGACCGCAACCGGCTCGCCGAGGCCGTGGAGCTCATCCACGAGATCAACCTGGGCGCCACCGCGATCGGTACGGGTCTCAACGCCCCCGCCGCCTACGCCGAGACGGCCCGCCGCCACCTCGCCGCGATCACCGGCATGCCGCTGGTGACCTCCGCCAACCTGGTGGAGGCGACCCAGGACTGCGGCGCGTTCGTCCAGCTCTCGGGCGTCCTCAAGCGGCTGGCGGTCAAGCTCTCCAAGACCTGCAACGACCTGCGCCTGCTCTCCTCGGGGCCGCGGGCCGGCCTGAACGAGATCAACCTCCCGGCGGTCCAGGCCGGTTCGAGCATCATGCCGGGCAAGGTCAACCCGGTGATCCCGGAGGTCGTCAACCAGGTCGCCTTCGAGGTGATCGGCAACGACATGACGATCACGATGGCGGCGGAGGGCGGCCAGCTCCAGCTGAACGCCTTCGAGCCGATCATCCTGCACTCCCTGGCGAAGAGCATCACCTCGCTGCGCGCGGCCTGCCTCACCCTCGCGGAGCGCTGCGTGGTGGGCATCACGGCCAACGTGGACGAGCTGCGGGCGGCGGTCGAGAACTCCATCGGCCTGGCCACGGCCCTCAACCCGTACATCGGCTACACGGCCGCGACCGCGATCGCCAAGGAGGCCCTCCTGACGGGTCGGGGCGTCGCCGAACTCACCCTGGAGAAGGGCCTCCTGCCGGCGGAACGCATCGCGGAACTGCTGACCCCGGAACGCCTGACGGGCGCCGAGGTCCGCCCGGTCGCCTGATCATCTCAGCGGACCGCCGGTCGGCTGATCTGTCCAGACCAGCGGCGTCGTCCGCGCCCCCGCCACGCCGGCCGACCGCTCACGCCGGCCGTCGCTCACGTACGCCGATAGCTCACGCCGGCCGATCGCTCGCCTCGGCCGACCACCGCGCACCTCGGCCGAGCGCTCACGTCGGCTCCTTGAGCTCCTCGGGCCGTGCGGCGGGTGCGGACGGCTTCGCACGGGCCTGGGAGCCCAGAGCCGCCAGTCGGTTCGCGAGCAGCTCTCTGCGCTCCGCCGCCTCGGCCAGCACCGTACGGCGCTGCCAGAGCTGTCGGCGGTATCCGAGTTCCACGGTGCCCAGGGCCAGGACAAGACTGACCAGCGCCACGACCACGGTCAGAACGCCGTCGCGCCACGCCCCGGGACCGGACAGCGCGGCGGGGAGCGTGTGCGCTGCGGTCACCGTGATGTTCAGCGCCACCCATAGGATGTAGGTGCGAAGGAGCCAGGGCTGGTCCTGCGCCAGCCAGGTCAGACGGGGGCGCCGGGTCTCGTCCGCCAGCGCTGCGAGAGCCCGGCCGATGTCGTCGAGCACCCAGGATGCCTTCTCCCGCTGCTCCCGCGTCAGCGGCGACGACCAGAGGCGAGTCCGCGCGTCCAGCCGGGCGATCGCCCGCCGCAGGACCCTTCGGGACACAGGTACCGGCAGCGCCTGTGGCCACCGTGTCCACTGGTCCTCGTCCCGCTTCGTGGCCTGGATGGAAGCCGCGGCCGTGCGCACCACAGCCAGCACCACGACGAGCCCCACGACCAAGGACGGCAGGACTCCCAGCTCACCCATCCGGAACACACCGAACAGCGCGAAGAGCACTATCGTGACCGCGGCCGGGTAGGTCCGGCGGACGTAGGTCTCGTGCCTGACCGAGTGGAGCTCGCGCTCCCAGGCGTCGAAGGTGGAGCGGAAGAGGGCATGGACGACGAAGCCCGTCACTAGAAGGGTGCACATCAGCGACACCGACCACCCGACGACCAGATAAGCGACGGGAATCCTCCCAGGGCGCGCCTGCGCGCCCTCGTGAGTGAAAGCGAACCCCACGGAGACGAGCGCCGGCACGGCGATGGCGGTGCCCAGCCATCGATCCTGCATGACCTGACTGCGCCGTCCCGCCGGGATCGGGTGCCAAGTCCGCGCCACCCGGTGCTCCAGGAGGGCGATCAACTGCAGTAGGTCGGTGGTCCAGCTACGGCACAGCAACGAGTGGGCCTGCCGGTTCGCGAGGTCGCCTAGCTGGGCCGGCAATTGCTCGGCCCTCGGGGCCACCGCACCGTCCAGCAGTATCGGTATGACGGTCGTGCCCATGCGCATCGCGAGGTCGATCTCGCGGCAGACCCAGTCCTCCTCGAGGAACAGCCGCCTGGCCCCCGCCTCGTTCCGTTCGTCGGCCCAGCCCTCATGGATGCCCACGAGGAGCACCTCGCAGTCCGTCAGGCGCTGCCGTAACGCGTCCGGATAGCGGTCGCCCGGCATGATCGACGCGGTGTCGAGGAACACCTGCTCGTCCCCGAAGTGCTCAGCGAGCCGCTCCCGCAGGTCTCGCACCGCCTCAATGTGATTCCCCTGCCGGTAGTTGACGAAGATGCCGCCCACGCTTCCCTTCCCCCTCCCACCCACGCCGCCCCGAACCGGGGGGCGATGCAGGTAGGTGCAACGTCTGCGCCATCGTCTCCGATCCGATGGACGAAGCTCTCCGCGAGAGCTGCCTGGGAGGGTACGAGAAGGTCACCCTCGTGACGGCAGCGGAGGGAAGGCAAGGGCGTTGACGGCGCGGTGGTCGACGTGCGGTCGACCGGCGAGCTCCGAGTCGAGCATCCGCAGCCGATCGAGGCAGTGGCGTTGAGCGCCATAGACCTGCCTGGTCTGCGCCCAGACGGAGTCGCCGTCGGCGAGCGCGGAGGAGATCCTGATCGATCCGGACCTGATCGTCAGGGACTCCACCGCCCCGCCCCCGTGCGGTTCGCGCCTGGGGCCCGGTCACCGCGCGGGGGCAGGCGTGAGCCTGCCCTCCCCCGACGGAAGAGGTCAGGCAGGGCCGGGACGGGACCGATCGTCCCGAGCCGTCAGACGCGCAGCCACACCGCCAGTCCCCAGGCAGACGGCCCTCGGTTTCGAGTGGGCCGCTGGAGAGGATGACGTGTTCGTGCGGTGGGAGGGTCGTGGGCGTCCGTGAGAGGTTGACGACGCAGACGAGGCCCTCCCGGCGGGGCGAGGGCGAGTACGTCCTCGCCGGCGGGCAGCCAGCCCATCGGGCCGTCACTGAAGCCCGGTTCGGTCCGGCGGAGCGCCAGGGCCGTCCGGTACAGCGCGAGCATCGAATCCGGGTCCGTGTCCTGGCGGTCGACCGCGTAGCGGGCCCACTCCGCAGGCTGCGGCAGCCACGGCTCGGCGTACGGGCCGAAGCCCTACCAGGGTGCTTCGGCGGTCCACAGCACAGGCACCCGGCAGCCGTCGCGTCCGGGGTCGACGCCGTCGGTGCGGGCACGCATCGGATCCTGGATGCGGTCGAGCGGGGTGTCGGTCTCGGCACTCAGTTCCTCGCCCTGGTACGCGTAGACGGAACCGGGGAGCGCAAGGGTCAGCAGGGCGGCGGCGCGTGCGCGCCGGGCACCGAGGCCGAGGTAGAACTCTGACAGTGAATGATGGCGAGATGCTGGCTTATTGAGCGTTCTCGTTAATCCTTTGCGCCACGGGGGAACCGGAAGTTGGGGCGTCACATCCGCGCAGGTCAACGACGTGCGACTCCGGCGTCGGGGAACGATGAGGGGCGGGGCGGGGGCGCGGACGGCGCTTCGGGCGCGGAGTTGGGTGCCGGCCGGGAAGGGGGCGGCGCCGGGCTCGGCCGAGCGGGGTCGGCCGAGCGGGGGTGGCAGTCGGGTCAGCCCACCGGGGGCGGTGCCGTCGAGCCTCGGACGACGAGTTCGGGCTCGAAGAGAAGCTCGCCGGGGTCGGTCTGCGTGCCCTGGATCTGGGCGCAGAGCAGCTCGACCGCCGCGCGCCCCATCGCCTCGATGGGCTGGCGGACCGTGGAGAGCGGCGGCTCGGTGCAGTTCATGAAGGCGGAGTCGTCGAAGCCGACGACGGACACCTGCGACGGAACCGAGAGCCCCCGCCTGCGCGCGGCCCTGATCGCGCCCAGGGCGAGCGGGTCGCTGGCGCACACGATGCCGGTGACCCCCCGCTCAAGGAGGCGGTTGGCGGCCGCCTGGCCTCCTTCGAGCGAGAAGATCGAGCGTACGACGTACTCGTCGGGCAGCTTCGCGCCCGCGGCCTCGGCCACCGCGCGGGCCGCCTCCAGCTTGCGCCGCGAAGGGACGTGGTCGTTAGGGCCGAGGACGAGTCCGATCCGCTCGTGCCCGAGGGACGCGAGGTGGCGCCAGGCCTGCTCGACGGCGACGGCGTCGTCGCAGGAGACGCAGGGGAAGTTGAGCCCGGCGATGGACGCGTTGATGAGGACCACCGGGATGTTGCGCTCCGCCAGCTGGTGGTAGTGGTCGTGCGGCGCGTCCGCCTGCGCGAACAGCCCTCCGGCGAAGACCACGCCGGACACCTGCTGCTGGAGGAGGAGATCCACGTAGTCGGCCTCGGAGACACCGCCCTTGGTCTGCGTGCACAGCACGGGCGTCAGCCCCTGCTGGGCGAGCGCGCCGCCGATGACCTCCGCGAACGCGGGGAAGATGGGGTTCTGCAACTCCGGCAGGACCAGCCCGACGAGGCGCGCTCGCTCGCCGCGCAGCTGCGTGGGCCGCTCGTAGCCGAGCACGTCCAGCGCCGTGAGGACGGACTGCCGCGTCGCCTCGGAGACACCGGGCTTGCCGTTGAGCACACGGCTGACCGTCGCCTCGCTGACCCCCACCTTCTTGGCTACTTGAGCAAGTCGTCGCGTCATGAACGCAAGACTATCGCAAGACCCGCAAGATTGTTGCGTCGCTTCCTGCCTCGTATGCTCCGCCCGCCACAGGCCGGAGCGCGGGGCCGTCCACCTGCGGAATCGGCGGCTTGGCCCGCACAAACGGCGGCTCGGCCCGCGGAGCCGGCGGCTCGGCGGCTGTCCTCGGCCCGCCTCCTGCCGCCGGTGGGACGGAAGCGGCGCGCAAATGCTTGCGGAAGAACGCAACCCGCGTCGGCCCGCTCGCGAGCGCCCGTCCGACGCCGTCCCGGCGCCCCCGCCGACGGATGGCCACACGGTCTGGCCGAGTCATGAGCCCGTCGGCTCGGGGAGAGGGAGCGCGATGCGGAACGTGCAGCCCTGGCCCGGGGCGGTATCGAGGGTGATGCGGCCGCCGTGCGCGGTGACGAGGGCCTGGGCGATGGCGAGGCCGAGCCCGGAGCCGCCGGTGGCGCGGGTGCGGGAGTCGTCGGCACGGTAGAAGCGGTCGAAGACCCGGTCGCGTTCGGCCTCGGTCAGACCGGGGCCCCGGTCGGCGACTTCGAGGACGGCGTACGGGCCCGCGGTGCCGACGCCGATCCGGACGGGGGTGCCGGGAGGGGTGTGGGTGACGGCGTTGCCGATCAGGTTGGAGACGACCTGGCGGAGCCGGGCCTCGTCCGCGACGGCCGGGGCCGTGGACGGTTTCCCGCCACCGGGACCGGTCAGGGTCACCGCGCGGGTCGTGTCGAGGGCTCGTACGTCGTGAAGGGCGTCCGCCACCAGCGTACGGAGGTCCATGGGCGCGAGGTCGAGGGCGAACGCCGCCGACGCCGACGGGTCGTGGCCGTCCTCGTCGAGTCGGGCGAGGAGCAGCATTTCCTCCACGAGTCGGGTGAGGCGTTCGGACTCCGCGGCGATCCGGGAATTGGCTGAGCATCTGGTTGAGGCAGGCGGTGAGGCGTCCCACCTCGGTGTGAGGAGCGGCCAGTTCCGGGACGCGGTGGGAGTAGTCGCCTGCGGTGATGGCCGTCGCGGTCTCCTCGATGCGGGTCAGGGGGCGCAGCCCGGAGCGGACGGCGAACCAGCCGGCGACGGCCAGGACCGCGAACAGGGCGGTCCCCACCGTCAGCGACAGGTTCCTGGCCTCGGCGATGGTGCGGTCGACCTCTTCGAGGGAGGTGGCCACGAGAACGCTCCCCCGAACGTCGGACCGTCCGGGCGGGAAGACCTCGGCGGGCTGGTCGAGTGCGACGACCCGCCAGCTGTGGCCGTCTCCGTCGTGCGCGGGAACCGTGAACGGGCGGCCCTCCTGGGCGATTACCTCCGCGCGGACGGCGCCTGCCCGTACACGTACGCCTCGCTCCTCGCCGAGATCTACCGCCGGGGCCACGTCTGGCGCTTCCGCGCCGTCGGGCAGGGCTATGACCACGGACTCGCCGGCCTCGCACGCGACTACGGAGTCGACATCGCCGGTTGAACGAGGCGGGCGACGTCCGGAAGGCCGACGCCCCTACCGGACCGTGGCCGCCGGGGCGGCCTCCGGGCGGGTGCGGTTCCAGGGCATCCGGGACCATGGGAGCGCCAGTTCGCTCTGGTCGGAGACGTCCCGGGGGGCGAGGTTCTTGAGCGGGGTGGCCTCGTCGTGGCGGGCGAAGACCGTGTCGACGTAGCGGTGGCCGGTGTCGGCGGCGATGAAGAGGACCGTCCGCCCGGCGTCGCGCTCGCGTTCGTGGTGCGCGGCGAGGTAGCCGGCGCCGGTCGACAGGCCCGCGAAGACCGCGTGTCTGCGCAGCAGGTCGACGCTGCCGGACAGCGCCGCGTCGAAGGAGATCCAGTGCAGGGTGTCGTACAGCTCGTGCGAGACGTTGCCGAAGGGGATGGAGCTGCCGATCCCGGCGATGATGATCTCCGGGTCGGCGACGTGCTCGGCGCCGAAGGTCACGCTGCCGTACGGCTGCACGCCCACGAGCCGGACGTCGGCCGGGCCGCCCGGGGCTGTGCGCAGCCGGCGGGCGAGGGCGCCGGTCGAGGCGCCCGAGCCGACCCCGCCGACGAGGGTGAGCCCCTCCCCGCCGGTGGCCTCGCGGATCCGGTCGGCGATCGCACGGTAGCCGAGGTAGTGGATGTCGTCGTGGTACTGCCGCATCCAGTGGTACTCGGGGTGCGCGGCGAGGATCTCGTGGATGCGCTCCACCCGCCGCTTCTGGTCGAGTTTGAGGTCGTCGCACGGATCCATCTGTTCCAGCGTGGCGCCGAGGACGGCCAGTTGGGTCCGCAGCGTCCGGTCCACCGTCGTCGAGCCGACGATGTGGCAGCGCATGCCGTGCCGGTGACAGGCCAGGGCGAGCGCGTACGCGTAGATGCCGCTGGAGCTGTCCAGGAGCGTGTCCCCGGGCCGTACGGTTCCGGTGTCGAGCAGGTGGCGCACCGCGGCGAGGGCCGAGACCACCTTCATCGTCTCAAAGCGCAGGCAGACGAGCCGGTCGTCGAGGCGTATCAGGTCCGGCCGGCCGATCGCCTCCGCGATGTGCTGGTCCATTCAGGAACTCCTTGGTGGTGGGGAAGGTCGTGAAGGTCCGGGTGGCGGGGATGCCGTGGGAGTCCAGGGCGCGCAGGCAGTGGCGCACACGGTGCCGCAGCCCCGGCGCGGCCGGGTCGAGGAGCACGCCCGCCACCGCGCCGCTGTGCGCGATCTGTACGCCCGCCGCACCGACCTGCCGCGCGACGGCCGTCAAGGTGTCGAACTCCGGGTGGCCAAGGACCTGTTGGCCGCGCCGGGCGCTTGCGGTGGCGACCTCGCCCAGGAGCCCGGCGTCTCCGGTGGCCACCGCACGGCGCAGCAGTGCGCGCAGCCGCTCGTACTCCCGGATGTCGACGTCGGCGGCCTCCCGTGCGGGCAGGGCGAGCGTGTCCACGGGCGCGCCCCCGCCGAGCGTGCAGCCCACGACGACCAGGGGCGGGAGGGCCGGGCCGAGGATCTCCAGGACCCGGCCCTCCCGCTGGGCGAAGAGCACCGGACGGCCGTCCAGCATCAGCGGATCGCAGGCCAGTTCCGCCCGGACGGCCAGCCGGGCGACCGTCTCGGGGGCGAGCCGCAGCCCGTACGAGTCGGCGACGGCGCGGACGGTGGCGATCACGTCGCTGGTCGAGCTGCCCATGCCCAGCCCCACCGGGATGTCCCCCACGAGCCTCAACTCCCCGCCCGAGGGCGGGAGTCCCGCTCGCCGCGCGCACTCCACGACCGTCAGCGCCGCGGCGTCCGCGGCCTTCGTGCGGTCGGCGGGTACGACGGTGAGCGCTTCGGGTGCGGTACCGGGGCGGCGGGCGAACCGGGCGCGGCTGCCGGGGCCGGCCATGGGGAGGGTGACCAGGCCGGCGCACGTGCGCCCTTCGCCGTCGAGGAACGCCCCCTGGAGGATCTCGCCGTGGTGGCACGGCGCGTACCCGGTGCCGGTGGGGAGGGCACCGGCATCGGGTACGGCCGGACTGTGGGCCGCCCTGCCCGGCAGGGCCGGGTGGCGGGCCGTGTCCGCCCCGGCCGGGTGGTGGGCGGCCGGACTCTGGGGAGCCGGACGGTGGGCGGCCGTGCCCGCCACGGCCGGGCGGTGGGCCATCGTGCCCGCCACGGCCAGGGGGTGGGTGGTCGGGGTCACGCGCCGCCCACCGTCCGGTAGCGGTACAGGGCCGTCTCCTCGGCGCTGAACTGGGAGAAGGGGAACGGCTCCGCCGACAGGGCGGTCACACCCGAGCCGAGAAAGGCGCGGGCGACGGCGCTGCCGGTCTGCGCGTAGACGATCAGCGGGATGCCCCGGGACCGACAGCGCTCCAGGACGGTGTCGAACGAGCCGTTGCTCAGGGTCATCCCGGTGGCCACGACGGCTTCGGCGCGGTCGAGCACCTCGTGCATGTCGGCCGTGACGGGGTCGCCCCACTGGGTGGCCTTGAGGTTGAAGTCGCAGGGCAGCGGCTCGCCGCCGCGCTCACGGATCGCCGCGACCAGCGGGTTGACGACGCCGATGAGACCGACCGTGGCGCCCTGCTCGATGTCGAGCAGCCCGGCGATGGCCGCGTCGCGGGCCTTCGCACGGACCTCCGGGGCGCCGGAGGGCAGGGTCACGGGCTCGGCCTCGCCCGACTCCCCGGCGACGCGGTGCGGGCGGACCTCGGAGAGGTAGGCGTCGAGGGCGGCGATCCGCAGGGGGCGCGGGGCCTCGCGCAGCAGGACGTCGAGCGGGGTGCCGGAGGAGTCGCGGCAGACCGACGGGTCGATCTCGCCGGCCTCGAAGGCGCAGCCGCCGAAGGAGCCGCCGAGGCGGACCAGGACGTACTGATTGAGGTAGGTCGTGTCACCGCCCGCCAGGCGGGTGCCGTGGTGGATCCAGAACACGCTGGTCGCGACGAGTTCCGAGGGAAGCGGGCCGTGCTCGCCGGCCAGAACCGCCTCGACGAGCGCCTCGACGGAAAGGACTGGGTTAGGGGTGGAAAGTACAGGGGTGGAGGGGGCCAGAGCCATGGGTTTCCTTCTCACAGGGCGGGTTGGGGTGCCGGGACGGCGGTCCGGCGTCGCGTGCCCAGCGGGCCGCGGTAGGTGACGGCCGGGTGCCCCAGCGCGTCGGTGGTGAGCGCGGCGTCCACCTCGAAGACCTCGGCGAGCCGCTCGGCCGTCAGTACGGCGGCAGGGGTGCCGGAGGCGACGAGGCGGCCGTGGTGCAGGAGCAGCAGCCGGTCGCAGTAGCGGGCGGCGAGCGACAGGTCGTGCAGCGCGACCAGGACCGTCTGGTCGGTGCCGGCCAGCAGCTCCATCAGCTCCAACTGGTGCTTGACGTCGAGGTGGTTGGTCGGCTCGTCCAGCAGGAGCGCGTACGGCTGCTGGGCCAGCGCGCGGGCGATGTGGGCGCGCTGCCGCTCGCCGCCGGACAGCGCCTTCCAGGAGCGGCCGGCGAGTGCGGTGAGTCCGACACGTTCCAGCGCGGCGGCGACCACGGCCCGGTCGGTGGCGTCCGGTCCGCGCCAGCGGTCCCGGAAGGGAGTACGGCCCAGGCCGACGACGTCCGCGACCCGCAGATCGCTGTCGGCACCCGAGCCCTGTTCGACGAACGCGACGTGACGGGCGATCCGGCGCGCACTCCAGTCCCGTACGGATTCGCCGTCGTAGCGGACCGTGCCGGTGTCGGGGGCCCGCAGGCCGGCCAGGCAGCGCAGCAGCGAGGACTTGCCCGAGCCGTTGGGGCCGAGCAGCCCGACGGTCTCGCCGGGGGCGATGTCCGCGTCGACCTCCCGTACGACCGGGGTGCCGGCCACCGACCAGCTGAGCGTCTCGGCGGTGATCCTCACAGCTCACCCCGCTTGCGCAGGACGAGGAGGAAGAGCGGTACGCCGAGCAGGGCGGTGATCACGCCGACCGGGACCTCGCGCGGCGCGAAGGCGATCCGGGCGAGCGCGTCCGTCCACACCAGGAACACCGCGCCCGCGAGCGCCGCGTACGGCAGCAGCACCCGGTGCGACGGCCCCACGAGGAACCGCACCCCGTGGGGGACGATCAGCCCGACGAAGCCGATGGCGCCGACGGTGGCCACCGCGACCGCCGTCAGGGCGGCGGTGACCACGAGCAGGAGCATCCGGGTGCGCCGTACGCCGATGCCGAGGGAGGCGGCGGTGTCGGTGCCGAACGCGAGCCCGTCGAGGGCGTTCGAGCGGAGCCACGCGACCGCGAGACCGAGCGGGGTGACGATCGCGCAGACCACGACCGTGTCCCAGCGGGCCGGCGCCATCGAGCCGAGGAGCCAGTGGGTGACCGCCCGCGTGGTGTCGGCGTCCGCCGAGGCCATCAGGACGAGCGAGGTCAGCGCGGTGAAGAGCTGGCCGATGACGACTCCGGTGAGGACGATCCGTACGGAGTCGAGGCCGGTGCGCCGCAGCAGAAGGAGCAGGAGCGCGAAGGAGAGCAGCGCGCCGGCGAGCGCACCGCCGGTGACCCCGAGCGTGCTCGCGCCGACCCCGAGGACGACGACGGCCACGGCTCCCGCCGACGCGCCGGAGGAGACGCCGAGGAGGTAGGGGTCGGCGAGCGCGTTACGGGTGACCGCCTGGAGCACCGCGCCGCACACGGCGAGCGAGGCCCCGACGAGGGCGGCCATCAGCACGCGCGGCAGCCGCAGGTCCCAGACGAGGGAGTCCAGCAACGGGGGCAGGGGCTCCACGTCCAGTCCGAGACGGGCGCCGAGGACACGGGCGAGGTCCGCCCAGCCCACGTCGGCGGTACCGACGCGCACGGCCGCGGCGATCGAGCCCGCCAGAGCGGCCACGGCGAGGAGCAGGAGGAGAGCCCGGGCACCCCGGGACGTGCCATTTCCGTACGGCCGAAGGGCGACGCCCCCGCCGGACGGCGCGGCGGCGCCTCCCCCGCCCGACACGGCCCGCGTGACGACGGACTCCCCCGGCCCCGCCTCCCGCCCCCGGGCCGCCGGGCGCAGCAGGTCGACCGGACCTCCCCCGGCGTCCGGTTCAGCGGACATGGCCGAGGCCCTTCATCCCCTGGGCCAGCAGCCCGAGCGCGTGTACGGAGCGGACCGACGGGTCCAGCTCGATGCCCGGCACCGTGAGGATCCGGCCTTCGCGGACCGCGGACAGCTTCGAGACCACGGGGTGGCGGGTCATCGTGGCGCGCTTCTCGGCGGCGCTGTCGCCGGGCCGTCCGCGCTCGGACAGGTCGCCGATCACGATGAAGTCCGGGTCGCGCTCGGCGACTTCCTCCCAGGTGACCTCCGGCCAGTCCTCGTCCACGTCGTCGAAGGCGTTCTTCGCGCCGACGATCCGGCTCATCTCGCTGGGCAGACCGGTCCCGCCCGCCACGTACGGCATGCCGTTGAAGACGGAGTAGAGGTAGACGACCGTCGGCCGGTCCGCGCCCCGGGGGGCCCTGGAGGCGTTCTCCCCCGCCTTGGCGACCGCGGCGCGCTGCTCGGTCGCCAGCCGGTCGGCCCGCTCCTGCGCGCCGAAGACCTTGCCGAGGTTCTCGTAGTCGGAGAAGAGCAGCTCGAAGGGGGTCGCGCCGGCCGGGCTCTGCCGCGGGCAGTCGACGGCGCTGACGAAGGTGGGGACCTTGAGGGCGTCCAGCTCCTCACGGGTGCCGGCCCGGTCCTTGGTGAAGAGGTCCGCGGAGCCACCGACGACGAAGTCGGGTGTGGCGGCCCTCAGTTGTTCACCGGTGGCGATCTTCGGGGCGATGACCGGGATCCCGGCGTACGCGGCCTCGTAGCGCGCGGGGATCTTCGTCTTGAGGTTGGCGGTGCCCGCCATCCTTTCCTGGAGTCCGAGTTCGAGCAGGGTCTCGGTCGAGGTCTGGTCCAGGGCGACGGTCCGCCGCGGCGGTTCGGCGAAGGACACCCGGCGGCCGCAACTGGTGACGGAGGCCGACGCGGCGGAAGCCGACGCGGCGGTGGACCTGGCGGCGGGCTCGGAGTCCGCTCCGGCACCGCCGCCGCCGGCCGCGGAGCAGCCCGCGGTGGCGAGGGCGAGGGTGAGGGCGATGCCGAGACGGGCGGGGTGGCGCATGGGCGATCTCCGGTCTGAGGAAGCGGGGGGCACCGGGCAGGAGTGCCGCGTTCGAAGGGTACTGTAACGACAATCGTTTTCATTAACCACTTCGGGGTGTGGTTCACCGCCCCGCCCCCGCCCTCCGAGGAGCACCCACACCGTGTCCACCACACCCGCGCCCACCACGGCCAATTCCACTGCCCCGCCGCCGCGTTCGGTCCTGCGCGACCCCGCCTTCCTGCGCCTGTGGACGGGCACCACCGCCTCCGGCCTCGCGACCTGGGCCCTGCCCTTCGTCCTCGGGCTCGCCGTACTCCACCGCGACCTCGGTGGAGCGGGACTCGGCCTGGTGCTCGCCGCCCGCACCGTCGGCTTCCTCGTCGCCGTCGCCGTCGGCGGCGTGCTGGCCGACCGGCACTCCCGCCGCGCGGTCGTCCTCTGGTCCGCCCTCGCGGCCGCGGTCGCCGCGCCGCTCCTCGCCGCCGGGCTCGGCCGTTCGGTCGTGCTGATGGCGGCCGCCGCCGCCCTCGCGGGCGCCGGACAGGGCGCCTGCCGCCCGGCGTTCCAGGCACTCACCGCCGAGACCGTCGCCCCCGAGCGCCGTCAGCAGGCCAACGCCGCCATGACGATGGCGGTACGGAGCTCCACGCTGGCCGGCCCCGCCCTGACCGCGCTGCTCGCGGCCCTCCTCGACGTCGGGACGCTGCTGCTCGGCATCGGTCTCCTCTGGCTGGTCGCGGCGCTGGTCCCCGGCAAGGGCACGATCGGCCCGCCCAAGGGCGCCGCATCCGGCTCGGCCCAAAGCACCGGCTTCCGTACGGAGTTCCTGGAAGGCATACGGGAGGCGCGCCGCCATCCCTGGTTCCTGGCCGGACTCGGCGCCCTGGTCGCCGTCATCGCCCTCGGCTACTCCGCCACCAGCGTCGCCCTGCCCCTGATCAGCCGGGACCGCTACGACACCGAGTGGGTGCTGGCCGCCGCCATGACCGCGTACACCGTGGGCGCGCTGGGTGGCGCCCTGGTGATCGCCCGCCTGCGGCCGCGCTCCCAGGGCTGGGCGGCCTTCGCCGGGCTCGCGGCCTACGGCTTCGCACCGCTGAGCCTCGTGCTGCCCGTGCACCCGGTCGTGGTCGTCGCCGCGTACGCCGTGGCCGGGGTCGGCATCGAACTGTTCAACGTGCCCTGGTTCACGGCCACCCAGCGCGAGGTCGCCCCGGACAAGCTGGCCCGCGTCTCCTCGCTGGACTTCCTGGTCTCCTACGGTCTCGCGCCGGTCGGCCTCGCGCTGATCGCCCCGGCCATCGACCTGTTCGGGGTCACCGCCGTCCTCACGGTCTGCGCCGCGGCCTGCTTCCTCGTACCGGCGGCGGCGGCCCTGACACCCACGGCCCGCCACTTCGGGCGCACGGACCCGGCCGCCACTGACGGACGGCCGCCGCTGTGAAGGCGCGGAAGTGACGGAAACGTGGCCCTCACAGGAGAGCGAGGGCCACGTTTCCACGCGTTCGGTTCAGAGCCGTCTCAGCTCCCACAGCCGCCAGATCGCGTTGCCCTCCGCCAGGTGGTGGCCGCCGATGACCGTGGAGCGGGTGACCACATGGTTCTTCTTCTGCCACAGGGGAACCAGGGGGACATCCCGCGCCACGGCATCCTGAATCGACCAGAACTGCGGGACGCTCTGCCCGCGATCGCTGTGCCGCTGGGTGTTCCGGATCGCCGTGTCGACCTCGGTCGAGGTGTATCCGTTGTGAAGAACGTTGCCTGTACCGACCAACGGCTGGACGAAGGTCTCAGGGTCGGCGAAGTCGGGGATCCAGGCACTGACGAAGGCGTCGAACTCGCCGCGCTGGTAACGGTTCTGATAGGCGTCCCAGTCACGCTCCTCGACGAGCTCGACTTCGAAGAGGCCGTCCGTCTCCAGTTGCCGCTTCAGTTCCCCCGCCTCCAGAGCGGCGGTGCCGGTCTGATGGCCGAGCGTGATGGGCACCGGCGTGGTGATGCCGGCGGAACGGAGGCGCTGTGCCGCGTACCGGGGATCCGCCTCGGGGTATGCGTCCAGGAACGCGGTGTTGTGACCGACCACCCCCTGGGGGACGAGGGAGTACAGCGGAGTCACCGTGTACCTGAACACCTCGCCGGCCAGGCGCCCGCGGTCGACGAGGGCGGCGACGGCCCGGCGGGCGGCGACGTCCTTCAGGGGATTGCGTGCGGAGCGCAGGTTCATCACCAGGTAGCGGGCGTGTGCGCTCTCCCCGACGGAGAGGCTCACGTCCGGGTCGCGGGGGTCGAGCCGCTCGAGGGCCGCGGACGGCAGCCCGCTGTAGGCGACCTCGATGGTTCCCGCTTTCCAGGCCTTCTCGACGTCCTGCGCCGTCGGGTAGTAGCGGATGTTCACCGGCACTCTCTTCCTCGTCACGGCCCCCTTGTACGCGGGGTTCGACGCGAGGTCGATCGCCTCTCCCTTCCGATACGAGGTGACCACGTACGGGCCGGAGCCGACGGCGCTCGCGTTGCCCCGGAGACGGTCGAGGGGAAACTCCGCCGGATCGACGATCGAACCCGCCCCCGTGGCGATCTTGTGCGGCCAGGTGGCATCCGCCGTGCGGAGGTGAAAGGTCACGAAGGATCCGCGGGCCTCCACCGAGCGCAGGTTCGCGAACAGCGGCCCCGGCCCCAGCGGATGGCGTATGCGCAGGATCCGGTCGAACGAATGCTTCACCGCCGCGGCGGAGACCGGGTTCCCGTTGGAGAACACCACGCCGTCACGGAGTTCGCACCGGTACGTCCTGAGCGCGGAGTCGGTGAATCCGCACGTCTCGGCCACGTCGGGCCTGGGGCTGGGCGACCCCGCCTCGAAGGTCAGCAGGCTCTGGTAGACGTTGCTGAACACCGCCCAGGACCCGTTGTCGTACGCCCCGGCAGGATCGAAACTCGTCAGGGCGTTGGCCGTCCCGATGACGATCGGACGTTGCTCCTCCTGGCCCGGCAGCAGTTGGCAACCCCCGATCACCAGTAAGGCGAACGAGCCGGCCGCGATGGCAAGGCGGTTCCGTTTCATGTTTGGGTCTCCTCGCGACAGGGACACGGCGACGAGCGGTCGCTCCGGGGATCACGCGGGGACGGCGGCATGGGCGCCGTCAGCCGACGGGGGGTGGCACCGCCGTCCGCCGTCAGCCGACGGGGGAGGTGGCACCGCCGTACGGACTGCCCGCCTTGCCGGCCGCGTACGTCAGCATGGGCCTGACCTTGTTCCAGAAGCCGTTCTGGCAGGAGTACGCCGGGTGGAAGCCCCCGCAGCCGCCGCTGCTCGGCCCGATCTCCCAGGTGAAGGCGGGAACCCCGAGCTGGTCGTAGATCCAGTCGTCGTGGCCGCCGCTGGCGTCGTAGAGGATCTCGCCCGGCCGGCCGTACTCCCATCCCCCGGCCAGCCGGGCCATCTCCTTGCCCATGGCCCGGAGCGCGGCGTCGTTGCCGCTTGCCGTGTCGCCGTCGAAGCCCCAGGGGAAGAGGACCATGTCGGAGTAGCTGTGCAGGGTGACGAACATGCCCCTGGTGCCGGACGCGGCGGCCGCCGTGTCACCCGTGGCGCGGGTGTCGGGGAACAGCTTGCGGTAGAGGCCCTGGAGCGCCTTGTTCTCGGACTCGGAATCCGCCGACCTGCCCTTGTAGACCGGGTCGCACGGGTGGGAGCTGGTGCCCGCGCCACCCCAGTGGCTGTTGTTGTTGCGGTTGAGGTCGATGCCGCTGCCGGTGCCGGGGCCTTCCGCGCAGGTGGCGGCGGCATGGGTGTGGTTGGCGTTCTTGCGGTGCCACTGCTGACCCGTCGGACCGCCCGTGAACCCCTGTTGGACCATGTCCACGCCGTCGGGGTTGCCGACCGGGACGACCCAGACCTCGCGGGTGTCCAGGATCTTCGTGGCCGTGGCGTCGGATCCGTAACCGTCGGTGAGGTAGTCGATCCAGCGGTAGGCCATCTCGCCCGTGGTCAGTTCGCGGGCGTGCACCTGCGCCTGGACGAGGAACCGCGGCCTGGTGGAGTCGGGCGTCAGCCGGCAGCTTCCGCTCTGCTTCTTGGTGAGGCAGATCGCCTTGAGGTCGTAACCGCCGGGCCTGCCGGTGGACTTGCGCCACGAGTCGCCGATGTCGACGACGGTGGCGAGCGACGCGTGGTCGGAGGCGACCTGATCGAGGTGGGCGTACTGGGCGTTCACGGTGCGGTAGCCGCCGTAGTACGTCTCCTCGGCCACTGCGGCGGTGAGCGCGGGCGCCTGGCCGCTGCGCCGAGGCGGCTCCCAGGCGGCCGGGGCCAGCCTCTGCTCCACCTTCGGCCGCAGGCCGGCGGAGTTCAGATGCAGGGCGGTCGCCGCGTCGCCGAGGACGAACAGATCGTCCCCGTCGCGGTCCTCGAGCAGGTCGAGACCGGCGAGCCTCCCGGGCGGCAGGTGCGCGCCGCCGGGGATGCGGTAGACGTAGGCGCGGTCGTCGCCGACCGCGCTCGGGCCGGCCGGTGCGGCCATGCCGTAGCCGGTGCCGGCCAGGACGGCCGCGGCGGTCGCGGCCACGGCCGCCCAGTGGATCGACTTCGCTTTCACAGGGACCTCGTTCGGCGTGGGGGGAGGTGGTGACGGTGGGGACCCATGGCCTGTCCGGCCGGTGCCGGAGCCGGGTCGACACGGGCACCGGGCCGGACAGGCCGTCTCAGGGGTCAGGGCGTCACTACCGGCCGATGAAGCCGGTGTTGAGCAGGTTGTTGGGCGAACCGGCCCCGATGCCGGTCAGCTTGCCCTTGGTGGCGTTGTCCTTGAGGGCGGCGTGCACCTGCGCGGGTGTGGCCGTCCGGTCGACCGACAGATAGAGCGCGGCGGCGCCCACCACGTGCGGGGTGGCCATCGAGGTGCCGGACATCGTCGCGGAGGCGGTGTTCGTCGTGATGCCGGCCGAGACGATGTCGGAGCCGGGGGCGAAGATGTCGATGCAGGAACCGATGTTGGAGAGGCTCCACCTGCTGTCGGTGCGGGTGCTCGCCCCGACGGTGATCGCCTCGGGCACGTTGGCCGGGATGATGTTGCAGGCGTTGTAACCGGAGTCGTTGCCCGCCGCGGCGACGTTGACGATGCCGGAGGCGACGGAGTTCCTCACAGCCGTGGCGACACCCGGACTGGAGCTCTTGAAGCTCATGTTGGCGACGGCGGGCTTCACGGCGTTGCGGGTGACCCAGTCGACGCCCGCCGCGATGGCCGTGGCGGTCGTGCCCCCGGCGCAGTCGAAGACCTTGACGCCCACCAGCCTGACGCCCCTGGCGACACCGTAGGAGGTGCCGCCGACGGTACCGGCCACATGGGTGCCATGCCCATGACAGTCCGTGTTGTTGCTGTCGACGGTGTTCGTGCCCCAGGTGGCGCGCCCGCCGAAGTCGGTGTGCGAGGTGCGGATACCGGTGTCGATGACGTACGCGGTGACGCCCGCGCCCGTGTTGGGCGCCGAGTAGGTCCCGTTCAACGGCAGGCTCTGCTGGTCGACACGGTCGAGCCCCCAGGAGGAGACCGCCTCCAGGGAGGCCACGGTGTCCTGCTCGACCGAGGCGACGGCCGGGTCGGCGGCGAGCCGCTTGGCCTGCTTCTCGGTCATCCTGATCGAGAAGCCCTTGAGCGCGGAGCTGTAGGTGTGCTTCACCTTGCCGCCGTACCGCTTCGACAGGGAGGCCGTCCGGTCCTGGACACCCTTCGCCGTGGTGTCGTCCTCGAGGAGGACGAGGTAGCTGTCCTTGACGGTGTCGCGTGCGCCGGCTCCCAGGATGCCGCCCTCGGCGGCGGTCGCCGTGCTCGGCACTGCGGCGAGCGCGGCGGCGGTCAGAACGGCGGCGAGCGCCGTCCCGATTATCCTGCGCGCGGGCAGTGCGGATCTCTTGTGCATCAGTGCTCCTTGATGGCGGTGCCGCCCCGGTGGCCCGGTGGCCTGTGCCCGTGGGGGTGGACGGCAGGAGGGGTCCGCCGCGCGTCGGTGGGGGACGAACGGCCGCGGCGGAACCACGACAAGGATTGGGCCGCGTCCAACGGCCTGTAAATCACTGTGCGTTTCTGGTTCCGGACAATGTCCTGTTCTGCCGGGACGGGTGCGGGCGCAGCAGGACAGACGGTGCACAGAGGGCGAAATGACCCCGCTCCGCCGGGTGTTCGCGGGATCTTGACGGCCGCAGGAGCGCCACTTACAGTCCCCACGTCGGCGCCCCACCGCCGGTGTGGGAGGTACGCATGTTCCTGCTGGAGCCCATCGGTCTCGGCCGGCTCGAGAACGACGCCTACCTCGCCCTGCTCGATCTGAAGCGGGCCACGGCGGAAGAGCTCGCCGACAGCGTCGCCTGCTCCTCGGCCGAACTGCGCCCCGCCGTCCGTCGTCTCCTCGACCACGGGCTCGTCCAGCAGCTCGGCTTCACTCCCCCGCTGTACGCCCTGGTCGCGCCCGACGAGGCTCTGCCCGCGCTGATCAGCCGACGGCGCGGCGATCTCGCCCAGATGCACAAGCGCGTCGAGGAGCTGGCAGACCGGATGCGGGCCCGTCCCGCGGGCAAGGGGAAGCCGGTCGTCGAACTGCTGGAGGGCGAGGACGCCGTCCTGGCCGCGGTGTCCCGGCTCCAGCTCGAGGCCCGCGAGGAGATCGTCGCGGTCGACGCCCCGCCGTACATCGGCGGCCAGAGCAACCCGAACGACCTCGAACTGCGTCGGCTCGCGGACGGTGTCGCCTACCGGTTCGTCTACTCCCGCGAGGCGCTGGCGTCGCCCGAGCACATGGCGGCCATGCGTCGCTGCACCGATGCGGGGGAACAGGCCCGGGTTCTGCCGGACGTCACGCTGAAGATGGTCGTCGTCGACCGGACCACCGCGCTGCTGCCCGTCTCCTACGCCGACCCGGACCCGGGCGTCCGGCTGCTGGTGCACGAGTCGGCACTCGTCGACGTCCTCGTCTGCTGCTTCGAGAGCCTCTGGGCGCGCGCCACGCCCATGACGGAGACCGAGGCGCCGTGCGGCCCGTCCGCCAAGGACCGCGAGCTGCTGTCGCTGATGGCGTCCGGCATGAAGGACCGCACGATCGCCCGGTCCCTCGGCGTGACCGAGCGGACGGTGGGGCGCAGGCTCACCGAGCTGATGACCGAACTGGGCGTGGAGACACGCTTCCAGGCCGGTGTCCAGGCGGTCCGCAGGGGCTGGCTCTGACACGTCCGACAGGCGGGAGGGCCGACCGAAGCTGCCGTGGGCGCAAGCCGCCCACGGCAGAGAACGGCCAAGTCTCCACAAGGGGACCCGGGAAGGTGCGGACACCGCCGGCCACGACGTGGAAAATCGAGGCCCCCGACCGGGCCCGACGGACCGCCCAGCGGCTGCCCGCGCGCCACATCCCGAAGCCGGCATCCCGGAGAATGCCCCACCCGGTCCGGCATCCAGATCCTGATCCCCTAGATACGTTACTAGTAGGTACGTTATTGTCCGTCCAAGCCAGTAGTCGTCAAACCGCCGTAGTCCCCCGTGACGCCGGTGCGGCACTGGCCTCTGACCCGAGCGATCACGGCGCGGCCTTGACCTGCCACCTTTCGACCGCTCCACTCCGAAGGAGCCGACTATGCCCACCCTTGACCGCCAGGACAACGTCTTCGTTCTCGACCTCGGAGACGGCGAGAACCGTTTCCACCCCGACTGGATCGCCTCTGTCCATGCCGCACTGGACGAGGTGGAGAAGGCCGACGGCCCCCGGGCGCTGGTAACCGCCGCCACGGGGAAGTTCTACTCGAACGGGCTGGACCTGGAGTGGCTGTTCGCGCATGCCGACCAGCACCAGAACTACGTCATCTCCGTCCACGAGCTCCTCGCGCGGATGCTGTCCCTGCCGGTCATCACCGTGGCAGCTCTTCAGGGGCACACCTTCGCGGCCGGCGCGATGTTCTCCCTTGCCCACGACTTCCGTGTGATGCGCGCCGACCGCGGCTACTGGTGCCTGCCCGAGGCGGACATCAACATCCCCTTCACCCCGGGCATGTCCGCCCTCATTCAGTCCCGGCTGACACCGCAGTCCGCCCACACTGCGATGCTCACCGCCCACCGCTACGCAGGCGGCGACGCCCAGACCGCCGGCATCGTGGACCGCGCAGTCGACGAGGACGCGGTCCGCGCCACTGCCATCGAGATCGCCCAGGCGCAGGCCGGCAAGGCCGGCGACACCCTCGGCACCATCAAGGCCCGCATGTACGCCCCGGCCCTGGCCACCCTTCGGGACTCCGCCAACCCCCTCGGCTAGACACGAATGGTGCGCAGGCGGCGGCGGGCAGGAGGACAACAGCCCCCGCCGCCTCGAGCGCATCGCGCTTCCCCTTCGTCCGAGTGGATTCGAAGCCCGGGTCGGCCTGCGTCTCCTGGATACCGAGCTGCGGTTGGTCCGGTACAACTCCGCACGCGCGCGTGCCCACCTGAGTTCCTCGGACGCAGGTTCATCGACGTGCTCCGGGTCTCGACGTCGTGGAGGCGGACGCGTTGAGAACGTGGTCCGCGGGGTGTGGGACACCGGCAGGCCGGTTGGCGATGCGCTGGTGACGGTACGTTCCAGGCATGAGCCGTTTACCCGGGTCACAGCATCGGTGCCGGGGTTCCGGCTGGAGGTCCCGCAAGGGCGTCGCCGCGGAGTGGCGGGTGCGATCGTCGATGCCACAGACCGTCACCGGGCCCAGGCTCGACTCGCCAGACCCTCACCTCCCCCTGCGACAGGCCGCCAGTCGTCCGCTCGATGACGCCGAGCCGAGTGCACCCCCGGCGGGGAAAGCGAATGTGTTCCCCGAGGACGCGCCGTACCGCCGCAGCATGGCCGACCTTCAGCCCCGGCTGGTGATTCGGCGGGACCCGGACACCGAGGGCTCGCCCGGGACGCTGTCCGGGCCCGCGCGCTGCGTGAGGCCGGGGTGCACTCGATGATGGTCGTTGCCCTGTCAGCGCGGGGCCCGGGGCACCAACCGGGGGTGAACCGCGGGGACGCATGCCGGGTGCTTATCGAGCCACGTCGATCGCGTGTTCCTCCGGCTCCCTCAGCTCGCGCTTGAGGATCTTGCCCGTGGCATTCATGGGCAGGACGTCGCGGAACTCCACGAGGCGGGGGTACTTGTAACCGGCCATCTCGTCCCTGCACCAGTCGATCAGCTCCTCCTCGGTGAGCGTCGCCCCCGGAGCGCGGACCACGCACGCCTTGATCTCCTCGCCGTGGCGGTCGTGCGGCACCCCGATGACGGCCGCCATGCTCACGGCGGGGTGGGTGAGCAGCACCTCCTCGATCTCCCGCGGGTACACGTTGAAACCACCGCGGATGATCATGTCCTTGGCGCGGTCGACGATGTAGAACCATCCGTCGGCGTCCCGGCGGGCCAGGTCACCGGTGCGGAACCAGCCGTTGCGCATCACCTCGGCGGTCGCCTCGGGCCGGTTGTAGTAACCCTTCATGACGTTGTGGCCGCGGACGACGATCTCGCCGATCGCGTCGGCGCCCTGGACCGGTGCCCAGTCCCTGTCGACCAGATCCACCTCGACACCCCAGACGGGGCGCCCGATGGAGCCCGGACGCACCTCCTCACCCGGCGGTACGAAGGTGGCCACCGGGCTCGTCTCCGAGAGGCCGTACCCCTCCATGATGGTGACCCCGAAACGCTCACGGAAGCGGCGGTGGATCTCGACCGGCAGTGCCGAGGCTCCCGACCCGGCCATCCGCAGGTTCTTGGCGATCAGCGACAGGTCGGCATCGGGCGCCTCCTCTTCGAGCAGGGCCCAGTACATCGTGGGAACTCCGGCGAAGAACGTGACGGCATGACGCTGCATCAGAGCGAGGGCGGCGCGGGCGTCGAAACGTGGCAGCAGCACAAGCGTCGCCCGGGAGGCGATGCCGGCGTTCATCTGAGCGACCTGGCCGAAGGAGTGGAAGAGCGGCAGGGTGATCAGGTGGACGTCGTGCTCGATCTCGCCGAACAGCTTGTGGCAGGTGAGGACGTTGAGCATCAGGTTGGAGTGGGTGAGCTCGGCGCCCTTGGGGCGGCCGGTGGTGCCGGAGGTGTACAGGATGAGCGCGGTGTCACCGGACTCGGTGGCCGCTGTCTCGAAGTCCGCGCTCTGGGAGGCCAGCGCCGCGGTCAAGGTCTCGGCGCCCGCGATCGGAGAGATCTCGGTGGGGGCCGCGGTCATCAGGAAGAAGTCCTCGCACCCGGGGGTCTCACCGAAGCCGGACCAGCCCTCCTGCCCCATCGGGAGGTCCACGGTGCCCTCGAAACAGAAGTACGCCTTCGCTCCGGAGTCGGCCAGGTGGTACGCGATCTCGCGTCCCTTGAGCAGCACGTTGAGCGGGACGACGACCGCCCCGGCCTTGAGGATGCCGTAGTAGACGATCGGGAACCAGGGCAGGTTCGGGCACGACAAGGCCACCTTGTCACCGGGCTGGATGCCGCGCGAGCGCAGCAGGTTGGCCACCCGGCGGGCGGCCGTGTCCAGCTCGGCGTAGGTGAGCCGCTGGGTGCCCAGCACGACCGCCGTGCGGTCGGGCACGGTGCGGGCGCTGTTCTCCAGCAGGACGGCGAGATTGAGCATGAGGTCTCCGTTGGGGATGCTTCGGCGGGCGCCGAAGGCGTGGCGGATACGAGGCCGGCAGGACCGCGGGCGGCCGCAGGTCAGCCCCGCAGCGCGGAGGCGAAGAGTGCGGGCAGTTTCGTCAGGCTCGGCGCCGCTGTGAAGCGGGTGAGGCGTTGCACCGTGGTCAGCGAGGTGCGGTTGGTGACGAAGTACGGGGGGCGGGGTGACAGCGACGGGTCACCCGTGACCAGGCCCCGGGGGGCAGGTGTGAACGGGGCGCGCAGCACGGTCTTCTCGATGTCCTCAAGCATGAACGCGTTGTGCACGAAGCCGATGCCGCTGCCGATGTCCTGGCGGGTGTGGCCGGGGAACGCGCCCCAGGGGGTGAAGCCGAGGAGGAAGCCGACGCCGGACCAGCAGTTGACGCCCAGGGTGCCGTACCGCAGCTCCGCGATGGCGGTGCGCACCGTCTCCCGGTGGGCCTTCTCGGTCTTCGGGTGGACGATCAGGGTGGCGCCGAGGGTGCCGGGCAGGGTGTCGTTGGCGAAGTCGACGGCGTGGCGCAGGAATTCGGCCGGGGTCGCGCCGGGCAGGCGTACGACGCCCAGGGCGCTGCCGAAGACCTCGTCGGTGATGAGGACGTCGTCGTGGTGGTCGGTGATGTCGGGGACGAGCAGCCGGCAGTCGTCGCCGTGCGTCTCCGCCTGCGGGTGGGCCTCGCGTACCGCGGCGAGGCGGCCTGCGGCGCCGGGGTAGTAGTCGGCGCGCGGGGGCAGATCGCGCAGTACCCGCCGGATCTCGTCGAGCAGCCGCTCGGTGCCGTCCCAGTCGCGCGGCAGGACCAGGATCTGGCTGGCGATGCAGTTGTGGCCGGAGTTGTTCATCTTGCTGGTGACGACGTGCTCGGCCTGGAAGCGGAAGTCGGCGTCGCTCCATGGTCCGGGTGCCACGATGCAGGGGCTGACGCCGCCCAGTTCGCTGCTGAAGGGCTTGGCGATCAGCGGGAGGTCGTCACGGCGGCGTTGTTCCGCCTTCTCGTCGGTGCCCCAGACGATGGCGTCGTGGGTGCGGTCGCTGCCGGTGACATGTATGGCGTCGACGCCTTCGTGGCGGGTGAGATAGGCACCCTCGGCCGCGCCGCCGTCGACGAAGCGCACCCAGCCCCGCTCGACGAACTCGGCGAAGACGTACTCGAAATGGGGGCGCAGGTAGGCGTTGACCGGGTTCATCTTGGCGATGACGACCTGGCCCTCGGCGTAGAGCTTGTGCAGGATGTCCAGCGCGGTGATGGCGGCGACGTTGCCGGCGCCGAGTACCAAAGCCAGGGCCGGGTCTCCCTGCCTGCCCCGGTACTCGCCCGCGGCGCCCGCCCGCGTCTGCTCCGCCGTGACGCCGGGGCGCAGCCATACCTGGGCCCGGAACCCGTTGAGCAGCAGGGTGTCCCAGCCGGTGGCGGGGAAGACGTCCACGCGGGTGCGGCCGTTCTCCTCGTGGACAGCCTTGGCATCCAGCGGATCCCTGCCCGCTGCGATCCGTCGCAGGACGTGCAGAAGCGCCGCGGCGTTCTGGACCAGGGCCCAGGGGCCGCCCATCCAGTCCTCCGCCGCCCAGAGCGAATCCGGTTCGTACCCCTTCGCCCGGGAGCCCGCGCCGGCCATCTCGGCCGCACGTGCGACGACGCGCGGCTGCAACCGCTCCAGGAGGGCTATGCGTTCGGTGAGCGGGGTGCTGGACCAGGACTCGGCGTTGCCGCGTACGTCGGCCACGGTGCGGTCGAGGAAGGAGGTGTCGAGGGCGCTGCTGTTCAACGTCGTCCTTTGCGGAAGGTCGGGAGCGTGAAGGGCGGGGCCTGCCCCGTGCGTTGCGCAAGGAGCGGGCCCGTACGTGTCGTCACACGGAGAGCAGGCGGGCGTCGCGGTCGGGGTTGACCAGCGTGACGGCGGCGGTTCCGCCCACCAGGAGCAAGGCACCGGTGATCAGGACCGCGTACTCGTAGCCCCCCGTTCCATGGGTGTCCACGAGGCTGCCGATCAGCGTCGGAGCGATCAGACCGGCGGTGGTCACGACGGCGTTCATGATGCCCAGGGCGCCGCCGCGACGATTGGCAGGAGCCAGCTCCATGATGGTGGTAGCCGCGATGCCGCCCATCGCTCCGGAGAGGCCGAATGAGCCGACCAGCAGCACGACGGTCGCGGCACCGGCCGGGACCACGGGCAGGGCCAGACAGGACACACCGGAGATGAGCAGAAGGACGCCGCCGACCCAACCGCGGGCCCACCGGCTCGCGATGCCCCGGCGCAGCATCCATCCGGTCAGGCCCGCCTGCCCGAGCACCAGGATTCCGCTCAGACCCCAGAACAGCATCAGCAGCTGTGTGGACACGGCCGAGGAGTAGCCCAGCCCGTCACGGAGATAGGAGGGGAGCCACACCAGGGCGAAGGCGATCACCCAGTAGGTGCTGAAGTAGCCGATCGTGACACCGATCCACGTGCGGGTCGCAAGGATCCGGCGGTACGGCATCTTGGGCTGTGCCCGGCCCGCGGTCCCGGCCCGGGTCCCCTCGTCCGTCCCCGGCCCGTCGTCGGAAGACGCCTCGGCCGGGGAGCCGTTGTCCGACATGGTCGCGTACGGTCCCTCTCCACCGAACGGGATCCACAGCAGCGTCCACACCACGCCGACCAGCGCCACCGCGGCGACGGCCGAGCGCCAGCCGTGACGGTTGATCAACCACGTCAGCACGGGAGCGGCGACCAGGACCCCCAGCGTGATCCCCAGGACGATCAACGATCCGGGCAGGTTGCGCCGGTGGTTGGGGAACCAGGACAGGGTCGTCTGCTGGGCGACCGGGTAGGCGGGCCCCTCGGCGGCGCCGAGGAGAACACGAGAGGCGATGAGCACCGCGAGCCCTCCTCCGACCGCCAGTGGCGCCTGGGATACGGACCACAGAACGGCCATGATCAGCAGCAGCCACTTCGGCCGTACGCGGTCGGCAAGCAGGCCGACGGCCACACCGGAGATCGAGAACAGCAGGAAGAAGGCGCTGCTGGCGAGTCCGAAGGCCGATGCGGACAGGCCGAGGTCCTCTCGGATCTCCTCCGCGGCCAGACCGAGCACGGACTTGTCGGCGAAATTGATCATCATGAAGACGACGAGCAGCACGGTGACGATCCACGCGCGGCGTCTCGTTCTGCTCGGCGCCTTCACAGGGCCGGCGGGCACAGCGGGTGCGACGTCGATGTCGGTCACAAGGGCTCCGCGGAGACTGGATGGGGAGGGAGGGAGGGGCCGGGAGCTCGGTCAGGAGAGCGGGACGCCCGCGATGGCGATGCGCTCCATGACACGGCGCTGCGGGAAGTAGTCGCTGATCGCGTAGTGCTGGGTGGCGATGTTGTCCCACACCGCGACGGAACCCGCCTGCCAGCGGAAGCGCACCTGGTACTCGGGGATACGGGCCTGGAGCACGAGCTCGTCGAGCAGTTCGCGGCTCTCCGCGTCCGACAGACCGACGATCCGGGTCGTGAAGGGCTCGTTGACGTAGAGCACCTTGCGGCCGGTCCGCGGGTGGCGGACGACCACGGGATGCTCGACGGGCGGCAGGTTCTCGCGATGTGCCGCGACCTGGCGCGCGGTCATCAGCGCGCCGTGGCTCACCACCCAGTCGTGCACGGCGGTGAGGCCCTCGATCCGGGCCTTCATGGACTCGGTGAGGTTGTCGTACGCGGCCGCCATGTCCGCCCACATGGTGTCGCCGCCGGCGGTCGGGACCTCGACGGCGCGCAGCACGGAGCCGAGCGCCGGCGCGGCCATGAACGAGTGGTCGCTGTGCCAGATGTTCTCCGTGCCCATGAGCATGGCGTCCTTGGCCAGGCGGGTGACCACAGCGGTGTCGCCCTTGGGGAAGAAGGGGTTCTCCTCCGGCTCGCCCCACAGGGCGGAGAACGCGAGCTGGGACTGCGGGTCGAAGGCGTGCTGGTCGCGGAAGAAGAGCACCTTCCACTCCAGCAGTGCCTGCCGGATCTCCTCCGCGACGTCCTCACCGATCGGCAACGAGAGGTCGACTCCCCCGATCTCGGCGCCGATGTGCGGAGTGAGCGGGCAGACGTCCAGGAGTCGGTAGTCGGGCTGGGTAGCGCCCGGCGCCATGCGGTCGAGGGTGCGCTTCCCGTAGTGCATCAGCGGCTTGTCGAGCGCGGGGGCGGGGGTGGTGACGGCGCTGTCCATGAGTCCTCCGTAACGGCCGGAAAATCGTTACCGGAAGTATCGTTATCAGGGTGCGGTGAGGCAAGGGCTTGGCGACACGAAAAATGGGGCGCGGGTTGGCCGCGAATGCCAGGCGTCAGCCGGTCGGGCCCACAGCGCGGGCCACGAGCTCGACCAGCGTCTCCACGAAGCGGGCGTCGGGCAGCTCCTGCTCACCGACCAGCCGGAAAAGCAGCGGGGCGGCCACCAGCGTGGCCGCGGCCCGGACGTCGGTGTCGGGCGCCACGTCGCCGCGGTCGATCCCGCGCTCGAGGATGCGCCTCGTCTCGCCCGTGATCCGCTCGGTGTACTCCGCGTACTGACCCCGTGCCGCGCCTGTCTCGGCCGCCGCTCCGATCAGGCCCGCGATCAGCCGGTCCGAACCCGGCAGCCGATACGCCTCCAGGCGAGCGGCAAGGACAAAGCGGAGCTCGGCGCGGAAGTCGCCCAGATCAGGCACCGACAGGACGCCGAGACGGGTCTCGGCAGCGGCGATGATCAGATCCTGCTTGGTGGCCCACCGCCGATACATGGCCGGCTTGCTCACCCCGGCGCGGGACGCGACGGCGTCCATCGTGACCGCGCCGATCCCCTGCTCGGTGATCAGGTCCACGACCGCCGTCAGGACGGCTCCGGTGACCCGCTCCTCGCGCGGGCGCCCCGGCCCTCGTACGGCCCCGTCCGGCTTCGTATCCACCATGCTCAGAGCCTACGGTCTCCGCCGGACCTGCCGGAACGAGGTGAGTTCGTCGACCGGAGCCCCCTGCGAGGGGTACTGCCCGCCGAGCCCTGGTGGCGGGAGGTGATCGACTGATCGGCGTCTCGCCTGGGCTCCGAGCGCTGTCCTGCCCACCCGCCCACGCGTGCGGGCAGCCGTGTGTCAGACGGCCGCCCAGCCGCCAGCCGTGGACTTGCAGGCCCCGGGCCTACGCTTCCGGGCGGTCGCCCGAGGCTTGGTGGGTGTCCGCGCCGGAGCTGACGTGCCGCTGGGTCTCCTGCGGACCGTGCCAGTCCAGGCACATCACGGTGGCATCGTCCTCGAGTCGGTCGCCGGCTGCGCCCCGTACCGCCGAAGTCATCGCCAGAGCGGTCTCGCGGGGATGCAGGTTCCGGGTGCGCTCCAGAAGGCCGGGGAGATCGACTTTCTCTCCATGGCGCTCGAGCATGCCGTCGGTGAACATGAGCAGTCGGTCGCCGGGGCGCAGGTCGACGTCCTGAGCGCGGTACGGGTGGGGCACGGGCACGGACAGTCCGAAGGGATGGTCCACCTCGCAGGTGATCGCCTTCGCGACCCCTTGGCGCAGTCGCAGTGGCCAGGGGTGGCCGGCGTTGACGAGCTGGGCCCGCCCGGTGTGGAGGTTGATGCGCAACAGCTGTCCCGTGGCGTGGCCATGGCCGTGGTCGGCCAGGGCCTGGTCCGCCAGATGAGCCTGCTCCACCAGGCCGGCCCCTGCGCGACGGGCGCCCCGCAAGGCGCCGACCAGCACGGTGGCGGCCAGGGCCGCGTCGATGTCGTGCCCCATGGGGTCGGTCACCGACACGTGCAGGGTGTCGCGGTCCAGGATGTAGTCGAAGGTGTCGCCGCTGAGGTCTTCGGAGGGCTCGAGGCTCCCGCACAGGGTGAACTGGGCCGCCTCGCACGACAGGGACGGGGGAAGCAGCTGGTATTGGATCTCCGCGGCCAGGGTGGGCGGCCTGGAACGCTTGCCCCAGGTGTAGAGGTCGGTGAAGCGACCGTTGGCGATCACCACGTAGGCCAGGACGTGCGCGGCCTCCCCGACCGCGGTGAGGGTGTCCTCGCCGGGTCCGGCCGGCAGAAGGAGTTCCAGGAGCCCGATCGCGTCCCCCCGGTTGGTGACCGGCGCGATCACGCGGTGTCCGCGATGGGTCACCTCCTGGTACGGCCGCTGGGTACGGATCACATGCTCGTACACGCTGCCGAGCAGAGGAATCCGTTCCGCTTCCTGACCGTTCTCCCCCACAGCGGTGGTGGACAGCCGGGCCACCGCCCTCCCCGTAAGGTCCACGATGAGGAAGGAGACCTCGACGGCCTCGAACCGCCGTCGCAGATCCCGCGCGACGACGTCGACAGCATCCACCGGCGCGGCCATCTCCGCTGCCGTCAACAGCCGGGGAAGCTCACTCTGCCCATCGCTCACGGCCACGGTCCCTTCGGTGAGCCCCTCCTGCGCCGACCCGGCACTCCGCCAGGGTGAGCGCCACCGGCCAGGCTCTTCACCTACACATCATCCACCCGGAGGGAGCCGGCCACAGGTCTGCCGCATCGCGCCGCCGCGCGGCGCGGCAGGATACCGGCGTGTAGGGCAGCGGTGAACATCGAAGCAGCTCGGCGACGGGCGCGCACTCGCCCCGACCAGCGCCTTCTGCGTCAGGTCACCTCGGCCAGGCCACCTCGGCATCGCCGGACCCGCCCGTCCGCTCTTTCCACGGTGTCGACAGCACCGTGAGTGGTCCGCGATCTGGCACCACTCCAGGGCCGACCGGCCCGTCACACGCTCCCTGGTCGCTGACAACCCCTGACGATCACATCGTGACGACTCGTGCGGGCGGGCGAGGTCGAGGCGTCTCGTCGGCCCCGATCAAGCGTTCCCCGGGTGCAAGGTGGCCTCGCCGGTGAGACACACGCCGACCCTCACACCCGGTTCGACCCGCAGGGGGCCCGAAGTGCGAATGTCGATCGGCCGGTCCAGGCCGTCGACGGCGACCGTGACCAGGGCGTCGTGACCGAAGAAGCGAACGTCGGTCACGACGCCCGCGGCGTCGGCGGAGTCCGCCTCCGAGAGCCGGAGTTGCTCAGGGCGGAGGAGGACCAGACCGTCGCGTAGTCCCTCCGGGGCGGCTGCGAGCGGGATGCGTCCCAGCGCGGTCGCGGCGACGTCCTTGTCGGCGGTTCCGGGAACGAGGACGGCGTCGCCGACGAACGAGGCCAGCCAGGGGTCCACCGGCCGGTGGTACAGCTCCTCGGGCGTGCCGCACTGGGCGACGCGCCCCTCGCGCAGGACGGCGACCAGGTCGGCGGTGGAGAGGGCCTCCTGCTGGTCGTGGGTGACGAGCAGGGCGGTGGCGCCGCTCTCCCGGAGCACGGCACGGACCTCGGCCCGTACGGCCCCGCGCAGTCCGCTGTCGAGTGCGCTGAACGGCTCGTCGAGGAGCACGAGATGGGGCCGGGGAGCGAGCGCGCGGGCGAGGGCGACGCGCTGCTGCTGCCCTCCTGACAGCTCGTGCGGCATGCGCTCGCCGTAGCCCGGCAGTCCCACCAGGTCCAGCATCTCCCCCACGCGGGCTCGTCGGCCCGGACGGTCGAGGTCCGTGAGCCCGAAGGCGATGTTCCGGGCCACACTCAGGTGCGGGAAGAGCGCGCCCTCCTGGGGCACGATCCCGATCCGGCGCCGCTCGGGCGGCAGGTGGACACCGGGCCCGCCGAGGAGCCGGCCCGCGACGGTCACGGTGCCGGCGTCGGCCTTCAGGAACCCGGCGATCACCCGCAGCAGGGTGGTCTTGCCGCACCCGGAGGGGCCGAGGACGGCGGTGAGGGAGCCGCCGGGGACGGTGAGGTCGAGCCCGTCCAGGACCGGTGTCCCGGGCCCGTACGCCTTGACGGCCTGGCGGACGTCGAGCTCGTTCATGAGCGGTGCCTTCCGAGGAGGTACGAGGGGACGGCGGCGAGCAGGATCAGCGCGGCGGCGTAAGGGGCCGCCGCCGCGAACGAGCCGGTGCCGGTCTCCGTCCACAGCCGGGTGGCGAGGGTGTCCATGCCCGTGGGGCGCAGGAGCAGGGTGGCGGGGAGTTCCTTCATGCAGACCACGAAGGTGAGGGCCGCCCCGGCCGCGACGCCGGGGGCCGCGAGCGGCAGGGTGACCTCCCTCAGGACGCCGAACGGGGTGCGGCCCAGGGAGCGGGCCACGTCGTCCAGGACCGGCGGCGACTGCAGGACGGCGGCGCGCGTGGCGGCGACCGCGACCGGCAGGAAGAGCACCGCGTACGCGCAGATCAGGAGCGGCGTCTCCTGGTACAGCGGCCGGGCGTAGCGCACGGCGAAGAAGACCAGGGCGAGCGCGACGGTGATGCCGGGGACGGCGTGGCCCGCGTACGCGGCTTGTTCGAGCAGGTGGGCGAGGCGGCCCCGGTGGCGGGCGGCGATGACGCCGACCGGCAGGGCGAGCAGGGTGGTGAGGGCGGCGCCCGCGGCGGCGACGCCGAGGGTGGTGAGCGCGGTACCGGTGAGCGTGGCCGGGTCCCAGGTCGCGGAGGAGCCGACTGCGAGCCAGTAGCCGAGCGTGGCGAGCGGGAAGCCGACGGCCGCGGCGACGACGGCTCCGCACCAGGAGAGGGCGACCGGCCTGAGCCGGCCCAGGGCGGCAGGAAGGGCCCGCCGAGCGGTGCCCGTGCCGGTACGGGCGTAGTCGGCGCGGCCTCGGGTGCGGGTCTCGGCGGTGACGAGCAGCACGGTCATGAGGACCAGGACCGCGCTGAGCGCGGCGGCGGGCGTGCGGTCGAAGCTGGCCCGGTAGGAGGTGTAGATGCCCCGGGTGAAGGTGTCGTACCGCATGAGGGACACGGCGCCGAAGTCGGAGAGCACGTACAGCGCGACGAGGAGTCCGCCGCCGGCCGCGGCGGGTCGCAACTGCGGCAGGGTGACGCGGAGGAAGGTGCGGAAGGGGCCGTGGCCGAGGGAGCGGGCGACCTCCTCGTGTCCGGGGTCGGTGCCCCGCAGGGCGGCGGCGACCGGCAGGTACACGTACGGGAAGCTCACGAGGGTGAGCGCCAGTGCCGATCCGGTGAAGCCGGCGAGTGAGGGAGCGGCGGAGAGCCAGGCGAAGGCGGCGACGTAACTCGGCACGGCGAGCGGCAGGGTGACGAGAACGGACCAGGCGCGGGCGCCCGGCAGGGCCGTGCGGACGGTGAGCCAGGCGAGGGACACGCCGATCACCGTGCTGGCCGCGACGACCGCGGCGGTGAGACCGAGGCTGTGCAGCAGGAGTTCGCCGGTGCGCTCGTCGGCGATGACGTCCCAGGCGTAGGCGGGGCCGTGTTCCAGGGCGCGGACGGCGAGATAGCCGAGGGGCAGCACGGCCAGGGCGGCGGCGAGCACGGCGGGCACGATCAGCACCCAGGAGGGCCGGGAACCGGCGCGCCGCCGCCCGGCGGGTGCGGGAGCACCCGCCGGGCGGCGGTCGCGACGGGCCGGGGCGGAGAGCTCCGGTGAGGTCACGTCAGACCAGTCCGGCTTCCTGGAGCATGGCCAGGGTTTCCTTCAGGGAGTCGAGCTTGCCGAGGTCGATCTTCGGCGGCTGGAGGGTCTCCAGTGGAGGTACGCCCTCGGCGGTCTTCACGCCGGCGGCCAGCGGGTACTCCTTGGTCTCTTCGGCGAAGTACGTCTGGGACTCGACGGAGAGCAGGTAGTCGACGGCCTTCTGCGCGTACGCGGCCTGCTTCTCGTCGGCGCCCTTGAGTATGCCGACGCCGGAGACGTTGACGAGGCCGCCCGGGTCGCCCTTGGGCAGGTAGTGGATCTTGGCCTTCATCTTGTCGGCGCCCTTCTCCGCCGCCTGCTCGTACCAGTAGTAGTGGTTGAGCAGGCCGAGGGAGACCTCGCCCTTGTCGACGGCTTCGAGGACCTTGAGGTTGCCCTCGTACACCTTGGGCTCGTTGGCCTTGAGGCCCTTGAGCCAGGTGCGGGTGGCCTCGTCGCCCTCCAGGACGCGCATGCCGGTGACGAACGCCTGGAAGGAGGCGTTGGTCGGCACGAAGCCGATCTTGCCCTTCCACTCGGGCTTGACCAGCTCGTGGACGCTGCTCGGCGGCGTGGGGACCTGATCGGGGTTGTACCCGAGGACGCGCACGCGACCGCTGACACCGGTCCAGTCACCGCCCGACCCGCGGTAGGCGGTGTCGACCTTGTCGAGGGTGGCCTTCGGGAGCGGCGCGAGGCGCTGCTCCTTGGAGAGCGCGCCGAGGGCTCCGGCGTCCTGGGAGAGGAAGAGGCCGGCCTCGGTCTTGTCCCCCTCCTCCAGGAGCTGGGCGGAGAGCTCGGCGCTGTCGCCGTAGCGGACCTCGACGTTGGTGCCGAGGTGCTTCTCCAGCTTCTCGATGAGCGGCTTCACGAGGTTCTCGTTGCGGCCGGAGTAGATGACCAGGCCGGCGGGCTCGTCGCTGCCGCACGCGGCGAGCACGGGGGTGAGCAGGGCGGCCGCGGCGAGTGCGGTCAGGGTGCGGGCCAAGGGGCGGCGCATGTGGGTGGAGCCTTCCTGCGTGAACTACCGGGAGAACCTGTGAATAGGGCATTGATAAGGTAAAGCTAACCTAAGGGTCAAGTCAGGAAGTGATAACAACCTGGCCGCGAATGAACATCCGGAGACCCCTCCCCCTCTTCTCGATAAGGAAAGCCTTACCTACGATGCGCCCGTGACCCTGCTCCCCGCCCCGCCCGTCGGTGGCCACGCCCTCCCCCTCGCCCGGGCCCTCGCGCTCCACGGCGACCGCTCCGCCCTCGTGACCGCCGACGCCGAGATCTCGTACCGCGAACTGGCCGGGCGAGTCGAGGAGACGGCGCGGCGCCTCGGTCCGGGGCGGCGGCTGATCCTTCTGCCCGGCGCCAACACGGTCGAAGCACTTGTCGTCCACCTGGCCGCGCTCTCGGCCGGCCATCCCCTGCTGCTCGTGTCCGGCGACCACCCCGAGGCGGCGGATTCCCTGATCGCCGCCTACGACCCCGACGTCGTCGTCCACCCCGAGGACGGCGAGGAATGGCGCATCGAGGAGCGCAGGCCCGGCACCGCCCACGTCCTCCACCCCGACCTCGCGCTGCTGCTCAGCACCTCCGGCTCCACCGGCTCCCCCAAGCTCGTCCGGCTCTCCTACGAGAACCTGCAGGCCAACGCCGAGTCGATCGCCACCTACCTCGGCATCCGCGACACCGACCGCGCCGCGACGACCCTGCCGATGCACTACTGCTACGGCCTGTCCGTGATCCACAGCCATCTGCTGCGCGGCGCCGGCCTCGTCCTCACCGGCCTCTCGGTGGCCGACACCTGCTTCTGGGACCTCTTCCGCGCCGCCGGAGGCACGGCCATCGCCGGCGTCCCGTACACCTTCGACCTGCTCGACCGGGTCGGCTTCGCCGAGATGGATCTCCCCCACCTGCGGTACGTCACCCAGGCCGGCGGCCGCCTCGCTCCCGACCGGGTCAAGCACTATGCCGAATTGGGCGCTCGGCGCGGCTGGGACCTCTTCGTCATGTACGGCCAGACCGAGGCGACCGCGCGCATGGCCTACCTGCCGCCCGCGCTCGCGACCGAACGCCCCGGGGCGATCGGCGTCCCGGTGCCCGGTGGCTCGTTCTCCCTCGAACCCGTCGACGAGTCACCCGGCCAGGACGTCGGCGAGCTCGTCTACTCCGGCCCGAACGTCATGCTCGGTTACGCCCACACCCCCGACGACCTCGCCCTCGGCCGTACGGTCGACGTCCTGCACACCGGCGACCTCGCCCGACGCGCCGACGACGGCCTGTACGAGATCGTCGGCCGGCGCAGCCGCTTCCTCAAGATCCTCGGCCTGCGCATCGACCCCGGACAGGTCGAGGCCCTGCTGGGACGACACGGCCTCGACGCCCTGGCCTCGGGCGACGACGAGAGCCTCACCGTCGCCGCCGTCGGCAG
This sequence comes from Streptomyces sp. Je 1-79, assembly GCF_025195125.1. Classification (GTDB taxonomy): domain Bacteria; phylum Actinomycetota; class Actinomycetes; order Streptomycetales; family Streptomycetaceae; genus Streptomyces. Next base: position 437,618 of record NZ_JAMGSL010000002.1, read on the forward strand.
ACCCGGCTGGGACCAGCGGCGGATCCGAAGACGGATCGTGGACGAATGCGGCCTGCCCGCCCGCGCCGTCCACGTCCATCTACTGCCCGAACTCCCCCGCCTGCCCACCGGCAAGCCCGACTACCAGGCCGTACGCGCTCTTCGCGGCCCCGCCGAGGTGTCCCTGCCGGGCGCGGACGGAACCCCTGATGACCTGTGCGCGCTCTACGCACGGATCCTGGACCGCCCGGACGTGACGCCCGACGGCTCGTTCGTGTCCCTCGGCGGCGACTCCCTGTCGTACGTCGAGATGTCACTCCACCTCGAACAGCTCCTCGGCCGACTGCCGTCGAACTGGCACACGACTCCCATCCGTGAGCTGGAGCGGCGTGAGGCACCCGCCCCGTGCGGCCGGCGGCGGCTTCGGACCGTGGAGACCGGTGTCGTCCTTCGCGCGGTGGCCATCGTGTGCGTCGTCGGCTCGCACATCCGCCTCTTCGAGCTCCGCGGCGGAGCCCATCTGCTGCTCGCCGTCGCCGGCTACAACTTCGCCCGCTTCCTGCTCGCCTCTCCCGAACGCCGCGAGCGGACGCGCCGGACGGCACGCGGCATCGCGCGGATCGCCGTCCCCACCATGGTTTGGACCGCCTTCGCGCTCCTCGTCGACGACGACTACGACCTGTCCAATCTCTTCCTCCTGCACAACGCGCTCTGGCCCGAGGACATGGGCACCGGGATCCACCTCTGGTTCGTCGAGGCCCTCGTCTACATCCTGCTGGCGGTGATGGCGCTACTCGCCCTCGCCCCGGTGCACCGCCTGGAGCGCCGCTTCCCGTACGGGCTGCCGGTCGCCCTCATCGGCCTCGGGCTGCTCACCCGCTACGAACTCGCGGGGCTGCCGGACCGCGCCCAGATCACCGACGCGGTCACCGTCTTCTGGCTCTTCGCCCTGGGCTGGGCCGCTGCCCGGTCCCGCACCGTGCCGCACAGGCTCCTCGTGACGGTCGCCGCGCTGAGCACCGTCCCGGGCTTCTTCCCCGGCGAGCCGCGCCGGGAGCTGTTCGTCATGGTCGGCTTCGTCCTGCTGGTCTGGTTCCCCACCCTGCCGAGCACCCACCGGCTCAACCAGCTGGCCGGCCTGCTCGCCGGCAGCTCGCTCGCCATCTACCTGACGCACTGGCAGATCTATCCGGTCTTCGACGGGCTGTCGAAGCACCTGGCCCTCGTCGTGTCCCTGGCCTTCGGCATCGGATACGCGGCCGGCGTCAGCCGGCTCACCCACCGTGTGTCGGCGATGCGCACCGCCCGGAGGCGCCCGGCGTGCCCCGGCCGCGCGAAGCGGTCGGGACACGCCCGTCCGGCCCTCAGGTCAGGGTGGTCCCCCGTGAGCCGGGCGAGGCCCTTGCCGTAGTGGACCAGTCGAACCGTGCGGGGGTGGCGCTCGTAGCGGCGGTCGAGACGGCGGTAGCGGTCAGCCAGGACACGACCACGCGATCACCCACCGGCGGCGCCCAGGCTCCCTCCGACCGCGTCACGAGGGCGAACCGGAGACGGCCAGCCCCCCGACCGACACCCTCGAACCACGCATGACGACTCATCAGAAACCGCGCCGTCCGTGCGTCAAACGTGCGTCACGTGTGTCACGTGCGTCGAATATGCGTCAAGACAACGCACCTAACGCACGTAACGCCCCATCACGCCCACTCGGAGAAACAGCAGGTCAGAGCCCCTACTTCACCGGCTCAAGAATCGCCACGCACTCGACATGATGCGTCATCGGGAACAGGTCGAACGCCCGCAGTGTCCGGACCCGGTAGCCGCCCTCCTTGAAGTACGCGATGTCGCGGGCCAGGGCCGCCGGGTCGCAGGCCACGTAGGCGATCCTTCGTGCGCCCAGGCCCGCCAGGTGCTTGACCGTCTGCTTGCCGGCGCCCGCGCGGGGCGGGTCCAGGACGATGAGGTCGACCTCCGTGATGCGGGTGCGCGGGAGGACCGTCTCCACCTTGCCCTGCTCGATGCGCACGCGGTCGTAGGCCTCGAGGTTGTGGCGGGCGTCCTCGACCGCGCGCTTGCCCGACTCGATGCCCAGGACCGCGCCCTGGTCGCCCACGCGGTCGGCGATCGCGCCGGCGAAGAGGCCGACGCCGCAGTAGAGGTCCAGGGCCGTGTCGCCCTTACGGGGCATCAGGCCCTGCATGACCGCGAGGACCAGCGTCTGGGCCGCCTTCGGGTGGACCTGCCAGAAGCCGCCGTTGCCGACGCGGTACGTGCGGTCGTCGGCGCGCTCGCGGACGAAGGGGCGGCCGTGCACGCGGTGGACGCCGCCGTCCTTCTCGTCGACGCGGAGGACCGAGACCGGCTTGTCCAGCTCGACCAGCGGGAGGCGGGCGCCCGGACGAGGAGTGAGGATGACCTGGCGGTCGCCCGAACCCGAGGCGGCGATCGCCTCGACCGAGGCCATGCCCTCCCAGGTCCGCTTCTCGATGCCGAGCTCCGAAACGCCCTCGGCCGCGATCATGCAGCGGTCGATCACCTCCACCTCGTGCGAGCGGTGCTTGCGCAGGCCCGCGTGGCCCTCGGTGTCCACGGCGTACTGGACGCGGGTGCGCCACTGCGGGACCTCGCCCGCCGGGAGCTTGTCGCCCTCGGCCGGCATCACGGTGCCGTCCCAGCCGGCCTCCTCGGGCGTGAGCCCGGCCAGCCGCTGGAGCTGCTCGGCGACGACCTCGCCCTTGAGGCGGCGCTGGGCGCCCGGCTTGGCGTGCTGCCAGTCGCAGCCGCCGCACCTGCCCGGGCCCGCGAACGGGCAGGGCGCCTCCACCCGGTCCTTCGAGGCGTCCAGGATCGTGACCGCGTCCGCGCGCAGGTAGCGGGACGTCTCGTCGCCCTCGGTCACCTTCGCGACCACCCGCTCGCCCGGCAGGGCGTGCCGGACGAAGAGGACGCGGCCCTCCTCCGTACGAGCGATGCAGTGGCCGCCGTGCGCCACCGGCCCGACCTCGACCTCGTACTCTTCCCCGACCAACGAAGAAACAGGTGCGTTCTGCATGACGGGGTGACTCCAGAGAAAGAGGGAGGTGGGCTGCCGCTAGCGGCAGCCCACCAGTCTACGTGCCCTTGCCGGTCGGTTCCTTCGCGCGCTTCTCGACCGGCCCGCGGCGCACCGAACCCGGCGCGTTCCAGTCCTGGCGCTTCCTCGCCCGCTTCCTCGCGGCCTCGGAGGACTGCAGCTGGTACGGGACGGACGTCACCATCACGCCGGGGGTGAAGAGCAGGCGGCCCTTGAGGCGCAGGGCGCTCTGGTTGTGCAGCAGGTGCTCGTACCAGTGGCCGACGACGTACTCGGGGATGTAGACCGAGACGGCGTCCCGCGGGCTCTCGCGGCGGATGTTCTTGACGTACTCGATCACCGGCCGGGTGATCTCGCGGTACGGCGAGTCGAGGATCTTGAGCGGTACGTTGATCCCGCGCCGCTCCCACTCCTCCCTGAGCGCCTTGGTCTCGGCCGGGTCGACGTTGACGCTCAGCGCCTCCAGCTCGTTCGCGTGCAGCAGCTTGGCGTAGGCGAGCGCCCGCAGCGTGGGCTTGTGCAGCTTGGAGACGAGGACGACGGAGCGGACCCGCGAGGGGCGGACGTACTCGTCGGGGCGTTCCTCCGCGGCGGCGATCTCGTCCGCGACCGAGTCGTAGTGGCGGCGGATCGCGGTCATCGTCCCGTAGAAGATGACCATGCCGAGCAGCGCGACCCACGCGCCGTGCGTGAACTTGGTGGCGAGGACGACGACCAGGACCAGGCCGGTGAAGAAGGCGCCGAAGGTGTTGATCGCGCGGGAGCGGATCATGTGGCGGCGCTTGGCCGGGTCCTTCTCGGTCCTCAGGTGCCGGTTCCAGTGCCGGACCATGCCGGTCTGGCTGAGGGTGAAGGAGACGAAGACGCCGACGATGTACAGCTGGATCAGCTTCGTCGAGTCGGCGCCGTAGACCCAGACGAGCAGGGCCGCGGCGCCGGCGAGGAGCACGATGCCGTTGGAGAAGGTGAGCCGGTCGCCGCGGGTGTGCAGCTGGCGCGGCAGGTACCGGTCCTGGGCGAGGATCGAGCCGAGGAGCGGGAAGCCGTTGTACGCCGTGTTGGCGGCCAGGAAGAGGACGAGCGCCGTGGCCGCGGCGAGGAGGACGAAGAAGAACGTTCCGTCGCCGAAGACGGCGGCGGCGACCTGGGAGATGACCGGGTCCTGGACGTAGCCCGGGCCGACCGGCACACCGTCCAGGAGCAGGTCCTGGGCGGGCTTCTCGGCCATCCGTACGTCGGTGGCGAGGGCCAGGAAGATGATGCCGCAGAACATGGTGACGGCCAGCGCGCCCATCAGCGCGAGCGTGGTGGCGGCGTTCTTCGACTTGGGCTTGCGGAAGGCGGGGACGCCGTTGGAGATCGCCTCGACGCCGGTGAGGGCGGCACAGCCGGAGGAGAAGGCGCGCAGCAGCAGGAAGAACAGCGCGAAGCCGGCCAGGCCCTGGTGCTCGGGCTTGATCTCGAAGTCGGCGGTGGGGGCCTTCATGGTCTCGTCGAGGACGATCCCCTTGTAGGCGCCCCAGGCGATCATGATGAAGACGCCGGCGACGAAGACGTACGTCGGGATGGCGAAGAGGCTGCCCGACTCCTTCACCCCGCGCAGGTTCATCAGCGTCAGCAGCACGATGACGCCGACCGCGCAGAGGACCTTGTGCTCGACGACGAACGGGACGGCCGAGCCGAGGTTCTCGATCCCGGAGGAGATCGAGACGGCGACGGTCAGGACGTAGTCGACGAGCAGGGCGCTGGCGACGGTCAGTCCGGCCTTCGGGCCGAGGTTGGTGTTGGCGACCTCGTAGTCGCCGCCGCCGCTCGGGTAGGCGTGGACGTTCTGGCGGTAGGAGGCGACGACCGTGAACATCAGGACGACGACGGCCAGCGCGATCCACGGGCTGAAGTGGTACGCCGACAGACCCGCGATCGACAGGACGAGCAGCACCTCACCGGGTGCGTACGCCACCGAGGACAGCGGGTCGGAGGCGAAGACGGGGAGGGCGATGCGCTTCGGGAGAAGGGTCTCTCCGAGCTTGTCGCTCCGCAGAGCCCGTCCGATCAAGATCCGTTTGGGCAGGTCGGTCAGTTTGGACACGGAGAGGATCGTAAGCGTTCGAAAACAGCCATGCTCACCGCGACCCCCAATCCGCACGGAATCTCCCTGGCAGACACCTCGGATGCGGTCCCCTTCGGGGTTGCCGCATAAGCTCGGATCGGGCAGCACGGCAGGGCGCTGCCCGCCACGGCCCGGGCCAGTCGGGTGAGGAAAGTTGTGAGCAGGGTGTATTCGCAGGTCAGTAAGACGATCAGGAGTGCGGGGTAAGGGGACGTGCACATCGTCATCATGGGCTGCGGGCGAGTGGGAGCCGCTCTCGCGCAGACCCTGGAGCAGCAGGGGCACACCGTCGCCGTCGTGGACCAGGACCCGACGGCTTTCCGCCGTCTGGGCTCCGGCTTCGGCGGGCGCCGTGTCACCGGCGTCGGCTTCGATCAGGACACGCTGCGCGAGGCGGGGATCGAGGAGGCCGGTGCCTTCGCCGCGGTGAGCAGCGGCGACAACTCGAACATCATCGCGGCGCGGGTCGCGCGCGAGATGTTCGGCATCGAGAACGTGGCCGCCAGGATCTACGACCCGCGGCGCGCCGAGGTCTACCAGCGCCTCGGCATCCCGACCGTCGCCACGGTCCGCTGGACCGCCGACCAGATGCTGCGGCGCCTGCTGCCGTCGGGCGCGGAGCCCCTGTGGACCGACCCGAGCGGTGGGGTGCAGCTCGCGGAGGTGCACACGTCCGCCGCGTGGATCGGCCACAAGATCAGCAAGCTGCAGGACGAGACGGGCGTGCGCGTGGCGTTCCTCACGCGGCTGGGCGAGTCGATCATCCCCTCCTCGCAGACCGTGCTGCAGGAGGGCGACCTCGTGCACGTGATGATGCGCACGGACGAGATCGAGAAGGTCGAGGAGGCCTTCGCCGAGGGTCCTGAGGAGGGCGGTCACTGATGCGTGTCGCTATTGCGGGCGCGGGTGCGGTGGGCCGTTCCATCGCGGGCGAGCTCCTGGAGAACGGCCACGAGGTCCTGCTGATCGACAAGGCGCCCACCGCCATCTCGGTGGAGCGGGTGCCGCAGGCGGAGTGGCTGCTCGCCGACGCCTGTGAGATCACCTCGCTGGACGAGGCGGCGCTCCAGCGCTGCAACGTGGTGATCGCGGCCACCGGTGACGACAAGGTGAACCTGGTCGTCTCGCTGCTCGCGAAGACCGAGTACGGCGTGCCGCGCGTGGTCGCCCGGGTGAACAACCCGAAGAACGAGTGGCTCTTCAACGAGTCCTGGGGCGTGGACGTCGCCGTGTCGACTCCGCGTCTGATGTCGGCCCTGGTGGAGGAGGCGGTGAGCGTCGGCGACCTGGTCCGGCTGCTGCGCTTCAGCCACGGCGACGCGAACCTGGTGGAGCTGACGCTCCCGCCGGAGTCGGCGATCGCGGGAACGGCCGTCGGCGACGTGGCCTGGCCGCAGGACACCTCCCTCGTGACGATCATCCGCGGCTCGCGGGTGCTGACCCCGAGCCCGGAGGAGACCCTGGAGGCGGGCGACGAGCTTCTCTTCGTGGCCGCCCAGGCGCGCGAGGAGCAGCTGGAGGACCTGCTGTCGGTCCGCAGCGAGGGCGCGCCGAAGGGCTGACGTCCGGGCCGTGTTGTGCCTGTGTACGGGGAAGGGCCCGGGACCTTGAAGTCCCGGGCCCTTCCCCGTACACGCCGTACACGCCGTACACGGCGTACTGCGGCCTACGCTTCCGGCTGCCGTGCCGCGGCCGCCTTGCGGGCCTTCTCGGCCTCCTCCTCCGCCTCCATCTCGGCGAAGACGTCGATCGGCGGCGGGGCCTTCGCCAGGAAGACCCACGTCAGGTACACCGCGAGCAGGAAGGGCGGGATCTTCAGCGCGACGAGGACCCAGCCGAACTTGGTCGTGTCGGCCCACCAGTACATCGGGAAGAGGATCGCGCACTTGCCGAGCAGGATCAGGCCCCACGCCCAGCTCGCCTTGGCGTAGGCCTTCTTGCGCCCGGGGTTGCGGGTCCGCCAGGAGAGGTTCTCCTTGAAGACCGGGCCGAGCATCAGGCCGATCAGCGGGACGCCCGCGATCGTGGTGATGATGTACGCGAGGGCGAGGCCCAGCGTGTACAGCATGCCCGGCAGGTAGAAGTCCTTGGCGTTGCCGGTCATCATCGCGAAGACGACGCCGAACGCCACGCCGAAGACGCCGCTGAAGGCGTGCTTGACGGTGTCCCGGCGGACCAGCCGGACGGCGACCAGCAGCAGGGAGACCGCGAGGGCCGCGATCGCCGAGATGTGCAGGTCCTTGTTGATCGTGAAGATCGTGACGAAGAGCAGACCGGGCAGGACTGTCTCGATCATGCCCCGCAGGCCGCCGAAGGCCTCGAAGAGCGCGGCCTCGGTGACCTCCTTGGAGGCCTGCGCTTCCTGCGCGCCCTTGCTGTCCGGGGCGTCGTGATCCGTCGGCTTGTCGAGCGACGTCACCGGCTACTCCTGTCCGAGCGGTCGGAGCTCGTATTTGGGGTTGAAGAGGACCCGCCGGCCGTGGCTCATGGAGATCCGGCCGGAGGCGATCAGCTTGCGGCCCGGCTCGATGCCCACGATGGACCGCCGGCCCAGCCACACCACGTCCAGCGGGGCCGTGCCGTCGAACAGCTCGGCCTCCAGGGCGGGCACACCCGCCCTGGGACGCAGCGTGACCGTGCGCAAGGTACCAGTCACCTTGACTATCTGGCGGTCGGAGCAGTCGCAGATACGCGTGCAGCCCGACGCCTCGGCGTCCTCCTGGAGCTCGACGGACTCCAGTTCCTCCTGCGAGGTGGACAGCCGGTCGAGCATCCGGCGGAACCGTCCGGCCGGCTTCTCTGTACGCGGTGCAGCACTCATACAGAAAGCGTACCGGCCCCCACGGACAAGGGAACCGGCCCTCCGAACGGACGGCGTCGGGGTGGCTCCGGCCGTCTTCCGGGCGCCTCTCCGGGCACCCGCCGCCGTTCGTCTCAACGCTCGAAGCGGTAGCCCATGCCCGGTTCGGTGACGAAGTGCCGCGGGTGCGAGGGGTCGACCTCCAGCTTGCGCCGCAGCTGCGCCATGTAGACCCGCAGATAGTTGGTCTCCGTGCCGTACGACGGGCCCCAGACCTCCTGCAGGAGCTGCTTCTGGCTCACGAGGCGCCCGCTGTTGCGGACGAGCACTTCGAGCAGGTGCCACTCGGTGGGCGTGAGGCGTACGTCGCGCCCGTCCCGGTGGACCTTCTTGGCGGCCAGGTCGACCGTGAAGCCCTCCGCCTCGACGGTCACGAGGCCGTCGTCGCCGCCGACCGGCTCGGCCCTGCGGACCGCGGCCCTCAGCCGGGCCAGGAGCTCGTCCATCCCGAAGGGCTTGGTGACGTAGTCGTCGGCTCCGGCGTCCAGGGCCCCGACCTTCTCGTCGGAGGTCTGGCGTGCCGAGAGCACCAGGATCGGCACACGGGTCCAGCCGCGCAGGCCCTTGATGACCTCGACACCGTCGATGTCCGGCAGGCCGAGGTCGAGGACGACCACGTCGGGATGGCGTTCGGCGGCGAGCCGAAGGGCGGTGGCGCCGTCGGGCGCCGCGTCCACCTCGTACTTCCGCGCCTTGAGGTTGATCACCAGCGCGCGGACGATCTGTGGCTCGTCGTCGACGACGAGAACCCGGGTCATCGAGGGCTTCCTTCTCTCTGCTTCGTACGTCTGGGAGTACGGGGGAATCCGTGCGGTCACGAGGTCAAGAGGTCACGGTCGTCAGGGCGGTCAGGGTCACGGGCTCAGGGTCGTCACGGTCGTCACGGTCGTCACGGTCGTCAGGGGCACGGGCTCACGGTCGTCAGGGTCACGGGCTCACCGGGCCCGCTGTCACGGGGTCACGAGGTCACGAGGTCACGAGGTCACGAGGCACGACGTCACGAGGTCACCCGGGCGGGCAGATCGGCGACCGGCGGCGGGGGCCGGCCCGTCACGGCCCTGAGGGTGATCGTCATGGTCAGGCCGCCTCCGGGGGTGTCCTCCGCGGTGATGGTGCCCCCCATGGCCTCGACGAAGCCGCGGGCGACCGCGAGGCCCAGGCCCACACCGGAGCCGCGCGGGGCATCCCCGAAGCGCTGGAACGGCTCGAAGATGTGCTCCTTGCTCTCGTCCGGGACCCCCGGCCCGCGGTCGACGACCCGCAGCTCGACCCGCTCGCCCAGGGCGCTGCCGGAGACGACCACCGGCACCCCGTCCGGACTGTATTTCACGGCGTTCTCGACGATGTTGGCCACGACGCGCTCCAGGAGCCCCTTGTCGACCTCGACCATCGGCAGGGTCTCGGGGATGTCCAGCTCGGCACTGCCGTCGGGCACCCCGCCGAGCGCCATCGGGACGACCTCGTCCAGGTCGATGGAGCGGATCAGCGGGGTGACGGTGCCGGTCTGGAGCCGGGACATGTCGAGGAGGTTCCCGACCAGGTGGTCGAGCCGGTCCGCACCCTCCTCGATGCCTTCGAGAAGCTCGGCCCGGTCCTGCTCGGACCACTCCACGTCGTCGGAGCGCAGGGAGGAGACGGCCGCCTTGATGGCGGCGAGCGGGGTACGGAGGTCGTGGCTGACGGCCGCGAGGAGTGACGTACGGATCTTGTTGCCCTCCGCCAGCTTGCGGGCCTCCTCGGCCTCGCCGACGAGCCGCTGGCGGTCCAGTACGACCGCGGCCTGCGCGGCGAAGGCGCCGAGCACGCGCCGGTCCTCGGCGGGCAGCACCCGGCCGGTCAGGGCGAGCGCCAGATGCTCACCGACCGGCATGTCCACGTCCGCGTCCTCGGGCCGCACGACCGGGCGCGATCCCACGCTCGCCGCACAGGTCCAGGGCTCGACGTCGCTCCTGCGTTCCAGCAGGGCGACGGACTCCATCGCGAAGGTCTCCCGGACCCGTTCGAGCAGGGACTCCAGGCTGGTCTCCCCGCGCAGCACGCTCCCCGCGAGGAAGGAGAGCGTCTCGGCCTCGGCGCGCAGCCGGGCCGCCTGATGGGTCCGGCGGGCGGCCAGGTCGACCACCGAGGCCACGGCCACCGCGACGCCGAAGAAGACGGCGATGGCGACGATGTTCTTCGGGTCGGCGATGGTCACCCGGTGCAGCGGCGGAGTGAAGAACCAGTTCAGCAGGAAGGAGCCGAAGGCCGCCGACGCCAGTGCCGGCAGGAGTCCGCCGAGCAGCGCCGCGGCCACGGTCAGCGCCAGGAACAGCAGCATGTCGTTGGCCAGACCGAGGTCCGCGTCGACATGGGTGAGCAGCAGGGTGAGCAGGGCCGGGCCCCCGACGCCGATCAGCCAGCCCCAGATGATCCGGGAGCGGCCGAGGCGGGCGCCGCGGGCGACGGGCAGTCCGCGCCCCTTGGCGACCTCCTCGTGGGTGACGATGTGGACGTCGAGGTCGGGGCCGGACTCGCGGGCGACGGTCTGGCCGACGCCGGGTCCGAACATGTACTGCCAGGTCCTGCGGCGGCTGGAGCCGAGGACGACCTGGGTGGCGTTGACGCCCCGGGCGAACTCCAGCAGGCCGGAGGGGATGTCGTCGCCTATGACGTGGTGGAACGTTCCGCCCAGGTCCTCGACCAGGGTCCGCTGGACGGCGAGCTCCTTCGGCGAGGCGGACGTGAGGCCGTCGCTGCGGGCGATGTAGACGGCGAGCACCTCGCCGCCCGCGCCCTTCTCGGCCAGTCGCGCGGCGCGCCGGATGAGGGTGCGGCCCTCGGGACCGCCGGTGAGGCCGACGACGATCCGTTCACGGGCCTGCCAGGTGGAGCGGATGCCGTGCTCGCCGCGGTACTGCTGGAGGTACTCGTCGACCCGGTCGGCGGTCCAGAGCAGCGCCAGCTCGCGCAGGGCCGTGAGGTTGCCGGGGCGGAAGTAATTGGCGAGGGAGGCGTCGATCCGGTCCGGCTTGTAGATGTTGCCGTGGGCCATGCGGCGCCGCAGGGCCTGGGGCGACATGTCGACCAGTTCGATCTGGTCGGCGCGGCGCACGACCTCGTCGGGGACGGTCTCCTGCTGCCGTACGCCGGTGATGGACTCGACCACGTCCCCCAGCGACTCCAGGTGCTGGATGTTGACCGTGGATATGACGTCGATCCCGGCCGCGAGCAGTTCCTCGACGTCCTGCCAGCGCTTGGAGTTGCGCGAGCCGGGCACGTTGGTGTGGGCCAGTTCGTCCACGAGGGCGACGGCGGGCTTCCGCGCCAGAACCGCGTCCACGTCCATCTCGGTGAAGGAAGTGTCGCGGTACGCGAGGGTCCGGCGCGGCATCTGTTCGAGGCCGTGCAGCATCACCTCGGTGCGCGGCCGGCCGTGGTGCTCGACGAAGGCGACGACGCAGTCCGTGCCGCGCTCGACCCGGCGGTGTCCCTCCGAGAGCATCGCGTAGGTCTTGCCGACGCCCGGCGCAGCCCCGAGGTAGATCCGTAGCTTGCCCCGTCCCATGCCATGACCTTACGTCCAGCGAATCGGACATTCCGCACAGGGGGCAGGTCGGACGAGCCGTATTGACGGGATTCTGATGGGGCCGGCCGCGGGTGCGGGCCCGCACCCCGTGAACGCCGGGCGACACGGCGTGAGGCTGGTGCGGCCCCGCATGCGCCTCAGGCCGTGTGCTCGACGATCTCGCCGTCGCTCAGTTCGAGCACACGGTCGGCGAGCCCCAGGAGCTGGGCGTCGTGGGTGGCCACCAGGGCGGTGACTCCCTCGCTGTGGACCACCGCGCGCAGGAGTTGCATCACCGCGAGCCCGGTCTCCGCGTCGAGCTGCCCCGTCGGCTCGTCGGCGATCAGCAGGGCCGGCTTGTTGGCGAGAGCGCGGGCGATGGCGACGCGCTGCTGCTGGCCGCCGGAGAGCTCGCCGGGCCGCTGCGCCGCGTGGTCGGCGAGGCCGACCAGGGCGAGGAGGAGGGCGACCCGGTCCTCCCGCTCCCTCGGGTCGGCCCTGCGCAGCCGCAGCGGCACCCCCACGTTCTCCGCGGCGGTCAGGATCGGGATGAGTCCGAAGGACTGGAAGATGAAGCCGATGCGGTCCCGGCGCAGCTCCAGGAGCCCGTTCTCGCCGAGCTCCGCGAGGTCCGTCCCGTCGATGGTGATCCGGCCGCCGTCCGGGCTGTCCAGGCCTCCGACCAGGTTGAGCAGGGTCGTCTTGCCCGAGCCCGAACGGCCCTTCAGGGCGACGAGCTCGCCGCGCGGGATGTCGAAGGAGACCCCGCGCAGGGCGTGGACGGCCGCCTCCCCCGTACCGTACGAGCGGCGCAGGTTCTCGACGCGGACCATGGGTCCGCCGGTCGGGTCCTCGGCGACCGCCGTGCCGGACCGCACGCTGCTCTCACTCATCCCCGTGCTCCCCCTCGTCGACCGTGTGCGCCCGTCAGTATGAGCCGCCGAGGGGCCGCCGGGCCAGGGCCTGAACGCACCGGTGGACCGTATTCCGGACAAGCTGTTCGGAATACGGCCCACCGGCCTTGATCTGCGTACGGGACGGAACCGGGTCAGCGGACCTCGGTGATCTCCGGTCCGCGCTGGAGCTGGCCCATGCCTCCGGAGAAGCGCGAGCCCTCCTGCTCCTCCTGCTGCACGCCGTCCGGCACCATCTGCGCGTCGTTGGGCAGCTTGAGGACGATCGGGTCGCGCGGGGCCATTGGGCCCTCGCCACGGACCACCACGGTGTCCCGGACGATCTGCTCCAGGAGACCGGCGGCCTCCGGCTGCACGGCGCCCTGGCCGGAGATCACTCCGCGCAGGAACCACCGCGGGCCGTCGACGCCCACGAAGCGCACCAGCTGCACACCGCCGGTGCCATCCGGCAGCTGCACCGGGACCTGGGCCCGCAGCTCCCAGCCCAGCGGGCCCTCGACCTCGTCGATGACACCGCCCTGCTGGGTGATGCCGGAGGCGATCTCCTCGCGGACCTCGCCCCAGATGCCTTCCTTCTTCGGTGCGGCGAAGGCCTGCAGCTGCACGGCGCTGTCGCGCAGTACGACGGTGGCCGCGACGATCGCGTCGCCCGCCACCTCGACCCGCAGCTCCATGCCCTCGACTCCGGGCACGAAGATGCCGCCGAGGTCCACGCGGCCGTCCTCCGGCTTGGAGACCTCGGAGATGTCCCACGGTCCGTCGGGCCGGGGCGCCGGCGGAAGGTTCACCCGACGCGGCGCGCCGGCCGTGTCGTCAGTGTCGACCTCGTCGACGACCTGCTCGGCCTCGCCCGCTGCGTCCTCAGCGGCACCGCTCTTCTTGCGACGTCCGAACACGTCACTGTCCTTCCCGGTCGGATACGACCGAAGCGTATCGATTCCCACCCGTTGTGCCGTCCACGGCGGCATGACCGCCGGTGGACCCGAAGCCCCCCTCGGCCCGCGCCGAGCCGGGAAGCTCCGCCACCTCGTGGAAGCGCACCTTCTCGACCTGCTGGACGACCAGTTGGGCAATCCGGTCGAACTTCTCGAACCGCACGCTCTCGCGCGGGTCGAGATTGACCACGATCACCTTGATCTCTCCACGGTACCCGGCATCCACCGTCCCTGGGGCATTCACGAGGGCGACTCCGCAGCGGGCGGCCAGGCCGGAACGCGGGTGCACGAAGGCGGCGTAGCCGTCCGGGAGCGCGATGGAGATCCCGGTGGGCAGTACGGCCCGCTCACCGGGGGCCAGGACGGCCGCCTCGGTGGTCACGAGATCGGCGCCGGCGTCGCCGGGGTGTCCGTAGGCGGGGATCGGTACGTCCGGGTCCACACGCCGGATCAGTACGTCGACAGGGTTGCGCATCAGGGGTTCACCTCGAAGGCGCGGGCGCGCCGGACCTGGTCGGGGTCGGACATGGCGGCCTGGATCTCCTCCGGGCGGCCGTTGTCGATGAAGTGGTCGACCTTGACCTCGATGAAGAGGGCGTCGGCGCGGACCGCGACGGGGCCGTCGGGCCCGCCGATCCGGCCGACGGCGGTCGAGTAGATCTTGCGCCCGTGCACGGCGGTGACCTGGGCCTCCAGGTGCAGGACGGTGCCGACCGGGACGGGCCGCGCGAAGTCGGTCTCCAGGCGTCCGGTGACGGCGATGACGCGCAGCAGCCAGTTCAGGGAGCCGAGGGTCTCGTCGAGCGCGGTGGCGAGGACGCCGCCGTGCGCGAGGCCGGGGGCGCCCTGGTGGTCGGGGGTCACGGTGAACTCGGCGGTGACGGTCACGCCCTCGCCGGCCCTGGCCTCCAGATGAAGCCCGTGGGGCTGCCCGCCGCCGCACCCGAAGCAGTGCTCATAGTGCGCGCCGAGCAGCTCGCCGGGGGCGGGCGCGTCGGGGTGTCGTACCGGCGGTATGGCGTCGGCCGGCGGGGTGAGGGCGGGAGATGTTGCGGTCACAGCCGCAGACCTTACCCGCGAGGCCAGGCGCGGGTCGCGCCGTGCCAAGCTTGGACGCATGCAGCCTTCCGCCTCGCCCTCCGCTCCGACCGCCGCGCCGCGCTTCGACGAGCGGCTGACCGCTCCCGGCTCGTGGTGGGTGATCACGGTTCTGCTGGCGCTCAGCGGCGGTCTGGTGACGTTCCCGCTGGGTACGGTTCCCACGCTGGGCGGGCTGATCGTGGCGGGCGCGCTGGCGGCCGTGGCGGTCTCCTCGTACGGCTCGGCCCGGATCCGGGTGGTGGCCGGTTCGCTGGTCGCGGGCGACGCGCGGATCCCGGTCTCGGCGCTGGGGACGCCGGAGGTGCTGGACGCGGAGGAGGCGCGTGCCTGGCGCACGTTCAAGGCCGATCCGCGCGCCTTCATGGTGCTGCGCAGCTACGTGCCGCGCGCGGTGCGGGTCGAGGTCACGGACCCTTCCGACCCGACGCCGTACGTGTACCTCTCCAGCCGTGACCCGGAGGGCCTGGTCGCGGCGCTCGACGCGGCCCGCGCCGAGGCAGCAGGCTCCGACGCGGCCGACTCCGAGGCAGCCCGCTCCGAGGCAGCCGGCTCCGAGGCGGCCCGCTCCGAGGCCTAGAAGCCGATCTCCTTGGGGTTCTCCGGCTGCTCCAGCGGGGGCAGCCCCTCCAGGGCGTTCCAGGGCACCTGTCGCGCGCGCAGGTCCTTGCGGACGTGCTGGGCGAGCTTCCTGGTGTCGCGGCGGTTCATGACGGCTCCGACGGCCGCGCCGACCATGAACGGCATCAGGTTGGGCAGGTTGCGCACCATGCGCTTCATGATCTGCTGGCGCAGCTCGCGCTTGAGCTGTCCGCCGAGCGCAGCGTTGACGGTCGTCGGCTTCCCGGGGTCGATGCCCCGCTCCTCCGTCCAGGAGGTCAGATACGCCGTCGACCGCTGGGTGAGCGTGCCGGGTGGCCGGACGCCGTAGACCTCGTGCAGCTCGGCGATGAGCTTGATCTCGATCGCGGCGACCCCGGTGATCTCCGCGGCCAGTTCGGCGGGCATCGCGGGGGGCACGGGCAGCATGGCGGCAGCCCCGACGCCGGCGCCGACGGTCGAGCTGGCGTTGCAGGCGCCCGCGACGAGTTTGTCGGCGATCTGCTCGGGGCCGAGTCCCGGGAAGTGCTTGCGCAGCGTCGCCAGGTCCCGGACGGGGACGCGCGGGGCGAGCTCGATGATCCGGTCGGCGAGATAGCCGAGTCCGGCCTTGGCGCTCTCACCGCCACGCTTCACGCCGCGTTTGACGGCGTCGATCCGCGCGCGGTCGAGCTTCAGTCGGTCCAGCTGGGCGCGCGCCGGATCGGCGACGCGCTTGACGGCGTCGCGACGGCGCCCGCCCCGCGAGGCCTCCCGCTCCACCGGTACCGGTGTCGCGGTCGCTTCGGTCGCGGGCGGGTCGGGCACGGGTGTGCCGGACCCGGGCGTACCAGGCGCGGCTGCTTCGAGCGAGGCCGAGCGGCCCCGCTCGTCGTCACGTGCGCCGAGGGAGGGCAGGAGGGCGGTCTGCTCGGCTTCCGGTGCCTCCTGGGCACCCTCTGCCGCCTCCGAGCCGCCCTGGTTCGCCTCCGGCCTCCCAGGAAGCCGGAAGCGACGCTTCCGAGAAGGTGTGTCGTCGCCTGCCACGGCCGACCGATCTCAGTCGCAGTCGCGGCAGATCGGCTGACCGTTCTTCTCCCGAGCCAGCTGGCTGCGGTGGTGCACGAGGAAGCAGCTCATGCAGGTGAACTCGTCGGCCTGCTTCGGCAGGACCCGTACGGCGAGCTCTTCGTTCGACAGGTCTGCGCCGGGCAGCTCCAGGCCCTCTGCGGCCTCGAACTCGTCGACGTCGACCGTCGAGGTCGACTTGTCGTTCCGGCGGGCCTTCAGTTCCTCAAGGCTGTCCGAATCGACGTCGTCGTCGGTCTTGCGTGGGGTGTCGTAATCCGTTGCCATGTCGCTCTCCCCCTCTGGGTGGTTGCGGTGTCTCCAGCGCACGTAACGCGTGAGAGGCCGGACTTGTGCCCGACCTGAGGCGGAGATTTTGCCTCACATCAAGGTCTGTTACTCAATCGACACCCAACCGGCCCTCTCACGAGAGATCGGCTTTGGGTGGCGAACGGGACCGTACACGGTCCGCCTGCCGTCCTTCACGGGCGCCACCCCGTGTACTTCCCGTCATCCAGGGCCCGGGAAACCCGGACTTTTCCGGGTTTTCCCATGGAATTCTCGATCACGGAGAGTAGAGAGCCGGATGTGCGTTCCTGTGATCGATCACACAGGGGCGTCTCAGGAACGGGATCCGAAAATTCCGCGCAAAGCGAACGGAACCGGCTGGTACCCGAAGTGTGTCAGATCGGGAGAGTGACACGCATCACGAGACCGCCGCCTTCGCGGGGCTCCGCGATGATACGGCCGCCGTGGGCGCGCGCGACGGATCGGGCGATCGACAGGCCGAGCCCGACTCCCTTGTCACTCCCCGTCCGCTCCTGCCGCAGCCGTCTGAACGGCTCGAAGAGGTTGTCGATCTCGTAGGCCGGGACCACGGGGCCCGTGTTCGAGACGACCAGGAGCGCCTGGCCGTGCTCGGTCTCGGTGGTGACCTCGACCCAGCCTCCCCCGGTCACGTTGTACCGCACGGCGTTCTGGACCAGGTTCAGCGCGATCCGCTCCAGCAGGACGCCGTTGCCCTGGACGACGGCCGGCCCGCACTCGCTGCGGATCTCCACGCCCTTGGACGCGGCCTCCGCGTGCACCTGGTCGACGGCGCGCGAGGCGACCTCGGCCAGGTCGACCGGCTTGCGCTCGACGATCTGGTTGTCGCTGCGGGCGAGCAGCAGCAGGCCCTCCACGAGCTGCTCGCTGCGCTCGTTGGTGGCCAGCAGGGTCTTGCCGAGCTGCTGGAGCTCGACGGGCGCCCCGGGATCGGAGAGATGGACCTCCAGGAGCGTGCGGTTGATCGCCAGCGGCGTGCGCAGCTCGTGCGAGGCGTTGGCGACGAAGCGCTGCTGGGCGGTGAAGGCCCGCTCCAGCCGCTCCAGCATCTCGTCGAAGGTGTCCGCGAGCTCCTTCAGCTCGTCGTCCGGACCGTCCAGCTCGATCCGGCGGGCGAGGTCGGATCCGGCCACCTGGCGGGCGGTCCGGGTGATCCGCCCCAGCGGGGAGAGCACCCGGCCTGCCATGGCGTAGCCGAAGGCGAAGGCGATGATGCTCAGACCGAGCAGGGCGAAGAGGGAGCGGCGCAGGAGGTCGTCGAGCGCCAGGTCCCGCTGGTGCTGGAGACAGGCGGAGACGGCTTCGTTGAGCTGGTCGCCGGTGCCCGAGGCGGGCAGCTGGCACCAGGAGGTGGTCGGCTGGACCTCGCCCTTGACGACCTTGAACGGCAGCTCGGAGGCGCTGTCGCCCAGGGCCTGCGCGGTGAAGAGGTAGATGATCGACAGCAGCAGGATGCCGGCGATCAGGAACATCCCGCCGTACAGCAGCGTGAGCCGTATCCGGATCGTCGGGCGGAGCAGCGGCCTGACCGGGTCCCTGGGGTCCCAGGTCGGCTTCGGGGGCGCCTGTGGGGGCGCGGGGGTCGCGGCCACCGGGTCAGATCCGGTAGCCGGAGCCGGGGACGGTCACGATGACCGGCGGCTCGCCCAGCTTGCGGCGCAGGGTCATGACCGTGACCCGTACGACGTTGGTGAACGGGTCGGTGTTCTCGTCCCAGGCCTTCTCCAGGAGCTGCTCGGCCGAGACGACCGCGCCCTCGCTGCGCATGAGCACCTCCAGGACCGCGAACTCCTTCGGGGCGAGCTGGACCTCCTTGCCCTCGCGGAAGACCTCGCGGCGGTTCGGGTCGAGCTTGATGCCGGCGCGCTCCAGGACGGGCGGCAGCGGCACGGTGGTGCGCCGGCCCAGCGCGCGCACGCGCGCGGTGAGCTCGGTGAAGGCGAACGGCTTCGGAAGGTAGTCGTCCGCGCCCAGTTCCAGACCCTCGACGCGGTCGCTGACGTCACCGGAGGCGGTGAGCATCAGGACGCGGGTGGGCATGCCCAGTTCGACGATCTTCCGGCAGACGTCGTCGCCGTGGACCAGGGGGAGGTCGCGGTCGAGGACGACCACGTCGTAGTCGTTCACCCCGATCCGTTCCAGAGCTGCGGCGCCGTCGTACACGACGTCGACGGCCATGGCCTCCCGGCGCAGTCCGGTGGCCACCGCATCGGCGAGCAGCTGCTCGTCCTCGACGACGAGTACGCGCACGTCGGTCATTCCTTCCTACGGGCCCCTGCCCCTGATGCGGACCGGGCGATGGTGAGCACTGACTGTGCGTGTCCATCCTGCCCCGTACGCGCGTAAACCGGCTGTAAGGCGGCGTAGGGGAGGCCGGGGAGGAGCGCCAGTACGGTCCGGGGGCGCGCGGAAGCATAGGCGGGGCGAGAGGGGGCGCGCGAAGAATTCACCTGATTCACGGGCCAGTTGAGGTTTCTGTGAGGAAACTCCTGGGGAGGACGTCTGCACACCCCGTGATCACGCCCTGTATGTGGCACGTACGTGGCAGGCCACATGCCGCTCTGTCCCCCAGAGGTAACAGCGTGTGATCCACCCACCCTCGGCACACCCCCGTGCCACCGACCCATGACGAGGGGGCGCACGATGGACGCTTTCACCGCAGGACTGCTGCAGCGCATAAGGACTGCGCAGACCGACCTCACACGGGCACGCGAGACGGGCGACGACTTCCTCGCGGAGGTCGAGCAGGCTGAGCTCGAAGACCTGCACCGCCTTGCCGCCGAGCACGGCGTAGAGGTCGGCGCCGCCAGCGCCTGACCCCCTGGTACGGAAGTGGCCCCGGTGTCGACGACACCGGGGCCTCTTCGCGTCCGCGGGGGCCTAGGCCCTGTCGTCGACAGGGCCTAGTCGTGCCAGGCCCCGAGCTCTTCCAGAAGCCCCTGGAGCGGCTCGAAGACACCGGGTGGGGCCGCGACGGCCAGCTCCCCCGAGGGGCGCTCACCGGGCCGCCCACCGGTCAGGGCGCCCGCCTCGCGGGCGATCAGGTCGCCCGCGGCGAGGTCCCAGGGGTTGAGGCCGCGCTCGTAGTAGCCGTCGAGCCGGCCGGCGGCGACATCGCAGAGGTCGATCGCGGCCGATCCACCCCGCCGGATGTCGCGCAGGCGCGGGATCATCCGCTGGGCGATGTCGGCCTGGTGGGCGCGGCGGGTCTGGACGTAGGCGAAGCCGGTGGAGATCAGGGCCTGGTCGAGCGTGGGTGCGGGGCGGACCGCGAGACGGCGCTCCCCCAGGTGGGCGCCGCGGCCGAGCACCGCCCGGTACGCCTCGTTCCGCATGGGCGCCTCGACGACGCCGACGACGGTCTCGCCGTGGAGCTCGGCGGCGATGGAGACCGACCAGGTCGGCAGGCCGTAGAGGTAGTTCACCGTTCCGTCGAGCGGGTCGATCACCCAGCGGACGCCGCTGGTGCCGGGGGTGGCGGCGCCCTCCTCGCCGAGGAGGCCGTCGTCCGGCCGGTGCTCGCCGAGGAAGCCGGTGATCAGCTTCTCCGCGGCGATGTCCATCTCGGTGACGACGTCGATGGGGCTGGACTTGGTCCTGGCCACCGTCAGGTCGTCCGGTCGGCCGTCACGCAGCAGCGCGCCGGCCCGGCGTCCGGCCTCCAGGGCGAGGTCGAGCAGTTCGGTCAGCAGGGCGTCGGACGGCTCGGGGTTCACGGAGTGGGTCACGGGGGCTCCTCAGGCGTACGGGCTGTCGGCGCCGGCCGCCGCGGGCCGCTCCGCCCGGGCGGGGCAGCAGCCGATCGGGCAGAGGTCGTGGGAGGGGCCGAGGGCGCCGAGGGCGCATCGCTCGGCCCGGGCACCGCGCTCGCTCGCCGCGCGCTCCAGGACGAGGTCCCGCACGGCCGCGGCGAAGCGGGGGTCGGCCCCGACGGTCGCGGAGCGGCGCACCGGGAGGCCCAGCTCGGCGGCCTTGGCGGCGGCCTCGGTGTCGAGGTCGTAGAGGACCTCCATGTGGTCCGAGACGAAGCCGATCGGCACCATCACGGCGGCCGGGACCCCGGCGCCGTGCAGCTCCTCCAGGTGCTCGCAGATGTCCGGTTCCAGCCACGGGATGTGGGGGGCGCCGCTGCGGGACTGGTAGACGAGCTGCCAGGGGTGCTCGACGCCGGTCTTCCTGCGGACCTCCTCGACGATCACCCGGGCCACGTCCAGGTGCTGCTTCACGTACGCCCCGCCCTCGCCGTGCTCGCCGAGGGGCCCCGAGGAGTCGGCGGCCGAGTCGGGGATGGAGTGGGTCGTGAAGGCGAGGTGGGCGCCGGCGCGGACGGACTCGTCGAACTCGGCCAGCGAGGCGAGCACCCCCTCGACCATGGGCTCGACGAAACCGGGGTGGTTGAAGTAGTGCCGGAGCTTGTCGACCCGGGGCAGCGGGAGCCCTTCCGCCTCCAGCTCGGAGAGCGCGTCGGCGAGGTTCTCGCGGTACTGCCGGCAGCCGGAGTACGAGGCGTAGGCGCTGGTGGTGAGGACGGCGATGTGACGCCTGCCGTCGGTGACCATCTCCCGCAGGGTGTCGGTGAGGTACGGCGCCCAGTTCCGGTTGCCCCAGTAGACCGGCAGGTCGAGGCCGGTCTCCGCGAAGTCCCTGCGCAGGGCGTCGAGCAGCGCGCGGTTCTGGTCGTTGATCGGGCTGACACCGCCGAAGAGGAAGTAGTGCTGCCCCACCTCCTTCAGCCGCTCCTTGGGGATGCCTCGGCCGCGGGTGACGTTCTCCAGGAACGGGACGACGTCGTCCGGGCCCTCGGGGCCGCCGAAGGAGAGCAGCAGAAGGGCGTCGTACGGTGCGGGATCGTGCTGATCGGACATGGCACCGATCCTCCCACCCGCCCCTGACGGCCGACGGCCCGCCCCGACCGGAAAAGATGCTGCGGCATTCAGTTCAACACCGTAGGCTTTAGCTATTAATTACACGTGTTGAGCAGACGCCCGGAGATCCCCTTGCCCAGTCCCTATCGCGCGATCTTCGCGGCACCCGGCACCCGGTCGTTCTCGGTCGCCGGCTTCATCGGCCGGATGCCGCTGTCCATGATGGGCATCGGCATCGTCACGATGATCTCCCAGGTCACGGGGCGGTACGGCCTCGCGGGCGCGCTCTCGGCGACGATGGCCATGGCGGCCGCGGTGCTGGGCCCCCAGGTCTCCCGGCTGGTCGACCGGTACGGCCAGCGCCGCGTGCTGCGTCCGGTGACCCTCGTCTCGGTGGCGGCCGCGGCCGGGCTGCTGATCTGCGTCCAGCAGGGCCTCCCGGACTGGACCCTCTTCGTCTTCACCGCCGTCATCGGCTGTGTGCCGAGCCTCGGCGCGATGACCCGGGCCCGCTGGGCGCAGATCTACCACGGCGAGGCCCGCCGGCTGCACACCGCGTACTCCTGGGAGTCGATCGTCGACGAGGTGTGCTTCATCTTCGGCCCGATCATCTCGATCGGTCTGTCGACGATCTGGTTCCCCGAGGCGGGACCGCTCTTCGCCGCCGTCTTCCTCGCCGTCGGCGTCTTCTGGCTGACCTCGCTGACCGCCACCGAGCCGACGCCGCATCCGCACGACGGGAACTCCGGCGGCTCGGCGCTCCGCTCCCCCGGGCTGCAGGTCCTGGCCCTGGCCTTCGTCGCCACCGGCGCGATCTTCGGCTCCATCGACGTGGTGACCGTGGCCTTCGCCGAGGAGCAGGGCAGCAAGGCCGCCGCCAGCCTGGTCCTCGCGGTCTACGCGCTGGGCTCCTGCCTGGCCGGCGCGGTCTTCGGTCTGCTGCACCTCAAGGGCGAGCCGTCGCGCACCTGGCTGGTGGGTGTCTGCGCGATGGCCGTGAGTATGATCCCCCTCCTACTGGCCGGGAACCTGCCGTTGCTGGCCGTGGCGCTCTTTGTCGCGGGCCTCTCCATCGCACCGACGATGGTGACCACCATGGCCCTCGTCGAAGCGCACGTACCTCGCACCAAGCTGACCGAGGGCATGACCTGGACAGGGACCGGGCTGGCCGTCGGGGTGGCGCTCGGCTCCTCGGCCGCCGGCTGGGTGGTCGACGCGTCGGGCGCGGAAGCGGCGTACGTGGTGCCCGTCGTCTCGGGCGCGCTCGCGGTGGCGGTGGGTCTCCTGGGGTATCGCCGGCTGCGCAGGCCGGTGCCGACACGGGAGGGGCAGCGTGAGCAGTACGCCGACGAAGCGGTGGACGAGCACGAGGGCGGCGAGCAGCCCGTGGCGTAACTGGGCGGGGAACGTCACCTCCCGTCCCGCGCGGGAGGTGAGCCCCGCCTCGGCCGAGGAGCTGGCCGACGCGGTCAGGAGCGCGGCCGCGGACGGCCTGCGGGTGAAGACGGTCGGCACCGGTCACTCCTTCACCTCGATCGCCGCCACGGACGGCGTGCTGATCCGCCCCGATCTGCTGACGGGCATCCGGCGGATCGACCGCGACGCGATGACCGTGACCGTGGAGTCCGGCACTCCGCTCAAGCGGCTCAACCTGGCGCTCGCCCGCGAGGGGCTCTCGCTCACGAACATGGGCGACATCATGGAGCAGACGGTCGCCGGGGCCACCTCCACCGGAACGCACGGCACCGGACGCGACTCGGCGTCGATCGCCGCGCAGATCCGGGAGCTGGAGCTGGTCACCGCGGACGGACAGCTGCTGACCTGTTCGGAGAAGGAGAATCCCGAGGTCTTCGCGGCCGCCCGGATAGGCCTGGGCGCGCTCGGCGTGGTCACGGCGATCACCTTCGCCGTGGAGCCGATCTTCCTGCTCACCGCGCGGGAGGAGCCGATGACCTTCGACAAGGTCACCTCGGAGTTCGACGCGCTGCACGCGGAGAACGAGCACTTCGAGTTCTACTGGTTCCCCCACACGGACAACTGCAACACCAAGCGCAACAACCGGAGCGCCGGCCCCGCCGCCCCGCCCGGGAAGGTCAGCGCCTGGATCGACGACGAGCTGCTCTCCAACGGGGTCTTCCAGCTCGCCTGTTCGCTGGGCCGCGCGGTCCCTCCGGTGATCCCGTCGATCGCCAAGGTCTCCAGCCGCGCGCTGTCGGCCCGTACGTACACCGACATCCCGTACCAGGTCTTCACCTCCCCGCGCCGGGTCCGCTTCCTGGAGATGGAGTACGCCCTGCCGCGCGAGGCCGCCGTCGCGGCGCTGCGCGAGGTGAAGGCGATGGTCGAACGCTCGCCGCTGAAGGTGAGCTTCCCGGTGGAGGTGCGGACGGCGCCCGCCGACGACATCGCGCTCTCCACGGCCTCGGGCCGCGAGACGGCGTACATCGCCGTGCACCTCTACAAGGGCACGCCCCACCGCGCGTACTTCACCGCGGTGGAGCGCATCATGACCGCGCACGGCGGCCGGCCGCACTGGGGCAAGGTGCACACCCGGGACGCCGCGTACTTCTCCGAGGTCTATCCGCGCTTCGCGGAGTTCACGGCGCTGCGCGACCGGCTCGACCCCGGCCGGCTGTTCGCCAACGACTATCTGCGGCGTGTGCTGGGCGACTGACGGTCATTCGGCGGGCGGGTCCTCCTGCCCGCCGGCACCGGCGTCCGTTCCGGTCGACGGGGTGCCCGTGGGGGGCGTCGGTGTCGGCGTCCCGCCGGAAGGCGTGGTCGTCGGGGGCGAGGTGGGGGTCGGCGTCGGTGTGGGCGCCGGATCTCCGCCACCGGACCGCGAGGGGGTCGGAGCGGGGTCGGGGGTGTTCCCGCCCGTCCCCGGGGAGTTCCCCTCGGACGGGTCGCCGCCCTGCTGTCCGCGTCGCTCCTGCTGTTCCTGCTGTTCCTGCTGCCGCGAGGGCTCGTCCTCGGCCGGCGGACGCTCGCTCTTCGCCTCGCCGCCGCGGACGACCGAGCCGAAGGTCGTGCTCCCCTTGGTGCCGCTGAAGTCCTGATCCGAGATCAGTTCGTAGGAGGTGATGCCTCCCATGGCCACCAGGAAGACGAGCGCGGCACCGACGGCGGAGCGCTTCCAGCCCCGGACGCGCGTGCCGTGCGTGGTGGCCGCGCCGAACTCCGCGCCGAACTCCTCGCCGGACTCCGCTCCGTACGGCGGTGGGGCGGGCGGCCCGCCGACGGTGGTGAGCACCTGGGTGCGTTCGGGGGCGCGCCGCCCGGCCGGCCCCTTCGACGGCTCGGTGTGGACGGTGACTTCCCGTATCTGCTCTCCCGTGCGCGTGAAGAGGTGGTGGAAGATCGAGCCGCCGCAGGTCGCGATGACGCTGATCACACCCGCGCCCAGGATCGTGCCGTACACACCGAGCGTGGAGGCGAGTTTGGCCGCCACGACGGCGGCGACCGCGGAGCCCGACACCTGAGCGATGCTCAGATCGAGCTTCTTCTTCTCACCGTTCTTCTCGTGATCCATACCCACAAGGGACAGATGGGCGAAGTGAAAAGTTCCGTTTCTGCTGTTTCTGTGAAGAGCGACACGCGGCGGCGGAGATCGTGGAGACTCAACTCCCGTACCCCCGGTGAAGTTGGGCGGCGCGCCGGTCCACCCAGGTGGCCCGAATGGAGTACTGTGGCGATCCCTGGGTCCGGGCTCCCTCATGGGTGCCGGGGCGCGGGGAGGGGGCCGAAAGCGGCACTCCAACCGGCGGCGCCAAGGCATCGCGCGGTCGCCCGCTGCGGAGCGTGACCGTCGGTCACTCTGCGTCGCAGACAGGTAACCGTGCCATAACGGCGTTCCAGGGTCCAGGCCCGACACGCCGGGCAACTCGGCAAGGTTGTGGCAGGCTGCACCCGGGCAGGCCACACTCGACTAGCGGAAGCAGCGACGCACGTGACGTCGGCAGGCACCACCCGGGAGGTTCCCATGCCCGAACTGCGTGTCGTGGCCGTCTCCAACGACGGCACACGACTGGTGCTGAAGGCTGCTGACAGCACGGAGTACACGCTTCCGATCGACGAGCGCCTGCGCGCCGCCGTGCGCAACGACCGCGCGCGGCTCGGTCAGATCGAGATCGAGGTGGAGAGCCACCTCCGCCCGCGCGACATCCAGGCGCGGATACGAGCCGGTGCCTCCGCGGAGGAGGTCGCCCAGCTCGCCGGGATCCCCGTCGACCGCGTACGGCGCTTCGAGGGTCCCGTGCTCGCGGAGCGGGCGTTCATGGCCGAGCGGGCCCGCAAGACACCCGTACGCCGCCCCGGCGAGAACACCGGACCGCAGCTCGGCGAGGCGGTGCAGGAGCGGCTGCTGCTGCGCGGCGCCGAGAAGGACACCGTGCAGTGGGACTCCTGGCGCCGTGACGACGGCACCTGGGAGGTGCTGCTCGTCTACCGGGTGGCGGGCGAGGTGCACACCGCGAGCTGGACGTACGACCCGCCCCGGCGGCTCGTCCAGGCCGTGGACGACGAGGCGCGCGCGCTGATCGGCGAGACGGACGACACGATCGCCGCCGCGCCCGAGCCGAGCTTCCCGTTCGTGCCCCGGATCGCCCGGCTGCCGCGGGACCGCCCGCTGGACCGCGCGCTCGACCGCCAGATGGAGCGGCCGGCGCCGGTCGTCGAGCCGGAGGAGGAGCGGGACTCGCTGACCAGCCTGCTGGAGGCGGTGCCGAGCTTCCGCGGCGACATGGTCGTCCCGGACCGGAACTCCGAGCCGTCCTCCACGGAGCCGGGCGAGGAGCCCGAAGCCGAGGAGCCTCCGGCCCCCGCGGCCTCGGCCGGCGCGGGCTCGGCGTACGCCGACGTCCTGATGCCCCGGGCCGTCTCGGGCCACCGCGACCGGCTGACCGGCACGACGGACCGCCAGGCAGAGGCGGACGGCGTCCGCCCGGGCCGCCGTGCGGCGGTCCCGAGCTGGGACGAGATCGTCTTCGGCACGCGAAGGAAGAAGCAGGACTGACGCCCGTACGAAGAGGGGGCCCGCACCGGGAACGGTACGGGCCCCCTTTCATGTGCCGGGGCGGGCGCGAGCCGCTGGGTGGCGCTTCTGGCGGAGCGCCCGGCGGGTCGGTCACGCGCCGCTGGGTGCCGCCTCCGACGGAGCGGCCGGGGGACGGCGGCGAGCCGGCTGCGTGCCGCCCCCCGGCGGGACGGGCCCGGTGGGCGCGAGCCGCTGGGTGCCGCCTCCGACGGGGCGGCCGGCGGCGTGCGTGCCCGCGGGGCGGGCGCGGCTACTGCGGGTCCGGGCCCTTGGCGACCGGGCGGGCGGGGTCGTTCGACCATTCGGACCAGGAGCCGGCGTAGAGCGCGGACGGGATGCCCGCGATCGCCAGGGCGAGGATCTCGTGCGCGCCCGAGACGCCCGAGCCGCAGTAGACACCGACCGCGCCGTCCTCGTGGGCACCCAGCGCGGCGAAGCGGGCCGCCAGCGCGGGCGCCGGGAGGAAGCGGCCGTCCTCGTCCACGTTCTCCGTCGTCGGGGCCGAGACCGCGCCCGGGATGTGGCCGCCGACCGGGTCGATCGGCTCCACGTCGCCCCGGTAGCGCTCCGCCGCCCGCGCGTCGAGCAGCAGGCCGGTGCGGGCCAGGGCCGCCGCCCCGTCCGCGTCCAGCAGCCCGACCTCGCTGGGGTGCGGGGCGAAGTCGCCCGGCTCCGGGCTCGGGATCTCCTTCGACAGCTCGTACCCGGCCGCCGTCCACGCCGCGAGGCCCCCGTCCAGGACCCGTACGTCCGTGTGCCCCGTCCAGCGAAGCAGCCACCACGCCCGGGCGGCACCCCACCCGAGGCCGCCGTCGTGGACGACGACCGGCGTGTCCGCCGAGACACCCGCCCGGCGCATCGCCGCTCCGAAGAGTTCCGGGTCCGGCAGCGGATGCCGGCCGCCACGACCGGGCGGACCCGCCAGTTCCGTGTCCAGGTCGACGTAGACCGCTCCGGGGATGTGCCCGGCCTCGTACTCGGGCAGCCCCGGCGGGCCGCCGAGCTGCCAGCGGACGTCCAGGAGGACCGGGCGACGGGCGCCGGCCGGCTCGCGCGCGAGTTCGCCCGCGAGTTCGCTTGCGGTGATGATGGGCTTCATGGGTGCCATCCTCGCGCAGTCGGCGCCGGAGGGGACAACGCCGTAGCGGCGGAGGACGGCGCGGCCGGGGCGCACGAAGCGCCCGGTGGTGCGAGCATCTGCACGGGGCGCGCGACCGAGGCGCGTGTACGGCAGGTGGACGGCGGGCAGGTACCCGCTGCGGAACCCGAGGGCGCCGCTCCCACCCGTCCGTACGAGCTCGTGCGCACGCTCAGTCCCCCCGCACGGCCACGACGATGGTCCGAGGAGAGAGTGACGATGACCGAGGCGACTCGGCGCACACCCGGCACGCCCAGTTGGGTGAGCCTGATGGTGCATGGACTTGACGCGACGCAGGAGTTCTACGGCGCGCTCTTCGGCTGGGAGTTCGCCCCCGGCCCGCAGCAGCTCGGGCCGTACGTCCGCGCCCTCCTCGACGGCCAGGAGGTGGCGGGCATCGGCCAGCTGCCGCCCGACCGGCACCTGCCGGTCGCGTGGACCACCTACCTGGCCACCGACGACGCCGACGAGACCGCGGAGGCCATCCGCTGCTGCGGCGGCACGGTCGCCGTCGGCCCGCTCGACGCGGGCGACGCGGGCCGGCTGGCGATCTGCTCGGACCCGGTCGGGGCGGTGTTCGGCGTCTGGCAGGCCGGGATCCACCACGGTACGGCGGCCGCGGGCCCGCCCGGGACGCCGGTCTGGAACGAACTCCTGACGTACGAGACGTCGGCGGTCGGCAAGTTCTACCGGACGGTGTTCCGGTACGAGGCCGAGCCGGTCGTCTCCGCCGACTTCGACTATCTGACCCTCCACCTGGACGGACGACCGGTGGCCGCCTTGCAGGGCCTCGGCACCGCGCTCCCCCGCGACCGGGGCGCGCACTGGCTGACGTACTTCGAGGTCACCGACACCGACGCCGCGGCCCGGCTCGTCACCGAGCTGGGCGGCCACGTCCTGCGACCGCCCCGGGAGGGCTCGGCGGGCCGGGTCGCGCTGGTGGCGGACCCGGAGGGAGCGGTCTTCTCCATCGTCCACTCCACGACCGGCTGACCGGCGGCTCCCCGCCTGCCCGATCGTCCGGCGGCACTCGTGCCGCCCCTCCCGACAGGGCCTAGCTCCTGCCGCTCCGGGTCAGGGTCCGGCGCAGCCGGGAGCCGCCGGCGCGGGGGGCCGCCTGGCCGCCCGGCAGTCCGAGCCGCCCCAGCCGCTCCACGTCGAAGTACCGCGCCATGTCCACGTCCCCCTGGTACTCCTCCAGGAACCGGACGGTCTCCTCGCGCAGCAGCGGGTGGAGCTTGGCCTGCATGCAGAAGCCCACGGCGCGGACCAGCGGGGTCAGGGTCTGCGGCCCGGCTCCCGGTACGGCCGGGCCGGTGCCGGTCTCCAGGTCGGGCACGATGTGGTCGACGACGGTCAGCGGCACGCGGTTGCTGTTCTCGTACGGCGTGAGCCGCGCCAGGACCGCGTCGGTGCCCACCCGGGCGACGGGGACACCGTAGTAGACGGACGCGGTGACCATCGCGGTCGAGAAGCAGCCGACCACGAGCGTGGGCCGGCAGCGCTCGTAGAAGGTCTCGGCGAGCAGCGGGCCGTCCAGGACCGTCAGCCGTACGCCGGCCTGGTCGGCCGCCTCGTTCAGCGCGGTCGAGTAGCGGGCGGGCGCGGTCGGGTGCGGCTTGAAGATCACCGACGTGTGTCCGGCCGCCGCGGCTCCGCGCAGCATCCGGATGTGCAGCTCCTCCTCCTCGTCGGCGGTGAGGATGCCGAGCGAGGCGAGGTACTGCCCGAGGAGAAGGGCCGTCGGCTCGGCGTCGACCGCCGCCGTGACCTGCCGGTCGCCCTCGGCGGCCTCGGCGATCTCCGTCAGGACGGCGCGGAACGCGTCGTCGGGTACGAGCTCGGGCTCGACGCCGTACTCGGAGAGCAGCAGGGGGCGCAGGCCGGGCACCAGGTCGAGGTGGAGCAGGCGTCCGACCCGGCAGGCGATCGACTGGGGCAGCTCCTCGCGCGTCGGACCGTAGCTCATCAGGCCGTCGGCGTAGACGTCGACGGTGCTCTCGGCGAAGACCGCCGCGAGCGCCCTGGCCGGGTTGACCTGGATGGATTCGACGACCAACTCGACCGGGGCGGTGCCCAGTGCCCACGCCGTCCGGAACACCCGCTGCCACAGCGGGGCCTCCTCCGGGCGCGGGGCCCAGGTCGCGGGGTGGTGCGGGTGGATGGCCTCGTTCCAGTCGATCACGTCGTGGAAGCGGGTGGCGATCCGGTCGTAGCCGGTCATCGCGTCCAGGCGCAGCGAGGTCTCCGGGATGGCGGCGTTGTTCGACACCAGCAGGATCCGGCGGGCGTCCTCGGGGGCGCCGAACTGTCCGGCGTCGATCGCCGCCGCGAGCGTGGCCGCGCCGTAGAGCGTGGACACCTCGAAGATCTGGACACGTGCGTGGCCGGTCGGCCTGCCGGTGGCGGTGGGCGCGGTCGTCGCGGTGGGCGCGGTCTTCGCGGTCTTCGCGGTCATGGTCAGGCGGTCCTTCCGGTGGCGCGCAGGCGGCGGAGCAGGGTGCTGCGCGCGGTGTCCATGGTCGCCAGCGTCTCGTCGAGCACCTGCTGCGGCATGCGGCGCAGGGCGTCCGTCACGTTCTGCTTGAGGCGCCTGGTGACGGCCGGCTCGTACTGGTCGGCCTTGCCCATGTGGAAGGCGATCATGGCGCAGTAGGTGCGCACCGCCTTGGGCAGGAAGCGGTCGGCGTCGCGGTCGGCGGACACCTCGTCGAGCAGGAGGTCGTACGACGGGATGAAGTCGAGCTGGCGGTTGTCGGTGATCTGGGTGAGCGAGGTGGTGACGCCGCGCCGGTAGAAGACTCCGTGCAGGTTGAGGGCCGCGTAGCTGGTGGCGTTCAGGTGGAGGCGCCAGATCCAGAGGCGGTCCTCGGCGGTGCGCAGCCTGGTCTCGAAGCGCGAGCCGCCGTTCTCGAAGAGCCGGCCGCTGTAGATGCCGAAGGGGACGAAGGGGTAGTCGACCATCGTGACCATGCTGGCGGGCGCGATGCCGTCGCGCGGGTCCATGACCGTCTCGCGTCGCTTGGCGGGCGCGTACCGGATGGCGCGCTTCGTGCCGGTCGACAGCACGTGGTCGGTGCGGGCGAAGTCGCAGCCGAGGGACTCGATGCCGCGGACCATGCTGTGCAGATGGCCCGGGGCGTACCAGTCGTCGCCGTCGAGGAAGGTGACGTAGTCACCGATGGCCGCGTCCAGTCCGGTGTTGCGCGCCTGGGCCACGCCCAGGTTGGTCTCGTGACGGATGACCGTGGCGTTCGGGATCCGGCTCCGCCAGCGGTCGAGGACATGGGGCGTCTCGTCCGTCGAGCAGTCGTCGATCAGCAGGAACTCGAAATCGGGGTCCGCGTTGTTCGCGAGGCTGCGCATGGTGTCGGACGCGTAGACCCCGACGTTGTGGAACGGCACGATGACGGACAACTTCGGCACTCGGAATTCCCATCCCAACCAGACGTACAGACAGGCGATCGATCACTCGGGCGAGAGTGCTCGCGGCGTTCACAGGGGCGGACGCCGGCCAGGCGGGCAGCGTATCCACCGTCATCTCCCGCCGGACGAGGCCGATGCGGACTCCAGATGAACTCTTGTCACCCTGCGCGCGAACCGGCGCCGGAAGACCGGCGCGAGCAGCACGATCAGCGCTACGGCGGCGATCGCGCCGCCGAGGCGCAGCCCCGGCGGCCGGAAGGTGCAGCGGACCGAGGCCGTGGTGGAGTCGATCGGGACGGCCAGGAGGCCGAGGTACCGCTGGGCGGGGGCCGGATCGTCGTCCCCGGCGGCGCAGTGCCAGCCGGAGATGCGCGGTGCGGCGACGACGGCGGTTCCCGTGCTCCCGGCGGGGAGTTCGGCGGTGAGCGTGTGGCCGGAGACGTGTACGGAGGTGGCGCCGGTCGCCGTCAGCTGCCGTACGGCGGTGTCGAGGCGCTCCCGTTCCAGACAGCCGACGGGCTGCCGGGGCAGGTCGGGCAGGGGCCCGGACTGGCTTGCGGAGCCGTGCAGTTCGATCCGTACGGCGCCGGAGGCCGGGACGGTGCCGAGCGTTTGCATCGGTCCCTGGACGGACGGCAGCCCGCCGAAGAAGGACACGGGCGGCCCGCCGTCCAGGCTCGCGGTGCCCTTGAGTTCGGGCGCCCAGAGCCAGAGCTGCGTGCCCGCGGGGCAGGAGGCCGTCAGCGTGGTGACTCCCCCGGGGCCGTCCGTACGCCGGAGCCGGTCCGGGATCGCGTACACGGTCGTGCCGAGCAGCAACTCCTGGTTGGCGAAAGGGGAATCGCCGAAGGCGGTCGCGCGCGCGGGCAGCCGGACGTCCGGGCGGACGGTGACGAGCGGCGGGACGGGGGTGCCGGTGACGGTGATCGCGGCCTCGGGCGGGGTGTCCGTCGTGAGGGGCGCGGTGGGCGTGGACCGCATCCGGGTGCCGATGGAGAAGATCGCGTCGGTGACCGGGTTGTCCAGGGTGACCGGGTGGCGGCCCTTGGCCCAGTAGCCGAAGCCGAGGGCGGACAGGGTGCGTGAGTACGTCTCCGAGGTGAGGCTGGAGTAGTACTCGGCGCCTTGGCCGCCGACGAGCAGGACGTCGTTGCCGCCCGGCAGCTCGCCGGGGTCCGTACGCTGCCGTGGCCAGGCGTTCTTCGCCTCGACGGCGCGTGCCATGTCCTCCTGCCAGGGCCCGAGGCGCGGGTTCCACTGGACCTTGGTCAGCTCCTGCTCGGCGATCCTGCCGCCCGTGACGGCGGTCTCCCCCGCCTGGGCCAGGACGAGGAGGACGACGGCCAGGGCGGGCAGGGCCCGGGCGCCGACCGCGTACCGCCGAGCGATCAGGACGGCCGTGGCGGCGAGCACCGCGAGGGCGAGGGCGGCGGCGAAGGCGGGGTAGGTCCAGCGGTCGACGACGAGGCTGCCCCGGGCGCCGAAGGCCAGGGCGGCGAGGAGCGCCGCGGCGCCGAGGAGCGCGGGCAGCGGGGGCAGTCCGCGGGCCGTGGAGAGCCAGGCCGCGATCAGCAGCAGCCCGCAGAGTACGAAGGTCTGACGGTACGGGAGCCCGTTGGGCGAGCTGCCGGCGTGCCAGAGCAGATGGGTGGGCCCCCACTGGAGCGAGAGGGCGACCAGGCAGACCGCGGCCGTCCAGGCGATGCGGATGCGGGGGGCCACGGCCGAGTTGAACGGCAGCGTCAGCGCGAGCGCGAGCGCCGGGGTGCCGATGAAGAGGGCCGGGGTGGCGACGCTCGCCGTGGCGGGGAGCAGCCGGGCGAACACCTCGGTCCAGGGGACGGCGGTGAACGTCACCTCGGGGGTCGGGTCGGCGACCCGGGTCGCCAGGAAGATCACCAGGACGAGCGGGGTCGCGAGACCGATGCCGAG
This sequence comes from Streptomyces sp. Je 1-79, assembly GCF_025195125.1. Classification (GTDB taxonomy): domain Bacteria; phylum Actinomycetota; class Actinomycetes; order Streptomycetales; family Streptomycetaceae; genus Streptomyces. The sequence goes on from NZ_JAMGSL010000002.1 coordinate 470,498, forward strand.
GAGTACGGAACGGGCGGCGCGCAGCAGTCCGGCCAGACGCCGCCGGGCCGTCGTGCCGGCCGTGAGCAGACGGACCGTCAGGACGACGGCCGCGCCGAGGGTCGCCATGTACGCGGTGTAGAAGTTGGCGAACCAGGCCAGGGCGACGACGAGCGGTCCGAGGAGGGGGCGGCGGGCGGTGCGCGCCCACTCCCCCACCAGGCAGAGCAGCGGGAAGGCGAGCAGCCCGTCGAGCCACATCGGCACGGTGGCGCCGTAGTTGAGGGTCCATCCGCACAGCGCGTACGCGGCGCCCAGGACGGCGGCCACCTGCCAGGGGCCGCGGCGCAGCCTCAGGAGCAGCACCGCCATCGCCGCACCGGCGGTGGTGATCTTGGCCGCGGTGACGACGTAGAGGGCGAGCTCGATCCGGTCGGCCGGGAAGAGGACGACCATCAGGTCGAAGGGGCTGCTCAGGTACGTGCCGTAGTCGCCGAGGAAGTTCGACCCGAAGCCCGCGCTCCAGTTGAGGAACAGGTCGCCGTCGGCCCGGCCGAGCAGGAGCCTGCGCCAGTGGGCGTGGTACGGCAGGTACTGCTGGCCGAGGTCGACGGTGTTGCGGGTGGTGGGCCCGAACGGATGACTGCCGGCGAACATCCCCACCGCGCAGAGGACGAGGCAGGTCAGCAGGGCCGCCGCTCCGGCCGCGCGCACACGGACGCTGCGCCGGGCCCGGGCCAGGAGCCGCGCCGGACCGCCCTCCGGCCCGTCCGCCGCGCCGGGCCGCTCGCCCTCGGGGCGGTCACCCTCGGCGTGCGCGCCTTCGCCCTGGTCGGGCACGGTCTCGGCAGCAGGGGGCACACGTCCTCCGGGGTCTGTCGTGCGGCGCGCGGTTGCGCGTAGGCCCGGTGTTCACGTCCACGTCACGGGCAGAGCCCCATTACCCCCGAGGCGGGCGTCTCGCATCCGATCAGCAGACGGTCTTCCGGCACACCGGAGGTGAACACGAGGTGCCCCCGCCCCAGGTCGCTGCAGGCAGGGGTAGCCGCCGCACGCAATATCCACCGTTTGCACTTAGCCAGCGTGTGCAACTATTGTCGAAGCCAGCAAGACCCCCCTGCAATCATTTCTGGAAGGTGCTTCGCCATGCCTCTCGCGCTCCTGGCCCTGGCCATCGGGGCCTTCGGGATCGGCACCACCGAGTTCGTGATCATGGGCGTGCTGCCCCAGGTCGCCGGCGACTTCGGTGTCACCATCCCCACGGCCGGCTGGCTGGTGACCGGCTACGCCCTCGGTGTCGTCTTCGGCGCCCCGCTCCTGACGGTGCTCGGCACCAAGGTGTCCCGGAAGAAGATGCTCCTCTTCCTGATGGGCCTGTTCATCGTCGGCAACCTGCTCTCCGCCGTCGCCCCGTCCTTCGGCATGATGCTGATAGGCCGGATCGTGGCCTCCCTCGCCCACGGCGCGTTCTTCGGCATCGGCTCGGTCGTCGCCGCGGGCCTGGTCGCCCCGGAGAAGAAGGCCTCCGCGATCTCGCTGATGTTCATGGGGCTGACCGTCGCCAACATCGTCGGAGTCCCGCTCGGCACCTCCATCGGCCAGTCGGCCGGCTGGCGCGTCACCTTCACCCTCGTCGCCGCTCTCGGTGTCATCGGCTTCCTCGGCGTGGCCAGGCTCGTGCCCGAGACGGGCCGGGCCGGGACACAGAACGTCCGCACCGAGTTCGCCGCGTTCAAGAACGTCCAGGTCTGGCTCGCCATGGCGATGACCGTCCTCGGCTACGGAGGCGTGTTCGCGGCCGTCACGTACATCACCCCGATGATGACCGAGGTCGCCGGCTACAGCGAGGGGGCCGTGACCTGGCTGCTCGTCCTCTTCGGCATCGGGATGTTCCTCGGGAACCTGCTCGGCGGAAAGTTCGCCGACCGCGCCCTGATGCCCATGCTCTTCGTGTCGCTCGGCGCCCTGTCGCTCGCCCTGCTGGCCTTCACGGCCACCGCCCACCACAAGGTGCTCGCCGCGATCACGCTCACCCTGATCGGCGCGCTCGGCTTCGCCACCGTGCCCCCGCTCCAGAAGTGGGTGCTGGACCAGGCGAAGCATGCCCCGACGCTCGCCTCGGCCGCCAACATCGGCGCCTTCAACCTCGGCAACGCGCTGGCCGCCTGGCTCGGCGGGGTCGTCATCGCGACGGGCCTCGGCTTCACCGCCCCGAACTGGGTCGGCGCGCTGCTCTCCGGAACCGCCCTGCTCCTGGCCTTCCTGGCCGCGTTCCTGGACCGGCGCACCAGGGCCGCCGCGTCGGCCGGGAGCGAGGCCGCGGAAGCCGGGGCCGGGGGCGGAGGCGAAGCAGGGGCCGGAGCCCCCGAGGCCACCGAAGCCGCCGGGAACGCCGGGACCGACCGGGTCCCCGCCTCCCCGCCCGTCCCGGCCGGGCTGCGCTGACTCCCGTAACCCCTCTGTGCCCCGGACCCCACCCCCGACGAAGGAAGACACCACCGTGAGCACCACCACGACCGCCACCGCCGTCACCCCGCTGAGCACTCAGGACGCCGAGACGCTGCTCACCGCGGCCCGGCGCGCCGCCGAGGCCGCCGGAGTCACCGTCAGCGTCACCGTCCTGGACGCGGGCGGCCACCCGCTGGCCTTCCGCCGCGACGACCGCGCCGTCCTGATCTCCGGCGAGACCAGCACCCGCAAGGCGTACACGGCCCTCCAGCTGAACGCCCCGACCGCCGACCTCGTCGACCTGGTCAAGCCCGACGGCCCGTTCCACACCCTCACCACGGCCCTCGACCGTCCGCTGCTCTTCATCGCCGGTGGACTCCCGGTGCACCGGGAGGGCCGGCTGATCGGTGCCATCGGGGTCGGCGGCGGCGCCCCTGAGCAGGACCATTCCTTCGCCACCGCGGCCGTCGAGACCCTCCGCCCCTGAGGCCGACGCGAGGCTGACCCGCGAGGCCCGAGCTCCGCGAAACCTCAGCCCTGGCTGACCGGCAGCACGTCGGGGGACAGAGCCGCCGCGTGCGCCGCCGCCGCCGTCATACGACGGCGGTGGTGGCGTCGGCACAGCACTTCGTAACCGATCTCGTCACCGGCGTTCACATCGCCCACCACGACCTGCGCACCCTCGACGACCATCGCGCCGCCGACGGTGCGCGCGTTGTGTGTCGCCCGGGCCCCGCACCAGCACAGCGCCTCGACCTGGAGCACCTCGACCCGGTCGGCGAGCTCCACCAGCCGCTGCGAGCCGGGGAACAGCTTGGAGCGGAAGTCGGTGGTGATCCCGAAGGCGAAGACGTCGAGTTCGAGATCGTCCACGACCCGGGCGAGCTGGTCGATCTGCTCGGGCGACAGGAACTGCGCCTCGTCCGCGATGACGTAGTCGCAACGGCCGCCCTTGGAGAGATGGGCGACGAGGTACGCGTAGAAGTCGAAGCCCTCGGCCGCCTCCACGGCGTCCGTGACGAGCCCCAGCCGCGAGGAGAGCTTGCCCTCGCCCGCCCGGTCGTCCCGCGTGAAGATCATGCCCTGGAGCCCGCGGGTGGAGCGGTTGTGCTCGATCTGAAGAGCGAGGGTGCTCTTTCCGCAGTCCATCGTTCCGGAGAAGAACACCAGCTCGGGCATGGGAGGTCGAGGACCTTTCAGGTCGTGGGTGAGTGAACGGAGTACGGAGTGCCGGGTCAGGAACGGACTTCGAGGAGCGGTACGAGCTGCTCCGCGGGCGTCATCGATCCGTGCATGCCGACCATCGCCGACTCGTGGGGCTCGTTGACCGAGGCGGTGATGACGACGTCGTCGTGGGCCGCGGCGACGACATCGCCGATCCTGCCGTACACCCGCTCGTCGATCTCGTCGCCGAACCAGCCGAGTTCGAGGGCCTCGTCCCGGCTCGCCACCCAGAACTGCTCGCCGAGCACCTCGCGCCAGCACGTCAGCACGTCGGCCTCGGCTCCCGGCACCGCGTAGACGTGGCGGGCCCGGCCCTCGCCGCCGAGGAGGGCGACACCGGCGCGCAGCTCCCAGTCCTCGTCGAAGTCGATCCGGTGCCGGTCGTCGAAGGGGATGTCGACCATGCCGTGGTCGGCCGTGACGTACAGCGCCGAGCGGGGCGGCAGCTGCTCGGCGAGGCGCTGGACGAGCCGGTCGACGAACATCAGCTGGCCGCGCCAGGCGTCTGAGTCGATGCCGAAGCGGTGTCCGGCCCCGTCGAGCTCGCTGTAGTACGTGTAGACCAGCGAGCGGTCGCCCGCGGCGAGCTGCTCGGCGGCGAAGTCCATCCTCTCCTCACCGGAGAGCCGGCCGTGGAACGTTCCGCCGCTCAGCGCGATCTTGGTGAGCGGGGTGTCCTGGAAGATCGGCGAGGAGACCTGGGCGGTGTGGACTCCCGCCTCGTGGGCGAGCTGGAAGACGGTGGGGTACGGCTGCCAGACCTGCGGCGACGTCCACGGCTTCCAGCGGAGCTGGTTCATCAGCTCGCCGGTCTCGGGGTTGCGGACGGTGTAGCCGGGCAGGCCGTGCGCGCCGGGAAAGAGCCCGGTGCCCACGGAGGCGAGCGAGGTCGCGGTGGTGGCGGGGAAGCCGGCGGTGATCGGACGTCCCGTGCCGCCGCGCGAGCTGCCGAGCAGCGAGGTGAGGTACGGGGCCTCGTCGGGATGGGCCTTGATCTGCTCCCAGCCGAGCCCGTCGACCAGGAAGACGCAGTTCCGGTCGGCGGGGGTCAGCTCGGCGATCCGGGCTTCGAAACCGGGGGCGCCCTGTGCCGCGACGAGCGTCGGCAGCAGGTCGGCGAGCGAACCGGTGCCGTACTGGGGGACCGGGGCCGTCGCGAGGTCGAGCGGGACGGGGTCGTCCGGCCAGCCGGAGGTGACTGCCGTGGGCTGGACCATCAGCGGGTCGCCGCGGTGGCTTCGGAGAGCGACTGCGCGAAGGCGAGGGTCTGGCGCACGGTGTCCGGACCGTCCCCGGCGTCGCTGACGCGCAGGCTCAGATCGTCGGCGGTGGCGTTACCGGTGTAGCCGTGGTCGGCGTCGCAGTTGGGGTCGCCGCAGGCGGCCGGCTCCAGGTCGATCCGCGAGACCGCGCCCCAGCCGATGGTGAGGACGACCTCGCGGGGCAGGGTGCCCGGGGTGTACGACTCGGGGTTGGCGACGACGCGGCTGACGACGACGGAGGAGATCCGGTCGAGCTTGACCGACTCGGTGGACGTCGTGGCGTACGGCGTCGGAGAGCTGTTGTCCGCGGTCTGCTCGTCCGTGTGGCTGACGATGAAACGGTTGGCCGTCAGGACGAGCACCGTGACATGCCGACGGACCTCGTTGGAGTCGAAGGTGGTCTCCTGGTGCACCAGGTACGACGCGATCGCCTCGCCACCGACGGCGGCCTCCACCGCCTCGGCCACGAGGGCCGGGTAGTAGCCGCTGCGCTCGATCGCCGCGCGCAGCCCCTGGGTCGTCGTACCGGTCTTCGCCATGGACTCCATCCTAATCCGTCCAGGAGGGCGCTCCGGGCCGCTCCCGGGCCGGGTCGGGGGTGGCTTCAGTAGCTCGGAAGGCTGCGGGGACCGAGGTCCGTACGGGGCGGGGGCGGGGCGAGGCGGACCGTCGCCCCGAGCACGGAGAGACCGTGGGGGGCGACGACGACGGGCTCCAGCGTGATCGCCACGACCTCGGGGTGGTCGTCGACCAGCCGGGACACCCGCAGCAGCAGCTCCTCCAGGGCGGGGGTGTCGACGGGGGCGGAGCCGCGCCAGCCGAAGAGGAGAGGGGCGGTGCGGATGGAGCGGACGAGCTCGGAGGCGTCGCGGTCGGTGGCCGGGACGAGCCGGTGTGACATGTCCCCGAGCAGCTCGGAGGCGGCGCCGGCGAGCCCGAAGGAGAGTACGGCGCCGACGGCCGGGTCGATGGCCGAGCGGACGACGGTGTCGACTCCGCGCGGCACCATCGCCTGGACCACCGGCAGGAGCTCGGCGGGTTTCCCGAGAGCCTCGGTCAGTTCGGCGTACGCGGTACGGAGTTGTTCCTCGCCGGCCAGGTCGAGCCGTACGCCTCCGAGGTCGGGGCGGTGGCGCAGGTGGGGGGCGGTCGTCTTGAGGGCGACGGGGTAGCCGAGCCGGGCGGCGGCGAGGACGGCGTCGTCGGGGGTGGGCGCGGGCAGGGTGGGCCGCACGTCGATCCCGTACCGGGCGAGCAGCTCGCGTGCGGCGTCGGCGTCGAGGGTCGCTCCCCGGGCGTCCACGTCCTCGCCGAGCACGCGCTCGATCTGCGCGGCCGCCCCGCCCTCGTCGATGTCCTCGAACTCGGGCACGCGCCCGGGCTCGGCGGCCTGCCGCCGCCACTGCCCGTACCGCACGGCCTCGGCCAGTGCCCGCACGGCCCGCTCGGCGGCGGGGTAGGCGGGAATGCCTCCGGCGGGGGAGGTCGCGGCGGGAGGGGTGCCGGCGGAGCCGGGAGGGGTGCCGGCGGAGCCGGGAGGGGTGCCGGCGGGCGAGGCGCCGCCTTCGGGCGCCTGCCCGGGGGCGGGCGCCTGCCCGGGGGCCGGGTGGCCCCTGCCGGGGCCGGACGGTCCGGCGGCGGTTGTCGGCTCGGGCGCGCCCAGCGGGGCGGCGGAGGCCACGGGCGCGGGTGGTGAGCCGGCGGCCGGGGTGTCCGGGGCCGGGGGCGCGACGGGGGCGGCGTCGCGCAGTGGGCGGCGCGAGGGCGGGCGTGTGCTGGTCGCCGCCGAGAGGGCTTCCGCCAGGCCGCCCATCTCCACGTGGACGACGACCACCGGCTTCGCCGGGGCGGGGGCGGAGGCGACGGCCTCGCGGAGGTGGGTCGCGAGGACCTCGCCGTCGCCGGATTCGACCGCGCCGTTCTCGCCGACCCAGGGGATCGCGGTGACGACGACCGCGTCGCACGCGTCGTCGGCGAGCGCCGCCGTCAGCGCGGCGCGGAACTCCGCGGGGGTCGCGCCCGTCGTGAGGTCCAGCGGGCGGTGCGGGCGGAGCCCCTCCGTCAGGCAGGCGTCGTACGTCAGCAGCCCGAGCGACTCGGAGTTGCCGAGGATCGCCACGCGCGGCCCGGCCGGCAGCGGCTGGCCCGCCAGGAGGAGCCCCGCGTCGACGAGTTCGGTCACCGTGTCGACGCGGATGACTCCGGACTGCCGGAGCAGCGCGGAGACCGTGGCGTGCGGGATCCGGGTGACCGGCACCCGATGTCCGGGCGGCGCGCTTCCGCTGTGCCGGGCGCCCTTGACCACCACGACCGGCTTGACGGCCGCCGTGCGCCGGGCGAGCCGGGTGAACTTCCGCGGGTTGCCGATGGACTCCAGGTACAGCAGGACGACGTCCGTCTCCGGGTCGTCGTACCAGTGCTGGAGGAAGTCGTTGCCCGAGACGTCCGCCCGGTTGCCCGCCGAGATGAAGGAGGAGATCCCGGCGCCGTGCCGGTGCAGTCCGGCGAGGAGCGCGATTCCGATCGCGCCGGACTGGGTGAAGAGCCCGATCCGGCCGGCGGCCGGGGTCTGCGGCGCGAGCGAGGCGTTCAGCCGGACGTCCGCCGAGGTGTTGATGATCCCGAAGGCGTTGGGTCCGATGATCCGCATCCCGTACGAGCGGGCCTGCCGCACCAGCTCACGCTGCCGGTCCCGCCCCTCCTCCGACCCCGTCTCCGCGTAGCCCGCGGAGAGCACGACGAGCCCGCGCACGCCGCTCTGCCCGCAGTCGGCGACCGCCTCCGGCACCCGCTCGGCGGGCACGGCGACGACCGCGAGGTCCACCGGCTCCCCGATGTCCCCGACGGAGCGGAAGGCCGGTACTCCGTCGAGCGTCCCGGTCTCCTCGGGCAGCGCGCGGTTCACCGCGTACGTACGCCCGCTGAAACCGCCGTCCAGGAGGTTGCGCAGGACCGTGCGGCCGACCCCGCCCGGGTGGCGTCCGGCCCCGACGACGGCGACCGAGCCGGGTGTGAGGAGCCGCTGCACCGAGCGGGCCTCGGCCCGCTGCTCCCGCGCGCGCTGCACGGCGAGCGAGCGGTCGGTGGGCTCCAGGTCGAGGTGGAGGCGGACGGAGCCGTCCTCGAAGCTCCGCTTCTGGGTGTACCCGGCGTCGGTGAAGACCTTGATCATCTTGGTGTTCGCGGGCAGCACCTCCGCCGCGAAACGCCGGATGTCCCGCTCACGGGCGACCGCCGCGATGTGCTCGAGCAGCGCGGAGGCGACGCCCCGGCCCTGGTGGGCGTCCTGGACCAGGAAGGCGACCTCGGCCTCGTCGGCCGGCGCGGAGGCCGGCATGCCCCGGTCGTCGATGCGGTCGTACCGCACGGTGGCGATGAACTCTCCGCCGACCGTCGCGGCGAGCCCCACCCGGTCCACGAAGTCGTGGTGGGTGAAGCGGTGCACGTCCTTGGCGGAGAGCCGCGGGTACGGCGCGAAGAAGCGGTAGTACTTCGACTCGTCCGAGACCTGCTCGTAGAAGCTGACCAGCCGTTCGGCGTCGTCGGCGGTGATCGGCCTGATGCGCGCGGTGCCGCCGTCACGGAGGACCACGTCCGCTTCCCAGTGGTCGGGGTAGGCGTGTTCCGGCTGCTCCGACCGCTGCGACTGCTCCGGCTGTTCCGACGGGCTCTGCATGGGGCAAGCGTAAGGCCGGGGTCCGACAGGAGCACCGGTCGCGCGGCGCTTGTGCACCATGCAAGGTAAGGAGGACCGACGGCCCCGCCAGGGGGCCGGAGGTCGGCCACGAGCACCCCGGCACCCGTGAGAGACTGGTCTAGACAACCCGCTTGAGACTTGAAGGGCAACACCATGGCTGAGCGCCGCGTCAACGTCGGCTGGGCCGAGGGCCTGCACGCCCGCCCCGCCTCCATCTTCGTCCGTGCCACCACGGCCTCCGGCGTCCCCGTGACGATCGCCAAGGCCGATGGCAACCCGGTGAACGCCGCGTCGATGCTCGCGGTGCTCGGTCTGGGCGCGCAGGGCGGCGAGGAGATCGTGCTCGCGTCGGACGCCGAGGGCGCCGAGGTCGCGCTCGACCGTCTCGCGAAGCTGGTTGCCGAGGGGCTCGACGAACTCCCCGAGACCGTCTGACCCGTATTCGAATAAAGCCGCGCACGCCGGAATGACGGCGGGGCGCGGCTTTTTCGTTCTCCTCGATTTCGAGCAGCGCGAAGAAGGCCCCGCAATTCTCTTTCTTTGTATACGGCCCGCTCGTTAATTCCGGCCGCTCACGGTGTTTACGACGTGTTGCGAAACCCTCACACGCCCCCGCTCGGGACGGCCCGGGCGCTTCAGCCGGTGCAGCTCGAGAGAGCGCTCGGCGTGCATCACGGTCAGGGCGCGGGCGCGCTCGGCGTCCCCGCGCGCCACGGCGTCCACGATCGCCCCGTGCTCGGCCCACGCCTCGACCGGCTGGGCGGGGAGCTCGACCGCGTACATCCAGGCGATCTTGTGCCGCAGCTGGGTGAGCAGGGCGGTGAGGGCCGGGCTGCCCGAGGCCTGCGCCAGCGTCTCGTGGAACCAGCCGTCCAGCGAGCGCAGGTCCTCGCCCTGACCGCGCCTGGCCCGGTCCTGCCCCAGCCTGACCAGACCCCGCAGCACTTTGAGGTGCGCCTCGGTGCGGCGCTGCGCGGCGCGCGCCGCGCCCAGTGGCTCCAGCAGCGACCGGACGTCCAGCAGGTCCGCCGCCTCCTGCTCGGTGGGTTCGGCGACCTGGGCGCCCGCGTGGCGGCGGGTGATCACGAAGCCCTCGGACTCCAGGGTGCGCAGCGCCTCGCGGACGGGGACGCGGGAGACTCCGTAACGGCGGGCCAGCTGTTCTTCGGTCAGCCGGCTGCCGCACTCGAAGATCCCCGTCACGATGTCGTCCCGGATCGCCGTGCATACAGAGTGCGCGGGAATGCGCATGTTCGACCTCCGCCTTAATCCGCGCGAAACCGGTTGTCCGGCGACTCTATTGCAGCAGGGCGCTATTTCCGACAGGTCTCCTGGAACGATGGATATATTTTGGCCAGCGAAAAGCCCCGGCTCAGTACGAGCCGGGGCTTTTCTGACGTGCTGTGGGAGACCGGGAAGGTCAGACGTTCACGCCGCGGGCGCGCAGGTACGCGACCGGGTTGATGTCGGAGCCGTACTCGGCGGTGGTGCGGGCCTCGAAGTGGAGGTGGGGGCCGGTCGAGTTGCCCGTCGAGCCCGAGACGCCTATCTGCTGGCCCGGGGTGACGGACTGGCCGACCGAGACACTGATGGACGAGAGGTGACCGTACTGGGTGTACGTGCCGTCGTTCATCCGGATGACGATGTTGTTGCCGTACGCACCGCCCCAGCCGGCCTCGACGACGGTGCCGGAACCGACGGAGACGACCTTGCTGCCGTAGGCGGCGTGGAAGTCGACGCCGGAGTGGCTGCCGGAGGACCAGAGGGAGCCGCCGGTCTGGTAGCCGGTGCTGACGTACGAGCCGGCGACGGGGAGCTGGAAGGAGTTCAGGCGCTTGCGCTCGGCCTCGCGGGCGGCACGCTCCTTGGCCTCGCGGATCTCCTTGGCGCGGGCCTCGGCCTTGCGCTTCGCCTCCGCCTTCGCGCGGGCCTGGGCCTCTGCCTCGGCGGCCTCGCGCTCCTGGGCCGCGGCCTGGGCGTCGACGGTGTCCGCGAGGGAGTCGGCGGCGACGACCTGGGTCAGCCCGGTGTCCTCGAAGGAGGGGGCGTCCGTGTCGGCGGCGAGTGCCGGGGAGGCGAGGGTTCCGATGACGCCGGCGGTGGCGAAGGTCGCGACGCCTGCGATGCCCGCGCTGCGGCGCGCCAGACGGCTCGGACCACGATGCTTCCCGGTGGCACGGGTGAACGCCATGTAGGGGCTGTTCCTTTCCTTCCTTCTCGCCTACCGGGTTAGCTGACGGGTTCGGAGCAGGAAGGTCTCCTACGGGCCCCTCCGCACGGGTGCGAAGGCGTCCGATTCACCCCAGGGACTTCGTGTGGGTCCCCGGCTCCCCAGGCTCGCGCCTGACGGGGACTCGGCGATGACTGTCCGATGCCGCGGGCGCGGCGGGTGCAACTGGCGAACAGCCGGACCGACGCTAAGCGGACCGTCTTTCAATCACCAAACAGACACGCCAGTTTGTAAGACATGCCACAGGTCATACAGTCACCCTCCGCTGCAATACGGACAAAGAGGAGGACCCCGACGTACTGTGACGTCGGGGTCCTCAAGCGGTTCCGATACCGCCGGACGCGGTGGCGGCGGGTCCGGTCAGGTCGGCTCAATCAGCCGGTGACGACGGTCACTTCACCGATGCCGAGGGCGCGCACCGGCTCCTCGATCTCCGACGCGTCACCGACGAGGACGGTGACGAGACGGTCCACGGGGAAGGCGTTGACGACCGCGGCCGTCGCCTCCACCGTGCCGGTCTCGGCGAGCCGCGCGTACAACTGCGCCTGGAAGTCGTCCGGCAGGTGCTGCTCGACCTGGTCGGCGAGCGTCCCGGCGACCGAGGCGGCCGTCTCGTACTTGAGCGGCGCCACGCCGACCAGGTTCTGCACGGCCACATCGCGCTCGGCGTCCGTCAGACCCTCCGCGGCGAGGGTGCGCAGCACCTTCCACAGGTCGTCAAGTGCCGGGCCGGTGTTGGGCGTGTCGATGGAGCCGCTGATGGCGAGCATCGAGGCGCCGTTGCCCTTGCCGTCGGAGCGCAGCACCTGACCGAAGGCCCTGACACCGTAGGTGTAGCCCTTCTCCTCGCGCAGGACGCGGTCCAGCCGCGAGGTGAGCGTGCCGCCGAGGCAGTACGTGCCGAGGACCTGGGCCGGCCAGACGCGGTCGTGCCGGTCGGCGCCGACCCGGCCGATCAGGAGCTGGGTCTGGACGGCACCGGGGCGGTCGACGATGACCACGCGGCCGGTGTCGTCCGCCGTGATCGGCGGGACGGGGCGGGGGTCCGCGGTGTTCCCCGTCCAGGCCCCCAGCGTCTCGGCGAGGATCTTGTCGAGGTCCACGTCGGTCAGGTCGCCGACGACCACGGCCGTGGCCGTGGCGGGCCGCACGTGCGCCTCGAAGAAGGCGCGGACGGCGGCGGCGTCGATCGCCTCCACCGTCTCCTCGGTGCCCTGGCGCGGCCGGGACATGCGCGAGTCGGCCGGGAAGAGCTCCTTGGAGAGCTGCTTGGCCGCCCGGCGGGCCGGGTTGGCCGTCTCGTGCGGGATCTCGTCCAGCCGGTTGCGCACCAGGCGCTCGACCTCGGTGTCGAGGAAGGCCGGCGCGATCAGCGCCTCGGAGAGCAGCCCGAGCGCCTTGGGCAGCCGGGAGACGGGGACCTCGAGGGAGACCCGTACGCCCGGGTGGTCGGCGTGCGCGTCGAGCGTGGCGCCGCAGCGCTCCAGCTCGGCCGCGAACTCCTCGGCGGTGTGCTGGTCCGTGCCCTCGGAGAGCGCGCGGGCCATGATCGTGGCGACCCCGTCGAGGCCCGCGGGCTCGGCCTCCAGCGGGGCCTCCAGGAAGATCTCGACGGCGACGACCTGCTGGCCGGGGCGGTGGCAGCGCAGCACGGTCAGGCCGTTGTCCAGCGCTCCCCGGTCCGGGGCCGGGAACGCCCAGGGCCGGGCCGTGCCCGGCTCCGGCTGCGGGTGGAAGTCCATGCTCGTCAAAGACGCGGCAGCGTCGGTCACTGGTCCGCTCCCTCTTCCTCGTCGCTGTCGCCCTGCTCGGCGTCGTTCTGTTCGGTGCCGACCGGCTCGTAGACCAGCACCGCGCGGTTGTCCGGGCGCAGCCGCGCCTCGGCGACCGCCCGCACCTCCTCGGCGGTGACGTCCAGGACACGGTTGACGGCGGTCAGGGCGAGCTGCGGGTCGCCGAACAGCACCGCGTAGCGGCAGAGTTCGTCGGCGCGGCCCGCGACCGTGCCGAGCCGGTCCAGCCACTCGCGCTCCAACTGGGCCTGGGCGCGCTCCATCTCCTCGGGCGTCGGGCCCTCGGCGGCGAACCGGGCCAGCTCCTCGTCGACGGCGGACTCGATCCCGGGCACCTCGACCCCGCCGGACGTCTTGACGTCCAGCCAGCCCAGCGAAGGTGCGCCGGCCAGGCGGAGCAGGCCGAAACCGGCGGCCACGGCCGTGCGGTCGCGGCGGACCAGACGGTTGTGGAGCCGGGAGGACTCGCCGCCGCCGAGGACGGTCAGGGCGAGGTCGGCGGCGTCGCACTCGCGCGTGCCGTCGTGCGGGAGGCGGTAGGCGGCCATCAGCGCGCGGGCCGGGACCTCCTCCTCGACGACCTCGCGCAGCTGCTCCCCGATGGTGTCGGGCAGCGTGCCGTCGCGCGGCGGCAGCTTGCCGTCGTGGGACGGGATCGAGCCGAAGTACTTCTCGATCCAGGCCAGGGTCTGCGCGGGGTCGATGTCGCCGACGACCGAGAGCACCGCGTTGTTCGGCGCGTAGTACGTGCGGAAGAAGGCCCGCGCGTCCTCCAGCGTCGCCGCGTCCAGGTCGGCCATGGAGCCGATCGGCGTGTGGTGGTAGGGGTGGCCGTCGGGGTAGGCCAGCGCGGTGAGCCTCTCGAAGGCAGTGCCGTACGGCACGTTGTCGTACCGCTGGCGGCGCTCGTTCTTGACGACGTCCCGCTGGTTCTCCATGGACTCGTCGTCCAGGGCGGCGAGCAGCGAGCCCATGCGGTCCGCCTCCAGCCAGAGCGCGAGCTCCAGCTGGTGCGTGGGCATCGTCTCGAAGTAGTTGGTGCGCTCGAAGCTCGTCGTGCCGTTGAGCGAACCGCCCGCGCCCTGCACCAGCTCGAAGTGGCCGTTGCCGTGGACCTGCTTCGAGCCCTGGAACATCAGGTGCTCGAAGAGGTGGGCGAGGCCCGTGCGACCCGCGACCTCGTGACGGGAACCGACGTCGTACCAGAGGCACACCGCGGCGACCGGGGTCAGGTGGTCCTCGGAGAGCACCACACGCAGGCCGTTGGCCAGCCGGTGCTCGGTCGCTGTCAGGCCGCCGGAGCCGGCCTCTGCCGTGGCCGTGTGACCCATGGGCATGTACGTCCCTTCGATCGCGATATGGAAAAGTCCTGCCACCCTATGCAAGCGCACTGACACCTGGCGAAGTTCCCGCAGGTTCCGGGCGTCCCTCTTCCGGGTCGCTCGGTGTCGCGTACGGCTGACGCAGGGTCCGGCACACGACCGCGGTACGGCCGGAGGACGGTCCGGCGAGGGGCTCCCGGGCGGTTCGGCGTACGGCTCCCGTACGGTCCTCGGCGGGCCAGTACCCGGGTCGCGGTCGGCGTTGTCGGTGGGACGGTCCACAATGGTCCGCGTCAGATCAACCTTGTTGGTGAAGGAGCCGCAGCCGCGATGGCCCGCCGCAGCACGAAGACACCGCCGCCGGACGACGCGTTCGAGGAGAGGATCCTCGACATCGACGTCGTCGACGAGATGCAGGGCTCCTTCCTCGAGTACGCGTACTCGGTGATCTACTCCCGCGCGCTGCCGGACGCCCGCGACGGCATGAAGCCCGTCCAGCGCCGCATCGTCTACCAGATGAACGAGATGGGACTGCGCCCCGACCGCGGCTATGTGAAGTGCGCGCGCGTCGTCGGCGAGGTCATGGGCAAGCTGCACCCGCACGGCGACGCGTCGATCTACGACGCGATGGTGCGCATGGCCCAGCCGTTCTCCATGCGCCTCCCGCTGGTCGACGGCCACGGCAACTTCGGCTCGCTGGGCAACGACGACCCGCCGGCCGCCATGCGGTACACCGAGTCCAAGATGGCCGCCGCGGCGCTGATGATGACGGAGTCGATCGACGAGGACACGGTCGACTTCTCGCCGAACTACGACGGCCAGGAGCAGGAGCCGGTCGCCCTGCCCGCCGCCTATCCGAACCTGCTGGTGAACGGCGCGTCCGGCATCGCCGTCGGCATGGCGACGAACATGCCCCCGCACAACCTGGGCGAGGTCATCGCCGCCGCCCGGCATCTGATCCGGTACCCGAACGCGGACCTCGAGGCGCTGATGCGCTTCGTTCCCGGTCCCGACCTGCCCACCGGCGGCCGGATCGTCGGCCTGTCCGGCATCAAGGACGCGTACGAGAACGGCCGCGGCACGTTCAAGATCCGCGCCACGGCCACCGTGGAGAACGTGACGGCCCGCCGCAAGGGCATCGTCGTCACCGAGCTGCCCTTCACCGTCGGCCCCGAGAAGGTCATCTCCAAGATCAAGGACCTGGTCGGTTCCAAGAAGCTGCAGGGCATCGCCGACGTCAAGGACCTCACCGACCGCAACCACGGTCTGCGCCTGGTCATCGAGGTCAAGAACGGCTTCGTGCCGGAGGCGGTCCTGGAGCAGCTCTACAAGCTGACGCCGATGGAGGAGTCCTTCGGCATCAACAACGTGGCGCTGGTCGACGGCCAGCCGCTCACGCTGGGCCTCAAGGAGCTCCTGGAGGTCTATCTCGACCACCGCTTCAACGTCGTACGCCGGCGCTCCGAGTTCCGCCGCGGCAAGAAGCGCGACCGGCTGCACCTGGTCGAGGGCCTGCTCGTCGCCCTGATCGACATCGACGAGGTCATCCGCCTCATCCGCTCCAGCGAGAACTCGGCGCAGGCCAAGGAGCGGCTCATCGAGCGTTTCTCGCTGAGTGAGGTCCAGACGCAGTACATCCTGGACACCCCGCTGCGCCGGCTCACCAAGTTCGACCGGATCGAGCTGGAGACCGAGCGCGACCGGCTCAACGGCGAGATCGACGAGCTGACCGGGATCCTGGACTCCGACAGCGAGCTGCGCAAGCTGGTCTCGGCGGAACTGGCCGCGGTGGCCAAGAAGTTCGGCACCGACCGGCGTACGGTCCTGCTGGAGTCGGCGGGCGCGCCGGTCGCCGCCGTCTCCCTGGAGGTCGCGGACGACCCGTGCCGGGTCCTGCTGTCCTCGACGGGCCTGCTGGCCCGTACGGCGACGGCCGAGGTCCCGGCCGCGGAGGAGGGCCGGCGGGCCAAGCACGACGTGATCGTCTCGGCGGTCCCGGCGACGCAGCGCGGCGACATCGGCGCCGTGACCTCGTCCGGACGGCTCCTGCGCCTCGCGGTGATCGACCTGCCCCAGCTGCCCGACACCGCCGCCGCGCCGAACCTGGCGGGCGGGGCGCCGCTGGCGGAGTTCCTCACCCTGGAGGACGGCGAGACGGTGGTCTGTCTGACCACGCTCGACGAGTCCTCGCCGGGGCTGGCCCTCGGCACGCTCCAGGGCGTGGTGAAGCGCGTGGTGCCGGACTACCCGGCGAACAAGGACGAGCTGGAGGTCATCACCCTCAGGGAGGGCGACCGGATCGTCGGCGCGACCGAGCTGCGGACGGGCGAGGAGGACCTGGTCTTCATCACCTCCGACGCCCAGCTGCTGCGCTACCAGGCCGCGCAGGTACGGCCCCAGGGCCGCCCCGCGGGCGGTATGGCGGGCATCAAGCTCACCGACGGCGCCGAGGTGATCTCGTTCACGGCGGTGGACCCGGCGGCGGACGCGGTGGTGTTCACCATCGCGGGCTCCACGGGCACCCTGGACGACTCGGCCGGTACGTCGGCGAAGCTGACGCCGTTCGACCAGTACCCCCGCAAGGGGCGTGCGACCGGCGGCGTGCGCTGCCAGCGGTTCCTGAAGGGCGAGGACGTGCTGATCCTGGCCTGGGCGGGCGTGACCCCGGCGTACGCGGCGCAGAAGACCGGCCTGCCGGTGGAGCTGCCCGAGGTCGACCCGCGGCGCGACGGCTCGGGGACCCCGCTGCCGAAGCCCGTCGCGGTCGTGGCGGGCCCGGCGAGCTAGGACTCCTCGGCCGGCTCGTCCGGCTGCTGTACGTACCGCAGGACGCCCCACATGCTGTGCTCGTCGGGGGCGTCCTGCGGGCCGTTCGCGCGGCAGCCGTCGAGCTCCTTGCGCAGCTTGCCGCCGTCGACGCCGGAGCCGATGAGGACGAGCTGGGTGAGCCGCTCCTGGCCGGGCGCCCAGGGCTCGGGGTAGAAGCGCAGGAACCTTCCGACGGCGTGCACGCCGTAGCGGTTGGCGGGGTCCGCGGCGCCGAAGTCGACGAATCCCTTGATCCGGTAGAGCCCGTCGGGGCGGGAGTCCAGGAACTCCATGAGCCTGCGCGGATGCAGCGCGGTGTCCGAGGCCAGGGAGAGGGTCTCGTAGGAGGCGTGCGGATGGTCGTGCGCGTCGGGGTCCCCGTACAGCAGGTCCTCGATCGACATCTGCCCCTCGATCTCCCCGTCGGGGACGACCCGGTCGAAGAGGAGCTCGGGATCGATCCGGCCGTAGGCGGCACGGACCACCGCGGCGGGACCCGCGAGCCCGGCCACCGCCTCGTGGACGGCGTCCAGCTCCGGCTCCGCCACCCGGTCGGCCTTGTTGAGGACGACCAGGTCGGCGAGGGCGAGGTGCCGGTCGGTCTCGGGGTGCCGGGCCCTGGTGCCTGCGAACTCCGCGGCGTCGACGACCTGCACGAGCCCGCCGTAGACGATCCGCTCGTTGTCGCTGGCGAGCACCATCCGGACCAGCTCCTGGGGCTCGGCGAGGCCGCTCGCCTCGATGACGATCACATCGAGACGCAGCTCGGGCCGGGTGAGCACCTCCAGGTACTCGTCCAGCTCGCTCGCGTCGACGGCGCAGCACAGGCAGCCGTTGCCGAGCGAGACGGTGGAGCCGACCTGTCCGGCGACGGTCATGGCGTCGATCCCGATGTCGCCGAAGTCGTTGACCATGACACCGATCCGGGTGCCCCGGGCGCTGCGCAGCAGGTGGTTGAGCAGCGTCGTCTTGCCCGATCCGAGGAACCCGGAGAGGACGACGACGGGGATCTGCTGCTTGGTCAAGGGAAACCCCTCCGACGACTCGACACCGATCAAAGCCCCCAGAATAGGCAGTCCCTCCAGGAACCCCCCACACGCCCGCGCCGCGCACCGGACCCGCAGCCGCCGGCGGCGACGGCGACGGCGACGGCGACGGGGGCAGGCGGCAGGCGGCGGCCGGCCGCGGCGGCGAGCCTCCCGCGGGTGGACCTGCATCGCCGCCGCCACCTGCAGACCGACCCGCCCACCACGTGCTCGCCCCACTCGCCCCCACCGCCGCCGCCCGCCCCAGGGCCCCGCACATTTCCGGTCCCCGCCCCCGCCCCCGTACCGTTCCTGCCATGTCCCCCGCACCGACCACCCCCACGCCGCCCGCCGCGCGACGCAGGCGGTTCGGCTGGCCGCGCCGGGTCTTCGCCCAGGTCCTCCTGATGCAGCTGGCCATCGCCACCGGCGTCACCGTGCTGGCCACCGGCCTCTTCCTCGCCCCGCTGAGCGACCAGCTCGACGACCAGGCCATGCGGCAGGCCCTCGCCATCGCCGAGACGACCGCCTCCCCGCAGGTCGCCACCGCGCTGCGGACCTCCGTCCCGTCCGCCCGGGGGCCCGTGCAGGCCGAGGCCGAGCGGATCCGCCGGTCCACCGGCGCCGAGTACGTCGTCGTCATGGACACCTGGGGCGTGCGCTGGTCCCACACCGACCCCGCCCAGATCGGCAGGACCGTCTCCACGGACCCCAGCGCCGCGCTCTCCGGGCAGGAGGTCATGGAGATCGACAGCGGCACCCTCGGCCGCTCCGCGCGCGGCAAGGCCCCGCTACGGGACGCGGAAGGGGCCATCATCGGCGCGGTCTCCGTCGGCATCGAGTACGACAGCGTCCACGACCGGCTCCTCGGGGCGATCCCCGGCCTCCTCGCGTACGCCGGTGGAGCCCTGGCCGCCGGCGCCCTCGCCGCCTACCTCATCTCCCGCAGGCTCCAGCGACAGACCCACGACCTGGCGTTCTCGGACATCTCCGCTCTGCTCGCCGAACGCGAGGCCATGCTCCACGGCATCCGCGAGGGCGTGGTGGCCCTCGACCGCACCGGGCGCATCCGGCTCCTGAACGACGAGGCCCAGCGTCTGCTCGGGATAGGCCCCGAGGCCACCGGGAGCCCCCTGGAGGAGGCGCTCGGCGCCGGGCGGACAGCCGATGTGCTGGCAGGCCGTGTCACGGGCGAGGACCTGGTGACCGTCCGTGGCCATCGTGTGCTGATCGCCAACCGGATGCCGACCGACGACGGCGGTGCCGTCGCCACCCTGCGTGACCGTACCGAACTGGAGCGGCTCGGCCGTGAGCTCGACTCCACCCGCGGACTCATCGACGCCCTCCGCGCCCAGGACCACGAACACGCCAACCGGCTCCACACCCTCCTGGGCCTGCTCGAACTGGAGATGCACGACGAGGCGGTGGAGTTCGTCACCGAGGTCGTCGGCGTCCACCGGGCCACCGCCGAGCAGGTCACCGAGAAGATCCACGACCCGCTGGTCGCGGCGCTCCTGGTCGGCAAGGCCACGGTCGCCGCCGAGCGGGGCGTGTCCCTGCGGATCTCGGCCGGCTCGCTGCTCCCCGACCGGCTGGTCGACCCCCGCGAGCTGGTCACCGTCGTCGGCAACCTCGTCGACAACGCTCTGGACGCCACCGCCGGCACTCTCGACGCGCGGGTCGAGATCGCCCTGCGGGCCGAGGGCCGCACCGCCGTCCTGCGGGTCACCGACAGCGGCCCCGGCGTCCCGGACGAGAGCCGCGAACTCATCTTCACCGAGGGGTGGACGACCAAGGAGCTGCCCTCCCACGGC
This sequence comes from Streptomyces sp. Je 1-79, assembly GCF_025195125.1. Taxonomy (GTDB): domain Bacteria; phylum Actinomycetota; class Actinomycetes; order Streptomycetales; family Streptomycetaceae; genus Streptomyces. The sequence goes on from NZ_JAMGSL010000002.1 coordinate 490,100, forward strand.
AAGCGGGGCCTGGGACTGGCTCTGGTACGCCGGCTCGCCGAACGCCAGGGCGGCAGCGCCCGGGTCGGCACGGGCCCGGACGGCGGCGCCGAGTTCGCGGTCGTCCTCCCGGAGGCGCTGGACGAGCCCGAACCGGCGGTGCGCGCGACCGTGGGAGAGCCCCGGTGATCGACGTCCTGGTCGTGGAGGACGACCGACGCGTCGCTCAGATCAACGCGGCCTATGTGACGAAGGTGCCCGGCTTCCGGGTCGTCGCCACCGCCCACTCGACGGCGGAGGCGCTCGCCCGGCTCGCCGAGGTCCCGGTCGACCTGATCCTCCTCGACCACTATCTGCCGGACGAGAACGGACTCGCGGTCGTACGGGAGCTGCGCCGGCTGGGCCACCAGACCGACGTGATCATGGTGACCGCGGCCCGCGACGTGGCGACCGTGCAGGCGGCGATGCGCCACGGAGCCCTGCAGTACCTGGTCAAGCCCTTCGCCTTCGCCGGGCTCCGCGCCAGACTGGAGGCGTACGCCGCCCTGCGCCACACCCTCGACGGCGGCGGCGAGGCGGAACAGGCCGAGGTCGACCGCTTCTTCGGCGCCCTCTCCGCGGGCGCGGTGGCACCCGACCTGCCCAAGGGGCACTCCCCCACCACCGCGGAGCTGGTGCGCCAAGTGCTGCTCGCCGCCGACGGAGCCCTGTCCGCGCACGAGATCGCCGAGCGGGCGGGGGTCAGCCGGCAGACCGCCCAGCGCTACCTCAAGCTGCTCGAACGCGCCGGGCGGGTGCGGCTGTCGCTGAAGTACGGCGAGACGGGCCGCCCCGAGCACCGGTACGTCTGGGCGAAGTCCGGGAGCTGAGCGCTCCTCAGACCGGGCCCCAAGCCCGGGAGCTGAGCGCTCCTCAGACCGCCCCGGCCCCGGTGAGGGCCCTGACCTCCGTCTCGGCGTGCTTGGCCTCGTCGGCCGGCTCGGAGGAGGTGACGGTACCGATCCAGCCGGCCAGGAAGCCGAGCGGAATGGAGACCACCCCCGGGTTCTGGAGCGGGAAGACGTGGAAGTCGACACCCGGGAAGAGCGCGTCGGGGCTGCCGGAGACGACCGGTGAGACCACGACGAGCAGCACCGAGGGGACGAGCCCTCCGTAGACCGACCACACGGCGCCGCGCGTGGTGAAGTTCCGCCAGAACAGCGAGTACAGCAGCACCGGAAGGTTGGCCGAGGCGGCGACCGCGAAGGCGAGCCCGACCAGGAACGCCACGTTGAGATCGCGGGCGAGCAGCCCGAGTCCGATCGCGGCCACGCCGATCCCGGCCGCCGCGATCCGCGCCACGGTGACCTCGCTGTACGGCTTCGCTCGCTTGCCCCGGCGGCGCAGCGAGGCGTACAGGTCGTGGGCGACGGAGGCGGAGGAGGCGAGGGTGATGCCGGCGACGACGGCCAGGATCGTCGCGAAGGCGACGGCGGCGACGATCGCGAAGAGCACCGTGCCTCCGGTCGAGCCCGCTCCCCCGCCGAGATCGAGGGCGAGCAGCGGTACGGCCGTGTTCCCGGAGGCGTTGGAGGAGCGGACGGCGTCGGGGCCGATGATCGCGGCGGCGCCGAAGCCGAGGACGATCGTCATCAGGTAGAAGCCGCCGATGAGCCCGATGGCCCAGACGACGGACCGGCGGGCGGCCCGCGCGGTCGGCACGGTGTAGAACCGCGACAGGATGTGCGGCAGGCCCGCGGTGCCCAGGACGAGCGCGATTCCCAGGCTGATGAAGTCGAGGCGCGAGGTCCACTCGCCGCCGTAGCGCAGCCCGGGTGCGAGGAAGTCCCGCCCGTGGCCGCTGCGTTCCGCGGCTGCCGCGAGCAGCTGGTCGAAGTCGCCGTGGAAGCGGAGCAGGACGAGCACGGTGAGGGTGATCGTGCCGGCCATCAGCAGCACGGCCTTCACGATCTGGATCCAGGTCGTGGCCCGCATGCCGCCGAGCGACACGTAGATCACCATCAGGGCGCCGACACCGATCACGGTCCATGAGCGGGCGGCTTCGCTGGTTCCCCCGAGGAGCAGGGCGACGAGACTGCCGGCCCCGACCATCTGGGCCACCAGATAGAGCACGGAGACGGTGACGGAGGACGTTCCGGCGGCGATCCGGACGGGGCGCTCCGCCATCCTGGCCGCGACGACGTCGGCGAGTGTGAACCGTCCGCAGTTGCGCACCAGTTCGGCGACCAGGAGGAGGACGACCAGCCAGGCGACGAGGAATCCGACGGAGTACAGCATGCCGTCGTAGCCGAAGAGGGCGATGAGGCCGGAGATGCCGAGGAAGGAAGCGGCGGACATGTAGTCGCCCGCGATGGCGAAACCGTTCTCCAGTGGGGAGAAGAGCCGTCCGCCGGCGTAGAACTCCTCTGCCGAGCCATGCCGGTTGCGGCTCACCCAGGTGGTGATCGCGAGCGTCACCGCGATGAACGCGCTGAACAGCAGCAGCGCGAGCGTCTGATGGTCGCCGGTCACCGTCGGCCTCCCCGCGAGATCTCCTGTGCCCGCGTCTCGTCGAACACCGTCCAGCGCAGCTCCAGGGCCGCCCGGTCCCGCCGCAGCCGGGCATGCCGGGCATAGGCCCAGGTCAGCAGGAAGGTGGTGAGGAACTGCCCGAGCCCGGCGAGCAACGCCACGTTCACCATCCCGAAGACGGGCCGGGCCATGAGCCCGGGCGCCGCCGTCGCCGCGACGACGTAGGCGAGGTACCAGGCGAGGAAGGCGAGGGCCGCGGGGATGACGAACCGCCGGTAGCGGCTGCGCACCTCCTGGAAGGCAGCGCTCCGCTGGACCTCCAGATAGATGTCGGCGGCGCCGCGGCCCGGCTGCTGCCGCGGTACGGCTCCGGCCGTCGGAACGCCCTGCCCGGCCTCGGCGGCCGCCGTCTCCGGGTCGGCCGACTCGCCCCAGCCGGAGGCGAGTGCGTCGTACCACGGGTCGTCGATCCGCATCGCGGGGACGCCCGACCCTTCGTCCTTCTCCACCGGTGAACTCTCCTTGTCAGCGGACCGTTTCGGCCGCGTGCCCAAGGATGGACAGAGCGGGAAGATCCAGGACTCTTCTCCCTCCTCACTTCACCCCATCAGGTGATGGTTCTCCCAGGTGGTGCGACGATCCCGTGCTGATATGCGTACCGGACGGCCTGAGCCCGATCGCGCACCCCCGCCTTGGCGAAGAGGTTGTTGATGTGGGTCTTCACGGTGGCGGTCGAGATGGACAGCCGGGCGCCGATCTCCTGGTTGGACAGGCCGTCCGCGACCAGCGTGAGCACCTCGGCCTCACGCTCGGTGAGCCCGTCGGGCAGCGGGTCCGCCTGCCGCCGCGGGCCCCTCGGCCCCTCACCGGAGGGCCCTGGGCGCCTCTCGGGCTGGGCCATCAGCTGTTCCAGGAGGCGCCGTTGGACGGCGGGGGCGAGTCCGGCCCTGCCGTCGAGCACGTCGTGCACGGCCCGTACGATCTCCTCCCCGCCGGCGTCCTTGGTGAGATAGCCGCGCGCCCCGGCTCGTAGCGCCGGGAAGAGCGAGTCGTCATCGGCGTACGTGGTGAGGACGACGATCTCGGTGCCGGGGTGTTCGGCGCGAATCCGCCGGGTCGCCTCCACTCCGTCGCAGCGCGGCATCCGCAGGTCCATCAGCACCACGTCGGGGGCGAGTTCGGCGGTCAGGGCGACCGCCTCCTCGCCGTCCCGGGCGGCCCCGACGACCTCGATGCCGGGCAGCAGGCCCAGGACGAGCACGATTCCCTCCCTCACCATGGACTGGTCGTCGGCGACGATCACCCGCGCCGGCTCGCGGTCGCGCCGGCCCCCGGGGCCGCTCATGCCGGCACCCTCAGCCGCACCGCGAAGCCGTCGCCCTCGGGTCCCGCCTCCAGCGTCCCGCCGAGCAGTTCGGCGCGCTCCCGCATGCCGAGCAGCCCGTAACCCGAGCCGGAGGCGCTCAGCCCCGCCCCCTCGGCAGCGGCGGGGCCGCCGCCCGCGCCAGGGGCGTGGGGCGCTCCGGGCGCGCCCGAGTCCCGTACCTCCAACGCGACCTCCCCCGTCTCGTAGGTGAGCAGCAACCGCGTCCTGGCCCCGGGTGCGTGCTTGCGGACGTTGGTGAGGGCTTCCTGAGCCACTCGCCGTACGGCCTGTGACGCTTCCGCCGGGAGGTGTCTGCGTGTGCCGGCCACGTGGACCTCGGCCCGGTCCTCGTGCGCCAGCTCCCGCAGGTAGTCCTCGACGGGCACCATGTCGCCGCGGAGTGCGGAGAGGGCCTGCCGGGTCTCGGCGAGCCCCTCCCGGGCCATGGCGCGGGCGGCGACCACCCGCTCCAGGATCGTCTCCCGTTCGGCGCCTGCCTCGATCTGGAGCCGGGCCGCCTCCAGGTGGACCATCTGCGCGGAGAGGCTGTGCGCCAGGACGTCATGGATCTCGCGGGCGATCCTCGCCCGCTCGGCCAGGGCCGCGGAGGCGGCCTCGGCTTCGCGTGCGGCGCGTTCCTGTGCCAGCAGCCGGAATCCGGCGCTGCGGGCCTCGGCGTCCAGGCGGAGCGAGTATCCGGTGAGCAGGACGGCGGTGGTGGTGACTCCCGCCCCCAGGATCCCGGTCTCGTCCGCGCCCACGAATCCTCCGGAGAGGACCAGCACGGTCGTCAGGGCGACGGCCAGCGGCAGGCGCTCCATCGCGGTGATGGAGACGACGATCCAGAGCAGGGTGGCGGCTACCGGGGCTCCGGCGATATGCGCCGCGAGGCCGAGGCCGGCGACGACGGCGAGCAGGCCGAGCGAGGGCGCGAGCCGGTTGGCGAGGGTCGTCCGGTGGTAGGCGGCGATCACGGCCGCCGCGAGGGCGAGACCCAGGGGTGGCAGCACTCCGTACCAGCCGGGGAAGGCCCCCGACCGGTGGGCGCCGATCACGATCCCGACGCTGATCGCGACGAGCAGGAGCGCGTCGAGCACGAGGCGGCCGCGCGGCACTCCGACCCTGGTCAGCGCCTGTGGCGCGGGCCATCCGAGCCACCGTCGACCGCTCGTCCTGTTGCTTGTCACGTCCGTCCCCCTCCGTCACGTCGATGCTACGGAGAGGAGGCGGGGCTGTGATCGGCTCAGGGGTGGAGCCCGGTGCTCCACCCCTGGGTGGACGGTCGGCTAGGCGTCGATCCGCGAGCGGTCGAGCGTCGCCGCGGAGCTGGTGATGAACTCCTTGCGGGGGGCCACGTCGTTGCCCATGAGCAGGTCGAAGACCTGCTCGGCCGAGTCCAGGTCGCCGATGTTGATCCGGCGCAGGGTCCGGTGGCGCGGGTCCATCGTGGTCTCCGCCAGCTGGTCGGCGTCCATCTCACCGAGACCCTTGTAGCGCTGGATGGTGTCCTTGTAGCGGACGCCCTTGCGCTGGTACTCCAGCAGGGTCTGGCGCAGCTCGCTGTCCGAGTACGTGTAGACGTACTTGTCCTGGCCCTTCTTGGGCTGGACGAGCTCGATGCGGTGCAGCGGCGGCACGGCGGCAAAGACCCGGCCCGCCTCCACCATGGGGCGCATGTAGCGCTGGAACAGGGTCAGCAGCAGGCAGCGGATGTGCGCGCCGTCGACGTCGGCGTCGACGAGGAGCACGATCTTGCCGTAGCGGGCCGCGTCGATGTCGAAGGTGCGGCCCGAGCCGGCTCCTATGACCTGGATGATCGCTCCGCACTCGGCGTTCTTGAGCATGTCCGAGACGGAGGACTTCTGGACGTTGAGGATCTTGCCCCGGATCGGCAGGAGCGCCTGGAACTCGCTGTTGCGGGCGAGCTTGGCGGTGCCGAGCGCGGAGTCCCCCTCGACGATGAAGAGCTCGCTGCGCTCGACGTCGTCGCTGCGGCAGTCCGCGAGCTTGGCCGGCAGGGTGGAGGACTCCAGCGCGGTCTTCCTGCGCTGCGCCTCCTTGTGCTGACGGGCGGCGATACGCGTCCTGGCGGCCGCCACGGCCTTCTCCAGGACCGCCCGGGCCTGGGCCTTGGCGTCACGCTTGGTGGACGTGAGGAAGGCCTTCAGCTCCTTGGCGACCACGTTCGCGACGATCCGGCGGGCGGCCGAGGTGCCGAGCACCTCCTTGGTCTGCCCCTCGAACTGCGGCTCGGCGAGGCGGACCGTCACGACGGCCGTGAGCCCCTCCAGGGCGTCGTCCTTGACGACGTCGTCCTCGGCGACGCGCAGCATCTTGGCGGAGCGCAGGACCTCGTTGACCGTCTTGGTGATGGCCTGCTCGAAGCCGGAGACATGGGTGCCGCCCTTGGGGGTGGCGATGATGTTGACGAACGACTTGACCGTGCTGTCGTAGCCGGTGCCCCAGCGCAGCGCCACGTCGACGGCCAGCTCACGGGTGACCTCGGTGGGCGTCATGTGGCCGCGGTCGTCGAGGACCGGGACGGTCTCCTTGAAGGTGCCCTGGCCGGTCAGCCGCAGCACGTCGCAGACGGCCTTGTCCTGGGCGAGGAACTCGCAGAACTCGCTGATGCCGCCATCGAAGCGGAACGTCTCCTCGCTCTTGCCCACCCCCGCCAGGTCGCGCTCGTCCCTGACCACGATGGTCAGGCCGGGCACCAGGAAGGCGGTCTGGCGGGCGCGCTGGTGGAGCGTTTCGAGGGAGAGCTTGGCGTCCTTGAGGAAGATCTGGCGGTCCGCCCAGTAGCGCACGCGGGTGCCGGTGCGGGCCTTGGGGACGCGCTTGCCCTTCAGCAGCCCGTTGCCCGGGTCGAAGGGGCTGTCGGGGCCCTGCTCGGTGAAGATGCCGGGGACGCCCCGGCGGAAGCTGATCGCGTGCGTGGCGCTGTTCCGGTCGACCTCGACGTCGAGCCGGGCCGACAGCGCGTTCACCACGGAGGCGCCCACGCCGTGCAGACCGCCGGAGGCCGCGTACGAGCCGCCGCCGAACTTTCCGCCGGCGTGCAGCTTGGTCATGACGACCTCGACGCCGGAGAGCCCGGTCTTGGGCTCGACGTCGACCGGGATGCCCCGGCCGTTGTCGCACACCTCGACGGAGCCGTCGTCGTGGAGGATCACGTCGATGTGGTCGCAGTAGCCGCCGAGGGCCTCGTCGACCGAGTTGTCGATGATCTCCCAGAGGCAGTGCATCAGGCCGCGGCTGTCGGTGGACCCGATGTACATGCCGGGCCGCTTGCGGACCGCTTCGAGCCCTTCGAGTACGAGCAGGTGCCGCGCGGTGTAGTTGGAACCGTCACGGTCTGCGGTCAGCAGCGCACTGGACGGCACGGACGTTTCGGCGGTCACGCGGTTCGCTCCTCGCTGAATTTGAAAACTGGCCCCGTGGGGTAAGGCCCGGCGTCGGTCACCGGTCAGAGGGTACCGATGCCTGGTAGAGCCGTTGCCACGCCACCCTCCGGAAATCTCATGCTAGTGCAGAGTCGCATGGGTGTTCGATCCCTCGAAGGGGTGACGTGAACATCACGTTCCCTTCCGCGCATGAACCATTTAGGCTCCGGGCACGTCCTCATGAACAACCGGCAACCCAGCCGGGAGGACGAAACCGAGACAAGCAATGCGAAATCCGTAGAGCGACGCAATACGGCTCATTCGCCGCCAACCGGCAGCAGCAGCCACCTCGGGAAGAAGTTTCGAGGAAAAGCCACGAGCGGGAACGTTTTCGGCCTGGTTGGATGTTGACCCTGGTACGACAGCTCGTCGAGCTAGAGAAGAGGCGACGTGACTACTGTTCTGACCCCCGCGAGCCCCCTGACGGCCGCTGACCGCTGCGACCGCTGCGGCGCCCAGGCGTACCTGCGCGTCGTCCTGACCAGCGGCGGTGACTTGCTCTTCTGCGCCCACCACGGTCGCAAGTTCGAGCCGGAACTCAAGAAGATCGCCGCGGAAATACAGGATGAGACCGACCGGCTCACCGACGTGCCGGCCAAGGCAGTAGACGAGGACCGCTGACACCTCGCATCCACGACGAGCCAAGGGCCGGTCGCTGACCGGACGACGGGCGGCCACCCCGCATTCAAGGGGGGTGGCCGCCCGTTCTCGCGCCCGAAGGCTCAGAGATTCGCCGGCAGTACGGCCGAGACGCGGGTGTAGACCCCCGGATTCTGGGCCTCCCCGCAGCCGCTGCCCCAGGACACCAGACCGATGAGGCGCCCACCTGCCACCAGCGGCCCTCCACTGTCTCCCTGGCAGGCGTCCCTGCCTCCCTGCGGATCGCCCGCGCACAGCATCGTGTCGGCGCGGTAGGCGGCCCCGAAGCCGCTCGGGTAGGCCCGCTCGCACGCGGAGTCGGACAGCACCTGGACGCGCGCCGAGCGCAGGGCCGAGGCGTAGGTCCCGCGACCGGTGGTGTCCCCCCATCCGTACACGTCCGCCGCCGTCCCCGGCGTCTCTGCCGCGTCACCGGGCAGGGCGGGCGTGATCACGTACGACTGCGGCAGCGGGCTCGCCAGCGTCAGTACGGCCAGATCGTTGGTGTTGGCGGTCGGGTCGTACTCCGGGCTGATCCACGTGCCGGAGACGCGGATCTCCCGGCCTCCCGGGCCGCCCAGGGCGCTCCGGCCCGCGATGACCTTGAAGTCGGTGAGCTCCCAGGGTTCGCCCCCCAGGACGTCCCTGCCCAGGCAGTGGGCCGCGGTCAGCACCCGCGTGGGCGCGACCACCGCACCCCCGCAGAACTGACCCGCGCGCGTACCTCCGAACCGGTCACGGCTGGAGAGCGCCACGGCCCAGGGAGCGTCCGCGATCCGGGCGGGCTGCCCGCCCACCACGACACTGTCGGCGGCCGCGGGAGCGGCGGCGGCGAACGGACCGGCCGCCGCCGAGATCAGGCCCAGGGCAGCGGTCACTGCTCGGGCGATGGGGCGACGCATAGAGCCTCCTGACTCTCCGATGATGTCGGTTCACCCAGCGTCGTCCACACACCCCCGTACTGCACCCGCGCAAGGCCGAAGGGCCCGGCTCCCTCTCGGGAACCGGGCCCTTCGGCTCGTACGACCGTCCGACTAGTCGAGGTAGTCGCGCAGCACCTGCGAACGGGACGGGTGGCGCAGCTTCGACATGGTCTTCGACTCGATCTGGCGGATGCGCTCACGCGTCACGCCGTAGACCTTGCCGATCTCGTCCAGCGTCTTCGGCTGACCGTCGGTGAGGCCGAAGCGCATGGAGACCACGCCCGCCTCACGCTCGGAGAGCGTGTCGAGGACGGAGTGCAGCTGCTCCTGGAGGAGCGTGAAGCTGACCGCGTCGGCCGGAACGACCGCCTCGGAGTCCTCGATCAGGTCACCGAACTCGCTGTCTCCGTCCTCACCCAGCGGGGTGTGGAGGGAGATCGGCTCGCGACCGTACTTCTGGACCTCGATGACCTTCTCCGGGGTCATGTCGAGTTCCTTGGCCAGCTCCTCCGGGGTGGGCTCGCGGCCCAGGTCCTGGAGCATCTGGCGCTGGACGCGCGCCAGCTTGTTGATGACCTCGACCATGTGCACCGGGATACGGATGGTGCGGGCCTGGTCGGCCATGGCGCGGGTGATCGCCTGACGGATCCACCAGGTGGCGTACGTGGAGAACTTGTAGCCCTTGGTGTAGTCGAACTTCTCGACGGCGCGGATCAGACCCAGGTTGCCCTCCTGGATCAGGTCCAGGAAGAGCATGCCGCGGCCGGTGTAGCGCTTGGCCAGCGAGACCACCAGGCGGAGGTTGGCCTCCAGGAGGTGGTTCTTGGCGCGGCGGCCGTCCTCGGCGATGATCTCCAGCTCGCGCTTGAGCTTGGGCGCCAGCTTGTCGGAGTTGGCCAGCTTGTCCTCGGCGAACAGACCGGCCTCGATGCGCTTGGCGAGCTCGACCTCCTGCTCGGCGTTGAGCAGCGGGACCTTACCGATCTGCTTCAGGTAGTCCTTGACCGGGTCGGCGGTGGCACCGGCCACGGCCACCTGCTGCGCCGGAGCGTCGTCCTCGTCCTCGTCGGACAGCACGAAGCCCTTGTTCTCGCCCTCGGCCTCTTCGTCCTCGCCCTTGCCGGGCGCGACGTCGTCGAGGAGCTCCTCGCCCTCGACAGCCTCGTCGGCGTCCTTCTTCGCGGCGGTCTTCTTGGCCGTCGTCTTCTTCGCGACGGTCTTCTTGGCCACCGTCTTCTTGGCCGCGGTCTTCTTCGCGGCCGCCTTCTTGGCCGGGGCACCGGCCTCGTCGGCCGGGTCCGCGCTCTCGGCCGCCGGGGCCGCCGCGGCGGCCGAGACGGTCTTCGTCACGGTCGTCTTGGCGGTGACGGTCTTGGTGGCGGTGCGCTTGGCCGGGCTCTTCGCTGCGACGCTCTTGCGGGCGCGCTTCGGCGACTCCGCTGCACTGACCATCAGCGTCACACCCTCTTCCTCGAGGATCTGGTTGAGGCTGCGCAGAACATTCTTCCACTGGGTTGGCGGAATCTGGTCAGCCTCGAAGGCCCGACGCACGTCATCGCCGGCGATCTGCCCATCAGCCTTTCCCCGCTCGATGAGCGCCATCACAGACTCGGACTCGGCGATCTCCGGCGGGAGCGTACGGGATGTGCTGGCCGACACGAACAACCTCTCGGAACGATGGAAAACGGCTTCCGGCCCCGCCCAGGATCGGGCCGGAGCCGACGACCGTCGACGGGGAATGTGCCGACGGCGCGGGCTGGACCGGGGAAATGCACAGCGCCTGGGACGGCGGCTGTATTCCTTCCTCGGCTGTCACCTCTTAGGTCATCGCACGGCTTCGAGGAGTGTTACGCCCAATCCGCGTGGCCCGAGTCACACCTCATGTACGACTTATCGGTCAGATCGGGCTTTCGTTACACATTCACGCCGCCGGAGCCCCGCGGCCCCCGGGGTCACCTCAGGATCCCCGGGTGCCGCGCGGGTCCGGCGACACGTGGTGCGCACACCTCCGCCGGACCCGGCCACGGCCTGCGGGTCAGTGCTCGCGCGGAGCGGGCACGACGCGCTCCACCTCCGGGTGGACGGTGAGCAGCTGGCGCATGGCGGCCTCGGCCCCCTGGGCGTCGCCGGCGGCAAGGCAGTCGGCGATACGCGCGTGGTGCGTCAGGCAGGACTCCCCGGGGCGGTCGCAGCCGGTGACAGGGCCGCCCGAGACCTGCAGGGCGGCGGCGACGATGCCGGAGAGGTGCTCCAGCATGCGGTTGCCGGCGAGCTGGATCAGCAGGGAGTGGAACTCGGTGTCGGCCCGGGAGAAGGTGATGCCGTCACCCTGGGCGTAGGCGTGGCCCATGATCTCGACCATGTCGGAGAGTCGCTGCTGGACGTCCTCACGGCCGTGACCCGCCGCGAGCCGGGCGGCGAGGGGCTCGATCGTCCAGCGCAGCTCGTTCAGCTCGCGGCGCTGGTCGTCGCGCTGCGGGCCGAAGGCTCGCCACTCGATGATGTCCGGGTCCAGCAGGTTCCAGTCGCTGACGGGCCTGACCCGGGTGCCGACGTTGGGCCGGGCGCTGACCAGACCCTTCGCCTCCAGGACGCGCAGCGACTCGCGCACGACGGTGCGGGAGACCTCGAAGCGCTGGCCGATCTCCTCCGGGACGAGCGGGCGGTCGGCGCCGAGGTCGCCGGAGACGATCATCTGGCCCAGCTGCTGGACGAGCTGGCCGTGCAGTCCGCGGCCTCGGCTGCCGGCGCTGCGACGACCGACCCGGCCGAGGTCCGTCTCCACCCCCTCCCAGGAGGGCGGGCCCACGCGCTCGGCGACGGGCGTCTCCGCGTACGGGTAGCGGTCGAGATCGCCCGGGGCGCCGAGGCCGGAGTCGACGGAGCGGGCGGCGGTCATCATGGTGTGCGCAAGGGTACTCACGCATCCTTTGTCGGCGTTGCCCCCGTGGCCCTTGAGGTCTTTGGTGAAAAGCACACGAAAGGGTGATCGGCACCCCCTACACAATTGACGATTAATCAGACATTTAGGGGCATTTTCAAGAGAGTTGCCCGAGGACCGGAACCTTTCGATCCGCTCTTGATCACCAACGCGCCTTGCGGTGAATGCCGGTGATCACATACGCGCAGAGCAGGGCAGTCAACGCCAGCGCCAGCGCCACCCCCACGGGCTGCGCCGCCACCCGCAGCGCGCCCAGCAGCCAGCGATCGGCCGCCACCGGCCACTCCACGCTGGCGAATTCACGGAGCCGGGCAGGCAGTCCGGCGATCGACCGGGCCGCGGGCCCCGAGGTCACCAGCCGCAGAAGCGGGGCCAGGACGACGGGCACCGAGAGCACCGCGGCCACGCCCGCCGCGGCGACCCGGAAGACCCCCGCCCCGAGCACCCCGGCCCAGGCGCAGCCCACGATCAGACCGAGCCAACTCGCACACAGCGTCGGCCAGTTTTTCGGTACGGGAATCAACTCTCCGCCGTAGACGAGGCGGAGCGCCTCCAGGTCGGCCACCACGACGAGCACGGCGAGGACCACGCCCACGGCGGTCGCGACCGTGAGCTTGGCCAGCAGCAACCCGAGTCTGCGCGGCACCGCACCACGACCGGTGGTGAGGGCCGGGTAGCGGTACTCGTCGCCGAACGAGAAGGCGCCGAGCAGACCGGCCCCCAGGGCGGCCGGCGGCAGCGGGGAGAGAGCGGGCCACCCGGCGAGGACCGTGGGGAGAGGCGTCCGGCCGGTACGGGCGAGGAGCACCGAGATCACCACGGAGGCGACGAGGACGGCCGCCGCGACCAGCGGTGTCGTCGGAACGCCGAGAAGCCTGCGGACCTCGTACCGCAGCGGCCGCAGCGGCGATCGGGCCGGCCGCCTCCGGGCCTTATGCGGCCCGGGCTCGGACACAGGTGGCACCGGCGCGTCGGCGGAGACCGCCGCTTCGGAGGCGGGACCCGGGCGTTCCGGCGCGCGCAGGGGGCCGGTGTCGCCCACCTCGTCGGCCAGTTGATGGATGAGCACACCGTGCCGGAAGGCGGTCTCGCCGATCGCCGCGCAGTCGCTCCCGTAGACGGACAGACGGTTCCCCCGCTCGGTGATCACTTCGACGGAGCGGCGCGCGGCGCGAGCCTCCTGGGAGACCGCGGCGGCGAGCCGCGCGGCATGGGGTGTTCGTACGGCCACTCGCGGCCTGAGGCGGGTGCGGGCGAAGTCGGCGGCGTCCTGTGCCGCGACGAGCCGCCCCTTGTCGATCGTGACGACCCGGTCCGCGTTGCGGGCCGCGTCCTTCGGATCGGCGGTGGTGTACAGGACCGTGCCGCCGTCGGCGGCGTGCGCGCGCAGCAGTTCGTGCAGCCATGCCTTCTCGCGCGCGGAGAGCCCGGCACCGGGCTCGTCGAGCAGCAGCGTGTGCGGCTCACCCAACAGGGCGGAGGCGAGGCCGAGTCGGCGGTCCATGCCACGGGCCAGCCTGCCGATCCGCTGATCGTGGAGGCCGGTGAGACCTACGAACTCCAGCATCTCGTCCGCCCTGGACGCGGGAACCCCTGCCGCGGCGCACAGCATCCGCAGCTGACTGCGCAGCGTCCGCGACGGATGCCCCGGGACGTCGCCGAACAGCACCCCGACCTCCCCGGCGGGGTGCGCGATGCGCTGGAGGGGACGGCCACGGAAGTACGTGACGCCCCGGCCCGGCTCGAGTTCGAGCATCAGTCGCAGGGTCGTGGTCCTGCCGGATCCGGCGGGGCCGAGAAGGGCGGTGACCTGGCCCGGCCGGGCGTCGAAGGTGAGATCGTCCACGGCGGGCGGCAGGTCGCGGCGGGGGCTGCTGGTGAGTCCGATGGCCTGGAGCATCGCTTCTCTCGCGGTAGGTGAGACCGCTCCGCGGCAGGGCGGCTATCCCAGCAAGATAACGCCACATTTCGGACTTTTGGTGCAGGGTTGGGGCCTCGGGTCGCCCGGAGGCGATGCGGTCAGACCTCGGGACGGAGCATCGGCGGGTTCAGCAACGTCGCCCCGCCCGCACGGAACAGCTGCGCGGGACGGCCTCCCTGACGGGTCGTGGTCCCACCGGCCGGAACCAGAAACCCTGGCGTACCGGTCACCTTCCGATGGAAGTTGCGCGGGTCGAGCGAGACACCCCACACCGCCTCGTACACCCTCCGGAGTTCGCCGACCGTGAACTCCGGAGGGCAGAAGGCGGTCGCCAACGAGGAGTACTCGATCTTCGAGCGGGCCCTCTCGACACCGTCGGCGAGGATCCGCGCGTGGTCAAAGGCGAGCGGCTCGGCCGGCTCCTCACGCTCGACCGATCCGTCCTCGCCGAGCAACTCCTCCACCGGGGCCCAGCGGGCGCTGTTCGCGTCGCCGCCGGCCCGCGGGGCCGGAAGATCCGGGGCAAGCGCCAGGTGGGCGACGCTGACCACCCTCATCCGGGGGTCCCGCTTCGGATCGCCGTAGGTCGCCAACTGCTCCAGGTGGGCACCGTTGCCCGGCATGGGGGCCGGGGCGTCCTGGTCGTGGACGCAGAGCCCGGTCTCCTCCACCAGCTCACGCCGGGCGGCCGCGCCGAGATCCTCGTCGTCCCGGACGAATCCACCAGGCAGCGCCCACCTGCCCTTGAAGGGCGATTCTCCCCGTCGTACCACCAGGGCGCACAGGGCGTGGCGCCGCACGGTGAGCACGACCAGATCGACGGTGACGGCGAAGGGCGGAAAGGCCGACGGGTCGTAGGGAGGCATGCCGTGATCATAGTCGTCTTCCTGACGATAAACACGCCCCTCCCGTGCATCGACCACGACTTCTTCCCGCTCCCCCGGAGCTTCCCTCGCCGTGTCGAGTGGCATCCGATCACACTCCCAGCTGGAGGCCGTCGGCGGCCTCTTCGGCCATGCCCAGACCGAGCCGGCTCACCCGCGCGGAGAAGGGCTCCCCGGCGACCCTGATCTCCGACAGCCGGACCGCGCCGAGGGGAGCCGACCGGACGGGGTACAGCGCCACCGTGCCGCCCGGTGCGTCGGGCCGGACTCCCACGAGGGCGGCCACGAGGTGGACCGCACCGGCCGCTGCGACCGCGGCCGGCCGGCACGCCGCCGGATGCGGAGCCGGCACCGCCCCCGCCGTCCGCCGGCTTCCGGCGTACATCTCCGGCAGCCGGTACCCGAAGGCCTCCGCCGCGTCGAGAACCCCCTTGAGCAGGGACACCGCCTCCTTCTCGTACCCCGCCGCGGCGAGACCGGCCACGGCCACCACCGTCTCGTGCACCCGCACGGCACCGGCCCGGTGCCCGAAGGGATTGTGGCCGGGCTCCTTGACGCCAAGACTGCGCAGACCCCAGCCGGAGTCGAGCGCGGGGGCGCCGAGCAGCCGCGCCAGCTGCTCGGTCCCGGCCTTGTCCAGCAGACCCGGGGCGTACCGGCCGCCGCCCAGGAGTCCGGTGTCGAGGAGGTGCGCCGCCCAGCCACCCAGCTGGGTCCACGGACGGCCGCCCGGCGCGAGGGCGACGGCGGGCCTGCCCCCGGACCGGTCGTCCAGCCAGAACTCCGCCCGGAACCGCTCGCGCAGAGCACCCGCCCAGTCCCGCCAGCCGTCTCCCCCGGGCCGACCGCAGGCGTCGAGCAGATCGGCGCCGAGCACGGCGGCACGATGGGCGTGGGCCTGCGTCTCGGCCCGCCACGGACCGGCGGGGCCCGGGTCCGGGACGAATCCGTGGGGGTCGGCCGCGGCACGGAGCCAGTCGAGGCAGCGCTCCGCCGTGGGAAGCAGTTCCACGAGGTCCTGCTCGGGCAGTCCCCAGCGCCTGGCCTCGGACAGGACGGTGGGGAAGGCGAGCGTCGCCTCGATGCCCGTGCAACGGGGCGGGAGGAACGGGCCCGCGTCCCTGAGAGGGCCTGGGATGCGCCCGGACTCCGGTCCTGGTCCGTCGAGCTGGGTGCGGCCCAGGGCTCGGAGCGTCGTGACGACGAGCCGGGTGCCGAGCGGGAGCGCCATCCGCGCGGCCCAGAGCGCCTCGGCCGTGGCCGG
This sequence comes from Streptomyces sp. Je 1-79, assembly GCF_025195125.1. Lineage (GTDB taxonomy): Bacteria > Actinomycetota > Actinomycetes > Streptomycetales > Streptomycetaceae > Streptomyces. The sequence goes on from NZ_JAMGSL010000002.1 coordinate 505,974, forward strand.
TCCGCAGCGCCAGGGCACGCCGGCGGCGAGATGGACGTCGGCCGGGTGTTCCTGGTCGCGTCGGAGGAGCGCCCGCAGGTCGTCGACGGCCACCCGCAGCAGCTCTCCGATCCGAGGGTCGTCACCTTCGGCACGCGCCTCCGCCAGTCCCACGCCACCGGGCCGGCCGGCGCCGGGCCCCGGCAGGCCGGGGAGTCCCGGAGGCCGGTCCCCCCGCACTCTGAGCTCGATGGTCCGGGCGGATCCGGGCGCCACCTCGATCTCCCAGCGCAGGAGCCCGGCCGCCGCCAGGGAGTCCATCGGCGGCGGGTCGGCGGTGACGGACGCGGACCGGCCGTCGCCCGCGGTCCAGCGCATGCCGGTGCCGTGGACGCTCGCGGAGAGTTCGGGTCCCGCGCGTCCGGCCGCGACGGCGCCCAGGTCCGCGAGATCCGTGCCCAGAGAGATTTCCACCGGGATCCGGAGGTGCCTGCCGACGGAGCTGCGCAGGGTGATCCGCTCCGTTCCGTCGGCGCTCCGTGAGCGCTCGACGGTGAGGCCGGGGTCGGGCCCGGTGTCTCCCGCCGTACGGACGACGGAGAGGAAGACGGCACGGTCCGCGGCCGCCTGCCGGGCTTGGAGGGCGAGCGGTTCGCGCCCTGCCACCCGCAGTACACAGCGGGCGAGGAGGCGTCGGCCGGAGGCGTAGACCCCTTCGAGGCCGTGTCCGGTGAGCTGGCCGTGCTCGGGGCAGACGGCGAGGGCGGGCAGGGCGACGCAGAGGAGCGCGTCGTGCACCGACGGCAGCTCCCCCGGGCGGAGGGCACCGGAAGTTCTGAGGCCCGCGGCGGGCGCTTGGCCGACCGGGAGTCCGGGGGGCGGGGCGGAACGGGAGGCCATGGGTGGTGTGCGGTGCTCTCTGTGTGATCCGGGGTGCCGGTGGGGTGTCGGCGCCACGGGTCGTCGGGCTCCGCCACAGACGTGAACGCCGCTGCGGGCGGCCGGGTCACGGGCGTCATCGCCCGCTCCTCGTCCCACGCTGTCCGCCGCGCCGGACCGTCGCGCCCCGCGGAGGCCTGGGCGCGACCTTGCCGGGGCGGGTGCCGGCACCCCTCACCCCCTTCCTGACAGGCCTGACCGGCTTCGTGACCTTCACGGTGTCGACCGCAGGTGGACGGGGGCCGCGCGTTTCCACCGGACAGGCCGCTGTGTGTGTCTCCACGGCCGTGGCGGCCCTCGACCCGCGTTCCTCCCTCAGGCAGGTGCGCAGCGATTCGGGGTCGAGCCCCTCGTTGCAGGCCTGGTGCAGCAGGCGGGCGAAGACGTAGTCGGGGTCGGCGTCCAGGGCGAGCCCCAGGGCGACCCGGGCTGCCGGTTCGTCCCCGGTGGACCAGGCCACCCAGCCGGCGAGAGTGAGCGGAGCAGCCGCGTGTTCGTCGAAGGGGGCGACACAGCGCCGGGCCAGCGCCCGCCACAGCCGCAGGGCGGCCGCGCCGTCGCGGCCCTCCATCCACTCGGCGGCCTGGTCCCGCGTCACGCGGTCCTGAAGGCCGAGGATCAGCGCCGCGGCCTCGTCGGTCCCGAGCGCCGCGTCGTCGGCCGCGTCCTGCTCGGTGGTACCCGCCCCACGGGCCCGGCCCGTTCCCGGCGTCTTCTCCATGGCTCCCGCTCCGACGGAGGGAGTGTCGAACCGCCGGAGCATCTCCCGGGTGAGCCTGAGCGTCGTCTCCCTGACTTCGGTCCGCCCGGCGCCGGGCGGACCGTCGAAGATCTTGGGGACGATCAGGGCCGCGGCCTCGTTCAGGGCCTTGCGCTGCTGTTCCTCGTCGCACGAGGACGCATGCGGCTTGAGCCGTGCCTCCATGTCCCGCAGAGATCCCCGTACCTGGATTCCGGCGTAGGCGGCCGAGGCCGCCATGACCGACGTGCCGGCCAGCCCGAGGGGTGTGCCGTCGGGCGGGCAGCAGCGGGTGTCGGGACAGCAGTAGGAGAAGTGCAGGCCGTCGGAGATGCAGAGGACTTCGTAGACGGGAATGTCGAGTGCGCCGCAGGCGGTGCGCAGGCGCTGGGCGAAGGGTCGCAGCCGCTCCATCACATGGCGGCCCGTCTCGCCCGGTGGGGGGTCCTGGCAGAGGAAGACGACGATGCCGTCCGGGCGGGTGCCGCGCCGGGCGCAGCCGTCTACGAGGCACTCCGCGAGGTGCTCGGCGGTCGAGGGCCACTCCTTCGGCGATCGCGGGATGCCGAGCCTGACCCGGCCGCCGAACCGGCCGAGTTCGCCGTGGAGCGCGACGAGGACGACGGAGTCGCTGGGGTGGAAGCCGAGCATGAAGGGAAGGGCGTCGGCCAGTTCGGCGGGGCCGCGCAGGGTGATCTGCTGAGTTTCGGTCGTTCCACGGAATTCGTGCGGGTTCGTGTTCATGGTCACGACGGTCTCGCGACAGGTGCCGACTCCGAAAGCCCTGTGGATAACTCGGGCGGAGGGCCTCCACCTGCTTTTCCACAGGATTCGTGGCCCGTTCGCGCATTGTCCGAGTCATCGGGTTGAGTGGGGGCATGACCAACGCAGACCCCCTCTCCGACCGCGCGGCCCTCCGAGCCACCGCCGACGCCGTACTCGCCCGCCTCGTCGGCGACCCCACGGGCACGGCGAGACTGCGCGAGGACCAGTGGCGTGCCATCGAGGCGCTCGTCGCGGACAAGCGGCGCGCGCTGGTCGTCCAGCGGACCGGGTGGGGCAAGTCGGCGGTGTACTTCGTCGCGACGTCACTGCTGCGCGCCTCCGGCAGCGGTCCCACCGTGATCGTTTCCCCCCTCCTGGCGCTGATGCGCAACCAGGTGGAGGCCGCGGCTCGTGCGGGCATCCGCGCCCGCACGATCAACTCGTCGAACACGGAGGAGTGGGAGACGGTCCAGCAGGAGGTGGCGGCCGGCGAGGTCGATGTCCTGCTGGTCAGTCCGGAGCGGCTCAACAACCCCGACTTCCGCGACCAGGTCCTGCCACGGCTCGCTGCCGCGACGGGCCTGCTCGTGGTCGACGAGGCCCACTGCATCTCGGACTGGGGCCATGACTTCCGCCCCGATTACCGACGTCTGCGCACGATGCTGGCCGATCTGCCGGCCGGTGTTCCGGTGCTCGCCACCACGGCGACGGCCAACGCCCGTGTGACGGCGGACGTGGCCGAGCAGCTCGGTACGGGCGTGGGGACCGATGCGCTGGTGCTGCGTGGCCCGCTGGACCGGGAGAGCCTGAGCCTCGCCGTCGTCCGGCTCCCGGACGCCGCGCACCGGCTGGCCTGGCTGGCCGATCATCTGGGCGAACTGCCCGGTTCGGGGATCATCTACACGCTCACGGTGGCCGCCGCGGAGGAGGTCACCGCCTATCTGCGCCAGTGCGGGCACACGGTCTCCTCGTACACCGGCCGCACGGAGAACGCGGACCGGCAGCAGGCGGAGGAGGATCTGCAGGCCAACCGGGTCAAGGCCCTGGTGGCGACCTCGGCTCTGGGCATGGGGTTCGACAAGCCGGACCTGGGCTTCGTGGTGCACCTCGGTTCGCCGTCCTCCCCCATCGCGTACTACCAGCAGGTGGGTCGTGCCGGGCGTGGGGTGGAGCACGCGGAGGTGCTGTTGCTGCCGGGCAAGGAGGACGAGGCGATCTGGCAGTACTTCGCCTCGGTGGCCTTCCCGCCCGAGGAGCAGGTGCGGCGCACGCTCGACGTGCTGGCGCAGGCGGACCGTCCGCTGTCCCTGCCCGCTCTGGAGCCGCTGGTCGAGCTGCGGCGGACCCGGCTGGAGACGATGCTCAAGGTGCTGGACGTGGACGGTGCCGTGCACCGGGTGAAGGGGGGCTGGACGAGTACGGGGCAGCCGTGGGTGTACGACTCGGAGCGCTATGCCTGGGTGGCGCGGCAGCGGTCCGCCGAGCAGCAGGCGATGCGCGAGTACGCGGCGGGGACGGGCTGCCGGATGGAGTTCCTGCGGCGTCAGTTGGACGACGAGGAGGCCGCTCCCTGCGGCCGCTGCGACAACTGCGCGGGGTCCCGGTTCGACCCGAAGGTGAGCGACGCGGCTCTCGACGCCGCCAAGGGGGAGCTGGGCCGGCCGGGTGTGGAGGTGGAGCCGCGCAAGATGTGGCCGACCGGACTCACCGCGGTGGGCGTCGACCTGAAGGGGCGTATTCCCGCGGGCGAGCAGTCGTCCGGCGGGCGGGCGCTGGGCCGGCTGTCGGACATCGGCTGGGGCAACCGGCTGCGTCCGATGCTGTCCGAGCGGGCTCCTGACGGTACGGTTCCGGACGACGTCGTGCAGGCCGTCGTGCGAGTGCTCGCCGACTGGGCGAAGGGGCCCGGGGGTTGGGCCTCCGGGTCGCCGGACGCTCCCGCCCGGCCTGCCGGTGTGGTCACGATCGCCTCGCGCAACAGGCCGCAGCTGGTGGGCTCGCTCGGGCAGCGGATCGCGGAGATCGGCAGGATGCCGCTGCTGGGGGCGGTCGAGTACGCGCCGGAGGCCGAGGAGTTGCGGATCTCCCGGACGAACAGCGCCCAGCGGGTGGTCGGGCTCCACCAGTCGCTCATGGTGGAGCCGGCGCTGGCGGAGAGACTGGCTTCGGCGGGCGGTCCCGTGCTCCTGGTGGACGACCTGTCGGACAGCGGCTGGACGCTCGCGGTGGCGGCGCGGCTGCTGCGTCGGGCGGGCGCCGAGGGGGTGTACCCCCTGGTGCTTGCCGTCCAGGCGTGAAACGGGGAGTGAACAGTGGGTGTCTGGGCAGGGATATGAGTGCCATACCGGCTCATTCCAGTCAGCGGCCTCAATTGCTCGTTGCCGCTCGCGCACAGGCCCGCAAGAATTGGGAAACCGCCCGGCATGGCCCCGCACGCGGTCCGGAAGGACTGTGCCGTGGTGCGCCCTCACTCGACCCTGCCCGCCAGCGGGCGCGTATCCGAAGGGAGGACCGTGACCTTCGGATTCGCTTCGTCCGCAGCCACCTCGATCAGCTCGTCGTCCGAGTCCGCCAGCCGCCTCGCTCGGATGCTGGAACCGGCGGAGTGGACGGCGGCAGGAATTCCGCTGCTCCGTAACCCTCGTGAGGTCGTGGGCGGTCTGCACACCCGCCATCGGCCGACGCCGACGACGGCGGTCGTCGCGGTGCTCGACCACGAGGAACGGCTGACCGCGAGCGCCTCGTTCACGCGTCGCCCCGGCGCGGCGGACGGCTGGGAGTTCCGGAACGCGCTCCTCGCCCATCTGCGTCGTGTGATCCCGCACGACCTGCGGCGCCGTACGCCCGTACGGACAGCCGTGTTGCTCTACTGCCGTGAGGGCGACGAGCGTTGGACGGAGGAGGACGGCGCCTGGATGTGGGGGCTGCGGGACGCCTGCACGCTCCACGGGCTGCGCTGCGGCGCGTACGTCACCCTGACCCGCAGCGGCTGGCAGGTGCTGGGCGAGGGCCGGGGCGGCCGGCACCCGAGTTCGGGATCCCGGCCCGCGGCGCTCGGCGATGTCGCGTCCGAACTGGGCATATTCACCCCACGCACGGCCGGCGGAGCCGCCGAGCCGCTGCGCCGGACCGCGGCACGCTGAGACGGCCGCGCGGATGCGTGGGACCACGGCCCGGCTGCCCACGTGGGGCAGCCGGGTCAGGACCGCGAGAGCCGCTCCGGCTCAGACGCCGGCGCCGAGAACGGCGTTGATGCGCTGCGGGTCGCCGCAGACGACGAGCAGCGCGGTCGCGCGTCCCATCGCCAAGGGCAGCGCACGTGCGGCTGCTTCGTCGGTCGCGCCGTTGACGGCCACGACGACGACGGGCCGCGCGGCGGCGCGCTCCACCGCGGAGGCGTCGGCGAAGAACACGTCGTCGCGGGCGTCGTGCTGGGCCCAGTAGGCGGCCTCGCCGAAGGACAGCTCGTGCTCCGTCCACGGGTGCTGCTCACCGGTGGTGAGCACGAGGATGTCGCCGGGGGCGCGGCCGGCCTCCAGGAGCAGATCGACGGCCTCTTCGGCGGCGTCGAGCGCGCCGTCGACCGGGGCGGGGATCAGCTGAATCTGCGGGCCGGACCGCTGTTCGGAACGGTTTTCCGTGCGGGGCGACGGGGACTGCCCGGCACCGGAGTGCGGGCGGGGTACCGGCGGCCCGGGGCGGGCCGGTCCTGGGCCGGGACGCCCGGGTCGCGGCGAAGCCGCGGAACGCGGACCGGGTACGGGGCGGGGGGTCGGCGCGGGGTGGCCTGCGGCCGTGCCGCGGGGACCCTGGGCACTCTCGTGAATCTGAGGCTCCTCGGGGATGAGAGGCATGAGTGGATGTCTATCAAACGCCGGTGCGCGGAGCTCCGGCGGGTGGGCACAATCGTGCGACCCGGCTGTCGGCATGAGCCTGCCGGGAAGTTCAGAAGTCGAAGCCGAGCTGGCCCCCGCTTTCCAGTGCGACCGCCTCGGCGGAGATCCGGATCTTCTTGAGGTGCCGCCACTGGGGCAGCGCGTCGAGGTAGGCCCAGGAGAGCCGGTGGTACGCGGAGGGCCCCAGCTCCGCCAGCGCGGCCTTGTGGACCGGCGAGGGGTAGCCGGCGTTGGCACCGAAGCCGTATGCCGCGCACTCCCCCGCCTCGCTCGCCAGCTCGGCCATCATCGCGTCGCGTCGTACCTTGGCGATGACAGAGGCCGCCGCCACGGCGATGCAGGACTGGTCGCCCTTGATCACCGTACGGACCTTCCACGGGCTGCCGAGGTAGTCGTGCTTCCCGTCGAGTATCACCGCGTCCGGGCGTACGGGCAGGGCGTCCAACGCGCGTACGGCGGCCAGTCGGAGCGCCGCGGTCATGCCGAGTTCGTCGATCTCTTCGTGAGAGGCGTCACCGAGGGCGTAGGCGGTGACCCATTTCTCCAGCTCCGCGGCCAGGACGGTGCGGCGCTTGGGCGTGATCAGCTTGGAGTCCGTGAGCCCCTCGGGAGGCCGCCGCAGACCGGTGACGGCCGCACAGACGGTGACGGGACCGGCCCATGCCCCGCGTCCGACCTCATCGACCCCGGCGATGATCTTGGCGCCGGTGGTGGCTCGGAGCGAGCGCTCGACGGTGTGGGTGGGTGGTTCGTAGGGCATGGCGCCAGACAGATTACGCCGATCGGCACCGCCCGCGATACCCGGATTCCCGTCTGATGTCCGAAGCGGTCGTGTGAAGCCTCGGGATCGGCGCGATCTGATCGATCATCGCGGTCTTCATCGGCTGCCGCAGTCTCATGCGTGAAGCCGTCTCATGGGCCACCAGGAACGCCCGGACCCCTGCGCCCCGCGTAGGGGAGGGAGCCTGGGGTTCCGGGCGTCTGTTCCGAAGTGCCGTGACGTCCGGGCTCAGGGAGTGTCGTACGGATCGCCGTACCAGGCGTCGTCCGCGTACGGGTCGTACTCGTCCTCCCTGCTCGGCCTTCCGCATTCGGCCGGGGAGCGGTCGACCCCACGCTCCGTCAGGATCGAGCGCGCCCGCGCCTCCGACCAGCTGGTGGCGTACCAGCTGCCGTCGTCCTCGCGCAGACGCTTCTCGATGTCCAGGAGCGCGCAGGAGCGCTGCGGCTCGGGGAGGCGGTCGAGCGCCGGTACGGCGTCGGCCGAGAGCCCGGCAAGGTAGGGGATGTCGATCTTCTTGGAGCTGCTGAACCGCTCGATGTTGCGCTCGGCGACGAGGGCGTCGGGCGAGGCGAGGCCGAAGAGGAGCACGCCCGCGGCGGCGCTCACCGCCACCGCGCGGGGCAGCAGACGGGCACCGAAGATCCCCGCGGCCATGATCAGCAGAATGACCAGACCCAGCCATATCTCCATCGCGGCCACCGAGATGCGCAGCCGTGTGAGCCCGTACTCGTCCACGTACAGGTCCATCCTGCGCAGCGCCGAGGCGACCACGACCAGCGTGAGAACGCACAGGGTGCCGAGGACGGCGCGTACGAGCGTGCGGTCGCGGGTGTCCGCACGCGGTGCCCAGCGCAGGGCGAGGCCGATGACCACGAGGGTGAGCAGCGTGGCCATGAGGAGCTGCCAGAAGCCTTGGCGGGCGTAGTCGGAGTGGGACAGCTCCGTCTCGCTGAGGACCTTCTCGTATCCGCCGAGAAGGACGGCGAGTTGGACCGCGTTGAAAGCCGCGAAGAGCAGGTTCAGCACGATGAGCGGAAGAGCCCACTCCAGTCGTCCTCGGGCCGGGCCGGGGCGGATCGCCATCCGGTCCCAGCGCAGAGGTGCGGCGGCGGTTCGGGCGAGGGCGATGGCGCCGAACAGCCCGAGCAGGAAGAACGAGAGCCGCCACGGGCCCTGCTCCAGTGAGAGGTCGGGAATGAGCGCGCCGAGCAGGTCGGCGAAGGCCGCGTCGGCGCTGGCGAACAGTGCGCCGAAGACGACGAGCAGGACCACGGCCACCGCGACGGTCCGCACGACGGGTCCCCACCGGCCGCGGGAGCCCTCGGCTCGGTCGCGTACGCCGTGCCAGGCCCAGGCGGTGCCGGAGCCGACGGAGTCGAACAGGCCGATGGGCGCGAACAGGACGCTCGGCCACCCCCGGCCGCCGTGCAGGGCCAGCGCCGCCATCGCGAGGGCGGTGACGATGGCGAGGAAGGTCGGCCAGCCGGCGTCACGCAGAGCGGGTACGGCGAGGAGGGCGAAGCCTCCGACCGCCCAGACCAGCGTCCAGGGGCGGAGTCGGCGGCCCACGGCACGTGCGGCGAAGGCTGCCGCGAGGATCGCGGGAACGGCCACGATCATCAGGTTGAGCCCGATTCCCTCGCCGAGGAGCAGAGCGCTGAGCACGGCGGTGGCCAGAACGGCCCAAAGCGTCGCGGCGGTCGCCTGGGTCGGCGGGGTGGGGCGCAGCCGGGCGAGCCAGGGTTCGCTCGCAGGCGCGGGCGGTGCCCACGGGTACGCCGGGCGGCCGCCCGGCCCCGTGACGGCCGCCACGGCCCGGGCCTGCGTCTGCAGCGTCTGCGTGTGTGGCTTCGGCGTCTGCGGCCCTGGCTGCTGCGGCTGTCCTGGTGGCGCGGCGCGAGGCGGTGCCGTACCGGCGGAGCCCTGGCTCCCGGCCTCGGGCTTGGCGGGCAGAGCTCTGTCCTGCGGTGGCGGTTCGGACGGTATGTCGGACACGGGACCCCCTCCCGACCCGGGTCGCGTTCGGTGCCATGACGGCGGAGGGCTGCGGTCCGGGTGTCGCGTCGGCGCGCTCTCGTCATGATCAGCGCTGCGGAGTGGCCGACTCTAACGGCGGTCCGGCCGTTCGCACCCGACCGGGCGGCGCTGTGGCAGGACCGTGACACTGCCCGGCCCGATGAAGGGGTACGGGCCGGAGATCAGGTCCGGGCCCAGACCCTTCCGGGTCAGGGCCAAAGGCAGTGTCGGGTCGCCAGACCGGGTCTCGGGCTCCCGATCCGGGCTCCAGGGTCAGGGGCGGACGGTGGCCGGCAGCCAGTCCGGCAGCTCCTCGGTCCGCTCCAGCCAGGAGTCGGGCGGCGCACCGGCCGTGCCGGAGGCCACCACACCGCCGGCGATCGCGCAGGTGGTGTCGACGTCGCCGCCGACCTGGGCGGTCGTCCAGAACACCTGCTCGTAGTCGCCGAGGGCCCGGGCCGCGGACCAGAGTGCGAACGGGACGGTGTCGTGCGCGCTGGTGCGGCGCCCGCTGCCGAGTACCGCCGCCACGGTCGCGGCGTCGCCGTAGTCGAGCATGTCGCGGGCCCGGCGCAGCCCCGCGCCGACGGCGCTGCGCGGTACGAGGGCCACGACCCCGTCCAGGAGGTCCGTGGGCGTCGGAGGATCGGCCGGGTTCGCGGCGAGCGCGGCGGCGGCCGCCACGGCCATGGCGCCTACGACGGCCTCGCGGTGCTGGTGCGTGGTGTACGCGGAGATCTCGGCCTGATGCGTCGCCTGTTCCGGGTCGTCCGCGTACCAGGCGCCGAGGGGGGCGATCCGCATCGCGGCTCCGTTGCCCCACGAGCCCTGTCCGTTGAAGAGCGCGGCGGCCAGTTCACGCCAGTCGGCGCCTTCCCGGATGAGCCGGAGCATCCGGTTCACCGCGGGCCCGTAGCCCCGGTCGAAATCATGGTGGTCGGCGAACGAGTGCGCGAGTGCGTCCTGGTCGATCCGGTCGTGCCGGGCGAGCACGGCCAGGACCGAGCAGGCCATCTCGGTGTCGTCGGTCCACTGCCAGGGGCCCGACGGCAGTTCGCGTCGCTTGAGCAGCGGATAGTTGGCGGGGACGAAGAACTGGGAGCCCAGGGCGTCTCCCACGGCCAGCCCTCGGAGGCTGGCGAGGGCGCGTTCGAAGCGCCGGTCGAGAGAGGAGTCAGCGGTCATCGCTCAGCCACTCTATCCGGTGTAGCCGTACGGCTCCGGAGTACGCCAGTGCTCGAACGGCCGGTCCAGGCGGTATCTGCCGTCCTCTCCGAGCAGCAGCGTGCGCGTCTCGCCGTTGCCCGGGTTGGAGAGCGACTCGAACTCGGCGACGGTCCAGTGGAACCAGCGCATGCAGAACAGCCGCATCGTCAGCCCGTGGGTGACCAGGAGGACGTTCGGCGGGTGGTCGGGCGCCTCGAAACTGCGGTACAGGCTCTCCAGGAACGCCCCGACCCGGTCGTACACGTCGGCCCCCGACTCACCCTGTGCGAAGCGGTAGAAGAAGTGACCGTACGCGTCGCGGTACGCCTTCTGGAGGCGTACGTCCTCCCGGTCCTGCCAGTTCCCCCAGTCCTGCTCCCTCAGCCGCGGCTCCTCCCTGACCCGGACCTGCCCGGGGTCCAGCCGGAACGCACGGAACGTCTCATGGGTGCGGCGGTACGGAGAGACGTACACGCTGACCTGCTCCTCCCCGAACAGCTCGCGCAGCCGGTCCCCCGTCTCCCGCGCCTGCCGCCGACCCGTCTCGGTGAGTCTGAGCGCGTGGTCGGGCTCCCGCTCGTACACCGTGTCGTCGGCATTGCCTTCGGACTCTCCATGCCGTACGAGGACGATGCGCCGCGGTCGTGCCATGCCACGACCCTAGGTCCCCCTCCCGCGCCCGGCTCAGTCGAGGAGGCGCCCGGCGTCCATCCGGCGTATGCGACCGGTGAACCGTCGGCGCAGTTGCCGGTCGTGCGAGACCACGACCAGGGCTCCGGCCCACTGCTGGAGCGCCTCCTCCAGCTCTTCCACAAGGCCGAGGGCCAGGTGGTTGGCCGGCTCGTCGAGCAGCAGCAGGTCGACGGGCCGGGCCAGCAGCCGGGCGAGCGCGAGCCTGCGACGCTGCCCCGCGGAGAGGCTTCCGACCGGAACCTGGAGGTCGCCCGGCCGGAACAGTCCGTACGAGAGGAGCAGTTCGGCCTGCTCGTCGCCGGTGAGCGCCAGTCCCCGGCCGAAGGCGGCGAGGACCCGCTCGGCCGGCCGGTGGGCCGGTATCTCCTGGGCGAGGAACCCGATCCGGCCTCCGCGGCGGACCTCTCCGGCGTCCGGCTCGGCCAGCCCCGCCAGGACGCGGAGCAGGGTGGACTTGCCGGCCCCGTTGCCCCCGTGGATCAGGAGCTTCTCCCCCGCCCGGACGGTCAGCCGGTCGACGGCCAGCCGGTCCGCGACGCGGACGTCTCTGAGGGTTGCCAGTTCGCCCTCGGCTCCCGCGGCGACCGGCCGCGCGGCGAAGGTGAGCGGGCGCGGCGGCTTGGGGACCGGTTCGGCCCGGAGTCGGCGCAGTCGTTCCTGAGCGTTGCGGACCCGGCCGGAGACGGATGCCTGGACCCGGCCGCCGGCCCGGTCGTACGCCATCTTGTTGTTGTCCTTGATCGAGCGTCCCGTGGCGACTCCGTGCGCGGTGGTCGTCACATAGACGTCCAGCCGGTCCGTCTCGTCGCGCCACTCCTCGTACGCCTGCTCCCAGCGCTGCCGGGCGGCCGCCCGCTCGGCCCGGAAACCCGCGTACCCGTCTCCGTACCGGACGACCGTGCGCCGGTCCGCGTCCACCTCCAGGACGGACGTCGCCACTCGTTCCAGGAAGACCCGGTCGTGGGAGACCGCCACCACCGTGCCCCGGTGTGCGAGCAGCGCCTCCTCCAGCCAGTCCAGGGCCCCTTCGTCGAGGTGGTTGGTCGGCTCGTCGAGCAGGAGCACCTCGGGGGCGGCGGCGACCGCGCAGGCGATGCCGAGCCGGGCCTGCTCTCCACCCGACAGGCTGCCGAGCGGGCGGTCGCGGCCTATCGAGGCGAGTCCGAGACCATGCATGGCCTTGTCGACCCGTGCGTCCGCTTCGTAGCCGCCGCGCAGCTCGTAAGCCGTGAGCAGCTCGCCGTATGCGTCGAGTTCGCTCGCTCCGGCCGTGGCGAGCGCCTCTTCACGCTCCCGCAGACGTTGTTCCATGGTCCGGAACTCGGCGAGCGAGTCGTCGATAGCGTCGGCCACGGTGCGGTCGGCCGGCAGGCGCGGGGTCTGCGCGAGCATGCCCGTGCCGCCGTCGACGAGGGTGACGATCTCCCCCTCGTCGGGCGCCTCGAACCCCGCGATCAGCCGGAGCAGAGTCGATTTACCCGCCCCGTTCTCCCCCACGATCCCGATCCGTTCACCGGGGCGCACGGTGAAGGAGATCCGGTCGAGCAGCAGGCGGTCACCGCGGGACACGGTCACGTCGCGAACAGAGATCTGTGCAGGCAAGGGCGCCTCCGATGATGGATCGACGGACACAGCCACCCAACAGCAAACGCAACCTGAGTGGCATTACGAAGACTATGGCACACTCGACTCACTAACGCAACGGGAGTCGCAATTGAATCCATCGATCGAAGATGCGCAGGCGCCCCCGCCCGGCAGCCGGCGCCCCGGCGGTCGCACCGCGCGCACCCGGGCCGCGGTGCGGGACGCCGTCCTGACCGGGTTGGCCGAGCACGGCTACCCGTCCCTCACCGTCGAGTACGTGGCGGAGCACTCCGGCGTCCACAAGACGACGCTCTACCGCCGCTGGGGCAGCCTCGAAGGACTTCTCGCGGACGCCCTGGATCTGGCGGGCGAGGACAGCTGGACCCCACCGGACACCGGCAGCCTGGAGGGCGATCTCCGGGCACTCGCCCATGAGGTGGTCGACGCCTTCGCCGACCCGGCGGCCTCGGCCGCCCCTACCGCGTTCGTCGGCGCCGCCTTCCAGTCGGAGCGTGCCGCGGAAGCGCTGCAGGCCTTCTACACGGAACGTTTCGCCCGCTGCGAGGCGGTCGTCGCACGGGCCCTCGCCCGCGGCGAGGCGCCCGGGGGCACGGACGCGGGCGCGGTCGTACGCGCCGTCTCCGCCCCGCTGTTCCTGCGTCTGTTCGTCACGCGCGAGCCGGTCGACAAGGCGACCGCTGACCAGTCGGCGCGCTCGGCGCTGGCCGCCGTCACGGCGGGGGCCTTCGTCCCACCGCCCGCCCCCGAGGGTCTGGCCACTCCGCACGAGGCGTGATCACACCGTCGAGCACCTGTGTCCGGGACAGCTCCGGGGTCACACCGTCCAGGACGGCTCGAGCTGCACCACGTCCCCGCTCAGCGCCGCCACGTCGGCCTCGGTCTGGGCGCGCAGGCCGAGCCGTTCGACACGCTCCACCCGGTACTTGCCGTGCTCCGCGGCGGACCGCCACATCGACAGCACGACGAACTCGTTCCCCGGAGCCTCCCCGAACACCCCGCGCAGCATCCCCGGCGAGCCGGCCATCGCCGGGTTCCACACCTTCTCCTGCATCAGCGCGAAGTGCTCGACCCGGTCCTCGTGGACGCGACAGTGCGCCACCCTTGCCACGTCGGCGTCGCTGAACTTCGGCTCGAATCCCGTCTTCACATCGAAGCGGTGGTCGAAGAGCTTGATCTGGGTGTCCTTGTACGAGCCCGACTGCGCGGCCGCCAGCCGGTCGTGCGACCGCGCCATGAAGGAGTCGTAGAAGGCGCGGCTCTCCCAGAACGAGAAGATGTGGGCGACACCGGGCCGTGCCCGGCTCCACCCTCCGCCCTGGCCCCGGAATCCCGGCTCACCCAGCAGCCCCGCCCATTTCCGCTGTCCCCGCTCGAACCCGCGACGGTCGACCACGGTGCAGCGAATCCACTTGACCAGCACGGCGCCATCGTACGGGGCATTCACCGTCCGCCACCCCGTTCTCGTCTCGCGTACGCATGACACCATGACAACCGGTCCGAGACCACGGGCAGTTGACCGGGCCCAGGGTTACCAGTCGTACGCAGAGAGGGGATTCACGGTGAGCGGACTCAACAAGGGGGTCGGCAAGGTCGAGGTGACGCTCAAGTGGGACCCGAGTCCGATCGGCGCGGCGGCGCACGATCTGGACATCATCGCCGGGGTCTACACGGCGGAGGATCCGTACGGCCCGCCCTCCTACCTGGTGCACTTCGACAGCCGCTCCCCCGACGGCACGATCACGCTCACGCGGGACAGCCGTACGGGCCAGGGCTTCGGCTACGACGAGGCGATGATCCTGGAACTGAACCGGCTCGCACCCCACTACGCGCGCGTGGTGGTGGGAGTGGCCATACAGCAGGGCACCGGCAAGCTGACGTTCGGCGATGTGGCCAACGCCGGCGTACGGGTGCGCGAGGGCTACACCGAGCTGGCGGCTCATGGCTTCGACGAGGTCGCCGGGGCCACGGCCGTGACGATCGTGGAGTTCACCCGCGAGGGGTCTGACGGGTGGTCCTACCGGTCGGTTCGCCGCGGTTTCGACACGGACCCGCAGAGCTTCGCGACGCTGATGGGCGCCCGAACCGCCTGACGCGGAACGTGGCAGCGCCGGGTCCTGTCGCATGGGGCACGACGACAGGCCGCAAACGCCGGAGGCGGTGGCGCCGAGACATCGGCACCACCGCCCCCGACCGGGACTCTCACCCCCGGGCCGGGCCCGGTATCAGCTGCAGCCGCTGGTCGAGCCGCAGCCCTCGCAGATGTAGCAGGAGCCGGCCCGCTGCATCTTCGTACCGCAGGAGAAGCAGAGCGGGGCGTCCGCGCTGATGCCCAGCTGCATCTCGACGAGCTCCGCCGAGGTGTGTGCCTGCTGCGGGGCCGGGATCTCCGCCTTCGGCGGGGTCGAGACGGCCTTCAGGGTCTCCGTCTGGCGCGGTGCGGACTGGGCCAGGCCCTCGACGTCCACCTCGTCCTCGGCGGGCTCGTAGGAGCCCGTCTCCAGGTGACGCTGACGCTCCTCGGCCGAGTGGATGCCGAGCGCCGAGCGCGTCTCGAAGGGCAGGAAGTCCAGCGCCAGGCGGCGGAAGATGTAGTCGACGATCGACTGCGCCATCCGCACGTCCGGGTCGTCGGTCATGCCGGCCGGCTCGAAGCGCATGTTGGTGAACTTCGAGACGTACGTCTCCAGCGGGACGCCGTACTGCAGACCGACCGAGACGGCGATGGAGAAGGCGTCCATCATGCCGGCGAGCGTCGAACCCTGCTTGGACATCTTCAGGAAGACCTCGCCGAGACCGTCGTCCGGGTAGGAGTTGGCGGTCATGTACCCCTCGGCGCCACCGACCGTGAAGGAGGTGGTGATCCCCGGGCGGCCCTTGGGCAGGCGCTTGCGGACCGGACGGTACTCGACGACCTTCTCGACGGCCTCGCGGATCGTCGCCTCGGACTTCGCGGTGACCTCGACCTTCTCCTCCTCCTTCTTCTTGGCGGAGAGGGGCTGGCCGACCTTGCAGTTGTCGCGGTAGATGGCGAGCGCCTTGACGCCCATCTTCCAGGCCTCGAAGTAGACCTCCTCGACGTCCTCGACCGTGGCCGTCTCCGGCAGGTTCACGGTCTTGGAGAGCGCGCCGGAGATCCACGGCTGGATGGCCGCCATCATGCGGACGTGGCCCATCGCGGAGATGGAGCGCTCGCCCATGGCGCAGTCGAAGACCTCGTAGTGCTCGGTCTTCAGACCGGGGGCGTCGATCACGTTGCCGTTCTCGGCGATGTGGGCGACGACCGCCTCGATCTGCTCCTCCTGGTAACCCAGGCGGCGCAGGGCCTGCGGGACGGTGCCGTTGACGATCTGCATCGAGCCGCCGCCGACCAGCTTCTTGAACTTGACCAGGGCGAGGTCGGGCTCGAGGCCGGTGGTGTCGCAGGACATCGCGAGACCGATGGTGCCGGTCGGGGCGATGACCGAGGCCTGGGCGTTGCGGAAGCCGTTCTTGGCGCCGAGGCGCAGGACGTCCTGCCAGGCCTCGGTGGCCGCGGCCCAGATCGGCGAGTCCAGGTCGTCCATGCGGACGGCCACGGTGTTGGCGTCGGCGTGCTGCTTCATGACGCGCTGGTGCGGCTCGGCGTTGCGGGCGTAGCCGTCGTACGGGCCGACGACCGCGGCGAGCTCGGCGGAGCGCTTGTACGACGTACCTGTCATCAACGAAGTGATGGCACCGGCCAGGGCGCGGCCGCCGTCGGAGTCGTAGGCGTGGCCGGTGGCCATGAGCAGGGCGCCGAGGTTGGCGTAGCCGATGCCCAGCTGACGGAAGGCGCGGGTGTTCTCACCGATCTTCTGGGTCGGGAAGTCCGCGAAGCAGATGGAGATGTCCATCGCCGTGATGACCAACTCGACGACCTTGGCGAAGCGCTCCGAGTCGAACGACTGGTTGCCCTTGCCGTCGTCCTTGAGGAACTTCATCAGGTTCAGCGAGGCGAGGTTGCAGGACGTGTTGTCCAGGTGCATGTACTCGCTGCACGGGTTCGAGCCGTTGATGCGGCCGGACTCGGGGCAGGTGTGCCAGTGGTTGATCGTGTCGTCGTACTGGATGCCCGGGTCGGCGCAGGCCCAGGCGGCCTCGGCCATCTTGCGGAAGAGCGACTTGGCATCGACCTCCTCGATGACCTCGCCGGTCATACGGGACGTCAGGCCGAACTTGCCGCCCTGCTCGACCGCCTTCATGAACGTGTCGTTCACGCGGACCGAGTTGTTGGCGTTCTGGTACTGGACGGACGTGATGTCGTCGCCGCCCAGGTCCATGTCGAAGCCCGCGTCACGCAGGGCGCGGATCTTCTCCTCCTCCTTGACCTTGGTCTGGATGAAGTCCTCGATGTCGGGGTGGTCGACGTCGAGGATGACCATCTTGGCCGCACGGCGCGTGGCGCCGCCCGACTTGATCGTTCCCGCGGAGGCGTCGGCGCCGCGCATGAAGGAGACCGGGCCGGAGGCGTTGCCGCCGGAGGAGAGCAGCTCCTTGGAGGAGCGGATGCGGGAGAGGTTCAGGCCGGCGCCGGAGCCGCCCTTGAAGATCATGCCCTCTTCCTTGTACCAGTCGAGGATCGACTCCATGGAGTCGTCGACGGACAGGATGAAGCAGGCGGAGACCTGCTGCGGCTGAGGCGTTCCGACGTTGAACCAGACCGGCGAGTTGAAGCTGAAGATCTGGTGCAGGAGGGCGTACGCCAGCTCGTGCTCGAAGATCTCGGCGTCGGCGGGGGACGCGAAGTAGCCGTGCTCCTCGCCGGCCTTCGTGTAGGTCTTCACGATCCGGTCGATGAGCTGCTTCAGCCCGGTCTCGCGCTGCGGGGTGCCGACGGCCCCGCGGAAGTACTTGCTGGTGACGATGTTGACCGCGTTCACCGACCAGAAGTCGGGGAACTCGACGCCACGCTGCTCGAAGTTGACCGAGCCGTCGCGCCAGTTGGTCATGACGACGTCACGACGCTCCCAGACCACCTCGTCGTACGGATGCACGCCCGGGGTGGTGTGGATGCGCTCGATACGCAGGCCCTTGGCCTTGGCTCCCTTTGCGCGGGAACCTCGTGCCGGACCGCTCGCCGTCTCTGTCATGCCGCCTCCCATATACGGGCAAAACACCTTGAAGCACCCAGATAGTCCCAGGGCACTGTCTTCTTGTCTGCTGTCGCGGGCACCGCTCGGGGCACTCGCGACACGTCTTTTCGGCCGCGCACGGCCGGCCACGCCCGGACCGCCGGTCCGGGCGGCCGGTCAGTCGGCGGCGGTGGCGGGAACGGGGACCTCGGGGGTCGCTCCGGTCCCGCGGTCTTCCGCGAGGGGTCGACGCTCACGGAGTTCCGCGACAGCCGCCTCGAAGTCGTCGAGGCTGTCGAAAGCCTTGTAGACGGACGCGAAACGCAGGTACGCGACGAGGTCGAGCTCCTGCAACGGGCCGAGGATGGCCAGCCCCACGTCGTGGGTGGTCAGCTCGGCGCTCCCGGTGGCGCGCACCGCCTCCTCGACCCGCTGGCCGAGCTTGGCGAGGGCGTCCTCGGTCACGGGCCGCCCCTGGCACGCCTTGCGCACGCCGGAGATGACCTTGGTACGGCTGAATGGTTCGGTCACGCCCGACCGCTTCACCACCATGAGCGAGCACGTCTCGACCGTCGTGAAACGACGGGAGCAGTCGGGGCACTGGCGGCGGCGTCGGATCGACGTCCCGTCGTCGGTGGTGCGACTGTCGACGACACGGCTGTCGGGGTGCCTGCAGAAGGGGCAATGCATGGTTCCGACCCTCCCTCACGGCACGACTGAATGGCTTCGCCAGGCCCGTCAAGGCCCCTCGAAGCGACCACCAGCATAGGCGATGCGGGCACCCCCGGTGGACCGGGGACCACAACTTGTAGGTGGCTGATCCAATCCAACCACTAGATCTGGGGTTGGGCCCGATTTCCGGCGCTTCGCGCGTGTCGCGCCGCCCGCGCGGAAGGGGCCGGCAACGAGGGTACGGGAAGCGCGCGGCTCCGCCGATTCGGCCCCCGCGGGTGCGAGACTGAAAGGGCACCCCCCGCCCGCGTGCGACCCGCCGCTGGACGCTACCGTAATGACCGAATTGCCACTGGCGCCCGGGCCTCTACATACACCCACCTGCGCATACACGTAAGGCAATCTGCGATTTTTCACTCGAACGTGTGTTTGGCGCAACCTTTCGAAAGCCACTACCGTTGTGCCAGCCAGGGAGACCATTTCGAGAGGGGCCGCCGACGTGACCACCACCGCAGACAGTGCCACCATCACTGCCCAGGACCGCTCCCAGGGCCGACTCGAGGCGGTGCATGCCATGAATGACGCAGCCATGAACGGGGACGGGGAGCCAGGCCGACCTGCGCGCTCGTTGCCGGGACGACCTCCAGGCATCCGGGCCGACAGCTCCGGCCTCACCGACCGGCAGCGCCGGGTGATCGAGGTCATCAGGGACTCGGTGCAGCGGCGAGGCTACCCGCCGTCGATGCGGGAGATCGGCCAGGCCGTGGGCCTCTCCAGCACCTCCTCCGTAGCGCACCAGCTGATGGCGCTGGAGCGCAAGGGCTTCCTGCGCCGTGACCCGCACCGCCCCCGGGCGTACGAGGTCCGCGGCTCCGACCAGCCGAGCCCCCAGCCGACGGACACCACGGGCAAGCCCGCCGCGTCGTACGTGCCCCTCGTCGGCCGGATCGCCGCCGGTGGTCCGATCCTCGCCGAGGAGTCGGTCGAGGACGTGTTCCCGCTCCCTCGGCAGCTCGTCGGCGACGGCGAGCTCTTCGTCCTGAAGGTCGTCGGTGACTCGATGATCGAGGCGGCGATCTGTGACGGCGACTGGGTCACCGTCCGCCGGCAGCCGGTCGCGGAGAACGGCGACATCGTCGCGGCCATGCTCGACGGCGAAGCCACGGTCAAGCGCTTCAAGCGCGAGGACGGCCATGTCTGGCTGCTGCCGCACAACGCGGCGTACCAGCCGATCCCTGGTGACGAGGCCACCATCCTCGGCAAGGTCGTGGCGGTACTGCGGCGGGTCTGACACCACCTCGCCGGCTCTGACCGGGCCCCGGGACCCACTGCGCCGGTTCCGGGGCCCTGCTCCGCCCTCCGGGTCCTGCCGTGTCGCGGCAGAACCCGGACCTGTTTCTCGGCCCTGCGGCCCTCCCGGGCGGCTGGCAGCCGCCGGACCACTGGCCGCGCCAGGGCAGGGCCGTTCCTCAGGCCCCTGCGGCCTTCGAGGCGGCATCGATCGCCGCCAGTGACTTGCGCACCTGGTTGCGGTCGGTCGTGTACCAGAAGTCGGGCAGCGAAGCCTTCAGATAGCTGCCGTACCGGGCCGTCGCGAGCCGCGGATCGAGTACGGCGACGACACCCCGGTCTCCGGTGGCCCGTACGAGACGTCCCGCGCCCTGGGCCATCAGCAGGGCCGCGTGGGTGGCGGCGACGGCCATGAAACCATTGCCGCCCGCGTCCTCGACCGCCTTCTGGCGGGCGCTCATCAGCGGGTCGTCGGGGCGCGGGAACGGGATCTTGTCCATCACGACCAGCTGGCAGCTGGCGCCGGGGACGTCCACTCCCTGCCAGAGGGAGAGCGTGCCGAAGAGGCACGTCTGCGGATCGGCGGAGAAGTTCTTGATCAGCTCGCCGAGTGTGTCCTCGCCCTGGAGCAGGATCGGGTACTCGGGGATACGGGAGCGCAGCTCCTCGGCGGCGAGCTGGGCGGCCCGCATCGAGGAGAAGAGACCGAGCGTCCTGCCGCCCGCCGCCTGCATCAGCTCCGTGAGTTCGTCGAGCATGTCGCCACGGTCGCCGTCCCGGGCGGGGCGGGCCAGGTGCTTGGCGACGTACAGGATCCCCTGCTTGGGGTAGTCGAACGGCGAGCCGACGTCGATCCCCTTCCACAGCGGGATGTCGTCGCCCTGCGTACCTTCGGGGGCAAGGCCGAGGGAGGCCCCGACCCCGTTGAAGTCGCCGCCCAGCTTCAGGGTGGCCGAGGTGAGCACGACGGACCGGTCCGCGAAGAGCTTGTCGCGCAGCAGCCCGGAGACGGAGAGCGGGGCGACCCTCAGCGAAGCGCCGAACCGGTCGTGGCGTTCGTACCAGACGACGTCGTACTCGGAGCCCTGCGTGATGCGCTCGGCGACCCCGTGGACGGTCTCCACGGAGGCCAGGGCCTGCTTGCGGACGGCGTCCTCGTCCTGGACGGACTTGTCGCGGGTGGAACCGAGCGCCGAGATCACCGCGCGCGAGGCGTCGCGCAGCGTCATCAGCGCGTAGCGCAGGTCCTCCGGGATCTCCTCAAGACGGCCCGGCAGGGCCAGCTCCATCAGCCGCTCGAAGCCCTCCGCCGCGGTCTGGAGCTGGTCGGCGACCTTCTCGTCGACCAGTTTCGCCGAGCGGCGGACGGCCCGGTTGACCTGGCCAGGGGTGAGCTCGCCGGTGGCGACGCCGGTGACGCGGGAGACGAGCTCATGGGCCTCGTCGACGATCAGCACTTCGTGCTGCGGCAGCACCGGGGCGCCCTCGATCGCGTCGATGGCGAGGAGGGCGTGATTGGTGACGACGACCTCGGCGAGCTTGGCACGCTCACGAGCCGCCTCGGCGAAGCACTCCGCGCCGTACGCGCACTTGCTGGCGCCCAGGCACTCCCGGGAGGAGACCGACACCTGGGCCCAGGCGCGGTCCGAGACACCGGGGGTCAGGTCGTCCCGGTCGCCCGTCTCGGTCTCGTCCGACCAGTCGCGGAGCCGCAGCAGGTCCTGCCCCAGCTTGCTGGTCGGGGCGGCCGCCTCGAAGGGGTCGAAGAGGCCCTCCTCCTCGTCCTGCGGCACCCCCTCGTGGAGGCGGTGGAGGCAGAGGTAGTTCGACCGCCCCTTGAGCATCGCGAACTCCGGACGCCGGCGAAGCTGCGGGTGCAGGGCGTCGACGGTACGCGGAAGATCGCGCTCGACCAGCTGGCGCTGGAGCGCCAGTGTGGCCGTGGCGACCACCACGCGCTCACCGTGCGCCAGCGCCGGCACCAGATAGCCGAGGGACTTTCCGGTGCCGGTGCCGGCCTGGACCAGCAGGTGGGAGCTGTCGTCGATGGCCTCGGCAACAGCCTCGGCCATGGTGACCTGGCCGGGGCGCTCCGTACCGCCGACGGCGGAGACGGCGGCGTGCAGGAGGTCGGGGAGGGATGGCTTCGTCATAGCGCGTCCACCCTACGGCTCGGCACTGACAGCCGGATCACGCGAGCGGATTCGGGACCGTCCCGTGGACTGCGGCGTGCGGCCGCTCCGGGCGGTCGCGGTAGCCGTCCAGATGCAGACGGTTGCGGTTGAGACAGAGCCGCTCGATCCGCGGGGTGAGGAGATCGAAGAGCTCGAACCGTTCCTTCAGCTCGGGAAAGCGTCCCTGGTGACGAAGGATCTCGGCCCGCACGAGAGCCCAGAAGTCTGCCTCGGGAACGCCGAGTTGCTCCTCGCACAGCGGTGCCAGGTAACGGAAGACGCCGACGAACAGCCCCGAATGGATGAACTGGGTGAGGAAGGCGGGGTCCTCGGTGAGCAGGACGGCGCGGACGTCGTCCGGCATCGCCTCGTGCTCGGGGAGCGGGTGGGAGCTGATGTTGACGTCGTCGACGAAGTCCTTGATCGCCAGGCGCACGGGGACGTCACGGTCGTCGTAGACGACGATGGCGTTCTCGCCGTGCGGGGAGAAGACGGTGCCGTACTGGTAGAGGAAGTGCAGCAGCGGGGGCAGCAGGGCGGCGAAGAGCCGTTGGAGCCAGGCGGTGGGGGCGAGTCCGGATCGCTCGACGAGTTCGGCGACGAAGGCGCGGCCGTTCGGATCGGTGTGCAGGAGGCCGGCCAGGGTCCGGGCGCGTTCGCCGGCCGGGAGCCTGAGTGGTTCGCGCCAGATCGCGCCGAGGAGTTCCTTGTACTGGTAGGGGACCTCGGGCAGCCGGTCGTAGAGAGGGTGTTCGACGGTGACGGAGGCGACCTCGCCGAGGAGGATCACGCCGCACTCGTCGCGCAGGAACGGATCGGCGTCGCGGAGCCCGTGGACCCAGGAGGTGACGGCGGGCGCGGCGAGGGTCCGCTCCGTCGGGAGCCCGCGCCAGACGAGGGTGTTGAGTACGGAGAGCGGCAGCTTCACGGTGTGCCGGTCCGGCCTGCTCGTGTTGAGGAAGGTGCGGACGGACTGCTGCGGCAGGTGCAGGTCGCCGTCGGCGGGCAGCGGCACGATCGCTCCGGCGGCGACCGCGGGGGCGTAGAGCGGGAGGACGACCTCGTCCCACTGCCAGGGGTGAACGGGCAGGAGGAGATACCTGTCGGGGTCGAGGCCTCGGTCCCGCAACGTCGCGCGGAAAGTCTCGCGGACGTCGGCGTCGAGTTCGCGGGTGTAGAGCCGGTCGGGAGTGTCGAGGCCGGGGACTCCGCGGTAGCGGGCGAGGTCGGTGCTGACGGCGAGCCAGGGCAGCCGGTCCGGGCGGCGGGCTTCCGGGGCCCAGCGGGCTGCGTCGGTGGCGGAGAAGCCGATCCGGCCTTTGTTGAGGACGAGCCAGGGGTGGCCGGTCTGGTGGCCTTCGAGTTCGGCGTACCCGAGCTCGGCGAGCCGATCGGCGGTGAGGGCCGTCCGGTCGAGGCGGGCGTCGGCGGCGAGGGTGGTGGTGAGCTCGCGGATCAGATGGCCGAGGGTCGCTCCGTCGAGGCCGAGCAGGCGGCGGGCCCGGACCAGGAAATCGAGGGGGTCGGTCAGCGGCTGTCCGTCGCACATCGGTGAGCCGGGGGTGATGCGCCAGCTTCCGTAGGCGCCTCGGACGGCTGTGAAGGTCAGGGCGGAGCCGTCGTCGAGGCGCAGGACGTAGGGCTGCGGACCGGCAGGGGTGTGGGGTGGGCGGGGCGCCGTGCCGCCTTCCGTGCGGGGCGCCGTGCCAGCTTCCGTGCGGGGCGCCGTGCCAGCTTCCGTGTCGGTCGCCGGGACGGGCTCGACGATCTCCTCGTACGCGAACTCGGCGATGGTCTTGGCGAGCAGGCGGGAGGCTGCGCGGGCCCAGGCCTCGGGGGTCAGCTCGGCGGGTGAGAACGGTGTGGAGTCATGGGTGGCAGGGGACGTCGGCACGAGGACTCCTCGGGGTGGGAACCGCTGTGGTTCGAGCGGTGTATGTAAGGCAGGGAGGCGTTCACAGGACGTGACGAAGGGCCCGGTCGCGGACCATGAGGGCGGCTCGTTTGTCGGGGAGGTCGACTTCCGCGGAGAAGCGGAAGCCGGCGCTCAGGAAGGCGGAGACGGAAGGGGTGTTGCGAAGGTCGGGTTCGGCGATGACACGGGTGCATCGGGGACGGTGGTCGAGCGCGAGATCGGCGACGGCACGGAGGAGCGCGGTACCGACACCACGGCCTCGGTCGGCGACGCCGCCGAGGAGGAGGTGGATGCCGGTGTCGTGCGGGCGGGCCGGATAGTGCCGGGCGAGCGGGTCGAGGTCGGCGCGGTAGATCTCGAAGTAGCTCATGGGGGTGGAGTCGAGGAGGCCGAGGCAGGGCACGCTGCGGCCGTCGCCGTCGAGTTGGGCGCGGATGTGCTCGGCCGTGACGGTCTCGGCGCCGGCGAGCTCCCAGAAGGCGGAGACCGCCGGGTCGTTCATCCACCGTGCGATGAGGGGCAGGTCCCGCTCGGTCCTCACGGGCACGAGCTGGAACGTGCCGACGGGCGTGGTGGCGGGGCCCCAGGAGGCGACCGCGTCGAGGAGGTCGCCGTCCGAGGTCGCCATGGACTCGCCGGCCGCGATCAGGGCGACGAGTTCGTCCGAGAGGTGCAGGTCCAGGGTGTCCTCGCTCCCCGTGCCGGCGGGGGGCAGGGGGCCGGCTCCGTCAGCGAAGCCGGACTCGGGACCGGAGCCGGGGCCGGATTCGGACCCGGCGGATTCGGGGCCGGATTCGGACCCGGCGGGGCCGCTGTCGACGCCCGTGACGGTGCCGGGACGCGCATCCGTGGGAGGCACGGTGGGTCTCCTCTCGGCGGTTCGGTCGGGGTGGTGGTCTTCGGCCGTGCGGCCGGGGTGGGCTTCAGGAACGGAGGGGGTTGGTGATGGTGACGTAGACGGATTGGGTGTCGACGGGACCGACGAGCTCGTCGAGGCCGTGCAGGCGGGTGAGGAGGTTGGCCTTGCAGCGCAGGGTCGCCGCCTCCAGGAGCCGGTGCGGCAGTGGGGAGCCGAGGCTGGTGGCGGAGGTGAGGAACTGGCGGAATCCGGCGAGCAGGACGCGTTCGTCTGCGAGGTGCTGGGCACCGAAGGCTCCGATGAGCCCGAGGACGTTGTTGATGCCGAGGTAGTAGGCGAAGCGTTCGTCGGTGACCTGGTCGGAGACGAAGGTGTCGCTGAAGTCTCCGATGCCGGGGAGGCGGGCCTCGAGGTCGTCGCGGCGGGACTCACGGAAGTAGTAGCCCTGGTTGTCGCGGTAACGGCCGCCGACGGGCCAGCCGTCGGGGTCGAGGAGCACCAGGGTGTTCTGCTGGTGGGCCTCCAGGGCGACGCCGGCCATGCCGTCGAGCCAGAGGACGGGGCGGATGACCTGGTCGAGGTAGCGCAGGAACCACTCGGCGGCGACGGCGGTGGTGGGGCGCCCGGTTCGGGCGGCCAGGCGGACGACGATGTCGGCGAGGCGGGAGCGCATCCGCGTGCTGCCGGGCCAGGGGCGTGGGGCGGTGAGGGCGGCGATGCAGACGGCGTCGTCCCCGGCGGTGAAGGGGTTGTGCCGGATCATGACGTCGAGTCCGGGGACGGGTTCGCCGTCCGGGGTGTCGACCGCGAGCCAGGCGGGGTCGCGGACGATGTCGAAGCCCGGGTGAGCGGCCTGCCACTCGTCGACGAGACCCGTGCGCAGGAGCCGGTGGACCTCGACGCCGCGGTGGAGCTCCTTGCGGAGGTTCTCGCGGCGGGAGTTGGTGATGCGGACGCCGAGGGAGAGTTTGAGCATCGTCCGGGCGCCGGGCCGGTGCACGGTACGGACGGAGGAGGTGGGGTGCCAGGCGGCTCCGGCGGGGCCGAGGTCGTGGAGCAGGCCGGAGGTGAGGAGGGAGGCGACAGCCGGGCGGTGGGCCAGTTCGCGCGCCTGCCACGGGTGCAGGGGCAAGGGGACCGAGCCCGCGGGCAGTTCGAGTCCTTCGGCGAGGCCGGTGGCGAGCTGGACGGCGGTGACGGCGCGGCCCTGTTCGGTCCAGGCGGAGTCGGACGCGAGGACCGAGAGGTCGATGGCCATCCAGTGCAGCGGGAAGGAGCCGTGCAGCTCGGGTGAGTAGAGCCGGGCCTCGGCGTCGGAGAGACCTTCGCGGCTCTTGGAGGTGGGGTGGAGCGGGTGGCCGAGCAGCAGGGACTGTTCGGCGGTGAGGAAGAGGTCGGCTTCGGGTCCGGGGTTCGGGCGGCGACGCCGCTCGGCGATGAAGTCGGCGGTGCGGCGGGCCGAGTCGGCGACACGGCCGACGAGCTCGGTGCCTTCGGGGCGGCCGGTCTCGCGGCTGATCAGGGCGGCCACGGTGACGGCGTCGACGTGGGGGGCGGTGGCGTGGAGCCCTTCGAGGGCGGGCGGACCGAAGCGGTGCCATCCCGTGGCCGACCAATGGAGGACGGGGACGAGCAGGGCGGTGCCGCTGGCTTCGAGGGGGATGCGGAGGGTGGTGGAGGCCG
Organism: Streptomyces sp. Je 1-79; assembly: GCF_025195125.1. GTDB lineage: Bacteria > Actinomycetota > Actinomycetes > Streptomycetales > Streptomycetaceae > Streptomyces. The sequence continues at coordinate 532,279 of NZ_JAMGSL010000002.1, forward strand.
GGGCGGGCAGGTTCTTCTCCCGTACCCAGCAGCGCAGCAGGTTCTCGATGGTGGCGGCATCGGCGGCGCGCCGCGGATCCGGGTCGTCGAGGGGATCCTGCCGGGTGACGGCGCCGCCCGCGACCGTGAGCGCGGGCGAGGGCTGGGTGTCGTACGGGCCGGAGTGCTGGCGCGGGACGGTGGCCTGCTCGACGGTGAGCGGGCCGTGGGCGGCGCTGCCGGTGTCGGACGCTTCGGAGGCGGGGGTGGCGTTCACGGGGGGGGCTTCCTTGTGAGGGTGTCCGGGTTCGGTCCGGGATCAGTGGGACGGCCCGGTCGGACCGGTCGCCCCGGCCCGTCCGGTGGGTCCGGGGGCGTTCCGGAGGAGGGCGGCGGGCGCGGGGCGGCGCGGGCGGTGGGCGCGTTCGGCGGCGGCCAGGGCGTCGGCGAAGCGGTCGAGGACGGCCTCGGCCTGCTCGTCGGTGAGGGTGAGCGGCGGCAGGAGTCGGACGACGCCCGAATGCCGGCCGCCGAGTTCGACGATCAGCCCTCGGTGCAGGCACGCCTGCTGGACGGCGACGGCGAGGGGCTGGTCGACCGGTGGGGGGCCGGCGTGGGCTCCGGGGGTGTCCGGGTCCACGAGCTCGACGCCGATCATGAGCCCTCGGCCGCGGACGTCGCCGATGCAGGGGTGGGCGGCGGCCAGGCCCTGGAGGCGGCCGAGCATCCGGGCGCCGAGGGTGGCGGCGCGGTCGGCGAGCTTGTTCTCGCGTACGTACGCGAGGGTGGCGGCGCCGGCGGCCATGGCGAGCTGGTTGCCCCGGAAGGTGCCCGCGTGGGCGCCGGGCTCCCAGGCGTCGAGCTCCGCCCGGTAGACGATGACGGCGAGCGGGAGGGAGCCGCCGATGGCTTTGGAGAGGACCATGACGTCGGGAACGATGCCGCTGTGCTCGACGGCCCAGAAGGCGCCGGTGCGGCCGACGCCGGTCTGGACCTCGTCGGCGATGAGGGGGATGGAGCGGGCGGCTGTGATCTCCCGCATGCGGCGCATCCAGTCGTCGGGGCCGGGGATGACACCGCCCTCCCCCTGCACCGGTTCGAGGATCATCGCGGCGGGGGTGGTGACCCCGCTCTTGGGGTCGTCGAGGAGGTTCTCGGTCCAGCGTGCGGCCAGTTCGGCTCCGCGTTCGCCGCCGACGCCGAAGGGGCAGCGGTAGTTCTGCGGGTAGGGCAGCCGGGCGACCCGTACGTCCGTCGCGCCCCCCGAGGCGTCCAGGGCGCCGGCCGTCATGCCGTGGTAGGCGCCGGTGAAGCTGAGCAGCCCGCTGCGGCCGGTCGCCGTGCGGACGAGTTTGAGGGCTGCCTCGACGGCGTCCGTCCCGGCCGGTCCGCAGAACTGGATGCGTGCGTCGTCGGCGAGTCCGGCCGGCAGTGTGGCGAACAGTTCGGTGGTGAAGGCGTCCTTGACCGGGGTGGCGAGGTCGAGGACGTGCAGTGGGGCCCCGGAGTCGAGCACCTTCTTGATGGCTTCGAGGACCACCGGGTGGTTGTGCCCGAGGGCCAGGGTCCCCGCGCCGGAGAGGCAGTCCAGGTAGCGTCGGCCGTCGGCGCCCTCGATGGTCAGTCCTCTGGCCCGTACGGGAACGATCGGCAGCGAGCGCGCGTAGGTGCGCGCCGCCGATTCGCGCAACGACTGGCGGCGCAGGATGCCTTCGAGAGCACCCCCCTCGCCGGCTCTCCGCTCACCCTGGTGCGCCTGCGCGGCCGACGGTACGGCCGGAGCTGGTTCGGTCACGGCCACGGCTCGGTGTCCTCCCGCTGTAACAGTTGCGTTGCACATCGGTACGTTGCTCCGCCCTGCGAAGGGCAGCACTGAACGCCTCCTCTGTGTCCCCCGTACGTACCAACGACGGGAACTGCCAAGGATCACGGGAGAATCCCAAGATCCTTGGCGTGGTCGGGATCACGACCCGGCAACGGCCGTACGCCGGGCGGAACCGTGGACCGGCCCGGTACCGTCCCCTCCGGCACCGGCATAGTGGGGGCCGCACTTCGGCCCCGGTCACGGGGCCACCACAGTTCACTCATGCACAAGTTGACGTAGTCCCAGGGGGAGCACGAGATGCGATCGATTCGTCCGCTGCTGGCCGCGGCAGCCGCCGTCGCGGCCTTGACGCTGACGGCGACGGCCTGCGGCCCGACCGAGGAGAACGCGGGCGACAAGCCCAGCGTGCCCGCGAGCCCGTCCACCGGCGACAAGATCACGATTCCGGACGATCTCAAGGACCGGCTCAAGGAGCACGGGATCGACCTGGACAAGTGGAGGAACGGCGAGTGGAAGAACTGGGATCGCGACAAGTGGCTGCGTGAGGCGAAGGACTACGTCAACCCGATCATCGAGGACCTCTGGGACCCGGACCGGATGCGCGATGCCCAGCGCCCCGACAAGCCGGTCGAGGAAGGGGACATCTCGGGTGACGAGGGGGTGACCGACCCGACCCCCGCGCGGGTCAGGGCGAAGGCCGTGCCGGCGCCGTACCACTCCAACGTGCCCGAGGCGGGCAAGGTGTTCTTCGACGGCCCCGAGGGGTCGATGGTCTGCTCGGCCACGGTCGTGAAGGACCCGGCCAACCCCGGCAAGTCCAACATGGTCTGGACGGCGGGCCACTGCGTGCACGCGGGCAAGAAGGGCGGCTGGTACCGCAACATCGCCTTCGTGCCCTCGTACAACGACCGCTCCCTGCCGACCGCGAAGCTGCAGGAGGCGACCCGCGAGCAGGTCGCCCCGTACGGCGTGTGGTGGGGCGACTGGGCCCAGACCTCCGAGCAGTGGATCTCCGAGGGTGCGGCGACCGGCGGCCAGGGCGCTCCGTACGACTTCGCGGTCATCCATGTGACGCCGGAGAAGGGTGGCACGGGCAAGTCGCTGGAGGAGACGGTCGGTTCGGCGCTTCCGGTGGACTTCAACGCCCCCGCGGTGTCGAAGATCGCCAGCATGGAGGCGACCGGATACCCGGCCGGTCCGCCGTTCGACGGCCAGAAGATGTACCAGTGCAAGGACAAGCCGGGCCGGCTCTCGGTGAAGGCGGATCAGCCGACGATGCACCGCATCGGCTGCACCATGACCGGTGGCTCGTCCGGTGGCGGCTGGGTGGCCGCGGGCAAGGACGGCAAGCCGGCGCTGGTGTCCAACACCTCGATCGGCCCGGTGACGGCCGGCTGGCTCGCCGGTCCTCGCCTGGGCGCCGAGGCGAAGGGCATCTACGACGAGGTAAGCAAGAAGTTCGCCGGCCGCTAGACGACGGTCGACGGGGCGGGACCCTGCGGGGTCCCGCCCCTCGCCACGGGCATACTGTGCACCGCAAGTGACGCGTCCATGGCAACCGGACCACGGCATTCGGTCCGTGACGGCGCCCGGGACGCGGGAACCATCATCAGGGGGATCACTACTCATGCGCTCCACACGACTCATACCGACCTTCGCCGCGCTGGCGTCGGCCCTCGCGCTGACCGCCACCGCCTGCGGCCCGACCGAGACCCCGGCGGCCGACAAGCCCGCGGCGGAGACCAGCGCCCCCGCCACCGGAGGCGGCGACGCGGCGCTTCCCCAGGACCTCGCCGACAAGCTGAAGAAGCACGGCGTCGACCCGGACAAGTGGAAGAACGGCGAGTGGAAGAACTGGAACACGGACACCTGGCTCCGTGAGGCAGAGGACTTCGTCAACCCGGTGATCGAGGGACTCTGGGACTCCCGGCGGATGCAGTCCGCGAAGAGCCCGGACCAGACGATCGCCTCCACCGCGGGCTCCGGGGGCAGCGACCCCGTGCCGCGGCCCGTCCAGGCCCAGCGGGAGAAGACGCCGTACCACCGCAACGCGGCACCGGTCGGCAAGATCTTCTTCGACTCGCCCCAGGGCCACATGGTCTGTTCCGGCACGATCGTGAAGGACCCGCGCCGGCCCGGCAAGTCCAACATGGTGTGGACCGCGGGCCACTGCGTGCACGCCGGTCAGCGCGGCGGGTGGTACCGCAACATCACCTTCGTCCCCGCCTACAACGACCTCGGCAAGTCCCCGGCCGCCCTGCGCAACGCCCAGCCCCACGAGGAGGCGCCCTACGGCCAGTACTGGGCCGACTGGGCGGTGACCTCGGGCGAGTGGATCCAGCGCGGGGGCACGAACGCCGCCTGGCCGTACGACTACGCCGTGCTGCACGTGAAGCCGGCCCAGGGCAAGAAGTCCCTTGAGGAGACCGTCGGCGCGGCGCTGCCGGTCGACTTCTCGGCTCCGGCGCCTGCGCAGGCCGGGACGGTGGGCGCCTGGGGCTACCCGGCGGCACCGCCGTACAACGGTCTGATCATGCACAAGTGCCTGGACCGGGCGACCCGGATGACCACCGCGCCGGCCACGCCGACCATGTACCGCATCGGCTGCACCATGACCGGTGGCTCGTCCGGTGGCGGCTGGTTCCGTGCCCTGCCCAACGGGACGACCGCGCTGGTGTCGAACACCTCGATCGGTCCGGCCGGCGGCAACGGCTGGCTTGCGGGTCCGCTCCTGGGCCGGGGCGCGAAGGACGCGCACGAGATGGTGAGCAAGAAGTTCGCCCGATGACCCCGCCCGCCGGCGCTCGGCAGCGCTGACCTCACCCGCTGCGGCTCGACAGCGCTGACCCCACCCGCCGGCGCTCGGCAGCGCCGACCCGACGGCAGCGCCGCCGAGCCCCGCGAACAGATGGAACGCGGAAGGCCCCGCCCCCCTGATCGGGGGCGGGGCCTTCCGTCTGTCGCAGGCGAACCGGTCAGTGAGCGGCCGCTACGTACGGCGTCAGGAACGCCGCCAGCTCCTCGTGCACCAGCGCCTTGAGCAGCGTGCCCTCGGGCGTGTGCTCCTCGGAGAGCAGCTCACCCTCGGCGTGCACCCGGGAGACGAGACCGCCTTCCGTGTACGGCACGAGTGCCTCGATCTCCACGTTCGGACGCGGCAGCTCGGCGTCGATGAGCGCGAGCAGCTCCTCGATGCCCTCGCCCGTGCGGGCGGAGACGGCGATCGCGTGCCGCTCGGCCCGCATCAGCCGCTGCAGTACGAGCGGGTCGGCCGCGTCCGCCTTGTTGACGACCACGACCTCCGGCACGTTCACCGCGCCGACGTCGCGGAACACCTCGCGTACGGCGGCGAGCTGCTCCTCCGGTGCCGGGTGCGAGCCGTCCACCACGTGCAGGATCAGGTCGGAGTCCCCGACCTCCTCCATGGTGGAGCGGAACGCCTCGACCAGGTGGTGCGGCAGATGCCGTACGAACCCGACCGTGTCGGCCAGGGTGTACACCCGGCCGCCGGGCGTCTCGGCCCGGCGCACGGTCGGGTCGAGGGTGGCGAACAGTGCGTTCTCCACCAGCACACCCGCGCCGGTCAGCCGGTTGAGCAGGGAGGACTTGCCGGCGTTGGTGTAACCGGCGATGGCGACGGAGGGAACCTTGTGACGGCGCCGCTCCTGCCGCTTGATGTCACGGCCGGTCTTCATCTCCGCGATCTCCCGGCGCATCTTCGCCATCTTCTCGCGGATCCGACGCCGGTCGGTCTCGATCTTGGTCTCACCGGGACCACGGGTGGCCATGCCGCCACCGCCGCCGCCACCCATCTGACGGGAGAGCGACTGACCCCAGCCTCGCAGTCGCGGCAGCATGTACTGCATCTGCGCGAGCGCGACCTGCGCCTTGCCCTCTCGGGACTTGGCGTGCTGGGCGAAGATGTCGAGGATCAGGGCGGTCCGGTCGACCACCTTCACCTTGACGACGTCTTCGAGGGCGATGAGCTGGCCGGGGCTGAGCTCGCCGTCACAGACGACGGTGTCGGCGCCGGACTCGAGCACGATGTCCCGCAGCTCACGGGCCTTGCCCGAACCGATGAAGGTGGCCGGGTCGGGCTTGTCACGGCGCTGGATCACGCCGTCGAGTACGAGGGCACCCGCCGTCTCGGCGAGGGCCGCCAGTTCGGCGAGAGAGTTCTCCGCGTCCTGGACGGTCCCCGAGGTCCACACGCCGACCAGCACCACACGCTCCAGGCGCAGCTGCCGGTACTCGACCTCGGTGACGTCCTCGAGCTCGGTGGAGAGGCCCGCCACACGCCGCAGAGCCGCGCGCTCGGAGCGGTCGAACTGATCGCCGTCCCGCTCTCCGTCGATCTCGTGGCTCCAGGCGACGTCCTCTTCCATCAGGGCATCGGCCCGAAGGCTCTCGGTGCGGCGCGTCTCCGCGAAGCTCTGCTCGTCCTGGGAAGGGGATGAAGAGGAGGTCATTTGATCCTTACGTCGATGGAAAGTCGTTGCGTCGATCACAACGTGTGACGGCACCGAAAGATTCCCGGGCCGGCCGCGTCGTCGACCTGACGATGGTGTCACGGTCGGCCCGGGCGCGTCATCCGGGTTTCACGGCGGTCCTCACGCCGCCTCGGGTCTTCTCGGCCGGCCGGGAGCGCCAGTCCGCGTGCCCGGGCATCGGCGGGGTCTTCTCGGCGTACAGCCAGCCGTCGAAGAAGGACGTGAGGTCACGCCCCGCGATCTCGGATGCCAGCGCGGTGAAGTCGGCGGTGGTCGCGGTGGCGTCCCGGTGTTCGGTGACCCAGCGACGCTCCACCGCCTGGAAGGCCTCCGCGCCGATCTCCTGCCGCAGCGCGTAGAGGACGAGCGCGCTCCCGTCGTACACCACGGGGCGGAAGAGGCTGATCTTCTGGCCCGGCGTGGGCGGCTCGGGGGCGGCGGGCGGGCCGCCGTCCGCGCGCCAGGCGTCGGAGGAGGCGTAGGCGGCCTTCATACGCCGCTCCAGGGACTGCCCCGCGGTCTCCTCCGCGTACAGCGCCTCGTACCAGCTGGCGTGCCCCTCGTTGAGCCACAGGTCGGACCAGGTGCGGGGCGAGACGCTGTTGCCGAACCAGTGGTGGGCCAGCTCGTGGACCATGATCGAGTCGACGTACCACTCCGGGAACCCGGGCTCGGTGAACAGTCTTCTCTCGAAGAGGGAGAGGGTCTGCGTCTCCAGCTCGAATCCGGTCGTGGCGTCGGCGATCAGCAGCCCGTAGGTCTCGAAGGGGTAGGGGCCGACCTGGCGCTCCATCCACTCCACATGGCCGGGGGTGCGCTTGAGCCAGGGCTCCAGAAGGTCCCGGTCGGCGGTACGGACCACGTCCCGCAGGGGCAGGTCGTGGGGCCCGGTCCGGTGGACGACGGTCGTACGGCCGATGGAGACCTGGGCGAGCTCGGTGGCCATGGGGTGGGTCGTGCGGTAGGTCCAGGTGGTGGTGGTTCCGTCCGTGGTCCGGCCCGCCGGCAGGCCGTTGGCGACGGCGGTGAGCGAGCTGGGCGTGGTGATCCGGAAGGTGAAGTACGCCTTGTCGGCGGGGTGATCGTTGGAGGGGAAGACCCGGTGGGCGGCGTCGGCCTGGTTGGCCATGGCGAGGCCGTCGCCGGTACGGACCCAGCCGCCGACGTCGGCGGAACCGGTGGGGTCGCTGGTGTGGGTGACGGCGATGGCCAGCGCGTCGCCGCTCTCCACCGCCTGGGCGGGGGTGATCACCAGGTCTTCGCCGCTGCTCTGGAAGGACGCCGGCGCTCCGTCGACGGTGACGGAGGCGACCGTCCCGTGCGTGAAGTCGAGGTTGATCCGCTCCAGATCGTCCGTGGCGAGGGCCTCGATCCGGGTCACGGCGGCGAGCGGTTCGGTGTTCTTTCCCGGGTACGTGAGGTCGATGTCGTACGTGAGGACGTCGTAGCCCGGGTTGCCGAGGTGCGGGAAGAGCGGGTCTCCGATGCCGAGCGGCGTCGGCGCGGGGAGGGCGGCGGCGACGAGCCCGGCCGATGCGGCGACGAGGACGGCGGAGCGCAGCCACCGCGCGCGTGGGGACGGGTTTCGGGGTGTGAGCGGCATGGGCTACGGCTACCAGTGCGTTCGCCGCTCCCCCGGACGGCGCGCTCACCCACCACCCGAAGGGGTCACTCCGGCGCTGACGTCACCGTCCTGACCTCACTCCTCGTGCGTCGCGGGGTGCCGGGCGCGGTTCACGTCGTACACCCCGGGTACGTCGCGCATGGCCCGCATCAGCGCGGGCAGCCCGGCGGCGTCGGGAAGTTGCAGCGTGTACGTGTGCCGGACCCGCTGCTCGACGGGGGGCTCGACGGTCGCCGAGACGACGGCGACGCCCTCTCCGGCGATGGCCTCGGTGAGGTCGGCGAGGAGCCGGGGCCGGCCGAAGGCCTCGGCGACGAGCGTGACGCGGCACTCCGCGGTGTCGCCCCAGCGGACGGTGACGGGTGCGCGCCCCAGCCGTCTCATCGCCCCGACGGCGGCGCAGCCGGCGCGGTGGGCGGTGACGGATCCGCCGCGGACCTGGAAGCCGGTGATCTCGTCGGGGGGTACGGGGGTGCAGCAGCCGGCCGGGCGTACGGCGGTGGCCGGGGCGCCGGGCAGGTCCGCGTGGAGCTTGGCGCCCGAGCGCCGGTCGGCGGTGACGGAGACGGGCGGCCTCGGGTCGGCTTCCGGCGCCTTGACGGCTTCGGGGTGCGCCTGGAGCCAGGCGGTGATCGCGATTCTCGCGGCGGGCGTACGGGCGTGCTCCAGCCAGCCCGGGGAGGGGCCGGACGTGGAGTCCTGGGCGAGCAGCAGCTGGACGGTGTCGCCGTCGTTCAGGACCGTACTGAGCGTCGCCAGGCGGCCGTTGACGCGCGCCCCGAGGCAGTTGTGGGCGGCGGCGCCGTGCTGGGCGTAGGCGGCGTCGACGCAGCTCGCCCCGGCGGGCAGGCTGATCGTGCCGGGGGCGCCGCCGTCGGCGCGGAAGACGGTGATCTCCTGGTCCTCGGCGAGGTCGGCGCGGAGCGAGGTCCAGAAGGTGTCGGGGTCGGGGGTGGACTCCTGCCAGTCGAGGAGCCGGGAGAGCCAGCCGGGGCGGGTGGGGTCGGCGCGTTCGCCGTCCTCGGCGGGCTCGACGCCGTCGCCGATCGTCGGGGGCGTGTACGGGTTGCCCAGCGCGACGACGCCGGCCTCGGCGACCTTGTGCATCTGGTGCGTACGGATGAGGACTTCGGCGACGGCCCCGTCGGGGGCGGCGACGGCGGTGTGCAGTGACTGGTACAGGTTGAACTTGGGGGCCGCGATGAAGTCCTTGAACTCGGAGATCACCGGGGTGAAACAGGTGTGGAGTTCGCCGAGGACGGCGTAACAGTCGGCGTCCTCGGCCACCAGGACGAGGAGTCGGCCGAAGTCGCCGCCGCGCAGGTCGCCGCGCTTGAGGCGGACGCGGTGGACGGAGACGAAGTGCCGGGGGCGGACGAGGACTTCGGCGGCGATGTCCGCCTCGCGCAGGACGGCGGAGACGCTGTCTGCGATGGTGGCGAGGTCGTCGCCCGCCCCGGTGTTCTCGGCGATGAGGGCGCGGGTGTTCTCGTACTCCTCGGGGTGGAGGATCGCGAAGACGAGGTCCTCCAGCTCGGTCTTGAGCGCCTGGACGCCGAGCCGTTCGGCGAGCGGGATGAGGACGTCGCGGGTGACCTTGGCGATCCGGACCTGTTTCTCGGGCCGCATCACGCCGAGGGTGCGCATGTTGTGGAGCCGGTCGGCGAGTTTGATCGACATCACGCGGACGTCGTTGCCGGTGGCGAGGAGCATCTTGCGGAAGGTCTCCGGTTCGGCGGCGGCGCCGTAGTCGATCTTCTCCACCTTGGTGACGCCGTCGACGAGATAGGCGACTTCGGCGCCGAACTCCTCCCGAACCTGATCGAGCGTCACCTCGGTGTCCTCGACGGTGTCGTGGAGGAGGGCGGCGGTCAACGTCGTCGTCTCCGCGCCGAGTTCGGCGAGGATCAGGGTGACCGCGAGCGGGTGGGTGATGTACGGCTCACCGCTCTTGCGGAACTGTCCGCGGTGCGAGAACTCGGCCAGGACGTAGGCGCGGCGCAGCACGGCCAGGTCGGCGTCGGGGTGATGGGCCCGATGGGCCTCCGCGACATGTCCGATGGCGTCGGGCAGGCGGCCCCGGGTGGTGGGTCCGAGAGCGGCGCGGCCCAGCCGGCGGAGGTCGATCCTCGGGCGGGCGCGCCTGCGGTTCGGAGCGTCGGGGCCCGTGGCCTCCGCTGCGCTGACAGGGTTGGTGGCCTCTGCACTCACTGGGGCACCTCCGGCGGCGTCGACCGGCGGTGGTCGGGCAAGGCGTGCCCGCGGGGCCGGTGCTTGATGCTACCGACCCCACCACGGGGCGCAGTCCCGCTCTCGCCCAGCGTGAAACGGATCACCCATTCGAGCGAACGATCAGTCGTTGACTGTTTCGAATATGTCCGTCGGGCCCTGTCGGTCCTTACGCCGTACGGTACCGGCGCCGAGGGTCAGTGACCGGTCAGCCAGGCGGGGTCGATCGTGCCTTCGCCGACGATGACGGCCGGGCCGGTCATGTCCAGCTCCCCGTCGGGGTGCTCGGTGATGAGCAGCGTGCCGCCGAGGACGTCGACGGTGTACGTCACGGGCGTCCCGCTCACGGCGGGATCGACGCCGTCCCGGCGGGCGGTGGCCACGGCGACGGCGCAGGCGCCCGTGCCGCAGGAGCGGGTTTCGGAGGCACCGCGCTCGTGTACACGCATGGCCACGTGGCGGGGGCCGCGGTCGGCGACGAACTCGATGTTCACACCGTCCGGGAAGACCTCGGCCGGGGCGTAGGGGGGCTCGGTGAACAGGTCACCCGCGTGGTCGAGGGAGTCGACGAAGGCGACGGCGTGCGGATTGCCCATGTTCACGTTGCGGGCGGGCCAGCTGCGGCCGTCGACGGAGACGGTGACGCCATCCTCGGGAAGCCGGGCGCGGCCCATGGAGACGGTGACGGACCCGTCCTTGTCCAGATGGACCCGCTTGATCCCGCCGCGGGTGGCGACGGCGACCTCGCCGGCGGTGATGTGCCCGGCGCGCTCCAGATAGCGGGCGAAGACGCGGACGCCGTTGCCGCACATCTCGGCGACCGAGCCGTCCGCGTTCCGGTAGTCCATGAACCACTCGGCCTCGTCGGCCATGGAGCGGGCCTCGGGGTGGGCCGCGCTCCGGACCACGTGCAGCACCCCGTCGCCGCCGATACCGGCCCGTCGGTCGCAGATCCGCGCGACGGCGGCGGGCGACAGCTCGATGGCGTTGTCGGCGTCGGGGACGATCACGAAGTCGTTCTCGGTCCCGTGGCCCTTGAGGAATGCGAGCGGCGAGGTCTGCGTGGTGGTCACGGGATCAACTGTACGGGTCGGGTCCGACACCCGCCTCGACGGTCCACCGCTCGGGCGGCGCGCCGCCGGAGCCGCCGATCGGGCCGTCAGCGGAGGCGGGCCACGCGCCAGACGGCCAGGGCGACCAGGAGCGCGCTGAAGAACACGTACAGGGCGATCACGCGCCAGTTCGGCCGCTCGCCGGAGCCACGGGCCGGGAGGCCCGGCCAGGCGGAGCCGACCCGGCGGGCCGCCATCATGCCCCAGCCGGCGGCGCAGGAGCTGATCAGGAGGCCGAGCATGGCGACGACGGCACCGCCGTCGCCGGAACCGAAGGCGAGGGGGAAGGCGAACATCAGCGAGCCGAGGGCGGCGAGGCCCACGATGGGCGCCAGCTGCCAGATCCGCAGCCGGCGCTGCGGCCGCAGCTCGACCTCGACCTCGTCGGCGTCGACCTCCACGGCCGTGCCCTCGGCCTCGTCCGGACCGTCCGGGCTCAAACCGGGCGCGTCACCCGGAGCTTCGCCCGGGGCCGCTTCGTGCTGTTCTCTGTCGCGAGGGCCGGCCTCCATCGCCACGCGCCCTCCCACTCGGACTCCACTTGGTCGATCGATGCTCGATGATGGCACGCCAGAGACCTCTGGAATGACGGGCATGGCGTCCCGATGCCATCACGTGATCAGGCTGTGACCGCTCGTTCGACCAACGTCAGCGCCGACCGCGGGAGTTCCCCACGGTCCTCCGCCGCTCCACTCAGCCAATGCACCCGCGGGTCGCGCCGGAACCACGAGTCCTGACGGCGCGCGAAGCGCTTGGTGGCGCGTACGGTCTCGGCGCGCGCCTCGTCCTCCGTGCACTCCCCCGCGAGCGCCGCGAGCACCTGCTGGTAGCCCAGCGCGCGGGCGGCCGTGCGCCCCTCCCGCAGCCCTCGCGCCTCGAGCGTGCGCACCTCGTCCACGAGACCGTCCTCCCACATCCGGTCCACGCGCGTGGTGATCCGCTCGTCGAGTTCGGGACGCGCCACGTCGACGCCGATCTGCACGGTGTCGTAGACGGAGTCCGGGCCGGGCAGGTTGGCCGTGAAGGGCTTGCCGGTGATCTCGATGACCTCCAGGGCCCGGACGATCCGGCGGCCGTTGCTGGGCAGGATCGCGCGTGCGGCCTCGGGGTCGGCCTCGGCGAGGCGGGTGTGCAGGACGCCGGAGCCCCGCTCCTCCAGCTCGGCCTCAAGGCGGGCCCGGACGGCAGGGTCGGTGCCCGGGAACTCGAGCGCGTCGATGGCGCCCCGTACGTACAGGCCGGAGCCGCCGACCAGGACCGGGGTGCGGCCTTCGGCGAGCAGCCGGTCGATCTCGGCGCGCGCGCGACGCTGGTACTCGGCGACGCTGGCGGCCTCCGTCACGTCCCAGATGTCGAGGAGGTGGTGCGGGATGCCGCCGCGCTCTTCGAGCGTCAGCTTGGCGGTACCGATGTCCATCCCTCGGTAGAGCTGCATCGAGTCGGCGTTGACGACCTCGCCGCCCAGTTGCCGGGCGAGGAATACACCCAGATCGGACTTTCCGGCCGCTGTGGGACCGACGACGGCGATGACCCGCGGGGCGGGAGCTGCACTTCTCACCGTCACAGTCTCGCAAACCTCCCGACTGGTCCCCGAATGAGCGACGTGACGACCCGCAACCGGGTTCGTTGCCAGTTGCGAGGTTCCGACCGCCGGTTTCCGTACCGGCTGCGCCGGGTGGCGCAACAGGGCGCCCCGGGCGCCGCGGGGCTTTTCCCACACGAGTACGCTATGGAGTTGAAATGGGCGTTTTTGCAATGTTTCGGCGGAAGAGCAAGGAAGCTGCCGAGGCGTCGGCGGAGGAGGCCCAGGCTGATGTCGTGACGGACGCGCCGGAGGAGGCGGAGGCCGGAGCGCGGAGCGGCGGGTCCGGTGAGGCCGAGACGGAGGACGGCTCCGAGGCGGGCTCGACCGTCGGGCAGTCCGACATCCCCGAGGCGCGCGACGGCGCCGCCGGGACGGAGGCCGCCGAGGCGGAGGTCGCCGAGGTGGTCGAGGTCGTGGAGATTCCGAAGCAGCAGTCGGCCGACGAGGCCGCCGACAACGAGGCCGGCGAAGGCGCCCGGAAGTAGCGGCTCCCGGAGACGGGGCGCGGCATACGGACTCACCCGGAGGGAAGGTGACCCATGGGTCTCCTGGATTCACTGAAGGCCAAGCTCGCCCCGGCCAAGGAGAAGGTCTCGGATCTCGCGCAGCAGCATGAGGCCAAGATCGATCAAGGTCTGGACAAGGCCGCGAGGCTGGTCGACGAGAAGACCAAGGGCAAGTACAGCACCAAGATCGAGTCGGGTACCGGCAAGGCCAAGGGCGCCCTTGAGCGGATCGCCCACAAGGACGACGGCTCCACGCCGGGCCCGGACGGAGCTCAGGGGACTCAGGGAACCCCAGGGACCCCGGGGGGTCAGGGGGCTCAGGGAACCCCAGGGACCCCGGGGGCTCAGGGGGCTCAGGGAACCCCTGGAGCTCAGGGGACCCCGGGGGCTCAGGGAACCCCGGGGGCCCAGGACGTCCCTGGAGCTCACGGCGGCGGCCAGGGTCCGACTCCGCCGACGCCGCCCACCCCACCGGCCGCCTGACCTCCGACGCCCGGCGTCGCCCGGCTCTCCCTCCCGAACGGCGGACGGCCGCGGAGCATGATGCT
>NZ_JAMGSL010000002.1:546188-570685 GCF_025195125.1 Streptomyces sp. Je 1-79
TGATGCTCCGCGGCCGTCCGCCGTAGGGGTCCGTCCGTCCTCCGCCGCCGTACGCGCGTAACCGCGTGCCTGCGCGATTGCCTGGTGACGCCGTCAGGACCAGGCGGCCACGAAGTAGCCCACCCCGTACGGAGCGTCCTCGTACAGCAGCCTGCCTTCGAGCCCGGCGCCCTCGGCGGCGCCCGCGAGAACCTGCCAGGGCGCCCGGCCGGCCGCCTTCAGCTCGTACGCCAGATCCTCGTCCAGCGCGAGGAGGGCGTCCACGTCCGCCGTGCCCAGCGCCCGGGCGGCCTCCGCGTCGAAGCCCTCGGCCCGCTCGTCCAGATAGCCAGGCGCCTTGAGCGTCCGGCAGGCGCTGCCGTCACCCATCACGAGGAGCGCCACACGGTCGGCCGCGGCGGCCAGCTGACGGCCGGCGGAGACGCATCGGACGCCGTCCAACGGCTCCCCGACCCCGAGCCCCTCGACGGGCGCGTCGGCCCAGTCGGCGCGCTGCAGCAGCCATGCGGCGACGGCGAGGGAGACGGGCAACGGACGCTCCGCGTCGGGCCCTGTCCCGAGCCGTACGGAGAGGTCGACGCCGAACCCCGCGAAGCTGCCGGTCGAACCGGCGAGGAACGTACCGCGCGCTCCCTCGTCCGCCGGGCCGACGACATAGAGCCGGTCGGGCCGGGACGCGGCGAGCAGCCCGAGGGCGTCGGCGCAGGCCGTCCGGGCTCCATCGAGCTCGTCGGCGGCACCTGCCGCCACGTCGGGCACGAGCAGGGGAGGACAGGGACAGACGGCTGCGGCGACAAGCATGATCCGCAGCCTACTGCGAGGGTCGCCAGTCCATGGAGGGGACGGCGTCCTGCGGTTCCTACGTCGGCTCCCCCTTCGGGTCGGCCGAGTCGTGGACCAGTTCGGCGATGCTCAGGGTCGTCTGTGTCTCCGACATCGCGCCCCGGACGATCAGCAGACAGCTGTCACCGCCGGGAAACCGGTACACCTCTCGCGACTTCTCACGCCACGGCTTCTGGTAGGTGAGCGAGGCGGCCCGCATCGCCTCCCGCGCGTCCTCCCGCGTTCCGGTGATCTTCCGCACCACTTCGGAGCGGTACGTGCTGTCGCTGGCGCCGTACTGCGCGACGACGATCCACTTCCCCATCCAGGCCCCCCTGCTTGCGGATGTGTCAGATGTCAGTGGCTGCCGCACGCGGGGGCCGCGGCCGCGGGGAGCGGCTCCGGCACACCGATCTTCGGCAGTCCGAGGAGCACGCCCGCCGGCTTGGCGGCGGCCGCGGCGGTGCGCTTCTCCCAGGCGTCGCCCGCGCGGGTGCGCCGTACCGAGGTCGTCGGGCCCTCGGCGAGGAGGTGGTGCGGGGCGGCGTAGCTGATCTCGACGGTCACCACGTCGCCCGGGCGGACCTCCTGGTCCGGCTTGGTGAAGTGGACGAGCCGGTTGTCGGGGGCGCGGCCGGAGAGGCGGTGGGTGGCGCCGTCCTTGCGGCCCTCGCCCTCCGCGACCATGACCTCGAGCGTCCGGCCGACCTGCTTCTTGTTCTCCTCCCAGGAGATCTCCTCCTGGAGCGCGACGAGACGCTCGTAGCGCGCCTGCACGACCTCCTTGGGGATCTGCCCGTCCATGTCGGCCGCGGGGGTCCCGGGCCTCTTGGAGTACTGGAAGGTGAAGGCGTTGGCGAAGCGGGCCTCGCGGACCGTGTGCATGGTCTGCTCGAAGTCCTCCTCGGTCTCGCCGGGGAAGCCTACGATGATGTCGGTGGAGATGGCGGCGTGCGGGATGGCCGCGCGCACCTTCTCGATGATCCCGAGGAAACGCTCCTGCCGGTACGAGCGGCGCATGGCCCGGAGGACCGTGTCCGAGCCGGACTGCAGCGGCATGTGGAGCTGCGGCATCACGTTCGGGGTCTCGGCCATGGCGGCGATGACGTCGTCCGTGAAGTCGCGGGGGTGCGGCGAGGTGAAGCGGACCCGCTCCAGGCCCTCGATCTCGCCGCAGGCCCGCAGCAGCTTGGAGAAGGCCTCGCGGTCGCCCAGGTCCGAGCCGTACGCGTTGACGTTCTGGCCGAGGAGGGTGATCTCCGAGACGCCCTCGGCGACCAGGGCCTCGATCTCGGCGAGGATGTCGCCGGGGCGCCGGTCCTCCTCCTTGCCGCGCAGCGCCGGAACGATGCAGAACGTGCAGGTGTTGTTGCAGCCGACGGAGATCGAGACCCAGGCGGCGTACGCGGACTCGCGGCGGGTCGGCAGCGTGGAGGGGAAGGCCTCCAGGGACTCCGCGATCTCGATCTGCGCCTCTTCCTGGACGCGGGCGCGCTCCAGGAGGACCGGCAGCTTTCCGATGTTGTGCGTGCCGAAGACGACGTCGACCCAGGGGGCCTTCTTGACGATCGTGTCGCGGTCCTTCTGGGCGAGACAGCCGCCGACGGCGATCTGCATGCCCGGGCGCGAGGTCTTCCTGGGGGCCAGCCGGCCGAGGTTGCCGTAGAGCTTGTTGTCGGCGTTCTCGCGGACCGCGCAGGTGTTGAAGACGACGACGTCGGCGTCACCGTCCGAGCCCTCGGGGGCGCGCACGTAGCCGGCGTCCTCGAGCAGACCGGAGAGCCGCTCGGAGTCGTGGACGTTCATCTGGCACCCGTAGGTGCGCACTTCGTAGGTTCGCTGGACGTCCACTGCCTGGCTCCGGTCGCTGCTGGTCATGGAACAAGGGTATGCGGTGCCGGGGACAGCCCCGGCCCGAGCCGCTGCGACGAGGGTGCGGGGGCGCTCCCGGCGGCTTCGAGGGCCTCCGTGAGCTGGGAGGCGAGGGTGCCCGCGGCAGGGCGCAGGGAGCCGTCGAAGGCGGCCGAGCCGATGGTGAAGGCGTCGGCCCCGGCATCGGCCAGGGCCTGTATCCGGGCCCTGGTGGTGATGCTGCCGGCCACGACCAGCCGGCCTGTGGTGGCCGCGCGGGCGGCACGGACGAGGTCGAGGGGGTTCGCGTCGATGGCCCGGTGGGCGAGGAGGTCGACGCCCGCGCAGCCGACCGCCTCGGCCCGACGGCAGTCCTCGGCGATCCGGTCGGGGCCGCCCGCGAGGCGGGTCGGGTGGCCGAGAGGTTCACCCGCGAAGGGGAGGTACTCGATGCCGGTGCCGGCGAGGAGGGCCAGCGTCTCGTCGATCCAGGTGCCGCCCATGAGCCGGTCGACGCCGAGCTCCATGGCGTGCCGGACGGAGGTGAGGGCTGCGTCGCGGGTGGTGCTGACCACTTCGAGGTAGCTGGTGGCGCCCATGTCCTTGATCTGCCGGTGGAGCCGGCGGAGGGTGGCCGGGTCGACTCCGACGTCCTTGAATCCCAGGTGGCCTATACCGAGGTCCCGGACGGTGTCGAGGACGTCGAGGCAGTCCGTGACGGTCCTGTCGTCACGGGTGAGCATGAAAATGAAGTCCACGGGGGTCCTCCGGGTCGGGTGCGGGGGCGGGCAGGCGATCTGCCGAGGGGGCGGGGTGTGGCCGGACGCGGGGGTGGGAGTGCGGGCGCCTACGGGGCCGTGGTGTGGGCGCGTACGGGGTCCGGGATGGATGGGGGCGCCGGGGCAGCGGCCGGGGCGTGGGCCAGCTCGTCCGCGTGGCGCAGCGCGGTGAGCAGGCTCGTGTGGTCGGCGGTGCCCCGGCCCGCGAGGTCGAATGCCGTGCCGTGGTCGACGCTGGTCCGCACGAACGGCAGGCCGATGGTGATGTTGACGCCGTGCTCCAGGCCCAGGTACTTGACGGGTATCAGCCCCTGGTCGTGGTACTGCGCCACGACGGCGTCGAACTCGCCCGCGCGGGCGCGCATGAAGACCGTGTCGGCGGGCCAGGGTCCGCTGGCGTCGATGCCTTCCCGCCGGGCGGCCCGCACGGCCGGTTCGATGATGTCGAGGTCCTCGCGCCCGAAGAGGCCGTTCTCCCCGGCGTGCGGGTTGAGGGCGGCGACGGCGATACGGGGACGGGCGCCGGCCGGCCGGCCGGCCTGGAGCGTCCGGTGCGTCAGCCGGATGATCTCCAGCTCGCGGGCGGTGGTGAGGGAGTCGAGTGCCGAGCGCAGTGACTGATGGACGGTGACCAGAACGATCCGCAGTTCGTCGTTGGCCATCATCATGGCGTAGTCGCTCGTGCCCGAGAGTTCGGCGAGGATCTCCGTGTGGCCCGGGTAAGGCAGGCCGGCCAGTCTGAGCGCCTCCTTGTTGATCGGCGCCGTGGTGAGGGCCCGGATCTCGCCGCGGAGGGCGAGCTCGATGCCCCGGCGTACGTACTGGAACGAGGCGGCTCCGGCGCGGGCGTCCACCGTGCCGAGCGGTAGGTCCGGGGGGAGTCGGCCCTCGGGGAGGACGTCCATGACTCCGGGACTGTGGGCCGCCTCCGAGACGGAGGCGATCGGTCGCACGGTCAGCTGGGTGGCCGTGAAGCGGCAGGCACGGGCGAGGGCGTCCGGGTCTCCGATGACGACGACAGGAGCGCGGCGCCGCGGGTCGGTGTACGCCTTGACGGTGATCTCGGGACCGATGCCGTTCGGGTCCCCCATGGTGAGGGCGATGGGGAGCGTCATGAGACCGGACCGCCCTTCACGAGGAGGCGGCAGAGGCGGTCGAGCGTTCCGTCGTCGCCGAAGCCGCCCGCTTTGATCAGGACGGGGATACGGGGCGGGCTGAGCAGTACACCGCGAGCCACCCCCGGTTCGGGCTCGTCGACCAGGTCGAGACCGCCGACCCCGAGCGCTTCGAGGGCGGCCACCGCGGTCGCTCCACCGGTCAGCACCAGCCCGTCGACCAGGCCGCTGAACGCCACCTCCCGTACGACGGCCGCGAGATCGGCCGTCAGTGAGTCGGAGGACATGCGGCGGTCGTCGGGGGTGTGGACGGCAAGCACGGGGGCCGTCGATCGCCGCAGGGCTCCGACGGCCGTGGCCGGCTCGCCGGTGGCATCGACCGCGCCCACGTCCCCCCGCGCACGCAGCCGGTCCAGTTGGCGACGCGTGGCGGGGTGGGCGCTGCCCACCACCACCAACGGGCGCCGGGAGGAACGAAGTTCGACCGACGGTACCGCCGGCTTACAGGAGTGGTGCGCGGCCAGCGCCGCGGCGAGGCCCGGGGAGCCGACCCAGAGGACCTCGTCCGGTGTGGACACGGAGGAAACCAGGAGGCCGAGGTCGGCGTCGGTGGCCGCCGAGCAGACGAACACGCCTCCGTCGTCGATCAGCCCCGGAAGCTTCCCGAACTGGTCCGGCTCGAGCACGTCTGCTTCGGGCAGCAGGCGGGCGAGGTCAGAGGTCCGGACCGGATGCGTGGGGTCGTGCGCGAAGTCCGTCGCGTGCACCGGCACACCCTGGACGTGCTGGATCCCCCGTACCGTCGTCCTGCCTTCCGCGGGAAAGGCGGGCGCGACGACGACGGCCCGCCGGCCGGAGCCGGCGTGCGCGGCGCGGATCTCGGCCGCCACGTGGCCCCGGAGCGTGGAATCGACGGTCTTGATCAGCAGGTCGGCGCCCGCGAATGCGAACGCCGCCCGCCCGGTCACGTCAGCGGCCGTCGCCTCGTCGAGGAGGCGGCTGCCGAGGTCGACGGCGACGACCCCGTCGTGCGGCGAGGCGACCGCTCCGGCCCCCATCAGCAGGACCCGCGCCCGGTGCCCCGCCCCGCGGAACGGCGCCGCGCCGTCGCCTGCGCTCGTGAGGTCGTCCGCGAGGACCGCGATGGTCGTCACGGGATCGGCCTGGGGTTCCCGCCTCATGTCTCGTCCTCCTCGAATCGTCTGCCGGTCGCAGAACGGATCGCCCGCCCCTCCCGGGTCACCGAGCGGTTGCCCCGGATCGCCCGTCGGGTGGATGCGCGGGCACCGGCCGGTACCGGGTCGCCCCGGGTCGGTGCGTGACGACATCGCCACTGACGTCAACCCTGGCGCCCGGAAAGCCGCTGGACAAGCGATTCCTTCTCACTCCACCTGTGAGTAGATTTCACACATGCGCTGGCCCGACCTTCCTCCGCTGAACACGCTGCTCCCCTTCGAGGCGACCGTGCGGCACGCGAGCATGACCCGGGCCGCCGAGGAGCTCCACGTGACCCACGGCGCGGTCAGTCGCCAGATCCAGAACCTGGAGAAGTCGCTGGGTGTCACGCTCTTCGAGCGCGGGACCCGCTCTCTGCGACCGACGCCTCAGGCCCGTCGCCTCGCGGCCGCGGTCCGCGACGCCCTCGACCAGGTCGACGCGGCGGTCCGCGAGGTCACGCGCCGGGAGCGCGGGGGTCCGCTCGCGCTGTCCTGCGAGCCGACCCTGCTGATGCGCTGGCTCATTCCGCGGCTGCCGGACCTCGCGAGCCAGGTGCCGGACCTGACCGTGCATCTGTCGGCGGGCGGCGGGCCCGTCTCCTTCGAGCGGGACCCCGTCGACGTCGCTCTGCGCCGCGACGACTTTCCCGTACCGGCGGACGTGAGCCGCTCCCCTCTCTTCCTGGAACGGATCGGTCCGGTCTGCAGCCCGGACCTGGCGGAACGGCTGCGGGGCGGGGGCGGCGACATCGGCACCGCCCGTGCCCTCGGAGCCACGGAGGTCACCGGGACAACCGGGGCCACAGCCGGCACCGGGACAACCGGGGTTACATCCGGCACCGGGGTCAGCGGGGTCACAGCCGGCACCGGGGTGTCCGGGGTGACGATTCTGCACTCGAGCACTCGGCCACGAGCGTGGGCCGACTGGCAGCGGATCACGCGTCGACGTGTCGAGCCCGCCGGCGAGCAGACCTTCGAGCACTTCTACCTCGCGCTCCAGGCGGCCGTCGCCGGCGTCGGCATGGCCATCGGTCCGTACGCGCTCGTCTATGACGACCTCATGCGCGGGCAGCTGGTGGCACCCTTCGGGCTGGTCGAGGACGGCACGGGATACCACCTGCTCAGCCCTCAGCCGCCCGAGCGGGACAGCCGGATCGCCGCTCTGCTCGGCTGGCTGCGCACCCAGGCGACCGGGCTCTGAGAGGCGCGGCACCGCCCACAGCACTCGGCGCCGTGGGCGGACGCCGCCCACGGCCTCGCAGCGCCCGGCCCGGAGCCCGTCGGCCGGGCCACGCGCGCGCGGCCACATACCGCACCCTCACGCGCGCGTGGCGCGATCGGCCGGGGCCCTGGTCTGGCCGGAGTCGCCGGGCCTGGCCAGACCAGGGATCGAACTGGCAGGATCGCGCCATGCTCGCCTCGCTCTCCCGTGCCGCCCGCCGTCGCCTTCTCCAGGCGTCGGCGGCGCTTCTGGTGGTGTGCGGGCTGCTGGTGTGGTGGCTGGTTCCTTTCGGTTCATCGGAGCCGAGTGGCCGGGTCACGTTCAGTACGGGCGTTCCCACCGGGGTCTACCAGCGGTACGGCGAGCTGCTGCGGCAGGCCCTCGCCACCGATCTGCCGGATGTCTCGATAGCGCTCAAGAACAGCGAGGGGTCCCAGCAGAACCTCGCGCGCCTGGCCTCGGGCGAGGCGGACTTCACCGTCGCGACGGCCGACGCCGTGGCCCAGTACCAGCGTGACGGCAAGCCGGGCCACGACCGGCTGCGCGGCTGCGCCCGCCTCTACGACGACTACGTCCAGCTCGTCGTCCGCAAGGATTCGGCCGTGCGGTCCGTGGCCGATCTGCGCGGCCTGCGGGTCGGCGTCGGGCAGGAGGGCTCCGGCGTCCGGCTCATCGCGGACCGGGTCCTCGCGGCGGGCGGGCTGACCCCCGACGTCGACATCAAGCCGGTCTCGGCCGGCATCGACACCATGCCCGGCCTGCTGGAGCGCGGCCGGCTGGACGCGTTCTTCTGGTCGGGCGGCCTCCCCACCCAGGCCGTCCAGGAGCTGTCCGACCGCCTTCCCGTGCGCCTGGTCCCGCTCAGCGCCGCCCTTGTGGACAAGGTCCACGACGTGGGCGAGTCGACGCGCCACTACCGCTCCGCCGTGATCCCGGCGGATGCCTATGCCCGGGCCCAGGACGGCCAGGAGGTGGCGACGCTGGCCGTGGCGAACCTGCTGGTGACGACGGACGCGGCGGATCCGGCGCTGGTGGAGGGTTTCACCCGTACGGTGATCAGAAGCCGGGACCGGATCGGCCGCCAGGTCCATCCGGCGCAGTTGGTGGACCTGCGCACCGCGATCTACACGGAACCGCTCTCCCTGCACGAGGGCGCGCGCCGCTACTACCGCTCCGTGAAGCCCTAAGCCGCCGCGCGCCCCTCCCGCCCGCGGGGCCGCCTCA
This sequence comes from Streptomyces sp. Je 1-79, assembly GCF_025195125.1. Lineage (GTDB taxonomy): Bacteria > Actinomycetota > Actinomycetes > Streptomycetales > Streptomycetaceae > Streptomyces. The sequence continues at coordinate 554,419 of NZ_JAMGSL010000002.1, forward strand.
GTGGCCCTCCCCCTCCTCGGCCCCCCGGCCGCCCCCTCACCGCCCCTGCGGCCCCGTCCTCGGCACCGTGACCGTCACGCGCAGCCCGTGCGGGTCGTTCGGCGCGTAGGCGATGGAGCCGCCGCCCGCCTCGAGCAGGACCCGGGAGATCGACAGGCCGAGCCCCGAGCCCTTGATGTTCTGGTGGCGGTTGCTGCGCCAGAAGCGGTCGCCGACCCGGTCGAGCTCCTCCGGCGTGAGCCCCGGCCCCCCGTCCGCCACCACGATCGTGCAGCTGTCGCCCCCGGCCGCCACGGCGACCGTGACCTCCTCGCCCTCCGGGGTGAACTTCAGCGCGTTGTCGATCACCGCGTCGAGCGCGCTCGAGAGCGCCACCGGGTCCGCCCACGCCGTCACCGCCCGCCGGTCCCCGACGAGCCGTACGCCCTTCTCGTCGGCGAGCGGACGCCACGCGGCGACCCGCTCGGTCGTGAGCGCGCCGATGTCGATGACGCACAGGTCCGCGGCCGCGTGCTCCGCGAGCGCCAGGTCCAGCAGGTCGTCGAGGACGTGGGCGAGCCGCTTGCCCTCGGTGCGTACGGAGGCGATCTCCTCGTTGCCCTCGGGGAGTTCGAGAGCGAGCAGCTCGATGCGCAGCAGCAGCGCGGAGAGCGGGTTGCGCAACTGGTGCGACGCGTCGGCGACGAAGGCCCGCTGCTGCTCCAGGACGTCCTCGACGTTGTCGGCCATCTCGTTGAACGAGCGGGCCAGACGGCGCAGTTCGGGCGGTCCGCCGGCCTCGGCGACCCGGGAGTTCATCCGACCGGTGGCGATGTCGTGGGTGACCGCGTCCAGGACGCGGACCGGCCGCAGCACCCAGCCGGTGAGCCGGAAGGCGGCGCCGACGGCGAGCAGCATCGCCGCGGACTCGCCGGCGGCGATGATCAGCCAGCCGCTCAGGATGCGCGAACGCAGCTGCCCGGTGGGCGAGTCGGTGACCACGACGGCGACGACGTCTCCGTCCCGTACGACCGGCGAGGCGATCGTGAGGCGGGCGTTCGGCTGCCACGGCCACACCTGCGGCGGGTCGTGGCTGCGGCGCCCGAGCAGCGCCTCGTTGAAGGCACGGCGCCCCTCGCCCTCGTACGGGACGACCCAGTCCACCGGCGCGGCGGCCATGGCCCGGTTGTCGCGGTAGAAGATGCCCGCCTGGATGCCGTACACGTCGTGGTAGCTGGCGAGTTCACCCCTGAGGGTGGTGCGGCGCTCGTCGACCGTGGGTTCGGACTCGCTGACGAACTGGGCGAGCGCGGCGAACCGCGCCCCGTCGTCGAGTCGGTCGACGACCACGCGCTGCTGTTCGGCGGCGGCGAGGCTCGCGGCGAGCGGGAAGCCGAGGGCGAGCAGCACCCCGGCCATCAGGACGAGGAGGAGCGGGAGAAGACGCGTGCGCACGTGGGGCCCGGGCGGCTACGCGGCCGGGGCGACCAGGCGGTAGCCGACGCCACGCACGGTCTCGATCAGAGCGGGCATCGCCAGCTTGGAGCGCAGCGAGGCGACGTGCACCTCCAGGGTGCGGCCGGTCCCCTCCCAGCTGGTGCGCCAGACCTCGCTGATGATCTGCTCCCGCCGGAAGACCACACCGGGCCGCTGGGCGAGGAGGGCGAGCAGGTCGAACTCCTTGCGGGTGAGCTGGACGGACGCGCCGTCGACGCTGACGCGGCGGGTGGGCAGCTCGATGACGACGGAGCCGAGCCGCAGCGCGGCGTCGTCACCGGTCGCGCCGGCGTCGTCGCCGCCGACGGTGCGCCGGCTGACGGCGTGGATCCGGGCGAGCAGCTCCCCGGTGTCGTACGGCTTGACCACGTAGTCGTCGGCCCCGAGGTTGAGGCCGTGTATCCGGGACCGTACGTCGGCCCGCGCGGTCACCATGATCACGGGGGTGGTGGTGAGCTTACGGATCCGGCCGCAGACCTGGTAGCCGTCCTGGTCGGGCAGCCCGAGGTCGAGCAGGATCACACCGTACGAAGGGCGCTCGCCGTGGGCGGCGGGCAGCACCGCCTGGAGCGCCTCCTCGCCGTTCCGGGCGTGCGTGACCGCGAACCCGTGCTTCGCCAGTACGGCGGACAGGGCCGCGGCGACGTGATCGTCGTCTTCGACGAGCAGGAGTCTCATGGCCCCCCTCCAGTGGCTTCGTGAGCATGTGATGACCAGCGGTCGATGGCCATCTGTCTACCAGGGCATGAACGCCGATGGTCGCCGTCACAGTCAAGTGTCCCCCTGTGACGCCGGGGGTTCCGTTATGGACCCGGTACGCCACCGTGCACCCTCTTCACGCAGTGTGCCCGGTTGAGGCCGTATCGTTATCCTCAATTTCCGCTCAGATGTGATGACGCTCGTCGTACGACGTGCCTAGTGTCCTCCCCAACCGAGGAGGACGGAGCAAGAGCCGATGAGCGGAGTGTCAGTGACCAAGGGCTCGGAAGACGCCGTACCGGCGGCGGCGGGCGACCTGGTCGTGCTGTCCAACGTGAACAAGCACTTCGGCGCGCTGCATGTGCTCCAGGACATCGACCTGACCATCGCCCGTGGCGAGGTTGTGGTCGTCATCGGACCCTCCGGGTCCGGTAAGTCCACGCTGTGCCGCACGATCAACCGCCTGGAGACGATCGACTCCGGCACCATCACCATCGACGACCGACCGCTGCCCCAGGAGGGCAAGGAGCTGGCCCGGCTGCGCGCCGACGTCGGCATGGTCTTCCAGTCGTTCAATCTCTTCGCGCACAAGACGGTGCTCGAGAACGTGATGCTGGGCCAGGTCAAGGTCCGCAGGAGCACGAAGGCCGCCGCCGAGGCGACGGCCCGCTCGCTGCTCGACCGGGTGGGTGTCGGCACGCAGGCCGACAAGTACCCGGCACAGCTCTCCGGTGGCCAGCAGCAACGCGTCGCGATCGCACGGGCGTTGGCGATGGACCCGAAGGTCATGCTGTTCGACGAGCCGACGTCTGCGCTCGACCCCGAGATGATCAACGAGGTCCTCGAGGTCATGCAGCAGCTGGCGCGCGACGGAATGACGATGGTGGTCGTCACCCACGAGATGGGTTTCGCCCGTTCGGCCGCCAACCGCGTGGTCTTCATGGCGGACGGCAAGATCGTCGAACAGGCCGCGCCGGAAGAGTTCTTCAGCAACCCGCGCAGCGACCGTGCCAAGGACTTCCTTTCGAAAATCCTGCACCACTGACGACGGTCAGCCCGCATGATTCACCCTGCCGACAACAACCCACGAACCAAGGGATGTTCACCATGAAGCTCCGCAAGTCCGCGGCCGTGGCCGTCGCCGTGCTCGCGCTCACCGCGACCGCCTGTGGTGGCAAGGAGGGCTCGGCCGGCGACAAGCCCGCCGTGAAGCCCGGCGACTCGAGCGCCCCCCAGCTCCCCAAGTACATCGTCGCCACCGACGTGAAGCTGGAGTCGCCGACCTTCAAGGAGGCCCAGAAGCGCGGCAAGCTGATCATCGGCTCCAAGGCCGACCAGCCCTACCTCGGCTTCGAGGACCAGGCCACCAAGGAGCGCTCCGGCTTCGACGTCGAGATCGCCAAGATGATCGCGGCGGACCTCGGCTTCACCGAGGACAAGATCGAGTGGAAGACTGTCGACTCCAAGCTCCGTGAGACGGCGATCTCGACGGGCCAGGTCGACTACTACGTCGGCACGTACACGATCAACGACAAGCGCAAGGCGCAGGTCGGCTTCGCGGGTCCGTACTACAAGGCCGGCGCCGACCTCCTGGTCCGCAAGGACGAGACCGCGATCACCGGTCCGGAGACCCTCAAGGGCAAGAAGGTCTGCTCCATCACGGGCTCGACCCCGCTGCAGGAGATCAAGAAGCCCGAGTACGGCGCGCAGACCACCGAGCTCGCGAAGTACTCGGACTGCGTGCAGCAGCTCCTGACCAAGCAGGTCGACGCCGTCACCACCGACGACGCGATCCTCAAGGGCTACGCGGCGGCCAACGCCGGCAAGCTCAAGGTCGTCGGCAAGCCGTTCACCGAGGAGCCCTACGGCGTCGGCATGAACAAGGACGACAAGGTCCTGCGCGACAAGATCAGCGACATCCTCGACGCGCACATCAAGGACGGCACGTACAAGAAGATCTACGAGGCGACCCTGGGTCTCTCGGGCTCCTCGTACGTCGAGCCGCCGGCGCGCGTCCGCTACTGATCCTCGCCTGAAGTCGAGCGCCCCGTACGGGAGTACGGGGCGCCCCTCCTCCTGCCCGTAAGCCGCTGACCGCCGACGCGGAGACCTCATGAACGTACTGCTCGACCATTTCCCGGAGTTCCGCGACGGCTTCATAGGAACCGTGTCGATCACCGCCGTCAGCTCGGTCATCGCGCTGCTCCTCGGCGTCCTCGTCGCCGGCTTCCGGGTCTCGCCCGTCCCGCCCCTGCGCTTCTTCGGGACCGCCTGGGTCACGCTGCTGCGCAACACCCCCCTGACGCTGCTCTTCCTGGTCTCGTTCTTCGTCGTACCGGAGATCCTGTTCCCGGGTATGAGCCCCTTCGTGCTCGGCTCGCTCGCGCTCGGCTTCTACACCTCCGCGTTCGTCTGCGAGGCCGTCCGCTCCGGCGTCAGCACGGTGCCGATCGGTCAGGCCGAGGCCGCCCGCTCGCTGGGCATGACCTTCGCGCAGACCCTGCGGATGATCGTGCTGCCGCAGGCCACCCGGACCGTACTGCCGCCGCTGAGCTCGATCTTCATCGCGCTCACCAAGAACTCGGCCATCGCCGGCGCGTTCAGTGTCACCGAACTCTTCGGCTGGCAGACGCTGATGAGCGAGCAGGGCTACGCGATCGGCCCGATCTTCGCCTGGGTGGCGGTCGCGTACCTCGTCGTCACCTTCACCATCAGCGGGTTCTTCCGTCTCCTTGAGCGCCGCATGGAGGTCGCCCGATGAGTGCCAGCGTTCTCTACGACTCCCCGGGCCCCAAGGCGCGTGTCCGCAACCGGATCTTCGCCGTCGTGGGCAGCCTCGCCATCGTCGCGCTGCTCGCCGTGAGCGTGCTCCGGCTGGCCGACAAGGGTCACCTCGACCCCGCGATGTGGGACATCTTCAACTACGCGGGCATCCGGCAGAACATCGCCGACGCCCTCCTCGCCACCCTGAAGGCCTTCGCCCTCGCGGCGGTCGGATCGCTCGTCCTCGGTGTGCTGCTCGCCGTCGCCCGGCTCTCCGACCACACGCCCGTCCGCGTGGTGGCCACCGGCTTCATCGAGCTCTTCCGCTCGATCCCGCTGCTGATCACGATCTACGCCGTCTGGGTCGCGTTCCTCACCGACTACTCGATGTGGGCGCTGGCCATCGGCCTGTCGATCTACAACGGCTGTGTCCAGGCCGAGGTCCTGCGCGCCGGTGTGAACTCCGTGCCGAAGGGGCAGCGCGAGGCCGCTTACGCCCTGGGCATGAGCAAGACGCAGGTCATGACGACCGTCCTGATGCCGCAGGCCGTCCGGGCGATGCTGCCGACGATCATCAGCCAGCTGGTGGTCACCCTCAAGGACACCTCGCTCGGCTTCGTCATCCTCTACCCCGAGCTGCTCTACTCGGCCCGCCTGATCGCCTCCAACACGCAGGTCAACGGCCAGTACCCGTACGTCTCCACCATCGTGGTCTTCGGCGCGATCTACATCGCGCTGTGCCTGGCGCTCTCCGCGCTCGCCACCTGGATCGAGAAGCGGGGGCGTCGGGCGAAGACGGGTATCGCGGTCTCCGAAGCCGGCGTCACGGGGCTCACCCAGGGCAACGAGGCCGTGCTGATCCCCGGGAGCCGGACCGAGCCGGGCGGCTTCGACGGCGTGACGCCCGGCGGAGACAGGGCGAACCGCGGCGACGGGGCCGACGGGACCGGTATCACGAAGAACTGACAGTATGTGACATCATCCGGGGGCAGTGGCGGTCGCGCCGCTGCCCCCGTCGCTTGACGCAAGCACCCGCAATGGGTTGCATACGTTCTGTGATCACGCACCGGGCTCGCGCCACACTTCGCTGTGCTACCCGCATGACCGAACGGCCTTCAGGAGCCGCGCCGTGGACCCGGTGATCATCGTCGGCGCGGGGCCCGTGGGCCTCGCGCTCTCCCTTGCCCTGGCCTCGCAGGGCGTGCCCAGCGTCGTCCTCGACGAGGGCCCCGGCAAGGAGGAACCCCGCCCCGCCCGTACGGTCGTGCTGCGCGCCGACATGGCCGCCATGGTGGAACGGCTGGGCTGCGCCACTCTGCGTGACGAGGGGGTCCGCTGGGTCGGCTGGCGCTCACTGCGCCGCAAGCAACAGATGAGGCACATCGAGCTGAGCCTCGGTCTCGGCGGTACGGAGAGTGACGACGAGGGTCCGGCGGCTCCCCTCCACATTCCGCAGCACGCCCTCGCCCGGGGACTGCGCGACGCGATCTCCGGGCAGGAGCTGATCCAGCTCGTCGACGACGCGCGGCTCGACACGATCGAGCAGGACGCGAGCGGAGTCACCGCGCACACCCGTGGCCCCGGGCCCGGAGCCGGCGGGACATGGTGGCGCGGCAGCCATCTGGTCGGCTGCGACGGCGCCCGATCCACGGTGCGCAAGCTGCTCTCGATCCGCTTCCCCGGACGTACGGCGGTGGAGCGGCACGCGGTCGCCGCCCTGCGCACCGAACTCCCCTGGCCTGGCGAGGCCCTGCTGCACCGTCAGCCGCCGTGGCGGGGAGGCGGCGAGGAGGTCACGGCCCGACCGCTGCCGGACGGGGTCTGGCGGATCGACTGGCTGCTGCCGCCGCGGGGGGAGCTCGTCACCCCGGACGCGCTCGTCACCAGGATCCGCGACACCCTGGCCGGATGGTGCGGCGGGGAGACTCCCCCGTACGAGTTGATCGACACCGGTGTCCACACCCTGCACCACCGGCTCGCGCGGCGCTGGCGCGTGGACCGGGTGTTCCTGGCGGGCGACGCGGCGCACCTGCTCGGGGCGGTCGGCACGCAGGGCCTGGACGAGGGGCTGCGGGACGCCGACAACCTGGCCTGGAAGCTCGCCTACGCCTGGCATCACGGGGCCTCGGACACGCTGCTCGACAGTTACCAGAGCGAGCGGCGGGCCGCCGTCGCCTCCCGGCTGAGGGCCGCCGACCAGTCGCTGCCCGTCCTGCGCGGGGGTGGAGGGCTGCGGACGTATCTGCCCGGCGGCTCCCGTGGGCACGACACCCTCCTCACCGACGGCCACCTGGGGCGCGGCCCGCTGGGCGCGCCCCCCGCGTACCCGCACTCCCCCCTCGCGCCCCAGGACGCCGGGGCGTCGCGGAGCGCGGTGGGCACGGGGGCCGGCGCGCCGGTCGAGGACGTGCGCGTGACGGCGCCGGACGGCATGACCGTACGGCTCCGGGACCGCCTCGGTCAGGGGCGCCTCCTGGTGGTGCTGGTCGCGCCGGGGACGGGTGTGTGGGACCGGCGGCACTGGATGAGCGCGGGCGTGATGCCCCGGCTCGTGGAGGCGGTCCGGGCCCTGCCGGTGAAGGCGGAGCTGCTGGTCACGGAGGCGTACCCGGGCGCGGTGGCCCACACCGTCCTGCTGGTGCGTCCGGACGGTCACCTGGTCGCCTCGTTCCCCGGCGTCCGGCCCGACGAGCTGTACGCGGCGGCGGACGCGACCCGGGGCGGCAAGGCGGAGCCGACGGGAAGCGAGGCCCTTTCGGGGGTGGAGAAGAGCGACCGTACCGCGGACATCAATTGACCCTCACGGGCGCGCATGGTGTACTCCGGAGCGTGACCGACACCGATGTGCGCCTGTGGCGGAGGGTCCATATGGATCTCCTCCGTTTCGCGGGCTGCGTGTGTCGCCCGTCCTGCTGAATTCGCCCCTCCTCTCGCGTGATCCCCGCCGCCGAGCCTTCGGCGTGCCGCCGCGCGTCTCTCCCGCGAACTCCCAGGACGGTCCTCCGTGCCCCAGCATGTCCCCGCGCCCGTCGGCGCGGCTCCTCCCTCCCCTCCGTCGCCCACGCCCGCCACGCCCACCGCGGCCGATCTCCTGGAGTTCGTCCGTCGTACGGCGGCGGACGACGATCTGATCGACTCGTTGCCGCTCGACCCCGAGGGCCGTACGTGGGTACGGCTCGACGGTCCCGGCGGCAGCGAGGCCTGGCTCATCGGCTGGCCGCCGGGCACCGGCACGGGGTGGCACGACCACGCCGAGTCCCAGGGCGCGTTCACCACCGCGCGGGGCGCCCTGCGGGAGAACTCCCTCGCGGTGCGGCTGCCGTCGGGTGGCTGGAAGACCCTGGAACTGGCCGACGGCGTCGACCGCGAGCGGCGGCTGCCGGCGGGCAAGGGGCGCGCGTTCGGACAGCACCACGTGCACGAGGTGCTCAACGACTCCCCGGACACGCACGCGGTGTCGGTCCACGCGTACTATCCACCGCTCCCGTTGATCCGGCGCTTCAGCCGGTCGGGCGCGGTGCTCCGTCTTGAGCAGGTCGAGCGTCCGGAGGACTGGCAGTGAGCGAGTACGAGACGGCCGAACGGGTGGGGATCGACGAGCTCTTGGAGCGGGTCAGGTCCGGCCTGGACCGGATCGAGCCGCGAACGGCCCACGAGGCGCACGAGGCGGGTGACGCGCTCCTGGTCGACACCCGGTACGCGGCGCTGCGCGAGCGGGACGGGCTGATCCCCGGCGCCCTGGTCGTGGAGCGCAATGAACTGGAGTGGCGGCTCGACCCGTTGGGCAGCCATCGCGCACCGCAGGCGGACAGCCATGACCTTCGGGTGGTGGTGTTCTGCAACGAGGGGTACGCGTCCTCGCTGGCGGCGGCCTCGCTGCGGCAGCTGGGTCTGCACCGGGCGACCGACGTGATCGGCGGCTTCCAGGCCTGGAAGGCGGCGGGCCTCCCGGTCCTGCTGCCGAGCCCGAGGACGTAGCCGGTACGGCAAGGGCGCCGCGCCTCGCGGCAGCGGCGTCCGCGGGCCCCGCCCCTCGCCCCGGTCAGAAGGGCTCGTCCAGCCCCTCCGTGTCCTCGCCCTCGTCCTCCAAGGCCTGGCGGACGACCCGTAGGGCCATGCCTTCCGGATACCCCTTGCGGGCGAGCATCCCCGCGAGCCGTCGCAGCCGGCGGTCGCGCTCGAGGCCACGGGTGGCGCGGAGCTTGCGGTCGACGAGCTCGCGCGCCGTGATCTCCTCCTGCTCGGAGTCCAGTTGCCCCACCGCGTCCTGGATGAGCGTGGGGTCGACGCCCTTGGTACGCAGTTCGCGGGCGAGGGCACGGCGGGCGAGCCCGCGCCCGTGGTGCCGGGACTCCACCCAGGCGTCGGCGAAGGCGGCGTCGTCGATCAGCCCGACGTCCTCGAAGCGGGACAGGACCTCTTCGGCGACCTCGTCGGGGATCTCGCGCTTGCGCAGGGCGTCGGCGAGCTGCTTGCGGGTGCGGGGGGTCCCGGTGAGCAGGCGCAGGCAGATCGCCCGCGCCCGCTCAGCCGGATCCTGGGGCGACAGCTCCTTCTCGGCCCTCGACGAGTCGGCGCTGTCGCCCGGCCATTCGGTGCGACCGGTCACTGGCTCAGCTCTTGGCCGCCGGGGCCTTGGTCGCCTTGGTGGCCTTGGCCGCCGGGGCCGACTTGGCCGTGTCGTCCGTGGCCGCCGCCTCCGTGGCGCCCGCAGCGCCCGCGGCGTCCGCGCCCGCCTCGGCCGTCGCGGCGCCCGGACGGACTCCGACGCCCAGCTTCTCCTTGATCTTCCGCTCGATCTCGTTGGCGAGGTCGGGGTTGTCCTTCAGGAAGTTACGGGCGTTCTCCTTGCCCTGGCCGAGCTGGTCGCCCTCGTACGTGTACCAGGCGCCGGCCTTGCGGACGAAGCCGTGCTCCACGCCCATGTCGATCAGGCCGCCCTCACGGCTGATGCCCTGGCCGTAGAGGATGTCGAACTCGGCCTGCTTGAAGGGCGGCGCGACCTTGTTCTTGACGACCTTGACGCGGGTGCGGTTGCCGACCGCGTCGGTGCCGTCCTTCAGGGTCTCGATACGGCGGATGTCGAGACGCACCGACGCGTAGAACTTCAGGGCGCGGCCACCGGTCGTGGTCTCCGGCGAGCCGAACATGACGCCGATCTTCTCGCGGAGCTGGTTGATGAAGATCGCGGTGGTCTTGGACTGGTTGAGCGCGCTGGTGATCTTCCGGAGGGCCTGGCTCATCAGACGGGCCTGGAGACCCACGTGCGAGTCGCCCATCTCGCCCTCGATCTCCGCGCGCGGGACGAGCGCGGCGACGGAGTCGATGACGATGAGGTCGAGGGCGCCGGAGCGGACCAGCATGTCGACGATCTCGAGAGCCTGCTCGCCGTTGTCCGGCTGGGACAGGATGAGGTTGTCGATGTCGACACCGAGCTTCTTCGCGTACTCGGGGTCGAGGGCGTGCTCGGCGTCGACGAAGGCGACCTGACCGCCGGCCTTCTGGGCATTGGCGACGGCGTGCAGCGTCAGGGTCGTCTTACCGGAGGACTCCGGCCCGTAGACCTCGACGACACGGCCGCGGGGCAGTCCGCCGACGCCGAGCGCGACGTCGAGGGCGGTCGAGCCGGTGGGGATCACCTCGATCGGCTCCTGGGTGCGGTCGCCCATGCGCATCACGGCACCCTTGCCGAATTGCCGTTCAATCTGCGCGAGCGCGGCGTCGAGCGCCTTCTCGCGGTCGGTACCTGCCATGGGTTCCACCCGGTTTGCTTGAGTCGATCGCTTCATGTGAAAGACGCTAACCCCTGCCACTGACAATGGGCCCCGACGTCCCTCCGGCCTGTGGATAACTCGCCCCACAACCCCGCGATTCCAGGGGCCGGAATCCCATAAGAATGGATGTTCGATTTTGGTGTCAAGCGCACCACGCGGGCCCACGACCACCGGTCGACGGACCCGCCACTCCGCGCGCGCCGGCTCGTCGACCGGCTGCGTTCCCGGGTCCCGCGGCTGCTCGGGCGGCGCGCAGGGTCAGGAGTCGTCCTCCCCGGACGACTCCTGCCCCTGCTTCTTCTTGTGGTGCAGCGCCTTCTGGAGCCGGGCCACGACGGCCTCCCCGTACCGCCTGTGGCCGTGGACGCGCGGGTCGTCGGTGACGGCGTAGCGCTTCACGTAGGCACCGAGGAAGGCCTGGAGCGTGGCGATCGCCGGGATCGCGATCAGCGCGCCGACCGCGCCGAGCAGCGCCGTTCCCGCGATCACCGAGCCGAAGGCCACCGCCGGATGGATGTCGACGGTCTTGGACGTCAGCTTGGGCTGGAGGACGTAGTTCTCGAACTGCTGGTAGACCACGACGAAGCACAGCACCCACAGCGCGTACCAGGGGTCGACGGTGAAGGCGATCAGCATCGGCAGCGCGCCCGCGAGGTACGTGCCGATGGTCGGGATGAACTGCGACACGAGACCGACCCACACCGCGAGCGCGGGCGCGTACGGCACGCCCAGGATCTCGAAGAGCACGTAGTGCGCCACGCCGGAGATCAGCGCCATCAGGCCGCGCGAGTACAGGTAGCCGCCGGTCTTGTCGACGGCGATCTCCCAGGCCCGCAGCACCTCGGTCTGCTTGGCCGGCGGCAGGACGGAGCACAGGGCCCGGCGCAGTCGGGGCCCGTCTGCCGCGAAGTAGAACGCGAAGAGGAAGATCGTCAGGAGCTTGAACAGCCCGCCGAGGAGGGTGGCGGAGACGTCCAGGACCCCGGCGGCGCTGTTCTGCACGTACTTCTGCAGCCAGTCGGAGCGCAGCAGGCTGTCCTGCACCTCGACCCGGGACAGCTCCGTGTTGAAGTGCTCGTTGGTCCAGTTGATCAGCGAGTCGAGGTACTTCGGGAAGTTCTCGACCATGTCGACGATCTGGCCCGCGAGCATGGAGCCCAGCAGGACGACGAACCCGACGCCGAAGACCAGGACGGCGAGGGACACGAGGAACGTGGCAAGTCCTCGCCGCATGCCGCGGGCGGCCATCCGCCCGACGGCCGGTTCGATGGCGAGGGCCAGGAAGAAGGCGACCAGGATGTTGACCAGGAGCCCGACGAGCTGGTGGAAGGCCCAGCTGCCGAGCTGGAAGCAGGCGTAGAGCGCGAGGGCCAGCACCAGGGCGCGCGGCAGCCAGCGGGGCATCCGCGCGGCGGGCGCGGTCGTTCCGGACCCTGGCGTACCCGCTCCGCCACCGGCCCCGGCTCCGCCCGCGGTGGCGGTCTCGGGCGCGGTCCCGGACGGCGCGGTCGCGGTCTCCGCCGTCGTCGCCTTCGCTGTCGTGGTCTTCTTCGTCGCGGTGTCCGGGGATGCCGGATCGCCGGACGCCGCGGAGGTACTGCCCTCGGCCGACCGCGCCTTCGGGGGTCTCCCGGTCACGGCCTGGCCGAAGGTCCTCTCGGGGGTCGTCCTGCCGGTGTCGTCGGTTTCGTCTGTCGGAGCCACCCCGCCAGTCTCGCGCACCGCACGGACATTCCCTCCCCGCCGGGGCGCGTCAGCGTCTGTCCGCCGGTACGTCCATGGCCGCGCAGACCGCCCGCCACACGTCCTTCGCCTCCCACCCGGCGTCCAGTGCCTGGTGCACCGTACGTCCGCCGAGTTCGGACATCACATGGTCCCGTGCGAAGGATTCGGCGTAGGACCCACCGAAGTGGTCCACCATCCGCTCCCAGAAAATCGTCAACCGCATGACCCCAGTATCCCGCCCCCAAGAGTGCAGCCCGGCCGGTAAGCCCTCTCACACGTCCCGGGCGGCCTACGGTCGGTCCATGGCTGGAACTCCTCTCGCGGCACCGCACCCCACCCCGCTCGCGCGCGCCGAACGCTTCGTCTGGCTGACGGCACGCGTGCTCGAACAGCGCCGGTTCGCCTACCACTTCCTGCGCGGCGGCGCGGAAGCCGTCGAGGTCGCCCTCTCGGCCTACCTCAACGAGGACGGCGGCTACGGCCACGCCCTCGAACCGGACCTGCGCGGCCCGGTCAGCCAGCCGCTGCACACCGGGCACGCGCTGCGGGTCCTGGACTCGATCGGCCGTTGCGGCGGGCTGCGGATCGAACGGATCTGCCGCTACCTCACGGAGGTGTCCACGCACGACGGGGCGCTGCCGGCGATCCACCCGTCGCAGCGCGGCTATCCGAGCGCGCCGTTCGTCCCGATCGTCGACAACCCGCCGAGCGCACTGCTGTCCACCGGCCCCGTGGTCGGGCTGCTCCACCGCAATCAGGTGTGGCACGCCTGGCTGTTCCGCGCGACCGAGTTCTGCTGGTCGGCGGTCGAATCGCTGGAGAAGTCGCATCCCTACGAGATCGAGGCCGCCGTCGCCTTCCTGGACGGCGTCCCCGACCGGTCGCGGGCGCAGGTGGCGGGCGACCGGCTGGGACGTCTGGTGCGGGACCAGGGGCTGGCGGTCCTGGATCCCGGTCGGCTGGACGAGTTCCCGGTGGCACCGGGGTACGCGCCGGGCGAGCACCACTTCCCGTACGACTACGCGCGCGTGCCGGACTCGCTGGCCCGCCGCTGGTTCACGGACGAAGAGCTGGCACACTCCCTCGACCACCTGGCGTCCACCCAGCAGGAGGACGGCGGCTGGCCCGTCACCTGGCGGAAGTGGGCACCGGGCACGGCCCTGGAGGCCCGCCCGATGGTGACGATCGAGGCCCTGCGCACGCTCCGGGCCCACGGCCGCCCTATCGACTGACAGGGCGGCGGCGACGGAGACGGGGCGACTGAGGCAGGGGGCGATCGGGACAGGGCCGACCGGGACGGCGCGTGCGGTGTGCGGCTGGAGCGCCCGGCTCGCAGCCGCAGCGCGCACGGCGGTCACCCGCCCAGCGCGCGGACTCCCGCCGTGACCAGGACCGCTGCCGCCACGACGATCAGGAACGGTGCCCGCAGGACCAGGGCGACGGCCGCCGCGGCGACGCCCGCCGCGCGGGCGTCGAGGGTGAGGCCGGTTCCCGCGCCGAAGGTCTGCTGGGCGGTGAGCGCCGCGAGCAGGGCCACCGGCAGCAGGGCCGCCAGGCGTTGGACGAGCGGGCGTTCCAGCGTGCCCGCGGGCACGAGGAGCCCGAGCAGCTTGACGGCGTAGCAGCCGACGGCCGTGAGGCCGATCGCGATCCAGACGCTCATCGCTCCTCCTCCTTCTCCGACACACCCGAAGCGCCGGACGCAGCCGATGCCTCCGACACACCCGACGCGTCCGCGGCACCCGACACATCCGTCCCACCGGCCCCACCGGCCATGCGACGGCCCTTCCACCACAGCACCATGGGCGCGGCGAGGGCCGCCGCCAGCACCGGGACGCCGGCCGGCAGCACGGGCAGCAGTCCGAGGCCCAGGATCACCGCGAGGCCCGCCGTGTACCGCTCCGTCGCCGTCTTCAGCATCGGAGCGAGGAGCGCGAGGAAGACCGCGGGTCCGGCCGCGTCCAGACCCCAGGCCTCCGTGTCACCGATGGCCTCGGCCCCGAGGGCGCCCAGCAGGGTCGTGATGTTCCACAGCACGTAGAGCGTGAGCCCGGTCACGGTGAAGCCGATCCGCACGGCGCGTCGCGTCGGCTGCGCGAGCGCCACCGCGGTCGTCTCGTCGATGACCCACTGCGCGGCGAACGGCCTGACCGCGCGCGGCAGCGCGAGGAGCTGGGACAGGCGCAGCCCGTAGAACGCGTTACGGGTGCCCAGGAAGAACGCGCCCGCCGCGGCCGTGAGCGGGTTCCCGCCCGCCGCGAGCGCTCCCACCAGCGCGAACTGCGAGGCGCCGGTGAAGACGAGCAGGCTGAGCGCACAGGTCTGGAGCAGGGTGAGTCCGGATCCGGCGGAGGTCACGCCGAAGGCGAAGCCGGAGAGGCCGACGGCGATCCCGACGCCGAGCGCGTCGCGCACCACCGCCGAGTCCGCCTTGCCGGCGCTCTCCCGTATGACTGGGGTTGCTGTCTGTTCTGCCACGCCACCGACGTTACGAGTCCGGCCCGAGCCCGGTCTTGTACGTTCTTGCACTCCAGGAGCCCCCACCCGGGCCGCCACGCGACCGCTGGTACGCCCCGGGCGGCACCCCGACGCTCCGTACGAAGTGCCGGCTGAGGTGCGACTGGTCGGTGAAGCCGACGGCGACGGCCGCCTCCGCGGGTGCCGTCCCCGTGTCGAGAAGCCGCCGGGCCCGCCGCACGCGCGCGTCGGTGAGCCAGGTGTGCGGCGGCATCCCGTACGCGTCCCGGAAAGCGCGCAGCAGGGCGAAGGGGCTGGTGCCGAGGTCGGCGGCGAGGCGCTCCAGGGTCGGCGGGTCGGTCATCCGCTCCTCCAGGACCGCACGCGCGCGTGCGGCGTTGCGCGTGCCGGCCGAGCGCGGGGCGAGCGGTGCGATCCGGCCCCCGTGGCTGCGCAGCATCCTCGCGGTGACCAGTCGGAGGAGGCTGTCGGCGGCGAGCGCGTTGCCCTCCTCGGCGGCACGGTGGACGCCGATGACGAGTTGCGCGGCGTACGGATCGTCCACGACGGGGTCGCTGAACCCGACGTCGCCCCGCAGGGCGATGGTGTCGGCGGCTATGGAGCGGATCAGCTCCGCGTCGGGGTAGATCGTGCGGTACGTCCAGCCCTCGGGCACGCCCGCGTGCCCGGTGTGCGGGGTGTCGGGGTTGACGAGGGCGATCTGTCCGGGCCCGGCGTGCACGAGGTCGTCGCGGTAGTGGAAGGCCTCCACGCCGTCGGTGATGGCGGCGAAGACGAAGGTCTCGTGCGTGTGCCGGGCGAAGGCCTTCCGCACGTAGTGGGCGTGCAGCAGGTCGACTCCGGGCAGCTCGGAGTACTGCCAGTACCGTGCGCGTTCGCCAGTCGCCATGCCCCCCATTCTGCGCCACCGACCGCTGGCGCCACGAGCCGAGTTTCCCCAGGTCCGGGCGGTTGTCAGTGGCGGGGTGCACGATGGGTGGCATGGTCAGGTCCGCGCTCGACTCGTTCTCCCCCGCGACCCGCGGTTGGTTCACCGGGGCCTTCCACGCGCCCACGGCGGCGCAGGAGGGCGCATGGCAGGCCATCGGCGCGGGCTCCGACGTGCTCGTGGTGGCCCCGACGGGGTCCGGCAAGACCCTGGCGGCCTTTCTCGCCTCGCTGGACCAGCTGGCCTCGGCCCCGCCGCCGGCGGACCCCAAGAAGCGCTGCCGGGTGCTGTACGTCTCGCCGCTGAAGGCCCTGGCGGTCGACGTCGAGCGCAATCTGCGCTCCCCGCTGACCGGTATCCGGCAGGAGTCGGTCCGGCGCGGCCTGCCCGAGCCGGCCGTCCGCGGCGGGATCCGCGCCGGGGG
>NZ_JAMGSL010000002.1:570710-589056 GCF_025195125.1 Streptomyces sp. Je 1-79
GGCTGGGGGGGGGCGGGCGCGCCCGCCCCGCCGGACGTCCGCGTCGGGATCCGCTCCGGTGACACCCCGCCCGCCGAGCGCCGGGCGCTGGCCACGAAGCCGCCGGACATCCTGATCACGACCCCCGAGTCGCTGTTCCTGATGCTGACCTCCGCCACGCGGGACGCGCTCGCCGGGATCGAGACCGTGATCCTGGACGAGGTGCACGCGGTGGCCGGGACGAAGCGCGGCGCGCATCTCGCGGTGTCCCTGGAGCGTCTGGACGGGCTGCTGCCCCGCCCCGCGCGCCGGATCGGTCTGTCGGCGACGGTCCGGCCGGTGGACGAGGTGGCCCGCTATCTCTCCCCGCAGCGCAGGGTGGAGATCGTCCAGCCGCCGTCCGGCAAGGAATTCGACCTGTCGGTGGTCGTCCCCGTCGAGGACATGGGAGAGCTGGGGGGCTCGCCGGCCTCCGAGGGCACGGACGGCGGTGACAGGCCCTCGATCTGGCCGCAGGTCGAGGAGCGCATCGCCGATCTCGTCCAGGCCCACCGCTCCACCATCGTCTTCGCGAACTCGCGCCGGCTCGCGGAGCGGCTCTGCAACCGGCTGAACGAGATCGCGTACGAGCGGGCCACGGGCGAGGCACTGCCCGAAGGCCCGCCGCCGGCCGAGATCATGGCCCAGTCGGGCGCTGCCAAGGGCGCGCCCTCGCTCCTCGCCCGCGCCCACCACGGCTCGGTCTCCAAGGAGCAGCGCGCACAGGTCGAGGAGGACCTCAAGGCGGGCCGGCTGCACGCTGTGGTGGCCACCTCCAGCCTGGAGCTGGGCATCGACATGGGCGCGGTGGATCTCGTCGTGCAGGTCGAGTCGCCGCCGTCGGTCGCCTCCGGCCTCCAGCGGGTGGGCCGCGCGGGGCACCAGGTCGGCGCGGTGTCGACGGGCGTGGTGTTCCCGAAGTACCGCGGCGACCTGGTCCAGGCGGCCGTGGTCACCGAGCGGATGCGCAGCGGTTCCATCGAGTCGATGCGTATCCCCGCCAACCCGCTGGACGTCCTCGCCCAGCAGCTCGTGGCGATGGTCGCCCTGGACACGTGGCAGGTGGACGACCTGCTGGCGACGGTCCGCCGGGCGGCGCCCTTCGCCTCGCTGCCCGAGTCCGCGTTCACGGCCGTCCTGGACATGCTGGCCGGCCGCTATCCCTCGGACGCCTTCGCCGAGCTGCGCCCGCGCGTGGTGTGGGACCGGGTTGCCGGGACGGTCACGGGCCGTCCGGGGGCGCAGCGGCTCGCCGTCACCTCGGGCGGCACGATCCCCGACCGGGGCCTCTTCGGCGTCTTCCTGGCCGGTTCCGATCCCAAGAAGGGCGGCGGCCGGGTCGGCGAGCTGGACGAGGAGATGGTGTACGAGTCCCGGGTCGGCGACGTCTTCACGCTGGGCACCACGTCCTGGCGGATCGAGGACATCACCCGGGACCGGGTCCTGGTCTCCCCGGCCCCCGGTGTGCCGGGCCGGCTGCCCTTCTGGAAGGGCGACCAGCTGGGCCGCCCGCTCGAACTGGGCCGCGCGGTGGGCGCGTTCCTGCGTGAGGTCGGCTCCCTGGAGCCGGAGGACGCCCGGCTCCGGCTGGTCGCCGCCGGCCTGGACGCCTGGGCCGCCGACAACGTGCTGGCGTATCTGACCGAGCAGCGCCAGTCCTGCGGCCATGTGCCGGACGACCGCACGATCCTGGTGGAGCGGTTCCGGGACGAGCTCGGCGACTGGCGGGTCGTCATCCACTCCCCGTTCGGGGCGCAGGTGCACGCGCCGTGGGCGCTGGCCCTCGGGGCGCGGCTCGCCGAGCGGTACGGCATGGACGCCCAGGTGATGCACGCGGACGACGGGATCGTGCTGCGGCTGCCGGACGCGGATCTGATGGGCCTGGATCTCCTGGACGAGGAGCCGGTCGACCCCGGGCGGCACCTCGACACCACGTTCGACTCCGACAAGGCGCCGATCGGCGCCGCCGACGCGCTCTTCGACAAGGGCGAGATCGGTCAGATCGTCACCGACCAGGTCGGCGGATCGGCCCTGTTCGCCTCCCGCTTCCGCGAGTGCGCCGCACGGGCCCTGCTGCTGCCCAAGCGCAGTCCCGGCAAGCGCACCCCGCTCTGGCAGCAGCGCCAGCGCGCGGCCCAACTGCTCCAGGTCGCCAGCGAGTTCGGATCGTTCCCGATCGTCCTGGAAGCGGTCCGCGAATGCCTTCAGGACGTCTTCGACGTTCCCGGGCTGGAAGAGCTGATGGGCGACATCGAGTCCCGCCGCGTCCGCCTGGTCGAGGTGACCACCCCCGAGCCGTCGCCGTTCGCCCGCTCCCTGCTCTTCGGCTACGTCGCCCAGTTCCTGTACGAGGGCGACTCCCCGCTCGCCGAGCGGAGGGCGGCGGCCCTGTCCCTGGACTCGCGGCTCCTCGCCGAGCTGCTCGGCCAGGCGGAGCTGCGCGAGCTGCTCGACGCGGACGTGCTGACGGAGCTGGAGCGCGAGCTCCAGTGGCTCACCGAGGACCGCCGGATCAAGGACGTGGAGGGCGTGGCCGACGCGTTGCGGGTCCTCGGCCCGCTCACGGAGGCCGAGTTGGCCGAGCGCGGAGGGCAGCCCGGCTGGGTCCACGAGCTGGGAGCCGCCCGTCGGGCCATCCGGGTCCGGATCGCCGGCACGGACCACTGGGCGGCGATCGAGGACGCCGGCCGGTTGCGGGACGCCCTCGGCACGGCACTCCCGGTGGGCGTGCCCGAGGCGTTCACGGAGCCGGTGAAGGACCCCTTGGGCGATCTCCTCGCCCGGCACGCGCGTACGAACGGCCCGTTCACCTCCTCCGCGGCCGCCGCCCGTTTCGGCCTCGGTGCCGCCGTCACCGACGGAGCCCTCCACCGCCTGGCCGCGGCCGGCCGGGTAGTCCAGGGCGAGTTCCACCCGTCCGGGATCGGACAGGAGTGGTGCGACGCGGCCGTGCTGCGCCGCCTGCGCCGTCGCTCGCTCGCCGCGCTCCGCCACGAACTGGAGCCCGTGCCCCCGGCCGCGCTCGCCACGTTCCTGCCCCAGTGGCAGCACCTGGGGAGCAGCAGCCTGCGCGGGATCGACGGACTGGCCCGCGCCGTCGAGCAGCTGCAGGGCGCTCCCGTTCCTGCCTCGGCCCTGGAGAAGCTCATCCTGCCGTCCCGGGTCAGGGACTACTCCCCCTCGCTGCTCGACGAGCTGACCACGACCGGCGAGGTCGTCTGGGCCGGCGCGGGAGCCCTCCCCGGCAAGGACGGGTGGATCTCCCTCTATCTGACCGACGCGGCGCCGCTGCTGCTCCCGCCGCCGCACCCGCTGGAGCTCACCGCCCTGCACGAGTCGGTGCTCACCATCCTGGCCGGCGGCTTCGGCCTGTTCTTCCGCCAGATCGCCGACGAGGTGCGGGCCACCACCCACCCCGACGCCACCGATCCCCAGCTGGCCGACGCGGTGTGGGACCTGGCCTGGTCGGGTCGGCTCACCAACGACACCCTCGCCCCGTTGCGCTCCCTGCTCGGCTCGGGCCGCACGGCCGGTTCCACGGCTCATCGCGCCAAGCGCACGATCCCACGGGGGCGTTACGGCACGCTCACCGCGGCGGCCCGGCCCGCCTCCCGGACCGGCCCGCCGACGGTCAGCGGCCGCTGGTCGCTGCTTCCTCCTGCCGAGCCGGAGCCGACGCACCGCGCCCACGCACTCGCCCGCACGCTCCTGGACCGCCACGGTGTGGTCACCCGGGGCGCCGTGGCGGCCGAGGGCGTCGAGGGCGGTTTCTCCGCGACGTACCGCATCCTGTCCGCCTTCGAGGACACCGGGCAGGCGCGCCGCGGCTATGTGGTGGAGGGTCTCGGCGCGGCCCAGTTCGCGATGGACGGGGCGGTGGACCGGCTCCGGGCGGCGGCGACCGCCAGGGACCGGGGCGCCGAGGCCGCCGCGGGGCCGCGCGCGGTGGTGCTGGCCGCCGCCGACCCGGCCAACGCGTACGGGGCGGCACTGTCCTGGCCCGAACCGCCCAGCGGCGCGGGACACAAGCCCGGCCGCAAGGCGGGTTCGATGGTCGTGCTGGTCGACGGGGAGCTCACGCTCTACATGGAGCGCGGCGGCAAGACCCTGCTGTGCTGGCCGACCGACCCCGACGACCCGGCGCTGAGAGCCGCGGCCCAGTCACTCGCCTCGGCCGCCCTGGCGGGATCGCTCGGCACGGTCACGGTCGAGCGGATCAACGGCTCCCCCGCTCTCACCTCCCCGCTCGCCCGTCCGCTGGAGGCGGCCGGCTTCCACGCCACCCCGCGGGGGCTGCGCCTGCGCCCGTAAGAGACCCATCATGGAGCCATGCCCGAAGGAGACACCGTCTGGCGGACCGCCCACCGTCTGCACACCGCGCTGGCGGGACGCGTCCTGACCCGGTCCGATCTGCGCGTCCCCCGGTTCGCGACCGCCGATCTCACCGGCCGCGCGGTCCTGGACGTGACTCCGCGCGGCAAGCACCTGCTGACCCGGATCGACGGCGGACTGACCCTCCACTCGCATCTGCGGATGGAGGGCTCGTGGCGAGTGTTCGCCACCGGTGCGCGCTGGAGCGGTGGCGCGGCGCACCAGATCAGGGCGATCCTCGCCAACACCGAGCAGACCGCCGTCGGCTACCGCCTCCCGGTCCTGGAGCTGATCCGCACGGCCGAGGAGGAGAACGTCGTAGGCCATCTCGGCCCGGATCTCCTCGGCCCTGGCTGGGACCCGGCCGAGGCCGTCCGACGCCTCACGGCCGAGCCCGGCCGCCCGCTCGGCGAGGCCCTCCTCGACCAGCGGAATCTCGCGGGCATCGGCAACGTCTACAAATCGGAGCTGGCGTTCCTCGCCGCCGTCACCCCCTGGCTCCCGGTCGGCGAGCTCCCGCCCGGCGTCCCGGAACGGCTGGTCGCCACCGCCCACCGCCTTCTGGAGGCGAACAAGGACCGTCCGGACCGGCGCACGACCACGACCCGTCACCTCGCGCACCACCTGTACGTCTACGGGCGGGAGCACCGTCCCTGCCTGCGCTGCGGCACCGCCGTGCGCCGGGCCGAGCTCGGCGACCGCGTCTCGTACTGGTGCCCCGGCTGTCAGAAGGGCCCCTCGACCTGACCCCGCCCGCTCACCGCCGGCCGGGCCGCCGGGGAATCCGTGCCGACTAATTGACGGGCCGTCAGATTCAGCCGTACGGTCCCGTCATGGTCCTCACGGCGTACGACTTCACCGGCCGCACCGCCTTCGTCACCGGAGCCGCGAGCGGAATCGGGCGCGCGACCGCCACGCTCCTCGCCCGGGCGGGCGCCACCGTCCACTGCGCGGACCGCGACGAACTCGGCCTCCGCGAGGCCGCGAAACTCGTGTCGGAACAGGGCGGCACCGCCCACACCCACGTTCTCGACGTCACCGACCGCTCCGCCCTCGCCGCCGCCGTCGCGAGCGCGGGCCCGCTGCACACCATGGCCGCGGTCGCGGGGATCATGCACACGAGCACGGTCCTGGACACGCGCGACGAGGACCTCGACCGCGTCCTCGCGGTCAACTTCAAGGGCGTGCTCTACGCCTGCCAGGAGGCGGCCCGCTCGATGATCGCCACCGGAACCCGCGGCTCCATCGTCACGATGGCCTCAGGGGCCATGGACACCGCGAGCCCGGGACTGCTCTGCTACAGCGTCACCAAGGCCGCCGTCGTCCAGCTGACCAAGACGCTGGCCGCCGAGGTCGGCCCGCACGGCATCCGGGTCAACGCGATCGCTCCCGGCTGGATCCGTACGCCCATGACCGACCGCCACGAGCCCGCCGCACAGCAGCAGGCGGAGGCGGCCATGGTCCGCCACTCGCCCCTGGGGCGAGTCGGCGAACCGGAGGACATCGCGCACGCGGTCCTCCACCTCGCGTCCGACGCCGCCTCCTTCACGACGGGTCAGATCCTCCGCCCCAACGGCGGCGTCGCGATGCCGTGGTGACCTGCGTGGCACCCCCTGCGCCCTCCGCGGCCCGTCCGGCGCGCGCGGCTCCCCCGTCCGCGCGACCGCCCGCGGCGGCGGACGCCGTCACGTGCACCGGCAGCAGACTCAGCCCCCAGCCGCCGGCCGCGACCGCACCTTCCACCAGCCCCGACTCTTCGGGGACCAGCACCAGGCGCAGCACCGCCCACCACCACAGCCCGCCGGCCACCAGCCCGCCCGCCACCCACACGAGCATCACCAGCGGAACCCGTCGCCGTACCATGGCCGCCTCCTGCGCTCGACGCTAGACCGGCCGTATCGCCCGGCGGGAGGGCGCACCGGGGGCAGACCCGGCGCACAGCGCGCACGGCGCCGACGCCACACCCGGCAAACCGCCGCGCGTCACACCCGACGCCACACCCGGCAACCCACCGCGCGTCACACCCGGCAACCCACCGCGCGTCACACCCGGTACCCCACGCGAAACACCGCGGTGCGTCATCTCTACGCGCTTTCCGCCTGGAACATCCAGGCGTGCTTCTCGAGGTCGGCCGTCAGGCCGATGAGGATGTCCTGGGTGACCGGATCCGGCTCGTCCGTGGCCTCGATCCGCTCCCGCATCCTCGCGATGACCGCCCCCAGGGCGTCCACCAGGATCTTCACTGCGTCCACGTCCTTGATCCAGCCCGACGGCACGTCACCGATGGCGCTTCCCGAGGCCACCGACGCGGCCCGTCCGTCCGGGTTGACGCCCACGGCCGAGGCACGCTCGGCCACGACGTCCGAGTGCTGCCGAGCCGTGAGCACGACCTCGTCGAGCTGGAGATGGACCGAGCGGAAGCGCGGGCCCACCACGTTCCAGTGCACCTGCTTGGCGACCAGGGAAAGGTCGACGAGGTCGACCAACGCGCCCTGCAAAGCGTTGCCGACCGTCTTCAGGTCGGCTTCGGACAGCGAGCTCTTCACGACGGACATGCCTGTTCTCCAACCAGTCGAACGTTCCCCCACCATGGCACGCATCACCGGAATCGGGCATCTCAAACACCCACGCCGAGAAGGCCCGAAAGTACCCCGGAAACGACTAATGCCCCGGTCGATGGCCACAACGGGACATCTCCGGGGCATTAGCCCACTTCGGGTCAGGCAGCGACGACGTCCACCGCTTCCGCGGGCGCCTTGATGGTCACCCGCTCGGTGGGCACACCCGCCACCGACGTCACCGACACCGAATTGAGCATCGGGCGCACCGGCGCAGGCACCGGTTCGCTCGCCGCTGCAGACTCGGCCAGTTCGGCCAGTGACAGCTCGTCGCTCACTTCACGCATGAGCTCGGACATCCGTACGTCAAGCGCGTCGCAGATCGCGGAGAGCAGCTCGGAGGAAGCCTCCTTCTGCCCCCGCTCCACCTCGGAGAGATAGCCGAGCGAAACTCGGGCGGACGAGGAGACTTCGCGCAGAGTACGGCCCTGGCGCTGGCGCTGCCGACGCAGCACGTCACCCAACAGGCGACGGAGCAGAATCATCGGTGGCTCCCTCCTCGGACCGCGTAGCCGCATCCTTCACGCCCCACCGTACCGCCTCGCGCTGCGGCCGTGCGGGGAGCGATGTCGTGTTCACTCAGGGCTGCAAACATCAATTCCCCCCGTTCTGTTCCGTATCCTGTGCCCGCCCATTTCCCGAGAGTTCGTCGGCGAGCAGTTCCAGCACGCTCCGTACGCTCTCTCTACGGATTTCCGCACGGTCGCCGTTCAACCGCAACGCGGCCACTTTCCCGCCGCCCACGGGCCCGGCCACCGCCACGTACACGGTGCCGACGGCCTGTCCGTCCTGCGGTTCCGGTCCGGCGACACCGGTCGTCGCGACGCCCCAGTCGGCGCCGAGCCGGACGCGGGCACCCGCCGCCATCTGCAGCGCGACCTCGGGATCGACCGCGCCGCGCTCCGTCAGGAGGGTCCCGTCGACGCCGAGGAGATCCCGCTTGAGGGCCGTGGCGTACGCCGTGACGGACCCGCGGAACGACATCGATGCTCCGGGCACGGAGGTGAGCTCCGCGGCCACCAGACCGCCCGTGAGGGACTCCGCGGCGGCGAGGCTCTGACCACGCTCCGCAAGCAGCTCCAGCACCCGGGCGGCGGCGTTCATCGTGCCGACCCCGCCGCCGGCCCCTTCGTGGACGTGTCGGAGGCCCCGGAGGCCCCGTGCTCCTCGTCAGCCGACCCGCCCGCCGATTCCGGCGCCGCCTGCCGCACGGTCCCCGGGAGTCCCGCGGCCCGTTCCTCCGCGAGGCCCCGGCGCCGCAGCACGATCGCCTGCCGCACGTAGTCCAGTCCGGTGACGACCGTCAGCACGACGGCGACCACCATCACCCAGAAGCGCAACGTGGCAAGTGGACCGGTCAGCACCAGCACGTACATGCCGACCGCCGTGCCCTGCGCCAACGTCTTCATCTTGCCGCCACGGCTGGCCGGAATCACCCCGTGCCGGATCACCCAGAACCGCATCAGCGTGATCCCGAGCTCCCGCGCGAGGATCACGATCGTCACCCACCAGGGCAGGTCACCGAGCGAGGACAGGCAGATCAGCCCGGCGGCCATGATCGCCTTGTCGGCGATCGGGTCGGCGATCTTCCCGAAGTCCGTGACCAGGTTGTACGTCCGCGCCAGATGGCCGTCGAACACGTCCGTGATCATGGCGACCGCGAACGCCGCCCAGGCCCAGGCGCGCCAGACCGGGTCGTGCCCACCGTCCTGGAGCAGCAGCACCACGAAGCCGGGCACCAGCACCAGGCGGATCATGGTGAGGATGTTGGCGATGTTCCACAGGCTGGCCTGGTTGACGGCCGCGGAGCCCAGCTTGCCGCCGGGCGCGGGCCTACCGGTCCCGCCCGCCGCGGATGCCGGGACTCCGGTCATCTGCCCGCCTCCTCGAAAAGACACTCGGCCACCAGGTCGACGCCTTCCGTTCCCACGACCTTCGCCTCGACCATACGGCCGGGTGCAAGCCCCAGGCGGGCGGCGGAGTCCGCGGTGATGACGACCTGGCCGTCCGTCTCCGGCGCCTGGTGCGCCGCGCGGCCGATCACGCCGTCCTCGTCGTCGATCGATTCGACCAGTACTTCCAGGGTCTCTCCGATCCGCTCCTCCGCACGCTGGGCGGTGAGCTCCTCGGCGAGCCGCGAGAGGTGGGCGAGCCGCTCGTCCACGACCTCCTGGTCGAGCTTCCGCTCGTACGTGGCGGCTTCGGTGCCGTCCTCGTCGGAGTAGCCGAAGACGCCGATGGCGTCGAGCCGGGCGTGGGTGATGAAGCGTTCCAGCTCGGCGAAGTCCGCCTCGGTCTCGCCGGGGAAGCCGACGATGAAGTTGGACCGGGCGCCGGCCAGCGGGGCCTTGCCGCGGATCGTCTCCAGGAGCTCCAGGAAGCGGTCGGTGTCGCCGAAGCGGCGCATGGCCCGCAGCACGTCCGGGGCGCTGTGCTGGAAGGACAGGTCGAAGTACGGGACGACCTTCTCGGTCGAGGTCAGGACGTCGATCAGGCCGGGCCGCATCTCGGCGGGCTGGAGGTAGCTGACCCGGACCCGCTCGATGCCGTCGACGGCCGCGAGGTCGGGCAGCAGGCTCTCCAGGAGGCGGATGTCGCCCAGGTCCTTGCCGTAGGAGGTGTTGTTCTCGGAGACCAGCATGACCTCCTTCACCCCCTGCTCGGCGAGCCAGCGCGTCTCGTTGAGGACGTCGGAGGGCCGCCGCGAGACGAAGGAGCCGCGGAAGGACGGGATGGCGCAGAAGGAACAGCGGCGGTCGCAGCCGGAGGCGAGCTTCACCGAGGCGACGGGGCTGGTGTCCAGCCGGCGCCGCAGCGGGGCGCGCGGCCCGGAGGCCGGAGCGAGCCCGTCGGGCAGGTCGGACGGTACGTTCTCGGGCGCCTCGACGGCGACGGCTCCGTGTCCGGGCAGGGCCACCGCCGCGGCGGCCTCCTGGCGCTCCACCGGCGACAGCGGCAGCAGCTTGCGCCGGTCACGCGGGGTGTGGGCCTCGACGCTGCCACCGCTGAGGATGGTCTGGAGGCGGTTGGAGATGTCGGAGTAGTCGTCGAAACCGAGCACACCGTCGGCTTCGGGGAGGGCCTCGGCGAGCTCCTTGCCGTATCGCTCGGCCATGCAGCCGACCGCGACGACGGCCTGGGTCTTGCCGTGATCCTTCAGATCATTGGCTTCGAGGAGGGCGTCGACGGAGTCCTTCTTGGCGGCCTCGACGAATCCACAGGTGTTGACGACGGCGACATCCGCGTCCTCGGCGTTCTCGACGAGCTCCCAGCCGTCCGCTGCCAAGCGGCCTGCGAGCTCCTCCGAGTCCACCTCGTTACGGGCGCAGCCAAGAGTGACAAGGGCGACGGTACGGCGTTCGGGCATGGGCTCAAGACTACTTTGTCCCAGCCGTACCCCCGCCGCGCAGGGTTCACCTGCGCGACGGCCGCCCGGAAGGTCATCCGGACTCGGGGGCGCCCTTGGTGTACGAGAGCCGCTCGACGGCCCCGGACTCGAACTTCTCCTCGATCTTCTTGCCGTTCACGAAGAGCTCGATCGGGCCGGCGTTGCCGAGGATCAGGTCGACGCGCTCGTCGTCCTGGAAGGTCTTGGACTCGCCCGCGAGGAGGAGCCCGTCGAAGAGCAGCTTGCCGTCGCTCGCCTTCGCGGAGATCCAGCTCTTGTCGTCGACCGCGGTCAGCTTGACCGTGACCTTGTCCTTCGGGACCGCCGCGATCGCGCTCGGCACCGGCTTGGCGGTCCTGGTCGGCTTCGTGGTGGGGCTGGTGGTCTTCTTCTCCGGGGCAGGTCCCTCGGCGACGGCACCCGCCCCGCCCGAGGTGTCGTTCCCGCTGAACATCGTGAAGCCGACGAAGCCGACGACGGCCACGATCGCGGCCACCATGGCCGCGGTCCAGTTGGGGCGACGCGGCTCGGGGCGGATGCGTTCCGCCTCGAAGAGCGGCGCTGCGGGGGTCGGCGCGGGTCGTCCGCCGTGATCGGAGTCGTACTGCTCGACCAGCGGCGCGGGATCGACGCCGACGGCGCGCGCGAGCGTACGGATGTGGCCGCGGGCGTAGACGTCGCCACCACAGCGTGAGAAGTCGTCCTCCTCGATCGCGTGCACGATCGGGATGCGGACCCGCGTGGAGGCACTGACCTCGTCGACGGTGAGACCGGCGGCGATCCGGGCCTGCTGGAGTGCACGACCGATCGAATCCCGGTCGTCTGCCGGGAAGTTCCGGTCGTCTTCGGGGGATTCGGAAGAGTTGCCGATGGACACGAGAGCGCCTTTCGAGCGTGTAACCACCTGCTGGATGTTCAGTCTATGGGTGGTACGAAAGGGTGGGGCAACCGGGCGGACGCAGTTTGTACGCCATGAGGCTGGGACATCCTTCTGTCCCTCCCTCCAACTTGACGTACGACCAAGGGAAACGGTTGCCCAAGTTCCCTTACGAGTGAGTCTCGACCCGGTCTCGTTCCGGCGTTCGTGTACCCCTGCCGCCGCGGATCAGGCCTCGGACTCCCCACGGATCACGGCCAGCACCCCGTCCAGCTCGTCCGGCTTGACGAGCACGTCCCGCGCCTTGGACCCCTCGGTCGGACCGACGATGTTCCGCGACTCCATCAGGTCCATCAGCCGGCCGGCCTTGGCGAAGCCGACGCGCAGCTTCCGCTGGAGCATCGAGGTGGAGCCGAACTGGGTGGAGACGACCAGCTCGGCGGCCTGGCACAGCAGATCGAGGTCGTCGCCGATCTCCTCGTCGATCTCCTTCTTCTGCTTGGTGCCGACGGTGACGTCCTCCCGGAAGACCGGCGCCATCTGGTCCTTGCAGTGCTGGACGACCGTCGCGACCTCGGCCTCGGTGACGAAGGCGCCCTGCATCCGGACGGGCTTGTTCGCCCCCATGGGCAGGAACAGACCGTCACCCTTTCCGATGAGCTTCTCGGCTCCGGGCTGGTCGAGGATGACCCGGCTGTCGGCGAGCGAGGAGGTCGCGAAGGCGAGCCGGGAGGGCACGTTCGCCTTGATCAGACCGGTGACGACGTCCACCGAGGGCCGCTGGGTTGCGAGCACCAGATGAATTCCGGCGGCGCGGGCCAACTGGGTGATGCGGACGATGGCGTCCTCGACGTCGCGCGGGGCGACCATCATCAGGTCGGCCAGCTCGTCCACGATCACCAGCAGGTACGGATAGGTCTTCAGCTCCCGCTCGCTGCCCTCGGGCAGCTTGACCTTGCCGTTGCGGATGGCCTCGTTGAAGTCGTCGATGTGCCGGAAGCCGAAGGCCGCCAGGTCGTCGTAGCGCAGGTCCATCTCGCGCACGACCCACTGCAGGGCCTCGGCGGCCCGCTTGGGGTTGGTGATGATCGGCGTGATCAGGTGCGGGATGCCCTCGTACGCGGTGAGCTCGACCCGCTTGGGGTCGACCAGCACCATCCGGACGTCCTCGGGGGTCGCTCTTATCATCACCGAGGTGATCAGGCAGTTGATGCACGAGGACTTTCCGGAGCCCGTGGCACCGGCGACCAGGATGTGCGGCATCTTCGCCAGGTTGGCCATCTCGTAGCCGCCCTCGACGTTCTTGCCGAGCGCGACCAGCATCGGGTGGTCGTCCTCGGCCGCGGCGGCCAGCCGCAGCACGTCGCCGAGGTTGACCATCTCGCGGTCGGAGTTCGGGATCTCGATACCGACCGCGGACTTGCCCGGGATCGGCGAGATGATCCGGACGTCCGGGGAGGCGACGGCGTAGGCGATGTTCTTCGTCAGCGCCGTGATCTTCTCGACCTTCACGGCCGGGCCGAGCTCGACCTCGTACCGCGTGACCGTCGGCCCGCGCGTGAAGCCGGTGACGGCCGCGTCGACCTTGAACTCGCTGAAGACCGTCGAGAGGGACTCCACCACGGCGTCGTTCGCCGCGCTGCGCGTCTTGCCCGGCCCGCCGCGCTCCAGCAGGTCGAGCGAGGGCAGCGCGTAGGTGATGTCGCCGGACAGCTGGAGCTGCTCCGCGCGGGGCGGCAGCTCGGTGTGCTCGGGCGCGGGCTTGGTGAGATCCGGTACGGCTCCGGCCGGGCGGCCGGCCTTCTCGCCGCGTGCGGTCGGCACCGGCGCGGCGGACGCGGTCTCGGCACCCTTCGCGCCCTTCGCGGCTTCGCCGCCTTTCGCGCCCTTCGCGGCTTCGGCGGCCGTGGCCGCGACGGCGGCGGCGCGTTCGGCGGTGACGTCCCGAGTCAGCCCGGCGACCAGCGGGGAGGGCGGCATGCCGTTGAGCACGGCGCCGTCGAGGGCGGCGGCAGCGGCGGCGGCGACGTCCACGGCGTCCATGGGCCGGTCGAAGGCGGGCTGCGTCGAGGGCCGGCGCGGGCGCCTGCGCCGGGTGAGCGCCTCCTCCTCCGCCTGGTCGACGTCGTAGAGCTGCTGCGGCCCGGGAGCGGCGCGCCGGGCACGGGCGACGGGCTGCGCGTCGCCCTCGCGCCAGTCGTCCTCGTACGCCTCCCCTTCGGCCTCGGGGTCGTACGCCGGCTCGACGAGGCCGAGCCTGGCGCCGAGGGCGCGCAGGCGCTGCGGGATGGCGTTGACGGGTGTGGCGGTGACGACGAGCAGCCCGAAGATGGTGAGCAGCACCAGGAGCGGTACGGCGAGGACCTCGCCCATCATGAAGATCAGCGGCTTGGACGCGGCCCAGCCGATGAGCCCGCCGGCGTCCTGCATGGCCTCGGTGCCCTCACCGCGCCCCGGCGAGCCGCAGGCGATGTGGACCTGTCCGAGCACGCCGATGACGAGGGCGGACAGACCGATGACGATCCGGCCGTTGGCCTCGGGCTTCTCCGGATAGAGGATCAGCCGGACGCCCATGGCACCGACCAGCAGGGGCACGAGCAGGTCGAGCCGGCCGAACGCGCCGGTGACGAGCATCTCGACGAGGTCGCCGACGGGGCCGCGCAGGTTCGACCACGTGCCCGCGGCGACGATGAGCGCGACACCGAGCAGGAGCAGCGCCATCCCGTCCTTGCGGTGGGCGGGGTCGAGCCCCTTGGCTCCGCGTCCTATGCCCCGGAACATCGCCCCCACGCCGTGCGCGAGACCGAGCCAGAGCCCGCGCGCCAGCCGGTACACGCCTCCGGTCGGGGACGGCGCGGGCTTGGGCGCGGCCTTCTTCGCCGCGGTCTTCCTCGCGGGCGCGCGCTTCGCGGGCGCGGCCTTCTTCGCCGTGGTCTTCTTCGCGGCGGGCTTGGCGGGCGCCTTCGCGGGCACCGCCTTCTTCGCGGCACCGCTCGTACGGCCGGCGCGCGGCTTCGCGGTGCCCGCCGTGCCCTGGGAACCCTTGCCGGACGTACGTGAGGCCATGATGCTGAGGTTACCGGTGTGAGCCGTGTCGGACACGTGCCCGTCCTGGCTCACCCGTTCGTGTCGGGCGTACGGGGGCGTGAAACTGACGCCCGCTCACTGCGGGCAGTCGCATCCTGACGGTACGTCAGCTCTGCGAGGGAAGCACCGCCGGGCCGCCCGCGCCGGGCTCCAGGGCGTCCAGGGCCCTCCGCAGCCCGGTGAGCTTGCGCTCCAGGTGCGCGGCGGTGGCGACCGCCGCGGCGTCGGCCGAGTCGTCGTCGAGCTGCTTGGAGAGCGCCTCCGCCTGCTCCTCGACCGCCGCGAGGCGGGCGGAGAGCTCGGCGAGCAGTCCCGCCGACTCCTTGGCATGACCGCCGTGACCGCCACCCTCCAGCTGGAGCCTGAGCAGCGCGGCCTGCTCGCGGAGCTGGCAGTTCTTCATGTACAGCTCGACGAAGACGGAGACCTTGGCGCGCAGCACCCACGGGTCGAACGGCTTCGAGATGTAGTCGACCGCGCCCGCCGCGTAACCGCGGAAGGTGTGGTGCGGACCGTGGTTGATCGCGGTCAGGAAGATGATCGGGATGTCCCGGGTCCGCTCGCGCCGCTTGATGTGCGCCGCGGTCTCGAATCCGTCCATTCCCGGCATCTGGACATCCAGCAGAATGACCGCGAAATCGTCGGTGAGCAGCGCCTTGAGCGCTTCCTCCCCGGACGATGCCCGTACCAGCGTCTGATCGAGCGCGGAGAGAATGGCCTCCAGCGCCAGCAGATTCTCCGGCCGGTCATCGACCAGGAGGATCTTGGCCTTCTGCACCATGCCCCGTCCTCCTCGCCCCGGCATCGGCTCTCCCCGACTCGCCGAGCCGGGGGAAGCACCGGGCGCCGCCCCAGAAGACGACTCCCATGCGCCGTCCGTCCTTGTGCCGGTCATGGTAGCCGCACCCCGCCTGTCGCCACACCCTGTCACCACGATGTCACTGTGCACGTAGCAGAAACGTGGTGAGAGACCAGAAGGTTCCCCGTATCCCGGCCCCTCACACGCCTGCGGCGACAGTCCGTCAACAACCCCCGGTTCCGTTTCCGCGCATCCACTCCTCCATCACCGAGAGGAGATGATCGGGATCCACCGGCTTGGTGACGTAGTCGGAGGCGCCCGACTCGATCGCCTTCTCCCGGTCCCCCTTCATCGCCTTCGCGGTCAGCGCGATGATCGGCAGCCCGGCGAACTGAGGCATCCGGCGGATCGCGGTGGTCGTCGCGTATCCGTCCATCTCCGGCATCATGATGTCCATCAGAACGACCGTCACATCGTCGTGCTGCTCCAGCACCTCGATGCCCTCACGGCCGTTCTCCGCGTACAGCACCGCGAGACCGTGCTGCTCCAGGACGCTGGTGAGCGCGAAGACGTTACGGATGTCGTCGTCCACGATCAGCACCTTCTCGCCGCCGAAGCCGAACGTGCGGCGCGGCTCCGACTCCACCCGCTCCTCGTCGGCCGTCTGCTCGGGCTGACCGCTGCGGCCGGGCTGTCCCGGCAGCGCCGGCCTCTCCTCGACCCCGGCCTGCACCGCCTTGCGCCGGTGCCGGAACAGCGCCCCCGCGCCGGACCGCAGGTCGGACGCCATGGGCCCGGGCGCGAAGTGCGCCGTGGACCGGTCGCCCGAGCCGTCCTCCAGACCCGACCGCGGGTCCATCGGGTCCGGCTCCCCCGACCCGTACCCGTGCTGCGGCAGTTCGATGGGGCTGAGCGGCAGATAGAGCGTGAACGTCGAGCCGCGGCCCGGCTCGCTCGCCGCGTAGATCTCGCCACCGAGGAGCCGTGCGATCTCCCGGCTGATCGAGAGCCCCAGACCCGTACCGCCGTACTTGCGGCTGGTCGTCCCGTCCGCCTGCTTGAACGCCTCGAAGATCACCCGCATCTTCCCGGCCGCGATCCCGATCCCGGTGTCGGTCACCGAGAAGGCGATCAGCTCGGCCTCCGGGTCGCGCAGCGAACCGGACTCCAGGAGCTGCTCCCGGATCGACTGCGGTACGTCCGTCCCGGCCGGCCGGATGACCAGCTCGACCGCGCCCGAGTCGGTGAACTTCACCGCGTTGGAGAGCAGGTTGCGCAGCACCTGGAGCAGGCGCTGTTCGTCGGTGTGGAGCGTGGCGGGCAGTTCGGGCGAGACCCGGACCGAGAAGTCGAGCCCCTTCTCCGCGGTCAGCGGCCGGAAGGTCGCCTCGACGTAGTCGACGAGCTGCACCAGCGCGATACGGGTCGGGGAGACGTCCATCTTGCCCGCCTCGACCTTGGACAGGTCGAGGATGTCGTTGATCAGCTGGAGCAGGTCGGAGCCGGCGCCGTGGATGGTCTCGGCGAACTCGACCTGCTTCGGCGAGAGGTTGTGGTCCGCGTTGTCGGCGAGCAACTTGGCCAGAATCAGCAGCGAGTTCAGCGGGGTGCGCAGCTCGTGCGACATGTTGGCCAGGAACTCGGACTTGTACCGCATGGAGACGGCGAGCTGTTCGGCCCGCTCCTCCAGGACCTGCCGGGCCTCCTCGATCTCGGTGTTCTTCACCTCGATGTCCCGGTTCTGCCGGGCGAGCAGTTCGGCCTTCTCCTCCAGCTCGGCGTTGGAGCCCTGGAGCTCCTTCTGCCGGTGCTCCAGCTCGGCCGAGCGCTCGCGCAGCTGCTCGGTCAGCTCCTGGGACTGCTTGAGCAGCACCTCGGTCTTGGTGTTGACGCTGATGGTGTTGACCGTGGTCGCGATCAGCTCGGCGAGCTGGTTGAGGAAGTCCCGCTGGATCTGCGTGAACGGCTGGAAGGAGGCCAGCTCGATCACGCCCAGTACCTTCCCCTCGAAGAGGACGGGGAGCACGATCACATGCGCCGGAGCGGCCTCGCCGAGACCGGAGGAGATCTTCAGATAGCCCGGCGGCACGTTGACCTGGATGGTCCGCTTCTCCTCGGCGGCCGTCCCGATGAGCGTCTCACCGGGGCGGAAGGACGTGGGCATGGAACCGGCGGAGTAGCCGTAACTGCCGCGCATCCGCAGCTCGTACGAGCCCTCCCCCTGCCCGCCCAGTTCGGGGCTGACCGTCGACGAGCCGCTCGGCACCGCCACGAAGAAGGCGCCGTGCTGGGCGGAGACCACCGGGGTCAGTTCGCTCATGATGAGCGAGGCGACGTCGTCCAGATCGCGCCGGCCCTGCATCAGACCGGAGATCCGGGCGAGGTTGCCCTTGAGCCAGTCCTGCTCCTCGTTGGCGAGGGTCGTGTCGCGCAGGTTGGCGATCATGGTGTTGATGTTGTCCTGGAGGGCCTGGATCTCGCCCGCCGCGTCCACACCGTCGATCTTCAGGTTCAGGTCGCCCCGGGTCACCGCGGTGGCGACGGCCGCGATCGCGCGCACCTGCCGGGTCAGGTTCCCGGCCATCTCGTTCACGGACTCGGTCAGGTCGCGCCAGGTGCCGTCGACGTCCCGGACCCGTGCCTGGCCGCCGAGCTGTCCGTCCGTGCCCACCTCGCGGGCCACACGCGTGACCTCCTCGGCGAAGTTGGACAGCTGGTCGACCATCGTGTTGATGGTGTTCTTCAGCTCCTGGATCTCGCCGCGCGCGTCGATGTCGATCTTCTTGGTGAGATCGCCCTTGGCGATGGCGGTGGTGACCGTGGCGATCTGACGCACCTGGCCCGTCAGGTTCGACGCCATCGAGTTCACCGACTCGGTCAGGTCCTTCCAGGTGCCGGAGACACCCGGAACCCTTGCCTGGCCGCCCAGTTCGCCTTCGGTACCCACCTCGCGGGCGACTCGCGTCACCTCGTCCGCGAACGACGACAGGGTCGTCACCATCGTGTTGACGGTGTCGGCGAGCTCGGCGACCTCGCCTCGCGCCTCGACCGTCACCTTCTTCGTCAGATCGCCGTTGGCGACCGCCGCCGAGACCCGGGAGATGTTCCGCACCTGACTCGTCAGGTTGTTGGCCATCAGGTTGACGTTGTCGCTGAGGTCCTTCCAGGTGCCGGTGACCCCGCGCACC
>NZ_JAMGSL010000003.1:0-89506 GCF_025195125.1 Streptomyces sp. Je 1-79
GGGCTTCCTTCCCGGCCGGCACGGGCGAAGTCCCGGTCTCCGTGCAGCCAGGACACCTGGTCGTACAGCTCCTCCTGCGAGAACGCGGCGAGCATCCGGTTGCGCTCCAGGGCGCGGTCGCCGGCCGGGTGGTACAGCTCGGAACCCATCAGCCGGGCCACCTCCTGTGTCCTTCCGGTGCGCTCGCGGCGGACGGCGTTGAACTTCTCCAGGCTCTGCACCACGGCATCGTCGTCCACGTCGCTCAGCAGCTCCGCCAGGACGACGGCGTCCTCCAGCGCCTGGCACGCGCCCTGGGCGGCGTACTGCAGCATCGGGTGCGCCGCGTCGCCCATCAGGCCGACCCGTCCGTCGGTCCAGCCCTCGACCGGGTCGCGGTCGCACAGGACCCATTCGCGCCAGTCGTCGCCGAGTTCGAGCAGCCGGCGGGCGGTCGAGCCGATCCCCGGGAACTGCTCCAGGACGTACTCGCGTGCCGCGGGCCGGCCGGTCACCGGTACGCGCGCGCCGTCGTCGCGGGTGACGGCGAGGTTCAGGAACTCGCCGCCGCCGATCATGTAGTGGACGAAGTGCCACTTCGGCCCGGCCCAGAGGGTGACGCTGTTCCAGCGCAGCTCCTCCGGCACCCGCGAGATCGGGATCACCGAGCGGTAGATGGTGTGACCGGACACGCGGGGTTCGCCGTCGCCCAGCATCTGGGCGCGCACCGTGGAGCGGATGCCGTCGGCGCCGATCAGCGCGGCGCCGGTGAAGCGCCGGCCGTCGGAGGTGTGGACGGTGACATGTCCGTCGCCCTGCTCGTACCGTTCCACCGACGCGTCGCCGACGAGGGTCACGCCCTCCAGCGCCTGGCAGGCGGCGAGCAGCGGCTGGTACAGGTCGCCGCGGTGCACGACGGCGTACGGGTTGCCGAACCGCTGCCGGTAGGCGCCGGTCAGCTCCATGGCGGCGACCTTCTCGCCCGTCGTGCCGTCCATGAACCGCAGCTCGTCGATGAAGACGGCCCGTGCGCGCACGCCCTGGCCGACCCCGAGCCGGTCGAGGGCGTGGAAGGCGTTGGGGCCGAGCTGGATGCCCGCGCCGATCTCGGCGAAGGTGTCGCGGCGTTCGAGAACGGTGGTGCGGTGCCCGCGACGGGTCAGCGCCAGCGCTGTGGCGAGCCCGCCGATGCCACCACCGGCGATCAGTATGTGAGCCATGTCTTTCCTCAGGTCCCTTCTACGGCCGGGACGTGTCGGCCGGCCGCCGGTACGGAGTGACGGGGGAAGAGCCGGTGCAGCTCCTCGTGGAAGCCCGGGAAGGTCTTCGCGACGCAGCCGGGGTCGTCGAGCGTGATCCCCTCGGCCCGCAGACCGAGGACGGAGAAGGCCATCGCGATGCGGTGGTCGCGGTGGCAGACGATCCGGGCGGGTGTCGGGGCGCCGGGGTGGACGGTGATCCAGTCCCGGCCGGTCTCGGTCCGGATGCCGAGGGCCCGCAGGTTGCCCTCGACGGCGGCGACCCGGTCCGACTCCTTCAGGCGGGCGTGCCCGATGCCGGTGACGGTGATCGGGGCGTCGGCCAGGGGCGCGATCGCGGCGAGCGTCATGAAGGTGTCGGAGATCTCGCCCATGTCCACCGTGAAGCCGCCCCGGAACGCTCCGGTGCCGGTGACGGTGGTCGCCTCGCCGGTGGTCTCCACCCGGGCCCCGGTGCGCGCGAGGACGTCGCAGAAGCGCAGGTCGCCCTGGAGGCTGCCGCGGCCGAGACCGGGCACGCGCACGCTCGTCCCGGTGATCGCCGCGGCGGCGAAGACGTACGAGGCGGTGGAGGCGTCGGGCTCGATCGGCAGGTCGGCGCCCCGGTAGCCCGTCGGCCGGACGGTGAACTCGCCGGGCGCGGCCTCGTCGACCTCGGCGCCGAAGTGCCGCATCAGGGCGAGCGTCATGTCGATGTACGGGCGGCTGACGAGCCGCGGCACGGTCAGCGCCAGTGGCCGGCGCATCAGCGGGCCGGCCATCAGCAGCCCGGTCAGGAACTGGCTGCTGAGCGTGGAGTCCACGGTCAGCGCGCCGCCGTCGAGGCCCCGCGAGCGGACCCGCAGCGGCAGGCGCCCGCCCGGTCCCGTGGTGACCTCGGCCCCCAGCCGCCGCAGGGCGTCGGCGAGAGGAGCCACCGGGCGGGCGGTGAGCTGGTCGGAGCCCTCGAAGCCGAAGTCGCCGTGTCCGGTGGCGGCGAACGGCGGCAGGAAGCGGGCCGCCGTGCCGGCGTCGGCGCACCAGGCGGTCGCCGTGCCGACCGGGCCGCGGCCCAGACCGGTCACGTTCCAGACGCCGTCGTCGTCGGAGGAGTCGACACGGACACCGAGCCCGTTCAGGGCCTCGCGGAAGGCCGTGGTGTCCTCGCTCACCAGCGGTGCGCCGAGGGCGCTCGTCGAGTCGGCCGCGGCGGCGAGCAGCAGCGCCCTGTTGGTGAGCGACTTCGACCCCGGAATCCGGGCGTGCAGGGCGGGAGTCGCCGGTACGGCGATGGTCATGGCTGTCCTTTACGAGTACGGCCGCCGCGTGCGCGGCGGTCCGGGAAGATCGCCGCACACGCGGGCGTCCGGACGGGCCTCCCGCCCTGTGCGGCCACGGAACGAAAGACCGACCGCCGGCGCCGGTCGACCGCCTGCCGGTCGGCGGCCGGGCCGGTAAGCCTCCCGGCGGGTCAACCGCCGGGCCGGTCAGCCGCTGGCGCCGGTCAGCCGCCGGCCGGCCGGTCAGCCTTCGGCCGGCTCCAGCGCCGTGCCGCGGCCCGCGAGTGCGGCGACGGCGAACGCGCCCTCGACCGTCGCCTCCACGTCGAAGGAGTGCCGCTCGGTCGGCGGGTAGCCGATCAGCTCGGCCGCCCGCTGCGGGATCGCGGCCTCGGCCGACTCCCAGAGGAGGACGGCCCCCCACCGGTTCGTCGCGGCGTCGGAGACCCAGAACTTCAGCCGCAGCCCGGGGACCGTGGAGAAGCGGTCCACCGCCTCGTCGCGCAGGAAGCCGCGCAACGAGGCGATGGTCTGCGACGACTCGCCCAGGTCCCACCAGACGACTACCGCACGCACGAGCCGGCCACCTCCGCGAGCAGCGAGCCGATGATCCGGGGCCCGTCGACGGTCAGTACGGACTCGGCGTGGAACTGCATGGACACGAAACCGGCGGCCCGCAGGCCGTGCACCTCGCCCGTCGCCGGGTCGCGGCTGACCTCGACGCGCCCGTGCACCGGGTGCTCGAAGGAGTCACCCGAGGAGTGCGCGGCGAACGTGTTGTAGAAGCCCACCCGCTCACGCCGGCCGAAGAGGTCGATCTCGTGCTGGGCGCCCTGGTTGGGCACCGGCCGGCGCACCAGGTCGAGACCGATCAGCGTGCTGAGCACCTGGTGGCTCAGGCAGACCGCCATGAACGGCCTGCGCTCCTCCAGGAGCTGGGCGACCGCCGACCGCAGGTGCGCGATCTTGGGGTCGCCCGTCTCCCGTGGATCGCCCGGGCCCGGGCCCATCACCACCAGGTCGTGCTCGTCGAAGCCGTACCGCTCGTCGAACCGCCGTACGTTCACCTCTCCGCCCAGCGAACGGATCTGATGGGCGATCATCTCCGTGAAGGTGTCCTCGGCGTCGATCACCAGCACCCGGCGGCCGGACAGCGGCCCGTCCGTGCCGTCGCGCGTCTCCTGCTCCCGCAGCCAGAAGTCGGCGATGCGCTCGTTGCGTCCGTCGAGAGCCTCGCGGACCGCGGGGTGCGCCCCGAAGCGGACGGGCTCCGGATCGCCGAGCGCGGCGAGCAGCCCGGCCGCCTTGGCCCGGGTCTCCTGCACCTCGGACTCCGGGTCGGAGTGGCGCACCAGGGTCGCGCCCACCCCGATCCGCATCATGCCCTCGTCGTCGATGTCGGCGGTACGGATCAGGATCGAGGAGTCCAGGGTGCGGCCACCGGCGGCGTCGCGGCCGATCAGCGCGGCCACACCGCTGTAGTAGCCACGGCCCTGGGGCTCGTAGCGGCTGATGACCCGCGCGGCGCTCTCCAGCGGGGAACCGGTCACCGTCGGCGCGAACAGCGTCTCGCGCAGGATGTCGCGTACATCGCGGTCGGTACGCCCCTCGATGAAGTACTCGGTGTGCGCGAGACGGGCCATCTCCTTGAGGTACGGGCCCACCACCCGGCCGCCCGCCGGGCAGATCCGGGCCATCATCTTCAGCTCCTCGTCGACGACCATGTACAGTTCGTCGGCCTCCTTGGGGTCGGCGAGGAACTCCATGACGCCGTCCAGGTCGGGACCGCCCGCCGGATAGCGGTAGGTGCCGCTGATCGGGTTCATCACGGCCGTGCCGTCGTGGACGCTGATGTGCCGCTCCGGGGTGGCGCCCACGAACGTCCGGTCGCCGGTGTGCACGAGGAACGTCCAGTACGCCCCGGCCTCCCGCTGCACCAGGCGGCGGAAGAACGACAGCGCCGCGGGCAGGCCGAAGCCGGGCAGCCGGGCCGTGAAGGAGCGCCGCATCACGAAGTTGGCGCCCGCACCGGTCCCGATCTCGTCCGTGACGACCCGCCGCACGATGTCCGCGTAGGCCTCGTCGTCCACGTCGAAGTGGCCGTCGGTCACCTTCACCGGCTCGTCCGGCAGCAGCGGAAGCGTCGCCCGCAGGGGCAACGCCGCCTGCTCGCGGACCGTCATCGCCAGCAGCGGCGCGCCGTCGTCGGGAGCCGCGAAGCCCCGCTCGGCGAGCTGACGGTAGGGGATCAGGGTGAGCAGTTCCGTGCGGGCGCCCGTCCCTTCCCGCGGTGGCAGATCGAGGTCGGCGAGGGACGGGATCTCCGTCACGTCGCCGGCCAGCAGCTCCAGGGTGTCGGGGTCCACCGTCTCGGGCCGGTGCATCAGTGCGAACGCGCCGGCCGAGCCGTCGAGGATGCGTGCGAGCAGGTCGTGCGCGCTGTCCTGCCTTGCCATGGGGATTCCTTTCGGCGGTGGGACGCGGTCAGCGCGCCGCGCCGCCCGCGTCGAGTTCGCTCAGCACGGTCTTGGCGGACACGACGCGGGCTGCGCGCTGTGCCGCGTAGTCGAGGGCGAGCCGGTGGTACTCGGCCGAGAAGTCGGCCACGGCGTCGGCCACCAGGAAGGGCTGGATGTCGTTGGTGAAGGCCTCCACCGCGGTCATCAGCACACCCACGTGCGCGTACACACCGCAGATGATCAGCTGGTCCCGCTGGTGGAACCGCATCCGCTCCAGCAGGTCCGACTTGAAGAAGGCGCTGTAGCGCCACTTCGTGAACGTCCAGTCGCCGGGAGCCGGTTCGAGGGGCTCGACCACCTTGCGGTGCTCGGGCGTGGGCTTCATCCCCGGCCCCCAGAAGTCCTTCAGGAGTCCGCGCTGCTCCGGCGTCATGCCGCCGGGCTGCGCCGTGTAGGCGACGGGGATGCCGAGCTCGGCGCACCGCTCGCGCAGCAGCGCCGCGTTGCCCACCAGGGCGTTCCCCGGCGCCTCGCCCCGCGGGAACGGCTTGAGGAAGAACTCCTGCATGTCGTGGAGCAGGAGAACGGCCCGCCGCGGATCCACCGGCCAGCTGACGGTGTTCTCCGGCAGCTCGCCCTCCTGGGGCATGGGATACGACTCGATCGGGGGAATACCGGGCATCGGCCGGTCGGTCCTCTCTTGGCTAGACACCGAGCGTGGCACCGCCGTCCACGGTCAGTTCGTGCAGGGTGACGTGGCCGGCGTCGTCGGACAGCAGGAAGGCGACGGCCCGGGCCACGTCCTCGGGCCGGGCGACCTTGCCCAGCGGGATGCCGACCCGGTACGCCTCGGGGGAGCCCGCGATCGACGCCTTGGCGGCGGTGTCCGCGGTGTGCATCCCGCGCAGCATCGGGGTGTCGGTGGAGCCGGGCGCGACAACGTTGCAGCGGATACCGTGCTCCGCCACCTCCAGGCCCAGGCACTTGGTGAACGCGGTCGCGGCCGCCTTGGACGCCGCGTACGCCGCCATCTGCGCGCGGGCGGTGCCCGCCGCGTTCGACGCGACCGTCACGATCGCGCCGCGCCGCCGGGGGATCATCCGGTTGACCACGGCCCGGGACGTGTGGAACACGCCGTTGGTGTTGACCGCGAACGTGGTCAGCCAGTCCTCGTCGCTCAGGGCGCGCGCCTCGGCCAGGCGCAGTACCCCGGCCGCGTTCACCAGCTGCTCCACGGGACCGAGTTCGGCCTCGACCCGCTCGACCACGGCCTCGACCCCGTCGCTCGACGTGACGTCGGCCGGAAAGCCGGTCACGTCCAGACCGTCGGCCCGCAGCCGGCCCACCGTGTCGGCGAGCCGGTCCGGCACCAGGTCGACGGCGGCGACGACGGCGCCGCGCTCGGCGAGCAGCCGCACCACCGCCTCGCCGATGCCGCCGGCCGCACCCGTCACCAGGACGACTGTTCCTGCCACCTGCGGACCCTCCGAATCCGTCCGTGCCGTGTCCACGCCCGCCGCGCTCATCCGCGCCATGCCGCGACGGCCGCCGTCGCCTGCTGCGGGTTGAGGCGCGGGTCGCAGAAGCTCAGGTACTTGTCGCCGAGACTCCCCAGGCCGTCGGCGTCGACGACGCACTCGGTGACGCTCTCCGGGGTGGTCT
This sequence comes from Streptomyces sp. Je 1-79, assembly GCF_025195125.1. Taxonomy (GTDB): domain Bacteria; phylum Actinomycetota; class Actinomycetes; order Streptomycetales; family Streptomycetaceae; genus Streptomyces. The sequence goes on from NZ_JAMGSL010000003.1 coordinate 6,619, forward strand.
CCAGGTGGAGACCCGCGGCCACGCCGCCGCCCGTGTGCACCGCCGCCTGGAAGGCCTCGATCTCCTGGACGACGGTCGTCAGCAGGCGGGTCTTGAGTCCGCCGGGGCCGCTGACGGTGTTGCCGTGCATCGGGTCCGACAGCCACAGCACCGGGTGGCCGGCGCGGTCGACCGCCTCGACGAGCGCCGGCAGCTTCGCGGCGGCGTTCTCGGCGCCCATCCGGGCGATCAGCGTCAGCCGGCCGGGACGGCGCTGGGCGTCCAACCGGTCGCACAGGGCGAGGAGTTCGTCGGGGGTCATGGTCGGCCCGACCTTGACCGCGACGGGGTTGGAGACGGCGGAGAGCAGGGCGATGTGGGCACCGTCGAGCTGCCGGGTCCGCTCACCCACCCAGGGCCAGTGCGTCGAGGTGAGCAGCAGCGATCCGTCGGGCTCGCGGCGCAGCAGGGGCAGTTCGTAGTCGAGCAGCAGCGCCTCGTGGCTGGTCCACACCGGCACCTCGAGCTCGGAGCGGGCGGCCGTGCCGCGCCATCCCAGGTAGTGCATGGTGTCGCTGGCGGCCCGGTAGCCGGTGAGCAGGTGGGCCGGGTCGGGACGGCGCTGCTCGGGGTCGGGCTCGGGGCGGTTGACCATGTGGCCCCGGTAGACGGGGAGTTCGGTGCCGCCGACCGTCTCGGTGGGCTTGGAGCGCGGCTTGGCGTACTGGCCGGCTATGCGGCCCACCCGGAGCACGGGCTTTCCGGAGGCGAGCTTCATCGTGCCGGCCAGGACGTCGAGGAGCGCGGCCTTGCGGCGTACGTCCTCGGGGTTGGCCTCGGCGGGGTCCTCGGCGCAGTCACCGGTCTGGATCACCTGGATGTGGCCGGCGGCGGCCTCGGCCAGCAGGGACCGCAGACGGCGTACGGCCTCGGCGTCCACGAGGGCCGGCATCCGGCCGAGATCCGTGCGGATCTCGGCCAGACGCGGATGGTCCTCCCAGTCGGGCTGCTGAAGTGCGGGTAGGGAACGGAGGTGGGACAGGATGTCGGTCATCGGTTTCCCTCGGCGGGCGTGCCGGATGGACTCCGGCTGATGGCGGGCGTGGGGGCGAGCGGGTGGCACGGACGCGTGCGCGTCGACGTGGTGTCCCGCCCGGCGTCTTCCGTCCTGCGGCGGCGGCTCGGCTGGCAGCATCGGCATGCCGGAGCGTCGACGAGTGTGTGCGGCGCGGTGTCTCGAAGGACGCGCCGATTCGTACGAATGCCACTATCCCCAGGCCTCCACCGGCCCGCAACGAAGGTCCGGTGAGTCCGTCAAGTGGCGCGGATACGGGATGGGCCGGCGCTCTGGGCGGGCTGGTCGTGAGGGCTCGCGTGGTCGTGGAACACGGTCAGGCGGGCGAGGGAGACCCTGCTGGAGATGCCGAGTTTGATGAAGATGTGGCGCAGGTGGCTGTCCACCGTGTGCGGTGAAACGACCAGGTGGGTGGCGACGGCGCGGTTGGTCAGCCCCTCGGACACCAGACGGGCCACCCGCAGTTCGGCCGGGGTGAGGCTCGCCCAGCCGAGGACCTGTCCGGACGGGTGTTTCCGGTAGGAAGCGTTGGCTGTATTCACCCGGCAGACCCTGGCGGGGCGCCCTGACGGTCGCAACGGGCGCCGGTCCACTCTGTCATGTTCTCCGTCAGGTTCCCCGAGCCGGACGGAGAGGCCCCGCTACAGCGCGGAGAGGGCGCTTTCCACCACGCTGAGCAGGGCGTTCCGGTCCTTCTGGACCCGGGCGAGAACGCGCAGTCCGTAGTACGTGCTCAGGACCTGGCGGGCGAGTGTCCCGGCGCTCTGCCGGGTGCCGATCTCGCCGGAGCGCTGCCCCCGCGCGATGGCCTCGGCCAGCGCCGCCTCCACGGTGCCGAAGTGGCGGACCACCTCCTCACGGACGTCGTCGTCCGTGCCGGCCTTCTCGACGGAGGCGTTGATGGCGAAGCATCCGGAGGACTCCGGGTCCGACAGATCGGCGTCGATGGCGTGTTCCATCAGGTCCCGCAGCCGGTCCTTGACCGGTCCCGGCTGCTCCAGGAGGGCGGTCTGCTCGGCGGTGTGCGTCTCGTAGTAGCGGCGCAGGGCCCGCAGGTACAGCTCGCGCTTGTCGCCGAACGCGTTGTACAGGCTCGACTGGCCCATGCCGGTCGAGTCGGCCAGGTCCCGGGTCGAGGTCGCCTCGAACCCCCGCCGCCAGAACGTGTTCATGGCAGCGGTGAGGGCGTGCGTCTCGTCGAACTTCCTGGGCCTGGCCATACCCGTACTCTAAGGTTTTTGGAGCGATCGCACTGAAATTCGGGAATCGATCATGATGTCACCGCGATCGCCTCGATCTCGATCAGCCAGTCGGGATCGGCGAGGGAGGAGACCTCGACGAAGGACTCGGCGAACGTGTGCGGGGCGAAGTGCTCGGCCCTGATCCGCGCGAAGGCGTCCTGGTCCCGGGCGATGTCGGTGACGAACACGGTCGCCTTGACCACCCCGTCGAGACCCGAGCCGGCGTTCTTCAGCACGAGCGCGAGGTTGGCGAGCGCCTGCCGGGCCTGCGCCTCGAAGTCGCCCTTGCCGACGGTGGCGCCGTCCTCGCCGATCGGTCCCTGGCCGGAGGCGAAGACGAGGTCGCCGACCCGGATGCCGAGCGCGATGCCGGCGGGGGCGTACCAGTCGGGATCCGCGGTGACGCGGACGCGCCGCGGAGCACCGGACGCGTCGGCCACGGCGGTCACTCGGCCAGCGCTTCGTGGACGGCGAGCACCAGCTCGTCGATCGAGCGCTGCCCGGACTCGGTACCGAAGGAGTCGAAGATGTGGAACGCCCCGGCCCACTGGTGGAGCGTGACCGGTACGTCCGCCTCCATGAGGCGCTGCCCGTAGCGGAGGCCCTCGTCGCGCAGCGGGTCGTACTGCGCGGTGACGATGTGCGCGGCGGGGAGTCCGCTCAGGTCGTCGGCGCGGTTGGGCGCCGCGTACGGCGAGGTCTCCCGCTGCTCGTGGCCTTCGCCCAGGTAGTGGCGCCACATCGAGACGGACTGGGGCGTGGACCACACCGGGGTGTCGTGGAAGCTCCGCGCGGAGGGGGTGTCCATCCGGTCGTCGGTCACGGGGAAGGTCAGCACCTGGAGGGCGAGCCGCGGCCCCTCGCGGTCGCGCGCCATCAGGGCGACGGACGCGGCGAGGGCGCCGCCCGCGCTGCATCCCGCGACACCGAGCCGCTCGGGGACGACCCCGAGCTCGTCGGTGCTGTCGGCGAGCCAGCGCAGGGCCGCGTAACAGTCCTCCGCACCCGCGGGGAAGGGGTTCTCGGGCGCCAGCCGGTACTGGACGCTCACGACGACGACGTCCGCCCGGGAGGCGAACCACACGCACTGGTTGTGCTCGGTCTCCAGGCTGCCCATCACGAACCCGCCGCCGTGGATCCACAGCAGACCGCCGTGCGGTCCCGGGGTGCGCGGCGTATAGACGCGCACGGCGACGTCGGGGGCGCCTGCCGGCCCGGGGATGAGCCGTTCGGTGACCGTGATGGCGCTGGTGTCGGCCGGCTCCCACTGGGCTTCGAGGTCCTTGAGGGTGCGGCGGGCGACGTCCGGCTCGGCGACGTCGAGGTACGGGATCTGCTCGACGAGCGGTGCCAGATCGGGCCGGAGCCTCATCCGGGTGGGCACGGGCGGGGCGGATCGGGGCGTGGCGTCACTCATGGGGTCATCGTCCCGTGCGGGTGGGGGAGTCCGCCGCCGCCGCCCGTCGCGTATTGACGCCCTGGGGACACCGATTGGTGCGCCGACCTGACGGAGTGTCGTGACCGTGGGGGTGCCCGCCCCGCTCCGGAACTAGCCTGCGCGGATGTACGGACTGACGTCGAGCCCGCCGCCCCCGCCCACCGAGGCGGAGGCGGCGCCGGCTCTCCTCGCCCGCTTCGACGCTCTCTTCCGGAGCGCGGCGGACGCCGACGAGCTGGTCCGCGCCGCCGCGCGGCTCGCGGGCTGTACCGCCGGCCTGACGGACGACCGCGGCCCCTCCCGCCGGGTGCTGCGGCGCGGCCCGGCGGGAGGCGCGCCGGACCCGGGGGAGGCGGCGCCCTCGACGCGGCGGGTGATCGCCCTCCACGGGCGCGCGGCGGGCGAGGTGTGGATCGAACGCGCGGGGGACCCGCTGCCCTTCGACGGGCTGCTGGTCGAGCGCATGGCGCTGGCCGCGGCCGGGCGTGTGGGCGGCGGAGTCCCGCAGGCCCCGCCGGGGGCCTCGGCGGATCCGCTGGGGGGCGTGCCGTCGCGTACGCCGACGGATCCGGTGGCGGGCCTGTCGTCGCGTACGTCGGACGACCCGATGGCGGCCCCGGCGTCACCTGTCTCGACGGACCCCTTGTCCGGTACGTACGCCGGTACGTACGCCGGTACGTCCTCGGATCCGGAGCTCTGGTGGCCGGACGGGCTCGGGGATCCGGCGCTCGTCCAGGCGGTCCTGTCGCCTTCGATGCCCGAGGTGCAGAGGTCCCGCGCACTGCACCTGCTCGGCCTCGCGCCGGTGGGTCCGATGCGGGCGGCCGCCGTGGTCGTCCCCGAACCGGCCGGACTGCAAGGGGCGTTGCGGGCCAGTGCGGGAGCGCTGCACGCACCGCCGACACGCGCGGGCGGCCCGGCGCCCCAGGGCGCGCTGTGGCCCAGGGTCGGCGCCCTCCTCCTCCCCGGCACGGGCGCCGCCGCGAGGGGCCGGGTGACGCTGCCGCCCTGTGTGGCCGTGGGCCTGGGACCGGCGGTCGCCCCCGAGCGGCTGCCGGAGTCCTGGGGGCAGGCCAGGCGCGCGGCCCGGTTCGCCGGCCTGGGCCCCACCTGGCCGCGGCTGATGGACGCCGCGGCGCTGGGGGCGCAGGCCCTTCTCGCCGACATCCCCGGGCCCGTGGCGCTCGCCCACCCCGACGTGGCTGCGCTCGCCCGCCTCGAAGCCGAGCCGGACGGGGCGCAGATGCTGGCGACCCTGGAGGCCGTCTGCCGCACCCGGTCCCTCCGTGAGGCGGCCAAACTGCTCTCGCTGCACCACAGTTCCGTAGCCCATCGGGTGGTCCGTGCCGAACGTGCCCTGGACATGTCGCTGAGCGATCCGTCGGAGCGGCAGCGGGCGCACACGGCCCTGCTCCTGTGGCGGTTGAACGCGCCGGACAACTGGCGCAGCTGAGGGCCGAATCCCTTGCGGGTGGCACCACGTGCCCCGTCCCACCCAGGTTTTGAAGCGGGCGCTCCAAAATGTGCTAGCGTCGCCACCGAGGCCGGCCACACCGCTCGCGACCGGACGCAACACCGGTCCATCCCCACGCACTTGGAGGCACTCCATGCCCCTAGCCGTCTACATCCTCGGCTTGGGAATCTTCACCCAAGGCACCTCGGAGTTCATGCTCTCCGGGCTCCTGCCCAACCTCGCCGACGACCTGGGTGTCTCCATCCCCGATGCCGGGCTCCTGATCTCGGCGTTCGCCATCGGCATGGTCGTCGGCGCGCCCCTCCTCGCGGTGGCGACCCTGAAGTGGCCCCGCCGCACCGCCCTCGTCGCGCTCCAGCTCGTCTTCATCGCCGCGCACATCGTCGGCGCCCTGGCTCCGGGCTACGGCGTCCTCTTCGCCACCCGCGTCATCAGCGCCCTCGCCTACGCCGGCTTCTGGGGCGTCGCCGTGGCCACCGCCGTCGCCCTCGTCCCGGCGAACGCCAAGGGCAAGGCCGTCGCGGTGGTTGCCAGCGGACTGACCCTCGCCACCATCGTGGGCGTCCCCGCGGGCACCGTGCTCAGCCAGTTCGCCGGCTGGCGGGCCGCCTTCTGGGGCGTGGCCGCGCTCACCCTCGTCAGTGTCGCCTGCTCGGTGTTCGCCATCCCCGGCGGCAAGGGCTCCACGGAGGAGCCGCGTACCGTCCGCGCCGAACTGCGGGCGATGGCCCGGCCGCAGCTGTGGCTCTCGTACGCCGTGACCGCGTTCTCCTTCGGCGCGGTCATCGTCACCTTCAGCTACCTCGCCTCCCTGCTCACCGACGTGACCGGGCTGGCCGACGGCTGGGTGCCCGCCCTCCTGGCGCTGTTCGGCGTCGGCGGTCTCCTGGGCATGGTCATCGGCGGCCGGACTGCGGAGGCGTACCCCATCCGTACGCTCGCGCTGGGCACCGGTGTCCTCGCCGTGGCCTCCGCCCTGCTCGCCGTGCTGGCGGAGAACACCGTCGTCACCGTGGCCCTGATCTTCGTCCTCGGCCTGGCGGGATACGTCACCAACCCGATCCTGCAGTCCCGGGTGTTCGTCGTGGCGCCCGGCGCTCCGACCCTGGTCGGGGCCACCAACACCTCGGCCTTCAACGTCGGCAACACCCTCGCCCCGGCGCTCGGCGGCATGGCCATCAACGCCGGCTTCGGCTTCGCCTCGGTCGCCTGGGTCGGGGCCGCGCTCGCCGCGGCGGGACTGCTGGGCACGCTGTGGGCGGGCCATCTCCAGTACCGCTCCCGGCCCGCCAAGGGCGTCGGCGTGGTCGCGGGCGGCGGCACCGGCACGCTCCAGGAGCAGACCCTGACCGACACCCGCGTGTGACCCGACACGCCCCCTGAACGGCCGTGCCCCGGTCCGCAGCCTCCCCCCTGCGGACCGGGGCACGGTCATGCCCGGAACCGATCGTCGGCGACCGCTCAGGCCGTGATGCCGCCGTCGATCACCAGATCGTGGCCGAGGGCGAAGCCCGACTCAGCGGAGGCCAGGTACAGCACCGCCGCCGCGCCCTCCTCCACCGTCCCGATCCGGCCGAGCGGGAACATGCCCCTGGCGCGCTCCACCCGCTCCTGCGGCGTCTCGTTCTCCAGCAAGGACATGGGGGTGTCCATCGAGGACGGGCTGAGCGTGTTCACCCGGATCCCGTCGGCGGCGTACTCACGGGCCGCGCTGCGCCCGAGCGCGGCGATCGCCGCCTTGCTCGCCCCGTACGCGCCGGCACCCGGAATGGTCAGGTGGGCGCCGACCACGGAACCCACGTTGACGATGACGCCACCGCCGTTCGCCCGCATGTGGCGGATCTCGTGCTTCATCGACCGCCACGTGCCCAGCAGGTTGATCTCCAGGGTCCGCGCGAAGTCCTCTTCGGCGAGCTCGGCGAGAGGGGCCGGATCGGGCAGGTGACCCGCGTTGTTGACGGCGACGTCCAGCCGGCCGTGGCGCTCCACGACCGTCGCGACCAGCGCCTCCACCTCCGCGTCGACGGCGATGTCGGCCGCGACGTACCCGGCCGTGCCCCCGTCCTTCTCGATCAGCTCGACCGTCTCGACCAGGCGGTCGGGGGTGCGTCCGGCGACCACCACGGTGGCACCCTCGCGGGCGAAGGCCACGGCGGTGGCGCGGCCGATCCCGGAGCCGCCACCGGTGACCAGCGCCACCTTGCCGGTGAAGCGAGCAGTCATGTCTCTCATCCCATCGTCGGTACGTGCGTCGCGTGCGCGCGCACGTCGCGCGCGCCGCGCACGCACCACGATGGCCACAACGGCCGCCCCCGCCATCACGTATTCACGGGAGTGACCTGCGAAAACCCCGTGAACACGGGATGCCGGCCGGGCAGGCCGCCGTGTGGAGTGGAGCGAGCAGTACGCGTACACCCGCGAGGAAGGGAAGAGCCTTGAGTTTCGAGGAATCCGAGGGCATCGTCTACATCCCGCCGAAGGCAGGACCGGCACGCTGGGTCTTCGGGGACCACTACACGCTCAAGGCGGACGCGGAGAACACACACGGTTCCCTCGGCCTGATCGAGGCCATGGTGCCGCCGGGCGGAGGGCCGCCCCTGCACATCCACCACGACGCCGACGAGGCCTTCTACCTCATCGAGGGCGAGCTGCAGATCTCCAACGAGAAGCGCAGCGAGATCGTCGGGGCGGGCGCGTTCATCTTCGTGCCCAAGGGCAGGACCCACGCCTTCAAGAACGTCGGCGACGAACCCGCCAAGATGCTCATCATCTTCACCCCCGCGGGCTTCGAGCGCTTCTTCACCGAGCTCGGGGTGGCCGCCGAGGAGGGCATGCCCGCGCCCGAGGCCGAGCAGTACGCGGCGGACGTCGAGAAGGCCCAGAGCATCGTTGCCAAGTACCACGCGGAGTACGTCTGATGCTCGACGACAAGACCGTGGACGCGTACCTCGCGAGGATCGGCGCCGAGCGGCCCGAACGGCCCGACGGGAAGGCCCTGGCGTATCTGCACGAACGCCATGTCTTCAGCATCCCCTTCGAGAACATCGACTTCGCCTTCGGCCGGCCGAGCCTTCCCATCGGCCTCGGCGAACCCGCCCTGGAGAAGCTCATCGACCGCGGACGCGGCGGATGCTGCTACGAACTCAACGGCGCCTTCTTCACCTTGCTGACCTCGCTCGGCTTCGACGTCGAGCCGATGGGCGCCCGGGTCCTCGAGGACGGCGTGTTCGGCCCGCTCCTCGGCCACCTCTGCCTGCGCGTACGGACCGAGGACGGCGAGGGCCCCTGGCTGGCCGACGTCGGCTACGGCCACGCGTTCCGCTCCCCCCTGCGGCTGCGCGCGGGCGGGCCCCAGCACGACCCGCAGGGCACCTTCGAGCTGGTCGAGGCCCCGAAGGGGGACCTGGACCTCTACCGCGACGGAGAGCTGCAGTACCGCCTCGAACCGCGCGGCCGTGAACTGGAGGACTTCGCCCCCACCATGTGGTGGTTCCGCAGCGCGGACGACTCGCCGTTCCTGGCGCGCCAGGTGTGCTCCATGCCCACGCCCGGAGGACGGGTCACCCTCGCGGGCCGCACCCTCACCCGTACCGAGAACGGCGTCAGGACCAAGGAGGAACTGGCCGACGACACCGCGGTCCGCGCCGCCTACCGCACCTGGTTCGGCATCGAACTCGACGCACTGCCCGACAGCAAGACCGACGGAGAAGACTGATGCAGCACGAGACCGGCCTCATCGACGTCCACCACCACGCCATCCCGCCGGCCTACCGCGAGGCGCTCGGCGACAAGGTCGCCATCCCCGGTGTGGACTACCCGACCTGGAGCCCCGAGGAGAGCCTGGAGGTGATGGACCGCCACGGCATCGCCGCGTCGGTCCTGTCCGTCACCGCGCCGGGCGTCACCTTCGCCGAGGGCGCGGAGAGCCACCGCCTGGCCCGCCAGGTCAACGAGTACTACGCCACTCTCATCGCCGAACACCCCACCCGCTTCGGCGCGTTCGCCATCCTGCCGCTGCCCGACGTGGCCGCCGCCAAGGACGAACTCACCTACGCGATCGACGAGCTCGGCCTCGACGGCGTCGGCCTGCTGACCAGCTACGGAAACCGCTACCTCGGCGACCCGGAGTTCGAGCCGCTGCTCGCCGAGATCGCCGACCGCGGGGTCCCGGTCCACGTCCACCCCGGCACCCCGCCGGCCAAGGACGTGGCCACCTTCGACCTGCCGCCGTCGCTGTACGACTTCACCTTCGAGACCACCCGCACGGTGGTCGACCTGCTTTTCAGCGGCACGCTGGAGCGGCTGCCGCATCTGAAGCTGATCGTCTCGCACGCCGGCGGCACGCTGCCGTTCCTCGCGCAGCGGCTCACCTACGGCCCGACGATCGGCAGGTACCTGACCGAGCGCGCCCCCAAGGACGTCGTCGGTGCCCTGCGCGGGCTGTACTACGACATCGCGATGTCCGCCAACCGCTTCGCGCTGCCCGCGCTGACCGAGCTGGCCGCGCCGGACCGGATCCTGTTCGGCAGCGACTTCCCGTTCATGCCGGCCGCCCACACCACGGAGAACGTCGAGGGCTTCCGGACGTACGGGGGCTGGGACGAGGAGCGGCGCACCGCCGTCGGCCGCACCAACGCGCTGGCCCTCTTCCCGCGGCTCGCGGCACGGCTCGCGCCGTAGCGGGACCCAGCCCAGGACCCACCCCCCACGGAGCCGGACGCCCCAGGCAGGCGTCCGGCTCCTCCGCGTCCCACGAAGAGCGCACCCTCGGGCGCACCCCCGGACGCGAAGACCCCGGGCACCCGACCTGTGTGCGGTCGCGTGTCCGGGGTCGGAACGCCGGGGCCGGGGCCCGGTCAGCAGACGCCGTCGATGCCGCACGCGGCGCCGTGGGACTCGTCCTGCTGCCGTGCCTGGGCGTCCAGGATCGCCTTGCGCAGCTGGGGGACCGAGGGCACCCCCTCCATGCGGACGTCGCCGACGAGGAACGTCGGGGCGACCTGCACACGGTGGGCGGCGGCCTCCCGGAGCGCGTCCTCGTGCCGGGCGGTGTACGTGCCCTTCTCCAGCGCCGTACGGAACTCTTCCTGGTCCAGGTCCAGTTCACCGGCGAGCCGGGTGAGGACGTCGATCTGTCCGAGGTCCAGGTCCTCCTGGAAGAAGGCACGGAACATGCGCCGGGTGTACGCGTCGCCCTTGCCCCGGTCCTGCGCGTACTGGAAGCCCTCGAACGCGAGCCGGGTGTAGGGCTGCGGGGAGACGGTGGGGAGCGTGATGTCCACGCCCATCCGCCGGGCCATCGGATAGACGGCCCGCTTCCAGATGTCGGGCAGGTACGGGTCCTCCGGGCGGAGCGTCGGCTGCGGATGGGCCCGCAGCTCGAACGGCTTCCACTCGATCTCGACGTCCAGGTCCTCGGTGGCCTGTTCCAGCGGTCCCTCGGCCAGCATGCAGAAGGGACACACGTAGTCGGACCAGATCTGGATCTTCACCGGCTCGGTCATCGGACCCCGCCCCTCTGCACGGTCAGGAACTCCTGGAACGGCACCTCGTGGCCCTCGACCGGGGCGTGTGTCACCTTGATCGGCCACTGGGTGGGGTCGGTCGCGAAGATGCCGTACGAGCTGCCGTAGTCGAAGCCGTAGGCGCCGGCGGTCCTGCGGTCGGCGGCGAAGACGATGTGCTCGACGCCGAAGTAGCGGGCCACCATGTAGCACATGGCGCAGGGCTCGCCCGAGGCGATCAGCGTGGACCCGGCGACGGCGAACACGCCGGCGCGCTTCGCCGCCTCGCGCAGCGCCACGACCTCCGCGTGCGCACTGGCGTCGTGGTCCTCCCGGACCCGGTTGAACCCGGTGCCGAGGACCCGGCCGTCCTGGACGACGATCCCCGAGAAGGGGATGCCGCCCGTGGCCACGTGCTCCCGGCTGATCCGTACCGCTTCCCTGACGTGGGGCAGCAGATCGTCGATGTCGTTCATGATGCGCGCGCCGATCAGACGGCCGTCAGGCGGAGCAGGACGGCGCCGCCGATGATGGAGGCGAAGGAGAGCAGCCGCGCGAGCGTGATCTTCTCCTTGAAGATGATGGCGCCGCAGATGACGGTGCCGACTCCGCCGATACCGGTCCAGATGGTGTAGCCGACCGAGACGTCGAGCTCACGCAGGGCCAGGGACAGCGTGTAGATACCGCCGGCGGCGGCGAGCAGCGTGAGCACGGAGGGCCACAGGCGGGTGAACCCCTTGGTGGCGTTGGTGCCGAGGGCGAAGAGGACTTCGAAGACGATGGCGATGCCGAGGTAGACCCAGGTCATGGTGGTGTCACTCGTTTCGGGATGGTGGGGACGGAGCGGGCGTCAGGTGGGGCGGATCAGGCGACGGGCTGCGCGGCGGCCGGGGCGCTCGGGGCCTCGACGGCGGCCTGCTTCTTGGCCGCGATGTTGTCGGAGATGCGCAGACCGAGGGCGCCGCCGATGATCAGGACGAACGCGAGCACCTTCCAGACGGTCATCCGCTCGTCGTAGATCAGGGTGCCGAAGACGACGGTGCCGACAGCGCCGATTCCGGCCCACACCGTGTAACCGACGCCGACGTCCACGGTCTTCAGCGCCATGGAGAGGGTGAAGATGCCGCACGAGGCGGCGGCCACGGTGAGCAGCGACGGGCCGAGCTTGGTGAAGCCGTCGGTCGCCTCGGTCGAGAGCGCGAACGTGATCTCGAACAGGGACGAGAACAGCAGCCAGGCCCAGCCGACGTTGGCGTTCTGCGGGGTGTCCTGCGGGGAGGGGGACGACATGGAACTCACTCTCCAGTAAGTTGCTTGTTCGTGCAAATTCTTCGGAACCGTAGTCGTCCGGTGACGGACCGACGCGGCGAGATGAGGTTGCATGAGCATGTACTCTGTTGTCAATCTCCCCATGAAAGGTGCGTCAGGTCATGGCCGCTTCCCTTTCCGCGTCGTCCGACCAAGTGGTCTGGAGCCGTCTGCTCGTCCTGCACTCCCGTGTGGAGCGGGAGCTGGCGCAGGCGCTCCAGCGGCGTCATGGGATCGGTCTGTCGGAGTACCGGGCGCTGGAGTCGCTCTCCCACGCCGAGGACAGCGAGCTGCGCATGCAGGACCTGGCCGACCGGGTCGGTCTCGGCCAGTCGTCCGTGACGCGGCTGGTCGCACGGCTCGAAGTGGCCGGATTCGCCTACAAGGACCTGTGTCCTTCGGACAAGCGCGGTGTCTACGCGGTGATCACGGCCGAGGGCCGCGAACGGCACGCCGCCGCCCGCGCGACCTACGCGGACGTCCTCTCCTCGGCGCTCAACGCCCTCACCGCCGACCCCGAATACGCCTCCACGGTGCAGTCGCTGCGGGCCGCCGGAGCCTGAGGCGCCCGGCCGGCCGCGGTCGGCATCCGTCGGTCGGCATACGCGAACCGGCACCTTCCCCCAACCCCTGACGCGCTGTCAATCGCGAACTCTCGGCATAGCGCGCCAGGGGTGGTTTCGTTGCATGATCAAGCGTAACGAGAACGCGGTTCCCGCTTCTCGAGTCGGCAAGCCAGTTGCTTGACGATGCAATCGCTGTCTCAACGTTCTCGGGGGAGAGTCCGCTGTGCCATCGACACACCTCGCCGATTCCATCGCCGTCCACAGCCGGGAGCACGCCGGCCGAGTCGCCCTCGCGGGCAACCGGCGCACCGTCACCTACGGGCAGCTGGGCGACCGGACGGAAGCGCTCCGTACCGCGTTGAGCGGACTGGGGCTGCCCGCCGGTTCCACCGTCTGCGTGCCGGCGCACAAGACACCGGAGACCGTCGCACTCCTGCTCGCCGTCTTCCACGAGGGCCTGATCGCCCTGGCGCCCTCGCCCGACCTCGGCATCGCCGCCCGCACCCGACTCGCCCAGCAGGCCCGCGCCTCCCACACGCTCACCGTCTCCGAGACGGGCGCGCTGACGGCCGAAGCGGTGGACGGCGGCGAGGAGGAGGCCGAGGGCTTCGACCGGGCCGACGCCACGCGCACCCGCCTCCTGCTCACCACCTCGGGATCCACCGGAACACCGAAGATCGTGCCCATCCCCGCCGAGGGCTTCGACGCCTTCGCCGACTGGGCCACGGGCGAGTTCGAGCTCACCCGGGACGACGTCGCGCTCTCCTACGCCCCGCTCAACTTCGACCTCGCCCTGCTCGACGTCTGGACCTTCCTGCGCCTCGGCGCGCAGGTCGTCCTGGTCGACAAGGACCGTGCCACGGACGCCCCGCACCTGCGGAACCTGGTGGCCGGCCACGGCGTCACGTTCGTCCAGGGGGTGCCCATGCTGCACCGCCTGCTGGTCCAGGACGGCCCCGAGTACGCCGCCGTCCGCACGATCGTCACCACGGGCGACGCCCTCGCCCCGGAGCTGCTCCGGCCGATGGCCGACGCCTTCCCGAAGGCCCGGTTCCACAACGTCTTCGGCTGTACGGAGACGAACGACTCCTTCATCCACCCCATCGACCCCCTGGGCCCCGCCGCCGCCCCGCCGATCGGACGCCCCCTCGCCGGGGTGCGCGCGATCGTCGTGGACGCCGACGGAGAGCTCGTCACGGGCGCCGGCACCGGTGAACTCCTCGTCTCCACACCGTTCCAGACCGCCGGCTACCTGCGGTCGGCCCTGAACGAGCAGGCGTTCACCGTCCGGGACGGCCGGGTCCACTACCGCACGGGCGACATCGTCTCCCGTACCGACGACGGCCTCTACCGCCTCGAAGGCCGCGCCGACTGGCAGGTCAAGGTCCGCGGCGTACGGACCAACCTCCAGGAGGTCGAGACCGTCGTCGCCTCCCACCCGGACGTCGCCGAGGCCGTCGTCGTGGCCCTTCCCGACGAGCGGACGGGCGTACGGCTGCACGCGCACGTCACCCGGCGTCCGTCCACCGCCCTGACCGGCCTGCGGCTGCGCACCCACGTCAGCGGGCACCTCCCGCGCCACGCCATCCCGTCCTCGGTCCACGTCACGGAGACCCCGATTCCCCGTACGTCCACGGGCAAGCCCGACCGGAACCTCATCAGGAACAACCGACTCAAGGAGAACGGCACCGCATGAGCGAGACCGACGTGACCGCCGAGATCCGCGCCTACCTCGTCACCGAGTACCTGGCGGGCGAGGACTCCTCGGACCTCACCGACGACTACGACCTCATCTCCTCCGGGGTGATCGACAGCCTCGGCCTCGTCCGGATGATCTCCCACATCGCGGCCCGCTACGGCGTGCCCGTGGACGACATCGAGTTCGGCCCGGACGACTTCCGCACCCTCACCGCGATCACCCGCCTCATCCACGCCCACACGCCCGCCGAAGCGGCCTGAGTCCGCAGAGCCGACACCCAAGGGAGTACCCGCATGTTCACCCGCAGCGTCGACGACGTCGTCCCCGTCCAGTGGGGCAACGGAACGAGCCACCGCATCCTCACGAAGGCCGACGGCATGGGCTTCGCCGTGGCCGTGACCCTCGTGCGCCAGGGCACCACCAGCGCTCTCCAGTACCGCGACCACCTGGAAGCCTGCTTCTGCGTCGCGGGATCGGGTGAGGTCGTGGAGAAGGACGGCACCCGGCACAAGATCGTGCCCGGGACGATATACGCCCTGGACCAGCACGACCCGCACTACCTGATCGCGTCGGACTACGAGGACCTGCACCTGATCTCGGTCTTCAACCCGCCGATCGTCGGTGACGAGAAGCACACGCTGTCGGACGACGGGTTCTCCCAGTACTGAGGGGCCTGAGCCCCCCGCCCCGCGGACGGCACCGCACCACCGGAACCAGCCGCGTGGCCGCGCGTGGTCGCGTGATCGCGTGTGGCCGTGCGTGGCCGCGTGTGCCGTCCGCGGGGCGCCTCCTCCCACCCGACGTGACAAGGACCAGGCTGTGACCGACGACCTCTTCCACCTCGCCGCCCCGTGGGCCGACAAGCTCAACGCCGACATCGGGGAACTCGACAGGAACGGTGCGTTCCCGTCCGACAAGTGGCCCGCCGTCCAGGACTCCGGGATCCTGCGGACCCCCTTCCACCCCGACCACGGAGGCCACGGCCGGTCCCTGACCGAGACCATGCGCGTGCTGGAAGGCCTCGGTCACACCTCCCGCGACGCGGGCCTCTCCTTCTCCACGTCCACCCAGATCGTCTCCGTGGGCGTACCGCTGCAGCAGTTCGGCGGCGAGGAGCTGAAGCGCCGGTACCTCCCGCGGATCATGTCCGGCGACATCATCACCGCGCACGCCATCACGGAGGAGTCCGGCGGCTCGGACGCGATGAACTCCGCCACCACCGCGGTCCGCGACGGCGACCACTACGTGGTCGACGGCAGCAAGATGTTCATCACCAACGCCCCCGTCGCCGGCCTGTTCCTGCTCTACGTCCGTACCGGCGACCCCGGTCCGTTCGGCCTCACCACCCTGCTCGTCGAGGCCGGCACACCCGGCCTTACCGTCGGGCCCGCCATGGACAAGATCGGGCTGCGCACCAGCCCGATCGGCACGCTCGCCTTCGACGGCCTGCGCGTCCCGGTCACCCAGCGGGTCGGCAGGGAGGGTTCCGGATTCCTCGTCCTCGACCACGTGATGAAGCGGGAGGTGCTCTTCGCCTTCTCCATCACCCTCGGCGAGATGACCCGCCGCCTGGAGGACACCATCCGGTTCGCCAGGTCCCGGACCCAGTTCGGGCAGACCATCGGCTCCTACCAGGCCGTCTCCCACAAGATCGCCGACATGAAGATCCGGCTGGAGACGGCGCGCAAGTGGCTGCGCGACACCGGGGTCAAGGTGGAGACCGGACAGGACGCGGCCATCGACCTCGCCGCCACCAAGACGGTCGTCTCCGAGGCGAACCTGCAGATGGCCCTCGACGCCGTCCAGATCCACGGCGGACGCGGCGTGCTCACCAGCCACGGAATCGAACGCGAACTGCGCGACTCCGTCGCCGGAACCATCTACTCCGGCACCAGCGAGATCCAGCGCAACCGCATCGCCGCCCTCCTCGGCCTCTGACCCCAAGGGAACCGCCTGCCATGACGCCCGACCTGCACGACCGGCTGACACAGCCCACCGAGTTCCTCGACTACGAGACCGACGCCGTCCAGGCCTTCATCGACCACGCCGTCAAGGACCGTGCGGCCGACCGGCGCACCCTCGCCATCGAGCTCTACTACGCCGTCCGGGACGAGGTCTTCTACGAGGTCTACGGCGCGGACCTCTCGCCCACCGGCCTCAAGGCGTCCCACACCGCCACCACGAAGTCCGGCTTCTGCCTGCACAAGTCCGCCCTCTACGCCGCGGCGGTCCGTGCCCTGGGCATCCCCTCCCGGCTCGTGTACGGCGACGTCCGCAACCACCTCGCCTCGCCGCGCCTCATCGAGCACATCGGCGGCGACGTCTTCTTCCACGGCCTCACCCAGGTCCACCTGGACGGCAGGTGGATCAAGGCCACGCCGGTCTTCAACAAGATCCTCTGCAAGCTGTACGGCATGGAGGCCCTGGAGTTCGACGGGCTCACCGACAGCCTCTACCACCCGTACGCGGAGGGCGCCGGTTCCATGGAGTTCCTCACGGACCACGGCGCCTTCGACGACGTCCCGTACGACTTCGTCATCGACGCGATGCGCTCCCGGCATCCCAGGTTCCTCAGCGGCCCCGGCACCAGCACGGTGGCCGGCGGCCGGCTGGCCGACGAAGCGAAGCAAGGAGTACGCCGATGACCCAGGCAGCCACGCCCACCGACGGCGCGCCCTCGCCCACCGACGGCGCCGCCACGCCCACCGACGGATGGGACGCCGCCATCCGCATCGGCGTCGTCGTCCCGCACGCCGACGTGGGCCCGGAGGCCGAACTCCAGGCCATGGCGCCCGCGTCCGTCTCGATCCACGGCTCCCGCGTCCACTTCGGCGCGATGCGGGCCGGCGGCGAGATGGACGAGAAGATCCCGCACGACCCGGTCCGCGCGTTCGTCGAACCGCCCTTCCTCGACCAGGCCGTCGAGCAGCTCGCCGCCTCGCCCCTGCACGCGCTCACCCTCGGCTTCACCTCCTCCAGCTACGTGCTCAGGGCGGCGGGGGAGCGGGAGCTGTACGAGCGACTGCGCCCGGTCACACGGGAGCTGCCGATCACGGGCACGACCAGGGCCGCCCGGGCCGCCTTCACCGCGCTCGGCGCGAAGCGGATCGCGCTCGTCAATCCGCCCTGGTTCGACGACCGGCTCTCCGGCCAGGGAGCCGACTACTTCCGGGAGTTCGGCTTCGAGGTCGTCCACCACGGCCCCTGCGGACTGCCGTCGAACCAGAAGGCGATCACACCGCGGAACCTCTCCGAGTGGCTGCGTACCACCGTCGCCTCCCACAAGCCGGACGCCGTCCTGGTGGCGGGCAACGGCATCCGCGCCGTCGGCACGATCAAGCCGCTGGAGGAGGAGTTCGGCTTCTCCGTCGTGACCGCGAACCAGGCGATCTTCTGGCACGCCCTGCACCTGGCCGGCGCGTCGGCCATCAGCGAGGGCGTCACCGAGTACGGCAGGCTCTTCGCCCTCCGCCCGGACGCGGCGGACGTGCCCGCCGCCGCGTGAGGCGACGCCCGCGAGCCCGGACGGCGTGTGCTGTCCGGGCTCGCGGGTCCGCGGTCTCGCGGTTCGCTGGCTCGCGGTGCGCGGGTGCGCGGTGCGTGGGCTCGCGCTCCCGGCTGGGGGCCGGATGCGGCTCAGGCCGTCAGCGGGCGGGCGCCACCTCGTGCAGCGCGATCACCGACGTGAAGATCTCCTCGTCGTTCTGCTCCGCCGTGACGAGCATCCGAGGGCGCCCGTCCAGGTCGTCGGGCAGGGACTTGGCCGTGAACCAGCACGGCGCGTCGAGCTCGGCGTACCGGCTGAAGTCGCACTGCATGCCCACGACCAGCGTCTGCCGCGGGTGGGCCGCCGCCTGCGCGGCCTGGCGCGCGGCCTCCAGGAGCAGCATGCCCGGCGCGTGGTCGACGGGGTGGTCGAAGAGGACGGGGTGCGAGGTGTCCGTCCGCAGCTGCCAGCGGTGCGGGACGTCGGTGCACGAGAGCACGACGTCCTCGAAGCGGTCCCGGCCCGTCTGCTGCGTGGGCGACGGCGGCGGCAGCGGCAGGGCCCGGGCGTTGGCGCTCTCGATGTCGGCGTACCGCCCCCGCAGCCGCTCGTAGACCGCCCGGTCCTGGATCGTGAACCGCGTCCGGGCGGTGGCCAGCCGGCGGCCCGCCCGCTCGGCCTCGACGGCGAGCGTGACGGCCGTCGCCCGTCCCTTCCGGTACTTCACGTCCGAGCAGGTGAGGTGCAACACGACGTCGGCACCGTCGTCGCCGTCCACCCAGAGCGCGTCCGGGTCGATGTCCCAGCCGAAGTCCTTCCAGAGCAGCTGGTGCCCGAACGGAACGTCGTACGCCGCGTGCGACAGCAACGGCAGCGTCTGGCGCACCGTCTCCGTCAGGAACAGGGGGTCGTGCCTTCCGAACCGGTCCAGGTAGAACGCGTGCTCACGCGGCCATCGGGCGGTGACGGTGAAGGTGTCGTCCCCGGTCCGGCACCAGCTCACGAGAAGCACTTCGGCCGGATTCGTCTTGTGGGTGTACGACATGGGCACAGGCACGGGACCGGCGGTCGCCCGGTCCTGTGCAAGTTCTATCGCAGGCACAACAGTTCTCCCCTGACTGTCCACAACATTTGCGGGGTCGTAGCACTGGTGTCTCGACTGTCCGCTCACATAAGATAGTGGTCACTCTTTTTCTTTGTCGATGTATACGAGGTAACAGGCCAGTGGCGGAACACAGGCAGGAACGGGCGATCCGCACACGGGAGTTGGTGCTCCGGGCCGCGGCTGAAGTGTTCGACGAAGCCGGATACCTCGGCGCGAGCATCACCAAGATCCTCGACCGGGCGGGCGTGACGGCGGGCGCCGTGTACTTCCACTTCCGGTCCAAGGAAGGGCTGGCCCGCGCGGTCATCCTGGAGCAGGCCGCGGATCTGAAGTTCCCCGAGGGGGAGGGCGGTCTCCAGCAACTCCTGGACATGACCGGGTACCTCGCGGTGGAGATGCAGCGCAACACCCTGTTGCGGGCGGGCGTCCGGCTCGCGGTCGAGCAGGGGGTGGTGGGCAAGCAGGAGTACTCGATATACGAGTGGTGGGCCGACCGCTTCCACCAGGAGCTCGTCGTCGCGCGGCAGAAGGGACAGTTGCTCGACGGCGTGGACGAGGCCGCCTTCGCGCAGCTCCTGGTCGCCGCGTACACCGGTACGCAAGTCATGTCGCAGCTCTCCACCGGCCGCGCCGACCTGCCCCGCCGGATCACCGACATGTGGCGCTGTCTGCTGCCGGCCCTCGCGCCGGTCCCCGTCATCTCCGGCCTCCGGATCCCCGCCGCCGAGCCGGTGGGCGCCGCGTGAGCCGTCCCCTCCGGGTCGTCATGACCGGGGCCACGGGCTTCGTCGGCTCACGGGTCCTCCATCGACTCGCCGCGACCGCGCGCGAGACGGGGCGCGAGATCTCGATCCGCGCCCTCGGCCGCTCCGCCGCCGCACCCGACTCCGCCCCGCCGGGCGTGAGCTGGACGCCCGTGGACCTGACGGACCGGGCGTCGCTGCGCACGGCGGCGAGCGGCGCGGACGTCCTGATCCACCTCGCCTCCCGCATCTCCGGCGACGAGGCGCAGTGCGCCGCGGTCAACGTCGAGGGGACGGCGGCCCTGGTCGACGATGCGGTCCATCACTGGGGGGTGGGCCGCATCGTCCACTTGTCCACCGCCGCGGTCTACGGCCCGGGCCCGCACCGCGGGATCACGGTGGACGAGATCGATCCCGCGCCGGTCTCACCCGCCAGCCGCACCCGGCTCGCCGGCGAGGCCCCGGTACTGGCCGCCGGCGGGATCGTGCTCCGCCCCGGACTCGTGCTGGGCGCGGGCGACCGCTGGGTGGTGCCCGCGCTCGCGGAGCTGCTCGACCGGGTTCCGGCCCGGTGGGACGGTGGCCGCGGGCAGCTCTCCCTGGTCGACGTGGACGATCTGGCGCGCCTGATCACCGCCCTGGCGACCGCCCCCGACGCACCGGAGCCCGGCGTCTACCACGCCAGCCATCCCGTTCCCGTCAGCAGCGGTGACCTGATGGCGGAGCTTGCGGCCCTGGACGTACTGCCCGCCGCCGACGAGGACTTGCCCTGGGAAGCCTGCCTCGACCGCCTGCGCGTCACCCCGGGCCGTATGAGCGAGCGTCAGTTCTCGCTGCTGGCCCAGGACCACTGGTACGCGAGCGAGGACGTCTGGCGCGCCGCCCACTGCCCCCCGGGCCCGGGCCCCCTCCATCGCCTCGCGGGCGCGGCGGCCTGGTACCGCTCGTTCCTGGCGTCCGCCTCCGCCGGCGCCCAGGCGGCGCGGTAGCGGCACGGGGATCCGGCGACGGTCACCCCTGGCCGGAGGTCAGGGGTGACACCGGCCGCTCGAAGAAGGTCTCCAGCACCACCGTGGCCTGCGTCCCGCCGACGCCGTCGATCGCGTAGAGCCGGCGCAGCACGTCCTGGAGCTGCTCGGTGGTCGCGGTCCGCACCTTCACCAGCACCGATGCGCTGCCGGCGACGATGTGCGCCTCCAGGATCTCGGGGATCGCGGCGAAGCTCTCCCCGGCCTCTCCCATCCAGGACGTCGAGTCGATCGTCACGAAGGCCAGCACGCCACCACCCACCGCCGCCGGGTCGACCTCGGCCGCGGTCCGCCGGATCACACCGCGCTCCCGCAGCTTGCGGACCCGTTCATGGGCGGAGCCTGCGGAGAGCCCCACGGCCTGGCCGAGCGCGGCATAGGACTGGGTGGCGTCCTGCTGGAGCTCCGACAGCAGAAGGCGATCGATGTGATCCACGACTCTCCATTCGGTCAAACCTTGCGACAAGGATACGACATCAGCCAATCTCGCGATGTCGCCAAACATCATTCGGCGTCCCGGGATCGCAATGGGGAGGACTGCATGAGCAACGAGAGCCCTGCGCTGTACGAGATGTTCGACGAGAGGTTCCGTACGGGGCGGTGCATGAACGGCGACGACGCCCTGGAGGTCCTCCACACGGGCTGCCGCTGGGCCGAGGGTCCGGTCTATCTGCCCGCCTGGCGGCAGGTGATCTGGAGCGACATCCCCAACGACCGGATGCTGCGGTGGGACGAGGAGACCGGCGCGGTCGCGGTCTTCCGCCGGGAGGCCGGCCACACCAACGGCAACACCCTCGACCGCGAGGGCCGCCTGATCACCTGTGAGCAGGGGAACCGGCGGGTGACCCGGACCGAGCACGACGGCACGGTCACCGTGCTGGCCGACCGCTGGCAGGGCAAGCGCCTGAACAGCCCGAACGACGCGACGGTGAAGTCCGACGGCTCGATCTGGTTCTCCGACCCGGACTTCGGCATCACCAGCGACTACGAGGGCTATCGCGCGGAGAGCGAGATCGGTTCGAACAACGTCTACCGGATCGACCCGGCCGACGGCTCCGTGCACCTGGTCGCCGACTGCTTCGCCGCCCCGAACGGCCTGGTCTTCTCGGCCGACGAGCGGAGGCTGTTCGTCTCCGACACCCGGGCCGGCCGCATCCGCGTCTTCGACGTACGCGAGGACAACACCCTGTCGCCGGGCGAGACCTTCGCCGAAGCCGCGCCCCGCGCGAAGGCCCGCTTCGACAACCTCCGCTTCGACGCCGACGGCCGTCTCTGGGCGGCCGCGATGTCCGACGGCGTGCACTGCTACGACCCCGACGGCACCCTGCTCGGCCGCCTGGTCGTCCCCGAGTCGGTGGCCAACATCGCCTGGGGCGGCGCGAAACGAAACCGCCTCTTCATCACGGCGGAGACGAGCCTCTACTCCGTGGTCATGGCGGTCACGGGCACCCACCCGACGGGCCCGGGGCGCAGGCCCTGGCTGAGCTGAGAAGCCCCGGAGCCGGGCGCGAGCCTTGCCCGGAGCCGAACCGGCTACCCCGTGCTGGACCAGCAGCCGTAGTGTCCGTGGGATGACCGCGAAGCCTTCGGACCTCCTGCTCCGGGCCCTCGACGTTCCGGGCGAGCCGCCCCTGCGGCCGCTGCCACCCGTGGTGACGGAACTCCTGCGTTCTCTGGGGGCCCCGCCCCGTCTGGCGGCGCACCTGCGCGCGGTCCACGACGTCGCGGTCGAGCTGGCCGACTGGGTGCGGGACCGCTACCCGGACCTGGCCGTCGATCGTGATGCCCTCCTCTTCGGCGCGGCCACCCATGACGTGGGCAAGACCCTGCACCCCGAGGAGCTCGCCGGGCCCGGCTCGGCGCATGAGGCGGCCGGGCGCGACCTGCTGCTGGACCGCGGCTTCGCCCCGGGCCTGGCCCGGTTCGCCGCTACCCACGCGAGCTGGGACGACCCCGGTGTGACGATCGAGGACCTTCTTGTCAGCACGGCCGACAAGATCTGGAAGGACAAGCGCGTCCCCGACCTCGAGGACAGGCTTGTCCGGGCGCTGGCCGGGGCGACGGGGCGGGAGCCCTGGGCGGAGTTCCTCGCGCTCGACGACCTGCTCGCCCGCCTCGGCGCGGACGCCGGCCGCCGCCTGGCCTTCCAGTCGGAGTTCCCGGTCCACCCGTGACCCGGAAGCCATGACCAGGCCGACCGGCGTACAACTTTTCGATCTCCACGCCGGTCTTGCGTGTGCGGCGTCCTCCGCCGCACCCGCTCTCGCCTTCCGAGGAGGCTCAGCGCCTTGTACCGCGCTTCCGTTCACATGCCCCGACTCCGGCAGACCGCCGCCGTCGCCGTCATCCTCGCCGCCACGACGGCCGGCACCCTGACGCTGCCGTCCGGCGCGATGGCCGCGCCCACCGCCCCGCCGGAGACCGCCACGCCGCAGACCGCCGCGGCGCCGCGGACCGCCGCCGAGGAGGAACTCGTCGTCACGTACGAGAACGTGCCCCAGGCCGTCACCTTCTCCCCCGCCGAGCGCGGCACCAGGCTGGAGTGGCAGTTCAACCAGCTCGACGTGGACGTCGTCGTCGAACTGACCCACGTCGCCACCGGGCGGAAGACGGTCCTCGAATCCCCGTGGGATCCGGACACCGAGTTCGCCTGGGTCCACTGGAGCGACACGTACGGCCCGCACTACTCCACCTACAGCGGCGCGTACACCTGGAAGATGACGGCCACGCCGAGTACCGGCTCCGGGCCCGGCGTCCAGCGGGCCGGCAGCCTCACACTCACCCTGGTCCCCGACGCCCACGACTTCAACGACACCCGCGAACCCGACGTCCTCGTCCGTGACTCGTCCGGCACCCTCTCCGCCTACGACATCGACGAGCTGTACCGCATGCGCGAGACCGAGTGCGACTGGATCGGGCCCTGCGAGCCGCCGGTCAAGGACCCGGCGCGGACGGTCCTCGGTACGGGCTGGAACACGTACACGCTGATGTCCGCCCCCGGCGACCTCGGCGGGACCCCCGCCGAGGATGTCGTCGGCCGTGACCGTGACGGCGTCCTCTGGCTGCACCGGGGCGACAAGGGCAAGCTCCTGCCCCGAACGAAGGTCGGCGGCGGCTGGAACGTCTACAACAAGCTCGTCGGCGGCGCCGACCTCACGGGCGACGGCCGCGGCGACCTCCTGGCCACCGACACCTCGGGCGCCCTGTGGCTCTACAGGTCCACCGGTAACACCAAGGCCCCCTTCAGCGCCCGCAAGAAGATCGGCGGCGGCTGGGGGATCTACAACCTGATGACCGGCGCCGGCAACCTCGCCGGAGGACCCGGCGGCGACCTTCTGGCCCGCGACCGGGACGGGGTCCTCTGGCTCTACCTCGGCAAGGGCGACGGCACCTTCACCGCCCGCCGCAAGGTCGGCGGCGGCTGGCAGAAGTACAGCTACCTCGTCCCCGCCGGGGCGAACTACCCGGGATCGGCCGACCTGTACGCGATCGGCCCCTCGGGCTCCGCCCTCTACTGGGGCCGGGGCAGCGTCGACCGGCCCTTCTCGTCACCACAGGCCATGCCGCTTCGGACCGATTCCACCCGCTTCAAGACCTTCTTCTGACGGTCACGCGGCAGTCCTCGGAAGATCGAGCCGACCGCGGTCCGTCGCCGAGAACCGGCCATGACCAGCAAAAAGACCCTCCCGAAGGAGGGTCTGTGGTGGAGCGCCCCCGGCAGGACTCGAACCTGCGGCCAAGGCTTAGAAGAGACTCGGCCGAACCGGATGCCACAGGCGCTGACCTGCTGCTTCAGAAGGGGGAGTTGCGAGAGTCCTGTCGTGACTCAGCGCGTCTCAGATCGCGACTCAGGTGGAGATCGATGAAGAGACCACCACCCCGGGGCGGTGGTGGTCTCTTCCACGCTCTAGCGGTGGCCGGTGCCCGCCAAGATCCGCGCCATGCGCAAGGGTCGCGGTCTTGTGTGGCGTCACCGATGCGGTCGAGTTCCTCGCGCAGCCGGCAGGACGACGCGGCTCCCGAGTACCGCCGCCAGGCCCTGGAGATGCTGGGCCGGACCCAAGAGGCCGAGGCCGAGGCCCGCCGGGCGTACGCGACCGAGCAGGGCCGCCGCTTGTTCCAGCACAACTGGAACGGCGCGGACGCCGTCGCCGCTGCCGCCGACACGGCCCGGGAGCGCACCGCTCAGTCGACGGGGGTGTCCGGAACGCGCCGGAGCGGGCCGATAGTCCACCCTCCGATACGGGTGCGGAGTGATTCTGCTCACGCCGTGCAATCACTTCTAGGGTGAATTGACGCGTACATAACGAATTTGCGGGTTTCATGAACGCATAAGCCCGGGACTGCGCAAGTCGGATTCAGGGCATGGTTTGTGAGTTGCTGCCGGCTTCGATAGGACTGCCCCCACTGATCCATTCTGTGGGGGCTACAACGGTGCGCATCACCCGACCACTCGTCATATCCATGGCGATCACCATGACCGTGCTCGCGGGCACGGAACAAGCAGCGCAGGCCGTCGGCCTGTGGTCTGCTTCCAGATCCGGCCCAGGTGCCGGTGAAATCCCTGAACAGGGCTGGGGGTCGGCCCGCGGGCGCGGCCACGCCGCCTCCGGCGACGCCACCGACGCGGACGCGTCCGGCGGCCGCGCCGGCGCCCTGAAGGGGCGCGGCGAACTCGCGCCGGACTCCGGCACCACCCGGCTGAAGCTGGGCAAGGCGCCCAAGACGCAGGTGCCGTCCTACCGCAAGGTCCCGTCGCCGCGCCGGGCCGCGCCCAAGGGGTTCGACCCCAAGGCCAGTTCGGAGGTGCCCGGCAAGCGGGCCGCCGATGCGCGGACGTTCGCCAACCCGGACGGCACCTTCACGACCCGCTACTACAACGAGCGGGTCAACTTCCTCGGTCACGACGGCAAGTGGAAGGCGATCGACACCCGGCTGGCGAAGTCGTCGCCACTGGCGCTGACGGAGGAGACCCCGGGATCCGGCTGGCAGGCCAAGTCGACCGAGGACACGATCTACTTCTCCGAGTTCTCCGATGCGGAAACGTTTGTCCGCCTGGGTACCGGCATCGACGACAGCACCGCGGTCGGCTACTCGATCGAGGGCGCGGCCCGCTCACAGGGCCGTGTCAACGGCAGCGTGATCACGTACCCGGACGTCCGTCCTTCGGCGGACGTGGAACTGATCGCAGGAAGCGACTCCGTCAAGGAGACGCTGATCCTCAAGGACAAGAACGCGCCGACCGAATGGCGCTTCCCGCTGGCCCTCAAGGGCCTGACGGCCAAGCTCGACGGCCTCGGCGGCGTCGTCTTCAACGACGCGGCGGGCCGTCAGCAGGGCTGGATGCCGGCGGGCTGGATGGAAGACTCCAAGAAGGCGCCGAACTCCGACGAGGGCGTCATCTCCTCCGGCGTCACCTACGACCTCGCACGCGACGGCTCCCGGCAGGTCCTGGTCGTCAAGCTGGACCAGAAGTGGTTGTCGGCCCCCGAGCGAGTCTTCCCCGTGAAGGTCGACCCCTCGGTGAACGGTCTGGAGGCGGCCTCCGGCACGTACGTCGAGTCGCCGTTCAACCAGAACTTCTCCAGCTCCACCGAGCTCAAGGTCGGCACGTACGACGGCGGCGCCCACAAGGCGGCCTCGTTCCTGAAGTTCAACGGCCTGGACACCACCCTCAGGAACGCGTTCGTCATCAACGCGAACCTGAGCCTCTACAACACCTACTCCTACTCCTGCACCGCACGCCCGGTGACGGTGCACGAGATCACCTCCAACTGGTCCGAGGGCAGCGTCAACAGCTACCCCGGTCCCGCCACCGGCGGCGCGCTGGGCTCCAAGTCCTTCGCGCACGCCTGGCGCCAGGACGGCAACTCCCCCTGGCACTGCGGCGCCGCCACGTGGGAGTCGATCCCGCTCGGCGACGCCGGCCGCAAGCTGGTCGACGACTGGACGCACGGCCGCAAGGCCAACTACGGCCTGGCCGTGAAGGCGGCCACGGACGACTCCAGGACCTGGAAGAAGTTCGGCTCCGACAACTACCCGAACGGCAAGCCCAGCCTCGACGTCACCTGGTCGAAGTACGGGGCCGCGTACGAGTTGGGCGGCTTCGTCCAGCCCCCGACGGCCACCGCCGACGGCATCTTCAAGGTCACCGTCACCAACCAGGGCCAGCAGACCTGGGGCAAGAACAGCAACTTCAAGCTGCGCTACGACCTGTTCGACGCCAACGGCAACAAGGTGGGCGGTGACTACTGGAGCAAGATCCGGTGGACGGACATGCCGTACGACGTCGGGCCCGGAGGCTCCGCCACCGTCGACGCGCACATCGCCCCGCTGGCACCCGGCACGTACACGATCCAGTGGACGATGGACGAGTACGGCGTCCGGAGCTTCGTCGACGACGGCGTCCCCGGCCCGACCGTGCGCTTCGACGCGGTCAACGTCCCGCCGTACGTGACGGGCGCGGCTCCGCCGAGCGGCACGGTCGTCGACACCCTCACCCCGACGTTGTGGGCGACGGCCACCGACCAGGACAAGTCCCCTG
Organism: Streptomyces sp. Je 1-79; assembly: GCF_025195125.1. Taxonomy (GTDB): domain Bacteria; phylum Actinomycetota; class Actinomycetes; order Streptomycetales; family Streptomycetaceae; genus Streptomyces. Next base: position 33,810 of record NZ_JAMGSL010000003.1, read on the forward strand.
GCGCGCTGACCTACCAGTTCGAGGTCTGCGAGGTCGAGGGCAAGGACCTCCGCAAGAACTGCCACGGCAACACGCACGCGGCCTCCGAGAGCTGGACCGTTCCGTCGGACTGGCTGAAGTGGGCGAAGACGTACGCCTGGTACGCCTACGCGAACGACGGCAAGGACCAGTCCTCGCGCACCGCGCCGTCGATCCTGACCACCCAGGTACCGCAGCCTGTCATCACCTCCCACCTCGGCGGCGCCGACAGCGGCCGCACCTTCGGCGAGCGGGCCGGCAACTACGCCACCGCCGCCACCGACGCCGCCGTACCGAGCGCGGGCCCCGAGCTCGCGGTCACGCGTACGTACAACTCGCAGGACCCGCGCCAGACGAACGCCTTCGGCGCCGGCTGGGCCACCCGCTGGGACATGCGGGCGGTCGCCGAGCCCGACGGCAGCGTCGTCGTCACCCTCGCCAGCGGCAGCCAGGTCCGGTTCGGCCGCAACGCCGACGGCACCTATAGCGCGCCGGCCGGTTCCGTGGACGTGCTCTCCGAGGTCGCCGGCGGCGGCTGGACGCTGCGCGACGCGGCGGCCACGGTCCACACCTTCGACGCGGCGGGCCGCCTGACGAAGGTCAAGGACGGCCACGGGCGCGAGCAGACGCTCACCTACACGGCCGGGAAGCTGACGAAGGCCACGGACGCGCTGTCCAAGCGCGCGCTGACCTTCACCTGGTCGGGCGCGCACGTCGCGTCGGTGTCCACCGATGCGGTCGGTCCGATCGCGCCGGCGCTCACCTGGTCGTACACCTATGACGGCGACCGCCTGGTGAAGGTCTGCCCGCCGGACTCCGCCACCGCGTGCTCCACGTACGCGTACACGGCCGGCTCGTCCTACCGCGGCCTGGTGCAGGACGCGGGCCCGGTCGGGTACTGGCGGCTGAACGAGGCCGAGGGCGAGTCCGCGGCCAGCGAGGCGGTCTCCCGCACGGGCATGAACGCCGGCCACTACCGCGACGTCACCCTCGGGGCCGCGGGCGCGCTGGGCGCGACCGGCAACAAGGCGGCCTCCTTCGACGGCACCAATTCCTCCATCGAGCTGCCGGGGACCTCCCTGTCCGCCTCGACCGTCCTCTCGGTCGAGCTGTGGTTCAAGACGGACCGGGCGGGGACGCTCGTCGGCTTCCAGGACAAGCGGCTGTCGGAAGGCCAGCCGATCCGCTGGAACCCGGTCCTGGGCATCAACCAGGCGGGCAAGCTGCACGGCGGTTTCGAGCTCAAGGGCATGGGGACCACCCCCGTCACCTCGCCCGGCACGGTCACCGACAACGCGTGGCACCACGCCGTCCTGACCGCCACGGGCACCGAGCAGGTCCTCTACCTCGACGGCGCGCGCCTGGGCGCCATCCCCGGAGTGGTCGACCACTTCGGCAAGACCTACACCTACCTGGGTGCCGGCTACTCCAACCCGAGCTGGGACGGCGGCCCCGCGGGGGTACGCCGCTTCACCGGTTCCATGGACGAGGTCGCGGTCTACCACCGCGCCCTCGACGCCGGGGCGGTCAAGGCCCGTTTCGAGGCCCGTGCGGGATCGTCGAAGCTGACCGGTTCCACCCTGCCGTCGGGCCGGGTGAGCGCCCAGGTCGAGTACGACGGCGACACCGGTCGCGCGACGAAGGTCACCGACGAACACGGCGGGGTCTGGCAGATCTCCGAGCCCCGCTACGCGGCCGGCTCGCAGGCCTACAGCGACGCCGTCCGGGCATCGGGCCCGGTGAACTACTGGCGTCTCGGTGACAGCGGTGGTGCCTCGGCGGCGGACGAGATATCCGGCGGCGGCAACGGCTCCTACCGGGACGGTGTCGCGCTCGGCGGCGTCGGGGCGTTCCTCGACGGCGACGACGGTGCGGTCACCCTCGACGGGTCCAAGGGCGTCATCGAAGTACCGTCCGAGTCGATCAGCGACGCCACCGCATTCTCCGCGGAGCTGTGGTTCCGCACGGACAAGCCCAGCGGTGTGCTGCTGGGTCTGCAGAACACCGAGCTGGGCACCACTCCGACGATGTGGAACGCCAGCCTCCTCGTCGACGGCGAGGGCAAGCTGCGCGGCCACCTGTGGGACGGCCCCTCCGCGGGCTGGCCGGTCATGGGTGGCACCAAGGTCACCGACAACAAGTGGCACCACGCCGTCATCACCGGCGGTTCCGCCGGTCAGTCGTTGTACCTCGACGGCGTCAAGATCGGCTCCAAGGCCGGCGTGGTCAAGCCGGAGACCCTGGTCCACGCCTACCTGGGCGCCGGCTACTCCAGCGAGGAGTGGGACGGCCAGGCCCGTGCGACCCGCTACTTCAACGGCCAGCTCGACGAGGCCGCCTTCTACACGAAGGAGCTGGACGCGGCGACCGTCGCGGACCACTTCAAGGCCCGCAACCGCCTGGTGGCCGGCAACGGGGGCCAGTACGAGGGCGTCGTGATGGCGGACGCCCCGGCCGGCTACTGGCAGCTGGACGAGACCGGTGGCACGACCGTGGTCAACAAGGTCGCCGCCGCAGGCGCCAACGGCACCTACACCAACGCGACGCTGGGCAACTCCGGCGCGTTCGGCACCGGCGACGGTTCCGCCGCCGAGTTCAAGGGCGACGGGTGGGCCGAGCTCGCCGGCGGCCACATGTCGGGCACCGACCTGTCGACCGAGCTGTGGTTCAAGACCACCAAGCCCGGCGTGCTCTTCAGCGACCAGGAGAAGCCGCTCCCGGACGCCTACAGCTACGCGCCGGTCCTGTACGTCGGCTCGGACAACAAGCTCCACGGCCAGTACTTCACCCGTGGTACCGAAGCGACCAACACCTCGCCGAACACGGTCACGGACAACGAGTGGCACCACGCCGTGGTGACGGCCCAGGGGTCCACCCACACGCTGTACCTCGACGGCGCCCAGGTCGCCCAGACCACCACCACGCCGGTCACCCACGAGACCAACCAGCGCACATACATCGGCGCCGGCTACACCAGGTGGTGGCCCGCGTCCTCGGGCGACGGCGTGCAGTACTTCACCGGCCAGATCGACGAGGTCGCGGTCTACCCCCGCAGCCTCACCGGTGACCAGGTCGCCCGCCACTACGGCGCCCGCGCGCAGGCATCGGGTTCCTCGCTGTCCGCGACGGTGACGGTCACCGACCCGACGGGCGCGAAGACGTCCAGCACCTTCGACGCGGTCCGCGGCCAGCGCCGTACCGCCTCGACGAACGCGGACGGCGGTGTCACCACGTACGCGTACGACACCGGCGGCTTCCTGCACACGGTCACCGACCCCAACGGTCACGCGACCATCACCGGTCACGACGAGCGCGGCAACACCGTCTCGACCACGACCTGCCGGGACGCGAACTCCTGCTGGACCTCCTTCGCGGAGTACTACAACAACCCCGCGGACAAGCTGGACCTGCGCAACGGCAAGCAGACCGCGATCCTCGACGGCCGCTCCTCGGGGCCGGCAGACACCCGCTACCGGACGACGACCTCCTACACGGACCTCGGCCTGACCGACACGGTCACCTCGGTCGACGGCCGTACGGCGAGGACCACCTACACCACGGGCACCGAGCCCGCGGTCGGGGGCGGAGTGACGCCGAAGGGCCTGGTCGCCACGAAGAAGTCCACCGGCGGCGCCACCGTCTCGTACGCGTACTTCGAGAGCGGTGACCTGGCCAGGACGACGGCGCCCTCCGGCGCGGTCACGACGTACACCTACGACGGCATCGGCCGGAAGCTGACCGAGACCCAGGTCTCCGATGCCAACCCCGCCGGCGTCACCACGACGTACGCCTACAACGCCATGTCCCGCGTCACCGCGGAGACCGGCCCCGGCGTCAAGAACGAGATCACCGGCGTCACCCACACAGCCAGGATCAGCCGCACGTACGACGCGGACGGCCACCTGCTCACCGAATCCACGGAGGACACCACCGGCGGCGACGCCACCCGCACCACCACCTACCGCTACAACACGCGCGGCCTCAACGACAGCGTCACGGACGCCGCCGGCAACGAGTCGACGTACGCCCACGACGCCCTGGGCCGAGTGATCAGCGCGGCGGACCCCGCGGGCAACGTCGTCACGACCTCGTACACCAAGCGCGGCCAGGTCGCCGAGACCGTCCTGAAGAACTGGACCGGCGACCCCTCCGGCCAGACCCGCGACCTGGTCCTGGGATCCAAGGCGTACGACCCGGCGGGCCGGCTGGCCTCGACCACCGACGCCATGGGCGCCACGACCGCCTTCACCTACTACGACGACGGCCTGACGGCCACGACGACGGCGAAGCAGGTCACCCAGTCCGACGGCTCGAAGAAGGACATCGTCCTCGAGTCCACGGTGTACGACGGCGCGGGCAACCCGGTGTCGGCCACCACGAACGGTGGGGCCACCACCGTGAACACGCTCGACGCCCTGGGCCGCACCACCCGCTCGGTGTTCGACCCGAACGGCCTGAACCAGGTCGCCACCTTCGCGTACGACGCGGAGGACCGGATCACCGAGTCGACCCAGTCCGTCGACCGCACCGGCAAGAAGATCACCTCGACCACCGAGTACGACGCGGCGGGCAACCCGACGAAGCGGACCGTCACCGACGGCACCACCACCCGGGTCTCCTCCGCCACCTTCGACCAGCGCGGCCTCCCGCTCACGCAGACCAGCCCGCGCGGCATCACCAGCACGGGCCGGTTCGACGAGCTGGGCCGCCTGGTCGAGCAGACCGCGCCGCAGGTGCAGGCCGAGGAGAACGGCGGTGCGGCCACGGCCGTCACCCCCAAGTCCCTCGTCGGCTACAACACCTTCGGCGAGACCACCGAGTCGCGTGACCCGCGCGGCCTGATCACCCGGACCGAGACCGACAAGCTGGGCCGCACCGTCGCGCTCACGCTGCCCGACTACACCCCGCCGGGCGCGACCGCGGCCATCACCGCCGTCTCGCGCACGACGTACGACAAGGTCGGCAACACGGCCTCCACGACCGACCCGCTGGGCCGCGTCACGTACTACGGCTACGACCAGCTGAGCCAGCTGGTCAGCAAGACCGACCCGGCGATCGCCGGTGCGCAGGGCCTGACGGCCCCGGGCGCCGCGAACTTCAACGGGACCTCCACCGCCCTGTCCGGCGGCGGAATCTCCACCTACACCTGGACCCCGACCGGTCTGCCGCTCTCCGCGACCGATCCGACAGGAGCACGCACCGAAGCCACCTACGACGAACTGGGCCGCAAGCTCACCGCCACCACCATCGAGCGCAAGCCCGCCCGGCAGAACCTCGTCTCCCGCTTCACCTGGGACGACGCGGGCAACCAGGTCTCCTCGACCACGCCCGGCGGACGGGTCACGAGCGCGACCCACGACAAGGCCGGCCAGACCCTGACGGTCACCGACCCCGCCGGCGGCACCAGCAGCGCCGTCTACGACGGCCTCGGCCGCCAGACCGAGAGCAAGGACGCGACCGGCCGCAAGACCGTCACCGCGTACGACCTCGCGGGTCAGCCGGTGTCCGTGACGGACTACGGCACGGGCACGACCGCCCTGCGCACGACCACCACCGAGTACGACGCCGACGGCAATGTCACCGCGTCGGTCTCGCCCGGCGGTGCGCGCACCACGTACACGTACGACGCGCTGGGCCAGCTCACCAAGCAGGTCGAACCGGTCACGGCCACGGCCACGGACTCGATCACGACGACCTTCGGCTACGACGCGGCGGGCCACCGCACGCGCCTGACCGACGGCCGCGGCAAGATCACCTACTACACGTTCACCCCGTGGGGCCTGCCGGAATCGACCATCGAGCCCAGCACCGCACAGCACCCGGCCCTCTCCAGCCGTACCTGGACCAATGTCTACGATGCGGCAGCCCGGGTCACCACCGAGCTGCTTCCCGGCAGCGTCAAGCGTCAGAAGACGTACGACGCCCTGGACCGGCTTATCGGTGAGACCGGCTCCGGCACCGCCGTGGCCACCCGGCCCCGCAGCCTGTCGTACGACCTCGCCGGGCGCCTGACCGGCGTCGGTGGTGACGGCATCCTCGCGGGCAACACGTACACCTACAACGACCGCGGCCAGCTCCTGTCCACGGACGGTCCGGGCGGCACCTCGTCCTACGCGTACGACGCGGACGGCATGATGACCTCCCGCACCGACGCGGCGGGCGCGACGGCCTTCACCTACGACACGGCCGGACGTCTCGACACCACGACCGACCCGCTCACCGGCACCCAGGTGCGCAGCGACTACGACGCGGCCGGACGCCCGACCGCCGACGAGTACGCACGCCCCGGCGTCGGCGGCACCTGGTCGATCGGCGCGAAGCGCTCGTACACCTACGACTCCCTCGGCCGCCTCGCGGACGACAGCGTCAAGAAGACCGGCACGGGTGCCGCGGTACAGGGCACTGCCTACGAGTACGACCTCGACAACCGCCTGGTCAAGAAGACCACCTCGGGCACGGCCGGGGCGGGCGCGGAGACGTACGCCTACGACCTCGCCGGGCGCATGACCTCCGAAACCAGCGGGGGCACCACCACCGGCTACGAGTGGGACAAGGCCGGAAACCTCACCAAGAAGGGAGACATCACCGGCACCTACGACTCCCGCAACCGGGTCACGGTCTGGGGCACCCAGACCTTCGACTACTCCGCGCGCGGAAACGTCCAGGGGGTCACCGACGGCGGTACCACCCGCACGATCAAGTCCGACGCCTTCGAGCGGACCGTCACCAACGGCACGAGCACCTTCACGTACGACTCGCTCGACCGCGTCATGACCCACAACGGTGCTGCCTTCAGCTACGACGGCGGCTCCAACAACCTGGTCAAGGACGGCACGTCCACCTACAGCCGCACCCCCGGCGGCACGCTGCTCGCCAGCGCCACCACCGGGACGCCCGGCTCGGCCGGCCTGACCGTCACCGACGGCCACACGGACCTGGTCGCCAGCCTGTCTCCGGACGGCACGTCGGTCACCTCGTCCCGCGCCTATGACGCGTACGGCAAGGTGACCGCGAGCAACGGCTCCACCCCGTCGGTCGGCTACCAGTCGGGCTGGACGGACTCGTCCACAGGCGAGGTCAACATGGCGGCCCGCTGGTACCAGCCCGGCACCGGCGGCTTCACCAGCCGCGACACCTGGCAGCTCGACCCCAACCCCTCGGTCCAGGCCAACCGCTACACGTACGCCAACGCCGGCCCGATGAACGGGACCGACCCGTCGGGCCACCACACCATCCTCAATTGCTTCAAGCCGGCGAAGACCAAGCTCGGCTGGCTCATGAAGGGGAACGCCCTCTGCGTCTTCAAGGAGGCCTTCCTCAACGGGGAGCACAGCGTCACCAGCCAGGACATGTGCTACTCGAACGCCTACATGCGTGAAATGTGCGACCGGGCGTACAACCGCAACAAGGGCAGCGGCCGGCTCATCGACATGCGCGGCGAAACGCGCACGGTAATCCGCGATACGCCCAGCCGCAGCCACAACTACTCGGGCGGCGGGCGAAACCGTGGCGGCACCACCACGCTGACCCGCCCGAAGCGCCCGACCGCACCCCCCAAGCCGCCCATCCCGCAGAACCCCTACGCGGGCAAGAACCCGCCGCCGGCACCGAAGCACATCCCCAAGCCGGACTGGAACCCGACCCAGGCCGTCTGGAACGCCACCCAGGCCGTCGACATGGTCGTCAGCGGCGCCAACCTCCTCGCCATGCTGGCGGGCGGCGCCGACACGGTCCTCAACCCGGACCAGGTCCCGGACACGCACGACGCCCCGGGCACCGACCCGGGCCCGACCACGGCTCCGGAGGGACACCAGAGCCGGGACTGCCGGAAGTTCGGCAGCGGCTGGCGCGAGTGGGGGCGGATCGACACCGTCAACGGCAACCGGCCCACCGGCGTGGAAGCCTGCCTTGACAAGCATTTCCTCGTCAACAACAAGACCGACGAGAACTCGACTGACCGGAAGTTCGACCCGCCGGGCCATCAGTGGGCCAAGGACTACATGGCGGACTTCGGCAACGAGCCCAGTGCGATCTGGGTGAACGCGTGCCATCTTCTGGCCAAGGACCTCACCGGTGATGCGCGAGAGGAGAACCTGGTCACCTGTAGTCGTCAGGCGAACGCCTGGACCATCGACAAGCGTGCACCTCAGATGACGCCAAACATGCTGACGTACGAGAGCAAGGTGAAGAAGGCGGTCATGTCCGGCCAGGTGGTCAGCTACAAGGTGGTGCCCTTGTATGACGGCCCTCGAACCGTCCCCTACGCCTTTAAGATGCAGGCGTCCGGTTGGAATGCCGACGGATCACCCGGGATCTACATCAATGATGAGATACCCAACCAGTTCTACGGACTGAAGACCCAGAAGTGGCACAACCTCGGGCGTGTGTCGAACCCGGGCGGCCCTGTTCCGGTCCGTGGCACGGATGAATGGAATGACTGAGGAGGTGGGCGTGACTGACCACGCCATGGAGCTGGCCGGCCTGCTGACCCGTGTGGGTGATGGCGGCGACGCGGTCGACTGGAAGGCCGTCGAGCAGGAATACGGGACGTCTTTCCCGCAGGACTACATGGAATTCGTTGCGAACTTCGGCGACGGCTCGATCGAGGAAATGCTGTGGATCGCCATCCCCGTCAGCACGGCGGACCCACTCGTGAGGCGGGTGGACAGGCTGCCCCAGCAGATCCTCGAGTACCCGGAGGCGAACGAGTGGGAGGATCCAGCGGCTGCGGATGAATACCGCCTTGAAGACGTCCTGGTCTGGGGCGAAACCAGCGAAGCGGACGTTCTCGGCTGGATTGCCAACGGCCCGGATCCCGAGGAGTGGCCGCTGGCAGTCTTCTCCCGCGGGAATGGCTCCTGGTCGGTGTACCACTGCACCATGAGTGAGTTCATCGTCAGGTTGCTTCGTTCGGAGTTCGAGCGCTGCCCTGTCGGAGTGAGCCGTCTGTCCGGCTTGCCGAACCCGCGGTTCCTTCACACGAGCGAGGAAGCGCGGCTGAAGGAGCTGGGCATCAACCCGTGGTCACGACAGTGATGTAAGCCGACACGAATACTCCGGCCCTGGTTCGAGCCTCCCTCGAACCAGGGCCGGAGTCATTCATCCCGGCGAGGGAACTGCGCGGCATGAGGTGGACGCGGGGCCGGCATCAAGCCACCTGGGTATGACTGGGCCCGGTCTTACGTCGGATATCTGGGAGGTCGGCCCCGCGACGTCAACGCCTGCCATCTCCTCGGCGCCCAGCTGGGCGGATCGGGGACCGACCTGGCCAACCTCGCGACCTGTGGATCTGACGCGAACTCCTACGTAGGCAAGCCCCAGTCGCCGATTCCTTCCATGGACAACATGCTGAACTTCGAGGACACAGTCCGGTCCCTCATCGATTCAAAGCATGTTGTGCGATACAAGGTGACACCGGTCTACAAAGACGGCCGAACTGTGCCCTACGAATTCCGCATGTCCTACACGGCATGGGACAGCAAGGGACGCTACGTGGGCTCTGATGCCACAGCAGTATCCAACCTGATTTACACCGCCGGCCAGGGTTGGAAGAATCTGGGCACCGCGATCGACAGCCGCACCGGTGGAGACGTGCCCCTCCCGGGGCAGCCATGAGATGGCCTTCCACCACCACGCGAAGGGAAACTGAAATGCCTCACCGCGCCGTCGCGCGCCTGCGTGAAGTTCTCCCGCCGCCCGTCTCCGGAGGCGACTCGATCGACTGGCAGGAAATCCAGCGGACGACAGGTCTGACGCTTCCTGTCGATTACCGCGAGTTCGTCGAGTCGTACGGAGGTGGAGAGATCGACGAGTACCTGTCCATCAGTACGCCGCCCGTCCCCGGGTCGGCGTACGGAGACCTCCTGGACAGAACAGATCCCGCCCTCTCGCACCCGGAACATCTCCTTGCGCTCTTGCCAGGAAGTGAGCTGCCGTCACTGCTGCCCTTCGCGGACTCGGCGAGCAGCGATGTGGCTTTCTGGCTGTGCGAGGGCGCTCCCGACGACTGGCCCGTGGCCATCTTTCGGAGGCAGACGCCGTACGGGATGAACCGCTGGACCGTGTTCGATGGCGGAATGGCGTCGTTCTGCGTGGCGGTCCTGACTGGCAAGGTGAACCCGTTCAGCGAACGGCTTTCAGCGGAGGACCGGCACGAGTTCCTGACTTGGCGTCGGGTGTAAGGCCAGATCACAGTGACAGGTTCCATCCCTTCCCTGAGGGGCTGTGAGACCCGATCCACTGGGGTAGTGGCGTGACAGAGTCCCTGGATGTCGGCGGTGACGATTGCGTTGCACACCACCGACAGCCCGGGGGCTCTGTTGCTTCCGTCTCACTACAGTAAGAGCGGCTGGGGCATGCTCAACCTGAGCGGAGGTGTCGTCGCAGCCGGCAAGGAGTGGACGGGCGATGGCTCGGTCCACGAAGTGCACTCCTTGAAGCGGCGAGCCGTCAAGGTCACGCGTCCCGTGCCGATACCGCCGGCGTTCGTGCACAACTCACCTCGTGGAGCCCCGGCGAGACCGCGGCCGACGCCGTGATGGCTTCGTGTCGTGGCCGCACGGAATCGCCATCCCTGCCTGCGGCGGACGTGGACCGTCGTGGCATCGTGCTGGGGCCTACCTGTGAGGCCAATAGGTCGTTGCGCTGCCTGTCGGCACCGCTTCACGCACCCGGCCGATCGGCGTCTCGGTCCCCCTGGTCTTCAAGACCAGCAAGCACTCCGGCTAGTTGGCATGCGCAAACGTGGTCACGAGCCGCGCGGATCCGCCCACACGGTGCCTTGCCGTCCCGCCCGGACACGGATCCTCGGTGGTGACCTGGCCGGGTCTGTGATCAGGCGGGCGTGGAAGGAAGTGCTCACCCCGTACGAGTTCGGCTCTCCCCTCGGGCGCCGCGCGTACGACCTCCGGCACACCTGCTTGACCAACTGACTCAACGCCGGCGTCCCTGCCGCGACCGTGGCCGAGTGGGCGGGGAACGGCGTTCCTGTCCTGCTCGCGACGTACGCCCGCTGCATCGACGGGTGTTTTCGACGGTGTCTTTGGCCCCGCTGGAACGGTTTCGGCTGGCCCCACTCTTGGGCCGTGTGGGGGACCAGGGAGTGTCAGGGGGCGACGGTTTGAAGTGGCCCCGCCCTCAGATCAGACCGCCAGCAGCGCAGGAACAGCGTCCGCTCGCCCGTAGGTGAGCACCTGGGTGAGGACCTCCCGGAAGAGGGCGACGTCTCCGCCCGGCGCCTCGATGACGGCTTCAATCTCGCCGTCCTAGAGCCGAAGGCTCTCCAGCGCTTCCGGATCAACAGGATGCGGAGGACATTGCCCTCCAGAACGGCTTCGCGCACGCATCCGTAGGCGGTCCCCTGCCCGGCCGTGACCAGGCAGTGCGTGTCCATCCCCAGGGCGGCTTCCTGTTCGTCGGGCTCAGCCTCGCCCGCCATGAACATCAGGATGAAGCCACTGCCGTCCTTGTCCTCCGCGAGGCCGGCCTCGGTGAAGTAGCCCTCAGGGCCGATCTCTGTGCTGGCGACGCGAGCAGTGAACCGGATGTCGCGACCGGGTTGTATCAGCACGGTCGGACAGAGCCCGCCCCAGGAGCGACTGCGTCGCGACGGGCGCAGTGGGGCCAATGCAGGCCGCCCTAGACAGGCAGCTCGAAGCGCCTTGAGTAGGCGGGTGAGCTAGAGGATCCGGCCGCGCCCGGGTCCTGAGAATTTCCCCGCGTATTCTCCGCAGCCACCCGCAGAAACCCGGTTTCAGCCGGACACCGCCGGACGCGCCCCACCCCCGCCGAGGGGCGCGTCCGGCCCGGTCCCACCCACCGAGAACCGGCCATGACCAGCAAAAAGACCCTCCCGAAGGAGGGTCTGTGGTGGAGCGCCCCCGGCAGGACTCGAACCTGCGGCCAAGTGCTTAGAAGGCACCTGCTCTATCCACTGAGCTACGGGGGCCGGGTGGTGGACCGGTGGCCTGGAGCCCCTGGTGGGTGGGGCGTGGCCTGCCGGGTCAAGGATAGGGCTCCGATCGCCTTGGCCCGGTTGCTTCACCTGCGTGGCACGATGTGGAGGTTCGGTGAAGCGGAACGATAATCGCAGGCAGGTGCGATTCCCGCAGTGTTTTTCACGCCACTCGGCCCGGGTGTTGTGCACTCGTTATGCCTGAGGCTTCTGTCATCAGGGCGTTCGGTCGGCGCGTAGGGCCCTTATACGCTTCAAAAAGGCTCCAAAATTGGGCATTCTTCGCATGTGGTGACCTTGGACGAACGGCCTCAGCTGATCGACGCACTCTCCGCCCTGCGCGACTGTGTCGCCGCCGTGCGTCTCCCACTCCCCCTCCCAGGCGCCCCACGCGCCCGCCAGACACGAGCCGAGCTGCTCGCGCAGCTCGACGACTACCTGGTGCCCCGGCTGAAGGACCCCGACGCTCCGCTCCTCGCCGTCGTCGGCGGTTCCACCGGGGCCGGGAAGTCCACCCTCGTCAACTCCCTTGTGGGGCGCCGCGTCAGTGAGGCCGGAGTTCTCCGGCCCACCACGCGGACGCCCGTGCTCGTCTGCCACCCCGACGACCACCACTGGTTCGCCGGCATGCGCGTCCTGCCCCAGCTCACCCGCGTCTGGCTGCCCCACCAGGACGAGGACTCCGCGGCCGACGAGCCCCCGGAGGAGAACGCCCTGCGCGTCGAGACCTCCTCCGCCCTCGCCCCCGGCCTCGCCCTGCTCGACGCCCCCGACATCGACTCCCTCGTCGTCGAGAACCGGCTCCTCGCCTCCGAGTTGATCTGCGCCGCCGACATCTGGGTGATGGTCACGACCGCCTCGCGGTACGCCGACGCCATCCCGTGGCACCTGCTCCGTACCGCCAAGGAGTACGACGCCACGCTCGTCACCGTCCTCGACCGCGTGCCGCACCAGATCCTCGGCGAGGTCTCCCGCCAGTACGAGGCGCTGCTCGACAAGGCGGGGCTCAGGGACGTACCCCGGTTCACCATCCCCGAGCTGCCCGAGTCCGCGGGCGGCGGCAGCGGGCTCCTGCCCGACAGCGCGGTCGCCCCGCTGCGCGCCTGGCTCGCCCACTGCGCCCAGGACCCCGCCGCACGCCAGCAGGCCATCGGACGGACCGCCTCCGGAGTCATCGCCTCCCTCGACTCCCGGATGCCCGAACTCGCCGGGGCGGTCGCCGCCCAGTACGCCGCCGCCGTCCGGCTCGGCGGCGCCGTCGACTCCGCGTACCAGGAGCAGCGCGAGCGCGTCCGGCAGCAACTGGGCCGCGGCGCCGTGCTCGCCGGCGACGCCCGGACCCGCTGGCGCGGCTACCCCCGCGACAGCACCGCCGACGAACTGCTCGACGCCCTCGTCGAGTCGCTCGCCGCACTGCTCCAGTGCGCGGCCGCCGCCGCCGACGAGCGCGTACGGGACGCCTGGCGCCGCGAACCCGCCGCGGCCGCCCTCGGCGCGGCCCACGACACGCCCGACCGGGAGGCGGGCGAGCGGATCGAGATGACCGTACGGCGCTGGCGGCGCGAGCTCGAAGAGCTGGCCGAGGAGGAACTGCGCAGCACGGAGCGGCCGGGAACCGCCCGTACCGCCGCCCCCGAGGCCGACACGGTCGCCGCCCTGCTCGCCGCCGCCCTGCTCGGCGCCCGCCGCACCCGCAGCGCCGGCGAACGGCTGGCCGAACTCCTCGGCGCCCAGGCCGCCCTGCGCCTGCGCGACAAGGGAGGCGAGCTGGTCATGGCGTACCTCGACCGCGCCCTGCACACCGAACGCGACCGACGACTCGCCCCCCTCGACGCCCTCGACGTGACCCCCGAGCCGCAGGCGGAACTGATCGCCGCGCTCTCCGTACTGCAGAAGGAGAAGTGAGGACCGGTGAGCAGCAGCACGGTGGACGACCGCTGGGACGACGGCCTGATCGCCCGCCGGGCGAGTGAGCGGGCCCAGGCGCTGGAGGAAACCCCCGGCGCGGGCTCCGACGCGGGGGAGGAGGACAGCCTTCCGCCGCTGGGCGGACAGTACGGCGGCCCCCTGCGCACCCGTCTCGACGCCCTGCACGAGCTCGTCGGCCTCTCCCGTACGAGACTGGCGAACGAGACGCTCGCCGAGGCCGGACGCGTCCTCGACGAGGCCGCCGCACGCCAGCGGCTCTCCGCCCGCCACACCGTCGTGGCGATCGCGGGCCCCACCGGCAGCGGAAAGTCGACCCTCTTCAACGCCCTCGCGGGCGTTCCCGTCTCCGAGACCGGACTGCGCCGTCCCACCACCTCCGCACCGATCGCGCTCAGCTGGTCCGAGGGCTCCGCCGGACTCCTCGACCGCCTGGCCGTCCCCGGCCGGCTCCGGCGCCGCCCCCTGGCGGGCGGGGCCGCCGACGAGGAACTCCAGGGCCTCGTCCTGATCGACCTGCCCGACCACGACTCGGCCGTCACCACCCACCGCGACCAGGTCGACCGGGTCCTGGCCCTCGTCGACGCCGTCATCTGGGTCGTCGACCCGGAGAAGTACGCCGACGCGGCGCTCCACGAGCGCTATCTGCGCCCCCTCGCCGGCCACGCCGAGGTCACCTTCGTCGTCCTGAACCAGATCGACCGGCTGAGCGGCGAGGCCGCCGACCTCGTCCTGGACGACCTGCGCCGGCTCCTCGACGAGGACGGCATGGCCCTCGGCGAGCACGGCGAACCCGGCGCCACCGTCCTCGCGCTCTCCGCGCTCACCGGAGACGGCGTGGGCGAACTGCGCGAACTGCTCGGCCGTTTCGTCCAGGAACGGACCGCGCCCGCGCTCCGGCTCTCCGCCGACGTCGACGCGGCCGCCTCCCGGCTCCGGCCCGCGTACGTCTCCGAGGGCCAGACCGGCCTGGGGGAGCGGGCGCGGGAGGACTTCGCGGCCCGGCTCGCGGTCGCCGTCGGTGCCACCGCGGCGGGCGAGGCCGCCGAACGCGTCTGGCGCAGGGGCGCCATCCGCGCCTGCGGCACGCCCTGGCTGAGGCTCTACCGCTGGTACGAGCGGATGCGCGAGCACGGCTCGACCGACCCCCGCCTCCAGGCACCCCTGGAGGACGAACTCACGGCGCGGCAGCGGGTCGAGCAGGCCGTACGGGTCGTCGCCGACGACGCCTCGCGCGGACTCCCCGCGCCCTGGGCGCAGGCCGTGCGCGAGGCGGCGGCACGGGGAGCCGACGGGCTGCCCGAAGCGCTCGACGAACTCACGGCGACGATCGGGGACCCGGCCGCCCGCCCGCCGAGGCCCGCCTGGTGGCCCGCGGCCGTCCTGGCACAGGTCCTGATGACGCTTCTGCAGATCTTCGGCGCCCTGTGGCTGGTCGGCCAGATCGTCGGCGTCGTGGAGCCGGGGCTGCTGCCGCCCGTCCTCATCATGCTCGGAGGCATCGTCGGTGGCCCGCTGGTGGAGTGGGCCTGCGCGGCGGCGGTGAAGGGACCGGCCCGGCGGTACGGGCAGGAAGCCGAACGGAAGTTGCGGGAGGCGGCCGCCGCGTGCGGCCGGGCGCGGGTCCTGGACCCGATCTCGGCCGAGCTGATGCGCTACCGGGAGGTGCGCGACCAGTACGTGACGGTGTCCGGGACGCGCTCGGGCGCACGGGTGACCCGGCTGGGCGGCGGCGGTGGCGGTGGCGGTGCGCGATGGGGCGGTACGAGGGCGGGCGCACGGCTGAGATGACGTACAGGCCTCTCCGGAGGCGTACCGCCCTCTACGTGACGTATCACCTTCCCGGGTGACGGAGTTGTCCCCAACGCGCCGTTCGTCCACAGGCCTCGGCGCGCTTCGGCCGGCCGGTCCAGCATGGAGGGGCAGGCAAGGCCGAGGAAAGGGGAGGGGCATGAACGACACGATGGTGACGCTCGTCGGGAACGTGGCGACGAGCGTGGAGTACAGGGACACGGCGACGGGCGGGGTGGCCCGGTTCCGGTTCGCGGTGACGGCACGCCGCTGGGACCGGGAGCGGGGCACGTGGACGGACGGACACACCAGCTTCTACACGGTGTTCGCGTGGCGGGCGCTCGGCGCCAACCTCGCGGCGTCGGTCTCGGTCGGGGAGCCGCTGGTGGTGCACGGACGGTTGCGGGTGCGCGAGGAGGACGTCCCCGACGAGGGCAGGCCGCCCGAGGCGCGGCGCAGGACGTTCGTCGACATCGACGCGGTGGCGGTGGGCCACGATCTGACGCGGGGTACGGCGGCCTTCCGGCGCGTCGTGAAGGGCGAGCCACGCACGACGGAACGTCAGGGGAACGGGGGCGAAGGGGTCGTGGAACGGGACCCGTGGGAGGTGGCGGAGGTCCCGAAGGTCCTGGAACCCGCGGCCTGACCTGGAGTTGTGGGGATTTGTCGACTCCATGACCAGCGAATCTCCGCGTAGCGGACGCCGCTGATAACGATTCCGAGTCGGAATGGTTATCAGACCGTATGGGCGGGCATCAGGGTCTTCCCCATCCATAGGATTCGCGGGTACTCATACGGGACTTGAGTAAGCACTTGAGTCGACAGTTGAGTCAACCGGGTCTGTGAACTGCTGGCGATGCGCTCCCCCCACGTGTCAAGTACCGGAGGCACGGAGCTGCTCGCCCGGAGGGGAAATTCATGTTTTCTGTTCGGAGGCGCGGCGTTGCCCGCCTTGCCGCCGCGACCGTGGTCTCTGGCCTCGTCGCTGCGGGTGCGATAGCTGTTGCGGGACCGGCGCTGGCCGACGAGGGTGACGGCACCGGTGGCGCGACCGCCACGCTGGGCAATCTCACCGTCTTCGACACGGTCAAGATCAAGGGCAAGGGCGAGATCTCCGCCGGCCTGTTCGAGATGCAGGTGACGCCCGGCGGCGTGCTGAAGACCTACTGCATCGACCTCTACACCGGCGCCAAGACGGGCCAGGAGTACAAGGAGGTCGGCTGGGACCAGTCCTCCCTGCACAACAACGAGAACGCCGGCAAGATCCGCTGGATCCTGCAGAACTCGTACCCGCAGGTGAACGACCTCGACGCGCTCGCCAAGAAGGTCGGCGCGAAGAACCTCACCGAGAAGACCGCCGCCGCCGCCACGCAGGCCGCGATCTGGCACTTCTCGGACAACGTCGAGGCCACGCCGGTCAACAAGAACGCCAAGAAGCTGACCGAGTACCTGGAGAAGGAGGCGGTGAACCTGGAGGAGCCCAAGGCCTCCCTCAGCGTCTCCCCGGCCTCGGTCGCCGGTAAGTCGGGCGAGCGCCTCGGCCCGATCACGGTCGACACCAACTCCGCCACGGCGGCCGTCTCCCTCACGCCGGGTGCGCCCGAGGGCGTCAAGCTGGTCGACAAGGACGGCAAGGTCGTCACCAATGTCGCCAAGGGCGACCAGGTCTTCTTCGACATTCCGGCCGGCACGCCCGACGGCGCCGCCGAGCTGAAGGTCCAGGCCGACACGACGGTCCCGATCGGCCGCGCGTTCGTCTCCACCAAGGTCAAGAGCCAGACCCTGATCCTGGCGGGCACCAGCACCTCCAGCGTCACCGCGAAGGCGACCGCCACGTGGGCCAAGAAGGGCGCGATCCCGGCCGTCACGGCCGAGAAGAACTGCGCCAAGGGCGGCCTGGACGTCACGGCGTCCAACGAGGGTGACGAGGACTTCACCTTCGAGGTCAAGGGCCAGAAGGTCACCATCGCCGGCGGTCAGTCCAAGACGGTGACGATCCCGCTCGCCGAGGACGAGGCCTACGACTTCACGATCACCGGCCCGAACGGTTTCGAGAAGAACTTCAAGGGCGTTCTCGACTGCAAGACGGCCACCCCGGGCCCGCTCCCGTCGGAGACCCCGTCGACCGAGCCGTCCGTCACCACCCCGCCCACCGAGGGCACGGCCGGCGGCTCCACCACCGGCTCCACCACGGGCGGCGACCTCGCCGAGACCGGTAGCTCCAACGCCACCCCGATGATCGCCGGCATCGCCGCGCTCCTCGTGGTCCTCGGCGGCGGCGCGGTCTTCTTCCTCCGCAAGAAGAAGACGGCCGGCCAGTAGTACCGAAGCAGTACCCGCCTCACGGCACCCACCGGCCCCGGTGCGCTCTCCGCGCACCGGGGCCGGTGTCGTACACGGCCACGCCCCGGACGGCCGGAACCGCACACGAACAGACTCCCGCGACCGGCGGCCACCGCAAGTGACAGCTCCGCTACCGAGGAGCCCGGGGAACCCGCAGGTCAGGGGAGTGAGCGGGTACTGGTTCGCTCCCAGGGGTGGCGGTCAGGCAAGATGGGGTGTATCTGCCCACTCACTCTTTGCCGGACGGTTTCTCTTGGCTGAGTACATCTACACGATGCGCAAGACGCGCAAGGCGCACGGCGACAAGGTCATCCTCGATGACGTGACGCTGAGCTTCCTGCCCGGTGCGAAGATCGGTGTGGTCGGCCCGAACGGTGCCGGTAAGTCCACCGTCCTCAAGATCATGGCCGGTCTTGAGCAGCCGTCCAACGGCGACGCCTTCCTGTCGCCCGGCTACACCGTCGGCATGCTCCTCCAGGAGCCCCCGCTCGACGAGTCCAAGACCGTCCTCCAGAACGTCCAGGACGGCGCCGCCGAGATCATGGGGAAGCTTCACCGCTTCAACGAGGTCGCCGAGCTCATGGCGACCGACTACTCGGACGCGCTCATGGAGGAGATGGGCAAGCTCCAGGAGGACCTGGACCACGCCAACGCCTGGGACCTGGACGCGCAGCTGGAGCAGGCCATGGACGCGCTGGGCTGCCCGCCCGGCGACTGGGCCGTCACCAACCTCTCCGGTGGAGAGAAGCGCCGCGTCGCGCTCTGCAAGCTCCTCCTCGAGGCGCCCGACCTCCTGCTCCTCGACGAGCCCACCAACCACCTGGACGCCGAGTCCGTGCAGTGGCTGGAGCAGCACCTCGCCAAGTACCCCGGCACCGTCGTCGCCGTCACCCACGACCGGTACTTCCTCGACAACGTCGCCCAGTGGATCCTGGAGCTCGACCGCGGTCGCGCCCACCCCTACGAGGGCAACTACTCCACCTACCTGGAGAACAAGGCGACCCGCCTCAAGGTCGAGGGCCAGAAGGACGCCAAGCGTGCGAAGCGTCTGAAGGAAGAGCTCGAGTGGGTGCGGTCGAACGCCAAGGGGCGTCAGGCCAAGTCCAAGGCCCGCCTCGCCCGCTACGAGGAGATGGCCGCCGAGGCGGACAAGATGCGGAAGCTGGACTTCGAGGAGATCCAGATCCCGCCGGGCCCGCGCCTGGGCTCCATCGTCGTCGAGGTCAACAACCTCTCCAAGGCCTTCGGCGACAAGGTCCTCATCGACGACCTCAGCTTCACCCTGCCCCGTAACGGCATCGTCGGCGTCATCGGCCCGAACGGCGCCGGCAAGACCACGCTCTTCAAGATGATCCAGGGCCTGGAGACCCCGGACTCCGGCGACATCAAGGTCGGCGAGACCGTCAAGATCTCGTACGTCGACCAGAGCCGCGCCAACATCGACCCCAAGAAGACGCTGTGGGCCGTCGTCTCCGACGAGCTGGACTACATCAACGTCGGCCAGGTCGAGATGCCGTCGCGGGCCTACGTCTCCGCCTTCGGCTTCAAGGGCCCGGACCAGCAGAAGCCGGCCGGCGTCCTCTCCGGCGGTGAGCGCAACCGCCTGAACCTGGCGCTCACCCTGAAGCAGGGCGGCAACCTGCTGCTCCTCGACGAGCCCACCAACGACCTCGACGTCGAGACCCTCGGCTCGCTCGAGAACGCGCTCCTGGAGTTCCCCGGTGCGGCCGTGGTCGTCTCCCACGACCGCTGGTTCCTGGACAGGGTCGCCACGCACATCCTCGCGTACGAGGGCGACTCGAAGTGGTACTGGTTCGAGGGCAACTTCGAGTCCTACGAGAAGAACAAGATCGAGCGCCTCGGCCCGGACGCGGCCCGTCCGCACCGTGCCACGTACAAGAAGCTGACCCGAGGCTGAGCGTGCGTCACATCTACAGCTGTCCCCTGCGCTGGTCGGACATGGACGCCTTCGGGCACGTCAACAACGTCGTCTTCCTGCGGTACCTGGAAGAGGCGCGGATCGACTTCATGTTCCGGCTGGCGCCGGGCGACGGTTCGCCGTCGTTCTCCGGCGGGTCCGTCGTGGCCCGCCACGAGATCGACTACGTACGGCCGCTGGTGCACCGGCACCAGCCGGTCACCATCGAGTCGTGGGTCACGAAGATAGGCGCGGCGTCCCTGACGATCGCGTACGAGATCAAGGACCCGGACGTCACGTACGTACGGGCCTCCACGATCGTCGTCCCCTTCGACCTCGATGCCCAGCGGCCGCGTCGTATCTCCGCCGAGGAGCGGTCGTTCCTGGAGGAGTACATGGACGACGGGATGACTGCCGCCGCATGATCGCGCCGCTGCACTTCGCCGACGCCAGGGAGGCGGCGGACCTCGCCGCCTTCCTGGCCCGGCTCATCCACTACGACCGCGCCGCCGCCGTCCGTCTTCAGGCCGGGGGCGGCGCGCTCGCCGTGTTCGGCCGGCCGCCGTCGTTCGAGGTGCTCGCGATCCGTACGGCACGGCTGGAGGACGCGGTCGAGCTGGACGTCACCGTCTCCGCGGGCGAACTCCTCGAAGGTGTCGAGGAGTCGGCCGGGAAGGCCGTCGTCCCCGACACCGTCACCGGACCGCCGTGGGCCGGTGTCCTGCCGCCGCGCGGCGGCTGGGAGCCGGTCGCCGGACTGCCGGGCGCCGAGCGGCTGCGCGGAGCGGTCGCCGCGGCCGTCGCCGAGTTCCGGTCACGGGACGAGGAGCTGCCCGAGGAGCGGCGGACGCGGGCGGAGCGGGACCGGATCGGCCGCGAGATCTGGTCGCGGACCGTGGCGGAGACCGGACTTCCGCTGCGAGCGGTGCACGCGGCGCAGTCGCTGGGCTTCCTGCCCGGCGAGGGAGTGCCGGTGGCGCTCTTCGCCTCGGGTCCCTGGCTGCGGCTGCGTACCCCGTACGGCTCGGTGGTCCTCCGCACCGCGCCGATGACCCTCACGGTCACCCCCGGGCACTGACCCGCCCCTTCCGGGTCCACAGCCCTCGGCCGATGCCCCCCCGGGCCCACAGCCCCCGTCCCCCCGGCCCGTTCACCCCTCGGTGTCGTCCGGCCACACCCCGATGTGGTCCTGCTCCAGCTCCAGCATCACGCGGTGCTCCATGCCCAGGGACGCCGTGTACTCCGCCGGGAGTTGCAGACGGCCCGCGCGGTCGAGCATCGCGTACTCACGGGAGACCAGGGACTCCTGCCCCTCCGCGTCGACCTCCGTGCGGCGCAGCACCTCGGAGGACGTACGGCCGTCACGGATGGCGACCGTACGGCGGACCTCGGAGGCGACGGCCTGGTCATGGGTGACGATCACGATCGTCGTGCCCAGCTCCTCGTTGGCGCGGCGGAAGGCGGCGAAGACCTGCTCGCCCGTCGCCGAGTCCAGCTCGCCCGTCGGCTCGTCGGCGAGCAGCACCGCGGGGCTGTTGGCCAGCGCGACCGCGATGGCGACCCGCTGCTGCTGACCGCCGGACATCTGGTGCGGCCTGCGGTCCCGGCACTCCGCGACCTCCAGCATCGCCAGCAGTTCCTCCGCCCGCTCCGCCTTCTTCGCGCGCCGGACCCCGCCCCGCCCGCGGCCCCGCAACTGCATGGGCAGCGCCACGTTCTGGGCCGCCGTCAGATACGGCAGCAGGTTCCGGGACGTCTGCTGCCAGACGAAGCCCACCACGTCCCGCCGGTAGCGCAGCCGCGCCTTCGCGTCCATGGACAGCAGGTCGCAGCCCGCCACGGTCGCCGCCCCCGCCGTCGGCACGTCGAGCCCCGCCAGGATGTTCATCAGCGTCGACTTGCCGCTGCCCGACGCCCCGACCAGGGCCATCAACTCGCCCTCCCGCACCAGGAGATCGAGACCCTGGAGCGCCTGCACCTCCACCCCGTCCGTGGTGAAGATCCGTACCAGCCGGTCGCAGGCGATCAGGGCGTCGTGCCCGTAGGAGGGCCGGTCGCGGTGCGCCGTCGCCCGCTGCTCCAGCTCCGCCAGAGTGGTGTCGGTCGTCGTCATCGTGCGTCTCCTGCCCTGAGTTCCTTGATCGATCCGCTGCGCGCCGACCACCACGCCTGAAGGGCCGCCGCCAGGCCGGCCAGTACCACCACACCGGCCGCCGGCAGCGCCAGCGACCACAGGTCCACCCGCAGGGGCGCCTCGGCGAGCGGCGCGGGCCCCGGCGTCCCCGACAGGGAGAGCCGGACCAGATCCACGCCCGGCGCGAGCAGCAGGATCGTCGCCCAGCCGACCAGCGTGCCGCCGACCGCCGCGAGCAGCGCCTGCGGCAGCGCCTCAAGGCCGAGGAGCCGCCTGCCCTGCCGCCGGGTCAGGCCCATCGTGCGCAACCGGGCCAGGAGCACGGCCCGTTCCGGCGCGGACTGCAGCAGCGACAGCAGGACGGCGAGGACGGCATAGCCCGCGCCCGCCCCGATCGCCGCCAGATAGATCCGCTCGGCGCCCGACTGCATCGGCGAGTCCACATAGGCGGCCCGTCGCTCGGACCGCAGCCCCACCGAGAAGTCCGGGGACTTCGCCGCGACGACGGCCCGCAGCGCGTCCCCGTCCACCGACGGCCCGGAGGCCAGCAGGACGGTGTCCGCGCGGTGGGTCAGATCGGCCGCGTTGACCAGCAGGAAGTCCTCGGCGGGCAGGACCGGGGTGGTGTCCCGTACCCCCACGATCCGTACCGTGAACCTGCCGGCCGTCGCCACCACGTCCTGCGGTTCCGTGCCGAGCCGCGCCGCGACCGCGGGCGAGGCGATCGCCGGCAGCACCCGCTCCGGGTCCACCTTCCCGCCCGTCCCTGTGGACCTCAGCAGCTCGGCGGGGAAGGGCCCGAAGCCGGTCCGCCCGGCCAGCCGGGTGTACGACTCCGGCTCCACCCCCACCAGCGGCGTGGTCCGCAGCTTCGGCTGCCTGCCCGTCCCGACCGGCAGCGCCACGCCGTACTCGACCTGCACCGTGGCCACGTCGTTCACCCCCGCCGTCCCGCGCACCGCCTTCGCGAGCCCGTCCGGCAGCGGCACCGCGTCGGCGTTGCCCGTCACCCGCGCGTCCGCGCCCGTCTCCAGGAGCGCCGCCCGGTCCCGCGCGTCGGCGATCCCGGCGAGCACCGAACCGCCGAACGCGGCCGTCGTCAGCGCCACCAGGAGCGCCAGCAGCGGCAGCGCGCCCGTCGCCGATGAGCGCCCGGCCCGGGCCAGCGACAGAAAGCCGACCGCCCCGCGCAGCCTGCGCGCCGGCCGCGTCGCCCACCGCAGCGGCAGCGGATACAGCCGTACGAGGACGAGTGCGGCGATCAGCGCGACGAGTACCGGCGCCGAGCTGACCAGGTGGTCCCCGGCGTCCTCCGTGCCGCGCCGGCGCAGCGCCACGACCGCGCCGACCGCCAGGGCGAGGAGGGTGAGTTCCGCGACCGTACGGCCCCGGGACGGGCGGGCGTCGACGAGGTCCTCGCGCCCGCCGTGGGCGAGCGGCCTGCGGTGCAGGAACAGCGCACGCAGCGGCAGCGCCGCGGTGGCGAGCAGCGCGACCGCGCCCGCGGCGACGGCGGCGGGCACGAGGCGCCCCTCGGGGAGGGCGAGCGTCGCGAGCAGCAGACCGAGACCGGCGGCGGGCAGGGCCAGGACCGCCGTCTCGCCGACCAGCCGGACGCCGATCCCGGCGAGCGAGCCGCCGCGCGAGCGCAGCAGCGCCAGTTCGGAGCTCCGGCGGGCGGCGAAGAGGCCGCCCGTCATGGCGAGGACGACCGCCGCGACCGCGCCGATGCCGAACGCGGCGACGGCGACGACCGGAGCGATCGCCGCCCGCATGTCGCGGTAGGCGGCGGTGATCTCGTCGAGGCCGGTGTCGCTCGCGCCGGTGGCGCCGACCGTCTCCCGGATCAGCACCAGGTCGGGGCCGCCGGAGAGCGAGGCGAGGGCGGCGCTCAGCCGTGGTTCGTCCTGTGCGGTGAGACGGCTGACGTCGGGGGCGAAGCGCCAGTACACCTCGGGTTCGCCGTTGCCCGCCAGGATGGTGGTGGCACCGTCCGGCGGCAGCAGCAGGGCGGCCTGCCAGTAGAAGTAGACGCCGTTCTGCGTGGTCTTCGACGCGTACGTCGGGGTGCGCAGGAGCGGGTCGACGGACCAGTAGGAGCCCTGCGGGCGGCGCGGTTCGACGATCCCGACGACGGTCAGGGCGAGCGGCTCGTTGGCGAACAGCTCCGGTACGTGGACGACCGAACCGACCTTCAGGCGCAGCGACTTCGCCGTCTCCGGGGTGACGGCGACCTCGCTGGTCCGGCCCGGCTCCGCCCGGGTGGGCAGCCGGCCCTCGCGTACGGTCGCGTGGCCGGCGAGCTCCGGCAGCGTGGCGAGGGTGAACTCCGGGGGCAGCGAGGACGGGCGCGGGAGCCAGGGGTCAAGCCCCGTGACCCGCTTGGTGGTCCGCACCCCGTGCGCGGACTCCGCGAGGTCGACGCGGAGCGGCGCGGGCAGCAGCTCCCGCAGGTCCGCGCTCTTCTCCGCCAGCCGCTCCGGCGACACCTCCGCCGCGCGGGCCTCCGGGGAGAGGTGGGCGGGCGGCTGGGCCGTGGTGATGTCCAGGACCGTGGTGCGGGGCGGCGCGGTCACGATGTCGTGGCGCAGGCTCTCCGTCTCGTAGGCCTCGACGGTCCGGGGGAGCGCGGCGGCGAGGAACGCGGTCACCAGGACGAGGAGCGCGAAGGCCCATGCCGTCCCCGGCGCGGTCCGCAGCCGGGTCCGCACCCAGGGCGCCACGGCGCGGACGGGCTTGCGGGGCATGGTGGCTGCCTTTCTGGCGGATGCGGTACGGGCGGGGCACCTCACTGGTCCCCCTGGTGGCGCAGGGTCACGGCCGGGTCGGTGCGGCGCAGGGCGATCACGGCGACGATCAGCAGTGGCAGCACGGCGACCCCGGCGAGAAGCAGGGCCACGTGGCCGGGCGGGAGTTCGACCAGGACGCGCGGGACGGGCTGGGCAGCCTGGCCGGTCAGCACGACCAGGGGGACGACCGCCCGGGTCAGCACGGTGCCGAGCGCCACCCCCACCAGCAGGCCGATGCCGACCAGCAGACCCTGCTCGGCGGCGATCAGCCGGGCCAGCTGACGGCGCGGTGCACCGAGCGCGCGCAACACCCCGAACTCCGCGGACCGTTCACGCGTCGAGCCGGCCGCGCTCACCGCGAAGCCGACCGCCGCGAGCGCCGCGGCGGCCGCCGCGACCGCCATCAGCGCCGCGTTGGGCCCCGCGCCGAGCGGGTCGCCGAGCAGCTCGGCCGCCGCCTCGTCCCGTACGAGCACCTGCGCGGGATCGGCGTCGGGACGGGCACGCAGGGTCTCGGCGACCTCGTCGGCGCGGCCGGGCACGGTGGTCAGCCACCACTCGGTGGGCGGCAGGGCCGCGGTGGGGTCGGTGGCGAGGTACTGGTTCGCCGCGTGCAGGTCGACCAGGAGCGCGCCCCCGTCGTCCGGGGTGGCCGCCGTGGCGGAGGCGGACGCGGTCCTGGCCCCGGCACCCGTGGTCGGCAGCTCCCGGACGGTGTCCACGATCGTCACGTTCAGGCGCAGGCCGCCGAGGGAGACCTCGACCCGGTCGCCCTTCTTCGCTCCGGCCGCCGCCAGGAACGCGTCGGTCGCCACCCCGTTCAGCGTCCGGGGCGGCGCGGTGCGCGGCGCGCTGACCCGCAGCCCGTACTCCTCCAGG
The DNA here is from genome assembly GCF_025195125.1 of Streptomyces sp. Je 1-79. Classification (GTDB taxonomy): domain Bacteria; phylum Actinomycetota; class Actinomycetes; order Streptomycetales; family Streptomycetaceae; genus Streptomyces. The sequence goes on from NZ_JAMGSL010000003.1 coordinate 59,561, forward strand.
TCGGGCAGCTGGGAGGGCACCGCCGTGCCGGCCGTGAACCCGACCACGTACGGCGTCGCGCCGGCGGCCCGTCCGAGCACCGTCCGCGGGGGCTGGGGCTCGCCGTCGACGGTCTCGTGATGGCCGGAGCGCCAGGACGTGAGGGAGCGTACGGCGTCGACCGGGCGCTCGGCGCCGCCCTCGTGGCGGGAGACGAGCCGTTCGACGGCGAAGGTCTGCTCCCCGCCCTGCCCCTCCATGGCCGAGCCGTCGAGCTCCAGGCCCGTCAGCGTGATCGGGCCCGCCGGAGCCCCCTGCGCGCCGAGGTCGAGGGTGAGCCGGTGGGTGCGCCCGTCGGACGGCAGCGGCCCGAGGAGGCTGCGGTACGGAATGCCGTACCGGTCCTCCACGACGACCGTCACCTGCACCGGGGTCGTGCCGCGCGGCGCCGTACGGCGCAGGTCGAGCGTCAGACCACGGCTGTCGGCCGGCAGGGCGATCCCCGGGCGCGGGCCCGCCTTCGGGGTCAGCGACGTGAGCAGCTCGCGGCCCGGGGCGTCCGCGAGGTCCTCACGGAGCAGGAAGCCGTCGGCGGCGTGCCGGGTGTCCAGGGCGAGGACGGTCGCGGTGCGGTTGCCCGCGAGGCCCGTGGTGGTGCGGTGCGCGGGGGCGACGGAGCGGACCCCCGGCAGAGCCGCGTACCGCCCGGCCTGGGCGGGGCCGGCGGCGCCACTGGTCAGGACCCTCAGCCCTGTTCCCGTACGGAAGTCGGCCCGGTCCTCCTGCGAGCGGTCCCAGGAGGCGCTCTGGCCGATGGCGAGCATGCCCATCGCGACCGCGAGGACCAGCAGCAGCACCGGGCCCGCGCCCCGCAGCGGCCGGCGGCTGAACTGCCACCCGGCCAGCGCGGCCGGAAGCCCGCGTCCGCTCGCGGCGCGCCGCTCGGCGAGCCGGGCCGCGGGCGGCAGCAGACGCAGGGTCAGGACCGTGCCCGCGAGGAGCGCGAGCGCGGGGGCGGCGACGAGCAGGGGATCGATGCCGAGGGAACCCCCGCGGTCGCCGCTGAGCGCACCGCCGCCCGCCTCCCCGGACCCGCCGGTCTGCCGGTCGAGCTGCCAGTAGGCCACGGCCGCGACGGCCAGCAGGCCGACGTCGGCCCCGGCCCGTACCGGCGCGGGCAGCGACGCCGCACGCCCCTTGCGCAGGGTGACGACGCCGTCGTCACCGGTGCTCAGCGCGGGCGCCACGACGGCGGCCGCACAGCAGACGGCGACCAGCGCCGCGACCAGCCACACCTGGCCGAGCGGGATGTCGTCGAGCCGCACGCCGAGCGCGCCGAGCGAGGACCGGTCCGCGAGGAGCCGGGTCAGCGGCCCCGCGAGCAGGGGCGCGATCACGGCCGCGGGCAGGGCCAGCAGCAGCGCCTCCACCGCGGCCAGCGCGGCGATCCGGCGCCGCGAACCGCCGCGGGCCCGCAGCAGCGCGGTCTCGCCGGACCGTTCGGAGCTGAGCAGCCGGGCGACGAGCAGGAGGGCGTACGCGGCGAGCAGCACCAGCTGCACGGCGACGATCATCAGCGTGGACCGGGAGACGAGCAGGGACCGCTCGGTCTGTTCCAGCACGGTCGGCAGTGAGGTCCGGGCGCTGACCGTGCTGCCGAAGGAGGTCGTACCGGCGGCCAGCGCCTTCGGTTCGGCCGACGCGGAGGCGCGCAGCGCGTCGATACGGTCCGTGCTGACACCGGTGAAGTCGGCCGTGCCCAGCCAGGACGTCTCGCCCGAGGTGACCCGCCCGGAACCGAGCACGGCCGGGTGGGCGAGCAGCGGACCGTACGTCGTGAAGACGACGGTCTTCACACCGCGCCCGCCCGCCGGGTCCAACTGCCAGTACAGGTCGGTGAGGTCGACGGGCTCGTACAGCCCGGTGACGCGGGCCCGCACCGGCTTCCCGCCGAGCCGGTCGGTGAGATCGAGCACGGTTCCCGGCCCGATCCGCAGCCGCTTGGCGGCCTCCTCGGGCACCGCCACGTCGATCACGGCACCCGGGGCGTCACCCGGCCAGGCGCCCTTGACGAGCGCGAGCCGCGAACGGTCGAGGGCCGCGATGTGGGTGAGGTCGGGCTCGCCCAGGCGCGCGGCCGCGCTCTGCAGCGTGCGCGGCAGTGCGTACGGCCCCGAGCGCTCCAGCCTCCGTACGCTCACCGGAAGCCCGTCGAAGGTCCGGCCCGCCGCCTCCCGCACGGCGGTGTCGGCGCTCTCCCGCTTGGCAGCCGGCACCTGCGCGGAAACCACCAGCGCGGCCGAGGGCGCCGCCCGGCCCCGCAGCGAGCCCTGGAGGGCGGCGTCGCCGATGGAGCCGGAGAAGGCGGCGAGGGCCGCGAGCACGGACGTGGTCAGCAGCACGGCGAGGAGCGCCGCGGCGAGCAGCAACCGGTGCGCCCTCACACGCAGAAGTACGAACCCGGTCACGCATCCCCCCGAACCCCGCCGAACGTTCGTCCGATGCTTTCAGAGCGCACATGCCTCTGGAAACCGCTTGCGCGGGGAGCTTGACTGGATCGTGACCGTTATTCGGGGTGCAGGCTCCGGAATGCGTCAGTCCGCGGTGTTCACCATCGACGCCGCCGCGTACGTCAGGTACTTCCACAGCTGGCTCTCGTGCTCGGGCGAAAGCCCGAGCTCGTCCACCGCCACGCGCATGTGCTTCAGCCACGCGTCGTGCGCCGCCCGGTCGACCGTGAACGGCGCGTGGCGCATCCGCAGCCGCGGGTGGCCCCGGTGGTCGCTGTACGTGCGGGGCCCGCCCCAGTACTGGATCAGGAAGAGCACGAGGCGCTCCTCGGCCGGGCCGAGGTCCTCCTCGGGGTACATGGGGCGCAGCAGAGGGTCCTCCGCGACGCCCTGGTAGAAGCGGCGGACGAGACGCCGGAAGGTCTCCTCGCCACCCACCTGCTCGTAGAAGGTCTGCTCCTGAAGTGTGCCGCGGGGAATCTCCATCACCGTTCCATCGTCTCAGATGCTCCGACCGAGGACCGGGGGCCTAGGACCACTCGCCGGCCACTCGCCTCCCCACCGCCCGCGCAGGACAGTGGAGGCATGGGCGCGCAGCGGGACGAGTACGCCGAGGCGGGCGCGCGGGCGCGACGAGCGCTGGTGCGGGAGATCGAGGCGTACGGCGCGCTGGGCGACCCCGCCTGGCGCGCGGCCTTCTCCGAGGTGCCCCGGCATCTCTTCGTCCCCTCCTACTACGTCTCCGGGATCGGCGGCTACGAACGCCTCTGGTCCGGCGACCCCGACCCCGCCCGGCGCACCCGCTGGCTGCGCGGCGCCTACCGGGACGTCCCGCTGGCCACCCGGGTACGGGACGGGGAGCTGCTCACCTCCTCCAGCCAGCCCTCCCTGATGGCCGAGATGCTGGAGACGCTGGACGTACGGGACGGGCACGACGTCCTGGAGATCGGCGCCGGCACCGGCTACAACGCCGCCCTGCTCAGCCACCGGCTCGGCGCGGAACACGTCACCACCGTCGACATCGACGCGGAGATCACCGAGTCCGCCCGCGTCCATCTCGCCGCCGCCGGCCACCGGCCCGCCGTGATCACCGGCGACGGCGCCCGCGGCTGTCCCCAGCGCGCTCCCTTCGACCGGATCATCGCGACCTGCACCCTGCCGTCGGTCCCGTACGCCTGGCTCGCCCAGTGCCGTCCCGACGCCCTCGTCCTCACGCCGCTCTCCACCGGGCTGCTCCTGCTCCGGGTCCATGACGAGGCCCACGCCGAGGGGCGCTTCCTGGCCACGTCCGCGTACTTCGTCGCCCTGCGCGGAGGAAACGCCCGCTTCCCGCGCGGACGGCCGATGGGGCTGCCCCGGCACGTGTTCGAGGACGACCGCTTCCAGTTCGTGCGCACGCTGGTGGAGGGGACCCTCGACGCACGCGAAGCGCTCGCGCTCTGGCAGCGCGAGCGGCGGCCGGAGCGGGAGCGCTTCGGGGTGACGGTGAGCGGGGGCCGGCAGTGGGCCTGGCTGGACGAACCCGAGGGGCCGTACGCCTGGCCACTGCCGAGCGGTTGAGCGGGATATCGGATCGCGGATATCGGATCGTGGATCTTGGATCCAATATCCCTGATCCGATATGCGGGATGTCGGATCTGATATCCCGGGTATCGGATCCCGGATCCAATATCCCGATCCGGGCTAGCCGCGCCGGATCGTGATCGTCGTCCAGGCGCCGACGTGCACCCGGTCGCCGTCCTGGAGCTGGACCGGCACGTAAGGCTGAATCGGTTCCTCGGCGCCGTTGATCGTCGTGCCGTTGGTGGAGTTCTGGTCCACCACCGCCCACGACCCGTCCGGCTGCTGCACCAGCACGGCGTGCTGGTGCGAGACGCCCGGGTCCTCCGGCGGTACCGAGAGGTCGATGTCAGGGGATTCGCCGGTGGAGTGCCGACGGCGGCCGATGCTGATCTGGTTGCCCTGGAGGGGCAGGTGCTGCTCGGGGGAGTACGCGGGCAGGTTCAGCCCCGTGGCCTCCGGGCCGCTGCGCTGCATCATCGCCAGGAAGTACTCGCGGTCCGGCCCGATGTACGCCGACCAGCCCGCGGCGGGCCGCGGCGGCTGGTACTGCTGCTGCGGTCTCTGAGGCTGCGGGTGCTGCTGGTGCTGCTGAGGCGCCTGCTGAGGAGCGTGCTGCTGGTGCTGCTGAGGAGCGTGCTGCTGCTGAGGTGCCTGCTGCTGCGAGGGCGGGGGCAGCATCCAGTCGTCGCCGCCCCCACCGGGCGGCGCCTGGTGCTGAGGCGACACCGGAGGAGCGGGCGGGCCCTGCTGCGCGGGCGGTGCGCCCGGCGGCGGCGCCTGGAAGAAGGACGGCGGAGGCGGCGGCGGGCCCTGCTGGAAACCCTGCGGCGGCTGCTGCTGCGGCGGCTGCTGGACCGGCGGGCGCTGCGGCGGCGCCTGGTGGTGCGTGGGGTCGGCGGAGAGCGGCTCGGCCGGCCGGTTCATCTGCGAGGGCCGCGAGCCCTGGTACTCGTACGGGTCCGGCTGCTGCTGCGGCCGCGGCGGCGACTGGAAGCCCGGCGGCAGGTTGAGACCCGGCGGCGGGCTCTGCTGCGGCGACGGCGGCGCGACCGGCGTGTACGAGGTCGCGGTGTTGGTGAGGAAGTTCCAGCGGCACTCCTCGCAGAACGGGGCCATGGCCTCGCGCGGGGTGCGGCACTGCGGGCAGAGCTCCGCCTGGGCGGTCGCGTTCGGGTCGTACCCCCCGGGAGCGGGCACGGGGCCGGGGCCACCGGGCCCGGGGTAGCCGTAGGCGGGCGGCGGCGGGGGAGGCGGCGGTACGGCACCCGCCGGCGCACCCGCCCCGGCCATGCGGTGGCCGCAGACCTCGCACCAGTCGTCGGAGACCGACTGGTGTCCGTTCGGGCAGGTCGGCATGTCGGTGCTTCCCCCTCTCGTCGTCCGGCCCGTGGCCGGGCTACTTCTTGACGCGAACCGTCTTGGTGGAGCGGGTCTCGAGAGTCATCTCGTCCGCTTCCGCGACCTTCGCCTTCAAACGCACAGTACCTGTCGCCGCGTCGACGACGTCCACCACCTTCGAAAGCAGTTTCGCAGTGTCAGCGTTGCCCGAGGCGGCCGCCAACTGCACGGCGCGCCCCAGTTTGGCCGTCGCCCCGTCGTGGTCACCGGACTTGCGGGCGTCCATTCCCTGCTGGATGACCTGCGCCAACTCGGCCTGACCGGTGTAGTGCGCGACCTGCGGGTTGATCGACGTCGACATCGCCATGTCGTCCGTCCACACGGCCCGTACCAGTCCCTGGCCGAGCGTCTTCGGGGTGTCGCCGAGCGGGTCGGGGACGATCAGCGAGACCCGGGCGGCGAGCATCTCCTGGCCGATTCCGGCCTGGGGAACCCGTACGCAGACGTGGTAGTCGCGGGACTCGTCACCCCACGAGCCGGTGGGGTAGTCCCCGGCCCGCGCCGTCGCCTCCGTACGGCGCTCGGTCAGCTCCTCGACGGTCGGCGCGACCTGCTTCACGAAGGCGATCTCCACCCCGACCGGCGTCCACAGACGGAGCGCGACGTCCGCGACCTCCTTGCCCATGGTGTTCTCCATCATCGCGGTGAAGTCGGTCGCGAGGCCCTGCGGATCGGCCACGATGTCGGCCGTGCCGAGCAGCGCGGAGGCGATGCCGGTGACCTCCTTGACCTCCCAGTCCGTACCGACACCCCGCGCGTCACAGGTGAAGCGGCCCGCGCACGCGTCGAGCGCGGCCCGCAGGTCCTCGGGCGACTCGTGCTCGTTGCGCCCGTCGGTGAGCAGGATGCCGTGCCGGATGGCGACCTCGGCGGAGCCGAGCAGCCGGTCCGCGAGACGCAGCCAGGTGCCGATCGCCGTACCGCCGCCCGCGCTCAGCCGGCGCAGCGCGTCCTTCGCCTGGCCACGGGTCGCCGGCCCGGCGACGGCGAGCCGGCCGTCGCCCGGGTATACCTCTTTCGCCACGTGCGTGCCCGCGACGACCGCGAAGGAGGTGCCGTCGCGCAGGGCGTCGATGGCGGCGGCCGTGGCGTCCCGGGCTCCGCGCATCTTGGTCGGCGGGTAGTCCATGGAACCGGAGCAGTCGACCATGATCACCACGCCCGCGTCGGCGCCCGCGCCGCTCGGCACCGCGCCGCCGCTCGTGCCGCCGCCGGTCGAGGTGACCGTGACGATGGCGTTGACCTCACGCCCGCCCTCGGGCAGGAACTCGTTCTGGTACACGTCCACCGAGAACTGCGGCACGTTCGACTTGGAGAAGTTCGCCATGGGTTGAGGCTCCTCGACAGACAAGCGTGAAAGGTGAGAGAGACAGGGCGCCGACGACCGCTCAGGCCGATCCTGCCCCTTGCGACGAGAGGCCGAACGGCAGCAGCGCCACTGTTACGTTGTCGTGGCCCCCGCCGTCCAGGGCGTGGCCGACCAGCACCTGGGCGCCGTGCAGCGGCCGCCCGGCGGCGTCCGCGGGCACGACCCGGGCCATCTCGCCGGCGGCCTCCGCGTAGTTCCAGAGCCCGTCTGTGCAGACCACGACCACTCCCGGGCGGTCGGGCTTGAACGCGGCGGTGTGCGGCTCCAGTTCGTACGCGTCGGCGCCGAGCCAGCCGGTGATGGCGTGGGCCCGCGCGTCGGCGTACGCCTCCGCCTCGTTCATCAGGCCGGTGGCGACCATCTGGGCGGCCCAGGAGTCGTCCTGGGTGAGCCGGGCCGGCGGGGAGGTGCGGTCGTCCGGCACCCAGTAGGCGCGGCTGTCGCCGACCCAGCCGACGATCAGCAGTCCGTCGGCGACGACCGCGCCGACGATGGTGCAGGCCGGGGCGTTCTGGTGGCGGTGCGGATCGTGCTCCATGCCGTCCTGGCCGGGCTCCTCGGCCAGCGAGTTGACCGCCTCGGAGGCCGCGACGATCGCCTCGTGCATGGCCTGCTGCGGGTGGGTGCCGCGGGGCAGGGCGGCGAGCAGCGACTGCCCGGCCGCCTGGGCGGCGGCCGCGGAGGCCTCGTCCGGCCGGGTCGCCGAGGAGACGCCGTCGCAGACGATCGCCAGGGAGGCGAGCGAACCGTCGGGCAGCGCGGTGGCCGAGACCGCGAACGCGTCCTCGTTGCGGTGGTGGCGCAGGCCGCGGTCGCTGACGGCGGCGACGGTCGAGAGCTCCTGCTCCATGTGGTCGCGCTCGCGCGGCTGTGCGTGCCCGCAGTTCTCGCAGTACCCGTCGGAGTCCACGGCTCCGGCGCGGCAGGCGACGCACAGCTTGGTCCCGGCTGGCGGGGTGGCGAGCTGCGCGGCGGCCCTGGGATCGGGCGCGGCGAGTGGGAAGTCCCCCTCGGGGGCGGGGGAGCCGGCCTGGTCGGAGCCGGCCGTGGTCTCCGCGGCGAGCGCGGCCAGGGCGCTGACCGGCGGGGCCGAGGCGGCGGCCGCCGCCCGGGCCTCGGCCGTGGCGGCCGGGTACGGGTGGTCGGTGCGGACCGCCATCGTCGGCAGGTCGCGGCCGCCCGAGTCCGTGCCCGGGAGGTCGCCCGGGTGCTGCGTCGCCGTCGAGAGGGAGCCCGGCTCGCGGGGAGGGGGCTCGGGCCAGTTCACCGGCGTACCGATCGCCACCGTCGGACGGTCCGGCTCCGGTGCCGCCGCCGGTACGGCCGTGAGGTCGTAACCGCACGCCCCGCAGAACCGGTCACCCGTGTCCAGCGGCTCCGTGCAGCCAGGGCAGGCGGAGAAATCGTGCTGGGGCTTCTGGGACATACTCACACCCACGTCCGGGGGCGGAAACGGTTGGCCCGCTCCACCAGTTCGATCCTCTCCTCGCCCCGCTGAGCGAGCCGGGCGAGCACCCGGTACGAGCGTTCGAGGCCGAAGCGCAGCCCGCGCTCGTCCAGTTCGCTGTCGAGCAGCCGCGCGCCGCCCGGAGTCGTTCCGGGACTCCCGGAGAGTACCCAGTCCAGCGCCGAACCGAGGACCTCCGTCGACAACCGCTCGCGGCGCACCGCGTCCAGACCGAAGTCCTGGAGCGCGGAGACCTGCGCCGCGGCCGCGGTCAGGTCCGGGCCGAGCGCTTCGTGCGCGGCCCGCCGCCGCAGCCGCGCCCGTACGGCCGCGACCCGGGCCGCGGTGTAGTGGATGGACGCCTCCGGTACGGACTCCAGGGTCCGTACGGCTCCGGTACGGTCGCCGGCCGCGAGCCGCACCCGGGCGAGCCCGAACGCGGCGCTCACGAAGCTCGGGTCGGTCGCCCACACCAGGCGGTAGTACTCCGCGGCGTTGTCCAGCTGCCCGAGGACCTCGGCGCAGATGCCGAGGGCCAGCTTGGGGGCGGGCTCACCGGGGAACGCGTCGTAGACGGCGTCGAAGGAGAGCGCCGCGTGCTCATGGTCGCCGGTCACCAGCGAGGTGATGCCGCGGTACCAGACGACCCGCCAGTCGTCCGGGTGCTCCTCCTCCAGCGTGGTGAGCGCGAGCCCGGCGGAGCCGAGGTCGGCCATCTCCAGGCGGGCCCGCAGCTCCCGCAGCCGCAACTCCAGGGAGGGCGCGGGCGCGTGGCCCAGGGCGCTGATCAGCTCGGCGGGGGCGGAGGCCATCAGACCGGCGAGGAAGCCCGCGTTGGGGTCCCCGGGGTCCACCCGGGGCACGGGCAGCGCGAGCGAGGCGGCCCGCCCGTCGAGCGCCGCGAGGAAGGCCCCGCCGGGGAGCGCCGCCACCCCGGGGACCGCCGCCGCCACCCCGCCGTGCGCCGGCACCGGAGCGCCCTGCGCCGGCACCGGCGCGCCGTGCGCGGGGGCCGGTGCGCCGTGCGCGGGAACGACCTGCGCCGGGACGGAAGCGACCTGCGCGGGCAGAGGGGCGACCTGCGCGGGTGCGGGGGCGACCTGCGCCGGGCCAGGGGCGCCGTGCGCGGGGGCCGGTGCGCCGGGCAGGGCCCTGACCCCTCCCCGCCCGCGGCCTCGCGCGCGGCCCGGGTTCCGGGCGCCCAGGACCGAGACGTCCTCCGTCAGCTCCGCGAACAGCTCCGTGTCCGTGACCCGCAGCTCCGTCCCGAACAGTGTCGAGAGCGCCGGGCGCGGACGGCCCGACTGGAGGGCGACGACCTCGCGCAGGACGCCCGTCAGCTGCTCCGCCATCTCCTGCGCGGAGGCGAACCGGCGGGCCGGGTCGGGGTCCGTGGCGCGCACCAGGAGACGGTAGAAGGACTCGTACGTCCGGAAGACCTCGATGTGCTCGGGGTCGGGCAGCGAGTCGACGAAGACGTTCGTGTACCCCTGGAAGTCGAAGGTCAGCACGGCGAGCGTGCGCGCCACCGTGTACAGGTCGCTCGCCACCGACGGACCGACCTCGGCCACCTCCGGCGCCTGGTAGCCGACCGTGCCGTAGATCGCCGACTCGTCGTCGTCCATCCGGCGGACGGCGCCCATGTCGATCAGCTTGAGCTGGTCCTCGCTCTGGATCGCGTTGTCGACCTTGAAGTCGCAGTACAGCAGGTTCCGGCTGTGCAGGTGCCCCAGCGCCTCCAGGGCCTCGATCCCGTAGGCGCAGGCCTGCTCCACCGGCAGCGGATCGCGCCGGCCGTCCGGTGTCCGGCGGTCGTTGGCGATCTCCTTGAGCGCCTTGCCACCGACGTACTCCATGACGATGTAGCCGTCCAGGGAGCCGGTGCGCGCGTCCAGGTGCTCGACGAAGTTGTAGATCCGGACGATGTTGGAGTGCTCGATCTCGGCGAGGAAGCGGCGCTCGGAGATCGCCGCGGCCATCGCGTCCTGGTCACCCGTGTCCAGCAGGCCCTTGAGGACCACCCAGCGGTCGGAGACCGCCCGGTCGACGGCGAGGTAGATCCAGCCGAGGCCGCCGTGCGCGAGACAGCCCGCGACCTCGTACTGCCCGTGCACGATGTCCCCGCCGCGCAGCTTCGGCACGAAGGAGTACGGGTGTCCGCACTTGGTGCAGAAGCCCTCCGTACGGCCCGGCCGGTCGCCGCGCGAACGGCCCACCGGGGCACCGCAGTCCGAGCGCGAGCAGAATCGCTTCCGCTCGGGAACCTCGGGGTTGTCCATCACCGCGGCGCGCGGGTCGGGCCGCGGCACCTCGGGGATCGCCACCAGGCCGGCCCCCAGCCGGTTCCGCCCGGACTGCGCCGTCGACGAGCCGGAGCTGCGCACCGACACCGAACGGCCGCTGCTCCCGCCCGACAGCGAGCGCGAGAGGCGCCCCGAGACCGAGCGGCGGGACGTGGCCGAGCGGGAGGAGCGCGAGGACGCGCGGGAGGAGGCGCGCGAACTCGACCGGGACGGGCTCGACCCCCTGCCGGGCACGGCCATCCCGGTCGGGTTGGCCTGGAGCATGCCGCCCGGCGCGACGACCGGTGCCAGCCCGCAGGTGTCGCAGTACAGCTCGCCGCCGCCCATGTCCTCGTACGATCCCTCGCACGAGGGACGCTGACAGGTGCTCACCACTGACTCCCTCTGGCATCTCTGGGGCCGGACAGAACCTCCGCCGCGGCGTGCTGGTAGCGCAGTACCGCCTGCTCGGCGACCCGCAGGTCGCAGGGTGCGCTCCACAGCATCCGGCGGGCCGCGTCGTACCGCTCGATCAGGAGCGGATCCTCCGCCGCGCCGAGCCGGGCCACCTTCGCCTTGTACGCGTCGAGCCGGCCGCGCAGCTCGGCGCGGACCGCGAGCGGCGCGGTGACGGCGGTCAAGGACGCGCGGGCGCGCTGCAGTTCGTCCTCGGCCTCCTGCTCCAGCGAATCCAGGAGCGGCGAGAGCCGGTGCCACTGGGCGTGCCTGCGGTACTCGGCGGCCGTCGCGAGGCGTTCCTGGAGGACCGTCGGCGGGCCGCTGACGGCCGGTACCTCTGATGCGGCGATCTTGGCAAGGACCTCGCCGCGAGCCATCCGTGCCTCGGAGAGCGTCCGGTCGGCGCGCGAGAGGACGTCCCGCAGCCGCAGCAGCCGCTCCTCGGAGTCCTGGCGGACCGCGAGGACCGCCTCGATCTCCCGCCGGATGTCCTCAAGGGCGCGGGCCGCCCGGTCGTACCGCTCGGTGTCCGGTCTCCCGCCGCCCGGCGCCGAACTCCCGGCGGCGGGCCGCCAGAAGGCCAGCGGGTCCGTGACGACCTGGGAGCGCAGCGCGGTCAGCTCGGCCGTGATCGTCTCCAGCTCGTCGCCCGCCGGATGTTCCCCCGGCCGTACTCCGACGGAGTGCGCGAGCGAACGCGTCCGCCCCAGCTCCGCGGCGAGGAGGTCTATCCGCGCGGGCAGCGCCGACCAGACGGCGTCGGCGGTGACGACCATGTCGAGCGAGGAGGCGTACAGCTCGTTCATCCGGCCCACCAGCCGCTCCAGCGTGAACCGCTCGGAGAGCCGGGCGGGGCCGGTGAGCGACGGGGCGGCGGGCTGCTGTGCCCCGCCCGCGACCAGCACGCTCTCGCCGCGCAGCCGCTCGGTCAGCTCCACCAGGTCCTCCCGGCTGGCCCAGCGTCGCCGTGCCCGCAGCTCACGGGCGTCGCGCAGGGCGCCCGTGTACGCGTCGAAGTACGTCCAGAGCAGGGTGATCGTCCGCTCGGTGGACTGCCAGCGGTCCCAGGTGGTCCCGGTCAGCTCGGCGCCTTCGAGCAGCCTGCGGCCCGCGTGGTCCTGGAGCGCCAGCAGCGAGTCCTCGATCGCCTTGTGCTCCGCGCCGAGCCGCGCCAGCGCACGGTCCACCTCGTCCCGGTCCATCACCGGCCCAGGGGTGCCCGCGACGCCCATCGATCACCTCTCGCTCTACTTGTACATGGGTGCGGGCGGCCCGGATATCCCGGGCAGGTCCGCCTTCAGCCACTTGTCGTACGCCGCTTTCCAGGCGCCCTGGCGGTACTGGACGAGGACCTGGTTGACCCGGCGGACCAGGTCGTCGTTGCCGAGCTTGGCGGCGACTCCGTAGTACTCGGTGGTGAACGGCCTGCCCTTGAGCTCGACGGCCGGGTCCTGCGCGGCCTGCCCCGCCGCCAGCGCGTTGTCCGTGACGACGGCGTCGACCTCGCCCATCTGGAGCCGGGCCAGACAGTCGAGCTGGTTCGGGACGGTGAACTGGTCCCTGTCGTTCCCGGTGCCGTCGCCCTCGTCCCTGAACGTGGCGCCGAAGGAGTTGTCCTCCAGGGCCTCGTAGGCCGTGGAGCCTTCCGCCGTGCAGATCCGCTTGCCCTTGAGCGAGCCGTCGTACCCGGTGATGTCGGTGGAGTCCTTGGGCGCGAGGACCTGCTGGCCGGCCTGGAAGTAGGCCGTGGAGAAGGCGACCTGCTCGATCCGCTTGCAGTTGATCGTCATCGTGCGGACGACGAGGTCGACCTTGCCGCTGTCCAGGGCCGCGATCCGCTGGTTGGTCGGGATCGTACGGAATATGATCGCGTCCTCGCTGCCCAGCAGGTCCTTGGCGATCGCCTTGGCCAGCGCGATGTCGAACCCTTCCAGCTCCCGGTTCTCGGGGTTGAAGTACCCCCAGTTGAAGCTGTTCTGGTCGACGCCGACGACGAGCTTCCCGCGGGCCTTGATCGCCGCAACCGCCGGGCCGTCCTCGATGGCCGGGGTGAGCGAGGCCTCAGGGTTGCGGCAGCTCTCCGCCTTGGCCTGCACCCCGACACCGACGCCCGGTCCGGTCACCACGGGGGCGACCGGCGCGCCGCCGCCGCTGTGGGTCAGCGGCAGCAGGGTCAGCGAGGCGGTCAGCCCGCAGGCCACGGCCATCGCCCCGACACCGCCCCAGCCGCGCAGCCGCCCCAGGGGGCGTCCGCCGAGGAGCCGGGCCGGACCGCGCATCCTCGCGCCGTCGACGCCGTTCCGCATCCCGCCCCCTCTCACCGGTACTCCGACAGCCTGCGGTTGATGCCCATGACGGCGCCCGCAGCGCCCAGTATCCCGAGCGCCGCCGCTCCCAGCGGGAGCGCGGTGAGTGCGGACCGGCCGCCCTCGGCGGCCCGGGTGAACTCGCTCTGCTCGTGGTCCAGGGCCCGCTTCAGGGCCGCGTCGACCTGGTCGAAGGACTGCCCGGTGGAAGCGCCCGGTCCGACGACACTGGTCCGCGCGCCCTCGTAGTTGCCCGCGTCGTCCTTCTCCCGGGCGTCCTTGTGGCGCTCCCGCCAGTCGGCCGTACGGTCGGCGGCGGCGCTCAGCGGATCGCGACCCGCGTCGTCGTCGGCCAGCTCGCGTGCCTCGGCGAGGGCGGCCGTCAGCGTCTTCATGCTGCTCGCGTAGTCGGTCTCGTACTTGTCGTTCTTGCCGTCGTCGGTGAGGACCGCGCCCCGGGCGACCAGCGTCAGGTTCTCGTTGGCCCGCGCCTTCAGGGAGCTGATCCGGGCGGTGTTGAGGACCTGGAGCGAGCTCTGCCCGTGCTCGCGGGCGTCGTTCAGCCCGGCACTGGCGACGGTGTGCGCCGTCGCGAGCCAGAGCAGCACGATCACGGAGGCGGCGGACGCGGCGAGCAGCCCCTGGTTGAACACGCGGTTCGTCCGCGCGTACGTGCGGCGCTGCGCCCAGACCAGGACGGCGAGCGCGGCGACCCCGAGAGCGAGGGAGAGGAACGGCCACGCGCGGGCGTCCTCGTCGTCCCGCTGGAGCCGGGCCGTCTCCGCCTCGTACAGCCGCTCGGCCGCGGGGAGCAGCTGGCTGCTCATCAGCTGGTTCGCGTACCGCAGATAGGCGCCGCCGAGCGGCAGGCCCTGCCGGTTGGCGGCCCGGGCACGCTCGATCAGGCCGGTGTAGCGCGGGAGCTGTTCGTTGAGGGTGGTGATCTCGCGGGCGGACGACGACGAGCCGTCGGTGCTCGCCGCCGCCTTGACCAGGAGGCGGGACGCGGTGGTGATGTCGTCCGTGTACCGCTTCTGGAGGTCTGCCGGGTCCCGCTCCTTGGACAGGAAGGCACTGGCCGCGGCGGTGTCGGCGTCGGCGAGCGAGCGGTAGATGCTCGCGGCGTCGGCGCTCAGCGGCTGGCTGCGGCTCACCACGTCGTCGGCGGAGGTGGCGCGGTCGGACACCTCGTAGGCGGTGACGGCCCCGAACGCGACGACCAGCAGGGCCAGGACGGCCCCGAGGATCTGGAGCCGGCCCGGCTCGGTCGTGGCGGCCCGGCGCAGCCGTACCCGGGCCTCGTCCCAGGGCCCGCGCCCGGCGGGCGGTCCCGCGGGCTGCGGCGGGAACGAGGGCACGGACGCACCGGCCGGCGGCGAGGCCTGCGCGGGCACGCCCGTTCCCGGGCGCGCGGGCATGCCGCCCGGTGCCGAGGCGGCAGGCGCATTCGGCGGGTGTGTCAACGTGGCCTCCCCCTCGGTCCGACGTTCCCGGCCAGCAGTATGGCCTCAGGGGCCCCACCCGCACACCAGGATTGACTGGATCTTGTTCTTATCGTGCCCCATCTCGCGCTACCCCCGTAGGCGAACCCCCTGCTATGAATACGTCTCCCGGCCCCCATCGGTTCCACCGACGGACCGACACGAACGGGTGAACAAGGGACGGGGCGCCTCAAGAACGAGGGACGGGGCGCCCCCTGAGGGAGACGCCCCGTCGTCCGTCCACACACCTCAGGCGTAGTGCCGTCGCAGCCGGGCGGCGGCCTCCGGTGCCGCCGCCACCTCGTCCAGCGCCAGGAGCGCGGCGCCCAGCACCGGCGGCGCGGTGACCACGCCGACCACGGCCTTCGGCGCCTTCACCGCGAGGAGTTCGGCGATCAGGCCGTCCAGCTCGGGATGGCGCGCGGCCAGCACGCTGCCGCCCAGCACCACCGGAGCCTCCTCGTCGAGCAGTTCGAGCCGGCCGAGCGCGACCGTCGACAGCGCCACGACCTCCTCCGCCAGCCGGCGCACCAGCGAACGGGCGACCGCGTCACCCCCGGCGCTCGTACGGAACAGCACGGGCGTCAGCTCGTGCCGCCGCTCGAAGGGGATGCGGCCGAGGTGCAGCGCCTCGATCAGCGCGTACATGCTCGGCAGCCCGAAGTGCCCCGGCAGCGCGTGCGCGAGCTCGGTCGGCTCCCCACGCCCGTCCTCCGCCCGGGCCGCGAACCACAGCGCCTCCTCGGCGAGTCCGCTGCCGCCCCCCCAGTCGCCGGAGATCTTCCCGAGGGCGGGGAAGCGGGCGGTCCGCCCGTCGGGCAGCATCCCGACGCAGTTGATCCCCGCCCCGCACACCACGGCGACACCACGCGGCTCGTCGAGCCCGGCGCGCAGGATGGCGAAGGTGTCGTTGTACACCCGGACGGAGCGGCTCCATCCCCGTGCCTCCAGGGCGGAGGTCAACTCCGCCTCCTCCACCGGGAGGTCGGCGTTGGCGAGGCAGGCGGAGACATGCAGGAACTCCAGGGGGCGGCCTGCCTGGGCGGCCGCGCGCCCCACCGCCTCCGCCAGACCGTCCACGGCCTTCTCCACCCCGGCCACCGGCGGCTTGAACCCGCCGCCGCGCGCCGAGCCGATGACGGTGCCGTCCACGCCGACGACCGCGACGTCGGTCTTGCTGTTGCCGGCGTCGATCGCCAGCAGCACGCCGTCGAGGTTCACGCCCACGCCAGGTGCTCCCGGTTGTGGGCGATCAGCCGGTCGGTGAGACCCTCGGCGTACGCGTACTGCCCGACCAGCGGGTGTGCGAGCAGCGCCTTGAACACCCGGTCGCGGCCACCGCGCAGCGCCGCCTCCAGGGCCAGGTCCTCGTACGCGGTCACGTTCGCGATCAGCCCGGCGTACAGCGGGTCGAGCGGGGCCACCGGCAGCGGCGTCGGGCCGTTCGGCCCCACCGCCGCCTGCACCTCGATGACGGCGTCGTCCGCGAGGAACGGCAGCGTCCCGTTGTTGTACGCGTTCACCACCTGGTACGGAGATCCTCCCCCTCCCAGCAGGGACGCGGCGAGGTCCACGGCCGCCTCCGAGTAGAAGGCGCCGCCCCGTTTGGCGAGCAGCGCCGGCTTCTCGTCGAGCGCCGGGTCCCCGTACATCTCCAGGAGTTCCTTCTCCATCGCGGCGACCTCGGCGGCCCGCGAGGGCTTGGTGCCCAGCTCCCGTACGACCTCGTCGTGCGCGTAGAAGTAGCGCAGGTAGTACGAGGGGACGACGCCGAGGCGGTCCAGGACCGGGCGCGGCAGACGGAGGTCGTCGGCGAGGGCGTCACCGTGCTCGGCGAGCAGCCGCGGCAGCACGTTCTCCCCCTCCGGCCCGCCCAGCCGTACACCGGTCTCCCAGGTCAGGTGGTTGAGCCCCACGTGGTCGAGGTGGACCTCGGCCGGGGCCACGTCCAGCAGCTTCGCGAACCTGCGCTGGAAGCCGATGGCCACGTTGCACAGCCCCACGGCCTTGTGGCCGGCCTGGAGCAACGCGCGCGTGACGATGCCGACGGGGTTGGTGAAGTCGATGATCCAGGCGTCCGGGTTGGTGCGCCGGACCCGCTCGGCGATGTCCAGGACGACCGGCACGGTCCGCAGGGCCTTGGCGAGACCGCCCGCGCCGGTGGTCTCCTGCCCGACGCACCCGCACTCCAGCGGCCAGGTCTCGTCCTGGTTCCTGGCCGCCTGGCCGCCGACGCGCAGCTGGAGCAGTACGGCGTCCGCGCCCTCCACCCCGGCGTCGACGTCGGAGGTGGTGACGATCCTCCCGTCGTGTCCCTGCCTGGCGAAGATCCGCCGGGCGAGCCCGCCGACCAGTTCCAGCCGGTCGGCGGCCGGGTCGACGAGGACGAGTTCGGTGACGGGCAGGGTGTCGCGCAACCGCGCGAATCCGTCGATCAGTTCGGGGGTGTAGGTGGAGCCGCCCCCCACGACAGCGAGCTTCATTCTCGGCTAGCCCTTCACTCCGGTCAGTGTGACTCCCTCGACGAACGCCTTCTGGGCGAAGAAGAAGACGAGGATCACAGGGGCCATGACCAGTACGGTCGCGGCCATGGTCAGATTCCAGTCGGTGTGGTGTGCGCCCTTGAAGGACTCAAGTCCGTAACTCAGCGTGTACGCCGCCGGGTTCTCGGAGGTGTAGATCTGCGGTCCGAAGTAGTCGTTCCAGCAGTAGAAGAACTGGAACAGGGCCACGGCGGCGATGCCGGGCTTCGCCATCGGGAGCACGACCTTGAGGAGGGTGCGCAGTTCGCCGCACCCGTCGATCCTGGCGGCCTCGATGTACTCGTCCGGGATCGTCAGCAGGAACTGGCGCAGCAGGAAGATGGCGAAGGCGTCACCGAACGCCATCGGGACGATCAGCGGCCAGAGGGTCCCCGAGAGGTCCATCTGCTTGGCCCAGAACAGGTACATCGGGATGATGATCACCTGCGGCGGCAGCATCATCATCGAGATGACGAGCAGCAGCGACAGATGCCGTCCCCGGAAGCGGAACTTGGCGAGCGCGTACGCCACCGGGACCGAGGACACCACCACGAGCGCGGTGCCGAGCCCCGCGTACAGCAGGGAGTTCTTCCACCAGGACAGGAAGCCCGGGGTCCGGAAGACCCGGACGTAGTTGTCCCAGTGCCAGGTGTTCGGCGTGAGGTCGCGGGTCAGCGCCTGCTGGTCGCTCATCAGCGAGGTCAGGAGGACGAAGACGAACGGCAGCGTGAAGAACAGGGCCGCGGCGATCCCGAGGGAGTGCACGGCGATCCAGTGCAGCAGCGCCTTGCGCCGGGCCGTCTTCTCGGCGCCCCCGGCGGGCGCCTGCTCCACGGGACGGTCGAGGGTGGACAGGGAGGAGGACATGGTCAGTCACCCGAGCCGATCAGGCCGCCCCGCCGGCGCATGAGCAGCGCGGTGAAGGCCATGGAGAGGGCGAACAGGACGAGGGCCACGACGCAGGCGGCGCCGTAGTCGAAGCGGCCGAAGCCGAGGTTGTAGACGAGCTGCGGCAGGGTCAGCGTGGAGTCGTCCGGATAGCCCGGCTCGAAGGTCTGGCCCGATCCGCCCATCACCCCGGAGGCGACCTTCGCCGCCACGATCGGCTGGGTGTAGTACTGCATCGCGCCGATGATCCCGGTGACGACCGCGAAGAGGACGATCGGCGAGATGTTCGGCAGGGTGACGTAGCGGAACCGCTGCCAGGCCGAGGCCCCGTCCAGCTCCGCCGCCTCGTACTGCTCCTTCGGTACGTCGAGCAGCGCGGCCATGAAGATGACCATGAGGTCCCCGACGCCCCACACGGCGAGGACGGTCAGCGCCGGCTTGGCCCAGGCGGCGTCGTTGAACCAGGAGGGCGCCGGGATGCCGACGGCCTCCAGGAGCGAGTTGACCGGTCCCGTGCCCGGGTTGAGCAGGAAGACGAAGGCGAGCGTCGCGGCGACCGGCGGGGCCAGGTAGGGCAGGTAGAACAGGGTGCGGAAGACCCCGGTGCCGGTCTTGATCCTGGTGATGAGCAGCCCGATGCCGAGGCCGAACACCACCCGGCAGGCGACCATGACGACGGCGAGCCACAGGGTGTTCTGCATCGCCGGCCAGAACTTCGGCAGGTCGGAGAAGACGTACGTCCAGTTGTCCAGGCCCCGCCAGGTCGGCGGGTTGAGCCCGTCGTACTTCATCAGGGAGAAGTAGACGGTCGAGACGAGCGGGTACGCGAAGAAGACGCTGAAGCCGATCAGCCAGGGCGACATGAACGCCGTGGTGCGAAGCGCTCTGCGTACGCGCTTCGACCGCAGCGCCGCCTGCCGCCCCGCCAGGGTGTCGGTGGACATGAGATACCGGTCCCGGGGTCTTACTTCGCCTGGGCGATGTCGCGGTCGATCTGGGCCGCGGTCTCCTCAAGGCCCTTCTTCAAGTCCTTGACCTGGCCCTTCTCGTACTTCTGGGCGAAGTCCTGGAAGGTGTCCTGGTACGTGGAGCCGTTCACCGCGCCGTCGGAGGTGGAGGACTCGGGGTGCTGGGCGATGTCCAGGAAGACCTTGAAGCGCTCGTCGGCCTTCAGGTTCGGGGACTTCAGGGCCTCCAGGGTGGAGGGGACGTTGCCGATGCCGTTGGCGAAGTTCACCACCGCCTCGGTGTCCATGGTCATGTACTTGACCAGCTCCCAGGCCGCGTTCTGCTTCCTGCTCTGCGGCGCGATGCCGATGATCGTGCCGGAGAGGTAGCCCTTGCCGTACTCGGCCACCTCGTCGTCGGCGACCGGCAGCGGCGCGACGCCGACCTCGAAGCCGACCTTGGCGTCCTTGATGAAGTTCAGCCGCCACTCGCCGTCCAGCTGCATCGCGACCTGGCCGGTGTGGAAGGGGTGCTTGGCGCCCCACTCGTCACCGAAGGTGGTGCGGTACCGGTCCAGCTTCGCGAACCCGCCCAGGGAGTCGACCAGCGACTTCTGGTACGTCAGCATCTCGGCGAAGCCCGGGTCCTTGGCGAGGTTCGACTTGCCGCTCTTGTCGAAGTACGTGTGGTCCCACTGCGACATGTAGTGGCTGGGGACGGTCTCGTAGCCGAGGTAGTTCGGCATGAAGCCGAGCTGCTCGTAGCTGTCGCCCTTCTCCTTGGTCAGCTTCTCGGCGACCGTCTTGAACTCCGACCAGGTCTTCGGCGGGGCGGTGATGCCGGCCGCCTTGAAGGCGTCCTTGTTGTAGTAGAGCCCGTACGCGTCGGAGAGCAGCGGCAGCGAGCAGCGCCTGCCCTCGAACTGGGTGTAGTCCTGGAGGACCTTGGAGAAGGTCTTGTCCAGGTCCACCTTGTCCTTCTCCAGGAAGGGCTTCAGGTCGGTGAACGCCCCGGAGTGGCAGAACTTGCCGACGTTGGACGTGGTGAAGGAGGCGGCCACGTCCGGCCCGTTGGAACCGCCCGCGCGCAGCGCCTGGCTGAGCTTGTCGTCGTTGATGTTGCCGACGACCTTCACCTTGATGTTCGGGTGGGCCTTCTCGAAGCGGGCGACGTTGTCCTGGATCGCCTTGACCTCGGAGGGCGCCGACCAGCCGTGCCAGAAGGTGATGGTGGTCTCGGCGTTCGGGTCGTCGCCCGCCTTGTTCTCGGCGGAGCCGGTACAGGCGGACGCGAGAAGGGCGATCGAGGCGGTGGCGGCGAGTGCGACGGCGGCTCTGCGCGGGCGTACGGGCATGACGGAGCTCCCTGTGGCGGAGGGGTCGACGGGGGAAGAGGACTGCTGGCGGTGCTCAGTGGTCGGTGCTCAGTACTCGGTGCTCTGTGCTCTGTGGTCTGTTGTCCGTGGTCTGTGCTCAGTGGTCCGGGCCGGTGCTCTGCGTCCGGTGCTCTGCGTCCGGTGCCGGACGGGGGTTCTAGCGGGACGTGTCGAAGACCTCGTCGCGGGTGGCGGCCAGGGCGCTCTCCAGGGCTCCGCGCAGGACGGGGTGCCGGTCCACGTCCCCGAGGACGAGCCGCGGCCGGGAGGCGGCGAGCTCGGCCAGCTCGGACTGGACGCGCTCGCGCAGCGGCTCCCCGCCGGCCGCGATCACCGCGCCGGACAGCACGAGGAGTTCGGGGTCGAGTACGGCGACGAGGGAGGCGAGACCGGTGGCGAGGCGCTCGGCGTACCGGTCGAGGAGCGCCGCGTACCGCGGGTCCTCGCCGTGGTGCGCCGCGGCGTGCGCGAGCAGCCCGGACGCGGTGGGCACGAAGGGATGCTCGGCGGTCTCGATGCCGACGGCCCGGGCGATCCGGGGCACGGCCTGGACACCCGCGAGCTCCTGGAAGCCGCCGGAGTTGGCCTTGGTGACCTGCCGTACGAGCGGGGTGCCGGGCACGGGCAGGAAGCCGACCTCGCCCGCGCCGCCGGTGAAGCCGCGGTGGAGCCGGCCGCCGAGGACGAGCGCGGCCCCGAGACCCCCCTCGTTCCACAGCAGCACGAAGTCCTCGTGGCCCCGGGCGGCGCCCAGGCGCTGCTCGGCGACGGCCACCAGATTGACGTCGTTCTCGTACTCGAACGGCATCGGGAGCGCGGCCGCCAGCTCCTCCAGGAGCGTGGGGGAGTGCCAGCCGGGCAGGTGGGAGGCGTACCGCAGCCGCCCGGTGGCCGGGTCGAAGGCGCCGGGGGTGCCGATGACGAGGCGGTGCACCTCGGACCGGGTGATCCCGGCGTCCTTCGCGGCGCCGTCGAGGGCGGTGGTGACCTGTCGTACGACGTCGTCGGCCGCGCGGCCCGGGGTGGCGAGCTCGAACTCGCCGACGACCTCGCCGGTGATGTCGGCGACGGCGGCGCGGATCCGCTCCGGGGTCACGTCGAGTCCGGCGGCGTGGCCGGCCCGGGCGTTGACCGCGTACAGCTGCGCGCTGGGGCCCGGCCGGCCCGCGGTGGTCCCGGTGGCGACGACGAGGCCCGCGGCTTCGAGGCGGGCGAGCAGCTGGGAGGCGGTCGGCTTGGACAGGCCGGTGAGCTTGCCGATCCGGGTGCGGGAGAGGGCCCCGTGCTCCAGCAGGAGATCGAGGGCCGCGCGGTCGTTCATGGCCCGCAGCACACGTGGGGTGCCGGGGGTGCCCGGGGTCGTACCGGCCATGTCGGATGCACCCGCCCTTCTCACTGTTAGGAAAGTTTCCTATTGGGTGGGAGGACGGTAGGACGGGCGTCACCGGGGCGTCAAGAGCCGCGGACGCACGACGCCCCCGAAGGCAACCAAAGCGTTACCTGCGGGGGCGTCGTCCCTGCGCGCCGGCGCGCGTGTCGTGTCAGAGGGCCTTACTTGCCGAGATCCGGCTTCGGCAGCGGGCTCGCCGCCGCGCCCTGCGGGGACGTCGGGGAGGCGAAGACCGAGGGGGCCGCCATGCCCGCCGTCGGATCCGCCGCGGACTCCTCCGCCTGGGCCGGGACCCCGCCGACGATCCGGATGCCGGCCGCGTCCAGGGCGCGCTTGATCCGCCACCGCAGCTCGCGCTCGACGCCCAGGGCCTTGCCCGGCATCGTCTTGGCCGAGACCCGGACGGTCATCGAGTCGAGGAGCACCTCGTTGAGACCGAGGATCTCCACGGGACCCCACAGCCGCTCGTTCCAGGGCTCGTCCTTCGCCATGGACGCGGTCGCCTCGTTGATCACCGACTGCACCCGGTCCAGGTCCTCCGTCGGGCGGACCGTCACGTCGACCGCAGCGGTCGCCCAGCCCTGACTGAGGTTGCCGATCCGCTTGATCTCGCCGTTGCGGACGTACCAGATCTCACCGTTGTCGCCGCGCAGCTTCGTCACCCGCAGACCGACCTCTATGACCTCGCCGGACGCCACGCCCGCGTCGACGGAGTCACCGACGCCGTACTGGTCCTCCAGGATCATGAAGACACCGGACAGGAAGTCCGTGACCAGGTTCCGGGCGCCGAAGCCGATCGCGACACCCGCGACACCGGCGGAGGCGAGCAGCGGCGCCAGGTCGATCTGGAACGCGCCGAGGATCATCAGGCCGGCGGTGCCCAGGATCACGAACGACGCCACCGACCGCAGCACCGACCCGATCGCCTCCGAGCGCTGCCGCCGCCGCTCGGCGTTGACGAGCAGCCCGCCGAGCGCCGTGCCCTCCACCGCCTGGGCGGAGCGGTTCATCCGCTCTATGAGCTTCGTCAGGGCGCGGCGGATCGCCATCCGCAGCAGCAGGGCGACGACCAGGATCAGAAGGATCCGCAGGCCGGTGTTCAGCCAGGTGGACCAGTTCTCCTCCACCCAGCCCGCGGCGTTCGTCGCCTTCTCCGCGGCCTCGTCGAGGGTGACGGGGACCTTCTGCGGATCGTCGGCGGTCTGCAGGGCGGACCAGGGCACGGGGAACCTCCAGGCGTGGCGTACGCGAGCATCCACACTAACGGGGCACACGGTGTGCTCCGGTTGTGCTGTTCGAGGGAGAGACCGACCTCACGCGGGGATGAACGAGGAGTCGATGCCGATGTGGTCGAGAACACTCCAAGCCCGTTACGGGTACGTGGTGGCGCTCCGACCAGGCATGAGGAGAGACTGAGAGCAGTTCGTCCCGGCGCGAGCCACGCGCCGCCGGCGTATTAGGAGGCATCCGTGCCGCATGTCCTGGTCCTCAACGCGTCGTACGAGCCCCTCGGCGTCGTACCGCTCCGCCGCGCGCTCGTCCTCGTCCTCGAGAACAAGGCACTCTGCCTCGAGGAGTCCGGCGCCTTCCTGCACAGCGAGACCCGCGTCATCCCCGCACCCAGTGTGGTCCGGCTGAAGCGGTTCGTGCGGGTCCCCTACCGGGGGCCCGTTCCTCTGACCCGCAGAGCCCTCTTCGCCCGTGACGGCGGACGGTGCATGTACTGCGGTGGCGTCGCAACCAGCGTCGACCACGTCGTTCCGCGCAGCCGCGGGGGTACGCACGCCTGGGAGAACGTCGTGGCGGCCTGCCGCCGCTGCAACCACGTCAAGGCCGACCGGCACCTGCACGACCTGGGCTGGCGGCTGCGCCATCAGCCCGCGCCGCCCAGTGGCCTGGCCTGGCGGATCATCGGGACCGGTCACCGGGACCCGCGCTGGCTGCCCTACCTGCAGCCGTACGGCGCCGATGACGTGATGGCCCGGATCGACGCCGTCTCCATCGCCCCCACGGGGGCCGTGAAGACGGGTTGAGCCGGGCCTTCGTCGTCGTGGGGGGCGCGCCGGGAAGGGCGCCCCTCGGTCACTCCGCGCCCCTCGGTCACGCCGCGCCCCTCGGTCACTGGCCGCCCTCGGTCACTCCGCGGGCGGGCGCGGCAGCTCCGGCTCCTGCTCCGGGGTCTCCGGCTCCTCCGGTGGCGGCGGTGGGGCCACCGCGTACGTCTCCACCGACCAGAGCGAGTAGCCGTACTCCGTCGCCCGCGCGTCGCCCTGGACCCGCAGGAAGCGGGTGTCCGCCGCGTCCATGCGGACGCTCTCCCGGCCGCCCCGGCCGTCGGCGACGGTCGCCGCCGTGCGCCAGCTGCGGCCGTCGGCGGAGACCTGGATGCGGTAGCGGGAGGCGTACGCGTCCTGCCAGTGGAGGACCACCTGCCCTATCCGGGCCGGCTGCGCCAGCTCCAGCTGCCACCAGGCGCCGTCCTCGGCCGGGGAGGACCAGCGGGTGGCCGGGTCGCCGTCCAGGGCCAGTACGGCGGGGAAGTCGGGGGTCTCGTCACCGGAGGACGAGGCCGTCGCCGTGCGCGCCAGGTCCGGTCCGGCCGTGCGCGGGAAGGCACGGACGGTGAGTGTCCGCTCCTCGCCCGCGAAGGACACCGGTACCTGGTAAGAGCCCGCCGGCACGTCCGGCGCGACCGACACCTCCAGCGGGATCGTCGCCCGTGTGCCGCGCGGTACGCGGGCCTCCTTGGGGAGCCGTACCCGGATCCCCTTCGGGGCGCGCGCCGTCAGCGCCCCGCGCACCTCGCCGGCGCTGCGGCCCACCAGCCGGACGTCCACCCGCCGCGCCGCGCCGCCGATCTCGGCGTCCGTCTCGGTACGGGCCAGCTCCAGTTCGGCGCGCGGCTCGTCGGCGAACCACGGCACGAGGGAGCGCACCTGAGGGGCGCCCCGCCCGTCCGCGCCGTCCCACACGATCCGTACCGCGTCCGCGCGCAGCCCCTCGGCGTCCGCCTGGGTCCAGCCGGTCGGGGAGAGCGGGCCGAGCGACCGCCAGCCCTCGCCGGGGACGTACGCCTCCACGCGCGCCGACTCGCCCGAACCCGGCTCCGTCATCACGGTCACGGTCTCCACGGGCCGCGAGCGCTTCAGTCGGACGGTGTACGCGTCCGGCTCCCGGTCCGCCTCGTGTTCGGTGCCCCGCTCCCGGTCCGCGCCCGTCCAGGCCGCCGACTCCGTCACCGCGCGCGTGAGGAAGGGATCGAGGACGCCCTTGCCGACGCTCGCCCCGCTCGCCTTCAGCGCCCCGCGCAGCGGCTCCAGCCGGAGCTGGGACTGCCAGGCCTCCGCGCCGTCACCGCGGGCCTGGGCGAGCAGCATGTCGACCGCCGTCTCGCCCGCGAGGCCGTATCGGGACAGCTGCTCCAGCCAGGGACCGACCTCGTCGTCGAGGGTGCCGTCGGCCGTCGCCGCCAGCCGCCGGGGAGCCTCCCGCATGACGGTGAACGCCTGGCGCAGCTCGCGCGCCGCCTTCTCCCGCACCGCGGGGTCGTGGGAGGTGCGGCTGTTCCAGAACGCCGTCATCAGCGGCTTGAGGTACGCCGACTCGCCCGCCGGGTCGAGGAGCGAGGAGGCGTCGTTGCCGGCCAGCGCCCACAGCGCCTCGCGGGCGGCGGGGTTCGGGCCCGCCAGCTCGTCGACGGCGGCCCGCCAGGACTCCTGCGGCCGGTAGCCCCGCGGGTTCCAGGCGTAGTCCGCGGCGGTGAAGAGCGGGATGCGGGAGACGGCGGCCTGCTCCATGGCGTTGGCCAGGAACGCGGCCGAGCCGGCCGCCACGGCCGGTTCCCGTCCCATGGCGGGGCCGAGGAAGAGCCGGTCCTGGGCGTAGTCGTTGACCGGGTAGTTGTCCATGGTGACCAGCGGGTGGCGCAGCGCGGCCCGGGCGCCCGCCAGTTCGCGGCCGGTGATCGTGCGCGGGACGGCGCCGACGCCGGTCCAGGCGACCTGCACCCGGCCGTCGAGCGCGGCGGCGAGCGCGGTGCGGTACTTCGTCGCGCCGTCCTGGTAGTACTCCGTCGGCATCAGCGTGAGCGGCTCCGCGCCCGGGTACCGGGCGGCCAGATGCCGGGTCACCTCGCTCGCCACGCGCGCGTGGGCGGCCGCCGCCGCCTCGGGCCCGCGCCCGAAGGTGTCCGAGTCCTTCGAGCAGTGCCACTCGCTGTAGCTGACGTCCTGGAACTGGAGCTGGAAGGAGCGCACCCCCAGCGCCCACATCGCGTCGATCTTGCGGGTGAGCGCCTTCACGTCGTCGGCCGAGGCGAGGCACATGGACTGCGCGGGCGCCACCGCCCAGGAGAGGGTCACGTGGTTGGCGCGGGCCCGCTCGGCGAGCGCGCGGAACTCCGCGCGCTGGGCGGCCGGATAGGGGTCGCGCCACTGGGTCTGGCGGTACGGGTCGTCACCGGGCGCGTAGAGGTACCGGTTCTGCTTGGTGCGACCCATGAAGTCGAGCTGGGCGAGGCGCTGTTCCTGGCTCCAGGGACGGCCGTAGAAGCCCTCGGTCAGGCCGCGCACGGCGGTCCCGGGCCAGTCCCGGACGACGACACCGGGGATCTCCCGCCGGTCGTCCGCCCGGCCGCCGATCAGCTGACGCAGGGTCTGCACGGCGTGGAACAGGCCGTCCTCGCCGACCCCGTCCAGGGCGACGGTGTCCCGGCCCTGGACCCGGCCCGTCGCGAGCCGGTAGCCGCCGCGCGGCAGATCGGCCCGCTCGGGCACGCGCAGCGCCCGCAGGGCCTCCTGGGAGGCGGCGGCGCCCACGCGGATCACGGTCCCGCCGCCCGGCAGGGCGTTGTGCACGGTTCCCACCCCGGCCGTCCGCAGCACCTCGTGGAGCGCGGCGACGGCGTACGGGTCGGCGTCGGCGTCGGCGAGCAGCGTCACCTCGCCGCCGAGGGGCACTGCGGCACCGGCCGCTCGCAGGGACTGGGGGCGCGGCCAGACCGCCGGCCCGGCCTGACGCTGCGGCACGTCGGGGGTGGTGACGGGGGAGACCGGGGCGGCCTGGGCGACTCCGCCGAGACCGCCGCCGAGGAGCCCGCCGATCACCGCGGCGGCCACGGCGGTCGCGGTCCGCTTCCGGTGTCCGAGGTGCACGGGGACCCCTCTCTCCTGTTGGATGACGCCGCCCTTGGGTCACGAGTGGGTCACGAGCCCACCACCCGCCCGGCAGGAGTGTCAATGCGCATGGTCGATGTGTCCGCTTTGCCGGGCGACCTTCCGGCGGGGTGGCACCGCTTCGCCAAGTTCCGCCGGTAAAACGGGGTGCGGTGGGTAGGGCTTCCTCGTTCCACCTGTCGAGACGAAACCGGGAGCACTCGTGACCACCCCCCACGTGACCGAGATATGTGTACCGAAACAGGGCCCGCTCACCAGTGAGCCGCCCTTCGCCCACGCCGCGCCCCTCACCAGCGAGCCGCCCCTGACCTCGGCGGCGCCCCTCACGAGCGAGCCGCCCCTGATCTCGGTGGCCCCGCTCACCAGCGAGCCCACGGCCCCCGCCGTCGCGGCGGGCCCGGAGTGCTCCGGAGTGTGACCCCGCCGGGCCCGGCCGCCACCCGTCCCAGACCTCTGGAGTGTGTGAAGTGTCCCTGGCCCGCCTCGCCGCCCTCCATGGCGTCGCCACCTCGTACGAGCCCTCCGCGGGCGTCACCGTCCAGGTGCCCGATGCCACGGTCGTGACCGTGCTCGCCGCCCTCGACGTGGACGCCGGCACGCCGGAGGCGGTCGCCGCCGCCCTGGACGCGGCGCTCCGGGCGGAGGCGGACCGGCTGCTTCCGCCCACGCTGGTGCGGTGGAAGGACGGCGCCGTGCACCCGCCCCGGGACCTTCCGCCCGGGACGCGGCTGCGCGTCACGACCGAGGCGGGAGACGTCGTGGAATCGGGCCGCTGGGACGGCCTGCCGCTCGGCGTGCACCGGGTCGAGGCGTTCGCCGCCGACGGGCGCTCCGGTGCCTGCACGCTGATCGTCGCCCCCGCGCGCGTGCCCCGGCCCGAGGGGCGCGTCTTCGGCCTGCTCGCCCAGCTGTACTCGGTGCTCTCCACCCGGTCCTGGGGCATGGGCGACCTCGGCGACCTGCGCGAACTGGCGACCTGGGCCGGCCGGACGCACGGCGCCGGCTTCGTCCAGGTCAACCCCTTGCACGCGGCCGTGCCGGGGGCGCCGACCGACCCCTCCCCGTACCGCCCCTCCTCCCGCCGCTTCCCCGACCCCGTCCATCTGCGGATCGAGGACGTCCCCGAGTTCGGCTTCGTGGGCCCTCGTCACCGCGACGAGCTGGACACGGTCCTCGCCGACGCCGCCGAGCTGCGCGAACGCGTGCTGCGCAAGGGCGCGTTGATCGACCGGGACGCAGTGTGGGAGGTCAAGCGGCGCGCCCTGGAGCTCACAGGGACGGTGGAGCTCGGACCGGGCAGACGCGCCGAGTACCGCGACTTCCTCGCCGAGCGGGGCCGCGCCCTGGAGGACCACGCGACGTACTGCGCGCTCGCCGAGCGGCACGGGCACCACTGGCGGAGCTGGCCCGTCGAGCTGCGCGACCCCCGCTCCGCCGCCGCGGCCGTCCGCGCCGACGACGAGCTGACCGCCCGGGTCGACTTCCACTGCCGGCTGGCCTGGCTGACGGACGGCCAGCTGGCGGCCGCGAGCGGGGCCGCGCGGGAGGCGGGGATGGCGGTCGGGATCGTCCACGACCTCGCGGTCGGTGTCCATCCGGACGGCTCCGACGCCTGGGCGCAGCAGGACGCCTTCGCCGCCGGCATGTCGGTCGGCGCCCCGCCGGACGCCTTCAACGCCCGTGGCCAGGACTGGGGTCTGCCGCCGTGGCGCCCGGACGCCCTCGCCGCCTCCGGCTACGCCCCGTACCGCGGTCTCCTGAGGGAGCTGCTGCGGCACGCGGGCGCGCTGCGGATCGACCATGTGATGGGCCTGTTCCGGCTCTGGTGGGTCCCCGAGGGCCGCGAACCCACCGAGGGCGCGTACGTCCGTTACGACTCCGAGGCGATGCTCGCGGTCCTCGCCCTGGAGGCCCACCGGGCCGGCGCGGTCGTCATCGGCGAGGATCTCGGCACGGTCGAGCCGGGGGTCCGGGAGCAGCTCGCCCGGCGCGGGGTGCTGGGCACCTCCGTGCTCTGGTTCGAGCGCGACTGGTCCGGCACGGGCCGGCCGCTGGCCCCGGAGGAGTGGCGCACCGACTGCGTGGCCACCGCCACCACGCACGACCTCCCCTCCACCGCGGCCCGGCTCTCCGGCGACCATGTCGCCCTGCGCCACAGGCTGGGGCTGCTCACCGGCGACCTGGCGGGCGAGCGTGCCCGGGACACCGTCGAGGTCGGCGAGTGGCTGACGTACCTGGAGCGGCTCGGGCTGCTTCCGGAGGGCCCCGGGGACGAGGAGGCCGAGGTCAGGGCCGTCCACCGGTTCCTGCTGCGGACCCCGGCCGCGATGGTCGGGGTGTGGCTGCCGGACACGGTGGGGGACCGGCGGCCCCAGAACCTGCCCGGGACCTGGGACCAGTACCCCAACTGGCGGCTGCCGGTGGCCGGCCCGGAGGGCCAGCCGCTGACCCTGGAGGAGCTGGCCTGCTCGCCGCGGCTGCACCGCCTCCTGGCGGTCTTCGGCTCCCCGGGGGGCGTCCGTACGGCACCCCCGGACGCGCGGCCCGTTTAGGTGTTCGCTACGTTTGCACCGTGGACAAGAAGAACGCCCTGCGCGCCGGTGCTGTCGCGGCCGGTACGACGCTGATGATGCTGCTCATGTCGTCCCCCGCGCTCGCGCTCACCCGCGACGACGGTGACGACCCGGCCCCCAAGCTGAGTGTCGTGGAGACCCTCGGCCTGTTCGTGGCCGCGCCGATCGTGCTGTTCCTGGTGATCGCCGGTCTCGTGATGGTGCTCGACAAGTCCGACAGGCCCAAGAAGGCCTAGGACACCACTCCGCAGCTTCCGAGGGCGCCGCGGCGGTACGGACGTA
>NZ_JAMGSL010000003.1:89545-153702 GCF_025195125.1 Streptomyces sp. Je 1-79
CGGCCCCCCCGCGGCGCCCTCGTGTGCGTTCACACGGCCTCACACGACCGTGGTCGCCAGGAGCTTGCGCAACAGGCCCGCCAGCTGCTCCGCCTCCTCGGGCGTGAGCGCGCCCTCCAGGGCCTCCCGCTGCTGCGCCAGGCCCGCGCCCACCGCCTGGTCCACCAGCTCGCGCCCGTGTTCGCTGAGCGTCACCCGCAGCCCGCGACGGTCGTTCGGGTCGGGGCTGCGGCTGAGCAGCCCCGCCTTCTCCAGCTTGTCCAGCCGGCCCGTCATCCCGCCGGTGGTGATCATCAGCGTCGCGGTGAGTTCGCGCGGCGAGAGGGTGTAGGGCTCACCCGAGCGGCGCAGGGTGGCCAGGACGTCGAACTCCCCGAGTGACATGCCTCCGTAGGGGGCGTACGCCTTGTCGACCCGCCCGCGCATCGCCGCGGCCAGCCGGTAGATCCGCCCGTAGACGGCCATCGGGAGCGTGTCCAGATCGGGACGGACGGCGGCCCACTGGTCGGCGATGGCGTCGACCGCGTCGTGCGCGGGGGATTCGGTGCTCTCCATGACGGCCAGTCTCCTTTCCCGTCGACTCGACGGCAAGTAAGTGACTGAAGAGCAAGATGCTCACGAGAAAGCCACTTGCCAATAAGTAGCTTAGCTGTAAGCTACTTATCAGCAAGCCAGCCGGACCCGTTCCGAAACAGGGGGGAACCTGCCATGTCCCGCAAGGCCGCCGTCGTCGCCCTGACCGCGCTCGCCCCGATCTCCTGGGGCTCCACCTACTTCGTCACCACCGAGTTCCTGCCGCCCGACCGGCCGCTCTTCACCGGTCTGATGCGCGCGCTGCCCGCCGGACTGCTGCTGCTCGCCGTCACGCGGAAGCTGCCGCAGGGCGCCTGGTGGTGGAAGGCCGCGGTCCTGGGGGCCCTCAACATCGGCGCCTTCTTCCCCCTGCTCTTCCTCGCCGCCTACCGGCTGCCCGGGGGTGTGGCGGCGGTCGTCGGCTCGGTCGGCCCGCTCTTCGTGGTCGGTCTGGCCGCGCTCCTCCTCGGCGACCGGCCCACCCCGCGGTCCCTGCTCACCGCCGTCGCCGCAGCGTTCGGCGTCAGCCTGGTCGTCCTGAAGGCGGGAGCCGCCCTCGATCTGGTCGGTGTGCTCGCGGGCCTGCTGTCGGCGCTCTCGATGTCGGCCGGCGTCGTCCTCACCAAGCGCTGGGGCAGGCCCGAGGGGGTGGGCGCCCTGGCGCTCACCGGCTGGCAGCTCACCGCCGGCGGCCTGGTCATCCTGCCCGTCGCCGCCCTGGTCGAGGGCGCTCCGCCCGCCCTGGACTCCGCCAGCCTCGCCGGCTACGCCTACCTCGCCCTCGGCAACACCGCGATCTCCTACTTCCTCTGGTTCCGCGGTATCGAGCGGCTGAGCGCCTCCTCGGTGACCCTCCTCGGCCCGCTCTCGCCGATCACGGCCGCCGTCGTCGGCTGGGTGGCGCTCGGTCAGGCGCTCGGCCCGGTGCAGCTCGCGGGCATGGCGATCGCCTTCGGTGCCACCCTGTTCGGCCAGCTGAACCCCCGTACGTCCGCCGCGAAGAAGGCGCGACCGTTCAGCTCAGCTGAACAGAAGGGTGAGAAAGTTTCGATGGACCTGGAGGTTTCCACGGTGCGACGGTAGAGCCACCGACCGAAGGGATCACCGTGGCACTCCTGGACCGCGTCCGCACCACAGAGCCCGCCTCCGCCCCGCGCGTCCTCGCGCGGGGTGCGGGCGTGGGGATGCTCCTCGCGCTCGTCGCCACGGTTGTCTGGTCCGGCAGCTTCGTCGTCTCCCGCGCCCTGCACGACTCCGTCCCGCCCGTCCAGGCCGCCTTCTGGCGCTGGATCGTCGCGATCCTCGCCGTCGCCCCCTTCGCGGCCCGCGAGACCTGGCGGCAGCGCCGGCTGATCCGGCGTCACCTCGGCTTCGTCACCCTCGCCGCGCTGCTCGGCGTCACCGTCTACAACACCCTGGTCAACCAGGCCGGACTCACCACCTCCGCCGGCAACATGGGCATGATCATGGCCGCCTCCCCGGTCCTCATGGCGGTCTACGAGGGGCTCGGCGGCGCCCGGCTCGGCGCCCGCAGGGTGACCGGCATGCTGATCGCCTGTGGCGGTGTCCTCCTTCTCGTCGGCGACGGCGCGCTCCCCACCCGGCTCACCACCGGCGACCTGTGGATGCTGGCGGCGGCGGTCAGCTTCGCCTCGTACAGCGCCGTGCTCAAGCGCCGCCCCGCCGAACTCGGCGGCCTGGCCTTCCTCTTCACCACCTTCGTGCTCGGCGCGCTGATGCTGCTCCCCGCGTACGGCGTCAGCCTCGCCGCCCAGGGCGGCTTCGAGCCCACGCCCGGCACCGTCGGGCCCCTGGTCTACGTCGGTGTCCTCTCCTCCGCCGTGGCCTTCCTCGCCTGGAACAAGGCCATCGCCCTGGTCGGCGCCGCCCGCGCCGGAGTCGTCTACTACCTCCAGCCGGTCTGCGTGGCCCTGCTCTCGTACGCCCTTCTCGGCGAGGAGCTCGGGCTCCTGGGCGGCG
Source organism: Streptomyces sp. Je 1-79 (assembly GCF_025195125.1). Classification (GTDB taxonomy): domain Bacteria; phylum Actinomycetota; class Actinomycetes; order Streptomycetales; family Streptomycetaceae; genus Streptomyces. The sequence continues at coordinate 92,099 of NZ_JAMGSL010000003.1, forward strand.
CCTGCATGGCCCTGATCCTGGGCGGGGTGGCGCTGGCCGGCTCCCGGGCCCGCGGATGAGGAACCGTCTGCCGACGCGGGCGCCCGGTAGGTTGCGCCCCATGACCGAGTGGGACATCAAGAAGCTCCAGATCCTCCGCACGCTCCGCGACCGCGGCACCGTCACCGCCACGGCGGAGGCCCTGCTCATGACCCCCTCGGCCGTCTCCCAGCAGCTCACCAACCTCGCCAGGCAGCTCGGCGTCCAGCTTCTGGAGGCGCACGGGCGCCGGGTGCGGCTCACCGACGCCGCGCACCTCGTGCTCCGCCACGCCGAGGCGGTCTTCGCCCAGCTGGAGCGCGCCGACGCCGAACTGGACGGCTATCTGCGCGGCGAGGCGGGGCAGGTACGGGTGGCCGCGTTCTCCACGGCCGTGCCCGCCCTCGTCGTCCCCGCCGTGCAGCACCTGCGTACCGCCCACCCCGGACTCGACCTCCGGATCCGCGAGGCAGAGGCGTCGGAGGCGTACGAACTGCTCGGCGCCGGCGACGTGGACCTGGCGCTCTCGCTCGCCGCCCACGCGCCCTCCGCGCGCGACCCCAAGTTCAGCCGCGTCCCCCTGCTCGCCGACCCGCTGGACGTCGCCCTGCCCGCCGGTCATCCGCTCGCCGACGCGCCCGGCCTGCGGCTCGCCGACCTCTCCGCCGAGCCCTGGATCTTCGGCGGCTCCGGCCCCTGGTCGGAGATCACCACCGCCGCCTGTGAGGCCGCCGGGTTCGTGCCCGAGCAGGCCCACAGCGCCGCCGGCTGGACGGCGATCCTCGCCATGGTCGAGGCGGGGATGGGTGTCGCCCTGGTGCCCCGGATGGCCTCCGCCGAGCGGCGCGGAGAGCGCGGGATCGTCATGCGGGTCCTCTCCGCCGACCAGCCGCGCCGCCATGTCGTCGCGGCCGTACGGCGCGGGGCCGAGGAGGGCCCTGCCGTGGCCCGGGTGCTCGCCGCCCTCCGCCAGGCGGCCGTCCAGCGGGAGACCGTCCAGTAGGCGGCGCGAGCACATCGTTCAGCAGAACTGAAAGTATCTGTCGAAAACATTCGATGGACCGGCGGGCTCCGGTCCCGGCAGAGTCGGGGCATGAGCTTCGACGAGAACCAGGACCCGCACGCCAACGACGCCGCCCCCTACGCCGGTGGCGACCCGTACGCCGACTACCGCGCCGGTGACTTCCCCTTCACCGAGCTGGTCGACCTGGCCGACCGCCGCCTCGGCGCCGGTGTCGTCGCCGCCAACGACGAGTTCTTCGCCGAGCGCGAGAACCTCCTCGTCCGCGAGCGCGCCGTCTTCGACCCGGAGCACTTCGGCCACAAGGGCAAGATCATGGACGGCTGGGAGACCCGCCGCCGACGCGGCGCCGACGCCCAGAACGTCTTCCCCGCCCCCGAGGACCACGACTGGGCGATCGTCCGCCTCGGCGCTCCCGGCGTGATCCGCGGCATCATCGTCGACACCGCCCACTTCCGCGGCAACTACCCGCAGCGGGTGTCGGTCCAGGCCGCCGCCGTCGAAGGCTCGCCCAGCCCCGAGCAGCTGCTCGCCGACGACGTGAAGTGGGAGGAGCTCGTCCCGCCCACCCCCGTCCGCGGCCACGCCGCCAACGGCTTCGAGATCGACGTCGAGCGCCGCTTCACCCACGTACGGGTCTGCCAGCACCCCGACGGCGGCATCGCGCGCCTGCGCGTCCACGGCGAGGTCGTCCCGGACCCCGAGTGGCTGGAGCTGCTCGGCACCCTCGACCTGATCTCCGTACTCAACGGCGGGGTGTACGAGGACGCTTCGGACAGGTTCTACTCCTCGCCGACGCAGATCATCCTGCCCGGCACCTCCCGCAAGATGGACGACGGCTGGGAGAACCGCCGCCGCCGGGTCCGCGGCACCAACGACTGGGTCCGCTTCCGCCTCGCCGCCCAGGGAGCCGTACGCGCCGTCGAGATCGACACCGCGTACCTCAAGGGCAACTCCGCCGGCTGGATCGCCCTCCACGGCCGCAACGGGGAGACGGGCGAGTGGTTCGAGATCATCCCCAGGACCAGGCTGCAGCCGGACACCCTGCACCGCTTCAAGCTCCCCGCGCAGGCCGTCGTCACCCACGTCCGCCTCGACGCCTTCCCCGACGGCGGCGTCGCCCGGATGCGCCTCCACGGCACGCTCACGGAGCAGGGCGCGGCCGACCTGCGCACCCGCTACGGGGCGCTCGGCGGCTGACACGCTTCCGCCCGGCGGGCGGCCGCGCGCCGACGCCCGCCCGCCGGGCGGACCTCAGACACGGCGAAGGGGCACCTCCGTGGGGGAGGGTGCCCCTTCGCCGTTCACCTGCCTGCCGTCACGCGGCGGCGGCGTCCGCCGCACGTGCCCTGAGGGCGCGCTCGACGCCCGCCCGGCACTCCGTCACCAGACGCCTCAGCGCCGGAGCCGGGTCGTTCTCCGCGATCCAGGCGTCCGTCGCGTCCAGGGTCTCCTGCGAGACCTGGATCGTCGGGTAGAGGCCCACCACGATCTGCTGGATCATCTCGTGGCTGCGGGTCTCCGAGACACCCTTGATCGAGGCGAAGTACTTCGCCGTGTACGGAGCGAGCAGCTCACGCTGGTCGGTCTGCACGAAGCCGCCGATGACGGCCTCCTGCACGGCGTTGGCCAGCTTGTCCGACTCCACCACCGACGCCCACGCCTCGGCCTTGGCGGCCTCCGACGGACGCGCCGCCCGCGCGGTCGCGGCGTGCCGCTCGCCCGCGGCCGTCGGGTCGCGCTGGAGCTCGCCCGCGATCTCCGGCTCGTCGTAGACGCCGGTCGCCGCCAGCCGCTGCACGAACACCCAGCGCAGCTCGGTGTCCACGGCCAGGCCCTCGATCGACTCGCGGCCCTCCAGGAGGGCCGCCAGCAGGTCCAGCTGCTGCGGGGTCCTGGCGGTGGCCGCGAAGGCCCGCGCCCAGGCGAGCTGGTGGTCGCTGCCCGCGTCGGCGGCGCGCAGGTGCGCCAGCGTCGCGTCGGTCCAGCGGGTCAGCCCGGCCTCGCGCCACTCCGGCGCCGCGTACAGGTCGAGGGCGGCCTTGACCTGCCCCTGGAGCGACTGGACCACGCCGATGTCGGTCTCCTTGGCGATCCCCGAGAGCACCAGCTCCAGGTAGTCGCGGGTGGCCAGCTCGCCGTCGCGGGTCATGTCCCAGGCGGAGGCCCAGCACAGCGCGCGCGGCAGCGACTCGGTGAAGTCGCCGAGGTGCTCGGTGACGTTCTTCAGCGACACCTCGTCCAGGCGGACCTTGGCGTACGACAGGTCGTCGTCGTTGAGCAGCACGACCGCCGGACGCGCCTTGCCCTCCAGCTGCGGCACGTTCGTCAGCTCGGTGGCGGTGACGTCCAGCTCGACCCGGTCCGTACGGACCAGCTTGCCGGCCGCGTCCAGGTCGTAGAAGCCGATCGCGATCCGGTGCGGCCGCAGCGTCGACTCGCCCTTGGCGCCGGCCGGCAGCGCCGGGGCCTCCTGCTTGACGGCGAAGGAGGTGATGACACCGTTCGCGTCGGTCTCGATCTCCGGGCGCAGGATGTTGATGCCGGCCGTCTCCAGCCACGCCTTCGACCAGGCCTTGAGGTCACGCCCGGAGGTCTCCTCCAGCGCGCCGAGCAGGTCGGACAGACGCGTGTTCCCGAAGGCGTGACGCTTGAAGTACGCCTGCACGCCCGTGAAGAACTCGTCCTGGCCGACGTACGCGACCAGCTGCTTGAGGACCGAGGCGCCCTTGGCGTAGGTGATGCCGTCGAAGTTGACCAGCACGTCCTCGAGATCGTTGATCTCGGCCATGATCGGGTGCGTGGACGGCAGCTGGTCCTGGCGGTACGCCCAGGTCTTCTCCGCGTTGGCGAAGGTGGTCCAGGCGTTCGGCCAGCGGGTGCCCTCCACGGACGCCTGGCAGGCGACCGAGGTGAAGGTCGCGAACGACTCGTTCAGCCACAGGTCGTTCCACCACTCCATGGTGACCAGGTCGCCGAACCACATGTGCGCGAGCTCGTGCAGGATCGTCTCGGCCCGGCGCTCGTACGCCGCGTCCGTCACCTTCGAGCGGAAGACGTACTGGTCGCGGATGGTCACCGCGCCCGCGTTCTCCATCGCGCCCGCGTTGAACTCCGGCACGAAGAGCTGGTCGTACTTGGCGAACGGGTAGTCGTACGCGAACTTCTCCTGGAACCAGTCGAAGCCCTGGCGCGTGACGTCGAAGATGTGGTCCGCGTCGAGGAACTCGGCCAGCGACGGACGGCAGTAGATGCCGAGCGGAACGGTCTGCCCGTCCTTCTCGTACGAGGAGTGGACCGAGTGGTACGGGCCGACGATCAGCGCGGTGATGTACGTCGAGATCCGCGGGGTCGGCTCGAAGACCCACAGGTCGTCCTTGGGCTCCGGCGTCGGCGAGTTGGAGATCACCGTCCAGCCGCTCGGCGCCTTCACGGTGAACTGGAAGGTCGCCTTCAGGTCCGGCTGCTCGAAGGAGGCGAAGACGCGGCGGGCGTCCGGCACCTCGAACTGGGTGTAGAGGTACGCCTGGTCGTCGACCGGGTCGACGAACCGGTGCAGGCCCTCGCCCGTGTTCGTGTACGCGCAGTCCGCGACGACCTTCAGCTCGTTCGGGCCCTGCCGCAGATGGGCCAGCGCGATCCGCGAGTCCCGGAACACGGCGGCGACGTCGAGCGCGTGGCCGTTGAGCACGACCTCGTGGACGGCGGGGGCGACGAGGTCGATGAAGGTCTCCGCACCGGCCTCGGCGGAATCGAAGCGGACGGTGGTGACGGACCGGTAGGTGCCGCCCTCCTGCGCACCGGAGAGGTCGAGGTCGACCTCGTACGCGTCCACGGTGAGCAGCTTCGCCCGCTGCTGCGCCTCTTCACGGGTCAGGTTTGTGCCAGGCACCCGGTCAACTCCTCGGTTTCGTGACGTTTGGCTCATCCTTCCACGCCGTACCTCAGCGCCGCACCGCACATTTCCACGGCCCGTCTCCGCCGATCCGCAGCAGTCCGGGACCCGGCACGGGGGCGCTGACACGGACCTCGCCGATCTCGTTGACGAGCAGGTCCTGGTCCTCCGCGTCGTACTCGGGCTCGCTCGGCGGTGTGTGCTGGTGGACGGTGAAGTTGGACGCGCCGTGGTGGAGGAAGTCGAGGACGCCGGGCGGCCCGTCGTAGACGACGAGGTCGTGGGCGTGGCCCTCGATGTGGCTGTCGAAGCGACGGGCGTGGGTGAGGGGGAGGACCCGCAGGGTCCAGGGGGTGTCCGCCTCGACCCGCAGGGTCAGCGGCCGGTCCGGCGGGACGAGGGCGACGGTGCGGGCGAGGACGTCGTCCTCGTAGGCCATGAGCAGGAAGTCCTCGGCGCGGCCGTAGGCGTCGCAGGACTCGATGGTGGTCGAGATCGAGTGGCGCGACTCGATCTCCAGGAGCGCCCAGCCCGGCGGGATGGCCGGGTCGCACCGCACGGTCTCCTTGCCGCGGCCCTGGTGGACGGAGGGCCGGAAGGAGGAGGAGAAGGGATCGACGGCCGGGGCCTGGGGAGCGGCGAGGGGCCCGTGTCCCTGCCTTCCGACCGGCTGGGGCGGGAGGACGTGCCCCGGGCCGGGGATCGGGGCGGGCGCGGGGCCGTACCCCGGGCCGGGGATCGGGGAAGCGGGCGGCGGGACGTACCCCGGGCCCGGGATCGGGGCGGGCGGGGGCTCGACCACGATGCCGAAGTCCGTCGCGAGACCGGCGAGACCCGAGGCGTACCCCTGCCCCACCGCACGGAACCTCCAGCCGCCCGCCCGCCGGTAGAACTCGCCGAAGACGAACGCCGTCTCCGTCGTCGCGTCCCCGATGGCGAAGTACGCGACCGGTGCGCCCGAGAGATCCGTGACCCGGACGTCCAGACCCGGCAGCTGCCCGAAGGTCCCGCCGTCCGCCGACGCGGCGACCACCACGCGCTCGATCCCGGCCTCCATCCGCGCCAGATCCAGCCACAGCCAGTCCGCCGCCGCGGTGCCCGGCGCGCCCGGCGCCGACTTCCCCAGGTGCCGCACCGCGCCGGAGGGATGCTCGGTGTGGTTGTAGAAGACGAGATCCGCGTCGCCCCGTACCCGTCCGCCGCCGTCGAGCAGCAGCGCGGAGAGGTCCACCTCGGGGGCGCCGGGGACGGTCTGCCAGGTGACGGCGGTCTGGAGGGCCTGGGTGGGCACCGGCAGGTTGGCGCCCTTGGGCAACTGGGTCATGGGCGGATCCTGTCACCCGGAGGCCCGGCTTCGAACGCGTTGTCCGAATTCCGCCGGTCCGACCCGCCACGCCACCGGTCCGCCGGCCGCCGACCCGCCACGCCACCGGTCCGCCGGTCCGACCCGCCACGCCGCCGCCCCCCGGGCGGTACGCCGGAGGGGCGGCCGTCCTCCCGGACGGCCGCCCCTCCCGTGGAGCGAGGTCAGCCCTTCAGCTCCGCCGCGACCAGCTCCGCGATCTGCACCGCGTTGAGCGCGGCGCCCTTGCGCAGGTTGTCGTTGGAGAGGAAGAGCGCCAGTCCGTTGTCCACCGTCTCGTCCACCCGGATGCGGCCCACGTACGACACGTCCTTGCCGGCCGCCTGGAGAGGGGTCGGGATCTCGGAGAGCTCGACGCCCTCGGCGTCCTTGAGCAGCTCGTAGGCGCGCTCGACGCTGATCGGACGCTCGAAGCGCACGTTGACCTGGAGCGAGTGGCCGGAGAAGACCGGGACGCGGACGCAGGTGCCGGAGACCTTCAGCCCGGGGATCTCCAGGATCTTGCGGGACTCGTTGCGGAGCTTCTGCTCCTCGTCGGTCTCGAAGGTGCCGTCGTCGACGATGGAGCCGGCCAGCGGGACGACGTTGAAGGCGATCGGACGCTTGTAGACGGCGGGCTCGGGGAACTCCACGGCCTCACCGTCGAACGCCAGCTGGTCGGCGTTCTCGGCGACGGCGCACGCCTGGGTGCGCAGCTCGGCCACGCCGGCCACGCCCGAGCCGGAGACGGCCTGGTAGGTGGTGGCGATCAGCGCGGTCAGGCCGGCCTCCTGGTGGAGCGGCTTGAGGACCGGCATCGCGGCCATCGTGGTGCAGTTCGGGTTGGCGATGATGCCCTTGGGGCGGTCCTTGATCGCGTGCGGGTTGACCTCGGAGACCACCAGCGGGACCTCGGGGTCGCGGCGCCAGGCGGAGGAGTTGTCGATCACGACCGCGCCCTGGGAGGCGACCTTCTCGGCGAGGGCCTTGGAGGTCGCGCCGCCGGCGGAGAACAGGACGATGTCCAGACCCGTGTAGTCGGCGGTGGAGGCGTCCTCGACGGTGACCCCGTCGACGACGGTGCCGGCGGAGCGGGCGGAGGCGAAGAGCCGCAGCTCGTCGACAGGGAACTTCCGCTCGGCCAGGATGCTGCGCATGACTGTGCCGACCTGACCGGTGGCTCCGACGATTCCGACCTTCACGGGGACTCCTCCGTACGTTTGTGCAGGCTGCTGCCGTCCATGATGCGTATGTCCTGGCCCGGCTTGTCCAATCCATTGTCCGAGGACCGGGACGGAAGCGGAGAGGGGGAAGGGGCGGGCACCGGTTCCGGCGCCCGCCCCTCACTCGTACAGCGGTGTTACGGAGTGACCTTGCCGATCACGACGCTGCCGGCGCCCGCGGCGGTGCCGCGCGCGTTCAGCAGCTGGACCTCGCCGAAGAACTGCCGGCCCTCGGGCGCGGCACCGGCGACGAGCACCTGCGCGGCGACCTTGGCGGTTCCGCCGTTGGCCAGCGGGTAGCTCTTGGACGCGTCGACCTGGACGCTGCCGAGCGCGGCCGAGTAGTACACGTCCTTGTAGTCGAAGGTCGTACCGCCCTCGGCCTGCACCGAGTAACCGTCGATCACGATCGTGTAGGTACCGGCGGCCGGCTTGACCAGCGAGACGGCCTCCTCCGAGTCGCCGTCGGCGGCCTGGCCCACCTGCACGCCGTCGCGCAGGACCGTCAGGTCGAGGTCGGCGGCCTTGTCCGAGGTGTTGCCGATCGCGACGTCGAGCCGCTCGACACCCTCACCGATGGTGACGGTCTTCGTCTGCTGCTCGTGGTGCTTGATCGTCGGCGTCTCGACCTTGGCCGAGCCCAGCGGGCCGCCCTGCAGCTTGCCGTCGATGGCGGCGAACTTGTTGGTGACGGTCCACTCGACGGCGGCCGGGGTGCCGACCTTCGCCTCGGCGACGGTCTGCGTGGCCGGGTCGAAGTCGGCACCGAGCACCGAGACGTCCAGCTTGTACGGGTTGTCCAGGTCGGGCGAGGTGCGGCGCGCCTCGACCTCGATCTCCCAGACGCCCGGAGTCGGGTTGCTGTACGAACGCAGGTCCGCGCGGCAGCCGTTGCCCGGGTTGTAGTGCGGGTAGCACACGTTGGACGCGGTGGACTCGAAGGCCACGCCGTAGGGGTGGATCGAGATGAACCGGGTCTGGCTCTTCTCCTTCAGGCCACCGAGGGCGACCTCAAGGGTCTTGGCGCCCTCCGGCACGGTCACGAAGTACGACTTGTGGCTGTTGCGCTGGACCGAGCCGGACGCCGAGACGGCGTAGCCGGGCGCGGCCAGGTCGCTCGCGACGACCGAGGTGGCGAGGATCTGCTTGTCCACGCCCTCCGTGCGGTCGTCGTCCGCCTCCAGGATCACGCTGTGCACACCGGCGGAGGTCGGCCGGGCCTGGATCTTGACGGTGACCGGCTTGTTCAGCGGCAGGTCGACCTCGTCGTCACCGAGGATCCGGAACGTTCCGTCGTTGTACTTCAGGTCCAGCTCGTGCTCGATGGTCCGGTTCGGACCGGTCGTGCGCGTGATGGTGACGTCGTAGACCTTCTTCTGGCCGACCTTGAGGCCGCCCTCACGGTCGTACACACCGGTGCCGGTGTGCGGGGCCGGGAAGATCGCCGTGTCGACCGGGGCCTCGACCTTGTACTCGTGCGCCGTGGCGCCGTCCTTGATCGAGTCCCAGGCCTCGTTGATGTCGATCAGACCCGAGCCCTGCTCGTGGGCCGCGACGCCGGAGATCCGGTGGGCGGTCGAGGTGAGCGCGGTGCGCAGGGTCAGCGGCGAGAGCTCGATGCGCTTCTGCTTCGCGGCGGAGAGCAGCAGCGCGCTCGCGCCCGCGACCTGCGGGGAGGACATCGAGGTGCCGTTGAGCATCCCGTAACCGGCGGGGAGCGCGTAGCCGGACTCGGGCACGCCGGCGCCGGCCTGCCAGGTCGGGATGGTGTTCACGGCCGAGCCCGGACCGGTGATGGTCGGGGTGAAGCCGCCGTCCTCACGCGGGCCGCGCGAGGAGAAGGGGAACATCGCGTACGACTTGGTGACGGCCGAGCCGTAGTTGGCGGCCCAGGTCGACTGGGAGATCGCCGCGCCGACCGAGACGACCTTGTCGGCCAGGCCCGGGTCGCCGATCGTGTTGATGCCCGGGCCGGAGTTGCCGGCCGAGATCACCAGCTGCACACCGTACTGGTCGATCAGACGGGTGTAGAGACGGGCGCGGACGTTGTCGCCGTCGTTCTGCGCGGGCAGGCCGCCGATCGACATGTTGACGATGTCGACGCCGCGGTTGACGACGAGGTCCGTCATGCCCTCGGTGAGGGCGGTGTTGGTGCAGCCGCCGGTCCAGGTGCAGGCGCGCGAGGAGACGATCTTCGCGCCGGGCGCCGCGCCGTTCATCCGGCCGCCGAAGAGGCCCTTGGCGGCGGTGATGCCGGCGACGTGCGTGCCGTGGGAGGACTCGACGACACCGATGTTGACGAAGTCGCGCTTCTGGCCGACCCAGGTCCCGCCCAGCGGGTCCATCGCGACGTCCTTGCGGATCTCGACGACGAACGGCGTCTTCTCGACGACCTCGGTGGCCGGGTTGTCGGTACCGAAGTAGCCGATCTGGTACCCGTCCTTGTACGGCTTCATCGACGCGTTGTCCGTGAAGTCGTTGTTCTGGTCGGTGTCCACACGGACGGTACCGGCGGCCGGGTCGTACAGCATGCCGAAGACGTCGGTGGTGTCGCCGTCGCGGTTGATGTCACCGGCCGGGTCGCCGCCCGCGGTGACCGCCTCGCTGAAGCGGCTGAACTGGTAGGAGCCCGCGGGCGCCTTCCAGGACTGCGACGAGGCGGTGAAGACCGGGCCCGCGACCGGGGTGATCTGGGCGCGCCAGGTGCCGTCGCCCTCGGTCAGGGGGTCGGTGGCGGTGACCCAGTCGGCGATCTTGCGCTCGCCGGTGGTGGTCTTCTGGAGCGCCGGGTGGCCCAGGTCGACACCGGAGTCGAGGATGCCGATGGTCACGCCGCGGCCGTCGGCCCGGGGGTTGTCCTCGACGAACTCGACCGCACCCGTCTCGTGGGACGGGTTGTACGGGTTCTTGGCCGGGGTCTTCCTGTCCGGCGCCGGGTACGTCCGGGAGACGGTCGTGCCCTCGACGGCGCCGGTGGTGCCCGCGTCCGGGGTCGGGTCGTCCAGCTTGATCTCGGCCTGGAGGTCGATCGACTGGACGGAGGAGAGCTTGGTGGCCGCCGTGATGGCGGCCTCCGCCTTGGCGGTCGGGATGGTGGCGCGGACGTAGCCGAGCTTGTCGTTCTGCCGGCCGACCGAGGCGCCCTGGACGGCGTCGAGCTGGCCGGCGACCTGCTCGGTGGCGCCGGGAGCGGTGGCGACGAGGATCGTGACGTTCTTCTCGCCGGTCGCCTCGGCCTCGGTGAGGCGCTGGGCGTCCGTCGGGCCCAGCTTGTCGGCGGAGCCCGCCGACTTCACCGGAGGAGTGGTCGCCGGGTCGTCGGCGGCCAGGACCGGAGCAGCACCGGCCGCGATGAGCGCGGTCACGAGTCCGGCGGCGGCCGCGATACGGGCCGCACGTCTGTGTCCGGGGGTCGAGCGCCCGGGTATGGAGCTCTGAGATTCGGGGGTGGTCATTTACATCCCTGTTTGTGAAAGAAGAGGGTCCGGATTTCGGTACCGGATGACCGCTCAGCCTTTCGCAAGTGACAGGGGTTTGTGGAGAGTTGTCGAAGGCGGGATTCTGACGTGGCGCACATCCGCCACGGGACGGGTTGCGCCATGGGGGGACGTATCCCCGCCAAGCGGGGCGAGTCGACTGCCTCGTACCGCCGGTTAGTTGTCCTTTGTACGGGCGTAGTGGCGCGAGGCCTTGGCGCGGTTGCCGCAGACCGCCATCGAGCACCACCGCCGGGTGCCGTTCCGTGAGGTGTCGAAGAAATGCAGGATGCACGCGTCGTGGGCGCAGGACCGGATGCGGTCGGGCGCGGCGCGCAGCAGGTCGAGGTAGTCGCGGGCGGCCGTCCAGCCCGGCCCCCAGGTGGTGTCCGCGAACTCGGGCCGCTCGCCCGGCCCCTCGGGGGTGAGGGTGGCGCGGATGCGGCCGTGCCCGAGGACGGCGTCGACGCGGGCGGTGGCGGCGGGGTCGCCGGGCCGGTCGACGAGGCCGGCGAGTGCGTCGCGGGCGGCGAGCGTGTGGCGGAGGGTGGCCGCGTCGGCGGCGAAGTGCTCGTCGAGCCCGTTGGCGTGGAGCCAGACGGCCAGCCCCTCGGTGTCCGTGAGCAGGTCCTGGCGTGCGCCGTCCAGCATCCAGCGGGTGTTGAGCAGGTCGAGGGAGACGGGCTCGCCGACCAGGGGTCGCGGGTCGGAAACGGTCATGTCGGACGCCCTCCTCGTGGAACTAACCCCTCAAGGTTACGTGACCGGTTGCATCCTTGCTCTCTAACCTCTAATGTAGATCTCAGAGGTTAGTACTCATCCTGCTGAGAGGGGAACCGCCATGTCGGCGATCGGCACGCTGGTCACCAACCACATCGGGCTCAACGTCACGGATCTGGAGCGCTCGCTCGACTTCTACGGGAACGTCCTCGGCTTCGAGGTGCTCGGCGAGGGCAAGGAGGACGGGCGGCGCTACGCGTTCCTGGGCCAGGGGGGCAAGCTCGTCGTCACGCTCTGGCAGCAGGCGGAGGGCGGGTACGACTCCGGCCGCGCCGGCCTGCACCACCTCGCGTTCGAGGCCGAGTCGATCGACCGGGTCAAGGCGGCGGAGGCGGCCCTGAAGGAGCGCGGCACCGACTTCGCCTACGAGGGCGTGGTCCCCCACTCCGAGGGCGGTTCCTCGGGCGGCATCTTCTTCCACGACCCGGACGGCACCCGCCTGGAGATCTTCGCCCCGACGGGCGGCGAGGGCCTGGCAGCCCCCCACGAGTCCGCCCCCACCTGCGGCTTCTTCTAGCAGCCCGACCTCGTCGTGGGCATTCGTTCCGCCGGGGCGGAACGGGTGGGCACAACGCCACGAACGCGCTCACCGCGCCGAGGTCTCGCACCCCGACCCCCAGGACCGGCACCACGAAGGGACCCAAGGACATGGACCCGTACAACCCCGGCTCCCTCGCCGTCCAAGCAAGGTTCGGGGTCCGCGACGCGGCCGTCCACATCGGCCGCTCCATCACCACCGGCATCCGCCCCGTCGCCGCCGCCTTCCTCGAACTCCAGCCCATGCTCGTGCTCGCCGCGGCGGACGGCGACGGGCATGTCTGGAGCACCCTCCTGACCGGCACCCCCGGCTTCGTCCGGGCGACCGGGCCGCACACCATCTCGGTGGCGGCCCCACCCCCCGCCCCCGGGCCCGCGCCCGTCGGAACGATGGCCCTCGACCCCCGCACCCGCCGCCGCATGCGCCTCAACGGCATCGCCCGCCCCAGCGCCCGCGGCTTCACCGTCGAGGCCGAGCAGGTCTTCTCCAACTGCCCCAAGTACCTCCAGAAGCGCGAGCTGTACCCGCCCGACCTCACCACCGAACCCGGCGACCCGGTCCACGGCACCGCGCTCACCCCCGACCAGGAGCGCTTCGTCCGGGCCGCCGACACCTTCTTCATCGCGACCACCGCCCCCGACGGCGTGGACGCGAGCCATCGCGGCGGCAACCCCGGCTTCGTCCTCGTCGACACCCCCACCGAGCTGAGCTGGCTCGACTACCCCGGCAACGCGATGTTCCTGACCCTCGGCAACCTGGAGTCCGACGGTCGCGCGGGCCTGCTCTTCATCGACTGGCGGACCGGCACCACGCTCCAGCTCTCCGGCACCGCCCGCACCGACTACGGCCCCGACGGCACCCGCGTCAACCGCTTCCGCCTCTCGCGGGCCGTCGAAACCCCGTCCGCGAGCCCCCTGCGCTGGTCGGACCCCGAGTACTCACCCGCCAACCCGCCCCTTTCCAGGACCCCGCATGACATCGAGCCCCCTGGTTCTAACCTCGGCACATGAAGAAGGAGTTGAGGGTGGCGGCCTACGCCGTGTGTGTCCGTGACGACGAGATACTCCTCGCCCGCTGGGTGGACGGCGCCGGGGTCAGGCGGTGGACCCTGCCCGGCGGCGGGATGGACCACGGCGAGGAACCGGTCGACACCGTCGTCCGCGAGGTCGAGGAGGAGACGGGCCATCTGACCGAGCCCGTCGCGCTGCTCGGCATCGACTCCATCCGGCGCGGCTGGCTCAACCGCCTCGGGCAGCCCGGGGACTTCCAGGGCCTGCGGATCATCTACGAGTCCCGGATCACCGGCGGCTCCCTGCGCAACGAGACCGGCGGCTCCACCGACCTCGCCGCCTGGCATCCGCTCGCCTCCGTACCGGACCTCACCCGTGTCGAACTCGTCGACATCGGACTGCAGTTGTGGCGCGAACGTCCGCCCGTCGGCCGCTCCCACCTCTCCCACCCCGCGAACGGCTGAAATCCGCTCAACCGGAGCGGCCGCGCTCAACCGCCCCGCCCGCCGTCGAGTCCCCTCCCGTGACCGCAGTTCACGACACCGACGGGGGAACCCGCATGACATCCGTACGCACCGCCCGCACCGTCCTCGCCGCCACCGCCGTGGTCGCCCTCACCGCCGGAGCGCTCGCCACGCCCGCCGTCGCGGCCACCGCGCCGGGGAAGCCGGACCACACCGCCACCCAGCGGGCTCTCGACGCGGCGGTCGGGGAGGGTGTGCCGGGCGCCGTCGCCCAGGCCCGGTCCGGTCGCACGAGCTGGACCGGGACGGCCGGTGAGCGCGGAGGCAAGGACCGCTACCGGGTCGGCTCGATCACCAAGACCTTCGTGGCCACCGTCCTCCTCCAGCTCCAGGCCGAGGACCGCCTCGACCTCGACGACCACGTCGAGAAGTGGCTGCCGGGCGTGGTCCGTGGCAACGGCCACGACGGCCGGAAGATCACCGTCCGCCAGCTCCTCAACCACACCAGCGGCGTCTACAGCGTCACCTCCGACCCCGGCTTCCAGCAGAAGGTCTTCGGTCCGGAATTCCTCCAGAACCGCTACGCCACCTGGACCCCCGAGCAGCTCGTCGCGATCGCGATGACCCACGAGCCGGACTTCGCTCCCGGCACCGCCTGGAACTACTCCAACACCAACTACGTCCTGGCGGGCATGGTCATAGAGAAGGTGACCGGCCGCCCGTACGGCAAGGAGGTCGAGCGGCGGATCATCAAGCCGCTGAAGCTGCGCGCCACCAGCGTGCCCGGCACCACCGTGACGATGCCGAAGCCGAGTTCACGGGCGTACTCGAAGCTCTCCGTCGACCCGGACGCGACCACGGTCCACGACGTCACCGAACTGAACCCCAGCCTCGCCCACGCGGCGGGCGAGATGATCTCCGACTCCAACGATCTGCAGACCTTCTACCGGGCCCTGCTCAAGGGGAGGTTGCTGCCGAGGGCGGAGCTGCGCGAGATGACGCGGGCCGTGCCCGTCGGAGCCGAGAACCCGGAGTTCCACTACGGCCTCGGACTGATGCGGCAGAAGCTGAGCTGCGGCAAGGAGGTCTGGGGCCACGGCGGCGGCATCCACGGCTCCTCCTCGGAGGCCGTCGTCACCCGGGACGGCGAGCACTCGCTCGCCATGAACTTCAACGCCGACTGGGCGGGGGACGGCCGGACCGTCGTCGAGGCCGAGTTCTGCGGCTGACGCCTCACCTGGGCAGGACGACGACATAGGCGGCGGGCTGCCGGTCCGACGCGGCCATCAGAGCCGTGCGGACCACGGTGGCCTGCTGCTCCATCGCCTCGCGCAGCTTGCGCGGGGTGATGTGGACGACCGTGATGCCGAGCCGCTCCAGATGCTCGCGCTTACGGGTGTACTCCGACCACAGCGCGTCGTCGTCCTGCCGGGGCGCCCGGGTGTCCAGCTCCACCGCCACCGCCTGGTCCGGCCAGTAGGCGTCCAGGCCCCCCAGATGCGGGCCGCCCGGCAGCCGCAGATCCACGTTCCACAGCGGGTCGGGCAGTCCGAACTCCCGCACCATCTCGTACAGCCGCTCCTCCGCGATGCTCCGGCCCTCCGCGAGCAGCGAGTCCACCGCGTCCACCACATGCGGCCGGCTGAGCAGCCGGGCGTGGTTCAACTCCCGTACCACCGCGCCGGGTTCGCAGTGGCCGCCGCGCACGGCCTCGGTGAGCAGCCGGCGCACCAGGCCCGCGTCGGTCAGACCGGACACCGCGTCGGCGAGGGCGCGGGCGACGGGCGCGACGGGCACCCCGGCGACGTCCAGCGGCTCGGGCGTCTCCTGGGCGCGGACCACCCGCACCCAGCCGGTCGAGCGCAGTCTGCGGGTGCGGGGGACCAGCACATCGATCCGGTCCACGGTGGGCAGCGGGGGAGCGGCGGAGAAGCGGTGCAGGGCGAGCGCGGCGAGTCCGGTGATCATCGACTCGGGTCCCTCCCCGGGCACCGCGCCCGGGCGGGAGGCGTAGAGCAGCGCGGCCCGCAGCCGGTCCTCGCTCGTCGGCTGCCCGAGGCGGAGCAGGAAGACGCCGGGGAGGATCTGCTGCCACCCGCCGCCCGGCCGGCAGCGCGCGGCGACATCGGCGTTGGACAGCCCCTGCTCGCGCAACTGCGCGGCGGACGCGACGCGTTGCCGGTCTTCGGCGAGGGAGGGGAGGGGGAGGGGGCGGGGGGTGATGGGGGTGTTGTGGTTCATGCCGGGGGTCTTCCGCTCCCCGGGCCCCCGCTAACCGCTGTTACAAGTGCGTCGCCAAACCAGGACATCCTCGTCCTAAAGTACGCACGTTCGACTGCCGATGAGGGGCGCCCACAGCCTGGACAGAGAACGGCCCCGGTGACGAGCAGCGCTCGTCACCGGGGCCGCCCCACCGGATGCGTCAGGCCGCCCCGTCGCACGCCTGCGCGCGCAGCGCCCGCGCCAGGTCGTCCCGGCCCTCCAGGACCAGCCGCCGCAGCGCCGGCGCGGCCGACTCGTGGGCGGCGAGCCACGTGTCCGTCGAGGCCAGGGCCGACTCGCCGTGGAGCGCCGGGAACAGCCCGCGTACGACGTCCATGCCGATCTGGATCGAACGGTCCGCCCACACCCCCTCGATCGCCGCGAAGTACTTCTCCGCGTACGGCGCGATCAGCTCCCGCTGCGAGGGCTGGACGAAGCCCGCGATGGTGGCCTCCACCAGCGCGTTCGACAGCGCGTCCGACTCGACGACCTGCGCCCAGGCCTGCGCCTTGACCGCCGCCGACGGCCGGGCCGCCAGGCAGCGGACCTGGTGGCGCTTGCCGGTCGCCGTGTCGTCCAGCGCCAGCTCCTCGCCGATCCGGGCCTCGTCCGCCCGGCCGTGCGCGGCCAGCGGCTCCAGGAACGACCAGCGCAGCTCCTGGTCGACGTCGAGACCGTCGATCCGGGCCGTGCCGTCGAGCAGGCCTTCGAGCAGCTGGAAGTCCGCGTCCGAGGCGGCGGCGGACGCGAAGAACCGCGCCCAGGTCAGCTGGTGCTCGCTGCCCGGCGCCGCCAGGCGCAGCTCGCGCAGCCCGCCCTCGGCGAGGAGCCGGCCGCCCTCGGCGCGCCACTCGGGCGCCGCGAAGTGCGTGACCGCCGACCGGGCCCAGGCGTGCACCATCTGGAGCACGCCGATGTCCGTCTCACGGCCCGCGAAGCCCAGCACGACCGCCACGAAGTCCCGGGCCGGCATCAGGCCGTCCCGCGTCAGGTTCCACAGCGCCGACCAGCACAGCGCCCGCGCCAGGGGGTCCGTGATGTCGCCCAGGTGCGCCCGCAGCGTCGCGAGCGAGCCCTCGTCGAAGCGGACCTTGCAGTACGTCAGGTCGTCGTCGTTGACGAGGACCAGGTCGGGCCGGGCCGACCCGGCCAGCTCGGCCACGACCGTCCGCGCGCCGACGACATCGGCCTCGGCCCGCGCGAACCGCACGAGTTCGCCGTCCACCGAGAGCCTGTACAGGCCGACGGCCACCCGGTGCGGGCGGCCCGCCGACGGAGTCGGCTGATCGAGCGCGGCGTCGCCGCCCTGGACGACGGCCAGCTCGGTGATCCGGCCCTCGGCGTCGTACGTCACCTCCGGCGTCAGCGTGTTGACGCCCGAGGTCTGGAGCCAGGACCGCGACCACGCCTTCATGTCGCGCCCGGAGGTCTCCTCCAGCACCGACAGCAGATCGGTCAGGCGCGTGTTCCCGTACGCGTGCCGCTTGAAGTAGCGCCGCGCGCCTTCCAGGAACGCGTCCCGGCCCGCGTACGCCACCAGCTGCTTCAGGACCGAGGCGCCCTTGGCGTACGTGATCCCGTCGAAGTTCAGCTTGGCGTCCTCCAGGTCACGGATGTCGGCCGTGATCGGATGGGTGGACGGCAGCTGGTCGGCGCGGTACGCCCAGGACTTGCGGTTGTTGGCGAAGGTCACCCAGCTGTTGGTGAAGCGGGTCGCCTCGGCCAGCGAGAAGGAGCCCATGAAGTCGGCGAAGGACTCCTTCAGCCACAGGTCGTCCCACCACACCATGGTGACCAGGTCGCCGAACCACATGTGCGCCATCTCGTGCAGGATGACGTTCGCCCGGCGCTCGTACGCGGCCTGGGTGACCTTGCCCCGGTAGATGTACTCCTCGCGGAAGGTCACCATGCCCGGGTTCTCCATCGCGCCGAGGTTGTACTCGGGGACGAAGGCCTGGTCGTACTTCCCGAAGGGGTACGGGTAGTCGAAGTTGTCGTGGAAGAAGTCGAAGCCCTGCTTGGTGATCAGGAAGACGTCGTCCGCGTCGAAGTGCTTCGCGAGCCCCTTGCGGCACATCGCGCCGAGCGGGATCTCCAGCTCGGTCCCGTCGGTCAGCGTGCGCGTGTAGGTGTCCGTGACGTAGTGGTACGGCCCGGCGACGACACAGGTGATGTACGTCGAGATCGGCGCCGTCTCCTTGAACCGCCACACCCCGTCGGCGTCCTGCTCCCCGGCGCCGTTGCTCCAGACCGTCCAGCCCTCGGGCGCGGTCACCGAGAAGACGTGCGGGGCCTTCAGGTCGGGCTGCTCGAAGGTGGCGTACACCCGGCGGGCGTCGGCCGGCTCGTACTGGGTGTAGAGGTAGACCTCGCCGTCCTCCGGGTCGACGAAGCGGTGCATGCCCTCGCCGGTCCGGCTGTAGGCGCACTGGGCGTCCACGACCAGGACGTTCTCGTCCGCCAGGCCGTCCAGGGCGATCCGGGCACCGTCGAAGACGGCGGCCGGGTCGAGCGCGCGGCCGTTCAGCTCCACCGAGGTCACGGCGGGGGCGATCAGGTCGACGAAGGTGGCCGAGCCCGTGCCCGTACGACGGAAGCGGACGGTCGTCACGGACCGGAAGGTGCGGACCTCCTCGCCCGACTCGCCGACCGCCGACCGCAGGTCCAGGGCGACCTCGTACCCGTCGACGGACAGCAGCGCGGCCCGCTCGCGGGCCTCGTCGCGGGACAGATTCTCACCGGGCACGGTCACTCCTTCGTGGCTCGTTCGAAACAGCACCGATCCTCCCATGTGGAGCTGACACCCGGCACGCGGGGAATGCCCCCGCCGACCGAGGACGTTCCTCTTCTGGCGCATAGACATCCGTCCCTGAGGAGTGACATGTCCGAGAGCAGGACCACCGCCGACTTCTGGTTCGACCCGCTGTGCCCCTGGGCCTGGATGACCTCCCGCTGGATGCTGGAGGTGGAGAAGGTCCGCCCGGTCGACGTCCGGTGGAAGGTGATGAGCCTGGCCGTCCTCAACGAGGACAAGCTGGACGAGCTTCCCGCCGAGTACCGCGACATGCTGGAGACCAAGGCCTGGGGCCCGGTCCGGGTGGTCGTGGCGGCCCAGCAGCTGCACGGCGACGAGGTCGTCGGCAAGCTCTACACCGCGCTGGGCACCCGCTTCCACAACAACGGCGAGGGCCCGACGCGCGAGGCGATCACGGGCGCCCTCGCGGACGTCGGCCTCCCGGCCGAGCTCGCGGACTACGCCGAGAAGGACACGTACGACACCCACCTGCGCGCCTCCCACACGGAGGGCATCGAGAAGGTCGGCCAGGACGTCGGCACGCCGGTCATCTCCGTCCCGGGCGTGGACGGCGACGAGGTCGCGTTCTTCGGCCCGGTCGTCACCCCGACCCCGCGCGGCGAGGCGGCGGCCCGGCTGTGGGACGGCACGCTGCTCGTGGCGGCGACGCCCGGCTTCTACGAGATCAAGCGGACGCGGACGGCGGCGCCCAGCTTCGAGTGACCCGAGGGCCCGTCGGCCCGCATGGAAGAACCCCCGTGATTCACGTCATCACGGGGGTTCTTCTCTCATCCGCCTGCAAGTGAAGGTTGAGAAGACGATCACGAGCAGGACGAGCGGGGGCCGATCAGAAGGAGATCAGCGGGACGGAGGCCTTGGCGGCGTGGTAGCGCTTGTTCACGTCCTGCCAGTTGACGACCTGCCACATGGCCTCGATGAAGTCGACCTTCTGGTTCTTGTACTGCAGGTAGAAGGCGTGCTCCCAGGCGTCGAAGACGAGGACCGGGACGGAGCCCTGGCCGACGTTGCCCTGGTGGTCGTAGACCTGCTCGACGATCAGCCGGCCGCTGATCGGCTCGTACGCGAGCACACCCCAGCCGGAGCCCTGGGTGGTCGCGGAGGCCTTGGTCAGCTGGGCCTTGAACTTCGCGAAGGAGCCGAAGGACTCGGTGATGGCGTCCGCGAGGTCGCCCACGCCGTCCGCCGCGAGCGGCTCGCCACCGCCGCCGTCCTTCGGGCTGTTCATGTTGTTCCAGTAGATGGAGTGCAGGATGTGGCCGGAGAGGTGGAACGCCAGGTTCTTCTCCAGCCCGTTGATCGAGCCCCACTGGTCCTTGTCGCGGGCCTCTTCCAGCTGCTCGAGCGTGTCGTTCGCGCCCTTGACGTACGCGGCGTGGTGCTTGTCGTGGTGCAGCTCGATGATCTGCGGGTTGATCACCGGCTCCAGCGCCGCGTAGTCGTACGGCAGTTCCGGAAGTGTGTAGATCGCCATATGCCGAGCCTCTCCCTGCTACTGCGTTATTGCAACCTATATGCAGGTGCAGGCTAACAGCAGGACGCTCCGGAGTTGATCAGCCCTTGGCCCTAGGTCTCGTGGCGGAGCTTGTGGGGAACGACGAACCCCCGGACCGGTGAACGGTCCGGGGGTTCGTACGTACGGGTGTCGGTCAGGCGTCCTGGGAGACCGGCCCGCGCCTCTTCTGCAGCACGAAGCCGATTGCCGCGAGCAGCGCCGTGAGGCCGCCCGTCCAGTACAGCTGCACCCGGGTGCCCTCCTCCCGCGCCATCAGGAAGAAGATCGCCGCCATGCCCGCCAGCGCCACCCAGGTCAGCACCGGGAACGCCCACATCTTGACCACCAGCTTCTCGGGCGCCTCGCGCTCGGTGCGGCGGCGCAGCAGCAGCTGCGAGACGGCGATGAAGAACCAGACGACGAGGATGATCGCGCCGATGGTGTTCAGCAGCCAGATGAAGATGTCGTCGGGCCGCCAGTAGCTGAGCAGCACGCAGAGGAAGCCGAAGACCGAGGAGACGAGGACGGCGGGCCGCGGCACGCCGCCGAACGTACGGCCCAGCGCCTTCGGGCCCTGGCCGCGGGCGACCAGCGAGGTGGCCATCCGGGAGGCGCCGTAGATGTTGGCGTTCATCGCCGACAGCAGGGCGACCAGCACGACCACGTTCATGATCTGGCCGGCGGCCGGGATGCCCAGGTGGTCCAGCGTGGCGACGTACGGGCCCTTCTCGACGACCGCCTTGTCGCCCCACGGGACCAGGGTCACGATGACGGCCATCGAGCCGATGTAGAAGAGCGCGATGCGCCACATCGCCGTACGGACCGCCTTGGCGACGCCCTGGACGGGGTGCTCGGACTCGGCCGCGGCGATGGTGACGGTCTCCAGACCGCCGTACGCGAAGACCGAGGCGAGCAGGCCGACGATCAGCCCCTCGGAGCCGTTCGGGAAGAAGCCGCCGTCACCGGTGAGGTTCGTCGTGCCGGGGGCGTCCGTGCCGGGCAGTATGCCGACGATGGCGAGCACGCCGATGCCCAGGAAGAGGACGATCGCGCCGACCTTCAGCGCGGCGAACCAGAACTCGAACTCGCCGAAGTTCTTCACCGCCGCGAGGTTGGTGCCGCAGAACACCAGCATGAAGAGGGCCACCCAGGCCCACTCCGGGGTGCCGGGGAACCAGCCGGTCATGATCTTCGCGGCGCCGATGCCCTCCAGGCCGACGGCCACGCAGAGCAGGAACCAGAAGGCCCACCCCGCCGTGAACCCGGCCCACGGGCCGATGGCCCGCTCGGCGTGGACGGAGAAGGAGCCGGAGGCCGGGTTGGCCGCCGACATCTCTCCGAGCATGCGCATCACGAGCATGACGAGCAGCCCGGAGATGGCGTAGGCGACCACGATCGAGGGACCGGCGGCGGCGATACCGGCGCCGGAGCCGACGAAGAGGCCGGCGCCGATGACGCCACCGAGGGCGATCATCGAGAGATGACGCTGCTTGAGGCCGTGGGTGAGTCCCTGTGAGGGGAGCGCCTGGTCGTCCTTGCGGTCGACGGGCTCGGGCGCGGTGGTCCGTGACATGGGCCGCCCTGTTCATTGGCTGAGACGGGGGAACGGCCCACAGTCTGGGTGGGCGCACCGCTTACAGGGAACAGATGTCCGCTATACGGGCACCAGCTTCACACAAGGTGAAGATCTACCTCCGCTTCGTGCGCACTTCGCGCACCCACGCCACCAGGAGTACGGCCCCGGTCGCAGCGCCCGACCACAGCACCTGCGGCCGCGCCCCGTCGTCGGTCAGCATGAGCACCAGGACCGCCGCCATCGCGGCCAGCGCCGTCCAGGTCAGCCAGGGGAAGCCCCACATCCGCAGCGTCAGCGTCTCCGGCGCCTCGCGCTCGATCCGGCGGCGCAGCCGCAGCTGCGAGACCGCGATCAGACCCCAGACGAAGAGGAGCACCGCGCCGACCGCGTTGAGCATGTAGAGGAAGACGGAATCCGGCCACTTCAGATTGAGCAGGACGGAGACGAAGCCGAAGGCCACCGACGCCAGCACCGCCCGGCGCGGCACGCCTCCCGTCGAGACCCTCAGCAGCCCCTTCGGCGCCTCACCGCGCTCGGCGAGCGAGAAGACCATCCGCGAGGAGCCGTACAGGTTGGCGTTGAGCGCCGAGAGCAGCGCCACGAAGACCACGACGTTCATGATCTGACCGGCCGCCGGCACCCCGATCGAGTCCAGCACGGCGACGTACGGCGACCGGCCCGGCTCCATCGAGGTCCAGGGCAGCAGGGTCACGATGACCAGCATCGAACCGACGTAGAAGAGCAGGATCCGCCACACGGCGCTGCGCACCGCCCGCGCGACGTTGCGCGCCGGGTCGTCCGACTCGGCGGCGGCGATGGTGACGACCTCCAGGCCGCCGAAGGCGAAGACGACGGCGAGGACGCCGGAGACCACGCCCGCCCAGCCGTTCGGCAGGAAGCCGCCCTGGCCGGTCAGGTTCGCCATGCCCACCGGGTCGCTGTCGGGCAGCAGGCCGACGACCGCCAGCGTCCCCAGGACCAGGAAGAGCACGATCGCGCCGACCTTCAGCGCGGCGAACCAGAACTCGAACTCGCCGAAGTTCTTCACCGCCGCCAGGTTGGCCACGGTGAACACGATCATGAAGATCAGCACCCAGCCCCACTGCGGGACCCCCGGCATCCAGCCGTGCGCGATCTGCGCCGCGCCCGTCGCCTCCACCGCGAGGACGACGACCAGCAGGAACCAGTACAGCCAGCCCACCGAGAAGCCCGCCCAGCGGCCCAGCGCCCGTTCGGCGTGGACGGAGAAGGCGCCCGAGGCGGGCATCGCCGCCGCCATCTCGCCGAGCATCCGCATGACCAGCATCGCGAGCGTGCCCGCGATCAGATACGAGAGGACGATGCCCGGCCCCGCGACGGCGATGCCCGCCCCCGAGCCGACGAAGAGCCCGGCGCCGATCACGCCGCCGAGCCCGAGCATCGTCAGATGACGCTGCTTCAGTCCGTGGGAGAGCGGCTCCGGTTCGGAGGCCAAGGGGGCCGGGGGAGCCGGGGCGGCAGGCGGTGCGTCGTGCATGAGGGGGCTCGTGCCTTCGGGAGCGTTTATGGAGAACCCACAGTCTCCCCGCTGAGCGCCCTCTGGCGCAAAATGGCCCTCTTTCCAGCTCTCCGCCGTGACAAGCGTCACGTGGCGCGAGGCATGGATCCCGTTCTTTGTCCGATCCCCACGAAGTGCTCGACCTCGCCTTTGTGGGCGGCTGACGGTGATCGGGCGTTCACTCCTCGACTACGGTCGATCCGTCCTGTAGACCCTCACCCCCGCGGAGTACCGATGAGCACCGCCGTCGCCCCTGCCCGTTCCCTCCGCTCCGGGACGGTCCTCGCCGACCTGCTGCCGTCCAGTCGCGCCCGTGACATCGCGCTCGTCGTCGGCGGCGCCGCCCTCACCGGCATCGCCGCGCAGATCGCCGTCCCGGTCCCCGGCTCGCCCGTCCCGGTCTCCGGCCAGACCTTCGCGGCCCTCCTCGTCGGCACGGCGCTCGGCGCCCGCCGCGGCTTCCTCGCCCTGGCCCTGTACGCGGTCGCCGGCATGGCGGGCGTGCCGTGGTTCGCGCAGGCCGCCTCCGGGTACGGGATGCCCTCCTTCGGCTACATCCTCGGCATGCTGCTCGCCGCGACCGTCGTCGGCGCCCTCGCGCGCCGCGGCGCCGACCGCTCCGTGCTCCGCACCGCCGGCGCGATGGTGCTCGGCTCCGCCGTCATCTACGCGGTCGGCGTGCCCTACCTGGCCCTCGCCACCGGGATGACGTTCTCGCAGGCGGTCGCCGCCGGTCTGACCCCGTTCCTGATCGGTGACGCCCTCAAGGCCGCGCTCGCGATGGGCGTGCTGCCGGCCGCGTGGAAGGCCATCGGCCGCAAGGGCTGACGCCGCCGGGGCTGACGCGCTCAGTTCCGCCCGAAGAGGTTCGCCGGGTCGAGGTTCGACTTCAGCCGGGCGAGCCTCTTCCGCGTCTCCGGGTCGTACAGCCCTTCCGTACGCGCTCCGTCGCCGAAGACGAAGTTGACCGCCCGGCCGAGCGTCCGGGGCGCCAACGCCGCCTCCACGCGCGCGTGGAGGGCGCGCACCGGTCCCGTTCCCTCGGCGTCCAGCGGGTACAGCGCCCGCACCAGGAAGCCCGCCCCGCGGTACGGCACCGCGTTCGGCCGCTCCTTCGCGAGCGCGCCGCCCAGGTGGTTGATCTGCACGACCGCCGTCCGGCCCGCCTTCGGCCCGGTCAGTTCGAGCACCGAGGCGGCCGCCTCCTGGTCGAGCGCGCTCACCAGGATCCCGTCGCCCCAGTAGGCGTGCGGGAAGTCCGGGTCGCTGTGGATCGTGGGGCTCTCCGTGTACGGCATCTCCCGCAGCGAGTCCGAGAGCGCCGGGCCGATCGCGCGCAGCGGGGCCACGATCCGCTCGCCCGCGGCCGCGTCCCCGGTGAAGGCGACCCGTACCGACAGCACGTACCGGCCGCGCAGATGCGGCGGGAGCGCCGGCATGTCCGGGTAGACCAGGGCGGCCAGGGACGAGGTCACGGAGTCCGGCAGGGCCGCGGTCCACTCCGTGTAGGCCCGCAGGACCGCGGCCGGCTCGGTCTCGGCGCCGTCGAAGGCGATCGACCCGCCGTAGAGCCGGGCGACCGGGACCAGGCCGGCCTCCAGGGCCGTGACGACACCCAGGCCGTACCCGCCGCCGAGCAGCCCCCCGAACAGCTCCGGGTCGCTCGCGGCCGTCACGTGGCGCAGGGCGCCGTCGGCGGTGACCACGTCCAGCGAACGTACGTGGTCGGCGGCCCAGCCGAACTCCCGCGCGAGGATGCCCAGACCGCCGCCGAGCGTGTACGAGACCGCCCCGACGCTCGGCGCCGAGCCGTTCAGTGGGGCGAGGCCGTGCGGGGCGGCCGCCTCGACGACCTGCCCCCAGCGCACCCCGGCCGCCACCCGCGCGACGCGCGCCCCGGGGTCGATCCTGACCTCGTCCATCCGCCGGGTGGTGATCAGCAGGCCGCCTTCGGCCGCGCCCGGCAGCCCGTGCCCGGTGGCCTGGACGCCGACCGGCAGCCCGCGCCCGGCGGCGTACGCGACGGCCGCCCGGACCTCCTCGGCGCCGGTGGCGCCGACGACCAGCTCGGGCCGGAGGGCGAAGCCGGTCTGGAAGCCGGCGAGTTCCTCCTCGTATCCGGCGTCGCCGGGACGGAAGACGTACCGCGCGGAGATGGACATGAGAAAGCTCTCCGTTCCGTGGGGGTTTCCCTGGATACGGAGAGCTTCCCGGTCATACCTGACAGAACTCGTCAGGTATGGATTCAGTCCTTCGTGACGGGCTCCGCGGGCGCCACGGCCTTCGCTCCGAAGCGGTCGCGGACCACGGCGATGGCGACCACGAGGCCCGCCACCAGCAGCGAGAGCAGGACCTGCTCACGGGCCGAGCCGCCGTCGTAGAGCATGAAGCCGAGGACGAAGACGATCATCGCGATCGTCGCCCAGGTCAGGTACGGGAAGAGCCACATCTTCACGAGCAGCTTCTCCGGGGCCTCCCGCAGAATGATCTTGCGCATGCGCAGCTGCGAGAAGCAGATGACCAGCCAGACGAAGAGCGCGATCGCGCCGGACGCGTTCAGCAGGAAGGCGAAGACCGTGTCGGGCCACTTGTAGTTGAAGAAGACGGCCACGAAGCCGAAGATCACCGAACCGATGATGGCGACCTGCGGCACGCCCTTCGCGTTCGTCCTGGCGAAGGCCTTCGGGGCGTCACCGCGCCGGCCGAGGGAGTAGGCCATGCGGGAGGCGGTGTAGAGGCCCGAGTTCAGGCAGGACAGCACCGCGGTCAGGATGATGACGTTCATGATCTGGCCGGCGTGCGGGATGCCGATCGAGTTGAGCGCCGCGACGTACGAGCCGTCCTTCTGGAGCGACGGGTCGTTCCACGGCAGCAGCGAGACGACCACCAGGATCGAGCCGAGGTAGAAGATGCCGACCCGCCAGATGACGCTGTTGGTGGCCTTGGCGACCGCGCGGCGCGGGTCCGACGACTCGCCCGCGGCGAGGGTGACGATCTCGCTGCCCATGAAGGAGAAGACGACCATCAGGATGCCCGTGAGGATCGCGCCGTAGCCGTTGGGCAGGAAGCCGCCGTGCTCGGTGAGGTTGCTCAGTCCGGCGGCCGAGGTGTCCGCACCCGGCAGGACGCCGAAGACCGCGAGCCCGCCGACCACGATGAAGGCGGCGATGGCGACGACCTTGATGCCGGCGAACCAGAACTCGAACTCACCGTAGGAGGCGACCGAGCCGAGGTTGGTGACGGTCAGGACGACCATCACGATCAGCGCCCAGGCCCACTGCGGAACGGCCGGGATCCAGCCGTTCAGGATGTCCGCGCCCATGGTCGCCTCGACGGCGAGCACGACGACCCAGAAGAACCAGTACAGCCAGCCGATGGAGAAGCCCGCCCAGCGTCCGAGCGCCCGGTCGGCGTGGGCCGAGAAGGAGCCGGAGGTCGGGTTGGCCACGGACATCTCGCCGAGCATCCGCATGACGAAGACGACCATCGTGCCCACGAGAGCGTAGGACAGCAGGATTCCGGGGCCCGCGGCCTTGATGCCGGCCGCGGAGCCGCCGAAGAGGCCGGCGCCGATGACGCCGCCGATGGCGATCATCGAGAGGTGGCGGTTCTTGAGACCGGCCTTGAGCCCGTCGGACTGCTGCGAATCACCGGTGTTTCCGGTGGTCCCGCCTTCCTTCGTGAGGGTCGGCTGCGTGTTCATGAACGCTTTCCTTCGTGAGGGGGTCGCTCGGGTCGCGAGCCCGAGCATTGAACACCGGGGGGTGGGGTGATCGGAAGAGGCGATTCCGATTCGTTGTGTAAGGGCCGAAGGTCCACACCAACGCGGACGAAGGCCCCGACCCCGCTGACCGCTACCCAGGGCCCGCCGTGCCACACTCGGTCCCATGCGCGTGTACCTCGGCTCCGACCATGCCGGCTTCGAACTCAAGAACCACCTCGTCGAGTGGCTGAAGGCCCATGGCCACGAGCCCGTCGACTGCGGTCCTCACATCTACGACGCCCTGGACGACTACCCGCCGTTCTGCCTCCGTGCCGCCGAGAAGACGGCCGCGGACCCGGACAGCCTGGGCATCGTCATCGGCGGCTCCGGCAACGGCGAGCAGATCGCCGCGAACAAGGTGAAGGGGGTCCGCGCCGCCCTCGCCTGGAGCGAGCAGACCGCCGCCCTCGGCCGCGAGCACAACAACGCCAACGTCGTCTCCATCGGCGGCCGGATGCACACCCAGGAAGAGGCGACCAAGTTCGTCGAGATCTTCCTCTCCACCCCGTACTCCGGTGACGAGCGTCACACCCGCCGGATCGACATGCTCTCCGCGTACGAGACCACCGGCGAGCTCCCCCCGGTCCCGGCCCACCACCCGCAGGAGCCCACGGCCTGATGCCCGAGGGGCACACCATCCACCGACTGGCCGCCGACCACCGGGAACGGTTCGGCGGCCGGTCCGTGCGGGTGACCAGCCCGCAGGGCAAGTTCGCCGACTCCGCCGCCCTGCTCGACGGCGCGGTCCTCGAATCCACCGAGGCCCACGGCAAACACCTCTTCCTCGGCTTCCCGGGGGAGGAGTGGATCCACATCCACCTGGGCCTCTTCGGCAAGGTGAACTTCGGCGACACCCCGGCGCCCCCGCCCACGGACACCGTGCGGCTGCGCCTCGCGAACACCGAGTCGTACGTCGACCTGCGCGGCCCCACCACGTGCGCGCTGATCACGGACGCCGAGAAGCGCGCGATACACGACCGCCTGGGCCCGGACCCGCTCCGCCGGGACGAGGACGCCGACGGAGCCGACAAGGCCTGGCGCCGGATCTCGAAGTCCCGCACCACGATCGCGGCCCTGCTCATGGACCAGAAGGTCATCGCGGGCGTCGGGAACGTGTACCGCGCGGAGGTGCTCTTCCGCCACGGCATCGACCCGTACCGCGCCGGCAAGGACCTGACGCGCCGCGAATGGGACGCGATCTGGGCCGACCTGCGGGACCTCATGCGCGAGGGCGTCCGCCTGAA
The DNA here is from genome assembly GCF_025195125.1 of Streptomyces sp. Je 1-79. Classification (GTDB taxonomy): domain Bacteria; phylum Actinomycetota; class Actinomycetes; order Streptomycetales; family Streptomycetaceae; genus Streptomyces. The sequence goes on from NZ_JAMGSL010000003.1 coordinate 120,555, forward strand.
CCGCATCGACACGGTCCGCCCCGAGCACACCCCGGAGGCGATGGGCCGCCCGCCGCGCGTCGACGACCACGGCGGCGAGGTATACGTCTACCGCCGGGCGCTCATGCCCTGCCACATCTGCGCCACGGAGATCCGCTCGGCAGACCTCTCGGCCCGCAACCTCTTCTGGTGCCCTGGCTGCCAGAACCGCTGACAGCCCGGGCACCAGCTAGAACCCGTGCGGCAACCACGGGGCCACGGGCGACCCGAAGGCCACCGACGCCTGAACGAGGGTCCCGTCGCGAAGCTCCCGCACGCGGCCCGCGGCGGCCAGGGACATCAGGCTCACGCCCCCCAGGTACGCCGCCCCCAACTCCCGTACGGACAAGGCCACGTCGGCCGGGTCCTCCGTACGCGTACAGCGCGCCCCCGTGGCGTCCCCCGTGACCCGCCACCGTCCCTCGTTCCACGGGCAGAACGCGTCCGACACCTCGAACACCACATCCACCGGCGCCTGATACGTCCGCGCCTCCAGCGCCGCCCCCACGTCCACCAGCCGCAGATGCAGCGCGTCCCGCTGCGTCGGCGAGCACCGCCGCAGATCCGACACCAGGTGCTGCCAGCCGTCGTCCACCGGCCGGCTGTGGATCCGGACCGACGACGTCAGGTCGATCGAGCAGAGGAAGCGCCACAGCGCCGCCTCCGCCGCCGGATCCAGCGCCTCCAGGTCCTTCACCAGCACGACGCCCTCCGCCCCGGCGTGCGACCACTCCGACTTGATCGCGTACAGCGCGTACCCGACGGTCTCCCCGTCCCGCTCCGCCAGCACGCACAGCCGCGGCGAGGCGCCACCCCGCTCGCCCTCCGGGTCGAGCAGCGGCAGCTGCTCCCACTTGGGCTGCCGGGCCAGCATCCCGGGCCGGGCCGTGACCCGGCGCGCGTACACCGCCTCGCACGCCCCCGCCGCCTTCGCCGGGTCGGCCTGGCGCAGCACCACGTCGTCCGTGCCCTCGGGCACGGCGAGCCGCACCCGGTTCGTGTCGATCGTCGCCCGCGTCGCGTAGGCCGCGATGCCGTAGCCGAACCGGCCGTAGATCTCCGGCTCCGAGGCCGTCAACACGGCCAGCGGTTCACCCCAGCCCCGTACGTCGTCGAGCTGGCGCCGCATCATCGAGGTGAGGATCCCGCGCCGCCGGTCCGTCGCCGCCACCCCCACCATCGTGACGCCCGCCGCCGGCACGACCGCCCCGCCCGGAACGGACAGCCGGAACGAGAACGCCCCCGCCGCCCCCACGCAGCGCTCGCCGTCCCAGACACCGATCGACCGGTCGTACTCGGTCAGCTCCTGCCAGAGCCCGCGCTCCTCCGGCGACTCCGGCACGCCACCGAACGCGAGCTCCAGCATCCCGTACCACTCGTCCCACTCGGCCGGCCTGAGTACGCGCAGTTCAGTCGTCATATGCCATCGATACCAGCGCCCACCCGCCCGGGGCGACCCGTTTTCACGCGCAATGTCTGAGGGGTCCCCCTGCGCGAGGTCCGACGGGGTGGATAGGGTCCAGGCCAATGGGAAGCCGCGTGGGTGTCGCCTCGTACTCGGCCCGGATGCGCAGGAGCGCACACCGGGTCCGCATCTCGCTGCGCAGATCCGGCGTCGACTACTTCCGCGGCGAGGGCTCCGACTGGGTCGCCTTCGCCGGACTGCTCCTGACCATCCCCGCCATCACCGTCGGCACCCTCGCCAATCCGGTCTGGTGCGCGCCCGCCGCGCTCGTCCTGCCGATCGTCGCCGGGGGACTGCTGCTGCGTCCCGCGAGCCTGCTGGGGCTGTACGCGGCGGCCGCCGGCGCCCTGATCGTCGAGTCCGTCGTGCTCGGCCCGTACACCCAGGGCCCCGCCCGGGTCACCCCCGGAACGGTCCTGGTCGTCGCGGCCTGCGGCCTCTTCGGACTGCTCATCGCCCAGTTCAGGGCGCGCGTCGGCGTGCCCTGGCGGCGCGGCGGCACCATGCTCTTCGACCTGCGCGAACGGATCCGGGCCCAGAGCGCCCTGCCCCGGCTCCCCAAGGGCTGGCACCGTGAGATGGCGCTCCGCCCGGCCGGCGGCCAGTCCTTCTCCGGCGACTTCGTCGTCGCGGCCCGCACCCACGGCGGCCGGACCCTGGAGGTCCTGCTGACGGACGTCTCCGGCAAGGGCATGGACGCCGGATCGCGCGCCCTGCTGCTCTCCGGGGCCTTCGGCGGCCTCCTCGGCTCCCTGCCGCCGCACGGCTTCCTGCCGGCGGCCAACGGCTACCTGCTGCGCCAGGACTGGGACGAGGGCTTCGCCACCTCCATCCACCTGGTCCTCGACCTGGAGTCGGGGGACTACGAACTCCTCTCCGCCGGACACCTGCCCGCGCTCCAGCTCCACGCCGGCACCGGACGCTGGGAGGAGAAGTCCGGCGACGGCCCGCTCCTCGGCGTCTACGACGGCGCCGAGTTCCATCCCGTCAAGGGCTCGCTGCGGCCCGGCGACGTCCTGATGCTCTTCACCGACGGACTCGTCGAGGCCGCCGACCGGGACATCGCCGAAGGTATCGACCGGCTCACCGGCGAGGCCGACCGCTACGTCGCCTCGGGCTTCGAGGGCGCGGCCTGGCACCTCATCGAGGCCTGCGCGAAGGACGTCAACGACGACCGCGCCCTGCTGCTCATCAGCCGCCGGACCTGAGGCCTCCGGGAACGGGGCCGGGGGCCGTAGAGTCGGCGCATGCCGCACCTCACCCTCGCCCAGGTCGAAGCCCTCGCCGTCGAGGCCCATGAGAGCCAGACCGACAAGGCGGGCCGCCCGTACGCCGAGCATCTGCGGGCGGTGGCCGAGGGGGTACGGGCGCGGGGCGGGAGCGAGGAGCAGATCGCGGCGGCCTGGCTGCACGACTCCGTCGAGGACGACGCGCTCACCGCCGAGTGGCTGGAATCGACCGAACTCCCGCGCGCCGTCAAGGACATGGTCCTCGCCCTCACCAAGCGTCCGGGCGAGGAGCTGGAGTCGTACACCCGCCGGATCCTCGCGGTCCCGGGCGCCCTGCTCGTCAAGGAGTCCGACCTCGCGCACAACGCCGACCCGGCCCGCCTCGCCGTGCTCGACGAGCCGACCCGGACCCGGCTGACCGCGAAGTACGCCACCGTGCGCGGGCTGCTCGGGCTCTCCGCCGGCTGACGTCCGCCCCGGGACAATCGGGACGAAATCGCGCGTGTTGGCTCGATTCCTACGCCGACGATTCGTCACCCCGCGTCGCTGGGCAAGAAGTTGGTGGCACGATGGATGCAGCGGGGGTGTTCTGTGACGTGCGCTCCCGGGCGGCAAGGCGGGACCGACCGAGGGTGTGATCAGTTGTGGCCATTTCGCTATCCGTGGTGCTGCTGTTGGCGATCATCCTGGTGGTGCTGATCCGCGGCGGGAACCTGAAGGCCGGACCGGCCGTCGTCGCGGTGCTCTTCGGCTTCTTCCTTGCCTCCACGGGCATGGCCGACGACATCCAGCGCTTCCTCGACTCGATAACGCAGACCGTGGGCTCCATCAAGTTCTGAACCGGCGCCCGCCGCCCCGGGCGGCCGGCGGCATGCGGACCCGGCGAGGTCAGGCCTTCTTCGCCGCGGTCCGCTTCGTCTGCGTGCCTCCGGCCGCGCCGCTCCGCGAGCGCTTGGCGGGCACGGCCTTCCGGCTCCGCGCCGGCTTCTCGGCGTCCGCGGCCGCAGGTGCCGACACCGACGCCGACGCCTTCCGCAGCCTCCTCGTCGGCCAGGTGAACTCGATCTCCAGCTCGATCTCCCCGTCGCTGACCTCGAACTCCACCTCACTGCGGACGTCGTCCGGGATCCGCAGGCTCAGCGTCCCGGAGCCGAACTGCAGCTCCGCCTCGCCGCCCTTCCTCAGCGCCTCGGCGAGCGCCGTCAGCTGATCGGCCGCCTCGATCCGTGACAGCGAGCGCTTCTGCTCGAACTTGAGATCCTTCACGGCTGCCTCCGATGCGGCAGAAACAGGGGACAAACAGGGGCATTGCCCATTCTGCGTCCGCATGCCGTCTCCGGCATCGGGAAACGCGTCAGGGCCAGGCCTGAGGGTGAACCTCCGACCTGGCCCTGAGCCAGAAGAGCGGGCGACGGGAATCGAACCCGCGTAGCTAGTTTGGAAGACTAGGGCTCTACCATTGAGCTACGCCCGCACAAACCGCGCCGCAGGTCACGAGGGCCGCGGCACGGACAGCATCGTAGCGGGTTCCGGGCGGTCCCCGCACACCCCTGAAACAGGGGGCGTCGCACTGTCTCCGTGCATGTACCCTACGTGTCGCACCGACGGGGTGTGGCGCAGCTTGGTAGCGCGTCCGCTTTGGGAGCGGAAGGCCGTGGGTTCAAATCCCGCCACCCCGACCACCAAGATCACGGAACACAAGATCGCGTTGTGGGCCTCATCCCGCTTGCGGTTACTATGCAAGCTGCGTGCCCGTGTGTCTCTCTGACCGGGCCGATCGGCCGGAACCGCCACCAAGCGGCACCGGCAGAATCCAAGAATCAGCCACCAAGGAGACCGAACCGTGAAGAGCGCCGTGGAGACCCTGAACCCGACCCGGGTTCGGCTCACTGTCGAGGTGCCCTTCGAGGAGCTCAAGGACAGCCTCGACGCGGCGTACAAGAAGATCAACCAGCAGGTCACGGTCAAGGGCTTCCGCAAGGGCAAGATCCCGGCTCGTGTGATCGACCAGCGGTTCGGTCGTGGTGCGGTGCTGGAAGAGGCCGTCAACGACGCGCTCCCGAAGTTCTACACCGAGGCCGTCAACGAGGCCGAGGTCAACCCGCTGGGTCAGCCCGAGGTCGACATCACCGAGCTGAAGGACGGCGAGCTGCTGGCCTTCACCGCCGAGGTCGACATCCGCCCGACGATCGAGATCCCGGACTACTCCGGCATCGAGGTCACCGTCGACGCGGTCGAGGTCACCGACGAGGACGTCGAGAAGTCCGTGCAGCAGCTGCGCGAGCGCTTCGCCTCCACCAACCCGGTCGAGCGCGCCGCGGCCGACGGTGACGTCGTCACCATCGACCTCGAGGCCAAGGTCGACGGCGAGGTCCTGCCCGACGGTGTCGCCCAGGGCGTCTCGTACACCATCGGTTCCGGCGAGCTCCTCGACGGCATCGACGAGGCCGTCACCGGCCTCGAGGCCGGTGGCGAGGCCACCTTCACCTCGCAGCTGAAGGGCGGCTCCGCCGAGGGCAAGGACGCCGAGGTCACCGTCAAGGTCACCGCCGTCGCCGCCCGTGAGCTCCCCGAGCTCGACGACGACTTCGCGCAGCTCGCGTCGGAGTTCGACACCCTCGACGAGCTCAAGGCCGACAGCCGCAAGCGCCTCGAGAACATGAAGCAGTTCGACCAGGCCACCCAGGCCCAGGAGCGCGTCCTCGACGAGCTGCTGAAGCTGGCGGACGTCCCGATGCCCGAGAAGCTGCTCGAGGACGAGATCAACACCCGCAAGCACAACCTGGAGCACCACCAGCTCGGCCAGATGGGCCTCGACCTCGCGAAGTACCTGGAGATCCAGGGCAAGACCGAGGAAGAGTTCCTGGCGGAGACCAAGGAGCAGGCCGAGAAGGGCATCAAGACGCAGTTCATCCTCGATGAGCTCGTCAACAAGGAGAAGCTGAACGTCAGCCAGGAGGAGCTCACCGAGCACCTCATGCGCCGCGCCGCCTCCTCCGGCATGTCCCCCGACCAGTTCGCCCAGGCCGTCGTCGAGGGCGGCCAGGTGCCGATGCTCGTCGGCGAGGTCGCCCGCGGCAAGGCCCTCGCGGTCGTCGTCGAGGCCGCCAAGGTCGTCGACACCAACGGTGAGGTCGTGGACCTCGAGGACGACGAGGACGAGACCGCCACCGAGACGGTCGACGCCGTCACCGGCGAGACCGAGGTCGCCGAGGAGAAGAACGAGGCCTGAGCCTCGCGCTGAACCGCAGGTACACGGGCCCGGACGCACAGCTGTGCGCCGGGCCCGTGCCCGTGTTCGGGGCCGTGTCCGAGGCCTCCTGGGAGGGTCCGTAACCTTGCGCTCCCAGCGAACAGTTCGGGAACCGGGATGGCGTTGTCCTACCTGCGCGTTAGGGTCCATGAATACGAGGGCAATGCCCTCCGAACGAGACGCTGAGACGGCCGGAGCCGTCGGAGACGAGCAGGTGGATACGTGACGAATCTGAAGCCTTACGCCGCGGGTGAGCCGTCCATCGGTGGTGGCCTCGGCGACCATGTCTACAACCGGCTGCTCGGCGAGCGCATCATCTTCCTCGGCCAGCAGGTCGACGACGAGATCGCCAACAAGATCACCGCGCAGATGCTTCTCCTGGCCGCAGACCCGGAGAAGGACATCTTCCTGTACATCAACAGCCCCGGTGGCTCGGTGACGGCCGGCATGGCCATCTACGACACCATGCAGTACATCCCGAACGACGTCGTCACCATCGGTATGGGCATGGCGGCCTCCATGGGCCAGTTCCTGCTCACCGGCGGCAGCACCGGCAAGCGCTTCGCGCTGCCGAACACCGACGTCCTGATGCACCAGGGTTCCGCCGGCATCGGCGGCACGGCCTCGGACATCAAGATCCAGGCCGAGTACCTTCTCCGCACGAAGAAGCGCATGGCCGAGATCACCGCGCACCACTCCGGCCAGACCGTCGAGACGATCATCCGCGACGGCGACCGCGACCGCTGGTTCACCGCGGAGGAGGCCAAGAACTACGGCCTCATCGACGACATCATCACCCACGCCGCGGGCGTTCCCGGCGGCGGCGGCACGGGCGCCTGAGCCCGGCAGACCGCTGAAGAGCCCCAGCCCCCGCCGAACGCCACCAGGACGGTGAACATCCAGATGCAGAACAACCTCTCCCCGAGCGGCCTCTACACCGGCGCGCCGATGGACAACCGGTACGTGGTCCCGCGCTTCGTCGAGCGCACCTCGCAGGGCATCCGCGAGTACGACCCGTACGCCAAGCTCTTCGAGGAGCGCGTGATCTTCCTCGGCGTGCAGATCGACGACGCCTCCGCCAACGACGTCATGGCGCAGCTGCTGTGCCTGGAGTCGATGGACCCGGACCGCGACATCTCGATCTACATCAACAGCCCCGGTGGCTCCTTCACCGCGCTGACCGCCATCTACGACACGATGCAGTTCGTGAAGCCGGACATCCAGACGGTCTGCATGGGCCAGGCGGCCTCCGCCGCGGCCGTGCTGCTCGCCGCCGGTACGCCCGGCAAGCGGATGGCCCTGCCGAACGCCCGTGTGCTGATCCACCAGCCCTCGGGCGGCACCGGCCGTGAGCAGCTCTCCGACCTGGAGATCGCGGCCAACGAGATCCTGCGCATGCGCACGCAGCTGGAGGAGATGCTGGCCAAGCACTCCTCCACGCCGATCGAGAAGATCCGCGACGACATCGAGCGCGACAAGATCCTCACGGCCGAGGACGCCCTGGCGTACGGCCTGGTCGACCAGATCGTCTCGACCCGCAAGAGCACGGCCGCCGCGGCAGCCTGACGCTCGACCTTCCCCTGGCACGGTCCGCATGGCCGAATCACGACCATGCGAACCGTGCCAAGGGGGGCCCGAACGGGGGGCCCGGCAAGGTACCGTCGAATATGAGGCACCAGGAGTCGCTGAACCAAGCACTCCCAGGCGAAGGGGAAGCACCTCGTGGCACGCATCGGTGATGGCGGCGACCTGCTCAAGTGCTCGTTCTGCGGAAAGAGCCAGAAGCAGGTGAAGAAGCTCATCGCGGGACCCGGTGTGTACATCTGCGATGAGTGCATCGACCTCTGCAACGAGATCATCGAGGAAGAACTCGCCGAGACGAGCGAGGTGCGGTGGGAGGAGCTCCCCAAGCCGCGCGAGATCTACGAGTTCCTCGAGGGGTACGTCGTCGGGCAGGAGCCCGCGAAGAAGGCCCTCTCGGTCGCGGTGTACAACCACTACAAGCGCGTCCAGGCCGGCGAGAACGGCGGCGGGGCGGGCCGTGACGACGCCATCGAGCTGGCGAAGTCCAACATCCTGCTGCTGGGCCCCACGGGGTCCGGCAAGACGCTGCTCGCGCAGACCCTGGCCCGGATGCTCAACGTCCCGTTCGCCATCGCCGACGCGACGGCGCTGACGGAGGCCGGCTATGTCGGCGAGGACGTCGAGAACATCCTGCTCAAGCTGATCCAGGCGGCGGACTACGACGTCAAGAAGGCCGAGACCGGGATCATCTACATCGACGAGATCGACAAGGTCGCCCGCAAGAGCGAAAACCCGTCGATCACGCGCGACGTCTCGGGCGAGGGCGTGCAGCAGGCGCTCCTCAAGATCCTGGAGGGCACGACCGCCTCCGTGCCGCCGCAGGGCGGGCGGAAGCACCCGCACCAGGAGTTCATCCAGATCGACACGACGAACGTGCTCTTCATCGTGGGCGGAGCCTTCTCCGGCCTGGAGAAGATCATCGAGTCGCGTGCGGGCGCCAAGGGCATCGGCTTCGGGGCGACGATCCGCTCCAAGCGCGAGATCGAGGCGAGCGACCAGTTCCAGGAGGTCATGCCGGAGGACCTGGTGAAGTTCGGGATGATCCCGGAGTTCATCGGCCGTCTCCCGGTCATCACCTCGGTCCACAACCTCGACCGCGAGGCCCTGCTCAAGATCCTCGTCGAGCCGCGCAACGCGCTGGTGAAGCAGTACCAGCGCCTCTTCGAACTCGACGGCGTGGAGCTGGACTTCGACCGCCCGGCCCTGGAGGCCATCGCCGACCAGGCGATCCTGCGCGGCACGGGCGCGCGTGGCCTGCGGGCCATCATGGAAGAGGTCCTGATGTCGGTGATGTACGAGGTCCCGTCCCGCAAGGACGTGGCCCGCGTGGTCATCACGGCGGACGTCGTCCACAACAACGTGAACCCGACGCTGGTGCCGCGGATCGTGAAGAACGACGGCCGGCACGAGAAGAGCGCGTAGCCGCCGCGGAGTTGAACGAGAAAGGGGCGCCTCCCGACCGGGAGGCGCCCCTTCGCTCTCCGCCGCCAGGCATCACGCCTTGACGCGGACCTCCTTGCGGAGCTTGGCGGTGATGCTTGCCGCGTCCTCGGCGGAGCCCGCCTTGCCGGTCATCATCGAGCCCATGTCCATCGGAACCACGAAGCCCGCCGTGCTGTGGTCGGCCCACACGCAGATCGTCATGGTGAACGCCGGCGTGGACTCGGCCGCGTTGGCCTCGGTCTTGGCCTGCTGGCACTTGAGGACCGCTCCGTCGAGCTCCGCGGGCTCGTAGCTCTGGGGGCTGCCGACCAGCTGCGGCTCGTCCGCCTTGGCCTTGTCCTTCTCGGCCTCCTGCTTGATGCTGGCGAAGACGGTGTCGACCACCTGCTCGGGGTCGTCGATCTCGCCGTAGAGACCGCTGAACGAGATCATCTTCGTGCCGAGCGGGTTGTTCGGGTCCTTCACCTGGTACGCGGCGCTGACGTCCTTGGCGTTCTTCACGCCGTTCTGCTGGGCCTCCTTGAGCGAGTCCTTGTCGCTCCCGCCGCTGCTGTCCGGCGTCTTCTTGTACTCCGTGAGGACCGTCTCCGGCGTGATCAGCTTGTGCGGGCCGTCGTTCGCGACCGAGGAACCGCCGCCGCCCGCCGTGAAGTACCACGCCCCGCCCGCGACCAGCGCGAGGGCCAGGACCGAGGCGCCCACGATCAGGCCCGTCTTCTTCTTCGGGGCCGGCGGCGGGGGCGGCATGTAGCCGCCGGGGCCCTGCGGGGCGCCGTACGGCGGCTGCTGGGGCGGCTGGCCGTAAGGTCCCGGCTGCTGCTGCGGGTACCCGTACGGCTGCTGCGGCGGCACACCCTGGGGCGCCTGCTGCGGGTAGCCGTAGCCGGGCTGCGGGGCCTGCGGCTGCTGGCCGTACGGGCCCGGCTGCTGGCCGTACGGTCCGGGCTGGCCGTACGGTCCGGGCTGCTGAGGCTGACCGCCGTACGGACCCGGCTGGTTGTGGCTCATGGACAGGTTCCCCTCACAGGATGTTTATGCGTGGCCAACATCCTCTCGGAAGCCATGCCCCGCAGGGGCGGCGGGGGGCACACCGTTACGGAACAAACGAGTTTCAGGACAACCCCGCGGCACCCCTAAACTGACCCCGTGACCGAGAACACTCAGCAGCAGCCAGCAGCCAACCCCGAACTGCCGACCCAGTACGCGCCGGCCGAAGTAGAGGGGAAGCTGTACGAGCGCTGGGTAGAGCGCGGTTACTTCGAGGCCGACGCGAACAGCGACAAGCCGCCGTACACCATCGTCATCCCGCCGCCGAACGTCACCGGTTCGCTCCACCTGGGCCACGCCTTCGAGCACACGCTGATCGACGCCCTCACCCGCCGCAAGCGGATGCAGGGGTACGAGACGCTGTGGCAGCCGGGCATGGACCACGCCGGCATCGCCACCCAGAACGTCGTCGAGCGCGAGCTCGCCAAGGAGGGCAAGTCCCGCCACGACCTGGGCCGCGAGGCGTTCGTCGAGCGCGTCTGGCAGTGGAAGGCCGAGTCCGGCGGTCAGATCTCGGGCCAGATGAAGCGCCTGGGCGACGGCGTCGCATGGTCCCGCGAGCGGTTCACCATGGACGAGGGCCTCTCCCAGTCCGTCCAGACCATCTTCAAGAAGCTCTACGACGACGAGCTGATCTACCGCGCCGAGCGCATCATCAACTGGTGCCCCCGCTGTCTGACGGCCATCTCGGACATCGAGGTCGAGTACCAGGACGACGACGGCGAGCTCGTCTCCATCCGTTACGGCGAGGGTGACGCGTCCATCGTCGTCGCCACCACCCGCGCCGAGACGATGCTCGGTGACACGGCCGTCGCCGTCCACCCGGACGACGAGCGGTACAGGCACCTGGTCGGCACCGAGATCGAGCTGCCGCTGACCGGCCGCCGGATCCCGGTCGTCGCCGACGAGCACGTCGACCCCGAGTTCGGCACCGGCGCCGTCAAGGTGACCCCCGCGCACGACCCGAACGACTTCGAGATCGGCCAGCGCCACGGCCTGCCGAACCTCGCCGTCATGGACGAGCGCGCGGTCATCACCGCCCACGGCCCCTTCCAGGGCCTGGACCGGCTGGAGGCCCGCTCCGCCATCGTCGCCGCGCTGCGCGCCGAGGGCCGGATCGTCGCCGAGAAGCGTCCGTACGTCCACTCCGTCGGCCACTGCTCGCGCTGCAAGACCACCATCGAGCCGCGCCTCTCGATGCAGTGGTGGGTCAAGGTCGGCCCGCTCGCCAAGGCCGCCGGTGACGCGGTCCGCGACGGCAAGGTCAAGATCCACCCGCAGGAGATGGAGAAGCGGTACTTCGACTGGGTCGACAACCTGCACGACTGGTGCATCTCGCGCCAGCTGTGGTGGGGTCACCGCATCCCGGTCTGGTACGGCCCGAACGGCGAGATCGTCTGCGTCGGACCGGACGAGCAGCCGCCGACGGGCGAGGGCTGGCACCAGGACACGGACGTCCTGGACACCTGGTTCTCCTCCGGCCTGTGGCCGTTCTCCACGCTCGGCTGGCCGGAGCGGACCGACGACCTCGCGAAGTTCTACCCGAACTCCGTCCTGGTCACCGGCTACGACATCCTCTTCTTCTGGGTCGCCCGGATGATGATGTTCGGCCTGTACGCGATGGACGGCACCCCGCCGTTCCACACCATCGCCCTGCACGGCATGGTCCGCGACCAGTTCGGCAAGAAGATGTCGAAGTCCTTCGGCAACGCGGTCAACCCGCTGGACTGGATGGACGAGTACGGCTCCGACGCCGTCCGCTTCACCCTGGCCAACGGCGCCAACCCGGGCGTCGACGTCCCGATCGGCGAGGACTGGGTCAAGGCCTCCCGGAACTTCGCCAACAAGATCTGGAACGCCACCCGCTTCGCCCTGATGAACGGCGCGACGGTCGAGGGCCCGCTGCCGGACCCGTCCGCGATGTCCGCGACGGACCGCTGGATCCTCTCGCGGCTCAACAAGACGGTCGCCGAGGTCGACGCGTTCTACGACGACTACCAGTTCGCGAAGCTCGCCGACGCGCTCTACCACTTCGCGTGGGACGAGGTCTTCGACTGGTACGTCGAGCTGTCGAAGACCACGTTCTTCGCGGGCGGCGAGGGCGCCAAGGTCTCCGGCCGGGTCCTCGGCGAGGTCCTGGACGTGATGCTGCGGCTGCTCCACCCGATCGTCCCGTTCGTCACCGAGACGCTCTGGACCACGCTCACCGGCAAGGAGTCGGTCGTCATCGCCGACTGGCCGGAGGACTCCGGCTTCCGCGACGACGCCGCCGAGAAGGAGATCGAGCTGGTCCAGCGGGTCGTCACCGAGGTCCGCCGGTTCCGCTCGGACCAGGGTCTGCAGCCCGGCCAGAAGGTCCCGGCCCGTTTGGAGATGGCCGGCACCGCTCTCGCCCCGCACGAGGCGGCCATCCGTCAGCTGCTGCGCCTCCAGCCGGAGGGCGAGGGCTTCTCCGCCACCGCCTCCCTGCCGGTCGTCGGCGCCACGGTGGCGCTCGACCTGTCCGGCACCATCGACGTCGCGGCGGAGCGCAAGCGCCTCGCCAAGGACCTCGCGGCGGCCGAGAAGGAGAAGGCGCAGGCCAACGGCAAGCTCGGCAACGAGGCGTTCCTCGCGAAGGCCCCGGACAACGTGGTCGAGAAGATCCGTACGCGGCTCGCCAAGGCCGACGAGGACATCGCCCGCATCCAGGCCCAGCTGGACCGCCTGCCGCAGGCGTAACCGCACGCGCGGAGCTCGGGGGAGGGGCCCGGAACCGGTACACGGTTCCGGGCCCCTCCGCTGTCCGGGTGGCATGGGCATCCCATTTGTCCGAGGTGGGTGACCTCACACCCTTCATGACCGAAGTCAGTCCGCCCGGGTCCGAAGACCTTGGATGATGGAGGGCATGTCCCGCCTTCCCGCCTTCCCCGCGCTGCGCCGCCGCGTGGACCGGTGGGCGGGATCGCCGCGCGCCCTCGACGTCGTCACCGCGCTGAGCGCCTTCGCGCTGATGTCCCTCGACGTGCCGGGCCTCGCGCGCGCGGACAACTCGCTGACGGGCATCACCGCGTCCCTGGTCCTCGCCGCCGGCGCCTCGACCCTCGCCGTCCGGCGCCGGCTGCCCTGGGTGCCGTACCTCGTCGCGCTCGCCCTGATGGGGTGGCTGCACGAGCTGACGATGATCCAGTTCGCCCTCTACTCGCTGGGCCGCTTCCGGGGCCGCAGGGTCGCCGTGGTCGCCACGGTGCTCTACGTGACCGTGGCGTACGCGCTCTTCCAGACACCCGGCTGGCCCGCCCGGCACGGCGAGACGCTCAGCGACTTCCTCAGCCTCGTCGTCCCGATCGGGGTGCTCGCGGCCGGTGTCGGCATCGCCGCGTACCGGCAGGACCTGGTGCGCGCCCTGGAGTCCCAGCGCGCCGAGTCCGCGGCCCGGCAGGCGGTGCAGGAGGAGCGGATCTCGGTCGGCCGGGACGTCCACGACCTGGTGGGCCGCGAGCTGACCGTGCTCGCCGTGCGGGCCGAGGTGCTCGCCGTACGGGCCCGGGGCGAGGCGTACGTGCGGGACTTCGAGGAACTCGCGGACACCGCGCGGCGGGCCCACCACATGCTGAACGAGACGATCGTGCGGCGGGCGGACCACGACGCGGCGACGCCGGGGCTCGAAGGGCTCGCCGAGCTCGCGGAGGAGAGCGAGCGGATGGGCAATCCGGTCGAGCTGACGGTCGCGGAGGAGGCCAAGGCGCTCTCCCCGCTGCGGCAGGCGGCCGTCCACCGGGTGGTCCGGGAATGCCTCACCAACGCGGCCAAGCACGCGCCGGGCCTGCCGGTGACGGTGGCGATCGCCGTGGCGGGCCGCGACCTGCGCATCGACGTCCGCAATCCGCTCCCCGAGACCCCGCCCGACCGCGCGCCCGTCTCCGCCGGCACGGGCCTGTTCTCCATGGAGGAGCGCGTCACGAGCATGGGCGGCACGCTCACCGCGGGCGCCCACGGCACCACCTACGCCGTGACGGCCCTGCTCCCGACGGGCTTCCCCCCGGCCTAAGCCCTCCGCCGGACACCCTCCCGCCCCCCGTCGCCCCACGCGCGCGCCGGACGGCGGCGGTGGGGCGAAAGTCCCGAAAGGGGTGGGTCCACGTTCCTGTCGGTACCCCTCCGTAGACTGGGTCCGTGAGTGAGCCCAGCGACCAGTTCGACGAGTCCGACCAGTTCGACGACATCGTCGCCGCCGAGACCGACAGAGACCCCGACCTGGCGGTGATCGAGGCCGGCAGCCGCACCCTGCGCGCGCAGGCCGGTCCGCCCGAGGGCGACCCCGTGCCCGCCCGGCCGGCCGACCCGGAGGTGGACAAGGCGCTGCGCGACGTCGAGACCGAGCTGTCGTCCCGCTGGGGCGAGACCAAGCTGGAGCCCTCGGTGACGCGCATCGCGGCGCTGATGGACGTCCTCGGCGAACCCCAGCGCGCGTACCCCTCCATCCACATCACCGGCACGAACGGCAAGACGTCGACGGCGCGGATGATCGAGGCGCTCCTCGCCGCCTTCGAGCTCCGCACCGGCCGGTACACCTCGCCGCACGTGCAGACGATCACCGAGCGGATCAGCCTGGACGGCGCCCCGATCTCCGCCGAGCGGTTCATCGAGACGTACGAGGACATCAAGCCGTACGTCGAGCTGGTCGACGCCCGCGAGGAGTACCGGCTCTCCTTCTTCGAGGTCGTCACCGGTATGGCGTACGCGGCCTTCGCCGACGCCCCGGTGGACGTGGCGGTCGTCGAGGTCGGCATGGGCGGCACCTGGGACGCCACGAACGTGATCGACGCCCAGGTCGCCGTCGTCACCCCGATCGACCTGGACCACACCGACCGACTCGGCGACACGCCCGGTGCGATCGCGGTCGAGAAGTCCGGGATCGTCAAGCAGGGCGCGACGGTCATCCTGGCCCAGCAGCCGGTGGACGCGGCCCAGGTGATGCTGAAGAAGGCCGTCGAGGTCGACGCCACGGTGGCCCGCGAGGGCATGGAGTTCGGCGTCGTCTCCCGGGAGGTCGCGGTCGGCGGGCAGCTGCTCACCCTGCGCGGACTCGGCGGCGAGTACGAAGAGGTCTTCCTGCCGGTGCACGGCGCGCACCAGGCGCACAACGCGGCGGTCGCCCTCGCGGCAGTCGAGGCGTTCTTCGGGATCGGCGCGGAGCACGCCCGCACGCTGGACATCGACACCATCCGGCGCGCCTTCGCCTCCGTCTCCACCCCGGGCCGCCTCGAGGTCGTCCGCAAGTCGCCGACGGTCGTCCTGGACGCGGCGCACAACCCGCACGGCGCGCGGGCCTCGGCCGAGGGCATCAGCGAGTCGTTCGGCTTCTCCCGGCTCATCGGCGTGGTCTCCACCAGCTCCGACAAGGACGCCAAGGGGCTGCTCGAAGCCTTCGAGCCGATCTTCGCCGAGGTCGTGGTCACGGCGAACTCCAGCCCCCGCGCCACGGACGTGGACGCGCTCGCGGCGATCGCCGTGGAGGTCTTCGGCGAGGACCGGGTGGTCGTCGAGCCGCGCCTGGACGACGCCATCGAGACCGCCATCACCCTCGCGGAGGAAGAGGGCGAGTACGCGGGCGCGGGTGTCCTCGTGACCGGTTCGATCTTCACGGTCGGCGACGCCCGGCTGCTGCTGGGAAGGCGCTGAATTCCGATGCGTACGCTCTGTGCCTCGACGCTGATCGGCGAGTTCTTCGTGATCGGCTTCGCCGGGCTCGTCGCCATGAAGGACGACAGCCTGTCGACGTCCACGGTCTGGTGGGTCTGCGGCGCCGCCATGCTGCTGTCGGTCCTGCTGTGCGGGATGATCACCCGCCCCGGGGGTGTCCAGCTCGGCTGGGCGCTGCAGGTCGCCCTGATCGCGAGCGGCTTCGTCGTGCCGGTGATGTTCTTCCTGGGGGCGACCTTCGCCGCCCTGTGGTGGGCGTCCTGCCACTACGGCGCCAAGATCGACGCGGTGAAGGCGCGCTGGGCCGCCCAGGCCGAGGCACAGCCGGAACCGGAAGCGAGCTAGGGTCTGCCCGAGCCCGGTGCCGGGCAGCCCGATCCGGAAGCGAGCCAGCCGAGCCCCAGCCCGGTGCCGGCCGCCCGAAACGGGGCGAGCCGGCCCGAACCGGAGGCCGGTCGGCCTGATCCGGAGGCCAGTTGGGGAGGGCTTGACGCTGCGTAATCGACGGCGGTCCCGGCCCTGTAGCCTCTGAGTCCCGCACACCGCATTCGAAGGAGTCTCCACCGTGAGCCAGCGCACGCTCGTCCTGCTCAAGCCCGACGCCGTCCGCCGTGGCCTGATCGGCGAGATCATCGGTCGTATCGAGCGGAAGGCCGGCTGGACCATCTCCGCGCTCGAACTGCGCGAGCTGAGCCAGGAGACGCTGGAGCAGCACTACGGCGAGCACAAGGGCAAGCCCTTCTACGAGCCGCTGATGGGCTTCATGCAGTCCGGCCCCGTCGTCGCCCTGGTCGTCGAGGGCGAGCGCGTCATCGAGGGTCTGCGGACCCTGGCCGGCCCGACCGACCCGATCGCCGCCGCCCCCGGCTCCATCCGTGGAGACTTCGGCACCATCGTCCGCGAGAACCTGATCCACGCCTCGGACTCCGAGGAGTCCGCCATTCGGGAACTGAAGATTTTCTTCCCCGGCCTGGCGTGATCCGGGGCTGACCGGTCCGTCCCGTTCTGACCCGGTGTCAGCCATCCACCGCAACGACCTGGGGCGACCGAAGGAATTTCGGTCGCCCCCGGGCATATGAACGAAGCAATCGGGAACGCATCGCAGCGTCCTGTCGTCACCTGTACAGAGGTGGATCCACCGCGCGGTATCCGCGTGGGCGGCACTACGATGGAAAACTCCACGCCGCAGCACTGGAACACCACCACCTCGCCTGCCTGAGAAGCCGTCAACGCTCCGATTGGGAAGGCCCGACGCATCCTCATGGGAAACAAGGGGAACTCAATGTCGTTCATCGGCCGTGACATGGCTGTCGACCTCGGGACCGCCAACACGCTGGTGTACGTCAGGGGTCGCGGCATCGTTCTGAACGAGCCGTCCGTCGTCGCGATCAACACCAACACCGGCGGAATCCTGGCGGTCGGCGCCGAGGCGAAGAAGATGATCGGCCGGACGCCCGGCAACATCGTCGCCGTCCGGCCCCTGAAGGACGGCGTGATCGCCGACTTCGAGATCACCGAGCGGATGCTCCGCTACTTCATCCTCAAGATCCACAAGCGCCGCTACCTGGCCCGCCCCCGGGTCGTCGTCTGCGTGCCCTCCGGCATCACCGGAGTCGAGCGCCGTGCCGTCATCGAGGCCTCGACCCAGGCCGGCGCCCGCCAGGTGCACATCATCGAGGAGCCCATGGCCGCGGCCATCGGCTCGGGCCTGCCGGTGCACGAGGCCACCGGCAACATGGTCGTCGACATCGGCGGCGGCACCACCGAGGTCGCCGTGATCTCGCTCGGAGGAATCGTCACAGCACAGTCGATCCGGGTGGCCGGCGACGAGCTCGACAACGCGATCATCCAGCACATCAAGAAGGAGTACTCGCTCCTCCTCGGTGAGCGCACCGCCGAACAGATCAAGATCACCATCGGCTCGGCCTACGACCTCGACAAGGACGAGCACACCGAGATCCGCGGCCGCGACCTCGTCTCCGGTCTGCCCAAGACCGTGGTCATCTCGGCCGCCGAGGTCCGCAAGGCCATCGAGGAGCCGGTCAACGCGATCGTCGACGCCGTGAAGACGACGCTCGACAAGTGCCCGCCCGAGCTCTCCGGTGACGTGATGGACCGCGGCATCGTTCTCACGGGTGGCGGCGCCCTCCTGCGCGGCCTGGACGAGCGGCTGCGCCGCGAGACCGGGATGCCGATCCACATCGCCGAGGACCCGCTGGACTCGGTGGCGCTGGGATCGGGCAAGTGCGTGGAGGAGTTCGAGGCCCTCCAGCAGGTCCTGGACTCCCAGCCCCGCCGATGACGACCGACGGTCCGCCGGCCGGGTGACACGGTCCCCCGTACCGGGCACACCCCCAGGCCCCGGGGCCTGGGGGAGGACCGTCGGCACCACGGCACCCGCACGGAACAACCGCACGGAACAACCGAACCAAGAGGAAAGGCACGGCCGCCGCACGTGAGGGACACACGAGAGAGCCGGCTGCTCCTGGTGCTGCTGATCGCCATCGCGTTCGCACTGATCACGGTGGACATCCGCGGCGGCGAGGAGTCACCGGTCGACGGCGCCCGGCATGCAGCCGCAGCGGTCTTCGGGCCGGTCGAGAACGGTGTGGCGGCGGCCGTCGATCCGATCGGCAACGCCATAGGAGCGGTACGCGACTCGGGCGAACGGCACGACCGCATCGCCACCCTGGAGCGCGAGAACGCCGCCCTCAAGGCCAAGCTCGGCAGCGACGACCGCAACCGCACCCGCGTCCGCGAGCTCGACGCCCTGCTCAAGACGGCCGGCGCCGGCCAGTACGGCATCAAGGGCGCCGAGGTCATCGCCATAGGAGCGGCCCAGGGCTTCTCCTGGACCGTCACCATCGACGCCGGCGCCGACGACGGCATCGAGCGGGACATGACCGTGCTGAACGGCTCCGGTCTCGTCGGCCGCGTGACCACCGTCGGGCCCTCCACGGCGACCGTGCTCCTCGCCAACGACCCCGACTTCACCGTCGGCACCCGGATGGAGAACTCGGCCGAACTCGGCTTCGCCACCGGCCAGGGCGACGGCCCGCTCCTCGTCCAGCTGCTCAACGGCAAGGCGAAGGTGAAGGCCGGCGACCGGCTCGTCACCTTCGGCTCGCAGGCGAACAAGCCCTTCGTCCCCGGCGTGCCGGTCGGCGAGGTCGTCCGCGTCGACCCGCTGGGCGGCGGCCTCACCCGCAACATCTACGTCCGTCCGTACGTCGGCTTCTCCAAGCTCGACATCGTCGGCGTCGTCGTCCAGGCCCCGCGGACCAACCCCCGCGACACGGTCCTGCCGCCCAAGCCCAAGCCGGCACCGACCGTCACCGTCACGGTCACCCCGCCGCCACCGGAGGGCGAGCAGCAGCCCGGTCAGCGGCAGTCGGGGCAGCAGCAGCCGGGACGAGAAGAGCAGTCGGGCCAGACGCCCGCGAACGAGCAGCAGGGGGACCAGACATGAAGTTCAACCGGATCCTGCTCTCCAGCACGCTCGTCGTCGTCGCCCTGGTCGTCCAGGTCTCCGTCCTCGCGCGCCTCCAGCTCCCCGGCGCCGTACCCGACCTCGTCCTGCTGACCGTCCTCGGCCTCGCGCTCGTGTACGGGCCGGTCAGCGGCTCCCTCATCGGCTTCGGGGCCGGGCTCCTCTCCGACCTCGCCCCGCCCGCCGACCACGCCGCCGGCCGCTACGCCCTGGTCCTCTGCGTCATCGGCTACCTCGCCGGACTGGCCCGCCCCGACAACGGCCGGCTCAAGTCCGCCACCGGCCCGATGGCCGTGGTCGTCGCCGCGGCGGTCGGCTCCACCCTGCTGTACGCGGGTGTCGGCGCCCTCGTCGGCGACACCGCCGCCCGCCATGTCGGCCTCGGCTACCTGCTCCTGACCGCGGCGATCTACGACCTCCTCCTCGCGCCCTTCACCGTGCCGCTGATCATGGCGCTGGCCCGGCGCGCGGAGAACGACCCGCTCGCCGACACCTCCGGGGGAACCGACGTCGCCTCCGGCTGGCTCAGCTCCGGCACCGGCCTCCAGATCGGCAACCAGCGCGGCGGACTGCGCGTCAAGGCCGCCCGTACGAGAGCGGCACGCGCGGGACGCATCAAGGGAGTCAAGCGACTGTGACCGAGGGGGCACCGGCAGCATGAGCAACATCCCGGAGACCGGACGGACTCCCAGGGTCCAGGTCCGGCTCGTCATCATCCAGATCCTCGTCTTCTCCCTTCTGCTCACTCTCGGCGGACGCCTCTGGTACCTCCAGATCCGCAACGGCAAGGAGTACACCGACCAGGCGAAGAGCAACCACGTCCAGCGGGTCGTCCAGCCCGCCGTCCGCGGCTCCATCCTCGACGCCCGTGGCGTCCCGCTGGCCGACAACGAGACCCGGCTCGTGGTCTCCGCCTCCCGCACCGACCTGATGAAGATGAAGGACGACGGCGAAGGCGTCCTCACCCGCCTCGCCGGAGTCCTGGGCATGAAGCCCAAGGACGTCATGGACAAGGTCCGGCTCTGCGACTCCGAGACCCCGCAGCCCTGCTGGAACGGTTCCCCCTACCAGCCGATCCCGATCACCGACGAGGCGACCACGCAGCAGGCGCTGCGGATCAGGGAGAGCACCGAGGACTTCCCCGGCATCACCGCCGAACTCACCGCCGTACGCCGCTACGCCGCACCCGGCAACGCCCGTACCGCGCAGGTCCTCGGCTACCTCTCGCCGGTCACCGACGAGGAGATCCAGAAGGCCAAGGACACCGACTCGCCGCACCTGCGCTCCGACCAGGTCGGCCGCTCCGGCATCGAACGCACCTACGACAAGGAGCTGCGCGGCAAGGCCGGCGTCACCTCCTACGAGGTCGACAAGGTCGGCCGCGTCATGGGGCAGACCGAGTCCGAGGCGGGCGTGCCCGGCGCCACCCTCGTCACCAGCATCGACGCCCGGGTCCAGTCGGTCGCCGAGTTCGAGCTCCACCAGGCGATGAAGAAGGTCCGCGACGAGACCGACAAGATCACCGGCCGCAAGTACGAGGCCGACTCGGGCGCCGTCGTCGTCATGGAGTCCAGGACCGGCCGCGTCGTCGCGATGGCCTCCCAGCCCGACTACGACCCCAACGCCTGGGTCGGCGGCATCTCCGGCAAGGACTACAGCCGGCTCACCAGCAAGGACTCCAACTACCCGCTGCTCAACCGGGCCATCCAGGGGCAGGCACCCGCCGGCTCCATCTTCAAGGTGGTGTCGGCGAGCGCGGCCGTGCGGGCCGGCTACGACTTCGACGACAAGTACCAGTGCAGCAGCTCCTACAGCCTCGGCAACCGGAGCTTCGCGAACTTCGAGTCCCAGGGACACGGCCCCATCACCCTCGGAGACGCCCTCAAGTTCTCCTGCAACACCGTCTTCTACGCCCTCGGCCACAAGGAGTGGCAGCGCGACGGCGGCATCAAGCCGAAGAAGGACGCCCACGACTGGTTCTACCGGACGGCGCACGACTTCGGACTCGGCTCCGAGACCGGCGTCGACCTGCCGAACGAGGTCACGGGCCGCATCCCCGACCGCCAGTGGAAGCAGAGGTTCTGGGAGGCCAACAAGGACTCCTGGTGCAAGCAGGGCAAGAAGGGCGGCACGTACGTCGAGCAGATCGCCTACGAGAGCTGCCTCGAAGGCAATCAGCTGAAGGCCTACGACAGCATCAACTACGCCATCGGGCAGGGCGACGTCCTCGTCACCCCCATCCAGATGGCCACCGCCTACGCCGCCATCAGCAACGGCGGCACCCTCTTCAACCCCACCATCGGCAAGGCCGTGATCAGCCCCGACGGCAAGTCGGTCAGGGAGATCAAGCCCACCTCGCACGGCAAGCTGCCCGTCGACGCGAAGACGATCAGCGACCTCGACAAGGGCCTGCGCTCCGTCGTCGAGCCCGGCGGCACCGCCGCCTGGCGGTTCGGCGGCTGGCCGCAGGACAAGATCCCGATGCGGGCCAAGACCGGTACCGCCCAGGTCTACGGCAAGCAGACCACCTCCTGGTTCGCCACCTACACCGACGACTTCACCATCGTCATGACGATCTCCCAGGGCGGTACGGGCTCCGGAGCGTCCGGCCCCGCCGTGCGCAACATCTACGACGCCCTCTACGGCCTCGACGACGCGGGCAACCAGGACCTCAAGCGGGCCCTCCTGCCCAAGCCCCAGACGGCGCTGCCGAAGGTCCAGGCCGACGGCTCGATCGACGCGCCGGAGATCAAGCCGTACGACCCGAAGTCGCAGCTCGTCGACGCGGCGAAGGACGGCGGGCAGGAGCCACTCGCGGGGCCGCTGCCCAGCAGGACGGGAGACTGACCGATGACCGCACCCCACGGCTTCTCCGTCTCCCGCTACGCCCCCGAACGCGGTGCGTTCGCCAAGCTCACCGCGCGCGACTCGGTGGTGCGGCGCCTGGACTGGCCGATCCTCCTCTCCAGCCTCGCGCTGTCGTTCCTCGGCTCCCTGCTCGTCTGGTCCGCCACCCGCGGCCGTACCGAGCTGAACCAGGGCGACCCGTACTACTTCCTCTTCCGGCACGCCCTGAACACCGGCATCGGGCTCGCCCTGATGATCGGCACCGTCTGGCTGGGCCACCGCACCCTGCGCGGCGCGGTACCGGTCCTCTACGGCATCTCCATCCTGCTGATCCTCGCCGTCCTCACCCCGCTCGGCGCCACCATCAACGGCGCCCACGCGTGGATCGTGATCGGCGGCGGCTTCTCGCTCCAGCCCAGCGAGTTCGTGAAGATCACAATCATCCTGATCATGGCGGTGCTGCTGGCCGCCAAGGTCGACGCGGGCGACCAGGTCCACCCCGACCACCGGACCGTCGCCAAGGCGCTCGCCCTCGCGGCGCTGCCCATGGCGATCGTCATGCTGATGCCGGACCTCGGCTCGGTGATGGTCATGGCGGTGATCGTGCTCGGTGTGCTCCTCGCCTCCGGCGCCTCCAACCGCTGGGTCCTCGGCCTCATCGGCGCCGGAGTGGGCGGCGCGGTCCTGGTCACCGCGCTCGGCCTGCTCGACGAGTACCAGCTCAACCGCTTCGCGGCCTTCGCCAACCCCGAACTCGACCCGGCGGGCGTCGGCTACAACACCAACCAGGCGCGCATCGCGATCGGCTCCGGCGGCCTGTACGGCGCGGGACTCTTCAACGGCCACCAGACCAGCGGCCAGTTCGTGCCCGAACAGCAGACCGACTTCATCTTCAGCGTCGCGGGCGAGGAGCTCGGCTTCCTCGGCGGCGGACTGATCATCGTGCTGCTCGGCGTCATCCTGTGGCGGGCCTGCCGGATCGCCCGGGAGACCACCGAGCTCTACGGCACGATCGTCGCCGCCGGCATCATCGCCTGGTTCGCCTTCCAGTCCTTCGAGAACATCGGCATGGCGCTCGGCATCATGCCGGTCGCCGGCCTGCCACTGCCGTTCGTGTCGTACGGAGGCTCGTCGATGTTCGCGGTCTGGGTGGCGATCGGACTGCTCCAGTCGATCAGGGTGCAGCGGCCGATAACGGCATAGCAGACCGCCGGGGATCCACGGTTCCGGTGCCCCTCCTTCACCTCTTGGGCCCAAGGCGGTCTGCCCTTCCGTCCACTTCGCGTCTAGATTCGATTCATGGCGGACACGAAGCGCGAGATCGAGCGGAAGTACGAAGCCACCGAGCGGACGGGGCTCCCGGACCTCACCAGAGCCCGAGGAGTCTCGGCCGCCCACGACCGGGGCGTCGCCGAACTCGACGCGGTCTACTACGACACGGCCGACCTGCGCCTCGCCGCCGACTCCCTCACCCTGCGCCGCCGCACCGGCGGCCAGGACGAGGGCTGGCACCTCAAGTTCCCCGTCTCCTCCGGGATCCGCGACGAGATCAGGGCCCCGCTCGCCGACACCCTCCCGGAGTCCCTGGCCGTCCTCCTGCGCTCCCGCCTCCGGCACGAGGACGTCGTCCCCGTCGTCCGCCTGCGCTCCTCCCGTAACGTCCAGCACCTGCTGGACGCGTCGGGCGCCCTGCTCGCGGAGGTGTCGGTGGACACGGTCCACGCCGAGCGCCTCCCCGAGGGCCCCGACACCTCCTGGACCGAGATCGAGGTCGAACTCGCGGACGACGCGGACCCCGCGGTCCTCGACGCGGTCGAGAAGCGCCTGGAGAAGGCGGGCATCCGCCCCTCGTCGTCCCCGTCGAAGGTGGCGAGGGCCTTGGAGGAGACGACGGAACAGAGCGAGGCCCTCCCCGCCGACGACCTGCCGGACGAGGACACCGCCGGCGGCCGCGTCCTCGCCTACGTACGGGAGCAGATCGAGGCGATCGTCGCACTCGACCCCGCCGTGCGCCGCGACCTTCCCGACGCCGTCCACCAGATGCGGGTCGCCTGCCGCCGACTGCGCAGCGCCTTCAAGACGTACCGCAAGGTCCTCGACCGCACCGTCACCGACCCCGTCGGCGACGAGCTCAAGTGGCTCGCCGGGGAGCTCGGACTCGCCCGCGACCACGAGGTCCTCGCCGAGCGCCTCCGTACCCGCGTCGACGCGATCCCCCGCACCCTCCTCCTCGGGCCCGTCCGCGGCCGCCTGCGGATCTGGGACGCCGCCCAGAGCGGCGACGCCCGCCGCAAGGCCCTCGCCGCGCTCGACTCCGCCCGCCACCTCGCCCTCCTCGACACCCTCGACGCGCTCCTCGCCGACCCGCCCCTACGGAAGGCCGCCACCAAGGACGCGGCGCCCGTCCTCACCCGCGCCGTCCTCAAGGACTACGACCGCCTCGCCGGCCGCGTCGACCGTGCCCTCGCCCTGCCCCCCGGCCGGGAACGCGACCTCGCGATGCACGAGGCCCGCAAGGCCGCCAAACGCACCCGCTACGCCGCCGACGCCGCCCGCCCCACCCTCGGCAAGCCGGCCAAGCGCTTCGCCAAGCGGATCAAGGCCGTCCAGAGCCTCCTCGGCGACCACCAGGACAGCGTCGTCGCCCGCGAAGCCCTGCGCGACCTCGCGATCCAGGCCCACGCGGCCGGTGAGACCGCCTTCACCTGGGGACTCCTCCACGGCCAGGAGGAGGCGGCCGGAGCGGCCCGTGAACGCGAGTTCCCGCAGGTCTGGGAGAAGGCCTCGGCCCCGAAAACGAGGGCGGCACTGAGCCACTGAGCACCGGGTACGCTTGAGAGTCGCCCCATGCCAGCTCACGAAGGTTCGAGATGTCTGCTGCCGAGTCTGTCTTCCCGCAGCTCGAAGCTCTGCTCCCGCACGTGCAGAAGCCGATTCAGTACGTCGGTGGAGAGCTGAACTCCACGGTCAAGCCGTGGGAGTCCGCCGACGTCCGCTGGGCGCTCATGTACCCGGACGCGTACGAGGTGGGTCTGCCCAACCAGGGCGTCATGATCCTCTACGAGGTCCTGAACGAGCGCGAGGGCGTCCTGGCCGAGCGCACGTACAGCGTCTGGCCGGACCTCGAAGAGCTGATGCGCGAGCACCACGTGCCGCAGTTCACCGTCGACAGCCACCGGCCCGTCGGCGCGTTCGACGTCTTCGGCCTGAGCTTCTCCACCGAGCTCGGCTACACCAACATGCTCACCGCCCTCGACCTGGCGGGCATCCCGCTGGAGTCGAAGGACCGCACCGTCGACCACCCGATCGTGCTCGCCGGCGGCCACGCCGCCTTCAACCCCGAGCCGATCGCGGAGTTCATCGACGCGGCGATCATCGGCGACGGCGAGCAGGCCGTCCTCGACATGACCGAGATCATCCGCGGCTGGAAGGCCGAGGGCCGCCCCGGCGGCCGCGAGGAGGTCCTCCTCCGACTCGCCAAGACCGGCTCGGTCTACATCCCGGGCTTCTACGACGTCGAGTACCTGCCCGACGGCCGGATCGCCCGCGTCGTCCCGAACCGCTCCGGCGTGCCGTGGCGCGTGTCCAAGCACACCGTCATGGACCTCGACGAGTGGCCGTACCCCAAGCAGCCGCTGGTCCCGCTCGCCGAGACGGTCCACGAGCGGATGTCCGTCGAGATCTTCCGCGGCTGCACCCGCGGCTGCCGTTTCTGCCAGGCCGGCATGATCACGCGCCCCGTGCGGGAGCGAAGCATCACCGGCATCGGCGAGATGGTGGAGAAGGGTCTCAAGGCGACGGGCTTCGAGGAGGTCGGCCTCCTCTCCCTCTCCTCCGCCGATCACACCGAGATCGGTGAGATCGCGAAGGGCCTGGCCGACCGGTACACGGAGGACAAGGTCGGTCTGTCCCTCCCCTCGACCCGCGTCGACGCCTTCAACGTGGACCTCGCCAACGAGCTGACCCGCAACGGCCGTCGCTCGGGTCTCACCTTCGCCCCCGAGGGCGGCTCCGAGCGCATGCGCAAGGTCATCAACAAGATGGTCTCGGAGGAGGACCTGATCCGGACCGTCTCGACGGCGTACGGCAACGGCTGGCGCCAGGTGAAGCTGTACTTCATGTGCGGCCTGCCGACCGAGACGGACGAGGACGTCCTCCAGATCGGTGACATGGCGGTCAACGTCATCGCCGAGGGCCGCAAGGTCTCCGGCCAGAACGACATCCGCTGCACGGTCTCCATCGGCGGCTTCGTCCCGAAGCCCCACACCCCCTTCCAGTGGGCCCCGCAGCTGTCGGCGGAGGAGACGGACGCGCGCCTGACGAAGCTCAGGGACAAGATCCGCGGCGACAAGAAGTACGGCCGCTCGATCGGCTTCCGCTACCACGACGGCAAGCCCGGCATCGTCGAGGGCCTCCTCTCGCGCGGCGACCGGAGGATCGGCGCCGTCATCCGCGCCGTCTACGAGGACGGCGGCCGCTTCGACGGCTGGCGCGAGCACTTCTCGTACGACCGCTGGATGCAGTGCGCGGAGAAGACGCTCCCCGAGATGGGTGTCGACGTCGACTGGTACACCACCCGCGAGCGCACCTACGAGGAGGTCCTGCCCTGGGACCACCTGGACTCCGGCCTCGACAAGGACTGGCTCTGGGAGGACTGGCAGGACGCGCTCGACGAGACCGAGGTCGAGGACTGCCGCTGGACGCCGTGCTTCGATTGCGGCGTGTGTCCTCAAATGGACACCCAGATCCAGATCGGCCCCACGGGCAAGAAGCTGTTGCCGCTGACGGTCGTGAAGTAGCCCGTCGGGAGCCATTCCGGTAACACTCCGGCGACGGCCCGGTGCGAGGGGAAACCCTCCGCCGGGCCGTCGCGTCATTTCCGGCATGAGCATGGAGAAAGCGGGGCCCCGGCCGGAACCCGAGGGCTGCCTGACCGCCGCCGTCAGGATTCCGGTGCGGATCGTGGTGCTGGTCGTCGTCGTTCCGGTACGGATGGTCTGGGACGTACTGGTGGTCTGCGCCCGGGCCCTCGACCGGGTGGTCCTGCGCCCGACGGGCCGCGCGCTGGTCTGGCTGTGCGAGGCGCTGTTCGTCCGGCCGTGGGTGTGGCTGTGGCAGCGGATCGTGGTGCCGGTCGTCCACTACGCGCTCGTGGTTCCCGTCGTCTGGCTGTACCGGCAGCTCCTGACCCCGCTGGGGCACGGGCTGACCTGGCTCCTCACCACGCTGGGCCAGGGCCTCGGCATCGCTGCCGGCTGGCTGGGCAAGGCGCTCTTCGTGTAGCCGTGGGTCGCGCTGTGGCGGTACGTGGTCGTGCCGGTCGCCCGCTACGGGATCGGCGTTCCCGCCGCCTGGGTGTACCGGTGGATCCTCACCCCGATCGGTGCGGGCGTCGCGTTCCTCGTTGCCGGGCTGTGGCGGTACGTCCTCGTCCCCGTGGCCCGCTACGGGGTCGCGCTGCCCCTCGTCTGGCTGTACCGCCATGTCCTGACACCCACGGGCCACGGCCTGGCCTGGGTCTTCACCTGGCTGGGGCGCGGGCTGGCCGCGGCCCTCACCTGGCTGACCAAGGCGCTGTTCGTGTGGCCGTGGGTGGGGCTGTGGCGGTACGTGGTCGTGCCCGTCGTCCGGTACGGGATCGTCGTCCCGCTCGTCCGGCTGTACCGCCACGTCCTCGCCCCGATCGGGCGTGAGCTCGTCGACGCGCTCCGGGTCTGCTGGCGCGTCGCCGGATTCGTCTCCCGGGCCGTCGGACGCGTCCTCAAGTGGATCGCCTGGAGCCTGGTCGGGCGGCCCGCCGTCTGGGTGTACCGGAACGTCTGCGCCCCCGTCGGCCGCTGGGTCCGCGACCAGGTCTGGGCGCCGGCCAGGAAGGCGGCCGTCGGGGCGGGGCGGGCCGCGCGGGAGGCCCTCGCCGCGGCGCGCGCGACCGTGCGGCAGGCGCGCAGGGACGCGTGGCGCGCGCTGGTCGGAGGAGCCCGGGTGCACGAGCCCGTGGAACCGGTGGTGGCCTCTGCGCGTACTCTGGGTAGTACAACAACCGCCTCCGGCGCGGCGCCCGCACCCGAGATCTCCCTGCGAAAGCGGGGGTGAGCCGGTCGGGCCCCCCAGAGGCCACCCGCATTTCGTGGGCGGCGCGTCACCGCGCCCGCCCCGCACCGAGGAGAAGAACCACTGGGCAAGCGACAGCCCGAAGGCCCGCCGCCCGCACCGGCGGTGCAGCGCATCCGACTGCGCTACACCAAGCGCGGCCGCCTCCGGTTCACCAGCCACCGTGACTTCCAGCGCGCTTTCGAGCGTGCCCTGCGCCGCGCCGAGGTGCCCATGGCGTACTCGGCCGGCTTCACTCCGCACCCCAAGGTGTCGTACGCCAACGCCGCCCCCACGGGTACGGGCTCCGAGGCCGAGTTCCTGGAGATCGCCCTCGCCGAGAGGCGTGACCCGGAGACTCTGCGGGTGCTGCTCGACGAGTCGCTCCCGGACGGTCTCGACATCACCGATGCCGTCGAGGCCCGGACCTCGGGACTCGCCGACCGGCTCACCGCCTCCGTGTGGGAGCTGCGGCTCGACGGCGTCACCTTCGAGGACGCGGAGAAGGCCGTCGGGGTCTTCCTCGCGGCCGACACCGTGGAAGTACAGCGCAAGACCAAGAACGGCATCCGCACCTTCGACGCCCGCTCGGCCGTCGCCGACCTCGTCGTGGATCGTCCCGAGGCTCGTCCACAGCCTGATAGGCCCCTGGACAATGCCTGTGCGATACTGCGGCTGGTTGTTCGGCACGTGACACCTGCCGTGCGACCCGACGACGTCCTGTCCGGTCTCCGAGCTGTGGCCGACCTGGCGCCGCCGGTCCCCGCAGCGGTGACCAGGCTGGCGCAGGGGCTCTTCGACGAGGAGTCCGGCACGGTGACCGACCCGCTCGCGCCCGACCGCGAGGCAGTCACGGCCGCTTCACCCACGGCCGCCGCGACCGCCTCAGCGACGGCGCCGGGTGCCGGTACCGCGTAGGGAGCGGTCGTTGTAGCGCAGCCCTGGTACTCGGGAGCCACCTGGGTCGGGCAGCGCACTGACCAGGAGACTTTCGCCAGGCCGTACGTACAACGCGTACGGAACCGGCGAGCCAGACATCAGCTCCCGTGCGGCGCCCGCGCCCCGGACGGCGGCACCGCGCACTTCGCGCGATCGTGCCGCCGGACCGGAACAAGACGCGGCGCCCGGGAGCGTGACGGGAGAACCGCCCGCATGCTCGAACAGCACGAAGAGAACACCGACAACAACGCACCTGGTGACAAGCTGCCGCCGCGCCGCAGGCGCCGAGCGGCTTCCCGCCCCGCCGGTCCGCCGGTCGCGGCGGAGGTCACCGACACCGTGGCCGAGGTCGTCGTGGAGACGCCCGCCGCCGCCCCGGAGCCGGCCGAGGAGCCCGCCCCCGCCCGTACGCGCCGTCGCGCCACGCGGAAGGCTGCCGCTCCCGAGCCGGCCGCCGAGAAGGCCGCCGAGGCCGAGGTCGCCGCGTCCGCCGCGGAGGAGGCTCCCGTCGAGGAGCCCGCACCGGCCCGTACGCGTCGCCGTGCGACCCGCAAGGCCACCACCCCCGAGCCCGTCGCCGAGCCGGCCGCCGAGTCCGCCGCGCCCGCCGCGGAGGAGGCTCCCGTCGAGGAGCCCGCCCCCGCTCGTACGCGTCGCCGCGCGACCCGTAAGGCCACCACCCCCGAGCCCGTCGCCGAGCCGGTCGTCGAGGCCGAGGCCGTCGCGCCCATCGAGGAGGCGGCCCCCGTCGTGGAGGAGGCCCCCGTGGAGGAGCCCGCCCCGGCGCGCACCCGCCGCCGTGCCACCCGCAAGGCCACCTCGCCCGAGGTCGCCACCGCCGGCGAGAGCCTGCCGCAGGAGACCGTCGCGCAGATCACCGCCGAAGAGGCCGAGCCCGAGGTCGTCGCCGCGGAGAAGGCCGCCACCCGGGGCCGTACCCGCCGCCGCGCCACCTCGCCGCAGTTCACCGCCGAGCCGGTCACCGGTGCAGGCACCGGCTCCACCGGAGCGGCTGAAGCCGCGCGCGTTTCCGCGGCGGAGGAGGAGCCCCGCGGCCGTCGTGCCGCGCGCCCCGCCGTCGCCGTCTTCCAGGCCCCGGTCTTCACCGAGCCCATGTTCCAGACCCCGGAGACCGCGGCCGCCGCCGCTGCCGCCGAGTCCGTGGTGCCGGAGGAGGAAGAGGAGGAGACGGTCGAGACCACCGAGGTGGCCGAGACGGTCGAGCGTCCCGAGCCCGCCGGCCGGCGCCGCCGCCGCCGTCGTGGTGAGCCCGCCGAGCCCGTCGCCGTCGAGCCGGTGCCGGCCACCGTCGCCGACGAGCCCGAGGTCGAGGCCGAGGAGCCCGAGGCGGAGGCCGAGGAGACCGACGAGTACGGGGACCGCCCGTCCCGCCGTCGCCGCCGTGGCGGCCGTCGCCGTCGCCGCGGTGAGCTCGCCGAGGCCGACGCCGAGGGGACCGACGAGAGCGACGACGCGGACGAGGCCCGCGCCGAGGACGAGGAGTCCGAGGAGGAGGGCGACTCCGACGAGTACGAGGGCGGCGCGTCGTCCGGCAGCAGCAGCTCGCGTCGTCGTCGCCGTCGCCGCCGCCGTAGCGGTGACGCCTCCGGCGAGACCGAGGCGGGCGAGGAGGACGGCGTCCGTACGGTCGTCAAGGTCCGCGAGCCCCGCCCGGCCCGTGAGAAGGCCGAGCCGTCCGACGAGGTCCAGTCCATCAAGGGCTCGACCCGCCTTGAGGCCAAGAAGCAGCGCCGCCGCGAGGGCCGCGAGCAGGGCCGCCGACGCGTCCCGATCATCACCGAGGCCGAGTTCCTGGCCCGCCGTGAGGCCGTCGAGCGCGTCATGGTCGTCCGCCAGAACGGCGAGCGCACCCAGATCGGCGTCCTGGAAGACAACGTGCTCGTCGAGCACTACGTCAACAAGGAGCAGGCCACCTCGTACGTCGGCAACGTCTACCTGGGCAAGGTCCAGAACGTGCTGCCGTCCATGGAGGCCGCCTTCGTCGACATCGGCAAGGGCCGCAACGCCGTCCTGTACGCCGGTGAGGTCAACTTCGAGGCGCTCGGCATGGCCAACGGGCCGCGCCGCATCGAGACCGCCCTCAAGTCCGGCCAGTCGGTCCTCGTCCAGGTGACGAAGGACCCGATCGGCCACAAGGGCGCGCGTCTGACCAGCCAGGTCTCCCTGCCGGGCCGCTACCTCGTGTACGTCCCCGAGGGCTCGATGACCGGCATCAGCCGTAAGCTCCCGGACACCGAGCGCGCCCGCCTCAAGACCATCCTCAAGAAGATCGTCCCCGAGGACGCGGGCGTCATCGTGCGCACCGCCGCCGAGGGCGCGAGCGAGGACGAGCTGCGCCGTGACGTCGAGCGTCTGCAGGCCCAGTGGGAGGACATCCAGAAGAAGGCGAAGAACGGCAACGCTCCGACCCTTCTGTACGGCGAGCCGGACATGACCGTCCGTGTCGTCCGCGACATCTTCAACGAGGACTTCTCGAAGGTCATCGTCAGCGGTTCCGACGCCTGGGAGACCATCCACGGGTACGTGAACCACGTCGCCCCGGACCTGACCGACCGCCTGTC
The DNA here is from genome assembly GCF_025195125.1 of Streptomyces sp. Je 1-79. GTDB lineage: Bacteria > Actinomycetota > Actinomycetes > Streptomycetales > Streptomycetaceae > Streptomyces. The sequence goes on from NZ_JAMGSL010000003.1 coordinate 152,227, forward strand.
CAAGTGGACGAGCGAGGTCGACGTCTTCGCGACGTACCGGATCGACGAGCAGCTGATGAAGGCGCTGGACCGCAAGGTCTGGCTGCCGAGCGGCGGCTCGCTGGTGATCGACAAGACCGAGGCGATGATCGTCGTCGACGTCAACACCGGCAAGTTCACCGGTCAGGGCGGCAACCTCGAAGAGACCGTGACGAGGAACAACCTCGAAGCGGCCGAGGAGATCGTCCGCCAGCTGCGCCTGCGCGACCTGGGCGGCATCGTCGTCATCGACTTCATCGACATGGTCCTGGAGTCCAACCGCGACCTGGTGCTGCGCCGCCTCCTGGAGTGCCTGGGCCGTGACCGGACCAAGCACCAGGTGGCCGAGGTCACCTCGCTGGGCCTGGTCCAGATGACCCGTAAGCGGGTCGGCCAGGGTCTGCTGGAGTCCTTCTCCGAGACCTGCGTCCACTGCAACGGCCGTGGCGTCATCGTGCACATGGAGCAGCCGACCGCCCCCGGCGGCGGTGGCAGCGGCAAGCGCTCGAAGAAGCGTGGCCGTGGCGGTGCCGAGCACCACGAGCACGAGCACGAGCACGCCGAGGCTGTGGAGTCGGCGGAGTCGGAGACCGAGACGGTCGAGACCGAGGCCGAGGTGGCCGCGGAGATCGCCGCCCCGGTGGCAGTGGAGGAGCCCTTCCGCGCCGACGAGGAGCTGTACAGCAGCGCCGCCGAGGCCGAGGCCGCCGCAGGCCGTGGCCGTGGCCGCCGCCGGGCGACCCGTAAGGCGACCGCTCCGGTCGCCTCGACCCCGGCCCCGGTCGTGGTCGAGGAGCCCGCACCCGTCGTCGAGCCCGAGCCTGTCGTCGAGCCCGAGCCCGTCGTCGAGGCGCCGGTCGTGGAGGCCGCTCCGGTCGTCGAGGAGGCCGCCCCAGCTCCCCGTGCCCGCCGCCGTGCCACCCGTAAGGCGACGGCCCCGGCCGGTTCGCCGGCCGCCGCGGAGGCGGTCGTCGAGACCGTCGTCGAGCCGGTCGCCGCCCCGGAGCCGGTCGTCGAGCAGGCGCCCGAGGCCGCGCCCGTCGTCGAGGAGGCCCCCGTGGCCGCCCCGCCGAGGGCCCGTCGCCGGGTCGTCCGCAAGGTGACCGCCCCCGCCGGATCGCCCTCGGGCGCCGAGGAGGCCGCCGTCCTGGTGGTCGAGTCCCCGGCCGCCGCCCCGGCCCCGGTCGAGGCCCCCGAGGCGGACGTCGAGCCCGAGGCCGAGGCTGCCGCCCCGGCCAAGAAGACGGCCGCCCGCAAGACGGCCAAGAAGGCCACCGCGAAGAAGGCCGCCACCAAGAAGACGGCGGCGGCCAAGAAGACCGTCGCGAAGAAGACCACTGCGAAGAAGGCCGCCGCCAAGAAGACGGCAGCCCCCGCGCAGGACTGAGGTTGCCGCCGGTGCGGGCCGTCCCTCCGGACGGCCCCCGCACCGCAGAGGTGAGTCACCGAATTGTCCCC
>NZ_JAMGSL010000003.1:153727-162490 GCF_025195125.1 Streptomyces sp. Je 1-79
CCGGCCGCACCGCCGCAGAGGTGAAGTCACCGAATTTGACCCCTTGCGGCACCGGCCCGTAACCTTGACCGTCGGCGTGTCGTATGACCCGCCTAACCCCTGAGCACCCTCCTCCCGGTCTGCCGGGAGAGGCCGCTCGTCCACTTCCGGATCACCGCGGGCTTCGGCCCGTGTGAGCGGCTGGCATCAGGGGCCCGTTCCCGAGTGAGAGAGAGATCCGCGTGTACGCCATCGTGCGCAGCGGTGGTCGCCAGCACAAGGTTGCTGTCGGCGACATCGTTGAGGTTGACAAGATTTCCACTGCCAAGGTTGGCGACACCGTAGAGCTCTCTACGCTGCTCGTTGTCGACGGCGACGCCGTGACCAGCGACCCGTGGGTCCTGGCCGGCATCAAGGTCACGGCCGAGGTCGTGGACCACCACAAGGGCGCGAAGATCGACATCCTTCGCTACAAGAACAAGACCGGTTACCGCCGTCGCCAGGGCCACCGCCAGCAGTACACGGCGATCAAGGTCACCGGCATCCCCGCGGCTGCGAAGTAAGGGACTGAGGAGAGATGGCACACAAGAAGGGCGCATCGTCCACCCGGAACGGTCGCGACTCCAATGCTCAGCGGCTCGGCGTGAAGCGCTTCGGCGGTCAGGTCGTCAGCGCCGGTGAGATCCTGATCCGTCAGCGCGGCACCCACTTCCACCCGGGCGCGGGCGTCGGCCGTGGCGGCGACGACACGCTGTTCGCCCTGCAGGCCGGTTCGGTGCAGTTCGGCACCCACCGTGGCCGCAAGGTCGTGAACATCGTTCCGGTCGCCTGATCGGTTCCTTTGCGGAGGCGGACCTCACTTCCCGGCAGGGAAGCGGGTCCGCCTTTCGCGTGTTACTAGATAGACATTCCACCTCGTAGCACCCCTTTGCAATGGAGGCACAACCATGACCACCTTCGTGGACCGCGTCGAGCTGCATGTCGCCGCGGGTAACGGAGGCCACGGCTGCGCCTCCGTACACCGGGAGAAGTTCAAGCCGCTCGGCGGACCCGACGGCGGCAACGGCGGCCGTGGCGGCGATGTGATCCTGGTCGTCGACCAGGCCGTCACCACGCTCCTCGAGTACCACCACTCGCCGCACCGCAAGGCGACCAACGGTCAGCCCGGCGCCGGCGACAACCGCTCCGGCAAGGACGGCCAGGACCTCGTCCTGACCGTGCCCGACGGCACCGTCGTCCTCGACAGGGACGGCAACGTCCTCGCCGACCTGGTCGGCCAGGGCACCACCTTCGTCGCGGGCCAGGGCGGCCGCGGTGGCCTCGGCAACGCCGCGCTGTCCTCCGCCCGTCGCAAGGCCCCCGGCTTCGCGCTCCTCGGCGAGCCCGGCGAGGCGCGCGACATCGTCCTGGAGCTGAAGACCGTCGCCGACGTGGCGCTGGTCGGCTACCCGAGCGCCGGCAAGTCGTCGCTCATCTCCGTCCTCTCGGCCGCCAAGCCGAAGATCGCGGACTACCCCTTCACCACGCTCGTACCGAACCTGGGCGTCGTCACCGCCGGCTCGACGGTCTACACGATCGCCGACGTGCCGGGTCTGATCCCCGGCGCCAGCGAGGGCCGCGGCCTGGGCCTGGAGTTCCTGCGCCATGTGGAGCGCTGCTCGGTCCTCGTGCACATCCTGGACACGGCGACGCTGGAGTCCGACCGTGACCCCGTCAGCGACCTCGACATCATCGAGGAGGAGCTGAAGCAGTACGGCGGTCTCGAGGACCGCCCGCGCATCGTCGTCCTCAACAAGATCGACATCCCGGACGCCCAGGACCTGGCGGAGATGATCCGCCCGGACCTGGAGGAGCGCGGCTACCAGGTCTACGAGGCCTCGGCCGTGGCCCGTACGGGTCTGAAGGAGCTCTCCTTCGCGCTGGCCGACATCGTCGCCAAGGCGCGTGCGGCCAAGCCGAAGGAGGAGTCGACGCGGATCGTCCTCCGTCCGAAGGCGGTCGACGACGCGGGCTTCACGGTCACCTACGACGAGGCCGAGGACGTCTACCGGGTGCGCGGCGAGAAGCCGGAGCGCTGGGTCCGCCAGACCGACTTCAACAACGACGAGGCCGTCGGCTACCTGGCCGACCGCCTCAACCGACTCGGTGTCGAGGACGCGCTGATGAAGGCGGGCGCCCGCTCGGGCGACGGTGTCGCGATCGGCTCCGAGGAGAACGCGGTCGTCTTCGACTGGGAGCCCACGATGATGGCGGGCGCCGAGATGCTCGGCCGCCGTGGCGAGGACCACCGCCTGGAGGCCCCGCGTCCGGCCGCCCAGCGTCGCCGGGACCGCGAGGCGGAGCGGGACGACGCGCAGCGCGAGTTCGACGACTTCAACCCGTTCTAGGCCTCTGCCCCGCAGGGCCTCTGCCCCGCGTCCGAACGCCGTCGCACCTCGTCGAGAGGTACGGCGGCGTTCGGCGTTCTCCCGCTGGGGAGGACGTATACGTACGACAGGCGCCCCACGAGCCGTTCGGCCGTGGGGCGCCTGTGCGCGCAGGAGGGTCAGGAGGCCTGGCTGTCCGCGACGTCCCGCAGTCGTGTCACGACCGGGCGGCCCGTCAGACCGAGGGTGACCACGGCCGCCGGGGCGCCACCGTTGGCCGTCACTGCCGCCGGGGTACCCACCGTGACGGCGGGCTGCCGGGTGCGCGCCTCGGCCACACCGCCGTCGTGGACGTCGTAGACCAGCGCCTCGCCGCCCCCGGCGGTGGCGGCCATGAGGAGCGCGTCCGCGAGGGGCTTGCGGCCGCCGACCAGGCCGACCCGGCCGTATCCGGGGACGGCGGGGTTCGCCACCGTCGTCCAGCGGCCGGTCCGACCCGCGGCCAGCCGCTCGACCATCACGCGGTCGCTCGCCACACGCCGGTAGCCGAGCAGCACGGAACCGTCGGAGGCGGTCACGGCGTCCGGGACGTCCCCGGGCTTCGCGACGAAGCGGCGGGAGCCCTTGCGCAGCTCGTCGGAGGGCTTGCGCTGCGCCCAGTGCTCCACCCAGCCGGGCGCGGAGGCGAAGAGATGGATGAGCCCGCCGCCGTCCACCGTGGCGGCGAGGCCGTCCTGGACGAATCCGCCGGGCAGCGCCTGCCACGGCGACCAGGTGCCCCGCTCGTCCATGACGCGGGTGCTCACTCCCTTGTCCCCGTTCCGTACGAAGACGTGGACCCGGCCGTCGGAGCCGGTCACCGCGGTCGGGGGACCGGTCAGACGGCTGCGCCGGGGACGGCTCTCGGGGTTGCCGAGCCCCACCCAGCTGGGCTCGAAGGCGCCGCCGGGCGTCCGCTGCCGGAGCATGACGATCTCGCGGGTGTTGCCGGCGGTGGCCCCCTCCAGCCGGGAGAAGCGCAGGGCGAAGATCAGCTGGCGGCCGTCCGCGTCCGTCGTCACGGATATCGCGGGTGCCAGCGGTCCGCCGCCGAGATCCTCGGGGGCGCCCAGGACCCCGGCGGATGTGCCGGTCCAGCGCGCCAGCCGGGTGCCGAGGACGGCGTACACGGTCAGGCTGCCGTCCTCGGCGGACACGACCTTGGGGCCGGCGTTCGGATAGCGCCGGTGGGTGCTGCGGACCCACCCCTTCTTCGACACGAGGACGCGGTCGGAGCCGATGGCGTAGTCACCGCAGCCGGAGGCGTTGCCGCACTCCCAGGAGGGGTCGCCGCCGTAGGCGTTGAGGTACTGGGCCTTGAGGGCGACCGTCTCGGGCGGCAGATTGTGGGGCCAGCGCTGGTTGTAGTAGCCGCGGTAGGACTCGGTCTGGAACGTGGGGGCCTTGCCGCGGCGCGCGGTTCCGTCGGCCCACTCGGCCAGCGCGCGCCAGGCGAAGAGCGCGGCGGCGGTGTGGTCGGGGTGGTCGGAGTAGCCGACCTGGTCGCTGCCGCGGGGATGCCGCTTGTCGTGGACCTGAGCGTCCGGGTCGGGGTCGAGCGTCCGTATCAGGGTGGGCCGGTAGCGGCGCAGCAGCGACACGAGGGTGTCCACCAGAGCCTTGCGGTCGTAGGAGAACGCGCCCTTGACCTGGGACTCCGGGGTGGGCTGGGTGGGGAGGCGCGCACCGGGGCTGCCCCACAGGGCTGTCATGTTGACCGGTCTGCCGTGCTCCTTGGCGTGCATACGTATGTTGAGGAATATCAGCTCCGCGCGCCGGCCCTGGTGCTCCAGCACGTTGAGGTCGGCCGCCCGGCCGTCGGGCAGCGGGATCGTCGTGCGCTCCCACGTGGTGAACAGCGGGGCGCCGAGCATCCGCGCGTAGGCCTGCCGCAGCCCCTGCTGGCGGGAGGAGATGTAGGCGGGTAGGTTCGCCGGAGGGTTCGGCTGCCCGGGGATCGCGTTCACGCCGAAGGATCCGCCGTCGGTGATGTAGACGGAGACCACCGGCACGCCCCTCGACAGGGTATGGATCACATCCGGGTTCATGAAGAAGAGGTCGTCGTCCGGGTGGGCCACGATCTGCATCACGCGCGCGCCACCGGGCTCGGCGAATCCGTTCCGCGGCTCGGCGCCCAGCTGCCGCACCGGCATCCCGGAGCCGCCACCGCCCGCGTGGTCGCCGGGCGGCGGGGCGGCCGGTGCGGTGGTGCAGCCGGCGACGAGCCCGGCCAGTGCCACACCGGCGGCGGACCCGAGCAGTGTGCGCCGCGACGGCGTGAAGGTGTCGAAGTTGCTCCCGCGGCCCATCTTCCCCCTGCCTTCCTGTGCGATCGGCGAGATCGCCACAGGTAAAGAGGGAAAAGATCCACACAGGTTTCACCTGATCGAGTGATTGCGGTCACATAATGGTCAAATCAGGAGTCAACTTGCCATTGAACTTCGTCCTTGACAGCATGTGCCGCTGACTGTCAGCTGCTGAGAATGGAAGCCGGGAATCGCCGTGAGTGACTCACTGCTGCCCTACGCGGTGGGCGCTGCGAAGCGTGCGCGCCGGGCCGCCGTACGCATGCGCCGTCGGGTCGAGCAGTTGCACACCGTTCCGGCGATCGGCGGTGGGATCCGGCCGAGCGCGCAGCTCAAGCCCGTGCACTTCTCGGTCTCCAACGGCAGGACCCTCAACTTCGCCGTCGCCGTCCCCGGCCGGCGCGTCGCCTCCGCCGAGCTCGTGCTCTCGCACGGCACCAGCCGCGAGCGGGTGCCCCTGGAGCTCGAACCGCAGGCCGACGGTACGGCGCTGCTCACCGCGACCGTCCCCCTGCGCCACAAGGACCGCCCGGAGCCCGTCGTCCGCGGACCGGTGCTCGGCAGCGGCATCTGGCGGCTCGCGGTCCTGATCACGGACCTGGACGGCCAGACCCGCCGTACGACCGTCGCCGCGGCCACCGGCCGGGACCTCTCGGACGGGCCCACCCTTCCGTTCTCCCCGTCGCCGACGAGCGGCGCGACCTTCCGGATCGTCCGCTCGGTCGACGGCTTCGCCCTGCTGAAGGTCCGGGCACCCCGCCCCCACGCCGAGCTCACCTCCTTCGACCTGCGCTGGGACCGGGTCACCGTCCACGGCAGGCTCATCGGCTCCGCCCAGACCTCGGGGACCGCGGAGGCGGTGCTGCGCCGCGGCAACCACAAGGCCGTCACGGTCACGCCCGAGTGGGACGGCGACCGCTTCACCTTCGACGTTCCCCTGGACAAGATGGGTGCGGGACGCGGAGCGGCCCGGACCTGGGACCTCTACCTGCGGCTCGGCGGCACCCGGCTGAAGATCGCCCGGCGGCTGACGGACGTCCGTCACCCCCGGCTGGTCTACCGCACGCCCTTCCGCATCGTCGCCCTCGACAACGGCTCCCTCATGCGGGTGCACGCCCATGTCACCGCGGCCGGAGCGCTCGCCGTCAACTGCGCAGATGTCATAGCCGCGCACCCCAGCACAGAGGAAGTCGCATGAAGATCACGTTTCTGCTCACCTGGGGTGACGAAATGGGCGGCACCGAGATGGCCGCCTACACCCAGGCGATCCATCTCGCGCCGCGCCACGACGTCGAGGTCCTCAGTGTCTTCAAGACGCGGCAGGAACCGTTCTTCGCAGCGGCCCGGAAGGTCAAGCGGCGCTACCTGGTGGACCGGACCGGCTCGGTCGAGCGCCCCGTGCGCGACTCCGCGCTGGACGCCGCCGCCTGCCGCACCCTGACCTCCCTTCCCAGCGAGATCATCAAGCCCTCCTGGGAGAGCACCTTCAACCGGCTCTCCGACGTCGAGATGGTCCGGGCGCTCGGCTCCCTGGACTCCGACGTGCTCGTCACCACGACGCCGGCCCTCATGGCCGCCGTGGCCGACCTCGCGCCCTCCCGCGTCGTCACCGTCCACCAGGAGCACCGCGCCTCCCAGCTGCGCGGCGTCTCCGGCGAGCCCCTCCTCGTCTACGCGCCCCGGATCGACGCGCTCGTCTCGCTGACCGAGCGCACCAACGACTGGTTCGCCGACTCGCTCCAGGACGCGGCGCCCGAGCTCGTCGCCATCCCGAACGCGGTGCCCGACGGCTACCGCCCGCGCTCCGACCTCGAGAGCAAGACGATCGTCCTGGCTGCCCGGATGACCCCGGAGAAGCAGCTGGACCACGCGATCCAGGCCTTCCACCGCATCTCGGGCGACTTCCCCGACTGGACGCTGCGCATCTTCGGCGACGGCCCGCAGCAGGTGCGGCTGCGTCATCTCGTCGAGGGGCTCGGACTCCACTCGCGGGTGGAGCTCATGGGCCGCTCCGACCAGATGGAGCAGGAGTGGGCCAAGGCCGCGCTCTGCCTGCTGCCCTCGCGCAACGAGGCGTTCCCGCTGGTCCTCCTCGAGGTCTTCGCCGCGGGCGTGCCCGTGATCGCGTACGACATCGTCACCGGGCCCGCCGAGATCATCCGGCACGACGTGGACGGACTGCTGGTCCCGCCGCGCGACATCGAGTCGCTGTCCGAGGCCATGTCCCGGCTGATGGCGGACGACGACACCCGGCACGCCTTCGGCAAGGCGGCGCGCACCGGTGTCAACGAGCGCTTCTCCGGAGAGAAGATCACCGCGCAGTGGGAGGAGCTCTTCGAGCGCCTCGTCGCCCGCCGTGACACCCCCGAGCGTCTCGCCGCGCGTGCCGACCGCACCGCGCTGCGGATCGCGCAGGGCGGTACCAAGAGCTTCAGCGTCGCCGCTCCCGTCTCCCTGCTCGCCAACTCCTCCGACGAGCAGAAGGCGCGCGAGGTACTGATCCAGGCGCAGAACCGGGGCCTCATCCGCTCCGCCGGCCGGCTGGCGGAGGAGCGGGACGACATCGACGCCCCGACGATGGCCAACCTCAACCTGGAGATCACGGCCAAGGCGTTCGAGGACGCCGGCGTCCCCTTCGTACTCGTCCGCAACGACGGCCTCGCGCATCTGGTGGCCGTACCGGTCGAGCACCGTGACCGTGCTCTCCAGGCACTGGCGACCGAGCTGCAGGGCAAGCCGGTCTACGGCGAGCTCATCACGCCTCGCGGCGCCGCCCCCGGAGCCGTACTGGCCGAGCGGCTCGACAGCGTCGGCGAGATCGCCGGTGTGAAGATCTTCAAGCCGGTGACGAGCGCGAGCCGCACGCTCCGCTACGGGCCGGCGTACGGCTGCACCGTCGAGTTCTGGGACGAGGACGAGGACGGCTGGCGCAACAGCCCACGCTCCACCACCCTCCTCGGCCGCCGCCTGCCCACTCTGGAGCCCACCGCCAAGCTCCAGGTCGGCGAGGACTCCTACCCGACGCTGACCCAGTTCACCAAGCCGCTGATGTGGGACGTCGACTTCCCCATCGACGTCGTCTACACCTGGGTCGACGACACCGACCCGGCGTGGCGCAAGCGCCGCGACGACGTACGCCGCAAGCTGGACATGGCGGTCGACGACGCCGACAGCGGCGACGTCCGTTTCCGCAACCGCGACGAACTGCGGTACTCGCTGCGGTCGCTGGAGATGTTCGCGCCGTGGGTGCGCAACATCTACCTGGTGACGGACGACCAGACCCCCGAGTGGCTGGACACCGACCAGCCCGGCATCGAGGTGGTCGCCCACCGGGACATCTTCCCGGACCAGTCCTGGCTGCCCACGTTCAACTCGCACGCGATCGAGAGCCAGCTCCACCGGATCGAGGGGCTCTCCGAGCACTTCCTCTACTTCAACGACGACGTGTTCATCGGCCGTCCGCTCGCGCCGCACTCGTTCTTCCTGAGCAACGGCGTCGCGAAGCTGTTCCGTTCGCCGACGTCCGTCCCGCCGAGCGAGCCGTCGGACGACGACGAGGGCTACTTCGCCGCGGCGAAGAACAACCGGGCCCTGCTGGAGAAGGCCTTCGGCCGGGTCGCCACGCACGGCTTCCTGCACGCCCCGCACCCGCTGCGCCGCAGCGTGCTGGGCGAGATCGCCGAGCGTTTCCCCGAGGAGGTCTCGGCGACGGCCCGCAACCCGTTCCGTGCCAACTCGGACCTGTCGATCACCTCGTCGCTGCACCACCACTACGGCTACCTCACCGGCAGCTCGGTGCCCTCCGCGATCTCCTGCAGCTATGTCAACGTCGGCAACTACGAGCACCACTCGGTGCTCAGCCGGCTGCTCGCCTCCCGCAGCCACGACGTGTTCTGCATCGGTGAGTCCGCGGACGCGGAGGTGCCGGTGGACGAGCAGGACCGCGTGCTGCGCGCCTTCCTGAACGCCTACTTCCCGGTCCGTTCCCGCTTCGAGCGGAGCTGACCGCAGGGCACGGCCACGCAGAAGAGTGGGGCCCTTCCCCGTCCGGCCGGACGGGGGCGGGGCCCCCC
>NZ_JAMGSL010000003.1:162523-192562 GCF_025195125.1 Streptomyces sp. Je 1-79
CTTCCCCGTCCGGCCGGACGGGGAAGGGCCCCACTCTTCTGCGTGGCCGCGAGGGGTTCTCTAGGGCTTCTTCTCGAACGGGCTCGGTACCGGGAAGTACGCCTCCAGGAAGGGCGTGATCAGGTCCTTCTGGTCCGTCACGTCCTGCTCCGTCGAGACCGTGTCGTTGACGCAGAAGACGGCCTTGTCGCGGCTGGCGAGCAGCCGGCCGAGCCGGGTCTCCGTCCACGGGTGCGTCAGATCCAGGTACGCGTACGGCAGCTGGGACGGCACCGCGCGCTGCGTGTGGAAGGCGTAGTAGTGGTGCAGCGACGACGAGATGGAGATGTCGTCGATGCTCCGGAACCGGCTCGCCTCCGTCGCGCGGTACTCGGCCTCGAACTCGGTCTCGATCTCGGTCAGGACGCTGCGGCGCAGCGCGTGCGGCATGTGCTTCATCTTCTGCACGAGCACCGCGCCGTAGCGCTCCTCGATGAGGCGCCGGTTGTTCTTGCCGGCCGCGGCGACCGGCGGGTCGTCGACGGTCCGCTCGCCCAGCGGCACCAGGGCCGGGGACGGGAAGAACTTGGTGAGCCCGTTGGAGTGGAAGAAGTCCTTCGGGGTGACCTCGTTGCCGAGCATCACGTCGTCGTTGAAGTAGAGGAAGTGCTCGGAAAGCCCCTCGATGTGATGAAGCTGGCTCTCGATCGCGTGCGAGTTGAACGTCGGCAGCAGGTCGGGGGAGCGGAAGACGTCCTTGTGGCTGACCACCTTCAGGCCGGGGACCTCGGTGTCCAGCCAGTCGGGGGTCTGGTCGTCCGTCACCAGGTAGATGGTGCGCACCCACGGCGCGTACATGTGCAGCGAGCGCAGCGAGTAGCGCAGCTCGTCGCGGCTGAGGTAGCGCGCGGCGTTGGCCGCCTCCGCGTGGTAGCCCTCGCCGGAGAACTCGGCTCGGCGCCGCAGCCAGGCCGGGTCGGAGCCGTCCACCCAGGTGTAGACGACGTCGATCGGGAAGGTGACCTCGTCGGTGTGGACGACGGCCGTCCCCGCGCGGGCGGGGACCAGCGCCGCGTCGGCCGACTCCCGGGGCGCGAGACTGGTGAAGTACGACTCCGGCACGGTGACCGTCTCGCCGCGCAACGGCAGGGCGGAGGCGATCCTGCCGGGCCTCGGCGCCACCAGTTCGCCGTCCTCCTCGTGCCAGAACTCGACGTCGCAGCCGTACCGGTCACCGAGCGTCAGCAGGTGCGTGGGGTCCGTGCGGTACCAGGTGAGGCGCAGCACGTCGGCGTCGCGCAGACGCTGCCACGTGGCCGCCTCGAAGCCCGGCTGGGAGGTGGCCGAGACGGCGCTGCTCCCCCCGACCGGGGCGACGTAGCCGGGCAGCCGGTGGCAGGCGTCGGTGAGCGCCGTGAGGACGGCGGCGCGGTCCTCCGTGCGTACGGCGACCGCGGCGGCGGTGTCCGACTGGCTCCGCACGCAGAAGTGCTCGATCCCCGCCCCGGCCAACGCGCTCAGCACGATGTCCAGGTTCGCGCGGCGGGCCGTCAGCGGGGTGACCCCGTCGGCGACCAGGGCGACCTTCGACTCGCGGCCGACGGAGATCACGGCACGGTCGGGGGCGGCGGTGAGCGCCTCGTAGCGCTTGGCGACGCGGCCGCTGCGCAGCCGCTCGGCGGCGGCCGTACCGTTCGCGATCCGTATCTTCAGGCGGCGGCGGACGTCGGCGTCGACCTGCGAGACGATGGCCTTCCGGACACGTTCCGGTATGGCACGGCGGTAGACCCCAAGCAGCCGGGGTGCCTCGGGATTGCGCACTGCGGTCGACTCCTGAACCTGGTCATACGGACATGTGAACGTATCCAGTATGACGGGTGGCCGTCCCCCCTCCCGGCGGGCCGGGACCGCGAGGAGGCGAACGCCGCCCGGCGCGCAGTCCGTTGGGTGGGCGTCCCGTAGGATCTTCGATGTGAGTAGCGTCACCCCATCTCAGGTAGCGGGCAAACTCGGTGTCGTGGTAATCGCACACAATGACGAGGCCCTGGTCGGTGAGGCGATCCGGTCCGTTCTCGACCAGGGACCCGTGGTCGCCGAGGTCGTGGCCGTCGACGACGGGTCGAGCGACGGCACGGCCCGGGTCCTGGACGAGCTGGCCGCGCTCCACCCCCGGCTCCGCGTCGTGCACCGCACGGTGAACAGCGGCGGCTGCGGTACCCCGCGCAACGACGGCGTCCGGGCGGTCACCGCTCCCGTGGTGATATTCCTCGACAGCGACGACATCCTGCCCGAAGGGGCGGCCGAGGCCCTGGTCGCCGCGGCCGAACTCCACCGCGCCCCCGTCGCCGTCGGCGCCTGCGTACGGCGGGAGCTGCCCGAGGGCCGCGACGTGCGCTGGCAGCCCGCGCTCTACCACGAGCCCGCCCTGCTGGAGACGGCCGCGGACCTCTCGCCGCTGGTCCACGACACGCTCTGCGTCAACAAGGTCTACGACCGGGCCTTCCTCGCCGAGCACGGCATCCGCTTCCCCGACGGCCACTGCGTCTACGAGGACTTCCTCTTCACCGCCCGCGTCCTGGCCGCCGCCCCGCGCGTCGCCGTGGTCCCCGACACGGTCTACGTCTGGCACGTGCGCCGGGCCGCCGCCCACCTGTCGATCTCCCTCGACCGCGACGGCGTCACCAACTGGCAGGCCCGGATCGCCGCCCACCGCATGGCCGTCGAGACCTTCGAGGCCGCCGGCCGCCTCGAACTCGCGGCCGCCTGCCGCATCAAGTTCCTCGAACACGACCTGCGCCTGTACGCCCGCGAGCTGAGGCTGCGCGACGCCGCGTACCGGGCCGAGTGGTGGAAGGCCACCCGCGAGCACCTCACGTCGTTCGACGAGAGCGACCTCGCCGCCGCGGCGCCCCCCGCCCGCTGGATGGCCCGCCTCGTCCTGGCCGCGGACGGGCCCCGGGACCTCACGCGGCTCTCCCGGCTCGCCGCCGACCCGGCCCGGCTCCTCCCGCCGTACGCCCTGAACGGGGGCGCGGCCGTCTGGTCCGAGGACCTCCCCGGCGCGGAGCTGGACGGCATCGACACCCTGCCCCTGGCCGCCCTCCCCCTGCTCGTCGACGCCTCCCTGCACGGCCGCCGGGGCGGCGCGCTGCGGTTCACCGTCCGCGATCTGTACGGCAGGCTCGGCGCGGCCGTGCCCCGTACCGCCCAGGTCTCGTTCCTGCTCCGGGACGCGGAGGCGCCCGCGAGCACCGAGCGGGCCGAGCTGCACGAGGTGGCGGGCGGCTGGACCGGCCGCGTCCCGGCCCGGCTCACCGCCCTGGCCATGGCCGGCCGCAGCCGGGGGGACAGGGGCACCCAGGCCTGGGACCTCCGGATCACGGTGGCCTGCGCGGACGGCGCGTCCTTCACGACCGCGCTGCGGCTGCCGGAGGAGCGGCAGCGCCGCTGGGTCCTGCCGAGCAGCCGGTACGGTGTACTGCTGGTGCAGCAGTACACCACGGCGAACGGCTCGCTCGCGGTGCGGATCGCACCCGGTGTCCGTGACGGACTCCGGGCGGTCGGCGCCCGGCTACGCAGGCTCTTCGCGGGTCTTAGGAAAGGGATGTGGGCGTAATGACCTATCTGATCACCGGTGGTGCCGGATACATCGGCTCGCACGTGGTCCGCGCCATGACGCAGGCGGGGGAGCGGGTCGTCGTCCTCGACGACCTGTCCACGGGCTACGCGGAGCGGGTTCCGGAGGGTGTCCCCCTGGTGGTCGGCTCCACCCTGGACCGCGACGTCCTGGACCGGACCATCGCCGAGCACGGTGTCACGGGCGTCGTCCACCTCGCGGCGAAGAAGCAGGTCGGCGAGTCCGTCGAGCAGCCGCTGCACTACTACCGCGAGAACGTGCAGGGCCTGACCGTCCTGCTGGAGGCCGTGGCCGCCGCCGGCGTGCGCAACTTCCTCTTCTCCTCCTCGGCCGCCGTCTACGGCATGCCCGACGTCGACCTCGTCACCGAGGAGACGCCCTGCCTGCCGCTGAGCCCGTACGGCGAGACCAAGCTGGCCGGCGAGTGGCTGGTCCGCGCCGCCGGCAAGGCCCACGGCATCGCCACGGCCTGCCTGCGCTACTTCAACGTGGCGGGCGCCGCGACCCCCGAGCTGGCCGACACCGGTGTCTTCAACCTCGTCCCGATGGTCTTCGAGCGGCTGGACGCCGGCGAGGCCCCGCGGATCTTCGGCGACGACTACGCCACCCCGGACGGCACGTGCGTCCGCGACTACATCCACGTCGAGGACCTCGCCGACGCGCACCTCGTGGCCGCGCGCAAGCTCGCCGAGTGGGCCGCCGCCGGCGAGCCGCGCGATCTGACGGTCAACATCGGCCGTGGCGAGGGTGTCTCCGTCACCGAGATGATCGACCTGATCAACGAGATCACCGGCCACTCCGTCGCCGCCGTCGTCACCCCGCGCCGCCCCGGCGACCCGGCGCGCGTCGTCGCCTCCGCCGACCGCATCGCCGGCGAGCTGGGCTGGAAGGCCCGCCACGACGTCCGCGAGATGATCGACTCCGCCTGGGCCGGCTGGGTCGCCCGCCGCGGCGTCTCCGCCTGATCGTCCGACGCCGACACGTGGGGCGGACCGCCGGTCACCGGCGGTCCTCCCCACGTCGTCTCCGGGCCTAGGCCCTAGCGGTCGAGCAGCGCGAAGAGGTTCTCCCAGCGCGCCACGATCTCCTCCGTCGAGTACCGCTGGATGTCGATCCGCGCCCGCTCGCCCATCCGGTCGCGCAGCTCCCTGTCGGAGATCAGCTCGTCGAGCCTGCGCGCGAACTCCGCCGTGTTCCCGGGCGGCACCACGAGACCGTTCTCGCCGTCCTCGATGATCTCGCGGACACCCGGGGCGACGTCGAAGGCGACACAGGGCACGGCCGTCGCCATCGCCTCCATCAGGACGAGGGGGAAACCCTCGCCCCGTGAGGACAGGGCGAACAGCGAGCCGTCCCGCAGGGCGCCCGGGACGTCGTCGGTACGGCCCATCCACGCCACGGAGCCGTCCAGTCCGAGCCGCGCGCACTGCGCCTTCAGGGCGTCCTCCTCCTCCCCGGAGCCGTAGACGCGCAGGACCCAGTCGGGGTGCCGGGGCGCGACCTCGGACCAGGCGTCCAGGAGCAGGTCGACACCCTTCTCCTCGTGCAGCCGGGCGATGCTGACGACCGTTCTCGCCGTACGCCGGGACGGCTCGTCCGGGAAGAAGGGCAGCGGGTTCGGCATGGCCCCGACGTGGTCGAAGCGCTGCCGGATCCACAGGTCCGCGTCCTCCCGCGTCAGCACGAGCATCCGGTCGACGTCCTTGTAGTACCTCTTGACCCGCTGGAAGCGGGACGAGGCGCGGCACGTCTGGAAGGACTCGTGGCTCATGCCGATCACCCGCAGCCCCGAGGTGTCCGCGAGGGCCACCCACTCCATCGCCCAGACCTGCGTCACGATGACGACGGAACCCGGCCGCACGGAGCGGAGGATCGCCGTGAGCTTCGCCGCCTCCCTGCGCATCCCCGCCTCGCGCGAGGCCCTGCGCCGCCGCTCGACCAGGTCCAGCCGGCGCTTGAGCCCGCGCCGCGGCTTCAGGACCGGCGGGTGGGCGTCGTACAGCGTCGTCGTCCGGTAGGGCAGGTCGTCACCGAGGTCGGCGCGCCGGTCCTCCGGTGCGGGGACGATGCCGATCACATGGACGGCGTGTCCGCGCTCGCTGAAGAGCCGGGCCATCCGGTGCGACCAGCTGGTGATGCCGCCGAGCTCGTCGACGCTGTTGGAGACCAGGACGATGTCCCGGCCCCCGGCGCCGTGCCGCTCGTCGGCCGTCGTCGTGAGCGTCACCTCGGTCGTCCGTGTCGTCTCGGTGGTCCCGGCCGTGTCGGTCGTCTCTGTCGTCTCTGTCATCGACGGCTCCACCCGGAGAAGAATTGCTGGACGATCGAGCGCGCCGCGTCGCCCTGGTCGTACTCGCCGAACTCGGCCACGAAGCGCTTGCGCGCCTCGCAGTACTCCCGGCCCTCGGACTCGAGGTTCCGCAACGAGGCGTAGAGCTCGTCCTCCGTCCGGAAGACCGGGCCGGGCGCGTGCTCCAGCAGGTCGAAGTAGGTCCCGCGGTCCTCGTGGACGTAGGTCTCGTAGTCGTACGTGAAGAAGAGCATCGGCCGGTCGAGCAGCGCGTAGTCGAACATCACGGAGGAGTAGTCCGTGATCAGCGCGTCGGCCAGCTCCATCAGCGGCATCACGTCGTGCTCCGCGGAGACGTCGACGACCGTGCCCCGGACGTCCGGCGGCAGCACCACGTGGTTGAAGTAGTGGGCGCGCACCAGCAGGACGTAGCGGTCGCCGAACTCCTCGGCGAAGCGTTCCACGTCGAAGGGGAGCGCGAAGCGGCTGGCCTTGCCCGACGTGCGGAAGGTCGGCGCGTACAGCAGCACGGTCCTGTCCGCCGGGATGCCGAGCTTCTCGGCGAGCGGCCCACGCACCCGGCGCCCCGCCTCCTCCTCGCGTTGCCGGGCCCGGACCAGCACGTCGTTGCGCGGGTAGCCGGAGCGCGTCAGCGTCCGGTCGTGCAGCCGGAAGGCCTTGGCGAGCGTCCGTACGTCGTGCTCCGAACGCACCAGGAAGTGGTCGAAGCGGTCGAGGTGCCGCTGCTGGGCCTCCTGCTGCTGCCGGGTCTGCGCCTTGAGGCTGGGCTGGTCGAACCCCATCTTCTTGAGCGCGGAGCCGTGCCAGGTCTGGATGTACGTCGTCTCGGGCCGTTTGGTGAGCTTCAGCGGATAGCTCTGGTTGTCCACCCAGAACTCGGCGCGGGCCAGGGCCTTGAGGTACGGCAGCGACCAGCGGCGCACCAGCCGGACGCCCTCGGGGAAGTCCTGGGGGCTTCCGGCGTACGACCAGACCGCCCGGAAGTCGAGGCCCTGGCGGACCATCTCCTCGTAGATCGCGCGCGGGCTGTCGCTGTACTGCTTGCCCAGCTGGCTCTCGAAGACCACCGTCCGCTTCTTCACGGGGAGCCGGCTGTACACCTCGTGGTACATCCGCAGCTTGTTCTCGCCGGAGGTGACCGTCTTCCGCAGCGACCTGGCGCGGCGGACACCGGACTTGGCGAGCCGGCCCGGCTTCCCCCGCAGCCCGCGCTGGACGAACTCCTCGATCCGGTCGCTGTCGCCCTTGGAGGAGACGAGACGGAAGGCGAGATGGCCCTTGGCGGTGGGGTGGGGCTCTATGCGGTCGCCCACCAGACGCGTCAGCCGCGGCCTGACGGGGAGCGCCCCGCCGCCCAGGTCGTCCTGCTCGACGGTGAGCCGGGTCCGGGTGAGCACGCCGCCGGCCCGGAGGACGACGCGGACGTCCCACACCGGGTCGATGACGCCGAGGGGCCGCAGGGTGGAGCTGATGTCGGCCTCGGTCTCCCAGTGGAGCGTGTCGCCGTCGTGACGCAGCGAGGTGACCGGGAAGCGATACGTCCGCAGGCTGCGGCGGCGCGCGCGGAACTCCAGCTCGGCCGTGAGCGTGGCCTCGGGCTCGATGATCCCCAGCGGGTTGGTGATCCGGCCGGTGAGCCGCGCGGTGCCGCCGGACTCCGTGTAGGAGGTGAGTTCGTTGCGCAGGAACAGCTTGTTCAGCGGCTTCTGGTGGTAGCCGAGGTCGGTGACGTCGAGGACCTCGCGGCCGAACGCGTCGTCGAGGTGCTCTGCGCACCAGTAGACACGGCCGTCGCGCCGGGCGAGCGGGGACGAGACCTTGTCGCGGTGGATCAGGGTGTCCACGGCGGGCAGCAGGTTCTCCCAGTCGCCCTTCTCCAGGAGGTACGCGCAGATCGCCTGGATCTTGGCGGCCCTGCCGTACGCCTCGCGGTCCAGGCCCTGGAGGTACGGCCGGGAGAGCTCGGCGAACTCGTGGCGGTAGGCCTCGTCCCGGAAGGGAAGATCACGCAGATGGAGGACGAGGTCGTGCTTGAGGAACTTGACGTCCTTGGCGGCCCGCAGCTCGTCCAGTCCGTGCCGGTCGAGGAGCGCGTCGATCCGGCGGTGGATCTCCAGCCGGTGCCGGTAGTTCACCATCTCGTGGCGGCTGTTGGTGACCGACTTGACCTCGGCCCGTTCGTAGACCTGCCAGAAGTAGACCTGGTTGGGGATCAGGGTGATCCTCTTCGCCGCGAGGTAGGCGTCGGCGACGAACATCAGGTCCTCGTAGAACATCCCCTTGGGGAAGCGGAGTTCGTTGTCGAGGAGGAAGTCGCGGCGGTAGCACTTGTTCGTCGAGAGCGTGTCCCAGACGAACAGGTCGGGCAGTTCGGTGACCGACTCCAGGGTGCGGGTCCTCGCATAGAGCCACGCGTACCACTCGTTGCGCTTCTCGTGGCGGGAGTCCTGGGTGAGGCGCACGCACAGGCCCGAGACGATGTCGGCGGCGGTCTCCTCGGCGGCCGCGACCATGTTGCGGCAGGCGTTGCGTTCCAGGACGTCGTCGCTGTCCAGGAACATCACGTACCGGCCCCGCGCGTGGCCGATGCCGACGTTGCGCGGCTCTCCGCCGGCGCCGCTGTTCTCGGGCAGTCGGTAGGCCCGGACCCGCTCCGGCCGGGCGGCTGCCAGTTCCTGGGCGACCTCGAAGGTGCGGTCCCCGCTGCAGTCGTCGACGATCACGACCTCGACGCTCCGCAGTGTCTGGTCCAACACCGATCGCACGGCCGTCGGGAGACGCTCCGCGTCGTTGTAGGCGATGACGATCACTGAGACGTCAGGCACTGGCACCTCGATCCATTTGTCGTGCGCAGGCTGCCTCGACGGCACCTCGCGTTCACTTTCCGACGGTCCGATGGGGTGGGAGGCGTCCGGGCGGGGGTCCGCGCCCGGATGACGGGTTCTCCGCGATCGGATTCGTCGATTTTTAAGGGGCAACCCTATCGGCTCCGTCCTCTTCCGGCAGAAGTGTGCGCATCGGGTCATAACCTGTTTGTGCATAAATGGACGAGGGAAAGTGACGGGCCGTTCGAATGTCGACCAGGAGTTCGGAATTCAGGGATGTCCGCCGTGCTGAACCCCTCGCTTGAGAAGGGCGCCGGGCGGCGAGGAGACGATTCCTCTCAACGGGTGACGCGGGCCGCGCCGGCGCTCAGAAGAGACCTCAGGGCGCGGCGGGCCGCGCCGTGGTTCGCCGCCGCGACGGCCATGGCGGCGTACTGCCTCGCGATGGCGGTGCAGGGCACCTATCCTTTCGGCGGCCGGTCCCGCGCGGTCAACGACCTGGGTAATCAGTTCGTGCCGTTCCACGCCCGCCTTCGGGACCTGATGCACGGGGAAGCCCATGGCGACCTCTTCTTCAATTGGGCCAGTGGATACGGCACGCCCTTTCTCGCCGACTTCTTCACCTATCTCATGAACCCGTTCTCGTGGCTGGTCGGGGCGTTCCCCCGGGACAGCGTCGAGTTCCCCGTCTTTCTGGTGACGCTGTTCAGCGCCGGACTGGCCGCCGGGATCATGACCGTCTTTCTCGGCCGGCTCCACGAGGGAAGTCCCTGGCTGCGCGCCCTGCTCTCGGTGGGATTCGGACTGAGCGCCTGGATGATCTCGGACGGCTTCTCGGACCCCATGTGGATGTGGGGGCTGGTCGCGCTCCCGCTGATGGGCATCGCCTACGACGGGTGCCTCCACCGCCGCCGCTGGGTGACCGGCGCGCTCCTGGTGACCGTCTGCTGGGCGGGCAACTTCTACACCGCCGCCATGGCCACCATCGGGATGGGCCTGGTGCTGCTGGTGCGGGTGCTCCTGGCCGAGGCGGAGACGGGGGAACGCCCGAGCGCGGAGGTGGACGACCGGCCTGCGGGGGAGCGGACAGCCGGGGTGCGCCCGGGCGTGTCGGCGTGGTGGCCGGCACGGATGCGTCCGCGCGTGCCGGCGCGGTGGCGGGCCGGGGCGTCGGCGTGGTGGCCGGTGCGGTGGCGGGCCGGGGCGTCGGCGTGGTGGCGGGGCGGGGTGCCCTCGCGCGTGTCCGCGCGGTGGCGGGCCGGGGTGCGTCTGCGTGTGCTCGCGCGGGCCGTCTCGATGACCGGCGCCGGGATCCTGCTCGCCGCCCCCGTGCTGACGGTCGGCCTCAAGGCCAGCAAGCTCTCCCAGCCCGCCCCCGAGGCCGTCTACGGCGGGCCGCCCGGGCCCCTCGACTATCTGGCGCACCTGATCCCGGGCGGTCTGGTCGGACGCGTGCCGCACATCTCCGTCGGCATGCTCGCCCTCCTCCTCGTCGCCACCTACCCCTTCATCCGCCGTGTGCCGCGCACGGAGCGGATCGCCTGGCTCGCGCTGGTCGTGCTGATCGCCGGCTCCCTGGTCTGGAAGCCCACGATCCTGCTCTGGCACGGACTGGCCCTGCCCAACGGCAGCCCGTACCGCGCCTCGATCGCCCTCACGGCCGTGCTCGTGTGCGTCGCCTGGCTGGCGCTCGCCCGCAGGCCCCGCCTCCCGGAGCTGCTCGCGGGCGCCGCCGTGGTCCTCGCCCTCGTCGTGGCCGTCAGCACCACCGCGTACATGACCACGGGCCCGTGGATCCTCGCCGCCGGCGGAGTCGTCCTCCTCGGACTGCTCCTCGGGCTGGACCGTTTCCGGGACGACCGCGGGGTGCGTCGCGGCCTCACCGTGGCCCTGGCCGGGGCCGTCTTCCTCTCCGCCTCGTACACCGTCCTGTCCACGACACGGATCCGGGACGCCATCGACTGGTGGAAGCCCAAGCGCACCTTCGACGCCCAGTCGCTCGCCGCGTACCGGCAGCTGAAGGCGGCGGACGCGTGGCCCGCGAGCCGCACCGACCCGGGCCCGCACTCCTTCGCCTCCAACGACCCGATGCTGCTCGCCGGGCAGGGCGGCGGCTACTACAGCAGCTATCTGCCGGCCGTCACCGCCGACACCCTGCACCGGCTCGGCGGCGGCTGGTACATCCAGGGACGCCACACGCGGAGCTTCAACGACCCGGTCGCCCGCGCCGTGATGGGCGTGAGCAGCTACCTCGAACCGGACGACGGACCCGACGGGTTCGTCCGGCGCACCGCCGCCGCCCCGCCCGTCGTCACGCTGCGACCGGCCGGTACGCCCCTGGACGGCACCGTCCGGGACGTCTCGCTCTTCTCCCGGCAGGAGCGGGCGCTGGGCGCGCGGCTCTACGAGGTCCCCAGGATCGCGCGGAGCGGCGACGGTGACCTCGTCCCGGGCCGCGGCTGGCCGCTCAAGGCCGACCGCGCGAGCGAAGCGGACGGCGCGGCGCCCGGCGACGGTACGAGTACGACGTTCACGGCCGTCTGCACCCCGGGCACCGAGGCCTACTGGTACGCGCCCTGGCTGCGCGGGCGGGTCGACGCGCTCGGCACGACCCTCGCACCGGTGGGCAAGTACCCCATGACCAGCAACCCGCTGTACCGCCTCGGGACCGTTCGCCCCGACGGCGAGGTCGCGGTCAGGGTCCGCTCGGCCCAGCGCCAGTACGTCCCGGAGAGCCCCGTCGGGTGCCTCGACCGCGCCGCGCTCGAACGGACCGTGCGGCACCTGCGCGCCACCGGCCCCGACCGGGTCGACGCCTCCGGCCACGGCATCGGCGCCACGTTCGCGCCCGGAACGGCGGGCACTGCGGTCCTCTCCGTGGTCGCCACCCCCGGCTGGCGGTGCGCGGTCGACGGCGGCCCCGCGCGCGTGCCGCGCACGCTCGGCGGCCTGATCGCCGTCGAACTCGGCGACGGCGCCTCGCGGCTGTCCTGCTCCTACCGCACCCCCGGGCTGCGCCTCGGCCTCGCGGCGAGCGGCGCCGCCGCGGCGCTCCTGCTCGCGGTCACCGCCGCCCACCTGCTCCGTACCCGTACGTCCCGCCCGCGCCGTACACCCGGTCCCTCCCGTTCGTCGTTCAGGAGCCAACGTTCATGATCAAGTTGTCCGTCGTTGTCCCCTGCTACAACGAGGAAGCGGTGATCGACCAGTTCGACACCCGTATCCGCGAGGTGCTGGGCGGCCTGCCCATCGCGTACGAGATCTGCTACGTCGACGACGGCAGCAAGGACGGCACCTTCGTCCGGCTGCGCGCCATCGCCGCCGAGTTCGAGAAGGAGACCCGTTACGTCTCCTTCAGCCGGAACTTCGGCAAGGAGGCCGCGATGCTCGCCGGGCTCCGCGAGGCCACCGGGGACGCCGTCGTGATCATGGACGCGGACCTCCAGCACCCGCCGGAGCTCATCGAGCGGATGCTCGAACTCCACGAGCTGGGGCACGAGCAGATCATCGCCCGGCGCACCCGCGAGGGCGACAAGAAGCTACGCAGCGCCCTGAGCCGGCTCTACTACCGCGGCGTCAACAAGTGGATCGACGTCGAACTGACCGACGGCGTCGGCGACTTCCGGCTGCTCTCCCGCGCTGCCGTGGACGCGCTGCTCTCGCTGCCGGAGTACAACCGCTTCTCCAAGGGGCTCTTCTCCTGGATCGGCTTCGACACCGTCACCTTCGACTACCAGAACGCCGCGCGCGAGGCGGGCGAGACGAAGTGGAAGTTCAGCTCCCTGCTCAACTACGGCATGGACGGGCTGATCTCCTTCAACAACAGGCCGCTTCGCATCGCGATCTGGCTCGGGCTCACGCTCACCGGCCTCGCCGCGCTGTACGCGATCTGGATCGTGGCGGCCGCCCTCACCCAGGGCGTCAGCGCCCCCGGCTATGTCACCCTGGTCGCGATCATCGTGGGCCTCGGCGGAGTCCAGATGATCATGCTGGGGCTGATCGGCGAGTACATCGGCCGGATCTACTACGAGACCAAGCGGCGGCCGCACTTCCTCGTCAAGGAGACCCACCGCTCCACGGCGCGCCGCCCGATCGCCGGCGGCGCGTACGCGGCGGGCCGCCGGGACGGCCGCGCCCGCGTCGTGGCGACCGAACGGGAGATGTGATGCGCGGTCAGCTCGGGCAGATCGTCCGCTTCGGCCTGGTCGGCGCGATCAACACGGGGACGTTCTACGGGTGCTACCTCCTGCTGCACCCGTGGATGCCGTACTTCGCCGCCTACTCCATCGCCTTCGTGCTCAGCATGGTCGGTTCCTTCTTCCTCAACACGTACTTCACCTACCGCACCCGGCCCACCTGGAAGAAGTTCGCGCTCTTCCCGCTCACCAACGTCACCAACTACCTGGTGCAGAGCGTCGGCCTGTACGCCCTGGTGACCTGGGCCGGGATGGACGACCGGATCGCGCCCCTGGTCGCGGCGGTCGTGGCCATCCCGTTCACCTACCTGCTGTCGAAGAAGATCCTCGTCCCCGGTGGCCGCAAGGCCGAGGCGGACGCCGTCGGCCCCACCGGCCCCGCCGGTGACGCCGGCCTCGAATCGGACTCCGTCGCCACGCGCTGACCGCGGGGGAGCCGCGTGGCGCCATGACCGCCGGGGAGCCGCGCCGCGCGCTGACTCCGAGGGAGCCGCCCCGAGGGGTGGCCGGTCCGTTCCATCCAGCGGAATGCGCGGGCGCCGTCCGTCCCGGCTCGCGTAGATTGCCTGGCAGTCGCGGCGGGGAGCGCGCGGCGCGTGACATCCGAGTGAGGGCGACGCAGGTGACGGCGGTACAGGTGACAGAGGCAAGGCAGTTCGTGACGGAAGCCCGCAGGATCGTCGTCAAGGTCGGCTCGTCCTCGCTCACCACCGCGTCCGGAGGGCTCGACGCCGACCGGGTCGACGCGCTCGTCGACGTCCTCGCCAAGGTTCGCAGCGGCGGCGAGAAGGAGGTCGTCCTCGTCTCCTCCGGCGCCATCGCCGCCGGACTCGCCCCGCTCGGCCTCACCCGCAGACCCAAGGACCTCGCCCGCCAGCAGGCCGCCGCCAGCGTCGGCCAGGGCCTGCTCGTCGCCCGTTACACCGCCTCCTTCGCCCGCTACGGCGTACGCGTCGGACAGGTGCTGCTCACCACGGACGACACCAGCCGGCGCGCCCACTACCGCAACGCCTACCGGACCCTCGACCAGCTCCTCGCCATGGGCGCCCTGCCGGTCGTCAACGAGAACGACACCGTCGCCACCGACGAGATCCGCTTCGGCGACAACGACCGGCTCGCCGCCCTCGTCGCCCACCTCGTCCGCGCCGACCTGCTCGTCCTCCTCTCGGACGTCGACGGGCTCTACGACGGCGACCCCTCCAAGCCGGGCTCCTCGCGCATCGCGGAGGTGGCGGGCCCCGAGGACATCGCCCACGTCGAGATCGGCTCCGCCGGCAAGGCCGGGGTCGGCACCGGCGGCATGGTCACCAAGGTCGAGGCCGCCCGGATCGCCGCGGCCGCCGGCATCCCCGTGGTCCTCACCTCCGCCAGCCGCGCCGCCGACGCCCTCGCCGGCCGCGACACCGGCACGTACTTCCACCGGACCGGCCGCCGGTCCGCCGACCGGCTCCTCTGGCTCGCCCACGCCTCCACGCCGCAGGGCCACCTGACCCTGGACGAGGGCGCGGTACGCGCCGTCGTCGAGGGCAAGAAGTCGCTCCTGGCGGCCGGAATCGCCGCCGTCGAGGGCGAGTTCGTGGCCGGCGACCCGGTCGAGCTGCGCGACACCGACGGCCGCGCCGTCGCCCGCGGACTCGTCAACTTCGACGCCAAGGAGATCCCCCGGATGCTCGGCCGCTCCACGCCCGAACTCTCCAGGGAGCTCGGTCCGGAGTACGAGCGGGAGGTCGTCCACCGCGACGATCTGGTGGTCGTCCGCGCCTGATCCGTCCCCTCGTGAGGGGCGTGTGGAGAAACGGCCGAAAGACCGGCCATCCGGTAGGGACCTTTACCAAAACCGCCCCACATGCCGCCTCGGGCTGGTCAACTTTGTCTCGGGGACAAGACAAGGGCGGGGTACAGCACCACACGCATCAAACAGGAGGCCGCCGGTGAGACGAGCGCGCCCGGGGGCACCGCCCCGCGGGACTGCCGAACGCGCCCTGACCAGTGTCGAGGCCGGAGCCGACTTCGACGAGGGACAGGACACCGAGACAGCTGGGGCACGCGTCGAGGAACGGCCGGTGGTCGCCTCGAAGCTCTGGCACATCACCCTCAGCGTCTCGGGCGCCGAGGCCCCGCTGAAGGAGGTCAGGCGTGGGCTCGAGCAGCTGGCGCACGACCATCCCTTCCTGCTGACCAGCCGCTACGCCAAGGATCACGCCGAGATCCGCTACTGGGAAGAGGCCCGTGACCTGCACGACGCCGCCGCGGTGGCGCTGCGGCTGTGGGGCGAGCACCGCCAGAGCGCCAAGCTGCCGCCCTGGGAGATCGTCGGCCTTGAGGTCATCGACCGCGAGACCTACCACCAGCGCATCGCCGAGGGCTACGGCCCGCCGCCGGCCGCCCCGGTGGGGGTCCACCCGTACTGAGACAGGCGTCTCGGAGTGCGGGATACGGACGGAATACGTGAGGGATGTCCGCAGAGGTGCCAGTACCCTGCGGGCATGACCTCGCTCACGCCCCTCGACAACCTGTCCCCGGTCGCCCGGGCGGCCTACCGCGCCCGCGCGGCCGCCGCCGAAATCGCGCCACTTCCGCGCGCGGCCAAGGACGACGCACTGCTGGCGATCGCGGACGCCCTCGAGGTCCGCACCGCCGAGATCGTCGAGGCCAACGCCGAGGACGTCGCCCGCGCCCGCGAGGCCGGCACCAGCGAGACCGTCATCGACCGGCTCACCCTCACCCCGGAGCGCGTCCGCGCCATCGCCGCCGACGTCCGCGACGTGGCCGCCCTGCCCGACCCGGTCGGCGAGGTCGTCCGCGGCTCGACCCTCCCCAACGGCATCGACCTGCGCCAGATCCGCGTCCCCCTCGGCGTCGTCGGCATCATCTACGAGGCCCGTCCCAACGTGACCGTGGACGCGGCAGCCCTCTGCCTCAAGGCCGGAAACGCCGTCCTGCTGCGCGGCTCGTCCTCCGCCTACTCCTCCAACACCGCCCTGGTGAAGGTCCTGCGCGACGCCGTCGGCGGCGCCGGCCTGCCCGCCGACGCCATCCAGCTCGTCCCCGGCGAGTCCCGCGAGTCGGTACGGGAGCTGATGCGCGCCCGCGGCCTGGTCGACGTCCTCATCCCGCGCGGCGGCGCCTCCCTGATCCGTACCGTCGTCGAGGAGTCCACCGTCCCCGTCATCGAGACCGGCACCGGAAACTGCCACGTCTACGTGGACGCCCAGGCCGACCTCGACATGGCCGTCGACATCCTGGTCAACTCCAAGGCCCAGCGCCCCAGCGTCTGCAACTCCGCCGAGACCCTCCTCGTCCACCAGGACATCGCGGAGGCGTTCCTGCCCCGGGCCCTGGCCGCCCTGGCCGACGCCGGCGTCACCGTCCACGCCGACGAGCGGGTCCTCGCCCAGGCCGAGGGCTCCAAGGCCACCGTCGTCCCCGCGACCCCGGAGGACTGGGAGACCGAGTACCTCTCCTACGACATCGCCGCCGCCGTCGTCGACTCCCTCGACAAGGCCGTCGAACACATCCGGCTCTGGTCCTCCGGCCACACCGAGGCGATCGTCACCACCTCGCAGGCCGCCGCCCGCCGCTTCACCCAGCTGGTCGACTCCACGACGGTCGCCGTCAACGCGTCCACCCGTTTCACCGACGGAGGCCAGTTCGGCTTCGGCGCCGAGATCGGCATCTCGACCCAGAAACTGCACGCCCGTGGGCCCATGGGCCTGCCCGAGCTGACCTCGACGAAGTACATCGTCACGGGCGACGGCCACACCCGCTGACCTCACCGTCCCCCGTTCGGCCCCCTCCCGCGCGGCCGAACGGGGAGCCGGACGGGCAGGGATAGTTCGCACTCTCCCTGCCCAAAACCACCTCCCAGGTCTACTCTGAAAAACGTGCCGGACGACGTGGGGGGCAAGCCGTTCCCGGACGGCAGGGACCCTGAGAACGCTGACGACCGCGGGGGCGCGGACGACTTCGCCACCGTGGTGTTCGACGAGGACTTCGTACGGGCCGCCAAGGTCCATGAGCCGAGCGCCGTGGAGCGCCTCCTCGCGGCCGCGCAGGCGCGCGCCGAGGCGGAGGCCGCCCGCGCACGCGCCGGCGTGAGACCGGGCGACGACGATCCCTACGGGGAGGGCTACGACCCCTCGGACCCCTTCGCCGGCCGCTACGGCGAGGGCTACGACCCGGACGACCCCGACGCCGGCCCCTACGGCCCGCACGGCGGCGCCCTGCGCCCCTACCGGGGCAGCGCCCGCTGGCACCGGCCCGTCGCCTGGGTGCTGGCCCTCGTGATGGGCGTCGGCATGGTCGCCCTGGCCTTCACCGCCGTCTACCGCGGCGCCTCCGCCAACCGCCAGGACCAGGTCCCCGCCCCCGCCACCACCGGCATCGACAAGGGCATCGACAAGCCGCCGACGGTCACCGCGCCCTCGGCCTCCGCCGAGTACTCCGCACCTCCCGTCCCGGCCGTCCCCCACACCCCCTGACCGCCCGGGGCATATGGCCTGGTGGCCGGGGTTCTCGTCGGAATTCTTGGGAACTTGTCGCGCAGCTCGGCGTTTACCCGAGCCGCGTCCGACCTACTCTGAAGGTATGGCAGGGCGTGGCGACCCGCCTGAGGGGCCGGTTCCCGACCCCGGCGGTGGTGAGGACGAGTACCGATCCGTCGTCTTCGACGAGTCGTTCGTCCGCGCTGCCCGGCTCCAGGAGTTCTCCGCGAAGGAACGGATGGGAGAGCACTCCCAGGCCGTCCGCTCCCGCCCCACCCGGGAGGCCAGAAGCGGCTCCCGCCAGGCCGTCCTGCTGGTCCTGCTGATCCTCCTCGCCTTCGGTACCGCCATCTACCTCGGCGTCCGCAACCCCTACCAGCCCCCCGTCGACCAGCGGGCCGAACCACTGCGGACCACCGTCGTCTCGCTCGCCCCGCGGGGCGCGGTGCCGGGCGGCGAGCCCGCCCAGCTGTTCGAGCACAGCCCCGCCGCCGAATACCGCACGGGCGCCGCCGGCATCAACCTCCCGGTCACCGGACGCACCACGCACTTCTCGGAGAGCCAGGTCGTGACCGCCCTGAGCATCGCCAAGGACTATCTGGTGGCCTCGTCCCTGGAGCCCGACGTCCTGACGGGCGTGACGGTCCGCCCCGCCCGGCTGCTGCTCGACCCCGACCAGCTGGCGCAGTTCGACCAGAGCGTGGAGGACTCGCTCGACGACGGGCGCCACGCGGTGGCCGGCTGGCTGGTGCGGTTCGACCCGGCGGAGGTCGCCCTGGCGGCCCCCGGCATCCGTGTCCAGGGCACCCTCCGCTTCGCGGAGACGGCCACCGACATGCTGGAGGTCACCGCGGACCACACCTTCACCTACGCCCTGCGCCCCGCCGCCCCCGGCGCCGGGCCCGTGGGCGAGGCCTCCCTCTTCACCGTCCACCGCGAGACGCACTTCCGCTTCGACCGCGAGGACCTGCGGATGCACCGCGCCGAACTGCTGGCCAGTACCGTCCAGGCCGGCCCGCAGGCGTGCGGACCCGACACCGACGGCACCCTCCGCCCGCTGCTCGCGGGCGAGCGGGCCACCGACCCGGCCGGATCGGCCGTCACCGACCCGTACGCCACCAGCCGGCCGGCCGTCTCCTCGCTCTGCGGGACCCTCGCCCCGAGCGCTCAGCCCTCCTTCTGACCGCCGCCGCTGCCGTCACCGGTGCCGCCCTCGCCGCCGTCACCGTCACCGCGGCCGCCCGTACCGCCGTCGGTGCGCGGGGCGCCGCCGCCGAACCGGCTGCGCAGCTTCCCGCCCAGGTCGCCCGCCAGGTCGCCCGCGCCGCCGGCTATGTCGCCGACCAGCTTCATCAGCGGATCCTTGCTGGTGCGCACCGAGTCGGCGTAGTGCCCGGCCGACTCCCGGAAGGAGTCGGTCACCGAGGTGTCCTTGTCCTCCGACCGGCGCGGGTAGTGCCCGTCCATGATCCGCTGGTAGTCCCGGGTCTCGGACCACTTCTTCAGCTCGGCCGCGCGGACCGTGGTGAACGGGTGCGTGCGCGGGAGCACATTGAGGATCTTCAGGACGGAGTCCCGGAGGTCGCCGCCCTTCTCGTACTCGTCGGCCTGGGCGAGGAACGCGTCCACGTTCATCTCGTGCAGATGGTTGCCGCCGGCGATCTTCATCAGTCCGCGCATCGAGGCGTGCACGTCCTGGCCGACCAGGAGGCCCGCCCGGTCGGCGGACAGCTCGGACTTGCGGAACCACTCGCGCAGTGCCGTCACGATCGCCATGATCGCCACGTTCCCCAGCGGGATCCAGGCGACCTTGACGGCCAGGCTGGTGAGGAACAGCAGGATCGTGCGGTAGACGGAGTGGCCGGAGAGGGCGTGGCCCACCTCGTGGCCGACGACCGCCCGCATCTCCTCCTCGTCGAGCAGCTCCACGAGGCCCGTGGTGACCACGATGATCGGCTCGTCCAGGCCGATGCACATCGCGTTCGGCTTCGGGTCCTGGGTGACGTACATCGGGGGGACCTTCTCCAGGTCCAGGATGTAACACGCGTCCCTCAGCATGTCGTTGAGGTGCGTGAACTGGGCGTCACTCACCCGCACGGAGTCGGAGAGGAAGAGCAGTCGAAGGCTGCGCTCGGGCAGCAGCCCGCTGAGCGCCTTGAAGACCGTGTCGAAGCCGGAGAGCTTGCGCAGGGCCACGAGCGCCGACCGGTCCGCGGGATGCTCGTAGGCACGTGAGGAGATGCCGGGGAAGCGCTTGCGCTGCCTGCTCGGCACGTTCCCCTGGTCGTTGTCGGACTTCTCGGTCATGGATGCCCCCTGTTCGTACGAGACCTTGCTCGTCCCCCTGACGAATCCCAGACTAGGTGCTGGGGTCCCCGGACGCCGGAGCCTGTGGATAACTCGGGCATGGTGGACAACGACGGGGTACGACAGCCCGCACAACGACTGAGTCGGCGTGAGCGTGCCCGGACGGCCCGCATACGATGTGCGCGAAGTCTTCGCTCCGTCCCCGATCGATAGGTCCTGTTGAAGATGAGCCTCCACAGCACCGCCGCCAACCTGGTCATGCTCGCCGAGGGCGCCGAGCACGGCGGCAACCACGACAGCCTCAACCCTTACCTCACCGGTTTCGGCGCGCTCGGCGCGCTGCTCCTGCTGCTGTGGATCACCACCCGCTTCAACCGCGACCGCTGAGCCGGCGGCCGGACCGAAGACGCCCGCTGCCGTGCCAGTAGGCTCTGCACGCATGGGAGAGCAGGAAATGCCTACTGGCGGCCGCGGCAGGCGCCGACTCGGCGTGATGGGCGGAACGTTCGATCCGATCCACCACGGACACCTGGTGGCCGCCAGTGAGGTGGCCGCCCTGTTCCACCTCGACGAGGTGGTGTTCGTGCCGACCGGGCAGCCGTGGCAGAAGAGCCAGCAGGCCGTCTCGCCGGCCGAGGACCGCTATCTGATGACCGTCATCGCGACGGCGTCCAACCCGCAGTTCTCGGTCAGCCGTATCGAGATCGACCGCGGCGGGCCGACGTACACCATCGACACCCTGCGTGACCTGCGCGAGCTCAACGGCGAGGCGGACCTCTTCTTCATCACGGGGGCCGACGCGCTGTCGCAGATCCTCACGTGGCGTGATGCCGAGGAGCTGTTCTCGCTCGCCCACTTCATCGGCGTCACCCGGCCGGGCCACGACCTCACGGACGACGGCCTGCCGAAGGGCGGCGTCTCGCTCGTCGAGATTCCCGCGCTCGCCATCTCCTCCACCGACTGCCGGGCGAGGGTCGCGAAGGGCGATCCGGTCTGGTATTTGGTGCCGGACGGTGTGGTGCGCTACATCGACAAGCGCCAGTTGTACCGCGGCGAGTGAGCCTCGGAGAGGGGCACCGGTGAACGATCAGAACCCGTACGACCCGTACTACCCGCAGCCGCAGATCATCGGCTACGACGAGTACGGGCAGCCGGTGTACCAGCAGGTCCCACCGCAGGCCCAGCAGCCGTACGACGCGTACGACCCGTACGCGGCTCAGCAGCAGCACGCCCCGCAACAGCACACCTCGCAGCACACGCAGCAGCAGGCGTACGGCTACGACGCCTACGGGCAGCCCGTCCAGCCCCAGCAGCAGCCCCAAGCCCTCCGGCAGCCGCAGCAGCCTCAGTACGACCCGTACGGGCAGCCGCAGCAGCAGGCACAGCAGCAGGGCTACGGCTACTCCTCGTACGACACCGGACAGCAGTGGGCCGTCCAGGCCGAAACCGCTCCCGCCCCCGCCGCGCCCTCTCCCGCCGCCCCCGTGGCCGCTCCGGCCGGCGTACCGGGCCAGCGCTCAGCGCCGGCGGACGACGACGGAGCGCGCGAGTACCGCACCGAGCAGTTCTCGTTCATCGAGGAGCCCGACGAGGACTCCGAAGACGTCATCGACTGGCTGAAGTTCACCGAGAGCCGCTCCGAGCGGCGCGAGGAGGCCAGGCGCCGCGGCCGCAACCGCGTCGTCGCCCTGATCGTGGTCCTCGCCCTCGCCGCCGTCGGCGGGGTCGGCTACCTCTGGTCCGCCGGCAAGCTCCCCGGTATCTCCGGCGAGGAGCAGAAGCAGAACACCGCGACCGGCCCGCAGAAGCGCGACACGATCGTCGTCCATCTCCACGACCTCAAGGGCGGCGGCACCTCCACCGCTCTGCTGGTCGACAACACCACGACCGGGCAGGGCACCACCGTCCTGCTCCCCAACACCCTCTCCGTCGCCGACGACGAGGGCGCCGGGACCACGCTCGCCAAGTCCGTCGAGGACGACGGATCCAGCGGCACCCGCGAGGCGATCGGCAACCTCCTCGGTACGAAGATCACCGGCACGTGGCGGCTGGACACCCCGTACCTGGAGAACCTGGTCGAGATCGTCAGCAACATCGACCTGACCACCGACGTCACCGTGCCCAGCGACAAGAAGGGCGAGGACCCGCTCGTCACCAAGGGCGAGAACCAGACGCTCAACGGCCGCGCCGCCGTCGCCTACGCGACCTACCGCGCGCCCGGCGAGGCCGAGGCCAAGCAGCTTCAGCGCTTCGGCCAGGTCATGTACGCCGTGCTCCGGAAGATGTCCGACGACCCGAAGGCCAACGCGGACACCATCGCGACGCTCGTCATGATCCTCGACCCCTCGCTGCCGGAGAAGGATCTCGGCGCCTCGCTCGCCAAGCTGGCCGAGCACGCCAAGGGCGGCGACTACAAGACGGCGCTCCTCCCGGTGGAGCAGGACGGCTCGCTCGACGAGGGCGCGGCCGACAGCGTGGTCAAGGACATCCTCGGCGGCAAGGTCACCGCCCCCGAGCAGGGCGCCGCGGTCCGTGTCTCGCTCCGCGACGCGACCGGCAAGGACGCCACCGAGGCCGCCAGGGTCGTCCTGGTCAACGGAGGCTTCGCCTTCGTGGGCGGCGCCGACGCGGAGACCCAGAAGACCTCGCAGGTCCTCTACGGCGACGACGACCAGAAGGCGACGGCCGGAGAGGTGGCCAAGACGCTCGGCCTCCCGGACAGCGCGGTCAAGAAGGGCAAGACCTCCGGAAGCGCCGATGTCACGGCGGTCCTGGGCCAGGATTACAAGATCCCCGGGAGCAAGAAGTGACCTGCTCGTAATGGTTTGCGGGGCGGTCGGCGGTACGTGAGACCCTTGATGTGTCTCTGACCGCCGACGAAAGCCTGCTTGTGACCGCCACGGATCGTTCCATCGAGCTCGTCAACGCCGCCGCCCAGGCGGCGGCCGACCGGCTCGCGCACGACATCATCGCGTACGACGTCAGCGATGTGCTGTCGATCACCGACGCCTTCCTGCTCGCCTCCGCGCCCAACGACCGCCAGGTCAAGTCGATCGTCGACGAGATCGAGGAGCGGCTCAACAAGGAGCTCGGCGCCAAGCCGGTCCGCCGCGAGGGCGACCGCGACGCCCGCTGGATCCTCCTGGACTACGTCGACATCGTCGTCCACGTCCAGCACAGCGAGGAGCGGGTCTTCTACGCCCTGGAGCGGCTCTGGAAGGACTGCCCCGAGCTGCCCCTCCCCGAGGACGCCCTGAAGACCCGCGGCAAGGCCGCCGAGCACGCCGAGCTGACGGGTGCCGCCGAGGGGACGGACGGTGAGCTGAGCTGAGCACGACCAAGGGCGGCAGCGGCCGCCGCATCGTTCTGTGGCGGCACGGTCAGACCTCGTGGAACCTGGAGCGCCGCTTCCAGGGCTCCACGGACATCGAGCTGACCGAGACCGGCGTCGCCCAGGCGCGCCGGGCCGCCCGGCTGCTCGCCTCGCTCAAGCCGGACGCGATCATCGCCTCCGACCTGAAGCGGGCGGCGGCCACCGCGGCCGAGCTGGCCGCGCTCACCGGTCACCCCGTCGCGCACGACTCCGCCCTGCGCGAGACGTACGCGGGGGAGTGGCAGGGGCTGACCCACGACGAGATCGTGGGGCGGTACGGCGAGCAGTACGCCGCCTGGAAGCGCGGCGAGCCCGTGCGCCGGGGCGGCGGCGAGCTGGAGACGGAGGTCGCCGACCGGGCGGCCCCGCTGGTCCTGGAGTACGCCGACAAGCTGCCCGAGAACGGCACGCTCGTCGTCGTGAGCCACGGCGGCACCATCCGCACCACCATCGGCCGGCTCCTGGATCTGGAGGCGCGCCACTGGGAGAGCCTCGGCGGGCTCTCCAACTGCTGCTGGTCGGTCCTCGGCGAGGGCGCCCGCGGCTGGCGGCTCATGGAGCACAACGCCGGCACGCTGCCCGAGCCGGTCCTCGGCGACGACGACTGAGCCGCCCGCCGACCCGGATTTCACTTTCCGGCAGGTCACAGGCTAAAGTTCTTCTTGTTCGCAGCGCGGAGCGCGAAGAACACGAGGGGCTATAGCTCAGTTGGTAGAGCGCCTGCATGGCATGCAGGAGGTCAGGAGTTCAATTCTCCTTAGCTCCACAGTCACCGGATCCCGTCCCCTGTCAGGGGGGCGGGATCCGTCGTTTCCGCCACGGCCGCCGGCCGTCCGTCACGTCCAGGTGTCGACTCCCTCGACGCGCAGCACCTCCATCGCCCCGCGGCTCTCCTCGTCGTTCGGCGTGTAGGCCACGATCCGGCACTCCGGCATCCCGTTGATGGAGAGCGACACCGACGTCATCCGCAGCTCTCCCACCGCGTCGTGGCGGAAGGTCTTCACATGGCTGCCGGGCGGGACCACATCGCCGCTTCGCCACATCCGCGCGAACTCCGGGCTCGCTTCCGAGAGCCGCCGGACGAACGACTCCCACACGGGCTCGCCCACGTGCCGACCGTACGCGCCGCGCATCTGGGCGACCATCAGCGGCAGCTCGCGCTCCTTGTTCACGACCGGACAGCGATGGTCGGCGATCGTGAAGAGCGTCCAGAGCACGTTGCGGACACCGGGCCGCACGGCCTCCGGGACGGAGAAGAGCACGCGGTACGCGGAGTTGGTCGCGAGCACGTCGTACCGGCTGTTGTAGACGACCGCCGGATGGGGTGTGAGGGCGTCGAGGATGCCCTGGATCTCCGGGCTGACCACGTCCACGTCCTCGGCGCCGTGGTCGGGCGCGAAGGGCACCTCCGCCAGGTGGTACAGATGCTCCCGCTCGGGCCGGTCGAGCCGGAGGACGCGGGCGACCGCGTCGAGCACCTGGGCGGAGGCGTTGATCGGACGCCCCTGTTCCAGCCAGGTGTACCAGGTGACGCCGACGCCGGAGAGCTGGGCGACCTCCTCGCGGCGCAGCCCGGGCGTACGGCGGCGCAGGCCGGGCGGCATGCCCACGTCCTCCGGAGCCACCCGGGCCCGGCGGCTGCGCAGGAACGCGGCCAGCTCGTGTCTGCGGCGCTGCGGTGTCGGTGTCGGTGTCGGTGTTGCCAAGGTCGTCACACCCCCCATGGTCGAGTCCCCGTGCCGCCGTTGCCAGGTGGTGTCAGTACCAGCATCAGCGGGCTCTCGTTACCCGTATCGGATCGCCGTCACGCTGTCACTCATGACGACGACCACAACACGTCCCGTACTCAGTAAAGAGGGTGGCACTGACAAGCGGCCGCGGCTGCTGCTCGCGGTGCTGCTCGCCGCCCAGTTCATGGCGCTGCTCGACGTGTTCATCGTCAACGTCGCCGCGCCCACCATCCGCACCGAACTCCACGCCTCCGGAGCGGGACTTCAGCTCGTCGTCGCCGGATACACCATCGCCTACGCGGTCCTGCTGATCACCGGCGCGCGGCTCGGCGACCGGCTCGGCCACCGCAGGACGTACCTCGGCGGACTCGCCGTCTTCACCGCCGCCTCGCTCGCCTGCGGACTCGCCGCGGGAACGGGCCAGTTGATCGCCTTCCGGCTCGTCCAGGGCGCGGGGGCGGCCCTGATGATCCCCCAGGTGCTCAGCCTCATCCAGCGGAACTTCACGGGGGAGGGCCGTGTCCGCGCGCTGAGCGCGTACTCCGCGGTCCTGGCCACCGGCGCGGCCGCGGGGCAGGTCGCCGGCGGCGTTCTCGTCAGCGCGGATCTGTTCGGCAGCGGCTGGCGGCCGGTCTTCCTCGTCAACGTGCCCATCGGAGTGGCCCTGCTGGCCCTGGGCGCCCGCTTCCTGCCGCGCGACGCACGCACCGAACCGGAACGCTCCCGCTCCCTCGACCTGCCCGGCCTGGTCCTGCTCGCCGCCGCCGTCTCCCTCCTGACCGTGCCCCTGGTCCTCGGGCAGGAGGAGGGGTGGCCGCTGTGGTCCTGGATCTCGCTCGCGGCCTCCGCGGTGGCCCTCGCCGCCTTCGGCGCGTACGAGTCGCGGCTGGCCCGCCGGGGCGGCGCACCCCTCATCGCCCCGCGCGTCCTGCGGGTCCCCGGCATCGGACGGGCGGCGTTCCGGATCGGTGTGGCGATGGCCGTCAACGCCGGGTTCCTCTTCACCATCACCCTGCACCTGCAGGGAGGGCTCGGGTACAGCGCCCTGCGCGCCGGGCTGACCTTCGCCCCGGCCGCCGTCGTCTTCGGCGTGATCGGTCTCACCTGGCGGCGCTGGCCCGCCCGCGCGCAGCGCTTCCTGATCCCGGGAGGATTCCTCACCGCCGCGGCGGCCGCCCCGGCCATGGGAGGCCTCCTCAAGGGCGGCGACTCGGGTGGCTGGCTGCTCTACCCCGCCCTCGCCGCCATGGGCGGGGGGCTCGCGCTGGCCTTCAGCCCCGCCCTGACCGGCGCGCTGGCCGGCGTACGGCCCGAGGACGCCGCCGACGCCAGTGGTCTGCTCGCCACCGTCACACAGCTCGGCCAGCTGATCGGCGTGGCGACCTTCGGCACCCTCTTCCTCGGCCGGCTGCACATGCCAGGGGCGTTTGGCTCCGCGGACGCGCTGTGGGCGTGCGCTCTCGCACTGGCCGCCGCGTCGATCTTGGGCGCGTCGAGCGCTCTGGTACGCCGAGCCCGCTGACCCCCTTGCGGGGCCATGGCAGAATCGGACGGCCGGAGGGGAACGAGGGTCCGGACGGAGGGGAGTGCGCGTTGGCCGTGAGTGGTGCCGAGGATGCCGAGGCCCATGCCGTCGCCGAGCCCGCCGCGGTCCCTGACGCGGTCCGCGTCGCCGTCGAGGGGGACGGATTCCGGATCGACTGCCCCTCGTGGGGTTCCGCCCAGGTGGCCCACATGCTCGGTGACGACGGCGGAGTGTTCTATGTGTGCACGCCCTACGCCCACAGCTGGAGCTGAGTGATGGGTGCACACAGGCGGAAATGCGACTGGTGCGGCAGCGGTACGCCCATCGTCCGGGACATGGACCCGGTCAACGCCGAGTACCAGTACTGGTGCGAGGAGTGCGCGCGGGCGCTGATCATAAAAGGCGATCCGATCGAGACCTACCGCGAGCTCGAAGGGGAACCGATCTACGGTCGCCTCCTCGACGAGCACTGCACCCTCAAGCGGTTCTACTCCTTCGCCACCGCCTGACGCCGCGGCGTGAGGGCGTACCCCACGAACAGCGCCGTCATGGTCAGCGGGTAGACCGCCGACAGGAGCATCTGGCCGGCGTTCTGGTCGAGTTCGGGACGGCCCGGGTCGTGCGGCACCCACCACAGCGCGAACGAGGCGAAGACCAGCGCCACCGCCCCCGCGGTCCAGGCCGGGCGCACCCGGTCGCGGCGGTCGACCAGCAGGACGAGCAGCGGGACGCACCACACCCAGTGGTGGGACCAGGAGATCGGGCTGATCATCAGCGCCGTGACCGCGCACACCACCACGGCCAGGGCCTTGTCCCCGCGTAGCGCCGCCCGTACGGCGAGCACCATCGCCGCGCCTCCGAGCACCGCCGCGGCCAACGCCCACCACATGCCGGGGTCGTCGGTGTGCATCAGCCGGGCGAGCACGCCGCGCAGCGACTGGTTGGCGGTCTCCTCGGCGAAGCCGACCCGGCCGGTCTCGAAGAGCGTCTCGGTCCAGAAGCGCCTGGAGTCGTACGGCAGGATCAGCGCGCCGGCCAGAGTCGTTCCGAGGAACACCGCCGTCGCCGTGGCGGCCGTGCGCAGCCACTGGTTCCAGCGCCGCTCCCGGCGCCACTGGAGCAGGCCTGCGGCCAGCAGGAACACCACGAACAGACCCGGTGTGAGCTTCACCGCAGTCGCCAGACCGATGCCCACGCCCGCCCAGCGGTTTCCCTCGCGGCGTGTGAAGTCCCACAGCACGGCCACCGCGATGAGCAGGTTGATCTGCCCGTACCGCAGCGTCGTCCACACCGGCTCGCACCAGACGACGACCGCCGCCACCCAGAACGTGGTGCGCCACAGCCGCGCGCCCGACAGGGACGGACGGACCAGCTGAAGGGAGAGCTGGACCAGCGCGACGACGAGGAGCAGGTTCCCCGCGGTCGCCAGCGTCCGCATCAGAGGGACGCCGACGAACGTCAGCGGCACGAACAGCAGCCCCGCGATGGGCGGATAGGTCATGGCGAGGTTCGCCGAGGTGGCGCGCATCGCGTACAGGTCGCCGCCGGCCCGGACCGTCTCCCCCTCGGCCCGGTAGACCATCACGTCGAGCATGTTCACGTGGGCGAGCCTCTGGGCCACCCAGAAAGCTATGAACGACAGGAGACAGGCCGCCGCGGCGGTGGCGAGAGGCCACTGGCGGGCACGGGTTCTGGCGAGCACGGACACGGTCACAGAGGGGGACCCTACCCGGCGTCGTCGGAGCCCCAGGGAAACGATTTGGTGATCCCACGGGGAGCCGGTTAATGTTCTGTCTGTCGCCGCGGGGGAAACCCGGAGCGGGACGGACAGCACGGGGCTATAGCTCAGTTGGTAGAGCGCCTGCATGGCATGCAGGAGGTCAGGAGTTCAATTCTCCTTAGCTCCACAGAACGAAGAAGCGGACCATCCGGATCGGATGGTCCGCTTCTTCGTCATGGGCCGGGGTGTCAACCCCTGCCGCTGCCCAGTGCCTTACGGCCACCGCTCGGCGGCAGGGCCGGCCGCTCCTGCGGCGGCTGCTCGATCCGGAGCGCCAGCGCGGGACAGCGGCGTACGGCCCGCTGCGCCCGGCCCCGCAGATGCATCGGCACGGAGGCGTCGGCGAGCGCCGGATAGCCGTCCGGGCCCAGCCTGATCAGCTCCGGCACGATGTCCGCGCACAGCCCGTGGCCCTGGCACAGCGTCCAGTCCACGGCCAGCTTCTCGCCGCTCGGGATCGACTCCTCCGCGTCCTGGTAGCCAGGCGCGGGCAGCGGGAGCACACCGACGGTCGGACGGCCGCAGCCGCCGTCGAGGACGTGCGCGGCCAGGTCGTCCGTGAAGGCCGAGAGGGTCGACGCGAAGAAGCGGGCCGAGCCGTCGGGGTGCTTGCACGCGCCCCGGCCCTTCACCGCCTGGGTGACCTCCCGCAGCGCCTCCAGCGCGGCCGGACCGCCCCCGTTCAGCACGTCGGAGAGACCGCCCGCCGCCGCGGGCAGCCCGAGACGGCACGGTCCGCACTGGCCGGCCGTCTCCGCCGCCAGCCAGTTCGCGACCCGCAGCGACTCCCCGAGCGGGCAGGTCTCCGGGCCGATCGGCAGGATCGCCCCCGCGCCGAGGGCGCCTCCGACGGCGGCGAGGGAGGCGCGCGAGACGACGGCGTTGTCGACCGAGACCGAGTCGATCCAGTTGCCGTGGTAGCCGCCCGTCAGGACGCCCTGGGGGAGCAGCGGGGCCCCCGCCAGCTGGAGCACGTACCGCAGAGGGACGCCCGTGGGCACCTCGACGACCATGGGGCGCGCGACCGCCCCGGAGATCGTCAGCAGGACCGTGCCGGGCTCCGACTCCAGTCCGGTGTGTCCGTAGCGGTGCGGTCCGATCCGGGCGGCCACGGCCAGCTGCGCGAACGTCTCCGCGTTGGACAGCAGCGTCGGCGCGCCTCCCACGCCCGACTCGGCCGCGCGTTCCCTGCGGCCCGGCGGCAGGGCGGGCCCGCCGCCGATCGCGCGGATCACTGCCGACGCCTCACCGGAGACCATGCGCTCGGGAGTACGGATGACACGCGCGCGTAGAGCCTGTCCACGCCGGTCGGAGAGGCCGCGTTCGGCGAGCGCGGACCGGATGGAGATCTCCGTGGAGTTACGGGTCACGGCCACGATCAGTGTCCGGGCGCCGAGCGCCTCGGCGGCCAGCAGTGCGCCGTCCAGGATGAGGTGCGGGGCGCGGTTGAGCAGCACGGTGTCCTTGCGGCAGGCCGGCTCGCCCTCGCTGCCGTTGACGACGACCACGGGGCGTATGCCGCGGCGGATCGCCGCCTTGCCGACCGCCCTGAGCTTGCGGCCGAAGGGAAAGCCCGCGCCTCCACGGCCGTGGAGGGATATGTCGTCCGCGAGCTGGGCGAGCTGCTCGCCGCTCATGGGATCCAGCGGCCCGTGCACCTTCAGGTGCATGGCGAGGCCGAGCCGCTCGACCAGGTCGAAGCCCTGGGTGAGCTGAGGCAGGCCGACGACACGGACCTCGGGGACGTCGGGGAGCGGGGCGTTCACGGGCGGTCTCCTGCGGGTGCGGTCCACGGCTCACCAGCGGGAGGCGGGGTGGCGTAGGTCGGCATCGGGGGCGGGGTGTCGTATGCCGACGCCTGAGGCGGGGCGGCGTACGTGGGCATCGGGGGC
>NZ_JAMGSL010000003.1:192574-318336 GCF_025195125.1 Streptomyces sp. Je 1-79
CGCCTCCCACGCCCGACTCGGCCGCGCGTTCCCTGCGGCCCGGCGGCAGGGCGGGCCCGCCGCCGATCGCGCGGATCACTGCCGACGCCTCACCGGAGACCATGCGCTCGGGAGTACGGATGACACGCGCGCGTAGAGCCTGTCCACGCCGGTCGGAGAGGCCGCGTTCGGCGAGCGCGGACCGGATGGAGATCTCCGTGGAGTTACGGGTCACGGCCACGATCAGTGTCCGGGCGCCGAGCGCCTCGGCGGCCAGCAGTGCGCCGTCCAGGATGAGGTGCGGGGCGCGGTTGAGCAGCACGGTGTCCTTGCGGCAGGCCGGCTCGCCCTCGCTGCCGTTGACGACGACCACGGGGCGTATGCCGCGGCGGATCGCCGCCTTGCCGACCGCCCTGAGCTTGCGGCCGAAGGGAAAGCCCGCGCCTCCACGGCCGTGGAGGGATATGTCGTCCGCGAGCTGGGCGAGCTGCTCGCCGCTCATGGGATCCAGCGGCCCGTGCACCTTCAGGTGCATGGCGAGGCCGAGCCGCTCGACCAGGTCGAAGCCCTGGGTGAGCTGAGGCAGGCCGACGACACGGACCTCGGGGACGTCGGGGAGCGGGGCGTTCACGGGCGGTCTCCTGCGGGTGCGGTCCACGGCTCACCAGCGGGAGGCGGGGTGGCGTAGGTCGGCATCGGGGGCGGGGTGTCGTATGCCGACGCCTGAGGCGGGGCGGCGTACGTGGGCATCGGGGGCGGGGTGTCGTATGCCGACGCCTGAGGCGGGGCCGCGTACGTCGGCATCGGGGGAGAGGGAGCGGGCCAGTAGCCGGGTCGGACGGGTGAATCGGTGACGACGGGGAGCTCCTCTGTCAGGGGAATGCGCTCGGCGAGCGGGGCAGCGCCATCGGTGGCGTACGGGAGGGGCTCGGGGAGCGGGGGGAGGCCTCCGGTGGGGTACGGGAGGGGCTCGGCGCGCGGGGGGACGCCTTCGGTGGCGTACGCGGCGGGTTCGGGCGCCTGTGTGGAGCGCGCCACCGCGCGGTAGGCCGCCGAGAAGCCGCCCGGGAGGCCGGGGGAGGTCCGGTCCTGCCGGTCGAGCCACTCCGCGGACACGGTGGGGGGTTCGTAGCGGGGGTTCTCTCTGCCGGTGACGGCGGTGTCGGCCGGCCCGCCGAGCGGGCCCGTGGCCGGGTCGGCTCTGTCGGCGGTCAGGCCGAGCGGATCGGCGCCGTTCGACTTCCGGGGCCTTGTGCGCCGGCCTTCCAGGGAGGCGAGGAGCTCGACGAACCGCTCGGCGAGCGCGCGCTGCGTCGGGGCGGGCAGCATCCGGAGCGCCACGACGGTGGCGACCCCGGTCAGGGCCAGGCTGTACATGACGACGACCCAGGTGGCCGCCTGCCGTCCCGCGTACAGACCGTGCACGAGGGCGAAGCACCAGGCCGGGTAGGCGAGCATGTGCAGCGGCCGCCAGCGGGCGGCGAAACGGCTCCGGCCCGCGAGGGTGCTGCGCAGGGCCCCGGTGGAGGCGGCGACGACCATGAGCAGCCCGGCGAGCGAGCCGAAGCCGATGAGGGCCGACGAGCCCGTGATGCCGAGGCCGAAGGGGAGCAGGGCCCCGATCGGCGCCACGTGGCCGAGCGAGACCTTGACCGTGCCGTGGAGCAGCAGGAAGCCGAGCGAGGCGATCGCGGTGGCGCGGTGGATGCCCTGGGCGAGCAGCCGGTGCCGGGTGGAGAGCAGCAGCCGGTCCGTGGCGATCAGGCCCCACGCGACCGACGCGGTCAGGGACACCAGCGACAGCACGCCGCTGGTGAAGTCGAGCGCGGCCCGGAATCCGTCGCTGCCGCCGATGGCGAGCAGCGGAATGATCACCAGCGCCGCGACCGATATCCCGCCCTGAACGGGCCGGCTCAAACCGGTGCGCAGGGCGGGGGCGGAGCGGGTCTTGCGATGAGGGTTCATGGGGGCGACTCCGAATGGTGCGGATAAGCAGTCCCGTTGCCGCATGCTAAGGCGCTCCATACCAGGCAGTAGGTGGTTTGCTCGTTTAAGAGGCGCGGGAAGCCGAACTGACTTTTGGGTTGCCCCGGATAAGGTCGATACGCGGAGTAACCCGGGCGGCTCGGGCGTCCCCGGCCGCTCCCGACCGGCAGGTGGAACGTCGGTGCGGCCCGCACGAGCCCTGCGGTACCCTGACGCCATGCGTGCCGTACGCCTTCTGCTTAGCGAGCCGCGCTGATCAGTCCCGACGGATGAAACATCCGGTCGGTATCGGCGCGGCGTCCCCTCCTGTGCGAGGGGATTTTTCATTTCGTGGCAGTGCAGTTCGCGGGCAGTGGGCAGAGACGATCGATGGAGCTTCAGGGATCATGAGCGAGATGAATTCGGCTGCCGAGACGGCGGCCCCGCATCGTTATACGGCGGCCATGGCCGCCGACATCGAGGCACGCTGGCAGGACTTCTGGGACGCCGAGGGCACGTACGAGGCTCCGAACCCGACCGGTGACCTGGCGGGCGATCCGGCGATCGCCGCCCGGCCCAAGAAGTTCATCATGGACATGTTCCCGTACCCCTCGGGCGCGGGCCTGCACGTCGGCCACCCGCTGGGCTACATCGCCACCGACGTCTTCGCCCGCCACCAGCGCATGACCGGTCACAACGTGCTGCACACCCTGGGCTTCGACGCCTTCGGCCTGCCGGCCGAGCAGTACGCCGTGCAGACGGGCACGCACCCCCGCGTGTCCACCGAGGCCAACATGGAGAACATGAAGGTCCAGCTGCGCCGGCTGGGCCTGGGCCACGACAAGCGCCGGTCGTTCGCGACGATCGACCCGGAGTACTACAAGTGGACCCAGTGGATCTTCCTGCAGATCTTCAACTCCTGGTACGACGACGAGGCGAAGACGGCCCGCCCGATCGCCGAGTTGGTCGAGCAGTTCGAGAACGGCACGCGTGACATCCCCGGCTCCACGCGCGCGTGGGGCGAGCTGAACGCCGCCGAGCGCGCCGACGTCCTGGGCGAGTACCGCCTGGCCTACGCCTCCGACGCGCCGGTCAACTGGTGCCCCGGCCTGGGCACCGTCCTGGCCAACGAGGAGGTCACCGCCGACGGCCGTTCCGAGCGCGGCAACTTCCCCGTCTTCAAGGCCAAGCTGCGCCAGTGGAACATGCGTATCACCGCCTACGCGGACCGCCTGCTGGACGACCTGGACGCGCTGGACTGGCCCGAGGCCATCAAGCTGCAGCAGCGCAACTGGATCGGCCGCTCCGAGGGCGCCCGCGTGGACTTCCAGGTCGGCGAGGCCGGTGCGATCACCGTCTTCACCACCCGCCAGGACACGCTGTTCGGCGCCACGTACATGGTCCTGGCCCCGGAGCACGACCTGGTCGAGAAGATCGTCCCGGACGCCTGGCCGGCCGGCACCCACGACGTGTGGACGGGCGGTCACGCCACCCCGGCCGACGCCGTCGCCGCCTACCGCAAGCAGGCCGCCTCCAAGTCCGACGTCGAGCGGCAGGCCGAGGCCAAGGACAAGACCGGCGTCTTCACCGGCGCGTACGCGACCAACCCGGTCAGCGGCGAGCAGGTCCCGGTCTTCATCGCCGACTACGTCCTGATGGGCTACGGCACCGGCGCGATCATGGCCGTCCCCGCGCACGACACCCGCGACTTCGCCTTCGCGCGCGCCTTCGAGCTGCCGATGCGCTGCGTCGTGCAGCCGAGCGACGGCCGTGGCACCGACCCGTCCACGTGGGACGACGCCTTCGCCTCGTACGAGGCGAAGCTGGTCAACTCCGCGAACGACGAGATCTCCCTGGACGGCCTGGGCGTCGTCGACGCCAAGGCGAAGATCACCGCCTGGCTGGCCGACCGCGGCATCGGCGAGGGCACCGTCAACTTCCGTCTGCGCGACTGGCTGTTCAGCCGTCAGCGCTACTGGGGCGAGCCCTTCCCGATCGTCTACGACGAGGACGGCATCGCGCACTCGCTGCCCGAGTCGATGCTGCCGCTGGAGCTGCCCGAGGTCGAGGACTACTCGCCGCGCACCTTCGACCCGGACGACGCCGACACCCAGCCCGAGACGCCGCTCTCCCGCAACGAGGACTGGGTCAACGTCACGCTGGACCTGGGCGACGGCCCGAAGAAGTACCGCCGCGAGACCAACACCATGCCCAACTGGGCCGGTTCCTGCTGGTACGAGCTGCGCTACCTGGACCCGAACAACTCCGAGAAGCTGGTCGACCCGGCGATCGAGCAGTACTGGATGGGCCCCCGCGAGTCCATGCCCACCGGCGG
Organism: Streptomyces sp. Je 1-79; assembly: GCF_025195125.1. GTDB lineage: Bacteria > Actinomycetota > Actinomycetes > Streptomycetales > Streptomycetaceae > Streptomyces. Next base: position 196,854 of record NZ_JAMGSL010000003.1, read on the forward strand.
CGTCGACCTGTACGTCGGCGGTGCCGAGCACGCCGTACTGCACCTGCTGTACGCGCGGTTCTGGTCCAAGGTGCTGTTCGACCTGGGTCACGTCTCCTCGGCCGAGCCGTTCCACAAGCTGTACAACCAGGGCATGATCCAGGCCTTCGTCTACCGGGACGCGCGCGGTATCGCCGTTCCGGCGGCCGAGGTCGAGGAGCGTGACGGCGGCTACTGGTTCGCGGGCGAGAAGGTCTCCCGCGTCCTGGGCAAGATGGGCAAGTCCCTGAAGAACGCCGTCACGCCGGACGAGATCTGCGCCGAGTTCGGCGCCGACACCCTGCGCCTGTACGAGATGGCGATGGGTCCGCTGGACGTCTCCCGCCCCTGGGACACGCGCGCGGTGGTCGGCCAGTACCGGCTGCTGCAGCGGCTGTGGCGCAACATCGTCGACGAGGCGACCGGCGAGGTGACGGTCGCCGACACCGAGCCCGACGAGGACACGCTGCGCGCCCTGCACAAGGCGATCGACGGTGTCTCGCAGGACATGGCGGCCATGCGCTTCAACACCGCCATCGCCAAGGTCACCGAGCTGAACAACCACCTGACCAAGGTGGGCGGCCCGGTCTCCCGCTCGGTCGCCGAGCGGCTGGTGCTGCTGGTCGCCCCGCTGGCGCCGCACATCGCCGAGGAGCTGTGGCGCAGGCTGGGCCACACCGAGTCGGTCGTCCACCAGGACTTCCCGGTCGCCGACCCGGCGTACGTCGTGGACGAGACCGTGACCTGCGTCGTGCAGATCAAGGGCAAGGTCAAGGCCCGCCTGGAGGTCTCTCCGGAGATCACGGACGCGGAGCTGGAGGCGCTGGCGCTGGGTGACACCCACGTGGTCGCGGCGCTGGGCGGCGCGGAGATCCGCAAGGTGATCGTGCGCGCGCCGAAGCTGGTGAACATCGTCGCCGGATAACTCCTCCGGCGAGGCATGGGGGGTTTCCCCTACGGGCAGGTTGGGGGTTCCAAGGGAACCCTCGGCCTGCCCGTTCCGTTTACCGTGGAAGAACAACAGCCGAGGGAACTCGACGCACGCCGGAGGGCGCACATGGAAGCCGCGATTGTGATCATGGCGCTGCTCTTCTTCGCCTTCGTGGCGTTGGGGGTCTACGCGACCGTGAAGGCGGTCAAGGCCGCCAAGCGCGGCGTCGACCGCACGATCAACCAGGCTCGGCGCACCGTCGAGGACACCACGCTGCGCGCGAAGAGCTACGGGCAGGGCGGTGTGGGCGGTGAGCTGGCGCAGCTGCGGCTCTCCCTGCGCACCTCGATGCGCGCCACGCAGGACGCCCTGCAGGCGGGCGTCACCGAGGACGCCTCGCTGAAGGAGTCCCTCGACCTCTTCCAGCGGCTGACCGCCCACGGCCGTGAACTGGACGAGGACCTCAAGCGGCTGGAGCGCGAGCCGGACCGGGCGAGGGTGGCCGCACAGCTCACGGATCTGCGGGAGCGGACGGAGCGGATCACGCACTCGGCCGACTCGCTGCGCTGGGCCGCCAGGGACCGGGCGCAGAGGTTCGCCGAGGACGACCTGACGTCGCTGAGCGCGCAGATCGACCTGGAGGCGGGCGCGCTGCGCCACTGGTCGGGGGCGACCGCCCAGGGCACCGCCTCGGACGACTTCTCCTGGCCCGACGCGAGTGCCGCCGCGCCCGACGCCGGACGGGGACAGGTGTGGCCCGGCGAGGCCGACGCGCAGGGCGCGGACGCGAACGGCGCCTCGAACGCCGGGCAGCGCCCGGACACCGCGGCCCCCGGGCAGCAGCCGCCGCAGGCGATCACGGCGCCCGATCCGCGCCGGACCGCCTACCCGTGGGAGAAGACGGCGCGGCCCGAGACCACGAACTGACGTCCGACCGGCGTCGCGGAACGCGGGGCCGGGCTGCCGTGGGGCGCCCCCGGCGGGTAACCTCCCGCTCATGTCCCGGCATGTCGCGATCGTCACCGATTCCACGGCCTACCTGCCACCCCAGACGATGGAGCGGCACGGCATCACCGCTGTCCCGCTCACCGTCGTCATCGGCGACAGAGCGCTGGAGGAGGGGACCGAGATCTCGGCCCGTTCCCTGGCGCAGGCGCTCCAGAAGCGGCGGCCGGTGACCACCTCCCGGCCGAGCCCCGAGGTCTTCGCGGCGACGTACCGCGCGGCGGCCGAGGCCGGGGCGCGGGGCATCGTCTCCCTCCATCTCTCCGGGGAGTTCTCCGGTACGTACGACGCCGCCGTCGTCGCCGCCAAGGACGCCCCCGTGCCGGTCCGGGTGGTCGACACCCGCATGGTGGGGATGGCCCTCGGTTTCTGCGCCCTCGCGGCGGCGGAGGTCGTGGACGCCGGCGGCTCGATCGACGAGGCGGTCGCCGCGGCCGAGAAGCGGGCCGCCGCGACCTCCGCCTTCTTCTACGTCGACACGTTGGACTATCTCCGCCGGGGAGGCCGCATCGGAGCCGCGCAGGCCCTGCTCGGCTCCGCGCTCGCCGTGAAGCCCCTGCTCCAGCTCGACGGAGGACGGATCGAGCTGCGCGAGAAGGTGCGCACGGCGTCGAAGGCGATCGCCCGTCTTGAGGAGATCGCCGTGGAGCGGGCGGGCGCCGGGGCGGTCGACATCGCCGTGCACCATCTCTCCGCGCCCGAGCGGGCCGCCGTGTTGGCGGACCGGCTGCGGGAACGGGTGGCAGGTATAGAGGAGTTGCAGGTCAGTGAGGTGGGAGCGGTGATCGGGGCGCACACGGGCCCCGGGCTGCTCGCCGTCGTGGTGTCACCTCGCTGAGGTATCAACCCCTCGTGTGAGTGACGGGTTTTTCCACAACTGGGCGTCTGTCCACGGAAATCGGAGCGTCTCAGCGGATTCGGACGGATGTGCCTACCGTCCTGTCCATGGTTCTTCGCACACATCTCGCATCCCGTCCGCCGACGCCTCACTTCACGCGTCCTTCCCTGCGTCACTCCTCCCGTCCCTCGGTACGTCCCTCCGTTCGTGCGGCCGCGGCCAGCGGGCCCGGTCGTGCTCCCGGATCGGACGGGCGGGTCCGCGGGCGCGGTTCGCCTCCCGCCCGGGCCCGAGGGCGGACCCGGGGGCGGCGCGCCGTCGCGGTGAGCGGCGCCGCCGTACGGCGGCGGGGCGAGGCGCTGATTCCCACCGCGCCCCGGACCGCCTCCCCGCCACCCCTGCCGGAGTGGGGTGCGCCGGAGGTTGCCGCGTCACCTGGCCTCCAGGAGGAGAGGGCGGCCCCCGGGCGACTTGAACGGCTGAGGCTCGCGCTGAGCGAACGGCTGCCGGTGTGGGTGCAGTCCCGGTGCGGCCTCGAACCGCGGACACTGGCGGCGCTGGCCGTCGTACTCGTCGTGGCTGCCGGCTTCGCCGGGCGGTACTTCTGGGCCGGGCGCCCGGAAGCGGTCAGGGCGCCGGAGATCGTGAGCGCCGCACCGCTCCCGGAGAGCGGGGCGTCTCCCGCGGGCTCGGCGGAGACCACGAGTGATCCCCCGCGCGATCCCGCGCAAGGGGCGACACCGTCGGGCGTCGTGGTCGATGTGAGCGGCAAGGTGCGACGGCCCGGGGTGCTGACCCTGCCGCCCGGGTCGCGGGTCGCTGACGCGCTGCGGGCGGCCGGAGGGGTCCGTCCGGGAACGGACCTCACCGGACTCAACCGAGCCCGGATCCTCATGGACGGCGAACAGGTCGCGGTCGGAGTGCCGGCGGCGGCCGCCGCCGCGGGGGGCGGTGCGGGTGCGGGAGTCGCTCCGGGCACGCGGGCGGCTCCGCTCAGCCTCAGTACGGCGACGGTGGAGCAGCTCGACACGCTGCCGGGCGTCGGGCCCGTGCTGGCCCAGCACATCGTCGACCATCGCACGGAGCACGGCGGGTTCCGTTCGGTCGCCGAGCTGCGCGAGGTAAACGGCATCGGGGAGCGCCGGTTCGCGGACCTCGCGCCCCTGGTCCGGCCATGAGCGCGCCCGACGCGCGCGAAGTGTCCGAGCGCGGGCGGGGGCCCGAGGAGGGGCCCGCCGATCTTCGGCTCGTGCCGCCGGCGTTGGCGGCCTGGGGAGCGGCCGCGCTCGCGGTGGGTGCCACCGGGTGGTGGGTGCTCGCGGGCGTGCTGGCGTGTCTGGCCGGCGCGGCGGTCCTGTCGGTGGTTCTTCGGAGGCGGCCGGGGCAGACACTCCGGGCCACCGCGGGCGCCGCCGTACTCCTCTGCGCCGCGGCCGGTGCCGCTTCGGGCGGCCTCCACGCGGCGGATCTGCGGCGAGGGCCGGTGCCCGGGCTCGCGGGGGAGTACGCCAGGGCGAGGGTGGAGGTGACGGTCACATCCGATCCCCGGCTCACCCGGCCTAGGATCCGGGGCGACAGGACGGCGCCGGTCTCCGTCGTGCTCGACGCCGAGGCGATCCGGATCGAGGCGGCGGGTGGGACCGTGCACCGCACGAGGACCCCGGTGCTGGTGATCGTGCCGGCCGGGGAAGCCCAGGGGGAGTGGCTGCGGCTGCTGCCCTCGACCCGGCTGCAGATCACCGGGCGGCTCGCGCCCCCGATACGCCCGGACGACCGGTTCGCGGCGGTGCTGCGGGCCGGCGGGGCCGGACCGCCCCGGATCACCGGGCCGCCGAGCACCGTGCAGCGTACGGCCGGAGAGCTGCGGGCGGGGCTGCGGCGGGCGACCGAGGACCTCGGCGCGGACGCCCGGGCGCTGCTGCCCGGGCTGGTCGTCGGCGACACCTCACGGATCGAGCCGGAGCTGAGCGACGCCTTCGCGGCGACGGACCTCTCGCACCTTCTGGCCGTGAGCGGCTCCAACCTGACGGTCGTGCTGCTCCTGCTCGTCGGACGGCCGGGAACGGCGATGCGGGCCGAACGCGGCGGGCTCGCGCCCCGGCTCGGGATCCCCTTGCGGTCCACCGCGCTCCTCGGGGGAGGACTGACGCTCGCCTTCGTGATCGTGTGCCGACCGGACCCGAGCGTGCTGCGGGCGGCTGCCTGTGGCGCGGTCGCCCTGCTGGCCATCGGCACGGGCCGCCGCAGGTCGCTGATCCCCGCGCTGGCGGCGGCAGTGCTGACGCTGGTGCTCTACGACCCGTGGCTGGCGCGGAGCTATGGCTTCCTGCTCTCGGTCCTGGCCACCGGGGCGCTGCTCACGATCGCGCCTCGCTGGAGCGACGCGCTGCGGCGACGCGGGGTGCCGGGCAGGCTCGCCGAGGCACTGGCGGCCGCTCTGGCCGCTCAGGCGGTGTGTGCGCCCGTGGTGGCGGTGTTCGCGGCCCGGGTGAGCCTGGTCGCGATCCCCAGCAATCTCTTCGCCGAGCTGGCAGTTGCCCCGGCCACGGTCCTGGGGTTCGCCGCGCTCGCGCTGGCGCCGGTCTCGCTTCCGGCGGCGGAACTGGTGGCGCGCGTCGCGGCCTGGCCCGCGGAGTGGATCGCCGGGGTGGCCCGTGCCGGTGCCGCGCTGCCCGGAGCGGAGGTGGAGTGGCCCGGCGGGTGGTCGGGCGGGTTCCTGCTGGCCGGTCTCTTCGGTCTGGTGGTGCTCGGGGCGTGGAGACTGCCCTTCAGGCGGAGGATCGCCACGGGCTGTGCCGTCCTGCTGCTCCTCGCGGTGGTGCGACCGCCCCCGCTGACCCGGCTGGTCAGCGGCTGGCCGCCGCCGGGCTGGGCCTTCGCGATGTGCCAGGTGGGGCAGGGCGACGCGACCGTGCTCGCGGCCGGCGAGGGCTCGGCCGTCGTCGTGGACGCGGGACCCGACCCGGCACTGGTGGACCGCTGCCTCCACGATCTCGGCGTCCGCACGGTCCCCCTCGTGGTGCTGACGCACTTCCACGCGGACCACGTCGCCGGGCTGGCAGGGGTCCTTCGCGGCAGGCCGGTCGGGGCGATCCAGACCACCGGGCTCGAAGAGCCCCCGGGGCAGGCGGCGTTCGTGCGGCGCACGGCCGCGGCGGCGGGAGTGCCCGTCGTCCGGGCCGGGCCGGGGGAGCACAGACGCCTGGGCCCGCTGGAGTGGCGGGTGTTGTGGCCCAGGGGGCGGCCCGGGGCTGCGGGGCCGGAGGAGTCGGGGCCGAACGACTCGAGTGTCACGCTGCTCGTCCGGACCGCGGAGGGGATGCGCCTGCTGCTCCTGGGGGACCTCGAACCGCCCGCCCAGCAGGGTCTGTTGCGGGCGTACCCCGGACTCGGCCCGGTGGACGTGCTCAAGGTCGCCCACCATGGGTCCGCCCACCAGGATCCCGGGCTGATACGGGCGGTGCGGCCACGGCTGGCGCTGGTGTCGGCCGGTCGGGACAACCCCTACGGCCACCCCTCGCCCCGAACGGTCGAGGCGCTCAGGGACGGGGGAGCGGAGGTGCTGCGGACGGACCGGCACGGCGCGATCGCGGTGACGGGGGCAGGGGCGGGGCTGATGGCCGTACCGAGCACGAGCGCGTAGGGGGCGCGGCCGTACCGGGGCCTGGCCCCGTACCGAGCAGGTAGGGGGTGCGACCCGTACCGGGGGGGCCTGGGTCCGTCCGGCCGCCGTCCGGGAGAGATCAGACCAGCCACTCGCCGTCGCGCATCAGCTCCCGGTCGGCCAGCTCGTTCTCCTCGCGCCAGGCCTTCACCGACCTGGGGGTGACGCGGAGGTAGATCCAGGCCGCCCGGTCGCGCGGATCCCAGGCCAGCTTGGCCGCGAACGCGTCGGCGGAAGCCGTCGGCAGGTCGGTGCCCTCCACGGCCTCGGCCGTTCCGTCGATCAGCACCACGTCACGGGTGTGGCCGAGGCTGAGCCGGACCTCGCCACGGGGGGTGAGATTGCGGGCCGTGGGGTTGTTCCGCTTCGTGCACAGCAGAAGGGTTCCGCGGTCGAGGTGCCCGTCGTGGACGTCCCAGAGGAAGGAGAGAGGTACCAGGCATGGTTCGTCGTGGGCGGTCGCGGTCGCGGCCCACAGGTCGTCGTCCTCCCGGAGCCGGGTGAGGACGTCCTGCTTGCGCCGGGTGCGGGGGCGGGGCGGTTCATGATCGGACATGGCTCGCACCGTACGCGGAGTGGTCTGGGCGGCGCCTCGGGCCACGGCCCTCGGGCAACGGACCTAGGACCAGGGCCTTATGGGCGAACCGAGGTGAGCGGCGGCAGACTCGGGGCATGACCACTCACACCCGGCAGACCCCGGACACGCCGGCCGAGGCGTACCTGCGGCGCATCGGAGCCACCCGGCCGGACCGTCCCGACGTGGCCGCTCTGCGTGATCTGCATGTGCGGCACCTGAAGACGGTCCCCTTCGAGAACCTGTCGGTCCACCTCGGCGAGGACATCGTCCTGGAGGAGAAGCCGCTGCTCGACAAGGTCGTCGGGGTGGGCAGGGGCGGGTTCTGCTACGAGATCAACGCCACCTTCGCCGCCCTGCTGCGCGAACTCGGCTTCGCCGTCACGCTCCTTCAGGCGCGGTGCTTCGGCAAGGGCGGCCGGCTGGGCATCCCGTACGACCACATGGCGGTGCTGGTGGAGACGGCGGAGGAGGGGCGGTGGCTCGCGGACGTCGGGTTCGGCGATCACAGCCACTTCCCGCTGGCGCTGGACGAACGGGGCGACCAGAGCGATCCCGGCGGCACGTTCCGTGTGGCGGAGACCGAGGACGGGGACCTGGACGTGCTGCGGAACGGCGAGCCCGAGTACCGGTTGGAGCTGCGCCCGCGGGTGCTGGCCGATTTCACGGCGGGCTCCTGGTACCAGCGCACCTCCCCGGACTCGCACTTCACCCGCTCCCTCGTCTGCTCCCGGCTCACCGACGAGGGCCGGATCACCCTCAGTGGCCACAAGCTCGTCACCACGGTGAACGGCGGGAAGCGCACGGAGCGGCTGCTCGACGGGGACGACGAGGTGAGGGCGGCGTACCGGGAGCTGTTCGGGATCGAGCTGACGGACCTCCCGCCGGTCCCGCCGCCGCGGAAGCGGTAGCCGTCGCAGGGTTCGGGACCGGCCGGGGGCGGCGACGGCCGGCCCCGCCGCGCGGGCCTGCCCTACGGGGCCTCCAGCCAGCCCTCGTACTCCGCGGCGAGTTCGTCCAGCGCCGCGGAGTCCAGCCGGCCCTCCGGGTCCTCCACGACCACCAGCCACTGGGCGTCCTCGGCGTCGTCCTCGCCGGCCAGCGCGTCCCGCACGAGTTGCGGTTCCTCGGCGACCCCGAAGCGGGCGGGAAGCTCTTCGGCGACCTCCTCGGCGGTGTCGCGGTCGGGCAGTACCAGTACGTGTCGTTCGCTCACCCGGCCATTCTCGGGCATGGCTGTCAGTGGCCCGTGGGATCCTGGTCCCGATGGCCACCAGGAAGAATTCGACCGACGACCTTCTCGCCCCCGTGACGCTCGCCGTGGGCCAGGAGGACCTGCTCCTCGACCGTGCGGTCCAGGAGGTGGTGGCGGCCGCCCGGGCCGCCGACGCCGACACGGACGTGCGGGACCTCAGCTCCGAGCAGCTTCAGCCCGGGACGCTCGCGGAGCTGACGAGCCCGTCGCTGTTCGCCGAGCGCAAGGTGCTGGTCGTGCGGAACGCGCAGGACCTGTCCGCGGACACGATCAAGGACATCAAGGCGTACCTCGACGCGCCCATCGAGGAGATCACGCTCGTGCTGCTCCACGCGGGCGGCGCCAAGGGCAAGGGTCTGCTGGACGCGGCGCGGAAGGCGGGCGCACGGGAGGTGGCCTGCCCGAAGACCACGAAGCCGGCGGAGCGGCTGACGTTCGTACGGCAGGAGTTCCGGGCGCTGGGGCGTTCGGCGACGCCCGAGGCGTGCCAGGCGCTGGTCGACTCGATCGGCAGCGACCTGCGGGAGCTGGCGTCGGCGGTGTCGCAGCTGACGGCGGACGTGGAGGGGACGATCGACGAGGCGGTCGTCGGGCGGTACTACACGGGGCGGGCCGAGGCGTCGTCGTTCAACGTCGCGGACCGCGCGGTGGAGGGACGGGCCGCGGAGGCGCTGGAGGCGCTGCGCTGGTCGCTCTCGACCGGAGTGCCGCCGGTCCTGATCACCAGCGCGCTGGCGCAGGGCGTCCGGGCGATCGGCAAGCTGTCCTCGGCACGGGGCGGGCGTCCGGCGGATCTGGCGCGGGAGCTGGGGATGCCGCCGTGGAAGATCGACCGCGTGCGGCAGCAGATGCGGGGCTGGACCCCGGACGGCGTCTCCCTCGCGCTCCGCGCTGTGGCGGAGGCGGACGCGGGTGTGAAGGGCGGAGGGGACGACCCGGAGTACGCGCTGGAGAAGGCGGTGGTCGCGGTGGCGCGGGCGGCGCGGTTGCGGCGGTAGGCGGGCGCGGGCCGCGCGTACGACGAAGGCCCCGCTGCCTCCTGGGGAAGGAGGACGCGGGGCCTTGTCGTACGGCTGGTGGGCTCGTACACGCGTGGCGAACGCGTATCGCGTACGAGTCCGGGGTGCCGGGTGGGAGCGGGAGAGAGGGCCCGCTGGGTCCCGTCCGGCGTTACATCAGAGGGGCTCAGCCCTGCAGAGCGGCAACCTTGGTGGCCAGCGCCGACTTCTTGTTGGCGGCGGCGTTCTTGTGGATGACGCCCTTCGAGACAGCCTTGTCGAGCGCGCGGGAGGCGGCGCGAGAAGCCACGACGGCCTTCTCGACGTCACCCGCGGCGACGGCCTCGCGGGCCTTGCGGATCGCGGTCTTGAGCGAGGACTTGACGGCCTTGTTGCGCAGGCGCGCCTTCTCGTTCGTCTTGTTCCGCTTGATCTGGGACTTGATGTTCGCCACGAAAAGAGCCTTTTCAGGTTCGGTGTTGTTTCTGAGGTGTGTCCCATCGCTGAGAGGGCGTACGAGACACAGCTGTCCACGATATCAGGGGGGCCAACCTCCGCCCAAACCGAGCGGACGTCCCCAGTCATGGGACGATGGAGCCTACGTATCGATCCGACCATCGCCCCGAGACGAGACCCTGCGTGCCCGCGACTCCTACCAACGTGCCTGAGCCGAGCCGTACCGACCCGGCGCTGATCCGCAATTTCTGCATCATCGCGCACATCGACCACGGCAAGTCCACGCTTGCCGACCGGATGCTCCAGCTGACCGGTGTGGTCGACCAGCGGCAGATGCGTGCCCAGTACCTCGACCGGATGGACATCGAGCGCGAGCGCGGCATCACGATCAAGTCCCAGGCGGTCCGTCTTCCCTGGGCGCCGACCGAGGGCGAGGGTCAGGGGAAGACCCACATCCTCAACATGATCGACACCCCCGGGCACGTCGACTTCACCTACGAGGTCTCGCGGTCCCTGGCCGCCTGTGAGGGCACGGTCCTGCTCGTCGACGCGGCCCAGGGCATCGAGGCGCAGACTCTCGCGAACCTGTACCTCGCGATGGAGAACGACCTCACGATCGTTCCCGTGCTGAACAAGATCGACCTGCCCGCCGCGCAGCCGGAGAAGTTCTCCGAGGAGCTCGCCAACCTCATCGGCTGCCAGCCCGAGGACGTGCTCAAGGTCTCGGCCAAGACCGGTCTCGGCGTCGAGGCGCTGCTCGACCGCGTCGTCGCGACCGTTCCGGCCCCCGTCGGTGTCGCGGACGCGCCCGCCCGCGCGATGATCTTCGACTCGGTCTACGACTCCTACCGCGGTGTCGTGACGTACGTCCGTGTCGTCGACGGCCAGCTCAACAAGCGCGAGCGCATCAGGATGATGTCGACCGGCGCCACCCACGAGCTGCTCGAGATCGGTGTCTCGTCCCCGGAGATGACCCCGTCCGACGGTCTCGGCGTCGGCGAGGTCGGCTACCTCATCACCGGTGTGAAGGACGTCCGCCAGTCCAAGGTCGGTGACACCATCACCTCCCTGAACAAGGGCGCCACGGAGGCGCTCGGCGGCTACAAGGACCCCAAGCCGATGGTGTTCTCGGGCCTCTACCCGCTGGACGGCTCGGAGTACCCCGACCTTCGCGACGCCCTCGACAAGCTGCTGCTCAACGACGCCGCGCTCGTCTACGAGCCGGAGACCTCCGCCGCCCTCGGCTTCGGCTTCCGCGTCGGTTTTCTCGGTCTGCTGCACCTGGACGTGATCCGGGAGCGGCTCGAGCGCGAGTTCGGTCTCGACCTGATCGCCACCGCCCCCAACGTGGTCTACCGCGTGGTCATGGAGGACGGCAGCGAGCACACGGTCACCAACCCGAGCGAGTTCCCCGAAGGCAAGATCGACGACGTCTTCGAGCCGGTCGTCCGCGCCACGATCCTCGCCCCGAGCGAGTTCATCGGCGCGATCATGGAGCTCTGCCAGACCCGTCGCGGCACCCTCCTCGGCATGGACTACCTCTCCGAGGACCGGGTCGAGATCCGCTACACCCTCCCCCTCGCCGAGATCGTCTTCGACTTCTTCGACCAGCTGAAGTCCAAGACCCGCGGCTACGCCTCCCTGGACTACGAGCCCACCGGCGAGCAGGCGTCCAGCCTGGTCAAGGTCGACATCCTGCTCCACGGCGACAAGGTGGACGCCTTCTCGGCCGTCACCCACAAGGACGCCGCGTACGCGTACGGCGTCCGGCTCGTCGCCAAGCTGCGCGAGCTCATCCCGCGGCAGGCCTTCGAGGTGCCCATCCAGGCCGCCATCGGCTCCCGGGTCATCGCCCGCGAGACCATCCGCGCCATCCGGAAGGACGTCCTCGCCAAGTGCTACGGCGGTGACATCTCCCGTAAGCGGAAGCTGCTGGAGAAGCAGAAGGAGGGCAAGAAGCGGATGAAGATGGTCGGCTCCGTGGAGGTCCCGCAGGAGGCCTTCATCGCCGTGCTGTCGAGTGACGACTCCGCCGGCGGCAAGGGCAAGAAGTAGCCGCACGATCGGCTGATTAGCTGACAGATACATCGAACGGGTCCCCGCGCCGAGCGTGCGGGGGCCCGTTCTCCGTTCGTTCTGTTATCAACCGGGTATGAAGAGGCGGCCCGCAGCCTCTTACGCGCCGGACCCCGGCGCCTTACTCTGATCGCGGCTCGAAGGTTACTCGCCAGTTAGTACGCATGGAACGCACCGCCAGAACGCACCGCCGCCGCCCGGAGGACGTCGTGAGCGACACACAGACCCTGATCGAGAACCGACCGCCCTCCGTGGCGACCCTCTTCCTTGAGCGCGTCGCGCGGACTCCGGACGCGGAGGCCTACCGCTATCCGGTCCCGGCGGCGTCCGGCCAGGGCACGGACGAGTGGAAGTCGCTCAGCTGGGGGCAGGCCGCCGAACGCGTCTACGCCATCGCGGCCGGTCTCGTCGACCTGGGCGTCCAGGCGGAGGAGCGGGTCGCCCTGGCCTCCTCCACCCGGGTGGAATGGATCCTCACCGACCTCGGCGTGATGTGCGCAGGAGCCGCGGTCACCACGATCTACCCGCAGACCAACGCCGAGGAGTCGGCGTTCATCCTCTCCGACTCCGAGTCCAAGGTGCTGATCGCGGAGGACGCGGCGCAGGTCGCCAAGGCCCGCGAGACCCGCGCCGAGCTGCCCGGCCTCCACCACGTCGTCGTCATCGACGCCACCGGCGTGGAGACCGACGACTGGGTCATCTCGCTCGCCGACCTGGAGGCGCGCGGCAAGGCGTACCTGGAGAAGCACCCCGAGGCGGTCAAGGAGCGCGTCGCCGCGATCACCGCCGACCAGCTCGCCACCCTCATCTACACCTCGGGCACCACCGGCCGCCCCAAGGGCGTACGGCTCCCGCACGACAACTGGTCGTACATGGCCAAGGCCATCGCCGCGACCGGCCTGGTCACCCAGGACGACGTCCAGTACCTCTGGCTGCCGCTCGCGCACGTCTTCGGCAAGGTGCTCACCTCCGGCCAGATCGAGGTCGGTCACGTCACCGCCGTCGACGGCCGCATCGACAAGATCATCGTGAACCTGCCGGTGGTCCAGCCGACGTACATGGCCGCCGTGCCCCGCATCTTCGAGAAGGTGTACAACGGCGTCGCCGCCAAGGCGCGCGAGGGCGGCCCCGCCAAGTACAAGATCTTCCAGTGGGCGGCCGGAGTGGCCCGCGAGTACGCCAAGGTCACCCAGGACAACTTCCGTCGCACCGGTACCGCCTCCGCCCCCTTCGGCCTCACGGCGAAGCACAAGGTCGCGGACGCGCTGGTCTACAAGAAGCTCCGCGAGGCGTTCGGCGGCCGGCTGCGCGCCGCCGTCTCCGGCTCCGTCGCGCTGGCACCCGAGATCGGCTTCTTCTTCTCCGGCGCGGGCATCCACATCCTGGAGGGCTACGGCCTCACGGAGTCCAGCGCCGCCTCCTTCGTCAACCCGGGCGAGGCCTACCGCACCGGTACGGTCGGCAAGCCGCTCCCCGGCTGCGAGGTCCGGATCGCCGACGACGGCGAGATCCTGCTGCGCGGCCCCGGCATCATGCAGGGCTACCACGGCCTGCCCGAGAAGACCGCCGAGGTCCTGGAGGCGGACGGCTGGTTCCACACCGGGGACATCGGCGAGCTGTCCGCCGACGGCTACCTGCGGATCACCGACCGCAAGAAGGACCTGTTCAAGACCTCGGGCGGCAAGTACATCGCGCCGACCGAGATCGAGGGCCAGTTCAAGGCGGTCTGCCCCTTCGTCTCCAACATCGTCGTCCTCGGCGCCGACCGGAACTACTGCTCCGCGCTCATCGCGCTCGACGAGCCCGCCATCCTCGGCTGGGCCGCCGAGAACGGCCTCGCGGGCAAGGCGTACGCGGAGGTCGTGGCCGCCCCGCAGACCCTGGAGATGGTGCAGGGCTACGTCGACCGCCTCAACGAGGGCGTGCAGCGCTGGCAGACGATCAAGAAGTTCCGGCTGCTGCCGCGGGACCTGGACGTCGAGCACGGTGAGCTGACCCCGTCGCTGAAGATGAAGCGGCCGGTGGTGGAGCGGACGTACAAGGAGCTGATCGAGGACATGTACGCGGGGGCCCGGGAGGCGTAGCCGGGGGTCCGGTCCGCTTCCTGGCCCCTGGTTTTCCACAGGCCGGCGGCTCAGCTCGGGCAGTACGGGACAATGGGCTCATGCCTTCCGTACTGCCCGATGGTGAGCCCATGCCCGAAGACGGGGCGCTGCCCGCGCACGCCCTCGAAGGGGCCGGGGAGCGGCCGCTCGGGTTCTATCTGCATGTGCCGTACTGCGCGACGCGCTGCGGCTACTGCGACTTCAACACGTACACCGCCAGTGAGCTGCGCGGTGCCGGAGGCGTGCTCGCCTCCCGTGACAACTACGCGGGACAGGTCGCCGAGGAGATACGCCTCGCCCGGAAGGTGCTCGGCGACGACCCGCGGCCGGTGCGGACGGTCTTCGTCGGCGGCGGCACGCCCACGCTGCTCGCGGCCGGCGACCTCGTACGGATGCTGGGGGCGATCCGGGACGAGTTCGGGCTCGCCGACGACGCCGAGGTGACGACCGAGGCGAACCCGGAGTCGGTGGACCCGGCCTATCTCGCGGAGCTGCGGGCCGGGGGCTTCAACCGGATCTCCTTCGGCATGCAGAGCGCCCGGCAGCACGTCCTGAAGGTCCTGGACCGTACGCACACGCCGGGGCGGCCCGAGGCGTGCGTCGCGGAGGCCCGGGCGGCGGGTTTCGAGCACGTCAACCTGGACCTGATCTACGGGACGCCCGGGGAGTCCGACGACGACTGGCGGGCGTCGCTGGAGGCGGCGATCGGCGCCGGCCCCGACCATGTCAGCGCGTACGCGCTGATCGTCGAGGAGGGGACGCAGCTGGCCCGGCGGATCCGCCGGGGCGAGGTGCCGATGACCGACGACGACGTGCACGCGGACCGGTATCTGATCGCCGACTCCGTCTTCGCGGAGGCCGGCTTCGACTGGTACGAGGTGTCGAACTGGGCCACGTCGGAGGCGGGCCGGTGCCTGCACAACGAGCTGTACTGGCGCGGAGCCGACTGGTGGGGCGCGGGGCCGGGGGCGCACTCGCACGTGGGCGGTGTGCGGTGGTGGAACGTGAAGCATCCGGGGGCGTACGCGGCGGCGCTGGGGGAGGGGCGGTCGCCGGGGGCCGGGCGCGAGGTTCTCTCGGCGGAGGACCGGCGCGTGGAGCGTGTGCTTCTGGAGCTACGGCTCCGGGAGGGCGTGGAGCTGGAGCTCCTGAAGCCCGCGGGGCTGGCAGCCTCTCGCAAGGCGCTGGCGGACGGGCTCCTCGCGGCGGAGCCGTACGGGGAGGGGCGGGCGGTCCTGACGCTGCGGGGGCGGTTGCTTGCCGACGCGGTCGTCAGGGACCTCGTGGACTAGGTCCGGCCGCCCTTCGAGCGTGCCGCTCCCCCGCCAGGGGCCTGTCAGGGCGCCGCCCCTGTGGGTTGTGCCCACCCGTTCCGCCCTGCGGAACGATTGCCCACAACGCGGGGAGGGCGGGTTACGGTGCCGTCACGAAGTCGATCAGTTCTTCTACTCGGCCCAGGAGTGCCGGTTCCAGGTCCTTGTACGTGTGGACGTGGGACAGGATGTGCTGCCAGGCCGCTCCCGTGTTCTCCGGCCAGCCCAGGGCGCGGCAGGCGCCCGTCTTCCAGTCCTGGCCGTGGGGGACGGTGGGCCAGCCGGGGATGCCCACCGACGACGGCTTCACCGCCTCCCAGACGTCGATGTACGGGTGACCGACGATCAGGACGTCCGGGGACGAGACCCGCGCCGCGATGCGGGACTCCTTCGAGCCGGGGACCAGGTGGTCCACCAGGATGCCGAGCCGCGCGTCCGCCGCCGGGGCGAACTCCGCGACGATCGACGGGAGGTCGTCGATCCCCTCCAGGTACTCCACCACCACGCCCTCGATGCGAAGGTCGTCGCCCCAGACCCGCTCCACCAGCTCGGCGTCGTGGCGGCCCTCCACGTAGATGCGGCCCGCCCGGGCCACCCGGGCCCGCGCGCCAGGGACCGCGACCGAGCCGGAGGCGGTGCGGGTGGGGCGCGCGGGAGCGGCGGACGGTCGGACCAGCGTGACCACCCGGCCCTCCAGGAGGAAACCGCGCGGTTCCATCGGGAAGACCCGGTGCTTGCCGAAGCGGTCCTCCAGCGTCACCGTGCCCGCCTCGCAGCGGATCACCGCCCCGCAGAAGCCGGTGGAGACCTCCTCCACCACGAGGTCCGCCTCCGCCGGTACGTCCGGCACCGGGGCGGATCGCTTCCAAGGGGGCGTCAGGTCCGGGTTGTAGCTGCGCATTTGCGCGACGTTATGCGACGGAGAAGCGGCGTGCCAGTTCATCCCGCTGGCGCCGTACGAACGCCGCGTCCACCGCCGCTCCGTGCCCCGGCACGTACACCGCGCTCTCCCCGCCCACCCGCAGCAGCCGGTCCAGCGCGTCCGGCCAGCGCGACGGCAGCGCGTCCGGGCCCGCCTGCGGCTCGCCCGACTCCTCCACCAGGTCACCGCAGAAGACGACCTCCGGCGCGCCGGGCACGAAGAGCGCCAGATCGTGCGCGGTGTGGCCAGGCCCCATGTTCGCGAGCAGCACCTGGCGGCCGCCCAGGTCCAGCGTCCACTCCCCCGAGACCTCGTGGTGCGGCGCCACCAGCATGTCGGCCGCCTCCTCCGCGTCCCGTGCGTCCACCCCCTGACGTACGGCGTCCACGCGCAGCGCGTCCCCCTCCCGCCGCATCAGCTCGCGCAGACCCACCGCGCCGTACACCTCGGCGCCGGCGAAGGCCGCCGTGCCCAGAACATGATCGAAGTGGGGGTGACTCAGTGCGATGTGCGTCACTCTCCGGCCGCCCGTCAGCGCCTCCACCTGAGCCCGCAGCTCGGCGCCCTCCCGGAGCGTGGAGCCCGTGTCGTACAGCAGTACGGCCCGTCCTCCCACCACCAGGCCCACGGTGGCGTCCCAGCCGGGCAGGCGGCGGCGCCCCACCCCGTCCGCGATCCGCTCCCAGCCGAACTCTTCCCAAGTGAGGTCCATACCGCGACGCTATCCGCTACGACGCGACCTCCGACGCGGCCTCCTTGCCAGGAGCGATGCCCGCCGCCGTACACTGGCCGGGGGATTCCTGGCACTCGGACAGGGCGAGTGCCAAACGCGGAGCGACCGATACGACAGCTGGAGGTGTGCGCCATGCTCAGCGAACGCAGACTCGAGGTGCTGCGCGCCATCGTCCAGGACTACGTCGGGACGGAGGAGCCGGTCGGCTCCAAGGCGCTCACGGAGCGCCACAAGCTCGGCGTCTCGCCCGCCACGGTGCGCAACGACATGGCCGTCCTGGAGGACGAGGGCTACATCGCCCAGCCCCACACCAGCGCCGGACGCATCCCGACGGACAAGGGCTACCGCCTCTTCGTCGACCGGCTCGCCGGGGTCAAGCCGCTGTCGACGCCCGAGCGGCGCGCGATCCACAACTTCCTCGACGGGGCGGTCGACCTCGACGACGTCGTCGGGCGTACGGTCCGGCTGCTCGCGCAGCTGACCCGCCAGGTCGCCGTCGTGCAGTACCCGTCGCTGACCCGCTCGACGGTCCGGCACGTGGAGCTGCTCGCGCTGGCCCCCGCCCGGCTGATGCTCGTGCTGATCACGGACACCGGCCGGGTCGAGCAGCGTGTCATCGACTGCCCGGCGCCGTTCGGCGAGAGCTCGCTGGCGGACCTGCGCGCCCGGCTCAACAGCCGGGTCGTCGGCCGCCGTTTCGCGGACGTGCCGCAACTGGTGCAGGATCTTCCGGAGTCCTTCGAGGAGACGGAGGACCGAGGCACGGTCTCGACGGTGCTCGCGACCCTCCTCGAAACCCTGGTGGAAGAGCACGAGGAGCGGCTGATGATCGGCGGTACCGCCAATCTCACCCGCTTCGGCCATGACTTCCCCCTCACGATCAGGCCGGTGCTCGAGGCGCTGGAGGAGCAGGTCGTGCTCCTCAAGCTGCTCGGCGAGGCCAAGGACTCGGGCATGACCGTACGGATCGGGCACGAGAACGCCCATGAGGGCCTCACCTCCACGTCCGTCGTCGCGGTCGGCTACGGTTCGGGCGACGAGGCAGTCGCCAAACTCGGCGTGGTCGGACCGACCCGCATGGACTACCCCGGAACGATGGGAGCGGTACGCGCAGTGGCACGTTACGTCGGACAGATCCTGGCGGAGTCGTAAGTGGCCACGGACTACTACGCCGTACTCGGCGTGCGCCGCGACGCGTCCCAGGACGAGATCAAGAAGGCATTCCGGCGGCTCGCGCGCGAGCTGCACCCGGATGTGAATCCCGATCCGAAGACGCAGGAGCGGTTCAAGGAGATCAACGCCGCGTACGAGGTGTTGTCGGACCCGCAGAAGAAGCAGGTCTACGACCTCGGCGGTGACCCGCTGTCCGCCTCCGGCGGTGGCGGTGGAGCCGGCGGCTTCGGCGCGGGCGGTTTCGGGAACTTCTCGGACATCATGGACGCGTTCTTCGGTACGGCGTCGCAGCGCGGACCGCGCTCGCGCACCCGGCGCGGCCAGGACGCGATGATCCGGCTGGAGATCGACCTCAACGAGGCGGCCTTCGGCACGACCAAGGACATCCAGGTCGACACGGCGGTCGTCTGTACGACGTGTTCGGGTGAGGGCGCCGCGCCCGGCACTTCCGCCCAGACCTGTGACATGTGTCGCGGCCGCGGTGAGGTCTCGCAGGTCACGCGGTCCTTCCTGGGCCAGGTCATGACCTCCCGCCCCTGCCCGCAGTGCCAGGGCTTCGGCACCGTCGTCCCGACCCCGTGCCCGGAGTGCGCGGGGGACGGCCGGGTCCGCTCGCGTCGCACGCTGACCGTGAAGATCCCGGCCGGTGTCGACAACGGCACGCGTATCCAGCTCGCGGGCGAGGGCGAGGTCGGCCCCGGCGGCGGCCCCGCCGGCGACCTGTATGTCGAGATCCACGAGGTCCCGCACGAGACCTTCCAGCGGCGCGGCGACGACCTGCACTGCACCGTCACCATCCCGATGACGGCGGGAGCACTCGGCACGAAGGTGCCGTTGCAGACGCTCGACGGGATGGAGGAGGTCGACATCCGCCCGGGCACCCAGTCCGGCCAGTCGATCCCGCTGCACGGGCGCGGCATCACGCACCTGCGCGGTGGCGGTCGCGGCGACCTGATCGTGCACGTCGAGGTGACGACACCGTCGAAGCTCGACGCCGAGCAGGAACGGCTGCTGCGCGAACTGGCGAAGCTGCGCGGCGAGGAGCGGCCCACGGGGCAGTTCCAGCCCGGGCAGCAGGGGCTGTTCTCCCGGCTGAAGGACGCGTTCAACGGCCGGTAGGCGTGACGGGCCGTTCTCGTGTCCGACGGGCGCGAGCAAC
Organism: Streptomyces sp. Je 1-79; assembly: GCF_025195125.1. GTDB lineage: Bacteria > Actinomycetota > Actinomycetes > Streptomycetales > Streptomycetaceae > Streptomyces. The sequence goes on from NZ_JAMGSL010000003.1 coordinate 216,074, forward strand.
GGCAAGGCGTGACGGGTCGTTCTCGTGTCCGACGGGCGCGTGCAGCGGTCGGCAGAGCCGGTTCCCGTCGGCCCGCAGGCCGACGTTCTGCCTGGAAGGGGCGGTATCCGCGGGGCGCGGATGCCGCCCTTCCGTATGACACGATGCCTGCATGTCCACCGCGCTGAACGATCTCTCCCGATACCCGATCGTGCAGGCCCCCATGGCGGGTGGCGCCGCCCGTCCGGAGCTCGTCGGGGCCGTGTGCGAGGCCGGCGGACTCGGGTTCCTCGCCGGGGGGTACAAGACCGCCGGCGGTCTGTACCAGGAGATCAAGCAGGTGCGTGGGCTGACCGGGCAGCCCTTCGGCGTCAACCTCTTCATGCCGCCCGGCGGACAGCCCGCCGACCCCGCCGCCGTCGAGGTGTACCGGCACCAGCTCTCCGGCGAGGCCACCTGGTACGAGACGACCCTCGGCGACCCCGACCACGGCCGCGACGACGCCTACGACGCCAAGCTCGCGATCCTCCTCGAGGATCCCGTCCCGGTCGTCTCCTTCACCTTCGGCTGCCCGGAGCGGGCGACGTTCCACGCGTTCGCCCGCGCCGGTACGTACACGATCGTCACCGTGACCTCGCCCGACGAGGCCCAGGCCGCTCAGCGGGCCGGTGCCGACGCGGTCTGCGTCCAGGGCGTCGAGGCGGGCGGGCACCAGGGCACGCACCGCGACGACCCGGACGCCACGCTCGCCGGGACCGGTCTCCTCACGCTCGTCACCCAGGTCAGGGAGGCCGTGCGGCTGCCGATCGTCGCGACCGGCGGGATCATGCGCGGTGCCCAGATCGCCGCGGTCCTCGCCGCCGGGGCCGACGCCGCCCAGCTCGGCACCGCGTTCCTCGTCTGCCCCGAATCGGGCGCGCACGCGCTGCACAAGCAGGCCCTGACCAACCCGCTCTTCGTCCGCACCGAGCTCACCCGGGCCTTCTCCGGCCGCCCGGCGCGCGGGCTCGTCAACCGCTTCGTGCGCGAGCACGGGCCGTACGCCCCCGCCGCCTACCCCGAGGTCCACCACCTCACCGCACCCCTCCGCAAGGCCGCCGCCACCGCGGGCGACCCGCAGGGCATGGCCCTGTGGGCCGGCCAGGGGCACCGGCTGGCCCGTGAACTCCCGGCCGGTCAACTGGTCGAGGTGCTGGCCTCCGAACTCGACACCGCACTGACCGCGCAGGCCCACAGGAGCGCCTCATGACCGCACCCGTCTTCGTCGTCGAGGCCGTCCCCGGCCTCGGCTCCTTCCTCCTCGACGGCTCCGAGGGCCGTCACGCCGTCTCCGTGAAGCGGATGCGCGCGGGGGAGGACCTCGTCCTGACGGACGGACGGGGCGCGTGGGCCGACTGCGTCGTGCTCGCCGCCGAGGGCAAGGACCAGCTGACCGTCCAGGTCTCGGGTACGGCCGTGGAGCCGGAGCCCCTGCCCCGTATCACCGTCGTCCAGGCGCTTCCCAAGGGCGACCGGGGCGAACTGGCCGTCGAGATCATGACGGAGACCGGCGTCGACGCGATCGTGCCGTGGGCCGCGTCCCGCTGCATCACCCAGTGGAAGGGCGACCGCGGGCTGAAGGCGCTCGCCAAGTGGCGGGCGACCGCGCGCGAGGCGGGCAAGCAGTCGCGCCGCACCCGTTTCCCCGAGGTCGCCGACGCGATGACCACCAAGCAGGTCGCCGCGCTCCTCGCGGGCGCCGACTTCGCCGCCGTCCTGCACGAGGACCGTGACCACCCCAGCGGCGCGCTCGCCGACGCCGAACTCCCCGCCGAGGGCGAGATCGTGCTCGTCGTCGGGCCCGAGGGGGGCGTCTCGCCGGAGGAGCTGGCGGCCTTCGAGACGGCGGGCGCGAAGCCGTACCGACTGGGCCACAGCGTGCTCCGTACCTCCACGGCCGGCACCGCGGCCACGGCCCTGCTCCTCGGCCGAACGGGCCGCTGGAGCTAGACCGGCACGCTCTGACCCTCCTGTCGCTCTCGGGGCTCCGCACGCTCTCGGGTCTCCGGTCCCTCGTCGCCAGCGCGTCGAACAGGGGCCGGACGTCCGCCTCTTGCAGGCCGTGGGCGGTCGTAGGGAGGCCGCGCGCCGTGGCTTTGTCGAGGAAGCGGCGTACCACCCCGGATCCGTTCGGGAACCCGGTGGACGCGGGCGCCGGGTTGCTCCCTAGGCTGACCGCATGTCCGACGAGTCTCCCCTGATCCGTAGTCTGCGCGCCGCGGTCGCCGCCGCGCCCGAAGACGTGCCCTTGCGGCTCCACTTCGCCGAGCTGCTCCTGGCCGAGGGGCGTGGCGACGAGGCCGTCACCGAGGCCGCCGTCGCGCTCCAGCACGCGCCGGGTGACGGGGCGGCACGGGCGCTGATGGTCCGCGCGATGGGGCTGCCCGCCCAGACCCCCGGGGCCCCGGCCCCCGCAACCCCGGCCCAGGCCCCCGCAGCTCCGGCCTCGGCAGCCCCGGCCCCCGCAACTCCGGCTCAGGACGTCCCCGCAGACCCCGCGACCCCCGCTGTCGAGGCGTCTGCCCCCGTCGTTCCGGACGCCACGGCGGCCTCCGGCCCCGATGCGTCCGACGGGCCGCCCGGCTTCGACTGGGCCGCCGCCGAGCAGCAGATCGGGCACGTCGTCGGCCCCCGCTTCGTCGACGGCGACGGCGACGGCGACGGCGGCGACCTGGAGCAGCCGCTCACCGCCGACGGGAGCGGCGACGCCGGTGACGCGTCCGCCTGGGACGTCGACGCCCCCGGCTCCGTACGCCTCGCCGACGTCGGCGGGATGCGGGAGGTCAAGGACCGCCTGGAGGCCGCCTTCCTCGCCCCCATGCGCAACCCCGAACTCCGCAAGCTGTACGGCAAGTCCCTCCGCGGCGGCCTGCTCCTCTACGGTCCGCCCGGCTGCGGCAAGACGTTCATCGCCCGCGCCGTCGCCGGAGAGCTCGGCGCGAGCTTCATGTCGATCTCGCTCGCCGACATCCTCGACATGTACATCGGTACGTCCGAGAAGAACGTCCACGACATCTTCGAGACCGCCCGTGCCCAGGCCCCCTGCGTCGTCTTCCTCGACGAGCTGGACGCGCTCGGTGCCAAGCGCTCCCGCAGCCACCACAGCGGGCTGCGCAACGTCGTCAACCAGCTCCTCACCGAGCTCGACGGCATCGACGGGGCCGAGAACGAGGGCGTCTTCGTGCTCGCCGCCACCAACGTGCCCTGGGACGTGGACCTCGCGCTGCGCCGCCCCGGCCGCCTCGACCGCACCCTGCTCGTGCTGCCGCCCGACGCCCCGGCCCGCGACGCGATCCTCCGCTACCACCTGCGGGAGCGCCCCATCGAGTCGGTCGACCTCGGCAAGCTCGTCAAGGTCACCGAGGACTTCTCCGGCGCCGATCTCGCCCATCTCTGCGAGACGGCCGCCGAGTCCGCGCTCCTCGACTCCGCCCGTACCGGCACCGTGCGCCTGATCAACATGAAGGACCTGCTGGGCGCGGCGAAGCAGATCAAGCCGTCCAGCGAGTCCTGGTTCGCCTCGGCCCGCAACGTGGCGATGTTCGCCAACGACGGCGGCATGTACGACGACCTGGTCGCCTACCTGAAGAAGAAGCGCAAGCTGTGAGTCCGCACCCGCAGGTCCAACGGGCCAGCCTGCTCTACGAGATGATGCGGGACGAGGAGGCCTACGAGCTGATCCGCCGCCGCCTCGCCGAGGACCCCGACGACCACCACGCGTGGTCCGTGCTCGGCCAGTGCCTGATCACCCTCGGGCGGCCGTCCGAGGCCCTCGCCGCCGCCATCGAGTCGCTGCGGCTCGAACCCCAGTACCTCGAAGCCCACTTCGTGCGCGGCGTGGCGCTGCGCCATCTCGGCCGGCTGAAGGAGGCCGAGGCGGCGCAGCGCGAGGCGATCCGCATCGACCCGTACGCCTGGGGCCCGCGCCGGCACCTCGCCGAGCTGCTGCTCGAACTGGCCCCGGACCGTCCGGAGGACGCGCTGGAACAGGCCCGCACCGCGGTGCGGATCGGGCCGGACGTGACCTACACCTGGCAGACCATGTACAAGGTCGCCTCGTTCCACGGGCGAACCGAGCTGGCCGACGAGGCCGTACGGGAGCTCATCCGCGTCGACCCCACGCACACCCTCGCGGTCACCGTGAGCACCGAGCGCGAGGCCGCCAGGCCCGGCACGTCCGCCGCCCGGGCCGCCGACATGTACGCGAGCGGACTCGCCGCGGCCCCCGAATCCGAAGCGCTGCGCACGGACCTCGACAAGGCCGTCTACCGGATGCTGCGCGGCACCCGCTGGCTCGCCCTGCTCTGCCTGGTGATGGCCGGGGTGACCGTCGACATCTTCCCGACCGAGGGCGAGGAGCCGAAGGACCTCCCGATCCACCTCGGCACCCGGCTCTGGGCGCTCGCGCTGATGGCGGCGGTCTGGGGCTTCGGCGCCCTGCGCCGCTACCTGCGGATGCGCACCGGCGCGAAGCTGACCGTACGGGACCTCGTGCGGCGGCTGTTCTGGCCCCGGGTCGTCCTCGGGCAGGCCACACTCGCGACGCTCTGCGCCCTGGTGATGCTCCTCGTGCCGTGGACCGACCGCACGATCCCGCAGGTCCTGTTCTGGCTGGGGCTCGTACCGAACCTGCTCAGCATCACCCACGACCGGGACAAGGTCTGATGAGCCCCACCCTGGACAGGGCCGACGCCCTCTTCGACGTCGGACGGTACGAGCAGGCCGCCGCGCTCGCCGCCCAGCATCTGGCCACCGTCCCTCAGGACGCCGCCGCGCTGGTCCTGCTGGCCCGCTGCCGGCACCGCCTGGGCCGCGAGCAGGAGGCCCTGGAGTCCGTCGAGGCGGCGCTGCTCGCCGAACCCGACTCGCTGCCGGCCTGGCTGATGCGCACGCACATCCTGCTCGCGCTGAAGAGCTACGAGGAGGCCGAGCGCTCCGCCCGGCACTCCGTCGAACTCGCCCCCGGGTACTGGGGCAGCCACTACGCCCTCGGCACCGTCCTCGACCGTTCCGTCCGTACGGAGCGCAGGCGCGAGGCGTACGACGCGGCCCGCACCGCCGTCGGGCTCGCCCCGGAGGAGAGCGACGCGCACTTCCTCGTCGGCCTCACCGCCCAGCGCAACGGCGACCACCGCGTCGCCCGGCAGGCCTACGAGACGGCGCTGCGCCTCGACCCGGAGAGCAGCGAGGCGCACAACAACCTCTCCCTGCTGCATCTGCGCGGCCGCTGGCTCCGGCCCGGCGCGTGGACGAAGGCCGCCGAGGGCTTCGTCGAGTCCGCGGCGCTGGACATGAACGACCGGCAGGCCCGCTACAACCTGGAGACCATGGCCTGGGGCACCGCCGCCGGAGCCCGCTGGGTGGCCCTGCTCGGCTTCGTCGCGGCCTCCATCGGCTCGGCGCCGCTGCGGACCGGCTCGTCGGGCGCCGAGGCCGCCGTCCCGTACGTGATCGGCGCGCTCGTCCTCGTCGCCGGCTGGGCCGGCTGGGCGGTGTGGATCACCCGCCGCGTCCCGCCGCGGCTGCGCCGCCCGCTGCTCCTCGTGGCACGCAACTGCCGGCCCGTACTCGCCATGGCGGTCGCCGTCGGACTGCTCGGTCTGCACTCGGCGGCTTCGCTGGCGCTGTGGACGCTGGACGAGTCCGTCCTCGGGGTGCTCGGCTTCCCGCTCTTCTGGACCGTGATCATCACCTACTGGGTGAGCCGCGCCGCCCTGCAGCGCCGCGCCCCCCGTCCCGAGCGCGGCCGGTGACGCGGCCGATACGATGCGGGAGGAACTGATCACCGAAGGCGAGGAGGCCCGGGCCATGGCCGGAGAGCCGCAGAGCGACTGCCTGTTCTGCAAGATCGCGGACGGGGAGGTCCCGGCGACGATCGTGCGCGAGACGGAGACGACCGTCGCCTTCCGGGACATCAACCCGCAGGCGCCCACGCACGTGCTCGTCATCCCGCGCGTCCACTACCCCGACGCCGCCAGCCTCGCCGCCGTCGCGCCGGCCATCGCCGCCGACGTGCTGCGCGAGGCCGGCGAGATCGCCGCGCAGGAGAAGGTCGACGGCAGCGGCTTCCGGATCGTCTTCAACACCGGCGCGGGCGCGGGCCAGACCGTCTTCCACGCCCACGCGCACGTGCTCGGCGGACGCGGCCTCAACTGGCCTCCCGGATAGTCGCGGAGACGACGTGTCGGTACGTGAACTCGTCGTGCTCGGGACCGCGAGCCAGGTCCCGACCCGGCACCGCAACCACAACGGCTATCTGCTGCGCTGGGACGGTCAGGGCATCCTGTTCGACCCCGGCGAGGGCACCCAGCGGCAGATGCTGCGGGCCGGGGTCGCCGCCCACGACCTCGACCGGATCTGCGTCACGCACTTCCACGGCGACCACTCGCTGGGCCTGGCCGGAGTGATCCAGCGGATCAACCTCGACCAGGTCCCGCACCCCGTCACCGCGCACTACCCGGCGAGCGGACAGCGGTTCTTCGAGCGGCTGCGGTACGCGACGGCCTACCGCGAGACGGTGAAGCTGACGCAGGCCCCGGTGGCCGCCGACGGTCCCCTCGCCGTCACCGAGTCGTACACCCTGGACGCGTACAGGCTCTCGCACCCGGTGGAGTCGTACGGCTACCGGGTCACCGAGCCCGACGGGCGCCGCATCCTGCCCGAGCGGCTTGCCGCGCACGGCATCAAGGGGCCGGACGTGGGCCGGATCCAGCGCGAGGGCGTCCTGAACGGCGTGACGCTGGCGGAGGTCAGCGAGGTCCGGCGCGGGCAGCGGTTCGCGTTCGTCATGGACACCCGGCTCTGCGACGGCGTGCACGCGCTCGCCGAGGGCGCCGACATGCTGGTGATCGAGTCGACCTTCCTCGACGAGGACGTCCGGCTCGCCACCGACCACGGCCATCTGACGGCCGGCCAGGCCGCGGCCGTCGCGCGCGACGCGGGGGTGCGGCACCTCGTCCTCACCCACTTCTCGCAGCGGTACGGCGACCCCGACGAGTTCGAGCGGCAGGCGCGGGCGGCCGGGTTCGACGGCGAGCTGAGCATTGCCCAGGACCTCATGAGGGTCCCCCTACCGAAAAGATAGATCCATGCCCCTCCCCAAGGCCGAACTCCACCTCCACATCGAAGGCACCCTCGAACCCGAGCTGGCGTTCGCGCTCGCCGCGCGCAACGGCGTCACGCTGCCGTACGCGGACACCGAGGAGCTGCGCAAGGCGTACCTCTTCAGCGATCTGCAGTCCTTCCTGGACCTGTACTACGGTCTGATGGCCGTCCTGCACACGGCCGAGGACTTCACCGAGCTCGCCGACGCCTATCTGGCGCGGGCCGCGGCCCAGGGTGTGCGGCACGCCGAGATCTTCTTCGACCCGCAGGCCCACACCGCCCGTGGCGTGCCGATCGGGACGGTGATCGAGGGTCTGGGGCGCGCGCTCGACGGGGCCGAGGAGCGGCACGGCGTCTCGACGCGGCTGATCATGTGCTTCCTGCGCGACGAGTCCGCCGCGTCGGCGATGGCGACGCTGGAGGCCGCGAGGCCGTATCTGCACCGGATCACCGGCGTCGGTCTCGACTCGGCGGAGGTGGGCCACCCGCCGTCGAAGTTCCGCGAGGTGTACGCGGCGGCGGAGGCGCTCGGTCTGCGCAAGGTCGCCCACGCGGGCGAGGAGGGCCCGCCGGCCTACATCCGCGAGGCGCTGGACGTGCTGGGCGTCGAGCGGGTCGACCACGGCCTGCGCTGTGTGGAGGACCCGGAGCTGGTGGAGCGGCTTGTGCGGGAGCGGGTGCCGCTGACGCTCTGCCCGCTGTCGAACGTACGCCTGCGGGCGATCGACGTCCTGGAGGACCACCCACTGGCCTCGATGCTGGACGCCGGTCTGGTCGCCACGGTCAACTCCGACGACCCGGCGTACTTCGGCGGCTACGTGGGCGACACCTTCGACGCGGTGCGGGGCGCGCTGGGGCTGGACCGGGAGCAGCTGCGGACGCTGGCCCGCAACTCCTTCGAGGCGTCCTTCCTCGACGACGACGAGGACCGCAGGGCGCGGTACCTGGCCGAGGTCGAGGCGTACGACTTCGACGCGGAGTAGGGGGCGGGGTACGTCCACGGGCGCGGGTGCACCCGCGATCCCCGGCGCCGCCCTAGCCCCGGTCGCTCGGGCGGGCCAGGCGGAAGGCGCGGCGGTCGGCGCGGCGGCGGGACGGGACCGGGATCTCGGTGACCTCCTGCTCCGGGGCGCCCATCTGCGGGACCAGGCCGGTCGCCGCGGTGGTCGTGCCCGCGACCACGGCCGCCGGGGCGCCGCCGCGGCGGCGGACGGAGCCGGGGACCAGCGGGCGGCCGGAGGTGTGCAGGGCGACCGCCGTCATCGGGACCGCGACCACCAGGAGCAGGACGCACAGGATCAGGCCCATGCCCGGGTATCCGGCGTGCTCGGACAGGACGCTGCCGGTGACCGGGCCGCAGGCCACGCCCAGGGAGGACGCCGAGCCCACGAGGACGGCCCAGCGGCCGCGCGGGTCCAGCGAGGCGGCGAGGCCGAGCAGGTACGACAGGACCACCGGGTAGAAGACGTTCCAGAGGATCTCGCCGGTCGCGAACGCGGGCAGGTCCTCGGCGCCGGAGCTGACCAGCACGCACACGGCGATGATCGCCGTGCCCGCCCCGACCGGGGCGGCCCGGCCGAGCCGTGAGCCGATCGCTCCCGCGGCCGTGACGCCCGCGAGACCGGCCCCCAGCGCCACCGCGAAGACGGCGCCGACGGTCACCTCGCTCAGCCCGGCCTGGGTGAGCCCGATCCGGCCGCTGACGCCCCACAGGGCGTTCTGCGCCATGGACCAGCACAGGATCGCGGCGGCCAGCACGAACCCGGACCGCCGGTGCGGCAGTGGGGATCCCTCGCCGCCTCTGGCGGGCCCCGCGGCGGGGCGCCCGGACCCGCCCGCCAGGCCGCCCGTCAGCGGCCAGACCAGCGCCGCCGTGAGCGCGATGGACGCGAACGGCAGCGCGTGGCCGCCGCCGAGGTGGGGGAGCGTGAGGTAGAGCGCGCCGGCCGTCGCCGAGACCGTGAGCAGGCCGAGTGTCGAGGCCCGGTGCGGGTCCCGCTGGGCCGCGAGGCCCGACGCGGCGACCGCCAGCGTCGTACCGGAGCCGAAGCCGCCCACGACCGCGCCGCCCACCACCAGCGGAACGCTCGCGGTCAGTGCCGCCGAGCCGTAGCCGACGGCCATGGCCAGGAGGCCGCAGCGGGCCACTCGGCGCGGGCCGAGGCGTTCCACGCGCGCGGCGAGCGTGAAGCCCGCGGCGGCGGAGGCGAGGAGGAGGACCGAGCCGACCAGGCCCGCCTGGGCCGGGGAGAGGCCGAGCCCGGCGGAGAGTCTGCCGACGACGGTCGGGAGCAGGTACGGAGCGAGATAACCGGCCGTGAACAGGGCGACAAGAGGCCCCAGGGCACGCGGGCGCGACGACATGGGCGTTCCAGAGAACGGGAGGAACAGGGGGTGGAGCGCCCGGTGTTGCACGGGATCGCGGGACATATCTATCAAGTCGGCGGGGGATGGGAGAAGCCCGAACGGGAAGGAAACCACCCAATCCGCGTGTGATCTGAGTCACTATGGGTTTGGGGTCGTATTCCCCGGGTAAACGGGCTCGTTTTTCGCCTGCGTCACACCTGGCCGCCAGAACCCCATCGGGCACACTGACCTGATCCGCACCACGACCGGGGAGCCTGCCGTGACCACAGCAAAGGGAGACCAGCAACACGACGCGGGAGTCGATCCGTTGGTGCGCCTGCGCGAGCCCACGGACCCCGACTGCGACGTCTTCCTCACCGGCACGGTCTTCCTCGACATCATCTTCACCGGCCTCGACAGCGCCCCCGTGCGCGGGACCGAATCCTGGGCCAGGGGCATGGGCTCCAGCCCCGGGGGCGTCGCCAACATGGCCACCGCCCTCGCCCGCCTCGGCCTGCGGACCTCGCTCGCCGCCGCCTTCGGGGACGACCACTACGGCGAGTACTGCTGGGACGCGCTGGAGCAGGGGGAGGGCATCGACCTCTCGCTCTCCCGGACCGTGCCCGGCTGGCACTCCCCGGTCACCGTCTCCATGGCGTACGAGGGCGAGCGCACGATGGTCTCCCACGGCCACGAGGCCCCGCCGCTGGACGGCGCCCTGCCCGCCTACCCGCCGCACGCCCGGGCCGCCGTCGCCTCGCTCGTACCCGGCCGCGCCGAGGAGTGGGTCGCCCAGACCGCCCGCGGCGGCGCGAAGGTCTTCGCCGACGTCGGCTGGGACGACACCGGCCGCTGGGACCTGAACGGCCTGACCGATCTGGAGCACTGCGAGGCCTTCCTGCCCAACGCCCAGGAGGCCATGCGGTACACCCGCACCGACTGCCCCAGGGCCGCCGCCCGCGCGCTCACCGACAAGGTCCGCTACGCGGTGGTCACCCTGGGGGCCGAGGGCGCTTACGCGGTCGACGGCGCCACCGGCGAGACCGCCGAGGTGCCCGCCATCGAGGTCTCCGCCCTCGACCCGACCGGCGCCGGGGACGTCTTCGTGGCCGGGTTCGTCACCGGCACGCTCGCCGGCTGGCCCCTCGCCGACCGGCTGGCCTTCGCGGGGCTGATCGCCGCACTCTCCGTGCAGGAGTTCGGCGGCTCCCTCTCGGCGCCGGGCTGGCGCGAGGTCGCCGCCTGGTGGGAGCACGTCCAGGAGCACGTCTGCCAGGACCCCGAGGCCCTGCGCGGCCGCTACGCCTTCCTGGAGCGGCTGCTCCCGGCCGCGACCCGCCCCTGGCCCCTGCGCCGGGCCGTCCCGACGATCGGGTTCAGGGCCCCGCGGTCGTAGCGCCCGCCCGGAAAAGCCTTCGGTCCTGTCAGTGACAAGTCGTAGGCTTGGTAACCCAGAGGTTGTCGAGCAGCGAGAACCCTGCAACGGGAGGTATGCGCAGGCCACAGTGCCGGCCCATGACTCAGACACCCACAGCCCCCAAGGGCGCGCCGGGCGAGGCCCGCGCCCACTTCACCGTCCCCGCCAAGCATCCGATGGTGAGCGTTCTCGGCTCCGGTGACGCACTCCTTCGCGTGATCGAGAAGGCGTTCCCGGAGACCGACATCCATGTCCGGGGCAACCAGGTCAGCGCGGTGGGCGAGGCGACGGAAGTCGCTCTCATCCAGCGACTGTTCGACGAGATGATGCTGGTGCTCCGCACCGGACAGCCGATGACGGAGGACGCAGTGGAACGCTCGATCGCCATGCTCAGGGCGAGCGAGAACGGTACGGCGGAGGCCGGTCAGGAGACCCCGGCCGAGGTGCTCACGCAGAACATCCTCTCCAGCCGCGGTCGCACCATCCGCCCCAAGACCCTCAACCAGAAGCGGTACGTCGACGCGATCGACAAGCACACGATCGTCTTCGGCATCGGCCCCGCGGGTACCGGCAAGACGTATCTGGCCATGGCCAAGGCGGTCCAGGCCCTGCAGTCCAAGCAGGTCACCCGGATCATCCTGACCCGGCCGGCCGTCGAGGCGGGCGAGCGGCTCGGCTTCCTGCCCGGCACGCTCTACGAGAAGATCGACCCCTACCTGCGGCCGCTCTACGACGCGCTGCACGACATGCTCGACCCCGACTCGATCCCGAAGCTGATGGCCTCGGGCACGATCGAGGTCGCGCCGCTGGCGTACATGCGAGGACGGACGCTCAACGACGCGTTCATCATCCTCGACGAGGCGCAGAACACGAACCCCGAGCAGATGAAGATGTTCCTCACCCGCCTCGGCTTCGAATCCAAGATCGTCATCACCGGTGACGTCACCCAGGTCGACCTGCCCGGCGGCACGAAGAGCGGTCTGCGCCAGGTCCGCGACATCCTGGACGGCGTCCCCGACGTCCACTTCTCGACGCTCACCTCCCAGGATGTCGTCCGGCACAAGCTCGTCGGCCGTATCGTCGACGCGTACGAGCAGTACGACAGCCGCAACGGGAAGTAGCGCAGAAGCACCATGTCGATCGACGTCAACAACGAGTCCGGAACCGAGGTCGACGAGCAGTCGATCCTCGACATCGCCCGCTACGCCCTCGCGCGGATGCGCATCCACCCGCTCTCCGAGCTCTCGGTGATCGTCGTGGACGCCGAGGCGATGGAGCAGCTCCACATCCAGTGGATGGACCTGCCCGGCCCGACGGACGTCATGTCCTTCCCGATGGACGAGCTGCGCCCGCCGTCGAAGGACGACGAGGAGCCCCCGCAGGGGCTCCTCGGCGACATCGTGCTCTGCCCCGAGGTGGCCACCCAGCAGGGCAAGGACGCGCCGACGCAGCACTCCATGGACGAGGAGCTCCAGCTCCTCACCGTCCACGGAGTGCTGCACCTGCTCGGTTACGACCACGAGGAGCCGGACGAGAAGGCCGAGATGTTCGGCCTCCAGGCGGCGATCGTCGACGGCTGGCGCGCGGAGAAGGGCCTGACCGGCCCCTCCCCGGCGCCGACCGTCTCCTGAGCCCCCGATGAACGCATCGCTCATCCTCGGCGCCGTCGGCCTGGTGATCGTGGCCTGGCTGGCAGCCTGCGCCGAGGCCGGGATCGCCCGCGTCTCCAGCTTCCGCGCCGCCGAGGCCGTGCGGTCGGGCCGGCGCGGCGCCGAGAAGCTCGCCCAGGTCGCCGCGGACCCGACCCGCTATCTCAACGTGGCGCTGCTCGTGCGCGTCGCCTGCGAGATGGCGGCCGGGGTCCTCGTGACGTACGCCTGCCTGGAGGAGTTCTCCGAGACCTGGCAGGCCCTGCTCGTCGCCATCGCGGTGATGGTGCTGGTCTCCTACGTGGCCGTCGGCGTCTCGCCGCGCACCATCGGCCGGCAGCACCCGCTGAACACGGCGACCGCCTCCGCCTACGTGCTGCTGCCGCTGGCCCGGATCATGGGCCCGATCCCGCAGCTCCTGATCCTCATCGGCAACGCGCTCACCCCCGGCAAGGGCTTCCGCAAGGGTCCCTTCGCCTCCGAGGCCGAGCTGCGGGCCATGGTCGACCTGGCCGAGCAGGAGTCGCTGATCGAGGACGACGAGCGCCGGATGGTGCACTCCGTCTTCGAGCTCGGCGACACGCTCGTACGGGAGGTCATGGTGCCGCGCACCGACCTGATCTGCATCGAGCGGTACAAGACCGTCCGCCAGGCCCTCACCCTCGCGCTGCGCTCCGGCTTCTCCCGGATCCCCGTCACGGGGGAGAACGAGGACGACATCGTCGGCATCGTGTACCTGAAGGACCTGGTCCGCAAGACGCACATCAACCGCGACGCCGAGGCCGACCTCGTGTCGACGGCGATGCGTGCGGCCGCCTTCGTGCCGGACACCAAGAACGCGGGCGACCTGCTGCGGGAGATGCAGCAGGAGCGCAACCACGTCGCCGTCGTCATCGACGAGTACGGCGGCACGGCCGGGATCGTCACGATCGAGGACATCCTGGAGGAGATCGTCGGCGAGATCACCGACGAGTACGACCGCGAGCTCCCTCCGGTCCAGGAGCTGGGCGACGACCGCTACCGGGTCACCGCCCGCCTCGACATCGGCGACCTCGGCGAGCTGTACGGGTTCGGCCCGGACGAGTACGACGACGAGGACGTGGAGACCGTCGGCGGACTCCTCGCCAAGGCGCTCGGCCGGGTGCCGATCGCGGGCGCCAAGGCGGTCGTGGAGTTGCCCGACGGGCGTTCGCTGCGGCTGACCGCCGAGTCCCCGGCGGGCCGCCGGAACAAGATCGTGACGGTGCTCGTGGAGCCCCTGACGGTCGTGTCCGAAGGGGCTTCGGATGACGCCTGACCAGCTGCGCGCCCTCTGCCTGGAGTTCAACGACGCGACGGAGGAGTTCCCCTTCGGGCCCGACACCTCCGTCTTCAAGGTCGCCGGGAAGATGTTCGCGCTGTCCTCGCTCGACGGCGATCCGCTGCGGATCAACCTCAAGTGCGATCCGGAGGAGGCGGTCCGGCTCCGCGAGGAGTACCCGGCGGTCGCCCCCGGCTACCACATGAACAAGCGCCACTGGAACACGGTGACCGTCGGCGGGCTCCCGGACCGCATGGTCCGGGAGCTCGTCGAGGACAGTTACGACCTGGTGGTCGCGGGCCTGCCGAAGGCGGTACGGCTCCGCCTGGACCGGCCGTAGCCGTAACGGGCGGCTCGTGGGCCCGCCCCGGCCGGATCAGGCCTTCCGGCGCAGGCCGAGGGCGACCAGGAGCGCCGCCGCCAGCACGATCGCCGCGTCGACGGCGAGGACGGTGCGCACCCCGTCGTAGAGACTCGGCCCGGTCGTCGCCAGGACACCCAGCAGGGGGATGCCGACGGTGATGCCGACCTGCTGGGTCGTCGTCACCAGGCCGGTCGCCAGGCCCTGCTCCCGGTCCGGGACACCGGAGGTGACGGTGACGCCGTACGAGATGATCGCGCCGAGGTGGAACATGCTCGCCAGGGAGACGCCGACCGTCGCGAACACCGCGCCCGACTCCGTGCCGAGGCCCAGCAGCGCCGCCACGAACACGCCCTGACCGAGCAGGGAGACCACCAGCGTGCGGCGGGCGCCGATCCGGCCGATGACCTTCGACGCGAGCGACCCGGCGAACACCGAAAGGGCGCCCTGCACCCCGAAGACCAGACCGGTGCCGAAGGCGGAGAGCCCCAGCGTCTCCTGGAGGTACAGGGTGAGCACGAAGACGACCGTGGACATCATCGAGAAGGTCACGAGCCCGCCGAGATTGCCGAACGCCACCGTCCGCCGGCGCAGCATCGGCAGCGAGACCAGCGGGGACTCCTGCCGCGACTCGAACACCACGAAGGCCGCAAGGAGCAGCACGCCCACCATCAGGGTGACCAGGACGTCCGTACCGCCGAACCCGCGCTCGGCCGCCGTCGACAGGGCGTAGATCACGGCGAGCAGTCCACCGGTCACCGTCACCGCGCCCGGCACGTCGAGCCGGGGTCGGTCGGCGGTCCGCGACTCGGGCAGCAGACCGGGCGCGAGGGGCAGCACGACCAGGCTGAAGAGCGCGAGCACGCCCATGGTGGAGCGCCAGCCCAGCACGTCGGTCATGACACCGCCGAGCACCATGCCGATCGTGAAGCCCAGGGACATCAGCGTGCCGGAGATGGCGAGCGCCCGGTCCCGCTGCGGGCCCTCGGGGAACGTGGTGGTGAGCAACGACATGCCGGTCGGCACGATCGCCGCCGCTCCGATCCCCTGCAGGGCCCGCCCGGCCAGGAACGAGGCCGGGTCCCAGGCGAAGGTCGCGAGCAGAGAGGCAGCGCCGAAGAGCGCGAGGCCCGCGAGGAACAGCCTCCTGCGCCCGTACAGATCGCCGATCCGGCCGAACAGCAGCAGGAACCCGCCGGACGGCAGGGCGAACGCGGTCACCGCCCACTGGAGCGCGGACGGGCTCAGACCGAGGTCGGCGCCGAGGACGGGCAGTGCCACGTTCAGTACGGAGAAGTCGAGCGCCACCATGAACTGGGCGGCGCACAGGACGAAGAGGACGAGCCGGGAGCGGCCGGTCAGGGCCGGCCGGGTCGGAGCGGGGGGAGCGAGGGTCGTTGACATGCCCCCACCCTCGGAGTGCGGGAACATCCGTGGGGAGCGGGAACTTATCCTGTTGGTCGCACCACCAGGCATCCAGGGGGAGGAAGCAGCCGTGGCCACAGCGGTCGGGAACAACGCTGCCAAGGAACACCGACTGGCCGAACTGCGCGAGTTCCTGATGAGCCGTCGGGCCCGGATCACCCCGGCCGAGGCGGGTCTGCCGGACGGCGGGGCCCGGCGCCGCACGCCCGGCCTGCGCCGCGAGGAGGTGGCCGTCCTCGCGGGCGTCGGGGTCTCCTGGTACCAGTGGCTGGAGCAGGGCCGGGACATCTCGGTCTCGCCCCAGGTCCTCGACTCGGTCGCCCGGGTGCTGCGGCTCAGCCCGGCGGAGCGCCGCCATCTGTACGTCCTCGCCGCCCTCAACCCGCCCGCCCCCGAGGTCGATCCGGCGGCGCGGGACATGTGCGCGGGGCTGCGGCGCCTGATCGACGCGTGGATGCCGTTCCCCGCGCACATCATGGACATGTACTGGAACACGATCATGTACAACGACTCGGCCTCGCTCGTCCTGGGCATGCGGCCGGAGGCCTCGCAGAACTGCCTCATCTCCTTCTTCACGGACCCGATCTACCGCTCCCGGTCCGCCGACTGGGAGCGACTGGCGCCGCAGGTCGTCGCGCAGTTCCGGGCCGCCTGCTCGGAGTGCCCGGACGACGACGGCTTCCGCGCGGTGGTCGAGGAGGCGAAGGAGGTGAGCGCGGAGTTCGCGGCGCTCTGGGAGCGGCGGGACGTCTCCCCGGGCGGTCAGACCCGCAAGGAGGTCGGACATCCCGTCGTGGGCGAGCTGCACCTGGAGGCCACCCAGTTGCGGGTGCCCGCCCGGCCCGACCTGACCATCGTCATGCACACCCCGCTGCCGCTGGCGGACACCGAGGCGAAGCTGGCCTGGCTGCTCTCCCCGGAGGCGCGGCGCGGGGCGATGTACCCGATCGCGGGCTGACCGGGATGCACCTGACTGTCCCTCAAGAGGCTCCCCCGCAAGGCGATGTCACAGCCGCCGGATATCCTCCTCGGGATCCGGCCGTCCCCTCCCTCCGGTGCCGGTTTGTCACGTCACTCGCACCCACAAAAGGGGATCTTTCCGCCATGCGTACTCGCATTCGCCACGGCCTGGCCGCCGCTCTGACCGTCTCCGCGCTCTTCCTCGTCGCCGCGTGCAGTGGTGGCTCGGACGGCACCGGGGACACCACGAAGGAGAAGGCGGCCGACAAGCCGGCCGCCGAGCAGACCACTTCGGCCGCCCCGGCGGCCGCCACGCCGCTGACGGCCGCCCAGATGAAGGCCGCCGTGCTTGAGCTGAAGGACCTGCCGTCGGGCTGGAAGACCACCAAGCGCGATGCTGCCCCGACGGTCTACAAGGTCGACAAGCCCGAGTGCCAGACGCTCGCCCCCATGCTGAGCGGCGACATCGCAGGCGCCACCGAGGGTGCGAGCGGAGACTTCGCCGTGGGCGACAACGCATCCGAGATCACGCAGACGGTCGTGACCTTCGAGGGCACCGGCGCCGCGGACTACATCAAGAAGCTCGGCGACGCCCTGGACGCCTGCCCCGCCTTCACCGCAGAGGCCGACGGCAACAAGACGAAGATGGCGGTCAAGAAGATCACCGCCCCGCAGGGGGCCGAGGAGGCGCTCGCCTTCCAGCTGTCGCTGGAGGTCGCGCCCGGCATCAAGGTCGAGCCGAACCTCATCGTCGTCCGCCAGGGCAGCGGCGTGATGCGGTTCCTGCACCTCGCGGACGCCGCCACCGCCAAGAAGGACTTCGACGGCCTGGCCAAGCTGGCCACCGACAAGTTCGTCAAGGGCGCGCAGAGCTGATCCCGTCCGGCCTGGCCGGGCCGCGCAGAGCTGATCCTCTGCCCCGACCTATGCTCGGGGCATGACACTCAAGCCCGACCACGGCGACCTCGGCGCCGAGGACCTCAAGATCATCACGCTGGCGCGCAGCGCCCGCGCCCGCAACGGTGTGCCCGAGGGCGCGGCGGTACGGGACGAGACCGGCCGCACGTACGTGGCCGGGACCGTGGCTCTGGAGTCGCTCAAGCTGAGCGCGCTCCAGACCGCGGTCGCGATGGCCGTGGCCAGTGGCGCCCGGTCCCTGGAGGCCGCGGCCGTCGTATCGACCTCCGAAGCCGCCTCGGACGAGGACCGCGCGGCGGTGCGCGACCTCGGCGGGCCCGAGACCCCCGTGCTGCTCGCCGGCCCCGACGGGCAGCTGCGCGCGGCGGTCACGGCGGGCTGAGGCCGAGCGACCCCGAAGGAGGCCCGGCGTCACGCCGGGCCTCCTTTGCGCGCTTGTGAAGAATCAACGGAACGTCTCTTGTCTTCCCCGGTCCGTTGCGCGTCAATGAACAGCGATCGGTCCGACGGACCGTCAGATTCACGCCTTCACGCAGCGTCCGCACCCCTGCGTGCTTCATCGGGAAGGGGTACGACCTCATGAGAGGCATCAACAGGGGCGGCAGGTTAGGCGTGGGCGCGGTCCTCGCGGGCGCGCTCGCCGTGACGGGGCTGGCCTTCGCCCCGGCGGCCGCGGCCGTCACGCCGGGGACCGCCACCGCCACCTACGACTGCGGGTTCTGGGGCGGCGGGCTCGCCACCCTCCAGGCCACGCAGAGCGGCACGGCCGCGACGATCACGCTCACCTCGGCCGTCAAGACCCCGGTCGCGGTCGGCGCCGACACCATCAACGCCCAGCTGACGATGGCCAAGGGCGGGGGCGGCACCCGCGTCTTCAGCGGCCAGAAGAATCCGGCGCTCGCCGCGAACCAGTCCGTCACCATCGGTCCGCTGGGCGGCACCGTGGCCGTCGGTGACAGTCTCAACTCGTACTTCGCGGGCACCGCGCTCACCATGACGATCTTCGGAGTGGCCGTGAACTGTGACGCGGTCACCTCGCAGTCGCCGGGACCGTTCGTGTTCTAGCGGTCCGCCCGTTCGAACCACCCTTCACCGGCGTCGCCTCGGGCGGCGCCGGTACCTGTGTTGTGCACGCCCCTGACCAGGCAAAACGTCGATCTTGACAGTATCTGATGGGCCATCAGTCGGTGCATTTCGATTCCATTGACTTCTCTTTTCGCGCGGCCGTCAATGGCGCCCTCTCATCCCTCAGGAGGGGGCACACATGGCACTCTTGCGAACCCCGGCGCGGACCCGAAGACGGCGCTGGACCGCCGCCCTCGGGGCCACCGCCCTCGTGTGCGCCGCAGGCGGCGCGCTGGCGTCACCGGCCGGCGCTCTGGCGGCCGCGTCCCAGGCGGTGGACTTCACCACCCGCTGCGTCCCGCCGCCGATCGCCGGCATCCCGCCGATCGAAGGCACCACGACGGCCGAGATCACGGTGGACAAGCCCACGCCCAAGGTCGGCGACACGGTCACGGTCACCTACACGGTCACCAAGCCCGCCGCGTCGAACCCCGTCGACCTGGCCCTCCCGGCCGACATCATGACCCCGAGCGGCAAGGTCGTCCTCGGCGGCGCCCAGTCCGGCGCGGTCACGGTCACAGGCCCCAAGAAGAACCCGCCGGTCCCCGGCAAGGGCGCCTTCCCGGCGTTCTCGATGACCGGCACCTTCACGGTCACCGCGCCCGGCTCGATCAGCCTCTCGCCCGGCGACTACAACATCCACACCAGCTACATCATGGAGCTGGACACCCCCTGTACCGTCCTGAACCCGCCCGCCCCCGTCTCCGAGACGGTCGTCGCGAGCGCGCAGCCGGGTGCCAACGAGCGCAACATCTCGCTCGGCGCCGCCTCCGGCGCACCGGGCGCCCGGGTCACCGTGACCGGCGCCAAGTTCACCCCGCTCGCCGAGGTCACCGTCGTCGGCCGCGCCGGTGCGGCGGAGAGCGCCGACAAGATGACCGTCACGACCGACAGCGAGGGCGGCTTCGTCGCGCGCCTGAAGGTCGAGTCCAAGGCGACCACCGGGATCGTGGCGTACGAGGGGGCGGCCTGGGACCCGGAGAAGGGCGCCGGACCGGCCGCGTACACCGTCATCGACGACACCCCGCAGCCGCCGAACAGCCAGAAGCTCACCGCGGCGGTCACGGCGGGCCAGCTGACGATGACCCAGGCCGGTGACGCCGTCCAGCTGTCGTCCGTCGACTTCGGGCAGGGCGGCGCGGCGACCGGCGATCTGAAGACGGTGACGGTCAAGGACTTCCGCGGCGGCCCCGCGGGCTGGTCCCTCACCGGCAAGGTCACCGACTTCACCGGCCCCGGCGGCTCCATCGGCGCCGGAGCGCTCAGCTGGACCCCGGCCTGCACCACCAAGGCCGGCAGCCCGAGCACCTGCGCACCGGGCTCGGCCGGAACGGTCGGCAGCGGCGGGGCGACCCTCGCGTCGACACCGAACGGCACGCTCACCGGCGGCGAGTTCACCGTCGACGCCAAGGTCTCCCTCGACGTCCCGGCGTTCACCGCGCCCGGCTCGTACGCGGGCGTCCTGACGCTCACGCTCAGCTGACCGCAGCATCCGACCAGCGGGCCGGGCGCGCACCCGGTCGGCCCGCTCCGACCCCGGGGGTACTCCGCACCGTGCTCACCAAGCCGTACGTCCTCCTCCTGGCCGCCGTCCTCGCCCTGGTCGGCGTCCAGGCCCCGGCCGCCCAGGCCGCCGACAACGGGGAGTGGGCCGTCTACCCGGCCGCCTCGCAGCTCGGCAGCCGGCCGTACTTCTACCTCTCCGCGGACCCGGGCACCACCGTGAACGACCAGGTCACCGTCGCCAACAAGACCACCGCCCCCCTCACCTTCCGGCTCTACGGCGCCGACGCCTACAACACCGAACGCGACGGCGGCTTCGCCGTCCGCACCAGCCAGGAGAAGCAGACCGGCGCCGGCGCCTGGATCAGGCCCGCCCGCACCCGCGTCACCGTCCCGGCCCGCTCCTCCGTCACCGTGCCGTACACCCTCACCGTCCCCGAGGACGCGGAACCCGGCGACCACCCCGGCGCGGTCGTCGCCCTGGACGAGCGCGTGGAGGCCGGCGGCAGGGGGTCCGTCGCCGTCGGTGTCCAGCGGGCCGTCGGAGCCAGGGTCTACCTCCGGGTCAACGGCCCCACCGTCCCCGCCCTCGCCGTCGAGGACGTCACCCTCTCCCAGGACCGTCCGCTCGTCCCCGGCGCCGGCACGAGCACCGCCCTCGTCTCGTACACCCTCCACAACCGCGGCAACGTCACCCTCAACCCCAAGGTCGCCCTGCGCGCCGAGGGCGTCTTCGGCCGCACCCTGCTCGCCCGCGACCTGGCGAAGATCCCCTCCGAGCTGCTGCCCCGGCAGAGGATCCGGCTCACCGAGCGGTGGACGGGATCGCCGCAGTTCGACTGGGGCGAGGTGACGCTCACGGCCACGGCCAAGGACGTACGGGAGTCCGGGCGAGCCCCCTTCCTCGCGCTGCCGTGGCTGGCCGCCGCGGCCGTCCTCGCCGGGGGAGCGGCGGCGCTGATCGGGCTGCGGGTCAGGCGTCGCGGGGGCCCCGGCGGGCACTGAGTACGTGACGACGTCCCGCATCGGGGAGAATGGCCCCCATGAGCGCTCGTAACCAAGAATCCGAAGCCGTCCACCGGGCCGGCTTCGCCTGCTTCGTCGGCCGCCCCAACGCGGGCAAGTCCACCCTCACGAACGCTCTGGTCGGCCAGAAGGTGGCGATCACCTCCAACCGGCCCCAGACCACCCGGCACACCGTGCGCGGCATCGTGCACCGGCCGGAGGCGCAGCTGATCCTGGTGGACACGCCCGGCCTCCACAAGCCGCGCACCCTCCTCGGCGAGCGCCTGAACGACGTCGTGCGCACGACGTGGGCCGAGGTCGACGTGATCGGCTTCTGCCTGCCCGCCGACCAGAAGCTCGGCCCCGGCGACCGCTTCATCGCCAAGGAGCTGGCCGGGATCAAGAAGACCCCGAAGGTCGCGATCATCACCAAGACCGACCTGGTCGACTCCAGGACGCTCGCCGAGCAGCTCATCGCCGTCGACCAGCTCGCCAAGGAGCTGGGCTTCGAGTGGCAGGAGATCGTGCCGGTCTCGGCCGTCGGCGACAAGCAGGTCCAGCTGGTCGCGGACCTGCTGATCCCGCTGCTGCCGGAGTCCCCGCCGCTCTACCCGGAGGGCGACCTCACGGACGAGCCGGAGATGGTGATGGTCGCGGAGCTGATCCGTGAGGCCGCTCTGGAAGGCGTACGGGACGAGCTGCCGCACTCGATCGCGGTCGTGGTCGAGGAGATGATCCCGCGCGAGGACCGCCCGGCGGACAAGCCGCTGCTCGACATCCACGCGAACGTCTACATCGAGCGCCCCAGCCAGAAGGGGATCATCATCGGCCCGAAGGGCAGCCGCCTGAAGGAGGTCGGGATGAAGTCCCGCAAGCACATCGAGGCGCTGCTCGGGACCCCGGTCTTCCTCGACCTCCACGTGAAGGTCGCGAAGGACTGGCAGCGTGACCCCAAGCAGCTCCGCAAGCTGGGCTTCTGACCGGGGAGGCGGCCGGCCTCCGGCCGCCTACGCCCCCTCCTTCAGGACCCGCGCGATCAGCGCGCGCTGCGCGGCCGTCAGGCGCGGGTCACGGCAGCGGACCGTCGCGTCGTCGATCGTGATCTCGTAGGCGAAGCCGTCCGGCACGCCCCGCTCCTCCGGCTCTCCCTCGGTGAGGACCGTGCCGGCCAGGTCGTGCCACTCCCCGGCGTCCGGCAGGGCCGAGGTGTCCACCTCGGCCGTCCGCTCGATGCCCGCGAAACCGCCCGTGCGCCGCACTCGAATACGCATGCCGCAGGTCTATCAGTCGGTCGGTACGCCGACAGCCCCCCAGGCCTTCAGCACGGCCTGGAGCTCCTCCCCGTCCCCGTACCGCTCCCGCGCCGACGCCACCGTCGCCGCCGCGAACTCGGAGAACCGGGACTCGGGGGTGAGCACCCCGCTCGTCATCACGTCGTACCAGATCTGCCCCGCCCGCTCCCAGGCGTTGCCGCCCAGCTCGGTCGCCGCGAGGTAGAAGGCGTGGTTCGGGATGCCCGAGTTGATGTGCACCCCGCCGTTGTCCTGGCTCGTGCGGACGTAGTCGTCCATGTGGCCCGGCTGCGGGTCCTTGCCGAGGACGTCGTCGTCGTACGCCGTGCCCGGCGCCTTCATCGAGCGCAGCGCCGTCCCCTGGACGTTCGGGTGGAACAGGCCCTCGCCGATCAGCCAGTCGGCCTCCGCGGCGCTGTGGCCGAGCACGTACTGCTTGACCAGCGAGCCGAAGACGTCCGAGACGGACTCGTTGAGCGCCCCCGACTGGCTGAAGTACTCCAGGTTGGCCGTGTACTGGGTGAAGCCGTGCGCCAGCTCGTGGCCGATCACGTCCACCGGGAGGGTGAAGTCGAGGAAGATCTCGTCGTCGCCGTCGCCGAACACCATCTGCTCGCCGTTCCAGAAGGCGTTGCCGTAGTTCCGGTCGTAGTGGACGGTCGCCAGGAGCGGCAGCCCCGCGCCGTCGATCGAGTCCCGCTCGAAGGCCTTCAGGAAGAGGTCGAAGGTGGCACCCAGCCCGGCGTACGCACGGTTGACGGTGGCGTCCCCGGTGGCCTCCTGGCCCTCCTTGCGGACCGGGACGCCCGGCAGTTCCGTGCCGCCCCGGGCGTCGTACACCGTGCGCCGGGGGCGGGCGGACTCCGGCGGCTCCGCGAGCCGCGCCGGCCGGGGCGCGGCCGGCTGGGCGAGTGCGCGGGCGGTCCGGTTCATCGCGTCGGCGACCAGGGTGCGCCGGGCCGCCGCCGCGATCGCGGGGTCGGCGGAGGAGGCCAGGTGCTCCAGCAGATGCGGCGGCACGATCGTGCAGAAGACCGGGTGGGCGGGTACGTACGCGGGGGAGGTCATGTCCTGCAATGTGGCACTGCGTCACCCAACTGTCACTAGATGCGACCATGATCCGCGAAATGGAGTGATTCGTCACCCTTTCGTATTGACAGCTCGGCCGTCCCGCATACTGGAACGCGTTGTCCGCGCTCTGCGGACCTGAGCTAGGCTGCGGCCATCATGCGTTTCGGGCTGCTTCTCCTTAGCTGCCGCGGCGAGGGCCTGTAGTCGTAGGCCGACCCCCTCCCCGCGGGACCTGGTGTTGCGTTCGACAGTCGGCCGTCCCCTTGTTGGACCCGAGGAGCCCTACGCAATGTCCCAGCCCGTTGGCCGCCCGACGCCCATCACCAACGCCACCCAGATGCAGAAGCCGTCCGGGATGCCGATCCACAAGTACGGCCGGTACGAGGCCGTACAGATCCCCGATCGCACCTGGCCCGAGCAGCGCATCACCAAGGCTCCCCGCTGGCTCTCGACCGACCTGCGCGACGGCAACCAGGCGCTGATCGACCCCATGAGCCCCGCCCGCAAGCGCGAGATGTTCGACCTGCTGGTGCGCATGGGCTACAAGGAGATCGAGGTCGGCTTCCCGTCCTCCGGCGAGACCGACTTCGCCTTCGTGCGCTCCATCATCGAAGAGGGCGCGATCCCGGACGACGTCACCATCTCCGTACTGACCCAGGCCCGCGAGGACCTGATCGAGCGGACCGTGGAGTCCCTGGTCGGCGCCAAGCGCGCCACCGTCCACCTGTACAACGCCACCGCGCCCACCTTCCGCCGGGTCGTCTTCCGCGGCTCGAAGGAGGACATCAAGCAGATCGCCGTCGACGGCACGCGCCTCGTCATGGAGTACGCGGACAAGCTGCTGGGCGACGAGACGGTCTTCGGCTACCAGTACAGCCCGGAGATCTTCACCGACACCGAGCTGGACTTCGCCCTGGAGGTCTGCGAGGCGGTCTGTGACGTCTGGCAGCCGGAGGAGGGCCGCGAGATCATCCTCAACCTGCCCGCCACCGTGGAGCGTTCGACGCCGTCCACGCACGCGGACCGGTTCGAGTGGATGTCCCGGAACCTGACCCGCCGCGCCTACGTCTGTCTGTCCGTCCACCCGCACAACGACCGCGGTACGGCGGTGGCCGCGGCCGAGCTGGCCATCATGGCCGGCGCCGACCGCATCGAGGGCTGCCTGTTCGGGCAGGGCGAGCGCACCGGCAACGTCGACCTGGTGACCCTGGGCATGAACCTGTTCAGCCAGGGCGTCGACCCGCAGATCGACTTCTCGCAGATCGACGAGATCCGCCGCACCAGCGAGTACTGCAACCAGATGGAGGTCCACCCGCGCCACCCCTACGCGGGCGACCTGGTCTACACCGCCTTCTCCGGCTCCCACCAGGACGCCATCAAGAAAGGCTTCGACGCCATGGAGGCCGACGCGGCCGCCCAGGGCAAGACCGTGGACGACATCGAATGGGCGGTGCCGTACCTGCCGATCGACCCGAAGGACGTCGGCCGCTCCTACGAGGCCGTCATCCGGGTCAACTCGCAGTCCGGCAAGGGCGGTATCGCGTACGTCCTGAAGAACGACCACAAGCTGGACCTGCCGCGCCGGATGCAGATCGAGTTCTCGAAGATCATCCAGCAGATGACCGACAACGACGGCGGCGAGGTCACCCCGGCCGCGATCTGGTCCGTCTTCCAGGACGAGTACCTGCCGAACCCGGGCAACGCCTGGGGCCGCATCCAGCTGCGCTCCGGCCAGACCACCTCGGACACCGACGGCACCGACACGCTGACCGTCGAGGCGGTCGTGGACGGCGTCGACACCGTCCTGACCGGCTCCGGCAACGGACCGATCTCCGCCTTCTTCGCCGCGCTGCAGTCCATCGGCGTGGACGCCCGGCTGCTGGACTACCAGGAGCACACGATGAGCGAGGGCGCCTCCGCGCAGGCCGCCTCGTACATCGAGTGCGCCATCGACGGCAAGGTTCTGTGGGGCATCGGCATCGACGCCAACACCACGCGCGCCTCGCTGAAGGCCGTCATCTCGGCGGTCAACCGCTCCGCGCGCTGACCCGCCCACACGGCCCGACCGTGATCCCCGTCGGGGAGAGCGCCGCCTCCGCGCCCTCCCCGACCACCCCTGAGGGTGATCTCGCCAGTACCGGATCCGCGTTCGAGCCGGGTGTCGTGGGGGTGGCGGCCGCCGCCGTGGCCCTGGGCGGCGGATTCGTCGCCTATTCGGTGCGCAGGCGCCGTCAGCGCCTGTCCCGACGTGTCGCGTCTCGGCCAAGTCGGTGGCGATCTGACGACGGGGTGCTGACGCCACATCAAGGATGTGGCTAACATCACTCCCCACGTCGGCAAAGTCGCCGGTTCGTCAAGGGAGGTGCGGCGTGCGGTCTGCCCGAGAGTCACGCGGACGAAAAGTGATCCTCTGCGGCGTTCGTACCTCCTGGAACACCGTCGGGGACGGTGAGTTCTTCTGCGAGGAGTGCGGCGGCGATCGCAACTACCGCAGGCGCACCGGACGTCGCCGGTTCGCGGTCCTGGGCGTCCCCCTGCTGCCCCGCGGGCTCGCCGGCCCGGTCGTGGAATGCACCGCGTGCCACACGCACTTCGGCACCGAGGCGCTCGACCACCCGACGACGAGCCGCTTCGCCGCGATGCTGCGCGACGGCGTGCACACCGTCGCCCTCGCCGTCCTCGCGGCGGGCGGCACCTCGTCCCGTACGGCCGTGGACACGGCGGTCACGGCGGTCCGCGCCGCCGGCTACGACGAGTGCACCGCAATCCAGCTCACCGATCTCGTCGAGGCGCTGGAGGCCGACACCGGCCGGTTCCTGCCCGACGCCGGCAGCGGGGGCGCCGCCCTCGCGATCGAGCTGCACGAGGCCCTGGAGCCGCTCGCCCCGCACCTGGCCGCCTCCGGCCGCGAGTCGATCCTGCTCCAGGGAGCCAGGATCGCGCTCGCGGACGGGGCGTACAGCCCGGCGGAACGGGACGTGCTCCACACGGTCGGCAACGCGCTCGCGCTCTGCTCCGACGACACCGCCCGGCTGCTCGCCACGGCCAGGACGCTGCTGTAGGGACCCCGGGGCCGCTCACGGCTCGATGTTGTGGTTGAGGCGGAACAGGTTGTCCGGGTCGTACCGGCGCTTGACCGCCCGCAGCCGCGCGTAGTTCTGCCGGTAATTGGCCCGTACGCGGTCCTGGTCGTCGGTGTCCATGAAGTTGATGTAGCCGGCTTCCTCGGTGTGCGGCCGCAGATCCCGGTCGTACGCCCGCGTCCAGGCGATGTTCGCCTCGTTGTCGGCGGGGTCCGTGTGCGTCGTGCCGAACGCGGCCGAGAACGACGCGTCGCGGTAGGCGAACGCGGTGTCCTCGGGGCCGACGCGGTGGCACGCGCCGTCGATCGGGAAGATCGCCGTGTCGCTCTCCATCGAGGGCAGCGTCTCCCCGTAGCGCATGTGCACGTCGATGGCGCCGTCGCCGAGACCGCGGCTGAAGTTGCCCTTCCAGTAGTGGTAGAGCCCCGGCGGCAGCTCCTCGTCGAAGAGCGTGTTGACCACCGGGTACGGCATCCGCTCCACGAACCTGCCGATGACCGGGCCCAGCTCGCCGAGCAGGCCGAGCACCTTCTCGTCCTCCTCGGCCGGGCCGCTGAAGCAGGTCATCAGACCGCAGACCGGGCGGCCGTGCCAGCGCTCCGGCAGGAACGGCATGGCGGGGCCGAGCACCATCACGAAGATCGTGTTGAGCTCCTCGGGCGCGCCGGTGGTCATGTCGCGCCAGCTCCGGGCCACGTCCCCGTCGAGCGGGAAGAAGACCACGCCGCCCAGGACGTCCGACACCGGGTGCAGGCGGTAGACGAGCGACGTGACGACCCCGAAGTTGCCTCCGCCGCCGCGCAGCGCCCAGAAGAGGTCGGGGTGCCGTTCGGCGTCGCAGGTGACGAGGGTGCCGTCGGCGGTCACGACGTCGGCCTGGAGGAGGTTGTCGCAGCTCAGCCCGTAGCGCCGGGCCAGGTTGCCCATCCCGCCGCCCAGGGTGAGGCCGCCGATGCCGGTGGTGGAGACGACGCCGCCGGTCGTGGCCAGGCCGAAGGCGTGCGTGGCGTGGTTGAAGTCGCCCCAGGTGCAGCCGCCGTCGGCCCGGGCGGTACGGGCCACGGGGTCGACGCGGACCGAGCGCATCCGGGACAGGTCGACGACCAGCCCGTCGTCGACGGTGCCGTGACCGGCGACGGCGTGGCTGCCGCCGCGGACCGCGAGCGGCAGGGCGTGGTCCCGGGCGAAGAGGACGCCGGCGATCACGTCGCCCGCGTCCACGGCGCGGACGACGACGGCCGGGTGGCGGTCGTGGAGGGCGTTGTAGACCCGGCGGGCCTCGTCGTAGGCGGGGTCGCCGGGTACGACGACGTCGCCGCGGACGGAGCCGCGCAGGACGTCGAGCGGGAGCCCGGCGGTGAGGGCGCCGGGGGCGAGCGTGTCGACGGTGTTCATGCACCCGTTCTAGGCCGCCGGGGCCGGCGCGGGCATCGCCCGAACCACCCACATCGGGGCACCGGGCGGGCATGGGCGAAACGGCCTATGGGGCGTCGGTTCCACCGGGCTTCGGCTTCGTCGGGCTTCGGCTACGTCGGGGGTCCGGCTACATGGGGCTTCGGCTACGTCGGGGGTCGGCTCCACCGGGCTTCGGCTACATAGGGGGTCCGGCCAAGTCGTGGGCGTAGGCGTAGGCCGTGGCGGCGGTACGGGAGGTCACGTCCAGCTTGGCGAAGATGTTGTTCAGGTGACGGGCGACCGTGTGCTCGCTGATCACCAGGGCCTGGGCGATGTCCCGGTTCGTGCCGCCCTCCGCGACCAGCCGGAGCACCTCCGCCTCCCGCGCGGTCAGGCCGCCAGGGAGCGCGTGGCGCGTCCCCGCCGTCAGCAGGGCCGCGGCGCGGCGGGCGTCCGGCAGCGCGCCGAGCCGCTCGAAGGCCGCCCTGGCCGCCATGAGTTCGAGGCGGGCGGCCTCCTCGTCGCCCGCGGCCCGGTCGGCGGCGGCGAGCAGCATCCGTACCTGCGCGGCCTCGTACGGGACGCGCAGCTCCAGCCAGCCCGCGAGGGCCAGGCGCAGCGGCCGCAGGGCCGCCGGGTCGCGGCGGGCGAGATCGAGCGCGCCCCGGGCGGTGGCGGCCATGGCGCCCAGGAGCGGCGCCTCGCCGGGCAGGGCCTCCAGCTCGGCGACCGCCTCCGCCGCGCCGTCCCGGTCCCCGACGGCCAGCGCCACCTCCGTCCGCGCGGCGAGCAGCCGCGCTCGGCCGAGGAGGTCGTGGCCCGGGTCGCTCTGGCAGGCCAGGGCCAGCTTCAGGCCCGTCACGGCGGCGTCGGCCTTGCCCTGGGCGAGCCGGAGCAGGGCAAGCCCCGGCTGCGGGATCCGCCCGAGCTCGTGGGCGTGCGCGTACGCGGTGGCGGCGGCGTCGAGGCGGCCCTGGCGCCGCCGGATCTCCCCGGCCGCGTAGTACGCCTCGGCGGCGACGTCGAGACTGTCCACGGGCACCTCCGCGCACACCCGGGCCGCCTCCGCCTCGGCGAGCTCCCAGGCCCCGCGCAGATCGAGCACCTCGACGTGGTGGATCCGGCACAGGCCGCGGAAGGGGTTGTCGGTGACCGACTCGGGGGTGGGGACGGGCGACGTACGTACTGCCATCGGCACCTCGGGGCCCGCGGCCGTAGGTGCCGTTCCGGGCAGCTCCGGGCCTCCAGTGGCTGCCGTTCCCGCAGCTTCCCGGCCTCCGGCGGCTGCCGTTCCCGGTGCTTCCGGGTCTCCGGCCGGGCCCGGCGCGCGGATGTGCTGGGACCACGGGACCTCGCACCAGGCCACCGCCGCGTCCGTCCACTCCACCGCCCGGCCCAGGTCCGCCGCCTCCATGCACTCGGTCAGCGCCAGGCAGAAGAGCCAGCCCGTGAACATCCCGCTCAGCTCGCCTGCCGTCACCGCGCACATCGTGTCGTCGAGCAGCGCCAGCCCCTCCGACCTGCGGCCGTTCGCGAGGAGGACCGCCGCGTGCGCCTGGCGGCTCAGGGCGATCAGGTCCGGGCTGCCGGAGTCACGGGCGAGGGCCTCCATGCGCCGGGCAGCGGCCAGCGCGCCTTCCGGGTCGCGGTGCTCCTGCGCCTCCTCGGCGTCCGTCCAGGCGAGGAAGCACTGCTCGGGGCAGTCCGGCTCGCCCTCCAGGTGGTGCCGGGACCGGTGCAGCCACCCGGCCGCCGCCGCGGGCCGCCCCAGACAGCGGTACTCGAAGTGCAGCCACCACGCGACCTGGCCCGCCCCCCGGTGGTCGCCCGCCGCCACGTACCCCGCGTGGGCCCGCAGCCGGGCGGTGACCGACTCGTCCACGTGCCCCGCCCACCAGGCGGCGTCCGCGAGGAGGTCCAGGTCGGCGGGGTCCAGCGCGACGGAGGGGTGCAGGTCGGCCTCGCGCAGCAGCGCGTACGCCTCGGCCCACGAGTCCCGGGTCGCCGCGTCGCGCGCCCGCTCGACGGCCGGCGCCTCTTCCACGGGGACGGCCATCGCCGCTCACTTCCCTTCCCGGCCCTGCCGGTGCTTCCAGAATATGAGCGCGCCGCGCGCACGGCCTCCCGTGCCGGGTCGCGGAGACGGGCCGGGCCCCCACCGGCAGATGACCGATGGGGGCCCGGGAAGCGCGGGGCGTGGGTCAGCCCAGGTCGACGCCGCTCGCGCGGAGCATGTCCTCGCGCTCGACGATCTTCACGCGCTCGCGGCCCTGCGGCTCGCCCAGCGCCTTCTCGGCGGCGTCGAGGGCGTACCAGCCCTCCCACGTCGTGTACGTGATGCCCTTGCCTTCCAGGAAGGCGACGACCGCGTCCGTCTCGGGCGTCTCGGGGGTGAGGAGCCGGCCGTTGGCGAAGTCGTCGAGCAGGTTCGCGACCGTCTCGTTGGCGTCGCCCTTGGTGTGGCCGATGAGGCCGACCGGGCCACGGCGGATCCAGCCGGTGACGTACGTCGACGCCAGGTGCTCGCCGCCCTCCTCGATCACGCGGCCGCCCTCGTCCGGGACGGTGCCGGAGGCGGTGTCCCAGGGGAGCTTGGGCAGCTCGTCGGAGAGGTAGCCGACGGCGCGGTAGACGGCCTGGACGTCCCAGTCCGTGGTCTGGCCGGTGCCCTTCACGTTGCCCGTGCCGTCCAGCTCGGTGCGCTCGGTACGGAGGCCGACGACCGTGCCGTCCTCGCCGAGGATCTCGACCGGCGACTCGAAGAAGTGGAGGAAGAGCTTGTGCGGGCGGTCGCCGACGTCGCGGATCGCCCAGTTCTCCAGGGTCTTGGCGACCATGTCGGTCTGCTTGTTCTTGCGCCGCTCGGCGATCGAGCCCTCGTCGTAGTCGATGTCCTCGGGGTTGACGATGACCTCGATGGTGGGGGAGTGGTCCAGCTCGCGCAGCTCCATCGGGCTGAACTTCGCCTGGGCCGGGCCACGGCGGCCGAAGACGTGGATCTCCACGGCCTTGTTGGCCTTCAGGCCGTCGTAGACGTTCGCCGGGATCTCGGTCGGCAGCAGCTCGTCCGCCGTCTTGGCGAGGATGCGCGCGATGTCGAGCGCCACGTTGCCCACACCGAGGACGGCGACCTTCTCGGCCTTCAGCTCCCAGGTGCGCGGGACGTCCGGGTGACCGTCGTACCAGGAGGCGAAGTCGGCGGCGCCGAACACGCCGTCCAGCTCGACGCCGGGGATCCTCAGCTCGCGGTCGGCCATCGCGCCGGTCGAGAACACCACGGCGTCGTAGAAGGCGCGCAGGTCGTCGAGGTGCACGTCGGTGCCGTAGTCGACGTTGCCGAAGAGACGGACCTGCGGCTTGTCGAGCACCTGGTGCAGGGCGGTGATGATGCCCTTGATGCGCGGGTGGTCCGGCGCGACGCCGTACCGGATCAGACCGAAGGGGGCCGGCATCCGCTCGAAGATGTCGATGGACACGCCCGGCTCTGCGGCGGCCTCGGACTTCAGCAGCGCATCGGCGGCGTAGATTCCGGCGGGGCCGGCGCCGACGATCGCGACCCGGAGGGGGCGGGGCATGTCAGGGTTCCCTTCGCAAGCGACGCGACGGCGAGAGCTGCCGTCACTTAGGTCACCCTAATTAACCCCTCGCGCGGAGCGGTACCCGCCCCCCGTCTATGGCCCCATAAGCTGAACTTATGACTTCCCAAAGGGCGACTAGAGGGCGACGCCCCGGATCGCGTCGCTCACCAGTGACCACGTGAGGGCGATCTGCCCGAGCCCGACCAGGAAGATGAACACTCCGAAGGCGCAGAAGAGTCCCCGCAGCACCGCCGCGTCCGGTACGACAGCGTCCGCCGGGTCCCGCGGGTCGTAGCGGACCCGCAGGGTCACCCCGCCGCCGGAGTGGTACAGGGACCGGTTCACGCCGGCGTGGTCCTTGTACCGGTACCACCCCGGACCGGTCTGCACGGCGATGACCTCGGTGCCGCGCTTGATCTTCCGCCGCCGCCCGGCCCACGCCAGCACGATCGCGCCGCCGCACCCCATGAAGAGAGCCGCGATGCCGCCGAAGAAGACGACGGTGATCGCCGTCCCGGCGTCCCCGTGGATTCCGGCGACCACGGCCAGGGCGATGATCAGGGCCAGGCTCGCGAGCGAGAACAGTGCGAGCCGGCGCAGGGTCCTCTTGTTGCGGACGGTGTCGCGGCCGCGCACGACGACGCCCTCGGTGCCGTCGGCCTCCCCGGCCGGCTCGGGCAGCAGCTCGTTCACCGCGTCGGCGAAGGCGACGGCCGCCGCCTCGTCCACGCCCTCGATCCGGTGGACGGTCGGCGTCACCCCTGGAAGGGCCCGCACCTCGACGGCGACACGCCTCCCTTCGGCGTGCACGCGGGCGATCGCCTCCGCGAAGATCGTCACCTCCTCGTGGGGGCGCTCCAGGATCAGACCGCCGGGGTGGGCGCTCAGGACGGAGCCACCGTCGCCCTGGAGCACGGGTATGGAGGAAGTGATCGACATGACGCGTGATCTTAAGCGCGTGTGATCAATCGGTGAAGGCCCCTGGACGGAGCCGTGACGCCGACCACTTGGCGGGGGGAGACCAGCCCGGTGTCCGCTCCCCCTCGTCGCCGGAGACCAGACTCCTGGCGACGACGAGTACGGAACCGTCGACCACCGACCCGTCCTCGGGGCGACGGTCCGCAAGGAGCGCGCGTTCCGCCGGAGGTGCCGAGTGTGCTCGGGACGGTGGGGCTGATCGTCAGCCCCTCCTGACCCCGCCGATGAACGCGGCCCACGCGGGGGCGGAGACGACAAGGGCGGGGCCGGTGGGCACCTTGCTGTCACGGACGGGGACGACGCCGGGGACGTTGTCGAGAACCTCGACGCAGGAGCCGCCCTCGCCGTTGCTGTACGTGCTCTTGCGCCACGCGGCGCCGACGAAGTCGTACGAGACCTCGACGCAGTCGCCACCGTGGCCGTCACTGAACGAGCTCTTGAACCAACGTGCGTTGCTCAGGTCGTAGTCGCGCATCGTCTGTAGTCCTCAGCCGCCGATTCGATCAGGGGCAGGGACGCCTCCGGCGACAGCGCGACGGCCCTGAGGAGATCGTAGGCCGCCTGCGTGCGCTTCACCACAGCCGGATCATCCAGCAAGTTGCCCGAGAACAAGGCCTCCGTATAGGCGGTTGGGGGAGCGTCCGCGAACTCCATGAGTTTGAGGGTCTTGCCCATCTCCGGGTACGCGCCGGCGGCGTACGGCAGTACCTGGATCAGTGCTGTGCGCTCGCGCACCGTTCGGACGGCGTGGTCGAGCTGCTCAGCCATCACTGTCGGGCCGCCCACGGGGATGCGCAGTGCGGACTCGTGCAGGATCACCCAATACACGGGGCGTGTAGCGCCCTTCAGGATCACGGACCGGTCCATCCGGCCGATGACGGTCTCCTCGACGTATTCGTCCGTTGCCAGTGGGTTGCTGGCGCGGGTGATGGCCCGCGCGTAGTCCGGCGTCTGAAGAAGGCCCGGTACGACCGTCGGTGCGAACTCGCAGATCTTCGTCGCGATGTCCTCCAGGTCCGCAGCGGCCTGGAAATACTCCGCATACGGCGACTTGTTGATGAGCTTGCGCCACGTCCGTTCGAAAATACCGCCGGTTTGTAGCACCTCGTCGATTCGCTGCGCCACGTCCAGTTGCGGCTTTCGGATTCCCTGCTCGAACAGGCCGATGTATCCGCCCGATACGAACACCAGTCTGCCGAGTTCGCTCTGTGAAAGGCTCGCCGCCTCGCGGCGCTCCTTCAGGAGATCCCCGAAGAACTCCCACGCGTCCTGCCGCTTGGAACCTCTGGCCATGGCCTGACTACCCGCCCCTACGCCGCAGTTGTTGGACCTGCGCATCTGGCCGATTCTACGGATCCGGCACCACCCTGGATGCGGAAATCCGGAAATGGATTCAGGAAGAGGTGCGTTGTGAAGGAACAGGGCGAGCGGCTGTCCACGGGGGCCGTACATGAAGCTCAGGAGGCGGTGAGGGAATTGCGTGAAGCACTTGTGAGGGCCGGAATCGTCCTGCCCTCGCTGGGGCTCGACGTTCTCACCCTCGCCGCCGATCCCCCTCGGCCGCTCGTCGAATTGGGACGCTGCACGGTGGAAACGGCGCGCCTGTTGACCGGCGCCGTACTGTCAGGGGAAAGGGGCCGGTCTTGAAACTGCCCATCGGGTCGTACGTCGTCGACATCCACACCGGAAGGGTCGGCACGGTCATGGGGCATGAGGGCCCGTACGTCCAGCTGAGGCCCCTCGGGGGCGGCCGTGAGTGGGACGCCGAGCCGGAGGGGGTCCGCGAGGCCACCTCCGCCGAGCGCCTGCGGGCCGCCACCGCCCACGTGAACGCGCGGAGCCGGGGGGAGGTGCCGTGAAGGCGGCGGCTCGGGATCTCGTGGTGTGACGCAGGGTGAGCGCCGGGACGCGGCTCCGGGCGGTGAACGACCGGTGCCCCGGAGCGGTCCCGGAGCGCGATGTCCGTACGCGAGAATGGGCGCATGAGTCTGTTCCGCGACGACGGCATCGTGCTGCGCACCCAGAAGCTGGGTGAAGCGGACCGCATCATCACTCTGCTCACACGCGGTCACGGCCGCGTACGCGCCGTAGCGCGCGGGGTGCGGCGGACCAAGTCCAAGTTCGGGGCGAGGCTCGAACCCTTCTCCCACGTCGACGTGCAGTTCTTCGCTCGCGGGAGTGACCTCGTCGGGCGCGGGCTCCCTCTCTGCACCCAGAGCGAGACCATCGCCCCGTACGGCGGCGGGATCGTCACCGACTACGCCCGCTACACCGCCGGGACGGCGATGCTGGAGACGGCCGAGCGGTTCACGGACAACGAGGGCGAGCCCGCCGTGCAGCAGTACCTGCTGCTCGTCGGCGGGCTGCGCACCCTCGCGCGGGGCGAGCACGCCCCCCATCTGATCCTCGACGCCTTCCTCCTCCGCTCCCTCGCCGTCAACGGCTACGCGCCGAGCTTCGAGGACTGCGCGAAATGCGGACTTCACGGGCCGAACCGGTTCTTCTCGGTCGCGGCGGGCGGCGTCATATGCGGCGACTGCCGTGTGCCCGGCAGCGTCGTACCCTCTCCGGAGGCCATCGGCCTGCTCAGCGCGCTGCTCACCGGCGACTGGGCGACGGCGGACGCGTGCGAGCCGCGTCACGTCAGGGAGGGCAGCGGGCTGGTGTCCGCCTACCTGCACTGGCACCTGGAGCGCGGCCTGCGCTCCCTGCGGTATGTAGAGAAGAGCTAGGAGACCCATCGCATGGCCATCGCACGACGCGGAATCCTCGGACGGAAGATCCGGGAGTACAAGACCCCGGAACCGCACCCGTCCGGCGCGCGCCCGCCGAAGCTCCCCGCCGAGCTGGTGCCGAACCACGTCGCCTGTGTGATGGACGGCAACGGCCGCTGGGCCCAGGAGCGTGGGCTGCCGCGCACGGAGGGGCACAAGGTCGGCGAGGGAGTCGTCCTCGACGTGCTCAAGGGGTGCCTGGAGATGGGCGTGAAGAACCTCTCCCTCTACGCCTTCTCCACCGAGAACTGGAAGCGTTCCCCCGAGGAGGTCCGCTTCCTCATGAACTTCAACCGGGACGTCATCCGGCGCCGGCGTGACGAGATGGACGAGCTGGGCATCCGGATCCGCTGGGTCGGCCGCATGCCGAAGATGTGGAAGTCGGTCGTCCAGGAGCTCCAGGTCGCGCAGGAGCAGACCGTCGACAACGACGCGATGACGCTGTACTTCTGTGTGAACTACGGCGGTCGCGCCGAGGTCGCCGACGCGGCGCAGGCCATCGCCCGTGACGTCGCCGCCGGCAAGCTGGACCCGTCGAAGGTCAACGAGAAGACCTTCCAGAAGTACCTCTACTACCCGGACATGCCGGACGTCGACCTGTTCCTGCGCCCCAGCGGCGAGCAGCGCACCTCGAACTACCTGATCTGGCAGAGCAGCTACGCGGAGATGATCTTCCAGGACGTGCTGTGGCCGGACTTCGACCGCCGTGACCTGTGGCGGGCCTGCGTGGAGTACGCCTCCCGCGACCGTCGCTTCGGCGGCGTGGACCCGGCGGACATGGCCGTGCTCGACAAGGCCTGAGCGAGGACGGGGCCCGGGCCGTACGGACGCTGTCCGTACGGCCCGGGCTTCTTCGTCAGGCGCAGGTGCCCGCGAACGACTCCCGGGTCACGACGTCCGTCGAGGCGGCCGAGGTGTCCAGCCAGACCGTCCGCTGCCCGTCGCCGAGCTGCGGGGACAGCTGCATGCCGGAGGAGCAGGAGACCCTGCTGTACGCCGGGGTGCCGTTGACCACGTCGGCGACCGGGGCGACGTTCACCTTGCCGATCTTTCCGGTCCAGGCGCCGAGGGCGCCGGAGGGGTCGTACGTCGAGTAGGCGAAGTACGTGTCGTTGACGGAGAACTGGCCGCCGTACGTCTGGGACGGGCCGGCGATCCTCTTCTTCTGGGAGAGGTCGCCCAGCGGCGCCGACCAGAACGCGTCGCTGCGGAAGAGGAACGACGTCGTCTCGCGCCAGAAGACCCGGTCCTCGGTGAGCTGGACGTCCGTGACCTCGCCGAAGATGTAGGACTGGATCCGCACGCGCTGCGCGGCGCCGGTGGCGATGTCGTACACGTTCATGTGGTCGTTGTCGCCGTCACGCCAGGCCACCGTGCCCTGCTTCATGGTCAGACGCGCGGCGGTGGTGCCCGGGGCCGGGGTCAGGTTGACCGTGCTGCCGTCGCGCTCCCGGAGCATGACGTCGGACTCGCCGCCCTGCTTGTCGATGTAGGCGAGCCGGCCGTCGTCGGTCACGGGCTCCATCTCGTCGCCCGGGCCGTCCACGAGCTTGCGGATCGGGCCCTTGCCCTGGTCGCGGGCGGTGTAGACGCCGACGGAGTCCGGAGTGATCCGGGTGAAGACGATCCGGTCCTCGTCGAGCGACGGGTCGAGCAGGTAGGCGTTCTTCTCGGCGAGCTCGTGCCGCGAGCCGCCGTGCCACCCGTGGCCGTGCCCCTTCCCGAAGCGGCCGACCGTGATGCCGAAGTCCGCGCTGCTCGCGTTCCAGGCGATCGGGTCGCCGTGGCCGATCGCGTAGACGTCGCCGCTGATCTGCGCCGCCTGCTCGTCGACCCCGCTGTACACCTCGTACGCGGGCAGGACGTCACGGGCGAGCGTCATGCCGTCCTGGGTGCCGGACCTGCGCTCCCAGCCCTCCACGATGCCGTGGGCGTCGAAGGCGTCGGCGATCGCCTCGCGGTCGGCGCGGGAGACCTTGAGCGACTTCGCGGCGAGGGTGACCGCGTTCCGCATGTCCGAGAAGCCGGAGAGCGGGGTCAGGTAGTTCTGCGCAGCCCGGTAGACGATCTTGTCCGCGAGCGCCGGGTCCAGGCTCTTCCGCATGTCCCACAGTGCGCCGGAGACGATCGTGGAGTTGAGGTGGACACCGCCGTTGTCGATGTCGAGCGAGGCGGGCAGGTAGTCCTCGCCCGCGACCCGGCCGTCGTTCATGTCGCGCAGCGCGCACTCGGCGAGCGGCTTGGTGCCGTTGCAGAGGTACTCGCCGATGAGGCCCGAGGTCGGGTCGGACATGGCGACGCCCTTGTCGGCGGTCTCCATGGCGTTGCCGAAGTAGTCGGATATCGCCTCGTTGAGGGCGCCCGACTGGTTGAGGTAGACGAGTCCGGCGCTGTGCTCGGTCACGCCGTGGGTCATCTCGTGGCCGACGACGTCGAGGCCGACCGAGAGCGGGACTCCGGCCATGTGGCCGTACACCATCTTGGTGCCGTCCCAGAAGGCGTTGGCGTAGTCCTTGCCGCCCTGGGCGACGTTCACGACCGAGTGGATCGTGCCGCCCTTGCCGTCGATGCCGTCGCGGCCGACCTCGTGCTTGAAGTACTCGTAGACCTTCCCGGCGTTCAGATGGGCGTCCACCGCGCCGGAGGTGGTGGCGGTCCCCGAGAAGCGGTCGGTCGGTGAGGAGACGACCTTGACGTCCTCCGTGACCGGGCCGTTCGCGACATCGAGGTAGCTCTTGCGGTTCGCGTCGTACGTACGGATCTGGCCGCCGGCCTTCGCGAACATCGCGCGCGAGGAGTCGACGAGCGTGTACGAGCCGTCGGCCTCCTTGTCGATCTCGATCCGCTCCTCGGCGCCGTCCACCTTCACGCCCGTGCCGTGGGCCGGCGAGACGGCGGCGGCGTCGATGTTGTCGTAGGAGAGCGCGATACCGCCCACGTGCGCGTCGACGAACACCTCCTGGCGGACCGGGGAGCCGTCCGCCTTCGCGCCGCTGACGGTGAAGTGCCAGGCGAGGCGGCCGCCGCCGGAGCCGGGCAGCACGGTCAGACCGTGGCTCTCGGTCCCGCCGCCCTCGACACCGGAGAGGTCCGGGTCGAGGGTGAACATCCGCTGCCGGGCGGCGGCTTCGGAGACCTCGGGCGTGGTGGAGACGGTCAGCTCCGGGTAGAGCGTGCCGGTCGCGGAGACGACCTGCTCGCCGCCGTCCGCCGCCTCGGTCTGTACGGCGTACTCGGCGCCGAACACCGGGACGCCGCCCCGCCTCTGCTGGAAACGGACCGAGGACTGGGCCCCGGACCTGGTCGTGCGCACCGTCGTCAGTTCGGAGACGGGGACCCGGTAGGTCGTCTCGTGCGCCTTGAGGTGGGCGCGGGCCGCGTCGGCCGGGGTGCCCGCGCGGGGCGCGGAGTCGAGGCCCTGCGTCATGCGGGGCGCGACCGGGGTGGTGGGCAGGGTCGCGGCCGGGGTCTCCGGCCCCCCTTCCTGCGCCTGGGCGGGAACGGCCAACAGGACTGAACCGGTTGCCGCGGCGACGACGCCGGTGGCCAGGATCCGACGGATCCGTTGTGTTCTCACGAAGTCTCCCCATCACACACGTTCGCGAGGGCTGGTGGCCCTCGCGACTGATGGGGTCGATCGTTCGGTACGGCAGGTTCCGCTTACAAGGGAGAGGGCGTGGCGTGAAGCCGCCCAGGCGTAAAGGCGCCTACGGCAGGACGGGTTGAAGCCGGGTCAAGGCGCCGGAGACCGGGCCAAGACGGCGTAGATGGCTCAGCGGCCGGCCGGGCGCGGGTCCAGCCAGCCCGAGACGGCCGCGTGCCAGCCGAGTTGGAAGCGGGTCGCCGCGCCCACCGCCTCCATCAGCGTGTGCAGGCGCCGTTGCACCGTACGGTGCCCCATGCCCAGCTGGCGGGCGATGGCCGAGTCGGTGAGACCGACATGGAGCAGCGCGAGGATCTGCCGGTCCACCGGGTCGAGCCGCCCCGCGCCGTCCGCCGTCCGCTGTCTCCCGGCCGCCGTGCTGAGCCGCCAGCCTCTCTCGAAGTACTGCTCGAAGAGCGAGACCAGCGCGGTCAGCAGCCCGCTGCGGTGCACCACGAGCGCCACCGGCTCCTCCGTCTCGTCGCGCTCGGGATCCAGCGGAAGCAGCGCGCACTCCCTGTCCATGATGATCAGCTTGATCGGCAACTCGTCGGTGACCGCGATCTGCTGGCCGTCCGCGGCGAGCTCCGCGAGCCAGTGCGCGGCGTGGGCGTCCTCCAGCCAGGACCTGGCCACGACGGACTTCACGGTCAGGCCCCGTCGCATCGAGTCCCGCTCGACCTCGTCGAGGTTGTCCTCGAAGGTGATGACGGCGGGCGCCGGCATCGCCGGGACCAGCGAGCGGACCTCGTACCGTGCCTCGCGCTGCATCGCGACGAGCCGGCGCCGGATGGCGGCGGCGCCCGAGAGGACCTCGACGGGCGCGCCGTAGGTCCGGGTGTGGGCGGCGCGGTGCCGTTCGGCGAGTTCGGTGACGAAGTGCTCGACGCGGTGCAGTGAGGTGCGGCGGGACTCCAGGAGCGGCCCGAGCGCGAGGACGGGGGAGGCCGCCCGGTACCGCACGGCGCCCCCGTCCCGCTCGGCGCTGGCGAGCCCGCGCTCGACGAGCCCCGTCAGGGCGCGCAGGACCATCTCCGGGGCCGCCGTGGGGTGGCCGAGAGCGGCGGGATCGCTGTCCGGCCGGTCCACCAGGAGCCGGTAGACACTGTCCTGTTCGGCGTCGAGACCGAGCAACGCGAGCAGCGACGCGTCCTCCGAAACCGGCTCCACCCGTACCCCACCCCTCCCGGCCACCCCACCAGTGGGGGCCAGGGTAACGGGGCGCGCGGGCGCGGCTACGGTCACGGCCCGTCGACGCGTACGGAAGCCCGCCGACGGATACGGAAGGGGCCCGTCGACGGATCCGGAAGGGCCTTTCGACGCGTACGGAAGGGCCCGTCGGCGCGTGCGGAAGGGCCCGTCGACCGATGCGGAAGGGCCCGCACCGGAGCGATCCGGTGCGGGCCCTTCCGTATCGGCTGAGGGTCTACTTGGCCGCGCACTCCGCGCACGTGCCGAAGATCTCGACCGTGTGCGCCACGTTCACGAATCCGTGCTCCGCCGCGATGGTCTCCGCCCACTGCTCCACCGCCGGGCCCTCCACCTCGACCGCGCGGCCGCAGACGCGGCAGACGAGGTGGTGGTGGTGGTCGCCCGTCGAGCAGCGGCGGTAGACCGTCTCGCCCTCGCTGGTGCGCAGGGCGTCGACCTCGCCCGCGTCCGCGAGGGACTGGAGCGTTCGGTACACGGTCGTGAGGCCCACGGAATCACCGCGGTGCTTGAGCATGTCGTGCAGCTCCTGGGCGCTGCGGAACTCGTCCACCTCGTTCAGTGCCGCCGACACTGCGGCCCGCTGCTTGGTCGAGCGGCCGCGTACGGGGGGTCCTGCCGTCGCCACGGGGTCTCCTAGTGATGTCGTCGCCCCCGCCATTCTGCCAGGCTGCTAGACCCTGGCGTCGTCCGTGGGTCGCCGCGTCCGCGGAACGGCCATGTCGCACTCGGCCGAGGACGGCGACGCGGCGGAGGCGGCGGCCTCGGCGGCCCGGGCCCGGCGCCTGGCCAGGGGGGCGGCGAGCGCCGTGAGGACGACGAAGACGGCGATCGCGAGCAGCACGATGAGCGAGCCGGGCGGCAGGTCCTGGTAGTACGTGGTGACGGTGCCCGTCAGCGTGACACCCGTCCCGATGACGATCGCGAGGACGAACGTCGCACGGAAGGAGCGGGTCAGCTGCTGTGCCGCTGCCACCGGGACCACCATCAGCGCGCTGACGAGCAGCAGGCCGACGACCCGCATCGCGACCGTGACGGTCACGGCCGCCGTGATCGCGACGAGCAGGTTGAGGGCGCGCACCGGCAGTCCGGTCACCCGGGCGAACTCCTCGTCCTGGCTGACCGCGAAGAGCTGGCGGCGCAGGCCGAGGGTGACGAGGACGACGAAGGCGGCCAGTACGGCGATCGCGGTGACGTCCTCCGACGACACCGTGGAGAGGGAGCCGAAGAGGTACGAGAGCAGGTTGGCGTTGGAGCCGCCGCCGACCTGGATCAGCATGACGCCGCCCGCCATGCCGCCGTAGAAGAGCAGGGCGAGCGCGAGGTCGCCGCGGGTGCGCCCGTACGTCCGGATCAGCTCCATGAGGACGGCGCCGGCGACGGCGACCAGGGTGGCCATCCACACCGGACTGCTGTTCAGCAGGAAGCCGAGGCCGACACCGGTCATGGCGACATGGCCGATGCCGTCGCCCATCAGGGCCTGGCGGCGCTGGACGAGGAAGATGCCGACGGCGGGCGCGGTGATGCCGACGAGGACGGCCGCGAGCAGCGCCCGCTGCATGAAGGCGGGTTCGAGGAATTCCATGATCAGGTCAGCTTCCTCAGGTCAGCAGACCCGTACGGAGCGGCTCACCGGCCGCGTGCGGATGGACGTGGTCGTGGCCGGGCAGGGCGTGCTGGCCGACGGCCTGTGGCGGCGGGCCG
The DNA here is from genome assembly GCF_025195125.1 of Streptomyces sp. Je 1-79. Taxonomy (GTDB): domain Bacteria; phylum Actinomycetota; class Actinomycetes; order Streptomycetales; family Streptomycetaceae; genus Streptomyces. The sequence goes on from NZ_JAMGSL010000003.1 coordinate 257,932, forward strand.
TCGTGGACGACACAGCCGTCGCGGAGCACCACGGCCCGGTCGATCAGCGGCTCCAGCGGCCCCAGCTCGTGCAGCACGAGCAGGACGCTGGTGCCGCCGGCGACCTGCTCGCGCAGGGTGGCGGCGAGGATCTCCTGGCTGGCGAGGTCGACGCCGGCCATCGGCTCGTCCATGATCAGCAGCTCGGGCTCGGAGGCGAGCGCGCGGGCGATCAGGACGCGCTGGTGCTGGCCGCCGGAGAGGGCGCACACCGCGTCCTTGGCGCGGTCGGCGAGGCCGACGAGGCCGATGGCCCGGTCGACCGCGTTCCGGTCGGCCCTGGTCAGCAGGCCGAACGGGCGGCGGGAAAGCCGGCCGGAGGTGACGACCTCGCGGATCGTGGCGGGGACACCGGAGGCGGCGGTGGTGCGCTGCGGTACGTAGCCGACGCGGGCCCACTGGCGGAACCGCTTCTGCTCGGTGCCGAAGAGGGAGATCGCCCCGCCGGTCAGCGGCACCTGGCCGATGACGGCGCGGACGGCGGTGGACTTGCCGGAGCCGTTGGCGCCGAGCAGCGCGACGACCTCGCCGGAGTGCACGGCGAGGTCGATGCCGCGCAGGACGGGGCGCGAGCCGAGGGTCGCCGTGGCTCCGCGGACGGAGATGACGGGCGCGGTCACGGGTGCCTCCTGCTGTGCGTGGGTCACTTCGCGCCGAGGGCCTTCTTCAGCGCGGCGAGGTTGGACTGCATGACCTCGATGTAGTCATCGCCCTTGGACGCGTCCGTGATTCCCTCCAGCGGGTCCAGGACGTCGGTCCTGAGACCGGTGTCGGACGCGAGGGTCTTCGCGGTCTTGTCGCTGGCGAGCGTCTCGAAGAAGACGGTGGAGACCTTCTCCTTCTCCGCGACGGACTGGAGCTCCTTGACGCGGGCGGGGCTCGGCTCGGACTCGGGGTCGATGCCGGTGATGCCCTCCTGGTCCAGGCCGTAACGCTCGGCGAGGTAGCCGAAGGCGGAGTGCGTGGTGATGAAGGTCTTGGTGGTGGTGTTCTTCAGACCGGTCGCGAACGCCTTGTCCAGGTCGCCGAGCTTCTTCACCAGGGCGTCGGTGTTCTTCTTGTAGTCGGCGGCGTGGTCCGGGTCGGCCTTCTCCAGGGAGGCGCCGACGCCCTTGGCGACCTCGGCGTACTTCACCGGGTCGAGCCAGATGTGCGGGTCGGCACCGGCCTCGGACTCGTGGCCGTGCTCGTGGCCCTCCTCCGCGTGACCGTGCTCCTCGGCGCCGTGGTCGTGGCCGCCCCCGGTGCCGTGCTTCTCCAGCGTGGTGAGGTCCGCGGCGTCGACGGTGTGCTCGACGCCCGCCTGCTTGATCGCGTCGTCGACGGCGGGCTGGACGCCCTTGAGGTAGAGGATGACGTCGGCCTCGCCGAGCTCGCCGATCTGCCTCGGCTTGAGCTCCAGGTCGTGCGGCTCGACGCCCGGTGCGGTGAGCGTGTCGACGGAGACGTGCTCGCCGCCTATCTGCTCGGCCAGGTACTGCATGGGATAGAACGACGCCACCACGCTGAGCCGGCCGCCCGCCTTGTCGGCGGCGTCGGACGTCCCGGAGCACGCGGACAGGGTGACGAGACCGAGCGCGACCGCTCCGGCGACGGCGGTGGTGGGTATCAGGCGGCGTACGTTCATGACACTCATTTTCAACAAAACTGGAAACGATTGTCAATTGTCCTTCCTGTGTTCCCGGCCACGCCCGGTCGGGCCCGTCCGCGTGCGCGGGGAAGGCCGGACCGATTTGATACGGGGGGTGCGGGCGCCGGTAACCTGAAGCATTCGCACTTCGTCGTCGTAATGAAGAGAGCACCGTGGCCGCCGACAAGATCGACACCATCGTCAGCCTGAGCAAGCGCCGTGGCTTCGTCTACCCGTGCAGTGAGATCTACGGCGGCCAGAAAGCCGCCTGGGACTACGGCCCGCTGGGTGTCGAACTCAAGGAGAACATCAAGCGTCAGTGGTGGCGTTACATGGTCACCGCGCGCGAGGACGTCGTCGGCATCGACTCGTCGGTGATCCTGGCCACCGAGGTCTGGGAGGCCTCGGGGCACGTCGCCACCTTCACCGACCCGCTGACCGAGTGCACCTCCTGCCACAAGCGCTACCGCGCCGACCACCTGGAGGAGGCGTACGAGGAGAAGCACGGCCGCCTCCCGGAGAACGGCCTCACCGACCTCAACTGCCCCAACTGTGGCAACAAGGGCACCTTCACCGAGCCCAAGCAGTTCTCGGGTCTGCTCTCCACCCACCTCGGCCCGACCCAGGACTCCGGCTCGGTCGCCTACCTGCGCCCCGAGACCGCCCAGGGCATCTTCACCAACTTCGGCCAGGTGCATCAGACCTCGCGCAAGAAGCCGCCGTTCGGCATCGCGCAGATGGGCAAGTCCTTCCGGAACGAGATCACTCCGGGCAACTTCATCTTCCGCACCCGCGAGTTCGAGCAGATGGAGATGGAGTTCTTCGTCAAGCCGGGCGAGGACGAGCAGTGGCACGAGTACTGGATGGAGCAGCGCTGGAACTGGTACACCGGCCTGGGTCTCCGTGAGGAGAACATGCGCTGGTTCGAGCACCCGCAGGAGAAGCTCTCCCACTACTCCAAGCGCACCGCCGACATCGAGTACCGCTTCCAGTTCGGCGGCAGCGAGTGGGGCGAGCTCGAGGGCGTCGCCAACCGCACCGACTACGACCTGAAGGCTCACTCCAAGGCCTCCGGCAACGACCTGCTCTACTTCGACCAGGATGCGCAGGAGCGCTGGACCCCGTACGTCATCGAGCCGGCGGCCGGTGTCGGCCGGACGATGCTGGCGTTCATGCTCGACGCGTACAACGAGGACGAGGCCCCGAACGCCAAGGGCGTCATGGAGAAGCGCACCGTGATGCGCCTCGACCCGCGCATCGCGCCGGTCAAGGTCGCCGTCCTGCCGCTCTCCCGGAACGCGCAGCTGTCGCCGAAGGCCAAGGGCCTCGCCGCCGACCTGCGGCAGAACTGGAACATCGAGTTCGACGACGCGGGCGCCATCGGCCGCCGCTACCGCCGCCAGGACGAGATCGGCACGCCGTTCTGCGTCACGGTCGACTTCGACACCCTGGACGACAACGCGGTGACCGTGCGCGAGCGCGACACCATGAAGCAGGAGCGCGTCTCCCTCGACCAGATCCAGGGCTACCTGGGCAGCCGCCTGCTCGGCTGCTGACGGTCGCACGGTTCGTACGGCTCGTACGGCTCGTACGAGGAAGCCCCCGGTTCCGACGGAACCGGGGGCTTCCTCGTCTCCGTGGAACCAGGGGCTTCCCCATGCCTGGGGCTCACGGGCGCAGGCCGCGCAGCAGCAGGTCCACCACCGCGTCGAACTCCGCCTGGATCGTGGGCCGCTGCCACTCCGGGGCGTAGGCCGGATCGTGGAACCGGGCGGTGGCGGAGAAGAGCGCCCGGGCCGTGCCGTCGGCGTCGGGGGCGGTGAACTCGGCCTCCCGGACACCCTCCTCGACGATCTCGCGCACCTGGCCGACCAGGACGCCCAGATGGTCCTCGACCACTCCGCTGTTCTCGTCGAGCAGGACCTCGTAGGTGGCGAACAGCTCTGGGTCGTCACCGGCCTTGTGGCGCTTGGCCTCGAAGAGCTCGGCGAACCAGGCGCGGAGCTTCTGGGGGGCCGGCCGGTCCGTGGAGCCGGTCAGCTCGGCGAGCGCGGCTTCCGTACGGGACAGCCAGCGCGCCGTCACGGCCTCCCGGAGCGCCGCCTTCGTGCGGAAGTGGCGGTAGACGCTGCCGTGGCTGACGCCGAGGACCCGGGCCACGTCCACCACTGTCGCCTTCGCCGGGCCGTACCGCCGCAGTACCTCCTCGGTGGCTTCGAGGATGCGCTCTGCGGTCAGGGTCTCGGTGGGCATGGGATGACAGTACCTGTCAGCCGAACGCCGGGTCAGTGCTCGCTGTCCAGGTGGGCCATCTGGGCCGCCGGGTAACGCTCGCCGGCCGCCGCGCCCGCGGGGACCGCCCGCTCGATCGCGGCCAGGTCGGCGGCGTCCAGCGTGACGTCCAGGGAGCCGAGGGCCTCCGTGAGCCGGTCCCGGCGGCGGGCGCCGATCAGCGGCACGATGTCGACGCCCTGGAGGGGCCCCTGGGCGAGGACCCAGGCGATGGCGGTCTGGGCGACCGTCACGCCCTTGGCCTCGGCGATCGCGCGCAGCTGGTCCACCAGGTCCAGGTTCCGGTGCAGGTTCTCCCCCTGGAAGCGGGGACTCATGCCCCGGAAGTCGCCGGGGGCGAGCTCGCGGTCACGGGTGAAGTGGCCGCTGATCAGGCCGCGCGAGAGGACGCCGTACGCCGTGACGCCGATGCCCAGCTCGCGGGCGGCCGGGAGGATCTTCTCCTCGATGGAGCGGGATATCAGGGAGTACTCGATCTGGAGGTCGGCGATCGGGGCGACTGCCGCCGCGCGGCGCAGCGTGTCCGCGCCGACCTCGGAGATGCCGATGTGGCGGACGTGTCCCGCCTCGACCAGCTCGGCGATCGCGCCGACCGTCTCCTCGATCGGGACGCCGGGGTCGACGCGGGCGATCCGGTAGATGTCGATGTGGTCGGTGCCGAGGCGCTGGAGGGAGTACGCCGCGAAGTTCTTCACCGCGGCGGGGCGCCCGTCATAGCCGGTGAAGCCGCCCTCGACCGTGCGCAGGGCGCCGAACTTCACGCTGGTCAGTGCCTGCTCGCGGGCGGCCGCGGGGGCCGTGCGCAGCGCTTCGTTGATCAAGAGCTCGTTGTGCCCCATCCCGTAGAAGTCGCCCGTGTCGAGGAGCGTGACGCCGGCGTCGAGCGCGGCGTGGATGGTCGCGATCGACTCGGTGCGGTCGCTCTCGCCGTACAGCGCGGACATGCCCATGCAACCGAGGCCGATGGCGGAGACCTGGGGGCCGGTGGCGCCGAGGCGGCGGGTGGGGAGGGCGGGGAGGGTTCGGGAGGTCATGGGGTCTCCTCGGGAGGGAGTCGGAGTGACGGGGAGCGGCACGAGACAACTATGGCATGACGGCTGACAGATTTCAATCTTTGTCATTCGTATGGGCGGCGCGGAGGAAATCGGTGTGACCGGGGGCCTGGGCGGGGTAGCGTCTACGGCATGTCTTCGTTCTTCCAGATCTACGAGTGAGAGCGCGGCGGGCCTCGACGCCCGCCCCCGCCGGACGATCCCCTCACCACTTCTCATCAATGGGAGAACCCCATGGCCAAGGGCCGTAACAACCTGCTCGGCGTCGGCGGACAGCGCAAGAAGCTGTCCCGCGGCGACCAGCAGGGCGCCGTCCAGAGCAGCAACGCCGACCGCAGGGCCGCCGTCGACCAGAAGCAGGAGCTGCTGAGGAAGATGCGCGAGCGCGCGACGGGCGCCGAAGGCGCCGAGACCGCCACCGCCGACACCACGGACGGCCAGGAGTAGTCACAGCCGGTACGACGACGTGGGCCCGGGTCACCTGCCGTGACCCGGGCCCACGCGCGTCTTCCTCCTGGCTCACCACGCGCGGGCCTGGGCCCACGCACGTCTTCCTCCTGGCTCACCACGCGCGGGCCTGGGCCCACGCACGTCTTCCTCCTGGGACTAGTTCACGACGCGTGGCAGACGCAGGCTCAGGAGTGCGGTCAGGACCACTGCCCGCACGCCGGCGAGGTCAGGACGGGCGCGGCCATGCCGGCCAGGAAGAGCCGGCGGCGGCCGATGAGGTCGCCGAGCCGCCCGCCGAGGACGAGCAGCACGGCGTACGCGAGTCCGTAACCGGCGACGACCCAGCTCCAGCATCGCCGGACCGGCCGACAGTCGTGTTCGATGGTGGGGAGGGCGACGTCGACGGCCCCCTGCACCTGGCGCCACACCGACATGTGGCTCGGGCCGACCTCCGGGCCGCCTCCGGTGGCGTACGTACCGCTGGACCAGGAGTCCCGGGCGGGCCTGGACCGGCTTCTGCGGCTCGCGCGTCAGGAGGAGGCGGAGGCCGCTCCCGCCGGCGCCTGAGTCTCCTCCGCCTCCAGCCGTCGCGCCGTCCGCTCGGCCGTCGCCGTCGCCCACTTCCCACTGGTCAGCGCCCCGACCAGGAGGACGCAGAGACCGCAGCCGGTCATGATCCAGTAGCCGGCCCTGCTCGCCGCGACGAAGTCGTCCGTACGGGACAGCGTGCCGACCCCGGCGGCCAGGACGGCGCCCACGACGGCGACGCCGAGCGTCTGGCCGATCTGCCGGCTGGTGGACGCCACGGCCGACGCCACCCCGGCCTGGGAGCGGGGCATGCCCGAGACGGCGGTGTTCGTGATCGGCGCGTTCACCATGCCGAAGCCGACCCCGAAGACCACGTACCCGGCGAAGAGCATCGGATCGTGCGTCTCGGCCTCGAAGGCGGCGAAGGGCAGGCAGCCGGCCGCCATCGCCGTTCCCGCGATCAGCAGGGGCAGGCGCGGCCCGCGGGCCCCGACGAGCCGCCCGGAGAGCGGGGCGAAGACCAGGGTCATGGACGCCATCGGCAGCATGTACAGGCCCGCGTCCAGGGCGGAGAGCCCCCGCACGTTCTGGAGGTACAGCGTGTTCAGGAAGAGGAAGCCGCCGAGGGCGGCGAACGCGCAGACGGCGATGATCGTGGCGCCGCTGAACGGAGCGCTCCGGAAGAACCGCAGGTCGATCAGGGGCTCCCGGCGCCTGGGTTCGTACAGCAGCAGCCCGGCGAGCGAGGCCAGCGCGACGCCGGCGAAGGGGAGGCTGCTCTCGATGATCGCGTACGTGAGCGAGCCGAGGAACGCGGCGACCAGCAGCTGGCCGACCGGGTCGGAGCGGCGGGGCCTGGGCGCCTTGGACTCGGGGACGTAGCGCAGGGTCAGCAGCAGCGCGGCGAGGCCGACCGGCAGGTTGATCCAGAACACGGCGCGCCAGCCCACCGAGTCGACGAGCAGTCCGCCGACCACCGGGCCGGCCGCCATGGAGACGCCGACCACCCCGCCCCAGAGCCCGATGGCCCTGGCGCGTTCGGCGGGCTCGGTGAAGGTGTTGGTGATGATCGACATGGCGACGGGGTTCAGCATCGAGCCGCCGACCGCCTGGATCATCCGGAAGGCCACCAGCGTCTCCAGGCTGGGCGCGAGCGAGCAGAGGAGCGAGCCGAGGGTGAAGACGACCAGCCCGGCCACGAAGACCTTCCGGCGGCCGATCCGGTCGGCGGTGGAGCCGGCGAACATCAGCAGGGAGGCCAGGACCAGGGTGTAGGCGTCGATGGTCCACTGCAGGCCGGAGACGGAGGCGTGCAGGTCGCGCTGCATGGCGGGGAGCGCGACGTTCAGCACGGTGTTGTCCAGGCTGACGATCAGCAGGCTCATGCAGCAGATCGCGAGGACGACCCGCTTCCGGTCCCGGCTGAGCGGCGCGGATGTGAGCTCGGGCATGTCCGGATCGTACGGCTGCCGAGGGGGTGTCTTGTGGATCAGGACTGATCAGGGAGCGGCGTCTGGTGCGTGCGATCGCAAGGCGGAGGATGGGGGTCCCCCCGCCGAAGGCAGGGGGAGAGTCGACGCGGGGCGTCGGCGACTGACGACAACGCGGCGTGGGGGCACCTCCCGTGCCCGAAGGGCTACGGGGGAGGGCGTGCCAGGCGTCGCGAGCCCGGCCTGATCCACAAGAGACCCCCTAAGGAGTGGCGCAGTGCGCGACAATGGCTGAATGACCGTGTTCTCCCCTCTCGCCATCGGGCCGCACATCGTGCAGCCCCCGGTGGTGCTCGCGCCGATGGCCGGCATCACCAACGCCCCCTTCCGCACCCTCTGCCGTGAGTACTCCGGCGGCAAGGGCCTCTTCGTGAGCGAGATGATCACGACGCGGGCGCTGGTCGAGCGCAACGAGAAGACCATGCAGCTCATCCGCTTCGACGAGAGCGAGAAGCCGCGGTCGATCCAGCTGTACGGCGTCGACCCCGTCACTGTCGGCAAGGCCGTCCGGATGATCGTGGACGAGGACCTGGCCGACCACATCGACCTGAACTTCGGCTGCCCGGTCCCGAAGGTGACCCGCAAGGGCGGCGGCTCGGCCCTCCCGTACAAGCGGCCGCTGCTGCGCGCGATCCTGCACGAGGCCGTGACGAACGCGGGCGCCCTGCCGGTCACGATGAAGATGCGCAAGGGCATCGACGACGACCACATCACCTACCTGGACGCGGGCCGGATCGCGGTCGAGGAGGGCGTCACGGCGATCGCCCTGCACGGCCGGACGGCGGCGCAGCACTACGGAGGCACCGCTGACTGGGACGCCATCGCGCGGCTCAAGGAGCACGTGCCGGAGATCCCGGTGCTCGGCAACGGCGACATCTGGTCCGCGGACGACGCGCTGCGGATGATGCGCGAGACCGGCTGCGACGGTGTCGTCGTGGGGCGCGGCTGCCTGGGGCGGCCGTGGCTCTTCGCCGACCTGGTGGCGGGCTTCGAGGGCACGGGCGCCGGGGGCGAGACCCCTGACGGGTACCTCGCCCAGCCGGGGCTGCGCGAGGTCGCGGACGCGATGGTGCGGCACGCCCGGCTGCTCGGCGAGTGGCTCGGGGACGAGTCGCGCGGTGTCATCGACTTCCGCAAGCACGTGGCCTGGTACCTGAAGGGCTTCTCGGTCGGTTCCGAGATGCGCAAGAAGCTGGCGATCACCTCGTCCCTGGACGAGCTGAGCGCTCAGTTGAGCGAGCTGGACCTGGACCAGACGTGGCCGACGGGCGCGGACGGTCCCCGGGGCCGTACGGCGGGCAACAACCGAGTGGTGCTGCCGGACGGCTGGTTGAAGGACCCGTACGACTGTGCGGGCGTCGGCGAGGAGGCCGAGTCGGACACGTCCGGGGGGTGAACCCGGCCGTCCGGATCGTGGGAATCACGCCGTTCGTACGGCGTGATCCTCGCCACCCTTGATAGGGGTGGTGCTCAGATGAGCAGATTACGAGGCGTTGTACTTATGGAGGGGTGGCACTGGGTGCCACCCCTCTTGCGTTCAAGAGTTGAACGCAGATGCTCAAGAAGCCGCTCAGGTGAGCGGGTAACCCCGAGTTTGAGTCAAGCGGACTTCGGAGCCTGAAAGCGGAAGCTACTCATCAGTTACTTTCGATGCGCTGGCGGACGGGTGGTTAAGACCATGTGACCGGCAGGCATACCTCCACAGGGGCCTTCGATCTGGGTATGTTCCTCGCCGTCAGGGCAGCCACCGAGTCCTCGAGGAGTCGAGACACGTGTCGGAAAACAAAGATCAGAAGTTCGTGTACGACTTCACCGAGGGCAACAGGGACCTGAAGGACCTGCTCGGTGGCAAGGGTGCGAACCTCGCCGAGATGACCAACCTCGGCCTCCCGGTTCCCCCCGGCTTCACGATCACCACCGAGGCGTGCAAGGTCTACCTCGACAGCGGCTCCGAGCCCGTCGAGCTCCGTGACGAGGTCAGCGCCCACCTGGACGCCCTCGAGCAGAAGATGGGCAAGAAGCTCGGCCAGGCCGACGACCCGCTGCTCGTCTCGGTCCGCTCCGGCGCCAAGTTCTCGATGCCCGGCATGATGGACACGGTCCTGAACATCGGCCTCTCCGACAAGTCCGTCGAGGGCCTCACCGCCCAGGCCGGCGACGAGCGCTTCGCCTGGGACTCGTACCGCCGTCTCATCCAGATGTTCGGCAAGACCGTCCTCGGCGTCGACGGCGAGCTCTTCGAGGAGGCCCTCGACGAGGCCAAGGCCGCCAAGAAGGTCACCGTCGACACCGACCTCGACGCCGCCGACCTGAAGAAGCTCGTCAAGCACTTCAAGAAGATCGTGAAGGCCGAGGCCGGCCGCGACTTCCCGCAGGACCCGCGCGAGCAGATGGACCTGGCCATCGAGGCCGTCTTCAACTCCTGGAACACCGACCGCGCCAAGCTCTACCGTCGCCAGGAGCGCATCCCGCACGACCTGGGCACCGCGGTCAACGTCTGCTCCATGGTCTTCGGCAACCTCGGCCCGGACTCCGGCACCGGTGTCGCCTTCACCCGCGACCCCGCCTCCGGCCACCAGGGCGTCTACGGCGACTACCTGCAGAACGCGCAGGGCGAGGACGTCGTCGCCGGTATCCGCAACACCGTGCCGCTGGCCGAGCTGGAGTCGATCGACAAGGCGTCGTACGACCAGCTGATGCAGATCATGGAGACGCTGGAGACCCACTACAAGGATCTCTGCGACATCGAGTTCACCATCGAGCGCGGCCAGCTGTGGATGCTGCAGACCCGCGTCGGCAAGCGCACCGCCGGTGCCGCCTTCCGGATCGCGACCCAGCTCGTCGACCAGGGCCTGATCGACGAGGCCGAGGCGCTCCAGCGCGTCAACGGCGCCCAGCTCGCCCAGCTGATGTTCCCCAAGTTCGACGAGAACGCCAAGGTCGAGCAGATCGGCCGCGGCATCGCCGCCTCGCCGGGCGCGGCCGTCGGCAAGGCCGTCTTCGACTCGTACACGGCCGTCAAGTGGTCGCGCTCCGGCGAGAAGGTCATCCTGATCCGCCGTGAGACCAACCCGGACGACCTGGACGGCATGATCGCCTCCGAGGGCATCCTGACCTCGCGCGGTGGCAAGACCTCGCACGCCGCCGTCGTCGCCCGCGGCATGGGCAAGACCTGTGTCTGCGGCGCCGAGGAGCTCGAGGTCGACACCAAGCGCCGCCGGATGACCACCACCTCGGGCCAGGTCATCGAGGAGGGCGACGTCGTCTCCATCGACGGCTCCACCGGCAAGGTGTACCTCGGTGAGGTACCCGTCGTACCGTCCCCGGTCGTCGAGTACTTCGAGGGCCGGATGCACGCCGGCGCCGACGACGCCGACGAGCTCGTCGCCGCCGTCCACCGGATCATGGCCTACGCCGACCGCGTCCGCCGGCTGCGCGTGCGCGCCAACGCCGACAACGCCGAGGACGCCTCCCGCGCCCGCCGCTTCGGCGCGCAGGGCATCGGCCTGTGCCGCACCGAGCACATGTTCCTCGGCGAGCGCCGCGAGATGGTCGAGAAGCTGATCCTCGCCGACACCGACGAGGAGCGGACCGAGGCCCTGGACGCCCTGCTCCCGCTGCAGAAGAAGGACTTCGTCGAGCTCTTCGAGGCCATGGACGGGCTGCCCGTCACGGTCCGGCTGCTCGACCCGCCGCTGCACGAGTTCCTCCCCGACATCACCGAGCTGTCGGTGCGCGTCGCCCTCGCCGAGGCCCGCAAGGAGCCGCACGAGAACGAGCTGCGCCTGCTCCAGGCCGTGCACCGGCTGCACGAGCAGAACCCGATGCTGGGTCTGCGCGGCGTCCGGCTCGGCCTGGTCATCCCCGGCCTGTTCACCATGCAGGTCCGGGCGATCGCCGAGGCCGCGGCCCAGCGCGTCGAGTCCAAGGGCGACCCGCGCGCCGAGATCATGATCCCGCTGGTCGGCACCGTCCAGGAGCTGGAGATCGTCCGCGACGAGGCCGAGCAGGTCATCGCCGAGGTCCAGGCGAAGACCGGCGTGGAGCTGAAGCTCGCGCTCGGCACCATGATCGAGCTGCCGCGCGCCGCCGTGACCGCCGGTCAGATCGCCGAGGCCGCCGAGTTCTTCTCCTTCGGCACCAACGACCTCACCCAGACCGTGTGGGGCTTCTCCCGGGACGACGTGGAGGCCAGCTTCTTCACCGCGTACCTGGAGAAGGGCATCTTCGGTGTCTCGCCGTTCGAGACCATCGACAAGGACGGTGTGGGCGCGCTGGTCCGCAGCGCCGTCGAGGCCGGCCGCGCCACCCGCCCCGACATCAAGCTCGGTGTCTGCGGCGAGCACGGCGGCGACCCGGAGTCGGTGCACTTCTTCCACGAGGTGGGCCTCGACTACGTCTCCTGCTCGCCCTTCCGGATCCCGGTGGCGCGCCTGGAGGCCGGTCGCGCGGCGGCGGAGTCGAAGGGCTCCGACAGCCGCTGAGCCCTCGGGCTCGGCGCTGCTGGACGGCCGCTGACCGGACGTTCAGTAGCAAAGGTCACCGGAGTCGCCGCTCGTCCCCGACCCTCAACCGATGGGCGGCGGCTCCGGGTCGCAAGAGAGACGGGGCGGACACCTTGTGCGGAGGTGTCCGCCCCGTCGTATTTCGTCCACCCAGGCGCGGCCCCAGGATGTTCGCCCGATGTGAGTTTGTGTTCAATCGAGGCCGATTGAATTATTGGGCGTTGAACTTTCCGCATTGAACTTTCCACGATTGGTCCCGCAAAGAACGGGACGGGCGCGACCCCCGGATCCCCACCCGGTGGCCGCGCCCATTACCCATGCCGGGCAGGTGAGCCGCAACCCTCGCCGACCGCCGCCGGACGCGCAAAGCCCCCCACGGTCTTCGCCACGCCACCTCGGTCCTGAAGGTTTCCTGCCCGACCCCCACAGCTTTTCCGTTTGCCCCCCGTCACCGCGATGCTTTTCAAGTGTGGCTGAAACACCCTGGTAACGTGCTGTGATGATGTGCATACTCAACGACGGGGGTGGTTGCGAGTGCACAGTTGGGGGTTCCAATGCTGCGGATTCATTTCACCGCGAGCGACGTGGCAGGGGTGCGGATGGCGGCCCGGCCGAACGTTCTGTGGGAAACGATTCTCAGCTTTCACCGGCTTAGAGACCGGCGGGGGTCGGTCGTCTACGGAGAATGGCGTTCGGACACGCGCCCCCGGATCAACGGGGAGACCCGGCTGCTCGCCGCGCTTGTCCCGAGTCGCGGTTACTTCCCCGACTTCCTGACCCCTCCCGAGGGCCTCCACGGCCTCGACGAGGCCCTCCAGGCGGTCCGCGCGACCCCCGAGAGGCGGCTCAGGTCCGAGCTGGCCCTGCTCGGCGCCGACCGGGCCGGCGGCCCTACGGTGCCGCACTCGCTGCGCGCGCTCGCCGAGGGCGGTGAAGAACCGTTCAGCCGGCTCATCGGGACCCTGCGCAGCTACCACCGGGCCGCGATCGAGCCGTACTGGCCCCAGATCCGCGCCCGGGTCGAGGCCGACCGGGCGCTGCGCGGCCGGGCTCTGCTCGACGGGGGCGCCGAGGAGCTCCTCGCCTCGCTGCCGCCGATGTTCCGCTGGCGCTCGCCCGTCCTGGAGGCCGACTATCCCGTCGCGCGCGACCTCCACCTCGACGGCAGGGGCCTGCTGCTCCAGCCCTCGTACTTCTGTCGCGGCACACCGGTCGTCCTGCGCGACCCGGCGCTGCCGCCGGTGCTCGTCTACCCGACGACGCACTGCGAGGCGCCGACCGTGCACCCGCCGGGCGGATCCTCGCTCGCCAAGCTCGTCGGCAACACGCGCTCGGCGGTCCTGCACGCGATCGGCGACGGCGGCACCACGAGCGAACTCGCCCGGAGGGCAGGGGTGTCGCTCGCCTCGGCCAGCCAGCACGCCGGTGTCCTGCGCGAGGCGGGGCTCGTCGCCACTCTGCGGCACGGCAACGCCGTCCTGCACACCCTGACGCCGTTGGGCGCCGCCCTGCTGGGCGGCGCCCGGAGAAGGGTCGCGGGGGCCGTGTCGGCGGCCCCCGCGGAGCGCCACTACGCCCGGAACGGGCCCGTCACCTCGTAGGTGATGCCGCCGGAGGAGCTGCCGGAGGTGCCGCGCTGGCTGGAGAAGTACAGCCGCCTGCCGTCGGGGGAGAAGGCCGGCCCGGTGATCTCGGAGCCGGACTGACCGCTGATCCGCAGGAAGGGGGCGACGACGTCGTCCGGCGTGATGATGCAGATCTCCATGTTGCCGCCGTCCTCGGCGATGAACAGGTCGCCCGAGGAGGAGCCGGTGACGTTGTCGACACCCGTCAGCGGGGCGCCGCCGCCGGACACCAGTGAGTCGTCGTAGGCGAGCTCGTAGGTGTTGTTGGTGAGGTTGAGCTGCCAGAGCCGGTTGTCGCCCTTGGTGGTGAACCAGACGGTGTCGTTGGCGTAGTGGCAGCCCTCGCCGCCGTTGAACTTCTTCGAGCCGGAGACCTGGCTGCGCGTCGCCGTCGGCGAACCGTCCGGGTCCGGCACGTTCTGCCAGGTGAAGGAGCCCGAGGTGGCGCTTCCGGCCACCAGTACCTGGAGCGTCCCGGAGGAGAGGTTGCCCCAGGTGGTGGGTATGAAGCGGTAGAAGCAGCCGCTGGTCTCGTCCTCGGTCAGGTAGACGACCCTGCGGACGGGGTCGGCCGCGGCGGCCTCGTGCTTGAAGCGGCCCATCGCGGGCCGCTGGACGGCCGCGTTCACGCCGTACGGGTCGGTCTCGTAGACGTAGCCGAGGCTGACCTCCTCGCAGGAGAGCCAGGTGTTCCAGGGGGTCTTGCCGCCCGCGCAGTTGGTGCGGGTGTTGGAGAGGATGCGGTACGCGCCGGTGACGGCGCCGGCCGAGCTGAACCTGACCGCGCTCGCGCCGCCGCCGGGGTTGATCTCCGAGTTGGAGACATAGATCCAGCCGCTGCCGTCGGCGAAGCAGGCGCCGCCGTCGGGGGCGTTGTGCCAGGTGTACGAGGTGCCGGGGACGGTCTGTCCCGACCGGGCGATGACCCGGCTGCTGAAGCCGCTCGGCAGCAGGATGCCGTTGGCATCGGCCGCGCCGAGGGCACCGTACGGTCCGGCGCCCGGCTGGGCGGGGGCAGCGTAGGCCGCCCCGTGCATCAGCGTGCCGCCGAAGGCCGCCGCCGACGTCCCGATGACCGCTCCGCGCAGAAAACTGCGTCGCTCCACGTCTCACTCCAGAGGGGTGGTGTGTGAACCCGCCGCACCGGTCGGCGGCGGGGTCGCGCGCTTCCGGAACCTAGGAGTACGGAGTTGGTACGAAGTTGACGGTGCAGCAACAACCGATGAAAGGGAAGCGTCGGTCGGAATGTCAGCGGGTTCCGCGGTGGCCGGGAAAAACTTCCCGCGCGCCGATGAGTTTCCGCGGGGCCCGTCGTCTTAACTCTCGAAAGCGCACACGAGCCACACCGGCGCACACGAGCCACACCGCGCACACGAGCCACACCGCGCACACCAGCCACACCGACGCACACCAGGCACACGAGAGACACGAGAGAGCGGACACCATGAACCAGATGATCTTCGTCAACCTGCCGGTGAAGGACCTGGAGGCCTCCAAGGCCTTCTGGGGCAAGCTCGGCTACTCCTTCAACCCGCAGTTCACCGACGAGACCGCCGCCTGCATGGTCATCAGCGACACGATCTTCGCGATGCTGCTGACCGAGGCCAAGTTCAAGGAGTTCACCAAGCCGGGCAAGGAGATCGCCGACGCGACCAGGACGACCCAGGTGCTCCTCGCGCTGAGCGCGGAGAGCCGCGAGAAGGTCGACGAGCTCGCGGACGGCGCCCTCGCCGCCGGCGGCTCCCCGGCGAAGGAGCCCCTGGACTACGGCACGATGTACGGCCGCTCGTTCACGGACCCCGACGGCCACCACTGGGAGGTCATGTGGATGGACCCCGCCGCGGTCCAGGGCTGATCACCCCTTCAGGCCCTCGTACGTCACGCCGGTGAGCTGCTCGGAGGCGCTCCAGAGCCGCTCGCCGGCGACGTCGTCGAGGGTCCACCGCGCCCGCCGCGAAGGCCCGGGCGCGCCCCGCCACATCAGGAACGACGGGCCGGTGAACGAGTCGGGCGCCACGCCGGCCGCCGTCGCCGCGTAGAGCGTCGGCAGCGCCCCGACCTCGGCCGGCTGGGCGATGATCCGGTTGCCGAGCTCCATGATCCGTTCGGCGCCCGAGCGGCCCTCCAGCCGTGCCGCCGCCGTCTGCAGGTTGGTCGCCGCGTACCCGGGGTGGGCGGCCGCTGCCACGATCCCCGCACCCGCGGCCCTCAGCCGCCGTGCCAGCTCGTGGACGAAGAGCAGATTGGCCGTCTTCGAGCGGCCGTAGGCCGTCCAGCGCCGGTACTTCCGCTCGCTGTTGAGATCACCCATGTCCAGCCTGGACAAGGCGTGCAGGCCGCTGGAGACGGTGACGATCCGGGCCGCCGGGGCGTCGAGCAGCCGCGGCAGCAGCAGGCCGGTGAGCGCGAAGTGGCCCAGGTGGTTGACGCCGAACTGCGTCTCGAAGCCGTCCGCCGTCCGGGCGTAGGGCAGCGCCATCACACCCGCGTTGTTGACGAGCAGATCGAGCCGTCCGTACGGGAGCGAAGCCGCGAACTCCCGTACGGAGGAGAGGTCCGCGAGGTCCAGCGGACGGAACTCCACCTCCGCGTCCGGCACCTCGCGCCGCACCTGCTCCACGGCCGCCGTGCCCCTGGCCGCGCTGCGGCAGGCGAGCACCACCCGGGCGCCCCTGCGGGCGAGTTCGCGGGCGGTGACCAGGCCGATGCCGCTGTTGGCGCCGGTGACGACTGCGGTGCGGCCTCGCTGGTCCGGGATGTCCCGGGCGCTCCAGGCGCCGGTGCCGACGGACGTGGCCATGCGGACCCCCTCGTTCTTACTCCGGAGTAGGACCGCACAGCCTACGTCCGGCCGCCTCAGGCCGAAACGCCGCCGTCGATCACCAGGTCGGCGCCGACGACCGACCCGGCGTCCTCCGAGGCGAGGTAGAGCACCGCCGCCGCGACCTCGGAGGCCGTCGAGATCCGGCCGAGCGGCGACTCGTCCTTCATCCGCACGGCGCGCTCGGCCTCCGTCTCGCCGGGCCGCAGCGACATCGCGGACTCCGAGGCGCCGGGGCTGACCGCGTTGATCCGGACCCCCTCGGCGATGTGGTCGAGGGCGGCGGCGCGTGTCATCGCGGAGACCGCCGCCTTGGAGACCTGGTAGCCGAAGACGCCGGGTATGCGCACGTGCGGGCCGAGGTTGGAGGAGACGTTGACGATGGCCCCGCCGCCGTGGGCCCGCATGTGGGCGATCTCGGCCTGGAGGGAGTGCAGGACGCCGGTGACGTTGGTGTCGAGCAGGGTATGCCAGTCCTCCAGGGGGAAGTCGGCGGCGGAGGCGCCGCCCCGGAAGACCCCGGCGTTGTTCACGGCGACGTCGAGTCCGCCGAAGGTCTCGACGGTCTCCCGGACCAGGCGGCGGGTGTCCTCCGCGCGGGACACGTCGGCCGTGACGACGGCCGCGGTGCCGCCGAGGGCCTCGATCAGCAGCGCCGTCTCGTCGAGCGTGGCCGCGCTGCGGCCGGAGACGACGACCTTCGCGCCCTCGGCGGCGAAGGCGAGCGCGACGGCCCGTCCGAGGCCGGTGCCGGCGCCGGTGACGAGAACGGTCCTGTCGGTGAAGCGTGCGGGCATGACGATGCCAACTCCCTAGGTTTCTTGACCGTACGTTCCAATATGAAGGCCCAAGAAAGGGGCGCCATGAGGCGCCCGTGAAAGGTCTTCCCTCAGTCCAGCAGCGTCAGCGCCTGCTCCGCCGCGTCGCGGACCCTGGCCGGGTCGCTCGACGCCTTGCCGACGACGCGCAGGCCCTGCGCCAGGACGAGGAGCATCCGGGCCAGCGCCCGCGGATCGCGGTCGGCGGGCAGCTCGCCCTGGGCCCGGGCCCGGACCAGCGAGGCGTGGAGCAGGGTCTCGATCTGCTCCCAGCTCAGCTCCACCCGGCGGGCCACCACCTCGTCGTGCGGGCCCAGTTCGGCCGCCGAGTTGGTGACGAGGCAGCCGCTCAGGCGGCTCTCGTCCGCCGCCGCCTCCGCGGCGAAGCGGCGGATCAGGGTCCGTACGGGCGGAAGCGCCGGCCCCGGTGCGGACAGCTCCTCCACCATCAGCCGGTCGCGTGACCGGAGGTAGCGGTCGAGCGCCTTCACGTACAGGGCGTGCTTGTTGCCGAAGGTGGCGTAGATGCTGGCGCGGCCGATTCCGAGCGCCTCGACGAGATGCGCCATCGTCGTCGCCTCGTAGCCGCGCGCCCAGAACAGCTCGAGAGCTGCCTGGAGCGCGGCGTCCGGGTCGAATTCCTTGGTCCTTGCCACGCGTCGACTCTAGGAGTATCTGGAACGAGCGGTCAAGTTGAAATGATCATTCGTTTCACACGGTGCGGACCGGGAACACCGCCACCGAAACACCGTCGTCGTCCAGGCACTTGCCCGTCTCCAGGTCGAAGCGCTGCTTCAGGAGCGGCGAGGCCACGAACGCCCGCCCGCCCGCCGATCCGAGCAGCCCCCGGGAGAGCACCTGGGCCCCGGTGAACGGGTCGCGGTTCTCGATCGCGTACGCCCGCCCGGACCGGTCCAGGAAGAGCGCCGCCTGCCGGCCGTCGGGGAGCAGCGCGGCCACGCCCCGGCCCGGGGTCAGCCGGGAGGCCTCGCAGACCGTCGTCCAGGCGTCGGCGTCGACGTCGTGGGAGAGTTCGAGATTCATCGGGCTTCAGACCCCTTCCAGAGTTCCGGCTCGCATGGTGCCGATGGTGAGGACCGTCAGGTCCGGCTTGATCTGGTCCCGCTCCGGGACGAACCGCACCGACGGGTCCGGCGCGTCCGGCGCGTTCACGAAGGAGACGAAGCGGCGCAGCCGCTCCGGGTCGTCCAGGGTCGCGGCCCACTCGTCCTGGTAGTCCGCGACATGGGCCGCCATCAGCGCCTCCAGCTCGTCGCAGAGCCCCAGCGAGTCGTGCACGACCACGTCCCGCAGGTGGTCGAGCCCGCCCTCGAGCCGCTCCAGCCACACCGAGGTGCGCTCCAGGCGGTCGGCGGTACGGATGTAGAACATCAGGAACCGGTCGATCAGCCGCACCAGTTCGGCGTCCGACAGGTCCTGCGCCAGCAGGTCCGCGTGGCGCGGGGTCGCGCCGCCGTTGCCGCCCACGTACAGGTTCCAGCCGTTCGCCGTCGCGATGACGCCGAAGTCCTTGGACTGCGCCTCCGCGCACTCCCGGGCGCAGCCGGAGACCGCCGACTTGAGCTTGTGCGGGGAGCGCAGCCCCCGGTAGCGCAGCTCCAGCTGGATCGCCATCTTCACGGAGTCCTGGACGCCGTAGCGGCACCAGGTCTGCCCCACGCAGGACTTCACCGTGCGCAGCGACTTGCCGTAGGCGTGGCCCGACTCGAAGCCCGCGTCGACCAGCCGGGTCCAGATCGCCGGGAGCTGGTCCACCCGGGCGCCGAACAGGTCGATCCGCTGACCGCCCGTGATCTTGGTGTACAGCCCGAAGTCGCGCGCCACCTCGCCGATCACGATCAGCTTCTCCGGGGTGACCTCGCCGCCCGGTATGCGCGGCACGACCGAGTACGAGCCGTTGCGCTGCATGTTCGCGAGGAAGTGGTCGTTGGTGTCCTGGAGGGCGGCCTGCTCGCCGTCGAGGATGTACCCGCCCGCCCCGATCACCGGCGCGAGGCTCGCCAGGATCGAGCCGACCGTCGGCTTGCAGACCTCGCAGCCCTCACCGCCCCGAGCCTCCGGCCGGCCGTGCGAGTCGAGCAGCTCCGCGAAGGAGGTCAGCCGCAGCGTGCGGGTGATCTCGTACAGCTCGGTGCGGGTGTACGAGAAGCAGCCGCACAGCCCCTTGTCCGCCGGCTCCGGCAGCAGCTGGCCGATGAGCTTCACGCAACTGCCGCAGCCCGTACCGGCCTTGGTGCACTTCTTCACCTCCGGCAGCGTCGCGCACTGGCTGATCGCGTGCTTGGTGACGTTGTGGCAGGAGCAGATGACCGCGTCGTCCGGCAGCGCGGACGGGCCGAGCGCGACCGGCGCGCCCGCGCCCGCCGGGAGCACCAGCTGCTCGGGGGAGACGGGCGGCACGGAGCCGGTGAGCGGGCGCAGCATCCCGTACGAGTCGGCGTCACCGACCAGGACACCGCCGAGCAGCACCCCGTCCCCGTCGACCACGAGCTTCTTGTAGACCCCGGAGCGGGAGTCGGAGTAGACGACGTCGAGGCAGCCCTCCGTCGTGCCGTGGGCGTCGCCGAAGGAGGCCACGTCCACACCGAGCAGCTTCAGCTTGGTCGACATGTCGGCACCGGTGAAGGAGCGCTCCTCGGCCTCGTCGGCGATCGCCGCGGCCACCGTCAGCGCCATCTCGTACCCGGGCGCCACCAGGCCGTACACCCGGCCGTCCGAGGCCAGCGCGCACTCGCCGATCGCGTACACGGACGGGTCGGAGGTCCGGCACGTGTCGTCCACCGCGATGCCGCCGCGCTCGCCGACCGTCAGACCGCAGTCACGCGCCAGCTGGTCCCGGGGCCGTACGCCCGCCGAGAAGACCACCATGTCCGTGGCCACCTCGGAACCGTCCGACAGGCGCATCCCGGTGACCGCGCCGTTCTCGGTCACCACCTCCTGCGTGCCGGTGCCGGTGTGGACCGTCAGCCCCATCTGCTCGATCGTGCGCAGCAGCGCCGCGCCACCGCCCTCGTCGACCTGCACCGGCATCAGCCGGGGCGCGAACTCCACGACGTGGGTGTCGAGTCCGAGCCCCTTGAGCGCGCCCGCCGCCTCCAGACCGAGCAGGCCGCCGCCGACGACCGCGCCGGTCGTCGCCGTCTTCGCGTACTCCTCGATCGCGAGCAGGTCCTCGATCGTCCGGTACACGAAACAGCCGCGGGCGTCCTTGCCGGGGACCGGCGGCACGAAGGGGTACGAACCGGTGGCCAGGACGAGGGTGTCGTACGGGAAGACCTGCCCGGAGCGGGCGGTGACCGTACGGGCCGCGCGGTCGACCGACTCGGCAGGGTCGCCGACGTACAGCTCGATGCCGTACTTCTCCATGAAGCCGTTCTCGACCATCGACAGGTCCTCGGGGGTCCGGCCGTTGAAGTACGAGGTCAGCTGCACGCGGTCGTAGGCGGGACGCGGCTCCTCGCAGAGCACGACGACCCGCGCGCGCTCGGTGACGCCCCGGTCGGCGAGCGCCTCCAGGAACCGCTGGCCGACCATGCCGTGGCCGACCAGGACGACGGTGGGCACGGTGGGGGTGTGGACGGGCGTGGTCGACATCTCAGGAGCCTCCGTCATGGGTGAGCAGGTGAAGCAGGGGAGCCTGCGGGAGGGCCTCGTCGCCCTCCCAGGCCTGGGCGAGGGTGCCGACCGCCGCGAGATCGCCGAGCAGTACCCCGCCGACCAACCGGTCACCGCGGACGACGACCTTCCGGTAGGCCCGGCGGGTGGCGTCGGTCAGCTGGACGACGTCGTCCCCGGGCAGCGGTGTGGCCTCGCCGAACGCGGCCAGGTCGAGCGACTCGGGCCCGCCGAGCGTGAGCCGGGTCAGGGCGCGGGTGCCGGTGTAGGCGGGCCGGGCCCCGGACGCCCCGGGGCGCAGGACGTCCGCCAGCGCGTCCGCCTGTTCCAGGGCCGGGCCGGCCAGGCCGTAGACCCGGCCGTCGTGCTCGGCGCAGTCGCCTACGGCGTGGATGTACGGGTCGGAGGTCCGCAGCTCGTCGTCGACGACGATGCCCTTACGGACCTCCAGGCCGGCCTCCAGGGCCAGACCGACGCGCGGCCGGACCCCGCAGGCGACGACCACGACCTGGGCGTCGAGCACGAATCCGTCGGCGAGTTCGACGGCCGTGACCGCGCCGTCCTCCTGCCGCAGACCGCTGACCCGGCACTCGGTGTGCACCTCGACGCCGAGGGATTCCACGTGCTCCCGCAGCAGCTCCGAGGCCTGGGCGTCGAGCTGACGCTCCATGAGCCGCTCGCCCTGCTGGGTCAGCACGACCTCCGCGCCGAGGGCGGCCAGCGCCCGGGCCGCCGAGACCCCGAGCAGACCGCCGCCGATGACGACCGCGCGCACGCCCGGCCGCACCAGCCTCCGCAGCTCCAGGCAGTCGTCGAGGGTACGGAAGGGGTGGACGCCCGACGGCAGCACCGAGCCGCGCAGCCCGCGCAGCGGCGGCAGCACCGGGTTGGAGCCGGTCGCCAGGACCAGCCGGTCGTAGCCGACCTCCGTCCCGTCCGCGCACTCCACGGTCCGGGCGGCCCGGTCGATCCGCACCGCCCGCACCCCGCGCCGCACCGGCTCCCGCGGAGCGGGCAGCGCGATCACCTCGGGGGCGTACCGGCCGGCGAGGACGTCCGCGAGCAGCACCCTGTTGTACGGTGCGTGCGGCTCTTCGCCGAGGAGGGTGACAGGCAGGCGCTGGGCGAGCCGGACGCCCGCCGTTCCGCCTCCGACCACCACGATCCGTGTACTCATGACACGAAGAGTGCGGGGCGGGTGTTACCCGTCGGCATCCCGACTGTTTCCCGCACGGAACGCTGATCTCCGCTCCGCCGGGATCGCACTGTGAGGTGCGCGGGTGTGAGGCTTAACCCGTGGTCAGAGTCTCCTCAAGGGGACCTTAAGGATCGCGGGGGAGGGGCTGAGCTGCGGTTTCGTATACCTCGGGGACCCTAGTGTCGGCTCTCGTGACGACCGAGGTTCAGGAACCCAGCCATCCGGCGCTTGCCGCGTATCTGGCGGCGCGTGGTGTGCGGGAGGAGGGCCGGGTGCGGCCCGGCGGGGGGTTGTGCCCACCCGTTCCGCCCTGCGGAACGACTGCCCGCAACCCGAGGGTCGCGCCCGACCTGCTGCGGCGCGCCGTCGTCGGCGGGGCCGGGGTCGTGGCCCTCGGCTGGGGGGTCCAGGCGGAGACCTCCGCGCGGCTCGACGCCGTCTTCGCGAGCGGCGCCCATCTCACCGGGCTGCTCGCCGGCTACGGCGTGCTGGTCATGCTCTTCCTGATGGCCCGGGTCCCCGCCGTCGAGCACGGGGTCGGCGCCGACCGGCTCGCCCGCTGGCACTCCCTCGGCGGCCGGTACACCCTCGGCCTCGTGGGCGCCCACGCGCTGCTCGCGCTCTGCGGGTACGCCGTGCACACCCGTACCGACCTGGTCACCGCCGCCGGCGAGCTGCTCTCCTACCCCGCGCTCGCCGCCGCCACCGCCGGGACCGCCCTCCTCGTCGCCGTCGGCGTGACCTCCGCCCGGGCCGCCCGGCGGCGGCTGCGCCACGAGACCTGGCGGGCGGTCCATCTGCTCAGCCACCTCGCCGCCGCCCTCGGCTTCGTGCACCAGCTCGCCGGACCCGACCTCACCGGGAGCGTGCTCGCGCTCTGGGTCTGGTCGATGGCGCACGCCACCGTCGCCGTCCTCCTCGTCTGGTACCGGATCGTCGTCCCCGTCCGGCAGGCGCTGCGCCACGGGCTGCGGGTGACCGAGGTCCGCGACGAGGGCCCGGGCGTCGTCTCGGTGACCGTCCGGGGAACCGGTCTGGAGCGGCTGTGCGCCGAACCCGGCCAGTTCTTCCGCTGGCGGTTCCTGTCCCGAAGGCTCTGGCGCACCGCGCTGCCGTTCTCCCTCTCGGCGCCCGTCCGCGACGACACCCTGCGGATCACCGTCAAGGCGCTCGGCGACCACACCCGTCGGATCCGGCGGCTGCGAGCCGGCACCCGCGTCCTCGCCACCGGCCCGTTCGGCGCGCTCACCGCCCACCGCCGCACCCGCCGCAAGGTGCTCCTGCTGGCCGGAGGCGTGGGCATCACCCCGATGCGGGCGCTGTTCGAGACCCTGCCCGGCGGGCCCGGCGACGTGACGCTGCTCTACCGCGCCTCCGACGCCGAGGGGCTCGTCCTGCGCGAGGAGCTGGAACGGATCGCCCGCGAACGGGAGGCCGCCCTGCACTACCTCCTCGGCCCGTCCGACGCCTCCTTCGACCCCCTCGCCCCGCAGGCCCTGTGCAACCTCGTGCCCGACCTCGCCGCCCACGACGTCTATCTCTGCGGGCCGCCCGCGATGGCCCAGGCCGCCACCGCATCGCTCGTCCGGGCCGGGGTCCCCGCCCGCCGCATCCACACCGAGGACTTCAGCCATGACTGACCACCGCGCCAAGCACCGCATACGGCACCGCGCCCGGCGCGTCCATGCCGCCGACCGCGCCAGACGGCAGGTCGCCGCCGGGCTCCTCGCCGCCGGCGCCCTCGCCGCGACCTTCCTCACGGTCGCCGTCGAACCGGACGCGCCGCCCGCGCCCGACCGGTCGCCGGCCGGCGCAACCTCAGACGTAGCTCAACTCTCCGGAGATTGATGGACGGCACACCCATCTCCTCCCTAGGCTCGCGAGCATGCCTGACATATCCCTGACCACGCTCGTCCTGCTCTGCCTCGCCGCGCTCGTGGCCGGCTGGATCGACGCCGTGGTCGGTGGGGGAGGGCTCCTTCTGCTGCCCGCGCTGCTCCTCGGGATCCCGCAGGCCGGGGCCGCGCAGATCCTCGGCACCAACAAGGCGGTCGCGATCGTCGGTACGACCGGGGCCGCCGTCACGTACGTACGCAAGGCGCCGGTCCAGGTGAGGACGGCGGTACGGATCGGGCTCGCGGCCCTCGCAGGGTCCATGGCCGGAGCCTTCTTCGCGGCCGGGATCAGCAACGACGTGCTGCGACCCGTGATCATGGTGGTGCTGGTCGGCGTGGCCGCGTTCGTGATGCTGCGGCCGTCCTTCGGGACGCAGGCGGAGACCAAGGCCCCCGTCGGCCGGGCACGGGTCGTCACCGCGATCGTGGTCGTCGGCGGCGGGATCGGCTTCTACGACGGCCTGTTCGGTCCGGGCACCGGCACGTTCCTGGTCCTCGCGCTGACCGCCGTACTCCATCTCGACCTGGTGACCGCCTCCGCCACCGCCAAGATCGTCAACGTCTGCACCAACGCGGGCGCGCTCGCGATGTTCGCCTACCAGGGCAGTGTGCTCTGGCAGCTGGCGGCGGTCATGGCCGTCTTCAACCTGGCCGGCGGGATGGTCGGGGCACGGATGGCGCTCAGCAAGGGTGCCGAGTTCGTCCGCGGGGTGCTGCTGTTCGTCGTCTTCTCGCTGGTCGCGAAGCTCGCCTTCGACCAGTGGTCGTGAGGCGGCGGGGCCTCAGAGGGTGAGGGGGCGGGGCCTCAGAAGGCGGGTCCAGAGGCGGCACAGCCTCAGGAGGCGGGGCCTCAGCGCACGCCGATGAGGTGGCCGAAGGCGACCACGTTGCCCTGGTAGCCGGACTTCTTGGTGAAGCCGCCGCCGCAGGTGATCACGCGCAGCTCGGCCCGGTCCGCCTCGCCGTAGACCTTCCGGTCGGGGAAGTCCTCGTTCTCGTACACCTCGACGGCGTCGATCGTGAACACGGCGGTCCGGCCGTCCTGGCGGTCCACCTCGATCCGGTTGCCCTTCTCGAGCGCGCCGAGGGCGTAGAAGACGGCGGGGCCCCGCGCGTTGTCGACATGGCCGGCGACGATCGCCGTGCCCTCGGCGCCCGGCGTCGTGCCGTTCTCGTACCAGCCGGCCAGGTTGCGGTCGTCCGCCGGAGGTACCTCCAGGGCGCCGCCCTCGGCCAGGCCGAGCCGCATCATGGGCGTGTCCACGTCGATCTCGGGGATGCGGAGCCGGACGGGCGCGGAGGGCGGCAGCGGGTCGGCGGCCGCGGTGGTGTGCGCGTTCGGGCCCGCGGCGAACGCCTGCGCGGCGGACGGAACCGGCGGGGTGACGTTCTCCGAGCCGTTCTGGACGAGCCAGAGACCGACGCACACGGCGACGGCTATGCCCCAGCCCTTGCTCCTGTTGTTCACGTTCTGCCCTCTCGGGGTGGTGCGGGGAACGGGGCCCCGGGTGTGGCCCTGCCCCCGCCGGGCCTCGTTCGGGCGCGCGGCGGGGGCAGGGCGTGCGGTACGTCTCAGCCGTCCTGCGCGCCGCTCGCCCGGCGGCGCAGGAGCCACGTACCGCCGACGGCAGCCGCGGCCAGCACCGCCGCGCCCGCCGCGATCTGGGTGGTGTCGGGGCCGACGCTGCCTCCGACACCGGTACTCACATGGCCGCTGGGGGTCTTGTGCTTGACCTCCAGCTCGCCGCGCGCCGTCTTGCCGTTGTCGCAGGCGACGCTGATCCAGTACGTACCGGCCTTGGCGTGGTGCGGGACCGTGAACTGGCCGACCACGACCTCCTTGTGCGTGCTCGGGTTCAGCTGGAAGTCGCCCGCTCCGAGGGACTGCGCGTCGCCCACGCCGTGCCCGTGCTTGCCGCAGGCGAGGGTGTTGACGGTCACGGTGGTGCCCGGGGTCGCGGAGGACGGGTAGACCTCCAGGGTCCCGGAGTCCCCGGCGTACGCGGCGGGGGCGCCGAGGGCACCGATGGCGGCGACCGTCAGCGCGGTACCGGTGAGCAGGCGGGCAGTGGTGCGCATGGGGTCCTCCGGGGCGCGCGAGCGGTCATGCCGGGGAGGCCTCCCGAGAGGGACTTCCCGGGACCTGCCTCCTAGGACCGAGATAAGAGCCCCGGCGCGCCGCGCGCCTGCTGATGGAGGGTCAGAATTACTCCGTCCGGTACGGTGTGTCGCCTTGCCCGACCGGTGTTTACGCAGGTCAGTGCGGGTTGTGGCGGACGAGGTGACGATCCGTGTCGAACGGGTGACGTCGACGGGCCCCCGACCGGACGCCCGTGCCGAGGTCCGAGGATGCGGGCCCGCGCGGAGGTGCTCCCCGCACGAAGGAGCGCGGGCCCCGTGCGGGGAGCTTCCGCACGAAGGCGCGCGGGTCCCGCGCGAAGGTGCTCCCCGCGCGGGACCCGTGCCGCCGTGTGCGTCAGGCGATGAGCCCCTCGATCGCCGCGCGGGCCCACTCCTGGGCGCCCACCGTCGTGCCGGCGGCGACGCCGCTCGCGACGGGGACCAGCGCCCCCCGGAGCGTGGCGAGCGCGCGCCGCACCCTGCCCGCCTCGGGCTCCGGCTGGGTGATCACCTCCAGGACCTCACCGGCCGCGGCCTCGGCGTCCTCGCGGTCCTGCTGGGCGAGACCCGCCTCGGGCAGCTGCCGGAGCAGTTCGGCGACCCGCTGGGCCAGCGCCTCGTAGCCCGCGGCGACCTCGCCGTTGACCTGCTGGTTCTGGGTGGCCGTCTCGTTGTTCCAGGCGAACTGGGTGTTCGAGACCCCGCCGTGGATCACGGGACCTTCGTAGTGGTGTTCGTTCCGTGGCTCGCTCATGCTGCGGGACCGTCCTCTGTCGTCTGGTTCTGGGTGACGTTGTCGTTGCCCCACGCGAACTGGGAGTTGATGACCGGTCCGGTGATGACAGGGCCGTGGTGGTGGTTGATGATCGTCGGGTTCTGCTCCTCGGTGCGGATGGTCTTCCGGACGACCGGCAGCGACGTCCGCAGTCCGACCAGTTCGACACGCCCGTTGTGCAGGACGGCGGGCCCCTCCGGCCCGTCCACGGAGCAGTCGACCAGCCGGCCGGCGCTCCTGTCGGCGAAGGCCGCGCCCGCGGTCGCGCAGCCGGTGAACGCGGAGTCCGCGACGTCCAGGTAGCCGGACTCGCTCCCGGAGAGCCCGGCCCCCTCGGATCCGGTCACGGTGAGGTTCCGGGCGAAGAGCTTCGCCTTGCCGGACGCCGCCGCCCCGCCGATGCTCACCGTCCTGACCTCGCAGTCGTGCAGGAGGAGCTGGGCCTCCTCGCCGGCGAAGAAGCCCACCCCGCCGCGCTCCACCACGGCCTTCCTGAGCGTGACCCGGGACTCGCCCAGCGCGGTCACCGCGGTCTCGACGTCGCGGAACACCGCGTCGGTGAGGTCGGCCGTCGTGCCGCCGTCCCCCTTGGTGTCCAGGCCCAGCGTGCAGCGGTCCACCCGGACGTCCGTGAACACGCCGCCGGATCCGTTCCAGACGCGCAGCGCGGAGTTGGTCAGGCCCTCGACCCGGATGCCGGTGAACCGGCCCCGTGCCGACTCCGTCACGGCGACGCCGACATTGCCTCCCGAGATGTGGCAGTCGCGGACCTCCGGCGCCCCGCCGTGCGCGGAGAAGACCGCGATGTTGCCCGCGCGGACGATGTGGCAGCCTTCGAACGTGCCACGGGCCGACGTCTGGACGTTGATGCCGGAGTCGCGGCAGTCGGTGAGCGTACAGCCGCGCACCACAGGGTTCGCGCCGCTCGCCGCCCCGATCCCGTGCTGCGCGTCGGTGACGCGTGTGCGGTCCACGGAGCCCCGGGACTGCTCGACGAACATGACGCCCTCCGCGTGCACGGCGCTGATCGCGCAGTCGGCCACGGTGAGTTCCGCCCGCGTGTCGGCCATCAGGGCCGAGTTCCCGGTGCCGGTCAGCTCGCAGCCGGTCACCTCGGCCCGGGCGTCGCAGACGCGCACCCCGTGGATCCGGCTGCCCTCGATCCGGCTGCCGCGGACGGCGACGCGGGCGCCCTCGATCACGGCGACCGCGTTGTCGGCGGCGTCGGTGAAGCGGCATCGCTCGATCAGCCCGGCCGACGCGGTGAAGAGCGTGCGGCCGTGCAGGAGGACGCTGTCCCGCAGGGTGACGTGGGTGTTCGGCCGCGCGTGCGTCCCGGCGCCGCCCGGCGTCCGGACCTCCACGTGGTCGAGGGTGAGGGCGCCCGCCAGGCAGGCGACGGTGTCGGCCTCGGTGTCACGGCCGGTCAGTACGAGACCTTCGACGTGAACCGATCCCGCGGTCTCCAGTACCGTCCCGCGCAGTCGGCTCACCACGACGGAGCCCGGGCCGTCGACCGCGACCAGCCGGACCTCGCCCCGGACGGTGAGGCTCTCCTCGTAGTGCCCGGGCGCGATCTCGATCAGCGCGGCCCGGCCCCGGGCGGCGGCGCGCAGCGCGGAGGTGATGTCGGGATGCGCGCGACGACCGCCCCCCGGCGAGACGACGTACCTCGCGACCATCTCCGGACCCCCATGTCACCCATCCGCACCGTCGATGCTACCCGGAGCGAGCACCGAACGCCCCCTGATACAGAGCGTGTTGCCAGCTCGTGGGGCCGTCGTCCGGCGCCCTACAAGCGCTCCCACGGCACCGACTCGTACGCCTCGTACACCCGCCCCATCAGCCCCTCGTCCACCGCGAACCCGAGCGTGTCGATCCCGCCCACCGGGGAGATCCCCCGGGAGTTCGTCACGAACGCGGCCCGCATTCCCGGCAGGTCGTCCGTCGTCACCCGTCGCCGCACGGACCCCAGGCGCTCCTCCAGGAGCGCCATGGTGATGCCCGTGAGGCAGGGGGCCGAGGGCCAGATCACCGATGTGCCGTCCCAGAAGGCGATGTTGGTGACCGCGCCCTCCGCGATCTCGCCGTCCCGGGAGACCAGCAGGGCGTCGTCGTACCCCTCGCGTCGCGCCGACTCGCCGTAGTAGGACTGGCCGAAGCCGCCCAGGTGCTTGATGTGGGGAGCGGGGCGCCAGTAGTCGACGGACTTCAGGCGCTGCGGGGTACGGGGCGCGGTGGCCGGGTCGCGGAGGACCACCACGAGGCGGACGCCCTCGTAGACGTACACCCGCGCGGTCGCGTCCCGCCGGCCCGTCGTCCGCAGCGCGCCGGTCAGGAGCCGTCGGACGTGCTCGCCGTCGATGCCCTGCCCGAAGAGCTCGCGGGTGGAGCGGTCCAGGCGGTCGACGTGCAGGCCGAAGCCGCGTACCCGCCCGTCGCGTACCTGCATCGCGGTGAAGTGGCCGAAGCCGCTCAGCAGCGTGGCGAGGAGCGCGGGATCGGCCGCCGGGGCACCGTCGATCTCGATGTGCGGGGGAGGTGTCGTCATGGCTCTCACGGTATGCCGGGCCGAGGTTCGGAACCGCGCCGGAGAACGGCGCTTGACCTCAACCAAACTTGAGGTAACAGGATCCCCGGCATGGATATCGCACGCACGAACTCCACGCCCCTCAAGCTCGCCGTGATCGTCGCCAGCAACCGTGAAGGCCGGTTCGCCCCCGTCATCACCGACTGGTTCCGCGCCCGTGCCGCCGAACGCAGCGACTTCACCGTCGATGTCGTCGACCTCGCCGCCGTCGACCTGCCCACGGCCCTCTCCCACCACCCCGACGCCACGGTCGTCGCCGAACTCGCCAAGGTCTCACCGGTACTCGCCGACGCGGACGCCTTCGTCGTCGTCACGCCCGAGTACAACCACTCCTTCCCCGCCTCCCTCAAGTCGCTGATCGACTGGCACTACACCGAGTGGCAGGCCAAGCCCGTCGGCTTCGTCTCCTACGGCGGGATCTCCGGCGGCCTGCGCGCCGTCGAGCAACTGCGCCAGGTCTTCGCCGAGATGCACGCCGTGACCGTCCGCGACACGGTCTCCTTCCACAACGCCCACGGCCACTTCGACGAGGACGGACGCCACAAGGACCCCACCCGTCCCGATGCCGCCGCCAAGACGATGCTCGACCAGCTCGCCTGGTGGGCGCACTCCCTGCGGGACGCCAAGTCCGTCCGCCCCTACGGCGCCTGAGAAGGAGCCACACCCATGCTGCTCCGTCTCGTCGTCGGCCGGCTCCGGCCCTACCGGCGCACCCTGGCCCTCGTCGTCCTCCTCCAACTCGTCCAGTCCCTCGCCTCCCTCGCCCTCCCCACCCTCAACGCCGACGTCATCGACAACGGCGTGCTGCGCGGCGACACCGCCCATGTCCTCACCGGTGGCGCCCAGATGGCCGCCGTCACCCTCCTCCAGGCCGCCGCCGCTGCCGGCGCCGTCTACTTCGGCGCCAAGATCGCCATGGGCGTCGCCCGTGACCTGCGCGCCGCCGCCTTCCGGCGCGTCCAGGACTTCTCCGCACGGGAGATGAGCCGCTTCGGCACCGCCTCCCTCATCACCCGCACCACCAACGACGTCCAGCAGGTCCAGACGTTCGCCGTCCTCGTCCTGACGATGCTCGTGGCGGCACCCCTGATGAGCGTCGGCGGCATCGTGATGGCCCTCGACCAGGACGTCCCGCTCGCGCTCCTGCTCCTGCTCTTCGTCCCGCTCATGGCCGGCGCCGTCGGCGCCGTCGTCCTGCGCATGCGGCCGCTCTTCCGCGGCATGCAGGAACGCGTGGACCGGGTCAACCGGGTGATGCGCGAGCAGATCACCGGCATCCGGGTCGTCCGCGCCTTCGTCCGCGACCGCCACGAGCAGAACCGATTCGGCGCCGCCAACGACGAACTCCGCGCGGTCGGACTGCGGGTCGGCCGGCTCCAGGCCCTGATGTTCCCGATCGTGCTGATCGTCTGGGAACTCTCGACCGTCGCCATCATCTGGGCGGGCGCCCACCGGATCGAGTCCGGGGCCCTGCAGGCCGGTTCGCTGATCGCGTTCCTCGGCTATCTGCTCCAAATCATGATGTCGGTGATGATGGTCCTCTTCCTGCTGATGCACATGCCCCGCGCCGAAGTCAGCGCCGAACGCATCCAGGAGATCCTCGCCACCGAGTCCTCCGTCTCCGCCCCCGAGGCACCCGTCCACGCGCTGCACGGGCCGGGACGACTCGACATCCAGGAC
Organism: Streptomyces sp. Je 1-79; assembly: GCF_025195125.1. GTDB lineage: Bacteria > Actinomycetota > Actinomycetes > Streptomycetales > Streptomycetaceae > Streptomyces. The sequence goes on from NZ_JAMGSL010000003.1 coordinate 289,077, forward strand.
GCCGACTTCAGCTATCCCGGAGCCGAGGAACCCGTCCTGCGCTCCGTCAGCCTCAGCGCCCGGCCCGGCCGCACCACCGCCGTCATCGGCTCCACCGGCAGCGGCAAGACCACCCTCCTCGGCCTCGTCCCCCGGCTCTTCGACGCCACCGGCGGCCGGGTCACCGTCGGCGGCGTCGACGTCCGCGCCATGGACGCCGCGCTGCTCGCCCGTACCGTCGGACTCGTCCCGCAGAAGCCGTACCTCTTCTCCGGCACGGTCGCGAGCAACCTGCGGTACGGGAAGCCCGAGGCGACCGACGAGGAACTGTGGCACGCCCTGGAGGTCGCCCAGGCCGCCGACTTCGTGACGAAGCTCCCCGAGGGGCTCGACGCGCCGGTCGCGCAGGGCGGCACCAACCTCTCGGGCGGCCAGCGCCAGCGCCTCGCCATCGCCCGCGTCCTCGTCGCCCGCCCCCAGGTGTACCTCTTCGACGACTCCTTCTCCGCCCTCGACTACCGCACCGACGCGCTGCTGAGGGACGCCCTCAAGGCGGAGACCGCCGACGCGACCGTCGTCATCGTCGCCCAGCGCGTCTCCACCATCCGGGACGCCGACCGGATCGTCGTCCTCGACCAGGGCCGCGCCGTCGGCAGCGGAACCCACGAGGAACTCATGCGGGACAACGCCACCTACCGGGAGATCGTCCTCTCCCAGCTCACCGAGGAGGAAGCAGCGTGAGTGCCCCTCAGCGCCGGGGACCGGCCGTACAGCAGCGCGGTCCCGGCATCAGCACCCCGTCCCTCGAACGCTCCCTCGACTTCCGCTCCTCCGGCCTGCGCCTCCTGCGCACCATGGCCCCCGACCGTGCCCGGCTGCTCGGGGTGGTCGCCGCCGCCGCGGCGAGCGTCCTCCTCGCCGTCCTCAGCCCGCTGATCCTCGGCCACGCCACCGACCTCGTCATCACCGGCGCGGCGGGCCCGGACGGCGTCGACTTCCGCGCGGTCGGCCAGGCCCTCACCGCCGCCTTCGCGGCCGTCGCCGGCTCCGCCGCGCTCACCTGGGTGCAGCAGCGGCTCGCCACCACCGTCGTCCAGCGGGCCGGGCACCGGCTGCGCGCCGAGGCCCAGGCCAAGCTGGCCCGGCTGCCGCTCTCGTACGTCGACCGGCAGCCGCGCGGCGAGGTCCTCAGCCGCACCACCAACGACATCGACAACATCACCCAGACCCTCCAGCAGGCCTTCAGCCAGATGGTCCGGGCACTGCTCACGATCGTCGGCGTGCTGGTGATGATGTGGTGGATCTCGCCGCTGCTCGCCCTCGTCGCCCTCACGACCGTCCCGCTCTCGCTGCTGGTCGCGGCGCGGATCGGCAAGCGCGCCCAGCCGCAGTTCGTGAAGCAGTGGGCCGTGACGGGCCGCCTCAACAGCCATGTCGAGGAGATGATCACCGGGCACGCGGAGGTCGTCGTCTTCGGGCGGCGCGACGCGGCCGTGGCCCGCTTCGACGAGCTCGGCGAGGAGCTGTACGCGGCGAGCTTCCGCGCCCAGTTCATCTCCGGCTTCATCCAGCCCGCCCTCACCTTCGTCGGCAATCTCAACTACGTCCTGATCGCGGTCGTGGGCGGGCTGCGGGTGGCGAGCGGAACGCTGAGCGTCGGCGACGTGCAGGCGTTCATCCAGTACTCGTACGAGTTCAGCGGTCCGATCAACCAGGTCGCCGCGATGGCCAACCTGCTGCAGTCCGGGGTCGCCTCCGCCGAGCGGGTCTTCGACCTCCTCGACGCGGAGGAGGAGTCCCCCGCGCCCGAGGGCGCGCCGCTCCGGGAGACGGCCGGCGGACGGGTCTCGTTCGAGAAGGTCGCCTTCCGCTACGAGCCGGAGAAGCCGCTCGTCGAGGACCTGTCGCTGACGGTGGAGCCGGGCCAGACGGTCGCGATCGTCGGCCCGACCGGCGCCGGCAAGACGACGCTGGTGAACCTGCTGATGCGGTTCTACGAGGTGACCGGCGGCCGGATCTCCCTCGACGGCGTGGACGTGGCGGGGATGTCCCGGGAGGACCTCCGGTCCGGGATCGGCATGGTCCTCCAGGACACCTGGCTCTTCGGCGGCACGATCGCCGAGAACATCGCCTACGGAGCGAGCGGGACGGTCACCCGGGAGCAGATCGAGGAGGCCGCCATGGCCACCTACGCCGACCGGTTCGTCCGGACCCTGCCCGACGGCTACGACACGGTCCTCGACGAGGACGGCGCCGGGCTCAGCGCCGGTGAGAAGCAGCTGATCACCATCGCCCGGGCGTTCCTGTCGGATCCGGCGATCCTGGTCCTCGACGAGGCGACCAGCTCGGTCGACACCCGCACCGAGGTCCTCATCCAGCGGGCCATGTCCTCCCTCCGGAAGGGCCGCACCTCGTTCGTGATCGCCCACCGGCTCTCCACCGTCAGGGACGCGGACGTGATCCTGGTGATGGAGAACGGCTCCATCGTCGAACAGGGCACGCACGAGGAACTCCTGGCGACGGGCGGCGCGTACGCCCGGCTGTACGCGGCCCAGTTCGCGGCCGCGGCCTGAGTACGGTGAGGGGGTGACTCTCGCATGGACCGTGACCACCACCACCGACAGCGCCGCCAAGGCACAGGAGCTCGCACGCGGGGCGGTCGAGGCCCGACTCGCCGCCTGCGCGCAGGTCTCCGGGCCGATCACCTCCGTCTACCACTGGCGGAACGCGATCGAGACCGAGGAGGAGTGGCGGATCCTCTTCAAGACCACCGAGGCGCGGTACGAGGAGCTTCAGGCCCACCTCCTCGCCGCGCACGACTACGACACGCCGGAGATCGTCGCCACCGCCGTGGTCCGGGCCTCGGCCGCGTACCTGGAGTGGGTCGAGGCCGAGACGGCCCCGGTGCCCGCGGAATGACCGGGCTGCCGTTCTTCGTCTACGGCACGCTCCGGCCGGGGGAGTACAACCACGACCGGTTCCTCCTGGGCCGCACGGCCCGGGAGGAACCCGCCCGGCTCCCGGGCGCGCTGCTGTACGACGGACCCGGCTACCCCTACGCCGTGCCGGGCGAGGGCCTGGTCGCGGGCGACCTGGTGACCGCGGCGCCCGGGGAGTACGACGGACTCCTCGCCGTACTCGACCGGGTGGAGCTCCCCGCCGGGTACGAGCGGGCGGAGCGCGAGGTCGTACGGGTCCGGGACGGCGCGGCCGTCCGGGCCTGGGTCTACTTCGCGGCGCCCGGCGCCCCGTACGGACCGCTCATCAGGGGCGGGGACTGGCGGGCTCGACCCGCACCGCGCACGTCTTGAACTCGGGCATCCGGGAGACGGGGTCGAGCGCGGGGTTGGTGAGGGTGTTGGCCCGCCCCTCGCCCGCCCAGTGGAACGGCATGAAGACCGTGTCCGGCCGGATGGCCGTGGTGATCCGCGCGGGCGCGACCGCCCGCCCGCGCCGTGACACGACGGCGACCCGCTCGCCCTCGCCGACCCCGATCCGCTCGGCGAGCCGCGGATGCAGCTCCACGAACGCGCCGGGCGCGGCGGCGTTCAGCTCGGCGACCCGCCGTGTCTGCGCCCCGGACTGGTACTGCGCGACGACCCGGCCGGTGGTCAGCACGACCGGATAGTCGGCGTCGGTCTCCTCGGCGGCCGCCCGGTGCACGACCGGCACGAAGCGGGCCCGCCCGTCGGGTGTCGCGAACCGGTCGAGGAAGAGCCGGGGGGTTCCCGGGTGGGCAGCGCCGTCGGCGGGCTCCGGGCAGGGCCAGAAGACGCCGTTCTCCTCGCGGATGCGGCGGTAGCTGATGCCGGAGTAGTCCGCGGGGCCGCCCGCCGACGCGCGCCGGAGTTCGTCGAAGACCTCCTCCGGGTCCGTCGGGAACCCCTTCTCGTGCCCGAGCAGCCGCGCGAGGCCGTGCAGGACCTCCAGGTCGGTGCGGATCCCGTCCGGCGGGGTGATCGCCCGCTGCCGCAGCAGCACCCGGCCCTCCAGGTTGGTCGTGGTCCCCGTCTCCTCCGCCCACTGGGTGACCGGCAGGACCACGTCCGCCAGCTCCGCCGTCTCCGACAGGACGACGTCCGCGACCGCCAGGAAGTCGAGCGAGCGCAGCCGGCCCTCGATGTGGGCGGCGCGCGGTGCCGAGACGACGGGGTTGGAGCCCATGAGGAGCAGCGACTTCACGTCACCGCCCAGCGCGTCCAGGAGTTCGTACGCGCTGCGGCCGGGTCCCGGCAGCGATGCGGGGTCCACCCCCCACACGCCGGCCACGTGCGCCCGTGCCGCCGGGTCGTCCAGCTTGCGGTAGCCGGGCAGCTGGTCGGCCTTCTGGCCGTGCTCACGCCCGCCCTGGCCGTTGCCCTGCCCGGTGAGGCACCCGTACCCGCTCAGCGGGCGGCCCGCGCGGCCGGTCGCGAGGCAGAGGTTGATCCACGCGCCGACCGTGTCCGTGCCCTTCGACTGCTGCTCCGGGCCGCGGGCGGTGAGCACCATCCCGGTCTCCGCGTCGCAGAACATCCGCATGGCGTCGCGGAGCTGCGGCACCGGCACGCCGGTGATCCGCTCGACCAGCTCCGGCCAGTGCGCCATCGCCCCGGCCCTGGCCGCCTCCCATCCCTCCGTGCGGTCCCGGACGAACTCCTCGTCCACCCGGCCCTCGGAGACGACCAGGTGCAGCAGGCCGAGGGCGAGCGCGAGGTCGGTGCCGGGGCGCGGCGCGAGATGGAGGTCGGCCTGTTCGGCGGTGCGGGTGCGGCGCGGGTCGATGACGATCAGCTTCCCGCCGTTCGCCTTCAGCTCGGTGAGGTAGCGCAGCGCGGGAGGCATGGTCTCGGCCAGGTTGGAGCCGACGAGGATCACGCAGCCGGTGCGCGGGATGTCCTCCATCGGGAAGGGGAGCCCCCGGTCGAGTCCGAACGCCCGCTGGTGGGCGGCGGCCGCGGACGACATGCAGAAGCGTCCGTTGTAGTCGATCTGCGAGGTGGCGAGCACGACCCGGGCGAACTTGCCCAGGGTGTACGCCTTCTCGTTGGTGAGGCCGCCGCCGCCGAAGACCCCCACGGCATCGGGTCCGTGGTCGGCGCGGGTCCGGCGAAGCCCCTCGGCGACGGCGGCGAGTGCCTCCTCCCAGGTGGCCGACTTCAGGGCGCCTGTGTCAGGGCATCGGACCAGGGGCCCGGTCAGCCTGACCCGGGAGGAGAGTACGGCCGGGGCGGTGCGGCCCTTGCCGCACAACGCGCCCCGGTTGACGGGGAAGTCGGGGCGGTCGACCACCTCCACCGAGCCGTCCGCCGGGCGCAGGTTCATGCCGCACTGGAGGGCGCAGTAGGGGCAGTGCGTGGGGGTGGTGACAGCCTCGGACATGGGATGAGCGTGCGTCGTGCGTGTTACGGGAGGCGGCGCGCCGCATTACGCCTCCGGTACGTCGGGCTCCGCCGCGCACCGCCCGGGGGGTGAGGTCAGCCCGCCGAGGCGAGCGCCTCCGTCACACCCTCCTCGCGCTCCCCGAGGAAGTGCGGATCCGGCCGCAGTGCCGCGTCCATCGCCGCCTTGCCCGCCGCGACGAGCTCCCGGACGCCGCCGTAGTAGAAGACGGAGTCGTGGGGCTCGACGACCTTGACCCCGTAGGAGTCGATTCCGGCCGCGGCGCAGAGGGCGACGGCCCGTTTGATGTGGAAGTCCTGGGTGACGAGGACGGCCCGGTCGACCCCGAAGATCTTCTTCGCGCGGACGCAGCTGTCCCAGGTGTCGAAGCCCGCGTAGTCGCTGACGATCCGGCCGTCGGGCACCCCGCGCTCGGTGAGGTACGCGCGCATCGCGTCGGGCTCGTCGTACTCGACGCGGCTGTTGTCCCCGGTGACGAGGACGACCTTGACCTTGCCCGCGCGGTACAGCTCGGCGGCGGTGTCGAGCCGGTGCGCGAGGTACGGCGTCGGCCGCCCCTTCCAGAGTCCGGCGCCGAAGACGACGGCGACGTCCCGGGCGGGTACGTCGGCGGTGGTCCGGAGCCGGCCGTCGGCGACGGCGTGTGTCCAGGTGGCGGGCGCGAGGGCGAGGACGGTGCCCAGCATGACGGCCTGGACGGTACGGCGGCGGGCCCGCCGGGTGCGGGGGAGCAGGGTGCTCGGGCGCGCCGGCAGCGTGACCCGCTTCAGCCGGGCGGGTACGCGTACGCGTCGCATGGACGAACCTCCGTGGATCTTGCCTGTCCCGTCACCCTGTCCGACGCGAATCGGGGCCGTTCGGTTCGCCGCCGCCGTACAGAAGGGCGGCGAGCGCGATGCCGAGCACGGTGCCGAGGAGCTGCGCCGCCACGAATCCGGGCAGGGAGCCGGGGGCTATCCCGGTGAAGGAGTCGGAGAGGGCGCGGCCGACGGTCGCCGCCGGGTTGGCGAAGGAGCCCGAGGAGGTGAACCAGATCGCCGCCGCGATGTAGGCGGCCACCGCGACCGGCGCGAGCGCGGGGCGGCCGATGCGGCGCAGCCCCAGGACGAGCAGGACGAGCCCGGCGGTGGCGACCGTCTCGCCGATCAGGAGATGGGGGTCCGAGCGGACCTGGGTGGACCAGGTGCCGGGTGCCCGCCCGAACATCGTCTCGGCGAGCAGGGCGCCCGCGACCGCGCCGACGAGCTGGGCGGCGCAGTAGGCGGCGGCCTCGCGGACGCCGGGGGCGTTCTCCTCGCCCCGGCGGGCCCACCACTCGCAGAGGGTGACGGCGGGGTTGAAGTGGCCGCCGGAGAGGGGGCCGAGGAGAGCGATGAGGATGCCGAGGCCGATCGCGGAGGCGAGCGAGTTGGCCAGCAGGCTCACGCCCACGTCCGGGCTGAGGGCCTCGGCGCGGATGCCGGAGCCGACGATGACGGTGACGAGGGCGGCGGTGCCCACGAGTTCGGCGGCGACGCGCCGGGAGAGCCCGGGCAAGGCGATCGGAGTTCTTCGCATGGTGGAAAAGATATTCCGCCAGATAAAAGAATGAAGGGGAGAGGGGGAAAGCCGTACGATCCGCAGATGATCACCGAGGCCGTACCGAACAACGCCCGCTGGTGCGAGGCGATGTGCCGCGCCCACGGCCGCCCCGGGACCTTCGGCCCGCGCGCCTGGACCAACGCGCGCCGCACGCCGCTGTACTACCCGGACGCCGTGACGCTGACCGCCGACGCCTCGGTACGGGACGTCCTCGACGGCATCGACCGCAGCGCCCCCGGCGCCTCGGTCAAGGACTCCTTCGCCCGGCTCGACCTGTCCGCCGAGGGCTTCTCCCTCCTCTTCGAGGCGCGCTGGATCCACCGGCCCGCCGGACTCCCGCTGCCGGCGGCGGCTGAGGCGCGCTGGCGGGCCGTCCGCACCCCGGCCGAACTCGCCGACTGGGCGACCGCCTGGAGCGGCGGGGACGCGGACGAGGCCGCGCTCTTCCGCGCCGAACTCCTCGCCGACCCGGAGACGACCGTCGTGGCGGGCTACGGGGCGGACGGCCGGATCGTCGGAGGAGCGGTGCTCAGCGAGAGCGGCCGGGTGACCGGCGTCTCCAACCTCTTCGCCGCCGACGGCACCGACCCGGCCGAGGCCTGGGCCGGCTCCCTGACCCTCGTACGGGACGGCCGCGCCGTCGTCGGCTACGAGGCGGGCGACGACCTGCCGCCCGCGCTCTCCGTGGGCTTCGAGGAGACCGGCCCCCTGCGGGTCTGGCTCGACGCCTGACGCCGCGCCTGACAGCGACGCCCCCCGGCGCGTGAGCCCACGGAAAACACTCGTGACGCCCGCGCAACGGGACGGCAACGCGACACCGGCAGGATCGGGGCATGACGGAGCCGTACAGCACGTTCGACAGCACCGCCGAGCTGCTCGGCACGATCACCACGCAGCTCGGCGACCAGCTGAGCACCGTCCACCCCTGGGGACACGCCTACGGCGCGGCCCGCGGGGACGGCGCCCCGAGGCCGCCCCGGGCCGCCCGGCACGGCGGCCCCACCCTCGTCGCCGTGGGCCACGGCAGCCGCGACCCGCGCGCCCGGGCCGCCCTCTCCCAGCTGGTCGAACGGGTCCGTGAGCTCCGCCCCGGACTCGACGTGCGCCTCGCGCACATCGAGCTGAACGCGCCGCTCCTCACCGACGTCCTCGACGACCTGGCGGCGGGGGAGCAGGACGCCGTCCTCGTCCCGCTGCTCTTCGGACCCGGCTACCACGTCAAGCACGACCTGCCCGGCGCCGCCGCCGCCGTGCCCGACGGCCGGGTCCGGATCGCCGCGCCGCTCGGCCCGCACCCGCTGCTCGTCGAGGCGCTCGCCGACCGCCTCGCCGAAGCCGGCTGGACCTCCGAGGACAGCGCCTCGCGCTCCACCGGCGTCGTCCTCGCGGCGGCCGGATCCCGCGACCCCGAGGCCCTCGACGCCGTCCGCCGCATCGCCGCCGCACTGGGCGAGCGGCTCGGCGGCGTCCCCGTCGTCCCCGCCTACGCCTCCGCCGCCACGCCCACCGTCCCCGAAGCGCTGCGCCTCCTCGCCGCACGCGGCCGCCACCGGGCCGCCGTCGCCTCCTGCTTCACCGCCCCCGGCCTCTTCGCCGGCCGCGCCGCCGCCCACGCCCCCTGGATAGCCGCCGCCCCGCTCGGCGACCACCCCGCCCTCGCCCGGCTGGTCCTCCACCGCTACGACCGGTCCCTCACCGCCCCCGCGAGCCCCCGTCGCCAACTCACCACCGCGTAGGCGCCCGCCCACGCCCCGAGGCCCGCCCTGGCACGCACTGTCCGTCCCTCCGGGGGTAGGCGCCCGCCCACGCCCCGAGGCCCGCCCTGGCACGCACTGTCCGTCCCTCCGGTTACCTTCGGTGCATGGAAGGCTTCACGGACACCCCAGGCATCACGGACACCCCCGGCTACGACGACCCCTCCACCGAGCGCTGGGCCGCCGAGCCGGACAAGCGGCCGGGGCGGACCGCCTTCCAGCGGGACCGGGCACGGGTGCTGCACTCCAGCGCCCTGCGCAGACTCGCCGGCAAGACCCAGGTCGTCACCCCCGGCTCCCTCAGCCACGCCTGGGACGCCAGCCCCCGCACCCGGCTCACCCACTCCCTGGAGTGCGCCCAGGTCGGACGCGAACTCGGCGCCGCGCTCGGCTGCGACCCCGATCTCGTCGAGGCCGCCTGCCTCGCCCACGACATGGGCCACCCGCCCTTCGGGCACAACGGAGAGGTCGCGCTCAACGACTTCGCCAAGGACTGCGGCGGCTTCGAGGGCAACGCCCAGTCCCTCCGGCTGCTCACCCGGATCGAGCCGAAGCGGTTCATCGCCGACCCCGCCACCGGCCGCCCCGTCAGCGTCGGCCTCAACCTCACCCGCGCCACCCTCGACGCCGCCACCAAGTACCCGTGGCCGCGCGGCGGGCACCCCCAGAACCCCGACTCGCCCAAGTTCGGCGTGTACGAGGACGACCTCCCCGTCTTCACCTGGGCCCGCGAGGGCGCCCCCGCGCGCCGCAAGTGCTTCGAGGCCCAGGTCATGGACTGGTCCGACGACGTGGCCTACTCCGTGCACGACTTCGAGGACGGCCTGCACGCGGGCCACATCGACCCGAACATGCTCTTCGCCGAGCCCGAGCGCGCCGACATCTGGGCCGTCGCCATCGGCCGCTACGTCCCGGACGACACCGATCCGCAGGAGCTCGCCGAAGCACTCGACCGGCTCGTCGACCAGGACTGGTGGCCGCACGGCTACGACGGATCGGCCGTCGCCCAGGCCCGCCTCAAGGACGCCACCAGCCAGCTGATCGGCCGCTTCTGCCTCGCCGCCGAGGGCGCCACCCGCCAGGCCTTCGGCACCGGCCGCCTCACCCGCTACGCGGCGGAGCTCGTCGTCCCCCGCGAGACCCGCAACGAATGCGCCGTTCTCAAGGCCGTCGCCGACCGGTACGTGATGCAGCGCGCCGAGCAGGAGGCGCTCCGCGCGGACCAGCGCATCGTCCTCGCCGAACTCGCCGAGGAGCTCACCGCCCGCGCCCCCGAGAGCCTCGACCCGCAGTTCCGCGCCCTGTTCGACGCGGCGGACGACGACCGCTCACGCAAGCGGGTGATCATCGACCAGATCGCCTCCCTCACCGACGCCTCCGCCCGCACCCTCCACGCCCACCTCCGCCGGCGCCGCGCCTGAGGCGCGCGCGGGGACCCCGCCCTCTTTCGTCATCACGCTCCGTGCGGGACGCTCGGCGCAGGGCCCGAGGCGGTACGGCTCGCCGAACGCCCGGAGGCGTAGCGTAGAAGCGGTCGCAACGAGGAGGCATCAAGTGGTCGACGCAGATCAGACCTTCGTCATCGTCGGCGGGGGACTGGCCGGGGCCAAGGCGGCGGAGACGCTCCGCTCCGAAGGGTTCACCGGCCGCGTGATCCTCATCGGCGACGAGCGCGACCACCCCTACGAACGCCCACCCCTCTCCAAGGGCTATCTGACCGGCAAGGAGGCGCGGGAGACGGTCTTCGTCCACGAGCCCGCCTGGTACGCCCGCGCCGAGGTCGAGCTCCACCTCGGGCAGCCCGTGACCGCCGTCGACCGCGAGGCCCGCACCGTGCGCCTCGGCGACGGCACCGTCATCCGCTACGACCGGCTCCTGCTCGCCACCGGAGCCGAGCCGCGCCGCCTCGACCTCCCCGGCACCGAACTCGCCGGCGTCCACCATCTGCGCCGGCTCGCCCACGCCGACCGGCTGCGCCAGGTGCTGGCCTCCCTCGGTCGGGACAACGGCCACCTGGTGATCGCGGGCGGCGGCTGGATCGGCCTCGAGGTCGCCTCCGCGGCCCGCGGCTACGGCGCCGAGGTCACCGTCGTCGAGTCCGAGCCGACCCCGCTGCACCACGTCCTCGGCCCCGAACTCGGCCAGCTCTTCGCCGATCTCCACACCGAGCACGGCGTCCGCTTCGTCTTCGGCGCCCGGCTCACCGAGATCGTCGGCCAGGACGGCATGGTCCTCGCCGTCCGCACCGACGACGGCGAGGAGCACCCCGCCCACGCCGTCCTCGCCGCGATCGGCGCCGCCCCGCGCACCGCGCTCGCCGAGGCGGCGGGACTCAACCTGGTCGACCGCGCCCACGGCGGCGGCATCGCCGTCGACGCGTCGCTGCGCACCTCCGACCCGGACATCTTCGCCGCCGGCGACGTCGCCGCCGCCCACCACCCGCTGCTGCACACCCGGCTGCGCGTCGAGCACTGGGCCAACGCCCTCAACGGCGGCCCGGCCGCCGCCCGCGCCATGCTCGGACAGCACGTCTCGTACGACCGTGTCCCGTACTTCTTCTCCGACCAGTACGACCTGGGCATGGAGTACTCGGGCTGGGCACCGCCCGGCTCCTACGACCAGGTCGTGCTGCGCGGCGACGTCGGCAAGCGGCAGTTCATCGCCTTCTGGCTGAAGGAGCGCAAGGTGCTCGCCGGGATGAACGTGAATGTGTGGGACGTCACAGAGCCGATCCAGCAGCTCATCCGCGCCCAGTCCCCCGTGGACACCGACGCCCTCGCGGACCCGTCCGTCCCCCTGGAGAGCCTGATCCGATGAGGTCGGCGCAGCCGGCGGCGTCCTCCTGGGGGAGGACCCGCCCGCCCGCCCGTAGAATTCATGCGTGGCAGGCAGGATCAACGATGACGACGTGAAGGCGGTACGGGACGCGGTCCCGATCGACGCCGTCGTGTCCGAGTACCTCCAGCTCCGCAACGCCGGCGGCGGCAACCTCAAGGGGCTGTGCCCCTTCCACGACGAGAAGTCCCCCTCCTTCCAGGTCAGCCCGAGCAAGGGCCTGTTCCACTGCTTCGGCTGCCAGGAGGGCGGCGACACGATCGCCTTCGTGATGAAGATCGACCACCTCTCCTTCTCGGAGACGGTCGAGCGCCTCGCCGCCAAGGCCGGCATCACGCTGCGGTACGAAGAGGGCGGCTACAACCCGGGCCACCAGCGCGGCGAGCGCATCCGTCTGGTCGAGGCGCACAAGGTCGCCGCCCAGTTCTACATCGACCAACTCGGCTCGGCCGAGGCCGAGATCGGCCGCAAGTTCCTCGCCGAGCGCGGCTTCGACCAGGCCGCCGCCACCCACTTCGGCGTCGGCTACTCCCCGGCCGGCTGGGACCACCTCACCCGCTTCCTGCGCGGCAAGGGCTTCTCCGACAAGGAGCTGATCCTCTCCGGGCTCTCCCAGGACGGCCGCCGCGGCCCCATCGACCGCTTCCGGGGCCGGCTGATGTGGCCCATCCGTGACGTCGGCGGCGACGTCGTCGGCTTCGGCGCGCGCAAGCTCCGCGACGACGACAACGGGCCCAAGTACCTCAACACGCCCGAGACCCCGATCTACAAGAAGTCGCAGGTGCTCTACGGCATCGACCTGGCGAAGAAGGACATCGCCAAGGTCAGCCGAGCCGTCGTCGTCGAGGGCTACACCGACGTCATGGCCTGCCACCTGGCGGGGGTCACCACCGCCATCGCCACCTGCGGCACCTCCTTCGGCGGCGACCACATCAAGATCCTCCGCCGGCTCCTGATGGACAACGGCTCGGCCCGCGTCATCTTCACCTTCGACGGCGACGCCGCCGGCCAGAAGGCCGCCCTGCGCGCCTTCGAGGACGACCAGAAGTTCGCCGCCGAGACGTACATCGCGATCGCCCCCGACGGGATGGACCCCTGCGACCTGCGGCTCGCCAAGGGCGACCAGGCCGTCGCCGAACTGGTGGAGCCGCGCACCCCGCTCTTCGAGTTCGCGCTCCGCCAGATCGTGAAGCGCTACGACCTGGAGACCCCGGCCGGCCGGGCCGCCGCGCTCGACGAGGCCGCCCCGATCGTCGCCCGGATCAAGAACGTCGCCTCCCAGCACGAGGTCGCCGTCCAGCTCGCCGGCATGCTCGGCATCCTCGACACCCCGTTCGTGGTCAGGCGCGTCGCCCAGATCGCCCGCTGGCAGCGCGACCGGGGCGGCCGAGGCGCCCCGGCGGCCCCGCAGCACGGGGGCGCCCGAAGGGCATCGGGGGAGTACGAGATCCAGGCCCCCGCCGCGACCGGCGGTCCCGCGCTCAACCTGCGCAGCCCCGCGCACCGCACCGAGCGCGAACTGCTCAAGCTGGCCCTCCAGCGCCCCGAGCTGGTCTCCCCGGCCTTCGACGCGTACGGCGCGGACGAGTTCACGGCCCCGCCCTACGCGGCCGTCCGCCAGTGCGTCCAGGACGCGGGCGGCGCCACCGGAGCCCCCGCCGACTACCTCTCCGCCGTCCGCGAGGCCGCCCCGAACGACACGGTCCGCGCGCTCGTCACCGAACTCGCCGTCGAGGCGATCTTCGCCAAGGTCGTCGACGAGGTCTACGCGGGCGCCCAGCTCGTCTCGGTCCGTCTGCGCGCCGTCGACCGCCGCCTCCGCGACATCCAGGGCTCCCTCGCCCGCCTCGGAGCCAACGGCGACCCGGCCCAGCTGGCCGCCGTACAGAACGAACTGTGGGTCCTCACCCAGTACGCGCAGTCCCTGCGCACCAACGGCGCCGCCGCGCTCTGACGTTCGGTCACCCGGCGAACTCAAAAAGTCACCGCACGACCCTCGTGGCGGTGATGTGTCGTACCCCACACTGGGCAACGGTGCCTGAGCCCCCGGAGCACCGGCAGCGATCACCCTGGAGGTCGCCCCCGTGCAGACCCAGACCCTGTCCCCGTCGGATGTCGTGCCCGGGCAACGCCCGGCCGCCCACCACCCGGAGGCACCGGCCTCCGCGGAGCCGGCCGAGGCATCCGATCCGCCCGAGCCCGCCGAGTTCGTGGACGACACGCCCGAACCGGAGCCGGTTCCGCGTCGCGTCGACTCCGGCGGCAACGGACCCTCCTCCGACCTCTTCCGCCAGTACCTGCGCGAGATAGGCCGCATCCCGCTGCTCACCGCCGCCGAGGAGGTCGAACTCGCCCGCCGTGTAGAGGCCGGGCTCTTCGCCGAGGCGAAGCTCGCGGGCACCCCCGACCTGGACTCCCAGCTGGCCCTCGACCTGGACCGGCTCGTCGTCCTGGGCCGGATGGCCAAACGCCGGCTCATCGAGGCCAACCTGCGGCTCGTCGTCTCCGTCGCCAAGCGGTACGTCGGGCGCGGACTGACCATGCTCGACCTGGTCCAGGAGGGGAACCTGGGCCTGATCCGCGCCGTGGAGAAGTTCGACTACGCGCGCGGCTACAAGTTCTCTACGTACGCGACCTGGTGGATCCGCCAGGCGATGTCCCGGGCCCTGGCCGACCAGGCCCGGACCATCCGCGTCCCCGTCCACGTCGTCGAGCTCATCAACCGGGTGATCCGGGTCCAGCGCCGCATGCTCCAGGAACGCGGCTACGAACCCACCCCGGAAGAGGTCGGCGCCCAGCTCGACCTGGCCCCCGAGCGGGTCGGCGAAGTGCTCCGCCTCGCCCAGGAACCGGTCTCCCTGCACGCCCCCGTCGGCGAGGAGGACGACGTCGCCCTCGGCGACCTCATCGAGGACGGCGACGCCACCAGCCCCGTGGAGTCCGCGGCGTTCCTGCTGCTGCGCGAGCACCTGGAGGCCGTCCTCTCCACCCTCGGCGAACGCGAACGCAAGGTGGTCCAGCTCCGCTACGGCCTGGACGACGGCAGGCCCCGCACCCTGGAGGAGATCGGCCGGCTCTTCGGCGTGACGCGCGAACGCATCCGCCAGATCGAGTCGAAGACCCTCAACAAGCTGCGGGACCACGCCTTCGCGGACCAGCTCAGGGGATACCTGGACTAGTCAGTCCAGCTCGTCCAAGGTGAACGTCCAGCGGCTGCCGGCCGTGAGGAGCAGCACCAGCGGGCCGGGCGGGAGCGGGACCGTCTCGCGCCGTGCCCCGGTCTTGCTGAGGATCAGGCTCGGATCGGGCGAGAGCGCCGTGAGGCCTGCGACCTCGTGACACCAGATACTGGCGTAGCCGCCGTCACCGGTCGGCGCGTCCTCGAACTCCATGCGGAGATCGGCGGCCCCACCGGTGTGGAGGAGGGCTTCGGGGCCGTACCCCCGTAGCGTTCCCCGCAGTCGGCGGGCGGCGGCGACGGGTTGCACGCGCAGGTTCCACCGGTTCGGGGCGGAGAGCCGGAGTCTCAGTGGCCCCTTCTCAGGCGCCGCAACGACTCTGCTGCCCCGGAACTCGGGCAGCTGGTTGGTGAAGAGAAAGTCCCCGGTGTCCTTGTTGCGCTTGTCGAGTGGTTGGAGGGAGACGTAGTCGTCGCCCTGGTGCGCGAGCTCGACGAGGACGGGGCCGGGCGGCACGCGGGTGTCGGTGGTGATGACGTCCGCGCCGTGGCCCTCGACGACGAAGGGCTCGAAGACCGGCCCGAACTCCCAGCCTTCGACGAGGGCGTACGGTCGATCGGCCGACGGGAAGGGAGAGTGGGGCGCGGATGCGGATGCGGACGCGGATGCGGGTACGGATTCCGGTACGGATTCGGGTACGGCCTCGGCCTCGCGGCTTCCCTCGGCGGGCGGGGGCCCCGGCACCTTGACGACACCCGTCAGCGGAACCGGCCCGGAGAGCGGGGCGGCGGGCTCGGCGGGGGGCTCCTCCTCCGCCACTTCGACGCCGTACGCGCCGACGAGCCCCGCGAGACCGGAGGCGTACCCCTGCCCCACCGCGCGGAACTTCCAGCCGCCCGACTCCCGGTGGAACTCCCCGAGGACGACGGCGGTCTCGTCCGGCGCGCCGCCCGGCACCGGGTGCCCGGCGACCGACGCGCCGTCGGGCGCCGAGACGTTCACCGACGCGGCCGGTACATCCGCCAGAGAGCCGTCCTCGACCGAACCGGCGATCACGATCCGCTCGACGGAGGCCTCGACCCCGCACAGATCGACCTCAAGTCCGGCCGACCCGTTCCGCACCGTCCCCGACGGATGGTGCGGCTGCCCGACGAAGACCATGTCGGCGTCGCCGCGGACCCGGCCGTCCGCGCCGAGCAGCAGCGCCGACAGGTCGAGGCCCTTCGGCGTCGCCACGCGCAGAGTGACCGACGGCACCCAGGAGTTGACGTCCTTCGCTATGTGACCCATGCCGCACATCATGCGACATGGGTCACTCGCCGGTCGATCACTTCGTCGGTCCGGTGATCAGTCGACCTCGGCGACCGCCTGCGCGAACTGCGCCGCGTACAGCCTGGCGTAGGCCCCCTCCGCGGCCAACAGTTCGTCGTGCGTGCCCTGTTCGACGATCGAGCCGTTCTCCATCACCAGGATCACGTCCGCGTCCCTGATGGTGGAGAGCCGGTGGGCGATCACGAACGACGTACGCCCGTCGGCCAGGCGCGCCATCGCCTTCTGGATCAGCACCTCGGTACGGGTGTCGACCGAGCTGGTCGCCTCGTCGAGGACCAGGATCACCGGGTCGGACAGGAACGCCCGCGCGATGGTGATCAGCTGCTTCTCGCCCGCGCTGACACCCGTGCCGTCGTCGTCGATGACCGTGTCGTAGCCGTCGGGCAGGGTCCGGATGAACCGGTCGGCGTGCGCGGCCCGCGCCGCCTCCTCGATCTGCTCCCGGGTGACCGTCCCGCTCGCTCCGTAGGCGATGTTCTCGGCGATCGTGCCCCCGAAGAGCCAGGTGTCCTGGAGGACCATGCCGATTCCCGACCGGAGGTCCTCCCGGGACATCTTCGCCACGTCGACCCCGTCGAGGGAGATCCGGCCGCCGGTCACCTCGTAGAACCGCATCAGCAGGTTCACCAGCGTCGTCTTGCCGGCGCCGGTCGGGCCCACGATCGCGACCGTCTGGCCCGGCTCCACCGTCAGCGACAGGTTCTCGATGAGCGGCTTGTCCGGCTCGTAGCGGAACGACACCTCCTCCAGGGCGACCTTGCCCGACGACCCCGAAGTCCCCCAGCCCTCGGCCGGGGGCGCCCCGACCTCGCTCGCCGGGGAGTCCGGGGTCTGCTCCTCGGCGTCGAGGAGCTCGAAGATCCGCTCGGCCGAGGCGACGCCCGACTGCACCAGGTTCGCCATCGACGCCACCTGCGTCAGCGGCATCGAGAACTGGCGGGAGTACTGGATGAACGCCTGCACGTCACCGATCGACAGGGTGCCGCTCGCCACCCGAAGCCCGCCGACCACGGCGACGAGCACGTAGTTGATGTTCGAGAGGAAGACCATCACCGGCTGCATGACACCGCTGTTGAACTGGGCCTTGAAGCCGGCCTCGTACAGCGCCTCGTTCTGCTCGCGGAAGTCCGCGGCCGACTCGTCCTGCCGCCCGAAGACCTTCACCAGCGCGTGGCCGGTGTACATCTCCTCCACATGGGCGTTGAGCGTGCCCGTGGACCGCCACTGCTGCACGAAGTGCGGCTGCGACCGCTTGCCGACCTTCGTCGCCACGACCACCGACACCGGCACGGTCACCAGCGCGACCAGCGCGAGGAGCGGCGAGATCCAGAACATCATCCCCAGCACACCGACGATGGTGAGCAGCGAGTTGATCAGCTGCCCCATCGACTGCTGGAGGGTCTGCGAGATGTTGTCGATGTCGTTGGTCGCCCGGCTCAGCACCTCACCGCGCTTGGCCTTGTCGAAGTACGACAGCGGAAGCCGCGCCAGCTTCGCCTGCACGTCCTCCCGCATCCGGTAGACCGTCCGGTTGATCACCTTGATCGACATCCGGGTCGACACCAGCATGAGGAGACCGGCGGCCACATAGATCGCCAGGACCCACAGCAGCACCTCGCCGACGGCCGGGAAGTCGATGCCCTGCCCGGGGGTGAAGCCCACCCCGGACAGCATGTCGGCCATCCCGTCGTCGCCCTTGGCCCGCAGACCCTCGATCGCCTGCGCCTTCGTCGTGCCGTCGGGCATCTGCCGCCCGACGACCCCCGCGAAGATCAGGTCGGTCGCCTTGCCGAGGATCTTCGGACCGACCACCGAGGCCGCCACGCCGAGCACACCGGCGATCAGCATCAGCCACAGCGCGCCCCGCTCGGGCGTCAGCTGCTTCAGGAGCCGCTTGCCCGAGCCCTTGAAGTCCATCGACCGCTGGTCGGGGCCGCCGCCGGCCATCATTCGTCCGCCAGGACCGGCCATCAGGCTGCCTCCGCCTCGGTCAGCTGGGAGAGCACGATCTCCCGGTACGTCTCATTGCCCGCCATCAGCTCGTGATGGCGGCCGCTGCCCACCACCCGGCCCTCGTCGAGGACCACGATGCGGTCGGCGTCCCGGATGGTCGACACCCGCTGGGCGACGATCACGACGGTCGACTCCGCCGTCTCCTCCTTGAGCGCGTCGCGCAGCAGGGCGTCCGTCTTGTAGTCCAGCGCCGAGAACGAGTCGTCGAAGAGGTAGATCTCCGGCCGCTGCACCAGCGTCCGGGCGATCGCCAGCCGCTGCCGCTGCCCGCCGGACACGTTCGTGCCGCCCTGCGCGATCGGCGCGTCGAGACCGTGCTCCAGCCCCTTCACGAAGTCGGCCGCCTGCGCGACCTCCAGCGCGTGCCACAGCTCCTCGTCGGTCGCGTCGGGCTTGCCGTACCGCAGGTTCGTCGCGACCGTGCCGGAGAAGAGGTACGGCTTCTGGGGGACGAGCCCCACCGTCCGGGCCATCAGCCCGGGCTCCAGCTTCCGTACGTCCACCCCGTCGACGAGCACCTCGCCGCCGGTCACGTCGAACAGCCGGGGCACCAGGCCGAGCAGCGTCGACTTGCCGCTGCCCGTCGACCCGATGATCGCCGTCGTCTCGCCCGGCCGCGCCACCAGCTCCACGTCCTTCAGGACGGACTCCTCGGCGCCCGGGTAACGGAAGTCCGCGCTCCGGACCTCCAGATGACCGCGCCGCTCCAGCTCGCGCACCGGCTCGGACGGCGGTACGACGCTGCTCTCGGTGGAGAGCACCTCCTCGATGCGCTCGGCGCACACCTCGGCCCGCGGCACCATCATGAACATGAAGGTGGCCATCATCACGGACATCACGATCTGCATCAGATAGGCGAGGAAGGCGGTCAGCGCGCCGATCTCCATCCCTCCGCTGTCGATGCGGTGCGCTCCGAACCAGACCACCGCGACGCTGGAGACGTTCACGACCGTCATCACCGTCGGGAACATCAGCGCCATCAGGCGGCCGGTCGCCATCGAGACGTCGGTCAGCTCGGTGTTCGAGCCCTTGAACCGCTCGCGCTCGTAGTCGTCCTTCACGAAGGCGCGGATGACGCGGTTGCCGGTGATCTGCTCGCGCAGCACCCGGTTCACCGTGTCGAGGCGCTCCTGCATGGTCCGGAACAGCGGGCGCATCCTCTTCACGATCAGCGCGACCGAGACGCCGAGGACGGGCACGACCGCGAGCAGCACCGCCGACAGCGGCACGTCCTGCCCGAGCGCCATGACGATGCCGCCGACGCACATGATCGGCGCGGAGACCATCAGCGTGAACGCCATCAGGACCAGCATCTGGACCTGTTGGACGTCGTTGGTGGTACGGGTGATCAGCGACGGCGCGCCGAACTGTCCGACCTCACGGGCGGAGAAGGACTGCACCCGCTCGAAGACGGCGGCGCGCACGTCACGGCCGAGGGCCGAGGCGGTCCGGGCCCCGTAGTACACGGCGCCGACGTTGCAGACGACCTGGACCACGGAGACGGCGATCATCACGCCGCCGAACAGCAGGATGTAGCCGGTGTCCCCGTTGACGACACCGTTGTCGATGATGTCGGCGTTCAGACTGGGCAGATAGAGGGACGCGCAGGTCTGCAGGAACTGCAGCAGGACCAGCAGGCCGATGGGCTTCTTGTACGGTCGAAGGTGGGTTCGGAGAAGTCGTAGGAGCACGGGGTCTACTATCGCCCGCGCCCCCAGGACGTTACGACCGCGTTTTGTCGAGTCTTGAACGGACTCCGCTACCAGCCGAATCCGCTCCGGTCACGCCCCGAACGCGCCCGGGTGCGTCTGCTCCCGTGTGGCCACGTACTGCTGCCGTACCGCCTGACCGACCGGCAGCTCCTCGCCCGGCTCGATGATCTGCGCCGCGGCACCCTGCCAGGCCGGCGGAGCGGCCGGGGACAGTGTCCCGCGCGAGACCCCGAGCGCCCAGGCGGCCTGCCGGGCGGCGCCCAGCGCCGCGTAGTCCGCGGGCTGCGGGACGACGACCTGCGCCCCGAAGATCGCGGGTGCGATCGCCTGGACGGCGGGCAGCCCGGCCGCGGCGCCGAGCAGGAAGACCCGGCGCACCTCGACGCCGCGGCCGCGCAGGACGTCCATGGCGTCGGTGAGCGCGCAGAGCATGCCCTCGAACGCGGCCCGCGCGAGGTGCTCGGGCTTCATCGACTCGCGGCGCAGCCCGCTGAGCGTGCCGGCGGTGTGCGGCAGCTGGGGGGTGCGCTCACCCTCCAGATAGGGGAGCAGGACGAGTCCGGAGGCGCCCGGCGTCGACTTCAGCGCCAGCGCCGACAGGTCCTCCAGGCTCTCCACGCCGAGCATCTCGGCGGTGCCGCGCAGCGCCCGCACCGCGTTGGAGGTGTGGACGACGGGCAGGTGCATCCCGGTCGCGTCGGCGAAGGAGGTGATCAGGCCCTGCGGGTCGGCGAGCGCCTCGTGGTGCACGGCCATCACGGAGCCGGAGGCGCCGAGCGAGACGACCGCGTCGCCGTGCCCGAGGCCGAGCCCCAGCGCGGCGGCCATCGTCTCGCCCGTACCGGCGGAGATCAGCAGCCCCTCGGGGGTGGTCCCGGCCGCGTCGGCGGGGCCGAGCACCTCGGGGAGCACGGCCTGGTGACCGAGGGCCAGCTCGACGAGGTCAGGGCGGTAGGCGCCCGCGCCGGCCGACCAGTAGCCGGTGGCGGAGGCGGCGCCGCGGTCGGTGGTGCGGCGCACGGGCCGGCCGAGGAGCTGCCAGACCAGCCAGTCGTGCGGCTGGAGGAGCATCGCCACGCGCTGGGCGTTCTCCGGCTCGGAGCGGGCCAGCCAGCGGAGCTTGGCGACCGGCTGCCCGGCCTGCGGTACCGAGCCGACGGCCTCGGCCCAGGCCTGCCGTCCGCCGAACGCCTCGACCAGGTCCGCGGCGGCCACCTGCGCCCGCTTGTCGTTGCCGACCATCGCGG
The DNA here is from genome assembly GCF_025195125.1 of Streptomyces sp. Je 1-79. Classification (GTDB taxonomy): domain Bacteria; phylum Actinomycetota; class Actinomycetes; order Streptomycetales; family Streptomycetaceae; genus Streptomyces. The sequence continues at coordinate 310,091 of NZ_JAMGSL010000003.1, forward strand.
GGCGCACCAGGGTGCCCTGCCGGTCGAGCGGTACGAGGCCGTGCTGCTGGGCCGAGACGCCGATGGCCTGCACCCCTTCGAGCAGCCCGCCGCCCGCGGCCTCGCCGAGCGAGAGCAGCCACGCCTGCGGATCGACGTCCGTGGCCTTCGGCTCACCCGGGTGCGGGGCGTACCCGTGCCGCAGTACGGCACCCGTGTCAGCGTCGCAGACGACGATGCGTGTGAACTCGGCAGAGCTGTCCAAGCCGGCGACTATCCCCATGGGGGAGATTCTGCCGCACTCCGGGGAGTACGGGGAGCGCGTGCGGGGTAGGAGACGCGTTTTCGGGCACGCGTCCGACGCACGGCGGGCGGCCCGGCCGCCGCTCCCCGTGCCGGAAGGCCTGCCCGGCCAGGGGTGCCTAGGTGTTGCTCACACCCCAGTCGTCCTCGGTCACCTGACCGTTGTGGTGGCGCAGCGCGTGGATCCGGTCGGAGACCGACGCGGGCAGCTTGTCGCCGACCTTGTCGCTCACGGCGTGGTACGCCTTGCCGGCGAACTGCCGTCCGGTCTGCGCCGCGGACTCGGCGGCGTTGCGCACCGCCGGGTTCTGCGAGATCTCGCGGGCGGACTTCTTCATCTGTTCGTAGCGCTCGCGCCCGGCGCGCGTGCCGATGACGTAACCGAGGGCCAGCCCCACGACGAACGTCAGCTTGTACCGCACGGCGGCACCACCTTCCCTTGAGCTTCCTTGTTGTCTCACTGGTGCCCACGAGCGCCCGCGCCATACCGATTGGCGGAGCACCCCCCTGCTTGCGCTAATGTATGTGTCGCAGCGAGCGCGCGCCGCCCGGGAACACCCGAGGTGGATCCGTTCGGTGCAACGCAGCAATCCCCTGTAGCTCAATTGGCAGAGCAGCCGGCTGTTAACCGGCAGGTTACTGGTTCGAGTCCAGTCGGGGGAGCGCGATCCCCTGTAGCTCAATTGGCAGAGCATTCGGCTGTTAACCGGAGGGTTGCTGGTTCGAGTCCAGCCGGGGGAGCGAGCGGAAGAGGACCCTTCGGGGTCCTTTTTCTTATGTCCGGGAACCGTGCGCCACGCAGCGCGGTCCTCATGGTCGAGCAGCGCGCGGCAGAGCCCGACCATCCGGAGCAGGAGATCGTATGAGCGGCTATGCTGCGGCAGACGGCGCGCACACATGTACGCGCCACACGTAAAGGGGCGGTAGCTCAGCCGGTTAGAGCAGCGGACTCATAATCCGTCGGCCGTGGGTTCGAGTCCCACCCGCCCCACCGCGAGGTCGCGCGGCAGGAACGTTTCCACCTGTGGCGACCAGAATGCCCCCGGCGTGACGTACGAGACGTACGACACGCCGGGGGCATTTTCGCGCCGTCGCCCGGACGGCTGATCTCCGGGGCGGTCCGGTGACCGCGCGACGGCTACTCGACGACGAGTTCGACCTGGATGTTGCCGCGGGTGGCCTTGGAGTACGGGCAGAACGCGTGGGTCTTCTCCAGCAGCTCACGGCCCGGCTCGCCCTGGAGGTGGTCGGGGAACTCCGCGCGCATGACGACCGCGAGGCCGAAGCCGCCGTCCGTCTCGTCCTTGCCGATGGAGACCTCGGCGGTGATCGAGGCGTCCGTGATGTCGATCTTCTCCTGGCGCGCCACGAGGCCCATCGCACTGGCGAAGCAGGCCGCGTAACCGGCGGCGAAGAGCTGCTCCGGGTTGGTGCCCTGGCCGTTCCCGCCGAGCGCCTGGGGGTGGGCGAGGGGGAGGTCGATGTGGCCGTCGGAGCTGACGGCACGGCCTTCGCGGCCGTTGGCGGTGGCGACGGCGGTGTAGATCGCGTTCATGGGTCCTCTTTCCGTGCTCGGTCGGGGTCTGCCTGAGACAGTAGCGCGCAATTCAGTTGTGCACAACTCAATGGCTCGTGATGGGTGGCCCGTACCCTGGGGGCATGGAGACGCTCGACACGACCCGGGACGAGGACTTCCTCCGGCTCGACCACCAGATCTGCTTCTCGCTGCACGCCGCCACCCGCGCCTTCAACGGCGTCTACCGCGCCGCGCTCAAGGAGCTCGGGCTCACCTATCCCCAGTACCTGGTCATGCTGGTGCTCTGGGAGCACGGCGAGCTGCCGGTCAAGCGGATCGGCGAGCATCTGCGCCTCGACTCCGGGACGCTGTCCCCGCTGCTCAAGCGCCTGGAGGCGGCCGGTTACGTCGAACGCCGGCGCAGCCCGGAGGACGAGCGGTCCGTGACCGCCCGCCCGACCGGGGCCGGCACCGCGCTGCGGGAGAAGGCCCTCGGGGTGCCGAAGCGGATCGCCGCCGCGACCGGCATGGAGCTGGAGGAGATCCGCGGCATGCGGGAACGGCTCAACGAACTGGCCGCCCGGCTCGACAGCGTCGACCCGGACGACCTCGCCGCCTGCGAGTAGGGACACCCCTAGGGGGTGGCATGTGGATCATGCCGGGCTCGCCGTGATCCACAAGACACCCTCCAGCCGGCCCCCGACGGGGCGGGTCGGGGCGATGGCGATGGCCCGCACGGGAGCTGTACGGAAGCGGTAAGGAGCCCGCGTGCCCGCCCGGGAGCTGTGAGGAGCTCGCTTGCCGCACGGAAGCGGTAAGGGGCCCGCTTGCCCGCACCGAAGCGGTAAGGAGCCCGCCCTCCCCTCGCCCCTATACTCGCCCCATGTCCTCCCTCACCCTCCGGCGGGCCACCGCCGACGACTCGCGTCGTCTCAGCCGGCTCGTGCGGAAATCCGCCGCCTATCGCGGGGACTACGCCGCGATGGTCGACGGCTACGTCGTCGGAGGGACCTACATCGAGCACCACCCCGTCTTCGTCGCCGTCGACGAGCAGGACCGGGTGCTCGGCTTCTACGCCCTCCTCCTCGACGAGGCCGAGCTCGACCTCGCCTTCGTCGCCGACGAGGCCCAGGGGCGCGGCATAGGCCGGCTTCTGATGGAGCACATGACGGACCAGGCCCGCGCCGCCGGGCTCGCCTCCGTGCGCGTCGTCTCGCATCCCCCCGCCGAGGACTTCTACCTGCGGACGGGAGCCCGCCGCACCGGCACCGTCGAGCCCACCGGCCACATCCACTGGGCCAGGCCCGAGCTCCGGTACGACGTCGCGTGAGCGCCACCGAAGAGGCCGAGCAGGCCGACCGCCGCCGTGTCTTCGCCGACCTGACCCCGCTCCGTACCTCCGCGCACTACCGCCGCCTCTGGTTCGGCAACACCGTCTCCTGGGTCGGCCAGGGCATGACCGCGCTCGCGGTCTCGCTCCAGGTCTACGAGATCACCCGCTCGCCGTTCTCCGTCGGGCTCGTCGGACTGTTCTCCCTGGTCCCACTGATCGTCTTCGGCCTCTACGGCGGCGCCATCGCCGACACCGTCGACCGCCGCAAGCTCGGGCTCGCCAGCGCCACCGGCTCCGCCGTGCTGTCGGCCGCTCTCGCCACGGCCGCGTTCGCCGGATTCCACCAGGTCTGGTTCCTGTACGCGATCGTGGCCCTGCAATCCGTCTGCGGCGCGCTCAACTCGCCCGCCCGGACGTCGATGATCCCGCGCCTGCTGCCGCCCGAGCAGCTCCGCGCCGCGAACGCGCTCAACTCGATGACGACGACCTTCGGCACGCTCGTCGGCCCGAGCCTCGGCGGTCTCCTCGTCGGCCTCGGCGGCTTCCAGACCGCGTACTTCATCGACGCCGTCGCCTTCTCCGCCGCCCTCTACGCGATGTGGCGGCTGCCCTCGATGCGCCCCGAACGGACCGGTGCCAAGAGGGCCTCCGTCCTCGACGGGCTCCGCTTCCTCGCCACCCGGCCCAACCTGCGCATGACGTTCTTCTCGGACTTCTGCGCGATGATCCTCGCCCACCCCCGCGCGCTGTTCCCCGTTGTCGCCGTCGTCTGGTACGACGGCGACGCCACCACCACCGGACTCCTCGCCGCCGCGCCCGCCGCCGGGGCGCTCCTCGGCGGAGTCCTCAGCGGCTGGCAGGGCCGCATCCGCCACCACGGACAGGCGATCCTGCTCGCCGTCGCCTGCTGGGGCACCGCGATCGCCGTCTTCGGGCTCACCCGCGAGCTCTGGCTCGGGCTTCTCCTGCTCGCCCTCGCCGGCTACTCCGACACCGTCTCCATGATCTTCCGCAACACGATGATGCAGGTCGCGGCCCCGGACGAGATGCGCGGCCGGCTCCAGGGCGTCTTCATCGTCGTCGTCGCGGGCGGGCCGCGGCTCGGCGACTTCCTCGCCGGGTCGGTCGCCGACCTGACCTCGCCGGCCGTCGCCGTCACCGGCGGCGGTATCGCCTGTGTGCTCGCGATCGGGCTGCTTGCCCTGTACGGGCGGGGTTTCCGCCGGTACGACGCACTCGACCCGACGGCCTGAGCTGGCGGTTGGCCGCCACGGCACATAGCCGCCAGGCCGTTCTGTACTCAACGACCGCCGCCCGGACCAGACTCCTGCCGACGCCCGGAACCACCCCGTCCCCCGGGTGTCGAGGAGTGCGTCGATGACCAGACCTTCCGCGGGAGGAAGGGCGGCCGGGCTGCTCGCCGCCGGCATCTCCCTGGTGCTGCTCACGGCAGGGCAGACCGCCGCTGCCGGCGGCGCCACCACCCCCGCCGTACCCGCCACCTTCAAGGGCGCCGCCGCCCGGAGCGCCACCGTCACGCTCATCACGGGCGACAAGGTCACCGTCACCGAACTGGGCGGCGGCAGAAAGACCGTCACCGTCGACCGGGCCGAGGGCGCCACCGGAGCCGTACGCAGCGAGATCTCCGACGGCCGGGTCACCGTCGTCCCCGACGAGGCCCGCCCCTACCTGGACGCCGGCACCCTCGACCGCCGCCTGTTCGACGTGAGCGGCCTCATCGAGCAGGGCGTCACCGACGAACTGCCGCTGATCGTCACGTACGGCAAGGGCGCGCGCGCCGCCGCACCGCGTGGCACCGAGACCGTCCGGGCCCTGCCGAGCATCGGCGGCGCCGCGGTGGAGGCGACCGACCCGGCCGCGTTCTGGCGGTCGTTCACCTCGCCCACCACCCGCTCCACGGGCGGGAAGGTCTGGCTCGACGGCAAGGTCGAGGCCGCCATGGCCGAGTCCAACGCCCAGATAGGCACCCCCAAGGCGTGGGAGGCCGGGCTCACCGGCAAGGGCGTGAAGGTCGCCGTCCTCGACACCGGCGCCGACCTCGGCCACCCCGACCTCGCCGGCCGGGTCGCCGAGTCCAGGTCCTTCATCGAGGGCCAGGAGGTCGCCGACCGCGACGGCCACGGCACCCACGTCGCCTCCACCGTCGGCGGCAGCGGGGCCGGTTCGGACGGCAAGGAGAAGGGCGTCGCCCCCGGCGCGACCCTCGCGGTCGGCAAGGTCCTCAGCGACGAGGGCTCCGGCACCGAGTCGCAGATCATCGCCGGCATGGAGTGGGCCGCCAAGGACATCGACGCGAAGATCGTCTCGATGAGCCTGGGTTCGCGCGAGGGCAGCGACGGCACCGACCCGATGGCGCAGGCGGTCAACACCCTGAGCGCCGAGACCGGCGCGCTCTTCGTCATCGCCGCCGGCAACAGCGGCGCCCCCGGCTCCATCGGCTCTCCCGGCGCCGCCGACTCCGCGCTCACCATCGGCGCCGTCGACTCCGCCGACCAGGCCGCGTACTTCACCAGCCAGGGACCCCGCTACGGCGACCAGGCCCTCAAGCCCGACCTCTCCGCGCCCGGCGTCGGCATCCTCGCCGCCCGCTCCCAGCTGGCCACCGGCACCGGCCTCTACACCGCCATGAGCGGTACGTCGATGGCGACGCCGCACGTCGCCGGCGTCGCCGCGCTGCTCGCCGAGAAGCACCCCGACTGGACCGGCGCGCAGCTCAAGAACGGCCTGATGTCCTCGTCGAAGACGCTCACCGACTCCGCCTACGCGCTCGGCGCCGGCCGGGTCGACGTGGCCGCCGCGATCTCCGCGGACGTCACCGCGACCGGCTCCGCCGACCTCGGCTTCTTCGCGTGGCCGTACGAGGAGAACAAGCCGGTCACGCGGACCGTCACCTACTCCAACCACTCGGACACCGCCGTCGAGTTGGACCTCGCCGTCGAGGGCCATCCGGCGGGCGTTGCCACCCTCGCCGACACCACCCTCACCGTCCCGGCCCACGGCACCGCCGAGACCACGGTCACCGGCGACGGAACCAAGGCCCCGGTGGGCGCCGCCTCCGGCCGGATCGTCGCCTCGGCCGCCGGAGCGCCCGTCGCGCACACCGCGCTCGGCCTGGTGAAGGAGGAGGAGCGCTACACCCTCACCGTCCACGTCAAGGACCGTGACGGCGCCCCGACCCCGGCCAACCTCGGCGTCAAGCGCCTCGCCGAGGGTGACGACCCGTTCCCGGCCGCCGTGGGCGAGTCCGGCACGCTCGAACTGCGCCTGCAGCCCGGCACGTACACCGTCTCGTCCTTCCTCGACGTCCGGGGCTCCAAGGGCAGGGACTCCCTCGGCCTCGGCTTCCTCACCGACCCGGAGATCGTCGTCGACCGCGACCGCGAGATCACCCTCGACGGCCGGAAGCTCAAGGAGATCCGGGCCGAGGTCGAGAAGCGGACCGAGACCCGCCAGCTCCTGATGGAGTTCGACCGGGACGCGAACGGTGCCTCCTACGGAGGCGCCGTCCAGCTCCCGATCAGGTACGACTCGATCTTCGCCGCCCCCACTCGCAAGCCCGCCGACGGCACCTTCGAGTACCGGACCGTGTGGCGCCTCGGCAAGCCGCTCCTGGCGGCGTCCGCCGGCGGCGTCCGCCTCTCCGACGCCGTCATCCAGCCGGGCACGACCCTGCCCGAGGGGACGTCCCGGCTCGGTCTCGTCGACGTCGGCACCGGCACGGCCGCCGAGTACGCGGGCAGGAACGTGAAGGGCAAGGCCGTCCTGGTCCGGGCCGGCGCGCTGACGCCCGTCGAGGTCGCGCAGACCGCCCAGGACGCGGGCGCCGCCTTCCTGTTCGTCACCGACGACGCTCCCGGCCGGCTGAACACCTGGTTCGGCACGGACGCGTACGAGGACCGGCCGCTGGCCGTCGCGACCGTCAACGCGGCCGACGGAGCCCGGCTCGCCCACACCGCCGCGCGGAAGAAGACGGTCGACGTGACCGGCACGCGCCACACCCCGTTCGTCTACGACCTCTCCGAGGGACACCCGGGCGCCATCCCGTCCGACCTGGTCTTCCGGCCCGACGAGGACGAACTGGCCACCGTGCGCTCCACGTTCCACATGCCCACGGGCAGGAAGGAGTCCGGCGGCGAGTTCCGCTACTCGATCACCGACACCTTCCCGGTCGGCTTCGGGTTCAAGGAGCACATCGCCTTCCCGGCCGAGCGCACGGAGTACGTCTCCACGGGCCGCGGTCAGGGCTGGCACGAGTCGGTCGACCTCGGGGACTCCCTCGAACAGCGCGGCGGGATCCTCTCCTACCGGGGGGACAGCACGACGCACCGCGAGTGGTTCAAGCCGGTCTGGCACGCGTGGCTCGGCACCGGGCTCGGCTGGGGCCAGCAGCGCACCGGGAACAACCTCCAGTTCAACACCCCCGGCTGGGGCGACTCCGGCCCTGACCACACAGGCTTCGGCAACGTGTGGAACGACGACTCGATGACCCAGTTCACCGAGGTGTACGTCAACGGCACCCGGGTCGACCGCAGGATGAGCTCCGGCGCCTACGCCTGGGACTCCCCGGCGGAGGAGGCGACCTACAAGGTCGTCACCGACACCACGCTGGACCCGGCGCGCTGGCGTCTTTCGACCAAGGGCCACGCCGAGTGGACCTTCCGCTCCAAGGAGACCCCCTCCGACCGTGCGACCTTCCTCCCGCTGATCAACCTCGGCTTCGACGTCGACACCGACCTCAAGGGCGATGTGCGCGGCGGGAGCCGGCTGCCCGTCGGGATCTCGGCGGAGTACGTGAAGGGCGCCGCCGGCACCGGCACGATCGGCGGAGGCGCGCTGGAGGTCTCGTACGACGACGGCGGGACCTGGCAGAAGGTCGCTCTCAGGAAGTCGTGGCACGGAACGTCATGGACGGGTGAGCTGCGGGTGCCGCACACCGCGCGGTACATCTCCTTCCGGGCGGGCGCGTCCGACGACCGCGGTGGCGCGGTCAAGCAGGAGATCATCCGGGCGGTCGGGGTGAAGTAGCCCCGGTTCCACCGGACATGGGGAGTCCCGGCACGGCGTGCAGCCGGGGGCGGGGCCCCCCCGGATAAC
>NZ_JAMGSL010000003.1:318361-574052 GCF_025195125.1 Streptomyces sp. Je 1-79
AGTCCCGGCACGGCGTGCAGCCGTGCCGGGACTCCCCCTTCTCACCCGTCGCGCGTGACGATGCCGCGCACGATCCCGAGGTCCACCAGGTCCTGGGGCCGCAGCCGGAGCTGGCCGGCGGTGACCGGGGCCTGGTCGGACGGCCTCTTGAGGATGGCCGAGGCGAGCTCCGGGGCGATCACGGAGAAGTAGCTGTCGGGCGTGGCCCAGGTGTTGTCCCGCGCGGCCAGCGCCAGGGCGCCGCCCGAGCCGCCCTCGCCGACCAGCAGCGAGGTGACCGGGACCCCCGCCTCGGCGACCGCGGTGAAGGCGTCCGCGATCGCCGGGCCCGCCCCCGCCCGTTCGGCCTCGGCGTCGTTGGCGGCGCCCGGGGTGTCGATCAGGGTGAGCACGGGGATCCCGAGCCGGTCCGCGAGCCGGACCAGCCGGGCGACGGTCCGGTATCCCGCGGGCCGTGTCGCCGAGCCGTCCTGCGCCGCGTACGCGACGGTCCGGCCCTCGTGGAGTCCGAACCCGCACTCGACGCCGGTGTCCACCCCGCCCGCCCGGTCCCCGCGGACGGCGGCGCGCGCGGTGAAGTAGGCGTCCAGATAGGCCCCGGCGCGGGGGCGGGCGGCGGACCGGGCCCGTACGACGGCCTCCCAGCCCGTGCCCGGCGGGGCGGCCTCGGTGAGCGCGTGGGGCGGGGGAGCGGGGAGGGGAGACTCCCGCCCGGACGTCAGCAGCCGCACCCACAGGGACAGCGTCGTCCGCAGGTCCGCCGGGGCGACGAGCGCGTCCACATGCCCGTGCTCCCACTGGCTCTCCGCCGTGTACGCCACCGGGTCGGCGTCCCCCGGCCGCACCCGCGAGCCGGCGAAGGCCACCTGGGCGGAGGGGAGCGCGAGGACCACGTCCGCGCCCGCGCCGACGGTCGCCCAGCCGCCGCCGGTGGACGGGTCGCGCAACACCGTGACATGGGGGACACCGGCCCTCCGCAGCCGTACGGTCGCCTCGGCCACGCGCTGGAGCTGGGCGAGGGCGATCATGCCCTCCTGCATCCGGCTGCCGCCCGTCGCCACGAGCGACACCAGCGGAACCCGGGCTTCGAGCGCGGCCTGGTACGCGGCGACGAGCCGGTCCCCGGCCGCCTGTCCGAGGGAGCCGCCGAGGAAGCCGAACTCGAAGGCGACCACGACCACGCGGCGACCGCCGATCGTCGCCCGGCCGTGCAGCACGGACTCCTCCTCGCCGGTCCTCGCCGCCGCACGCGCGCGTGCGGCGTCGTAACCGTCCCAGCCGATCGGCCCGTCGGGTCGCGGTGGCGTGAGCGGGGCCGGGGCCCGCAGCGGGGTGAAGTCGTCGGTGACCAGCGCGACGACCTCGCGGGCCGGGAGGCGCTCAGCCATGGAGAGCCTCCGGAAGGGCCTTCTTCAGGAGCTTGCCCATGTCGTTGCGGGGCAGCGCCCGGAGGAAGTGGACCGTGCGGGGGCGCTTGTGCGGGGCGAGCAGGCCGGCGACGTGGTCCGCCAGTTCCTCCGCCGTCGGCGGCTTCTCCGTGTCCGCAGCCACCACCCAGGCCACGATCCGCTCGCCGAGATCGGGGTCCGGCGCACCGGTCACCGCCGCCTCCCGCACCGCCGGGTGGTCCAGGAGCGCGTTCTCTATCTCACCGGCGCCTATCTTGTAACCGCCGCTCTTGATCAGGTCCGTGGCCTTGCGGCCCACGATCCGTACGTACCCGTCGGGTTCACGGACCGCCATGTCCCCGGTGCGGAACCACTCCCCGTCGAAGGCCGCGGCGGTCGCGTCCGGCCGGTTCAGATACGCGGTGAACAGGTTCGGTCCCCTGACCTGGATCTCGCCGACGCTCTCCCCGTCGTACGCCCCGAGCTCCGTGCCGTCCTCCTCCACCAGCCGCAGCTCCACGCCCCGCAGCGGGAGCCCGACGGATCCGGGGCGCGGGCGGGAGCCCACGGGGACGGACGTGTTCATCAGGGTCTCGGTCATCCCGTACCGCTCGACGACCGTGCGGCCCGTCGCCGCGCCGATCCGCTCGTGGTCGTGGACCGGGAGCGCCGCCGAGCCCGATACCAGCAGCCGCGCCGCCGTAAGCGCCCGGACGAGCGCGGGATCGCCTTCGAGCGCGTCGGCGATCCGGTGGTACATCGTCGGTACGCCGAACAGCATCGTGCCGCCGCCCGCACCCAGCTCCCGCGCCACCCCCGCGACGGAGAACGCGCCGAGGTGCCGCACCGCCCCGCCGCGCCGCAGCGGTCCGAGGACCCCCAGGATCAGCCCGTGGACGTGGAACAGCGGCAGCGCGTGCACCAGCACGTCGTCCTCGGTCCAGGCCCAGGACTCCTCCAGCGCGTCGAGGGAGGCGGCGATCGCGCGGCGGGAGAGGACGACACCCTTCGGAGGGCCGGTCGTGCCGGAGGTGTAGACGATCAGGGCGGGGGACTCGGGGTCGTCCGGCTCCGCACCCGCCCGGCCGGGCCCCCGCCCCAGGATGTCGACGTCGATCCGGGGCAGTTCCGCGAGCCCCGTGGGCAGGACGTCGTCGGCGCCCGCGAGCACGGCGCCCGGGGCGCTGTCGCCGAGGATGTGCGCCAGCTCCCGTTCCCCGGTGCGCGGGTTGAGCGGGATCGCCGGTACGCCGGCCAGCAGCGCGGCCACCACCGCGACCGCCGTCTCCGCGGTCGGAGTCGCCCAGACGGCGACCCGCCCCGTGCCTGCGATCCGCGCCCCCAGGGCGCCGGCCGCCCGGCCCAGTTCCCCGTACGTCAGCGTCTGCGCGCCGAAGCGCAGGGCGGGCCGGTCCGAGCCGGCCACCAGGGCCGGGAAGAGCGCGCTCACGGTCGTCCTCCTCGCGTAGCGGGATGCAGAGAGGCATTCTTCCCGCGTCTCAGGGGCGGCGCGCTGCGACCTTGCTCACCTCCCGGGGGCGGCGCCCTCGTCGGTGGGCCGGATCGTCCGCATCCGGCCGTACGCGTAGACGCAGCCCGCGAGCGCCAGGTCGGACAGGAGCATGAAACCGATCGAATAGGAGCCCTTGGCGCTGTAGATCGCGCCCATCACGAGCGGCGGCACGAAGCCGCCGAGCCCGCCCATCGCGCCGACGATGCCGGTGACACTGCCGACCTTCGGCTGCGGGGTGACCTGGGAGACCAGCGCGAAGACCGATCCGCTCGCCGTGCCGAGCCCGGCGGCCATGCAGAGCAGGGCGATCGTGCCGCCCGGGTTCAGCGGCGGGTCGAAGGCCTGGACGATGGCGAGCAGGGCGACGAGGCCGAGTGCGGCGGCGGTGACCAGGGCGGGGTGGATCCGGTCCGAGAGCCAGCCGCCGATCGGCCGGAAGACGACCGTGACCAGGGCGAAGCCGGCCGCCTTGGTGCCGGCGTCGGTCGCGTCGAGCTCGTACCAGGTCTTCAGGTACGTCGGCAGGTACACCCCGAAGGCGACGATGCCGCCGAAGCCGATCGCGTACAGCGCGGACAGCTCCCAGGTCACCCGTAGCCGCCCCGCCTCGCCGAGCCGGGTCGAGAGGGACGCCGTGGGCACCGGCCGGTCGGGGCGGTCGGTGATCAGGAACACGGCGAGGACGGCGTACGCGGCGAGGGCGATCGCGACGACGAGGAACGGCAGGTTGTCGCCGTGCTTCGCGATGCGCGGGGTGAAGTACCCGGAGAGCGCCACACCGCCCATGCCCATGCCGAAGACACCGAGGGCCAGTCCCCTCTTGGCGGGCGGGAACCAGGAGTTGGCCAGCGGGATGCCGATGGCGAAGGTCGTGCCGCCGAGGCCGAGGAGGAAGCCGACGGCGAGCATCGCGCCGTACGAGTTCTTCGCCGGGATCAGCAGCAGCACGGGCACGATCGTCAGCGCCGACACCAGCGGGAACATCACCTTGGCGCCGTAGCGGTCGGTGAGCGCGCCGGCCGGGATCCGGCCCAGCGAACCCACGAGGACCGGGATGGCGACGAGCAGCGACTGCTGGAAGGAGCTGAGGTCCAGCCGCTCCCCGTAGTCGCCCGCCAGCGGCGCGATCAGGTCCCACGCCCAGAAGGTGAGCGCGAACCCGATCGTCGCCACGACCAGGTTCCGGTAGGCGGCGCCGGAGGGCTTGTCGACGGTGTCCACCCGATCAGTCAAGTTCGCGGGGCCGGGCGGGGCGCGCCGGACTGGGCCGTACGGGGGTCCGGTCCGGGGCCTCGTGGCGCGGTCCGCTACGGCCAGTCGACCCGCGTCGGCGGCCGGCCGTCGTCCGTCACCGCGAGGTGCGGCCCCTCCGGCGTCGCCGCCACCTCGACCGTGATCGCCGTGATGCCGGCCCGTCGGTGGGCGGCCGCCAGCGCGCCGCGCAGGGCGGCGAGGAGCCGGTCGGCCTCCCCGGGCCCGATCAGCGTGTCGACCGCGCCGGAGAAGTGCACGGAGGGCTGGAAACCCAGCAGCACCGCCGCGCCGCCCGTCTCGCGCAGCACCCGCCCCCGGAAGGTCGTCGGCGCGTCGGCGGGCGGCTGCTGGAGGGCGAAGATGGCCGTCCGCACCTCCTGGATGGTGGAGTCCAGCTCGTCCACCGCGCGCGTGAGCAGCGCGGTCTCGTCGGGGTCCGCCGCCGCGCGTGTGAGCTCCGCGGTCTCGTCGGGGTCCGCCGCCGCGTCCGGGCTTTCCCGGCTCGCGCCGGCCGCCGCGCGCCGCCGGGTGGACTCCAGCATCATCTCGGTCGCGAAGAGCCGCTGGACCACGAGATCGTGCAGGTCGCGGGCGATACGGTCGCGGTCCTCGTACACCGCCAGCTGCTCCCGGTTGTGCTGCGCGTCCGCCAGGACCAGCGCGAGCGCCGCCTGGGAGGCGAACTGCGAGGCCAGCAGCCGCTCCACCGCCGTGTACGGGCGCCCGCCGCGCCGCCGGGGGAGAGCGAGGGTGCCGATGAGCCGGCCGCCGCTCTGCAACGGCAGCATCATCGACGGCCCGAACCGCGACCGTACGTGTGTCGTCATCCGCGGATCGGTCGCCGAGTCCTCGACGAACACCGGCTCCCCGCCGAGCAGTTGCTCCAGGACAGGCGACCCCGGCGCGATCGTCGTGCCCACCAGGTCACCCGGGTCGTCCACCGTCGACGCCGCCACGATCTCCATCCCGCCCTCCGCGGTGGGCTGCAGCACCACCCCGGCCGAGGCGTCGGCGAGCAGCCGCGCCCGCTCGGCGACCGTCATCAGCGCGTCCGCCGCCGGCTCCCCGGTGAGCAGGGCCGTCGTCACCGCCGCCGCGCCTTCGATCCAGCGCTCGCGCTGCCGGACGGTCTCGTACAGCCGGGCGTTGCCGATGGCGATCCCCGCCTGCGAGGCGAGGACGCGCAGCATGGCCAGGTCCTCCTCGGTGAAGGGGCCGCCGCGCCTCTCGGTGAGGTAGAGGTTGCCGAAGACCTCGGTGTGGACGCGGATCGGGACGCCGAGGAACGAGTGCATCTCGGGATGGCCCTCCGGTACCCCGCAGGAGCGCGGATCGGCCGTCAGATCGTCGAGCCGCAGCGGCTGAGGGTCCTGGATGAGGACGCCGAGGAGCCCGCTGTGCCCGTCGGGCAGGCGGCCGATCCTGGCCCGCTCGGCCTCCGTCATCCCGGCCGTGAACAGCTCGGTGAGCCGCCCGCGCTCGGGGTCGACGACCCCGAGCGCCCCGTACCGCGCCCCGGTCAGTTCGATCGCGCAGTCCACGATGTGCTGGAGCGTGGCCCGCAGTTCGAGTTCCGTGCCGACACTCAGGACGGCCTGGAGCAGCATCGGCAGACGGGGCGCCGGGTCGTCGTCCTGGTCGGTGAGGGACATGGGGATATTGTCAGGCAATCATCCTGATTGCGGCGATCATTCGCTGTCGGACAGCGGGTCGAGGACCATCGGCTGGATCTTGCCCTCCAGCATCGCGCCGAGCCCGAGGATCGCGCAGACGTCGGGCCGTTCGGCGATGTGCACCGGCATGCCGGTCGCCTCGCGCAGCATCTGGTCGAGCCCCGGCAGCAGCGCGCTGCCGCCCACCATCATGATCCCGCGCTCGGCCAGGTCGGCCACGAGGTCGGGCGGGCAGTCGCGCAGGATCTTGCCGATGCCGTCGAGGACGGCGGTCAGCGGGGTGTGGATCGCCTGCCGTACGGCGGCGGTGTCGACGGTCACCGAGCGGGCGAGGCCGGTGGCCACGTCGCGGCCGTGGATCTCGGTGTAGCTCGGCCCCTGGAGGGTCAGACCGTTGCCGCTGAGGGCGAGTTGGAGCGGACGCACGGACTGGCTCGGCAGCATCAGCTCGTGCTGGTGGCGCAGGTGCTGGATGACGGCGTGGTCGATCGCGTCACCGCCCACCGGGATCCGCTCGGCGGTCACGATGGAACCCAGGGAGAGTACGGCGACCTGGGTGGTGGCCGCCCCGCAGACCATGATCATGGTCGCGGTGGGCTGCTCGACGGGGAGCCCGCAGCCGACGGCGGCCGCGATGAGCGTGTCCACCAGCTCGACCCGGCGGGCGCCGAGGCCGACGAGGGTCTCCACGGCGGCGCGCTGGGCGAGCGGGTCGCTGTCGTGCGGGGTGCTGGCGGCGGCGCGCAGCCGGGGCTTGCGGCGCAGCTGGCGGCGGAGCTTCTCGCCGAGGAGGTGACGGAGCATCCGCTGGGCCATCTCGATGTCGACGACGGTGCCGCCGGAGACGGGCCGGACGACCCGGATGTAGTCGGGGGTGCGGCCGGTCATCTTCTCGGCCAGAGCGCCGACGGCGATCAGCGCGCCGGTACGGGTGTTCACGGCGGCGACACTGGGTTCGTCGACGACGAGCCCGGCGCCCTTGACGAAGACCCGGGTCCGGGCGGCCCCCAGGTCGACGGCGACATGGCAACGGCGCAGCTGCTCAAGGCTGACGGTCACGGCAGATCCTCCGGTGTGCGGTGCTGGCACGGAGCGAGGTGTGGAGTGGTGCGGTCTCCTGTTCGCATCGTGCGACCGCCTCCGGCGCGGCGCGCGCTGGGCTGCGCCGCCCGGGGGTGCGGGCGCCGCCCGACGGCGGGTCGGCGAGGACCTGCGCGCCGGGGCGGCCCGAGCCTGCGGGGCGCGCCTACGGAGCGCCTCGGAGCAGCCCGCCGGGGGCGGCCCGAGCCTGGGGGCGCACCTCGGAGCGCCTGGGAGCCCTCAGAGCAGGCGTTGCAGGAGGCCCCAGGTGAACTCGGCGGCGCGCGGGGTGCCGTCGGGGAGGGTGAAGTCAAGGCGCAGCCGGGTGGGCGCGCTGCCGTCCCGGGCCCGGGCCGGCGGGAACGCGTTGCCGACCTCGGCGAGCGTGCAGGCCCAGGGCCGCAGGTCGGCCTCGGTGCGCAGCTCCGGTACGGGAGAGCCGGGCGCGCGGACCAGCCCGCTGCCCCAGACCGCCGCCGCGCCCGCGCGGCCGCCGGGCGCTCCCACGACCACCTGCCAGCGCAGCGCGGGCCAGAGCGGAAGGTCCCACTCCAGGAGTTCGGCGCCGAGGTCGGGGACCGGGCGACGGGCCACGGGCTCGCCCAGGGCGGAGCGGTAACGGGCCAGTTCGCCGGGGCCCCGGCGCCCGTGCGCCCACGCCTGCCAGCGGCGGTTCGCCTCACGTGACTCGGCCCGCGTCGCCCCCAGTTCCCGGAGCGCGTCCTCGACCAGGTCCGGCTGGTGGTCGGCCATACGGCGGAGCAGGACGAGCTGGAACTCGCGTGACCCGAAAGGCTCGGACGGTGTCATGAGCCCATCCTGCCCGAAGCGGGAGAATCGCGACGACACGCCGTCGACCAGGGGTTTCCTCACAGGATCCTCACGTTCCCGCCTACCTGTCGTGTCCTGTCGACACATACTCTGCGGCAGCCATGGACTACTGCCACCAGTGCCGACGGCACCTCAACGGCGCACTCGCCTGCGCCGGATGCGGGACCCCCGTCGAGGAGCTGCGGTACGAGACCCCCCAGCCGGCCGCCCCGCGCGCGGTCGCTGCCGAGCGCGTCGAGTACGTCGAGCCCGGTGCGCGCGCGGAGCACGAGGAGCGGGCGGAGCACGTCTACGAACTGGACCCGCTGGAGCCGCCGCGCGCGGCGGCCGCTCCGGGCGGCCGTGCCGCCCGTCGCGGCGCGGCGCCCGGGCGTGCCGGTGCCCGCCGCAGCCGGCGGGCCCGCAGCCGCAAGGGGCGCAACGTCCTGGTGGGCACCCTCGGGCTCGTTCTCGCGGCGGGCGCGCTGGGCATGGCCAAGGTGGCGCTCGAACCCCCGGACGAGGGTGGCGCCGCCACCGCCGTACAGGAGGAGGAGGTCGTCGAGACCTCGCTGCCGCCGGTTCCTTCGGAGCCCGCCCAGCCGACGGGCGGTACGACTCCGGTCAAGGTCACGAAGTCCGCCGCGCCCCGGGACACGGACACGCCGGCGGCGGGTCACACCGGCATTCCCGGCGCGGGGTCCGGCGGCTCCGGGAGCGGGGGAGGGAACGGCTCGGGAGGCAACGGCTCGGGAGGCGTGGGCGGCCAGGGTCAGGGCGACGGTCAGGGAGGCTCGCCGAGCGCCACGCCGAGCGGATCGCCGTCGGCTTCCTCCGAAGGTCCTTCGCCGACTGCCACGGGCAGCGGCAGCGCGACGGCGACCGCTCCGGGTGCGCCACCGGCGCCGACGACCCCGAGCCCCGCTCCGAGCCCGGAAGAGAGCTGCTGGCTCATCTTCTGCTGGTAGGCCTCCCGCGGTGCCCCCGAGCTGAGGCCGTTACGCCTCGCCCAGCATCCGCTTCAGCAGATCCCGCAGCAGCGTCCGCTCCACCTCCGTGAGCTGCCCGAGCGGCTCCCGTGCGAAGTCCAGCGACTCTCCGAGCCGACGGGCGGTGTCCAGCCCCTCCGGTGTGGGCGCGGCCAGCTTCACGCGGCGGTCGGCCGGGTCAGGGCGCCGCTCCACCAGGCCGCGCGTCTCCAGGCGGTCGACGATCCCGGTCACGTTCGACGGCTCGCACTGCAGCTTCTGCGCGATCTTCCGCATCGGGACCGGCTGGAGGGAGAGGAGCCCGAGGACACGGGCCTGGGCGCCGGTGAGCGCGTGCTCGGACGCCGCCTGCTCGTACTCCTGGTGGTACCGCGCCACGACCGCGCCGATCAGCTCGACGACTTCGAGGGTCAGGGGGTCCGTGCGTGAGGTGGCCATGGGATCCATCGTACCCAGATACTTGACAACATGAAATATCCAGGCGCATGGTTGTTTCAGTTGATGAAGTAATTTTCTGTTCCCAGGAGGCAAGGCCGATGTCCGTACTTCCCGCGTCCAGCCGTGAGTGGCACCTCGTCGCCCGCCCGCACGGCTGGCCCACCCCCGCGGACTTCGCGCTCCGTGAGACCCCCGTGACCGAGCCCGCCGAGGGCCGGATCCTGGTCAAGAACCTGCACTTCTCCGTCGACCCGTACATGCGGGGCCGGATGAACGACGTGAAGTCGTACGTTCCGCCGTTCAAGCTGGACCACCCCATGGACGGCGGCGCGGTCGGCGAGGTCGTCGCGTCCAACGCGGAGGGCTTCGCCGTCGGCGACCACGTCCTGCACGGCCTCGGCTGGCGTGAGTACGCCGACGTGCCGGCCAAGCACGCCACCAAGGTCGACCCGGAGCTGGCCCCCCTCTCCACGTACCTCGGCGTCCTCGGCATGACGGGCCTCACCGCCTACGCCGGGCTCTTCGAGGTCGCCTCCTTCAAGGAGGGCGACGCGGTCTTCGTCTCCGGCGCGGCCGGCGCCGTCGGCAGCCAGGTCGGCCAGATGGCGAAGCTCAGGGGCGCGTCGCGGGTCATCGGCTCCGCCGGCTCCGACGAGAAGGTCAAGCTGCTCGTCGAGGAGTACGGCTTCGACGCCGCCTTCAACTACAAGAACGGCCCGGTCAAGGAGCAGCTGCGCGAGGCCGCCCCGGACGGCATCGACGTCTACTTCGACAACGTCGGCGGCGACCACCTCGAAGCCGCGATCTCCTCGCTGAACGTGCACGGCCGCGCCACCATCTGCGGCATGATCGCGCAGTACAACGACACCGAGCCGGTGCCCGGACCGCGGAACATGGCGATGATCATCGGCAAGCGGCTGCGCCTCCAGGGCGTGCTCGTCGGCGACCACTACGACCTCCAGCCGCAGTTCGTCCAGGAGGTCGGCGGCTGGCTGCGTTCCGGCGAGCTGAAGTACGGCGAGACCTTCGTCGAGGGCATCGAGAACGGGGCGGAGGCCTTCCTCGGTCTGCTCCGCGGGGAGAACACCGGAAAGATGATCGTCTCGCTGACCCGTTAGTCTTCCCTCAGCCGTCGCGATCGTGGGCGCGAGTCGCGGCGAACCAGCAGAAGGAAGACCCAGATGTCCATCCAGCAGTCTGACGTCCTGTACACCGCCGTCGCCACCGCCGAGAACGGGCGCGACGGCCGTGTGGCGACCGACGACGGTCAGCTCGAGGTCGTCGTGAACCCGCCGAAGGCCATGGGCGGCTCCGGTGCGGGCACCAACCCCGAGCAGCTCTTCGCCGCCGGGTACAGCGCCTGCTTCCAGGGTGCGCTGGGCGTCGTGGCCCGCAACGAGAACGCCGACATATCGGGCTCGACGGTCACCGCCGAGGTCGGCATCGGCAAGAACGACGACGGCTTCGGCATCATCGTCAAGATCTCGGCGACCATCCCGAACGTGGACGCCGAGACCGCGAAGAGCCTGATCGAGAAGGCCCACCAGGTCTGCCCGTACTCCAAGGCGACCCGCGGGAACATCACGGTCGAGCTGGCCGTCTGAATTTTGCGCGTAGGCTGAAGAGGACCGCACCCCGACCGACCGGGGTGCGGTCTTCTCCGTCCCGGCCGGCCCGGGACGCCCGATAGGGTGATCGACATGCGAGATTTCGGGGCCGGGTTCGGTTATCTGGTACAGGGGCAGAAGTGGGTGGGCCGGCACGGCCGGTGGTTCGGGTTCGGGCTGCTGCCCGGCCTCGTGACCCTCCTGCTGTACGTGGGCGCGATCATCGGTCTCGGCTACGGCGCCGACGACCTGACCGCCTGGGCGACGCCCTTCGCCGACGACTGGACCTCCCCCTGGCAGGGGATCCTCCGCGGCTTCCTCACCGGCCTCGTCTTCGCTTTCGGGTTCTTCCTCGCGGTCATCACCTTCACCGCCGTGACCCTGCTGGTCGGCCAGCCCTTCTACGAGTCGCTGTCCGAGCAGGTCGACCGCACGGAAGGCGGCGAGGTCCCCGAGTCCGGCCTGCCGCTCTGGCGCGAGCTGTGGATCTCCGCGCGCGACAGCCTCCGCGTCGTGCTGCGGGTCGCCCTCTACGGCATCCTGCTCTTCGCCTGCGGCTTCATCCCCGTCGTCGGCCAGACGGTCGTCCCGGTCGTCGGCTTCTGCGTCTCCGGCTTCTTCCTCGCCGAGGAGCTGACGGCCGTCGCGCTCCAGCGCCGCGGCGTCGAGCTGAAGGAGCGCCTCGGCATGCTCCGCGGCCGCCGGATGCTCACCCTGGGCTTCGGCGTCCCGCTGACCCTCTCGTTCCTGGTCCCGTTCGTCGCCGTGTTCCTGATGCCGGGCGCGGTCGCGGGCGCGACCCTGATGGTCCGCGACCTGACGGGCGAGGCGGCGCCCCCCGAGGACGGCAAGCCCGCCCCCGTGCCGGCCGGCGCCCCGCACCCGTACCACCCGGGGGCGTAACCCCGACGGGAAGGACGCTCGACCGCTCAGCCCACCGTGGCCAGGGCGAACCCCTCCTTGTCCCGGCCCGCGTCGGCGATCCGCTCGCCGTCCGGGCCCCAGGCGCCGCTGAACCCCTCGCACGTGCCCTCCTCGCTCTCCCCGAAGACGTTGGCCATCACGACGTACAGCCCGAAGTCCCTGGCCCGTGCCGGATAGACCGTGTCGAACGAGTCGTTGCCGACCGAGAGCACCGAGCTCGCCAGATAGACCGTGCACCCGTCGGCGGCCGCCCGGTCGGCCAGCTCGGGGAACCGGTTGTCGTAGCAGGTGGCGAGCGCGAAGCGGGTGCCGTCGAGGGTGAAGCGGCCGTCGGCCTCGCCCGGGGCGAAGACCTCGTTCTCGAAGCCGTGCAGATGGATCTTGTCGTAGCGGGTGAGGATCTCGCCGTCGGGGCCGATGACGAGCGAGGTGAGTCCCGGCCGGCCGTCGGCCGTGAGCACCGGGCCGTTGACGACGGCCGCCGCACCGGCGGCGCGACAGGCCTCCCGTACCGGTTCGAGTCGCTCGTCGTCCTCGGCGAGATGGACGGCCTGGGTGTTCCGGATGAGGGTCGGCTCGTAGCCGGTGAGGGCCAGCTCGGGCAGGACGACGACCCGTGCGCCCTCGGCGCCCGCCCGTCGGATCAGGTCGGCCACCGTACGGACGTTGGCGTCGATGTCCCCGGCGACCGGGGCGAACTGCGCTGCTGCGACGATCATGGCTCCCATCATCCCGCCCGCTCCCGTGTGCGGGAACCCCGGGCGGGCAGCGGTCAGGAGGCGGCCACGGCGATGATCGCCCGCACCTGGGCGATGATGTCCACCCGATTGCGTACGAACTCGGCGTCCGTGACCGCGCCCGTCGCCGGGTCCGTGTTGCCGGCGCCGAACTGCAGTACCGGGGTGTGGACATGGCCGCCGGGCAGCTCCCGCAGACCGAGCCGGTCGCGGAGCAGGGTCGCGCGGTAGGCGATCTCGTTGGAGAGGTAGTCCCCGCCGCCGCCCGCGCGGGCCGTGGAGCCCGGCGTCGGCCCGTCCGCGCGGGTCACGGGCGCGGTCCCGCCCGCCGGGATCTCCGTCACCGCCGTGTTGTCCCGCACCGGGAAGCGACCGGTGTCCGCCCCGACGATCGAGGCGTACGGAAGGGTGGTCGCCGTCCACTGGGGCTGCGTGGCCGGGTCGTCGACCGGGACGGTCTCCGTGCGCGAGAGGTTCTCGTTGTCGGCGAAGCCGCCCCGCCAGGCCCCGTTGAACCGCTCGATGTCGAAGCGGCCGATCCGGCCCTGGCTGACCGTGGTGAAGAGGTCCGCCTTCGGCAGCTGATCCCGCAGGGTCCGCTCGACCGTGCCGTCGGCGAAGTCCTGCCAGCGGACGGGGAAGACGGCCGTCTCGATCCGGGCGAGGCCTCCGTCCGCCGTCCGGATCACGGTGCCGTCCAGCGCCAGCGCGGTCGCCCCGGAGGGGTTGGAGATCCGGACGGCCCGGTCGAGCGTGAACGGGTCGAAGCCGGTCATCAGGATCCGCTTGACGCCCTTGCCCGTCGGCCCGCCCCGCGCGAAGCGGATCGAGTCCTGCCCGCGCGAGGAGCGTTCGAGCCGGTCGAGCAGCCGGTTCCGGCCCGTCTCGTCGAGCCGGAACTCCGGCTGCCAGGCGCGTAGTTCACGGGTCATGCCCAGGCGCGCCCAGTACAGCGGCCGGTCGTCGTCCCGGCTCAGGTCGCCCCGTACGTGACGCCCCTGCGCCCGGTCCACCGCCTCCCGCCAGAGCCGCGCCCCGTGCCGTACGACCGCGCGCTCGGCCTCCCGGTACGACTCCGCCCCGGCGAGGGCGCGGGCGAACTCCGGTGCCACGCCGTCGAATCCGCCGCGGCGCAGGATCTCCTGAGGGGCGGCACGGTCGAGCCGCGCCTCCTCGACGGTGCACGAGCAGACCGCGTCGGCCGACGCGGGGGGTGTCGCCACGACGAGCGTGGCGGTGATCAGCGCGAGACCGAGCGAGGTGTGACGTATCCGGGACAGCACGGGCGAGCCCTCCGTCGGGGGTCGGGAAACCCAGGTCGGGGTGACCTGGGTTCGGGAACACGGGTCGGGAGACCCAGGCCGGGGAGACCCGGGTCGGGAACCGGCTCGCGCAGTATCCCGACTCGCCCGCAACTCCCGCTACGGTGCCCTCACTTGTCGCTTCCGTACAGCAGGCGCAGAAAGTCCCGGAACGCCTCCGGCATGTCGACCGCCGCCGGGTCGAGCAGCCACTGGTACTGCAGCCCGTCCATCACGGCCGTCAGGATCGGCGCCGCCCGCTCCGGGGTCAGCCCGCTCGGCAGCCGCTCGCCGAACTCCAGGCGCAGGACGTTCGCCATCTCGTCGCGGACCTGGCTGTAGCGCTCGGTGAAGAACGCGCGCGCCGGATGGTCCTCGGTCACGCTCTCGCCGAGCAGGGCCGAGAAGGTCTGCACGATCCCCGGCCGCATCGCGTTGTACTCGACGAGCGAGTCGATCAGGTTGAGCCGCCAGCCCTCGCGCGAGCCGGCCCCGCTGGTGTCCCACTTGTCGCGCTCCGCGAGGACCGCGACGAGCAGGGCCTCCTTCGTGGGGAAGTAGTGCAGCAGACCCTGCTGCGTCAGCCCGACCCGCTCGGCGACGGCGCCGAGCGACGCGCCCCGGTAGCCGCGCTCGGCGATCACTTCGAGGGCCGCGCCCACGATGTCCGCCCGCCGCTCCTCGCTCCTGGCCCGCACCATCGCCGTGGCCCCCTCTCACCGTCGCCGCCCGCCGGACGTCCCTTTTCCCTCAGGACCGTACGACATCCTGAGATTACGAAACAATAACGTAACCTACCGATCTACAGGTAACCGGTCCACCATGGGCGCCACAAGGACTTCAACGAGGAGGCACGCCGATGGCGGAGATCAGCGCGGACACCGTTCGGGAGCAGGTCGTCGAGGCGGCTCTCGGCAAGCTCGACCTGGACACCAAGGCGCGGCTGCTGGCCGGCCAGGACATGTGGTCGCTGCCGGCCGTGCCCGAGATCGGGCTGCGGTCGATCGTGATGTCCGACGGACCGATCGGCGTCCGCGGCGTCCGCTGGACCGCCGACGACCCCTCCGTCGCCCTGCCGTCCCCGACCGCGCTCGCCGCCGCCTGGGACCCGGCCCTCGCCCGCCGCGCCGGCCGCCTCCTCGCCCAGGAGGCCCGCCGCAAGGGCGTCGACGTCGTCCTCGCCCCCACCGTCAACCTGCACCGCTCACCGCTCGGCGGCCGCCACTTCGAGGCGTACAGCGAGGACCCGTACCTCACCGGCGCCATCGGCACCGGCTACGTCCAGGGCGTCCAGGACGGCGGAGTCGGCACGACGGTCAAGCACTTCGTCGCCAACGACGCCGAGACCGACCGCTTCACCGTCGACAACAAGGTCGCCCCACGACCGCTGCGCGAGCTCTACCTCGCGCCCTTCGAGGCCATCGTCAAGAACGCCCGTCCCTGGGGCATCATGACCGCCTACAACCAGGTCAACGGCGTGACCATGACCGAGCACCACGAGCTCGTCAACGAGGTCCTGCGCGGCGAGTGGGGCTTCGACGGCGCCAACGTCTCCGACTGGATGGCCGCCCGGTCCACCAAGGGCGACATCGAGGGCGGTCTCGACGTCGTGATGCCCGGCCCGCAGACCGTGTACGGGGAGGCGCTCGCCGCCGCCGTCCGCGCCGGCGAGGTCGAGGAGCCGGCCGTCGACGCGGCCGTACGGAACGTGCTCCGGCTCGCCGCCCGCGTCGGCGCCCTCGAAGGCGCCCCGCCGGTCGTCACCCAGACCCCGCCCGCCATCGACGGCGACGCGCTCGCCCGCGAGATCGCCCGCCGCGGCTTCGTCCTCGTACGGAACGAGAACGGCGCGCTGCCGTTCCGTCAGGGGAGCGTCGCCCTCTCCGGCGCCGCCGCCCGCGACGCCCGTGTCCTCGGCGGCGGCTCCGCCCAGGTCTTCCCCGCCCACGCCGTCTCCCCGCTCGACGGCCTCACCGCCGCGCTCCCCGAAGGCGCCCTCACCTTCAGCGTCGGCGCCGACCCCAGCGACGAACTCACCCCCGCAGAGCAGGGCTTCACCCTCCGCGCGGTCTGCCGCGACGCCGACGGCACCGTCCTCGGCGAGGGCACCCTGCCCAACGGCCAGGTCCAGTGGATCGGCGACGACCTCCCGGCCGGCGTCACCCACGAGACCCTGCACTCCATCGAGGTCACCGGCACCTTCACCCCGCGCGAGTCCGGCGAGCACTCGTTCGGCACCCGCGGCCTCGGCGCCTACACCCTCCGCATCGCGGGCGAGACCGTCTTCGAGGGCGTCCAGGCGATGGGCCCGGAGACCGACCCCTTCGAGGCGTTCTTCGGCGCCCCCGTCGAGCGGGCCAGGATCGCCCTCACCGCGGGCGAGACCGTCGAGGTCTCCCTGCTCCACCCGCTGGACAAGGAGTTCGCGGCCCCCCTCCCGGCCGTCATGTTCTCCTTCGTCCACCTGGGGCCGCAGCGTGACCCCGACGAACTGATCGCCGAAGCCGTCGAGGCCGCCCGCGGCGCCGAGACCGCCGTCGTGGTCGTCGCCACCACCGAGCGCGTCGAATCCGAGGGCTTCGACCGCAAGGACCTCGCCCTGCCCGGCCGCCAGGACGAACTCGTCAGCGCCGTGGCCGCCGCCAACCCGAACACCGTCGTCGTCGTCAACGCCGGCTCCCCGGTCGCGATGCCCTGGCGCGAGGAGGTCGCGGCGGTCCTGCTCAGCTGGTTCCCCGGCCAGGAGGGCGGCGCCGCGCTCGCCGACGTCCTCACCGGCGCCGCCGAGCCCAGCGGCCGGCTCCCCACCACCTGGCCCGTCGATCTCGCCGACGTCCCCGTCACCGAGGTCACCCCGACCGACGGCGAACTCGCCTACACCGAGGGCCTGTTCATCGGATACCGCGCCTGGGACAAGGCCGGCGCCACTCCCGCGTACCCCTTCGGGCACGGCCTCGGCTACACCACGTGGGCCTACGACACCCTCGAAGTCACCCCGACGGCGGCGAGGGTCCGGCTCACCAACACCGGCAGCCGCACCGGCCGCGAGGTCGTCCAGATCTACCTGGCGCCGACCGCGGACGGGGTGGAGCGCCCGGCGCGCTGGCTGGCCGGCTTCGGATCCGTCGAGGCGGGTGCGGGCGAGTCCGTCGAGGTCGAGATCCCGCTGCCGCGGCGCGCCTTCGAGATCTGGGACGAGGAGCGGCACGACTGGGCCTCTGTCCCCGGTGCGTACGAGGTCGGGGCCGCGCACTCGCTCACCGACGTGCGCCTCACCGCCACGCTGGAGGTCTGACCTCCCCATGACCGGCCCCGGGGCGGAACCTGACAGCCGCCCCGGGGCTCCACCCCGTCGTTCCGCAGGCCGTTCCCTCGTTCCGTATCTCGTTCAGCGCGTCCCGAAGCGGAAGACGGTGGTCGAGGCGTACACGTCCCCCGGCCGCAGCACCGTCGACGGGAACTCCGGCCGGTTGGGCGAGTCCGGGAAGTGCTGGGTCTCCAGGGCGATCCCGCCCAGCTCCTCACTGGTGTACACCTGAAGCCCGGGCTCGGTCGTCTCCACCGTCACCGTACGGCCGGTCAGCGGCGCGTACAGCTCCGCGGCCGCCGCCGGACCCCCGCCGTCCAGCACGAAGTTGTGGTCCAGCGGAATCGTGAGCGGCCCGCCGGTACGGAAGTCGAGCTCCGTGCCCGCGACCTCGGCGACCTTCCCGGTCGGGACGCCCGTCGCGTCGGTCGGCGTGTACCGGCCCGCCGCGATCCGCAGCTCGTGCGCGTCACCGCCCAGGTTCCAGTACGAGTGGTTCGTCAGCGCCACCACCGTCGGCGCGTCGGTCTCCGCCCGGTAGGCGATCCGCAGCCCGCCGTCGGCGTCGAGCGTGTACGTCGCCGAGACCTCCAGGCGGCCCGGGAAGCCCTCCTCGCCGTCCGGGCTCACCCGGGACAGCCGTACCCCGCCCTCGACCTCCTCCGCGTCCCACACGCGCTTGTCGAAGCCGCGCTCCCCGCCGTGCAGACAGTTCGGACCACCGTTGCGGGCGAGGCGGTACGTCGTGCCGTCCAGCGTGAAGGAGCCGCCCGCGATCCGATTGGCGTAACGCCCCACCAGCGCGCCGAAGTACGGCTCCGGACGCTTCAGATAGCCCTCCAGATCGGGGAAGCCGAGCACCACGCCGCCCGGCACGCCGTCGCGGTCCGGCGTCTCGACCGACTGCACGATGCCGCCGTACGTCAGCACCCGCACCCGCACCGCGTCCCGCTGGAGCGTCCAACGCGTGACGTCCGTACCGTCGACCGAACCGAAGGGCTCACCCGTGATCCTCATGATCCGGAACCCTACGCGGACGGCTCCGGCGCCGTCACCTGCCGGTGCGCGATCTCCGCGAGCCGCGCCTGCCCGTCCCTGCTGGGGTGGAACCAGTCCCACGGGCTCAGCTGCGTGCCGTCGAAGCGGAAGCCGAACACGGCCCCGCCGTCGTACCGGCAGCGCCGGTCCTTCGCGCAGACCTCCGCCAGCACCGTGTTGTACGCCACCACCCGGTCCCGCACCAGCGTCCGCCGCCGCTCGGCCGACGCGCTCAGATCCTCCGCGTCGGCCAGCATCGAGGCGCAGATCCCCAGCTTCCAGACCTGGCGGCCCATCGGGCTGTCCTTCCCCTGCGACCAGAGCCGCTTCAGGTCCGGCACGCTCGACACGTACACCTGCGCCTTCGGCGCGGTCTTCCGCAGCTCGGCGAGCGCCGCCTCGAAGTCCGCGCGGAACTCCTCGACCGGTGTCATCAGTGCGGTCCGGTCGCGGCAGGCGTCGTTCGCGCCCATCATCACCGCCACCAGCTCCGGCTTCCGGGCCCCCGCCCGCGCCATCTGCCCGGGCAGCTCCGCCATCCGCGCCCCGGTCCGCGCCAGGTTCCAGCTGCGGTCGGTGACGCCCTGCGCGCCGAGGAGCCGCAGGGCCAGGCTGTTGACGCCGGTGTCCGTGCCGGTCGCCCAGGACGCCTCGGGGCAGTCCGCCAGGACCTCGCAGGCGTCGAAGGCGCGGGTGATGGAGTCGCCGACGGCGGCGACGGAGGCGGGCGTACGGTCCCAGACGGGCGTGGGCGTCGGTGTCGGCTCCGGCGGGGCCGTCACCCCGGGTCCGGCCGTCTCACACCCCGTCAGGGCGCCCGCGCACAGCAGCAGTGCGGCCCCCGCGGCGGCGACGGTGGTACGGAAACGGCGTCTGCCGCGCATGCCTCGGCCCCTCCTCCGGTGTCCGTTCGGCGTCCTGGCGGGTGAAAGCTTGGTGTCCACCCACCCCCGGACCGACCGTACGTCACCCCAAGGGCGGTGCGGCACGGTAGCTTTTCCCCCGTCGAACCAGAGGCACCTTTGCCAATCGGCTCCGGTAAATTACATCACGTCACATGCTGTCCCTTTTTCGGGGGTTTACGGAGTTTCACTCCCGATGCTGTTTACTGAGGCCGCTGGGAAAGGCGAACCTCGTCCCACACTGGAGGTCCCGGTGACGACACGTGGAGTCCTGTACGTACACTCCGCACCGCGCGCGCTGTGCCCGCACGTCGAATGGGCGGTCGCGGGTGTCCTCGGTGCGAGGGTCCAGCTCGACTGGATCCGCCAGCCGGCGTCCCCCGGCACCTGGAGAGCCGAGTTCTCCTGGCAGGGCGAGACCGGCACCGCCTCCAAGCTCGCCTCCGCGCTGCGCGGCTGGCAGATGCTCCGCTTCGAGGTCACGGCGGAACCCTGCCCGACCGCCGAGGGCGAGCGCTACAGCGCCACCCCGGGACTGGGCATCTTCCACGCCGTCACCGGCATGCACGGCGACATCCTGATCCCCGAGGACCGCCTGCGGGCCGCCCTGGCCCGCTCCGTACGCGGCGAGACGGAGCTGGAGTCGGAGATCGCCAAGCTCCTCGGCAAGCCCTGGGACGACGAACTGGAGCCCTTCCGCTACGCAGGCGAGGGCGCCCCGGTCCGCTGGCTCCACCAGGTCGTCTGACCCCCCGGACACGCCGAAGGCCCACTCCGTCATGGAGTGGGCCTCGGGCGTGAGCGCGGTCAGATCGTGCGGAAGGCCAGCACCACGTTGTGGCCGCCGAAGCCGAACGAGTTGTTGATCGCGGCGATCGTGCCCTGCGGGAGCTCGCGCGGCTCGTCGCGGACGATGTCCGCGTCGACCGCCGGGTCCAGGTCGTCGACGTTGATCGTCGGCGGGGCCAGACGGTGGTGCAGCGCCAGGACCGTCGCGACGGTCTCGATGCCGCCCGCGCCGCCCAGCAGGTGACCCGTCATCGACTTCGTCGCGGAGATCGCGACGTGGTCCAGGTCCTCGCCCAGCACCTTGCGCAGCGCCTTGATCTCGGCCACGTCGCCCTGCGGCGTGGACGTCGCGTGCGCGTTGAGGTGGACGACCTCGGCAGGCTTCAGGTCCGTCGAGTCCAGCAGGTTCTGCATCGCCGCGGCGATGCCCCGGCCGGTCGGCTCGGGCTGCGCGATGTGGTGGCTGTCGGCCGAGAGGCCCTGGCCCAGCACCTCGCAGTAGATCCGCGCGCCACGGGCCTTCGCGTGCTCCTCGGACTCGAGGATCACCACGCCCGCGCCCTCGCCGAGCACGAAGCCGTCACGGCCCGTGTCGTACGGACGCGAGGCCTTCGTCGGCTCCTCGTTGTTCTTGGACATCGCCATCATGTTGGCGAACGCCGCGATCGGCAGCGGGTGGATCGCCGCCTCCGTGCCGCCGGCGACGACCACGTCGGCCCGGCCGGTACGGATCATCTCGACGGCGTAGCCGATCGCCTCGGCACCCGACGCGCACGCCGAGACCGGGGTGTGCACGCCCGCCCGGGCGTTCACCTCCAGGCCGACGTTGGCGGAGGGGCTGTTCGGCATCAGCATCGGCACGGTGTGCGGGGACACGCGGCGTACGCCCTTGTCCTTCAGCACGTCGTACTGGTCGAGCAGAGTCGTGACACCGCCGATGCCGGAGGCGATGACGGAGCCGAGCCGCTCGGGCGCGATGCTCCCGTCCTCACCGGCCGGGGCGGTGTAGCCCGCGTCGGCCCACGCCTCACGGGCCGCGATCAGCGCGAACTGCGCCGAGCGGTCCAGCTTGCGGGCGAGCGGGCGGGGCAGAACGTCGCCCGGGTCGACCGCGGCGAGGGCCGCGATCTGGACGGGCAGTTCGGCGAAGCGTTCGCCCTCGAGGGGCTTGACGCCGGAGCGTCCCGCGATCAGACCTTCCCAGGTCGATGCGGAGTCGCCACCCAGCGGTGTGGTTGCGCCGATACCGGTGACGACCACGGTGCGATTGGTCGAGCTCACAGGAATTCTTTCTCCACGTGTGTGATGGTCGAAATACGGCGCCACCGCCGGGTGGCAGACCGAGTCAGCAGGGGCCGAATCAGCCCTGGTGCTTCAGGATGTAGTCGGTCGCGTCGCCGACCGTCTTGAGGTTCTTGACGTCCTCGTCCGGGATCTTGACGTCGAAGCGCTCTTCGGCGGCGACAACGACCTCGACCATGGACAGGGAGTCGACGTCGAGGTCGTCCGTGAAGGACTTCTCGAGCTGGACGTCCTCGGTCGGGATGCCGGCGATCTCGTTCACGATCTCGGCGAGACCTTCGACGATCTCTTCCTGGGTGAAGGCCATGTTGGCGCTCCTTCTGTGATTGCTTCGGTAAGGGGCTTTCCGGAAGATCCGGAGTGCCTAGGGGAGAGTAACGACCGTCGCGGCGAAGACGAGACCCGCCCCGAAGCCGATGATGAGCGCCGTGTCGCCGCTCTTCGCCTTGCCGGTCGCCAGGAGCCGCTCCATCGCGAGCGGAATCGAGGCGGCCGAGGTGTTGCCGGTGGTTTCGACGTCACGCGCGACCGTGACGTGCTCCGGCAGCTTCAGAGTCTTCACCATCGAGTCGATGATCCGCATGTTCGCCTGGTGCGGAATGAAGACGTCAAGGTCGTCCGCCGAGATTCCGGCGGCGTCCAGCGCCTGCTGGGCGACCTTCGCCATCTCGAAGACGGCCCAGCGGAAGACCGCCTGACCCTCCTGCGTGATGGCGGGGAACTTGATCTCGCCCTGCTCGTTGAGGGGGAGCTTGGGGACGTCGCCGGTGGGGGTCCCCCCTGCTCGAGCGGAGTCGAGAGCTTGGGGGAGGAATTCGTTCCACGGGACGGTCTGCTTGATCGTCTCGGACTTGTCGCCCTCCGAACCCCACACGGTGGGGCCGATGTGCGGCACGTCGGAGGGGCCGACCACGACCGCGCCGGCGCCGTCGCCGAACAGGAAGGCCGTCGCGCGGTCCTCCAGGTCGGTCAGGTCGCTCAGCCGCTCGACGCCGATGACGAGTACGTACTCCGCCGAGCCCTCGACGATCATGCCCTTGGCGAGGGTCAGGCCGTAGCCGAAGCCCGCGCAGCCGGCGGAGATGTCGAACGCGGCCGGCTTGCCGGCGCCGATCTTGTCGGCGATCTCGGTGGCGACGGCCGGGGTCTGCTTGAAGTGCGAGACCGTGGAGACGATCACGGCGCCGATCTGCTCCGGGTCGATCCCGGCGTCGGCGATGGCCTTGCCGGAGGCCTCGACCGACATCGCGGTCACGGTCTCCTCGGGGGACGCCCAGTGGCGGGTGGCGATGCCGGAGCGCGAGCGGATCCACTCGTCGGACGAGTCGATCGTCTCGAGGATCACCTCGTTCGGCACGACCCGGGTGGGGCGGTAGCCGCCGACACCCATGATCCGTGCGTACGGGGCGCCCTTGCTGGGCTTGATCTTCGACATGCTCTACGGCTCCTTCTCAGGCTGCAGTGTGCTCGGCGACGAGCGTGCGGGCCGCGTCGAGGTCGTCGGGGGTCTTCAGGGCGACCGTCGCCACGCCCGGAAGCGCGCGCTTGGCGAGACCGGTCAGGGTGCCGCCGGGGCACACCTCGATCAGCGCCGTCGCGCCCAGGGCCTTGAAGGTCTCCATGCACAGGTCCCAGCGGACCGGGTTGGCGACCTGGCCGACGAGGCGCGCGATGACCTCCGCGCCCTCGGTGACGACCTGGCCGTCCTTGTTGGAGACGTAGCGCACCTGCGGAGCGGCGACCGTCAGCGACTTCGCGGCGGCCTCCAGCTTCGCCACCGCGGGCGCCATGTGGTGCGTGTGGAACGCGCCGGCGACCTTCAGTGCCACGACCCGGCGGACGCCCTCGGGCTTGTCCGCCTCCAGGGCGGCCAGCTGCTCCAGGGTGCCGGCGGCCACGATCTGGCCGGCGCCGTTGACGTTGGCCGGGGTCAGACCGAGCTTCTCGAGGTGCGGAACCGTCACTTCGGGGTCTCCGCCGAGCAGCGCGGACATGCCGGTCTCGGTGACCGCGGCGGCCTCGGCCATCGCCAGGCCACGCGTCCGTACGAGACGCAGGGCGGCGGTGTCGTCGAGGACGCCGGCGAACGCGGCCGCGGTGATCTCGCCGACGCTGTGGCCCGCGACGGCGCCGGGGGCGCCCGCCGCGTCAGCGGCAGATGTGCCGAGCGCGGCGGCGGAGAGCAGGCCCGCGGCGACGAGCAGGGGCTGGGCGACGGCGGTGTCACGGATCTCGTCCGCGTCCGCTTTCGTGCCGTAGTGGACGAGGTCGAGCCCGATGGCCTCGGACCAGGCCGCCAGGCGGTCGGCGGCACCGGGGAGTTCGAGCCAGGGAGTCAGGAAGCCGGGCGTCTGGGCGCCTTGGCCGGGAGCGACGAGTACGAGCACCCTCACACTCTCTCTTGGGGACGGCTCCAAGCGCCCGTGGGGACTAGGACGAAGAACCGTCGGGGGAATTGTTGGTGTTCGACAAAAGTCTAGGACTGCGAATCTCCGTCGGCCAAGCGCCCCAGGATGAGCGCGATTCGCAGCGTGAACGCGGAACGGACATCGGAGGGTGACCAGCCGGTGACGTCTGTCACACGTCGAAGCCGGTAGCGCACGGTGTTGGGGTGGACGAAGAGCATCCGTGCCGCGCCTTCGAGGCTGCTCGCCTGCTCCAGATAGACACTCAGTGTTTCCAGCAGAGCCGAGCCCGCTTCCTCCAGCGGTCTGTAGATCTCCTCCACCAGCTGCTCACGGGCCGAAGGGTCGGAGGCGATGGCACGCTCCGGAAGCAGATCGTCCGCCAGAACCGGCCGCGGGGCGTCCTGCCACGCCGTACACGCCTTGAGACCGGCCGCGGCGGCCTGCGCGGAGCGGGTCGCCGCGAGCAGGTCGGGGACGACGGGGCCCGCGACGACCGGGCCCGCGGCGTACGGCCCGATCAGCGCCTTCGCCACGGCGAGCGGGTTGTCGTTGCCGCCGGCGATGACGACGAGCCGGTTGCCGAGGACACCGGTGAGGACCTGGAGCTTGGCGTGCCGGGCGGCGCGGCGGATGGCCTCGACGGTCAGCTCGCTGTCGCCGTCGGGGGCGGTGCCGAGGACGACGCAGACGTGGTCGGGGGAGTTCCAGCCGAGGGCGGCGGCGCGGGAGACGGCGCCCTCGTCGGCCTCGCCGGACAGGACCGCGTTGACGACGAGCGACTCCAGGCGCGCGTCCCAGGCGCCGCGTGCCTCGGCGGCCTGCGCGTAGACCTGGGCGGTCGCGAAGGCGATCTCCCGGGCGTAGACGAGGAGCGCCTCGCGGAGGATGGACTCGTCGCCGGGGGCGGCGACCTCCTCGATCGCCGTCTCCATGACCTCGATGGTGGTGCGCACCATCTCGACGGTCTGGCGCAGTGTGATGGCGCGGGTCAGCTCGCGTGGAGCGGTGCCGAAGACGTCGGTGGAGATGGCCTGAGGCGTCTCCGGGTGCCGGAACCACTCGGTGAACGCGGCGATACCGGCCTGGGCGACCAGACCGATCCACGACCGGTTCTCGGGCGGCATCGCCCGGTACCACGGCAGCGTCTCGTCCATACGGGCAATGGCGTTGGCGGCGAGCCGGCCGGAGGACTGTTCGAGGCGCTTCAGGGTCGCGGAGTGCGGATGGGGGGCGTTCGTCGGTTCAGACACGGACTAAGGGTGCCTCATCGGGCCACCGATGTGTGTCCAGGGGGTTGGGGGCATGCGTTCCGCCGGGGCGGACGGGGTCCGGGGGAAGGCGGCCACGGCCGGCGGGGGCCGGGGATACCGTAGGCCCGTGATTTCCGTACAGCGCGCCGGCGACCGCTATCCCGGGGGAGACGCCGGGGACGGTATCGAGACCCGGCACGCCTTCTCCTTCGGGTCGCACTACGACCCCGACAACCTCCGCTTCGGTGCCGTGCTCGCCTGCAACGAGGAGCGGCTCGCGCCCGGCGCCGGGTTCGCCGAGCACCCGCACCGTCACACCGAGATCGTCACCTGGGTCGTCGAGGGCGAGCTGACCCACCAGGACACGGCCGCCGGACACACCACGGTCGTCCGGCCCGGCGACCTCCAGCGGCTCAGCTCCGCGGGGGGCGTACGGCACGAGGAGCGCAACGACGCCGACGTGCCGCTGGTCTTCGTCCAGATGTGGCTCGCCCCGCTGGAGCCGGGCGGCGACCCCGCCTACGAGATCGTCCGCGGTATCGCCGACTCCACTCCGTACGCCCTCCCGGAGGCGGCCGCGATGCTCCACGTCCGCCGCCTGGAGGCGGGCGAACGCACGGCCGTCCCGGACGCGGACCTCGTCTACGCGCACCTGGTGCGCGGCACGGTCCGCCTCGACGGCGAGGAGCTGTACCCCGGCGACGCGGCCCGCGTCACGGACGGGCGCGACCTCGCGGTCCTGGCCACGTCGGACGCGGAGATCCTCCTCTGGGAGATGCGCCGCGCCTGACCGGCCCGGCCCCCGGGGAGCGGGGCGGCGCCTGAGCGGCCGAGCGGCACCACGCCGATCCCCCGGCCGGCCGCCCACCGGGTCCCGGTCGCGTCAGCGGCCGACCGCGCTCTTCGCCTGCCACTGCTCCCAGCTCAGGTTCCACGCGCCGTAGCCGTTGCCCTCGGCGACCGTGCCCTTCGTGTCCGCCCCGCGGATCTCGAACGGGTCGCCCGCGCGGACCTGTCCGTAGAACCACGCCGCGTCGGCGTCGCTCATGCCGATACAGCCCGAACTGCGGTTGGCGCGCCCGAAGTACGCCGCGTTCCACGGAGCCGCGTGGGCGTACATCCCCGACCAGGTCAGGCGCATCGAGTAGTCGACCATCTTGTCGTAGGCGTCCCCGAGCCCGACCGTCTCCGAGTTCATGTTGATCGTGCCCTCCTTCGCCATCAGCACCGCCGTACCCCGCCACGACCGCTTGTCGCCGCCGGGCGTCCCGCCCGACACGGAGATCGTGCGCACCGCGCGCCCGTCCCGCTCCAGCACCAACTTCTTGCGGTCCAGGTCCACTTTCACGACCTGCGCCGCGGCCCCGACGGTGAAGCCGGTCCGGTAGTCCCGTACGAACCAGCCGCCGCCCGAGTCCGTCCCGTCGAGCGTCGCGTCGAGCGTGACCTTCGTGCCCGGCTTCCAGTACTCCTTCGGCCGCCAGTCCACCCGGTCCCTGCCCGACCAGTCCTTCAGCCATCCCCACGACCCGACCGTGCCGTTCGAGGTCGTGACCTTGAGCTGCTTCTCCACCTCGGCCCTGTGGGTCACCGGCCGGTCGAAGACGATCGACAGCGGCTGTCCGACCCCGACCGTCGTGTTCTTCCCGGGCGCCAGCGTCAGCTTGTTGACCTTCGACGCCTCGGCCGTCGTGAACGTCGACCGGGTCGTCGTCTCCTTGCCGCCCGCCGTACGGACGGTCGCCTCCACGCGGTACGAGGTGCCCGTCACCGCCTTCCGGTCCGAGACCCAGGTCGTCCCGTCCGCCCCGGTACGGCCGGCCAGCGCGTCTCCGTCCGCGTCGACGACCTTCACCGCCGTCAGCGTGCCGCCGGTCGCCGTGACCGTCACGGTCCGTCCCGCCGCGGGGCTCGCGACGGTCACCTTCGCCGGCGTCTGCGCGGACTCCGCGCTGCCCTCGTCACGGGGCGCGCCCACCGCCCCCGCCGTGCAGGCGGTGAGGGAGCCGCAGAGCGCGAGGGCAACGAGCGCCGGACGTATTCGGGCGCGGGCTCGGGTGCGTACGGACATCACGGAAGCCTCCGGAGAAAAGTGCGGGATGCCCGGACTGTAGGACGCCGGAAGCACCTCGGAGGCTCTGTGACAAGGGCTGGTGAGGAACGGTCATCGTCCGGTCACACACGACGCGCGGCACGGTCAAGGACGGCTGTGAGCATCCTGTGCGCCCCACGACCGAGGGGCGGAACAAGGAGGCTCTCGTTGTGTCAGCTCTGCTCATGACGGCCGCACCCCGGCGCACCACACGCGTGGAGCTCCTCACCTCCGAGGAGTACCGCGCCCACCTCGCCAGGAGCGGTGGGGGCGCCGGCTTCCTCCAGCTCCCCTCCTGGGCCGGAGTGAAGGACGGCTGGAGGCACCAGCTCCTCGGCTGGGGGCCCGAGGGCGGACACCTCACGGGCGTTGGCCTCGTCCTGCTGCGCCCGTTCCCCGGCACCCGCAAGTACTTCGCCTACCTCCCCGAAGGGCCCGTCGCCGACTGGTCCGATCCCGACATCGACGGCTGGCTCACCCCGCTGCTCCAGCACCTGCGCGCCGCCGGGGCCTTCGCCGTACGCATCGGGCCCTCGCCCGACTTCCGCCGCTGGAACGCCGCCACCCTCAAGGCGCACACCGGAGCGGGCCGGCGGCTCGCCGACGTCCTCGCCGACGACGTCGACCCGCTCGGCACCGCCGTCGCCGAACGGCTCCGCTCCCGCGGCTGGCGCCGCTGCGGCGGCGACTCGACCGGCGACTCCGACGGAGCCGACGCCCAGCCCCGCCACGTCTACCGGGTCCCGCTCGCCGGCCGCAGCTCCGACGACCTGTGGAAGGGCCTCAACCAGGAGTGGCGGCGCAACGTCCGCAAGGCCCGCACGTCCGGCGTGGAGATCGTCGTCGGCTCGGCGGCCGACCTGCCCGAGTTCTTCCGGCTCCTGCGGATCACCGAGGAGCGCGACGGCTTCCGGCTCGGCCGCTCCCTCGCGTACTACGAGCGCCAGTACGCGGTCCTCAACGCCGAGGAACCGGGGCGGATGAAGCTCTACCTCGCCCGCCACGAGGGCGAGACGCTGGCTGCCCACACCATGATCACCGTGGGGAAGCGGGTCTGGTACCAGACCGGCGCCTCCGCCGACCACCGCCGCGAGGTGCGCCCCTCCAACGCCCTGCAGTGGCGGATGCTGGCCGACGCCCACGCGCTCGGCGCGGACGTCTACGACATGCGCGGGATACCCTCCACCCTTGATCCGGACGACCGCGCCCACGGTCTGCTGCGCTGGAAGCTCGGCACGGGCGGGCAGGCCGTCGAGACGCTGGGGGAGTGGGAGACACCGTTGGCCGGCACGACCAACCACACGCTGTACCGGGCCTTCCAGGCCTACCTGGCCCGCCGATGACCGCGACCCTCGTGGAGGCGCCGAAGCAGCGCACCCCCTCCGTACTGCGCAGCGGCGCGCTCATGGCCGCCGGGTCGCTGGTCTCGCGCGCCACCGGATTCGTACGCTCGGCGGTGGTCGCCGCGGCCCTGGGCGTCGGGGGGATCGCCGACGGTTACGCGGTCGGCAACACCATCCCCACCATCGTCTACATGCTGCTCCTCGGCGGCGCCCTCAACGCGGTCTTCGTGCCCGAGCTGGTCAAGGCGGCCAAGGAGCACGAGGACGGCGGTGTCGCCTACACCGACCGTCTCCTCACGGTCTGCGTCTGCGCGCTGCTGGCGCTGACGGCGGGCGCGGTGATCGCGGCGCCCGCGATCGTCGACGCGTACACCGACTACAGCGGTGCCCAGGAGTCGATGACGGTCGCCTTCGCCCGGTACTGCCTGCCGCAGATCTTCTTCCTGGGGCTCTTCACGCTGCTCGGGCAGGTCCTGAACGCCCGGGGCCGGTTCGGCGCGATGATGTGGACGCCGGTCCTCAACAACCTCGTCGTCATCGGGGTGTTCGCGCTCTACCTGGTGACGGCCGTGGGCGGCGGACTGACCGAGGGGGAGACGGCGCTGCTCGGCTGGGGCACGACGGCGGGCATCGCCCTGCAGGCGCTGGCGCTGGTCCCCTCGCTCCGGTCGGCCGGCTTCCGCTGGCGCCCGCGCTTCGACTGGCGCGGCAGCGGCCTGACGACGCCGCTGCGGTCCGCGGGGTGGCTGGTGCTGCTGGTCCTCACCAACCAGGCCGCGTACTGGGTGACGACGAAGCTGGCGACGGCGGCCGGGACACGGGCGGAGGAGCTGGACGCCGGCGGGGGCTTCGGCTTCGCCGCGTACAACAACGCCTATCTGCTGTGGGCCGTGCCGCACGGCATCGTCACCGTCTCGCTGATGACGGCGCTGCTGCCGCGGATGAGCGGGGCGGCGGCGGACGGCGACCTGACGGGGGTCCGGCGGGACGTCTCGTACGGGCTCCGCACCTCCACGGCGGCGGTCGTCCCGGCGGCCTGCGCGCTCTTCGCCCTGGCGGTGCCGCTGATGGGCCTGGTCTTCCAGCACGGCAGGACCGGCGCCGACGACATCCGCGCGATGGCCTGGATCCTGATGGGGTTCGCACCCGGCCTGATCGCCTTCTCGGGCCAGTACGTCTGCACCCGCGCCTTCTACGCGCTGCGGGACACCAGGACCCCCTTCCTCCTCAACCTGGTGATCGCGGCCCTCAACGCGGGCCTCTCCGTGACCGCGTACCTGCTTCTCCCGCCGACCTGGGCGGTGGCGGGCATGGCGGCCGGCTACTCGCTCGCCCTGTGGTCGGGCTGGGCCCTGACGGCGTACGCCCTCCGCCGCCGCCTGACGCGCGTACGCGCCCCGCTGCCCGCCCAGCCGTCGGGAGAAACGCGTGGTGCGTCCGGTGCATCCAGGGCGTCCAATGCGTTCGGTGCATCCGGTGAGGGCGCGCGGTCCGACAGGGGAGGTCCGGGAGCACCCGGCGCCGCCTCGGCGCTCGCGCGGCTGCTCGTGGCAGCCGTACCGGCCACCGGGTTCGGGCTCCTCGCCGCCGACACGACCGCTCCGGCGGGCGCTCTCGTCTCCGGCGCGGCGGGGTGCCTCGTCGTCCTCGCCGTCTTCGGGCTGCTGGCCCTGCCGCTCCGGCTCACGGAGGTGCAGGCCCTGCTGACGGGCCTCGGCCGGCGCCTGCGCGGCCGCGCATGCAGAGCCTGATCCATACCGGTCCCGGGCCTGGCCGTACCGGGCCTGAGCCGTACCGCCTCCGACCGTCCTCCCTCCTCACCTTGGGATACTGCCGCCATGCCACGCGTGCTCCTCATAGAAGACGACCCCTCCGTCCGCGAAGGGGTCGAGCTGGGCCTGCGGCGCCGTGGGCACGAGGTGCGGACCGCCGCCACCGGAGAGGCCGGGCTCGCCCTGCTCCGGGAGTTCCGCCCCGACCTGCTGCTGCTCGACCTGATGCTGCCCGGCATGAACGGCGTCCAGGTCTGCCGGCGGGTCCGCGAGACCAGCCAGCTGCCGATCATCATGCTCACCGCGCGCGGTGACGACTTCGACGTCGTCATCGGCCTGGAGGCGGGCGCCGACGACTACATCGTCAAACCCGCCCGCACCGAGGTCATCGAGGCCCGGATACGCGCCGTCCTGCGGCGCATCGAGGAGCCCGGGGCCGGCCGCCCCTCCGTCGAGTTCCACGGCGACATAGCCATCGACCGTGCCGGTCTCACCGTCGCCAAGTCCGGCGAACGCCTCGCCCTCGCCCCCTCCGAGCTCAAGCTCCTGCTCCACCTGAGCGCCCACCCGGAACAGGTCTTCAGCCGCCAGCAGCTCCTCGAACACGTCTGGGAGCACAGCTACCACGGCGACGCCCGCCTCGTGGACGCCTGCGTCCGCCGACTGCGCACCAAGATCGAGGACCCTGCCGGCACCCCCCGCTACATCCAGACCCTGCGCGGCTTCGGCTACCGCTTCGGGCCGCTGTGAACCGCCGCCGCACCCCGCGCCGCCGCCACCCCTTCGGGCTCCGCACCCGGCTCGTCCTCGCCTTCCTCCTCGTCGCCGCCATCTGCTGCGGCACCACCGCCGCCCTGACCTACCGGGCCGCCCGCAACGCCATCCTCGAACAGGCCCAGGACACCGCCGTGTCCGCCTTCCGCGAGCGGGTCCAGGTCCTCAACGTGACGCTGCCCGTCGAGGAGGACTCGCTCCGCTACGACCTCCAGCAGATCGCCCGCCAGGGCAAGCCGCGGCCCTGGCGGGTCTACGCCGAGTACGGCTCCCTCAGCGTCTCGTCCGCCGACCGGCCCACCTCCAGCGTCATCACCTCCGAACTCCGCTCCCGAGCGCGGGACTCCGCCCACGGCTCCTTCCAGCGGGTCGTCAAGAACGGCCGGCCCTATCTGACCGTCGCCGTCCCCGCCGTCTTCCGGGCGCACACCCCGGCCAAGGCCGTCCACCGCACCGGCCTCGTGCTGTACGCGGTCATGGAACTCGACGTCGAGGAGGCCAACGTCGAGGCGATGGTCCTCGCCGCCCGCGACGGGGCCCTGCCCGCGCTCGCCGTCGCCCTGATCCCCGCCCTGCTCGCCGCCCGCAGCGTGCTCCGTCCGGTACGGGAGCTGCGACGCGCGGCCGACTCCATGGGGCGCGGCGAACTCGACACCCGGATCCAGGCCAAGGGCAGCGACGAACTCGCCGATCTCGCACGGACGTTCAACGAGTCCGCCGCCGCGCTCGAACGCTCCGTCGTCGAGCTCCGGCACGCCGAGGCCCGCGCCCGGCGCTTCGCCTCCGACGTCTCCCACGAACTGCGCACCCCGCTGGCCGGGATGCTGGCCGTCACCGAGGTCCTCGACGAGGACGCGGCCACGCTCGACAGCGACACCGCCCGGGCGGTACGGCTCATCAGCGCCGAGACCGGCAAGCTCGCCGTGCTCGTGGAGGACCTCATGGAGATCTCCCGCTTCGACGCACGCGCCGCCGAACTCCACGTGGACGAGGTGGACGTGGCCGACAGTGTGCGCAAGACCCTTCAGCACCGCCACTGGACCGATCCGGAGCTCGTCCGGACCGAACTGCCCGCCGGAGTGCGCGCCCGCCTCGACCCGCGCCGCTACGACATCGTGGTGGCCAACCTCGTCGGCAACGCCCTGCGGCACGGCGAGGCACCCGTCACGGTGAGCCTGCGTGCCGACGGCGACTGGCTGGTCACCGAGGTCGCCGACCGGGGGCCCGGCATCCCCGCCGAGGTCCTGCCGCACGTCTTCGACCGCTTCTTCAAGGCGGACCAGGCCCGTACCCGCTCCGCGGGCAGCGGCCTCGGGCTCGCCATCACCCTGGAGAACGTCCGGCTGCACGGCGGCACCGTCACGGCCGCGAACGGCCCCGACGGCGGCGCGGTCTTCACCGTGCGGATCCCGCGATGAGGCGCGGGACCGCCCTCGGCGCGGCCCTCCTGGCGGGCGCCCTCGCGCTCACCGGCTGCGGCATACGGCAGAGCGACGTCGTGGAGGCCGGCGGGCCGGCGACGATCGCCGTCGCGCCCGGCGAGGGCAGCCGCCTGCTGCTCTTCTACGTCGACGTGGACGGCAGGCTGACCCCGGCCGCCCGCGCGCTGGACACGGACCAGCGGCTGAGGGGCGAGGCCCAGCCCACGTACCCGCGGGGACTCGGGGTCGCCGCGCTCCCGGCACTCTCCGCGCTGCTCCGCGGTCCGACGGCCGGTGAGCGCGCCGCGGGCCTGTCGACCCGGCTCCCGGAGCTCGGGTGGGAGACCGGCAAGCGGGGCCCTTTGGTGAACGTGGAGACCGACGAGGACGGGGAGCCCGTGCTGCGGGTCAGCCTCGACTTCCCGCTGGGAGACCTGGAGGGGACGGCCGCCCGCCAGCTGGTGTGCACGGCCGCGTACGCGGAGGAGACCGACGGACGGATCGCGGTCGTCCTGTCGGGGCCGGGCAGTACCCGCCCGGCCGAGCGCTGCGACGAATTCGAGGTCGGCACCCCGGCGCCGACCGAGACCCCGGCGGAGGGCGGCCGGCCCACCACCGCGGACGGACCGTTGCGCACGGATCCGGGCACGGGCGGCGGCGCGGGCGGCCCGGGGTCCACGGGCACGGCGGGCCCCAAACCGTCCCCGACCCACACGGACACCCCCTGACGGAGTCCGCGTACGACACGCGCCCGCCCGCGGACGCACCGTCCGGCGCGCGGCCAGGGAGTGTCGTGCCGGGACGGCACCGCCCCGGCCGGACGGTGTCCTAGCCGCGCAGCTCCGTGAGGACCGCGTCCGTGAAGGGCGGCCACGCCTCCACCGCCCACGGCCCGAAGGCCCGGTCGGTCAGCGCCACACACGCGGCGCGCGCGTCCGGGTCGATCCACAGGAACGTGCCCGACTGCCCGAAGTGGCCGAACGTCCGCGGCGAGGACGAGGCCCCCGTCCAGTGCGGCGACTTGGCGTCGCGGATCTCGAACCCGAGCCCCCAGTCGTTGGGCCGCTGATGGCCGTAGCCGGGCAGGATGCCGGTCAGGCCCGGGTACGACACCGTCATCGCGTCCAGCACCGTGCGCGCGTCGAGGAGCCTCGGCGCCTGCACCTCGGCCGCGAACCGCACCAGGTCGTCGACGGTCGAGACGCCGTCCTTGGCGGGGGAGCCCTCCAGCGACGTCGAGGCCATGCCCAGCGGCTCCAGGACGGCCTGGTGCAGGTACTCGGCGAACGGGATGTCCGTCGCCTTGGCTACGTGGTCGCCGAGCGCCTCGAACCCGGTGTTGGAGTAGATCCGGCGCGTGCCCGGCGCGGCCATCACCCGGGACTCGTCGAAGGCCAGCCCCGAGGTGTGGGCCAGCAGGTGCCGGACCGTCGCGCCCTCGGGCCCGGCCGGCTCGTCGAGGTCGATCGCCCCCTCCTCGTACGCGACGAGGACGGCGTACGCGGCCAGCGGCTTGGTGACCGAGGCGAGCGGGAACCGCTGCCCGGTGGGGCCGTGCGACCCGGCCAGGGTGCCGTCCGAGAGGACGACGGCGGCGGCCGCGGTGGGGACGGGCCAGTTCTCGGTCAACGCCAGGCTCTGCAAGGACATGGAGCCGAGCCTACTTGCTTCGAGTGCACTCAAGGGTTCTAGCGTGGAGGCCATGAGCGTGATCGAGAGCAGCGCCCGCCACACCATCAGCGAGGTGGCCGCCCTGACCGGGCTGTCGGCTCACACCCTGCGCTGGTACGAGCGCATCGGCCTGATGCCGCACGTCGACCGTTCCCACACCGGCCAGCGCCGCTTCTCCCAGCGCGACCTGGACTGGCTCGCGTTCGTCGGCAAGCTCCGGCTGACCGGGATGCCGGTCGCGGGGATGGTGCGGTACGCGGAACTGGTGCGGGAAGGCGATCACACCCGGGACGAACGGCGCGAGCTCCTGGAGAGCACCCGCCGGGACGTCCTCGCCCGGATCACCGAGCTCCAGGACGCGCTCGCCGTGCTCGACATCAAGATCGGGCACTACGGAACCACCTGCGGACCCACAAGCGGAGGCACGACCTCATGACCACCAGGATCGACACCGTACGGCTCGGCGGACAGGACGGGCCGGAGATCGGCGTCCAGGGCTTCGGAGCCATGGGCATCAGCGAGTTCTACGGGGACACGGACGAGGCCGCCGCCCGCGACACCCTCGACGCCGCGCTGGAGGCCGGCGTCACGCTGTTCGACACCGCGGACATCTACGGCAGCGGCGCCAACGAGGAGTTCCTGGCGCCGTTCCTCGCCCGCCACCGCGACGAGGTCACACTCGCCACCAAGTTCGCCGTCGAGCGGCGCGCCGACGACCCCCACTACCGGGGCATCCGCAACGACCCGGCGTACATCCGCAAGGCCGTGGAGGCCAGCCTGCGCCGCCTCGGCATCGAGACCATCGACCTCTACTACATGCACCGGCGCGACCCGCAGGTCCCCTTCGCGGAGTCGGTCGGGGCGATGGCGGAGCTCGTACGGGAGGGCAAGGTCCGGTACCTGGGCCTGAGCGAGGTGACCGGCGCGGAGCTGCGCGAGGCCCACGCGGTGCACCCGATCACCGCCCTGCAGTCGGAGTGGTCGCTGTTCTCGCGCGACGTGGAGCAGAGCGCGGTGGGCGCGGCGGCGGAGCTCGGCGTGACGTTCGTGCCGTACTCGCCGCTGGGCCGGGGCTTTCTGACCGGTGCGTTCGCGGACGCCTCGAAGGAGCTGTCGGGCGACGACTACCGCGCCTACCAGCCGCGCTTCTCGGGCGAGAACGCGGTGCGGAACACGGCCCTGCTGGCGCCGGTCCACAAGATCGCGGCGGACCACGGTGCGACGGCCGCGCAGGTGGCCCTGGCCTGGGTCCACCAGCGCGCCTCGGTCCACGGCCTGACGGTCGTCCCGATCCCGGGCACCCGCAAGCGCACGCGCCTGGCGGAGAACGCGGCGGCGACCCGTCTGAAGCTGACCGACCCGGAACTGGCGGAGCTGGAGCCGATCGCGGCCCAGGTGGCGGGCGACCGCTACCCGGACATGGGCTCGACGTCGGCGGCGCGGGAGTAGGGGGACGGGGGACCCACGGCGGGGGCGGGGGGCAGGCGGGTACTGCGGGGGCAGGCGGGTACCGCGGAGGCGTACCCCGGTCGGGGCCCCGTCCCTCACGCCAGCCCCAGGGCGAAGACCGCGAACCCCACCGCGAGGAGGCCGGCCGCGGTCCGGCGGACGGGCCCGCTCCGGGTCCGGGGGGACTCGAAGCCGCGGGCGAAGCGGCCGATCAGCACCAGCAGCCCCGCGAAGAGCGGCAGCCAGGCGAGCCGGGCGAGGATCCAGCCGACCGAGTCCGGCGCGCCGACGAGCCCCGGGACCTCACCCCGGTACGACGCCGGGATCGCGGCGGCGAGCATCGCCGTCTGGTGCCAGCACAGGATCGTCATCGCGGACAGGTTCACGACCACGACCGGCGCCCACAGCGCGGGCCGCCGCAGCAGCTTCCCGAGCCGGTCGCGGAGCAGGATCGCCGCGCCGCTCTGCGCGGCGGCCAGGGCGAGGACGAGCAGCGACGGCGGGTGGGAGTTGGTGCGGGCCTCGCCGGGCACGCCGACCATCGAAGCCGGGTATCCGAACGCGAGCAGCAGGGCGGCGAAGAGCGCGGCGCCGCCGAGCAGCAGCCCCCGGGCGTGCCGCCGGGTGACCCGCCCCTCGCCCCAGGAGACACCGAGCTGATAGGCGAAGAGCCAGCCGGGAAGGATGTTCAGCGCGCTGAGCCAGGAGGGCATGGCGTCCGCGTACGGCCCGTAGCGCAGGAAGTCGACGACGGCGACGGAGCCGAGCAGC
Organism: Streptomyces sp. Je 1-79; assembly: GCF_025195125.1. Classification (GTDB taxonomy): domain Bacteria; phylum Actinomycetota; class Actinomycetes; order Streptomycetales; family Streptomycetaceae; genus Streptomyces. Next base: position 354,365 of record NZ_JAMGSL010000003.1, read on the forward strand.
GGGGCCGCCGCCCACACCCCGGCCCGGCGGGCGGCGCGCACACAGAGCGGGGTCAGGGCGGTCACGACGGCGTACACCCCGACGAACCAGAGCGGCTGGATCACCAGCGTGGAGGCCGTTCGCAGGGTGTCGCCCGGCACCCCGAACCCGTGGTGGAGGAGGGGAAGGAGCCCGGCCCACACCGCCGTGACCCCGAGGACGGGCCGGCCGAGCCGGACGAGGCGGCCCTTGAGCCAGGCCCCCGCGGAACCCTCGTGGCGACGGTACGACAGGACGGACGCGTACCCCCCGACGAGGAAGAAGATCCCCAGCATCTGAAGGATCCAGCTGACCGGAGCGAGCCCGCCGAAGGCGGAGAGCGGGCTGGCGTTGTGGATCGCTCCGTCGGAGGAGAGCGTGAACCCGCCGAGCAGCCAGTGCCCGGTCGGCACGGCGAGCAGCGCGAGGGCGCGCAGGCCGTCGACGGCCCGGTCGCGATGGGCGGGGGTGCGGGCCTCGATGCGTTCGGCGAGCGCGGTCATCGGACATCCCCCTGGGCGATGGCGGCGAAGGTACGGAGGGACTGCGTGCCGGGCGCGAAGTAGCCGTCGTGGCCATGGGCGTCGTCGGCGGGGACGCGGCGGGCGCCGAACTCCGGGTCGGTGGGGTCGGCGCCGTGCCCGAGCCCGGCGAAGCGGACGTTCGGGATCCGGTCGATCCAGTCCGACGGGTCCTTGGCGGCCCAGACGCGGGCGGAGGTGCGCAGCTCGCCGACGTTCGCGGCGCGCATGCCGGGGGAGCCGAAGACGACGAGGTCCTTGACCTTGAGGTCGTGGGCGGCGAGGCCGCAGACGACGGAGCCGTAGCTGTGGCAGAACAGCGACGGGGCGGGCGCGCCGACGGCGGCCAGGCCGTCGGTCAGCCGGGTCAGCCGCTCGGCGCCGGCCTCGGCGAGCTCGCCGGTGGCGGCGTCCACCCCGACGCCGACGGGCGTGGTGTAACCGGCCCAGGCGATGACGGCGGTACGGCCGCCGGCGGTGTGGCGGTCGGTGGTGCGGCTGTCGGCGGTACGGCCGCCGGTGGTACGGCTGTCGACGGCGCGTCGCAGGGCGTCGGCCATGTCGGTCAGGGGCCGGACGTTGCCGGCGTCGATGTCGGAGCCGGGGACGACGACGGCCACGTGCTCGGCCGTGGTGAGGTCGCCGTCGACGAGGGCGATCTGGCCGCGTCCCCGCGGGTCGACGGCGAGGACCTGCCGACCGGCGTACTCCGGGCCGAGGGTGCGGGCGTTCGCCTCGTAACGGAGCTTCGGCGGAACGCCGTCGAGGTTGCCGACGACGGAGGGGTGCGCCCGCAGCAGCTCCTGCTGCCGGGCGGGGCTCAAGCCGCGGAAGAACGCGGCGATGTCGGCGGGGCTGGTCCGCTCGGGGTCGGGCAGCCCGTCGGCCCTCCAGGCCTCGGCCCCCACGGGCGCCCCGGTCACGGCCTGCTGCGCGTGCCCGGAGGCCCAGCCCGCGGTCCCGGCCACCACGGTCGTGGTGAGCGCGGCGGCGACCAGGGTCCTCGTGTATCGGCGCATGCGGCGCCCTCCCTCTTCGTGTCTCTCGTTCGGCGGCGAGAGGAAGGTAGGAAGAGGAGGCATGACGGAACGTCACACCGGGGGGCCAAGTCGTGCGTGATACCGGGGTAGGGGTCGGAGGACGCGCGAACCCCCGTACAGGGGTGGGGCTGTCCCCCGGGGCGGGCGGGAGGGTGCCGAATTCCGCCGCGACCGAAAGACGTTGACCGGGCGGGACCGGGCGGCCCTGCGGCTGAAGGGCCTGACGCCGCGGGGACCGGGCTGCGCTGCGGCTGACAGGGCCTAGCGGGCGCCGCCCGGGGTCACCAGACCCGACTCGTACGCGAAGATCACCGCCTGCGCCCGGTCGCGCAGGTCCAGTTTGGCCAGCACCCGGCCGATGTGCGTCTTCACCGTCTGCTCCGCCAGGACCAGACGGTCCGCGATCTCCTGGTTCGACAGGCCGCGTGCGATCAGCTCCAGCACCTCGGTCTCACGCGGCGTCAGACCCTTCAGCCGCAGGGCAGCCCGGTCCGCCCGGGGCGCCGGCCTCGTCGCCGCGAAGTCGGCGATCAGCCGCCGCGTCACCGACGGAGCGAGCAGCGCCTCGCCGGCCGCCACCACCCGTACCGCCGCGATCAGATCCGCCGGCGGCGCGTCCTTGAGCAGGAAGCCCGAGGCGCCCACCCGCAGCGCCTCGTACACGTAGTCGTCCACGTCGAAGGTGGTCAGCATCAGCACCTTCGGCCGGTGCACGACCCCCACCGGCGGGTCCAGGATCTCCCGCGCCGCCGCCAGCCCGTCCATCTCCGGCATCCGTACGTCCATCAGGACCACGTCCGGGTGCGTCGACCGTGCCACGTCCACGCCCTGCCGCCCGTCCGGCGCCTCGCCCACCACGTCGATGTCGGCCTGCGCCGACAGCAGCGCGGCGAATCCGGCCCGCACCATGGCCTGGTCGTCGACGATGATCACGCGGATGGTCACGAGCCGTCCTCCGTACGCAGCGGGAGCCGGGCCGCGACCCGGAAGCCGCCGTCCGGCAACGGCCCGGTGTCCAGCGTGCCGCCGGTCAACCGTACGCGTTCCCGCATGCCGACCAGCCCGTGCCCCGTGCCCGTCCCGCCCTCCAGCGGCGAAGTGGGCCGGGGCGCGGGCCCGTTGACGACCACGACGGTGAGTCCGCCGTCCTCGGACCGCACCGACACCCGGGTCCGCGCGCCCGGCGCGTGCCGGACCACGTTGGCGAGCGCCTCCTGCACGATCCGGTACGCCGACAGGTCCACCGCCTGCGGTACGTCACCGAGTTCGGCCGCCATGGACAGCTCGGCCGGCACCCCCGTCCGCACCGTCGCCTCGATCAGCTGCTGCACCCGGTCCAGGCCCGGCTGCGGGGCCCGTTCGCCCTCGGCGCCCTCGCTGCGCAGCACCATGAGCAGCCGGCGCATCTCGGCGAGCGACTCCCGCGCGCTCGCGGCGATCGAGGTGAACTCCTCGCGCGCCGCCTCCGGCAGCTCCGGAATCCGGTACGGCGCCGAGTCCGCCTGCACGGTGATCACGGACATGTGGTGGGCGACGACGTCGTGCAGCTCGCGCGCGATCCGGGCGCGCTCCTCCAGGAGCGTGGCACGGGCCCGCTCCTCCCGCGTGCGCCGCTCGGCGTCCCCCCGCTCCCGGAGCGTCGCGGTGATGAGCAGGACGACCCCGCTCAGGACGAAGAGCAGGACGTGGACGCCGTCGTCGTTCCGCGGCGCGATCGCCCCGAGCAGGAACCCGGCGGCCCCCGTCGCCAGCCACACCCCGAGCAGGGCCTTGCGGGACTCGCGGAGCCCGAGGGCGAGCATCAGGGCGAGATAGCCGACGACGACCATCGGCGTCCACGGCCAGGACCGTCCCGCGGGACCGTCGCCGCCGAGCAGCACGATCGCGCCGAGGACGTCGGCGACGCCGATGATCCACCAGGCCTGGAGGGGGCGGGTCACGGCGAGCAGCAGCGGGGCGGTCTGGGCGGTGGCGAGGGCCCCGGCGAGGGCGCCGTTCACACCGTAGTCGTGCATGAGGACGGTGACGGTGACGGGGAGCAGCGACGCGACGAAGGCGAGCGCGAGGGCGTACGGAAGCAGCCTCAGCCACCTGCTGCGTACGTCGGCGAAGAGGGGATCGCCCGGCTCGGTCGGGGTCGCGAGGGCGACCCCGAAGGACCGCAGCACCCCGCGCGCGGGCGCGAGCCGCGCCGCGAGGCCGGGGGGGAGGGATGGTTTCTTCATGGCCCGCCCAGGTTAGGCAGCCGATTCCCGGACGTACGTCATACCGAGGGTCCGGTCCACGGGTGATACCTGGGTATCACCGGCGGATCAGAGACCCGGCCCCGAACGCTGCCCTCCGGACCGGCACGCGGCTGCCCTCCGGACCGGCACGCGGCGGCCCTCCGGACCGGCACGGTCCTCCGTCCTCCGCCCTCACAGCTCCGACAGGAGCTCCGACTTCTTCGCCGTGAACTCCTCGTCCGTCACCAGGCCCGCCCGGTGCAGCTCCCCCAGGTGCCGGATCCGCTCCGCGACGCCAGCAGGGTCGCGGGCCTCCGGCAGCGCGTCGACCGGCGTCGCCGCCACCCGCCCCGCGCCCCGGACCGCCTCCAGGACCGCCGCCGCGAACGGCAGGGACTCGTGGACCGGGCCGTAGCCGAGGCCGAAGACGACGGCCGCCGGGTCGCGGTCGGCCTGGGCCGACCGGGGCTGCCCGGACCGGGGCAGCAGCCGCAGGTACCCGTCGAAGACGTCCGGCGAGCGCCACTCGACCCCACCCAGCTCCCGTACCGGGAACGTCTGGTCGCCGGCCTTCCACTTCTCCGAGGACGCGCCCGTCCAGAACCAGCGGAACGCGACCTCCGACGATCCGTCGAACGTCGCCTTCCCGTCGTACGCCTTGAAGGACTGCGGCCCCCGGGGAGCCGTCACGAGGAAGCCGTCGGACGGCTCGTCGCCCGGGGCCAGTCGGTCGCGCAGCTCGTCCCGGTAGTACTCGGCCAGCGTCTCCCGCTCCGCGGGCAGCACCAGCCGGTACGGGTCGTACCCCGGCTTCAACTGCCCCGCGGCCGCCTCCATCAGCGGATCGGCGCCCCGTCTCGGCACCGCCTGCAGCACGACGGTGCCCCGCTTGCCCGGGGCGAGCGTCACCGACGCCAACGCCTCGTGCGGGATACGTCGTTCGCCCAGCGCCTGGAAGAGTTTCGGTGTGCGGATCCCCCGTTCGAAGCGGATGACGACGGCGTCACTCTCGAACTCCCAGGTGGCATGAATTCCGGCCAGCACATCACCCATGTGCCTCATCGTAAGCGGCGTGCGCCTGTGCGTCGCCCCTGTGCGGGCGGCCGAATCGCCTTGCTCTACGCGCGTCAGACGCCTTCCGCACCGGAGATTCCACTGCGGCAGGCGCTGTCGGCGCTCGCACAGGTCAGGTTCCGGTACGAGCCGACGCCTATGGCCGCGAAGTTGTCCAGGCTGCTGGTGCCCGGCTCGAAATAGCCGGTGTGGCCGTCCGCGCCCGCCGCCGAGAGCAGCCGCGCGCCGAAGGCCGGTTCCACCGGGTCCGCTCCGTGCCCCACCCCGCCGAACGCGAGGTGCGGGACGTCGGCGATCCAGTCGTCCGCGTCCCGCATCGCCCATACCCGGGCCCGGGTCGACAGTTCGGCCGCGCTGCCCACCCGCATGCCGGGGCTCCCGGCCACGACGACGTCCGTCACCCGGGAGGGCAGGCCGGCCGCGGCGACCCCGCAGAGCACGGAGCCGTAACTGTGGCAGAACAGGCTGACGCGCGAGTCGCCGGGCAGGGCGCTCGTCATGCCGACGAGCCGCACCGCGCCCGCCGTGGCGAGCCGGCCCATCGCGGCGTCGATGCCGACGCCGACGGGGGCGGTGTAGTCGGCCCAGGCGATGACGGCCGTACGGCTCCGGGGCGCGGCCCGGCGCTCGGCGGCGTACAGCGACTCGGCCATGCCGGCGGGGGCCGTGAACTTGCGGCTCGTCTTCTGGAAGGTGAGCAGGTTGGTGTCGACGCCCGGCACGATCACCGAGACGCGGTCCGCGCGCTCCAGATCGCCGAGGACCTCCGCCGTCCGGCCGCCGCCGGTCGGATCGAACGCGAGGATCTGCCGGTCGGACCGCATGAGCGAGGTGAAGCGGTGTGCCCGGCGCACGGCCTCGCGCCGGCCGTCGGCGCTCAGCCGGGCCGTCTCCAGCCTGTCCTCCTCGGCGTCCAGCGCACGGGCGAGGGAGAGCCGGTTGGCGCGGTAGCGGAGCGTGACCGGCGCGCCGTCGAGATTGCCGACGACGAGTGGGTGCGCGTCGGCGAGGAAGGTGCTCTGGGACGGTCCGATCGAGGCGAAGAAGGCGGCGATCGTACGGGCGGGGGCGGACGGGTCGGGCAGCGCCCGGTGGCCGATCCTGCCGTGGGTCCAGGAGGCGAGTGCGGCCTGGCGGGACTCCCCTGGCCCGCGCGGATGGCTGATCGTGGTCCAGCCGGTGGTCGCGAGGAGCACGAAGACCACGGCCAGCGCGAGCAGCAGGCGCCAGAGGGAGAGCGTGGGGGAGGAGTCGAAGGAAGTCACTGCGCCACACCCTAGGAGACGGGCGCGGCGGCCCGGGTCGGGGAGTGACGTGGATCACGCGCAGTAAGGGCTCGAGTGACGCTCCGTACGCGCGGGCGTACGCCGGGGGCGCGGTACGGGTCTTCGGCGCCGCGGGGCGTGTACGAGTCTCTGGCGTCGCGTGCGCAGCGCGTACGCGGTGCCGGTCTTCGGCGCCGCGTGCGGGCACAGCCCCTGCGTGACCCGCCACCCGCCGCCCTACCCGCCGTCAGCGCCGCCAGTCCCGGGCCAGTGCGGGCCCGAGGTGGTCGAGGTGGTCCTCGGTCAGGGCGCGGATGCCCTCCAGGCTCAGGTCCGTGCCGCGGCCCCACAGCTGGCCCGTCACCCGCATGACGCCGCTGAACGCCGCGACCACGATCCGCGGGCGGGGGTCCCGGTCCACGTCGACGCCCTCGCGCGCGGCGATGAGCCGGGCGATGGTGTCCTCCATCTCGGTCGTACGGCGCAGATGCGCGGCGAGCAGCGCCGGAGTCGACTCGATCATCTGGAACGTCCGCAGGTACATCTCGACGGGGACGACCTCCATGATCGCCTCGCCGATCGTGTCCCAGCCGGCGAGCACGGCGTTGCGCAGCGCGTCGAGCGGGCCCTCCTCGGGAGGCCGCCCCGCCAGCGCCTGGACGAAGCGCTCCTCGACCATCTGCTGCACGGCGAAGGCCACCTCCTCCTTGGAGGTGAAGTAGCGGAAGAACGTGCGCTGGGAGACCTCGACCGCGTCGGCGATCTCGTCCACGGTGGTCTGCTCGTACCCCTGGGTCGTGAAGAGCTCCAGAGCCACCCGGAGGAGCGCGTTCCGTGTGCGCTGCTTCTTCCGTTCCCGCAGACCGGAAACCGTCACCGTATGGCCCTCTTTCCGCCACTTTCCGATGCTTCGTGCTGCTCAGCGTACCTGTGAGCTACGTGACAGTTACCGGCGTGTGAATTGCTTTGTCAATTGTCAGTCGCTGACATTAGCCTCTTTCGCATGACTAGTCAGACCACCGTGGAAAAGGCCCCGCAGGGTCATGGGGGCGACCGGAGCCCCGTACCGGCTGCATCGAAAGGCCTGCGAGGTCACCCCTGGCTGACCCTGTTCGCCGTGGCCGCCGGCGTGATGATGGTCGCGCTCGACGGCACGATCGTCGCGATCGCCAACCCCGCCATTCAGGCCGATCTCGGAGCCACGCTCGACCAGCTCCAGTGGATCACCAACGGCTACCTGCTCGCGCTCGCCGTCGCCCTGATCACCGCCGGCAAGCTCGGTGACCGCTTCGGCCACCGCCAGACCTTCCTCATCGGCATCGCGGGCTTCGCCGCCGCCTCCGGGGCGATAGGTCTGTCGGACTCGATCGGGCTCGTGATCGCCTTCCGCGTCCTCCAGGGCCTCTTCGGCGCCCTGCTGATGCCGGCCGCGCTCGGCCTGCTGCGCGCCACCTTCCCCGCCGAGAAGCTGAACATGGCCATCGGCATCTGGGGCATGGTCATCGGCGCCTCGACGGCCGGCGGCCCGATCCTCGGCGGCTTCCTCGTCGAGCACGTCAGCTGGCAGTCCGTCTTCTTCATCAACGTGCCGGTCGGTGTCCTCGCGCTCGTGCTCGGGCTGGTGATCCTCAAGGACCACCGCGCCGAGAACGCCCCGCGCTCCTTCGACATCCTCGGCATCGTGCTGCTCTCCGGCGCCATGGGCTCCCTGGTCTGGGGCCTCATCAACGCCGGTGCCGAGTGGGGCTGGACCGGCGGCAAGACCTGGGGCTGCCTGGCCGCCGCGGGCCTGCTCTTCTTCGTCTTCGCCCTCTGGCAGACGAAGGTGAAGGAACCGCTCATCCCGCTGGCCATGTTCCGCTCCGTCCCGCTCACGGCGGGCGTGGTGCTGATGGTCCTGATGGCCTTCGCCTTCATGGGCGGCCTCTTCTTCGTGACCTTCTACCTCCAGGGCGTCAAGGGCCTCAGCCCGATCGACAGCGGTCTGCACCTGCTGCCGCTGACCGCGATGATGATCGTCTCCTCGCCGCTGGCCGGCGCGCTGATCACCCGGTTCGGCCCACGCATCCCGCTGGTGGGCGGCATGGTCTGCACCGCCGTCGCGATGTTCGGCATGATGTCCCTCTCCTCGGAGACCGGCACGCTCACGATGTCGCTCTGGTTCGGTCTGCTCGGCCTGGGCCTCGCCCCGGTGATGGTCGGCGCCACCGAGGTCATCGTCGGCAACGCCCCGCTGGAGCTCTCCGGCGTCGCCGGTGGTCTGCAGCAGGCCGCGATGCAGGTCGGTGGTGCGCTCGGTACGGCGGTGCTCGGCGCGGTCATGTCCTCCAAGGTCTCCAGCGCGTTCGCGGAGAACTGGACGGCCGCCGGGATCCCCGGCGAGCCCGCCCCGGGGCTCGAGGAGGCCGCCGAGTTCGGCATGGTCCCGCAGCAGCTGGCGCAGGCGCCCAACATGACGCCGGACATGTTCGACAAGATCGGCGGCGTCATCCACGACACCTTCCTGGACGGCATGAGCCTGGCGTTCACCGTCGCCGGTGTCGTCGCGGTCGTCGCCGCCCTGGTCGCCACGCTGACCAAGCGGGGCGAGAACGCGGAGGCCGGTGCGGGCGCCGCCCACATCTGACGCGTCCCGTATGTGTGTACGTGAGGAAGCCCCGCCAGGCCGCGCCCGGCGGGGCTTTCACTTGTCCGGGTGAATCGGCCCGAGGGCTCTTCCCAACGGGCGGTGAACTCCGTCAGAGTTCTGATTACAGAGAGTGACGAAACGGGGGGTTCATCGACATGTATACAAAGCACGTACTCCTGGCCGCGCTGGCGGCCACCCTGCTCACCGCCCTTCCCGCCCTGTCCGCGCTGCCGGCCGTGGCAGCACCGACGGGCGGGCCGGTGCGCGCACCGGCAGCCGGGCCCACGGCCGCCGGTGCCGTGTCCGGGACGAGGCTCGGTCCCTGCGGGCCCGGACAGCTGTGTCTGTGGCCCAAGGCGGACTTCAGGGGCTCGGTGTGGACGTACGAGCTGGCCGGCACGGACATCGAGAGCTGTGTCGCCCTGCCCCCGGGCGCGAGCGCCCAGGCCCTCGCGAACCGGACCGGGCGGCCGGTCACCACGTACCAGTCCGCGGAGTGTGCGGAGACGGGGGAGTTCGAGACCTATCCGGGGCGCGGGACCTGGGTGCCCCAGACTCCGTACCAGGTCAGAGCCTTCAAGCTCTGGGAGCGGTAGGGACGTCGTCCTGCGGGGGGACGGGCGCGGGACCGTGTGGCGGAACGGGCGCGGGACCCTGCGGGGGGACGGGCGCGGGGTCGGGAGCGGGCCGCGGTACGGGGACGGGCGTCGGTGCGGAGAGGCGTGAGACCTCCGCGCGCAGGCTCTGGACCTCCCGGGTCAGGGCCTCCAGAAGCTCCGTCTGGCGGCGCTCGGCGGCGTCGTCCCGCTCGAAGCGGGAGATGAACCAGGCGGCGATGTTGGCGGTCACCACACCGAGCAGGGCGATCCCCGAGAGCATCAGACCCACCGCGAGGACGCGGCCGAGTCCCGTGGTCGGGGCGTGATCGCCGTACCCGACGGTCGTCATTGTGGTGAAGGACCACCACACCGCGTCGCCGAGCGTCTTGATGTTGCCGTTCGGGGCGGTCCGCTCCACATGCAGCACGGCCAGCGAGCCGAACATCAGCAGCCCGACCACCGCGCCCGCCACATAGGTCGTGAGCGTCACCTGCGGTGCCATCCGGGCCCGCCGGCCCACGAGGAGGAGCGTGGAGACGAGACGCAGCAGCCGCAGGGGCTGCACGAGAGGGAGTAGGACCGAGAGGAGGTCGAGCGGGTGACTGCGGACGAACTGCCACCTGGCCGGGGCCAGCACGAACCGCACGGCGTAGTCGAGCGCGAACGCACCCCACACCACCCACTCCACGGCCAGACACAGCTCGTGGATCCAGCGGGCGGCATCCGGCGCCACGATCGGCACGGCGTAGGCGACGCCGAACGCCACTGCCAGGATCAGCAGTGGCGTCTGGGTGCGCTTCTCCCAGCGTTCCTTCATGCCGGGAATCGTAGGCGGGTGCGGGGGCGCGTCCGCCCCCGCACCCGCACCACACGAATACGCCGTTACGCGTCGCCCCCGGCGGGGCCGGGGTCGGCGGCGGCGACGTCGAGCAGCTGGTAGCGGTCCACGGCCTGCTTCAGGGCCGACCGGTCGACCTTGCCCTCGCGGGCGAGCTCGGTGAGGACCGCCAGGACGATCGACTGGGCGTCGATGTGGAAGTAGCGGCGGGCCGCACCTCGCGTGTCGGCGAAGCCGAAGCCGTCCGCGCCGAGCGAGGTGTAGGTGCCCGGCACCCAGCGGGAGATCTGGTCCGGGACGGAGCGCATCCAGTCGGAGACGGCCACGAACGGGCCCTGGGCGGAGGACAGCTTGCGCGTCACGTACGGGACGCGCTGCTCCTCCTCCGGGTGGAGCAGGTTGTACCGGTCGACGTCCACGGCCTCCCGGCGCAGCTCGTTCCAGGACGTCGCCGACCAGACGTCGGCCCGGACGTTCCACTCCTCGGCGAGGATCCGCTGAGCCTCCACCGCCCACGGCACGGCGACACCGGAGGCCATGATCTGCGCGGGGATGGCTCCGGCCTCGCCCGTCCTGTAGCGGTAGATGCCCTTGAGGATGCCCTCGGCGTCCACGCCCTCCGGCTCGGCCGGGTGCTGGATCGGCTCGTTGTAGACGGTCAGGTAGTAGAAGACGTCCTCGGCGTCGGGGCCGTACATCCTCTTCAGGCCGTCCTGGACGATGTGCGCGATCTCGAAGCCGAAGGCCGGGTCGTACGCGACACAGCCGGGGTTGGTCGAGGCGAGCAGGTGCGAGTGGCCGTCCGCGTGCTGGAGGCCCTCACCGGTCAGCGTCGTGCGGCCGGCGGTGGCGCCGAGCACGAAGCCGCGCGCGAGCTGGTCGGCCATCTGCCAGAACTGGTCGCCGGTCCGCTGGAAACCGAACATCGAGTAGAAGACGTAGACCGGGATCAGCGGCTCGCCGTGCGTGGCGTACGCCGAGCCGGCCGCGATCAGCGAGGCGGTGCAGCCGGCCTCGGAGATGCCGTCGTGCAGCATCTGACCGGTCGGGGACTCCTTGTACGCGAGCAGCAGCTCGCGGTCCACGGCCTCGTACTGCTGGCCCAGCGGGTTGTAGATCTTGGCGCTCGGGAAGAACGAGTCCATGCCGAAGGTGCGGTACTCGTCGGGGGCGATCAGCACGAACCGCTTGCCGATCTCCTTGTCCCGCATCAGGTCCTTCAGCAGCCGGACGAAGGCCATCGTGGTGGCGATCGACTGCTGGCCGGAGCCCTTCTTCACCGCGGCGTAGGTCTTCTCCTCGGGCAGGACCAGGGGCTTGGCCCGCACGACACGGGTCGGGACGTACCCGCCGAGCGCCTTGCGGCGGTCGTGCATGTACTGGATCTCCTCGGAGTCCCGGCCCGGGTGGTAGTACGGCGGCAGCCCGTTCTCCAGCTGCGTGTCCGTGACCGGGATGTGCAGGCGGTCGCGGAAGCGCTTGAGGTCGTCGACCGTCAGCTTCTTCATCTGGTGGGTCGCGTTGCGGCCCTCGAAGTTCGGGCCCAGCGTCCAGCCCTTGACGGTCTGGGCGAGGACGACGGTCGGCTGGCCCTTGTGGGCCTTGGCCGCCGCGAAGGCCGCGAAGATCTTCTTGTGGTCGTGACCGCCACGGCCCAGGTGCAGGATCTGGTGGTCGGTCATGGACTCGACCATCGAGCGCAGCCGCTGGTCGTCGCCGAAGAAGTGGTCGCGGATGTAGGAGCCGGTCTCCGTGGCGTACGTCTGGAACTGGCCGTCGGGCGTGGTGTTCAGCTTGTTCACCAGGATGCCGTCGCGGTCCTGGGCGAGCAGCGGGTCCCAGGAACGGTCCCAGATGAGCTTGATCACGTTCCAGCCGGCGCCGCGGAACTGCGACTCCAGCTCCTGGATGATCTTGCCGTTGCCGCGCACCGGGCCGTCGAGGCGCTGGAGGTTGCAGTTGACGACGAAGGTCAGGTTGTCCAGGCCCTCGCGGGCGGCGATGGACAGTTGGCCGAGCGACTCGGGCTCGTCCATCTCGCCGTCGCCGAGGAACGCCCAGACGTGCGACTTGGAGGTGTCGGCGATGCCGCGCGCCTCCATGTAGCGGTTCATCCGGGCCTGGTAGATCGCACCGAGCGGGCCGAGGCCCATCGAGACGGTCGGGAACTCCCAGAAGTCCGGCATCAGCCGCGGGTGCGGGTACGAGGACAGGCCGTTCGGGAACTTCGACTTCTCCTGGCGGAACGCGTCGAGCTGCGTCTCGGAGAGCCGGTCCAGCAGATAGGCGCGGGCGTAGATGCCGGGCGAGGCGTGACCCTGGAAGAAGATCTGGTCGCCGCCGTCGCCCTCGTCCTTGCCGCGGAAGAAGTGGTTGAAGCCGACGTCGTACAGCGAGGCGGAGGAGGCGAAGGTGGCGATGTGACCGCCGACCCCGATGCCCGGGCGCTGCGCGCGCGAGACCATCACGGCCGCGTTCCAGCGGGTCGCGTTGAGGACCTTGCGCTCGATCTCCTCGTTGCCGGGGAAGAACGGCTCGTCCCTGGTCGCGATCGTGTTGACGTAGTCCGTGCTGCGCATCTCGGGCACGGCGACGCGCTTCTCGCGGGCGCGCTCGATCAGGCGGAGCATCAGGTAGCGGGCCCGCTCACGGCCGCGCTCGTCGACTGCCGCGTCGAGGGAGTCGAGCCATTCCTGGGTCTCTTCGGGATCGAAATCCGGGACCTGGCTGGGAAGGCCGCCAATGATGATCGGGTTGCGATCGGATCCGGAAGCCACGCTGTTCCTTCGCTGTTCGGTGGAGCCCACGGAGGCCGGGACGCCGGCCGGGATGTCCATCGTGTACCCCGTCGGTGTCAAACGTCATCTCTACCGCGGGGTAACCCCCACTGGGCGCCTGGTTGGGTCAAATCGCAACCTTACGCCCAACCCGCGCATGCGTTTCGTCATGATGTTCGGCAGACTGAAGCCGCGGAAGCCTGCAAAGCAGGACGAAGCGTGTGCGGTATGTCACGGAGCGGAGTGGAACCGGCTCGGAAGATGCGGCGAGACGGCCCCAAACGTCACCGTTTCGGCGGTCTCGGCGGCCGGGTACTTGCGCGATCCGCCCAGCCCGTGTGGACTACGGCCAGCGCTGCGCGTACGCGCGTGGCCGACGCATTTTCCGATACATGATCAGGAGGCAAGCCGTGAGCGCGACCGCGGACCACGCGGAGGAGCGGACCAACCCGGCAGCGAGGCTGGGGTTCGAGCCCGGACAGGTGGTCCAGGAGATCGGTTACGACGACGACGTCGATTTCGATCTCCGCGAAGGCATCGAGTCCATCATCGGGTCGGACCTTGTCGACGAGGACTACGACGACGTCGCAGACGCCGTCATCATCTGGTTCCGTGACGAAGACGGAGACCTGACGGACGCCCTGGTCGATGCCATCGGCCTGCTGGAGGACGGCGGGGTCGTATGGCTGCTGACGCCGAAGACGGGCCGTGACGGCTACGTCGAGCCGAGCGACATCAACGACGCGGCCCAGACCGCCGGCTTCTCCCAGACCAAGAGCATCAGCGTGGCCAAGGACTGGGCGGGCAGCCGTCTGGTCGCACCCAAGCGCTGATCCCCAAGCAGCAGGAGCCCCCGCCGGTACAGCACCGGCGGGGGCTCTGTGCGTGGTGGGCTCCCGGCGGGGTCCTAAGCTGGGCCTTCACCTGTTCGGTCCAGTGAAGGGACGCGTACGCCATGGCGATCGAGGTCGGCACGAAGGCGCCGGAGTTCGAGCTCAAGGACAACCACGGCCGCACCGTGAGGCTCTCCGACTACCGCGGCGAGAAGAACGTGGTCCTGCTCTTCTACCCGTTCGCCTTCACCGGCGTCTGCACCGGCGAGCTGTGCGAGCTGCGCGACAACCTGCCGAAGTTCGTCAACGACGACACCCAGCTCCTCGCCGTCTCCAACGACTCGATCCACACCCTGCGCGTCTTCGCCGACCAGGAGGGCCTGGAGTACCCGCTCCTCTCCGACTTCTGGAAGCACGGCGAGGCCTCCCGCGCCTACGGGGTCTTCGACGAGGACAAGGGCTGCGCGGTCCGCGGCACGTTCATCATCGACAAGGAGGGCGTCGTCCGCTGGACCGTCGTCAACGCCCTGCCGGACGCCCGCGACCTCAACGACTACCTCAAGGCGCTCGACACTCTCTGACCATCGGGGCGAATCGTCTGTCCAGGCCGGGAACCCCTCACTAGGATCCAGACGTTGATCCGATGCCAACGCACGACGGGGGCGCTGCCCCTGGAAACCACATGGAGGGACTCGTGGGAGTCAGCCTCAGCAAGGGCGGCAACGTCTCGCTGACCAAGGAGGCCCCTGGCCTGACCGCCGTCACCGTCGGTCTGGGCTGGGACGTCCGTACCACCACCGGTACGGACTTCGACCTCGACGCCAGCGCCATCCTGGTCAGCCCGGAGGGCAAGGTCCGCAACGACCAGGACTTCGTGTTCTTCAACAACCTGAAGAGCGCCGACGGCTCGGTCGAGCACACCGGTGACAACCTCACCGGCGAGGGCGAGGGTGACGACGAGCAGGTCAAGGTCAGCCTGGCTACGGTGCCGGCCGATGTCGCCAAGATCGTCTTCCCGGTGTCGATCTACGACGCCGAGAACCGCCAGCAGTCCTTCGGCCAGGTGCGCAACGCGTTCATCCGCGTCGTGAACCAGGCCGGCGGCGCCGAGATCGCCCGGTACGACCTCTCCGAGGACGCCTCGACCGAGACGGCCATGGTCTTCGGCGAGCTGTACCGCAACGGCGACGAGTGGAAGTTCCGCGCGGTCGGCCAGGGCTACGCCTCGGGCCTGCGCGGCATCGCCGCGGACTTCGGCGTCAACGTCTGAGTCACGCAGCCCGGGTGACGCGGTTCTGAGTCTCCGCCCCAGGAGGCCCGAGCCGCGCCCCCAGTCAGTCCGATCCGTCCGGCGCCGCACGCTCAGTGCGGCGCCGGACGCGCCTCATCAGCACGACCATCGCAGTTTCACCGGGGAGGAACACACATGGGCGTCACGCTCGCCAAGGGAGGCAACGTCTCCCTCTCCAAGGCCGCACCCAACCTCACCCAGGTGCTGGTGGGCCTCGGCTGGGACGCGCGCTCCACCACCGGAGCCGCCTTCGACCTCGACGCCAGCGCCCTGCTGTGTCAGTCGGGACGGGTGCTCGGCGACGAGTACTTCGTCTTCTACAACAACCTCAAGAGCCCCGAGGGGTCCGTCGAGCACACCGGCGACAACCTCACCGGCGAGGGGGACGGCGACGACGAGTCGCTGATCGTGGACCTGGTCAAGGTCCCGGCCCACTGCGACAAGATCATCTTCCCGGTCTCGATCCACGAGGCCGACAATCGCGGCCAGACCTTCGGTCAGGTCAGCAATGCCTTCATTCGCGTCGTGAACCAGGCGGACGGCCAGGAGTTGGCCCGCTACGACCTTTCCGAGGACGCCTCCACCGAGACCGCGATGATCTTCGGAGAGCTCTACCGGTACGGGGGCGAATGGAAGTTCCGGGCGGTGGGACAGGGGTACGCGTCCGGACTTCGGGGCATCGCTCTAGACTTCGGGGTCAACGTTTCGTAAAGCCGCGTAATTACACGATGGGGTAGACAGTGGTACTGAAAACCTTCGGCTGGTCGTTCGCCGTCACGGCGCTCGGTCTGGTCGCAGCGGTGCTCTACGGGGGGTGGGAAGCGTTCGGGATCGTCGCGATCCTGTGCATCCTCGAGATCTCGCTCTCCTTCGACAATGCGGTGGTCAACGCCGGAATCCTGAAGAAGATGAATGCCTTCTGGCAGAAGATCTTCCTCACCATCGGTGTGCTCATCGCCGTCTTCGGCATGCGGCTGGTCTTCCCCGTCGTGATCGTCGCGATCAGCGCCAAGATCGGCCCCATCGAGGCCGTCGATCTCGCCCTCAACGACGCCGAGCGCTACGAGCAGCTCGTGACCGACGCGCACCCGTCGATCGCGGCCTTCGGCGGTATGTTCCTGCTGATGATCTTCCTCGACTTCATCTTCGAGGACCGTGACATCAAGTGGCTCGGCTGGCTGGAGCGCCCGCTGGCCAAGCTCGGCAAGGTCGACATGCTGTCGGTCTGCATCGCCCTGATCGTCCTGGCGGTCAGCGCCATGACCTTCGCGACCCAGGCCCACCAGCACGGCGGCACCCACGTCGACAAGGCGGCGACCGTGCTGCTCTCCGGCGTCTTCGGTCTCATCACGTACCTCGTCGTCGGCGGTCTCTCGGGCTACTTCGAGAACAAGCTGGAGGAGGAAGAGGAGCGCGAGCACGAGGCCGAGGAGGAGGCCAGGCGCAGCGGCAAGAAGGTCGGTGCCGTGCAGCTGGCCGGCAAGGCCGCCTTCTTCATGTTCCTCTACCTCGAGGTCCTCGACGCGTCGTTCTCCTTCGACGGTGTCATCGGCGCCTTCGCCATCACCAACGACATCGTCCTGATGGCGCTCGGCCTCGGCGTCGGCGCCATGTACGTCCGTTCGCTGACGGTCTACCTGGTCCGCCAGGGCACCCTCGACGACTACGTCTACCTGGAGCACGGCGCGCACTACGCCATCGGCGCGCTCGCCGTGATCCTCATGATCTCCATCCGCTACCAGATCCCCGAGGTCGTCACCGGTCTCATCGGTGTCGCTCTCATCGGCTGGTCCTTCTGGTCCTCCGTACGGCGCAACAGGGCGCTGGCGGCGGCCGAGGGAAAAGCTGACTCCTCGGGCAAGACCGAGGTGTCGTCCGGGGTGTGACACCCCCGGCAATGAGGAACGCTTCACTGCGGGGCGGCCGGTGCACCCGGCCGCCCCGCGGCGTTTGACCGGTTTTCGAGTGGGGGGTGGGGCGCATGGGCTTCTGGGACGGCCTTTTTCCGGGGAGGGCCGCGCAGTTCGATTCGGGCAGCGCCGCCAGCAACTCCATCGACCTGACCAAACGGCGCCCGACGGTCTCCCTGAGCAAACAGGGCGCCGCCACCGGCAATCTGCGCGTCAACCTCTCCTGGCGGATGCGCACCTCCGACATAGAGGGCCGCTCACGCCAGAGCGGAAGACTCCTGCGCAACCCCTCGAAGCTCTTCAAGCCCGAGGTCGTCCAGGCGCACACCCAGGGCGTCGTCAACGTCGACCTGGACCTCGGGTGCATGTACGAGCTGGCGGACGGCAGCAAGGGCGTGGTGCAGCCGCTGGGCAGCTTCTTCGGTTCCCTGAACGCGCCGCCGTACGTGAACCTGAGCGGCGACGACCGGTTCGGCGGCTCGTCCGGCGAGACGATCTTCGTCAACCTGGACCACCGGGACGAGATCAAGCGGCTGCTCTTCTTCGTCTACATCTACGACCAGACCCCCGCCTTCGACCGTACGCACGCCAAGGTGACGCTCTACCCCAGCAACGGGCCGCGGATCGAGATCGAACTCGACGAGCGGGCCCCGCAGGCCCGCTCCTGCGCGGTGTTCACCGTCGAGAGGATCAAGGACGAGCTGGTCGTCCGCCGGGAGGTGAAGTTCGTGTACGGATTCCAGGCGGAACTGGACCGGCTGTACGGATGGGGCCTGCAGTGGGGGCGCGGCTACAAGACCAAGGCGTAGGGGTGCGCTCCCGCGTGGGCCGCTTACAGGCGGACTGCTTACCGGACCGCTTACGGGCGGACGAACTGCGGGCCCATGGGAGGCAGCCGGAAGTTCGGGTCCGGGGCGGGCGCCGCGGCCGCGGCCGGCTGAGGATAGCCGTAGGCGGGCCGGTCGCCCGTGACCGGCTGCGGATAGCCGTAGGCCGGGACGGGAGCCGGGGGAGTGGTCGGCTGCGGCGGTACGGACGCGGGGAGGGGGCCCGGACCTGCCTGAGGCGGCTGGACCATCGTCGCGTCGAAGTCCGGAACGGCCGGGGTGGCCGGATCCCGCCCATAGGACGGAGCCGGAACCGCGTCCTGTGCCCCGGAGCCGGCGTCCTCCGCGCCCTCGTCCACCGAGATCCCGAAGTCGGTGGCCAGACCGACCAGGCCGGTCGGATAGCCCTGCCCCACCGCGCGGAACTTCCAGCCGTCCCCGCGCCGGTACAGCTCGCCGCAGATGATCGCCGTCTCCTCGCCCGTCTCCGCCTTCACATCGAAGAGGGCCAGCGGCTCCCGGTCCGGCGCACCCGCGTCGTACAGAAGGATCCGCAGGTCGGAGACGGAACGGAAGGTGTCGCCGTCGGAGGAGGCAGCGATCACCACCTGGTCGACCGTCGGGTCGAGCGCGCCGAGATCGGCCTCCACCGTGTCGGTCAGGCCCTCCGCCACCCGCTTCTTGGGCAGGCGGCGCACCAGGCCGGACGGGTGGCGCGGCTGGTTGTAGAAGACGAAGTCCTCGTCCGAGCGCACCCGCCCGTCGGCGCCGAGCAGCAGCGCCGAGGCGTCGACATCGGGGACCCCGGGGCCCGGGGTCCAGCGGAGCACGGCCCGTACGGCCGCGGTGTCGAGAGGGACGTTGGAGCCCTTCAGCATCGCGTGCGTCATGACCGTCATCCTGCCTTCCCGGATGACCGCCGGACAACGCGGGGCCCGTACCGATCCGCGCGTCGGGCCGATATACGAAGTGCGCGGCATGCGACGGATGCGGACGAGTTACCTGGATTTCATACTTGAGGGGAACTAAGGACACCCGTACCTACGTACTATTACCGGCCACATGTCGTCAGGGCCCACAGAGGCAGTCGGGGGAGTTACATTGCGTCATTTCGGGCACATCCCGTCCGCCACGCGGGCCGGGCTGTTCCACCAGGAGCCGGCCGAGTTCACCTCCGACTCGCCCGCGAGCATGCTCGCCGTGGCCCTGGGGGCCACCCTCTACAGCCCGGCCACCCGGCCGAGGCTCGCCGACGACGTGCGCAAACAGGCCGCACGCGGGGTCGTCTCCATGGTGCTGTGCCTGGAGGACTCCATCGCCGACGCCGACGTCGAGGCCGCCGAGTCCAACCTCGTGCGGCAGTTCGCCGACCTCGCCCGGGATCCAGCGGGTGAGCCCGCCGCGGCCGCTGAGCGGCCCTCCGCGGATGAGCCCGCCGGGCCCGGTGAGCCCCAGGACGTGCCCCTGCTCTTCATCCGGGTCCGCGAGCCCCACCAGATCACCGATCTGGTCTCCCGCCTCGGGGACGACGTCCGCATGCTCTCCGGATTCGTACTGCCGAAGTTCACCGAGACCCGCGGGCACGCCTTCCTGGAGGCCCTCACCGCCGCCGAGAAGGCGTGCGGCCGACGGCTCTTCGCCATGCCCGTCCTCGAGTCCCCGGAGCTCCTGCACCTGGAGACCCGCGCCGAGACCCTCGCCGGCATCGCCACGACCGTGGACAAGTACCGCGATCGCGTCCTCGCCCTGCGTCTCGGCGTCACCGACTTCTGCTCCGCCTACGGGCTGCGCCGCTCGCCCGACATGACGGCGTACGACGTCCAGCTCGTCGCCCATGTCATCGCCGACGTCGTCAACGTCCTCGGCCGCTCCGACGGCACCGGCTTCACGATCACCGGACCGGTCTGGGAGTACTTCCGGCTCGGCGAGCGCATGTTCAAGCCCCAGCTGCGCCGCAGCCCCTTCCTGGAGGGCAGCGCCGAGGACCTGCGCACCGCGCTCATCGAGCACGACCTCGACGGGCTGCTGCGCGAGATCGAGCTCGACCGGGCCAACGGCCTGCTCGGCAAGACCTGCATCCACCCCACACACGTGGTGCCGGTGCACGCGCTCTCCGTGGTCAGCCACGAGGAGTTCAGCGACGCGCAGGACATCCTGCGGCCCGAACGCGGCGGGGGCGGCGTGATGCGTTCCGCGTACACGAACAAGATGAACGAGGTGAAGCCGCATCGCGCGTGGGCCGAACGGACCCTCCTGCGCGCCGAGGTCTTCGGCGTCGCCAAGGAGGACGTCGGCTTCGTGGATCTGCTCACCGCCGGACTGGCCGGCTGACGGAAGGTGAAGGACGACGTGGTGTGGTCGGGAACGTGGGTCGCGGAGCGACTGGGCGTCGAACTGATCGGCGGCGAGGAGCTCCCGGGCCTGTTGGGCCTCGCACTGCGCCGCAACCCGAAGCGCGCGCATCTGCTGGTCTCCAACGTGCTCGGCAAGCACGTGCCGCAGCGGCCGGGCGTCGTGTACGGCGCGGGGTTCTCGCTCGGCCTGCGGGTACGTGACCTGCTCGGGCCGGACGAGGCCGCGCGCAGCGTGGTCGTCGGCTACGCCGAGACGGCCACCGGCCTCGGCCACTCGGTCGCCGACGGGCTGGGCTTCGCGCCGTACCTGCACTCCACCCGCCGGCCCGTCGACGGGGTGGCGAGCGCGGGCGGCTTCGAGGAGTCCCACTCCCATGCCACGTCGCACCTCCTGCTGCCCGAGGACCCGAAGTTCCTTGCCGGCGACGGCGCGCTGGTCCTCGTCGACGACGAGTTCTCCACCGGCAACACCGTCCTCAACACCATCCGTGACCTGCACGAACGCTTCCCGAGGGAGCGGTACGTGGTCGTCGCCCTGGTCGACATGCGCTCGGCCGACGACCTCGGCCGGCTGGCGGACTTCGCCCGGGAGATCGGCGCCCGCGTCGACCTGGTGACCGGCGCCGCCGGCACCGTACGGCTGCCGGAAGGGGTCCTGGAGAAGGGCCAGGCGCTGGTCGCCGCCCACGAGACCGCGTACGAGACCGCCCACGAGTCCGCGCAGACCCCGCCGGACGCGCCCGTACCGGCGCCCAGGGCGCCCCGCACGGCCCCCGTGCGGGTCGGGCTCGGCTGGCCGTCCGCGATCCCCGACGGCGGCCGTCACGGCTTCCTGGCCCCCCACGCGGCCGCCCTGGACGACGCGCTCCCGGCGATGACCGAGCGCCTGACCGCGGCCCTCGGCGACGCGCGGCGGGTCCTCGTCCTCGGCTTCGAGGAGCTGATGTACGCGCCGCTGCGGCTCGCCGTGGCCCTGGAGGACGCCGGGCGGGACGTCTCGTACTCCACGACCACCCGCTCGCCCGTCCTCGCGGTCGACGACCCCGGCTACGCCATACGCACCCGGCTCGTCTTCCCCGCCCACGACGAGCCCGCGGACGGGCCCGGTGAGCGGTACGCCTACAACGTCGCAGGCGGCGGCTTCGACGCGGTCGTGGCCGTCGTCGACTCCGTGGCCGACACCCCGGAGCTGCACGCCCCGGACGGCCTGCTGGCCCAGCTCGCGGCGCACATCCCGCACGTGGTGCTCGCGGTCGTCCCGTCGTACGTACCCTCGTACGGCGCCGAGCCCGTCCCGGAGGCGCACCCCACCCCGCGGACCACGACCGCCACCTACGCCCACGAAGCCGCGCCCTCGCACGCTCACGAAGCCGCGCCCGCTCACGAAGCCGGCGCGCGGGCCGGAGCCGCCGAAGTCGCGCACGCTCACGAGGCCGCCACGCGGGCGCACGACGCCCGGCGGGCCGCTGTCTCCCCTGCCACCCACGCCCAGGCGGCTCCCGAAGCCGTCCAAGCTCCCGAAAGGAGCTCCATGCTGCCCGAGCCCCTCCGCGGCCCCGCCTTCTCCTCGTACGCCCCCGAGGAGGTCGGCTGGCTGCTCCAGGACCTCTCGGACGTCGAACTCGAGGCGCCGACCGAGGAGCGCGAGGAGGCGATCCAGAGCGGCGGCGCCCACTACGCGGAGTCGCTGCCGGTCGAGTACCAGCCGAGCGACCGGTACCAGGAGCTCTTCCACGCCGCCCTGGAGACCTCCGCCGCCCGGATCGCCCGCGCCGTCGGCACCGTCACCGAGACCGTCCTCGCCGAGAAGACCGGCACGCCCGTGCTCGTCTCGCTCGCCCGGGCCGGTACCCCCGTCGGCGTCCTCATGCGCCGCTGGGCCCAGGCCCGCCACGGCCTCGACCTGCCCCACTACGCCGTCTCCATCGTCCGTGGCCGCGGCATCGACGCCAACGCGCTGCGCTGGCTCGCCGCCCACCACGACCCGGCCGACGTCGTCTTCGTCGACGGCTGGACCGGCAAGGGCGCCATCACCCGCGAACTCGCCGACGCGATCGAGGAGTTCCAGCGCGCCGAGGGGATCACCGGCTTCGACCCGGAGATCGCCGTCCTCGCCGACCCCGGTTCCTGCGTGCGCACCTACGGCACCCGCGAGGACTTCCTCATCCCCTCCGCCTGCCTCAACTCGACCGTCTCCGGGCTGATATCGCGTACGGTCCTGCGCGCCGACCTCGTCGGCCCGGACGACTTCCACGGCGGCAAGTTCTACCGCGAGCTGGCCGGCGCCGACGTCTCGAACGTCTTCCTCGACGCCGTCGCCGCCCGCTTCGACGAGGTCGCGGACGACGTCGCGACGGAGGTCAAGGAGCTGCTCGCCGCCGACCGTACGCCCACCTGGGAGGGCTGGGCGGCCGTCGAGCGGATCAGCGAGGAGTACGGCATCCACGACGTCAACCTCGTCAAGCCCGGCGTCGGCGAGACCACGCGCGTCCTGCTGCGCCGCGTCCCGTGGAAGATCCTCGCCCAGCGCGGCGCCGGCGCCGACCTCGCGCACGTACGCCTCCTCGCCGAGCAGCGCGGTGTCCCGGTCGAGGAGGTCGACGGACTCCCGTACACCTGTGTGGGTCTGATCCACCCTCAGTTCACGAGAGGCGCCACAGGCGCCGACGGAAAGGCGGTGGTCTCCCAGTGACCTCGGTGAGCAGCCCCGTGATGGTCGCCAGCGACCTCGACCGTACGCTGATCTACTCCTCCGCGGCCCTCGCGCTCGGCATGCCCGACGCGCAGGCGCCCCGGCTGCTGAGCGTGGAGGTGCACGAGTCCAGGCCGCTGTCGTACATGACCGAGGACGCGGCCACGCTGCTCGAACGGCTCGGCTCCGAAGCGGTCTTCGTGCCCACCACGACCCGCACGCGCAAGCAGTACCAGCGCATCCAACTCCCGGGCCCCGCACCGAAGTACGCGATCTGCGCCAACGGCGGCCACATCCTCGTCGACGGACTCGCCGACCGCGACTGGCACGAGGCCGTCGTGCGCAGGCTCGCCGAGGAGTGCGCCCCGCTCGCCGAGATCCGCGCGTACTTCACCGCCACCACCGACCTGTCCTGGGTGCGCAAGCACCGGGTCGCCGAGGATCTGTTCGCGTACCTCGTCGTGGAGCGCGAACGGCTGCCCGAGGAGTGGCTGAAGCGGTTCGGCGACTGGGCGGACGACCGCGGCTGGACGGTCTCGCTCCAGGGTCGCAAGGTGTACGCGGTGCCGAAGCCGCTCACGAAGAGCGCGGCGATGCGGGAGGTGGCCCGCCGCTGCGGCGCGGGCCTCGTCCTGGCCGCCGGTGACTCGCTGCTCGACGCGGACCTGCTGCTCGCCGCCGACCGCGCCTGGCGCCCCGGCCACGGCGAACTGGCGGAGACGGCCTGGACCGTCCCGCACCTCGACGTCCTCGCGGAGCGGGGCGTGGCGGCCGGCGAGGAGATCCTGCGCCGTTTCCGGACGGTCGTCGCCGACCACCACACGGCCGTGTTGCCGGCACAGCTCAACGGTTCCCCCGCCGCGCTCCCCGACCCGGCCTGAGCAGCCGAGCCCCGACGAAGCACAGCACGGCGGCCATGGCCGCCAGGAGCACCGCCTTCGAGTAGAGGGAGACGTAACCGGTGACCTGCTCCCAGTTGTCGCCGAGCGCGTATCCGGCCAGCACGAAGGCGGTGTTCCAGATCGCGCTGCCGAGTGTGGTGAAGACGAGGAAGGCGGGCAGCGGCATGCGTTCGACGCCCGCCGGCACCGAGATCAAGCTGCGGAAGATCGGCACCATCCGGCCGAAGAACACCGCCTTCGTGCCGTGCCGGGCGAACCACGCCTCCGTCCGCTCGATGTCGGAGACCTTCACCAGCGGCAGTTTCGCCGCGATCGCGAGGGTCCGCTCGCGTCCGAGCAGCGCGCCGACGCCGTAGAGGGCCCAGGCGCCGACCACCGATCCGGCCGTGGTCCACAGGAGCGCGGCGAGCAGATCGATCCGCCCGGTCGCGGAGGCGAAGCCGGCGAGCGGCAGGACGACTTCGCTCGGGATGGGTGGGAAGAGGTTCTCGAGGGCGACGGCGAGTCCGGCGCCGGGGGCACCGAGAGTGTCCATGAGGCTGTTGATCCAGGCTTCCATGGCTTCCACGCTAGGCAACGGACCCGGGAGCGCGGACTGATGGCGCCCGCACAGAGGGAGTGCGGTTTTCCGCAGTGCGACCGCGGTCGTGCGCCCGCTAGCGTGACGGATCATGACGAACTCAGCCGCCCCACCCCCGGACAGGCGCCCACCGCTGCGGCCGGCGGCCTCGGAGTCCGGCGGTGGGCCTGGGCGGCCGGAGCGGCCGGTGGCCTCGGATTCCGGTCCGGGGCCTGCGCTGCTGCCGGAGTGGCCGGTGGTCGCGGATTCCGGTCCGGGGCCTGCGCGGTCGGGGCCGCCGCGGCAGCCGGAGTGGCCGGCGGCCTCGGATTCCGCTCCGGGGTCCGGGCGGCCGCTCGTACGCTACCTCGCGCGCTGGACCCGGTTGGCCTTCGGCCTCGCGCTCGGGGCCGCGACCGCCGTCCTTGAGCTTCTCGGCAGCGCCGTAGGCGGCCTCGCGCTGCTGCCCGTACTCGCCTCGCCTCGCGGCCGCGTCGCCGTGCTGCGGCCCCTGGCCGCGGCCGCCCGCGGCCTCACCCGCCTGGAGCGGACCCGCCTCGACCGCCTCCTGGGCGTACGCCTCCCCGGGTTCCACGACACCGCCGCCGCCCCGCGCTACCTCGCCGCCCGCTGGCCGCTCGGCCTGCTCGGGGCGGTCGTCCTCGGCTGCGGCGCGTACGGTCTCGGCCTCGGCACCTTCGCCTTCTACGGCTGGCTGATCACCGACATCGACCACCCCTGGCTCGTCACCCTCGGCAGCCTCGGTGGCTTCTTCCTGCTCTTCCTCTCCGCCCAGGGAGCGCTCGGCGTCGTAGCCTTGGAGGACGGTCTGGCCCGGCGCTTCCTCGGGCCCAGCCACGCCGACGCCCTGGAAGCCAGGATCGCCGAGCTCGCGACCAGCCGCGCCGAGGTCATGGACGTCGTCCACGAGGAGCGGCGCCGGATCGAGCGCGACCTCCACGACGGCGTCCAGCAACGGCTCGTCGCGCTCGGCATGCTCCTCGGCCGCGCGCGCCGGATCCGCGCCAGGGACCCGGGGGGCGCCGACGCCCTGCTGCTCCAGGCTCACGAGGAGAGCAGGCGCGCGCTGGCCGAACTGCGCGAGGTGGCCTGGCGGGTCTACCCGGCCGTCCTCGACGAGGGGGGCCTCCGCGCCGCCCTGGAGACGGTCGCGGAACGCAGCACACTGCCCGTAAGCCTCGGATACGCCGTGCGGCGGCCGTTGCCGAGGGCGGTGGAGACGGTGGCGTACTTCCTTGTCTCGGAGGCGGTCACCAACGTGGTCAAGCACGCGGGCGCGACCCGAATCGACGTACAAGTAACGCTGGAAGGGGATGAGTTGAGCGTGCGGGTGACGGACGACGGCGCGGGTGGCGCGGATGCGTCCGGGAGCGGTCTGAGCGGGCTGGCGAGCCGGGCGGCGGCGCTGGACGGGCGGTTCGCCGTGGAGAGCCCGGCGGGCGGACCGACGGTCGTACGGGCGGTCCTGCCGTGCGCGTGATCCTGGCGGAGGACTCGACGCTGCTACGGGAAGGGCTCGTACGGCTCCTGGCCGAGGAGGGCCACGAGGTCACGGCGGCCGTCGGCGACGCGGTCGAACTGCTCGCCGCGGTGAACGCGGACCCGCCGGACGTGGTCGTCGCCGACGTCCGGATGCCGCCGACGCACACCGACGAGGGGCTGCGGGCGGCCCTGGAGATCCGGCGGGAGTGGCCGGACGTCGGGGTCCTCGTACTGTCGCAGTACGTGGAGCGGCGGTACGCCACCGAGCTGCTGACCGGCGAGCCGGGCGCGGTGGGCTACCTGCTCAAGGACCGGGTCGCGCAGGTCGACGAGTTCCTGGACGCGCTGGAACGGGTGGGGGACGGGCGGACGGCGTTCGACCCGGAGGTCGTCCGCCGGCTGCTCGTCCGCACCAGCCACACCGATCCGCTGGCGAGGCTGACGCCCCGGGAGGGCGACGTGCTGGCGGCGATGGCGCAGGGGCACACGAACGCGGCGATCGCCGGACAGCTCCACGTGTCGCAGAGCGCGGTGGAGAAACACATCAACGCGCTCTTCGACAAACTGGAGCTGACCGGACGTGGCGAGGGGTACAGCAGAAGGGTCCTCGCCGTCCTGCGCTATCTGGGCAGCTGATCAGCCGCAGCAGCCTCCGCCGCAGCACCCACCCCCACCGCCGCCGCCACCGCTCTGTGCGGGTGCGGCGGAACCGCCCACGGCGACGGCCGAGAGCAGCTTGACGGTGTCGTCGTGCCCGGCGGGGCAGGCGGCGGGGGCGGAGGACTCGGCCATCGGGCGGCTGAGTTCGAACGTGTCGCCACAGGTGCGGCAGCGGTACTCGTAACGAGGCATACGGACAGGCTAGCCGGAGTGGTGGCCGGCGCCCCGCTCCTCACGGATCTGTTCGACGACGCGGGCGGCGGTGGCGCGGACGGCTTCGAGTTCGGTGAGGAAGTGCCAGTAGTCGGGGTGCCGGCCCTCCAGCGTGCCGATCGCCCGGTCGAGCCGTGCCACGGCGTCGTCGAGGGGACGGGCGTGGCGGGGGTCGGGGGTGTTGCGCCCGGTCATGGCGAGGCGTTGGGCGTCCCGGACGGTGAAGCGGGCCCGGTCGATCTCGTGCTGCGGGTCCTTGGCGACGGCGTCGAGCCGACGGAGCCGGTCGCCGGCGGCGGAGACGGCCTCGTCGGTGGAGTTGAGCAGGGCGCGGGCGGTGGCGAGGAGGCTCGTGGCGTCGGGCCAGCGCTGCTCGTCGCGGGCCTTGGCGGCCTCCGTGAGCTTCTCCTCAGCCTTGCGGACGCTGTCGGCGGCCTGCGCGGGGACGAACTGGAGGTCCTGCCAGCAGGCGGCGGAGAACCGGCGGCGCAGCTCGGACAGGACCGGCTCGACCGCGCCGGCCCGGGTGGTGAGCGCCTCGGCGCGGGTACGGAGGGAGACCAGGCGCTTGCTTGTCTCGGCGGCCCGCTCGGGAAGGCGCTCGGCCTCGGTCCGGACGGCCTCGGCGTCCCGCAGGACCCGGTCGGCGCGCTGGAGGGTCTCGGTGACGCCGTGGCGGCCGGCGCCTTCGTTGAGCCGGGTGAGCTCGGGCCCGAGGGCGGCGAGCCGGGCGGCGAGGTCGTCGGCGCGGAGCCCGGCGTCGCGGGCTGTGTCGAGAGCGGCGCTCGCGCTCCGGAGCGCCTGTCGCGCCCGCTCGACGGCCGGGGCGAGCCGGGCGAGCCGGGTCTCGGCGGTGTCGAGCAGCGGCCCGAGCCCCTGCGCGAACCGGTCCAGCTCCCCCTTGACCCGTACGAGCTCGTCCTTGGCCCGGGTCAGCTCGGTCCGGGCCCGGTTGGCGGTGGCGCCGTCCAGCTCGTCGCGGTCGAGGTCATGCGCGTCGACGGCGGTGATGTAGGCGTGGCTGACCTCGTCGATCCGCTGCCCGAGGGCGGCGAAACCGTCGACGGCGTGACGGGCGCCGGGGGAGTCGTCGACGGCGGTGATCGTCTCGATGGAGATCCGCAGATCGCGCTGGGCGGTGTCCAGCTCGTAGAAGGCGGCGGCGGCATCGTCCTTGGCGGCCTGCGCCTCGGCCCGCTGACTCTCACCGCGCCCGCCGAACCAGCGCCGATTGCCACCACTGGCGAAGGCGGCGGGAAGGAGAGCGAGGACAAACAGGGGAAGCAGAACCCCGAGGCGCAGGGCCCGCCCCCGGCCCGGCGAGGACCGAACGACGCTTTCCCCCGTCCCGGCTCCTGACCCCGAACCCAAACCCGATCCGGCCCGGGTGTCTACCGCCCCCGATCCCGATCCGGCCCAGGTGTCTACCGCCCCCGTAACGGCGCTCGTGGAACTGCCCCTCGCGTGAGTCGCCGCCACGTCCCTCTCCCGTGCTGTGTCCGCCTTGCCCGGTCCGGTTCATTCTCCCACCAGGTAAGGACGAACACACGGGCCCGTCAGTTCGCGCTGCGGACGACGACTTCCCCGTTGTCGCTGTGCGCGGTCACGACGTGGGCGCTGCCCTTCCGGGTGGGCACGTCGATCCGGACGGAGCCGTTGTCGCTGCGACCGTCGACGTCGTAGGTGGCGTCGGGCACGGCGATGTCGATCTCCCCGTTGTCACTGGCGGCCTCGACGCGCCCGGGCACGGCGCTCAGGCTGATCCGTACAGCCCCGTTGTCGGACCGCGCGACGACCCGCCCGGACGTGGTGTCGCCCTCGACGACGACCTCTCCGTTGTTGCTGGCCAGATCGAGAGCGCCGGAGGAGTCCCGTACGACGACGGCGCCGTTGTCGGACCGGATCTTCAGGTCGGTGTCGAACCCGTCGGCCGTCACCTTCCCGTTGTCGTCCTCGACGGTGACGGCGACGCCACGGGGCACCTGGACACGGTGGACGGAGTCGCAGTGGCTGGCGACGGCGTCGCACTCCACCCGCAGGGTGAGCCGCCCGTCCTTGAGCCCCCAGACGGCGTCGGGCCCCTCTCCCATGAACACCCACCCGTCGACCTGCCGGCTGACCCGGACGTCCTCGATGTCGGCGGGCACGATCTCCAGCTCGGAGTTGTCGGCATCGACGACGAGCGAGTCCCCGGAGAAGGCGAAGCTCTTCTTCTCGACGGGAGCCCCCTCCACGTCGGCACTCCCACACCCGGCAACGCCGAGGACTCCGACGAGGACCCCACCGCAGACGAGGAGCGTACGGACGTGACGACGACCGGCCATGACGATCAAACCCCCAGGTAACCCGCTGACTGACCCCTCACGCTACGGACCCACGCCCCACCGGGACGATCAGGCGACCCACCGGCGGATGGTGGGGCTAACCCCCGGATCAACCGGTTTGCGGGACCCACCCATGGGCCATGTACGCTGTTGCCTCACTCCACGGGTGCGTAGCTCAGGGGTAGAGCGCTGCTCTTACAAAGCAGATGTCGGCGGTTCGAAACCGTCCGCGCCCACCAGCACGAAGGCCCCTCGCCAATCTTGGCGGGGGGCCTTTGACATCTACTTCTGACATCAACGGGGACCCCCGGCGCCGTCGAGACCACCGACATCTGCGACGTGGCCAGTTCCGCCGTCGGCGTCGGCTCGGGCGAGCTGCTCTCGCGCGCCGGCTACCGCGAGCTGCTGAATTCGGGGACGGTCGGGCTGGGCCGGCCCGCCTCCACGTGACCGGCCACGGTCTGCCTCGCGAACACCGAGGCCACCCGCTACGGCATGGGTCGCCCAGCACCCCCTGTTCTTCGGCTAATCCGCCTCGCACGCCTACCTCCCGACCCTACGGGCCGGGGCGATGCGCCGGACGGGTACTTCGGGGGCGTTCGTGGATGCCGTGCGGCCCCGCTTTCGGGGGTGATCGGTAGCTTCTTGATCCGGCGCGCTCGCCTGTGGGCGGGCCCCGAGGCGAGGAGAGCGGCGTGTCCCGACCTGTCACCGTGGGAGTGGACGGATCCGAAGGCAGCGTGGCGGCGTTGGACTGGGCCGCTGACGAGGCGGCGCTGCGCGGTGACGGGCTGCGGCTCGTGTACGCCACGCTGTGGGCGCAGCATCAGCTGCAGGCCGTGAAGGTGTCGCACGAGGACCGGGCCGGTGAGGCGGAGAGCGTGATCGCCGCGACCGAGCAGCGTGCCCGGGCCCGGCAGCCCGGCCTCGTCATGAGCGCGGAGGAGATCGAGGACGCCCCCGCCCAGGCGCTGATCGCCGCCGCCTCGGAGGCGGACATGCTCGTCGTGGGGTCGCACGGGCTCGGCAGCGTCCGCGGCTTCATCGTCGGATCCGTCGGGCAGGAGGTCGTCGCCGACGCGAAGCGCCCGGTGGTACTGGTGCGCCCGGGGTACGAGGACAGCGGTCGGCGGAGGGTGGTCCTCGGCCTCGACGTGGGCGAGGTGAAGGCGGAACTCCTCGACTTCGCCTTCGACTTCGCCGGGCGCCACGACGTCCCGTTGGAGATCGTGAACACGTGGCATTCACCGTTCCACCGTCACCATGAAGCGGCCGAGGAGGGCGGCACGGCGTCGGCGCTCTCGAACGCGGTGGGGCCCTTCCGCGAGAAGTACCCGGCGGTACGGGTGTCCGAGGTGTCCGCTCCCGGACGCGCGGCGGAGCACCTCGTCGACGCCGCGTCGGACGCGCGTCTCGTCGTGGTCGGCCGGCGCCGGGCCGCCAAGGGCTCCCACATCGGATCCGTCACCCACGCCGTGATCCACCACGCCGCCTGCCCGGTCGCCGTCGTTCCGCACTCCTGACCCGACCTCGCCCGAGGGCGACGTGGTGGGTGGGGCATGACCGTCCAGCGCTACGTCGACCGGAGGTTGACGCAGTATCGGGAGGCGGCTACCCGCCGTCCGGCAGCGGGCCGCGGTCGCCGCGTCACGCGTCGAAGTCGTACTCCAGGACGTACGACGCCGAGTCCAGCGTCATCTCGTTGAGCTCCACCGCGACTCCCTTGGCCGTGAACGCCGTACGCCCGATCAGGATCACCGGTGTCCCGAACTCCAGGGACAGGCGGGTGGCTTCGTCCGCCGTGGGCATGCGGCAGCGGATCTCCTCGCGGAAGTGGACGGGCTGGTGGCCGAGTTCGGTCAGCCGGGCGTAGGTGCCGCCCGGGCCCGTGTCGGGCGCCGCGATCGGGGTGCCCTCGGCGAGGTCGGCCGGGAGGTACGAGACGGAGAGCAGCACCGGCCTGTCGTCCAGGACGAAGCGACGGCTGCGGACGCAGACCGGCGAGCCGGCCGGAAGGCCGAGGGCCCCGGCGACCCGGGAGTCCGCCGTCGCCCCGCCGACCTCGATCTGGTCCACCACCAGCGCGCGGTCCTCGATGTCCGCCGACCAGACGGAGCGGCCCGTGCCCCAGTGGTCCTGCGCGAGCCGGGGGATGCCGCGCCTGCGCAGCGGGCGGAACGTGCGGACGAAGACCCCGGCGCCCTTGCGGGCCTCGGCCAGGCCCTCGGTGCGCAGCACGGCGAGCGCCTGGCGGGCCGTCATCCTGGCCACCTCGTACGTGGTCATCAGATCGTTCTCACCGGGGAGCCGGTCGCCGGGGGCGAAGGCGCCTGACTGGATGGCGGTTCTCAACTCGTCGGCGATGCGCTGGTACTTGGGCCGACGACCGCTGTCCTGGTCAGTCATGGGTGGACCACTCCCTTCGTCTGCGGGACACCCTACGGCGCACTTCGACGAGGTGATGCACGTGTGGGCGCCGACCAGTGCGAGTGATCCATCCATCGGGGGACATCTCTAGAGATACGTTGACAGGGGGGAGCGGCGGGGTTTCTCTGGGTGTATCTCTAGAGAACTGGAATTCCGGGACGGAGGGGATTCGTGCAACCACTGCCCGAGGTCGGTGACCTCGTACGCGATACCGCCACCGGGCGGGTCGGGTTCTACGTCGACAGCGTCGCCGGCCGGTTTCTGATCCGGCCCGTCCACGGCGGCCGCGAGTGGGAGGCCGAACCCGGAGACGTGCAGCTCGCCACCCCGATGCGCGAGCTACGGGCCCGCGCCGCCGAGATCAACGCGCGGAGCCGACGCGACATCGGGAGCTGATGGCGGCGCGTTCGGGGTTGCAGGGCTTGGCATGACGCGCCCGGCGCGGTGGGCTCGGGACGCAGCGCTCGGCACGACCTGCTTGGCGCGCCGGGTTCCTGCGAGCGGCGGCCGGGATTCGTGAGGGCGCGTTGTCAGTGGGGCGCGCGACACTGGAGACATGTGCCGCAGCATCAAGACTCTCCGACCGCCGGCCCTGCCCGACGAGGCGACCGAGGACGACATCCACGCCGCCGCCCTGCAGTACGTCCGCAAGGTCTCCGGGTTCCACAGACCCGCCGCGCACAACCGCGAGGTCTTCGACCAGGCCGTGGACGAGATCGCCGCCGCGACCGCCCGGCTCCTCGACCACCTCGAAGTGCGTGGGCTCAAGAAGCCGGAGCCGGCGCGGGAGCCGCAGCCGGACGCCGTATGACGTAGGCGGCCAGAGCGCCTGCCAGGAACAGCGCGAGGACGGAGACGCCCGCGCTGAACCAGCTCGCGCCCAGCCACAGCCCGCCGAACCAGCCGAGCGCCACGCTGTAGCCCGCCCATGCCACCCCGGCCAGCGCCGACCAGGGCAGGAACTCCGCGATGCGGCGCCGCGCCGCGCCCGCGCCCAGGGAGACCACGGAGCGGCCGGCCGGGGCGAAGCGCGCGATCACCACGAGCAGGCCGCCGCCGCGCGCGAGGGCCGTGCCGAGACGTTCCTGCGCGCGGGTCAGCCGGCGTGAGCGGGCGATGGCCCGGTCCAGCCGGGCCCCACCGCTCCAGGCCAGCCGGTACGCGACGAGGTCGCCGAGCACGGAGGCGGTCGCCGCGCAGAGGAGCAGGGGGAGGACGGACGGCACGTCCGGGGAGGCCGCGGTGGCCGTCGCCGCCGCCGTCGCGGCCGTGATCACCAGGATTCCGCTCGGCAGCACCGGCAGGAAGACGTCGAGAAGTACCGACGTGGCCACCGCCGCGTAGATCCACGGGCCCGCGGTCAGCGACCGCAGTGACCCCATGCTGTCGAGCACGTTCACAGCGCTAGAGCGTACGCGGGAGCGGTGAGCGAAAACCGGCAGGGGCCGAAAACCGCCTCCGCGATCCCCCGGCCGATCCCCGGCCCCTTCCGTTCTGCCTCAGCCGCGGCGCGCGTCCCGTACCGCGTCCGGCACGACGTCGGCCGCGACGTCCCGGAACGAACTACGCCGTGACCGGCTCCGGCCGCGCCTCGCGGGCGCCGAAGAGCCGGTCGACGGCGAGGGCGCCGGGGCCGGTGAAGACCAGCAGCAGGAACGCCCAGCAGAAGAGCGCCGCGCCTTCACCGCTGTTCTGGAGCGGGAAGAGCCCGTCGGGCTGGTGGACCTTGAAGTACGCGTACGCCATCGAGCCGGAGGCGAGGAGAGCCGCGGTGCGCGTACCCAGGCCGACGAGCACGAGCACGCCCGCGACGAGCTGGATCACGGCCGCGTACCAGCCGGGCCAGGTGCCGGTGGGGACGGTACCGCCGCCCATCGCGCCGCCGAGCACGCCGAAGAGCGAGGCGGCGCCGTGGCAGGCGAAGAGCAGGCCGATGACGATGCGGAAGAGACCGAGCGCGTAGGGCTGGGCCTGCTGCACCCGGTTGGTCAGGGGATTCATGGGGGGAGATGACTCCTTCGGTCTGGTCGGTCCCGGGGAGCGGAACGCGGGGGGACGGAACCGATGAGGTCGTCAGGTTAGGCATGCCTCACTAGTGCTTGCAACTTCAACATTCGATGGTGTGGGGATCTGTGGCGAGTGTCACGCGGCGTACGGCGGCTCCGGCGGCGCGCCGGGCCGCCGGGTCAACTCCTGTCGAGGCGGCGTTCGTCGACGGTCTTCAGGCGCCCGTCCCTGCGGGCCTGAGCCAGGGTCAGACGGGCGGAACGGGCGTGCAGGGTGAGGGTCATGAGCTGGTTGCCGAACCAGGGGCCGCCCGTCCTGCGCCAGTCGATCGAAGGGCGGCCCACGCGCGCGTGCCGTGCGAGGGCGCGGCCCAGGCGGTTCCCCGCGCGGCTCCAGCCGAAGCGGAAGCCGAGCCGTACCGAGAGCGGGATCGCGTTGTGGAGCGGCGAACAGGTCAGCTGGACCACCCGCGCGTCGGGCTGCTCGTCGGGCCACCGCGGCTCCGCCACGTACGCGTGGTGGACGTCCCCGGAGAGCACGCACACCGTCGCCGGTGCGTCCTGGCCGGTGCCCGCCTCGGCGAGCAGCCGGGTCAGCCACTCGAAGGAGGAGGGGAACGCCGCCCAGTGCTCCAGGTCCGCGCGCTGCCGCAGATCCTCCGCGAACCGCGCCCACCTGCCCTCGGGTCCGCCGCGCTCGCCCCGGCAGAGGGCCGCGTTCCAGGCCTCCGCGTCGTGGATCAGCGGCGGCAGCAGCCAGGGCAGCGACGTGCCGACGAGGAGATGGTCGTACGCGCCCCGGTCGGACAGCGCCTGCTCGCGCACCCAGGCCGCCTCGTCCGGGTCCAGCATCGCCCGGGCGTCCTCCTTCAGGAGGCGGGCCGCGCGCGTGTCGATCATCAGCAGCCGGGTCCGGCCGAAGTCCCGGCGGTAACTCCAGCGCACACAGGCCGGATCGGCGTCCGCCTCCGCCGCGAACCGCCGCAGCCGGTCCGTCCCGTCGGGCAGGGAGCGGATCTCGGCGTACAGCGGGTCGGTGGCCAGCTCGGCCGGGGAGAGGTTGCCGAGGTGCTGGTACACCCAGTACGACATCAGTCCGCTCAGCACCCGCTCGCGCCACCAGGGCGTGGCCCGCATCCGGGCGAGCCAGGCGGCGCTGGTGTTCCAGTCGTCGATGACGTCGTGGTCGTCGAAGATCATGCAGCTGGGGACCGTGGAGAGCAGCCAGCGGACCTCCGGGTCGCCCCACGACTCGTCGTAGAGCCGGGTGTACTCCTCGTACTCCCCGACCTCGGATCCCGGCGGGTCGCGGGGGTCCCGGCGCGCGGCGAGCCAGCGGCGGGTGTCGGCCGAGGTCTCGTCCGCGTACACCTGGTCGCCCAACAGGACGAGTACGTCAGGGCGTTCGGGTATCTCCTCCGCGGCGGCCCCGGGTGGTGTCCGGGGCGGGTCCGTCGCCCGGTCGGTGGCGAGGCCTTTCACGCGGTCGTTCGCGCGGTCGGTCGCGACGCCGGTCGCGAGGCCGCTCGCGTGGTCGGTGACAAGGCCGTTCGCGAGGCCGTTCGTGCCGTCGGTGGCGAGGCGCGTCGCCAGGTGCTTCGCGAGCGTGTCCAGGGCGTCGGGGCCGACCGGGTCCCTGCCTTCGGCCGGTTTCGCCGCCCAGCGGCAGGAGCCGAAGGCGACCCTGACCTCGCCGTCGGGGGAGGGGGTGCGGATGGTGCTCGGGGGGAAGCGGGAGTCGGGCGGCGGCCAGACCGTCCGGCCGTCCAGCCGTACCTCGTACTCCGTCGTCGTACCGGGGGACAGGCCCGTCACCGGTATCAGGGCGTAGTGGTGGCCCGCGATCTGGAACGTGCGGGTGCTGCCGCCGGCGCCGGAAGCGCCGCGGACCTCCGCCGTGCACGGGCGGTCGGTCTCGACCCAGATCGTCGCCGAGCCCCCCGTCACCCCGTCGACGTACCGAAGTACTGGTCCGAGCCTCAGTCCGGCCGCCATCGATCTCCCCGCCCCTCCGTCGTCCCGCCCGTACGGTACGAACGCCCGTACGGTACGGAACGAGGGAGGCGTGACGGAAGCGTTCTCAGCAGCCGTTCAGGACGGACTGCAGGGCGCTCTTCTCGGCGGAGTCCACGCTCAGGCCCCAGTAGTACTTCACGTGCACCCAGGCGCGGGCGTACGTGCAGCGGTACGCGGTGCGCGACGGCATCCACTCGGCGGGGTCGAGGTCACCCTTGGCCTGGTTGACGTTGTCCGTCACGGCAATGAGCTGCGGGCGGGTCAGGTCGTTGGCGAACTGCTGGCGCTTGGCGGTGGTCCAGGAATTCGCGCCGGACTTCCAGGCCTCGGAGAGTGCCACGACGTGGTCGATGTCCAGGTCGGCGGCGGCGGTCCAGGTCGCGCCGTCGTACTCGGAGTACCAGCTGCCGCTGACGGCGGCGCAGCTGGAGTCCTGGACGACGTTCACGCCGTCGCGCTTGAGGACGACCTCGCGGGTGTTGCAGGCGCCGGACTGGGTGATCCAGTGGGGGAAGAGGTCACGGCTGTAGCCGGAGGAGGAACCTTCCGTCTTGACCGTGAGCGAGGCGAGGTACGTACGGGCGGTGGACGCGCTGACGGGCGTGGGCATGGCCGCCTGGGCGGCCGGCGCGGTGGCGAGGAGGCCGGTGACGGAGAGGGCGGCGGTGGCGGCGAGAACGGTCGCGCGACGGGTTATTCGACGCGCGTAGACGCTTGCGGTGAGCATGCGAACTCCCTTGATGTGGGGGGACCTTGGCCGTGCCGCCCCGGGCGGGTGCCCGGTGCGGGCCGGGGTGGGTGCCCGGCGGCCCGGTCATCGTGGCGGCCCCAGGTTGCTGAGGGCGGTGCGCCAGGTAACAGAGTGGCGACATGCGCACGTCACATCAAGGGTTGTGACGGAACGACAGTTCCGTTTTCCGGCCCTAGGGTTGGTGTGTGCTTCTGGAAGTGAACGTCACCTTCGGGGTGGTTCTGGCCGTTCTGCTCGCCGTGGCCGCGGGCGTCGTCGCGTTCGCCCGGCTCGGGCGGCCCCGCGACTCGCTGACGGCGGGCGGGCGCGCCGCGGCCCAGCTGGTCGCGGTGTCACTCGTGATCGGCTGGGTGATGCGGTATCTGCCGCTGCTGCTTGCGTTCCTCGTGGTGATGTACGGAGTGGCGGCGTGGACCGCGGGCCGGCGCGTCGTGCCGGGGGAGGGGCGGGGGCGCTGGTGGGCCGGGTTGCCGATCGCGGCCGGCGTCGTGCCGGTCGTCGGGGCGCTGCTGCTGACCGGGCTGCTGCCGGTGCGGGGCGTGGCGCTCATCCCGGTCACCGGCATCCTCATCGGCGGCGCGCTGACCGCCACGGTGCTCGGAGGGCGGCGGGCGCTCGACGAGCTGGAGACGCGGCGGGGCGAGGTCGAGGCGGGGCTCGCGCTCGGGCTGCCGGAGCGGGAGGCCCGGCTGGAGGTGGCGCGGAGCGCGGCGTCGGACGCGCTGCTGCCGGGGCTCGACCAGACGCGGACGGTGGGGCTCGTGACGCTGCCGGGGGCGTTCGTCGGGATGCTGCTGGGCGGGGCCTCGCCGTGGGAGGCGGGGGCGGTGCAGCTGTTCGTGCTGGTGGCGCTGATGGTGGTGCAGGCGGTGGCGGTGGCCGTGGTGCTGGAACTGGTGGCGCGGGGCGTGCTTGCCCGCGGCACTCCGGCGCGCGGCTGACCGGACGGCGAGGGGCGGGGGCGGGCGGGGGTGGGGCGAGCCGGCGGCGGCCTTGGGGTTACGGGGAGGGCTTGGGGCCCGGCTCCCAAGGGGGCCCTGGCCCCGGCCCCCAGGGGCCCAGGGAGGGCCATGGGGGCGAGGCCCCTCGCGTCACTCCGGGCGAGGCCCCCGCTTCACTCCGGGCGAGGCCCGCGCGTCACTCCGGGTACGTCACTCCGCGGGAGGCCGCTCGGGCACTCCGCGGGAGGCCCGTCGCGTTACGCCGGGAACGTCAGGAGGAGGGTGCCGTCGGGCTGCCGCCGCACCGTGACGGCCGTGAGGTCCTGGACATGGACGTCCGGGGCGAACGCCGCCGCCCTCGGGCCCACGCCCACCACGCGCATGCCGGCCGCACGGCCCGCCTGGATGCCGGCCTCGGAGTCCTCGAAGACCACGCAGTCGGCCGGGTCGACACCCAGCTCCGCCGCGCCCTTGAGGAAGCCCTCCGGGTCCGGCTTGCTCGCGCCGACGCGCTCCGCCGTGACCCGCGTCTCGGGCATCCGCAGCGCCGCCGCGCCCATCCGGGCCTGGGCGAGCGCCTCGTCCGCCGAGGTCACGAGGGCGTGCGGAAGGGAGTCGATCGCGGCCATGAAGGCGGGGGCGCCCGGGACGGGAACGACGCCGTCGAGGTCCGCGGTCTCCTCCGCCAGCATCACCCGGTTGTCCGCGTAGTTCTGCTCCATGGGCCGGTCCGGGAGGAGGGCGGCCATCGTCGCGTACCCCTGGCGCCCGTGGACGACCTTGAGCGCCTCCTCCGGGTCCAGTCCGTGACGTACCGCCCAGCGGCGCCAGCAGCGTTCGACGACGGCGTCCGAGTTGACGAGCGTGCCGTCCATGTCCAGGAGCAGGGCGCGGGTGGTGAGCGCGGGCATCAAAGGTCTCCAGAGGGGTGGGAGGAGAGCAGAGCGGACCCGCCCGCCGGTCAGGGGTTGCGGGCGGGGCCACTTTGTTCCTCGACCATACAAAAGGCCGGGCCTTCGCGCCAATCCGTCCCGCATCGCGGACCTCGG
Organism: Streptomyces sp. Je 1-79; assembly: GCF_025195125.1. GTDB lineage: Bacteria > Actinomycetota > Actinomycetes > Streptomycetales > Streptomycetaceae > Streptomyces. The sequence goes on from NZ_JAMGSL010000003.1 coordinate 392,609, forward strand.
CCGCGGGTCGCGGACTGTGGACCTCGGTCGCGGACGCCGTGCCGGCCCCGGACCCGCGGCCCGTCTCCCCGTCGCCTCAGCCCGTCGTCTCCGCCTCCAGGGCGCGGCGCGTCTCCGGCCCGTACACGCCCTCCTCGTCCTCGTCGATGTACTGGTACGACTGGTACCGCTCGACCGCGCGACGCACCCTGCTGGAGTACTCGCCGTCGATCGGGCCGTCGTAGACCCACACCTGTTCCAGCCGCCGCTGCAGTTCCGCGACCTCGGCTCCGCGGTCCCCGTAGCGCAGGGTCGGGGCCGGTGCGTCCGGGGTGGGCACCGGGGTCAGGGTCGGTGCGGAGGTGGTGCGCGAGGCGGAGGGCGACGGCGGCACGGCCGACGTGGTGACCGGGGTCGTGGCCGTCGCGGTGGCCTGCGTCGTCCGGCTGGAGGGGGACGGTGAGGCGGAGGGCGACGCCGAGCGCGAGGCCGAGGCCGAGGCGGACGACGGGGACGCGGAGGCCGACGAGGACGGGGCCTCCGACACGGCGACGTTCTGCGAGGCGCTCGTGGTGGGCGTGGGCGCGGCGGCCCGGTCGTCCGCCTCGTTCCCGCCGCCGAGCAGCCCGCCCGCCACCGCCGCGGTGGCGACCACCGCGACCGCGACCGCCGCCGCGAGCGCCACCAGCGCGCCGCGGCGGCGCGTGGCCGGGCGCTCGTCCCCCTGGAGCGCGTAGGTCTCGTGGGCCTCGTAGGTCTCGTGGGGCTGGTGGGGCCCATGGGGCCCGTAGGCGTCGTGGGGCGCGTAGGCCTCATAGGGCCCGTGGGCCTCATAGGGCCCGTGGGCCTCGTGGGGTCCGTGGATCGCGTAGGGCTCGTGCGGCTGGTGCAGCCCGTCCCGTGCGTCCTCCCGCGCTGCCCCCCGCGCGTTCTCCCGCGCGTCGTGCGCCGCCTCCTGCTCCGCGGCGATCCCGCCCAGGTGTAGAGGCGTCGTCTCGGCCGCCCCCGCCCCCGGCGGCCCCGACTCCGGCTCCGACTTCCCCTTCGCCCCCGCTGGCGGCAGGGGCGCCGGAGGCTCTCCCGGCTCCCCGCCGGCCTCCAGCGTCACGTACGGACGGATCCGGAGCGGATCGAAGTCCTCCGCCGCGGCTATCTCCGCCTCGACGCAGGTGCAGCGCGGTCTGTGTACACCGCATTCAGGACAGATGTGTCCGACCACTGTGAGTCCCCTCCCCAGGTTCACAACTGGCAGCGATTATGCAGCCCACGCTCGTGCGACAGGCGAACAGCCGTGCCCTTCGGCAGGCCATAACCGGACATTCCAATCAGGATGGGGTGGGGAACGGACCCGAGGAGATGCCCATGGCCCAGGAAGTACGCGCGGCGGACCCCAGCGGTGGCCCGGTGCCCGGGGACGGGCGGAGCCACCGCAGCGTGATGGTCGCGATCGGAGCGCTGCTGCTCGGCATGCTGCTCGCCGCACTCGACCAGACCATCGTCGCCACCGCTCTGCCGACCATCGTCAGCGAGCTCGGCGGCATGGAGCACCTGTCCTGGGTCGTGACCGCGTACATCCTCGCGTCGACGGCGGGTACACCCCTCTGGGGGAAGCTCGGCGACCAGTACGGCCGCAAGAAACTCTTCCAGGCCGCCATCGTCATCTTCCTCGTCGGCTCAGCCCTCTGCGGCATCGCGCAGAACATGCCGCAGCTCATCGGCTTCCGCGCCCTCCAGGGGCTCGGCGGCGGCGGGCTCATGGTCCTGTCGATGGCCATCGTCGGCGACCTCGTCTCGCCCCGGGAACGCGGCAGGTACCAGGGCCTCTTCGGCGCCGTCTTCGGCGCCAGCAGCGTCCTCGGCCCCCTGCTCGGCGGGCTCTTCACCCAGCACCTCTCCTGGCGCTGGGTGTTCTACATCAACCTGCCCATCGGCATCGTCGCGCTCTTCGTGATCGCCGCCGTGCTGCACATCCCGGTCCGCTCCACCCGCCACACCATCGACTACCTCGGTACGTTGCTCATCGCCTCGGTCGCCACCTGTCTGGTCCTCGTCGCCTCCCTCGGCGGCAACACCTGGGACTGGAACTCCCCGCAGATCATCGGGCTCGCCGTCCTCGGAGCCGTGCTCCTGGTGTGGTTCGTGTACGTCGAGAAGCGCGCGGCCGAGCCCGTGCTGCCGCTGAAGCTCTTCAAGATCCGGACCTTCACGCTCGTCTCGGTCATCAGCTTCGTGGTGGGCTTCGCGATGTTCGGCGCGCTGACCTATCTGCCGACCTTCCTCCAGGTCGTCCAGGGCGTCACCCCGACCATCTCCGGCGTCCACATGCTGCCCATGGTCCTCGGCATGCTGATCACCTCGACCGTCTCGGGCCAGATCGTCTCCCGCACCGGGCGCTGGAAGGTCTTCCCCATCGCCGGCACCGGCATCACGGCCCTCGGGCTCCTGCTGCTCAACGAGCTCACGGAGTCCAGCTCCACCTGGGAGACGAGCGCCTACTTCTTCGTCTTCGGCGTCGGCCTCGGACTCGTCATGCAGGTCCTCGTCCTGGTCGTGCAGAACGCCGTCTCGTACCAGGACCTCGGGGTCGCCACCTCCGGCGCGACCTTCTTCCGGTCCATCGGCGCGTCCTTCGGCGTCGCCGTCTTCGGAACGATCTTCACCCACCGGCTGAACGTCAAACTCGACGCCGCCCTCGCCGGGCAGGCGCTGCCGCCGGGGACCGGGCCGGACCAGATCGCCGCCGACCCGCGCGCCATCGCGGAACTCCCGGCCGAGCTCCAGCCGTCGGTCGTGCACGCCTACTCGACCTCGATCACCGACGTCTTCCTCTACGCCGTGCCGGTCGTCCTCGTCGCCTTCGTCGTCGCCTGGTTCCTCAAGGAGGACAAGCTGCGCGGCTCGGTCACCGCCCCGGACGTCAGCCAGACCCTCGCCTCCAACCCGGTGGAGCGCTCCTCGTACGACGAGTGCTGCCGGGCCCTGTCCGTGCTCGGTTCGCGGGAGGGGCGCAGGGCGATCTACGAGAAGATCACGGCGAAGGCCGGGCTCGATCTGCTGCCCGCGGCGAGCTGGCTGCTGCTGCGGATCCGCCGCCACGGGACCGTCGAACCGGCGCGGCTCGCCGACACCACCCCCGTACCGCTACGCATCATCACCGAGGCGTCCCGGCAGGTCGAGGAGCGTCGCCTGGTCCGCCGGGAGGGGATGCAGCTGGTCCTCACCGAGGAAGGGCTCGCGGCCGCGACCCTGCTGGCGAAGGCGCGTGAGGAGTCGCTCGCCGAGCTGCTCGGCGACTGGTGGGGGCCCGACCGGCCCACGGATCTCGTGCAGCTGGTGGAGGAGTTGACGGCCGAGCTGAACGGCTCGGACGCGGAGCGGCCGCACTCACCGGAGCCGCCCCGCGACCACCACGCGTGAGCCGGACAGGGCCTGGGGGTCCCGCTGCGTGAGCCCGACAGAGCCTGGGGCCCGCGACGCCCACGCCCGACAGGGCCCAGAGGCCCCGCCGACCACCACGCCCACGCCCGACAGGGCCCAGAGCCCCCGCCGACCGCCACGCGTGAGCCCGACAGGGCCTAGAGGTCCTTGCCGTACCAGATGTCCATGTACGGGCCCTCGCAGTACGCCGGGATCTCCTCGTAACCATGGCGCGTGTACAGCGTGCGGGCCTCGATCAGGTCCAGGCGCGTGTTGAGGACCATGCGCCGTGCGCCCAGGTCACGGGCCGCGTCCTCCAGGTCCCCCATCAGAGCCCCCGCACCGCCCGTGCCCCGGAAGGCGTGCCGCAGGAACACCCGGGTCAGCTCGGCGCGTTCCTCGTCGAGGAGCAGGACCCCGCCGCAGGCCGCCGGCTTCCCCTCGTACCGGCCCACCAGGAACCGGCCGGTCGGCGGGGCCAGCAGCTCCACGCCGTCGCCGGCCAGACCCTCGTCGATCTCCGCCTCGGTGGCCGGCCGCTTCCAGTAACGGCTGGCCACGTCGTCGTAGTAGTCGCGCCGCAGGGCCGTCGCGTCGGCGGTGTGGACGTCCTCGGGCGCGAAGGACCAGCCGGTCACCGTCGAGACGCTCACTTCGGGGAAGCCTGCTGGACGACCTCGAACGACCAGAGCGTGGAGCCGGTGGCCGCCGGCTTGGGGCGCTCGCCGGCGGCGGCGTCGCCGCCCCCGTGCGCGGCCTTCATGGAACCGCTCATCCAGTTCTGGAAGTCCTCCTCGCTGCGCCAGCGGGTGTACACGAGGTACTGGTCGGTACCCTCCAGGGGCCGCAGCAGCTCGAACCACTCGAAGCCGTCGGAGCCCTCCACGGACCCGGCGCGGGCGGCGAACCGCTGTTCCAGGACCTCGCGCTGCTCGGCCGGGACGGTCAGTGCGTTGATCTTCACGATGCTCATGAAGGGCAGGATATGACCGGCTCGGATCCGGCCGTGCACACGGGAGCGGCGCGCGAGCTCGCCGCGCGCTGGCTGCCGCGTCTCGGCGACGGCGACTTCGTCTGCTCTCCGGCCGGACTGTGGACGGCGCTCGCCGCCGTCGCCTCGGGCGCCCGTACGGAGACCGGTGCGGAGCTGCGGGAGCTGCTCGGGGTCGAGGGGGAGGCCGCCGCCGAGGCCGCGACCGTCGCCGGGCGGCGACTCGCGGAGGCGGCGGGCATCGCGGTCGCGACGGCGGTGTGGAGCCGGGTGGCGGTCCTCGACGCGTTCCGGCGGGGCCTGCCCGACGTGGGGTTCGGCGTGCTGGGCGACGAGGCGCAGCGCGAACTGGACTCCTGGGTACGGGAGTCCACCGGGGGCGTGATCGACGCGCTGCCGATCGACCTGGACGGCACCGAGGAGCTGGTCCTGGTCAACGCCCTGGTGCTGAAAGCCCGGTGGCTCACGGCCTTCACAACCTCGGCGACGCGGGACGCCCCCTTCACCGACGGGTACGGCGACACCACCCTCGTACCGACCATGCACCAGCGGATCCCGGTGTTCTGGGCCTGGCGTGTCGGCGGGACGACGGTCGTCGAACTCCCCTGCGACGAGGTGGACGGGACGGCGCGTACGGCGGGGGGCGAGGGCGCCGCACGGGTGCGGTTCGTGCTCGGGGCGCAGGGCGAGGGGCCGGCCGAGGTGCTGCCCGCCGCCTGGGCGGGGGAGCGGGGCCGGACGCGGCTCGCGGCCGACGGAGTGGCACTCGCCCTGCCCCGCTTCACCCTGCGCGCGAAGATCGACGTGAACGAGCAGCTCGCCGCCCTCGGCGTCACCAGGGCCCTTCGGCCGGGCGCCGACTTCTCCGCGCTCTCGCCGCACCCCCTGTCCGTCTCCAGGGTCGTCCAGGAGGCCCTGGTCACCGTCGCCGAGGAGGGCGTGGAGGCCGCCGCGGTCACCGCCGTCACGATGAGCCGCGGAGCCGCCCCGCCCCGCCGGCGGATCGTCGAGGAGATCGCCTTCGACCGGCCCTTCGGGGTGGTCGTGCTCGACGCCACGGGCGAGGTACCGCTCTTCGCCGGATGGCAGTCGAGCGCGCCCCGCTACGCCACGACCCGGGCCAGCAGCAGCCCGTCGTAACCCTTCACGCCGACGGTCTGGAACGCGGTCGCGTCCAACCGGGGCTCACGCGAGACGAGTTCGAACATCGCGCGCGTGCCGGTGATCGCCGGCTCGTCCGTCTCCGCGTCGACGACCCTGCCGCCGCGCACCACGTTGTCGACGACGATGACCGTGCCGGGACGGGAGAGCCGCAGCGCCCACGTCACGTAGTTCGGGTTGTTCACCTTGTCGGCGTCGATGAAGACGAAGTCGAACGGGCCGACGCCCTCCGCCTCCAGCTCGGGCAGGGTGTCCAGGGCCGCGCCCGTCCGGACCTCGACGACCTTGTCGAGGCCGGCCCGGGCGATGTTGGCACGGGCCACGTCCGCGTGACGCGGGTCGTACTCGAGCGAGATCATCCGGCCGTCGGCGGGCAGTCCGCGGGCCATCCAGATCGTGCTGTAGCCGCCGAGCGTGCCGATCTCCAGCACCGAGCGCGCGCCCGCCGTCGTGACGAGCAGGTTCAGGAGCTTGCCCTGGTTGGGCGCGACGGCGATCTCGGGCAGCCCGGCGGCCGTGGAGTCGGCGAGCGCGGCGGCGAGCGCGTCGTCGTCCGGGGCGAGGAGATCGGTGAAGTAGCGGTCGACGGTGGTCCATTGATCCTGAGTCATGCGGCCGAACGTACCGCAGGCCGGCGCCGCCGGAGGCGGACCGCCACGACCGCCCCGCCCACCGCGAGCAGCACGCCGGAGACCGTCAGGAGCCAGACCGGGATCCCGTCGCCGACGGTGAGGAGCCGATCGGTGTGGATCACCTCCCGGTACGGAGTGTCGGCGACCGTCCGCAGCACGTGGTCCCCGTCGATCCGCGAGGGCACGGGGAACTCCTGTTCCAGGGCGGTCAGATAGACCTGCCGCCCGCCGGTGAGCGAGGCGAGCGCCTCGCCCTCCGTCCCCTCGATCTCGCCCGCGAACCGCACCTCGGGCCGCGCGCCGCCGATGTCGTCGCGCGGCTCCATGCGGTGGTCGGCGAGGACGTACAGGCCGAGGGACTGCGGGGTCCGCGCCAGCCGGGAGAGCCGCATCGGGTAGACGAGCCGGTCGCTGGCGAAACTGATCCGGAGCGGGGTGAGTTCGCCGCCCAGCACCTGGACGGCTGTGCTCGTACCCGTGCCCGCGTCCGTGGTGTCGGGGGCGAGCCGGACCGCTACGTACTCCCACTTCTGCTCGACGTACGGCGTCAGTTCGGCCGCCAGCCGGTCCGAGAGCTCGAAGCCGTTCGTCTTCAGCCAGTCGCTCAGCGCGTCGGGGTCGCCGGCGGTCAGCCGCGCCACGTCGAAGGGGCCGAGCCGCTCGCGTCCGACGACGCCGACGTCCGGGGCGCCCTTTCCGGGAGCGGCGCCCGCGGCGCCGTCCGAGGTGCCCATGTCGAAGGGCCAGTTGCCGCCGCGTGGCCAGAAGTGGTGCCGGGTCCGGTACTCGGGCCGAGTGAGGTCGTCCAGTGCGTCGAAGAGCTCCGCGTCGCCGAGCGTCACGTCCGCCCGGCCGGGAACGGGCATGATCCAGGCTGCCCGCTCGGCGTCCCCGCGCACCGTGAAACGCATGACGATCTGTTCCGTACGGCCGTCCCAGCGCAGGGCCGAGGTCTCCCGATCGACGCCGATCCGGTGGTTCCGGTCCGGGATCATCGCGCCGCATCCGCACGCGTACGCCGGTGCGATCAGCGAGCCGAGCTGGAGCGCGAGCAGCGCGACGATCATGGCCAGAATTCTGTGTGTCCCCCGCATGTGCGCTCAGACGCGGCGCGCGAGGCTCCGGTTCCGGGCCCGACAAGGGTCCGCCAACCGCCCCTCAAGGCCCCCACAAGGGCGCGCCAAGCCCCCGGCAAGGGCACAACGGAGGCGCGACGAGCGGGCGGCGGGAGGCGGGGGCCCGGGGCGTAGGGGGAAGGGCCCCCGCCTGCCGGTCTGTCAGGAGCCGACCCGGACCTGCAGCTCCTTGATCCCGTTCAGCCACGCCGCGCGCAGCCGTCGCGGTTCGCCCGCGAGCGTCAGATCGGGCAGCACGTCCGCGACCGCGTTGAAGATCAGCTCGATCTCGTTGATGGCGAGCGACTTCCCGAGGCAGAAGTGCGGGCCTCCGCCGCCGAAGCCGAGATGCGGGTTCGGGTCCCGCGTGATGTCGAAGGCCTCGGGGTTCTCGAAGACCTCGGGGTCGTTGTTGGCGGAGGAGTAGAAGAGTCCGACCCGGTCTCCCTTACGGATCTTCTGGCCGCCGATCTCGGTGTCCTGGGTGGCGGTCCGCTGGAAGGAGACCACCGGGGTCGCCCAGCGCACGATCTCCTCGGCGGCGGTCGCCGGCCGCTCCCGCTTGAACAGCTCCCACTGGTCGGGGTGGGTGAGGAAGGCGTGCATGCCGTGGCTGATGGCGTTACGGGTGGTCTCGTTGCCGGCCACCGCGAGCAGCAGCACGAAGAAGCCGAACTCGTCGGAGGAGAGGTTGCCCTGGCCCTCGGCGGCGACGAGCTGGGTCACGATGTCCTTGGCGGGACACTCCTTGCGCTCGGCGGCCAGGTTCATCGAGTAGCCGATGAGCTCCATGGCGGCCTCGGCGCCGATCTCCTCGGTGATGGCGTACTCGGGGTCGTCGTACGCGACCATCTTGTTGGACCAGTCGAAGATCCGGGCGCGGTCCGCCTGCGGTACGCCGATGAGTTCGGCGATCGCCTGGAGCGGCAGTTCGACGGCGACCTGGGTCACGAAGTCGAAGGAGCCCTCGTCGCCGGCGTTCCGCTTCGCCTCCTCGACGATCGCCCGGGCGCGCTCGCGCAGGGCGTTCTCCAGGGTCCGGATGGCACGGGGTGTGAAGCCGCGCTGGACGATCTGGCGGACGCGGGTGTGCTCGGGCGGGTCCATGTTGAGCATGATCAGCTTCTGGACCTCGATCTGGTCCCTGGTGATGTGCTCGTTGAAGCGGATGACGGCCGTGTTCTCGGTGGAGGAGAACAGCTCGGGGTGGGTGGAGACGTACTTGACGTCGGCGTGCCGGGTGACGGCCCAGTAGCCCTCGTCGTCGAAGCCCGTGATCCCGCGCGGCTGGGGGCACCACCAGACGGGTGCCGTCTGCCGCAGCGAGGCGAACTCCGGGAAGGGGATACGGCTCTGGAGCAGGTCGGGGTCGGTGGCGTCGAACCCTTCGGGGAGGTGAGGGCAGGGCATCGGCAACACACTCCATGTCTGAGACACGCGTGCCTGACGGCATGTCCGACGGCATGTCTGACGATCCATCAGAAGTTGTCCGCAAGGTAGTAACGGGTTCTACAACCCGCAAGGCATGCGACGGGAACTGTTGCCGGTAATCAGTGCACGCGGGTGCGTGCACAACCCTTGCGTACCGGCGGTAGCAGTCATAAGACTTCACTCAGAACTAGAACGCGTACTAGTTCCCCGTACCGCCCGCGTCGCGGAGTGCCGGGACGCCCCGCCCGGGCGAGGAGAGGACGAGCTCATGGCCGCGGAACCCGTCATCGTCGAAGCTGTACGCACCCCCATCGGCAAGCGCGGAGGCGCGCTCGCCAATCTCCACCCCGCCTACCTCCTGGGCGAGACCTACCGTGAACTCCTCGGACGCACCGGCATCAAGGCCGACTGCGTCGAGCAGATCGTCGGCGGCACCGTCACCCACGCCGGCGAGCAGTCCATGAACCCCGCGCGCAACGCCTGGCTCGCCATGGGTCTTCCCTACGAGACGGCCGCGACCACCGTCGACTGTCAGTGCGGCTCCTCGCAGCAGGCGAGTCACATGGTCGCCAACATGATCGCCTCGGGGGTCATCGACATCGGCATCAGCTGCGGTGTCGAGGCCATGTCGCGCGTCCCGCTCGGCTCCGGTTCCAAGCACGGCCCCGGAAAGCCCTGGCCGGACGAGTGGAACGTCGACCTGCCCAACCAGTTCGAGGCCGCCGAGCGGATCGCCCGGCACCGCGGCCTCACCCGTGAACGGGTCGACTCCCTCGGCCTCCTCTCCCAGGAACGGGCCGCGGTCGCCTGGTCCGAGGAGCGCTTCAAGCGCGAGACCTTCGCCGTCCAGGTCCCGACCACCGAGGAGGAGCAGGCCGCGGGGCAGGGGATGTGGCGGCTCGTCGACCGTGACGAAGGGCTGCGCGACACCAGCATGGAGGCGCTCGCCCGGCTCAAGCCCGTCATGCCGACCGCCGTCCACACCGCCGGGAACTCCTCGCAGATCTCCGACGGGGCCTCGGCCGTCATGTGGGCGTCCAAACGGATGGCCCGCGCCCTCAGGCTCAAGCCCCGCGCCCGGATCGTCGCCCAGGCCCTCGTCGGGTCCGATCCGCACTTCCACCTCGACGGGCCCATCGACGCGACCCGCGCCGTGCTCGGCAAGGCGGGCATGTCGCTCAGGGACATCGACGTCGTCGAGATCAATGAGGCGTTCGCGTCGGTGGTGCTGAGCTGGGCGCAGGAGTTCGACCGGGACCTGGACGGGCTCGTGAAGGTCAACGTCAACGGCGGTGCCATCGCGCTCGGGCATCCGGTGGGCGCGACCGGGGCGCGGCTGATCACCACGGCCCTGCACGAGCTGGAGCGTACGGACAAGGAGTTCGCGCTGATCACGATGTGCGCCGGCGGGGCACTGGCCACCGGCACGATCATCCAGCGGCTGTAGGCCACCGGCACGATCATCCAGCGACTGTAGGACCACGATCATCCAGCGGCTGTAGGGCCCCCGCCGTCGTGCGGAAACGGCGCAGGCCCCGCCCCTCCGTGAGGAGGGCGGGGCCTTGCGGGAGCGCGGTTGCCGGCGGTGACTCTCAGTACCAGCCGTTGGCCTGCCAGAACGCCCAGGCGGCGTTCGGGGAGCCGTAGCGCTCGTTCATGTAGTTGAGGCCCCACTTGATCTGGGTGGCCGGGTTGGTCTTCCAGTCCGAGCCGGCCGAGGACATCTTCGAGGCCGGGAGGGCCTGGACGAGACCGTAAGCGCCACTGGACGAGTTGGTGGCGGAGGGGTTCCAGCCGGACTCGTGGTTCACGATCTTGCTGAACGACTGGTACTGCGAAGCCGGAACGATCTGCTTGGCGATCTCCTGCGGAGTCGCGGCCGAAGCCGTGGACGTCGTGCCGAGCACCGCACCCGAGGCGCCCAGCAGCACGGCTGCGGAGGCGGCGAAGGTCTTCTTGCGGGAGGAGACACGAGTGGAGAGCGAGCGGAACACGAAGCGACCTAACGTCGGGGGCAAGGGCGCGCCGGGCGATTTCGGCAAGCCGGAACCAGAGCCCGGGGAACCCGGATCCTGTGGGAGTCGGCCTGTCCGAGGAGCTGCGCTGGAGCGCTGCTGCCTGGCGACGTCCACCAGACAACCAGGGCCTCCGAGCCCTGGCAACGCCCCCCGGTACGAAGCGGAGTCGGACCCGCGCCGAAGGCCCCCGGGTAGGGGATGGGGTGTTTTCGCAGGTCGAGGCGGGCTATGTGGGGATTTGGGAGGGTCTGCCCCTCCTCCTATTCCACGTCGTACGTGACCTAGGTCCTGTGGGGCGCCTCACCCCGGAGGGGCGTCTCCGGGCCCTCGAATGTGACCTGGGCCTCGAAGTTCGCGCGTCGCGTGGCCCTCCGCAGGGCCTTCAGGAGGGTGCCGCCGACGGTCAGGGTGAGGACGACGGTGAGGGCCGCCCGGCCGAGGTCCCAGCCGAGGGAGGTGGCGAGGACATACGCGAGGAAGCGGACCAGGTTCTCCTGCGCGGGCTCACCGGGCTGGAACGAGATCCCCGTACCGAGGCCTCCCACCGTGACCCAGCCGTAGAGATTGGTGACGGTGCCGTACGCGAACGCGGCCACGAAGCCGTACGCCGAGAGCATCAGCAGCTCGCCCCGGCCCCGGATCCTCTCCGGCCCCGGCAGCAGCCCCGCGCCCATCGTGAACCAGCCCATCGCCAGCATCTGCACCGGCATCCACGGCCCGACACCGCCCGTGAGCAGGGCGGACGCGAACATCGTGACCGCGCCGAGTACGAAACCGAACCCCGGCCCGAGGACCCGGCCGCTCAGCACCATCAGGAAGAACATCGGCTCCAGGCCCGCCGTCCCCGCCCCGAGCGGCCGCAGCGCCGCTCCCACGGCGGCGAGCACACCCAGCATCGCGACCGCCTTGGCGTCCATCCCGCAGTCGGCGATCGTCGCGACCACGACCGCGATCAGCAGCGGCAGCAGGGCGGCGAAGAACCAGGGGGCGTCGGCGGCATGGTCGGTGACGGCCGAGGCGCTGTCCGCGAAGAGCGGCCAGCCGACGCCCAGCAGCCCGACGACGGAGACGAGGAGGAGCGCCGCGATCGAGCGGGGCCCGAGCCGTACGGGTCCCCTTTTCACCACGCCTCCCTGATCTGCTCGACCGTGAGCCAGGGCTGCGGGGCGAGGATCTTCGCGACCTGCGGGGAGAAGGCGGGGGAGGAGACGACGACCTCGGCCGTCGGGCCGTCCGCGACGACCTCGCCGCCCGCCAGGATCACCACCCGGTGCGCCAGCTCGGCGGCCAGCTCCACGTCGTGCGTGGCGAGGACGATGGCGTGACCGGCGGCGGCGAGCCCGCGCAGATGGGCCACGAGGCGGGCCTTGGCCGCGTAGTCGAGACCTCGGGTCGGCTCGTCGAGGAGCAGGAGCGGGGGGCGGCCGGTCAGCACGACCGCGAGCGCGAGCGCGAGGCGCTGGCCCTCGGACAGGTCCCGCGGATGGGTGCCGTCCGCCACGCCAGGCAGCAGCTCGGACACCAGCGCCCGGCAGGTCCCGGGGGCCGCGCCCGCGTCGCTGTCGGCGGCGGAGCACTCGGCGCCGACCGTGTCCGCGTACAGCAGGTCACGGGGCTCCTGCGGTACGAGACCGACGTGCCGGATCATGTCGCGGGGCTCGGTGCGGTGCGGCGAGCGGCCGGCGACGAGGGCGGTGCCGGAGGTGGGCGCGACGATGCCGACGAGGGCGCTGAGCAGGGTGGACTTGCCGGCCCCGTTACGTCCCATGAGCGCGACGGTCTCGCCCGCCCGGACCTGGAGGTCCACCCGCCGCAGCGCCTCGACGCGGTCGCGCCGGACGCCGAGACCGCGGACGTCGACCAGGTGCTCGAACGCCGGCGGGGGCCCGTCCGAGCGGGGTCGGCGCCGGAACAGGGACCCGCCCGCACCCCGGCCCTGCCGGGGGCCCGCGGGCGGTTCATCGGCGGGGGCGGCCGCCGCCGCGGGGGCTTCGAGGGCCCCGGGGGTGCCGGGGGTGCCGGCGGCTCCGGAGTCCTCCGCCGCGGCTCCCGGCTCACGAGGGACGAGGACCGGGGCCCGGCCCTCCAGGCGCGCCTTCACGTCCCCCGCCCGTCGTCGCGCGTCCCGCACGGTCAGGGGGAGCGGGTCCCAGCCCGCGAGGCGGCCCAGGGCCACCACCGGCGGGTGGACCGGGGAGACCGCCATGATCTCGGCGGGCGGGCCCATGACCCCCTCCGGAAGCAGCAGGACCTGGTCCGCGTACTGCACCACCCGCTCCAGGCGGTGCTCCGCCATGAGGACCGTCGTGCCGAGGTCGTGGACCAGGCGCTGCAACACCGCCAGGACGTCCTCCGCCGCCGCCGGGTCCAGCGCGGACGTCGGCTCGTCCAGGACGAGGACGTCGGGATGCGGGGTCAGCACCGAACCGATCGCCACCCGCTGCTGCTGGCCGCCCGAGAGCGTCGCGATCGGGCGGTCGCGGAGCTCGGCGAGCCCCAGCAGATCCAGGGTCTCCTCGACCCGCCGCCGCATCACCGCGGGCGCGAGACCCAGGGACTCCATCCCGTACGCCAGCTCGTCCTCGACCGTGTCCGTGACGAAGTGCGCGAGCGGGTCCTGGCCGACCGTGCCGACCACGTCCGCCAGCTCCCGCGGCATGTGCGTCCGGGTGTCCCGGCCCGCCACGGTCACCCGGCCCTTCAGAGTGCCGCCCGTGAAGTGCGGGACGAGCCCCGACACCGCGCCCAGCAGCGTCGACTTGCCCACGCCCGACGGGCCCACCAGCAGGACCAGTTCGCCCTCGGGGACCGTCAGGTTCACGTCCCGCAGCGTGGGTGTACCGGCGCTGTCGCCGTACGTCACCGAGACGTTCTCGAACCGGATCACGAAGACTCCTTGGAGGCGGGCGCCGGGGCCACGGACGTGGAGGCGGGCGTCGGGGCGACGGACTGGGAGGCGGGCACAGGGGCCACGAACGCGGGCACCAGGCCCACCAGCAACGACAGCGCGGGCCACAGCGGAAGCTCCGGCGCGACGAGCGGGACGACCCCCGGGTGGAGCGCCTCGTACGCGTACACGTTCGCCCAGATCATCAGCGCCGCCACCGCCACGCCCGAACCGGCGACCAGCCAGGACCGCACGCCCCACCGGTCCGGGCGGTACCTGGTCCGCACCGCCCGGAGGCCGCCGAGCCGGAGCCCGGCCATGGCCGCGACGAGACCGGCGACGACCAGCGGCAGCCCGTACCCCGCGCCCTCCGCCGCCAGCAGTCCGTACGATCCCGCGCACACCCCGAGCAGCCCGCCCAGCGTCAGGACGTTCGTCGTCCGCCGCACGGCCGGCGGCACCTGCGCCGTACGGCCGTAACCGCGCGCGTCCATCGACGCCGCCACCGCGATCGAGCGCTCCAGCGCGCCCTCCAGGACCGGCAGGGCGATCTGGAGCACCGCCCGCACCCCGCCCGTCGGCCGGCCTCGCAGCCGCCGGGCCGTCCGCAGCCGCACCACGTCGGCCACCATGTTCGGCGCGAAGGTCATCGCCACCACGACGGTGACGCCCACCTCGTACAGCGCGCCCGGCAGCGACTTGAGCAGCCGCGCCGGATTGGCGAGCGCGTTCGCCGCGCCCACGCAGATCAGCAGGGTCGCCAGCTTGGCCCCGTCGTACACCGCGAAGACCACCTGCTCCGCCGTCACCCGGCCGCCGATCCGCACGCCCTGGGCCCACTCCGGCATCGGCACCTCGGGCAGTGTGAACAGCTCGTACGTCCCCGGGATCGCCGATCCGAGCACGACCGAGAACACCACCCGCAGGGCCACCACGAACAGGCCCAGCTTCACGAACGCCCCGTAGGAGCGGGCCCAGGGGGCGTCCGTGCGGCGGGCCGCGACGACGTAGCCCGCGACCGCGACGATCATGCCGAGGAGCAGCACGTTGGTGGTACGGGAGGCGGCGACGGCCAGGCCGAGCGCCCAGAGCCACCAGGCGCCCGCGTGCAGGGCGTTGGAACGGCTCGCCTCGGGGGCACGGATCATGCGCGTCGGCGGGCCTTCCAGACCGCGGCGCCTCCGAGTACGAGCACGGCGGCTCCGCCGACGAGGATCCCGGCGGAGGGCCCGCCGCCACCGTCGTCCTGCGCCCGAGGGGTCCCCGAGGCGGTCGGGTTCCCGGTGGGCGTCCCCGTCGTGGACGGCGCGCTCGTCTCCGCCACCTGCTCGCCGCAGCCCTTCGCCGGGTACCCGGCGATCCCGCACAGCATCGCCGCGCTGTCGTACCGCAGCGGCTTGGCCACCGCCGCCAGCGCCTCCGCGCCCGTCGCGTCCGTACGGACCTGCGCGCAGCCGGTCTCGACCCGCGGGGCCGGCGGCTTCTCACCCGGCGGGGCGTCCTCGGGCCCGCCGAAGTCGACGACGACCGCCACCCGCTTGGTGCCCGCCTTCTCGTCCGTACCGCTACAGATCGTGGCGAAGTCGGGCGCGGCGGAGGGCCGGGAGGCGTCGCTCGTGTCCTCGCTGACCGCGAAGCGGAAGCCGATCGCGTCCCCGTCGGAGGGCCTGGCGGTCGCCGGACCCTGCGTCGCGTACGCCCACTTCCCGCCGGCGTCGCCCTCCCAGAACGACCAGTACCGGTAGCCGGCGGCCTGGGCGGGTGCGGCGACGGCGAGCGTCAGCGCGAGGGACGCGGCGGCGCCGAAGAACCGCGCGGTCCTCACTTCTTGCGCCCGCTGACCAGGAAGCCGATCCCGACGCCGACGACCATGCCGATGCCGATGATCCACCACACGTCGAACGAGCCGGAGTCGTCGTCGCCCGCCTTGGCCGCGGCGGACGGCGAGGCCTGCGGCGCGGGGCCGGTGGCGCCCAGCTCCTTGAGGAGGTCGGTGCCGCCGAAGGCGCGCGGGTCGACGTGCATCGCCTTCGCCGCGAGGACCAGCTGCGCCCAGGCGGCCGGTCCGTTCTCCTTCGCCCAGGAAGCGCCGTTCTTCTGGAGCCAGGCCAGCGCGCCGGACGCCTCCTTCGTGGCACCGGTCGCGGCGAGCGCGACGACGGCGTCGGCCGTGTTGCCGTAGTCGGGCTGCTCGGCCGGGTCGGCGGCGCCGGGCATCGGCGGGGTGTTCAGGTGGCCGGTCTTCGCCAGCGCGGCGGCCAGGTAGGAGGCGCCGTTGAGCGCGGCCCGGTCCATCGTGGGCTTCGCCAGGTCCGTGCAGACGGGGCTCTGCTGGGGTTCCACGCCCCGCGCGGTGACGCCCTTGCCGAGCCCGGCGAGGGTCGCCGCGGCGGTGGCGTCGGCGTTCGCGAGCAGCTTGCCGTCCTTGTCGGGCTGGTACGCGAAGGCGCCCGCGCCCTCCTTGGCCGAGCAGGGCAGGGCGAGAGCGAGCAGGGCGTCGTACGGGGTCCTGCCCTCCGCGGACTTCACCTCGCCGGGCTTCTCGCCGAGCGCGGTGAGCGCGCTGATGACGATCGACGTGGAGTTGGCGTCGCTGGGGCTGCCGGGGTTGTAGCCCCAGCCGCCGTCCTTGTTCTGCACGCCCTTCAGCCAGCCCGCGCCGGCCGCGGCGGCCTTGGCCAGGGGCTCCGGGTCGGTGGACCCGCGCCCGACCCCGGTGAGCGCCTGGACGGCGACGGCGGTGGCGTTGGTGTCCAGCATGGTGGCCGGGTCGCAGGCCTTGGCGGGGTCCGGGCGGTACGACGTGAAGGCGCCGCTGTCGCACTGCTGCTTCCGCAGCCAGGTCACGGCCTCGTCGGCGGGCTGCACCCCGCTGGTCGTCTGGGCGACGAAGGCGAGCGACTGGCGCCACACACCGTCGTACGTCGGGTCCTTCGTGCCGTAGAGCCCGGCGGGGATCACGGGCGCGGGGGTCGCGGACGGGGAGGGCGCGGCGGACGCGACGGGGACGGCGCCGGTGCAGAGCACCGCTGCGGCTGCGAACGCGGCGGCGCCGCGGCGGACGGTGATCATGCGAGCTGTGGGCCTCTCCTGCGGCCGGGCACCGGCACGTGGAGGCACCAGGCTCGGCTCCGTATTCCTCGACGGTGCCGGCGGTCACGTCCCGGGCGGGGCATTCCGGCTTCCGTCCGCGCAGGACGGTCACGGCTGCGGGTCAGTGCCGGATTTGCACCGGCTTCCCCCCGTACGGGTGTGATGACGACTCGCCCACTCTACCGGCCCGTACACCTCCGCCAGCGGTGGGTGCGAGGCGCCTCACACCCGGGCCGCCGGGGCGCCGGGCGGCTGTGCCCCGCCCCTCTCGCCGGGGCGCCGGGCGGCTGGGTCCCGCCCCCCGCGCCGGGGTCACACCGCCACGTACGTCACCGGATCCGAGCCCGCCACCGCCTCCGCGCGGCCCAGCTTCACCAGCCGGCGCAGATGTGCCTCTGCCTCGCTGACCGCGATGGTCCGGGAGCCGTAGGGGATCTGCTCCCAGGGGCGGTTCCACTCCATGCGCTCGGCGAGCTGCCAGGGAGTGAGCGGGTTCGCGAGGATGGCCAGGAGCCCGGTCAGCCGCTCCTCGTGGTGGTCGAGGAGCGCCCGCACCCGGCCGGCCGCGTCCGTGAAGGCGTACTGGTGGGCGGGGAGCACCTCGGCGACGCCGAGCCGCCCGATCCGCTCCAGCGAGTCCAGGTAGTCGCCCAGGGGGTCGGTGGCGGTGGCGTCGTCGGGGTCCTCGTAGAGGCCGATGTGCGGGGAGATCCCGGGCAGCAGATGGTCGCCGGAGAAGAGCCGGCCGTGCCCGGGGAGCCGGGCGGGGTGCTCCTCCTCCAGGTGGAGGCAGACGTGGCCGGGGGTGTGGCCCGGCGTCCAGACCGCGCGCAGTCGGCGGCCGGCCAGGTCGAGGAGTTCGCCGGGGACGATCTCGCGGTCGGGGAGGGCGGAGCGCAGCCCGGGCAGGGTGCTCGCGCGGCCGGAGGTGCGGGCGGCGCGGAGGGGGGCGGTGTGCTCCTCGGGGGCGCCGACGGCGGCCAGCTTGCGGGCGAGGTAGTCGAGCCACGTGCCGGGCTCGGACTCGCGGGTGCGGCGGACGACGGCGGTGTCGGCGGCGTGCATCGCGATCCACGCGCCGGACGCCTCGCGGACCTGGCCGGAGAGTCCGTGGTGGTCGGGGTGGTGATGGGTGATGACGACCCCGTGCACGTCCTGTACGGAGGTCCCCAACGCGGCCAACCCGTCGGCCAGTTCGGTCCAGGACGCCGGATCGTCCCAGCCGGTGTCGATCAGCACGGGTCCGCGGTCGGTGTCGAGGAGGTGGACGAGGGTGTGCCCGAGCGGGTTGTCCGGGATGGGCACCCGGATCGACCAGACGCCTCCGCCGTGCTCGGTCACCTGGGTCATGGGCCCTCATCTCTCCGCGACGGCACGGCGCTTGCTCGACCATTGCCCACTATAACTAGAACTGGTATCAGTTCTGAAACACAGTCAGAAACATTGCGGGTTCCTGGAGGCAGTCGGCCATGACCGAGCTTGTGGAGCACGGAAAGCTGTACATCGGCGGGGAGTTGACCGATCCGGCCGGCGGTGGCGTCATCGAGGTGGTCTCGCCCCACACCGAGGAGGTCATCGGCCGTGTGCCGCACGCGTCCCGGGCCGACGTCGACCGGGCCGTCGCCGCCGCGCGGGAGGCCTTCGATCACGGGCCCTGGCCGCGGATGACCCTTGAGGAGCGGATCGAGGTCGTCGGCCGGATCAAGGACGCCGTCGCCGTACGTCACGAGGAGATCGCCCGCTCGATCAGCTCCCAGAACGGCTCCCCCTACTCCTGGAGCATCCTCGCCCAGGCTCTCGGGGCCATGATGGTCTGGGACGCGGCGATCACCGTCGCCCGCGACTTCCCGTACGAGCAGCGGCGCTCCGGGGTTCTCGGGCCGATCCTCGTGCGGCGCGAGCCGGTCGGGGTCGTCGCGGCGGTCGTGCCGTGGAACGTCCCGCAGTTCACCGCCGCCGCCAAGCTCGGACCCGCCCTGCTCGCCGGCTGCACCGTGGTCCTGAAGCCCTCGCCCGAGTCCCCGCTCGACTCGTACATCCTCGCCGAGATCGCGACCGCGGCCGGGCTCCCCGAGGGCGTCCTGTCCATCCTGCCCGCCGACCGCGAGGTCAGCGAGTACCTGGTCGGGCACCCGGGGGTCGACAAGGTCTCCTTCACGGGATCGGTCGCGGCCGGCAAGCGCGTGATGGAGGTCGCCTCCCGCAACCTCACCCGCGTCACCCTCGAACTCGGCGGCAAGTCCGCGGCCGTCATCCTGCCCGACGCCGACGTGGCCACCGCCGTCGCCGGGATCGTCCCGGCCGCCTGGATGAACAACGGCCAGGCGTGCGTGGCCCAGACCCGTATCCTCGCCCCGCGCAGCCGGTACGACGAGATCGCCGAGGCGTTCGCGGCCGCCGCGGGCGCGCTCGTCGTCGGCGACCCGCTCGACCCGGCGACC
Organism: Streptomyces sp. Je 1-79; assembly: GCF_025195125.1. Classification (GTDB taxonomy): domain Bacteria; phylum Actinomycetota; class Actinomycetes; order Streptomycetales; family Streptomycetaceae; genus Streptomyces. Next base: position 411,774 of record NZ_JAMGSL010000003.1, read on the forward strand.
CAGGTCGGCCCGCTGGTCGCCCAACGGCAGCGGCAGCGCTCGCTCGACTACATCAAGCTGGGACAGGACGAGGGCGCCAAGGTCCTGACGGGCGGCGGCCGTCCGGCCGGACTCGACCGCGGCTGGTACGTCGAGCCGACCCTCTTCGGGGCCGTCGACAACTCCATGCGGATCGCCCGCGAGGAGATCTTCGGACCGGTCATCTGCCTCCTTCCGTACGGGGAGGAGAGCGAGGCGCTCCGGATCGCCGACGACTCCGACTTCGGGCTCAGCGGCAGCGTCTGGACCGGGGACGTCGAGCACGGCATCGACTTCGCGCGGCAGGTCCGCACGGGCACCTTCAACGTCAACACCTTCAGCCTGGACATGCTCGGCCCCTTCGGCGGCTACAAGAACTCCGGTCTGGGGCGGGAGTTCGGACCCGAGGGGTTCGGCGAGTACCTGGAGCACAAGATGATCCACCTGCCGGCCGGGTACGAGGGGCCGGGTGGTGCCTGATGGGCGACCGCTGGCAGGTGGAGGTCGACCGGAGCGTGTGCATCGGCTCCGGCATGTGCGTCAACCACGCCCCGGACGGCTTCCGGCTGGACACGGCCCGTCAGTCCCACCCGCGCGAACCGGAGTCGGACGCGAACGAGCGGGTGCTCGCCGCGGCCGAGGGCTGCCCGGTGGAGGCCATCATGATCACCCTCCTCGACGGCGGGGAGCCGGTCTTCCCGCCCGAGGAGTGATGTCCCCGGATTCCCGGGCCTGTGTGACACTCCTGCGGCACACGGACAACAGGGGTGGGACACATGCGAAGGACGTGGCGGGCGACCGCCTGCGGGGCGGCGGCGCTTCTGGCGATGTCGATGACGGGCTGTGCCGCCGGGGAGGAGGGCGGGCCGCCCGCGACCTCCGCCTCGGCATCGGTGTCGGGCAAGGGAGGACAGGGGTTCGGCAGGACGGCGGCGCAGGCCGACATCGACGCGGCGACCTCCGCCGCCGGCCTGCCGGCCTCCGGGCGGCCGGAGCCGCTGCCGTCCGTCACCCCGGCCACGGACACGGCCACGGCCACGGAGAAGGACAGGCTCAAGGCGCGGGCCGCGGCGTGCTCGGCCCACTGGATGATCGCCGGTCCGGAGGTGCTCGAAGGCGGCGATCCCCGGGGGAAGTTCGACGCGGCCGTCGCCGCACTGGTGGAGCGCGGCTGGCGGGTCACGACGGACCGGAGCGAGGACGAGGTCGGGAAGGAGGGCAGCGTCGTCGGCATCACGCTCAAGAAGTCAGGCTGGTCGCTGCTGGGTCGTCATGTCACGGGTGGGCTGGACATGGTGTCCTTCCAGGCGACGGAGGACGCCTGCATGAACAAGTTCACCGAAGCGGAGTGGACGTTGATGCTGAGCGCCGGGGAGTAGGGGAGCCCGCAGGTGCTTCGGCCACCCGTTCACGCGTGCAAAAATTCTCCCCTGATCACGGGGGCAACAGGCCCGCGTGCACCCGGTTCTGGGAGAGTTGTGCGCAAGGCGATGTGGGTGGCCGCGGCCGCCGGTGCGGTGCTGCTGGTCGCGGGCTGCGGCGGCGAGGGCGGCGGTTCGGGCAAGGACAAGGGAGGCTCGTCCGCCTCCTCCTCGGGCTCCACGACCGGCGGTTCGGAGGCCGGCGGCGGCGACAGCCCGGACGCGGCCACGGTGAAGAAGGAGATCGACACCGCCGCCACGGCGGCCGGCTTCACCGAGGACCCCTCGGGCGACGCGGTCCCGGCCGAGCTCAAGACCTGCATGGTGTCCTGGACGGCCGACGCGGAGAAGGCGGCGGACCCGAAGAAGTCCTACGACGCCACGGTGACGGCGCTGACCGGCGGCGGCTGGAAGGAGGGCCGGGGCACCGATCAGGCCGGGTCCACCATCAAGACGCTGAACAAGGGCACCTGGTCGCTCAAGGCCAGCAACCACGGTGCCGCCGGCTTCGCCATCGTGATGTTCATCGGCACGGACAACACCCCGCAGTGCGAGGCCCTGTTCAAGGCCGACCTGGAGAAGAACAAGAAGTCGTAACGGCTCGCTCAGACCGTCCCGCGGCCCTCCGGGGCCGCGGGCGGTGTGGCCGGCCCGTCGGGCGCCGTCAGGTCGATCAGCCGGCAGACCGTCTCGATGTCGATCTTGACCTGCGCGATCGAGGCCCGCCCCGACAGCCAGGTGATCAGCGCCGAGTGCCAGGTGTGCTCGATCACCCGCACCGCGGACAGCTGCTGCGGCGTCGGGTGCTCAAGACCCATCGAGTCCAGGATGATCGCCGTCGTCAGCCGGGAGACCGTGTCCACCTCCGGGCTCACGCTCCGGTCCGCGAAGGTCAGCGCCCGCACCATGGCGTCCGCGAGCTGCGGCTCGCGCTGGAGCGCCCGGAACGCCCGCATCAGCGTCTCCGCGACCCGCTCGGCCGAGGTCTCGCCGGCCGGCGGCCGCTTCCGCAGCGTCGTGTGCATGTGCTGGAGCTGGTCCTGCATCGTCGCGACCAGCAGATGGATCTTGGAGGGGAAGTAGCGGTACAGCGTGCCCAGCGCCACCCCGGCCGCCTCGGCCACCTCACGCATCTGTACGGCGTCGAAACCGCCCCGCCCGGCGAGCTGCGCGCTGGCGTGCAGGATGCGGCGGCGGCGCGCCTCCTGGCGCTCTGTCAGGGGCGGCGAGGCCGGTCTGTCTTCCGCGGTCATGAAGTCCCGTTCCGTGCGGTGGGGGAGCGACGGTATCGCCGGAGTATGGCGGCGCTTCCGCCGTGGCGCGAATCACCTGATCCGGCTCTTACAGCTGGGCTACCTGCCGGTAGATTCTGTGCTCCTTGAACGATCAAGAACGATCAAGTCTGAAACTTGTTCTAGATTAGCGCGAGCGGTTACGCTCCCGCGAAACGCAAGCTCGAAGGGGGCCGCGAGTGACCGCTGAGGCCATAGAGGCAGGCCCCCGCCAGGGCGTCACCGACCATGTCGACGTCCCCCGAGGTCTCGGCAGCGCTCGACCAGGGGGGACCACCATGTTGCGGATCGCTCTCCTGACGTACAAGGGAAATCCCTTCTGCGGGGGTCAGGGCGTCTATGTCCGGCACCTCTCCCGCGAGCTCGCCCGCCTCGGTCACCACGTGGAGGTCATCGGCTCGCAGCCGTACCCCACCCTCGACGAGGGCGTCCCGCTCACCGAGATCGCCAGCCTCGACCTCTACCGCTCGCCGGACCCCTTCCGCACTCCCAAGCGGGACGAGTACCGCGACTGGATCGACGCGCTCGAAGTCGCCACCATGTGGACCGGCGGCTTTCCCGAGCCCCTGACCTTCTCCCTGCGGGCCCGGCGCATGCTCGCCGCCCGCCGCGGCGACTTCGACGTGGTCCACGACAACCAGACCCTGGGCTACGGGCTCCTCGGCGGCCCCCGGGCGCTCGGCGCCCCGCTGGTCACCACGATCCACCACCCCATCACCGTCGACCGGCAGCTGGAGCTCGACGCCGCCGCCGACTGGAAGCGCCGCGCCTCCGTCCGCCGCTGGTACGCCTTCACCCGGATGCAGAAGCGGGTCTCCCGCCGGATGCCCTCCGTCCTGACCGTCTCCGGCACCTCCCGCCAGGAGATCGTCGAGCACCTCGGCGTCCGCGAGGACCGCATCCGCGTCGTCCACATCGGCGCCGACACCGACCTCTGGTCGCCGGACCCGTCCGTCGCCGAGATCCCCGGCCGGATCGTCACCACCTCCAGCGCCGACGTCCCGCTCAAGGGCCTCATCCACCTCGTCGAGGCCCTCGCCAAGCTCCGCACCGAGAACCCCGCCGCCCACCTCGTCGTCGTCGGCAGGCGCGCCGAGGACGGCCCGGTCGCGCAGGCCATCGAGCGGTACGGACTCCAGGACGCCGTCGAGTTCGTCAAGGGGATCTCCGACGAGGAGCTGGTGGACCTCGTCCGCTCCGCCCAGGTCTCCTGCGTACCGTCGCTCTACGAGGGGTTCTCGCTGCCGGCCGCCGAGGCCATGGCCACCGGGACCCCGCTGGTCGCCACGACCGGCGGCGCGATCCCCGAGGTCACCGGAGCCGACGGCGAGACCTGCCTGGCCGTACCCCCCGGCGACGCGGGCGCGCTCGCCACGGCGCTCGGCCGGATGCTCGGCGACACGGAGCTGCGGGCCCGGCTCGGCGCCGCGGGACGGGCACGCGTTCTGGCCAACTTCACCTGGGCGCGCGCCGCCCAGGGCACCGCGGACCTCTACCGTGAGGCGATCGCCTCGCAAGGGAGCGCCGCCCGCGCCGGAGCCCCTCGGTGACCGCGCCCCGCCCGCACCGCCCCCACCCCCGCACCGCCACCCCTCCGGAAGGGCAGACCTCGTGCTGACCGTCGACTTCACCCGCTTCCCGCTCGCCCCCGGCGACCGCGTGCTCGACCTCGGCTGTGGTGCGGGCCGGCACGCCTTCGAGTGCTACCGGCGCGGCGCCCAGGTCGTGGCCCTCGACCAGAACGGCGAGGAGATCCGCGAGGTCGCCACGTGGTTCGCGGCGATGAAGGAGGCCGGCGAGGCCCCGGCCGGCGCGACCGCCACCGCGATGGAGGGCGACGCGCTCAACCTGCCCTTCCCCGACGAGTCCTTCGACGTCGTGATCATCTCCGAGGTCATGGAGCACATCCCGGACGACAAGGGCGTCCTCGCCGAGATGGTCCGCGTGCTCAAGCCCGGCGGCCGGATCGCGATCACCGTCCCGCGCTACGGCCCCGAGAAGGTCTGCTGGGCGCTCTCCGACGCGTACCACGAGGTCGAGGGCGGCCACATCCGCATCTACAAGGCGGACGAGCTGCTCGCCAAGATCCGCCAGGCCGGCCTCAAGCCGTACGGCACCCACCACGCGCACGCGCTGCACTCGCCGTACTGGTGGCTGAAGTGCGCCTTCGGCGTGGACAACGACAAGGCCCTGCCGGTGCGGGCGTACCACAAGCTCCTGGTCTGGGACATCATGAAGAAGCCCGCCCTGACCCGGGTCGCCGAGCAGCTGCTCAACCCGGTGGTCGGCAAGAGCTTCGTGGCGTACGCGACCAAGCCCCACCTGCCCAAGGCCGACGCGTGACGAGTCCCGAGCAGATCGCGGAGCACCTGCTCCTGCCCGGGGTCCTCACCCCCGAGCAGGCCGCCGAGACCGTCGCCGGAGTGCTCGCCGCCCAGCGCGAGGACGGGGCGATCCCGTGGTTCCGCGGCCACCACCTCGACCCGTGGGACCACACCGAGGCCGCCATGGCCCTGGACGCCGCCGGCGAGCACGCGGCGGCGGCCCGAGCGTACGAGTGGCTGGCCCGGCACCAGAACGCCGACGGCTCCTGGTACGCGGCCTACCAGGACGGCGACCCGGACGACGTCACCGACCGGGGCCGGGAGTCCAACTTCGTCGCGTACGTCGCCGTCGGCGTCTGGCACCACTACCTCGCGACGGGCGACGACGCCTTCCTCGACCGGATGTGGCCGACCGTCTACGCCGCCGTCGAGTTCGTCCTCGCCCTCCAGCGGCCCGGCGGGCAGATCGGCTGGAAGCGCGAGGCCGACGGTACGGCGGTCGAGGACGCGCTCCTCACCGGAAGCTCCTCCATCCACCAGGCGCTGCGCTGCGCGCTCGCCATCGCCGAGGCGCGCGAGGAGGCACAGCCCGACTGGGAACTCGCGGCCGGCGCCCTCGGCCACGCGATCCGCAGTCATCCCGAGCGCTTCCTCGACAAGTCCCGTTACTCGATGGACTGGTACTACCCGGTCCTCGGCGGCGCCGTGAGGGGCCCCGCGGCCACGGCCCGGATCGACGCCCGCTGGGACGACTTCGTGGTCCCCGGGCTCGGCGTGCGCTGCGTCCTGCCCAACCCGTGGGTGACCGGCGGCGAGAGCTGCGAACTCGCCCTCGCCCTGTGGGCGATGGGCGAGTCCGACCGGGCGCTGGAGATCCTCCAGTCCATCCAGCACCTGCGCGCCGAGGGCGGCATGTACTGGACGGGGTACGTCTTCGAGGGCGACAAGGCCGTGTGGCCCGAGGAGCTCACGACCTGGACGGCCGGCTCGCTCCTGCTGGCCGTCGCGGCGCTCGGAGGTGACGAGGCGACGGTGGCGGTCTTCGGCGGCGAGCGGCTTCCGACGGGCCTGGAACCGGACTGCTGCGGCTCCTGACCGATCACGCCGGGGCCACCCCTCACAGGGGGGTGGCCCCGGCGGTGGTCAGCGGCGGCGCAGTCCGCCCGCCACCGCGTGGCCGACGGCGAGGTAGACGACGGCCGCGAGACCGTAGCCCGTCACGACCCGCGCCCACGCCTCGTCGAAGGTGAACAGGTCGTAGGACCAGGCCGCCAGCCAGTGGGCGGCGTCCTGCACGAAGCTCACCAGGGCGTTGGCCCGGTTGGCCTCCAGCAGGTACATGAGGATCCACAGGATGATCAGGCCGGCCATGATGTCGGCGACCACGGCGATGACTCTCGCCGTCTGCGTTGTGCCGCTGCGTGAAGTCATGACGTTCGGTTTGCCGCGATCCGGTGGCCGAAACCCGTTCGGAGTCCCCCGGGTGGCGGAGCACCGGGGGCCGGGCGAGCCTGTGGCCACAGCCCTCAGGGAGGTTCCGCCGTGCTCAGCTCCGTCCCCTCAGGTCCGATACGCCGCGGCGTCGTGGCGCTCCTCCTGTCCTGCGCCCTGGTGCTGACGACCGCCGCCTGCGGTGGTGACGACGACCCGAGCGCGAGCGGCAGCGCGTCGCCGACCGGCACGGTCGAGCAGCAGAGGCTCGCCAAGACCAGGTTCGTGGCCAACGCGGGGCTGGCGGCCGGCGCGACGTACCAGTGGATCGTCAAGCCGTACCGCGAGGGCAGGTTCAAGAAGGGCGCCGACGGCCAGAAGTTCGCGCTGGTCAAGGCGGGTCTGGCCGGGGCCTTCGCTTACAACCGCCTCAAGGCCGCCGTGAACAACGCCAAGGGCGACGAGCTGCTGTCGAAGGCGGTCGCGCCGCTCACGGCGGGCATCGACAAGCTCAAGGACCTCGGGACCAAGCTCCGCAAGGGCGAGGCGAGCGAGGCGGACGTCGGGGCGTTCGAGGACGTCATCAACCATGTGAAGGAAGCGGGCCAGAGCGCGGGCGCGGTGGTGACCGACAAGGTGCCCAGCACCTCGCAACTGGGCGGCTAGAGACCGGGCGTCGCCTTCTCAGGAGTTGAGCTCCGCTTCAGGAGTTGAGCTCCGCGAGGAGCCGCAGCGTGGCCGGGTCCGGCGCCGTGACCAGCAGGTCGGTGACCGGCCCCTTGCGCCACCGGTCGAGCCGTTCGGCGATCCGCTCCCTCGGTCCGACGAGCGAGATCTCGTCCGCGAAGGCGTCGGGCACGGCGAGCACGGCCTCCTCGCGGCGGTCGGCGGCGAACAGCTCCTGGATGTGCCGGGCCTCGGACTCGTACCCCATGCGCGCCATCAGGTCGGCGTGGAAGTTCCGGGCGGCGTGCCCCATGCCGCCGATGTAGAAGCCGAGCATCGCCTTGACGGGCAGCAGCCCCTCGGCGGGGTCGTCGCACAGCTGCGCGCGGACCATGGGAGCGACACGGAAGCCGTCGGGCAGCCGGTCCGGGAGGGCGTAGACCTCGGCGTACCGCGAGGGGGACCAGTAGAGCGGCAGCCAGCCGTCGGCGATCCGCAGGGTCTGCGCGATGTTCTTGGGGCCCTCCGCCCCCAGCAGCACAGGGAGATCGGCCCGCAGGGGGTGGGTGATCGGCTTGAGCGGCTTGCCGAGCCCGGTGCCGTCGTCTCCGGTGTACGGGTGGGAGTGGAACCGTCCGTCGAGCGCCACGGGCCCCTCGCGCCGCAGGACCTGGCGGATCACGTCCACGTACTCCCGGGTCGCCGTCAGCGGGGAGCGGGGGAAGGGCCGGCCGTACCAGCCCTCGACGACCTGCGGCCCCGACAGGCCGAGCCCGAGCATCATCCGCCCGCCGGAGAGGTGGTCGAGCGTCAGCGCGTGCATGGCGGTGGCGGTGGGCGTCCGCGCGGCCATCTGCGCGACGGCCGTCCCGAGTCCGATACGGGAGGTGTGCGCCGCGATCCAGGTCAGCGTGGTGAACGCGTCGGACCCCCAGGCCTCGGCGGTCCACACGGAGTCGTAGCCGAGCCGCTCCGCCTCCCGGGCGAGTTCCAGGTGGGCGGGGGACGGGCCGCGCCCCCAGTAGCCGAGGGCGAGTCCAAGGCGCATGACACCGAGCCTTTCTGACGAACCGTCAGTTGTCGTCCGGACTGTACGACAACGGCCCCCCGCCCGGAAGGGATTCCGGGCGAGGGGCCGTGGGCGAAGCAGGCGCCGGGCGTCGAAGACTCAGCCGCGCTGGATGCCGGTGGTGTCCTGGAGGACACCGCGGCGGCCGTCCTGGGTCTGGGCGATCAGGCCCTGGCCGCGCTGCTCGACCGCCAGGTACCAGGTACCGGGGGCCAGTTCGGCGATCGGGGTCGGCGAGCCGTCCTCGCCGTACAGCGGGCGCGCGACCGGGACCGCGAACCAGAACGGCGCGAAGTCGGAGGCCGGCTGGCCCTGACCCTGCGCGGGGGCCGGCTGGGCCGGGGACGGAGCGGCGGCCTGGGCCTGCTGGTCGGGCTGCGGCTGGCCCGGGTACGGCTGCGGCTGGGCGCCGTAGGGCGACTGCTGGGCGCCCGGGTAGCCGTAGCCACCGGGAACGCCCGGCTGGCCGGGCTGGCCCGGCTGCATGCCGTACGGCTGCGGGGCCTGCGGCTTCGGCGCGCTCAGCAGGGGGCCCTTGAGGGCGGGGACCAGCGGGGCGGCGACGGCGGCCGCGGCCAGGATCAGGGAGGCGATCAGGCCGAGGATGAGGCCGGCGCCGGCGTTGTCCGACTCGAACATCCACATCAGCACGTTCCAGGCCGCGGCCACGGTGAACGCGACACCGATCTGACCCAGGTCCAGGCCCGCGACCTTGCGGGGCTGGGGCAGCGCGCGGTTGAGGACGACCAGGGCGGCACCCGCGATGCCGAGGAGGAACGCTCCCCAGCCGAGGGGCGAGATCTCCCAGGAGTTCGGCGTTTCGATCGAGTCGCAGATGGCTGCGCTGGCCTCGCAGCTGCTGATGCCGAGGAATGAGGCGATGAACAGCACCACCGCTGCACCGATCAGAACGCCATCGCCTCGAGTGAGGGAGCGGATATTCACGTAAGAGTCCTTCGTCGGGTCGTCTCGTCGGGGTGGCGCGAAAGCACGGGGGCGGCCCCATCGTACGGAGGGAATCTATCGCCCGTCGGCACTACCCCTTGAGGTAGGTCCCGATGCCGTCCGCGATTCCCTGCGCCGCTTTCTGACGCCATGCCGCGTTCGCGAGGAGTGCGGCATCCTTCGGATCACGCATATTGCCGCATTCGACGAAGACCTTGGGCACGGTCGAGAGATTGAGTCCGCCGAGATCGTCGCGGACGTCCAACCCCGTCCCGGAGCCGATGTAGTTGGACGGCGCGGTGCCGGTCGCGCGGGCGAAGTGCCGGACGACGGCCTCGCCCAGGTCACGGGAGGGGCCGACGATCCTCGTGGTGTCGGCGGCGCCGGAGCTGACCCGGGCGGGCACGATCACATGGAACCCGCGGTTGCCGGTGGCGGATCCGTCGGCGTGGACGGAGACGACGGCGTCGGCGCGCGCGGTGTTGCCCGTCCGGGCGCGCTCGTCGATGCAGGGGCCGAAGGGGCGGTCGGCGTCGTGGGTGAGGACGACCTTCGCTCCCAGGGACGTGAGGAGATCTCGCAGGCGGTGTGAAACATCGAGGGTGAATGCGGCTTCGGTGTAGCCGGTGTTCGTGGAGGTGCCCGTGGCGTCGCATTCCTTCCTCGTTGTGCCGATATCGACCTTTTGATTGATTTCCCGGGAATGCTGGAAATTGCCGGGATTGTGGCCGGGGTCGACGACGACGGTGCGCCCGGTGAGCGGGAGGGTCCCGGCGGAGGTCGGAGTGGCCGTGGGCGAGTGGGTCGCCTTCGCGTCGGGGCTCTTGGTGTCGGGGCTCTTCGGGGCGGCGGCCGGGGAACCGCCGCCGCAGCCGGCGAGGGCGGTGCAGGCGGCGAGGGCTCCGGCGACCGCACCGGCGCGGGCGAGGGCTCCGGTGCGGGTTCCGCGGGCTCGCTGGGTTCCGCTGGATCCGAGGGCTCGGCGGGCTCCGCGGGCTTCGCGGTCTTCGCGGGCGGGGGGCGTCCGGTGGTCGTTCCGGTGGTCGTACGGCACCTTGCGACTCTAGTCGGAGGTTTCGGCGGGTGGTCCGTCGCCGCGGGGGGACTGTGAAGGGGCTGTGATGGGTAGGGAGAGAGCACGCACGGACCATGGGGGGAACTGTGGCGGGGGAAGAGCCGAACGACGCACGTCCGACGGGTGAGCCGGGGGATCCGAGAGTCTCCGAGACGCCCTGGGCCTACGGGGCGCAGGGTGGGTCCGGGACACCGGGCGGGCCTGGGGTGCCGGGACTGTCCGGGGCGCCCGGAGGGGCTTTTGGGCCGGGGATCCCGCCGCCGCCCGCAGGGCCGCCCGGGATGCCGATTCCGCCGCCGCCCGCGCCGCTGGAATCGAACCCCGCGCAAGCCGTCCTCGTCGGGTTGCTGAACCTCTCCTGCTTAGGGCTCGGCTACGCCCTGCTCAAGCAGTGGATCCCGGCGGCCGTCTGCTGGGTGGCGACAGTGGTCCTGCTGCTCGTCGCGCTCCCCGCCGACGTGGACGGGATCCCCACCGGGGTCCTCGTCGGCTACGGCGTCTTCCTGCTGGCCGCGGCCGCCGACGGGGCCCGGCGCGGGCTGCGCGCCCCGCTCGCGCTCGGTGGCACCTCCGGCGCCGGGGCATCGGGGCCGGGTTCGAGGGCGGGTGCCGCGTACCGGCGCCTCGCGCTCCCGCTGGCCCTCGGGCTCGTCCTCCTCGCGGTGCCGGTCGGCGGCTCGGTCGCCTACGGTGCGGCGCGGGACGAGGCCGTCGAGCAGTCCCTCCTGGCCCGCCTGGCAGAGGCGGACAAGCAGGTGAAGTCGGTGGAGGGGCAGAGCTTCGGCGGGGCCGAGCACACGTACCGCAAGGCGCTCGCCGTCTACCAGGAGCTCGGCACGAAGCACGCCGGTTCGCGGGCGGGCCGGCTCGTCCCCGACCGGCTCACGGAGTACTACGCGTCCGTCTCCGCCCCGTACGGGCAGAAGAAGTACTGCGAGGCCGTCCCCGGGCTCCAGCATCTGCGCGCCCTGCCGGAGAGGGTGGACCGCTCGCTGCTCGACGGGCTGACGGGGAAGGCCGACGACCCGCTGGCCCACTCCTGGTACGAGTGCGGAGTCGCCGGACTGGGCGGCGCGGGTACCGAGGCGACGGCCGGGGAGCACCTGAACGCGCTCCAGTCGACGTTCCCCCAGTCGCCGTACGCGGGGAAGGTCGAGCCCGCGGTCCGCGAGGCCCTCACGACCCGGGCCACCGCGATATCCGCCGGTGACGCCTGCGCCGGCGTCGTCGCGCTGCGGCGCTTCGACACCAGCGTCGACCTTCTGCAACCGAAGGCCACCTTCGCCTCCGTCGCGCGCGACACGGACAAGGAGATACAGAAGGGCGACTTTTCCTGCGGGGTCGAGCAGTTCGAGGACAAGGAGTACACCGAGGCCGTCCAGACGATGACGGAGTACGCCGAGCAGTATCCGGACAGCCCGCAGACCGCCCACGCCAAGTCCATCGCGATCGCCGCCGAGATAGCCGACGAGACGCCGGCCGCGGGCAAGCGGCTGCCCTCCGCCACGGCGCCCGGCGGCTCCCGGATGGTGATGGTCGTGTCGAACGACGGCCCGGGTGAGGTCGAGCTGCTCTACACCGGGCCGGTGACCGGCCGGGTCACGCTGAAGGCGTGCGGGAGCTGCACGGCGTACGCGGGCAGCCTGCGGCTCGGCGCGGCGAAGCCCAAGGTGTGCACCGGACCGTCCTCGAAGTACCCGAAGGCGACGCTGACGCTTCCCGCGGGCGACTACCACTTCCTGCAGAAGCGGTCGGGCTCGGCGGGTTCCCTGTCGGCGGCGGACAAGTCGAGCACGGCGAAGATCGAGCCGGGCTACTCGTACACGAACTGTCTCTACGTGACGTCGGGCTTCGGCTTCTAGCGGCGGCGCAGGACGCGGAGGGAGTCCGTCACGGAGACCTCCTCGAAGTCGCCGGACTCCAGGGCCCGGAGGTAGATGCGGTACGGAGCCTGGCCGCCGTCCGCCGGGTCCGGGAAGACGTCGTGGATGACGAGGAGGCCGCCGACGGCGACCTTGGGCGCCCAGCCCTCGTAGTCGTTCGTGGCGTGCTCGTCGGTGTGCCCGCCGTCGACGAAGACGAGGGCGAGTTCGCCCGCCCAGACCTTCGCGATCTGCGGCGAGCGGCCGACGACCGCGATCACGTGCTCCTCCAGGCCCGCCTTGCGCAGCGTCCGGCGGAAGGTGGGCAGGGTGTCCATCAGGCCGAGTTCGGGGTCCACGACCGTCGGGTCGTGGTACTCCCACCCGGGCTGCTGCTCCTCGCTGCCCCGGTGGTGGTCGACGGTCACCGCGACGGTCCCGGCCTCCCGGGCCACGTCGGCGAGGAGGATCGTGGAGCGCCCGCAGTACGTGCCGACCTCGAGCAGCGGCAGCCCGAGCTTGGCGGCCTCCGTGGCGGCGGCATGCAGCGCGAGCCCCTCGTCGAGGGGCATGAAGCCCTTGGCTGCCTCGAAGGCGGCGAGGATCTCGGGCGCGGGCATGGGTCCTCCTACTGGCGGGTACGCAGGTGCGAGCGCCCATCGTGCCCTACGCGCCGCACACGGACCACACCCTCCCCGCCTGTGACAGCCGCCGGGCAAGCGCTGTCAGCCCGCCTCCTGGCGCCGCACCATCTCGGCGATCCAGGCGGGTGCGAACGGCGACGTGCAGTTCGGGGGAGTCGGGTAGTCCTTGAGCACCTCCAGGCGCTCGCCGATGGCGACCGCGCGGGCGCGGTACTCGGCGTGCTGGATCCCGATCTGCGCCAGGCAGTGGTTCATCGCCCACTGCAGACGGTCGGGGGCGTCCTTCATCTCCGCCTCGACGACGTCGAGAAGGCCGGGGAGATCGAGGCCCTCGGGTTTCTTCGCCACGCGCTCGGTGGTGAGAGCCCAACCGGCGCTCGCGACCACGGGATCCGGGTCCTCGAACCAGGCGAGGCGCAGCTCCTCGGCGTACGGGCTCTTCTTCACCACGTAGTTCACGAGCCAGTCGTGCACTTTGGGAGCGCGCGCCTCGCGGAGCATGGTGTCCAGCTCGTCGCGCTCGAAGGCCTTGGGGCGGCAGATCAGGAGCGCAAGGAGCCTCGCGGCGGTGTCACCCGTCGCCCAGAGCTCGCGCGAGAGGTCCTGCTGCGTCTTGAGCTGCTTCGCGAGCGCGCGCAGCTTGCCGAGGTTCACACCGTGATCGTCACCGTGCCTCTCGTTCACCTTGCGCATCTTGGGGTCTTCGAGCACGGCCAGATCGGCCATGACCTCCGTCACCGTCGTCCCGGTCACTCGGCCTCCTCTCCGTCGGGGGTGGGATCCAGGGTACGGGCGGCGGCCGGGATCCCAGGGCGGCGCCGCCGTTGCGCGACATGACATTCACGTCCACTCCATTGCAACACTCCCTCGCTGGGTGTTGCGTTAGCTGCGAAACCGTTGCAACGATTTATCGGCTGCTACCTGCGTTAATGCGATTCAGACGCAATGACAATGTTGCCCAAGTCATGAATGCAACGTAGCTTTTCCTTCATCGGAAACAGCGAGCGCACAGAGCGCCCGCTCCAGATGAAGGAGAGTCACCATGCAGAAGTTCGACACCCTCGCCCCGATCGCCGCCGTCCTGGACATCCCCGCCGGGCGCATCCGCTTCATCGCCGCCGACCGTGCCGACACCACCGTCGAGGTCCTGCCCGCGGACGCCTCGAACAGCCGCGACGTGAAGGCCGCGGAGCAGACCCGTGTGGCGTACGGCGACGGTGTCCTGCGGATCGAGGGCGCGCCGGCGACGAACCAGATCCTCGGCGGCTCCGGTTCCGTCGAGGTGACCGTCCAGCTGCCCGCCGGCTCCCGCGTCGAGGCCAAGGCTGCCGCCGGCGACGTCCGGGGCGTCGGACGGCTCGGCGACGTCACCGTCGAGGTCGCGCAGGGCCCGGTCAAGCTCGACGAGGCCGCGGGCGTCCGCCTCTCCCTCCTCGCCGGTGACGTCTCCGTCGGCCGCCTGGGCGGCCCCGCCGAGATCAGCACCAAGAAGGGCGACATCCGGATCGCCGAGGCCGTGAGCGGCGAGGTCGTCCTGCGCACCGACGCCGGTGAGATCTCGGTCGACGCCGCCCGCGGGGTCTCCGCCTCCCTGGACGCCGGCACCTCCTACGGCCGGATCCGCAACGCGCTCCAGAACGCCGACGGGGCGGCCGCCGCCCTGAAGATCCAGGCGACCACCGCGTACGGCGACATCACCGCCCGCAGCCTCTGAGGCGACACCCGAACGCATGGTCAAGGAGCCCACCCACGGCGGACGGTGCCCCACCGTCCGCCGCCCGACCTGACCTCACCCGGTACCGCACCGCACCGCACCGCACGACGAGGAAGGACGAAGAACAATGAGCACCACTGAGGACTACCAGGCCGCGGAGCGCCTCCTCCGCCGTCCCGCCCGCCCCGGCGAGCTCGTCGTCGGCGACAAGGTCAGGCCGCAGTGGATCGACGGGGGAGCCCGCTTCTGGTACGAGGTGAGCACGGGCGCCGGCAGGCGGTTCGTCCTGGTGGACCCGGCGGCGGGTACCCGCGAGCCGGCCTTCGACCACGCCCTGCTCGCGACCGCGCTGGCCGCCGCCTCCGGGCAGCGGGTCGACCCCGAGGCCCTGCCGTTCACGGCGATCGAACTGGCCGGGAGCGCCGTGGAGTTCGCCGCGTTCGGCGCGTACTGGCGCTGCCACCTGAACGACTACGCCTGCGAGCGCGCCGAGTTCACGCCGCCGGGCAACCCCCTCGACGTACCGTCCCCCGACAAGAAGCTCGCGGTGTCCCGGCGGGGGCACGACCTGTGGGCCCGCTCGCTGTCCGACGGCCGTGAGTGGGCACTGACCACCGACGGCGAGCCCGCCCACCAGTACGGCACCGGCCCCGAATCCACGGGGAACGGGACCCTGCTGCGCAAGATCGGCCTGCCGTACCTGCCGCCCGCGGTGGCCTGGTCGCCCGACTCGACGAAGGTCCTCGCCCACCGGACCGACGAGCGCGGCGTCCGGCAGACCCACCTGGTGGAGGCGCGGCCCGCCGACGGCGCGGAGCCCCGCCTGCACACCCAGCGGTACGCCTACGCCGGGGACGAGAACATGCCGCAGGCCGAGCTGGTCGTGCTGGACGTCGCCACGGGCGCGGTGGTCCGCGCGCAGGCCGAGCCGCTGCTCATGCCGGTGATGTCGCCGATCACGGCCAAGTGGGCGTGGTGGGCCCCGGACAGCTCGGCGGTCTACTACCTCGGCCGGCCGCGTGACCTGCGTACGCTCACCCTGTACCGCCTCGACCCGGCCACCGGCGAGGTCGCCGCAGTGCTCGGCGAGACCGGGGAGACCCGGGTGGAGCCCAACCAGTGGATGCTCGAACCGCCGCTTGTGCGGGTCCTCGCCGACGAGGTGCTCTGGTACTCGCAGCGGGACGGCCGGGGCCACCTGTACCGGTACGACCTGCGCACGGGAGCCCTGCTCGGGCAGGTCACGTCCGGGCCGTGGGGGGTACGGCAGATCCTGCGCGTCGACGAGGCCGAGCGGGTGGTGTACTTCACCGCCTCGGGGCTGGTCGACGAGGACCCGTACCGGCGCACGGTGTGCCGGGTCGGGCTGGACGGCTCCGGCTTCGCCGAGGTCACGGACGACGAGCTGGACCACGTCGTCTCCCTGGGGGACGGCCAGGAGTACTTCGTCGACTCCGCGTCCACCGTCGACACCGCGCCGGTGACGACGGTGCGCGACTGGGCCGGGCGGGTGCTGGTCGAGCTGGAGCGCGCCGACATCGGCGGGCTCACCGCCACCGGCTGGACGCCGCCGGAACGGTTCCGCGTCAAGGCGGCCGACGGGGTGACGGACCTCTACGGGGTGCTGTACCGGCCGCGGGGCTTCGACCCCGCCCGGCGCTATCCGGTGGTGGACAACGTCTACCCCGGCCCGCAGGTCGAACGGGTCGCCCCGTGCTTCGACCCCGGCGGGATGGGCCTCGACGCGGAACCCCTCGCGGCGCTGGGCTTCGTGGTGGTGGCGCTGGACGGGCGGGGCACCCCCGGGCGCAGCAAGTCCTTCCACGACGCCTCGTACGGCCGCCTGGCCGACGCGGGCTGTCTGGCCGACCATGTCGCGGCGCTCCGTCAGCTGGCCGTCACCCGGCCGTGGATGGACCTGGACCGGGTGGGCGTGTTCGGCCACTCGGGAGGCGGGTTCGCCGCGGCGCGGGCGATGCTGGACTTCCCCGAGGTGTACAGGGCCGGGGTCGCCCTCTCCGGCTCGCACGAGGCCCGCTGCTTCAACCCGGGTTTCGTGGAGACCTACGACGGTGCGGACAACCCCGAGGCCTGGGCCCGCGCCTCCAACGTGGACCTCGCGGACCGGCTGGCGGGCAGGCTGCTGCTCGTCCACGGCGAGATGGACGACCAGGTCCACCCGCACCACACGCTGAGACTGGCCGACCGGCTCGTCGCCGCGGGCAAGGACTTCGAGCTGCTGATCGTGCCCGGGGCCGAGCACACGTTCATCGACTGCCTGGCCTACGTCCGCACGCGCTGCTGGGACTTCATGGTCCGCGAACTGATGGGCGCCCGGCCCCCCGCGTACCGCCCGGCCCCCATCACCGTCGGCCCGGAGCTGCTGGCCGAGATGTTCGCCTGAGGGCCGCGCCGCCCCCGGCCGAACCGGCTCGGGGGAGGCGCGCGGTACAGCCGGGTCAGTAGCGGTGACCGGGCCAGTGCGGGTCTTCCCAGCGAGCGGGGCCGGTCAGTCCGACGAGCCGTATCCGGTGCACCAGTTCCTCGTGGACGTGCTGGGCCTGAAGTCGTGCAGGGACGCACCGGACCAGCCAGGCGGCGAGTTCGGTGCGCAGGGCTTCCCCGTCCTCCCACGCGTCCCAGGGGAGTTCGTCACCCAGCAGGTCGTACTCCCAGTGGGCGGCGGCCTCGGCCAGGTGCCGGTCGGCGACGCTGCCGTCGCGCCCCTCCCAGACCGTGAGCCACGGGCTCAGCGCGCCGGAGGCTTCGGTGCACAGGGCCAGGAGCTCATGGACAGGGACGGGGGAGCCGGATCGGCGAGGCCGTGAGCCCACCAGGCCTCCAGGAACTCCCACACCGCCGCGGCCCGGTGCGCGGGCCACTGCCGCCAGTCACCACGAGCGAACGAGCGTCCCACCTCGCCTATGCGGAAGGGCTCCACGAGGCCGTTGACCAGCGCTCTGGCGAACTGAGGCAGGATGCGGCGCAGCACCGAGCCGTGGTCGCGCCAGTCGGGGGTTCGGCTCCCCGGACCGGGGGCCGGCTCCCCGGACCGGCGTTCGGCTCCCCGGCGCGCAGAGCGGGCGCGCCTCCGCGGACCTGAGCGAAGTCCCCCTGTATCTGACCTTCCGTCAGATTGGAACGTGTTCTAGTCTGCGCCCCATGGGCATCGGAATCACGCAGGAACAGCGGGAGTTGGCCCGGTCCGTGCGCGGATGGTTCGCCCGGGCCGTGCCGTCCGAGGACGTGCGGAAGCTGCTCGACGCGCCCGCCGAGAGCGCCGTCGGACGGCCCGCCCACTGGGACGCGCTCGCCGGCCAGGGGCTCCTCGGGATCCATCTGGGCGAGGAGTACGGGGGCGGGGGCGGTGAGCTCGTCGACCTGGCCGTCGTGCTGGAGGAGGCCGCGCGGGCGCTGCTCCCGGGGCCGTACCTTCCCTCCGTGCTCGCCGGTGAGATCCTGCGCCGCGCCGGCGCCGCCGGCCTCGTCACGGAGCTCGCGAGCGGGGCCCGGACCGGGGCCGTCGCCCTCGGGGCCGGCGGGCTGACCGCCGTCGAGACCGAGGGCGGGCTGCGGCTCGACGGGAGCGCCCCGCCCGTCCTCGGCGGCGCCCAGGCCGATCTGCTGATCCTGGCCGCCACCACCGCGCGGGGCGTCGTCTGGACCGCCGTCGACGCCGAGACCCTCGCCGTCCGCCCGCACGAGAGCGCCGACCCCACCCGGCCGACCGCCCAGGTCACCGCTGACGGGGTGCACGTCCCCGCCCACCGGGTCCTGGACATCGACCCCGCCCTCGTACCGGAGCTCGCCGCCGTGCTGTTCGCCGCCGACGCCTGCGGAAACGCCGCCCGGGCGCTGGAGACGGCCGCCGCGTACGCCAGGACGCGCGAGCAGTTCGGGCGGCCCATCGGCCAGTTCCAGGGGGTCAAGCACCTCTGCGCCGACATGCTCGTACGACTCGAACAGGCCCGCGCCCTCACCTGGGACGCGGCCCGGTCCACCGAGGACGACGCGCGCCCCCTGACCGCCGCCCTCGCCGCCTCCACCGCCCTCGACGCCGCCTACAGCTGCGCCAAGGACTGCGTCCAGATCCTCGGCGGCATCGGCTTCACCTGGGAACACGACGCCCACCTCACCCTCCGCCGGGCCCTCGTCGCCCGCCAGCTCCTCGGCCCGGGCGACACGCACCGGGCACAGGCCGTCCGGCTCGCCGCGGAAGGCACGCGGCGCCAGCTGCGGCTCGAACTGCCGCCCGAGGCCGACGCGTTCCGCGCCGCGGCCCGCGAGGCGATCGCACCCGCCGCCGGGCTCGGCCCCCAGGACGCCCGCCGCGCCCTCGCCGCCACCGGCTACGCGGCCCCGCACCTGCCCCCGCCCTACGGCCTCGGCGCCGGACCCCTCCAGCAGATCGCCGTCCAGAGGGAGCTGGACGCGGCCGGCATCGTGGTCGGCGGCCTCGGGATCGCCACCTGGGTCGTGCCCTCCCTCCTCGCGTACGGAACGTCCGAGCAGCAGGAGACCCACCTCGCCGCCACCCTCCGCGGTGACCTGCTCTGGTGCCAGCTCTTCTCCGAGCCCGGCGCCGGATCCGACCTCGCCTCCCTTCGCACCAGGGCGGAACGCACCGAGGACGGCCGCTGGCGGATCAACGGACAGAAGGTGTGGACGAGCGCGGCCCAGTGGGCCGACCACGGCATCCTGCTCGCCCGCACCGACCCGGACGCGCCCAAGCACCGGGGACTCACGTACTTCCTCGTCGACATGAAGAACACCCCCGGCATCGACATCCGGCCGCTCAAGGAGATCACCGGCGACTCGCTCTTCAACGAGGTGTTCTTCGACGACGCGCTGCTGCCCGCCGACGCCGTCGTCGGCGAGGTGAACGACGGCTGGCGCGTCGCCCGCAACACCCTCGGCAACGAACGCGTCCACATGGCCGACCAGGTCGCCTTCGACTCCGGCCTCGAAGCGCTGATCGAGCGCGCGGCCGACGCCGACAGCTCCGTACGCGTACGGATCGGGGCCCTGGCGGCCGAGGCCCACGCGCTCGCCTGCATCGGGCTGCGTACCACGATGCTCCAGGTGTCGGGCCTCGAACCGGGGGCCGGGGCCAGCGTCCGCAAGCTCGTCCAGACCGTCCACCAGCAGAAGCTCGCCGAGCTCACGCTCGAACTGCTCGGCCCCGACGGCGCGGTTCGGGAGGGGGCGGGGGAGCGGGCGGTGCACGGGCTGCTGATGTCCCGCTGCCTCACCATCGCGGGCGGCACCACACAGGTCCAGCTCAATGTCGTCGCCGAGCGGCTGCTCGGCCTGCCCAGAGACTGAGGGGAACCGAAGATGGGGAAGGCGTACATCGTCGGCGTCGGGATGACGAAGTTTGAGAAGCCCGAGACGCGCGACTGGCAGTACTGGGACATGGCGCGCGAGGCCGGGACGGCGGCGCTCGCCGACGCCGGGGTCGCGTACGACGAGATCGAGCAGGTCCCCGTCGGCTACTGCTTCCAGGCCTCGACGGCCGGGCAGCGCGCCGCGTACGAGCTCGGCCTGACCGGCGTGCCCGTCTACAACGTCAACAACAACTGCGCGACCGCCTCGACGGCCCTGATGATGGCCCGGCAGTTCGTGGAGGGCGGGGCCGGCGACTGTGTCCTCGCGCTCGGCTTCGAGAAGATGGCGCGCGGGGCGCTGGGCGGGGGATCGGACGGGGGCGACTTCGCGACGTCGCCGGTCGCCCGGCACTACGGGATCATGGCCGCCGGTCACGGCTTCGAGATGTCCCCGCCGACCGCGCAGATCTTCGGCAACGCGGCCCGCGAGCACATGGAGCGGTACGGGACGACGGAGGCACAGCTCGCGGCCGTCGGCGCCAAGAACCACCGGCACTCGGCGAACAACCCCAACGCCCAGTTCCAGGACGTCTACTCGGTCGAGGAGATCCTCGCCGCCAAGACCATCCACCGCCCGCTGACGAAGTTGCAGTGCTCGCCCACCTCCGACGGATCGGCGGCGGCCGTCGTGGTGTCGGAGCGGTTCGTGGTCGAGCACGGGCTGCACGACAAGGCCGTCGAGATCGTCGCGCAGGCGATGACCACGGACACGGAGGACTCCTTCGCCTCCGGATCGTGCATCGACGCCGTCGGCCGGCCGATGTCGCGCGCCGCGGCCCGGCAGGTCTACGAGCGGTCCGGACTCGGCATCGAGGACGTCGACGTGGTGGAGCTGCACGACTGCTTCTCCGTCAACGAGCTGCTGACCTACGAGGCGCTCGGCATGTGCGAGGACGGGGCCTCGGGGAAGCTCGTCGAGTCGGGTGCGACGACGTACGGCGGGCGGTGGGTCGTGAACCCGTCCGGCGGGCTGATCTCCAAGGGCCACCCGCTGGGCGCCACCGGTCTCGCCCAGGCCGCCGAGCTGGTCTGGCAGCTCCGCGGCGAAGCGGGCCCGCGCCAGGTCGAGGGGGCCCGCGTCGGCCTCGCGCACAACATCGGCCTCGGCGGGGCGGCGGTCGTCACGATGCTCCGGAGGGCGTAGGCCTCCAGCGGCGGCCTTCACGTGCTCCGGAGGTCGTAGGACCTCCGGCCCGGGGTGTAGGACCGAATCCCCATGTACGGGGCACGGGCCTTCTGCGACCATCACATGCATGACCCACACCGAGTCACGCGAGTCGGCCCCCGCGCACTCCGCGTCCGTACGCCCCGGCCCGCGCACCTGGCTTGTCGTCCTCGCCGCGTGCGCGGGCCAGTTCCTGGTCGTCCTCGACGTGTCGGTGGTGAACGTCGCCCTGCCGTCGATGCGGACCGACCTCGGTCTCTCGGCGACCGGACTGCAGTGGGTCCTGAACGCGTACTCCATCGCGTTCGCCGGGTTCATGCTGCTCGGCGGGCGAGCGGCCGACCTCTTCGGCCGCAAGCGGATGTTCCTGCTCGGGCTCGGCCTGTTCACCGCGGCCTCCGTCGCGGGCGGGCTGGCGCAGGAGGGCTGGCAGCTGGTCGCCGCCCGGGCCGTGCAGGGTCTCGGGGCCGCGGTGCTCGCGCCCGCGACGCTCACCATCGTGACCGCCGCCGTCCCCGCCGGCCCCGCGCGCACCCGGGCCATCGGCACCTGGACGGCCGTCGGTGCGGCCGGAGGCGCGGCGGGCGGCTTCGTCGGCGGTGTGCTCGTGGACCTCCTCTCCTGGCGCTGGGTGCTCCTGATCAACGTCCCCGTCGGCGTCCTCGTCCTGGTCGGCGCGGCACTGTGGCTGACCGAGAGCCGCACCGGCGCCGGCCGACGGCTCGACCTGCCGGGCGCCGTCCTCGTCACGGGCGGCCTCGCCGCCGTCGCGTACGGCATCGTGCAGACGGAGGAGGTGGGCTGGGGCGACCCGGCCACCCTGGTCCCGCTCCTCGGCGGCCTGGCGCTCCTCGCGGTCTTCGTCGCCGTCGAGGCACGGACCGCGGCCCCGCTGATGCCGCTGAAGCTGTTCCGCTCACGGGCGGTCACGGCCGCCAACGTGTCGATCCTGCTCGCCGGTTCGACCTCGTTCGGCATGTGGTTCTTCATGACCGTGTACGCCCAGAACGTCCTCGGCTACACCCCGCTCCAGGCGGGCCTCGCCCTGGTCCCCAGCTCCGTCAGCGTCATCGTGGGCTCCAAGCTGGCCCCCCGCCTGATGCCGACGGTCGGCGCCCGGAACCTCGCGGTCATCGGCGCCCTCGTCGCCGCGGCCGGCTTCGGCTGGCAGTCGACGATGACCGCCGACGGCACCTTCCTGACCATCATCCTGGGCCCCGGCATCCTGATGATGGCCGGCATCGGCCTGCTCACCACCCCGCTGGCCACCCTCGCCACCTCCAGCGCGGCGCCCGGCGACGCCGGCCTGGTCTCGGGCCTGGTCAACACCTCCCGCACGATGGGCGGCGCGCTCGGCCTGGCCGTCCTCTCCACCGTGGCCGCCGCCCGCACCTCCGGCGCCACCAGCCCCGCCGCCCTGACGGAGGGCTACGCCCTGGCCTTCCGCACGGCGACGGGTGTCCTGCTCGCGGCGGCGGTCCTCATGCTGGTCTGGCTGCCGCGGCCCGAGCGCCAGGACTGACCCCGTCAGAGCCCCCTGCTGCCGCGCCGCCAGGACTGACCCCCCGTCAGAGCCACCCCTGCTGCCGCGCCGCCCGGACCGCTTCCCCGCGGTCGCGGGTGCCCGTCTTGCCGATGGCCGAGGAGAGGTCGTCGCGGACGGCCGACTCCGGGAGGCGGAGGGCGGCCGCGATGTCCGCGATCGTCGCGCCGTCCACCGAGGCCGCCAGGGCGTCCCGTTCGCGGGCCGTCAGCGGGTTCGGGCCCGCGCCGAGGGCGGCCGCCGCGAGCGCCGGGTCGATGACCGTTTCGCCGCGCAGGACCTGGCGGACGGCGTTCGCGAGCTCCTCCACGGGCCCGTCCTTCACCAGGAAGCCCGCCGCGCCCGCCTCCGTCGCGCGGCGCAGGTGGCCGGGCCGGCCGGAGGTCGTGAGGATCAGGACCCGGCAGTCGGGAACCTCGTCGCGGAGGTCCGCGGCGACGTCGAGGCCGGAGCGGCCGGGGAGCTCGATGTCCAGGAGCGCCACCTCCGGCCGGCTGTTCAGCGCCGCGTCCACGACCTCGTCGCCCCGGCCCACCTGGGCGACGACCTCGATGTCGGGCTCCATGCCGAGCAGCAGCGCGAGCGCGCCCCGCATCGTGCCCCGGTCCTCGGCGAGGAGAACTCTGATCATCCGTGGGCTCCCACTCGTGCGACCCCTGGACCTCCACGGCGAGTTCCGCGGTGACCCGGAACCCTCCGCGTGGCGGGGGCCCCGAGTCCAGGGTGCCGCCCACGGTCGCGCGCCGCGCGCTCAAGCCCTTCAGGCCGCTGCCCGCGGCGGCGGATCCGCCGCCGCCGCCGTCCGTCACGGTCGGGCGGACCCGGTCCTTCGAAGCGACGGATCGGCCCGCTTCACGGCAGGAGTGAAGGTACGGACCCGACCGGAACGGGTGTCCGGCCCTCCCGCGCGCCCCACAGAACTGACGTACCGTCAGAGAGCTCGCCGAAAGGGTTCTCAACTCATCCCCGCTCGGCTATACATGAGAATCACCGACCTAGAACGCGTTCTAGAACGGGCGCGTACGGGACGGTCCCGCACGGCCTCGGTGCGGCCGACGGTGCGGACGGCCGCACCGAGGTCCTCCACTCGTCGAGGATCCTCACGGATCTCCAAGGAGCAGCATCCCCATGCCCATTGATGCCGCCAAGGCCGTCGCCGCCGAGCCCCGCAGTGCCGAGATCTCCTGGGGCCACAAGGACGTCCAGCTCTACCACCTGGGACTGGGCGCCGGCATCCCGGCGACCGACCCCGACGAGCTCCGCTACACCCTCGAATCCAGGCTCCACGTCCTGCCCAGCTTCGCCACCGTCGCCGGCGCCGGCATGGGGGTCGTCGGCGGCCTCTCCGCCCCCGGCATCGACGTGAACCTCGCCGCCGTCCTGCACGGCGGACAGTCGATCACCCTCCACCGGCCGCTCCCCGCCCAGGGCAGGGCCGTCACCACCTCCCGCGTCGCCGCCGTCCACGACAAGGGCAAGGCGGCCGTCCTCGTGCTGCGCTCCGAGGTCGCCGACGACGACGGCCCGCTGTGGACCAGCGACGCGCAGATCTTCGTCCGGGGGGAGGGCGGCTGGGGCGGCGACCGCGGACCCTCCGACCGCCTCGCACTCCCGGACCGCGAGCCCGACAGGACCGTCGAGCGGCCCGTACGCGAGGAGCAGGCGCTGCTCTACCGGCTCTCCGGCGACTGGAACCCCCTTCACGCCGACCCCGAGTTCGCCAAGCTCGCCGGCTTCGACCGGCCGATCCTGCACGGGCTCTGCACGTACGGCATGACCCTCAAGGCGGTGGTGGACACGGTGCTCGGCGGAGACGTCGCCCGCGTCCGCTCGTACCGCACCCGATTCGCCGGGATCGTCTTCCCCGGCGAGACCCTGCGTATCCGGATGTGGCAGGACTCTCCCGAGCCCGGCCGCGTCCAGGTGTCGGTGACGGCCGTGGAGCGCGCGGACGCGCCCGTGCTCGCCGACACCCTCGTCGAGTGTTCGTGACCCCTGACCTCCCGGAGGGAGCCGCACCATGCGCGCAGCCGTACTGCACGAGATCGGCCAGGAGAAACTGGAGGTCCTCGACGACGTCGAGGCGGTGGGATTCGGTCCCGGCAAGGTGAGGATCCGGGTCAGGGCGACCGGACTGTGCCACTCCGACGTCTCCGCCATGAACGGCGTGCTCCCGCAGCCCGCCCCGTTCATCCCCGGCCACGAGGGTGCCGGCGAGATCGTCGACATCGGCGACGGGGTCAGCGGGCTGAACGAGGGCCAGCGGGTGCTGCTGTGCTGGCTGCCCGCCTGCGGGGTCTGTCCCGCCTGCAAGCGCGGCCAGACCCAGCTCTGCCTGGCCGGCTTCATGAACGCCGGCACCCCCAACTTCAAGCGCCCCGGCGGTGACGTCTTCGGCTTCGCCGGTACCGGCACGTTCACCGAGGAGGTCGTCGTCGACGCGGGCTGCGCCGTGCCCATCCCCGACGACGTGCCCTTCGACATCGCTGCCCTCATCGGCTGCGGCGTCACCACCGGGCTCGGCGCGGCCATCAACACGGCGAAGGTGGAGGCCGGTTCCTCGGTCGCCGTCATCGGCTGCGGCGGCGTCGGCATCTCCGCGATCCAGGGCGCCAGGCTCCAGGGCGCCGCCCAGATCGTCGCCGTCGACCCGGTCGAGTCCCGGCGCGAGGCGGCCCTGCGCTTCGGCGCGACGGAGGCCGTCGCCCCCGACGCCCTCGCCGACGCCAAGCAGCGCGTCACCGCGGGCGAGGGCTTCGACTACGTCTTCGAGGTCGTCGGCAAGTCCGCCACCGCCCGGACCGCGTACGAGACGACCCGGCGCGGCGGCACGCTCTGCGTCGTCGGCGCGGGCGCGCTCGACGACTTCCTGCAGCTCAACATGTTCGAGCTGTTCTTCGACGAGAAGCGGATCCTGCCGTCCATGTACGGGGGCGGTGACGTGCTGCGTTCGTACGAGCGGGCCATCGCGCTCTGGCGGGCCGGCCGGATCGACCTGGAGTCGCTGATCACCCACCGGGTGCCGCTCTCCGGGATCAACGAGGCGCTGGAGCAGATGCGTACGGGTGTCGCCCTGCGCACCTGCATCGGGATCTGAGAGGACCGCGACAGATGTCACTCCCTCTAGAGGGGCTGAGCGCGATCGTCACCGGCGCGGGCCGGGGCCTGGGCCGCGCCGAGGCGCTGGAGCTGGCCCGCCTCGGCGCGGCCGTCGTCGTCAACGACTACGGGCAGCCGGGGCGCGACGGCTCGGGCGAGGCGTCGGCGGCTCCCGCCGAGGAGGTCGCGGCGGAGATCCGCGCGGCGGGCGGCCGGGCCGTCGCGCACCTGGGCGACGTCGCCGACTTCGAGACGGCACGGGGTCTGGTGGACCTGGCGGTGGGCGAGTTCGGGAAGCTGGACATCCTGGTCAACAACGCGGGGATCCTGCGGGACCGGATGGTCTTCTCGATGAGCGAGGACGAGTGGGACTCGGTGATCCGGGTCCATCTGAAGGGGCACTTCAACACCACGCACTTCGCCGCGGTGCACTGGCGCGGGCGGGCGAAGTCGGGGGAGTCCGGTGTGTACGGCCGGATCGTCAACACCTCGTCGGAGGCGTTCCTGGCCGGTTCGGCGGGCCAGCCCAACTACGCCGCCGCCAAGGGCGGGATCGTGGGGCTGACGACGTCGACGGCGCTGGCGCTGGCGAAGTACGGCGTGACGGCGAACGCGATCTGCCCGCGCGCGCGGACCCGGATGACGGAGGACGTCTTCGCGGGCTTCGGAGAGCCGGCGGAGGGCGAGCCGGACGCGCTGGCTCCGGAGCACGTCTCGCCGCTGGTGGGCTATCTGGCGTCGCCCGCGGCGGCGGCCGTCAACGGCCAGCTGCTCGTCGTGCACGGCGGGATGGTCGCGATCGTGGACCGGCCCAAGGTCGCGGCGAAGTTCGACACGGCGAAGGACGCCTTCACGTACGAGGAGCTGGACGGGCTGCTGTCCCCGCACTACGCGGCGCGGCCGGCGGGGGAGACGTTCGCGGCGGCGGAGGTCCTCGGACTGAAGCGGGGGTGAGGAGCGGGGGATCCCGGCCCGGATCCCGCACGTCACCAGGTGAAGAACGCCGGACAGCCCCGGGATTCCTCCCGGGGCTGTCCGACGTGGTCGCGACTAGTGGTCCGCGTCGCGGCGGTGGCGGCCGTGGGGGGAGGACGAGGAGTCCTCCGACGGCGCCGCCTCGCCGCGATGCTTTCCGGAGCCCTGCGACTCCGTCCCGTCCGTACGCGCTTCCGACATGGTGGAACTCACCCCGTAATGATCGCTGTTGTCGTGCGGCCGTGAGTCTAACCAGCGGCTTTACGGTCGGCGAGGGGTGCCTGCTGAAGAGGGACGGGGCGGCAGACGCGCGGCTCCACCGTGACCGTGACCAAGGCCGGTTCGGGCTCCGGCGGGACCTCCAGGCCGAGGAGCCCGCAGGTCGTCTCCTCGGTCGCGTACGGGAGCCTCAGCACGCCCTCCTGCGTCCAGACGCCCGACCCGGCCAGCCACCCGGCGGGGGCGGCCAGTTGGTGCATCCGCCGCTCCGCGGGGCGCCACATCCCGACCCAGCTCCCGGCCGCCGCGTCGATCCGCAGCGCGACCGAGCAGCTCTCGGGCAGCAGCACCTGCCCCGGCTGGACGGCGAAGGGGGTCACCGCGGCGTCGTCGAGCCGCAGGCACTCGGGGAAGCGGACCGGCAGCAGACTGCCGAGCACACCCCAGCCGAGCCGGTCGTGGCCGGGTGAAGGGGCGTCGGAGCGGATCAGCAGCAGCCCGCTGTCCGGGTCGGCCGTCAGCAGTCGGTCGTTGCTCTCCTCGGTGATCTGGAGCAGCGGCGTCACCTCGCCGCCGCGCTCCAGGTCGACCGCCACCGCCTTCACCGGGCCGTCGTCGAGGGACCGGTCGAGGGCGAGCATCCGCCCCGTACGGTCCAGCCAGACGCCGCCCGTGCAGCGGCCCCTGACCTCGGCGACCTGCTCGGGGCCGAACGCCCCGCCCGCCACCAGCCAGATCGTGGTGGTGTCGGCGCCGACGCACATCGCGTAGCCGCAGATGCCGTCCGGGGAGGGTGGCAGGAGCACGAGCTCGTCGGCCTCGACGGCTCCCAGGAGCAGTTGGCCCGTCCCCGGGCCCGTCGGGTAGAGCAGGGAGAACGTGTGGCGGCGGCCGTCCACGCGGCGGCCGATCAGCACCCGCCCGTCCGCCAGCGGAAGCAGCTGGGTGTGGGGTTCCTCGGGCTGGTCGAGCGGCAGCGGTACGGCGTACGGCTCCGGCCCGTCCAGCGTCCACCGTTCCGCGTACAGGGCGTCCCCCGTGCCGGCGAGCCGCGCCGCGTACGCCCCGTTCGCCGTGATCGTGAATCGCGCCGGCCGCACCGCGCCGCCGTCATCCGTCGTTGTCTCGATGGCACAGGCTGTCATCGACTCGTCACCTCCGGCCACCGAAGCTAGTTTTCGCACTTCCTGCCGAACAACACGAGCCGGGTCACTTCACACATAAGGGTGGCCGTGAATCGATTCTGCTGAGGACAGGGGGCCTGCTGTGCTGGAGAGGTGCGTGGTGCGCCAGGCAAGGCGACCCTCAGTGGAGCCTGTGCCTCCGGTCGCGGAGCCGGGGCAGACCGGCGTGCGCACGGGTGAACCGGGGCCGCACCGACGCACGCAACGCTGTCCGCCGCGGGCCCGGGCCGCGTGTCCCCGCGCCTGTACGGGAGGGCCCCAGGGCCCTCCTTCGCCCCCGTGGCTCCCGTCCTCTCCCACCGGCCGCCACCTCGGGAAAGACAAGGAGGGCGCCGCGACGGAGGGGCGTCGCCACGGGCGGCACGGACTTCGGCGGCGCGGCCGCCGGGACGGCGGCCAGGGGGCGGACGCGACGCCCGGGGGGGTTCCCGCGCACCCTCACCCACGCGCGCGGTACGACGGAGATCACCTCCGCCTCGGACGCGGGTCGTCGTCCTCGCCGTCGGCGAGGACGATGAGCGTCGTCCCGCTCGGGACCGAGCCCCTCGGTGAGGCTCTCTCCCCGGGAGACGGTGGCATGCCCACGTATTCAGGGAGGACGCGGCGCCCCGCCCTCGACGGTCGTCGCACCAGCCTCGTCGAGGAACAGCGCGGCGGCCTCGTCGACAGAGCGCCGACAGAGAGCCGACAGAGAGAGGGGACGGCGATTCCGATGGTTGTCCACAGGCAGGACGGCGGGGCACGGAGGCCAGGTAGCCTTTCCTCCGTGCCCCGTCTGTCTGAAGTCATCGCCGCGCTCGACGCTCTCTGGCCACCCGACCGGGCCGAGCAGTGGGACGCCGTCGGCACGGTCTGCGGCGACCCCGACGCCGAGGTCACCCGTGTCCTCTTCGCGGTCGACCCCGTCCAGGAGATCGCCGACGAGGCGATCGCGCTGGGCGCCGACCTGATCGTCACCCACCACCCGCTCTATCTGCGCGGGACGACGACGGTCGCGGCCTCCCACTTCAAGGGCCGCGTCGTGCACACGCTGATCAAGCACGACATCGCCCTGCACGTGGCGCACACCAACGCCGACACCGCCGATCCCGGAGTCTCCGACGCCCTCGCCGGCGCCCTCGGCCTGCGGATCACCGGCCCCCTGGTCCCCGAGAACAACCTCGGCCGGGTCTGCGAGCTGGACCACCCCGAGACGCTCGCCGAGTTCGCGGCCCGCGCCGCGAAGCGGCTGCCCGCCACCGCCCAGGGGATCCGGGTCGCCGGCGACCCCGGGATGACCGTCCGCCGGGTCGCGGTCAGCGGCGGCTCGGGCGACAGCCTCTTCGACGCCGTACGGGCCGCGGGCGTGGATGCCTTCCTCACCGCCGACCTGCGCCACCACCCGGTGTCCGAGGCCACCCAGGCCGCGCTCACCTCCTCAGGGCCGATCGGCCTGGTGGACGCCGCCCACTGGGCCACCGAATGGCCCTGGTGCGAGCAGGCCGCCGCCCAGCTCGACGAGATTTCCGACCGCCACGGCTGGGACCTGCGTGTCCACGTCTCGAAGACGGTCACCGACCCCTGGTCCTCCCATCACACCTCCCCTGGAGCCCCCAACTGAACGCCGCGCCCGCCGACCAGATCCGACTCCTCGACGTCCAGGCCCTGGACGTCCGTCTCCAGCAGCTCGCCCACAAGCGCAAGTCCCTGCCCGAGCACGCCGAGATCGAGTCGCTGAACAAGGACCTCACGCAGCTGCGCGACCTGCTCGTCGCCGCGCAGACCGAGGAGAGCGACTGCGCCCGCGAGCAGACCAAGGCGGAGCAGGACGTCGACCAGGTGCGCCAGCGTGCCGTCCGGGACCAGCAGCGTCTCGACTCCGGCGCCGTCTCCTCCCCGAAGGACCTGGAGAGCCTCCAGCGCGAGATCACCTCGCTCGCCAAGCGCCAGGGCGACCTGGAGGACATCGTCCTCGAGGTCATGGAGCGCCGTGAGTCCGCGGCCGAGCGGGTCGCCGAGCTGACCGAGCGTGCCTCCGCCGTCCAGGCCAAGTCCGACGACGCGACCGCCCGCCGCGACACGGCGCAGGCCGAGCTGGACGGCGAGGCGGCGTCGGTGGGCAAGGAGCGCGAGCTGGTGGCCGGCTCCGTCCCGGCCGACCTGCTGAAGCTCTACGAGAAGCTGCGCGAGCAGCAGGGCGGTGTCGGCGCGGCGCGGCTGTACCAGCGCAAGTGCGAGGGCTGCCACATCGAGCTGAACATCACCGAGCTGAACGATGTCCGGGCGGCCGCCGCGGACACCGTGGTCCGGTGCGAGAACTGCCGCCGGATCCTGGTCCGTACGTCGGAGTCCGGCCTGTAATGACGGCCGTCAGGGAAGTCGTCGTCGAAGCCGACGGGGGCTCCCGGGGGAACCCGGGGCCCGCCGGATACGGCGCGGTCGTCCTGGACCCGGTGACCGGCGAGACGCTCGCGGAGCGCGCCGAGTACATCGGCGTGGCCACGAACAACGTCGCCGAGTACAAGGGCCTGGTGGCCGGGCTGAAGGCGGCGCGTGAGCTGTTCCCCGACGCGACGGTGCATGTCCGGATGGACTCCAAGCTGGTCGTCGAGCAGATGTCCGGCCGCTGGAAGATCAAGCACCCGGACATGAAGCCGCTCGCGGCGGAGGCGGCCCGGATCTTCCCCGCGCGCCAGGTCCGCTACGAGTGGATCCCGCGCGAGAAGAACAAGCACGCGGACCGTCTGGCGAACGAGGCGATGGACGCGGGCAAGCGGGGCAGGCAGTGGGAGCCTTCGGCGTCCACTGCCGCCCTGGACGCCTCGGCGGCGCGCAGCGCGTCGTCGCCGCCCTCGGGTCCCCAGCCTGCGGAGTGGGACGGACCCCCGGGCGACGCGACGGCGGGCGCGGCCCGCGCACGTGCGGCGCTCGCCGGTACGGGAACGGGTACGCGTCCCGCTACGGCCACGGGCGCCGGGGGTGCCGGCCCCGACGACGGGCTCTTCCCCGCCGACGGGACGATCGCCGCCCAGGCCCGCGCCTCCCTGGCGGCCGCCGCCACGGCCGAGCGCGAGTCCGCGGCGAGCGGTGACTTCGAGGCCGAGGCGGGCGTCCGCGGCCACGAGCCCGAGTCCGCCTCGTCCGCCTCGTCCGCCTCGGCCGTCGGCGCGCGCGGGTGGGGGGCGCCCGACATGGGGGCTCCCGCCACGTTCGTCCTGCTCCGGCACGGAGAGACCGCGCTCACGCCCGAGAAGCGGTTCTCCGGGAGCGGGGGCACCGACCCCGAGCTGTCCGCCGCCGGACTGCGCCAGGCCGACGCCGTCGCCGCCGCGCTCGCCGCGCGCGGGACGATCCAGGAGATCGTCAGCTCGCCGCTCAAGCGGTGCCGTCAGACCGCCGAGGCCGTCGCCGTCCGGCTCGGACTCGACGTACGGATCGAGGACGGGCTGCGCGAGACCGACTTCGGCGCCTGGGAGGGGCTGACCTTCGCCGAGGTACGGGAGCGGTACGCCGAGGATCTCGACGCCTGGCTCGCCTCGCCCAAGGCCGCCCCGACCGGCGGCGGTGAGAGCTTCGCGACCGTCGCGCGGCGCGTCTCGGCGACCCGTGACCGGCTGACCGCCGCGTACGCGGGCCGCACCGTCCTCCTCGTCACGCACGTCACACCCGTCAAGACCCTGGTGCGGCTGGCCCTCGGCGCACCGCCGGAGTCGCTGTTCCGGATGGAGCTCTCGGCCGCCTCGCTGTCGGCCGTGGCGTACTACGCGGACGGCAACGCCTCCGTACGACTCCTGAACGACACCTCGCACCTGAGGTGAGCCGACGGAACCCGAGCGGGGGCGGGGCCACGGAAAGCCGTGGACCCGCCCCCGCTCCCGTAGCACCATCGACCCCATGACCTGGCACATCACCGAGGACGCCGCCGCCTTCCGCGCCGCCGCCCACGACCACTTCGCCGCCGACCCCGCGCGCAACACCGTGCTGCTCACCCTCAGCGAAGGCGCGCGCCGCCGGCCCCTCCCCTCCGCGCGGTACGGCTGGTGGACCGAGCCGGACGGCCGGGTGACCGGAGCCTTCCTCTTCACGCTGCCCCACGAACCCGCGCTCGGCCCGATGCCCGTGGCGGCCGCCCGCGCCCTCGTCCGCGCCCTGCCGGACGCGGCCGAGGTGACGAGCGTGCGCGGCGAGGCGGAGACGGCCGAGGCGTTCGCCCAGGAGGCCTGGGGCGGGAGCGGGGCGTGGACGACCGCGCGCCGGATGCGGCTCTACCGGCTCGGCGAACCCACTCCGCCGGACCCCGCGCCGCCGGGCCGGGCGCGGACGGCGGTCGCCGAGGACATCCCGCTCGCCGTGGAGTGGATGCGGCACTTCGCCCGTGACATCGGCGAGGACGCCGACGTCGACTACGCCCCGAACATCGAGCCCCGCGTCGCCGACGGCCGACTCCACCTCTGGGAGACGGACGACGGACCGGTGTCCATGGCGAGCGTCTCGCCGGTCGTGGCGGGCCAGGCCCGGGTCTCGCCGGTCTTCACGCCCGCCGGGCTGCGCGGCCGTGGGTACGCGGGCGCCGTCACCCACGCGGTCGGCCGGGCGGCCCTGGACGCGGGGGCGGAACAGGTCCTGCTCTTCACGGACCTGGCGAACCCCACGAGCAACGCGCTCTACCGTCGGCTCGGGTACCGGCCCGTGACCGACCACGTCGGCCTGACCCTCACCTGAGGGCCGGCCGGCCGGCCCGCAGCTCCGCCGCCTCGCGCGCCAGCGACTCCACCCGCGCCCAGTCGCGGGCCGCGAGGGCGTCGGCCGGCAGCATCCACGTACCGCCGACGCAGCCGACGTTCGGCAGCGACAGATACGACGGGGCCGAGCTCAGGGAGATGCCGCCGGTCGGGCAGAACCGGGCCTGGGGGAGCGGCCCGGAGAGCGACTTCAGATACGGGACGCCGCCCGCCGCCTCCGCCGGGAAGAACTTCATCTCGCGCACCCCGCGCTCCAGGAGCGCCACGACCTCCGAGGTGGTCGAGACACCCGGGAGGAAGGGGACGCCCGAGGAGCCCATGGCGTCGAGCAGGCTCTCCGTCCAGCCGGGGCTCACCAGGAAGCGCGCCCCCGCCCCGACCGCGTCCGCGACGCCGGCCGGCGAGATGACCGTGCCCGCGCCCACGACGGCGTCCGGTACCTCCGCGGCGATCGCGCGGACGGCGTCGAGCGCGGCGGGCGTCCGCAGGGTCACCTCGATCGCGGGCAGACCGCCCGCGACCAGGGCACGGGCCAGGGGTACGGCGTCGGCGGCGTCCTCGATCACCACCACCGGGACGACGGGGGCGAGGTCGAGGACGGAGGGCAGCGCGGAGGTCATGGCCCCATCCTGCCCGCGTGCCCCACTCTGCGCAACGAGCGTTGCGCAGAATGCAACGCTCTGTCTCTGCTCCGGTCCGGCTCCTAGTGGATCTCGTCCACCAGCACGTCCAGGGCCCCCGCCTTCCCCTCCTCCACCACGTACTTCAGATCCCGCAGCGCCTCCACCAGCTCCACCGGATCCTTCGGGGCCGCGCCCGCCTCCAGCAGACTGCGTACGATCCGGCCCTTCGTCGCCTTGTTGAAGTGGCTGACCACCTTCCGCGTCGGCGCGTGCAGGACCCGCACCGTCGCCGTCCGCGCCGCCACCTCGCCCTTCGGCTTCCACGCCGACGCGTACGCCGACGACCGCAGGTCGAGGACGAGCCCGTCCCCCGCGGCCTCCGGCATGACGGTCGCCATCGCGCCCCGCCAGTGCGCGCCCAGAGCCCCGATCCCGGGCAGTTTGACGCCCATCGAGCAGCGGTACGACGGGATCCGGTCGTCCACCCGTACCGCGCCCCACAGCCCCGAGAACACCAGCAGCGAGGCCCGCGCCCGCTTCCGGGCCGCCGTGTCCAGCGTGGCCAGGCCCAGCGCGTCGTACAGCACCCCGGTGTAGATCTCGCCGGCCGGCCGGGCGCCCGCCGTCCGCAGCTCCGTGTTCTTGGCGATCTCGCCACGCAGCCCCTCGCTCAGGCCGAGCACCTCGCGCGCCTTCTCCTCGTCGGCGACGCAGAGCTCGACCAGCTCGTCCAGGACCGCCGCCCGGGCCTCGGCCAGGCCCGGCAGCGACAGGGACTCCGGCTTGAGCGGCGCCCCACGCCCCGACGCGGCCTTACCCTCCGACGGCGGCAACAGCACGAGCACGGTGGTTCTCCTTCGTACGTTCAGGGGCTGGGGGTGCGGCCCCAGAGCGTTCAGCCTACAAAGTGCCGGGCCCCGCCCCCCGCCATACGCTCGGTCCATGCCCCGCCGCCACATTCACGTGACCGGCGCAGCCGAGGCTCCGCTGCGGGCCGCCCTGCGCGCACTCCGTACCGAGCTCGCGATCCCCGACACGTTCCCGCCGGCCGTCCTCGCCGAGGCCGAGGCGGCGGCCAAGGCCCCGCGCCTGCCCGGCCGGGACGCCACCGACATCCCCTTCTTCACGATCGACCCGCCGACCTCCACCGACCTCGACCAGGCCATGCACCTGGCCCGCCGCGCCGACGGCGGCTACCGCGTCCACTACGCCATCGCCGACGTGGCCGCGTTCGTCGCCCCCGGCTCCGCCCTCGACGCGGAGGCCCACCGCCGCGTCCTCACCCTCTACTTCCCCGACAGCAAGGTCCCCCTCCACCCCGAAGTGCTCTCCCAGGGCGCCGCCAGCCTTCTGCCCGGCGAGCCCCGGCCCGCACTGCTCTGGCGGATCGACCTCGACGCCGAGGGCCGCCGCGTCGCCACCGACGTGCGCCGCGCCCTCGTCCGCAGCCGCGCAAAACTCGACTACGCCGGCGTACAGGCACAGATCGACTCCGGTACGGCCGAGGAGCCGCTCGCCCTGCTCAAGGTCGTCGGAGAGCTCCGCGAGGCCCTCGAAACGGAACGCGGCGGGATCTCCCTCAAGGTGCCCGACCAGGAGATCGTCGAGGAGAACCACACGTACGCCCTGGGCTACCGCGCCCCACTGCCGGCCGACGGCTGGAACGCCCAGATCTCCCTGCTGACCGGAATGGCCGCCGCCGACCTCATGACCGCCGCCGGCACCGGGATCCTGCGCACGCTCCCCACCGCGCCCGTCGGCGAGGTCGCCCGACTGCGGCGCTCCGCGCACGCCCTGGGCGTCGACTGGCCGCACCACGTCTCGTACGCGGACGTCGTCCGCGCCGCCGACCCCGCCGACCCCCGCCAGGCCGCCTTCCTCCAGGAGTGCACGACCCTGCTGCGCGGCGCCGGCTACACGGTCTTCACCGACGGCAGCGTCCCGACGCCCGCCGTCCACGCCGCCGTGGCCGACGAGTACACCCACTGCACCGCGCCGCTGCGCCGGCTCGTCGACCGGTACGCGGGCGAGCTGTGCGTGGCGGCCGTGGCGGGCCAGGAGCCACCGGAGTGGGTACGGGCAGCGCTCCCCGCCCTCCCCGACGAGATGGCGACGGGCTCGCGGCGCGCGAACACCATCGAGCGCGAGTCCGTCGACATCGTCGAGGCGGCGCTGCTCTCCGCGCGGGTCGGCGAGATCTTCGACGCGTACGTGATCGACGTGAAGGACCGTGAACCCGCCGTCGGGACCGTCCACCTGGACGACCCCGCGGTGGTCGCCCGGATCGAGGGCGGCACCGCCGAGCTGCCGCTCGGGGAGTGGCTGAGGGTCCGGCTCACGCAGGCGGACCCGATGTCGGCGAAGGTCCGGTTCGCTCCCGCGTGACCGCGGTCGGGGCCGCGGTGGGGGCCGAGGCCGGGTGGGCCGTGTCCCCCGCGACCGCCGCCAGCGCGCGGTACAGCGCCCGCGCGTCGTCGGCGTGGCAGCGCACGATCCGTACCGGCCGGGGAGCGCCGAGGAACCGGGGCGCGTCGACCGGTTCGGTCAGCTCGACGGTCACGGAGGTCTGCGAGCCGACGGCGAGGTTCAGCTCCCCTTCCGTCTTCTCGTGGGAGAAGAGCAGCTCGTGCCGGACGGCGGCGATCCGGTCGAGCGGGATACGGAGGTCGACGTGCGCGGCCTGCCGCAGCCGGAGCGCCTCGGACGTGAGGACGTGCGGCCGGGTCACCGAGGCGGCGTGCAGCCCGATGACGAACAGCACCGTGTACACGTCCAGGACCAGCACGATCGCGTGGACCACGGGCCAGTCGGCGAGCAGGTACGACATCCCGACGGTCTCGACGAGGCAGACGAACGCGAAGCCGTACATGAGGGCGGCCTGGTCACGGGCGTGCGGGTACACCCGGTCGCCGGGGCGTACCCCGTGGCGGCGCCGGGCGACCCACAGGGCGAGGCTCCCCATCAGCCGCAGCTCGTGTCCGACGAGCCGCAGCACGGGCTCGGGCACCAGCTCCCCGAGGGCGTTCCGCGCGGAGAGCCCGCGCCGCCGGAGGAGTACGTACGTCACGAGTCCGGCGAGGGCGAGCAGCAGGGTGACGGCCTCGGCGGCGAGGAGGGCGGGCGCGGGTATCCGTACGCCGGCGACGAGGCAGACGACGAGGACGGCCTCGGCGGGCAGGGCGGCGTAGGCGACCCCGCGCAGGAGGCGGACGAGGGTGGTCATCGGGTCCGTTCCTGGAGCAGGCGGAGGGCGTGGTGGACGGCGGCGGTCTGGGCGGGCGAGAAGTCGCCGAAGAAGGCCTCGGCGATCCGCCCCTGGGGCAGGCCGCCCTGCTCGCCGATCTGCACCCCCAACGAGTCCGGAAGACAGTCGGCGAGGGCCCGGCCCGCCTCGGCCACGCGGGGGTCGTCCACGCCCGCGTCGGCGAGGGCGTCGAGGCGCGCGTACACGTCGTGGGCGCGGGCGACGGCCTGCGGGTCCGTGGTCATGGTGCGCATCGCGCCGATCAGGTCGGCCCGCTCCTCGTCCGGCGCCACGGTGTCGAGGAGGGCGAGGATCTCGCGGTCCTTGGCGGCCATGGGGGACTCCGGGACCTCGCCCAGTCCGGCGAACAGGTCGGCCAGGTCGGCCGAGACGGGTCCCTCGGCGGGCAGCCGCCCGGCCCGCGCCTCCCCGAGCAGCTCCGTGAGCCGCGCCCGCCGCTCGCGGATCACCGCCTCCTGCCGTCCGAGATCGGCGTCCAGCTCTTCCAGCACCTCCACGAGCTCCCGTCCCTCGTCGTCGGCGAGCACGTCCCGCACCTCGTCGAGGCCGAGCCCGAGCTCGGCGAGCCGCCGGATCCGGGCGAGCAGGACGGCGTCCCGGATGCCGTACTCGCGGTAGCCGTTGGCCCGCCGTACGGGCTCGGGAAGCAGCCCGAGGTGGTGGTAGTGCCGCACGGCCCGCGGGGTGATCCCCACGAGGGCGGCGATCTCGCCGATTCGCATGAGCCCAGTACAGACCCTGACGTCGCGACAAGGTCAAGCGGGCACGGCGCGACGGGTAGCATGGTCGGCACGGCAGACGAGCCGGGCGGGCGGCCGCGTGGGGATCCTCGGATCCTCCCGAGGAACGTCCGGGCTCCACAGGGCAGGGTGGTGGCTAACGGCCACCCGGGGTGACCCGCGGGACAGTGCCACAGAGAACAGACCGCCGGGGACCTCGGTCCTCGGTAAGGGTGAAACGGTGGTGTAAGAGACCACCAGCGCCTGAGGTGACTCAGGCGGCTAGGTAAACCCCACCCGGAGCAAGGTCAAGAGGGGCCGCTTGGCGACAGGCGGCTCTGCGCGAACGCTTGAGGGCTGCCCGCCCGAGTTCGCGGGTAGACCGCACGAGACCGGCGGCAACGCCGGTCCTAGATGGATGGCCGTCACCCCGACGACCGCGAGGTCCCGGGGCACAGAACCCGGCGTACAGCCCGACTCGTCTGCCTCAGCCGCCCTGACCTGGGGTTTCCCCGGCCAGGGCGGCTCTTTATGTGGCCGTTCTCCGGGGCGGACGGATTCCTGGTCGGCCCTCGCGGGCGCGGTGTCACTCGTCCTCGTCGTCCTCGTCGTCCTTGAGGTGGTCGGGGT
The DNA here is from genome assembly GCF_025195125.1 of Streptomyces sp. Je 1-79. Taxonomy (GTDB): domain Bacteria; phylum Actinomycetota; class Actinomycetes; order Streptomycetales; family Streptomycetaceae; genus Streptomyces. The sequence goes on from NZ_JAMGSL010000003.1 coordinate 449,765, forward strand.
CGAGGTAGTCGACCAGGCGTTCGTCGACCGGCATGCCGGTCTCGTCCTCGTCGATGAGCATCCGGCGCAGGATGTTGAGCGGGTAGAAGCCCTCGTACGGACCCGCGTCGGGGAAGGCGACGCTGGGGGTGTCGAGGGCCGGTGTGTCGGCGGGGTCGAACAGCGGCGGGTACGTGCCGTCGTCGAGGGGCTCGGGCGTGTACTGCCACACCATCCCGTGCTCGCGGCACATCATCTCGCCGACGTACCAGACCGCGCCCTGCACGAAATCGTCACGCCGTCGCCGGGAGTCGATCTCCTCGGAGCTGTCGAACGTCTCGCGGATCAGGTCGTCGAGGATGTCGAGCGAGGCCGGGGTGAAGTCGAACCGGTCGGCTCCGCCGGTGCTCTCGGCCCACTGCGGGAACGCGGCCTGTCGTTCGGTCAGCCACTCCAGAAGCTCCGGGTGGTCTGCCGGATCGCCGGCCGGACGGATGTCGGTGTGGTCGCTCATGCCGCTCACGCTAGCGCGCGAATGTGACGTCAACTGTGCGCGGTCTTCACTGAGTTGACACATGCAACGTCGCTCATGTATCGCAACTCGCGGCCCGTCGGCCCGTAGTGTGGCCGACAGGGTGGCGGAGACATGTCACGGGGGCCCTTCCCCGCCTTCCCTTTCCTGTCCCATGAGCCCCCACGGGGACACGTACGTGAGTACACCGATATCGATCCGACTGCGGCGACGCCTGGCCTCGTGCCTCGCGGTCGTTGCTTCCGCGGGGATGCTGCTGGTGGGCCTGCCCGCCACCGCGTCCGCCGCGCCCGGGGACTACGCCAAGATCACATCCGGCGGCAGGTGCGACAAGATGCACCTGAAGAAGACCTTCCCGCGCACTCCCGACAACTCCGGCGCGCCCACCGGTCAGCATCACTGGACCCGGTCCGGCCCGGACGAGGAGTACTACTACAACAACGAGTTCAAGGGCTTCGAGAACGTTCCCGTCCCGACCCAGGCCGACCTGAACGCGGCCGGGTCCAGCCGGGCGGACATCGACAAGTGGGACGCCGAGTACGCCAGGTCCAAGGATCCCGAGGACATGAAGCGCGCGATCTACGCGCGCTACCACCGGCACAAGAAGGAGTCCGCCAGCCCCAAGCCGTTCCGGTCCTGGGTGCCCCGCTACCTGATCAACAACCAGGCCAACGGGGCGAAGGGCGGCGTCTTCGAGCGCAAGACCGTTCAGGACTTCAACCTCGTCGGCCCCGACTGGCTCTGCGAAGTCACGATCGAGATCTACGACAAGGACGGCAAGAAGATCGCCTCGCGTCGGTACGACGCCTACAACCAGCGCACCGGCGACCTCGGCGAGTTCAAATCCAACGGCAAGCGCAAGATCGACCAGTTCCGGAACGACAAGATCATCCTGCGTCACAAGGACGCGAAGTACGACTTCACGAAGTCGAAGTTCACGATGTTCACCGGTGAGAAGCCCAACGGCGTCACCAGCCGCGAGTACGCGGCCGAGAACAAGGCCCTGCGCGCCGAGCGCGGTACCGGCAACAACCCGATCCGGATCGCGGAACGGAGGGCGACGGCCAAGGGCCTGTGGCCGCAGACCAAGTACACCAAGACCTACCCGCTCTTCAACCCGCTGCCGAACACCGGCACCCAGGGTCCGCTCAACTCCCTCGCCTATCAGTCCGGCAAGAACCCGGCCCAGGCGCGGCAGATCCAGGCCGAGCACAACCGGATCGACACCCGTTCCGCGCTCGGCCGCGGACCCGGCGGAGTCGACTTCTCCACCCTTGAGCTCCAGTACGTCGGCAACCCCGTCAAGGGCAAGGGCATGGACTACTCCATGAAGGCCGACTTCATGCCCGACGAGGACACCGAGCCCGGGTGGGGCGGCGAGGCCAAGCTGACGCTCGCCTCGGACGCGTTCTTCACCTGGCTGGCGCTGTCCCCGGACCGGATGTGGGTCAACCTGAACCCGGACCAGCCCAACACGATCATGGACAAGGCGTTCGGCGAGACCGACGCCGGCCGGATCCTGCTGGAAGCCGACATGGAGATGAAGCGGGACTGGTCCCGCGCCCTGGACCCGAAGAAGTCCCCGGGCCGGGAGTTCATGGCCGCGGCCCCGAAGGTCGACGGTGTGCCGTGCTGGGGTCCGGGCCGCAACTGGATCGTCCCCGACCGGGCGAAGGTGCGGGAGCAGGACGGCGGCATCTACATCCTCGACGCCCCGCTGAAGGTCAACCACGCGCCGATGGACTTCACCACGCCGGTGCCAGGTGAACGCTGCGACAAGAAGCTGACGCAGGCCGAGAAGGAGTACAGCGTCCGCCTCATGAAGCAGCTGATCATGCCCGCGGTCCAGGAGAAGATCAACAAGGACCCGAAGTACCAGGACCTGCGCTCGGTCTACCGCTCGCGGGTCGCGGCCGAGTGGATCCGGCAGCAGGACGCGAGGAAGGCCACCGACTTCCGCTCCATCATCAACAGCAACAAGCTCGACCGGTGGCCGCTGCGCGGTGAGAACAAGGGCTGGGACAAGCGCACGGTGTGGGAGCAGATGCGCAAGTCGTTCACCGAGGGCGAGTACACGTACGAATGGCCCTCCGGCGGCACCATCTACACCTTCACCGTCGGCGGGGTGGACTTCTCCAAGTCCCCGAAGCGGAACATGTCCGGTGCGGAGTTCCAGACCCGGCACCGTGAGCTGCCGCGGACCACGAAGGACTCCGTCCGCGCGGAGACCTCCGCCCGCGACAGCGACACAGCCCTCCTCGGCGGCAACGGGTCCGCCCGGACGGACGGCGGCAAGCCCGACCCCACCCCGACGCCCACGCCGACGGACCCGGGGAAGCCGGATCCCACCCCGACCCCGACCCCGACCGGGCCCGGTACCCCGGACCCGACGGCGACCGTCCCGGGCAAGCCGGGCGGTAACGCCCCGGACCCCGACGGCGACCTCGCCGACACCGGATCGGACGCCCCCATCGGGCTGATCTCCGCCCTCGCCGCCCTCGCGGTCGCGGCCGGCGGAGCCCTCGTCTGGTGGCGCCGCCGCCGGGTGAACACCGGGAGCTGACCGGCAGCGCAACCCGAGAACGGACGGCCCCGCACCGTGTGGTGCGGGGCCGTCCCGTCCCGCGTCGCCGCCGTGACGAACGGCTCGGCTCGGCTCGGGCTCAGCTCGGCTGGGCTCGTACCGGGCCGCCGCGGAGCCGTCAGTCCGTCAGGGACCGCTCCGCCACCCGCCGGAGGTGGCCCGTGAACACCTCGGCCGCGTCCGGGGTCAGCGTCCGCAGCGCCACCATCGCCGTGATGATCACGTCGCACAGCTCGGACTCGACGTCCTGCCAGGTGTGCGAGGTGCCCTTGCGCGGGTTCTGGCCCGTCACGCCGATCACGGCCTCCGCCACCTCGCCGACCTCCTCCGAGAGCTTCAGGACACGCAGCAGGACGTCCTGTTCCGGCGGGAGGGTGTGGTGCGCGGCGATCCAGGAGGCGAGGCGGTCGATGGTGTTCCACGGGTCGGTCATGGGGCAGAAGACTGCCAGCTCGGCGCGTCGGCAGGGTACGCGGAAGGCGGGGCCCGGCTCGCGGCGTCCGCTCGAACGCGTGCTGACCGGGAGCGCGGCCGCGGGTCTGCTCGTCCAGGTGGCCGAGTCCGTGCGCTGAGCCGCGCCACACGCGCGGCCCGGATCCGTGGGGATCGGGGCGGGGCGGTGTACGGGTAGCCCCATGACGATTCCCGTGGACAGACTCACCGACCCCGCCGTGCGCGCGTTCGTCGCGGCCCTCAACGCCAACGACCGCGACGCCTTCTTCGCGGTCCTCACCCCCGGCGCCACCATGTCCGACGACGGCTCCGACCGGAACGTCGACGAGTGGACCGACAAGGAGATCTTTTCCTCGCGCGGCCATATGGAGATCGAGTCCGAGAAGGACGGCGGGCGCGCCCTCGTCGCCCGCTACCGCAACGACAGCTGGGGCGAGATGCGGACCGCGTGGCGGTTCCAGGTGCAGGACGGGAAGGTCACCCGCTTCGAGACCGGCCAGGCGTAGCCCGCGGGGGCGTCAGCCCCGCACGCCCCGCACCCCGCACACCCGGGCAGGGGGTGGAGCCCGTGCTCCTCCCCCCGTCCGATGGCTCCTACCCCCGTCCGATGTACGGCATCGCCGACGCCATCACCGTCGCGAACTGCACGTTCGCCTCCAGCGGCAGGCCCGCCATGTGCACCACCGTCGCCGCCACGTCCGCCGCGTCCATCACCGGCTCCGCCGCCAGCTCTCCGTTGGCCTGCAGGATCCCCGACTGCATCCGCGCCGTCATCTCCGTCGCCGCGTTGCCGATGTCGATCTGACCGCAGGCGATCCGGTACGGGCGCCCGTCCAGCGACAGCGACTTCGTCATCCCCGTCATCGCGTGCTTCGTCGCCGTGTACGCGATCGAGTGCGGCCGCGGCACGTGCGCCGAGATCGACCCGTTGTTGATGATCCGGCCGCCCTGCGGAGCCTGTTCCTTCATCGCCCGGAAGGCCGCCTGGGCGCACAGGAACGCGCCCGTCAGGTTCACGTCGACGACCGCGCGCCAGGTCTCGTGGCCCAGGTCCTCCACCGGGGTCCCGCCGCCCGCGAACGTGCCCGCGTTGTTGAAGAGCAGGTCGACCCGGCCGAACCGGTCCCGTACCGCCTCGAAGAGGGACGCCACCTGGTCCGGTGAGGTCACGTCCGTCGGGACGCACAGGACGTCGGACGACGGTACGGACGCCGCCGTCTCCTCCAGGGGCTCGCGCCGGCGGCCCGCCAGCGCCACCGACCAGCCCGCCTCGGCCAGGGCCACGGCCACACTCCGGCCGATGCCCGATCCCGCTCCCGTCACCACTGCGATGCGCGACTCAGTGCTCATGGGCGCGCAGCGTACGTGAGATCGGTGCACAGGGAACTCATCTGTCCGACACGCGGATGTCCTGTACCCGACAACCCAGGGACGTCCCGCGCCACTCCAATGCCTGACGGACAACATCCGTCAGGGGAGGGGCATATGACGTACGCACAGACCCATACCGACGAACTCCGCGCGGCCGCCCGGCACTTCGGGCGCCGCCGATTCCTCACCACCGCCGGAGCCGCCGCCGCGCTGGCCTTCGCGGTCCAGCTGCCGGCCGCCGGCGCGGCGAGCGCCGCCGAGCTGAACCCCCGCCGCATCACCGAGGACCCGTTCACCCTGGGGGTGGCGTCCGGCGACCCGCTGCCCCGCTCCGTCGTCCTCTGGACCCGGCTCGCGCCCCGCCCCTTCGAACCCGACGCCGGGCTGCCCCGCGAGCGCGTCACCGTCCACTGGGAGCTCGCCCACGACGAGCGCTTCGCCCGTACCGTCCGGCGCGGCAAGGTCACCGCGCATCCCGAGTACCAGCACAGCGTCCATGTGGAGATCGACCAGCTGGACTCGGACCGCGTGTACTTCTACCGGTTCCGCGCCGGCGACTGGACCAGCCCGGTCGGCCGCACCCGGACGGCGCCCGCCGCCGGAGCCCGGATATCGGAGCTCAGGATCGCGGCCGTCTCCTGCCAGGCGTACCACGACGGCTACTTCACCGCCTACGGACACCTCGCCCGGGAGGACGTCGACGTCGTCTTCCACCTCGGGGACTACCTCTACGAGTACGCCGTCAACGCCACCGGCGGCGCCCGCGCCTACACCGACCGGCGCCTGCCCGCCGTCTTCAACCGGGAGACGATCACCCTGGAGGACTACCGGCTGCGGTACGCCCTCTACAAGTCCGACCCCGACCTGAGGGCGGCCCACGCCGCGCACCCCTTCGTCGTCACCTGGGACGACCACGAGACCGAGAACAACTACGCGGGCGGCACCCCCGAGAACGACGTCCCGCCGGAGGAGTTCCTGCTCCGCAGAGCCGCCGCCTACCGCGCGTACTGGGAGAACCAGCCGCTCCGGAAGGTCCAGCAGCCCCAAGGCCCGGACATGCGGCTCTACCGCCGGCTCCGCTTCGGCCGGCTCGCCCAGTTCGACATCCTCGACACCCGCCAGTACCGCTCCGACCAGGCGTACGGCGACGGCTGGCGGGTCCCCGGGCCGGAGTCCGAGGACCCCTCGCGCACCATGACCGGCGCCACGCAGGAGCGCTGGCTGCTCGACGGCTGGCGCGACTCGCGCGCGCTGTGGAACGTCGTCCCCCAGCAGGTCGTCTTCGCCGAGCGGCGCGACGTGCCGACCGCCGACTTCAAGCTCTCCATGGACTCCTGGGACGGCTACCCGGCCTCCCGGCAGCGGATCCTCGACGGCGCGGCGGCGGCCGGCGTCGAGAACCTGATGGTGCTCACCGGCGACGTCCACGTCGGCTACGGCCTCGACATCAAGGCCGACCACCGCGACCCGGCCTCGCGCACCCTCGGTACCGAGATCGTCGCCACCTCGATCGCCAGCGGCAAGGACGGCGCCGACCGGCCCGCCAACTACGACAACCTCACCGCCGCCAACCCGCACCTGAAGTTCTACAACGGGCGGCGCGGCTACGTGACGGTCGCGCTCGGCCAGGACAGCGCCCGCGCCGACTTCCGTACGGTCTCGGCCGTGACGACCCCGGGAGCCCCGGTCGCCACGGCCGGTTCCTACGTCACCGAGGCGGGCAACCCCGGTCTCACGCCGGCGTGACCGCCCGTTCGGACGGATAGCGGACGCCGATGCGGTCCCGTACCGCGTCGAGCGTCCGCATCACCGCGAGCGTTCCCTCCAGCGGTACGAGCGCCGACTCGGTCTCCCCCGCACGCAGGCAGCGCATCACCTCGGCCGCCTCGTGGCGCAGCGAGTGCGGATCGTCCCCGTTCACGAACTCCTCCGGCTCCCGCCCGTCGCGCAGCAGCGTGAACCGGTCAGAGAAGAAGAAACCGCGCGGGATCTCGATCCGGCCCAGCGACCCCGTCACCGACGCGGTCAGCGGGGTGTCCGCCACGAGCGAGCAGGACAGCAGGGCCGAGGCCCCCGAATCCCAGCCCAGCAGCATCCCCGTGTTCAGGTCGACGCCCTCGGGCGAGAGGAGGGCGTGAGCCTGCACCGAGACGGGCTCGCCGAGCAGCAGCTGCGCGAACGAGACGGGATAGACCCCGAGGTCCAGGAGCGCCCCGCCGCCGACGGCGGGGTCGAGCAGCCGGTGGCCGGCGGCGAACGGACCCGCGAGCCCGAAGTCCGCCTGAACGGTCCTGACCTCGCCGATCGCCCCGTCCGCTACCAGTTCGCGGAGACGGCGGATCAGCGGGTTGCAGTACATCCACATGGCCTCCATCAGGAAGAGACCACGCTCCCGGGAGAGCGCGACCAGTTCCTCCGCCTCGGCCGCGTTGAGCGTGAAGGCCTTCTCGCAGAGGACCGCCTTGCCCGCCTCCAGGGCGAGCCCGGCGGCCGCCCGGTGCGCATGGTGCGGAGTCGCCACGTAGACGACGTCCACGTCCGGGTCGGCGACGAGCGAGGCCCAGTCGCCGTACGCCTTCGGTATCCCGAACCGGTCGGCGAAGGCCTTCGCCGAGGCCTCCGCACGGGAGGCCACGGCCACGACCTCCGCGTCCGGCATCGTGCCCAGATCGGTGGCGAACCGCTCCGCGATCCCACCGGTCGCCAGCACACCCCACCGCACGGTCTTCCCCATGCCCCACCCCAAGACGTCTCGACGCGTTCCGACGAGCTGAGAGCATAGGGAAGGTTTCAACGAAATGGAGCAGTCGATGCCGGAGAGCGGCCAGCCCACGAAGCAGGGTTCCCCAGGACACATATCCGTCGGCCCCGCCGTCGCCGCACGGCGTGCGAGCCTCCTCGTCACGCTCGTCCTCGGCGGTCTGACCGCGCTCCCCCCGCTCTCCATGGACATGTACCTGCCGGCGCTGCCGGAGGTCACCGAGGCGCTGCGCGCGCCCGCCGCGACCGTCCAGCTGACCCTGACCGCCTGCCTCGCGGGCATGGCGCTCGGCCAGCTCGTCGTCGGCCCCATGAGCGACAAGTGGGGACGCCGCAGACCGCTGCTCATCGGCATGCTCGTCTACGTCGCCGCCACCGCGGTCTGCGCGTTCGCCCCCACCGTCGAGCTGCTCATCGGCTTCCGGCTGCTCCAGGGCCTGGCGGGCGCGGCCGGCATCGTGATCGCCCGGGCCGTGGTCCGTGACCTGTACGACGGCGTCGCGATGGCCCGGTTCTTCTCCACCCTCATGCTCATCTCCGGCGTCGCCCCGATCATCGCCCCGCTCATCGGCGGCCAGATCCTGCGGATCACCGACTGGCGGGGCGTCTTCCACGTCCTCGCCGTCATCGGCGTGCTCCTCACCCTCGTGGTCTGGAAGTGGCTGGGCGAGACGCTGCCGCCCGAGCGGCGGCACGAGGGCGGAGTCGGCCAGGCGCTGCGCACCATGCGCGGGCTGCTCGCCGACCGGGTCTTCACCGGCTACGTGCTGGCCGGCGGGCTCGCCTTCGCCGCGCTCTTCGCGTACATCTCGGCCTCCCCGTTCGTCGTGCAGGAGATCTACGGCGCCTCGCCGCAGACCTTCAGCCTCCTCTTCGGGCTCAACTCCATCGGTCTCGTCGCTGTCGGCCAGATCAACGGCAAGCTGCTCGTCGGCCGGGTCAGCATGGACAAGACGCTCGGCTGGGGGCTCGGCGTGATCCTGCTCGCCGCGGTGTCGCTGCTGCTCATGACGAGCGGCGTCTTCGGGCAGCCGGGGCTCGCGGCCGTGGCCGCCGGTCTCTTCGTCCTGATGTCGGCGATGGGTCTGGTGCTGCCCAACACCAACGCGCAGGCGCTGATGCGCACCCCGCACGCGGCGGGCTCCGCCTCCGCGCTGCTCGGCACCTCCTCCTTCCTCATCGGGGCGGTCGCCTCGCCGCTCGTCGGCATCGCCGGGGAGGCCACGGCCGTGCCCATGGCCGTGGTGCAGCTGGTGTGCGCGGCCGGGGCGCTCGCCTGCTTCCTGGGGATGTGCCGGCCGTGGCACCCCCGGGCGGCCGCCTAAAATGTGGAGGTGAACGCCTCCCCCTCCCTCCTCTCCGGCGGCGCCTTCGGTGGCGCCTCCGGTGACACGCTGCGCGCCGCACTCGCCGGGCTCCTCGACGGGCTGCCGCCCCGCCAGGCGACCTCGGCCGTCGAGCGGCTGATCGCCAACTACCGGGGGACCACCCCGACCGACGCCCCCGTGCTGCGGGACCGTTCCGACGTCGCCGCGTACGCCGCGTACCGGATGCCGGCGACGTTCGAGGCGGTACGGGCCGTACTCGACGCCCTGCGGGACGCGGCCCCGGCGTGGGAGCCGGCCACGCACACCGACGTCGGCGGCGGCACCGGGGCGGCGAGCTGGGCGGTCGCGGAGGCCTGGGACACCACCGCGCGCACGACCGTGCTCGACTGGGCCGAGCCTGCCCTCGCCCTCGGCAGGGAGCTGGCGGACGGGGTCTTCGACGCGGAGTGGCGGCGGGCCCGGATCAGCGGGGCGCTGCGGCTCGACGAGACCGACCTGGTGACCGTCAGCTACGTCCTGAAGGAGCTGACCGAGGCCGACCGCCGGGCGGTCGTGACCGAGGCGGCGCGGGTCGCGCAGGCGGTCGTGATCGTCGAGCCGGGCACGCCCGACGGCTACGAGCGGATCATCGCGGCCCGCACCCTGCTCGTCGAGGCGGGCTTCACCGTCGCCGCGCCCTGCCCGCACAGCGGCACGTGCCCGATCGAGCCGGGCAAGGACTGGTGCCACTTCGCGGCCCGGGTGAGCAGGTCGTCGCTGCACCGGCAGGTGAAGGGCGGCTCGCTGCCGTACGAGGACGAGAAGTTCGGGTACGTGGCGGCGACGCGGTTCCCCGTCGTGCCGACGGCCTCCCGGGTCGTCCGCAAGCCCCAGATCCGCAAGGGCCAGGTGCTGCTCGACCTCTGCGGCCCGGAGGAGACCGGACTGACCCGCGAGACGGTCACGAAGCGCCACGGGGCGCTGTACAAGGCGGCGAGGGACGCCGAGTGGGGCGACGCCTGGCCCCCGGAGTAGAGGGAGTGGGGCGGCCCCCGGCCCCCGCGGCAGGGGCCGGGGGACAGGGGCCGCCCGGGCCTACGCCTGCCGGGGGCGCAGCTCCTGGGTGCAGCACTTCACGCTGCCCCCGCCCTTGAGGAGCTCCGACAGGTCCATGCCCAGCGGCTCGAAGCCCCGGTCACGGAGCGGTTCGAAGAGGTCCACCGCCGCCTGGGGCAGCAGCACGTGGTGGCCGTCGCTGACCGCGTTCATGCCCAGCGTCGCCGCGTCGTGCTCCGTCGCGAGCAGCGCGTCGGGGAAGAGCCGGGCCAGCACGGCCCGGCTGCCGGGGGAGAAGGCGCCGGGGTAGTACATGACCTCGTCGCGCTCCGCGTCCAGCACGCACAGCGCCGTGTCCAGGTGGTAGTAGCGCGGGTCCACCAGCTCCAGGCCGATCAGCGGGAGCCCGAAGAACTCCTGCGCCTCCAGGTGCGAGAGCGGGGTGGAGCGGAAGCCCCGGCCGGCCAGGATCCAGGACGAGGTCACCGCGAAGTCCCCCTCGCCCTCGTTCACGTGCTCCGGCACGCGTACCTCCGCGTAACCGTTTCCGCGGAACCAGTCCAGGTGCGCCGTCTCCTCCTCCGTGCGCTGGGAATGGGCGAACCGCGCGCCGAGCACACGGCCGTCCACGACGGTCGCGCCGTTCGCGGTGAAGACCATGTCGGGGAGGCCCGGGATCGGGTCCAGGAGTTCGACGGTGTGGCCGAGCGACCGGTAGCGGGCCGTCAGGTCCTCCCACTGGGCGAGGGCGAGCGGCAGGTCGACCGGCTTGGTCGGGTCCATCCAGGGGTTGATGGAGTACGTCACCTCGAAGTGCGTGGGTGGGCACATCAGATAACGGCGGGGCGAGGCCTCGCGCGGGGTCTGGCGCAAAGAGGGCTCCTCACGGACGGAAGAACAGTCGTCTGACGGAGCCCATGGTCCTTCCTCGACCGGCTCCGCGCAGTGGACCGTTCGGGTGGTTCACCGAGCGTTCGGAATGGGCATCAGGGGTGGCCGTCGGGGTGGGTACCGGGACCGGGCGTCCGGGGTGAGCTCCGGCCGCACCCTGACAGGCGAGACGTTCCGTCTCGTCCGCTGTTAGATTGGAGCCATGTCCGACACCAAGAGCCCCGACGCCACCCGCCGCAGCGAGCGCTCCCGCCGCGCCATCTACGACGCCGCCCTCGCCCTCGTCTCCGAGACCGGCTACGCGAAGACCACCATCGAGGGCATCGCCGCCCGCGCCGGGGTCGGCAAGCAGACGATCTACCGCTGGTGGCCCTCCAAGGCCGCCGTCCTCCTGGAGGCCTTCCTCGACCTCGCGGCCCAGGCCAACGAGGCGCTCGGCGGCGACGACGAGGGTGAGATCCCCGACACCGGCGACCTCGCCGCCGACCTGAAGTACGTGCTCCGCGCCACCGTCGACGAGCTGAACAACCCGACCTACGACGCCCCCTCCCGCGCCCTCGCCGCCGAGGGCGTCGTCAACCCCGAGCTCGGCTCCCAGTTCGCCGAGAAACTCCTGGAACCCCAGCTCCAGTACTACGTACGCCGCATCGAGGCCGCGCAGGCCGCCGGTGACATCGACCCCGACGTCGACCCGCGCATCGCCCTCGAACTGCTCGTCGGCCCCCTGAACCACCGCTGGCTGCACCGGACCCTGCCCCTGACCCACGCCTACGCCGACACCCTCGTCGACTACGCGCTGCGCGGGCTCGCGCCCAGGGCGTAACCCCGTTACGTACCCCGGTTGGGTACTCCGGTCACCTGGAGCACCGGAAGATGCGACGATGGGCAGAGCCGAACGGGCGAGTACAGGTGTGAGGGGATAGATGGGCGACGGTATCGGCCGCTACCGCGGCACGGAGAGCAGGCTTCCGCAGTGGCTGCGCAGGCGCCCCAAACGCTCCGCGGCCGAGGACGAGAACCGCCGCGAGAACCTGCTCCTGGCCACCGCCGCCGCCGGACTGCCCCTCGCCCCCGCCGCGTACCCCGTCGGCTACCGCTGCTCCTGCGAGCGCATCGGCTGTCCCACCCCCGCCCGGCACCCCGTCTCCTTCGCCTGGCAGACCCAGTCGACCACCGACCGCGCACAGATCGAGCGCTGGGCGCGCAACGAGCCCGAGGCGAACTTCGTGACGGCCACCGGCATGGTCCACGACGTCCTCGACGTCCCCCTCCAGGCCGGCCGGGCGGCCCTGGAGCGGCTCCTCGACCGGGGCGTCGAGGTCGGACCGGTCGCCGAGTCCGCCGAGAGCGCCGGCGACGGCGGACGGATGCTCTTCTTCACCGCCACGCGCGGCACCCCCGAGGACGAGGACGAGTGGTGGCCCTGCGAGCTGGACTGCCATCCGGAGACCATGGACGAGCATCCGGGGCTCCGCTGGCACTGTCGCGGCAGCTACGTACTCGTACCGCCGGCCCGGCTCATCGGTGACGAGGAAGAGCGGCCGGCGGTCAGCTGGGTCCGCGGCCCCGAGCACCCCCTGCCCGACCCGCTGAACCTCCTGGAGACCCTCACCGACGCGTGCGCCCGGCACGCGGCCGAGCAGGGCGAGCACCACACCGTGCAAGAGGTGGCCTGGCCGCTCGGCCGCCGCTGAGCGACGAGGCCGCCGGGCTGCTACGAACCCTTCGCGCCCGTCACGCCCTGGAGCCGGCCCGTGACCGTGACCCCGTCCTGGCCCGTGCCCGCCGGCTTCACCAGCACCGTCTGGCTCGACACCCACTCCTTGGTGACGGTGTTCTTCACCTCACCCGTCATCAGCGCCTTCACGTCGGGACCGACCTTCGGCCGGTAGCCCTTGGCCGCCGTCTGCTGCTCGAAGTACCGCGTCGCGAAGAACACCAGCGCCCCGCCGTCCTCGGTCGCGAGGGCCAGCGGCGCGAAGTCCCCGGTGTCCGTGGCCTGGTCGACGTACTGCGTCGCCAGCCCCGCCCGCTTCGTGCCCTTCTCCCGCTGCTCCCGCCACAGCGTGGTGTGCGGCCCCGCCGCGAACTGGCCCCGCTCCCCGCCGCCGAGGAACGACACATAGCTCCGGCCCAGATCCTTCGGCGCGACCGCGAGCTGCGCGGAGTCCGCGGGGACGGGGACGGCGAACCCGCCCTCCGTCCTGAACGCGGGGATCTCGTCCGGGGTCAGGATCGCCAGATAGGCGACCTCCCACAGCTGGTCGGCGCCGTGGCGCACGAAGACCAGGAGCCAGCGGTTGTCGCCCCGGCCCTCGTCGGTGTCGCGGTTGGAGTCGGCGTCCGCGACGAACCAGCGCGGCCACCCCGCCTTCTTGGGCAGGACGAACGTCGCGTCCGTCAGCTCCAGGGGCTGGTGGTTCGCGTTGCCCCCGGGGTCGGTGATCGAACGGGACTTCAGACCGGCCTGGTTGATCGCCCCGAGCGGCCCGGTGACCCGGTCCGCGTCGAGCGCCGGGTCGTGCGCCTTGTCCGCCCGGTTGTACGCGTCGGTGAAGTCCCTGAGGGCCTGCCCGGCCTCGCTCTTCGTCGCCGCCGGGATCAGCTCCCGCTCACCGTGCACCGTCACGCAGCCGCTCGCCGTGAGCGCCAGCACGGTCGCCGCCGTCGTCGCCACGAACACCCGGGACGGTCGTCCCGGCTCAGCGAGTGCCCTCGACGGTCCCCTCAGCCTTCTCATCGGTCGCCTTCTGCTTCTTCACCGGCACGGACGGAACCGACCCTACCGGGGACAGGAACAGTGCGAGTGCCGGGACCAGATAGAGCGCCCACACCGTGACCTGAAGAACCGTCGGGTTCGGCTGGAAGTTGAAGACGCCCTTGAGGAGCGTCCCGTACCAGCTGTCCGGAGGGATCGTCGCCGAGATGTCGAAGGCCTTGTCCGCGAGACCGTCCAGGAAGCGCGCCTCCTGGAGGTCGTGCACGCCGTACGCGAGCACGCCGGCCGCCACCACGACCAGCATGGAGCCGGTCCAGATGAAGAACCTCGCCAGATCGATCCTCAGCGCGCCCCGGTAGAAGAGCCAGCCGAGCAGCACCGCCGTCGCGATGCCCAGGACCACCCCGACCAGCGGCGCTGACGTACCGTCCGAGGAGGCCCGTACCGACGCCCAGACGAAGAGCGCGGTCTCCAGCCCTTCGCGGCCCACCGCCAGGAAGGCGGTGGCGACCAGGGCGCCCGTGCCAACCCGGAGCGCCGCGTCGAGCCTTCCGTGCAGCTCCGCCTTCAGATGGCGGGCCGTGCGCCGCATCCAGAAGACCATCCAGGTGACCAGCACCACCGCGAGGACGGAGAGCGAGCCGCCCAGCAGCTCCTGCGCCTCGAACGTCAGCTCCCGGGAGCCGAATTCGAGCCCGGCGCCGAAGGCGAGCGCGATCCCGACCGCCGCACCCACGCCGATCCAGATCGGCTTCAGGGCGTCGCGGTGCCCGGTCTTCACCAGGTACGCGACGAGGATGCAGACGACCAGGCTCGCTTCCAGGCCTTCGCGCAGACCGATCAGATAGTTGCCGAACACGTCGGTCCTCTCTCTTCTAGGAGAACAGCGCCCGGCCCCACCAGTCGTCCTTGTCGCGGACGCCCGGCGGGACGGCGAAGAGCGCCGAACCCACGTGCTGGATGTATTCGTTGAGGACGTCCGCGCGGGCCAGCGAAGTCTGCACCGGGACGAAGCCGGTACGGACGTCCCGCTGGTACGCGAGGAAGAACAGGCCCGCCTCCAGGCGGCCCAGGCCGTCGGTGCCGTCGGTGAAGGAGTAGCCGCGGCGCAGGATCGTCGCCCCGTTGTTGCTGTCGGGGTGCGCGAGGCGGACGTGCGCCTCCGGCTTCATCGCCTTCAGGAACGGCTCGTCGTGCTCCCCGGCCTTGCCGACGGGCGCCCCCTCCTTCTTGTCGCGGCCGAAGATGTCCTCCTGCTCGGCCAGCGGGGTGCGGTCCCAGGTCTCGACGTTCATCCGGATCCGGCGGGCGACGAGGTACGAGCCGCCGGTCATCCAGGCGGCCCGCCCCGGGGCGTCCTTCGCGGCGACCCACACATGCTTGTCGAGCCCGGCGGTGTCGGTGCCCGCGATGTTGCGGGTGCCGTCCTTGAAGCCGAAGAGGTTGCGCGGGGTCTGCGCGTCGGGGGTCGTGGAGGACGTCTTGCCGAAGCCCAGCTGCGACCAGCGGACCGCGACCCTGCCGAAGCCGATCCTGGCCAGGTTGCGGATCGCGTGCACGGCGACCTGCGGGTCGTCGGCACACGCCTGGACGCAGAGGTCGCCGCCGCTGCGGGCCGGGTCCAGGTTGTCGCCCGGGAAGCGGGGCAGATCGATCAGGGCGCCGGGCCGCCGGTCCTTCAGGCCGAAGCGGCCGTCGAAGAGGGAGGGCCCGAAGCCGATGGTGAGGGTGAGCCGGGACGGCCTGAGGCCGAGGGCCTCGCCGGTGTCGTCCGGCGGAGCCTCCGGCAGGCCGCCGTAGGCGCCCTCGCCGACCTCGTGACCGGCCGTCATCCGCTCGGCGGCGCGCGTCCACTCCTTCAGGAGCCGGACGAGTGCGGCGCGGTCGTCCGTCTTCACGTCGAAGGCGGCGAAGTGCAGCCGGTCCTGCACGGCGGTGGCGATACCGGCCTGGTGGGCACCGTGGAACGGCACGGCAGGACCGCCGTCGGCGGTGGGCACGGCGGCGTCCCCCGTACGGGTGAGGGCGACGGCGCCGCCGGCCGCGGCGGCACCGAGCGCGAGCCCGGCACCGCCCCAGCCCAGCACCGTGCGCCGCGAGGCCGGGGTGTGCCCTGGCACAGGGCTCTCGTGCGCGTCGGACATCTCGGCGTCCCCTACTTCACGACGGCGGCGGCGAGCTTGGAGAGCGGCTCGGCCAGCGCGTTGACGCCGTCCGACAGCTCCTTGCGCTCGGCCTTGCCGACCTTGTCGTACGAGGTGAAGACGTAGCTCGCCCGGTCCGCGCGGTACTTGTCGAGAAGCGTGTTCAGCGCGGCGAACTGCTTGTCGAGCTCGGCGACGAGCGCGGGGTCGTTCTTCGAGGCGACCGGCTTGAGCAGCTCGAACGACTTCTGCGCGCCCTCGACGTTCGCCTTGAAGTCGACCAGGTCGGTGTGGGAGTAGCGCTCCTCCTCGCCGGTGACCTTGCCGGTGGCGACCTCGTCCAGGAGCTCCTTGGCGCCGTTGGCCATCGAGGTCGGGGTGATGTCGGCCCTGCCGACCCGCTTCACCCAGTCCGCGAGGTCCTTGTCGAGGGTGTCGGCGAGCTGCTTCTCGCGGTCGCCGATCTTCTTGTCCTGCCAGAGGGCCTTCTCCAGGCGGTGCCAGCCGGTCCAGTCCTTCGCCGGGTCCTGGCCCTCCTCCAGGCCGTCCTCGCGGACGTCGACCTTCGGGTCGATGTCGCCGAAGGACTCGGCGACCGGCTCGGTGCGCTCCCAGCCGATACGCGAGTCGGCGTAGGCCTTCTTGGCGGCCTCGACGTCACCCGCGCGGACGGCGTCGGTGAAGACCTTCACCTTCGGCAGAGTGCCGTCGGCCTGCGCCTGCACGTACTGGCGGTAGGCGGCGACGGCGGCGTCCATCTCGGGCGAGCGCTTCGCGGCGGCCGCACCACCGGTGACGGTGACCTTCTGACGGATGCCGTCGCCCGTCATGCCCGGCTTGCACGCGATCTCGTACTCACCGGCCTTGACCTCGGCGGTGATGGTGGCCTTGGTGCCGGGGCCGATGTTCTCGCGCTCGGTCACGATCCGGTCGTCCGGGTAGAGGACGTAGACCTCGGTGACCTTCGAGCCCCGGTTCTCCACGGCCAGCTTCACGTGCCCGGCGGGGAACTCCTTCGTGGAGACCTCGCAGGAGTCGTCCTTGGCGACGACCCGGACGGCGTCGCCGTCGCCCTTGGCGTCGCTCTTCTCGGCGCAGCCCGTGACGGCGGTCAGAGCCGCGACGGTGGCGGCGGCGGTGACGACGGGGAGACGGACGGCTCGCATACGGGCTCCAGGGAGAACGTGGGTTCGGGGTGAGGCTGGCCTAACTTAACCGAGGCTTACCTCGCCCATACCGGGACGTCCAGTGATTCGGCTCTCACCTTCCCGGCCCGCTCACGGAGGGGTCACGGAGCGCTCAAAGACACCCCATGACTGGGTCAACCGCGAGTCAAGGAGCCGGGTTTGTCCGTTTCGGCGGACCGGACACCGAGCGCCGTCCCGCGCCGGGGAACGACGAGCGGCACCCCGGTCCCCGGGTGCGGGAAGACCTCCACCCGCTGCCGGTACACCCGGCTCAGCAGCTCCGCACGACGACGACCGCGACGCCGTCCGCGGCGCGCTCCCGTCAGACCCGCAGGACGAGTTCCTGGCGGCGCAGGTCGAGCGCCGCCGTCGGCTCGTCGAGCAGCAGCAGCGGGGTGCGCTGGGCGAGTACCCGGGCCAGGGCGACCCGGGCCCGCTCGCCGCCGGAGAGCGCGGAGAACGGGCGGTCCGCGAAGGACTCGACCTCGGTCGCCGCCATCGCCTCGGCGACGGCCGCCTCGTCCTCGTCCTCGTGCGCCGTTCCGCTCCAGGGCGCACGGCCCATCCGGACCACGTCGGCGACCGGGAAGGGGAAGGCGAGCGCGGCCGCCTGCGGCAGCACGGCGCGGCGCAGGGCGAGTTCGGGCGCGGACCAGCCCGACGCGGGCCGGCCGCAGATCCGCACCTCGCCGCCGGCGGGCGGGAGGTCGGCGGCCAGCGCGGCGAGCAGCGTCGACTTCCCGGCGCCGTTGGGCCCGACCAGGGCCAGCACCTCACCGGCCCGTACGGCGGTGTCCACCCCGCCGAGCACCTCCCGCCCGCCGAGCCGGACCCGGAGCCCCCGGGCCTCGGCGACGGTCTCGCCGGCCCGGGCGGGGGCGGGAAGCTCCCGCGTACGACGGGACAGCAGACCGCGGAACAGTACGGACGCATTGCCCAACCACCTTGCCTGCGACGGGTCCTGCGGAGCAGCCAGAAGAAGAACGGGCTGCCGAAGAGGGCGGTCAGGACGCCCAGGGGGAGTTCGGCCGGGGCCGCGACCGTACGGGCCGCCAGATCTCGGGCCGCGAGGAGCAGGCCCACGAAGGTGATGATGCCCGCCACCGCGACCGCCGCGGCCGTCAGCAGCGCGACGACCAGGATCAGGACGGCCGTCGTCTTCGCCGTCCGCCGCCGCACGACGGAGTCCTGAGCCCCGGATCCTGAGAACGACACCCCCAACAGGCAGGGCCGCGCCCCCGGAACAGGCGGTGCGGCCCTGCCGCCGCGTGCACGGAAGCCCCTCGCGGAACCCCGCGCCGACGTGGCCGATTCCCGGTGGACCGGCGGAAGGGGACGACTGGATGCTTGAATTCCGCCATGAACACGACCGCGACGACCGGCGCCACCGACATCGACGTCCTGCGGGTCTTCTGCGCCGGCGACGGCCGGTACGGCAACGCCCTGGGTGTCGTACGGGACGGGCGCACGCATCCCGACGAGGCGTCCAGGCAGGCACTCGCCAAGGAACTCGGTTTCAGCGAGACCGTGTTCGTGGACGATCCGGAACGCGGGACGGTCGACATCTACACGCCCGGTGTGCGGCTGCCGTTCGCCGGCCACCCGCTGGTCGGGGCGGCCTGGCTGCTCGACGTGGAGCTCGTCCGCCCGCCCGCCGGGGAGGTGTGGGTGCGCGGCGACGGGGAGTTCACCTGGATCGAGGCCCGGGCGGAGTGGGCGCCGCCGCGGACCCTGCGGCGGTACGAGACGGCCGAGGAGGTCGAGGCGCTCTCCGTGCCCGAGCCGGGGGAGTGGATCTACGCCTGGGCCTGGGAGGACGAGGCGGCGGGCCGGATCAGGGCGCGGGCGTTCCCCGGCCGTGGCGACGGCATCGACGAGGACGAGGCGACGGGTGCGGCGGCTCTGCTGCTCACGGACCGGCTGGGCCGGGCCCTGAACATCACTCAGGGCCGGGGGTCGCAGATACTGACGGCCCCCGGCCCCGACGGCGTGATCGAACTGGGCGGACGGGTCCGCCTGGAGCGGACCCTCGCTCTGACGCTCTGACGCTCACGCGCTGACGTTCATGCGTCGACGTTCACACGCTGCGTTCACGCGCTGAGCGGGAACTCGCTTCCCAGCTCGCGGAAGACCGCTCCGTTGAAGTCGAACGCGCGCTTGCACTCGTCGATGATCCGCTGCTTCTCCAGGTCGTCGGCGTTCACCGCGTCGAGCAGCTCCCGGTACCCCCGCTTGAAGGCCGCCGGGTTGGCGATCTCCTCGAACACGTAGAAGCGGACGCCGTCGCCCTTGCGCGTGAAGCCCCAGGTGCGCTCCGCCTTGTCGCGGATGATCTGGCCGCCGGAGAGGTCGCCGAGGTAGCGCGTGTAGTGGTGCGCCACATAGCCGGCGGGCCACTCCCGCGCGCACTCCGCCACCCGCGCGGCGTACGCGGCCGTGGCGGGCAGCGGGGAGAGCCCGGCGCGCCAGTCCGGGCCCCGCAGATGGGAGAGGTCCTGCTCCAGGGCGGCCGTGCGGAACAGCTCCGGCTGTATGAACGGCCCGGCGACCGGGTCGTCCTTCAGCGCCTCGGCACCGTCCTCCAGTGCGCGGTACACGAACCAGAGCTGCTCCGTGTACCGCGTGTAGGCGTCCACCGCGAGCCGGCCGCCGAGGAGGTCGCTCATGAAGGGCGACGTCTCGGCCTCCGTGTGCTGCTCGTGAGAGGCCGTACGGATGAGCGTCGAGAAGGGCGTGTCCAAGGCGAGCCTCCGGAGCCGATGGGGACGGGAACCTGCTGAGATACTGCTACTTAGGCTTACCTAAGTCAATTGGTTCCCGACGACCTGTCGGTAAAAAGCTACCCCGAGAACGGGTCAGGGCAACGTGAGGATCTCGGCCCCGCTCTCCGTCACGACGAGCGTGTGCTCGAACTGCGCCGTCCGCTTCCGGTCCTTGGTCACGACCGTCCAGCCGTCGTCCCACATGTCGTACTCGTGCGTGCCCAGCGTCAGCATCGGCTCGATGGTGAACGTCATGCCCGGCTGGATGACCGTGGTGGCGTGCGGGGAGTCGTAGTGCGGGATGATCAGCCCGGAGTGGAAGGACGAGTTGATGCCGTGCCCGGTGAAGTCGCGCACGACCCCGTAGCCGAAGCGCTTGGCGTACGACTCGATGACCCGGCCGATGATGTTGATCTGCCGACCCGGCTTGACCGCCTTGATGGCCCGGTTCAGCGACTCGCGGGTGCGCTCGACGAGCAGCCGGGACTCGTCGTCCACGTCGCCGCACAGGTAGGTGGCGTTGTTGTCGCCGTGGACCCCGTTGATGTACGCCGTGACGTCCAGGTTCACGATGTCGCCGTCCTTGAGGACGGTGGAGTCGGGGATTCCGTGACAGATGACCTCGTTGACCGAGGAGCAGAGCGACTTCGGGAAACCGCGGTAGCCGAGGGTGGAGGGGTACGCCCCGTGGTCGCACATGAACTCGTGCGCCACCCGGTCCAGCTCGTCCGTGGTGACACCCGGCGCGATGTGCTTGGCGGCCTCCTCCATCGCCTGCGCGGCGATGCGGCCGGCGATCCGCATCCGCTCGACGGTGTCGGAATCCTGCACCTCGGGCCCCTTGTACGGGGTGGGTGCGGGCTTCCCGACGTACTCGGGACGACGGATGGCTCCCGGAACGGAGCGGTGGGGGGAGAGCTCCCCCGGTACGAGCAGCGACTGGCCAGACATGTCAGCGAGTCTAACGACCGTGTCTGGGGCAGCATGGCCTCAGAGGAAGGAGCCGACGATGGCCCTGTTCAAGAAGCGCACGGTGGGCAAACCGGGCGAATGGTACTACTGCCTGGAGCACAAGAAGGTCGAGGAGGGCCCGGAGTGCCCGTCGAAGAACCGCTTCGGCCCGTACGGCAGCCGTGAGGAGGCGTCGCACGCGATGGAGACCGCGCGGGAGCGCAACGAGGAGTGGGAGACGGACCCCAAGTGGCACGACGCCCCGAAGTCCGACGAGACACCGGACTAGGGGGTGCCTTGTGGATCATGCCGGGCTTGCGGCGTGATCCACGAGACACCCGACCAGGCCGGGCCGGTCAGGCCGGGGTTCCGGCCCCGGCTCCGGCTTCCCGTGCCTCGCGTTCCGCCTGCGCGGCCCTGTGGCGCAGCGCGTCCTCGTCCGTCTCGGAGTCGTACCCGAGCAGCTTCGGCAGCGCGAGGCAGAGCAGCCCCACCGAGGCCACGCACGCCACGCCGCCGGACCAGATCGCCGCCCGCGTCCCCGTCCAGCCCGCCATGGCGCCCGCCCGGACCTGGCCCAGCTGCGGGCCGACGCTGTAGGAGAGGACCTCGATCCCCGCGAGCCGGCCCCGCAGCTCCTCCGGGATCGTCTGGTTCCAGATCGTGGCGCGGCCCAGCCCGCTCGCCATGTCGCCCGCGCCCGCGAAGGCCAGGCAGAGCAGCACCAGCCAGATGTTCGAGAACCAGCCGGCCGCCGCGATCGCCAGCCCCCAGGCCGTGGCGCCGCACACGACCAGCCACCCGTGCCGGCGGATCCGTGAGGTCCAGCCGCTGGTCAGGCCGAGGACGAGCGAGCCGACCGAGCCCGCCGCGTACATCAGACCCAGCGACCAGTCGGCGTCCAGCTCGTCCGCCAGGAACGGGAAGATCGTGTTCGGGAACGCGAAGAACATGGCGGCCAGGTCGATCGCGTACGTCCCGAGGAGCACCGGCCGCGACCAGGCGTAGCGCGCGCCCTCGGCGATGCCGCGCAGTGACGGCTTGTCGGCGTCGTGTGCGGGCGGCGCGGGGGAGAGCCGCAGACACAGGAGTACGGAGACGAGGAAGCCGGCGATCGTCACCGCGTAGGCCGGGGCGTGCCCGGCGTACGCCACGAGCAGGCCCGCGAGCGCGGGGCCCGCGATGGTGCCCATCTGCCAGCGCAGCGAGTTGAGCGCGGCGGCGGCGGTCTGCTGGTCGTGCGGCACGATCCGGGCGAGCAGCGAGTCGAGGGCGGGGCGCTGGAGACCGGCGAGCGCGGAGACTCCGGCGGCGACGACGTACAGCGGCCAGAGCATGGGCTCGGGCAGCAGGGAGTTGAGGAGGAGCAGCCCGGCGAGCAGCCCGAGCCCGGACTCGGTGGCGATCAGGACCTTGCGCCGGTCGACGGCGTCGGCGAGCGCGCCGCCGTAGAGCCCGAAGACGACCAGCGGGACCAGCTCGACCGCGCCCATCGCGCCGACGGCGAGCGGCGATCCGGTCAGATCCTTGATCTGCAGCGGCAGGGCGATCATCGCCACGGCGCTGGAGAAGAAGGCGACGAGCCCCTGGACCCAAAGGAGCCGGAAGTCGCGGGAGGAGTGCCAGGGCGCGAGATCGGGCAGCACGGCGGAGAGCTTCGAGGTCACGGGGCGCCATGCTCCGCCGAAACCCATGCATCATGCAAGCGAATATCGACGGCGCCGAGCGGCGAGCCACCGGCAGGCGCCGGACGTGGCGTCGGGCTCCGCTACCAGCGCGCGGGCGGCGGCCCGGACGTGACGTCGGCCCGTGCTACCAGCGCGCCGGCGGCGGGCCGGACGAGGCGTCGGGGAGATGCCGCCAGCGCTCCGGCAGCGACCCGGAGGTGACGTCGGGCCGCGCTACCAGCGCGCCGGCGGCGGCGACGTCAGATGGTCCGCCAGCAGGGAGAGCCGGTCCCGCAAGCGGCGACGACCGCGCGGGGAGGGCAGGCTGTTCTCGCCGGCCGCCGCGCTCACCAGGTGCTGGACCGTGTCCAGGTCGACCTCCGCGCCCTCCCGCACCGTCAGCGTCTCGTGCGCCAGGCCCCGCACCTCCGGGTCGCCCCCGTCGAGGGAGAGCACCGTCGCCCCCGCCCTGCGCGCGTCGTGGACCCGTTCCAGGAGCCCCGCGTCGGGCCGCTCCGGCGCCACCATCAGCAGCGTCGCCCCGCGCCTCGCCGACTCCAGCCGGCCGAGGCCCACGGCCAGGTGCACCGGATCCCCCGGCCGCACCCGGTGACGCACCAGCGTCGGCTTCAGCTCCGGCTGCCCCGACCAGGCCGCCTCGTCCACGAGATGGGCCGCCAGATGCCAGGGCTCGTACCCCTCCGTCCCCACGAGGAGCAGCCCGCCCCCGTGCGGCACGACCGAGGACCGGAGCGAACCCGCGAACCGGCGGGCGGCGCGCGGCCACTCCGTCCCGGCGAGCACTTCCCGCAGCAGCGCGACCCGTACGGCATCCATGGGGCCGCATCCTGCCGCAACCGGGCCCCGCGTGAGGGGCGGTTGAAGAGGGCTCCACCCGTACGGGAAGTCCGGCCGTACGGGAAACGGACGGCCGGACCGGCCAGTAATGTCGAGGCCATGACTACGACTGACAGCAAGCCCGCCCCCAAGGACCCCTGGGACCTCCCCGACGTGTCCGGCCTCGTCGTCGGCGTCCTCGGCGGGACCGGCGACCAGGGCCGCGGCCTCGCCTACCGCCTCGCCAAGGCCGGGCAGAAGGTGATCATCGGCTCCCGCGCCGCCGACCGCGCGCGGACCGCCGCCGAAGAGCTGGGCCTCGGCGTCGAGGGCGCCGACAACGCCGAGTGCGCCCGCCGCAGCGACATCGTGATCGTCGCCGTCCCGTGGGACGGGCACGCCAGGACGCTGGAGTCGCTGCGCGAGGAACTCGCCGGCAAGCTCGTCGTCGACTGCGTCAACCCGCTCGGCTTCGACAAGAAGGGCGCCTACGCCCTCAAGCCCGAGGAGGGCTCCGCCGCCGAGCAGGCCGCGGCCCTGCTGCCCGGGTCCCGGGTCGCCGCCGCCTTCCACCACCTCTCCGCCGTGCTGCTCCAGGACCCCTCGATCGACGAGATCGACACGGACGTGATGGTCCTCGGCGAGGAGCGCGCCGACGTCGAGATCGTCCAGGCGCTCGCCGGCCGCATCCCCGGCATGCGCGGCGTCTTCGCCGGCCGGCTGCGCAACGCCCACCAGGTCGAGTCGCTCGTCGCCAACCTGATCTCGGTCAACCGCCGCTACAAGGCCCACGCGGGGCTGCGGGTCACCGACGTCTGACCGCGTGCCCGGACGGGCGCAGGCATGGGGGACACTGGACGGGCACCATCAGCCGTACCCGGACAGGAGCCGACCCCCATGCCCCGCCTCGCTCTCTACGCCCTCGCCGTCTGCGCCCTCGCCGTCGTCGCGGCCGTCGTCTCCTTCGCCGCGGGCATGTGGCTGGGCATCGTCTGGGTCCTGCTCGCCGGCCTCTCCTCGAACATGGCCTGGTACTACATCCGCCGCGCGAGGACCGAGGCGGCGCGCGCCGCCGAGACCGCGTAGGGGCCTCGCCGGGCGTCCCCCTCGGCCTAGACCTCGCAGCCCTCCGGCGTCCCCTCCCAGAAGCGGTAGAGGTTCGAGCCGCAGTAGCGGGAGAGCTCCGGCACGCCGAGTGCCCGCATCAGCGCGTCGATCGTGTCGAAGAACGCGCCGTTGACCGCCGGTACGAAGAGCAGCCCGATCACGACGAAGAAGCCGTACGGCGCGTAGGGCTCGATCTTCCGCTTGATCCCGTACGACAGCCAGGGCTCGATCACCCCGTAGCCGTCCAGGCCCGGAACCGGCAGGAAGTTCAGGAGCGCCGCCGTCACCTGGAGGAACGCCAGGAAGGCGAGCGCGAACTGGAACGCGAGCGGGACGCCGTCCAGCGCGTCCAGCCAGAACGGCGCCGTGCAGACGATCGCGAACAGCACGTTCGCCAGCGGGCCCGCCGCCGAGATGAGGCTGTGCTTCCAGCGCCCCTTGATCCGGCCCTGTTCGATGAAGACCGCGCCGCCGGGCAGACCGATGCCCCCCATGATCACGAACAGCACCGGCAGGATGATGCTCAGCACGGCATGGGTGTAGGCGAGCGGATTGAGGGTGAGATACCCCTTCGCGCCGACCGTGATGTCCCCGCCGTGGAGCGCGGTGCGGGCGTGCGCGTACTCGTGGAGACAGAGCGAGACGACCCACGCCGACGTCACGAACAGGAAGATCGCCAGACCGGTGGAGGCCGCGAAACCGCTCCACACGGCCCAGCCGGTGACCGCCATGACGGCGAGGATCGCCAGGAAGACCGGGCTGATCCTGCGCTCGTGGCTACGGGTGGTGGCCGTGGTCATCGGGGGGACTCCCTGGGGCGCGGCGGGGTGTGTGCGGGAAACGTGCCGGGGCGGGGGTGAGTTCCTGCGAAGATCCCCGGCTCACGGAGAATAGGGCCTGTGCGCTATTCCGTCCTCGGCCCTACCCAGGTCCACACCGTCCATGGCACCCCCGTCGCGCTCGGCGGGGCGCGGCTGCGCGCGCTGCTGACCGTCCTGGCGCTGCGGGCCGGGCGGACCGTGCCGGTCGCCGTCCTCGTGGACGAGGTGTGGGACGGGGCCCCGCCGGCCGACGGCGGCGCGGCGCTCCAGGCCCTGGTGGGACGGTTGCGGCGGGCGCTCGGGCGGGAGGCCGTGGAGTCGTCCCCGGGCGGCTACCGGCTGGCGGCCGGCCCCGAGGACGTGGACGCGCACCGCTTCGAGCGGTTGGCGGGCGAGGGCGTACGGGCGCTCGGCGCGGGTGACCCGGCGCGGGCGGGGGAGCTGCTCGACGAGGCGCTCGGACTATGGCGCGGGCCCGCGCTCGCGGACCTGCCGGACCGCACGGCGGAGGCGGCCCGCTGGGAGACCCGCCGCCTGGACGCCCGCCGGGCCCGCTTCGGCGCGGCCCTCGCGGTCGGGGAGGGCGCGTCGGTCCTCCCCGAACTGGCCGCCCTCTGCGAGGCGCACCCGCTCGACGAACCCCTCCAGGCCCTGCGGATCCGGGCGTTGCGCGACACGGGGCGCGCGGCGGAGGCCCTCGCCGCGTACGAGACCTTCCGCCGCGACCTGGCGAACCGGCTGGGCACGGACCCGTCCCCGTCCCTCCGGACGCTCCACGCGGAGCTGCTGTCACCGACGCGGGATGTACGGGACGTGGCCCCCGAACCCGTCGCACCGGCCCGGGGCGACCTCGGCGCGCGAGCGGCGACAGCGGCCGAGGGGCGGGGCCACCGGGGGCCCGCTCCCGCCCCCGGCGGGCCGCGTGGCGCCGACTGGCCGCGGGGCGCCACCGGCGGCCCTGCGGCGCCGGGTGGGACCGGGACCACCGGCTGGGCTCAGGACCCTGCGGGGCCGGGTGGGCCAGGGGCCGCCGGCCCAGGCGCCGACGCCAGCCGGGCGGCGTCCGCGAGGCCGGGCGGCCCAGGGGCCCCCGGCTCGGCCCAGGGCTCTGCGAGGCTGGGCGACTCCGGGACCCCCGGCTCCTCCTCCGGAGCCACCGGCCCAAGCGCCGACGCCGGCCGCGCTGCCCGTCCGGCCCGTCCGGGCCAGGCGCCGAACCCGGCGCCTGGCCCGGGTGGCGGGCCCGGGGCGGAGGCCCTCGGGGGTCCGGGACGCCCCGGCGCCCCGCCCCGGCTCGGGAACCTGCGGGCGCGGCTCACCAGTTTCGTCGGGCGGGACCAGGACATCGCCCAGCTCCGGGAGGACCTGCACGGCAGCCGGCTCGTCACCCTGCTCGGTCCCGGCGGCGCCGGGAAGACCCGGCTCTCGCAGGAGGGGGCCGAGCGCGCCGCCGGCGCCGGGGCCTGGCCCGACGGCGTCTGGCTCGCCGAACTCGCGCCCGTGACCGACCCCGAGGCCGTCACCGAGGCCGTGCTCGGCGCCGTCGGGGCGCGCGAGACCGTGCTGCGCGGCGCGGGCGCCGAGGAGCTGCGCGGCACCGACACCCCGCTCGGACGCCTCGTCGAGCACTGCGCCTCGCGCCGGCTGCTGATCATCCTGGACAACTGCGAACACGTCGTGGACGCGGCGGCCGGCCTCGCGGAGTCGCTCCTGGCCCGCTGCCCGGGCGTGACGGTCCTCGCCACCAGCCGCGAACCGCTCGGCGTCCCCGGGGAGTTCCTGCGGCCCGTGGAGCCGCTGCCGCCCAAGAGCGCGCTGCGGCTCCTCGGGGAGCGCGGGGCGGCGGCCCGGCCCGGCTTCGACCCCGGCGACGACCCCGAGGCATGCGCCGAGATCTGCCGCCGCCTCGACGGCCTCCCGCTCGCGATCGAGCTCGCGGCGGCGAGGCTGCGGCTGCTGACGCCACGCCAGATCGCCGACCGCCTCGACGACCGTTTCCGCCTCCTCACCTCCGGAGCCCGTACCGTTCTGCCCCGGCAGCAGACCCTCCGGGCCGTCGTCGACTGGTCCTGGGAACTGCTCGACGTGCCCGAACGGGCCGTCCTGCGCCGGCTGTCCGCCTTCACGGGCGGCTGCGACCTGGAGGCGGCGGAGTCGGTCTGCACGGAACCCGTCGGTCCGGCGGCCCCGGGCCTTCCCGGCCGCCCCGCCACGCCCGCCGTCCCGAGCGCCGAGACCCTGGACGTGCTCGGTTCGCTCGTCGACAAGTCGCTGGTCGTCGCCGCGCCCACCGACGACGGGACCATGCGCTACCGGCTCCTGGAGACCGTCGCCGAGTACGCCGGCGAGCGGCTCGACGAAGCGGGGGAGCGGGCCGAGATCGAGCGGCGCCACCTCCTCCACTACCGCGAACTCGCCCGTGTCACCGACCCTCAGCTCCGCGGCGGCGGCCAGCTCCGCGCGATGGCATGGTTCCGGACCGAGCACGAGAACCTCCGCACCGCCCTGCGCCGCGCCGTGGCCGTACGCGACGAGCACGAGGCGCTCGTCCTCGTCCACTGCCTGCTCTGGTACTGGCAGTTGCGCGACCTGCGGGCCGAAGCCCTGCACTGGGCCGAGGCCGTCGCCGCCCTCGGGCCCGATCCCTTCGCGCCGCCCGCGGCCCCCGTCGTACCGCTCCACGCCCCCTGCACCGCCGCGCCGCCGCCCCTCGACGAGGCGCAGCTCTGGGAGGCGCGGCGCGGGGTGCGGCTGATCGAGCTGCTCAACATGGACTACGAGACGGGCCGCTGGACCACACCCGAGGGCGGGGAGCGGCTGCGCCGCATCACCGAGGTCTACCGGCCGGGGCTCCCGCAGACCTGCCGGCTGCCCGGCTCCTTCGCCGTCTTCGCCATCCTGCTCGTCGGGGAGCCGGGCACGATGCGCGACGCCCTCGACGCCACCGTCGAGGCGTGTCGTGCCTTCGGGTACGAGTGGGAGCTCGCCAACGCCCTCCAGCTGCGCGCCAACCTGCTGGCCAACCGGGCCGACTGGGCCGGAAGCGCGGCGGCCGACGCCGAGGAGAGCCTGGCGATCTTCGTCCGCCTCGACGACGCCTGGGGCGCGGCGGAGGCCCTCTCCTCGCGCGGCGAAGCCCGCGAGAGGCAGCTCCGGTTCGAGGGCGCCGCCGAGGACTTCGCCGCCGCCATCGGCTACGCGGAGCGGATCGGCGCCCAGTCCCAGACGGCCCTGCTGCGCGCCCGCTACGCGGACATGCTCTCCGTGACCGGTCGCGCCGAGGAGGCCGAGGCGATCCTCCGCGAGGTCCTGGCGGCCGGGGAGAACCGCGGGCACGAACCGATGCTGGCGGCCCGGCTGTTCCTGGCGATGCTGCTCGGCCGCACCGGACGCACGGCGGAGGCCCGTGAACAGCTGACGGCGCTCCTCGACGACTTCAGCTCCGAGACCCTGTCGATCTTCGGCGGGTTCACCCTCGGGAGCCTGGGCTGGCTGGACAACCTCGACGGGCGGCACGGCTCGGCGCTCGCCCTCGCGCGGGAGGCCCTCGACCGGTCCCTCGGCACGCTGTCGATGATGGTCGCCCCGCAGATGCCGGCCGTCCACCTCGTCACCGCAGCCTGGGCCCTCGCCGGCCTCGGCGGCCCCGGCGCCGTCGTCGCGGGCCGGCTCCTCGGCGCCCAGCCGGGTCTGGTCCCGGAGGGCCATCTGCTCTCGCCGACCGAGCAGCAGAACCTGGCACGCGCCACGGAGACCGC
The DNA here is from genome assembly GCF_025195125.1 of Streptomyces sp. Je 1-79. GTDB lineage: Bacteria > Actinomycetota > Actinomycetes > Streptomycetales > Streptomycetaceae > Streptomyces. The sequence continues at coordinate 478,651 of NZ_JAMGSL010000003.1, forward strand.
CCGTTCCGTCCTCGGTGACGAGGCCTTCGCGGCCGCGTACGCCGAGGGCGGCGGCCTCTCCCTGGAGGAGGCCACCGCCCTGGTCGTACGCGCCGACGCGATCAACGGGCGCGCGTAGCTCCGGTCCGGAGCCCCGAACTCCTCCGGAGCCCCGAACCCCCTACGGCTCAGGTCTTCTTGCGGAACTTGGCGACCGCGAGAGGAGCCGTCACAGCCGTGATCACCACGGCCCAGCCCAGCGTCATCCACACCGAGTCGCCCACGGGCGTGCCGTTGATCATGGCGCGGGCCGCGTCGGCGAGGTTCGACAGCGGGTTGTAGTCCGTGAAGGCCTCCAGCCAGCCGGGCATCGAGGACGTCGGTGCGAAGATCGAGGAGCCGAACTGGAGCGGCATCAGCACGAGCATCGCCATCCCCTGGACGGCCTGGGCCGTCTTCATCGTGAGGCCGAGCAGGATGAAGATCCACATCAGCGAGGCGCCGAACACCATCGACAGGCCGATGGCGCCGAAGAGGTGCAGGACCGAGGTCTTGATCTCCAGGCCGAGCAGGAAGCCCGTGCCGAGCAGGATCGCGGTGGCGATCAGCATGCGGCCGATCTCGACGACGATCTTCGCGATGAGGACGGAGGACCGCGCGATCGGCATCGTCCGGAACCGGTCCATCACCCCCTTCTTGAAGTCGTCGTTGACGCCCACTCCGACGGCCATGGAGATGTTCATGCCCATCATCGCCATCAGGCCGGGGGTCACGTAGTTCACGTACGCGTCGTTGTTGCCCTTGCCGGAGATCGCGCCGCCGAAGACGTACACGAACAGCAGGATGAAGATGATCGGCATCAGGACCGCGTCGAACATCGACTCCGGGTCCTGCTTGATCTGCAGCGCGTTGCGCCGCACCAGCGCGCCGATGTGGCGGAGGTTGGCCCGCAGCCCGATCCGGCCCTCGCCGGCGGGGTGCGGACGCACCGGCGACGGCCCGGGCGCGCCGACGGGGGTCTTGGTGAGCTCTGTGGTCGTCGTGGTGCTCACGCGGCGACCTCCTCGGGGGTCGTGTCGGAAACGGTGGTCTTCTCGCCCGTGATGGCGAGGAAGACCTCGTCCAGGCTGGGCAGGTGCGTGCCGATGTGCGCGATGCCGAAGCCGCGCGTGCCCAGCAGGCCCACGACGGCGGTCAGCTGCTCGTCGCTGAGGATCGGGACGTACAGCGCGCCCTCGTCGGGGACGACGGACGAGCCGGCGATGCCGTCCAGGCCCGACTCGCGCAGCGCAGCCGCCATCGCGGGAAGGTCGGCCGGGTCCACCGGGCGGATCGTGAGCGTGCGGCCGCCGACGCGGGCCTTGAGCTCGTCCACCTTGCCGTTGGCGATGACCTTGCCCCGGTCGATGACGGTCAGCTCGCTCGCGAGCTGCTCCGCCTCCTCCATGTACTGCGTGGTGAGCAGCACGGTCACCCCCTCGGCGACCATCTGCTTGACCTCGTCCCAGACCTCGTTGCGGGTGCGCGGGTCGAGGCCGGTCGTCGGCTCGTCCAGGTAGAGGACGGCCGGGCGGCCGATCATCGACGCGGCGAGGTCGAGCCGGCGGCGCATACCGCCGGAGTACTGCATCGCGGGCCGCTTGGCGGCCTCGGTGAGCGAGAACCGCTCCAGGAGCTCGTCGGCCCGGCGGCGGGCGTCCGCGCGGGAGAGGTCGAGCAGCCGCCCGATCATGTAGAGGTTCTCCCAGCCGGAGAGCTTCTCGTCGACCGAGGCATACTGGCCGGTGAGGCCTATCGTGCGGCGGAGCTGGCGGGGCTGCTTCACCACGTCGTACCCGGCGACGGTGGCGGTCCCGGAGTCCGGGACGATCAGAGTGGAGAGGCAGCGGACGAGCGTGGTCTTGCCGGCGCCGTTCGGGCCGAGCACGCCGAGGACCGTGCCCTCCCGGACATCGAGGTCGACCCCGTCGAGGGCCTTCGTCTCGCCGTAGTGCTTCACGAGGCCTCGTACCTCGACGGCGTTGTGTGCGGATCGCGTCATGCCCCTATGAGAGCAGCCGCCACCGACAACGCACCGACAGAAGACCGACAGGAGCCCGACACCGCGACGACAGCCGCCGGAACGAGTGGTCTGCGGCCCACCGGGAACGGCCTGGCACACGGCAGGACGCGGGCCGCGCGCACCTCGCGCGCGACCCGCGTCCGCAAGCCCGTGCCGCCTGGGCAGGGCCTAGTGGAAGGTGTGCTCCTCGGCGGGGAACGCCCCGCCGGTGACGTCCTCCGCGAAGGCCCGCGCGGCGTCGCCGAGGGTCTCGCGGAGGTTCGCGTACTGCTTGGTGAAGCGCGGCACCTTGCCGCCGGTCAGCCCGGCCATGTCGGTCCAGACGAGGACCTGGGCGTCGGTGTGCGGGCCGGCGCCGATGCCGATGGTGGGGATGTGCAGGGAGCGGGTGACCTCGGCGGCTAGCTCGGCCGGGACGAGTTCGAGGACGACGGCGAAGGCGCCCGCGTCCTGGGCCGCCTTGGCGTCGCTGAGCAGCCGGTGCGCGGCCTCGTCGGTGCGGCCCTGCACCCGGTAGCCCATGGTGTTCACGGACTGCGGGGTCAGACCCAGGTGGGACATGACCGGGATGCCGGCCTGGACGAGCAGCTCGGTCTGCGGCAGCGAACGCTCGCCGCCCTCCAGCTTGACCGCGCCGACGCCCGCGTCCTTCACGAGCCGGGTCGCGTTGCGCAGGGCCTGGACGGGCCCTTCCTGGTACGAGCCGAAGGGGAGGTCGCCGACGACGAGGGCGCGCTTGGTGCCCCGTACGACGGCGGCCGACAGGAGGGTCATCTCGTCCATCGTGACGGGCACGGTGGTGTCGTAGCCGAGATGACAGTTGCCCATGGAGTCACCGACGAGGACGACCGGGATGCCGGCCTCGTCGAAGACGGACGCGGTCATCGCGTCGTAGGCGGTGAGCATCGGCCACTTCTCGCCGCGGGCCTTGGCCGCGGTGATGTCGTGGACCGTGATACGGCGCGTGCCCTTGCCTCCGTACAGCGCCTTGCTGCTGTCGGGGGACTGCGTCGGGGCAGGCTGAAGGGTCATGGTGAACGGCTCCTTCGTCATCTCGAGGCGCCCTGACGGCGTCCCCGGACCACATCCATGGTGGCACTTCCCGCCGTGGCGGGGGAAGTGCGGCGAAGTGGCGCTCTTCACACCGTCACGACAGGAGATTTTCAGCGCGTACGTACGAATGTGCGCGTTCTGTCACAGCACCCCCGCCAGGCGCCACCTGCGGGAACCCGCCGCGCGGCCCTGTCGTCCCTCGTGGCAGTACCGAGGGCCCGGCATCACCTAGTGTCGACGTCGGGTCGCGGGGCAAGGCAGCACGACGGCAAGGCAGTGAGGACTGAGTGATGGCGCGGGTGGACATGGCGGAGACGGAGAACGGCGGCGCCGGGGACGAGCGCTCCGGGTCCCGGTTCCGATCGGCGCTCGACCGCCTGCGCGGCGACCGCGGCATCTGGCGCCGCGGGATCCTGCTCGCCGTCTGCGCGGTGCTCCTCACGCTGCTGATGGTCTTCCACACCGAGATCCCCAACCGGATCGGCAACCTGGGCAGCCTCAACGAGACCTTCCTGCCCTGGCTGGGCGTCTTCGTGCCGGTCCTGCTGGCCCTGGCCCTGCTGCGGCGCTCCGCGACCGCGCTGATCGCCCTGCTCCTGCCGGCCGTGGTCTGGGCGAACCTCTTCGGCGGGCTGATCACCGACAAGTCCGAGCCGGGCGGCGACCTCACGGTCGCCACCCACAACGTGAACGCCGACAACGCCGACCCCGAGGGCACGGCCCGGCAGATCGCCGAGTCCGGCGCGGACGTGGTCGCCCTGGAGGAGCTCAAGGGCGAGATGGTCCCGGTCTACGAGAAGGCCCTGGCCGGCACGTACAGGCACCACTCCGTGCAGGGCACGGTCGGCCTGTGGAGCAAGTACCCGCTGCACGGCACCGCCGCGGTCGACATCGGGATGGGCTGGACCCGGGCGATGCGCTCCACGGTCTCCACGCCCGACGCCGAGGTCGCCGTGTACGTCGCCCACCTCCCGTCCGTGCGGGTCAAGATGAACGCGGGCTTCACCGCCAACCAGCGCGACAACAGCGCGAACCTGCTGGGCGAGGCCATCGCCGCCGAGTCCCACGAGCGGGTCGTCCTGCTCGGCGACCTCAACGGGACCATGAACGACCGCTCCCTCAACGCCGTCACCGCGCAGATGCGCTCCACGCAGGGCGCGTCGGGCGACGGCTTCGGCTTCAGCTGGCCGGCCTCGTTCCCGATGGCGCGGATCGACCAGATCCTGGTGAAGGGCGTGGAGCCGATGTCCTCGTGGACGCTGCCGCGGACGGAGAGCGACCACCTGCCGATCGCGGCGCGCGTGAAGCTCTGATCCGCGGACGGCGCGGAGCGGAGCCCGGCCCCGGAAACACGGCCGACTCCGATCCGCGTCCGGGTCGATACCTCCCCTTCACCTGGGGGAAGCCACCGGGAACATTCCGCCTGAGAGTATTTGTTCAGTCGACGAACTATTCTCTGGAAAGGCTTCTCCCATGCCCCTGGCGCTGTTCGCGCTCGCCGTCTCCGCCTTCGGCATCGGCACCACCGAGTTCGTGATGATGGGCCTGCTGCCCAATGTCGCCGACGACCTCGGCACCTCCGTCCCCACCGCGGGACACCTCGTCTCCGCGTACGCGATCGGCGTCGTCATCGGCGCCCCGCTGCTCACCGCCCTCGGCTCCCGGGTGCCGCGCAAGAAGATGCTGCTCCTGCTGATGGCGCTCTTCGTCGTCGGCAACCTGGCCTCCGCGCTCGCGCCCGGCTTCGGCTGGCTGGTCGCGGGCCGGGTCCTCGCGGGGCTCCCGCACGGCGCGTTCTTCGGCGTCGGCGCCGTCGTCGCCGCACGGCTCGTGGCCGAGGGCCGGCAGGCGCGGGCGGTCGCCACCATGTTCCTGGGACTCACGGTCGCCAACATCCTCGGCGTACCCGCCGCGACCCTGCTCGGCCAGCACCTCGGCTGGCGGGCGACCTTCCTCGTCGTCACCGTCATCGGCCTCCTGGCCATGGCGGCGCTCGCCCGGCTCGTGCCGTACGTCCCCGTCGACGAGCGGCAGAGCCTGGGCCGCGAGGTGCGCGCGCTCGGCCGGCCGCAGGTGCTGCTGGGCCTGGTGACCGCGGTCTTCGGCTTCGCGGGCGTCTTCGCCGTCTACTCCTACCTCGCCTCGATGACCACCGAGGTCATGGGCTTCGGCGAGTCCTCCGTCACCCTCGTCCTCGCCCTCTTCGGCATCGGCATGACGGCCGGCGCGCTCGCCGCGGGCCCGCTCACCGACCGTGCGCTCCGGCCGACGCTCTACGGCTCCCTCGCCGCCCTCGCGCTCGTCCTGGTCGCCTTCCGCTTCACGATCCATGTGCCGTGGCTGGCGCTCGTGACCGTCGTCGTCCTCGGCGCCGTCGGCTTCATGACCACCACCCCGCTCCAGATGCTGGTCATGAACAAGGCCAAGGACGCGCCGACCCTCGCCTCCGCCTCCAACCACTCCGCCTTCAACCTGGCCAACGCGGGCGGCGCCTGGGCGGGCGGCGCGGCCGTCGCGGCCGGCTGGGGCTGGACCTCCCCGACCCTCGTCGGCGCGGTCCTCGCCGTCGTCGGCCTGGCGATCGCCGCGGTGGCGGGCCTGCTGGACCGTCCGCGTACGCACGAGGGCGCCTCCCGCGTCGTCGCGGGAAGCGCCCCGGCCGTCGAGCGGGCCGTCAGCGGCTCGTCGTCTCCCGCCAGCGGTTCGTGATCGGCAGCCGGCGGTCCTTGCCGAAGCCCTTCGCCGAGATCTTGGTGCCCGGCGGGTACTGGCGCCGCTTGTACTCCGCCGTGTCCACCATCCGCAGCGTCCGCGCCACCAGCTCCTCGTCGAAGCCGGCCGCGACGATGGCGTCCTTGCCCTGGTCACGGTCGACGTACATCGCGAGGATCCGGTCCAGGACGTCGTAGTCCGGCAGCGAGTCGGTGTCGACCTGACCCGGGCGCAGCTCGGCGCTGGGCGGCTTGCTGATCGAGCTCTCCGGGATCGGCGGCGTCATACCGCGCTCCTCGGCCGCCCGGTTGCGCCAGCGCGCCAGCCGGAACACGGTCGACTTGTAGACGTCCTTGATGGGTCCGTACGCGCCGACCGAGTCGCCGTACAGCGTCGAATACCCCACCGCCAGCTCGGACTTGTTGCCCGGCGCGAGGACGATGTGACCCTCCTGGTTGGAGATCGCCATCAGCGTCGTGCCGCGCAGCCGGGACTGGAGGTTCTCCTCCGCGAGGCCGGTCAGGCCCAGCGCGCCCATGTACGCGTCGAACATCGGCTCGATCGACACCGTACGGAAGTTGAGGCCCGTGCGGCGGGCCAGTTCGGCGGCGTCGCCGCGCGAGTGGTCCGACGAGTACTTGGACGGCATGGAGACGCCGTACACGTTCTGCGCGCCCACCGCGTCGCAGGCGATCGCGGCGACCAGCGCCGAGTCGATGCCGCCGGAGAGGCCGATGAGGACCGAGCGGAAGCCGTTCTTGGCGACGTACGCGCGCAGCCCCACGACCAGCGCCGAGTACACCTCCTCGTCGTCGTCGAGCCGGTCCGCGTAGCCGCCGGTCAGCTCCGGTTCGTACGCGGGGAGGGGCTCCTCGGCGAGGATCACGCGGTCGATCCGCAGCCCGTCGTCCACGACGCCCTCCGGGGCGTCGGGCGAGGCGGCCGGCAGGTCGAGGTCGAGGATCACCGTGCCCTCGGAGAACTGCGGTGCGCGCGCGACGACTTCGCCGTCCGCGTCGACGACGATCGAGTCGCCGTCGAAGACCAGCTCGTCCTGGCCGCCGATCATCGCGAGATAGGCGGTCGTGCAGCCCGCCTCCTGGGCGCGCCTGCGGACGAGTTCGAGCCGGGTGTCGTCCTTCTCCCGCTCGTACGGCGAGGCGTTGACCGAGAGCAGCAGCCCGGCGCCGGCGCTGCGGGCCGCCGGGACCCGGCCGCCCTCCTGCCACAGGTCCTCGCAGATCGCGAGCGCCACGTCGACACCGTGGACCCGGACGACGGGCAGGGTGTCGCCCTGGACGAAGTAGCGGTACTCGTCGAAGACGCCGTAGTTGGGGAGGTGGTGCTTGGCGAACCGCAGCACCACCTCTCCGCGGTGCAGCACGGCGGCGGCGTTCTCGGGGGATCCGGCGGGCCGGCCGAGCCGGGGCTCGGCGCGGTCCGAACGGTCGAGATAGCCGACGATCACGGGGAGCTCACCGAACCCCTCCGCGTCGAGGCGCCGGGCGAGCGCCCGCAGGGCGTCCCGGGACGCCTCGACGAAGGACGAGCGCAGCGCGAGGTCCTCGACGGGGTAGCCGGTCAGCACCATCTCGGGGAACGCGACCAGATGCGCGCCCTGCTCGGCGGAGTGCCGGGTCCAGTGGACGATCGCCTCGGCGTTCCCGGCGAGATCGCCGACGGTCGAGTCGATCTGATTCAGAGCGAGGCGTAGTTGAGGCACGGGCCCAGTGTAATCGTCAGACCGACGCTATGTCCTGGCGACGTCATGTCCGGGCGCTGCCGTGTCCTACTTGGTCGAGCCGGTCCAGATCGCGTTCTCGTACTCGACGACCGTCGGGCCCACCTCGATCTGCATCTCGTCGTCCGCGTCCGCGGGGAGCGAGAAGGCGAAGTCGCTCTTGGCCTGCTTGCCCGGGAGCACCTTGCCGCGGAACATCTCGGTCGCGTTGCTTCCGTCGAAGATCGCCTCGGCCTGGGCGCCCTGGGCGTCACTCGCGTCCGGCAGGGCGGTGGAGACGTCGATGGCCTTGTCGCTGCCGTTGACGATCGTGATCGTCACCTGGAACGCGCTGTTGCCCTTGGTGTGGCCGGCGGCGAACTGGTCGGGCTTGTAGGCACGCGGCTTGGAGACGGTGACCTTGACCCCGTCCGGGTACGTGAAGGCCTCGCCGAACTTCAGCGCCGCCGGGGCGGTCTCGGTCGGCTCGGCCTCCGGGGCGTCGTCCGTGCCGGGATCGGCCGGAGCGGCGCTGGCCTTCTCCTGCTTCTTGATCTCCTCGTCGATGTCGTCGGCGATGTCCTTCACCGCCGTGGCGACGACGATCAGCCACACGATCGAGACGACGATCGAGACCGCGCCGAGGATGAGGCCCGTGAGTGCCATCCCCTTGTTCGTCGCCTCACCCTTGCGGGCGCGGGAGTGGCCGATGATGCCGAATATGAGGGCCAGCACGCCCAGGATCGCCCCGAGCCAGAAGGAGAACGGGAAGAGCGCGAAGAGCAGACCCACGATGCCGAGGACCAGAGCGGTGACGCCGAGTCCGTTGCGCGGCTGCTGGAACGGCGGCTGCGGCGGCATCCCGGGCATCCCGGGCATCCCGGGCACGCCGGCCGGCGGCCCCCAGGGGTTCTGGCCGGGGGTGTTCGTGGGCGTGGTCATGCGGCATCCTCCGAGATGGCTGAGGGATTGACGTTAAGCCAGCTGATTATGGAGGAGCCACGGATTTTGTGATCGACCGGTGTGGGTGAAGCCGGGCGCGGCGGCGCCGGGACCGTGGAAATGTCCGGGCCATGCCCACCCCGGCCGCCGGGACCCGAAGGCGCCCGCATAGCATCCGTACCACTATGTCCCCCTCCCTGCCCGGCAGTGCCGCGCGCGTCACCGCCGCGCTTCTCGCGCTCGGCGCGCTCGCGTACAGCGCCTGGGTCCTCGAAGCCGTCGTCCGTACCGGGCTCGACCCCGTACGGACGTACGTCTCCGAACTCGCCGCCACCGACCAGCCCTTCGGCGGCTTCTTCCGCGCGGCGGACCTCACGGCGGGCCTTCTCGTCCTCGCGGCGGCGACGACGGCGCTGTGGGCGACACGACGGGACACACACGACGCCACGGGCCCCGGCGAGGCACGCCCGGAGGCCGGCTCCGCCGCAGGGCCGGGTACGGCCGGATCCGGGTCCCGCATGCGGAGGCCCTCAACCGGCTCCGCCGCAGGGCCGGGTACGGCCGGATCAGGGGCCCGCCGGACCCGTCGGCTCGTCCTCCTCGGCTGGGTCGCCCTCGCGGTCTTCGGGGCCGCCACCGCGCTCGACTCCCGGCTGCCGCTCAGCTGCTCGCCCACCGTCGACCCGGAGTGCGCCGCGCGCGAGGCCGCCGGGCTCGTCCCGGCCACCCACACGGCGCACGTCGTCAGCTCCGGCCTCGCCATGACGGCCGCCCTGGCCGCCATGGTCGTCCTGACCCTCGCGGCCCGCCGCTACGGAATTCCCCGGCTCCTCGGCCGCACCGGCTCCGTTCTCGTCGTCCTCGAACTCGCCGCCACCGCCTGGACCCTGGCCGCCGTCGCCGCGTCGGAGACGGGCGGCGGCAACTGGGCGCTCGGCGCCGGCCAGCGGCTGCAGGTCCTCCTCGTGGCAGTCTGGCTCGCAGTACTCGCCGTCTCCGTGGCCAGGGAGAGAACGTGAGCGTGTTCGTACGGGTCGGGGGCGTCGCCCACCACGTCGTGACCGAGGGCGCCGGACCCGTCTGCGTCCTCAGCGCCGGCCTCGGAATGAGCTGGTTCGACTGGGACCAGGTCGTCCCGCTGCTCACCCCCCACCGCACGGTCGTCCGCTTCGACCGCCCCGGCCACGGCCTCTCCGCCCCCGCCGCCGTGCCGCCCAGCGCCGCGGGCGAGGCCCACCGCATCGCGGGCCTCCTGGACGCGCTGGACGAGACGGGGCCCGTCACTGTCGTCGGGCACTCCATCGCCGGGTTCCACGCGGAGGCCTTCGCCCGGCTGCACCCGGGCCGCACCGCCGGGATCGTCCTCGTCGACCCGTCCGTCGAGGAGCACGCCCGTACCCCCGCCGCCCCCGCCCTGCGCACCGCCGCCGCCCGCGGCCTCGGCAGCCTGCTCTCGGCCGCCGGAGCCCCGGCCGCCCTCGGCCCGGCCGTCCGGCACGCCACCGTACGGCTCTCCCGCGCCGGCGGCGGGGACCCGGCACCCGCCGACCTCGTCCGCCGCGTCTACTCCACCTCACGCGTGCTGCACGGCACGCTCCTGGAGAACACCCACTACCGCGCGGTCGCCGCCGAACTCCTCGCCCTGCGCGAGCGCTTCCCGCTGCCACCCGGCCGCCCCGTCACCGTCCTCGCCGCCCCCGACGGTTCCGCCCGCTGGGCGCGGCGCCAGCGCGCACTGGCCCGGCGGCTCGACGCCCGCTACGAGGCGGTCGAACCGTCGGGCCATCTGATGATGTGGGACCGCCCGGACGCCGTGGCGCGCGCGGTACGGGATCAGGACGTCACGTGGACGGGCGCGCTGTTCCGGTGAGGCGTGGCGGCGCGGAACCCTCGGTCAGGACGTCGCGTAGACGGTCGCGCAGAACTCCTTGATCTGCTCGTCGTTGAGATGCTGCGCCAGGTCGGCCTCGCTGATCATCCCCACGAGGCGCTTGTTCTCGATGACCGGGAGCCGCTTGATCTGGTGCCCCGTCATCTCGTCGAGAACCTGACCCACATCCGAACCGGCGTCGATCCAGCGCGGCGTGCCGTGCGCCATCTCTCCGCAGGTCACCTTCGCCGGGTCATGGCCCATGGCGACACAGCCGACCACGATGTCGCGGTCCGTGATGATGCCGCACAGCCGTTCGTTCTCGTCGGCTATGGGCAGCGCGCCCACATTGAGGTCGCGCATCAGCTGCGCCGCGCGGTCGAGAGTCTCGTGCCGGGGGATCCACTGAGCCCCGGGGTGCATGATGTCCTTCGCCGTGGTCATGGGGTGCGTACCTCCGTAAGAACGTCGTCGTACGTACGTCCCCGAGCGTCAACCATTGTCCGCGTACGCGGCGGCCCCCGCGACCGCTGGGGTCACGGGGGCCGGCGCGTGCCGTGGGGCGGGGTGGCGTCAGGCGCGCGGTGTCGCGCCCCGAGCCTTCAGCAGATCCGCCATGAGCGCGATCTCCGACTCCTGGGCGTCGACCATGCCCTGCGCGAGGTTCCGCTCGACGTCCACGGAGCACCGGTCCACACAGCCCTGGGCCATGTGCACGCCGCCCTTGTGGTGGTCGGTCATCAGCTGGAGGTAGAGGACCTCGGCCTCCCTGCCACTGGCCTTCCGCAGCCGGTCCAGCTCCGTCTTCGTCGCCATGCCCGGCATCAGCGCGCCGTCGAGCGGACCGGTGTCGCCGTGCCCGCCCATGCCCATCCAGGACATCGGCTCGGTCCCCGACTCGACCTTCGGCAGGCCCCACATGTCCAGCCAGCCCAGCATCATGCCGCGCTGGTTGGCCTGGGTGTTGGCGATGTCGTACGCCAGCCGGCGCACCTCCTCGTCCTCGGTGCGGTCCCGGACGATGAACGACATCTCGACGGCCTGCTGGTGATGGACGGACATGTCACGGGCGAAGCCCGCGTCCGCCGACCGCGACACGGGGGACGCGGGCGCCTCGTCGCGCTCGGCGGAGGCGACGGTGACGGCGCCTCCGGCGAAGAGCAGCGCGAGGACGACGGCCGCGATCGAGGCCCCGTGCGTGCGGGTCAGCCTCACTGGGCCGCTCCGACCCCGCCGGTGCAGGCCGCGCCGGGCTCGGGGGTCTGCGGGCCCTGCACGTACTTGGTGAAGAACGCGTCGATCCGCGGGTCGCTCGCGCTGTCCACGGTCACCTGCTTGCCCCAGGCGCTCAGCATGATCGCGCCGGCCTGGTCGTCGACCGGGCTCATCAGCGAGTACGGGGTCTTGCCGACCTTCTCGGCCAGCTTCTTCACGTCGGCCTCGGCGGCCTTCTTGCTGTACGTGACCCAGACGGCGCCGTGCTCCAGCGAGTGCACGGCGTTCATCTCGGCGATCTTCGTCGTGTAGACGTCGCCGTCGCAGTTCTGCCAGACCTGGTCGTGGTCACCGCCGACCGGGGGCTTCATCTCGTAGGTGACCGGGGTGGTCACGTGGTTGCGGCCGAGCTTCTTGGCGTCCCAGGACTTCTCGTCCGTGATGGGGGCCTTGGCGGCGGCCTCCTGCTCTTCCTTCTTCTCGGACTGCTGGTTGAGCACGTAGCCGCCGAAGCCGACGAGGCTCAGGACGACGACGGCGGAGATGCCGATCGTGAGGAAGCGGTTGCGGCGCTCGCGGGCCTGCTCGGCGCGGCGCATCTCCTCTATTCGGGCGCGGCGGTCGGCGTTGGAGGAGCGGTTGGCGGCCATGGTGATGTCGTCCTTCTCGGATGTGGGGTGGCGTCAGGCGTCGGGCGTGAGCCGGGGGTGGGCGGATGCGGCCCGCCGGCTACGTCCGCAGTACTTGAAGGACGTGCAGGTCCGGCGCGCGGGGCTGCGCGCCGGGACGGGGTGCCCGACCGGTGTCGTACGCCGGTACGAGGCCCGGGAGCCGGCCCTCCGTGTGCGGGGGAGGGTCGAGCGGCGGCGCGGTGAGCACCGCCGGGCTCAGTGCGGGGAAGAGGGTGCAGCCGCCGCGGTCGTACGGGCAGACGTACTCGTCCACCGCGGCCGTGACCCGCTCGTGCGCCGGCGCGGACTCGTGATGGGCGGCGGCCGTGTCGCCCGCACCCAGACAGACGAAGAGCGCGGCGAGGAGCGTCGCCACGGCACTCGCCAGTGCCATGGGACGCGCGCGCCGGGACAGGCGTACGAGTGGAGGGCCCCCCATGTGCGGAGATCGTAGTGGCCAAAGGGCCGGGAGTGGGGAGTCGGGGGCAACTGTGAGGGGAACAGACGCACGGAACCGGCCGGTCCACCGTTACCTGAGTCACACCCGAGCAGGCACTATGGGTGTGCAACGTGCGCGAAACCATGTGGTGGGATGCTCAGGTGCCCCCCGATGTGCCCGAGGCGGTGGGAACAGGCGGCCTGACCAGCAAAGATGGGTGTGGAAATGGACAAGCAGCAGGAATTCGTCCTCCGGACGCTCGAAGAGCGCGACATCCGGTTCGTGCGGCTGTGGTTCACCGACGTGCTGGGCTTCCTGAAGTCGGTGGCCGTGGCGCCCGCCGAGCTTGAGCAGGCGTTCGACGAGGGCATCGGCTTCGACGGCTCGGCCATCGAGGGCTTCGCCCGTGTATACGAGTCGGACATGATCGCCAAGCCGGATCCGGGGACGTTCCAGATCCTGCCGTGGCGCGCGGAGGCCCCGGGCACGGCCCGGATGTTCTGCGACATCCTGATGCCGGACGGCTCCCCGTCCTTCGCGGACCCGCGCTTCGTCCTCAAGCGCATTCTGGCCAAGACCTCGGACCTGGGCTTCACCTTCTACACCCACCCCGAGATCGAGTTCTTCCTGCTGAAGGACAAGCCGCTGGACGGCACGAAGCCGACCCCGGCCGACAACTCCGGCTACTTCGACCACACCCCGCAGAACGTGGGCATGGACTTCCGCCGCCAGGCCATCACGATGCTGGAGTCGATGGGCATCTCGGTGGAGTTCTCCCACCACGAGGGCGCGCCGGGCCAGCAGGAGATCGACCTGCGGTACGCGGACGCGCTGTCCACGGCGGACAACATCATGACCTTCCGCCTGGTGATGAAGCAGGTGGCGCTGGAGCAGGGCGTGCAGGCCACGTTCATGCCGAAGCCGTTCTCGGAGTACCCGGGCTCGGGCATGCACACCCACCTCTCCCTCTTCGAGGGCGACCGCAACGCGTTCTACGAGTCGGGCGCGGAGTACCAGCTCTCCAAGGTGGGCCGCTCGTTCATCGCCGGTCTGCTGAAGCACGCGGCCGAGATCTCGGCCGTCACCAACCAGTGGGTCAACTCCTACAAGCGCATCTGGGGCGGCTCGGCCCGCAGCGCGGGCGCGGGCGGCGAGGCCCCCTCGTACATCTGCTGGGGCCACAACAACCGCTCGGCCCTGATCCGCGTCCCGATGTACAAGCCGGGCAAGACGGGCTCGTCCCGCGTCGAGGTCCGCTCGATCGACTCGGGCGCCAACCCGTACCTGACCTACGCGGTCCTCCTGGCGGCGGGCCTCAAGGGCATCGAGGAGGGCTACGAACTCCCGGCGGGCGCGGACGACGACGTCTGGGCGCTCTCGGACGCGGAACGCCGCGCGATGGGCATCGAGCCGCTGCCGCAGAACCTGGGCGAGGCGATCGCCCTGATGGAGAAGAGCGAACTGGTGGCGGAGACGCTGGGCGAGCACGTCTTCGACTTCTTCCTGCGCAACAAGAAGCAGGAGTGGGAGGAGTACCGCTCCGAGGTCACCGCCTTCGAGCTGCGGAAGAGCCTGCCGGTGCTGTAGGCGCGGGCAGGGACGGTCAGGGCCGGTGGCACGCAGCCGCCGGCCCTGAGTCGTCTCACCGGGCCCTGAGCCGTCTCCCTCGCCCTGGGCCGTCTCACCGGCCCTGAGCCGTCTCACCCGCCCTGGGCCGTCCTCGGGCCGGATCGCGCGTGGTGCTCGTGAACATCTCGTTGACGGCCCGCGCCCACGGGCGCGGGCCGTCGATACTGTCCCGGCAGTCGACGAGGGGTGCGAGGGTGGACTGGACGATCTGGGCGGGGTTCGCGGCCGGTCTGCTGATCTCGACGGTGACCGCTCCGGTCGGTGTGTCCGGCGCGGTCTTCCTCCTCCCCGTCCAGCTCAGCGTCCTCGGGGTCCCGAGCCCCGCGGTCACGCCGACCAACCTGCTCTTCAACGTGGTGGCCGGGCCGGGCGCCCTGTGGCGGTACCGCCGCGACGGCGCCCTGCGCGCCGGCCTCGCCCGGCGTCTCGTCACCTGGACCCTGCCAGGTGTCGTCGCCGGCGCCGCCGTCCGGGTCTTCGCCCTGCCCGGCCCGGGCGTCTTCCGGGTGCTGGTCGCCGCCCTCCTGCTGCCTCTCGGCGCGTGGCTGTGCCTGCGCACGCTGCGCCCGCCCCGGCAGCGTCCGGACGGGGCCGAGCCGTCGCCGAAGGCGCTCGCCGTCCTCGCCCTGACGGTCGGAGCGGTGGGCGGGATCTACGGGATCGGGGGCGGCTCCCTGCTCGGGCCGGTCCTCGCCGCGCGCGGCATGCCCATGGCCCGCGTCGCACCGGCGACGCTCGCCGCGACCTTCAGCACCTCCGTGGTCGGCGCCGCCGCGTACGCCGTGCTGGCCCCGGCGAGCTCCGGTCCCGTCGCGCCCGACTGGTGGCTGGGTCTGGCCTGCGGGGCGGGTGGGCTCGTCGGCGGATACCTCGGTGCCCGGCTCCAGCCCCGCCTGCCCGAGACCGCGCTCCGTCTCCTCCTCGGCACCCTCGCCGCCGCCCTCGGCGCGATGTACGCGGTCCAGGCGCTGTACTGACGCGCGGGGGGCAGGATCGGCCGGAAAAGCGGCTGCGCCGGGTGGTGGGCGGCTGGTAGCCAGCCTGTATGGATGAGCTGTTGACCGAGCGACTCGCGCTGCACCCCCTCACCCCCGACGAGGCCGAGCGCATCGTCGGCATGGCCCCCGCCCCCGGGGACCGGTGGGCCGAGGGGTATCCCGCCGAGGGGGACATCGCCGGGGCGCGGGGGTTCCTGAACGGGTGCGTCACCCATGGCGACCCCGGGGTGTTCGGGGCGTACGAGATACGGCGGCGGGTGGACCGGGTCGCCATCGGGGGGATCGGGTTTCACGGGCCGCCCGACGGCCGGCGGTTCGTGACCGTGGGGTACGGGCTGATTCCGGGCGTGCGGGGGCAGGGGTACGCCGCGGAGGCGCTGCGCGCGCTCCTCGCCCTGGCCCGCGACCAGGGGGCCGCCGGCGCCAAGGGCGACGCCGATCTCGGGAACGTCGCCTCGCAGAGGGTCATGGAGGCGGCCGGAATGCGGTACGCGGGGGAGGACGAGCGGGTGCGGTACTACCTGGTGGCCTTCCCGCCGAGGACCTGAGCGGCTGCCCCGCCCCTCCCCTCAGCGTTCCGAGAGTTCCGACGGGGCCTCCTGGACCACCCAGCCGTTGCCGTCCGGGTCCGTGAAGGTCATGAACGAGTTCCACGTCTCGCCCTTGCCGTCCTCCCAGCCCGTGGCCCCGACATGGCGGATCGGCGTGACGTCCACGCCCCGCCCCGCCAGCTCCTCGCGCGCCGCCTCGATGTCCGTGACGCAGAGCTGGAGGCCCTGCAGACTGCCCGGGGCCATCGGCTTCGTGCCGGGCATCGGCGGCATGCCGCTCTCCATCGAGATCGAGCAGCGCGAGCCGGGCGGCGTCACCTGGATGATGCGGATCCCGGGCGCGACCTCCGTGTCGAGGTCGACCGTGAAGCCGCACCTGTCGCCGTAGAACTCCTTCGCCCGGTCGAGGTCGGTCACGGGGACGAGGACGACTTCGAGCGTCCAGTTCATGGAGGTCTCCTCAGAAACGCCAGCGGGTCTGGCCGAACGGCTCGCCCTTGGCGAAGCCGAACACCGTGCGCGGCGCGACGGCGAACACCAGGGCGGTCCCACCGTCGCCCACGAACGCCCCGTCGCGCACGTCGAATCGCCAATCGGGTCCGTACTTCCCGACATACGCGTCGGCCAGCACCCGCAGCCGCGCCTCGTCCGTCACCGGCACGGCCTCGCCCTCCACCACCAGGTCGAGCCCCTCGCCGAGCGAGGGCGTCCCGGTCGTGAGGACGACCTCCCGGTTCTCCTCCAGGTTGCGCGCCTTGCGCTCGTCGGGGCCGGTGCAGAAGTGCAGCGCGTCCGCCGACCAGACCGCGATCAGCGGGGTGACATGCGGGCGCCCGTCCGGGCGGACGGTGGTCAGCCAGAAGACTTCGGCCTCGGCCAGCCGGCCGGCCGCCGCCGACCACTCGGCGGGGCGGGCCTTCGGGTCACTGAAACGGGCGTCCAGCGTCGGTACGGGGGTCATGGCGGCTCCCTCTCCAGAGGTACGGGTGTCCGTACGTAAGACCCTGGACCCGCCCCGGACTCATCGCACCGCGGGCGTGGCCGCCGGCGTCCAGTGCAGCGTCCCGTCCAGACCCATCGCCGCCACCCCGTCCACGACCCCGCCGGGCGCGCCCGAGAAGAGGAAGTTCTGCAGCGTCCACAGCGGCGTCGCGGCCGTGCGCCCGCCCCCGCCGGTCCCGGTGACCGTCCCCGTGCCCGCCCGCCCGAGCGCCTCGGGGGCCGTCGCCAGGACACCCGTACGGGCGCGGACCGCCAGCATGCCGGGTCCGCCGCCCACCGGGCCGAAGCCCGCGACGCCGCCCGCCAGTTCGGTGACCGGTGACGCGGGGCCGCCGCCCGTGCCGGGGAGGTCGGCCGTGCGGAGGTCGCCCGAGGCGGGCTTGCGGAACCAGAGCCGTACGCCCTGCCCGTCCGGCGAAGGGCTCGCGTTCAACGCCAGCGTCGTCGCCGGCAGACCGGTGGGCCGCGGTCCGCCCAGCGGGGCGCCCGGGTGTTCCTGCGACCAGGTGAGGACGGTCGTGGCGGTGCCGGCGAGGACATGGATGCGGCCCGCCGCGTCCGTCGTCGCCACCGGGTCGCCGTGGACGGCCTCGGTGGCCGGCCCGCTCAGCTGCCGCCAGGGACCCCAGCCGCCGTCGGGCCGCTGCTCGCGGGCGGTCAGCCGGTGGCCGCTGTCGCGCACCACGACCGTGGCCCGGCCGGAGCCGTCCACCGCCACCGTCGGGGCGCTGATGTCGGAGGTGCCCCGGGCGTCGCTCTCCTCCGGGGTGCCGAGCGACCGCCACGGCCCGAACGCGCCGCCCCGGGCGGCCTGCTCGGTCGTCACGACCTCACGGTCGTACGACCGTGCCGACCCGCCGATCGTCGTCCGCGTACCGAAGACGGAGATCCGCCCGTCCGGGAGGCGTACGGACGTCACGCCGCTGTCCAGGCCCTCGCCCGGGAGGAGGACCGGCCCCCGCCACTCGGCGGCCGTGCCCGCGGGCCTCGTCCACACGGCGAGGCGCCCGTCGAGGACCGAGAAGGCGTGCAGAGCGCCGTCCGCGTCGCGCTGCACCCAGGAGGTGGAGGTGCCCCGGGCGTACCGGACGGTCTGGGTCCAGCCGTCGCCGGCGGGCCGCCCCGCGACCTTGAGATCGCCGCAGCCCGCCGGGTCGGCGCAGTCGTTGATCCCGTCCGACCAGGCGTACGTCCTCACGGTGCGCAGCTTGGCCTCGGCCGACGCGGGGTCGAGGGTGTGCGGCAGCGAGCCGGTGGGGTAGCCGAGGTAGTTCTGCACGCCGAAGTGCGGGCGGGACCCCGCCGCCGCCGCGTACCGCTCCAGTGCCGCCTGGGCGAACCGCGCGCCGTACAGGTGGTCCTGGTGGTCCCTGAACTTCCCGCTCTCCGGGTGGAGGCCCGGTGTCGGGTCCTGCATCCGGACGAAGGTGGGGCGGATCCGCTTCAGGAGCCCGGTGAGCGCCTCGATCACCTGGTGCTTGCTGTACGTGAAGTCCGTGGCGACCGGCGTGCCCGTGGCGCGCTGGGAGGCGAGGACCGGGACCCGCCCGTTCCACAGGCCGTTGAGGCTGTGCGGGCGGTCGGCGTTGATGGCGCCGGCCTCGCGCAGCTGGAGCCAGACCAGGCTGATCTGCGGTGCGGCGCGCAGGGTGTCGAGCTCGGCGGCCCCGCCGCCGACGGTGGGTACGGACACGCGGTCCCAGGGGCTGGTGCGGCTGCCGGTGGCCATCTCGGCGTACGCCGCGCGTATGCCGTTCTGCCGGGCCGCGGCGAAGCCGGCCTTGTCGGGCCCGGGCCGCTCGGCGGCGCCCCGCGGGGCGTTGACGCCGTCCGACTCGCCGGAGGTCAGGTACACCGTGGTCAGGGGCCGGCCGGAGCGTATCGACTGGGCGGTGTCCGGATTCATGAAGTACAGGTCGTCGTCCGGGTGGGCCACGATCTGCGCCACGGAGACCTCGGGGGTACGGGACGGATCCGCGTCCTTGCTCCCCGCCCGCTCGACGCTGTTCTTCCCGGCCTGCTTCACCGCGGGCGTGGGCTCCGCCGCCCGGCTCCCGGTCGCCGGGGCCCCCAGGACGGAGCCGGAGGTCAGCTGGAGGAGTCCCACGAAGGAACCGGCGACGACGGCGGTCGTCGTCAGCACGGAGACAGGACGGAGGCGGCGGCGGACGGGCATCTGCTGTGTGTGCGCTTTCAAAGAACGGATCAGGTGGCGTGCGTCAGGAAGACGGACCTATAAGGAATACGGTTCATCGCGGGTGAACGGTGAGGAATGTGTGAGGCGTCACGTGTGATCTGAGGCGAAACGAAGGCCATGGCTTCCGTGGGGCGGGCCGCGCGCCCCGGGGCGACCGGGCCACCGGCTGCGGATACGCTCGAATGCGGAGCTGGAACGGGCGGAGGGAGCGGCGGATGACGGTGCCGGGGCGCAGGAGCAGTACCTTCAGCCGCCTGCTGCGGCACGGGTTCACCGATCCGTCCGGCGCCGAGCGGCTGCTCGACCTCCCGGAGCTGTCCGCCCTGCGCGGCGACCCGGTGCTCCTCGACGCGCTCGGGGCGACCGCCGACCCCGACCTGGCCCTGCGCGGTCTCGTCCGGCTCGTCGAGGCGCAGCCCGAGGAGGAGCGCCAGACGCTCGCCTCCACGCTGCTCTCCGCCAAGCCCTTCCGGGACCGGCTCCTCGGAGTGCTCGGGGCCTCGGAGGCCCTCGCCGACCATCTGGCCCGGCACCCCCTGGACTGGAAGGCCCTGGTCACCTACGAGGCCGTCGACCTGAACCCGGGGGTCGCCGAGTTCGAGCACGGGCTCGTCGACGCCGTCGACGCCGTCACCCTGCGGGTCGCCTACCGCCGCTGCCTCCTTGCCATCGCCGCGCGGGACGTCTGCGGCACCGCCGACGTCGCCCAGACCGCCGCCGAGCTGGCCGACCTCGCCACCGCGACGCTGCGCGCCGCCCTCGCCATCGCCCGTACCGCCGCCCCCGCCGACGCGGCCCACTGCCGGCTCGCCGTCATCGCCATGGGCAAGTGCGGCGGCCACGAGCTGAACTACGTCTCCGACGTCGACGTGATCTTCGTGGCGGAGCCCGTCGAGGGCGCCGAGGAGGGCAAGGCGATGCAGGCCGCGACCCGGCTCGCCTCCCACCTCATGCGGATCTGCTCCGAGACGACCGTCGAGGGCACCATCTGGCCCGTCGACGCCAACCTGCGCCCCGAGGGCCGCAACGGCCCCCTCGTGCGCACCCTCTCCTCCCACCTCGCCTACTACCAGCGCTGGGCCAAGACCTGGGAGTTCCAGGCGCTCCTCAAGGCCCGGGCGGTGGCGGGCGATCCGGAGCTGGGCTCCGAGTACATCGAGGCCGTCTCCCCGCTGGTCTGGCAGGCCGCCGAGCGCGAGAACTTCGTCCCCGACGTGCAGAAGATGCGCCGCCGGGTCGTCGACAACATCCCGGTCGCCCAGGTCGACCGTGAGCTGAAGCTCGGCCCCGGCGGGCTCCGGGACGTCGAATTCGCCGTCCAGCTCCTGCAGTTGGTGCACGGGCGGGGCGATGCCACGCTGCACAGCGGCAAGACGCTCGACGCGCTGCGGGCGCTCGCCGCCGGCGGCTACGTCGGCCGCGCCGACGCGGCCCAGCTGGACGAGGCGTACCGCTTCCTGCGCGCGATGGAGCACCGCATCCAGCTCTACCGCCTGCGCCGCACCCATCTCGTCCCCGAGGGCGAGACCGATCTGCGCCGCCTCGGCCGCTCGCTCGGGCTGCGCACCGACCCGGTCGCCGAGCTGAACAAGGAGTGGAAGCGGCACGCCTCGGTGGTCCGCCGGCTCCACGAGAAGCTCTTCTACCGGCCGCTGCTCGACGCCGTCGCCCAGCTCACCCCCGGCGAGAGCCGGCTCAGCTCGAAGGCCGCGGGCCAGCGGCTCGAAGCGCTCGGGTACGCCGATCCCGCCGCCGCCCTGCGCCATCTGGAGGCGCTCGCCTCGGGGGTCACCCGCAAGGCCGCGATCCAGCGGACGCTGCTGCCGGTGCTGCTCGGCTGGTTCGCCGACTCCGCCGACCCGGACGCCGGACTGCTCGGCTTCCGCAAGGTCTCCGACGCGCTCGGCAAGACCCCCTGGTACCTGCGGCTGCTGCGCGACGAGGGCGCGGCGGCCGAGAACCTCGCCCGGGTCCTCTCCGCCGGACGGCTCGCCCCCGACCTGCTGCTGCGCGCGCCGGAGGCGGTGGCGATCCTCGGCGATCCGGAGGGGCTGAAGCCGCGCGGACGTGACCATCTGGAGCAGGAGATCCTCGCGGCGGTCGGCCGCGCCGGCGGTGCCGAGCAGGGCGTCACCGCGGCCCGCGGGGTGCGACGCCGTGAGCTGTTCCGTACCGCCGCGGCCGATCTCATCGGCTCGTACGGCACGGAGGACAGCCCCCGTGAGCTCGACCCGGGCGCGCTGGTCGACCGGGTGGGCCTGGCGCTCACCGACCTCAACGCGGCGACGATCGCGGGCGCGCTGCGGGCCGCCGTGCGGGAGGGCTGGGGCGACACCCTGCCGACCCGGTTCGTGGTCATCGGCATGGGCCGCTTCGGCGGTCAGGAGCTCGGCTACGGCTCCGACGCCGACGTCCTGTTCGTGCACGAGCCGCGCGAGGGCGTGGACGAGCAGGAGGCGGCCAAGGCGGCGAACCAGGTCGTCTCCGAGATCCGCCGGCTCCTCCAGGTCCCCACCGCCGACCCGCCGTTGCTCATCGACGCCGATCTGCGCCCGGAGGGCAAGAGCGGCCCCATGGTCCGTTCGCTCAAGTCGTACGAGGCCTACTACCACCGCTGGTCGCTCGTCTGGGAGAGCCAGGCGCTGCTGCGCGCCGAACCGATGGCGGGCGACCGGGAGCTGGGCGCGCGGTTCGTCGAGCTGGTCGATCCGCTGCGCTATCCGGCCGAGGGGCTCGGCGAGGACGCGGTGCGGGAGATACGGCGTCTGAAGGCCCGTATGGAGACCGAGCGGCTGCCGCGCGGCGCCGACCCGACCCTCCACACCAAGCTCGGCCGGGGCGGTCTGAGCGATGTCGAGTGGACGGTCCAGCTGCTGCAGATGCGGCACGGCTGGGCCGAGCCGGGCCTGCGCACCACCCGTACCCGCGAGGCCCTGGCCGCCGCCCACGCGGCGGGCCTCATCCCCACGGACGAGGCCCAGACGCTGGACGAGGCCTGGGTGCTGGCGACCCGCGTCCGCAACGCGGTGATGCTGGTACGGGGACGGCCGGGCGACACCTTCCCCTCGGACGGGCGCGAACTGGCCGCGGTCGGCCGGTACCTGGGCTACGGCCCCGGCCACGTCGGGGAGATGGTGGACGACTACCGGCGCATCACGCGCAGGGCCCGGGCCGTGGTCGAGGAGCTGTTCTACGGGGCGTAGGCGCGAGCCCCCTCCGGGGCGTAGGCGCGAGCCCGCGTCGAGGGCGGCTGCCCCGCGCCGGGGCGTAAGGGCGAGCCCCGCTCCGGGGCGCCGGCCCCGTGCGTCAGTCGTCCGCGTGCTCCAGGAGCGCCCGGCAGTGGATGAGGAACGCCTCCAGGGCCAGATCGAAGGCGGCGTCCGCGCGGGACGGGCCCACCGCCTCCAGCGCCCTGGCCAGGCGGGGGGTCGTGTTCTCGTCCGGCAGCTCCCACATGGCGTCCGGGGCCGCGAGGTCGAGCGCCGATCCCAGGACCAGGTTCTCCAGGGCGACGATCACCGTCATGACGTCGGCGTTGTCGAAGCCGACGGCGAGCAGCAGGGTCACCGCCGCCTCGTACTGGGCGAGCACCTTCGGGGCGCGGACCGGTGAGGTCATCAGCATCGGGATGGCCCGGGGGTGGGCGGCGAAGGCCGCGCGGTAGGAGCGGGCCCAGGCCGCCATCGCCGCGTCCCACGGCTCCGCGTCCAGCGTGGAGCCGTCGATCGCCTCGCTGACCCGCTCGCGCAGCAGTTCCACGATTCCGTCGCGGCCGTCCACGTGGTGATACACCGACGCGGTCTGCACCCCGAGCCGCTTGGCGATCTGCGGGACGCTGAACTCACCTCGTTCGTCGACGAGTTCGAGCGCCACGGTGGTGATCCGCTCGCGGTCGAGGAGGGGTCTGCGCGGTCGGCCCATGAATGGTTTCCCCCTGGTCAGGTCTTCCCGAATCGTTGGACGCGAGGTTACATTGCGCGAACCGAAAGCCTTTAGGTTTCCTGCCGCGGAAGGGCTTCCCCTCCCATGCCTTCACCGACCACCACCGCTCCCGAGGGGCTGAGAACCGGCACGCTCTCCACCGCCGACATCTCGTTCTTCGTCGTCTCCGCCGCCGCCCCGCTCACCGTCATGGCCGGCGTCGCGCCCATCGCCGTCGTCCTCGGCGGCATCGGCGCCCCCGCCGGCTATCTCCTGGCCGGAATCACGCTCGCGGTCTTCGCCGTCGGGTTCACCACCATGAGCCGCCACGTCCGAAGCGGCGGCGCCTTCTACGCGTACATCACCCGCGGCCTGGGCAAGCCCGTCGGCATCGCCGCCGCCCTGCTCGCCATGCTCGGCTACAACGGCATGGAGATCGGCGTCTACGGCCTGCTCGGCACCGCCACCGCCGACACCGGCCACGCCCTGGGGGGCGTCGACATCCCCTGGCTCCCCGTCTCCCTCGCCGGACTGCTGCTCATCTGGTACGGCGGCTTCCGCTCGATCGACTTCGGCGCCAAGCTCCTCGGCGTCCTCCTCGTCGCCGAGACCGGCATCCTCGTCCTGCTCGCGGGCGGCGTGCTGATCGACGGCGGCGCGGACGGCCTCTCCCTGGACTCGTTCGCCCCCGGCAACGTGCTCGTCCCGGGCAGCGCGGCCGTCCTGGCCTTCGCCTTCGCCGCCTTCACCGGCTTCGAGTCGACCGTCATCTACCGACGGGAGGCCCGCGACCCGAACCGCACCGTCCCCCGCGCCACCTACTTCGCCGTCGGCTTCCTGGGCCTCTTCTACGCCTTCGTCGTCTGGACCGTCATCCAGGCCTTCGGCCAGGACAAGGTCGTCCAGGCCGCCGCCGACGACCCCGGCGGGCTCTTCTTCGCCGCCATCACCACCTATGTGGGCGCCTGGGCCGCGGACCTGATGCACCTCCTGATCGTCACCAGCGTCCTCGCCTCGCTCCTCGCCTTCCACAACGCGATCAACCGCTACGGCCTGGCGCTCGCGGAGGAGGGCGTGCTGCCCGCCGCCTTCGGCCGCGTCCACCCGCGCCACCGCTCCCCGTACGTCGCGGGCATCGCGCAGACCGCCCTCGGCGCCGTCGTCGTCCTCGCCTTCGCGGCCGCCGGAGCCGACCCGTACCGGCAACTGCTGCTCTGGGTGAACACACCGGGCATGATCGGACTGATGGTCCTCCAGCTGCTCGCGGCGCTCGCCGTGCCGCTGTTCTTCCGCCGCATCAGCCACGACGAGGGGAAGCTGCGCACGGTGGTCGCCCCCGTCGCCGCCCTCGTCCTGCTCGGCGGGGCGATCGGCCTCGTCGTCACCCACGTCGACCTCTTCACCGGCGCCTCCACCACCGTCAACACCGTCCTGATCTCCCTCGTCCCCACCGTCTTCGTCCTCGGGCTCCTCCTCGCGCTCCGGCTCCGCCGCACGCGCCCCGAGGTCTACGCCGCCTTCGCCGCGGAGCCCGCCGAACCCGCCGAACCCGCACCCACCGCTGGAGAAGAGCCGTCGTGCCCGCACCCGACCTCGTCCTCGTCGACGCCCGCGTCCGCACCCTCGACCCCGCCCGTCCGCACGCCACTGCCGTCGCCGTCCGGGACGGACTGATCACGGCCGTCGGCGACGCCACCGACGCCCGCGACTGGCGCGGGCCCGGCACCGAGACGATCGACCTCGGCGGCGCCACGCTCACCCCCGGCCTCACCGACGCCCACAGCCACCCCGTCTGGGGCCTGGAGATGTTCACGGGCACCGACCTCTCCGCCGTGCGCGACCTCGACGGGCTCCGCTCCGTCCTCGCCACCGCCGAACGCCGCGACGGCTGGATCATCGGCGCCGCCCTCGACCACAACGTCTTCGGCGGCCGGCCGATCCACCGCGAGCTCGTCGAGGACGTCCTCGGCGGTGCCCCCGCCCTCCTGCGTCTCTACGACGGACACTCCGCCCTCGCGAGCGAGACGGCCCTGAAGGCGGCCGGCATCGAAGGCCCCCGGACCTTCGCCCAGCGCTCCGAGATCGTGTGCGACGCCGACGGGCGGCCCACCGGCCACCTGATCGAGCACGCCGCGATGGACCTGATGACCCCCGTCCTGCCCGCCCAGCCCTACGCGGAGCGGCGCGACCGGCTCGTCGAGCTGCTGACCGCCATGGCCGCCACCGGGCTGACCGGCGCGCACGTCATGGACCTCGGCGGCCAGGACGTACCCGGGCTGCTCACCGCCCTGGAGTCGGACGGCGACCTTCCGCTACGGCTCCGGCTGGCGCCCTGGTGCATGCCCGGAGCGACCGCGGAGGAGCTGGACGAGCTGGTACGGCTCCAGGAGCGGTCCGGACGGCTGTGGCGCGTCGGAGGCGTCAAGTTCTTCATGGACGGCACCGTCGAGGGCGGCACCGCCTGGCTGGAGCACGCCGACTGCCACGGCCAGGGCACGGACGCCTTCTGGCCGGACCCGGCCGCCTACTCGGCCGCCGTCCGCCACCTCCACGAGGCCGGGATCGGCACCGCCACGCACGCGATCGGCGACGCGGCCGTCCGGCACGTCCTCGACACCGTGCAGTCGCTCGGCGGCGGCGGGCCCCGGCACCGCATCGAGCACATCGAGACCGTCCCCGACGACCAGCTCGGACGGTTCGCGGCCCTCGGCGTCGTCGCGTCGATGCAGCCCCCGCACACCGCGTACACCCGAGCCGACCACACCGACGAATGGTCCAGGCGGCTCGGTGACGTACGGGCGGACCGCGCCTGGCGCTGCCGTGACCTGCGGGAGGCAGGGGCCCACCTCGCGCTCGGGTCGGACTGGCCCATCGCCCACTACGACGCCCGTCAGGTCCTCGCCACCGCCCAGGCGCCCCGCGGCGCCGCCTCCGCACGGCACGGGCTGACCGGTCTGATGGCTCTGGAGGGCCTGACCACGCACGCGGCGGTCGCGGCGGGGGAGGAGCGGCTCGGCGGCCGGATCGCGCCGGGACTGAGGGCGGACCTGACCGCCTTCACGGTCGACCCGGTCGAGGCGCCCGCCGACGAGACCGAGAAGGCGCCGATCCGGCTCACCGTCGCGGGCGGCCGCGTCACCCACAGGGCCTAGCGGGAGAGCCCAGCCCTCTCCTGCTCGTCCTCGCGGTCCGTACGGGACCGCGGGGACGGGCCGCCCCTGGCCACCGGCGGCGCCGGTTCGACCAGCTTGGGCAGATGGTGCGGCAGCGCGCCGTACCAGAAGTACGAGACGGTGAAGCCGAAGGCGAGGCAGATCATGCCGCCCACCGCGTCCAGCCAGAAGTGGTTGGCGGTGGCCACGATCACGACCAGCGTGGCCGCGGGGTAGAGCAGGCCGAGGATGCGCGCCCAGGGCGCCGAGGCCAGGGTGAAGATGATCAGACCGCACCAGAGCGACCAGCCGATGTGCATCGACGGCATCGCCGCGTACTGGTTCGACATGTGCTTGAGGTTGCCCGAGGCCATCGAGCCCCAGGTGTGGTGGACCAGGACCGTGTCGACGAAGGACTGGCCGTTCATCAGCCGGGGCGGCGCGAGCGGATACAGGTAGTAACCGACCAGGGCCACACCGGTGGTGGCGAACAGGACCGTACGGGACGCGGCGTAACGGCCCGGCTGCCATCGGTACAGCCAGACCAGCACACCGATCGTCACGACGAAGTGCAGGGTGGCGTAGTAGTAGTTCATCGAGACGATCAGCCATGTCACCGAGTTCACGGCGTGGTTGACGGTCTGCTCGAAGGCGAGCCCGAGGGACTTCTCGACGTCCCAGATCCAGTCGGCGTTCTTCAGCGCCTGGGCCTTCTGCTCCGGCACGGCGTTGCGGATGAGCGAGTACGTCCAGTAGCTGACGCCGATGAGCAGGATCTCGAACCAGATCCTGGGGCGTCGTGGCGTACGCAGGCGGGCCCGCAGCCCGTCACCGTCCGGAATGGGTGACGGGCCGGCCGCCGTACTGCCTTCCAAAGTTTTCACGGTCGCTTCACCCATGGGAGGAGAGTCTGCCAGATCCAATCTCTCCGTCCGATCATCCCTCCGACGGGTTCGAGGCGCACACGCTCCGCCTTGAGAGGGAGGGACGGTCAGGGGTTCCCCTGACTCGGGGCGGAAGCGGTTGAACCACGAACGACCAGCTCAGGCATGAAGACGAACTCGCTGTGCGGGGCCGGGGTGCCCCCGACCTCCTCGAGCAGCGCCCGGACCGCCGCCTGCCCCATCGCCTGCACGGGCTGGCGGATCGTGGTCAGCGGCGGATCGGTGAACGCTATGAGCGGGGAGTCGTCGAAGCCGACCACGGAGACATCCCTGGGGACCTGGAGCCCCTGCTGGCGGGCGGCCCGGATCGCGCCGAGCGCCATCATGTCGCTCGCGCAGACGACGGCCGTGCACCCGGCGGAGATCAGGGCGCCCGCGGCGGCCTGGCCGCCCTCCAGGGTGTAGAGGGAGTGCTGGATCAGCTCCTCGGACTCCTCCGGGGAGAGCCCGAGCCGCTCCTTCATCCCGCGCTGGAACCCCTCGATCTTGCGCAGGACGGGCACGAACCGCTTCGGGCCCACCGCGAGCCCGATCCGGGTGTGGCCGAGCGCGGCGAGGTGGGTCACCGCCAGCTGCATCGCGGCCCGGTCGTCGGGCGAGACGAAGGGCGCCTGCACCTTGGGGGAGAAGCCGTTGATGAGGACGTACGGGACGCCCTTGCCGCGCAGCTGGTCGTAGCGGGTCATGTCGGCCGTCGTGTCGGCGTGCAGCCCGGAGACGAAGATGATCCCGGAGACACCCCGCTCGACGAGCATGTCGGTGAGCTCGTCCTCGGTGGACCCGCCGGGGGTCTGCGTGGCGAGCACGGGGGTGTAGCCCTGCCGGGTCAGGGCCTGCCCGATGACCTGCGCGAGCGCGGGAAAGATCGGGTTGTCCAGTTCGGGGGTTATCAGCCCGACCAGTCCGGCGCTGCGCTGACGCAGGCGCACCGGACGCTCGTATCCGAGGACGTCGAGTGCGGCAAGCACGGATTCACGGGTGGCCGAGGCCACACCGGGCTTGCCGTTGAGCACGCGGCTGACTGTGGCTTCACTGACCCCCGCCTGGGCTGCGATGTCGGCAAGCCGCGCGGTCATGGGATTGGACTGTACCGGTCGCACGTCAGATTGCCCACCAAACGCAGGAGTCGGCGGGAACCCGGACGCCCGGCGCATACGCGACGCGGGCGGCGAACTCGCCTGCGGGGGAGGGGAGTACGGGACCGCCCGCATCGTCGCCGAGCCGTGCGCTGGTCAGCAGCGGGGCCCCGGAGAGGGGCAGCTCCACCTCCCGTTCCGTCGTGTTCAGGGTGACCAGTACGCCTCCGCCGGGCGCGGTCCGGCGGAAGGCGAGGACCCCTTCCGGGAGGCCGTCCAGCCACTCCACCGCGTCGCCCGCGCCCAGGGCGGGGTGCTCCCCGCGCAGGCGCAGGGCCCGGCGGTAGAGCTCCAGGGTGGAGGAGGGGTCGGCCTCCTGGGCGGCGACGCTCAGGGCTGCCCACTCCGGGGGCTGGGGGAGCCAGGTCCCGCCCGGCCCGAAGCCGTACGACGGTCCGTCGGCCGTCCACGGCAGCGGCACCCGGCAGCCGTCGCGCAGCCCGTCCTGGCCGTCCCCGCGCAGGAACGCCGGGTCCTGCCGTACCTCGTCCGGGAGGTCCATGACCTCGGGCAGGCCCAGCTCCTCGCCCTGGTAGACGTAGGCCGATCCGGGCAGCGCCAGCATCAGCAGCGCCGCGGCCCGGCCGCGCGCCGGGCTTCCGTACCGGGTGGCGTGCCGCACGACGTCGTGGTTGGAGAGCACCCAGGTCGTCGGGGCGCCGACCGAGGCCGTGGCGCGCAGCGACTCGTCGATGACCGACCGCAGCGCGGCCGCGTCCCAAGGGCAGTTGAGGAACTGGAAGTTGAAGGCCTGGTGCAGCTCGTCGGGGCGGACGTACAGCGCGAGCCGCTCCGGTGTCGGCGCCCACGCCTCCGCGACCCCGATGCGATCGGGGCCGTACGACTCCAGGAGCCGGCGCCAGCCGCGGTGGATCTCGTGCACCCCGTCCTGGTCGAAGAAGGGCAGCCGCTGGATGCCGATCAGCTTCGCCTGCTGCCCCTGCCCGATGTCGGGCAGGCCCTCCGCCTTGACCATGCCGTGGGCGACGTCGATGCGGAAGCCGTCCACCCCCAGGTCCAGCCAGAAGCGGAACACGGAGTCGAACTCGGCCCGTACGTCGTCGTTCCGCCAGTTCAGGTCCGGCTGCTGGGGCGCGAAGAGGTGGAGGTACCAGCTTCCGTCCGCGACCCGCGTCCAGGCCGGGCCGCCGAAGACCGACTCCCAGTCGTTGGGGGGCTCGGAGCCGTCCGGCCCCCGCCCCGGACGGAAGACGTACCGGTCCCGGCCCACCCCCGCGAGCGCCTGCTCGAACCAGGCGTGCCGCTCCGAGGTGTGGTTCGGCACGATGTCCACGATGACCTTCAGGCCCAGCTCGTGCGCCGCTCGCACCAGGTCGTCGGCGTCCGCCAGGTCTCCGAAGACGGGGTCCACCGCCCGGTAGTCCGCCACGTCGTAGCCGCCGTCCGCCTGCGGGGAGGCGTAGAAGGGCGTCAGCCAGACCGCGTCCGCGCCGAGCCGGGCGATGTGCGGCAGCCGTTCCCGTACGCCCCGCAGGTCCCCGATGCCGTCGCCGTCGCTGTCCGCGAAGGAGCGGACGTACACCTGGTAGATGACGGCGTCCCGCCACCAGCCGGTGCCGGCGGCGCTTGCGCAAGAGCTTGCGGAGTCCGACGGCGACGGTGAGGTGAGCTCATGGGCCATGTGCGGTGTCCCTCTCGCGTGTTCCGGGAACGGGGCGTCGTACTGACAACGAGGTCGGGCCGTGCGTGAAACGGTCCTGCAAGAGATGATGCAAAGACTTGCAGGCCCTGTGGGTAGCCGCAAGAGGGCCTGAGAGGGGCCTGAGGTCGGGTGTCAAGCGACTCGTCGGCAACCTTCAGGACACGCCGATGTAACGATCGCCGCTCCTTGCAGAAAGTTCTCGCAAGCTCTTTCGGCTCGTTTTCATCCCTGTTACGTTCCTGGCAACCCGGCGCGCCGCGAGGGAGCGGTCGCATGAGGCAGGTTCCAGCCCCTCGTCCCCCCGGGATCAGTTGAAGGAGTTCACATGCGGCGTGGCATAGCGGCCACCGCGCTGGTCGCGGCCCTGGGCGTGACCCTGGCGGCGTGCGGAAGCGACGACGGTTCGACGAACGGCGGCTCGAAGAGCTCCGGCGAGCTGTCCGGCACCGTTACCTGGTGGGACACCTCGAACGTGGGCAGCGAGGACAAGGTCTTCAAGAAGCTGGCCGAGGGTTTCACCAAGAAGCACCCGAAGGTCACCGTCAAGTACGTGAACGTGCCGTTCGGTGAGGCGCAGAACAAGTTCAAGAACGCCGCCCAGTCCGGCTCCGGCGCCCCCGACGTGATCCGCTCCGAGGTCGCCTGGACCCCCGAGTTCGCGGACCTCGGCTACCTGGCCCCGCTCGACGGCACCGCCGCGCTGAAGGACGACAAGGACTTCCTGAAGCAGGCCGCCGCCTCCACCAAGTACAACGGCAAGACCTACGGCGTGCCGCAGGTCATCGACTCCATGGGCATCTTCTACAACAAGAAGATCTTCAAGGAGGCCGGTGTCGAGGCGCCGAAGTCCATCGACGAGCTCAAGTCCGTCGCCACCAAGATCAAGGAGAAGACCGGCAAGACCGGCCTGTACCTCCGCGGTGACGACGCCTACTGGTTCCTCTCCTTCCTGTACGGCGAGGGCGGCGACCTGGTCAACGCCGAGCAGAAGAAGATCACCGTCGACAACGCCGCCGGTGTGAAGGCCCTGGCCACCGTCAAGGACCTGGTCGACTCCAAGGCCGCGATCACCGACGCGACCAACGGCTGGGACAACATGCAGGCCGCCTTCAAGGACGGCAAGGTCGCGATGATGATCAACGGCCCGTGGGCCGTCGCCGACACCTTCGCGGGCAAGGAGTTCGCCGACAAGGCCAACCTGGGCATCGCCCCGGTTCCCGCCGGCTCCGCCGGTCAGGGCGCCCCGCAGGGCGGTCACAACCTCGCCGTCTACGCCGGTTCCAAGAACCTGGACGCCTCCTACGCCTTCGTCGAGTACATGACCTCCGCCGAGGCCCAGGCGACCACGGCCAAGGAGCTCAGCCTGCTCCCGACCCGCGAGTCCGTCTACATCAAGCCGGACGTCGCGAGCAACGAGATGATCGGGTTCTTCAAGCCGGTCGTCGACAAGGCCGTCGAGCGCCCGTGGATCCCCGAGGGCGGCAGCCTCTTCGCCCCGCTGCAGACCGAGTACACCAAGGTCCTGACCGGTCAGGCCACCCCGGAAGCGGGAGCCAAGGCGACGGGTGACGCCTACCGCAAGCTCCTGAAGGACTGGAAGTAACAAGGAAGGCAGGCCGGCTGATGGCTGTGGACACCAGCAGCCAGTCGGCGGTGAAGGCCGCGGGCGACATCGCCCGCGGCCGGCACCGTGGTACTGGCAACTCCGAGGGGAAGGTTCGCCGCTCCCTCTCGACCCACTGGTACGCCTGGGCGATGGTCGCCCCGGTGGTGCTGGTGATCGGCGTGATCATCGGTTATCCGCTGGTCCGCGGGATCTACCTCTCGCTCACCGACGCCAACGAGCGGAACGTCGCCCGCAGCATCGGTGTCAACGAGATCCCGGCCACCTACGAGTTCGTCGGCCTGGACAACTACGCCGACGCGATCACCGGGAACCAGTTCCTCGGTACGCTCGGCTGGACGCTGGTGTGGACGGTGGCCTGTGTCTCCGTCACCTTCGTCCTCGGCCTGGCCCTCGCCAACATCCTCAACCGCAGGATCGCCGGCCGCTCCGCCTACCGGATGCTGCTGATCCTGCCCTGGGCCGTGCCCGGCTTCGTCTCGGTCTTCGCCTGGCGCTTCCTGTACGACGAGCGCCGCGGCATGCTCAACCAGATCCTGGCGGGCGGCGGCCTCGACGCCGTGCCGTGGCTCAACGACCCGACCTGGGCCAAGTTCTCGGTCATCGCCGTCAACGTCTGGCTCGGCGTGCCGTTCATGATGGTCGCCCTGCTCGGCGGCCTGCAGTCCATCCCCGGCGAGCTCTACGAGGCCGCGGAGATGGACGGCGCGAACGCCTGGCAGCGCTTCCGCAACATCACGATGCCCGGTCTGCGGTCCGTGTCCACCACGGTCATCCTCCTGAGCACCATCTGGACCTTCAACATGTTCCCGGTGATCTTCCTGCTCACCCGGGGCGGGCCCGGCGAGGCCACCCAGATCCTGGTCACCCAGGCGTACAAGTTCTCCTTCGAGATCAGCCCCCGTGACTTCGCCCAGTCGTCCACCTGGGGCGTCCTGATCCTGGTCCTCCTGATGGCCTTCGCCGCGATCTACCGGCGAGTCCTCCGCAAGCAGGGAGAAGTCTGGTGACCACCGCCACGAACACCCCGATCCGCGGCCGCCGTTCGCCGCTCGCCTCGGTCGGTCTGCACGCCACGCTGATCGTGGCCTCCGTGATCGCCGTCTTCCCGGTGCTGTGGGTCCTGCTCACCTCCCTGAAGCCGGCGAAGTACGCGACCACCACCGACTTCTTCAAGGAGACGACGCTCGCGAACTACACGGACCTGCTGGAGAACACCGAGTTCCTCACCTGGTTCGGCAACTCGCTGCTCGTCGCGGGACTCACCACGGTCCTCGGCGTCTTCATCGCCTCCACCACCGGCTACGCCGTCAGCCGCTTCCGCTTCCCCGGCAAGCGCGGGCTGATGTGGACGCTGCTGATCACCCAGATGTTCCCGGTCGCCGTCCTGATCGTGCCGATCTACAACATCATGTCGTCGCTGGGGCTGCTGAACAGGTCGGCCGGCCTGGTCATCACGTACCTCACCATCGCCGTTCCGTTCTGCGCCTGGATGATGAAGGGCTTCTTCGACACCATCCCGCGCGAGATCGACGAGTCGGGCCAGGTCGATGGCCTCAACCCGTTCGGCACCTTCTGGCGGCTGATCCTGCCGCTCGCCAAGCCCGGCATCGCGGTGACGGCGTTCTACTCCTTCATCACCGCCTGGGGCGAGGTCGCCTACGCCTCCGCGTTCATGGTCGGGGACGAGAACCTCACCCTCGCGGGCGGTCTGCAGAAGTTCGTCAACCAGTACGGCGCCCAGTGGGGCCCGATGTCCGCGGCCTCCGTGCTCATCGCCGTCCCGGCGGCGCTGGTGTTCCTCTTCGCCCAGCGGCACCTGGTGACCGGCATGTCCGCCGGCGCCGTCAAGGGCTAGGGCCCAGCGCCCCGTCGTACGTACGCATCTCCTTACCGATCAAGGAAGACATGACCCAGCATCTCGCTGCCCCCGCCGCCGCCCCGACCTCCGGCACGCACACGGGCTGGTGGAGAGACGCGGTGATCTACCAGGTCTACCCACGCAGCTTCGCCGACGGAAACGGCGACGGCATGGGCGACCTGGAGGGCATCCGCGGCCGGCTGCCGTATCTCAGGGAGCTGGGCGTCGACGCCGTCTGGCTGAGCCCCTTCTACGCCTCCCCGCAGGCGGACGCCGGCTACGACGTCGCCGACTACCGGGCCATCGACCCGATGTTCGGCAGCCTCCTCGACGCCGACGCACTCATCCGCGAGGCGCACGAGCTGGGCCTGCGGATCATCGTCGACCTGGTGCCCAACCACTCCTCCGACCAGCACGAGTGGTTCCAGCGCGCGCTGCGCGAGGGCCCCGGATCCCCGCTGCGCGAGCGCTACCACTTCCGCCCGGGCAAGGGCGAGAACGGTGAACTGCCGCCCAACGACTGGGAGTCCATCTTCGGCGGCCCCGCCTGGACGCGGACCATCGACCCCGACGGCACCCCCGGAGAGTGGTACCTGCACCTCTTCGCCCCCGAGCAGCCCGACTTCAACTGGGACCACCCCGCCGTACGCGACGAGTTCCGCTCCATCCTCCGCTTCTGGCTGGACATGGGCGTCGACGGCTTCCGCGTCGACGTCGCCCACGGACTGGTGAAGGCCCCGGGGCTGCCGGACATCGGCGCCCACGACCAGCTCAAGCTGCTCGGCAACGACGTCATGCCGTTCTTCGACCAGGACGGCGTCCACGAGATATACCGCTCCTGGCGCCAGGTCCTCTCGGAGTACGACGGAGAGCGCGTCCTCGTCGCCGAGGCGTGGACCCCGACCGTCGAGCGCACCGCGAACTACGTGCGCCCCGACGAGATGCACCAGGCGTTCAACTTCCAGTACCTGGGCACCCATTGGGACGCCGAGGAGCTGCGCCGGGTCATCGACGCCTCGCTCGCCGCGATGCGGCCGGTCGGCGCGCCCACCACCTGGGTGCTCTCCAACCACGACGTCACCCGGCACGCCACCCGCTTCGCCAACCCGGCGGGCCTCGGCACCCAGCTGCGCGAGCCCGGCGACCGCGCGCTCGGTCTGCGCCGGGCCCGGGCCGCCACGCTGCTGATGCTGGCGCTGCCCGGATCGGCCTACGTCTACCAGGGCGAGGAGCTCGGTCTGCCGGACGTCACCGACCTGCCCGACGAGGTCCGCCAGGACCCGTCGTTCTTCCGGGCCACCGGCCAGGACGGCTTCCGCGACGGCTGCCGCGTGCCCATCCCGTGGACCGTCGAGGGCTCGTCGTACGGTTTCGGCGGCGGTGGCAGCTGGCTGCCCCAGCCGGCCGGCTGGGGCGGGCTCAGCGTCGAGGCGCAGGCCGGCGACCCGGGCTCCACCCTGGAGCTGTACCGCAGCGCGCTCGCCGTGCGCCGCGAGCGCCCCGAACTCGGTGCGGGCGAAGGTGTCGAGTGGCTGGAGGCACCCGAGGGTGTGCTCTCCTTCCGCCGCGACGGCTTCGTCTGCACCGCCAACACCACCGGTCGGGCCATCTCCGTCCCGCTGCCCGGCCGGTTCCTCCTCTCCAACGAGCCCGTCTCCCACGGGGAAGGCGTCGTGGAGCTGCCCGCCGACACCACCGTCTGGTGGGCGGTGTGACCATCCCCCTGCCGCGGGGGGGCGCCGGGAACGGCGCCCCGCGGCTCGCGGACATCGCGGCCCAGTCCGGGGTCAGCGAGGCCACGGTCAGCCGGGTCCTCAACGGCAAGGCGGGCGTGGCCGGCGGGACCCGGCACCGCGTCCTGGCCGCGCTCGACGTGCTCGGCTACGAGCGTCCGGTACGGCTGAAACGGCGCAGCGCGGGCCTGGTCGGCCTGCTCGTGCCCGAGCTGACCAACCCGATCTTCCCGGCGTTCGCCCAGGTCATCGAACAGGTCCTGGCCGGGCACGGCTACACCCCGGTGCTCTGCACCCAGATGCCCGGCGGTGCCACCGAGGACGAGCTGGTCGAGCAGCTGGAGGAGCGCGGGGTCACCGGCATCATCTTCCTCTCCGGGCTGCACGCGGACGCCAGCGCCGATCCGGAACGCTACGTCCGGCTGGCCGCGCGGGGCGTCCCGTTCGTCCTCATCAACGGTTTCAACGAGCGGATCGACGCCAACTTCGTCTCGCCCGACGACCGGGCCGCCGCGCGGATGGCCGTACGGCACCTGGTCGAGCTGGGCCACGAGCGGATCGGCCTGGCGATCGGCCCCACCCGTTACGTACCCTCGCGCCGCAAGGCCGAGGGGTTCGCCGCCGAGCTGCACCGGCTCCTGGGGATGGAGCGCGCGGAGGCCGAACGGTACGTCCGCCCCACGCTGTTCGGTGTGGAGGGCGGGCACGCGGCGGCCGACATCCTGCTCGACCAGGGCTGCACCGGGATCGTCTGCGGCTCCGACCTGATGGCGCTCGGCGCGGTCCGCGCGGTCCGCGCCCGTGGCCTCGACGTGCCCGGTGACGTCTCGGTGGTCGGTTTCGACGACTCGCCGCTGATCGCCTTCACCGACCCGCCGCTGACCACCGTGCGCCAGCCCGTCCAGGCCATGGCGACGGCGGCGGTGGGGGCGCTCCTGGAGGAGGTCGAGGGCAACCCCGTGCAGCGCACGGAGTTCGTCTTCCAGCCGGAGCTGGTGGTCCGCGGGTCCACGGCGCAGCCGCCGGCCGGGGCCTCGCTGCAACTCCTTGCGTAACTCCCTGCATTGAGGGGTCCCAAGGGTTGACCGGGGGTCGGGGCACTCGTACGGTCACGGCTGAAAACAGTTGCTGCTAGTTTCGGCAACATCTTGCGACAGTGAAGTCAGCAGGAGGACAACATGGCCAGAAAGACCGTGGCCGCTGCACTCGCCCTCGTGGCGGGAGCCGCTGTGGCCGTCACGGCGCCGACCCCCGCGCAGGCCGCCCCGCCCGGTGAGAAGGACGTCACCGCGGTGATGTTCGAGTGGAAGTTCGCCTCCGTGGCGAAGGCCTGCACCGAGCAGCTCGGCCCCGCCGGTTACGGCTACGTCCAGGTCTCGCCGCCCCAGGAGCGGATCCAGGGCTCCACCTGGTGGACCGCGTACCAGCCGGTCAGCTACAAGATCGCCGGACCTCTCGGCGACCGCACCGCATTCAAGTTCATGGTCGACACCTGTCACGCGGCGGGCGTGAAGGTCGTCGCCGACTCCGTCATCAACCACATGGCGAACGCGTCGGGTACGGGAACGGGCGGGACCTCGTTCTCCAAGTACGACTACCCCGGCCTGTACTCCGGCGGCGACATGGACGACTGCCGGGCCACCATCTCGAACTACCAGGACCGGGCCAACGTCCAGAACTGCGAGCTCGTCGGCCTGCCGGACCTCGACACCGGCGAGGACTGGGTGCGCGGCCGGATCGCCGCCTACCTGAACGACCTGCTCTCCCTCGGTGTGGACGGCTTCCGCGTGGACGCGGCCAAGCACATGCCGGCCGCGGACCTCGCGAACATCAGGTCGCGGCTGAGCAACCCGGGCGTCTACTGGAAGCAGGAGGCGATATACGGGGCCGGTGAGGCGGTCTCCCCGAGCGAGTACCTGGGCAACGGAGACGTGCAGGAGTTCCGCTACGCACGGGACCTCAAGCGGATCTTCGGCTCGGAGAAGCTCGCGTACCTGAGCAACTTCGGGGAGTCGTGGGGCTACATGGCCTCCGGCAAGTCCGGTGTCTTCGTCGACAACCACGACACGGAGCGCGGCGGCGACACCCTCAACTACAAGAACGGCTCCGCCTACACCCTGGCGAGCGTCTTCATGCTCGCCTGGCCGTACGGCTCTCCGGACGTCCACTCCGGCTACGAGTGGTCCGACAAGGACGCCGGCGCACCCAACGGCGGCCAGGTCAACGCCTGTTACAGCGACGGCTGGAAGTGCCAGCACGCCTGGCGCGAGATCGCCTCGATGGTCGGCTTCCGCAACGCCGCGCGCGGCACCGCGGTCGGCAACTGGTGGGACAACGGCAACAACGCGATCGCTTTCGGCCGGGGAGGCAAGGCGTACGTCGCCCTCAACCACGAGGGCTCGTCGCTGACCCGCACCTTCCAGACGGGGCTGCCGGCCGGAACCTACTGCGACGTGCAGTCGAACACGGGCGTGACGGTGAACGCGGCCGGCCAGTTCACGGCGACGCTGGGTGCCCACACGGCCCTGGCCCTGCACGTCAACGCCAAGAGCTGCGGCGGCGGTACGACGACCCCGCCGCCGGCCGCCACGGGCGCCTCCTTCAACGTCGGCGCCACGACGGTCTCCGGCCAGAACATCTACGTGACCGGCAACCGCGCGGAGCTGGGCAACTGGTCCCCGTCCGCGGCCCTGAAGCTGGACCCGGCCTCGTACCCGGTCTGGAAGCTCGACGTCTCCCTCCCGGCGGGCACCGGCTTCGAGTACAAGTACCTCCGCAAGGACGCGGCCGGCAACGTGACCTGGGAGTCCGGCGCGAACCGCGTCGCGACGGTCCCCGCCTCCGGCCGGACCGTCCTGAACGACACCTTCCGCAACTGACCACACCTCCCACCAGGGCCGCCCCGCCGGGGCGGCCCCCCTTCCCGTACCTCCAGGGAGAACCCCCGTGATACGCAAGAGAACGGCGGCCGTCGTGGCCACCGCCCTGTGCGCGGCGCTGGTGCCCGCCCTCCCGGCAGCCGCCGTGCCGCCGCCCCCGCCCCCGCCGTCCGACCGGGCGCTCGCGGCACAGCCGGCCCGCCACGACCTCACCCGCGAGCAGTTCTACTTCGTCCTGCCCGACCGCTTCGCCAACGGCGACACCGCCAACGACCGCGGCGGCCTCACCGGCACCCGGCTCCAGACCGGCTTCGACCCCGCCGACAAGGGCTTCTACCAGGGCGGCGACCTCAAGGGGCTCACCAAGAAGCTCGACTACATCAAGGGTCTCGGCACCACCGCGATCTGGATGGCGCCGATCTTCAAGAACCAGCCCGTCCAGGGCACCGGGAAGGACGCGAGCGCCGGCTACCACGGGTACTGGATCACCGACTTCACCCAGGTCGACCCGCACTTCGGGACCAACGCCGACCTGGAGCGGCTGATCGACCAGGCCCACGCCAAGGGCATGAAGGTCTTCTTCGACGTCATCACCAACCACACCGCCGACGTCGTCGACTACCAGGAGAAGACCTACTCCTACCTCTCCAAGGGAGCCTTCCCCTACCTGACGAAGGACGGCGTCCCCTTCGACGACCGCAGCGGCACGTTCCCGCGCGTCGACACCGACTCCTTCCCCCGCACCCCCGTCGTCCCCGCCGAGAAGAAGAACCTCAAGGTCCCCTCCTGGCTCAACGACCCGACGATGTACCACAACCGGGGCGACTCGACCTTCGCCGGAGAGTCCTCCCAGTACGGCGACTTCGTCGGCCTGGACGACCTGTGGACCGAGCGTCCCGAGGTCGTCGAGGGCATGGAGAAGATCTACCAGCGCTGGGTGCGCGACTTCGACATCGACGGCTTCCGCATCGACACCGTCAAGCACGTCGACACCGCGTTCTGGACCCAGTGGGCCACCGCCCTGGACGAGTACGCCGCCAGGCGCGGCCGTGACGACTTCTTCATGTTCGGCGAGGTCTACTCGGCCGACCCGGCGGTCACCGCCCCCTACGTGACCGAGGGCCGCCTCGACGCCACCCTGGACTTCCCGTTCCAGGACGCCGCCCGCGCCTTCGCCTCCCAGGGCGGTACGGCGGACAAGCTGGCGAACCTCTTCGGCCAGGACTACCGCTACACCACCGACAAGGCCAACGCCTACGAGTCGGTGCCCTTCCTCGGCAACCACGACATGGGCCGCTTCGGCACCTTCCTCACGCAGGACAACCCCAAGGCCGGCGACGCCGAACTCCTCCAGCGCTACCGGCTCGCCAACGAGCTGATGTTCCTCACCCGCGGCAACCCCGTCGTCTACTACGGCGACGAGCAGGGCTACACCGGCGCCGGCGGCGACAAGGACTCCCGCCAGACTCTCTTCGCGTCGAAGACCGCCGACTACCTGGACGACGACCAGCTCGGCACCGACCGCACCCACGCGAGCGACGCCTACGACGCCTCGCACCCGCTGTACCGGCAGATCGCCGCCCTCTCCAGGCTCACGCGCGAGCACCCGGCGCTGCGCGACGGCGTCCAGGAGCAGCGGTACGCCGAGGGCTCCGTCTACGCCTTCTCCCGTACCGACGCCCGCACCAAGAACGCGTATGTCGTCGCGGTCAACAGCTCCACCGAGGCGAAGACCGTCGAGATCCCGACCGGCTCCGCGGGCATGCGCTTCACCGCGATCCACGGCGGCGACGCCCGTGTCACCAGCGCCGGTGACACGAAGATCAAGGTGACCGTCCCGGCGCTCGGCTCCCTCGTGCTCAAGGCCGAGAAGCCGCTCGGTGCGCCCGCCGCCACGCCGAAGATCACGCTGAAGGGCCCCGAGGCCGGAGCCACCGGCACCGTCGAGCTCTCCGCCGACGTCACCGGCGGACAGCTGAACCGCGTCGTCTTCGCCGCCCAGACCGGCAACGGCAGGTGGCAGGTCCTCGGCTCCGCCGACCACGCCCCCTACAAGGTCACCCAGAAGATCACCGCGCCCGCCGGAACGGCCCTGCGTTACAAGGCCGTCGTCGTCGACAGCGCCGGCCGCACCGCGAGCGCGACCGCCACGACCACCAGCGGCGCCCCGGCCGTCGAACAGCCGCCGACCGCCACCCAGCGCGACTACGCGATCGTCCACTACAAGCGCGCCGACGGGAACTACGACGACTGGGGCCTGTACACCTGGGGCGACATCGCCGACGGCGAAGGCACCACCTGGCCCGCCGGCAAGCCCTTCACCGGCCGTGACGCCTACGGCGCCTTCGCCTACGTCAAGCTCAAGCCCGGCGCCTCCTCGGTCGGCTTCATCGCCGTGAACAAGGACGGCGTCAAGGACACCGACGCCGACCGCGCCGTCGACCTCTCCAAGACCGGCGAGGTCTGGATCGAGCAGGGCAGGCCCGAGGTCCTGAACGCCGCGCCCGAGGGCGCGTACCCGCCCCAGGACACGACGAAGGCCGTCCTGCACTACAAGCGGGCCGACGGCGACCACACGGGCTGGGGCCTGCACACCTGGACCGGCGCCGCCAACCCCACCGACTGGAGCAAGCCCCTGGAGCCGGTGCGCACCGACGCCTACGGAGCGGTCTACGAAGTCCCGCTCGCGGCCGGCGCCACCTCCCTCTCGTACATCCTGCACAAGGGCGACGAGAAGGACCTGCCCACCGACCAGTCCCTCGACCTGAAGGCCCAGGGCCACGAGGTGTGGATGCTCGGGGGCCAGGAGAAGTACCTGCTTCCGCAGCCCAAGGGCAGCGGCGCCGCGCTCGACCTCACCAAGGCCCAGGCCGTCTGGATCGACGACACCACCCTCGCCTGGAACGGCAGCGACGCCGCAGCCTCCAGCGTCCTGCTCTCCTCGCGCTCCGGATCGATCGCCGTGAAGGACGGGTCCCTCACCGGCGACCGCCAGGTGCTGCGCCTGAACCCGGCGCGGCTGACCGACGCCCAGAAGGCGGCCTTCCCGCACCTGAAGTCGTACGGCGCCTTCACCGTCGACCCGCGCGACCGCGACCGGATCCGCGCGGCGCTCCGGGGCCAGCTCGTCGCCGCCCAGTACGCGGCGAACGGCGCCGTCCTGACCGCCACGGGCGTCCAGCTCGCCGGCGTCCTCGACGACCTCTACGCCCCGAAGGCGACCCGGGCCGACCTCGGCCCGGTCTTCCGGAACGGCCGTCCCACGCTGTCGCTGTGGGCCCCCACCGCCCAGTCCGTCGCCCTCGAACTCGACGGCAGGACCGTGCCCATGCGCCGCGACGACGCCTCCGGCGTCTGGTCGGTCACCGGCACGCGCGCGTGGACGGGCAAGCCGTACCGGTACGTGGTCAAGGTCTGGGCGCCCTCCGTCGGGCAGATCGTCACCAACAAGGTCACCGACCCCTACTCCACCGCCCTGACCACCGACTCCGCCCAGAGCCTGATCGTCGACCTCGCGGACCCGAAGCTCGCCCCCGCCGGCTGGAAGAGCCTGGCCAAGCCCGCCGCCGTACCGCTGCGGGACGCCCAGATCCAGGAGCTCCACATCCGCGACTTCTCGATCGCGGACACCACGGCCGTCCCGGCCCACAAGGGCACCTACCTCGCCTTCACCGACACCGGCAGCAAGGGCTCACGGCACCTGAAGGCGCTCGCCGCCTCCGGCACCTCCTACGTCCACCTGCTCCCGGCCTTCGACATCGGCACCATCCCCGAGAAGAAGTCCGCGCAGACCGAACCGGCCTGCGACCTCAAGGTCCTCGCCCCCGACTCCGAGGAGCAGCAGGCCTGCGTGTCCGCCGCCGCGGCCAAGGACGCCTACAACTGGGGCTACGACCCGCTGCACTACACCGTCCCCGAGGGCTCCTACGCCACCGACCCCGAAGGCACCCGCCGCACGGTCGAGTTCCGGCAGATGGTCGCCTCCCTCAACGGCGCCGGGCTGCGCACGGTCATGGACGTCGTCTACAACCACACCGTCGCGAGCGGCCAGGCCGACAAGTCCGTCCTGGACAGGATCGTGCCCGGCTACTACCAGCGCCTCCAGGCCGACGGCTCCGTCGCCACCTCCACCTGCTGCGCCAACACCGCGCCCGAGAACGCCATGATGGGCAAGCTCGTCGTCGACTCGATCGTCACCTGGGCCAGGCAGTACAAGGTGGACGGCTTCCGCTTCGACCTCATGGGCCACCACCCGAAGGAGAACATCCTCGCCGTCCGCAAGGCCCTGGACGCGCTGACCGTCGCCAAGGACGGCGTCGACGGCAAGGCGATCGTCCTCTACGGCGAGGGCTGGAACTTCGGCGAGATCGCCGACGACGCCCGCTTCGTCCAGGCCACCCAGAAGAACATGGCCGGCACCGGCATCGCGACCTTCTCCGACCGGGCCCGCGACGCCGTTCGCGGCGGCGGACCCTTCGACGAGGACCCGGGTGTCCAGGGCTTCGCCTCCGGCCTCTTCACCGACCCCAACTCCTCGACCGCCAACGGCACCCCGGAGCAGCAGAAGGCCCGCCTCCTCCACTACCAGGACCTGATCAAGGTGGGCCTGTCCGGCAACCTCGCCGGCTACACCTTCACCGACACCTCCGGCCGTACGGTCAAGGGCAGCCAGGTCGACTACAACGGCGCCCCCGCGGGATACGCCGCCGCCCCGGGCGACGCCCTCGCCTATGCCGACGCCCACGACAACGAGACCCTGTACGACGCGCTCGCCTTCAAGCTCCCGGCGGCCACCTCGGCCACCGACCGGGCCAGGATGCAGGTCCTCGCCATGGCGACGGCCACGCTCTCCCAGGGCCCGGCGCTCTCCCAGGCGGGCTCGGACCTGCTGCGCTCCAAGTCGCTGGACCGCAACTCGTACGACAGCGGCGACTGGTTCAACGCGATCCACTGGGACTGCCGGGACGGCAACGGCTTCGGCCGCGGCCTGCCGCCGGCGGCCGACAACAAGGCCAAGTGGGGCTTCGGGAAGCCGCTGCTCACCGCCCCGTCCCTGACGGTCGGCTGTGCGCAGATCGACGGCGCCTCGGCCGCCTACCGGGACCTGCAGAAGATCCGTACGACCGAGTCCGCCTTCTCCCTCGCCACCGCCGGGCAGGTCCAGGACGCCCTGTCCTTCCCCCTCTCCGGAACCGGTGAGACCCCGGGCGTGATCACCATGCGCCTGGGCGACCTGGTCGTGGTCTTCAACGCCACGCCGGAGCGGCAGACCCAGCGGGTCGCCGCCCTGGCCGGGAAGGGCTACGCCCTCCACCCGGTCCAGGCCGGGGGCTCGGACGCCACCGTCAAGTCCGCCTCCTACGCGTCCGGTTCGGGCACCTTCACCGTCCCGGCCCGCACGGTGGCGGTGTTCACGGCCCGGTGAGCGCCTTCTCCAGCAGCGTGACCCCGTAACGCGTGCCGTCGGCGGCGAGCTTCCCGAGCTCCTCGCCGACGACCGTGTAGCCCGCGGCTTCGTAGTACGTACGGAGCCGCGGGTTGCCCGTCACACAGTCCAGCCGGGCCACCCCCCGCCCGCCGGCCGCGATCCGCTCCTCGGCATGCGCGAGGAGGGCGCGGCCGGCGCCGGCGGGGGCGCTCTCCCGGTCGGTCATCAACCGGTGGACGTACCCCGCGACCGGCGGCTGCGGGCCCCACGCCTGCTCGTCCTCCCACCACAGCTCGTACGCCCCGACCGCCCGGCCGGCGGCCGACGCCAGCCACACCTCACCGGCCGCGATCCGCTCGCGGAAGTGCGCCGCACTCCTGCCGCCCGGCTTCCACTGGTCGATCCCGTTGCGCACCATCCAGCGCGCGGCCCCGTCGAACAACCCCACCAGCAGCTCCAGATCGCGCTCGTCCGCCTGCTGGAAGGTCACTTGTGCGTTCATGGCGATCACCGTAAGGGTGGGGCCAGACATCCGTTCGACCGGGAGCGACTCATGCCGCAGATCACCGTGGACCACTCCGCGCCGCTCGACCGGCGCGGCTTCGCGCTCGCCCTGCACCCGCTCGTCGTGGAGACCGTCGACACCCGGATCGAGGCCTGCAAGACCCGCTTCCGCGAGGTCGGGGAGGCCGTCGTCGGGGACGGTGCGACCGACGACGGCCTCGTCCATGTCGAGATCGCGCTGCTGCCCGGCCGCACCGACGAGACGAAGGCCCGCCTCGCGGAGGCCGTGCTCGCGCTGCTGCCCGCGTACCTCAAGGAGACGGACGGCGTCCGGCTCTCCGCCGAGATCCGCGACCTCGAACCCTCCTACCGGAAGGCCTGACCGCCCTGCGCCGGCACCCGCGGCGCCAGCGCCACGAGCCGTCCGACCAGTTCGCCGAACGGCCCGTCGGCCGGCTCGTCGGCGAGGATGCGGATCAGGATGCCCGCCATCTCCGTGTCGTACGCCGCGCTCACCGCCGCGAGCGCCGCGAAGTCGTGCACCAGCTGAAGCTCCAGCTCCGCACGCGGCACCCGGCGCCCGTCCAGCCAGATCAGCGCCGTCGACTCGGCCAGGGACACCCAGGAACGGACGACCAGTTCGAGCCGGGCCGAGGGCTCCCCGACCTCCAGATGGGCCAGGATCTGCTCGTAGGCGGCCTGCCGCACCTCGTCGATCATCGCGTTCGTGGTCGAGGAGCCCACCGCGGGCCCGCCGCGCATCAGCGCCGCGAAACCCGGGCCGTGATCGTCGACGAAGTCGAAGAACCTGCCCATCACCCGCAGCAGCCGCGCGCCCAGCGGGCCCTGCGGCGGCTCCAGGAACCGGGCCGCCAGCTCGTCCGCCGCCCGCCGCAGGGCCGCCTCGTACAGGCTCTGCTTGCCGGGGAAGTAGTGGTAGACCAGCGGCCGCGAGATCCCCGCGGCCGCGGCGATCTCGTCGATGGACACCTCGTCGGGAGAGCGG
Organism: Streptomyces sp. Je 1-79; assembly: GCF_025195125.1. Taxonomy (GTDB): domain Bacteria; phylum Actinomycetota; class Actinomycetes; order Streptomycetales; family Streptomycetaceae; genus Streptomyces. The sequence goes on from NZ_JAMGSL010000003.1 coordinate 523,542, forward strand.
TGGCTGAACAGCTCCAGGGCCACCCCGATCAGCTGCTGCTTGCGCTCCTCGACGCCCATCCTGCGGCGTACCCCGGTCGTCATGCGAACAGCCTAACGGGCGTCCGTTACGCTCCCACGACATGAGCACCAACGGTTTGAGCCCGAAGCAGGCCCGCCAACTGCGCATAGCCGCCGCGTCCGTCCTGCTGGTCGCCATGGCGGCGGTCCTGGTGATCCGCCTGGCCAGCCGCACGTCCGTCCTGGTCGTCGGCGTCTACGGGCTCGCCATGATCCTCTGCGGCGTCGTGATCGAGCTCTCCCGAAACGGCCGTACCCGTCTGGGCACCTGGCTCCTGGTGGGCGGCCTCGCCGCCGCGCTCGCCTTCGACTGGCTGATCCTGCCCTGAGGCAGGATCCGGCCCCCTCTTCCAGAGGTCGAGAACCAGCTTTCTAGAGGTCGAGAACCAGCCGTTCTCCGGCACCGCGCGAGACACAGATCAGGATCGAGTCACCGCGTTCGGCGTCCGTGAGGAGCTCGTCCCGGTGATCGACCTCCCCCTCCAGGACCCGCAGCCGGCAGGTCCCGCAGAAGCCCTGCTCGCAGGAGTACGCGACCCCGGGCACCTCGGTGCGGAGCGCGGCGAGCACCGTCTGGTCCGCTGCCACGGTCAACGTCCGTCCGCTGCGGCGCAGTTCGACCTCGAAGGCGCCGCCGCCGGCCGTCGCGGCGGGGGCGAACCGCTCCAGACGCGGGGTCCGGCCCGCCGGCATCGCGGCGGCCACCGCGTCCATCAGCCCCTCCGGCCCGCAGCAGTACACCGCCGTCTCCTCGAGAACCTCGGCGAGGAGACCCAGGTCGGGGCGGCCCGACTCGTCCTCCGCGACGACCGTCACCCGGGAGCCGCCGAGCTTCTCGATCTCGTCCAGATACGGCAGGGTGGCGCGGCTGCGCCCGCAGTACAGCAGCCGCCAGTCGGCCCCCGCCGCCTCCGCCGCGCGCAGCATCGGCAGTACGGGGGTGATGCCGATGCCTCCCGCCACGAAGACGTACGCGGGCGCGTCGACGAGCGGGAAGCGGTTGCGCGGGCCGCGGATCTCGATCTCCGTTCCCTCGTGGAGCCGTTCGTGCACCTCGCGCGAGCCGCCGCGGCCGTCCTCGACGAGACGGGTCGCCACCGTGTACGCGTCGGTGTCGGCCGGGTCCCCGCACAGCGAGTACTGCCGTACGAGTCCCGACGGCAGTACCAGGTCGACGTGGGCACCCGGCTGCCAGGCGGGCAGGCCGGTGCCTTCGAGCCGGAGCCTGACCACGCCCTCGGCGGGCTCGGTGCGCTCGGTGACCACGACCCTCCGGGTCACGGTCGCGAGCCGGCCCCGGCCCGAGACCGGCTTGTCGAGGGCGGGCATGGGCCACAGCGGGGCGGCGTTGATCCGGCGGCGCATGGCCCGCTTGGCGAGGACCGCGGCCCCGGCGATCAGGACGACGGTACGCAGTCGGGGCATGGTCAGCGACCTCCGTTGGCGCCGGGGGAGTCGGCCAGGTACGCGACGGCCTGCGCGGTGTTCCCCTCCTGGGAGGGGTGGTAGGCGCGGCTGAGGTAGCGGGGGATGGCCCGGAGCAGGTCGGGCGTGGACGGCAGCACACCCTCCCGGCCCTTGCGGACGAGCTGGCCGACCGAGGCCCTGCCGTCGATGAGGGTGGGGTCGTTCTCCATGAAGAAGCGGGTGCCGCGCTGCCAGAGGAAGACCATCGCGGTGAACGCGGTGGCCCAGGTGCGGGCCCGGCGCCTGTAGCCGCCGTCGAGGTGCATGAACAGCTCGAAGGCGACGGAGCGGTGCTCGACCTCCTCGGCGCCGTGCCAGCGCAGCAGGTCCAGCATCGTCGGGTCGGCGCCGCGGCGGTCCAGCTCCTCGGCGTTGAGCACCCAGTTGCCGAGGAAGGCGGTGTAGTGCTCGATGGCGGCGATGAGCGCGACCCGCTCCATCAGCCACCAGCGGCGGGCCCGGCCGGGCGGCAGGGTCCGGTCGCCGAGCAGCTTCTCGAAGAACCAGTCCACCTGCGCCGTGTACGGCGTGGGGTCCAGGCCGAGCTTCTTGAGGTGCGGGAGCACGTCGTCGTGTGCCTGGGAGTGGACGGCCTCCTGGCCGATGAAGCCGATGACGTCCCTACGCAGCCGGTCGTCGGTGATGAACGGGAGCACCTGCTTGTAGACGTGCACGAACCAGCGCTCGCCGGCCGGGAGCAGCAGGTGCAGCACGTTGATGGTGTGGGTGGTGAACGGGTCGCCGGGAACCCAGTGGAGCGGGGTCTCCTCCCAGTCGAAGGAGACCTTGCGGGCCTTGAGTTCGATGTGCTCCGACGCCACCGGTGCAGGCTGCGTATTAGACATGCCGTCAATGTACTGAGGGGTAAGCAGTTGGCAACAGAGCCGTGCACGAGATTTCCCACGGTCACACGGGCGCCCGTACGCGCGCCTGGGGAGCCCTGTGGCGTGCGCGCCCGTACGCGCCTGCCTAGCCCTGCGGGCTACCGCAGCGCTCCCACCCTCGTGCCGTTCCTCAGCGTGCCGTCGAGGTCCGCCCGCGCGCCCGCCTTCGCCCGTACCGCCAGCAGCGGTCCCTCCGCCTCGCCCTTCACCCCGCCCGTGGTCCGCAGCGACACGAAGTCCCCGCTGCCCGCCGCCAGGACGTACCACCGGCCGCTCTTCGCCTGCCACAGCACCCCGGCCAGGACCCGGGGCTCGTGCGCCCCGCACGCCGGGGACTCCTCGGCCCGCGCCACGACGGCCGCGGCCACCCCCGGCGCCGGGACCTGGAACTGGGCGAGCACCCGGCTGCCCGTGCCACGCCAGGTCTCGGCCCGCGCGCACACCCAGGCCGCACGGCCGCCGTCCTCCGGCAGCCGCTGCTCGGCGAACGCCCAGGCGTTCACCGACCGCACCCCGTGCGAGCGGACCGCCGTCAGCCGGCACGCCGCCCGCTCCCACACCGATCGCGCCGCCTTCCCCGTCACGTCCACGGGCGCCGTCGGCGGGCCCGAGGTCAGCCGGGCGGGCGCCAGTTCGCCCAGGTCGGCCAGGAGCCGCACCCCGGTCGCGTCCCGCACCTGGAGCGTGTTCCACACCGTGCACCCCCGAGCCTGCGCGGGGCTGAGCATCGCACTTGTCACCCCGTGCGCGTCCCGCTCCAGGCGCCAGGGCTCCTTCGCCGGCGCCAACAGGTCCCGTACGGTCGTCTCCCGTACCCAAGGGGCCGTCAGATAGCGCACGTTGGCCGTGGTCCGCGAGAGGACGAGAGCCGCCGAGCCGACCGTGTCCGCCCCGTCCGTGCGCGCGAAGTCCAGCGCCGCCCCGGCCGTCCCCGCCGTCGGCTCCGCGTACCGCACCGCCCGCAGCCCGTCGTGGAACAGCACCACCCGCGACCCGTCCACCTCGCCCGCGTACAGCAGCTGAGGCGAGCCCATCGGCGGCCCCACCGGCGTCCCCGGCGTCGCCGAGGAACGCACCGAACCGCCGGGCCGGGCCCACACCGCGAGCGCCCGCCGCAGCAGCGACCGGTCGTCCACCAGGTCGCCCCGGGCCGGCCAGACCGAGAAGTCCGTCCGCGCCGAGCTCTGCCAGAACCCCGCCGGGACGCGTCTCAGCCTCCCCGGGTCGAGCGCCGCCTCGGCCGCCGGATTGCGCGCGTACGAGGGCGCGGCGGCCCCGCCCCGCCCCCACCCGTCGCCGGGCAGTCCGAGCAGCGTCCCGCACACCAGCACCGCCGCCGCGGCGGCGAGCGCCGCCCTGCCGTGCTGACGTCGGCGCATCAGATCCGTCGGCCTGGCCTGGAGCGAACACGGGTCGAACTCGGGCGAGTCCAGCAGGCCGGCCGCCCCGATGCCCAGCGCCGCCTCCACCTCGTCGGCCTCGGCGAGCGCCGCCCGCGCCTCCGGCTCCGCCACACCGGCCGCCACGAGCACCCGCAGCACCCCCGGGTCGCCCTGCCGCTCCAGACACCGCAGCACGTACACCGCGCGCGCCGGCCCGGACAGGGCGGAGAGCTTCTGGTCCAGGGCCAGTTCGTCGGCCCCGCCCGCGCGCGGGAACAGCCGTAGCCCCCACACGTGCGGCAGCAGGGGCGGGAACTGCGCCCGCTGCGGCAGCGCCCGCCGGCGCAGCGGCAGACCCGCGACCAGCGCCTGCCGCAGCACCTCGCCCCGGACGTACGCGTACCCCGGGTCGACCGCGTCCTCGGATCTGCGCGGGCCCGGAGCGCGGGCTGCGGAGGTCCGGCGGCCCGGCAGCGACCGCTGGACGAGCGCGTGCGCCGTCAGCACCCGCCGGTTGCGCCCCAGCGAGGGCGGCAGCACGAGGTACGCGATCCGGACCAGCCGCGGATAGTGCTCGACGAGCGCGGCCTCGGCCTGTTCGACATCGACCGGGCCGAGGGGGGAGGAGGCGAGTTCCTGGGTGCTCACGTTCAGCAGAACGAGCGAATCATCCGATGGTCACCCCGGCGGACGGGCGCCCCGCCCGGCCGTCGCGCCTCAGGCCTCGTACACCGTCAGCCGCTCGCGGATCACGCCCGTCACCTCGTCGGGGATGCCGAGCCCGTCCCGTACGTACGCCTCCATCGACCCGTGCCGGACCGCCACCTCGTCCAGCGCCGCCGCCAGATACTCCGGTACGACCCCGATCAGGGCCAGCGCCAGCTCCGGGTCGCCGCCCTGCGCCGTGAACCCCTCGATCATCGGCGCGAACGCCTGCCGCACCGCCGGGTTGACCGACAGGTACTCCGCGAGGACCGTCTTCTCGTCCGCGCCGAGCAGCGACAGCACGACCGTCGCCGCCCAGCCCGTACGGTCCTTGCCCGCCGTGCAGTGGAAGAGCAGCGGACCGCCGTGCGGATCGCCCAGCTCGGTGAGGAACGCCCCGTAGGCGAGGCGGGCGGAGTCGCTCGACACGAAGGCCCGGTACGTCCGGGCGAAGGCCTCCTGCGCCTTCCCGCCGCCGAGCACCTGCTCGGCCAGCGTCGGATCCGTGAGCAGGGTCTTCAGCCGGGCGGCCGGCGGCAGGCCGCTGACGGCCAGATGGTCGGCGAGCACGTCCGCGAGGAGCAGCCGCCCGCCGGCCGGAACGTGGTCGGGCCGCTCCGCGCGCTCCAGCGCCGTCCGGAAGTCGACGACGGTGCGGATGCCGAGTCCGGCCACGGCGGGCTCGGCCGGATCGAGCCGGTCGAGCTGCGCGGACCGGAAGACCCGTCCCGAGCGGACACTGCGTCCCCGGCCGAGAGGGAGGGTGCCCAGGTCGCGGAGGTTGGCGACGCTGGCTGCGGGGATGGCGGGCATGGTGTCGACTCCTCCGGATCGGTACGTCATCGGGACGTATCAGACCAAACCGTAACCGATCGGATTCGACTCTCGCCTTCACGCGACCGGGCGGGCAGGATGGGCGGATGCTGATGCGTACGCGACGAACGGCGACGGTGGCCGCGCTCCTTCTGGCGACGACGGTCGCGGTGACGGCGTGCCAGGCGGCGCCGGACGCGCCCGAGGAGGCGAGCGGCAGCCTGGAGCAGATAGCCGAGCGCGCCGGCTGCGCCCCGGACCTCCAGACGGACGCCGCGGAGCTGCGCCAGGCGCAGTGCGCGACGGACGACGGGAAGTACGTCCTGACGACCTTCGCGACCGACCGCGGGCAGCGAGAGTGGCTCAACGAGTCGAAGGACTACGGCGGTTCGTACCTCGTCGGCCGCAAGTGGACCGTCTCGGGCGACGCCGGGACGGTGGAGCAGGTACGCGAACGGCTCGGTGGTCGGATAGAGACCACCGAGCCGCACGCCCCGCACGCGTCACCTTCCTCCGGTTCCTCCGGACACGGGTCCGGACACGAGTCCGGACATGGCTCCGGGCACCACTAGGAACAGCGGCGCCCCTCGTTGATGCAGCTCACCACCTTCCGCATCAGCCGTTGGTCGAAGACGTTGATGAAGTCACCGTGGTCGGTGATCGGTTTGTGCAGCTGCTCGGGGAACGAGTCGACCGCGAAGCCGGGGCCCGGGGGAACGTCGTAGACGATCCGCTGGACGAGCTGCGGGATGGCGCGGAAGCCGTTGCCGCAGCGCCCGCTCGCCGGGTCGGCGAAGGCCACGTGGGTGCGGTGGTTGGCGCTGTCGGTGTTCTGCCCGTCCCAGCAGCTCTGGAAGCGGAACGTTCGCACCACGTTGCTGCCCTCGGGGCAGATCGGGTACTTGTCCTTCAGCTGGCGGTCCTCGAAACCGGTGCAGGACCATGAGGCGTTGGCGTTGGCGTCGCCGTTGGTGAAGGCCTTGGCGTCGCCCGTGATGATCCGCAGGAAGCGGGGCATCGCGGTGACCCGGGAGACCGGGCTGCCGACGAAGTTCAGGGTGACCTGCGCGGGCGTCTGGATCTCGCCGACGTTCTGGTCCTTGCCGCCGCCGTCCGCCTGGGCGTCGTTTTCCTCCTGCCCGTTCTGGAGCCGGAGCACGGGCCAGTAGTACGTCGAACGGTCGCCCTGGTTCCGGCAGGTGGTCTGGCCGCGGGCCAGGTCGTCGTCACTGGCGAAGGCGTCGTTGGCCTGGTTCCCGACGTAGTCGTGCATGTGGTGGGCGCCGTTGCTCACGCCCGGCGCGACGATGACGTTGTCCGGGTTGAACTTGCCGTTCTGGTTCGTGCCGCAGTTGGTGGCGAACGAGCCGCGCGAGGCGCCGCGGCGCTGCTGGGGGCGGTTCACGTTCGGCTGCACGGTGGTGATGTCGACGAAGTCGGAGGCTTCGGGGCCGTTCCCGGCCTGCCCCTGGCCCTCTTCCTCCTCCTGCCCGCCGTCTCCGTTGTCGCCGCCGTCGCCGTCGCCGCCGTCGCCGCTGTTGTCGCCGTCGCCGTTGTCGCCGCCGGCATTGCCGTTGCCGTTGTTGCCGTCTCCGTTGTCGCCGTCGCCGCCGTTGTTGTCGTCGCCGTTGTCGCCGCCGGCATTGCCGTTGCCGTTGCCACCCGTGTCGTCGTCGTCCGCGCGCAGGGTGCACGGTGCGAGACCGGTGAGCTGCTGGCCGCCGACCATCTGCTCGATCCGCTGCAGGATGTTGACCCGCTCGTTCTTCAGCGGGGTCAGGATCTGCTGCTCGGCGAACGCGGCGTCGCTCTCCACCCGCTGCTTGTTGTCCGCCATGCGCTGGTACGCGACGGTGATCTGGCTGTCCATGGTGGCGAGTTCGCGGTCCACCGAGGTCCGTGCGGACCCGGGCACCTCTTTCAGTTCGTCGCCCACGTCGGGACAGTCGATCGTGGAGACCGCGTTGTTCTGCCGGTCGGGCGGCTGCGGCCGATCGCCCCAGCCCTGGCCGGCCGAAGCGTAGACATTGGCGGCGATCAGGCCGCCCCCGCCCAGAATCAGGGCGACGGAGGCGGCCACCGCTCGTTTCGCGCGTGTCGAACGTTTTCTTGTGCGTCGCATGGGACTTCATACGGACGGAAGGCCCCGCGTGTTCAGCCGAACCGAGACGGACATCAGTCCGATCCGTCAGCCCAGGTCGTCACTCCGAAAGGAGCGCCGCCTCCCGCTCCGGGGCGAGGCCCAGCGGCGGCCGGTCCGGGCGCTGCGGCGCCGTACCGCCGATCGACCGCAGCCAGGCCCAGGTGTCCGCGACCGTCTCGGCCGCCGGGCGGCAGCGCAGCCCCGCCGAGAGCGCCTTGGAGACATCGGCGGTGTGCATCGCGTCGTACAGCTCGCCCGGCGGAATCCACACCGGCAGGTCGGACCAGGGCTCGACGCCGGCCGCCAGGAGCGTCTCGGGGTCGGTCCACCGCAGTTCGGCGTCCGAGCCGGTCGCCCGCACACAGGCGTCGAGCAGCTCGCCCATGGTGGTGTGCCCCGGCGGCGAGACCAGGTTGAACGGGCCCGAGAGCCCGGCCTCCGCCGCGTCGAGCGTCCACTCGGCCAGATCGCGGCCGTCGATGTACTGGATCGGCAGTGCGCGCGGCCCGGGCGCCAGGACCGGGCCGCCCCGGGCGATCCGCCCCAGCCACCAGGGCAGCCGGCCCACGTTCTCGTACGGGCCGATGATCAGCCCCGCGCGGACGAGGAGGGTGCGGTCGGGTCCGAAGGCCTCGACGGCCGCCAGTTCGCCGCCCCGCTTGGCCTCGCCGTACGGCACCTCGCCGGCGTCCGGCGAGCCCTCGGTCAGCGGGCCGTCCTCGGCCAGACCCGCGGCCGGCGGCCAGGCGTACACGGAACGGCTCGACACGTAGACGAAGCGGTCCGCGCGGTCCGCGAGCAGCCGGGCCGCGTCGCGGACGACCGAGGGCGCGGCGGACCAGGTGTCCACGACGACGTCCCATGTGAACTTCCCGCCAGGGTTCCCGTCGAGGTTCGCGTCGAGAGTCGCGTCGGGGGTCGCCCCGGGGTTCGTGTCGGGGTTCGCGGCGGCGGTGAGCGCGGCGAGCCCGCCCGGGGCCGTGCGGTCGCCGATGAGGGAACGGGCCCCGGCCGGCGGCTCGTGGCGGCCGCGGTGGAAGACCGTCACCTCCCAGCCGCGTGCGAGCGCCGCCTCGGCCACCGCCCGTCCGACGAATTCGGTTCCGCCCAAGATCAGAAGTCGCATGCCACGACTGTGCCTCGCGGACGGGGGCGGTGCCCAGCGGTTCCTCCACAGGAGAAATGCGGGGTGGTCTCCCGCTCCGGACGCCGGGGTGTCACCATGGCCGAATCATGACGGAAGCCCGGTCGCCGATACGCGCCCTGCGAGCCGCACTCTTCGCGGCGGTGTGCGTGACATTGGCTGCAGTGGGGCATTCATCCATGTCTGCGCACCAGATACCCGCGGGATCGCTGTACGCGGCCTTCGCCGTCACGGGAGCTCTGGCATGGACGGCGGGCGGCCGCAGGCGCGGTCCGTACGCGATCGCCGGCGGACTCGCGGCCGTACAGGCGGCCCTGCACATGATCTTCTCCGCGGGCGAGGGCAGGGGTACTCCCGGCCACGCGGCGATGGCGGACCACGCGGCCATGGGCCACATGTCCATGGAACCGACGACGGTCTCGGCGATGGTTCCGGCCATGGAGACGGCCACCGGCCACTCCTCCGCCGGCATGATCGCCGCCCACGCCCTCGCCGCCCTCGTCTGCGGCCTCTGGCTGGCCAGGGGCGAGGCCGCGCTCTTCGCACTCGCCCGCACCGTCGGGGCGTTCGCCTTCGCCCCGCTGCGGCTGCTGCTCGCCGTCACCCGCGTGCCCGAGCTTCCGAACCCCGTACGCCCGCGCCCGCGCACCCGCCGGCTGCACGGCGTCGTCCTCGCGCACACCCTCTCCCGGCGCGGCCCGCCCCGGCTGTCCGTACCCCGCGCCACAGCCCTCGGAGCTCACGTCTGACCCGGGGGCCGATTCCCCCTGTCGACACCGACTCCTAGGACAGTCATGACCATTGACGATCCCGCGCGCCCGGACACCGCGGAAGCGCCCCCCACCAGCCCCGAAGAACCGACGGCCACCGCGACCGGCACAGGCACCGCGACCGGGACCGGGAAGGGGGCGGGGAGCTGGAGCGCGCTGCGCCCCCTCGTCCTCCGACTCCACTTCTACGCCGGCGTGCTCATCGCCCCCTTCCTGCTCGTCGCCGCGGTGAGCGGCCTGCTCTACGCGCTCTCCTTCCAGGCCGAGAAGATCGTCTACGCGCACGAGCTGGAAGTCCCCGTCGGCGACACGGTCCTGCCGCTCTCGCAGCAGGTCCACGCCGCCACCAAGGTGAACCCCGACGGCACCGTCACCGCCGTCTGGCCCTCCTCCGAGGAGGGCGCCACCACCCGCGTCCTCATGGCCGACCCGGACGTGGAGGAGGGCAAGTCCCTCGCCGTCTTCGTGGACCCGTACACCGCGGAGGTGCGGGGGCAGCTCCCCAGCTACGGCAGCTCCGGCGCGCTTCCGCTGCGCGCCTGGATCGACGAACTCCACCGCGATCTGCACCTGGGCGACCTCGGCCGCAACTACAGCGAGCTGGCGGCCAGCTGGCTGTGGGTGATAGCCCTCGGCGGCCTGGCGCTCTGGATCGGCCGCAAGCGGAAGAACCGCCGGTCCCTCGTCGTCCCCGAGCGTGGCCCGAAGTCCCGCCGCCGCACGCTGTCCTGGCACGGCACGGTCGGGCTGTGGGCGGTCGCCGGTCTCGTCGTGCTCTCCGCGACCGGTCTGACCTGGTCGCGGTACGCGGGTGAGAACATCGGCGCGGTCCAGGACCAGCTCGGCGGCGCCACCCCGACGGTCTCCGCGGCCCTCGAAGGCGCGGCCGGCGGCTCCTCGGAGCACGAGGGCCACGGCGCCGGCCACGAGGCCCCGGCCGCGAAGGGCCCGGACGTCGGCATCGACGCGGTGGTCGAGGCGGCCCGCGCGAAGGGTGTCGAGGGCAAGGTGTCCGTCGTCCTGCCCTCCGAGGGCAAGGGGTACGTCGTCAAGGAGACGGACGCCCAGATCCCGGTGCACCTGGACTCGGTGGCGGTGGACCCGGCGGACGGCACGGTCATGGACGAACTGCGGTTCGCCGACTACCCGGTGCTCGCCCAGCTGACCCGCTACGGCATCGACGTCCACATGGGCGTGTCCTTCGGCCTGTTCAACCAGCTGGCGCTCGCCGCCCTCGCCCTCGCGCTCGTCCTGCTGATCGTCTGGGGCTACCGGATGTGGTGGCTGCGCCGCCCCGGCCGGCCGGTCGCGCGGGGGGCGTGGCGGAAGGTTCCGCCGACGATGCTGCTGCCGCTGCTCGCGGCCACGGCGGTCGTGGGCTGGTTCGTCCCGATGCTGGGCCTCAGCCTGGTGGCGTTCCTGCTCGTGGACCTCGCCCTCGGCCTGGTGGCCAGGGTGCGGGCGAGGTCCCGGACGGCCTGATCAGGGCGCGTACTTGTAGCCGACCCGCCGCACGGTCTGGATCGTGTGGCGGTGCTCGGCGCCCAGCTTGCGGCGGAGCCGCGCCACATGGACGTCGACGGTCCGCCCGTCGCCCACATGCCCGTACCCCCAGACCGTCGTGACCAACTGGTCGCGGGTGTGGACCCGGTGGGGGTGGGCGACGAGGTGGGCGAGCAGCTCGAACTCGAGGTACGTGAGGTCCATCGGCTGCCCGTCCACGACGGCGATCCGCCGGGCGCCGTCGATGGCCACCGGCCCCTGCTCCTCCTCCACCGGGGGAGCGGGGGAGGGGGAGGGGGCGGCGGCGGGGGTCAACGGGGCGTGCCGGTCGGCCGGTACGAGCACGAGATAGCCGACCATCGGCGGCCGCCCGGGCAGCGTCGGCAGGGCGTGCGGCGGGGCGGGCAGCAAGGTGGCGCCGGGCGGCAGGAACTCCGCCACCTGGGAGAGGTCGACGACCTCGTTGGGATCGACGGCTCGGAGTCGGTGACGTCCCGGACGGAGGGCCGTGAGGGAAGCGGTCTGGGTGTGGGCCATGAGAGGTCAGCTCTTTCGCGCGAGTCGGAGACGTACTACGTCGTTCGCGCGTCGGCCGAAGGCCGCTGGACCGGTCACATACCGGTCGGGGCGTTAGAGGGCCGACGCGTTCCGCACGCGCCGACAGCACCGGTCGAAGTCGTGGTGCTGCCGGGAAGGCCAGAACGGCTCGAGGTCGAGTCGACCTGTCGCGGTGTCGTTCTGGGTGATGGCCATATCCCTACTCTACTACTCGGGAATGCCCACGACGACCCCCTTTACCGGCCCAGACCGGCCTCGATCGCCTCGCGGCCCGCCTTACGGCGACCGGCGGCCGGGAGGAGCGGCGACGCCGAAGGGGCGCCCACCGTTCGCCGGTGGGCGCCCCTTCGGGGAGTGCGGGTGCGGATCAGACCTGGCCGGCCTTCTCCAGGGCCTCGCAGCAGGTGTCGACCAGAAGGCGCGTCACCACGTACGGGTCCACGTTCGCGTTCGGGCGGCGGTCCTCGATGTAGCCCTTCTGGTCCTGCTCGACCTGCCACGGGATACGGACCGAGGCGCCGCGGTCGGAGACGCCGTAGGAGTACTCGTCCCACGGGGCGGTCTCGTGCAGACCCGTCAGGCGGTCGTCGATGCCGGCGCCGTAGTTCTTGACGTGGTCGAGCGGCTTCGAACCCTCGCCCAGCGACTCGGCCGCGGTGATGATCGCGTCGTAGCCCTCGCGCATCGCCTTCGTCGAGAAGTTGGTGTGCGCGCCCGCGCCGTTCCAGTCGCCCTTCACCGGCTTCGGGTCCAGCGTCGCCGAGACCTTGAAGTCCTCGGCCGTGCGGTACAGCAGCCAGCGCGCGACCCACAGCTGGTCCGCGACCTCGAGCGGCGCCAGCGGGCCGACCTGGAACTCCCACTGGCCCGGCATGACCTCGGCGTTGATGCCGGAGATGCCCAGGCCCGCCGTCAGGCAGTTCTCCAGGTGCGCCTCGACGATGTCACGGCCGAAGATCTCGTCGGCGCCGACACCGCAGTAGTAGCCGCCCTGCGGGGCCGGGAAGCCGCCGACCGGGAAGCCGAGCGGGCGCTCGCCGTCGAAGAAGGTGTACTCCTGCTCGATGCCGAAGATCGGCTCCTGGGCGGCGTACTTCGCGTAGACCTCGGCCAGCGCGGCACGGGTGTTGGAGTCGTGCGGCGTCATGTCCGTGTTGAGGACCTCGCACATCACCAGGATGTCGTCGCCGCCGCGGATCGGGTCCGGGCAGACGAAGACCGGCTTGAGGACGCGGTCCGAGGCGTGGCCCTTGGCCTGGTTCGTGCTGGATCCGTCGAAGCCCCAGATCGGCAGCTCCTCCAGGGTGGCACCCGTGCCCGGCAGAATCTTCGTCTTCGAGCGAAGCTTCGCGGTCGGCTCGGTGCCGTCGATCCAGATGTACTCAGCCTTGAAGGTCACGGGCCTCATCCTTTGGCGTGCTGCTGCGGGGTCTGCTGCGGCTCGCGACGCTGCGAGAGCTGCGTGGTGTCTGCGCGCAGCTTCGCAACACGGCATTTCCCGGTCGTTGCCCGTTTGTGAACCCCGTGTTACTCAGCCTTCCTGCGTTTCGCGGATCCGCTGTGCGACCACGTGGGCGTTCAGCAGTGGGCCGAGGCCCGCGTTGTCGATACGCCGTACGAGCTCGGCGTACGTCGTTCCGAGCGCCTCCGCCGTCCGGCCCAGGTGCCAGTCCTGGGCCGCAAGGCGCTGGAGCAGATGGCCCCGTCTGATCTGGTTCTCGGAGAGGCGGAAGGTCTTGAGATACAGCGTCCGGCCCTTGCGGTCGGTGATCAGTTCGCCGATGTGCTGCTCCTGACCCGCCCGCCGGAACGGGGGGAGGAACCGGTGCAGATCATAGGATTCCATCCGGTACACCCGCTCGAAGGCGTACGACGTCTCCAGCAGGTCCCGCGCCATCAGCCCGTCGTGGCCCTCGGCCCAGGACCGTTCCTGCGCGCGGGCCGCCACCCGCAGATCCGCGAGCGAACGGACGGAGCCCGTCTCGTCCCGGATACGCGCCGTGAACTCCGGCACCGGGCCGCCGTAGTACGCGTACTGGTGGATCAGCTCCCCGTACAGGTCCTCGATCAAGGTCGGGTGCAGGACGCGGTAGTCCTCCGGGTGGGGGACGACGAAGGCGGCGGCCAGGGAGTCGGCGACGTACAGCAGGAGACCGCACTGCCCCGGGTGGATCTCGAAGATCCGCAGCGCCTCCCCGAGCCCCGGCACGCTCCACCCCGCGTACGCCGCCTCGGCGCGCGGCGACAGCCCCCGGCGCACCGCCTGCTGGGACCACTCGTCCCAGGCCGTGGACGGGCCGCCGAAGTGGAGCGCCAGATAGCCTTCCAGAGCGAGGTGGAGCGGCAGGAAACGCAGCCGCCTCTCGCCCTGTCGGCGTTTGGCGAGGCGGTGGTGGCGGCGCACGGGGACGCTGTCCGGTGCGGCGTTCCCGAGACGGGTGCCGTAGGCCGCCGACTCGCGCTCGTCCCCGGACCAGTCCGCGACGAAGCCGTGCGGGATGTACGAGACGTACGTCGCACGCTCGCCGAGGTCGACCGCGCCACCCGCCCCGTACACCTCACGGTGGAGCCGCAGCCCCTCGACCGGCTCCGCCCTCACCAGCGGCACCAGCCGGACACCGCCCCACACCTGCGCCGACCGGACCTCCAGACCGGTCAGATCGATCCGGGTCATCGGCGCGCCCCCCTCAGAAACAGCTCCACCCTCCGGTCCAGATAGGCCAGAAGCTCCGCGAGCCCCGTCCGCCCCTCCGCGAACTGGGCGATCTCCACCAGCGTCGCCAGGTCCTCCGCGTCCCTGATCCCGGCCGTCGGCACGCTCGGCGCCAGCCGGCGCACATCAAAACGGGCCGCGTCGTATACGGGGTTCACATGGACCGCGCTCGTGCGCCGCTCCGGGTCGAGCCGGGTCCGCCAGACGCGCAGCACCTCGCCCGCGAGGCCCGGCGGCGCGTTGTCCCAGCCGTCCGAGACGATCACCAGCCGGTCGGGGGCGGGGTCCTCCAGGGCGTCGAGGATCCGGGTCCCGAGCGGGGTCGGCCCCCACGGCCGCACGAGCAGCGGATCGGTGCCGCCCGAGGTCCAGTGCGCCGCGTACGCCCCCGGCGCGGCGAGCGCTTCGAGGAGGAAGTGGCAGCCCAGGGCGACCGCAAGCGGGCGGCGCCGCTTCACGGCCGAACCGGAGGCGGAGTAGCTGTCGTCGAGGACCGCGGCGACCCGGCCCCAGCTCCCGGCGTACGGCCCCGCGACCCGGACCGCCGCCGCCCGCAGCGCGCCGGTCAGCTCGGCGCGCCGCTCCACCCGCTCCCCGAAGGGGAGGGACAGGACGTAGAGCGCGAGCCGGGTCAGCGGCATGACGGTCAGATCGCTCGCGCGCTCCGTCCGCAGCCGCTCCAGGCGGGTCATCCGGGGCGCGATCCGCTCCAGGAACACCGCTCGCGACACGCCGTGCCTCGCCGCGAACCCCTCGGCGACGGTGAACGGCAGCTCGTACAGCGCCCCCTGCTCGTAGTGCGCGCGGCGGTACGCGTCCAGGTACGGGTGCTGGTAGCGGACCCGGCGGCCGGGCGCGAAGAGGAAGTCCCCCGACTCGGTCCCGGCGAAGGGCAGATGGGCATGGCGGGCGGCGGTCTTCAGACCGGTGCGGTACTTCACGGCGTCGTGGCCGAGGTCGGCGCGGCCGGCCAGCCAGTCGCGGACGATCGCGCGCGTGCGGCGGTTGTTGACCTTGGCGGCGCGCAGGGCACGGAAGAGCCGGTAGACCCGTTGCGGGGGCAGCGAGGCGAGCCGGGCGGCGATCAGCCGTCCCTCGGCCCGCTTCGCCTCCGCCCCGCCGGCCTCGTCGGCGGTGCGCAGCAGCTGCTCGACGATCGTGGCCGCGTTGTGGTCGTTGATGTCGAGCGCGAGCGCGGCTGCGTACAGGGGGCGGTAGTTGACCCGTACGTACGCGTGCAGAAAAGCGAGCGACAACCGCTGCTCGCCGGCCGAGGAGCGGAACTCCCGCTGGCCGGTGGCGGTCACGGCCGCGTTGACGAAGAGCAGGACGTCCTCGGCGGCGATGAGGTCGGAGTGCGTCTCCGTCGGCGTGGTCATGGCTTCCTCGCGGTGGCATGGGCGCCGGCCGGGGAATGGGGGCGCGAACAGCGAAAACGTTGCTTCAAAGGCAGGTCCCGGAAGTCGCGCCGGAGTCCCGCGGCCGGCGGAGGCAACGTAACAACGGGCGCCCCGGCCCCGCCAGTGGATTCGGAGTGCCCGGTGTCGGTGGGGACCGGCAGACTGGGGGCATGACCACGCACCTGGGCGGCAAGCCCCGTATCGGACTGCTCGGCACCGGACCCTGGGCCGCGCGGACCCACGCGCCCGCGCTCGCCGCGCACGAGGGCATCGACTTCGTCGGGGTGTGGGGCAGACGGCCCGAGGCGGCGGCCGAGCTCGCGGCCGCGTGCGGGACGACCGCGTACGGCGACGTCGAGGAGCTGTTCGAGGCGTGCGACGCCATCGCCTTCGCCCTGCCCCCGGACGTCCAGGCCCCGCTCGCCCTGCGGGCGGCGGCCATGGGCTGTCACCTGCTCCTGGACAAGCCGGTGGCCACGACGGTCGAGGCCGCCAGGGACGTCGCCGGCGCGGCCGAGCTGGCCGAGGTCGCCTCCGTCGTCTTCTGCACCCTCCGTTTCGCCGAGCCCACGTCCCGGTGGATCGACGAACAGGCCGCGGCGGGCGGCTGGTTCCTGGGCGAGGCGCACTGGCTGGGCTCGCTCTACGCCCCCGGTTCCACGAGCGCGTACGCCGATTCGCCCTGGCGGCGCGCGAAGGGCGGCCTGTGGGATGTCGGCCCGCACCTGCTCTCCGTCTACCTGCCGGTGCTCGGCGACGTCACCGACGTGACGGCCGTACGGGGCCCGGCGGACACGCACCACCTGGTCCTGCGCCACACCTCGGGTGCGAGCAGCACGGCGACGCTCACACTGGGCGCGCCGCCGAAGGCGGCGGAGGCCGCGCTGACCCTGTACGGAGAGCGGGGGCGGGCGGCCATGCCGTCGTGGGACGGCGCGGGCGAGGCGTTCGCCCGCGCGGTGGACGCCCTCGTCGAGTCGGCCAGGACCGGCGTGCCGCACCCCTGCGACGCCCGCTTCGGCGCGCGGCTCACGGAGATCCTGACCCTGGCGGAGCAGGCGGCGGGCCCGGGTCAGGAGCCCGCCGCCTGAAGGCCCGCCCCCCTAGGGCGGAGCGCCTCAGCCCACGCGCTCGATCCGGGCCTTACGGATGAGGAACTTGCCGGGTTCGCGGACCTGCTCGAAGGCCTCGTTGTTGAGCAGGGCGCAGCTGCCGGAGGTGGAGGTGACCTCCACGGTGGTCGACTTGGCGTTGTCGAGGTTGGTCACCTTGAGGCGGGTACCGAGCGGGAACTGGTTGCTGGACGCGGCCGGGGCACCCGCCTCGCCGGAGAGCGTGACGGTCGAACCGGCGCAGACGACCTCCCCGGCGGCGCCGTCGCCGCCACCCGCGGGCGGGGCGGGCTGGGCAGGCGGGGCGGGCTGCGCCTGGGTTGGCGCCGGCTGCGTGGCCGGGGGCGCCGGGGCGGCCACATCGCCCCCGCACCCCGAAGCCGCCTGCTGGACCCGGATCTGGGCGATCACCGCCTCGCGGTTGGCGATCCTTGCCTGCGACTGCGCGTCCGGGTTGGCACGCTGGTCCGCGATGAACCGCTCGTTGTTCGCGAGCGCCTGCGTCAGGCCGTCGCAGGCCACGGACGCCTGGCTCGTACCGGTCACCACCACCGCCGTCCCCCCGGCGAGCACGAGGGCACCTGCGATCAGCGCGATCTTCTTCTTCCGGCTGAGCGTTTTCCTGCGAGACACGTGAGGCTCCGTTCGTTTCCTGTCGGTTCCTGTGGCGTCAGATACGCGGAGCAGGCCGGTTCTGCTCAACGCTCACGCGGGAACGGGACCCGTCAGCGTGACAGGGCGTCCCGGACGGCCTCCTCGGTCCGCCCCACCACGGCCGTGCCGTCCTCCGCGGTGATGATCGGCCGCTGGATGAGCTTCGGGTGCGCGGCGAGCGCCTCCACCCAGCGGTCCCGGTGCGCCTCGTCCCGGGGCCAGTCCTTCAGCTCCAGCTCCTTGGCGACGGCCTCCCCGGTCCGCGTGATGTCCCACGGCTCGAGACCGAGCCGCTCCAGGACGGCCCGGATCTCGTCCGGGGTCGGCACGTCCTCCAGGTAGCGGCGCACGGTGTACTGGGCACCCTCCGCGTCGAGCAGACCGATCGCGCTGCGGCACTTGGAACAGGCGGGGTTGATCCAGATCTCCATGCCCGTCACGGTACCCCCTCGCCGCCGTTCCACCACCCCCCAAACCGGCTCTGGCCAGGGGCGATTGTCAGTGGGGGGCAGTAAAATCGTAGATGAAGGTGAGGGTCCCGGGGAGGGCCCGCACCCACCGTTCGTCAGGAGGTCGCCCATGGCCGTCGCCGTGATCCGGAAGCCGTCCCTCGAACCCTGGAAGCCCCTTCGGAAGCAGCCGCTCCCCGCGGGCCGGCCCCGCGAGTGGTACATCACCCACAACCGCCGCCTGAAGGCCATGCGCCTCGCGATCGTCCTCCTCGACGCGGGTGTCCACGACCCCGCGAAGGCCGGCAACGCGAAGATACGCACCACGGCCGAACTCCTCGGCATCCACCCGCCCTCCGACACCACCTGCCACATGGTCCGCGCCCTGATCCGGTACGGCCGCTGACCCCGGACCCGATCCCGCCGCCCTGACCGGACGGGCCGTCACCCCGATGCCGGGGCGGCGGCCCGTCCGCAACCGGGGCAACGGCGCAGTCACTTGGGAGCCGGCGATCCGGCGAGCCGGCCTGCCACCGACCGCCCGCCGATATGATCTGCGGGCAGACGTAAGGCCGTTCGGGCCCGGGAGGAACGGCCGCCCGGGGCGACGGGGGACGACGGGGGTCATACGGGTGGACAACGCGGTCGAGTTGGCGGACGTCATCGCACAACTGCGCCAGGACCTGAGCCGGGCCATGGCGGAGGGCGAAGGCACCGACCTGCGGTTCCAGGCGGAGCAGATCGAGCTGGAGCTGACCGTCGGCGTGGAGCGCAGCCGGGAGCCCGGGGTGAAGGTGCGGTTCTGGGTCTTCGACGCTGGAGCCTCCGCGCGGCAGGCCACCACCGCCACCCAGCGGCTCACCCTCTCCCTGAAGCCCGTGCACCCCGACGCACCGGACCGCTCGGTGCTGATCTCCGGTGACGAACTGCTCGGCGAGGACTGATCGCACCATGCCCGACACCACCCGGCACACCGCCGGAGGACTCGACCCGCACCGCATCGCCGAGGTCATCGTCGTCACGCCGGCCGGCCGTCGGCGCGGCTCGGGCTACCGGGTCACCGCCACCACGGTGCTCACCGCCGCGCACGTGGTGACCGCCACCGCCGGGACCCGGGTCCGCTTCGACGTGGACCGGCCCGGACAGTGGGAGGCGTCCGCGATCGTGGCCTGGCACGACCCCGGCAGCGACGTGGCCGTCCTGACCTTCGTACCGCCGCCGGACGCCCCCGCCGTCGAGCCCGCGCGGTTCGGCCGCATCACCTCGGACCACCACGCGATCGTCGCCGTGCACGCCGCCGGCTTCCCGCTGTGGAAACAGCGCCGCCGACCCGACGGCGGACAGTTCCGGGAACTCCACCAGACCGACGGGACCGTCGCCGCGCTGTCCAACCTCAGGACGGGCACGCTGGAGATCACCGTCGCCCCCGCCGGAGCCGACCCCAACCCCCAGGTGTCGCCGTGGTCGGGCATGTCGGGTGCGGCGGTCTGGGCCGGTGACCGCATCGTCGGCGTCGTCGCCGAGCACCACCGCTGGGAGGGATCGGGACGGCTGACCGCCGCCCGGATCGACCACGCCCTGCTCCCGCCCGGCGCGCCGCCCCCGGCCGAGGCGGCCGCTCTCCTCGCCGTCGACGACCCCCGGGAACTGCCCGAAGCGGGCACCGGGCGACCGGGCTCCACGGAACCGCACGAGGCGCCGGCCGAGGGCCACGGAGCCGTCGGCGCGCCCGCCCGCTCCAAGGTGATCGGACTTCCGGTCGCCCACGGCATCGAACTGTTCAAGAACCGCACCCGCGAACTGGACCGGATCGGCCTCCACCTCGGCGATCCCGCCATCCGCATGGTGACGGTCACAGGCCGCCGGGGCATGGGCAAGAGCGCGCTCGCCGCCAAGGTCATGGACCTCCTCGACCAGGGCGAATGGCCCGGCCACGCCCAGGCGCCGCTCCCGTCGGGACTCGTCAACCTCAGCACCCGTACCTCGGGCATCTCCCTGGAACGGCTCTACTTCGACTGCGCCCAGCTGCTCGGCACCGAGCACCGGGACCGCCTCCACGAGATCTGGGCCACCCAACTGCCCGTCCAGGACAAGCTGGACGAGCTCTTCGCCGCGATGGGCGACCGGCTCTTCGTCATCCTGATGGACAACTTCGAGGACCTCCTCCACGACGACGGCCGCGTCCGGGACGAGGAGGTGGCGCTCTTCCTCGACTGCCTCTTCCGGGCCAGGTCCACCCCGCGCCTCCTCATCACGACCCAGGTGCCGGTACGACTCGCTCCCGAGCTGCGCCGGTTCGTCGCCCAGGTCGACCTCGCCGAGGGACTGCGGCCCTCCGAGTCCGTCGCGCTCCTGCGGGAACTGGACCGCGACGGCAGCCTCGGCATCGCGCACCTGCCCGACGAGGAGCTGCTCCAGGCCGCCGTCCGCGTGCACGGGGTCCCGCGCGCCCTGGAGCTCCTGGTCGGCGCCATGGCCGACGACGACCTCATGCTGCCCACCCTGCAGGACATCCTGGCCGACTACGCCCAGCGGCGTGACGTGGTCGCGGGCCTCGTCCAGGACCGCCACCGCCAGCTCGACGACGCGAGCCGCACGGTCGTCGGCGTGCTGGCGGCGCTGCGCACCCCCGTACCGCAGCCGGTGATCCAGACGATCGTCGGCGGTCTCGCCCCCTCGCTCGACGTCGCGCGCATCCTGGCCCACCTGGCACGGATCCACCTGCTGTCGGTGGACCGCAGGCACCGCACCTTCGCCCTGCACCCGATGGACGCCGACCTGGCCTACGGAGAGCTGCCCGCGGACGGCCCGACGGGGCGCACCGCCGTCGAGCGGCGGATCGCCGACTGGTACGCGAACACCGCCCCGCCCCGCGCGGCCTGGAAGACCGCGGACGACGTCCTGCCGCAGCGCCGGCAGTTCGACCACCTGGTGCGCGCCGGCGACTACGACGCCGCGGCGATGGTCCTCGGCGAGATGGGGGAGTGGCTGGTCTGGCAGGGCTCGGTGCTCGGGGTGATCTCGATGCACCTGGCCATCGACGGACGGCTCACGGACGACCGGTCCCTCCTCGCCCACCTCGGCTCCTTCGGCCACGCCCGGCTGACGGCGGGACCGATGGAGCACGCGGTGGAGCTGTTCACCGAGGCGGCCGGCCTGGCGGAGCGCCTCGGCGACCGCTGGGCGCTGCAGAACGCCGTCTTCGGTCTCGGCGACGCCTACCGCCAGCTCGGCCGCCTCGACGCCGCGGTCGCCCCCCTGGCCAGGGCCGGCGACCTCGCCCACGAGAACGGCGACACGGAAGCCGAGGTCCACGCGACCCTGTCCCTCAGCCTGGCGCACAGCTCCCTGGGGGACGGCGAGACGGCGCTGGTCAGCGCCGACCGGCTGACCGAGCTCGGGCGGGCCTCAGGGGACGCCCTCACCAAGGCCCGGGCCGCCAACGCCCGCACGATCGCGCTGCTGACCCTGGAGCGGTGGGAGGAGACGATCGCCTCCGGCGCCCTGGCCGCGCGTGCCTATCGTGCGGCGGACAGCCATGAGGCGATCACGTACGCGCTGAACGCCCAGGGCATCGCCCTGCTGGCGCTGGAGCGGGTGACCGAGGCGGTACCGGTGCTCCAGGAGGCGCTGAGCGAGGCGTCCCTGATGGAGAACCCCCGGGCCGAGGGTGTCTGCCTCTGCAACCTCGCCTGGGCGTACTGGGCCGACGGCCGGTACGGGCAGGCGGCCGAGACGGCCGAGAGGGCCGCCGTCTCGCTGGGGATCGCGGGTGCGGAGGAAGCGGCGGCGGCCCAGGCCCTCGCGGAGGCCGCCCGTGCCCGCGCCGTGCCCCGGCCGCGCGAGGCCGCCGACGCACTGGTCCGTGCGGCCGGCGCGCTGGGGGGCACCGTCGAGGTGGTCGGCCCGTCCTGGCTGATCGCCCAGGCGGAGCTGCTGCGCGCGCAGGACTGAGAGCCCGGGCGGGGCTCCCGGCGGCAGCTGCGAGTACGACCGACGGCGAGGGCCGCCACCCCGGAAACGGGATGGCGGCCCTCGCCGTCGGTCGGTCCGCGATCTAGAGGTCGAAGTACAGCTCGAACTCGTGCGGGTGCGGGCGCAGCTGGATCGGGGCGATCTCGTTCGTCCGCTTGTAGTCGATCCAGGTCTCGATCAGGTCCGAGGTGAAGACACCGCCGGCCTGCAGGTACTCGTTGTCCGCCTCCAGGGCGTCCAGGACCGCCGGGAGGGAGGTCGGGACCTGCTGGACGTTCGCGTGCTCCTCGGGAGCCAGCTCGTACAGGTCCTTGTCGATCGGCTCGGCCGGCTCGATCTTGTTCTTGATGCCGTCCAGGCCCGCGAGGAGCAGCGCCGAGAAGGCGAGGTACGGGTTCGAGGACGGGTCCGGGGCGCGGAACTCGACGCGCTTGGCCTTCGGGTTCGAGCCCGTGATCGGGATACGCATGGCCGCGGAGCGGTTGCGCTGCGAGTAGACCATGTTGACCGGGGCCTCGAAGCCGGGCACCAGGCGGTGGTACGAGTTCACCGTCGGGTTGGTGAAGGCCAGCAGCGACGGGGCGTGCTTCAGGATGCCGCCGATGTAGTAGCGGGCGGTGTCCGACAGGCCCGCGTAGCCCTGCTCGTCGTAGAAGAGCGGGTCGCCGTTGGCCCAGAGCGACTGGTGGACGTGCATGCCCGAGCCGTTGTCGCCGAAGATCGGCTTCGGCATGAAGGTCGCGGTCTTGCCGTTGCGCCAGGCGACGTTCTTCACGATGTACTTGAAGAGCATCAGGTCGTCGGCCGCGGCGAGCAGCGTGTTGAACTTGTAGTTGATCTCGGCCTGGCCGGCGGTGCCGACCTCGTGGTGCTGGCGCTCGACCTGGAGGCCGACGTTCTCCAGCTCCAGGGAGATCTCCGCGCGCAGGTCGGCGAAGTGGTCGACCGGCGGGGCCGGGAAGTAGCCGCCCTTGTAGCGGACCTTGTAACCGCGGTTGTCCTCGGTCGCACCGGTGTTCCAGGCGCCGGCCTCGGAGTCGATGTGGTAGAAGCCCTGGTTCGCCGAGGTCTCGAAGCGCACCGAGTCGAAGACGTAGAACTCGGCCTCGGGGCCGAAGTACGCGGTGTCGGCGATGCCGGTGGAGGCGAGGTACGCCTCGGCCTTCTTCGCGATGTTGCGCGGGTCACGGCTGTACTGCTCGCCCGTGATCGGGTCGTGGATGAAGAAGTTGATGTTCAGCGTCTTGTCGCGGCGGAACGGGTCCAGGCGGGCCGTCGTCAGGTCGGCGCGCAGCGCCATGTCGGACTCGTGGATGGCCTGGAAGCCGCGGATCGACGAGCCGTCGAAGGCGAGCTCCTCGGACGGGTCGAACGCCGTCGCCGGGATCGTGAAGTGCTGCATCACTCCCGGAAGGTCACAGAAACGGACGTCGACCATTTTGACGTCGTTGTCCTTGATGAACTTCTTGGCCTCGTCGGCGTTCTGGAACATCCAACTCCTCCTACTCCCGGCCCGGGGAGGGGCGGGGTTGCAGCTCGGTCGTGCGGCCAGTGCGGGGGCACACGCTGGACCCGACCATAGGCAGACGGGATTTCTCAAGCGTGACCCATTTGTTTCGCCCAAGTTAACCGGGCCGGGTGCGGGTCCGCTCTTCGGCACTCCTCGGCTACCCGGGCCGAACTGATCAAAAACGGGCGCAGTACCGTTGTCGCGTGGACAACAGGCAAGCACTCGGATCATGGCTGTCCGGCCCCCGCGCGGCGGCCGAGGACGCAGGCGTGGACTTCGGTTACCGCGGTCAGCAGCTCGGGCTCCCCGAGGAGGGGCCGGGTTCCATCGCCCGCCCCGGCCGCCGGATCGGCGCCCTCGCCGTCGACTGGGCCCTCTGCATGGTGATCGCATACGGCCTCGTCACCGACGGCTACAGCCAGGCTACCGGCAACTGGGCGCTGGTCATCCTGCTCGTCATGAGCGTGCTGACGGTCGGCACCATCGGCTTCACCCCGGGCAAGCGACTCTTCGGGCTCCGGGTCGCCTCGGTGCACGGCGGCCGGCTCGGCGTCCTCCGTGTCGTCCTGCGCAGCGCCCTCGTCTGCCTCGCCATCCCGGCCCTCATCTGGGACCGCGACGGCCGTGGTCTCCACGACCGCTTCTCCGGCGCCGTACAGGTCCGGATCTGAGACCCGCACGACGCAGGGGCGCCCCGGAACCGATCGGTTCCGGGGCGCCCCTGCGTCGTAGGAGGTCTCGCTCGGAGGTCAGCGCATCTTTCCGCCGCGCGGCATCCGCATGCCCTTCGGCATCGGACCCTTCGGCACCGGCATGTTGCTCATCAGGTCGCCCATCGCCCGCAGCCGGTCGTTGGCCGCCGTGACCTGCGGGCCCGAGAGCACGCGGGGCAGCTTCAGCATGGTCGTGCGGACCTTCTTCAGCGGCACCTGGCCTTCGCCGTTGCCGACGATGATGTCGGTCACCGGTACGTCCACGACGACCCGGGCCATCCGCTTCTTCTCGGCCGCGAGCAGCGGCTTCAGCCGGTTCGGGTTGCCCTCGGCCACCAGCACGATGCCCGCCCGGCCGACCGCGCGGTGCACGACGTCCTGGCTCTTGTTCATCGCGATCGCCGGGGTCGTGGTCCAGCCGCGCCCGACGTTCTGCAGCACCGCCGCGGCCGCACCCGGCTGGCCCTCCATCTGCCCGAAGGCCGCCCGCTCGGCCCGACGTCCGAAGACGATGGCCGCCGCGAGCAGCGCCAGGATGAAGCCCAGAATGCCCAGGTAGACCGGGTGCCCGATCAGGAAGCCGATCGCGAGGAGGACACCGAGTACGACGATGCCCACGCCCGCGACGACAAGCCCGACCTTCGGGTCGGCCTTTCGGGTCATCTTGTACGTGAGGGCGATCTGCTTGAGTCGCCCCTGGTTCGCAGCGTCACCGCTGCCCGTGTTTGCCTTCCTCGCCATGTCCTGAAGTTTACGTGGCCCGGGAAGCGTGACCAGCCACGGCCTCCATCACATGCTGGGCCTCGACCCGGTCCTTGGCCCGGCGGCGGTCCTCCAGGACCGATGTCCAGGCATTGCGGCGGGCGGTCCGCTGGCCGCCGGCGAGCAGCAGCGACTCGACGGCCTTCAGGGCGTCGGTGACGGACGGAATGGCGGTGGCGCGGACATGGGTCGCGGCCTGCATCTCGGGGTCCTCCCTCAAGCGCGGATGAGATGAGGTGGGGGGTGGAGCGGAGTGAGGCGCTCACGGTGTGGCGGTGAGTGAAGCCAGGCTCACAGACTGGTGTTACCAGGGCGTGACCCGGTGGTCAAACACTGATGAAACGTTGATGCGGCCATCCGTACGTATCCGGAGACGCCGACGCGACCCGTGTGGCCCCCTGACCTGCGGGGGTGTACGGGTCGCGTCGGATCCGGCCACTACCGGCCGGTAACTGCTTGTGCGTGAATTCACACAGCCTGTGTGGCGTTGTCGACGGCGCCGCGCTTCTCGATCGCCTGCTGGAACAGCCGCCCGGCCCGGTACGAGGAACGCACCAGCGGACCCGACATCACACCGGAGAAGCCGATCTGGTCGGCCTCGTCCTTCAGCTCCACGAACTCCTGCGGCTTCACCCAGCGCTCCACGGGGTGGTGCCGGACGGAGGGGCGCAGGTACTGGGTGATCGTGATGAGCTCGCAGCCGGCGTCGTGCAGCTGCCGGAGCGCCTCGCTGACCTCTTCGCGGGTCTCGCCCATGCCGAGGATCAGGTTCGACTTCGTGACCAGACCGTAGTCCCGGGCCTGCGTGATGACGTCCAGCGAACGCTCGTAACGGAAGCCGGGGCGGATCCGCTTGAAGATCCGCGGCACCGTCTCGACGTTGTGCGCGAAGACCTCGGGGCGGGAGGCGAAGACCTCCGCCAGGAGCTCCGGCACCGCGTTGAAGTCGGGGGCGAGCAGCTCGACCTTCGTACGGCCCTCGGCGCGGTCCGCGGTCTGCTGGTGGATCTGGCGCACGGTCTCCGCGTACAGCCAGGCGCCGCCGTCCTCCAGGTCGTCGCGGGCGACGCCGGTGATGGTGGCGTAGTTCAGGTCCATCGTGACGACCGACTCGCCGACGCGGCGGGGCTCGTCACGGTCCAGCGCCTCGGGCTTGCCCGTGTCGATCTGGCAGAAGTCGCAGCGCCGCGTGCACTGGTCACCGCCGATGAGGAAGGTGGCCTCGCGGTCCTCCCAGCACTCGAAGATGTTGGGACAGCCCGCCTCCTGGCAGACCGTGTGCAGGCCCTCGCTCTTCACGAGCCCCTGCATCTTCGTGTACTCGGGTCCCATCTTCGCCCGGGTCTTGATCCACTCGGGCTTGCGCTCGATGGGGGTCTGGGCGTTACGGACCTCCAGGCGCAGCATCTTGCGTCCGTCGGGTGCGACTGCGGACACGACCGGCTCCCTGTAGCTTCGATTCTTCGGCGCACACCAGGGTACGCCCGTTGTTCATGCGGTTTTGTTTACGCCTGGGCAACCTGTGGCCAGAGCCCGGCATTCCCTAGGCGGAGGTGGCGGCCGACTCGCGCTCGACCACGCGCGGCTTCAGCTCCGCGTGCTCCAGGACCGCCCGCAGGTGCTTCTCGACCACCGGCAGGACCTCCTCGATCGTGATGTCCCGGCCCAGCTCGCCCGCGAGCGAGGCCACGCCGGCGTCCCGGATCCCGCAGGGGATGATCCGGTCGAACCAGACGTTGTCCGGGTTCACGTTCAGGGCGAAGCCGTGCATCGTGACGCCCTTGGCCACCCGGATGCCGATCGCGGCCAGCTTGCGGTCCTCGCGGCGCTGCCCGGCGTTGGACGGGGCGTACTCCGGGCCGTTGAGCCGCGGATCGAACTCCGGGTCGCTCAGCCGCGGGTCGAAGTCGAGCGAAAGACCGCCGAGGGCCGGACGCTGCTCGACCGGGTCGCCCAGCACCCATACGCCGCTGCGGCCCTCGATCCGGGTGGTCTCCACGCCGAACTCGGCGGCCGTACGGATCAGCGCCTCCTCCAGGCGGCGGACGTGCGCCACGACGTCGACCGGGCGGGGCAGCTTCATGATCGGGTACCCGACGAGCTGGCCCGGGCCGTGCCAGGTGATCTTCCCGCCGCGGTCCACGTCCACCACGGGCGTCCCGTCGAGGGGGCGCTCGCTGTCCTCCGTGCGCCGACCCGCGGTGTAGACGGGCGGGTGCTCCAGGAGCAGACAGGTGTCGGTGATCTCGTCGGCGAACCGGGCGGCGTGCACCTCGCGCTGCTTGTCCCAGGCCACCTGGTACTCGACGGCGTCGTCGCCGAAGCCCAGACGGACGAATCGCAGCTCACTCACGGCAGTGCCTCCTCCTGGGTGCCGGTGCCGGGTTCCGGGGATCGTCCCGGGGCCGGCGCGGCACCATGCGTCGTTCGCGCCCATGCCACTGTACGGCGGAGCCGGCGACACCGGTCCGGCAGGTGGGGCGGGCCCCTGAGCGGGGATGTCCCGTCAGCGGCGCCCTCAATCCTCACACGATCGGATGAATGTGGGACGAAGGAGGCGGTATGGGCGGTGAGGGCCGCTAAATTCACGCCGTTCCATGAGGGTCCACGCGGGCTTCCACCCGGGCCCGGAAGGCAGGAGACCGCACAGCTGATGACGGAACGACCCCCGCAGCGCATCCCGAACCGCCGGCTCGCCGCGCTCATCACCGAGGCCGGGTTCTCCAACGCGGGCCTGGCGAGACGGGTGGACCAGCTCGGCCTGGAGCACGGACTCGACCTGCGGTACGACAAGACCTCCGTGACCCGCTGGCTCCGCGGCCAGCAGCCGCGCGGCACCACGCCCGCCCTGATCGCCGAGGTCTTCACCCGGCGCCTGGGCCGCCGTCTCTCCGCGCAGGACCTCGGTCTGGACGCCTGCGCTCCCGTCTACGCGGGCCTCGAGTTCGCGGCGACGCCCGAAGAGGCGGTCGACATCGTCAGCGGGCTGTGGCGGAAGGACTCCGGCAGCCACGCGGAGCTCCGCAAGATCGCCTTCACCCCGGCCGGGCTGGTCGTCCCGAGCCGCGACTGGCTGATCGGCCGGGCCGACGAGCGGGTGGCGCGCGGCGAGACGGCGGCGCCGAACGGGCGGCTCGGCGCGGACGGCCGGCTCGCGCAGGACGCCCGCGTCCCGCCGCAGGGCCGGCCGTCGGTGCCCCGGCAGCGCGGTACGGACCGGGGGCCCGGGCAGCGGGTCACCAGCGGCGACATCGCCGCGCTGCGCTCGGTCGGCGAACTCTTCCGCAGCCTCGACCACGCCTACGGCGGCGGCCACGCCCGCCAGGCGCTCGTGCGCTACCTGGAGCACGAGGCCGAGCCGATGCTGCGCGGCACGTACGGGGAGACGGTCGGCCGCAGGCTCTTCGCGGCGGCGGCCGACCTGACGAGGCTGGCGGGCTGGACCTCGTACGACATCGCGGCGCACGGACTCGCCCAGCGGTACTTCGTCCAGGCGCTGCGGCTCGCGCAGGCGGCGGGGGACCGGGCGTACGGCTCGTACGTCCTGATCACGATGAGCCGGCAGGCCGTGTACCTCGGCCACGGGCGCGAGGCCGTGCAGCTCGCCCGGGTCGCCCAGCAGGGCGTCGGCTCGGCCGCGCCGCCGGTCGTCCAGGCCCTGCTGTACTCCGTGGAGGCGCGGGGCCACGGTGTGCTCGGCGAGGCGCGGGCGTGCGGCGCCGCGCTGGCACGGGCGGAGCGGGCGCTCGAAGCGGCCAGGCCGGGGGACGACGTGCCGTACTGGGCGCGCCCCTTCGACGAGGCGCAGCTCGCGGACGAGTTCGGGCACTGCCACCGCGACCTCCAGCAGTACCGGGCCGCGGCGCAACACGCCGAACGCTCCCTCCAGCTCCGATCCCCCGGCTTCGTGCGCAGCCGCCTCTTCTGCCGCGTGGTCCTCGCCTCGGCCCGACTCGGCCTCGGTGAACTGGACCAGGCGTGCGCCCTGGGCGCGGAAGCCGCCCAGCAGGCCTCCGAGATGCGCTCGGCCCGCGCCCTGGAGTACGTCCGCGACTTCGAGCGCCGCCTGGAGCCCTACCGCGACGCGGCGGCGGTCCGTACCTACCGCGACCGCGTGGCCGCGATCGGCTGACGTCCCGCCCCCGTCCGCCGGTTCCTACGCCGCCGCCTCCGCCGGGGCGCTCTGGGGCACGCGGACGCCCAGGTCCGTCAGGAGGGCGTGCGTCGCGCGGTGGGCGGAGTTCAGGGCGCCCAGGGGTGTGGACGTGTCCCGGTGATCGCCGCAGACGTAGAGGCCGGCGAGCAGACGGACCGGGCGGCGCGGGTCGTGGGGCGGCTCCATCGCGGGGACCGCCTCGGGGGTGTGATGGAGTGCGAGGAGCTCCCACTCGTCCGTCGACACTCCGTACAGGGTCGCGAGGTGCTTGCGCACCCGGCGCTCCACGTCGTCGGGCGGGGTCCCCAGGATCGTCGATGTGACCAGGGCCCGGCCGGCGGGCGCCCGTGTGGGGTCGACCGCGCTCATGACGGCCGTGTGCGCGACCGGGCCGCCGGGGTCCGACTCCAGGACCAGGACCGGGTCGGTCGCGGGCGCCTCGGGGGCCGTGTGGTGCAGCACGGTGACCGAGTGGAAGGCGGGCACGCGCAGCCCGGGCAGCAGTTCCGCCGCCGTGCACGCCCCCGTCGCCAGAAGGACCGAGCGGCAGCCGAACACCCCGTGCTCCGCCGTCTCGACCCGGTCGATCGCGACGTCCGTGACCCGGACCCCCGTACGTACCGTGCCCGGCGGCAGCGACGCCGCGAGCAGCTCGGGCAGCGTCCCCGACCCGCCCTCCGGCACGCACAGGCGCCCCCGTGCGAAGGCGCGCAGTGCCAGGTCGGCGTAGCGGCTGGAGGTGTTCAGGTCCGGGTCGCCGAGCAGCGCCGCGACCAGGGGCCGCAGCACCCCCTGGACCGTACGGGCCGGCAGTCGGGCGGTCAGCGCCTCGCGGGCGGTCCGCTCCGGGCGGGCCAGCAGCCGCTGCGCCGGCGTCGCCGCGAGCCGCGCCAGCGACGCGCCCAGCCGCGCCTGGTCCAGCGAGGCCGCCGGATTGCGGGGGGCGCTCGCGAGGGCGCGCGCCACGCTGAAAGCTCCCCCCACGCGCCGGGGTGCGTGCGGGGACCCCCGCCCCGCGCGCCAGGGCGCGTGCGGGAACGGTTCGCCGACCTTGGCGTACCGGCCGTCGCTGTGCACCAGGGCCCCCGGCGCGAACGGCCTGAGCGCCACCCCCGCGAGCCCTCGCGTACGGAGCAGTTCCGCGTACGAGGTCGTGAGCGGCTGCCCGACCCGGTCGAGCCGGAAGCCGTCGAACTCGTCGGTGACCATCCGGCCACCGACCCTCGGGCCGGCCTCCAGGACCGTGACCCCGAGACCTGCGCTGGTCAGGCGGTGCGCGGCCGCGAGCCCCGCGATCCCGGCCCCGACAATGACGACGTCCGTGACGACATCCGTATGGCGTGCGGTACTGAGCACGTGCCCCTCCCCAGGTCGGCGCGGCTGGTGGGAGGCCTATGCCCCCAACCGGCCCCCGGAATGCCCACGTTCGCATTCAGGGCCTGCCAGCCTCCGGCAGCCGCTCCCGCCCGCGCCAGCGGCGCGCAGAGGGGTGCACGCAGCACGGGGTCGCACCGCGAGGCGTCAGGCCGCCGCCCGGATCGACTCGTCGATCGTCGGGAACGCGAAATCGAACCCCGACTCCAACAGACGGCTCGGCAGCACCCGCTGACTGCCCAGCACATCCGCCGCGAACTCCCCGAGCGCCAGGCGCAGCGCCGGCGCCGGGACCGCGAAGAGCGTCGGCCGGCGCAGGACGCGGCCCATCGCCGCCGTCACCTCCCGGTTGGTGACCGGTTCGGGTGCGGTCAGGTTCACCGGTCCCGCGAGGGAGCCCGTGTCGACCAGATGCCGCAGGGCGGCCACCTCGTCGTGGAGCGAGATGAAGCTCCAGTACTGCCGGCCGTCGCCCATCCGCCCGCCGACCCCGGCGCGGAAGACCGGGAAGAGCCGGCCCCACGCCCCGCCCTCGGCGGCCACGACGAGCCCCGTGCGGGCGTACGCGACCCGGATGCCGGCCTCCTCGGCTGGGGCGGCCGCGGCCTCCCACTCCACACAGACCGAGGGCAGGAAGCCCTCGCCCGCGGGCGCGCTCTCGTCCACCGCGCGCGAGCCCGTGTCGCCGTAGTAGCCGAGCGCCGTGCCGCACACCAGGACCTTCGGCGGCTCGGCCAGCGACGCGAGGGCCTCGGCGATCGCCCGCGTACCGAGCACGCGGCTGTCGCGGATCTCCTGCTTGTACGCCTCGCTCCAGCGGCGCTCGCCGACCCCCGCGCCCGCCAGGTGCACGACCGCGTCGACGCCGACGAGCCCCGCCGCGTCCACGTACAGCCGCGCCGGGTCCCACTCGACCTCGTCCGCGGTCCGGGCGGGCCGCCGCACCAGGCGGGAGACGTGGTGGCCGTCGGCGCGCAGGGAGCGCACCAGGGCCGAGCCGATGAGTCCGGAGGCGCCGGTGACGGCGATGCGGGAGCGTTGCATGGGCCCATCCTGCCCCCACCGGCCGCTCTGCGACACGGCTCCCGTACGACGGCCTCCACGCGGGTCCGCGCGACCGCCCCGAGGCGGAGGGCGGACTGGAAGCCGTCTTCTCAGCTTCCGGGCGTCAACGGCCCCATTCCACCCATCAGTTCACGCAGGCAGCGCACCGCGAGCTCGGCCGGCGCGCCCTTTCCGCGGACCGGCGCGTCCGTCTCGGCCCAGGCCTCCAGGGCGACCCGGATCGCGTCCGTGGCCGCCGCGGCCGCGAGCCGTACCTCCAGCGGGTCGGCGCCGGGCCCCGCCAGCTGCGCCACGACGGCCAGCAGCTTCTCCTCGGATTCCTGGTTGACCCGGTACCAGACCGCCCGCAGCGCCGGGTCCTCGGCCGCCGCCCGCAGCAGCCCGCGCGTCCAGCGCAGCCCCTCGGCGGCCTCCTCGTCCGCGGCCGCGAGCGCCTCGGCGATCGACCGCTCCAGGGCGGCCGGCACCGTCGAGCCCGGCTCGGCCGCCGCGAGCGACTCCCGCCAGCGGTCCGCGCCGCCCGCCAGGAGCGGGGCGACGGCGTCCTGCTTGGAGCGGAAGTAGCGGTAGAAGGTGCGCAGCGCGACCCCGGCGCGCAGGGCGATGTCCTCGGCCGTGGTGCCGTCCGGGCCCCGCTCGGTGAAGAGCTCGGCCGCGGCGCGCGCGATGTCGAGCTGGGTGGCCGCCTTGCGGCGCTCCGTCAGGGAGGCGGGCTTGGAGGAGGGCTTGGTGCTCACCGTACGAAGGGTACGCCCGCCCCTGCCGACCATGCATTTCATGCAACCGTGGCAAAGTGTGCCACCAAGGCGTACGGTGTGCCGTGCATCGAGAGACTCGCCGTCGAGAGGTCGGACAGACATGAACCGCTACGAAGGACGCCGCGTACTGGTCACCGGTGGCGGCTCCGGCATCGGCCAGGCCACCGTGCTGCGCATGCTCGCCGAGGGCGGCTCCGTCGTCGCCGCCGACATCAGCGAGGACGGCCTCAAGGACACCGTCGTCAAGGCCGGTGCCCACGCGGAGCGGCTGACGACGCTCGTCGTGAACATCGCCGACGAGACCTCGGTACGCGCCGGCGTCACCGCCGCCGTCGAGGCCCTGGGCGGCCTGGACGTACTGGTCAACGCCGCCGGCATCCTGCGCTCCTCGCACACCCACGAGACGACCCTCGACGCCTTCGAGCAGGTCGTCCGGATCAACCTGACCGGCACCTTCCTCGGGATCCGTGAGGCGATACCCGCCCTCCTGGAGGGCAACGGCTCCGCCGTCGTGAACTTCTCCTCCACCTCGGCGGTGTTCGCCCACCCGTACATGGCGGCCTACGCGGCCAGCAAGGGCGGCATCCAGTCCATGACCCACGCGCTCGCCGCCGAGTACGCCAAGCAGGGCATCCGCTTCACCGCCGTCCAGCCCGGCTCCATCTCCTCAGGCATGACCGACGGCTCCGGTGCCAGCCGCCAGTCCACCGGCCCCGGCCTGCCCGAGGACACCGACTGGTCGCTCTTCGCCAAGCTCGCCCCGGCCATCGGCGAGGGCTTCGCGGGCCCCGAGACGGTGGCCGGCGTCGTCGCGATGCTCGCCTCCGAGGACGGCAGGTTCATCACCGGCACCGAGGTCCGTGTCGACGGCGGCACCCACTTCTGACGACCGGCCGGCACGGACACGATCCACGGTCGGACAGACCGGTACGGACCCGGGGTGGGACGGCCCCCGGGTCCGTACCTCTTCCTCCGTACGGGCCGGCCGAGGAGCGCGGCTGACGACAGGGCCTAGGAGCCGAAGCGCTCCCACAGCCGCGGGTAGCGCTCCGCGAGCCCCGCTTCGTCCTCCAGGTCGAAGGCGACGCCCTCCGGCTCCGCGGGCTGCGGCGGAATGCCCAGGTCCGGTGCCTCCGCACCGGTGAGCTGCTCGTACGCCTCGTCGGCGGCGAACCCCAGCTCCTCGCCGTCCCCGTCGATCTCCTCGTCGAACTCCTCCAGCAGCTCGGCCAGCGCGTCCGGGTCGTGCACCGCGCCCTCGAAGACCTCACGGCCCTGCCCGATGAGCCAGCAGCGGAAGTAGTCGAACGCGCCGTCACCCGCCCCGTCGAGCAGCACCGCCGCCGCGCCCCACAGGTCCCAGCGGTACGCGCGGTTGTAGCGGGCCTCGAAGTGGCGGGCGAAGTCGAGCACGGAGTCGGGGTCGAGCGTCAGCAGCCGCTCGACCAGCAGGTCGGCGTGTTCCTCGGGGTCGCCCTCGGCGGCCTCGCGGGTGGAGTCGATGATCTCCCAGAACTCCGTCTCGTCCATCACGGACCAAGCATCGACCTTGGGGAAGGGCGACGCACCCGGAAACAGCCAAAATCAAACCGGACAGGAGATGTCGTACTTTCCTGTCACGCTCGTTCCATGACGACGCACACGAAGCCGCTCAGCGGCAGGATCGCACTGGTCGCGGGCGCCACACGCGGCGCGGGACGGGGTATCGCCGTGGAGCTGGGCGCGGCGGGCGCCACGGTGTACGTGACCGGACGCACCACGCGCGAGAAGGTCAGCGAGGTCGGCCGGACGACGGAGACCATCGAGGAGACGGCCGAGCTGGTGACGGCGGCCGGCGGCGAGGGCATCGCCGTGCCCACCGACCATCTGGAGATCGACCAGGTCGAGGCGCTCGTCGCGCGCATCGACCGGGAGCGAGGCCGGCTCGACATCCTGGTCAACGACGTCTGGGGCGGCGAGCACCTGCTCAAGTTCGGCCAGAAGATCTGGGAGACCGACCTGACGGACGGTCTGCGGATGATGGAGCTCGGGGTGCGGACCCACGCCATCACCTCGCGCCTGGCGCTTCCGCTGCTGATCCGCAATCCGGGAGGACTCGTCGTCGAGGTCACCGACGGCACCAGCGAGTACAACACCCGGTTCCGGGAGAACTTCTTCTACGACCTCACCAAGAACGCCCCGATCCGGATGGCCTTCGCGCTCGCCCACGACCTGAAGGACGTCGGCGGCACCGCCGTCTGCCTCACCCCGGGCTGGCTGCGCTCCGAGCAGATGCTGGCCGCCTTCGGCGTGACCGAGGAGAACTGGCGGGACGCGATCGAGAAGGTCCCGGGCTTCGAGGTCGCCGAGTCCCCGTTCTACGTCGGCCGCGCCGTCGCCGCCCTCGCCGCCGACCCCGACCGGGCCCGCTGGAACGGCCGGTCGCTGGACAGCGGGCGGCTCGCCAAGGAGTACGGCTTCACGGACGCCGACGGCTCGCAGCCGGACGCCTGGGGCTTCATGCTCGCCAAGGAGAAGGACGAGAACCTGTCCGTGGAGGGCTACCGGTAGAGCTCCGCGAGCGCCCGCGACGCCTCGGCGAAGCGGCCCCGCAGGGACTCCGGGCCGAGGACCTCCGCCTCCGGGCCGAGGGAGAGCAGCTGAGCGAAGGCGACCTCCTCGTTCTCCACGGGGAGCGTCGCCGTCACACGGCCCTCGGCGTCCGTCGAGCCGGCCGCCAGCGCCTCCTCGGCCGCCGCGCGGTCCGTCACGTACGGCAGCCGGCGCGCGCCCGCCGGCGAGAGGCGCAGCACGACCTCGGCGCGCAGGATCGACCGGGCGAACTCCGCCGCGCGCTCGGCCCAGAACGCCGGCAGATCGAACCCCTCGTCCCGTACGAAGCGCTCCTCGGTGAGGGCGACGGCCGTGAAGCGGTCCACCCGGTACGTACGGAACGCCGTACCGGAACGCGCGCACAGGTACCAGACACCCGCCTTCAGGACGAGTCCGTACGGGGCGAGGTCGCGCTCCACCTCGCGATCGCCGCGCCGGTAGCGGGCCGAGAGGGTCCGGTCGTCCCAGACCGCCTCCGCGACCGGCGCCAGCAACTCCGGTGTCTCCGGCTCCTGGTACCAGCCCGGAGCGTCGAGCAGGAAGCGCTGTGCCGCCGAGTCCGGGGCGTCGCGCAACGAGGGCAGCAGCGCCGCGGAGACCTTCAGCCGGGCCGCCGAGGCCGCGTCCTCCAGGCCCATGTCCCGCAGAGCGCCCGGCAGGCCGGACAGGAACAGCGCCTCGGCCTCGCCGCGCGCCAGGCCCGTGAGCCGGGTGCGGTACCCGCCGATCAGCCGGTAGCCGCCTGCCCTGCCCCGGTCCGCATACACCGGAACCCCCGCCTCCGAGAGGGCGAGGGCATCGCGGGTGATGGTCCGTTCGGACACCTCCAGCTCCTCGGCCAGTTCGGCCGCCGTCATCGAAGGACGGGACTGGAGCAGCAGGACCATCTTGATCAGCCGGGCGGCACGCATGACTCCATCATGCGTGCCGCGGCGGTCTTCTCAGGCTCGGTTCGCGGTCACAGGCCGTAGCGCTCGCGCGCCTCCTTCACGGCCGAGGCCGGGACCTCGCCGCGGCGGGCCAGCTGGGCGAGGGCCGCGACGACGATCGACTGCGCGTCGACACCGAAGTGGCGGCGGGCCGCGTCACGCGTGTCCGACAGACCGAAGCCGTCCGCACCGAGCGAGGACCAGTCCTGCTCGACCCACTGCGCGATCTGGTCCGGGACCTGGCGCATGTAGTCCGAGACCGCGAGGACCGGGGACTCCACACCCTCCAGCGCCTTGCGGATGTACGGGGTCCGCTCCTCGCCGCGCAGCAGCGCCGCGTCGGCCTCCAGCGCGTCGCGCCGCAGCTCCGTCCAGGAGGTCGCGGACCACACGTCGGCGCCCACGCCCCACTCGGCGGCGAGCAGCTTCTGCGCCTCCAGGGCCCAGTGGATGGCCGTACCGGAGGAGAGCAGCTGGAGCCGCGAGGCGTTCGCCGGGAGGTCCAGGCCGGCCGACTCCGCCGTGTTGAAGCGGTACAGGCCCTTGATGATGCCCTCGTCGACCCCGGCCGGCTTGGCGGGCTGCGGCATGGGCTCGTTGTAGACCGTGAGGTAGTAGAAGACGTTCTGGTCCTCGCCCTCGGCGGCCTCGCCGTACATCCGGCGCAGACCCTCCTTGACGATCGCCGCGACCTCGTAGGCGAACGCCGGGTCGTACGTCAGGGCGGCCGGGTTGGTCGCCGCGATCACCGGGGAGTGGCCGTCGGCGTGCTGGAGGCCCTCACCGGTCAGCGTCGTACGGCCGGCGGTCGCGCCGACGAGGAAGCCGCGGCCGAGCTGGTCGCCGAGCTGCCACATCTGGTCGGCGGTGCGCTGCCAGCCGAACATCGAGTAGAAGATGTAGAACGGGATCATCGCCTCGCCGTGCGTCGCGTACGACGAGGAAGCGGCGATGAAGTCGGCCATGGAACCGGCCTCGGTGATCCCCTCGTTGAGGATCTGGCCGTTGACGGCCTCCTTGTAGTACATCAGCTGGTCGCGGTCGACCGGCTCGTACGTCTGGCCCTTCGGCGAGTAGATGCCGAGCGACGGGAAGAGCGACTCCATACCGAAGGTACGGGCCTCGTCCGGGACGATCGGGACCCAGCGCTTGCCGGTCTCCTTGTCGCGGACCAGGTCCTTGACCAGACGGACGAACGCCATCGTGGTCGCGATCGACTGCGAGCCGGAGCCCTTGTCGAAGGCGGCGAAGGCCTTCTCGGCCGGGGCCGGGAGCGGGGCGAGCGGCTGGACACGGCGGGCCGGGGCCGGGCCGCCGAGGGCCGCGCGGCGCTCCTGGAGGTAGCGGACCTCGGGGGAGTCGGCGCCGGGGTGGCCGTAGGGCACCACGCCGTCGACGAACTGCGCGTCCGAGATCGGCAGGTCGAGCAGGTCACGCATGGCCTTGAACTCGTCCGTGCTGAGCTTCTTCATCTGGTGGTTCGCGTTCTTCGACGCGAAGCCCTCGCCCAGGGTGAAGCCCTTCACGGTCTGCGCGAGGATCACCGTCGGCGCGCCCTTGAACTCCACGGCGGCCTTGTACGCGGCGTAGACCTTGCGCGGCTCGTGGCCACCGCGGGAGAGGTGGAAGCACTCCAGGATCTTGTCGTCGCTCAGCAGCTGCCCCATCGCGACGAGCGCGGGGTCGGAGCCGAAGAAGTCCTGGCGGATGTAGGCGGCGTCGCGGGTCTGGTACGTCTGGACCTGCGCGTCCGGGACCTCGCGGAGGCGGCGGA
Source organism: Streptomyces sp. Je 1-79 (assembly GCF_025195125.1). GTDB lineage: Bacteria > Actinomycetota > Actinomycetes > Streptomycetales > Streptomycetaceae > Streptomyces. The sequence continues at coordinate 560,906 of NZ_JAMGSL010000003.1, forward strand.
CGAGGGCGCCGTTGGTGTCGAGCGCGAAGAGCTCGTCCCAGGCGTTGCCCCACAGCGACTTCACGACGTTCCAGCCGGCGCCGCGGAACTGGGCCTCCAGCTCCTGCACGATCTTGAAGTTGGCGCGGACCGGGCCGTCGAGGCGCTGCAGGTTGCAGTTGATGACGAAGGTCAGGTTGTCCAGACCCTCGCGGGCGGCGAGTGCGAGAGCCGCCGTCGACTCGGGCTCGTCCATCTCGCCGTCGCCGAGGAACGCCCACACGTGCGAGGACGAGACGTCCTTGATGCCGCGGTTGGTGAGGTACCGGTTGAAGCGCGCCTGGTAGATGGCGGAGAGCGGGCCCAGACCCATCGAGACGGTCGGGAACTCCCACAGCCAGGGGAGGCGGCGCGGGTGCGGGTAGGAGGGCAGACCGTTGCCGCCCGACTCCTGCCGGAAGTTGTCGAGGTGGGCCTCGGTGAGGCGCCCGTCGAGGAAGGCGCGGGCGTAGATGCCGGGGGAGGCGTGGCCCTGGATGTAGAGCTGGTCGCCGGAGCCGGCGGCGTCCCCGGACTCCTTGCCCTTGAAGAAGTGGTTGAAGCCGGTCTCGTAGAGCCAGGCGGCCGAGGCGAAGGTGGCGATGTGGCCGCCCACGCCGTGCTTGGCGCCGCGGGTCACCATGGCGGCGGCGTTCCAGCGGTTCCAGGCCGTGATCCGGCGCTCCATCTCCTCGTCGCCGTCGATCGCCGGCTCTGCGGAGGTGGGGATGGTGTTGACGTAGTCCGTCTCCAGCAGCTTGGGCAGGGCCAGGCCCGCGCCCTCGGCGTGCTGGAGCGTGCGGCGCATCAGGTAGGCGGCCCGGTGCGGGCCGGCGGCCTTGGTGACGGCGTCCAGGGAGGCCGCCCACTCGGCGGTCTCCTCGGTGTCACGGTCCGGGAGCTGGTCGAGCTCACTCGGAATCTTGCCTACGGGATCGGTCATGATCGCCGCCTTCCGGACAGATGGGGGTGGAGAAGGGGTGCCTTGTCTGGCAGGACAGGGCGAAGGGCCGGGTAGCGGCCCGCCGAAGACTGTAAGCCGACGATCGATGATCGATCAAAGGTTCCAGGGAGAAAACCTCTCCAGATCGAGAAAGTCGGCACAGGGTGCCGCGAAATCGGGCACCGGGTGCCTCGTTTTCGCAGGTGGGGAGCCGAATGAGAGCCCTCTCGCACGAATGAGCGGACCCCCTCGGTGGGGCCCGCTCATCGGGTACGGGGGTGCTGCCGGCGTCGGACGGGCCGTGCTCCGGGCTCCGCGCTCAGGGGCCGAGGCCGGCAGGCCTCTGGCTCAGGTCGCCAGGCCCTCGGGGCGCAGCCGAGGACTAGGCCCTCGGGGCGCAGCCGAGGACGTGGGCCTTGACGAGGGCGCCGATCTGCGGGTCGCCGCGGCGGAAGGCCTCCACGAGCTCCTGGTGCTCCTCCGCGTACGACTTCTGGACCGTGCCGAGCCAGCGGATGGACAGCGCCGTGAAGACCTCGATGCCCAGCCCCTCCCAGGTGTGCAGCAGAACGCTGTTCCCGGCGGCCTTCACCAACTCGCGGTGGAAGCCCACGGTGTGCCGCACCTGCGCCGTCCCGTCGGCCGCCCGGTCCGCCTCGTAGAGGGCCGCCACGTGCGGTTCCAGGGTCGAGCAGTCGGCCGCGAGCCGGTTCGCCGCCAGCTCCGCCGCGATCTGCTCCAGACCGGCCCGGACCGGGTAGCTCTCCTCCAGGTCCGCCGCCGTCAGATTCCGTACGCGCACGCCCTTGTTGGGGGACGACTCGATCAGCCGCAGCGACTCCAGCTCCCGCAGCGCCTCGCGCACCGGCGTCTGGCTGACCTCCAGCTCCGTGGCGATCCGGCGCTCCACGATCCGCTCGCCCGGCTTCCAGCGGCCGCTGACGATGCCCTCCACGATGTGCTCGCGGATCTGTTCGCGCAGCGAGTGGACGACGGGCACGCTCATGAAGCCGCTCCTTAAGGGACGCGTTGACACTCAAGACAATACGGCGGCGCCCCCACCCGGAAACACTTCCGGGCGGGGGCGCCGCAGGTGAGGCTTGTTACGTTGCCAACCCGACCTCGACCTACAGGCCGAGCTCGACCTCGAACTCGCCGGCCTCGAGGATGCCCTTGACGGCCGTCAGGTAACGGGCCGCGTCGGCGCCGTCCACCAGGCGGTGGTCGTAGGAGAGGGCGACGTAGGTCATGTCGCGGATCGCGATCGTCTCACCCAGGTCCGGGTGGTTGACGACGACCGGGCGACGGACCGTGGCACCGATGCCCAGGATGGCGACCTGGTTCGGGGGCACGATGATCGTGTCGAACAGCGCACCGCGCGAGCCGGTGTTGGAGATCGTGAAGGTCGCACCGGCGAGGTCGTCCGGCGTGATCTTGCCGGCGCGGACGGCGCCCGCGAGCTCCGCGGTCTTCTTGGCGACACCGGCGATGTTCAGGTCGCCCGCACCCTTGATGACCGGCGTCATCAGACCCTTCTCGGAGTCCACGGCGATGCCGATGTTCTCCGAGTCGAAGTACGTGATGGTGCCCTCGTCCTCGTTGATCCGGGCGTTGATGACCGGGTGGGCCTTCAGCGCCTGGGCCGCCGCCTTCACGAAGAACGGCATCGGGGACAGCTTGACGCCCTCACGGGCGGCGAAGGAGTCCTTCGCCTGCGCGCGAAGGCGCATCAGCTTGGTGATGTCGACCTCGACGACCGAGGTCAGCTGGGCCTGGCCGTGCAGCGCCTTCATCATGTTGTCGCCGATGACCTTGCGCATGCGGGTCATCTTGACGGTCTGACCGCGCAGCGGGGAGACCTCCAGGGCCGGAGCCTTCGGCGCGGCGGCCGGGGCGGCGGCGACGGGGGCCGGAGCGGCCTTCTTGGCCTCGGCGGCCGCGAGGACGTCCTGCTTGCGGATCCGGCCGCCGACGCCGGAGCCCTTGACGGACGCCAGGTCGATGCCGTTCTCGGAGGCGAGCTTGCGGACCAGCGGGGTCACGTAGGCACCGTCGTCCGCCGGCTGTGCGGCGGCGGGGGCGGCCGGAGCCGGGGTGACCGGAGCCGGAGCGGCGGCCGGGGCGGCGGGCGCGGCCGGAGCCGGAGCGGCGGCCGGAGCGGCCGGAGCCGGAGCCGGGGCAGCCGGAGCCGCGGGGGCCGGAGCCTGGGCGGCCGGAGCCGGAGCCGGGGCGGCGGCGGGAGCCGGGGCGGCCGGGGCCGGGGCGGCGGCCGGAGCGGCACCCGCGGCACCGATGACGGCCAGCTTGGCGCCGACCTCGGCGGTCTCGTCCTCGCCGACGACGATCTCCAGGAGGACACCCGAGGCCGGGGCCGGGATCTCGGTGTCGACCTTGTCGGTCGAGACCTCGAGCAGCGGCTCGTCGGCCTCGACGGTCTCGCCGACCGACTTCAGCCAGCGGGTGACGGTGCCTTCGGTGACGGACTCGCCGAGCGCCGGCAGGACGACGTCGGTGCCCTCGGCGGAACCGCCGCCGGAGGCCGCCTCGGCGGTCGGCGCCGGAGCCGGCTCCTGGGCCTCGGTGGACGGGGCGGCCTGCGGGGCCTCCTGCGCCGGGGCCGGAGCGGCCTCGGCGGCGGGGGCGGCCTCGGCGGCCGGGGCGGCGGCCGGCGCACCGGAGCCGTCGTCGATGATCGCGAGCTCGGCGCCGACCTCGACGGTCTCGTCCTCGGCGACCTTGATGGCGGCGAGGACGCCCGACGCGGGGGCGGGGATCTCGGTGTCGACCTTGTCGGTCGAGACCTCGAGCAGCGGCTCGTCGGCCTCGACGCGCTCACCCTCGGCCTTGAGCCAGCGGGTGACGGTGCCCTCGGTGACGCTCTCGCCGAGCGCCGGCAGGGTTACGGAAACCGGCATGGTTTCAGTTGCTCCTAACGAATTGCGGAAAGTGGTCGTCGCGCCCGTGATGACGTGAGTGTCAGTCGTGGGAGTGCAGAGGCTTGCCGGCCAGCGCCAGGTGCGCCTCGCCGAGCGCCTCGTTCTGCGTCGGGTGGGCGTGGATGAGCTGCGCGACCTCGGCCGGCAGCGCCTCCCAGTTGTAGATCAGCTGCGCTTCGCCGACCTGCTCGCCCATGCGGTCACCGACCATGTGGACGCCGACCACGGCACCGTCCTTGACCTGGACGAGCTTGATCTCGCCCGCGGTCTTCAGGATCTTGCTCTTGCCGTTGCCCGCCAGGTTGTACTTCAGGGCGACGACCTTGTCCGCGCCGTAGATCTCCTTGGCCTTGGCCTCGGTGATGCCGACGGAGGCGACCTCGGGGTGGCAGTACGTCACCCGGGGCACACCGTCGTAGTCGATCGGAACGGTCTTCAGACCGGCCAGGCGCTCCGCGACGAGGATGCCCTCGGCGAAGCCGACGTGGGCGAGCTGGAGCGTCGGGACGAGGTCGCCGACCGCCGAGATCGTGGGCACGTTCGTGCGCATGTACTCGTCGACGAGGACGTAGCCGCGGTCCGTCGCGACGCCCTGCTCCTCGTAGCCGAGACCGGCCGAGACCGGGCCGCGGCCGATGGCGACGAGCAGGACCTCGGCCTCGAAGGTCTTGCCGTCGGCCAGCGTGACCTTGACGCCGCTGTCGGTGTACTCGGCGGACTGGAAGAACGTGCCGAGGTTGAACTTGATGCCGCGCTTGCGGAAGGCGCGCTCAAGAAGCTTGGAGCTGTTCTCGTCCTCGACCGGGACCAGGTGCTTCAGGCCCTCGATGACCGTGACGTCGGTGCCGAAGGACTTCCACGCGGACGCGAACTCGACGCCGATGACACCGCCGCCGAGGATGATCGCGGACTCCGGGACGCGGTCCAGGGTCAGCGCGTGGTCCGAGGAGATGATCCGGTTGCCGTCGATCTCCAGGCCCGGCAGCGACTTCGGTACGGAACCGGTGGCGAGGAGGACGTGACGGCCCTCGACGCGGCGGCCGTCCACGTCGACGGAGGTCGGGGAGGAGAGGCGCCCGTGGCCCTCGATGTACGTCACCTTGCGGGAGGCGACGAGACCCTGCAGGCCCTTGTAGAGGCCCGAGATCACGTCGTCCTTGTACTTGTGGACGGCCTTGATGTCGATGCCCTCGAAGGAGGCCTTGACACCGAACTGCTCCGCCTCGCGGGTCTGGTCGGCGACCTCGCCGGCGTGGAGCAGGGCCTTCGTCGGGATGCAGCCGTTGTGCAGGCAGGTGCCGCCGAGCTTGTTCTTCTCGATCAGTGCGACGTCCAGGCCCAGCTGCGCTCCGCGCAGCGCCGCGGCGTAACCGCCGCTACCGCCGCCGAGGATCACTAGGTCGAAAACGGTGCTGGCGTCGTTCGCCACGTCACGTCCTCCATGCATGTGCGCCGGGCGCCGGGCACCCCGTCCCGAATCCGGGGGGATTGACCGGCCGGTCGGCTGGTGTTCGGCCGCTTTTTATTCGGCCCTGTGGTGGGGGCCCTGTCCTGCCGAGAACCCATCTTCGCACTTGTTGCCGGGAGGCGGGACGCGGGGCCGGTGTGTGAGACCGGGCGATCGTCCGTACGGGCGGGTAACAGCGGCGTACGAACCTACGGATTTCGTCGAGAGCGCAACGGCCCCTTGGGGCGGCGGCTCCACGACGGGCTCCGCGGAGGACGGGCACGCCGCGGCCCCCGGGGCGATTCCCGGGGGCCGCGACGACCGGGGACGAACCCGGGGGACGGTCAGAGCTCGCCGTCGGCCGTGCGCTCGGCCAGCTTCACCAGGGTGCGGACCGCGGATCCGGTGCCGCCCTTCGGGGTGTAGCCGTAGGGCGCGCCCTCGTGGAAGGCCGGGCCCGCGATGTCGAGGTGGGCCCAGGTGATGCCCTCGCCGACGAACTCCTGGAGGAACAGACCGGCGACCAGGCCGCCGCCCATCCGCTCGCCCATGTTCGCGATGTCCGCGGTCGGGGAGTCCATGCCCTTGCGCAGGTCCGCCGGGAGCGGCATCGGCCAGGACTGCTCGCCGACCTCCTCGGCGATCTCGTGGATCGCGGTGCGGTAGTCGTCGTCGTTGGCCATGATGCCGAAGGTCCGGTTGCCCAGGGCGAGCACCATCGCGCCGGTCAGGGTCGCCACGTCGACGATCGCGTCCGGGTTCTCCTCCGAGGCCCTGGTCAGGGCGTCGGCGAGGACGAGACGGCCCTCGGCGTCGGTGTTGAGGACCTCGACGGTCTTGCCGCTGTACATGCGCAGCACGTCGCCGGGGCGGGTGGCCGAGCCGGACGGCATGTTCTCGGCGAGCGCCAGCCAGCCGGTCACGTTGACGGCGAGCCCGATGCGGGCGGCGGCGACGACCGCGGCGAAGACGGCGGCCGCGCCGCTCATGTCGCACTTCATCGTCTCGTTGTGGCCGGCCGGCTTCAGGGAGATGCCGCCCGAGTCGTAGGTGATGCCCTTGCCGACGAGGGCGAGGGTCTTCTCCGCCTTCGGGTGGGTGTAGGCGATCCTGACCAGGCGCGGGCCGCGGACCGCTCCCTTGCCGACGCCGAGGATGCCGCCGTAGCCGCCCTTGTCGAGCGCCTTCTCGTCGAGCACCTGCACCTTGAGGCCGTGCTCCTTGCCGGCGGCGGTGACGATGGCGGCGAACGTCTCGGGGTAGAGGTCGTTCGGCGGCATGTTGATCAGGTCGCGGGCGCGGTTGATCTCCTCGGTGAGCGCCAGCGCGCGCTCGGCGGCGGCCTTGAAGGCCTTGTCACGCGGCTTGGCGCCGAGCAGGGCCACCTCGGCCAGCGGCTTCTTGGCGTCCTTGCCGTTCCGGCTCTCCTGGTACGCGGTGTAGGCGTACGCACCGAGCAGCGCGCCCTCGGCGATCGCCTCGGCGCCCTCGGGGTCGGTGAACGGCAGCGCGAACGCGGCCTTCCTGGCGCCGTTCAGGGTGCGGGCGGCGGTACCGGCGGCGCGGCGGAGCGTCTCGGCGCCGTACGTCTCGCCGTCCTCGGGGGCGGAGCCCAGGCCGACGGCGAGCACGACGGGGGCCTTCAGGCCGGCGGGGGCGGGCAGCTTGGTGGCCTCACCCTCGGCTCCCGCGGCGCCCAGGGTCTCCAGGACGGCGGCGAGCCTGCCGTCGAACGCCTTGTCCACGGCCTCGGCGCCCGGGGCGACGACCAGGCCCTTGCCGGACTTCGCGACACCGACGACGAGGGCGTCGGCGCGCAGCGTCGCGGCGCCGGCAGTGCTGAGAGTGAGAGCAGTCACGGTGGTGAAATCTCGCTTCCATTGAGTTCTGTGGCGGTCGAGGGATGGGCCGACCGTGCCCGCCGCATCGTATTTCGGCCCGGAGAGCGCCGAGAACGAGCCTACGCTCGCTCTTCGTGTTCGCTCACGGCGACGGTGATTCACTCATCCGTGGTGTCTCTTTCATGTTTACCCCTCAAGGTCGGAGAGCTCGTCCACACTCGGCTCATTCGCGCAAGGGCGGCAGCCGCCTCTTTGCATCATCCGCATCATCTCCACAGGTCCCCCCACTCCGGCGGGCCTGTCGAGGGGGGACACCACACCGATGGACTCTGCTGGATCCCGCATGCCCCGAACTGCCAGGACGGCCACTCTCGTCGCGGCCGCGCTCCTCGCCACCGTCGTGCCGTCGGCGGGAGCGAGCGCCGCCGCGCCGCCCGTCCCGCGGGTCGACCTCACCGTCCTGGTCGTCGACGACGGCGGCAGCGCCGTGGAGGCGATCACCGCCGAGCTGCGCTCCACCGGCGTTCCGTACCGCCGGGTCGATCTGGCCGATTCCAGTCGCCCGGTCATCGACGCGGCCTTCCTCAGCGACACCGTCTCGGGGCGCCCCCGGGCCAAGTACCAGGGCGTCGTCCTGCCCCACGAGTCCGCCTTCGGACCCGACTCGGCCGAGCAGGCGGCGCTCGTCTCGTACGAGCGGACCTTTGGCATCCCGCAGGTCGACGCCTACACCTGGTCCCACCCCGGCGTCGGACTCGACTACACCAACGAGGGCGGCTTCTCCGGTCCCCTCGACGGGGCCTCCGCAGGCATCACCGCCGCGGGCAAGGCCGGCCCCTTCGGCTACCTCGACGGACCGCTGACCTTCGAGGACAACGACCCGTCGATCTCCGAGAGCTACGGGTACGCGGGCCGCCCGCGCGAGGGCTTCACCAGCTACCTCGACATCCCCGTCGAGGGCGGTGCCGACGGCGCAAGGGCCAGCCTGATCGGCGAGTACGCCCACGACGGCCGTCGCGAACTGGTCGTCACCTTCGCCTACAACCAGTACCAGCGCCAGTTCCGGGCCCTCTCCCGCGGCATCGTCGCATGGCTCACCCAGGGCATCCACCTCGGCCAGAACCGGAACTACTTCTCCGTCCACGTCGACGACGTCTTCGCCCCCGACGCCCGCTGGGACACCGACCGCAACTGCACCCCGGGCGACTTCGACTGCCCCGGAGGCGACGGCGAGGCCGGCGAGGCCCCGATCCGTATGACCGCCGACGACGCCACGTACGCCGCCGCCTGGCAGAAGTCGGCCGGCTTCACGATGGACATGGTCTACAACGGCGGCCAGGGCGAGCAGTGGAAGACCGAGCACGGGGGCACCGACCCGCTCGCCACCCGGCTGATCGCCGACCGGGCCCAGTACCGCTGGATCAACCACACCTACACCCACCCCTTCCTCGGCTGCGTCCAGAACACGGCCACGGTCCCCTGGCAGTGCGCGAAGACCGCTGCCGGAGCCACCCGGTGGACGAGCCGGAGCACGATCTCCGGGCAGATCCGCGACAACCACAACTGGGCCGTCGCCAAGGGCATCTCCGTCGACCGCACCGAGCTCGTCACCGGCGAGCACTCGGGCCTCAGGACCGGGCCGCAGCAGCCCGTCGACAACCCCAACCTGGCCGGCGCGCTCTCCGACAACGGCGTCAGGTGGATCGCCAGCGACAACTCCCGCGAGCCCCAGCAGCGCGCCGTCGGCGCCGCGAAGACCGTCCCGCGCCACCCCATGAACGTGTACTACAACGTGGGGACCGCGGCCGAGATGGCCGACGAGTACAACTGGGTCTACACCTCGCGGGCCGACGGCGGCAGCGGGATCTGCGAGTCCAACCCGGCCTCCACCTGCCTGCCCGCACCGCTCGACACCGCCACCGGGTACGCCACCCACATCGTCCCGCAGGAGGCCCGCACGGCCCTCTCCCACGTGGTGGCGAACGACCCGCGCCCGCACTACGTCCACCAGTCCAACCTGGCCGAGGACCGCATCCTCTACCCCGTCCTCGACCGGGTCCTCGCCGACTACCGGGGCCTGTTCGCCGACAACACCCCGCTGGTGACCCCGCGTCAGCGCGAGGTCGGCGTCGAGCTGGACCGTCGTGCCGCCTGGGACCGGGCGCTCGCGGCCGGCCAGGTCACCGCGTACCGCATCGGCACCGCCGTCACCGTCAAGGCGCCGTCCGGGGTGACCGCCCCGATGACCGTGCCCGAGGGGACGCGCAAGCAACTCGTGCTCGGCACCGAGGTGTTCGGGACGCCCTACGCCGGTGCGCGGTCGGCGTGGACCGCGCCGGAGGTCCTGCAGTCCGCGATCACGCTCAAGCTCCCGACCGCCTGACCACTTGCCCGTACGTTCTGGGGGAAACGCACATGCCGAGCAGTGGCCGTCACGTCACCATGCTCACCGAAGGCACCTATCCGCACGTCCACGGGGGAGTGAGCACCTGGTGCGACCAGCTCGTCCGGGGCATGCCCGAGGTCGACTTCCAGATCCTCGCCCTCACCGGCAGCGGCCGCGAACTCGTGACCTGGGAGCTGCCGCCGAACATCTACCGTCACACCGCCTTCCCGCTCTGGGGCTCCGCCCCGGAGCGGGGCCGGGCCCCACGGGGCCGTGAACGCCGCCGCTTCACCGACACCTACGAGCGCTTCCTGCTCTCCATCCTCGACCCCGGCGCCGGCTGCGACTTCGGCGAGAGCCTCTACGCGCTTGCCGACCTGGCCCGGCGCGGCGGCCTCACCGCCGCCCTGCGCTCCGAGCGGGTGCTGCGCTCGCTGATGTGGATCTGGACCATGCCGCACCTGCCGACCGCCGCGGCCCGCCCCACCGTCCACGACGCGCTCACCGCCACCGACCTCCTCGAACACGCGCTGCGCCCGCTCGCCGCCCGGATACCCGACGACAGCGTCGCGCACGCGGTCTCCAGCGGACTCGCGACCCTGCCGGCGCTGACCGCCCAGCACTTCGAAGGAGTGCCCTTCCTGCTCACCGAACACGGCATCTACCTGCGCGAGCGCTACCTCGGCTACCGCACCGAGGCCCAGCGCTGGCCGGTCAAGGCCCTGATGCTCGGCTTCTACCGCGAGCTGAACAGCCTCGGCTACCGCAAGGCCGACCTCATCACCCCCTGCAACCAGTACAACCGGCGGTGGGAGGAGCGAGGCGGCGCCCCCGTCGACCGCATCCGGACCGTCTACAACGGCGTCGACCCGGCCGCCTTCCCCGACGCGGGACCCGAGCCCGAGGTCCCCACGCTCAGCTGGTGCGGCCGCGTCGACCCCATCAAGGACCTGGAGACCCTGATCCGGGCGTACGCCATCACCCGCGCCGAACTGCCCGAGCTGAGGCTGCGGTTGTTCGGCCCGGTCCCGGCGGGCAACGAGGACTACCGGACCCGGCTGGAGAAGCTCGCCGCCGAGCTGGGCGTGACCGACGGCATCACCTTCGAGGGACGGGTCTCCGACGTCGCCCGCGCCTACGCGGCCGGGAGCGTGGTGATGCTCTCCTCGATCAGCGAGGGCTTCCCGTTCTCCCTGATCGAGGCGATGTCCTGCGGCCGGGCCACGGTCTCCACCGACGTCGGCGGCGTGCGCGAGGCCGTCGGCGACACCGGGCTCGTCGTCCCGCCGCGCGAACCGGCCGTGATGGCCGCGGCCGTCACGGAGCTGCTGCGGGACGGCGCGCGCCGGGCCGAACTGGGGCGCAGGGCCCGGCAGCGGGTGGTCGACCGGTTCACCCTGCACCGCTCCGTGGACGGCTTCCGCCGGATCTACCGCGAGCTCGCCGGCCGGCCCGTCCCCGCCGCGCCGGAGGCGCAGGACTGGACGGCGCTCCTCACCGACCCCTGGCGCCCGGAACTCGTCGGCGGAGGCTCCCTGTCATGAGCGGCTCCCTCTGGCTGAAGAACGGCACCATGCGCGACACCCTGCCGGTGATCCCCCGTCAGCGCGCCGCCGACGCCCCGCACGGGGCCTACGCCGTCGATCCCGTCGACGAACTCGCCGACCGGCTGCGCGCGCTGGCGGCGAACGCGGTGCACCCGGACGAGATAGCGGCGATCCTGGAGTCCGACGGCATGACGGACGACCACATACGGCTCACCTACGGGCGCGCCGACTCCTTCGCCCTGGCCGAGGACATCTACGCGCGCGTGGAGCGCCACCACACCCGGCCGGACACCGCGCCCGCCGGGCCGTGGCACCTCGGGCTCGGCGGCTGTCTGCTGCGCGGCCTGGTCTTCGCCCTGCCCGGGCTCGCCTACGTCCTGGGCGCCCCGCTCCTCGTCGGCTCGGGCACGGCTCCGCTGCTCGCGGGGGCCGTGGCCGGGTGGGTGTGGAACCAGGCCCTGTCCCACCGCGCGTACTCCTGGCTCGGTCTCGGCGACCCCGGGGCCGCCGCCCGCGCCCTGCTCCTCGGCGCCCCGGCGGGCGCGCTCCTCGGCTCGGCGGTCGCCTTCGCGGCCGCCGGCCCCGGCCAGTGGCCCGTCGTGCTCTTCGCGGCCGGCCAGTCGCTCTACCTGGGCGCGGCGACCGTCCTGCTCGTCCTCGGCCGCGAACGCGCCCTGCTCTGCGCGCTGTCACCGCTGCTGGGGGCGGTGCCCGCGTTCTGGTACGACCTTCCCGACCCGCTCAGGGCCGGGCTGCCGGCCCTCTCCCTCGCGGCCGCGGTCGTCTTCGCGGCGCTCGTGCTCCGCCCGGGCCGCCGCTCGCCACGGCCCCGCTCGGGCCCCCCGCTGGCCGCCTCCCTCCCGTACGGCCTGTTCGGTCTCGGCACCGGACTGCTCGTGCTGTACGCGGGGACCGGCGACGCCCTCGTGACGGGCGCCGGGCCCGTGGTCGCGCTCACGCTCTCCATGGGGCCCGCCGAGTGGCTGCTGCACCGCTTCCGCAGCCGGAGCCTCGCCGGGCTGCGCAGGCTCACCACCGCCCGGGCGTTCCGGCGCGCGGCGGCGGGGAACCTCGCCCACTGCCTCGGCGCCTATCTCGCCGTCCTCCTCGCCCTGGCCGCCGCCGGCACCCAGCTGTGGCCGGGGGCCCAGGCGCTGGGCGGCGAACGGCTGCTCGGACTGCTGCTCGTCGGGGTGGTGCTCTGGCTCGGCCTGCTGCTCCAGGCCTTCGGTGCCGTGCGCAGCGCGGCGGCGGTGTGCGTGCTCGCCGCCGGGGTCCAGACCCTCGCCCCGACGTCGGGCCCGGCGGTCTCCGCCGTGGCCGCCGCCCTGCTCACCGTCCTGACCTGCGCGCTTCTCGTCCGCCCGACCGCCCACCGTGTCTGAGGAAGGCATGTGAACCACCCCTCGCTCCTCGTGCCCTTCTACGAGCACCCCGCCGACCGGCCCGAGGCGTGGGACGCCGTGGTCGAGGCGGCGCCCTCGCTGTACGGCGTCGTCCTCAACCCGGCGAACGGCGCGGGACCGGCCCCCGATCCCGCGTTCGCCGCCGTCGCGGAACGGCTCCGCGCCGCCGGGGTCCGTGTCCTCGGCTACACCGACACCGCGTACGGGCGCCGCCCGCACGGCGAGGTCGTCGCCGAACTGCTGCGCCACCGTGACTGGTACGGGGCCGACGGCGCCTTCCTCGACCAGGTGCCGACGGCGCCCGAGGGCCTCGCCCACGTCCGCCGCATCGGGGTCGCCGCCCGGGCCGCCGGTGCCCGCACGCTGGTTCTCAACCACGGCGCCCACCCCGACCCCGGGTACGCCGAACTCGCCGACCTGCTGGTCACCTTCGAAGGCCCCTGGGACTCCTACCGCGGCCTCGACCTGCCCGTCGCCGACCACTACTGCCACCTGGTCTACGGGGCGCCCCACGACGCCCTCCCGACGACCCGCGTCCACTGCGCGGTCCCGGGCACCGGCACCCACCCGTGGGGCACGCTCCCGCACGGCCTGCAGCCGGTCGGCTGACGACAGGGCCTAGA
>NZ_JAMGSL010000004.1 GCF_025195125.1 Streptomyces sp. Je 1-79
TCCGGCGATCGAGGCCCAGCAGGCCGAACGTCTTGCACGGCTGCGCGCCGAGCGCGACCGGGCGGCCGTCGACACGGCGCTCGCCGCGCTGAAGAAGGCCGCCGAGGGCACGGACAACGTGCTCTACCCGATGAAGGACGCCCTCAAGGCCCGGGCCACGGTCGGCGAGGTCTGCCACGCGCTGCGCGAGGTCTGGGGCATCTACAGCCCGACGACCACCTGAGACCTCACGGACGCCGACGTACGACGAAGACGACGGACAACAGAAAACAGAGGGGGAATCCGATGGACACGCCGATTCGGGTCGTGATCGCCAAGCCCGGCCTTGACGGACACGACCGAGGGGCGAAGGTCATCGCTCGCGCCTTGCGGGACGCCGGGGTCGAGGTCATCTACACGGGGCTCCACCAGACCCCGCGCCAGATCGTCGACACCGCCGTCCAGGAGGACGCCGACGGCATCGGCCTGTCGGTCCTTTCCGGGGCCCATATGACGCTCTTCGCCGAGGTCCTCAGACTCCTCGACGAAGCGGACGCACGGGACATCACCCTCTTCGGCGGCGGCATCATCCCGGAGGCCGACATCCCGGTGCTCCGCGAGATGGGCGTGGCCGCACTCTTCACCCCCGGGTCACCCATCCGCGACATCGCCGCCTGGGTGACCCGGAACGTCGCCATATTCGAGGGGGCACGATGACGACTGACCACGAAATGACCACCCTGGGCGCGCTGCTGATCCGGGCCGCCACGCGGTTCCCGGAGCACGGGGTCCGCCACGGCTCCGGAGACCGACCGCTCGACTTCCGGCTCCAGACGTATCCGGAGCTCTTGGAGGAGTCGCTGCGACTCCTCGCCCGGCTGCGGAAGTCCGGAGTGGGCAAGGACCGGATCGTCGCGCTGCTCCTCGAGCGGACCGAGGACTTCCTGCCGGCACTCTGGGCGTGCCTGCTCGGTGGGATCACGGTGTGTCCGCTGGTCCCCGTGCGCGACGACCCGCAGCGCTGGGCGGCCCAGCTCGGCCACGTCAACACCCTGCTCGACGGGCCGCTCCTGGTCACCGACGTCCGCACGCGCGAGGAACTTCCCGCCGTCCAGGACCTGTCGGTCGTCACCTTGGAGAACCTGGCGCCGGCCGCCACGGACGCAGGCGCGGGCACCGAGACAGGCACCACCCCGGTCTCCCCCGACGACGTCGCCCTCCTCGTCCTCACCTCCGGTTCCACCAGCGCCTCCAAGGCCGTTCGGCTCACCCACGGCAATCTGCTGGCCTCCATGGCCGCGAAGGCCGGGACGCAGTCGCTGACCTCGGACGACATCACCCTGAACTGGATCTCGTACGACCACGTCGCCGCGCTCCTCGAAGCACACCTGCTTCCGCTGTCCGTCGGCGCCGTCCAGCTGCAGACCTCCCCGGAGACGGTGCTCGCCGCCCCGATGCGCTTCCTGGAGCTGATCGACGCCCACCGGGTGACGATGACGTTCACGCCGAACTTCCTGCTCGGCCAGCTCAACAGGATCGCCGACCGCCTGCCGGCCGCTCCCGCCCTGGACCTGTCCTGTCTGCGGCACATCATCTCCGGTGGCGAGGCCAACCCCGTCGCCACGGGCCTCGGCTTCCTCGAACGGCTGGCTCCGTACGGGCTGCGCCGTGAGGCCCTCTGGCCCGCCTTCGGGATGACCGAGACCTGCGCCGGCAGCATCTACAACCGGGAGTTCCCCGAGGCCGACCGCGAGGCCGAGTTCGCGGCGGTCGGCCGGCCGGTCGACGGGCTGCGCATCCGGATCGCAGCCGAGGAGACTGGCACGCTGCTGGGCGAGGGCGAGACCGGCGAGGTGCAGCTCACCGGCCCGATGGTCACGGGCGGGTACTGGAACGACAAGGAGGCCACCGAGGCCGCCTTCACGGCGGACGGCTGGTTCCGGACCGGTGACCTCGGCCGCCTCGACGGGGGCCGGCTGACCCTCGTGGGACGCAGCAAGGACTGCGTCATCGTCAACGGCGTCAACTACTACAGCCATGACCTGGAGTCGGTGCTCGACAGCCTCGACGGCATCGAGAAGTCCTTCGTCGCCGCGTTCCCGACCCGTCCGAAGGGCAGCGACACCGAGCAGCTCGCCGTCGCGTTCGCGGCCGCCCCCGAGGTGGCCGACGACGAACCGGCACTGCACCGTCTGCTGATGGCCGTCCGGAACAGCGTCGTCCTGCACTGGGGCTTCCGCCCCGCCCTGCTGCTTCCGCTGCCCAAGGACGCCTTCCCGAAGACGAGTCTGGGTAAGATCCCGCGCGCACTCATGCGGCGCCGGCTGGAGGCCGGCGACTACGCCGAGCACCTGGAGTCCGTCCAAGGCCTGGTCACCCGGCAGCTCGGCGGGTACGTCGCTCCCGAGGGCGCCCGTGAGGAAGCACTCGCGGAGCTGTACGGCGAGCTCTTCGGGACCGACCCGGCGACGATCAGCGCCACGGCGAGCTTCTTCGACCTCGGCGGTACGTCACTGGACATCCTGCGCCTCAGAAGCCTGATCGCCCGGCGCTTCCCGGGCACGGAGCCACCGGTCCTCGCCATCCTCACCGCGCCGAGCGTCCGCGCGCTCGCCGCCCGCATCGAGGCCGACCGGAGCGACACGCCCGCTCCGTACGACCCGATCGTCCCGCTGCAGACCAGCGGGGACGGGACACCGTTGTTCTGCGTGCACCCGGGCGTCGGTGAGGTGCTCGTCTTCGTCAACCTCGCCAAGTATTTCGTTCACGAGCGGCCGTTCTACGCGCTGAGGGCCCGCGGCTTCAACCCGGGGGAGAAGGCGTTCGCGTCGTTCGACGAGATGGCACGCGCGTATGTGGACGCCATCCGGTCCCGGCAGCCGCACGGCCCCTATGCGATCGCCGGGTACTCCTTCGGCGCAGCGGTCGCGTTCGAGGTGGCCAAGCTCCTTGAAGCGGACGGCGAACGCGTCGACTTCCTGGGCAGCTTCAACCTCCCTCCGCACATCAAGTACCGCATGGAGGAACTCGACTTCGTCGAGACCGCGGTCAACCTGGCCATGTTCCTGGACCTGGTCTCCGAGCAGCAGGCGAAGAAGCTGCCCGCCGAACTCCGGCCGCTGGACAGGAAGGAGCAGCTCGGCCGCCTGATCGACATCTCTCCCCCGGAACGGCTCTCCGAACTCGACCTGGACCTCGAACGGTTCAGCGCGTGGGCGGAACTCGCGGATGGCCTCACCGACCTCGGCCGGAGCTACGTGCCGTCCGGCGATGTCGCCCGGATGAGCGTCTTCTACGCCGTCCCGCTCCGCGGCAGCAAGCAGGACTGGCTGAACAACGAGCTGACGCGGTGGGCCGACTTCACCCGCGAGGCGCCCCGGTTCCTGGACGTGCCCGGCGAGCACTACACCCTCATGGGCGCCCGGCACGTGGCCGCCTTCCAGTCGATCCTGCGCGCGGAGCTCGCTCGGTCGCTGTCCGCCCCGTCCGACATCTCATGAAGGAGCCATCCGGATGCAGACGCCGACCGGCAACAAGATCCTGATCACAGGGGCGACGGGACTGGTCGCCCGCACGGCCGCCGAGACGCTCGCCCGGGACAACGAAGTGTGGTGCCTGGGCCGCTTCTCGGACCCGGAGACGGAACGCGGGCTGCGGGACCGGGGCATCCGGACCCGGCGCTGGGACATGGCCGCGGACGGTCTGGACGGGGTACCCGAAGACTTCACGCACGTCCTGCACGCGGCGGTGGAGCGGGGCGATGGGAACTTCGAGGAGGTGGTGACGGTCAACTCCGTCGGCACCGGCCGTCTGATGAACCACTGCCGCACTGCCGAATCGTTCCTGTTCCTCTCCACCAGCGCGGTGTACGCGCCCCGGGCACTGGACCACCGGTACACCGAGAACGACCCGCTGGCGGCCCACTCGGCCTTCCTGCCGACCTACCCGGTGGGCAAGCTGGCTGCCGAGGGGGCCGTACGGGCGCTCACCGTGACACTCGGCCTGCCCACCACCATCGCCCGGCTCAACGTCGCCTACGGGCCGCACGGGCACGGCGGGGCCCCGGTCATCCACTATCGGACGATGCTCGCCGGGGAACCCGTCGCGGTCCCGCACACCGACCAGCACTACTGCTCCCCGATCCACACCGACGACATCGCCCGGCACGTACCGGGCCTGTGGGCCGCGGCGACGGTCCCCGCGACCGTCGTGAACTGGGGCGGGGACGAGGTCGTCGGCGTACGCGACCTCCTTACCTACGTGTCGGAACTCACCGGGGTGCCCGTCGACTTCGTCCCGAGCGACGTCACCCGCGCGGTCGTCGCGTACGACGACACCCGCCGCAGGAGCCTGGTCGGCGCCTGTGAGTGGTCCTGGCGTGACGGAGTCCGCCAAGCCCTTGAAGCGCACTTCCCCGGCTGTGTCACCGCCGCCGCCCGACAGACCCGATAGAAAGGCCCCTTTCGTGACCGGTTCAACCGCACCCACCGAGATGCTGTCGGAGCTGTCCACCGAGCCGCAGGTGCTGAGCCTGCTGGAGCGCGCGCTGAGCACCAGTTGCGCCGCCTCGCTACGCGCGGCCGTGAAGCTCGGTCTCGCCGACGCCCTCGGCGACGGCCCGGCGACGGCGTACGCCCTGGCGCGGACCGTCGGAGCCGACCCGGACGCGCTGCGGCGGCTGCTGCGCTCGCTCACCTGCCACCAGGTGTTCGCCGAGGACTCCGAGGGTCGTTTCGTCCCCTCGGAGATCTCCCGGCTGCTGCGCACGAACACCCCGGACAGCCTCGACCAGCTCGTGCTGTGGATGACCGAGCCGTGGACCTGGGAACTGTGGGGCCGGCTCGACGAGTCCGTGCGCACCGGCAGGGACGTCTTCGTCGGCCTGCACGGGCAGGAGTTCTTCGACCAGGTGCACTCCGCGTGGCCGGAGTCCGCGGCCGTCTTCGACCGTGCGATGACCCAGGCGAGCATCCAGTCCGCCAGGGCCGTCGCGGGGGCCGTGCCGCTGTCCGGCGCGCGGACCGTCGCCGACATCGGCGGCGGCCAGGGCGGGCTCCTCGCCGCTCTCCTCGAACACCACCCGGACGTGCGGGGAATCCTCTTCGACCGGCCGGACGTGCTGGCCGGCGCGGACGCCCGGCTGTGCGAGGGCGGGGCGCTCGCCGAGCGGGCGGTACTGGTCGCCGGGGACTGCCGCGAGGCCGTGCCGGCCGACGTCGACGCGTACGTCTTCAAGAACGTCCTGGGGATGAACGACGAGGACGCGGTCGTCGTGCTCGGCAACGTCGTACGCACGGCCCGTCCGGGCACCAGGGTGATCATCGTGGAGAACCTGGTCGACGACGGCCCCGGCCAGATGTTCAGCACTGGGATGGACCTGCGGATGCTGCTCACCGTCGGCGGCCGGAAGCACACCCGGCAGAGCCTGCTCGGACTGGTGGAGCGGGCGGGCCTGGTCGTACGGGATGTCCGTCCGGTCAACACCTACCAGCACATGATCGAGGCGACGGTGTGAACGAGACCACCTCGAATCCCGAGAGCACCTCGAATCCCGAGATCACCCCGAAATCCGGACCGCCGTCCCGGACCGCCGACGTCCTCGTCATCGGGGCAGGTCCCACCGGCCTCCTCCTGGCCGGCGACCTCGCCACCGCCGGGGTGCGGGTCACCCTGCTCGAACGGCGCGAACATGCCGCCGACACCGCCATGACCCGCTCCTTCGCGGTGCACGCCCGCACCCTGGAGCTGCTCGACGCCCGAGGTCTCGGCGACGAACTCGTCGCCCTCGGCCGCAAGGCGCCCGTGATCGGCGTCTTCGGCAGGATCGAACTCCGCCTGCACCGGCTGCGCTCGCGCTTCCCGTTCGCTCTGATCACCCCGCAGTACCACGTCGAACGGCTCCTGGAGCGGCGGGCGGGCGCTGCCGGGGTGCGGATCGTGCGGGGCGCCGAGGTGACGCGGCTGCGCCAGAACGACGCCGGCGTCGAGGTGGAGACGGCCGGCGAGGACGTCTGGACCGCCGGGTACGTGGTCGGGTGCGACGGCGTACGCAGCTCGGTGCGGCGGATGGTCGGCATCGGCTTCCCCGGCAAGTCGGTGGTGCGCTCGGTGATGCTGGCCGACATCCGGCTCACCGAGATCCCCGTCGACGCGGTGACCACCAACTCCAACGCGCACGGCTTCGCCTCCCTGGTGCCGTTCGGCGACGGCTGGTACCGGGCGATCGGCTGGGTCGCGGGGGACGAGCGACCCGACGACGCGCCGGTAGCGGCAGAGGAGCTCTCCGCGTTGCTGCGCCGGGTCCTGGGCTCCGACTACGGCATGCACGACCCGCGCTGGATCTCCCGGTTCCACAGCGACGAGCGACAGGCGGTGCGTTACCGCGAGGGCCGGGTGCTGCTGGCGGGCGACGCCGCGCACGTGCATTCGCCCGCCGGCGGCATGGGGATGAACACGGGGCTCCAGGACGCCGCCAACCTGGGCTGGAAACTGGCCGCCGTGGTCCAGGGCCGCGCGGGGCAGCCGCTGCTCGACTCGTACGAGCGGGAGCGCCACCCCGTCGGGCGGCAGGCGCTGCGGGTCTCCGGGGCGATCACCCGGGGCGTGCTGCGGTCCCCCCGCAACGGTCTGACGCGCCGCCTGCGTGAGGTCGGCCTGCCGCTCGCGAACCGGCTGAACTCGCTCACGGCGACCGGCGAGCGCCTGCTCTCCGGCATCGGCATCGCGTACCCGGCACCGCGCGGCAGCCACCGGCTCACCGGCCGCCGGGCCCCCGACCTCCGGCTCTCCGGCGGACGGCGCCTGTACGAGGTGCTGCGCGACGGCCGGTTCGTGCTGGTCACCCGGGGGCGACCGGTGCCGGAGACGGAGTGGCTGCGTCTCGCCGCCCCCGCCGGGAACCTGCCCGGGCCCCTGCTGATCCGCCCCGACGGCCATATCGCCTGGGCGGCCGACGCCGAGGACCCTGAGGGCCTTCGCGCGGCGCTGAGGAACTGGCCGGTGACCGCTGCCTGACTCTTCGGACGTAGCCCGCGGGCTCCGGTGCGGGCCCACACGATCATGGACGAAAGTGGCCTTCGCGGGGTCCGTCTGTACGATGCTCGGGCGTCGTGCCTGACCTTCCTGTCGAACAACGGGGTGCCGGATCACCTGCTTGCGATGTGAGCCGGGCACACGAACGCGGCGGACCTGCTCGCGGCAGCGGAGGCATGGGGAGGTCTCGCAGGGGGCGTGTGACAGATCGTGACAGATGAAGGTGTGAACCGGTGAGCGAGACCGAGATCGATACGCTGCAGTACCGCGTTGACGGGCCAGAAGAGGCTCCCGTCCTGGTCATGGGGCCCTCGCTGGGCACCACCTGGCACATGTGGGACCGTCAGATACCCGAGCTCACCCGCCAGTGGCGCGTCGTCCGGTTCGACCTGCCGGGGCACGGCGGCGCCCCCGCCCTGCCCTTCACCTCCGTCGCCGAGCTCGGCGACCGGCTGCTCGCCACCCTCGACGAGCTGGGCGTCCAGCGGTTCGGCTACGCCGGCTGCTCCATCGGCGGCGCGGTCGGCCTCGACCTCGCCCTGCGCGCACCCCACCGGGTGGCCTCGCTCGCCCTGGTGGCCGCCTCGCCCCGGTTCGGCAGCGCCGACGAGTTCCGCCAGCGCGGGGTGATCGTCCGTACCAACGGCCTCGAGCCCATGGCCCGTACCGCCCCCGAGCAGTGGTTCACCCCCGCCTTCCGCGCCGCGCAGCCCGCGATCGTCGAGTGGGCCGTGCAGATGGTCCGCACCACCGACCCCGGCTGCTACATCGGCGCCTGCGAGGCGCTCGCCGTCTTCGACGTACGGGAAGCCCTCGGCCGCATCGGCATCCCCGCCCTCGTGCTCGTCGGCTCCGACGACCAGGTCACCGGCCCCGCCGAGGCCCGCACCCTCGTCGCCGGGATAGCCGACGCCCGGCTCGCCGTCGTCCCCGGCGCCTCCCACCTCGCCCCGGTCGAGCAGCCCGCCGCCGTCACCGAGCTGCTCACCGGCCACTTCGCCGGGATCGTGCACGACACCCAGAGCGCCGTGCCCGCCCTGGCGATGCCGCCCGTCTCCACCCCGGTCGTACCCGTCGCCGAGATCGCGCCCGCCGAGCCGGCGGGCGAGTCCGCCGGGACCGTGCGGCCCGACCCGTACGACCAGGGCATCAAGATCCGCCGCGAGATCCTCGGGGACGCGCATGTCGACCAGGCGCTGACCGACGAGTTCGGCGCCGACCTCCAGGCCCTCCTCACCCGCTACGCCTGGGGCGAGGTGTGGAGCAGGGAGGGCCTGGACCGCCGCACCCGCAGCTGTGTCACCCTCACCGCGCTGATCGCCGGCGGCCACCTGGACGCGCTCGCCGACCACACCCGGGCCGCGCTGCGCAACGGCCTGACGCCCGAGGAGCTCCGCGAGGTCGTGCTCCAGACCGCCGTCTACTGCGGGCTGCCCGCCGCCGAGAGCGCCCTGCGCGTCGTCGGCAGGGTGATCAAGGAGGAGACCACCCCCCAGGCGTAGGCTGACCGGGCCGGTACGGCCCGTCGTGAGGTGGAGTCCTGTGAAGCTGACGAAGAAGTCGCACGCCTGCATCCGCCTGGAGAAGGACGGGCGAACGCTCGTCGTCGACCCGGGCGCGTTCAGCGAGGAGGACTCCGCCGTCGGCGCCGACGTCCTGCTCGTCACCCACGAGCACGCCGACCACTTCGCCGAGGACCGGCTGCGGGCCGGTCTCGAGGCCAACCCGGCGGCCGAGATCTGGACGCTGCGGAGCGTCGCGGAGAAGCTCTCGGCCGCCTTCCCCGGCCGCGTCCACACCGTCGGCCACGGCGACGCCTTCACGGCCGCGGGCTTCGACGTCCAGGTCCACGGCGAGCTGCACGCGGTGATCCACCCGGACATCCCCCGGATCACCAACGTCGGCTTCCTCGTGGACGGCTCCGTCTTCCACCCGGGCGACGCGCTGACCGTGCCCGAGCACCCGGTGGACACGCTGATGCTGCCGGTGATGGCCCCCTGGAACAAGATCGCCGAGGTCATCGACTACGTACGCGAGGTCAAGCCGCGCCGCGCGATCGACATCCACGACGCCCTGCTCACCGACCTCGCCCGGCCCATCTATGACCGGCAGATCGGCGCGCTCGGCGGCACGGACCACGGCCACCTCACCCCGGGCGACTCCACCGAGCTGTGATCCCCGGGGCGCGGAACCGGTGACTGTCAGACCCCGCCGCTAGGCTTGCGCTCATGCGCATCGCGACCTGGAACGTCAATTCGATCACCGCCCGCCTGCCCCGACTCCTGGCCTGGCTGGAGAGCACCGGCACGGACGTGCTGTGCATCCAGGAGACCAAGTGCACCGTCGAGCAGTTCCCCGCCGACGCACTGAGCGAGCTGGGGTACGCCTCGGTGGTCAACGCCACCGGCCGGTGGAACGGCGTGGCGCTGCTCTCCAAGGTCGGCCTGGAGGACGTCGTCACGGGACTGCCCGGCGGCCCCGACTACGAGACCCTCCAGGAGCCCCGGGCCATCTCCGCGACCTGCGGACCGGTCCGCGTCTGGTCGGTGTACGTGCCGAACGGCCGGGAGGTCGCCCACGAGCACTACGCGTACAAGCTCCGCTGGCTGGAGGCGCTCCGGGCGTCCGTCGCCGAGGACGCGGCGGGGGAGCGGCCCTTCGCCGTCCTCGGTGACTACAACATCGCGCCGACCGACGACGACGTCTGGGACCGGGCGGCCTTCGAGGGCCTCACGCACGTCACCGAGCCCGAGCGCGCCGCGCTGGCCGGCCTGCGCGAGGCGGGCCTCACGGACGTCGTCCCGCGCCCGCTGAAGTACGACCAGCCCTTCACGTACTGGGACTACCGCCAGCTCTGCTTCCCGAAGAACCGGGGCATGCGCATCGACCTCGTGTACGGCAACAAGCCGTTCGCCGACGCGGTGAAGGACAGCTACGTCGACCGCGAGGAGCGCAAGGGCAAGGGGGCGTCCGACCACGCCCCGGTCGTCGTCGACCTGGACGTCTAGGCGCTGCGCCGCGGATGATCTCCGCGCGCCGGGTGGTGCCACGGGAGGGTGAAATGCGACGCTGTTCGGATGAACATCCCGTTCTTGGACAACTGGCGCAAGCGGCATGCGGCCGATCATTCCCCGCTGGCCGCGGCCTTCGACCGCGACCCCGAGGGCGTGGGTGAGCTGCTCGCCGAGTGCGAGCTGCTGCGTGCCAGGGTCCAGGACGCCGGGGTGACGCTGGATGACACCCCGGGCTCGCTCGCCGCGCTCGACCAGCTCCCGCCGCGCTGGCGCGACGACCCGGAGGAGCTGCCCTGGCTGGGCAACGACGCCGGGCTCTATCTGGGCACGGTCATCGTCCGGAACGTGCCGGGTGCGAGCTGGCAGGTGTGGCCCGGCGGCCAGCCGGTGGTGCGGCTGGCCTCGGGCCGGGAGATCAACGTGGTGGAGGCCGGGCTCGACTGGGCCATGAGCGGATCGCCGCAGCTCTCGCAGGTGTACGGCGAGTCCGCCGAGTTCTGACCCCCGCCGCGATGCCCCTGCCGCGGCCGCCCGCCCCGGCCCGCGGGCCACCCCGTTGCAGTAAATACGGCTTATCCCTGTTTGTGCGTGTCGAGCGTTAAGTCCCTTTTTGCGCTGGATAGTTTGCGCTGGCCTCGACACAGCCGAGAAGGGGGCAGGGGAGTGTATGGCGGTCGCCGATCCGTTGACCGAGCCGCGTGACGTCTCGTGGAAATCGCCCCGGCCGAACCAGGAACGCCGCTGCCGGGCGGAGGTCCTCCCCAGGGGCCGTAGCGGCCCGCGCGGTGGCGCGTAGGGAGCCATCCGCCCGGCAGCAGCCGGTGATCACTCCGCCCGCAGCGGGACCGACAGGTACGAGGGGTCGGTCTGCGGGGAGGAGAAGGTCAGCTGTGCGCCGGTCGGGTTGTGCTCGATGTAGAGCGGGTCGACGGTGTCGACGACCAGGGCGAGACGGTGTCCCGCGGGCACGTCGTAGGCCGTGGAGAAGAGCTCCAGGTCGACGCCGAAGGGTGTGCCGGGCGTTTTGTCGTGGAAGGTGTACGGGGCGTTGCTGACCAGCTTGCCGAGGCCGAGCGGGCCCACGTCGTAGAGGTACGCGACGAAGGTGCCGCTCTCCTTGGTGGAGGTGACCGTGGTGTGCAGCTTCGCCGTGCCGCGCACCTTCTGGGCCGAGCCGTACCGCTCGGACTGCCACACCCCGGCGAAACTGCGGGGGAGGAGCGGGATCGAGGCGACGGGCGGGGTCCGGAGTATCTGGTCCAGGAGGTTGGAGAGCATCACGATGCCGCCGTTGGCGCCGGAGTCGACGTTGGCCCAGATCCGCTGCGAGCCGCCGAGCGCGATCTTCCGTTCGTTCGCGCCGACCGACTTCCAGTCCGGGTAGCCCTCGTAGCCGCCGGTGGAGCGGGACTTGAGCTGGACGGGCTGCTCGCGGTCGATGCCGTTGTCGGCGCCCTTGAGGTAGCGGTCGAACCAGCGGTGGGCGCTGGTCCAGGTGTCGTTGGGCAGCCCGAGCAGACCGGTGGCCTCGGCGGTGGCGTGGTCGCCGGGGCGGAACTCCAGGCGCTTGGGGCCCTGGAGCTTCTCGTAGAAGGAGGCGTACTGGTTGGGCGGGAAGATGGTGTCGCCCCAGGCGTTGCCGAGCATGATCGCGGCGCCGTTGGCGTTGATCCGGTCGAGTTGGGTCGCGGCGGAGCGCTGCCTGCCCCACTCGATCATCTCCCCCTCCTTGGCGAGGTTGGAGGCGAGGAAGTCGCTCAGGATCTGCCGGAGTTCGGGGCCGGGACGCCCGGTGAGAAAGCCGGCGCCGCCGAGCAGACCGGCGGCCTGGAGGTGCTGTGTGCGGCCGCTGTAGATGGACTCGATGAGGTCGGCCCAGCCGCTCAGCGCGGCGACGGCCCTGATCCGCTTGTCGTGCGCGGCGGCGAGGAGGCTGATCCCCGCGCCGTAACTCACTCCCGCCATGCCGACCTTCGCCGGGTCGGCGGGGGTGTGGGCGAGGGCCCAGTCGATGACCTTGGAGGCGTCGGCGACGTCCTTCGGCCCCGCGGTCTCGATCTCGCCGCCGGACTGCCAGAAGCCGCGCGAGTTGTAACTCACCACGACGTAACCGGAGTCGGCGAGCTTCTGGGCCTGGGCGAGGTACTCGATCTGAGGCATGGCCCAGCTGGTGGGGAGCACGATCACGGGGTAGCGGGCGGAGCCGTCGGCGCCGGCCGGGGTGACGACGTTGGCCTTGAGGACGGTGCCGCCCTCGCCTGCGATGTCGACGAAGCGTACGGACGTGCCGGACTCGGCGGCGTGGGCGGCGGGGGCGAGCCCGAGGGCCGTCCCCGCCACCAGGGCGGCCGAGACGGCGAAGACCAGAGGTGTACGCACGGGTCACTCCTCACTCGTGTCACTGGTGGGGACAGTGCAAAGTGACCCGACGGTAACCGGCCAGGCTTACCTGGGGTAACTGGTCGGTAAGTTACGCGAGGGTAACGATTGTTGAACGTGCGATCAGCGCAGGGCGCTCTTCGCCTGCCACGCGGACCACGAGAGGTTCCACTCGCCGTAGCCGTTGTTCAGCGCCTGCGTTCCCTTGGCGTCGGAGCCGGTGATCTCGAAGGGGTCGCCGACCTGCACCAGGTCGTACACGCTCCGCGCGTCGGCGTCGCTCATCCCGATGCAGCCCGAGCTCCTGTTGGCGCTGCCGAAGTACGCGGAGTTCCAGGGGGCCGCGTGGGCGTACATGCCCGACCAGGTCAGGCGCATCGAGTAGTCGACCATCTTGTCGTACGCGTCACCGAGGCCGACGGTCTCGGAACGCATGTTGATGGTGCCCTCCTTGGACATCAGGACGGTCTTCCCGCGCCAGGACGCCTTCTCGCCGCCGGGCGTACCGGCCGACATGGGAACGCTCTTGACCGTCGCCCCGTCGCGCAGCAGCGTCAGCCGGTGGTTGTCGAGATCCACCTTGACCAGCTGGTTCCGGCCGATCGAGAAGGTGGTGGTGTAGTCGCGGACGAACCAGCCGCCGGCGCCGGAGTCGACCCCGTTCAGCTCGGCGTCCAGGGTGACCTTCGTGCCGGACTTCCAGTACTCCTTCGGCCGCCAGTCGACCCGGTCCTTGCCCGACCAGTCCTGCATCCAGCCCCAGGAGCCCTCGGTGCCGTTCGAGGTGGTGACCTTGAGGTGCTTCTCGACCTCCCGCTTGTTCTTCACCGGGTGGTCGAACACGATCGACAGCGGCTGGGCGATGCCGACGGTGGTGTTCTTCCCCGGAGCCAGGGTGAGCTTGTTGACCTTGTCGGCGGCGGCGGTGGTGAACGCGGCCTTCGCGCTGCCTCCGGCGGCGTCCCGCGCCTCGATCGCGTACGCCGTCCCGGGCGCCGCCTTCCGGGCGGACGTCCAGCTCTTCCCGTCCGCGGCCACCTTCCCGTCGAGGACCGTGCCCTTGGAGTCGGTCACGCTCACCTGCTGGAGCCGCTGCCCCTCGGTGAGGGTGACGACGACCGGAGCGCCGGCCTCGGCCGTCTCGCCGGTCAGGTTCACCGATATCCGCGTCTTCGGCGCGCCCTTGGCGTCACCGCCTCCGGAGTCACCCGCTCCATCCGATCCGCCGGAACACGCACAGAGCCCGAGGGTCAGTGCGGCGGTGACGAGCAGGGCGGGCACGGGTATGCGCTTCACGGGGACGACCTCCGGTGGTGATCTCTGTACGGGGGGAGAGAGGGGCGGAGGCCGGAATCGGTTCCGAATATATGAACCATTCCGGTGATGTCGGATGTGACATGAGCGATATTCGCCGCCCGGGCGTGACACGCGGGATCTGGAATTCCGGCGGCGGTCGCCGCAAGCTGGGGGCGTGGAGAACACCAGCGACGTACCGGACGTCTTCGACCCCCGGATCTACGCCGACGGGCCGCCGCACGAGGCCTTCCGTGTGCTGCGCGACCGCCGGCCCGTCGCCTGGCAGCAGGAGTACGAAGTCCTCGGCTGGCCCGCCGGGCCCGGGTTCTGGGCCGTGACGCGCCACGCCGACGTCGTGCGGGTGCTCAAGGACTCCGCCGGCTACTCCTCGTACCTCGGCGCCACCCAGATCCGCGACCCCGACCCGGCCGATCTCCCGTTCATCCGCCGCATGATGCTCAATCAGGACCCGCCGCATCACGGCCGGCTGCGGCGGCTCGTCAGCCGCGCCTTCACCCCCGGACGGATCGAGCGGTTCGCCGGGACCGCGCGGGCGCGGGCGCGCGAGCTGCTGAAGGCGGCCGTCGACGCCGGGCCCGAGACCGACCTCGTCGGCGCCGTCACCGACGACTACGCGCTGCTCAACCTCACCGACCTGCTCGGCGTGCCCGCGAGCGACCGGGGCCTGCTCCTCGGCTGGACCGAGCGGGTCATCGCCTACCAGGACCCCGACGAGCCGCCCGTCCTCGACGACCGGGGGCGGCCCGTCAACCCCCGGTCGCCCGCCATGCTCGCCGAGATGTTCGGCTACGCCCAGGAACTCGCCGCGTACAAGCGGAAGAACCCCGCCGACGACATCATGACCACGCTCGCCCACTCCGCGCTCCACCCCGCCGAGCTGGAGATGTTCTTCTTCCTGCTGACCGTCGCGGGCAACGACACCGTCCGCAGCGCCGCCCCCGGCGGGCTGCTCGCCCTCGCCGAACACCCCGACGAACGAAGGCGGCTGTGGAGCGGCGAGACCGGCGTCGACCGCGCCGTCGAAGAGCTCCTGCGCCGCCACCCGCCCGTACTCTCGTTCCGCCGCACCGCCACCCGCGACACCGAACTCGCCGGCCGGCCCGTCGCCGCGGGCGACAAGGTGGTCGTCTTCCACGCCTCCGCCAACCACGACGAACGCGTCTTCACCGACCCCCACCGCCTCGACCTGGACCGTTCACCCAACCCTCATGTGTCCTTCGGCGAAGGACCGCACGTCTGCCTCGGAGCCCACTTCGCCCGGCTCCAACTGCGCGTCCTGCACGAGGAGGTACGCGACACGCTGGACGACCTGACCCTCACCGCCCCGCCCCGGCGGCTCGTGTCCAACTTCATCAACGGGATCAAGTCCCTGCCGGTTCGGGTGCGGTGACCGGTGCGGTCCGCGCGGCCCGCGTGACGTCGGCCACCAGCTCCACCACATCGGGGCCGTACGCGTCGGAGTTGACCACCTTGAGAAGGAGTACGAAGGGCCCGGAGCCGTGCTTCCGCGCCAGCTTCTCGTGGTGCCGGGCCAGATAACGGCTCGCGGCGTGGTTGGCGACCGCGGCCTGGCCGCAGAGGAGGAAGACCGGCCGCCCGCCCTCGCCGCCGGTGAGACGGGCGAGGATCGCGTGCTCGGAGGCCCCGTTCACCAACCGGTACACCTCGTCCCCGACGGTGAACTTGCTCCGGTCCGCGACCGGTTCCGACTCCACGTTCATCGTCAGACCGGGCAGCAGGGAGGACAGATGGGCGGCCATCCGGCGGTTGGAGTACGGTCCTCCGACACAGAACTCCGCGCGGTCCCCCAGACCCTGCCGGGCCTCGTCGTGCTGGACTATCTCCGGGCGCGCCCCGCAGTCCTTGATCAGGGCGGAGAGTTCGAGCAGGGCGGAGACGTCGACGTTGTGCACCGCCCGCTCACTGCCCGCCTTGCGGTTCACCACCAGCAGGCACTCGGATCCGTCGCGCAGCCCGAAGAACGCCTGCTTGCGCCGGAGCGTGCGGCGCCAGAGATACGTCCGGGCCAGCCAGCCCAGCGAGGCGCTGACCCCCGTCGCGAGGACTCCCAGCACGACATTGCGCAGGTCTTCATTCATGGGCGCGCATGCTAGCGGCCCGGCGCACCGCCGTTCGAGGCGGTCCTGACGAGAGGGCGGGACGGAAGTTACGCTGCGCGGACGGCCGTTGACTGGAGGTACAAGTGCGACGCTCCACCGCTCGGAAGGTCTCTCTGCTCGCCGTCGCCGCGACGGTGCTCTCGGTGGGCGCGGCGGCGCCACCGGGCGGCCCGAGGCCACCGGTGAAGGAACCCGTCGCCGTCGGGTACGGCGGCGCCGTCGCCAGTGTCGACGCCGACGCCTCCGCCGCCGGGATCGAGGTGCTCCGCAAGGGCGGCAACGCCGTCGACGCCGCCGTCGCCGTCGCCGCGGCCCTCGGCGTCACCGAGCCGTACTCCGCGGGCATCGGCGGAGGCGGCTTCCTCGTCCACTACGACGCCAGGACCCGCACCGTGCGGACGATCGACGGCCGCGAGACCGCGCCCGCCTCGGCGGACGCCGGCCTCTTCGTGGAGAACGGCGCGCCCATCCCCTTCGAGGAGGGCATGACCAGCGGCCGGGGCGTCGGCACCCCTGGCACCCCGGCGACCTGGAAGGCCGCGCTCGACGCCTGGGGCAGCAAGCCGCTGCGCACCCTCCTCGAACCCGCCGAGCGCCTCGCCCGCGACGGCTTCACCGTGGACGCGACCTTCCGCGCCCAGACGGCCTCCAACGAGGCCCGCTTCCGGGACTTCCCGGCCTCCTCCGCGCTCTTCCTGCCGGGCGGCCGGCTCCCCGTGGTCGGCTCGACGTTCAAGAACCCCGACCTGGCCCGTACGTACGACAGGCTCGGCCGTGAGGGCGTCGGCGCGCTCTACCGGGGGCCGTTGGCGCGGGACATCGTGAACACCGTCCGGAAGCCTCCCGTACGGGACGGGGCCACGCGGGTCGTCCGCTCCGGCGATCTGACCGAGCGCGACCTCGCCGCCTACGAGACCGAACGGCGCCGGCCCACGAAGGTCTCCTACCGGGGCCTCGACGTCTACGGGATGGCCCCCTCCTCGTCCGGTGGCACGAGCGTCGGCGAGGCGCTCAACATCCTGGAGCGCACTGATCTCTCCACCGCCTCCCAGGCCGCCTATCTGCACCGCTTCATCGAGGCGAGCCGGATCGCCTTCGCCGACCGGGGCCGCTGGGTCGGCGACCCGGCCTTCGAGGACGTGCCCACACGGGAGCTGCTCTCGCAGCGGTACGCCGACTCCCGCGCGTGCCTGATCCGCGACGACGCCGTCCTCACCAGCCCCCTCGCGCCGGGCGACCCGCGCTCCCCGGCGGCGTGCGTGAACCGGGGGACGGCCGCGCCGACGACGTACGAGGGTGAGAACACCACGCACCTCACGGTGGCCGACAAGTGGGGCAACGTCGTCGCGTACACGCTGACCATCGAGTCGACGGGCGGCAGCGGTATCACGGTCCCGGGCCGCGGCTTCCTGCTCAACAACGAGCTCACCGACTTCTCCTTCGCCCCGGCGAACCCGGCGGTCCACGACCCGAACCTCCCCGGTCCCGGGAAGCGGCCCCGCTCCTCCATCTCTCCGACGATCGTGCTCGACCGGTCCGACCGGCCGGTGCTCGCGCTCGGCTCCCCGGGCGGCGCGACCATCATCACCACCGTGCTCCAGACCCTGACCGGGGTCCTGGACCGGGACCTTCCGCTCGTCGAGGCCATCGCGGCGCCCCGGGCGAGCCAGCGCAACCAGACGACGACGGAGCTGGAACCGGGCCTGTGGAACAGCCCGTTGCGCGCCGAACTCGAAGCCATCGGCCACGGCTTCCGGCAGAACCCGGAGATCGGCGCGGCGACCGGCGTCCAGCGGCTGCCGGACGGACGCTGGATCGCGGCGGCCGAGAAGGCACGCAGGGGTGGCGGCTCGGCGATGGTCGTGCGGCCGGCGGGATAGGCGGGGCCGACCGGCGGGGTAGGCGGGGAGCGGCCGGCGGGAGGCATCGGCGGCGCCACGTGCGGGCGGCGAACGGCGGACGGTCCGCGTCGCCGGCCGCGGTCGGCGACGGGCTCGACGACGCGCTCGCCAGCCGCGTTCGGCGACGCCCGCCGACCGCGCCTCACAGGGCCGTGAGGATCCGCGGGCCGTCGTCCGTGATCGCCACCGTGTGCTCCGCGTGGGCGGCGCGGGAGCCGTCGTTCGTCCGGATCGTCCAGCCGTCCCGCGCCGTGTGGTGGTCGTCCCCGCCGCCGCCGATCAGCATGGGCTCGATCGCGAGGACCATGCCGTGCCGCAGGGGCATGCCCCGGCCCGGGCGTCCCTCGTTGGGGACGCCCGGGTCCTCGTGCATCTTCCGGCCGATGCCGTGGCCGCCGAATCCGTCGGGGATGCCGTACCCGGCGCTCCGGCAGACCCGGCCGATCGCGTGCGCGATGTCGCCGATCCGGTTGCCGACGAGGGCCGCGCCGATGCCCGCCTCCAGCGCGGCGTACGCCGTCTCGACCAGCCGGGTGTCCTCGGGGCGCGCCCGGCCCACCGTGAAGCTGATGGCGGAGTCGCCCGCCCAGCCTGCGAGGAGCGCCCCGCAGTCGACGGAGACCAGGTCCCCGTCCGCGAGGGGCTGGTCGCCCGGGATGCCGTGCACGATCGCGTCGTTCACCGAGACGCAGACGACCGCGGGGAACGGCACCGGCGCCCAGTCGGGGCGGTAGCCCAGGAACGGCGACCCGGCCCCGGCAGCCGTGAGAACCTCCCGGGCCGCCTGGTCCAGCTCCTTCGCCGTGACCCCCGGCGCCGCCTTCTTCCGCGCGGCCGCCAGCGCCTCGGCCACCACCCGTCCCGCGTCGCGCATGGCACGCAGGGATGCATCAGTCTTGATCTCCACCATGCCAATTACTATACCGGTATTAGAGTGGTGTGCATGGTGCGCACCCCCCTGACCCCCGAAGAGCGCGAGCGCGGCGAGCGGCTCGGCCGCCTCCTGCGCGAGACGCGCGGAGACCGCTCGATGGTCGAGATCGCCGCGGCGGCCGGACTCTCGGCCGAGACCCTCCGCAAGATCGAGACCGGACGGGCCCCGACCCCCGCCTTCTTCACCGTCGCGGCGCTGGCGGCGGTCCTCGGCCTCTCGATGGACGAACTCGTCACGCGGTGCGCCCTCGCGCCCGCTCCCGTCTGACGTCGCCCGTCCGGCGGCCGTGCGTTCCTCGGGTGGGGCGCGCGGTTAGGCTCGGCCGCATGATTCCCGAGGAGCTGCGGCGTGGCCGCTACGTCAGTCTGACCACGTTCCGCCGTGACGGCACCGGAGTGGCGACCCCCGTCTGGTACGCGGTCGAGGGCGACGAGCTGTACGCCTGGACCCGCAGCGACTCCTGGAAGGTCAAGCGGCTGCGCAACGACCCGCGGACCGTCGTCGCCGTCTGTGACCTGCGCGGGAACGTGGAGGAGGGCGCGGTGCGCCTGGAGGGCACGGGCCGCCTCCTGGAGGGCGAGGAGCTGCGACGCGTGCGGAAGCTGCTCTCGCGCAAGTACACCTGGCAGTTCTGGCTCGTCGACTGGCCGGCCATGGTCGCCCGGCTGGGCAAGCGGCCGCACACCGGAATAGCCGTCAGTTTCTGACCCGTTCGCCGAGCGCCTCGCCGCCGTACGAAAACTTTCCGTAGCCGTCCCGTAACACGACTGGGGTCGAATACCTCGGGACCGGAAGATCCGAGTCGAGTACGCGGGCGGTGCGGGCGATATGACGGTGTATCAACTCCCGGCGGAGGTGGGCGCGTTCGCACGCCACCTCAGAGCCATGGCGGCGCGGCTCGTGCCGGGGGAGGGCTGGTACGGCGTCTTCGCGAGCCGTGACCCGGAGGGGCTGCGGGCCTGCTTCGACGGTACGGAGATCCTGCCCTGGGACGTCGTCGAGTCGCTGCTCCAGGACCTCGGTGAGCCGCCCCTCGGGCCCGGGGCCGTCAGGGCCAGGGCCCTGCACGGCGCGGCGGCCGCGGCCCACGACCGGCGGCCGGGCGGGGCGCGGGCGCTCGGTGAGCGTCTGGAGGCGATGGAGCGCGAGCGGCGGTACGCCGAGGGCCGCGCCCAGGAGCTCGGTGCCCTGCTGCGGCAGGCCCCGGGCGGGCCGGACGCCGAGCGGATCGGTGGTGAGCTGGCCTGGGTCCAGGACGACCACGCGCGAGCGACGGCCCGGATCGCCGAACTCACGACACGTCTCGCCGCGCTCACGGACGGGCGGGAACCGGCCCCGACCCACGCTCCCAGATCCACCGCCGGCCCCGGATCCGCCACCACCGGCCCCGGATCCGCTGCCGGCCCCGGTCCGGCCCCCGCCCACCCGCCGCGGCTCACCCCGGATCCGGCGCCCGAACCGGCCGCGCCGAGGCCCGATCAGGCCGCGCCGAAGCCCGCCCCCGCGGTCCGGCGGAAGCCGCGTGGGGCCCGGTATGCCTGGCTCGACGAGAGTGAAGCGGCGGAGGAGGCCCAGCAGGTCGTACCGGCGCCCCTGTCCGTGCCCGAGCTGCCGGTGGCCGGGGCGGCTCCGCGAGGGGCCCGGTTCGGCGGAGTCGAGACGGAGCCTGCCCCCGCGCCCCGTACGCCCCCACGCGAGGTCGCCGCGGACGCGGCCCGCGCGGCCGGGAACGCGGTCTACGCGCTCCAGCGGCTGCGCTCCCAGGGGCGCAGCGGCGAGGCGCACGCGCTGCTCTGCGAGGCCGTCGCCGGCCCTCCCGCCTGGCTCCCGGCGCTCGCCGCGGAGCTGCACCGGGTCGGCCTCGGCGCCGACTGGGCCACCCTCCTGTGGGAGGCGGCCCTGCTGCCGCCCGGTCACCTCGCCGCCGTCGCCGGGGCGCTCGCCGACGCGGGCCGCCCCGAGGACTGCGAGCGGCTGCTGCGGCAGGGGGTCGCCCGGCCGGCCGACGAACTGGCGGGGGCGTGCGCCGCGCTGCACGCAGAGGGGCACCACCGCGAGGCCCACGCCCTGCTCACGGCCTTCCTCCAGGCCCGTACCCCCGAAGACGCGGCCCACCTCGCCGCCGCCGACCCGCACGTCCTGGTCCCCCAACTCCGCACCGCCGCCCGCGCGCTCTCCCCGGCCCTCGAACGCGACCTGCTGCACGCCCTGCGCGTGGCGGGCCTGGCGGGCGCCTGACCCAGGCCCCGCCCCGGCCTCGCCCGGCCCCGTACGACCCGCCTCGTCCCCTTCGCCGGCGCCCTTCCCGCGTGCGGCACCGACCCGTACGACACCGCCCGTACGGGAACCCGATCGTGTCGGTGCGTGTCCGACATGGACCACTCGGGTATGAAACATGATCGACTCCGGCGGTTCACGGCGGTGGTCTTGCTCCGCGGTGTGACGGGGCTTACGTTCTCCTCCTACGCACCGTGTCTACGTGCGTAGAGGCTCTCTGACGCCGTGCCGAAGGAGCAGCTCATGACCGACGTCGTACGCGCCGCGCTCGTCCAGGCGACCTGGACCGGCGACACCGAATCCATGATCGCCAAGCATGAGGAGCACGCCCGCGAGGCGGCCCGCCAGGGCGCCAAGGTCATCGGGTTCCAGGAGGTCTTCAACGCCCCCTACTTCTGCCAGGTGCAGGATTCCGAGCACTACCGCTGGGCCGAGCCCGTCCCGGACGGGCCGACCGTCACCCGCATGCGGGAGCTGGCCCGCGAGACGGGCATGGTGATCGTCGTCCCCGTCTTCGAGGTCGAGGGCGCCGGCTTCTACTACAACACCGCGGCGGTCATCGACGCCGACGGCAGCTACCTCGGCAAGTACCGCAAGCACCACATCCCTCAGGTGAAGGGCTTCTGGGAGAAGTTCTACTTCCGCCCGGGCAACGTCGGCTGGCCGGTCTTCGACACCGCCGTCGGCAAGGTCGGCGTCTACATCTGCTACGACCGGCACTTCCCCGAGGGCTGGCGCCAACTCGGACTCAACGGAGCCCAGTTGGTCTACAACCCGTCGGCCACCCACCGAGGCCTCTCCTCCTACCTCTGGCAGCTGGAACAGCCCGCGGCCGCCGTCGCCAACGAGTACTTCGTCGCCGCCATCAACCGCGTCGGCATCGAGGAGTACGGCGACAACGACTTCTACGGCACCAGCTACTTCGTCGACCCGCGCGGGCAGTTCGTCGGCGAGGTCGCCTCCGACAAGGCCGAGGAGCTCATCGTCCGCGACCTCGACTTCCGCCTCATCGACGAGGTGCGGCAGCAGTGGGCGTTCTACCGCGACCGGCGCCCCGACGCCTACGACGGGCTGGTGCAGCCGTGAACGACCTGTACGACCGCCATCGCGCCGTGATCCCCGACTGGGTCGCGCTCTACTACCGGAACCCGATCGAGATCACCCACGGCGAGGGCCGTCACGTCTGGGACGCCGACGGCAACCGGTACCTGGACTTCTTCGGCGGCATCCTCACCACCATGACCGCCCACGCCGTGCCCGAGGTCACCAAGGCCGTCGCCGAGCAGGCCGGACGGATCATCCACTCCTCCACGCTCTACCTCAACCGTCCCATGGTGGAGCTGGCCGAGCGGATCGCCACCCTCTCCGGCATCCCCGACGCCCGCGTCTTCTTCACCACCTCCGGCACCGAGGCCAACGACACGGCCCTGCTGCTCGCCACCGCGTACCGCCGCTCCAACCAGATCCTGGCGATGCGCAACAGCTACCACGGACGCTCCTTCTCCACCGTCGGCATCACCGGCAACCGCGCCTGGTCCCCGACGAGCCTCTCCCCGCTCCAGACCCTGTACGTGCACGGCGGCGTCCGCACCCGCGGCCCCTACGCCCAGTACAGCGACGAGCGGTTCGTCGACGCCTGCGTCGCCGACCTCGAGGACCTCCTCGGTCACACCCGGGACGTCGCCGCGCTGATCGCCGAACCCATCCAGGGCGTCGGCGGCTTCACCTCCCCGCCCGACGGGCTGTACGCCGCCTTCCGCCGCGTCCTCGACCGGCACGGCATCCTCTGGATCTCCGACGAGGTCCAGACCGGCTGGGGCCGCACCGGCGAGCACTTCTGGGGCTGGCAGGCGCACGGCCAGGCGGGCCCGCCGGACATCCTCACCTTCGCCAAGGGCATCGGCAACGGCATGTCGGTCGGCGGAGTCGTCGCCCGCGCCGAGATCATGAACTGCATCGACGCCAACTCCATCTCCACGTTCGGCGGCTCGCCGGTCACCATGGCGGCGGGCATCGCCAACCTCGCGTACCTCCTCGAACACGACCTCCAGGGCAACGCCCGGCGTGTCGGCGGCCTGCTGATCGAGCGGCTGCGGGCCGTCGGCGCCGGTGTCGAGGCCGTACGGGAGGTCCGCGGGCGCGGCCTGATGATCGGCATCGAGCTCACCCGGCCCGGCACCGACGAGGCCGACCCGGCGGCGGCCGCGGCCGTCCTGGAGGCCGCCCGCGAGAACGGGCTGCTCATCGGCAAGGGCGGCGGGCACAACACCAGCTCGCTGCGGATCGCCCCGCCGCTCTCCCTCACCGTCGCCGAGGCCGAGGAGGGTGCCGCCATCCTCGAACAGGCCCTCCGTTCCCTGTAGTCCACCGCATTCAGCCAGGGGGACACCACCCGTGAGCACCCGTACCCTCATCCGCGGCGGCCTCGTCGTCACCGCCGCCGACGAGATCCACGCAGACGTCCTGATCGAGGACGGCCGGATCGCCGCGCTCGCCGCGCACGGCTCCGGCGCGGCCGCCGGCTGGACCGCCGACCGCACCATCGACGCGACCGACCGCTACGTCATCCCGGGCGGCGTCGACGCGCACACCCACATGGAGCTGCCCTTCGGCGGCACCTCCGCCTCCGACACCTTCGAGACCGGCACCCGGGCCGCCGCCTGGGGCGGCACCACCACCATCGTCGACTTCGCCGTACAGAGCGTCGGCCGCTCCCTGCGTGAGGGGCTCGATGCCTGGTACGCCAAGGCCGACGGCCAGTGCGCGATCGACTACGGCTTCCACATGATCATGTCGGACGTGAACGAGTCGACGCTCAAGGAGATGGACCGGCTCGTCCAGGAGGGCGTGAGCTCGTTCAAGCTGTTCATGGCCTATCCGGGGGTCTTCTACTCGGACGACGGCCAGATCCTGCGGGCGATGCAGCGGGCCGCCCACGACGGCGGACTGATCATGATGCACGCCGAGAACGGCATCGCGATCGACGTGCTCGTGGAGCAGGCGCTCGCCCGGGGCGAGAGCGACCCCCGCTACCACGGCGAGGTCCGCAAGGTCCTCCTGGAGGCCGAGGCCACCCACCGGGCCATCCAGCTCGCCCGGGTCGCCGGGGCGCCGCTCTACGTCGTCCACGTCTCGGCGGACGAGGCGGTACGGGAGCTGGCGGCGGCGCGCGACATGGGGCTCCCCGTCTTCGGCGAGACCTGCCCCCAGTACCTCTTCCTGTCCACCGACAACCTCGCCGAGCCGGACTTCGAGGGCGCGAAGTACGTCTGCTCGACCCCGCTGAGGCCGAAGGAGCACCAGGAGGCGCTCTGGCGCGGGCTGCGCACCAACGACCTCCAGGTGGTCTCCACCGACCACTGCCCCTTCTGCTTCACCGGACAGAAGGAGCTGGGCCGGGGCGACTTCTCCAAGATCCCCAACGGGCTGCCGGGCGTGGAGAACCGGATGGACCTGCTCCACCAGGCCGTCGTGGACGGGCACATCAGCCGCCGCCGCTGGATCGAGATCGCCTGCGCCACCCCGGCCAGGATGTTCGGCCTCTACCCGCAGAAGGGCACGATCGCCCCGGGGGCCGACGCCGACGTCGTGATCTACGACCCGCACACCGTCCAGACCCTGTCGGTGGAGACCCACCACATGAACGTCGACTACTCCGCGTACGAGGGGAAGACGGTCACCGGCCAGGTCGAGACCGTCCTCTCGCGCGGCGAAGTCGTCATCGACCAGCGGAAGTTCACCGGCCGCGCCGGGCACGGCGCCTTCACCCCGCGATCCACCTGTCAGTACCTGAACTAGCCAGTACCTGAACGAGGAGAACGACGTGGACTTCGGACTCGTCCTGCAGACCGACCCGCCCGCCTCCGAGGTCGTCGGGCTGATGCGCCGGGCGGAGCGCAACGGCTTCCGCTACGGCTGGACCTTCGACTCCGCCGTGCTCTGGCAGGAGCCCTTCGTCATCTACAGCCGCATCCTCGAACACACGACGAAGCTGCACGTCGGTCCCATGGTGACCAACCCGGGCACGCGGACCTGGGAGGTCACCGCCTCCACCTTCGCGACCCTCAACGAGATGTACGGCAACCGGACGGTGTGCGGCATCGGCCGCGGCGACTCGGCGATGCGCGTGGCGGGCCGCAAGCCCAACACGCTGGCCCGGCTCGGCGAGGCCATCGACGTCATCCGTGACCTCGCCGAGGGCCGCGAGGCGGTGGTGGACGGCAACCCGATCCGGATCCCGTGGGTGGCGGGCGGCAAGCTGCCGGTCTGGATGGCGGCGTACGGGCCGAGGGCGCTGGCCCTCGCCGGGCAGAAGGCCGACGGGTTCATCCTCCAGCTCGCGGATCCGTTCCTCACCGAGTGGATGGTCAAGGCGGTCCGCCAGGCCGCCACGGACGCCGGCCGCGACCCCGACGCGCTCACGATCTGCGTCGCCGCACCCGCCTACGTCGGGGACGACCTGGCGCACGCCCGTGAGCAGTGCAGGTGGTTCGGCGGCATGGTCGGCAACCATGTCGCGGACCTGGTGGCGAAGTACGGGGAGCACTCCGACATGGTCCCCGCGGAACTCACCGCGTACATCAAGGACCGGCACGGCTACGACTACAGCCACCACGGCCGCGCGGACAACCCGTCCACGAACTTCGTCCCCGACGAGATCGTCGACCGCTTCTGCCTCCTCGGCCCGGCCGAGGCGCATATCGAGAAGCTGCGGCGCCTGCGGGAGCTCGGTGTCGACCAGTTCGCCGTCTACGCGATGCACGACGCCAGGGAGGCGACCATCGACGCCTACGGCTCCGACGTCATCCCGGCGATGAGCGCCTGACCGCGGCGGCGCTCGGTGCCACCGGTTCAGGCGGCGCCTCGGTCGCGGGCCGCGGAGTGCGGGGCGCAGTGGAGCCGGGTGATCCAGAGCGCTCCGGCTTCGAGCTGGTTCAGGTCGAGGCCGGTCTCCCGGCTGAGGTCGGCCATGCTGATGCCGTAGTGGTGCTGCGCCATGGTGCGGGTGATCTTCGCGAACCACAGCTCCGCCTCGTGGTACGGGCGGCCCCGTAGCTGGTCCTCGAGGAGCGTGAGGTGCTCGGTGCTGCAGGCGTGCAAGGGGCGACGGCCGTCGTGGCGAGCGTCCTGGGGGTCCAGGTAGGAGGAATCGGGTGCGCGGCCCGTGTGCGGACGCGAGCCGGTCGGGCATCCGCATACCCCGCACGGGGTGTGGCGGTCGTGGGAGGTCATCGTGCACCCCCAGCATGATGAGCGAGGCGGCGGCTGCCGCTCGGGGCCGGTCGATTCCGTTGGGGCGCTCCCACCGTCATGGTGCGCCGCGTTCGAACATACGTCAAGAAATACGTGAAAAGCAGGACGTATAGCGCATGATCCACGGAGGGCGTGGGCAGAGGCATGCCATGGCAGATGGTGCTCACCAGCACCCGAGCTGGACGTTCCTCACCAACCACGCTCGGGTCCTTCTGATGCTCTCCCGCGATCCCGGCGTCCGGCTCAGAGACGTCGCGGCCGAGTGCGGGGTGACCGAGCGGACCGTGCAGGCGATCGTCGCCGATCTGGAGGCGGACGGGTACGTCACGCGCACCCGGGGCTCGGACGGCCGTCGGAACCGGTACGAGATCAACCCCAAGGCCCAGTTCCGGCACCCCGCCGAGGCGGGGTACGAGATCGCCGGCCTCCTCGCCCTGCTGGCCGCCCCCGCCGGGCAGTCGCGGGCGTGACGTCCGCCCTCCGCCCGCGTCGTCCGGCCGCGCACTGCGCCACTCGGCTCACCGCACGGCATCGCCACGTCGTGGGCGGCCGACGGGTCTGCGAGGTTGGAGGACATGACGAAGACCGCGCTGGTCGTCGTCGACATGCTCAACACGTACGAGCACGCCGACGCCGATCTTCTTCTGCCGTCCGTGACCGGGATCGTCCCCGTGGTCGTGGACCTTCTGCGGCACGCTCGCGAGCACGACGTCCCGGTGATCTACGCGAACGACAACTTCGGCCAGTGGCGGTCGCACCACGGGGAGATCCTCGACACCGCCCTCTCGGGCAGGCGCCCCGACCTCGTCGAACCGATCCGGCCCGACGAGGACTCGCTCTTCGTGGTCAAGGCCCGCCACTCGGTCTTCTACGAGACGCCCCTGGCCTACCTGCTCGGCAAGCTCGGCGTCGGCCACCTCGTCCTGTGCGGTCAGGTGACCGAGCAGTGCATCCTCTACTCGGCCCTGGACGCCCACATCCGGCACCTGTCCGTGACCGTGGCCGAGGACGCGGTCGCCCACATCCACGAGGACCTGGCGCAGGCGGCGCTGCGGATGATGGAGCGGAACATGTCGGCCCGCGTGCTGCCCGCCTCGGACATCGGCTGGTGAGCGGGCGGCCGGGACACCGTGCACGGATATGTTCCCCGGTTCGGGGAAGCCGCTGTGCTGTTGCCCCACGATCCGCCCGGCCGGGCGGCCGGACTCGCCCAGGAGGTGCCCGGTGACCAGTACCGCCCTTTCCACGAGAAGCGTGCACGAACGGCTCGTCGCGCTGCCAGGTGTCTACCGTCCCCAGGCCGACACCCGGCTGCTCGCCGACGCCCTCCGCCGCGAGAGCCTCGGGCCGGAGCATCACGTCGTGGAGATCGGGACCGGCACGGGAGCCCTCGCGCTGTGCGCGGCCGCCACCGGCGCCCAGGTCACGGCGATCGACGTCTCCCTGTCGGCCGTGATCGCGGCCCGGATCAACGCGCTGCGCCAGGGACTGTCGCTGCGCGTCCTGCACGGCGACTTCGCGGCGCGGACGAGAGGCCGCCGCTTCGACCTCGTCCTGGCCAATCCGCCGTACGTTCCGTCCCCGCACGGCCCACCGCCGTCGAGGGGGGCCGCGCGGGCCTGGGACGCGGGGCCGGACGGCCGGGAGGTCATCGACCGGATCTGCGAGCGCGCCCCTTCCCTGCTGAACCCGGGCGGGGTCCTGCTCCTCGTCCACTCGGGGATGAACGGGGCGGCGACCACCGTGCAGCGGCTGCGAGGAGCGGGGCTGCCGGCGCGGGTGACGCTGCGCACCGTGGTGCCCTGGGGTCCTGTACTGAGGTCGCGGCGCGCCTGGCTGGAGAGCCAGGGGTATGCCGGAGGTGTCGAGGACCGGGAGGAACTGGTGATCATCCGTGCGCGACGCCCCTGAGAGCCGTCCCGGTGCCGACCGTGACGTCGCCTCCGACCCGGGCACCGCGCCGGGTCCGGACCGCCGTCCTCGGCGCGTGGCGGTGGACCCCGCGGGGCCGGTGCTCGTCGAGGGCCCCGTCGAGACCGTGCTGGACGACGGCACCCCGGTCCGCTCGGACCGGTTCGCGGTCGCCGTGTGCACCTGCCGGCGCAGCCGGACCTACCCGTGGTGCGACACCAGCCACCGACCGCGCGAACGCCAGGGCCAGGGCCCGGCGCGCCGCCCGGCGGCCCCCACGCCCGGGTCCCGGACGCAGGCCCCGGAAGCCCCCGCACCGGAGCCGACGACGGAGGCCCCGGCGGTGACCGCGACCGGCAGGGGCCCCGCGGTGGCCGCGACCGGCAGGGGCCCCGCCCTCGCCCAGGCGCGGGGCGAACTGTCCGAGTCCGTACGGGAGGCCCTGCGGACGGGCTCCCCGCCCGTGTACGACCCCAGATCCCTCCTGACGGCCGACCCGTGGGGAGAGGACCTGCAACTCGCCCTCTACCTGCTGTACGAGCTGCACTATCGCGGCTTCGACGGAGTGGACGACGCCCGCGAGTGGGACCCGGACCTGCTGCGTCTGCGGCAGGGCCTGGAGACCCGGTTCCTGCACGCCCTGCGCGCGGGAGTACCGGCCGGCCGGCGGTCGGTCGAGGAGGTGTTCGCACCCCTGCTGGTCGAGCCGGTCGACCAGAGCGACAGCGTCAGCCGCCACCTGGAGACCGACGGCCGGCTGGAGCAGCTGCGGGAGTACGCGGCGCTGCGCTCGCTCTACCACCTCAAGGAGGCCGATCCGCACGCGTGGGTCATCCCGCGGCTGACCGGGCGCGCCAAGGCCGGCATGGTGGCGATCGAGTACGACGAGTTCGGCGCCGGACGCGCCGCGGACATCCACGCCCGGCTCTTCGCCGACCTCATGGAGGACCTGGGCCTGGACCCGGCCTACGGCAGGTACCTCGACCACGCGCCCGCACCGCTGCTGGCCACCGTCAACCTCATGTCCCTGTTCGGCCTGCACCGGGCCCTGCGAGGGGCGCTGGTCGGGCACTTCGGCTACGTCGAGGTCACCTCCTCGCCCGGTTCGAGGCGCCTCGCCCGGGCGATGCGCCGCTGTGGGGCCGGCCCTGCCGCCGAGCGCTTCTACGCCGAGCACGTCGAGGCCGACGCCGTCCACGAGCAGGTCGTGCGGCGCGAGGTAATCGGCGGACTGCTGGCCGCCGAGCCCGAGTTGGAGGACGACGTCGTCTTCGGCTGCGCCGCGACGATCCTGCTGGAGGACCGGCTGGCCGACCACCTGCGGGAGTCGTGGGCCCGGGGAGTCTCCGCGCTGCGGCTGCCGCTGTCCGGGGAGAGCTGACCGTGACCGGCCTGGACGGACTCACCGACCTGCTCGACTACCCCATGTACGTGGTGACGACCACGGCGCCGGACGGGGAGCGGGCCGGATGCCTCGTCGGGTTCGCCTCGCAATGCTCCATCGACCCGCCCCGCTTCGTCGTCTGGCTGTCGCGGGAGAACCACACCTACCAGGTGGCCTGTCGCGGCGGACACCTGGCGGTCCACGTCCTCAGCCCCGAACAGCGGGCGACGGCACGGCTGTTCGGTGAGGAGACCGGTGACCTCGTCGACAAGTTCGCCCGTGCCTCCTCGGTGTCCGCCTGCGCCGGTGCTCCCGTCCTCACCGATGCCCTCGCCTGGTTCGTCGGCCGGGTGGAAGCGCGTCTGGACGGCGGCGACCATGTCGGCTTCCTCCTCGCCCCGGTCGCCGAGAGCCCGCCCGGGCACCCCTGGGCGGGCCGCCTGCTCCGGCTGAGCGACGTCACGGACTTCTCTCCCGGTCATCCGGCCTGAGCGCCAACTACCCCGGAACGCAGCCGTTCTCCGTGCCACCGGCCCATAGGGCGGCCGGTGGCATCGCTGTTATCGTCGAGGCCCGCAGGCCCTCCGCCTGCCGAACCCCCCGCGCCCCGCACGGCCTCGTTCCGTCCCCGAACGAAGGGTTCCGCCGCTCATGACCGCAACCGCCCCCTCCGGAAGACCCGCGATCTCCGACGGCCGCGTCGAACTACCACCCGGCACCGCCCCCGCCGACCCCCGGTTCGTCAACGACGACCTGCTGCCCGTCCCCGTCGAGCGGCGCCGCTGGACCACGTACAACTTCGCCGCCCTCTGGGTCGGCATGGCCCACAACATCCCCTCCTGGCTGCTCGCCTCCGGACTCGTCGCGCTCGGCATGGACTGGAAGCAGGCCGTCCTCACGATCGCCCTGGCCAATGTCATCGTGCTGCTGCCGATGCTCCTGACCGGGCACGCGGGACCCAAGTACGGCATCCCCTTCCCCGTCCTCGCCCGCGCCTCCTTCGGGCTGCGCGGCGCCAACCTGCCCGCCCTCATCCGCGCCGGCGTCGCCTGCGCCTGGTTCGGCATCCAGACCTGGATCGGCGGACAGGGCATCTTCATCCTGCTCGACAAGGTCTTCGGCGGCTGGTCCGAGGCGGCGCAGGTGGGCGGCCAGCCATGGACGCTCTGGCTCTGTTTCGTCCTCTTCTGGATCCTCGAACTCGCCATCATCTACCGGGGGATGGAGGCGCTGCGCCGCTTCGAGAACTGGGCCGCGCCGTTCGTCATCGTCGGCGCGCTCGTGCTGCTGGTCTGGATCGCCGTCAAGGCGGGCGGCTTCGGACCCCTGCTCGACCAGCCCTCGAAGCTGGGCTGGGGCGCCGACTTCTGGCCGGTGTTCTTCCCCTCCCTCATGGGCATGATCGCCTTCTGGTCGACG
Organism: Streptomyces sp. Je 1-79; assembly: GCF_025195125.1. GTDB lineage: Bacteria > Actinomycetota > Actinomycetes > Streptomycetales > Streptomycetaceae > Streptomyces. The sequence goes on from NZ_JAMGSL010000004.1 coordinate 30,921, forward strand.
CTCTCCCTGAACATCCCCGACTTCACGCGGTTCGGGTCCGGGCAGCGGGCGCAGGTCTGGGGACAGACCCTGGGGCTGCCGACGACGATGACGCTCTTCGCGCTGCTCTCCGTCCTCGTCACCTCCGGCTCGCAGGCGGTGTACGGCGCGCCCGTCTGGGACCCGGTCGCGCTCGCCGCGAAGACGGACAACGTCTTCGGGCTGCTCTTCGCCCTGGTGACCGTGCTCGTCGCCACCCTCTCGGTGAACATCGCGGCGAACGTGGTCTCACCCGCGTACGACCTCGCCAACCTCGCGCCGAAGGTCGTCGACTTCCGCAGAGGCGCGCTGATCACCGGGGTCGTCGGCGTTCTGATCATGCCGTGGAAGCTGACCGAGACCCCCGAGCTGTACATCTTCACCTGGCTCGGCCTGGTCGGCGGACTGCTCGGCACGGTGGCCGGCATCCTCATCGCCGACTACTGGATCGTCCGCCGGACCGTCCTCGACCTGCCCGGCCTGTACCGGCCGGACGGCCCGTACTGGTACCGGGGCGGCTGGAACCCGGCCGCCGTCCTGGCCTTCCTCGTCGGCGGGGTGCTGGCGGTCGGCGGCTCGCACTCCGCGCCCGGCAAGGGGCCTTTCCCGGAGAACGGTCTCATCCCCTTCCTGAAGCCCCTCGCCGACTACGGCTGGGCCGTGGGCCTCGCCGCCTCCATGCTGTTCTACACCCTGCTCACGGCAGGGCGCCGGAAGGGTGACGACAGGGCGTAACGGGCCAAAGGGTACCCAGTGGGGAAACAGAGGGTTAAGGGACGGTCTCCCGGAATGTCAGAGCGCCGTGCTTAGCTGGACGCATGATCGATGACTTCCTTGACCACGTCCTCGCCGGCGGTACGACCGAGGTGGAGGAGGCGGTCCGCAAGGCGGCCGCGGCCGAGATCACGCCGCGCTTCCGGCAGCTGGCCGCGCACGAGATAGTCGAGAAGAACGGACCGCACGACCTGGTGACGGTCGCCGACCGGGCGGCGGAGGAGCACCTGACCGCGTCCCTGACCGCGCTGCTGCCCGGCTCCGTCGTCGTCGGCGAGGAGTCCGTCCACGCCGACCCCGCGGTCTACGAGGCGCTCCAGGGCGACGCCCCGGTGTGGATCGTCGACCCCGTGGACGGCACCCGCCAGTTCGTGCGCGGCGAGCCCGGGTTCTGCAGCCTCGTCGCGCTCGCGCTCCGGGGCGAGATCCTCGCCTCCTGGACGTACGCGCCCGTCCTGGACGAGATGGCGACAGCGGTGCGCGGTCGCGGCGCCACGCTCAACGGGCGGCCGATACGGTCCGGATCGCCGGCGCCCGGCGCGGTCCTCGCGGTCGCCACCTCCCACCCCGACTACACCACCGAGGACCAGAAGCGCGCCCTGCTCGGCCTGGACGTGGAGGGTGTCGCCCCCCGCCCGTGCGGCTCGGCCGGACTCGAGTACCTGGCCGTGGCCCGGGGCGACCTCGATGCCACCGCCTTCAGTTGGGAGTACGCCTGGGACCACGCGGCCGGTCTGCTCCTGGTCACCGAGGCCGGCGGCGCGCACACGACGCTCGCGGGCGAGCCGTTCCGCGTCACCGGGGGCAACGCCCTGCCGTTCACCGCGGCGCGGGACCGGGCCACCGCCGACCGGATCCGGACACTGCTGCGGGGGCGGTGAGGGGTTGAGAGGCCCAGGAATATCCTGGGAGCCTTGGCCATCGGCAGACGAAGGAGTCCGAAGGTGCCGTCGATGCTCGATGCCGTCGTCGTGGGGGCGGGACCCAACGGGCTGACCGCTGCCGTGGAGCTGGCCCGACGGGGCTTCTCCGTCGCCGTGTTCGAAGCCCGGTCCACCGTGGGCGGCGGTGCCAGGACCGAGGAGCTGACCCTCCCCGGCTTCCGCCACGACCCATGTTCCGCCGTGCACCCGCTCGGGATCGGCTCTCCCGTCTTCAGGACGATGCCGCTCGACCGGTACGGCCTCGAATGGCTGCACCCCCGCCTTCCCATGGCCCACCCCTGGGACGACGGCACGGCCGCCGTGCTCTCCCGGTCGGTCGCCGAGACCGCCGCCTCGTTCGGGCCGCGCGACGCCGGGACCTACCGCCGCCTCGTCGCCCCGTACCTCGGCAAGTGGGACACCCTGACACGGGACTTCATGTCCCTGCCGCTCACCGCCCTGCCCCGGGATCCCGTCACGCTCGCCCGGTTCGGCATCGACGGGCTGCGGCCGGCCACCTGGCTCATGCGCCGCTTCCGGGACGAGAAGGCGCGCGCCCTGTTCGCCGGTCTCGTCGCCCATGTCATCGCCCCGCTGGGCGGGTTCGCCACCTCGGCGGTCGGTCTGGTGTTCGCGCTGGCCGCGCACGAGAGCGGCTGGCCCATGCCCCGCGGCGGCTCGCAGTCCATCTCGGACGCCCTCACCGCGTATCTCAAGGAGCTGGGCGGCGCGGTCCACACCGACTACGAGGTCAAGCGTCTCGACGACCTGCCGCCGGCCCGCGCGTACGTCTTCGACACCTCGCCCACCGCCCTCGCCCGGATCGCCGGTTTCGGCGGCTACTACGACCACTACCGGTACGGCGCGGGCGTGTTCAAGATCGACTACGCCCTCGACGGGCCCGTGCCCTGGACGGCCGAGGCCCCTCGCCGGGCCGGCACCGTCCAGATCGGGGCCCGTATGGAGGAGATCGGCGCCGCGCTCGACCAGGCCTCCTCCGGTACGGCGCCCCGCGCGCCGTTCCTGATCACCGCGCAGCCCAGCCTCGTCGACCCGGGCCGCGCCCCCGAGGGCAAGCACGTCTTCTGGGCGTACGGCCATGTGCCGAACGGCTGGGAGGGCGACCTCACCGAGGCGATCGAGCGTCAGATCGAGCGCTTCGCCCCCGGCTTCCGCGACCGGGTGCTCGCGCGCGCCACCGCCGGGCCGCCCGAACTCGCCGCCCGCAACGCCAACTACGTGGGCGGGGACATCGCCTGTGGCGCGGCCCGCGGCCTCCAGCTGCTGCTGCGCCCGAAGCTCTCCCTCTTCCCGTACGCCACGCCGCATCCCGCCGTCTTCCTCTGCTCCTCCGCCACCCCGCCGGGGCCGGGCGTGCACGGTATGTCCGGCCACAACGCGGCCAAGGCGGTCTGGCGCCGCCTGCGCGCCACGGCGCGATGATGGCCGTATGAGTACGGAACCGGACCTCGTCCTCGTCCGTGGCGACATCACCGAGCAGCGGGTCGACGCGATCGTCAACGCGGCGAACTCCTCCCTCCTCGGCGGAGGGGGCGTCGACGGCGCGATCCACCGCCGGGGCGGCCCCGCCGTCCTGGAGGAGTGCCGCAAGCTCCGCGCGGGCCACTACGGCCGCGGGCTGCCCACCGGCCGGGCCGTCGCCACGACCGCGGGCCGGCTCGACGCACAGTGGGTGATCCACACCGTGGGCCCGGTCTGGTCCCGCGAGGAGGACCGCTCGGAGCAGCTGGCCTCCTGCTACCGCGAGTCGCTCCGGGTGGCCGACGAACAGGGCGCGCGTACCGTCGCCTTCCCCGCCATCTCCACGGGGATCTACGGCTGGCCGATCGACGACGGCGCCCGCATCGCGATCGGGACGGTGCGCGCCACCGCCACCGCGGTGGAGGAGGTGCGGTTCGTCCTCTTCGACGCGACGGCGTACGCGGCCTTCGAGTCCGCCCTCGGCTGATCCTCGGAACCTCGACGGGCCGGGTGGCGTTGTCAGGAGGAGGCGCGGGACTCGCGCGGACCAGCGAACGGGCAGCCGAGGTGGCACGCATGGCGATGTGGGACCGGATCAAGGAGCAGGCCAAGGGGCTGCAGCAGCAGTCGCAGGGAGCGCGGAGCCCCGGTGGCCACGGGCGGCCGGGCGCGGGGGCCGGCGGGGGATCGAAGGCTCAGCTCGTGGGCATGCTCAAGTCCCAGCTCACCTCCCTCAAGACGGAGCTCAAGAGCGGCGCCTACCGGGACGCCAGCATGGCCATGTGCGCCCTGGTCGCGGCGGCCGACGGGTCGGTCGACCCGGCCGAACGGCAGCATGTGGAGTCACTGATCCTGGAGAACGACGTCCTGCGGAACTTCCCGCCGGACCAGCTGCGCCAGCGGTTCAACAAGCACGTCGACCAGTTGACGGTCAACTTCCCGCAGGGCAAGGCCGAGGCCATGCAGGAGATCGCCAAGGCGGCGAAGAAGCCGACGGAGGCCAGGGCGGTCGTGCAGACCGGCTTCGTCGTCGCCGGCGCGGACGGCTATATCGCCCCGGCGGAGGAGCAGGTCCTGCGGGAGGCGTGCGCGGCGCTCGGCGTCTCCCCGCAGGAGTTCGGCCTCTGACCCAAGCCTCTGACCCAGGCCTCTGACCCAGGAGTCCGACCCAGGAGTCCGAGCGGGCCGACCGGACGCCGGACGTGCCGCCCCCGTCGGCCCTCACCTCAGCGGGCCGCCGGGGCGCGGATAGATCTTGGACTGTTTCACACTGCCGAAGGCGAAGCTGGACTCGATCGACGCGATGCCCGGAATGGCGTGGATCCGGTTGCGCACCAGGGCTTCGTACGCCTCCAGGCTCTCGATCACGACCCTGAGCAGGTAGTCGCTGCTGCCCGCCATCAGATAGCAGTCCTGGATGTGCTCGATGAGACCGACGTGCTCCTCGAAGACCCGGACGGCGTCGGCGGTGTGCCGTTCCAGCCGGATCCGTACGAAGACGGTGATCGGCAGGCCGAACGAGACCTGGTCCACCATCGCCGTGTAGCCACGGATCAGGCCGGCCTCCTCCAGGCGGCGCACCCGGCGCAGGCACGGCGACGGGGAGAGCCTGATCCGGTCGGCGAGGTCCTGGTTGGACAGCCGGCCGTCCTGCTGCAACTCGTGGATGATCCGGAAGTCCACGGCGTCCACGGTCGTTCCTCCGTCATCCTTGGCAGATTCTGCCCCCACGCTATGGCTGGAGGGCAGAACTAGCAATCGGCTGCCCCGCCCGAAGCCCTAGCGTTGCGTGCAGCAGTGTGGGCGAGCGGGAGGACTCTTCGGTGGGCGGGATACGGACGGCGGGGGCACCACCGGCAGAGGCGCCACCAGCGAAGACACCGGCGTCGCCGACAGCGCTCTCGCCGCAGACCGTGGGCCTCGTGGCCCTGCTGTTCACCGTCGCCATCTGGGCCGCCTTCGCGCTGAGCGCCCGGGCTCTCAGCGCCTCCACCCTGCTCCCCGCCGACGCCGCCCTGCTGCGCTTCGGCGTGCCCCTCGTCGTCCTGGCCCCCGCCCTGTGGCGGCGCAGGCACCGGCTGGCCGCGGTGCGGCCCGGTCCCGCCCTCAAGATCATCTGTGGTGCGGGTGTCCCGTTCTTCCTCGCGGCCATGTACGGCGGGTCGCTGACGTCGGCCGCGTTCGTCGGGGCGATCGTCCCCGGCATGGTCCCGCTGTTCGTCTCCGCCCTCATGGTCGCGGGCGGCAGGAGCGCCCCGCGCGGTACGCAGGCGGCAGGTCTCGCCCTGATCGTGGCCGGAGTCGCGGCCCTGGTCTGGCGCTACACGGCGGCCCTCGACGGGGACGTCCTCCTCGGCGCCGGGACACTGCTCGTCGCCAGCGGCCTGTGGGCGCTGTACACCGTCGGCCTGCGCGAGGTGGACCTCGACCCCGTCGGCTCCATCGGACTGCTCTGCCTGCCCTCCTTCGCCGTCGTCGCGCTGCTGGCCCTCACCGGTGTACTGCCCACGGGAATCGCCCACGCCGCCGGCGGCGACATCGCGCTGTTCCTCGTCGTCCAGGGCCTGGGCGTCGGCCTGTGCGCCGGACTGCTGTACGCGTTCGCCATCCGCCGCCTCGGACCCGAGCGGAGCTCCGTCGTCGGCAGCCTCAGCCCGGTCGCCGTCGTCCTGCTCGCCGTACCCCTCCTCGACGAGTCACCGACCCTCTCCGTCGTGGTCGGCGTCCCCCTCATCACCCTCGGCGTCGCGCTCGCCAACCGGCGCCCCCGAACCAAGGTCTCCGCCGATGCTTGAGCTTCTCGCCGCCCCGCCCGTCGACCCGCTGTGGGACCTGTCGGCCGAGTTCGCCGCCGACCCGCGCCCCGAGCGCCTGGATCTCGTCCTCGGCGTCTACCGCGACCACACCGGCGTCACCCCGGTCATGGCCGCGGTCAAGGAGGCCGAGATACGCCTGGCGGGCCGCTCCGACTCCAAGGAGTACCGCGGCCTCTCCGGCCACACCACCTTCAACCGGGCCATGCTGTCCATGGTCCTCGGCACCGAGGCCAGGACCGCGCGCGCGACGGCCGTCCAGACGGTGGCGGGCACCGGAGCGCTCCGTCTGGTCGCCGACCTCGTACGCCAGACCCGCCCCGGCACCACGGTGTGGATCAGCGACCCGGCGTACGTCAACCACCGCCCGATACTGGAGGGCGCCGGGCTGACGGTCCGGACGTACGCGTGCGGCGACCGCATGGTCGACGACCTGCGCGCCGCCGGGCGCGGTGACGTGGTCCTGCTCCAGGGCTGCTGCCACAACCCCACGGGGGTCGACCCCGACGCCGAGACGTGGGAGGCGCTCGCCGGACTCGCCGCCGAGCACGGCTGGGTGCCCTTCGTGGACCTCGCCTACCACGGCCTCGGCGACGGCCTCGACGCCGACCTGTGGGCCACCCGGATGCTCGCCGACCGGCTGCCCGAGGTGCTGATCGCCGTCAGCTGCTCCAAGAACTTCGGCCTCTACAGCGACCGCACAGGGTGCGCCATCGTCCTCGGCCCCTCGCGGCAGACGCTCCGGCACGTCGAGACGGCCCTGCAGAACGCCGCCCGCGTGATGTACTCCATGCCGCCCGACCACGGCGCCGCCGTCGTCGCCACCGTCCTGGAGGACCAGCGGCTGCGGGCCGTCTGGCGTGAGGAACTCGACGCCATGCGCGGGCGGATCACGGCCAACCGGGCCGACCTCGCGGCGCACCTCGACGCTCTCGGGTGCCCGGAGGCGGCAGCGTCGCTCCGGAGCCAGAAGGGCATGTTCTCGATGCTGCCGCTCACCTCGGACCAGATGCGCCGGATGCGCCGGCAGTCCGCCATCTACGGCACGAACGCGGGACGCATCAACATCGCGGGCGTCTGCGCGCACCGGATCCCGTTCCTGGCGCAGGGCATCGCCACCGCTCTGGAGACGCCCCGCGCCGTTCCCGCGCTGTGAGCGTCATCCCTCCGCGGGCGCCGGGCGGCACAGCAGGGCGCCCGTCAGGAGGGCGGTTCGGACCACACGTAAGAAGCTCTGCATCGCGTGCCTGACAGGGCGGCGGGGGAGTGGGCGGCGCCAAGTTACCGGCGGGTCGGTAAGGGGGGACCCCCTGAAGGCGATCACCCCGCGGCACCCGGTGCCGAAGCCGCCGGCTCCGCCGCTGTCCACCCGGTCACGTCGGGCACCCACCTTCGGCGCCGTACACAGGGCCCCGGGTCGAGGGCTCGGTTAGGGTGATCGGGTAGGAGGCACCCCCCGGGGTTAGGTCGGATCGTTGGACACTACGCAGTCGCCGAGTGAGACGCCGGAGCGGCCGCCGGCGGCCATCGGGTACGCCGGTGTCCTGCGCGAACTCCTCCCCATCGCGCTGTGGCGGGAGGATGGCGACGGACGGGTAGTCGAGTGGTCGCTCGCCGCCCAGGACCTGCTCGGATACCGCCCCGAGGACGTGGTCGGACACCTTGCGGCCCCCATCCTGGTGCCCGACGCCAACCAGGAACTCGCCGGACAGCTGACCCGGCGCGTGCAGGCGGGCGAGACCGTCGTCGGCACCCTGCCCGTGCGGCACCGCGACGGTCACGAAGTGACCATGGAGATGTGGATCGTCCCCGACGCCGACCCCCGCGGACGGCCGGGAGCCATGCTCATCGCGGTCGAGACCTCCGAGGTCCTGCGCATGCGGGACTCGCTCGCCGCGCTCCAGAGCCTCTTCACCCAGTCCCCGATCGGGCTCGGCACCCTCGGCACCGACCTGCGGTTCATCCGCGTCAACGACGCCCTGGCGCGGATGAACGGCGTCCCCGCCGCCGAGCACCTCGGCAGACGGCTCACCGAGGTGGTGCCCGGCGTCAACGCCGCCGCCCTCGAAGCCACCATGCGCAAGGTCCTGGAGAGCGGCCACGCCTTCGTCGACGTACGCCGCACCGGCAGGACCCCGGCCGACCCCGACCACGACCGGACCTGGTCCTGCTCGTACGCCCCGCTCCTCGACGGCTCGGGCCGGCGGCTCGGCGTGATCGCCTCCCTGATCGACATCACCGAGGGGCAGCGGGCGCTCGTCGAGGCCGAACGGGCCAACCGCCGCTTCGCCCTCCTCGCCGAGGCGGGCACCCGGATCGGCACCACCCTCGACCTGCGCCAGACCGCCGAGGAGATCGTCCAGGTCCTCGTGCCGCAGCTCGCCGACTCCGCCGACGTACAGCTGCTCGAATCCGTGCTCGAACCCGACGAGGCGGCCGCCACCCACGGCCTGCTGCGCCGCCTCGCCGCCGTCTTCCCCGACCCCACCGCCCCCACCGCGCTGCTCACCGCGGGACAGACCTTCCAGATCCCGCTGGGCACCGTGTACGAGGACGTCATCGCCGAGGCCCGGCCGATGAACCTCTACCACTCCGACCTCCCGGCGCTCTTCCCCGACCCCCGCACCGGAGCCCTGCGCGGCTACTTCGAGACCAGCATCGGCTCCGCGCGCCTCGTCCCGCTCGTCGCCCGCGGCACGGTCCTCGGCGCCGTCACCGTGACGCGCCTGAACGAGCGCGAACCCTTCGACGAGCAGGACTTCGTCCTCATCGACGAACTCGTCGCCCGCGCGGCCCTGAACATCGACAACGCCCGCATGTACACCACCCAGCGCGAGGCCGCCCTCACCCTCCAGCGCAGCCTCACCAACAACGCCCTGCCCAAGGCCGACGGCCTGGAGCTCACCGGCCGCTACCTCCCCGCGAGCGACCACGACGTCGGCGGCGACTGGTTCGACGTCATCGCGCTGCCCGAAGGCCGTACGGGACTCGTCATCGGCGACGTCATGGGCCACGGCATCCACGCCGCGGCCGTCATGGGCCAGCTCCGTACGGCGGTACGGACCCTCGCCCGGCACGGCGTGCCGCCCGTGGAACTCCTCCGCTCGCTCGACGCCGTCGTGGCCGACGTGGGGGAGGACGAGATGGCGACCTGCGTCTACGCCGTCCACGACCCGGCCACCGGTCGCGTCGTCATCGCCCGCGCCGGCCATCCGCCGCCCGCCGTCGCCACGGCTGACGGCGCGATCACCTTCCTGGAGGGGCCGCCCGGCACCCCGCTCGGCACCGGCGGACTCGACTTCGCGACCGAGGAGCTCCTGCTCCCGCCCGGCAGCCTCCTCGTGCTCTACACCGACGGACTCATCGAGGCCCGGGACCGCGACCTCGACGAGGGCATGGACCGGCTCGCCGAGGTGCTGCTCCATCTCGAACGGCCGCTCAGCGAGCTGTGCGACGACATCCTGGAACAGCTGCTGCCCTGCGCCCCGGGGGACGACGTGGCCGTGCTGCTCGCCCGCACCTCGTTGAGATGACCGGTCCGTCCCGCCCGGGCTGCCGAAGGCTCACCAGGCGAGGTCCTCCAGCGCGTCCAGATCCGGCACCACCATCGCCGGGAGCTCCGAATCCTCCGTGGTCAGAGGCAGTTCGGCCCAGATGACCTTGCCGCGCTCGGTGTAGCGGGTGCCCCACCGCTCGGCGAACTGCGCCACGAGGAAGAGGCCCCGGCCGCCCTCGTCGGTCGTCGCCGCGTAGCGCAGGTGCGGGGCCGTGCTGCTGCCGTCGAAGATCTCGCAGATCAGCCGGCGGTCGCGCAGCAGCCGGACCTTGATGGGCTCGGCGCCGTACCGGATCGCGTTGGTGATCAGCTCGCTGAGGATGAGTTCCGCCGTGAACGCGATGCCGTCCAGACCCCACGTGGCGAGCTGCGCGGCGCCCGCGTTACGGATCCGGGAGACGTCGGCCGGATCGCCGGGCACGTCCCACTCGGCGATCCGCTCGCTCTCCAGGCGGCGGGTGTCGGCGACGAGCAGCGCGATGTCGTCGTCCGGCGCCGGCACGAGCAGCGCCGCCAGAACGTCCGCGCAGGCCTGTTCCGGGCTGCGGCCGGTCGTGGCCAGCGACTCGCCCAGCAGCCCGAGACCGGTGTCGAAGTCCCGGTCACGGTCGACCAGGAGGCCGTCCGTGAACAGCACCAGACGGCTCCCCTCCGGCAGGTACAGCTCCGTGGTCTCGAAGGGCATCCCGCCCACGCCCAGCGGCAGCCCGGAGGGCATCTCCGGGAACTCCACCCGGCCGTCCCGGTGGACGAGCGCGGGCCCCGGATGCCCGGCCCGGGCCATGATGCAGCGGCCGTCGGCGGGGTCGTAGACGACGTACAGACAGGTGGCGCCGGTGATCCGCTCGCGTCCCTCGTCGCCCCGTTCCGCACCGCCCCCTGCCGCGGGGTCCTCCACCGTCCCCGCCATGGAGCCGGCCGCGGAGCCGCCCTCCGAGCCCCGGTCGATCCGGTCGATGCGGTCGATCAGTTCGTCGAGGTGGCCCAGGAGCTCGTCCGGCGGCAGGTCCAGGGTGGAGAAGTTGTGGACCGCCGTCCGCAGCCGGCCCATCGTCGCCGCCGCGTGCAGCCCGTGGCCGACCACGTCGCCCACCACCAGCGCCACCCGCGCGCCCGGTAGCGGGATCACGTCGAACCAGTCCCCGCCCACCCCCGCCTTCGCGGGCAGGTACCGGTAGGCGACCTCGACCGCGGACAGGTCGGGCAGGATCCGCGGCAGCAGGCTGCGCTGGAGGGTCACCGCCATCTCGTGCTCACGGGTGAACCGGCGGGCGTTGTCGATGGAGACCGCGGCGCGCGCGGTCAGCTCCTCGGCGAAGTTCAGATCCTCGTCCCCGAACGCCTCCTCCGTCTCCGCCCGCCAGAAGTTGGCCATCCCCAGGACGACGCCCCGGGCCAGGACCGGCACCGCGACGAGCGAGTGCATCCCGTACGCGAGGGCACCGGCGGCCCCCTCGGGGTCCTGGGCCCGCCAGCCGTCGGCCGTGGACAGCTCGGCCACCAGGACCGCGTGACCGCTGTCGAGCGCCTGCGCCATCGGCGTGGTCGGCACGACGCACCGGATCCGGTCGCCCACCGGCTGGAACGGATGGTCGTCGTGGACGCCCGTCAGGGCCGTCCGGCGCATCTCGGTGATCGCGCCCGTCGGCTCCTCGCCCCGCAGCACCGGTTCGAGCAGTTCCACCGTCACGAAGTCGGCGAAGCGGGGGACGGCGACCTCCGACAGCTCCTCGGCCGTCCGCACCACGTCCAGGGTGGTGCCGATCCGCACCCCCGCCTCGTACAGCAGCTGGAGCCGTCCCCTGGCCACCTCGGCGCGGCCGGAGACCGTGGCGAGCTCGGTCGAGTCCCGTACGGTCATCACGGTGCCGGTGGGCCGCCCCCGGTACGGCTTGGTGGGACGTACGTTGACGGCGAGCAGCCGGTCGCCCGCCAGATGCACCTCGTCGTTGACGACCCGCCCGGAGGAGAGCAGCGCGGCGGTACGGGGATCGAGGCCCAGCTCGGTGACGTGCCGCTGCTCGGACTCGGGCGACAGGTCGAGCAGCCGCCGGGCCTCGTCGTTGGCGAGCAGCAGCCGCCGGTCCGCGTCGATGATGAGCACCCCCTCGCGCACGGCGTGCAGCACCGCCTCGTGGTGCTCGTTGATCCGGGTCATCTCGACCGGTCCCAGGCCATGCGTCTGCCGCCGCAGCCGCCGGCTCACCAGCGCCGCGCCGCCGACCGCGAGCAGCAGGGCGCCCGCCGCCGTCCCGAGCAGCAGCGGCAGCTGGTCCTCGACCACGTTGCCGACGTTCTCGACCTCGATACCGGTGCTGACCAGGCCGACGATGGCGCCGTCCTCCGTACGGACCGGGACGATGGCGCGGACGGCGTCCGACGGCTCGCCGTGGAAGATCTCCGTGAACGACTCGCCCCCTCTGGCCCGCGCGAAGTCGCCGGTCGAGCGCTGCCCGATCAGCTCGGGCCGGGAGTCCGTGTAGCGGATCCCGTCGGGGGTCATCACGGCGAGGAAGTCGAGCCCCGAGGCCCGCCGGGCGCTCTCGGCGCGTTCCTGGAGCAGGGCGGTCGGATCGGGCTCCCGCAGCGTGTCGACGAGCCCCGGAGCGTGCGCGAAGGCCTCCGCCGCGGCCAGCGAGCGATTGCGGGCGTCACGCTCCGTGTCGTACCGGGCCTGGAAGATCAGGGCCAGCGCGCCCACGGTGACGAGCAGCACCACGATGACCGCCTGGAGGGCGAACACCTGTCCTGCGACGCTGCGCAGCCCAAGCCCCTTGGGGCGCTGGCCCAGCCGTCCGCTCATGGGGTGCTTCTCGGTGATTCGGCTGTCGTCAGGGATGCAGTCACCCGTCCACTTCCTCGGCTCCTCGGCCCGCCGGCGGCGTCGGGATCCGCTTCTTCCATGCTGCTCCAGTGTCGGCGGGATATCGAGGCGGAGCCAGCCGCGCTGCTCCGGGCGGCGCCCGCCCCCGCGAGGTCCATGTCGTTTTCTCGCCAGCGCGGGTCCCGCCGGTCCCCGACCATGGAGCCATGCACACCGACACCGAGCGCTGCGTGCGGGCCGTCCGGTCGAAGGACGCCCGCTTCGACGGCGTGTTCTTCACCGCCGTCCTGACCACCCGGATCTACTGCCGTCCCAGCTGCCCGGTCGTGCCGCCCAAGGCCGAGAACATGGTGTTCCACCCGAGCGCCGCGTCCTGTCAGCGCGCCGGATTCCGGGCGTGCAAGCGGTGCCGCCCCGACACGAGCCCCGGCTCCCCGGAGTGGAACGTCCGCGCCGACGCCGTCGCGCGGGCCATGCGACTGATCCAGGACGGGATCGTGGACCGCGAAGGCGTCCCGGGGCTGGCCGCCCGGCTCGGCTACTCCACCCGCCAGATCGAACGCCAGCTCCTCGCCGAACTCGGGGCCGGACCGCTCGCCCTGGCCCGCGCGCAGCGCGCCCAGACCGCGCGGCTGCTCATCGAGACGACGCCGATGCCGATGGCCGAGATCGCCTTCGCGGCCGGCTTCTCCTCCATCCGCACCTTCAACGACACCGTCCGCGAGGTCTTCGCGCTCGCCCCCGGCGAGCTGCGCACCCGGGCGCAGCGCTCCCCGGCCGGACGCTCCGCGGCCGCCTCCGACGCCCCGCGCACACCGGGCGTGATCGCGCTCCGGCTGCCGTACCGCTCCCCGCTCAACCCCTCCAACCTCTTCGGTCATCTCGCCGCGACCGCCGTCCCCGGCGTGGAGGAGTGGCGGGACGGCGCCTACCGCCGCACGCTCGCCCTCCCGCACGGACACGGCATCGTCGCCCTCAGCCCCCGGGCCGACCACATCGCCTGCCGGCTCTCCCTCACCGACCCCCGCGACCTGACCCTCGCCATCAGCCGCTGCCGCTGGATGCTCGACCTCGACGCCGACCCGGTCGCCGTCGACGAGCAGCTGCGTACGGACCCGCTGCTCGCGCCGCTGGTCGACCGGGCGCCCGGACGGCGCGTGCCGAGGACCGTCGACGCGGCCGAGTTCGCCGTCCGGGCCGTGCTCGGCCAGCAGGTCTCCACCGCCGCCGCCCGCACCCACGCCGCCCGGCTGGTCACCGCGTACGGCGTGCCCGTGGAGGACCCCGAGGGCGGGCTGACCCACCTCTTCCCGACCCCCGACTCCCTCGCCGGCCTCGACCCCGACTCCCTCGCCCTGCCCCGCAGCCGCCGCACCACCCTCCTCACGCTGGTCCGGGCCCTGGCCGACGGCTCGCTGAGCCTCGGCCCGGCCACCGACTGGGAGGAGGCACGCGTCCGGCTCCTCGCCCTGCCCGGCTTCGGCCCCTGGACCACCGAGGTCATCGCGATGCGGGCGCTCGGCGATCCCGACGCCTTCCTCCCCGGCGATCTCGGCGTCCGCCGCGCCGCCGGCGGCCTCGGCCTGCCCTCCACCACCGCGGCCCTGACGGCCAGGGCCGCGCGGTGGCGGCCCTGGCGCGCGTACGCCGTCCAGTACCTGTGGGCCACCGACAGCCACCCGATCAACCACCTCCCCGTATAAGGAAGCCGACCCGCCATGCCCGACGTCCGGCACACCGTCATCGACAGCCCCTACGACGCCCTGACCCTGGTCGCCGTGGACGGCGTCCTGAGCCGCGTCCACATGACCGACCAGCGCCACCGCCCCGCCGAGGAGACCTTCGGCGCGCCCGACCCGCGTCCCTTCGGCGAGGCGATCCGTCAGCTCGACGCGTACTTCGCCGGTGAACTGACCGAGTTCGACCTGCCGTTGAGACTGATCGGCACCCCGTTCCAGCTCCGCGTCTGGGAGCGGCTCCGCCTCATCCCGTACGGCGAGACGCGCACGTACGGCGAGTTGGCACAGGCCCTCGGCAGCCCCGGCGCCTCCCGTGCCGTCGGCCTGGCCAACGGCAGGAACCCGGTCGGCATCGTCGTGCCGTGCCATCGCGTCGTCGGGGCGAGCGGCTCCCTGACCGGGTACGGCGGCGGGATCGACCGCAAACGGCGCCTGCTTGAGTTCGAGTCCGGCGCCGGGCCGGACGCGCTCTTCCAGCCGGAGGAAGTCGCCGCGAGCCGATTTCGGCGGTGCTAGGTTCCCGGCATGGCCAACATCAACATCGAACTCGACGCCGAACTCGTCGTGGAAGTCATGGTCCTCGCGGGCATCAACAACCCGCGGGACGCGGTCGAGGCGGTCGTCCGCGACTACATCGCCCGTGGCCACCGTACGGAGGCCCGCGTCGCCACCGGCGAAGCCGCGGCCCCGCCCCGCGCGGGCAACCCGCTGACACCCGAACCTCCGCAGGGCTGACCGGTGGACACCCCACCCCGCACCCCACGACGCGCCGCGCGGATCGCCGTACTGGACCCCGACGGGGCCGTCTACCTCTTCCGCTACGACAACGAGGAGGCCGGCGTGCACTGGGCGATGCCCGGCGGCGGCCTGGAACCCGGGGAGAGCCCACGGCAGGGCGCTGTGCGCGAGCTGCGCGAGGAGACCGGCTGGGAGGGGATCGAGCCGGGCGAGCTGCTCTGCACCTGGGAGCACGACTTCACCCGGGCCGGCGTGCCCGTACGCCAGCACGAGCACATCTACGTGGCGTACGGGCCGCGCCGCGAGCCGGCCGGTGACCTGACCGCCGCGCACGCGGCGGACCGCATCCAGTACGGGCGCTGGTGGAGCCCGGGGGGGCTGGCGGCGGCCGAGGAGGCGCTCTGGCCGCCGGACCTGGCCGACCGGCTGGCCCGGTTCCGGGCGGCGGACGGCGACGGGCCCGGAGGAGCAGGCTGAGGGCTATTGCCCCACTATGGTGCCGAATATCGTCTCATCAGGGAGTGGCACGGTGTCGGGGGGTGCGGATAGGCTCGGCTCGGCGCGACTGCACGTTCGAAAGCAAGGGATGCAAGGTGGCGGACGGAGCAGTAACTGAGGTCGCACGCGTACTCGTCGCGGCCGACAAGTTCAAGGGCTCGCTCACGGCCGTACAGGTCGCGGAGCGGGTCACAGCAGGTCTGCGACGGGTCGTCCCGGAGCTGGAAGTGGAGACCCTGCCGGTCGCGGACGGGGGCGACGGTACGGTCGCCGCCGCGGTGGCGGCCGGTTTCGAACGCCGTGAGGTGCGGGTGACCGGGCCCCTCGGCGACCCGGTGACGGCGGCCTTCGCGCTGCGCGGCACCACGGCCGTCGTGGAGATGGCGGAGGCCTCCGGCCTTCAGCTGCTGCCCGCCGGCCTGTTCGCGCCGCTGACCTCCACGACGTACGGCTCCGGCGAACTGCTGCGGGCCGCGCTCGACGCGGGCGCGACGACGATCGTCTTCGGCGTCGGCGGAAGCGCGACGACGGACGGCGGCGCGGGGATGCTGGCCGCGCTCGGCGCGGTCTTCCTGGACGCCGAGGGCGAGCCGGTGGGGCCGGGCGGAGCCGCTCTGGCCTCCCTCGCCTCCGCCGACCTGACCGGCCTCGACCCGCGGTTCGCCTCGGTCGAGCTGATCCTCGCCAGCGACGTCGACAACCCGCTCACCGGACCGAAGGGCGCGCCCGCGGTCTACGGTCCGCAGAAGGGCGCGACCCCGGAGGACGTGCGGACGCTGGACACGGCGCTCGCCCACTTCGTGACCGTCCTGGAGAAGGCCATCGGCCCCAAGGCCGCGGAGTGCGCGGTCGCGCCCGGCGCGGGCGGTGCGGGCGGCATCGGGTACGGGGCGCTCGTCGGCCTGGACGCGAGCTTCCGCCCCGGCATCGAGCTGATGCTCGACGTCCTGGGCTTCGCCCCGGCGCTGGAGCGGGCCACGCTCGTCATCACCGGTGAGGGCTCGCTCGACGAGCAGACCCTCCACGGCAAGGCCCCGGCGGGTGTCGCCGCGGCGGCGCGGGCGGCGGGCAAGGAGGTCGTCGCGGTCTGCGGTCGCCTGGCCCTCGCCCCCGAGGCCCTGGGCAGGGCCGGTATCCGCCGCGCCTACCCGCTCACCGACCTCGAACCCGAGCCGGCCAAGTCCATGGCGAACGCGGGCCCGCTCCTGGAAGAGGTCGCGGCGAACATCGCCAAGGACTTCCTGACCTGACGGAGCAGGGGCCCGAGCCGCCGGCACGGGCCCCTCCCTTCAGGGACGTCGTCCCCCGCGGGCTCCCCTCTCGCTCACCCCGCCGCCGTCAGGCGGAACGCGTCCAGGGCCAGGGTCATCTCCGTCAGGTCCCGCGGGCGCGACAAGGACCGTGACGTCAGCTGCTCCAGGCGGCGGAGCCGGTTGAAGACCGTGTTCCGGTGACAGTAGAGCCGCGAGGCCGCGCGGCCCGCCGACCCCTCGCAGTCGAGCCAGACGTCGAGCGTCTCCAGGAGGATCGCCCGGTCCGCCGGGTCCAGCTCCAGCAGGCCGCCGAGCACGTCCGCCACCAGGAGACCGGCCAGCTCGGGCTGCCCCACCACCAGCGCACCCGCCATCCGGCGGTCCAGCCGGACGATCTGCCGGGACTCCGGCGGACTCGTCCGCAGGGCCAGCTCCGCGAGGCGCCGCGCCCGGCCCAGCTCCGCGAGGCCCGTCACCACCGGACTGATCCCGCCGGGACCCGGGCAACGCCCCTGCAGCAGCTCCGACAGCGCGTCCAGGCCCGTGCCCTCCGCCAGCGACACCACCCCGATCTCGCAGTCCGCGCCCATCCGCCACAGGAACCGCACCCCGGCCCCCTGCACCCTCCGGTGGAACGGCTCCGGCACCTCCCGGCGGTCGTGCCGCAGCACCACCACCGCGTACCGCCCGTGCTCCGGCAGATCCAGGCCCGCCGCAGCCTGTGAGGTCACCTCCGGCGAGCGCTGCCCGCGGAGCAGCGCGTCGAGGAGCGCCTGGAGCTGCTCGTCCGTGCGCCGCCGCAGCTCCAGCTCCGTCGACCGGTACGCCTCCGAGGCCGTGTCCGCCTGCGCGTCCACCGCCGACCACACGATCGTCGCCGACTGCGTCAACGCGGCCAGTCGCGGCGGGAACGCCGAGGCGTCCTCGATCAGCGCGTCCCACACCAGATGCCCGGCATGACGGTACGCGTGCACCATCAGCTCCAGCGGCATCCCCTGCTCGGCCCGCCGCCGCCCCATCTCGTCCGCGTGCTCCAGATCCCGCCGCGGCGAGTCCCGGGGCGCCGAGATCATCTCGATCCCGATCCGCATCGCCTCATGGGCCTCCTGCCAGTGCGTGTCGTACGGCACGATCCGGCCGTACGCCGGTTCGTACTCGTGCAGGTCCCTCAGATGCTCGTCCACCAGCTCCGGCAGCCGCTCCAGAAGTGCCGTGCATGCCTCTGCCAACAGCTTCCAGTCGTCGCCGGTCCGCGGTCTGCGCCGTCCCATGCCCGGAGGATGCCACCCCCGACCCCTTCCCGGCAGGCCCCTGACACGCGGTGTTGTGCGCGTGCACAACCCACCCCGGCGCCCGCTGGTCACCGGCAGCGTTTCGGCCGCCGCACGTGGACGCACGGCCACCGCGGTGCTGGGGTGAGCGCCACTGAACGGGCCACGGAAGGGGAACCATGGGAGGGACCGCACTCGCCCTCGAGGTCGCGGACCTGTCGGCGGGATACGGACCGGTACGCGCCCTGAGGCAGGTGTCGCTCACCGTGCCGGAAGGCGGTGTCGTCACCGTCCTCGGCGGCAACGGAGCGGGAAAGTCCACGCTGCTGCGGGCCGTCTCGCGCACACTGTCGTTCCACGGCGGAGCCGTCACCTCCGGCACCGTGAGCTTCGGCGGCCGCCCGATCGGCGGGCTCGCCCCCGACCGGGTCGTCGCGGCCGGGGTCTCCCAGGTGCCCGAGGGGCGGCAGGTGTTCGCCCGGATGACGGTCGAGGACAACCTGCGGGCGGGAGGGCTCGGCGCGCGGGGAGACCGGGCGCGGAAGGCCGCGGCCCTGAAACGGGTCCACGAACTCTTCCCCGTCCTCGCCGAACGCGCCCACCAGCGCGCCGGCCTCCTCTCCGGCGGCGAACAGCAGATGCTCGCCGTCGGCCGCGCCCTGATGGCCTCGCCGAAGCTGCTCCTCCTGGACGAGCCCTCGCTCGGCCTCGCCCCGCTCATGGCCGCCCGGATCGCCGACACGATCCGCGAGATCAACGCCCAGGGCACGGCCGTCCTCCTGGTCGAGCAGAACGCGGCGCTCGCGCTGCGGCTCGCGACCCGGGCGTACGTCCTGGAGGTCGGCGAGGTCACCCTCTCCGGCCCGGCCGCCGAGCTCGCCGCCTCCGACGAGGTGCGCCGCCGCTACCTGGGCGTCGTCGACGAGGAGGCGGCCGCCGACGCGGCGGGCGCCGCCGCCGTCCACCCCGTCCTCTCCCGCTGGGAGGGCGGCCGATGACACCGACCGCCGCTCGCCCGGCCCCCGGCCGTGCACCGACCGCCGCTCGCCCGGCCCCCGGCCGTGCACCGACCGCCGCTCGCCCGGCCCCCGGCCGTGCACCGACCGCCGCTCGCCCGGCCCCCGGCCGTGCACCGCACGCCGCCGCCTCCCGCCCGACGCCGTCCCGTGGGGAGAACCGATGAGCCCGACCCCGCCTCCCGGAGAGGCAGCCGCCCCCGCCGACGCCGAGGCGTCCCGGGCCCCGGCCGCGGCCGTGCCCGCGCTCGACGTCCGCGACGTCACCGTCCGCTTCGCCGGGCTCACCGCCCTCGACTCGGTCTCCTTCACCGTCCGCCCCGGCACCGTCCACGCCGTCATCGGCCCCAACGGCGCAGGCAAGTCCACCTGCTTCAACGTGCTCTCCGGCGTCTACCGGGCGACCTCCGGCAGCGTGCGCTTCGGCGAGCACGAACTCACCGCCCTGCCTCCGCACAAGATCGCCGACCTCGGGGTCGCCCGTATCTTCCAGAACCTCGCGCTCCCGCCGCGCGCCACCGTCGAGGACAGCCTGATGCTCGGGCGTCACCGGCTGACCAGGACCGGCTTCCTCGCCGCGGGGCTCCGGCTGCCCGCCGCCGCCCGTGAGGACGCCCGGCACCGCGCCCGCGTGCGCGAGATCGCCGCCTTCGTCGGACTGGAGAAGCAGCTCGCGCAGCCCGCGGGATCGCTCCCGTACGGGCAGCAGAAGCTGGCCGAACTGGCCCGCGCCCTCTGTATGGAGCCCAAGCTGCTCCTGCTCGACGAACCCGTGGCCGGCATGACCGCCGACGAGCGCCGCCGCACCGCGGCCGTCATCGCCGGCGTCCGCGACAGCCTCGGGATCTCCATCGTCCTGGTCGAACACGACATGGGAGTGGTGATGCGGCTCGCCGACGCCGTCACCGTCCTCGACTTCGGCCGTCGGATCGCCGACGGCGCCCCCGGCGACGTACAGAACGACCCGGCGGTCGTCCGCGCCTACCTCGGAGAGGAGACCGCCGAGTGACCACCTTCGCCGAACTCCTGTTCAACGGCGTCTCGTTGGGCTCCATCTACGCCCTCATCGCCCTCGGCTTCGTGGTGATCTTCCGCGCCACCGAGGTCGTCAACTTCGCGCACGCCTCCCTGCTGCTCGCCGGCGGCTACTTCACCGCCGTCCTCCATGACGAGATCGGCTTCTGGCCGGCGCTGCTCGTCGGCATCGGCGGCGCGGCCCTGGTCGGCGCGGCTGTCGAGTTCCTCGTCATGCGCCGCTACCGCGGCTCCGACCACAGCGTCCTCGCCATCGTCACCATCGGCGTCGACATCCTGCTCGCCACCGAACTGACCCGCCGCATCGGCACGGACATCCTCTCGCTCGGCGACCCCTGGGGCGACGCCGTCGTCACCTTCGGCCCGGTCACCCTGGCGCAGACCCGGATCGCGGCCTTCCTCGCGGCGGCGCTCCTGATCACCGCGTTCCTCCTGGCCTTCCGCCACACCTCCTGGGGCGTCGCCATGCGCGCGGCCGCCGAGAACCAGGAGACCGCCGCGCTCATGGGCATCCGCCTCGGCCGGGTCTCGCTGGGCGCCTGGGCGGTGGCCGGCGGACTCGCCGCCGTCGCCGCGCTCTTCCTCACCGTCTTCCCGACCCCCGGCCTGGAGCGCAGCACCTCGTTCGCCGCGATGAAGGCCTTCCCCGCCGCCATCCTCGGCGGCCTGGACTCCACCACCGGCGCCCTCGTCGGAGGCCTCCTGGTGGGGATCACCGAATCCCTCGCCACCGGCTACCAGGGCGATCTGACCTTCCTCGGCCGGGGCATCGGCGACCTCGCCCCGTACCTGGTGATGGTCGCGGTACTGCTGATCCGTCCGGCCGGACTCTTCGGTACGAAGGAGCTGGCCCGTGTCTGACGCACTTCCCCGCCGTGGCGTCGCCACGCTCGCCCGACCCCGCGTCTACGGATGGGCCGCCGCCGGTCTCGTCCTCGCCGCCTTCCCCTTCTACCTGGACCGCTTCTGGCTCCAGGCCGGGCTCTTCGCCATGGCCGCCGCGATCGGCGCCATCGGCATCAACCTGCTGACCGGCGCCACCGGCCAGCTCTCCATGGGCCACGCCTTCTTCCTCGCCGTCGGCGCGTACGGCTACTGCGCCTTCGCCGGCGACGGGACGGACGGCCTCACCGGGCTCGGGCTCCCCGGCTGGCTCGCCGCCGTCCTCGCCGTGGTCCTCGCGGGCCTGGCCGGCGGGGTGTTCAGCCCCATCGCGGGCCGGCTGAGGGGCGCGTACCTCGGCATCGCCACCCTCGCGCTGATCTTCATCGGCCAGCACGTCCTGTTCAACGCGCACGACCTCACGGGAGGCTTCAACGGCCGGGCGGTGCCGCCGCTCAGCCTCTTCGGCCTCACCTTCGACGACACCGAACTCCTCGTCGCCCAGGTACCGTTCGGCTCCGCCGAGAAGCTCTGGTACCTCGGCCTCGCCCTCCTCCTGGCGGGCGCCCTCTTCGCCCGCGGGGTCCTCCGCGGCCGCCCCGGCCGCGCCATGAACGCCATCCGGGACCACCGGATCGCCGCCGGGGTCATGGGCATCCCCGTGGCCCGCTACCGCGCCGCCGTCTTCGTCCTGTCGTCCATGTACGCGGGGCTTGCCGGTGTCCTGCTCGCGCTGGTCTTCCAGCGGACCGTGCCGGAGTACTTCGGCATGCTGCTCTCCCTCGAATACCTGGCCATGATCGTCATCGGCGGTCTCGGCTCGGTCGCCGGTGCGGTGATCGGAGGCGTCTTCGTCTCCCTCCTGCCGCAGCTCCTCAACCGGTACAGCGACGCGCTGCCCCTGGTCTCCGCCCCCGGGACGGGCGGGATCGCACCGGGGGAGGCCGCTCGCTATCTCTACGGCGCCGCCGTCGTCGCGGCGGTGCTCTTCCTGCCCGGAGGCCTGGTCCGGCTGGCCGCCCGGAAACCCAAGCGAACCGCCCAACCCTCGCACTCCTCTGGGGAGGAACGATGATCCACCGACGACAGGCGACCAGAACCATGGCCGTCGCGCTCGCCACCCTCGTGGCGCTGACCGCCGCCGGCTGCAGCTCCAAGGCCAAGAGCGGCGACGAGAAGGGCACCGGCGCGGGCGGGGTGAAGTCCGGCAAGGGGGTCACCGACAAGACCATCGCGGTCGGCGCGCTCACCGACATGACCGGGGTGTACGCCACGCTCGGCAAGAGCGTCACACAGGCGCAGCAGCTGTACGTGAAGCAGGTCAACGCGGCCGGCGGGATCTGCGGGCGGCAGCTGGAGCTGACGGTCCGCGACCACGGCTACGACCCGCAGAAGGCGCTCTCCGCCTACACCGAGCTGGAGCCGAAGGTCGCCGGCTACATGCAGTTCATCGGCTCCCCGTTCGTCGCCGCGGTCAAGCAGCGCGTCGACGGCCAGGACAAGGGGCTTGTGCTGCCGCAGGCCTGGTCGGCCTCGCTGCTCGGCTCCCCGTACATCCGCGTCCTCGGCTCCACGTACGACGTCGAGACGATCAACGCCGTCGACTTCCTCGTGAAGGAGAAGGGGCTGAAGTCGGGCGACAAGCTGGGGCACGTCTACTTCGAGGGCGACTACGGCGAGAACGCGCTGGCGGGCTCGAAGTTCGCGGCCGAGAAGGCGGGGCTCACGGTCGTCGAGCAGAAGATAAAGCCCACGGACAACGACATGTCCGCACAGGTGGCGGCGCTCAAGCAGGCGGGCGTCAAGGCCATCGTGATCAGCGCGGGCCCGCGCCAGGCCGCCTCCCTGGTCGGTGTCGCGGCGGCGACGAAGCTCCTGGTGCCGGTCATCGGCAACAACTCGGCCTTCGCCCCGCAGCTGCTCGGCACCCAGGCCGGTCCCGCCCTGGAGAAGATGTACTGGTTCGCCTCCCCGAGCCTGCCGATCGGCGCGGACACCCCGGCGGCGAAGAAGCTCGTCGCCGACTACAAGGCCGCGTACCCGAACGACAGCCTCGACAACGGCATCGTCGCCGGCTGGACGGCGGCGAGCGTCTTCGGCGAGGCGCTGAAGAAGGCCTGCGACGCCAAGGACCTCAGCCGCGACGGCATCGACAAGGCGCTGCTGACCCTGAACGCGTACGACGCCGGATTCGGCACGCACGACTTCAGCGATCCGAAGGCCCCGTCCTCGCGGGAGTCCGTCATCCTGCAGCCGGACAAGTCGGTCCCGGGCGGGATGCGCACGGTCCGCGAGCCCTTCGTCTCCGACGCGGCCAAGGGCTTCACCCCGAAGGCGGGCTGAGCCAGGCGTACGGCAGCCCCGCCGCGCACCCCGCGCGGCGGGGCTGCCGTGTGTCACCCGCTGGAAACAGGGGCGTGTGAAGCTCGGGCCCATGAACGATCACGTCACGGCGTCGCCCGACGCCCCCGCCACCGCGGCCGTCGTCGAGCGACTCGACCCCGTCCGGATCCGCGCCCACGCTCCCCGGGGCCTCGCCGCCCTGCTCGTCGACGCCGTGGACGGCGGAGCCTCCCTCGGCTTCCTGGCTCCCCTGGACCCCTCCGAGGCGGCCACCTGGTGGCACACGGTCGCCGAGGAGGCCGAACAGGGCGCCAGGGAGGTCTGGGCGGCCCACGGGCCCGCGGGCGAGGTCCTGGGGACGGTCACCCTCGTCCGCACCGGGAAGCCCAACGGCCGGCACCGGGGCGAGATCGCCCGGCTGATCGTCCACCGTGCCGCCCGG
Organism: Streptomyces sp. Je 1-79; assembly: GCF_025195125.1. Lineage (GTDB taxonomy): Bacteria > Actinomycetota > Actinomycetes > Streptomycetales > Streptomycetaceae > Streptomyces. Next base: position 54,528 of record NZ_JAMGSL010000004.1, read on the forward strand.
GGCCAGGGCCTCGGCGGCCGCCTCCTGGCCGCCGCGGAGACCCACGCGGCGCGCGAGGGCCTCACGCTCCTGGTCCTGGACACCGAGACCGACAGCCCCGCCGAGGGGCTCTACCGCAAGGCGGGCTGGACGCGGGCCGGGGTCATCCCGGACTTCGCCGCCGACCCCGCGGGGACCCTCCGCCCCACCACGCTGTACTACAAGCGGCTGACCTGAGGCGGACACGACGAAGGGCCCGGGTGCTTCCCGCACCCGGGCCCTTCGTCGTACAGGTATCGCCTACGGCAGCTGAGCTGCCTCCGCCTGCCGCGCCTCCCGGCTCTCACGCCGGTTGCCGCGGAAGGTGTTCACCCGCCGGGCCGTCGCGAAGAGGGGGATCACGGCGCCCAGCACCACCTGGAGCGCGCAGCCGGTCTGGAGCAGGAGCTGCCCGCCCGGCGCGTCGAACGCCCAGGCCGCCAGCATACCCATCGCACCCACGATCCAGCTGAGCATCGCCACCGCGAGGATGCCCCGCGGCTTGGGGTACTCGACCCGGCTCACCATCAGCCAGGCGACACCGATGATCGCGAGCAGCGTCGGGATGAACGGCAGCTCCAGGAGCACGATCGAGACGACCGTCAGCGCGCCGAAGGGGCTCGGCATGCCCTGGAACATGCCGTCCTTCAGCGTCACGCACGAGAATCTCGCCAGCCGCAGCACCACCGCGAGGAGCACCACGATCGCGGCCACCGCCGAGACCTTCTGCTGCGCGCCGGGCGTGACCATGCCGTACACGAGTACGAAGTAGGCCGGGGCCAGACCGAAGCTGATCAGGTCCGACAGGTTGTCGAGCTCGGCGCCCATCGGGGAGGAGCGCAGCTTGCGCGCCACGATGCCGTCGAACAGGTCGAAGATCGCCGCGGCCAGCATCAGGATCACGGCGGTGGCGGCGCTGTTGCGCGCCATGCCGGTCTCGGTGCTGCCCGTGAGGTGCGGGATGAGGATCCCGGTGGTGGTGAAGTACACCGCCATGAATCCACACGTCGCGTTACCGAGCGTGAGCGCGTCCGCTATGGACAGCCTCAACGACAGCGGCATCTCCTCGGCGTCCTCGGCATCCTCCGCGTCGCCGTCGGCGACCCAGTCGGCGGCCCGGGTGTCGGGATCAATCACGGTCAATGCGAGTCACCCCCGCGGTCGTGGTCTGACCGACCTCGACGGCGACGTCCACACCCTCCGGAAGGTAGATGTCAACGCGTGACCCGAAGCGGATCAGACCGATGCGCTCGCCCTGCTCGACCTTCGTCCCCTGGGGGATGTACGGCACGATGCGCCGGGCCACTGCCCCGGCGATCTGCACCATCTCGATGTCACCGAGCTCGGTGTCGAAGTGCCAGACAACGCGCTCGTTGTTCTCGCTCTCCTTGTTGAACGCCGGGACGAACCCGCCGGGGATGTGCTCCACGGACGTCACCGTGCCGGCCAGCGGCGCGCGGTTGACGTGGACGTTCAGCGGGCTCATGAAGATGGCGACCCGGGTGCGTCCGTCCTTCCACGGCATGATGCTCTGCACCACACCGTCGGCGGGGGAGATGACCCGGCCCTGAGCGATCTCGCGCTCGGGGTCGCGGAAGAACCACAGCATGCCCGCCGCCAGAGCGGTGGTGGGCACGGCGATGGCCGCGGCGCGCCGAGACCTGCGCGCACGCACGAGGCTCAGCGCCGCGGTGGCGACGGTCGGCAGAAGCCACGGCGATGCTCCGCGTGCGATGCGTACGCCGGCGAGGCTGTCGCGAGGTGCAGAGGTTTGGCTGTGGGGCATGGATGACCTTCGTAGCGGATGATGCCGCACTGGCAACGGGGGACGGCGGCTTTCCTTCGATGCTATCGGTTGGGAGCCGCAACTGGGTAAGCCAGAAGCCGAGTCGGTCGGCCGGAAACGCTCAGAGAACGTTGACAGGGTGTGATCTTCTTCGCGGCCGAACCGACTCAAAAGCGACAATCAACCCTGGAACCGGTACTCCTCGAGCAACCGGCGGCCAATGATCATTTTCTGGATCTCGGCGGTACCTTCACCGATGAGCAGCATCGGAGCCTCGCGGTAGAGGCGCTCGATCTCGTACTCCTTCGAGAACCCGTATCCACCGTGGATACGGAAGGCGTCCTCGACGACTTCCTTGCAGTATTCGGAGGCGAGGTACTTCGCCATCCCTGCTTCGAGGTCGTTTCGTTCCCCGGAGTCCTTTTTGCGCGCTGCATTCACCATCATGGCATGGGCGGCCTCGACCTTGGTAGCCATCTCGGCGAGCTTGAACTGAATCGCCTGGTGCTGGGCGATCGGCTTGCCGAAAGTGTGACGCTGCTGGGCATACGAGACACCCAGTTCGAAAGCACGCTGAGCGACACCGCAGCCACGGGCCGCGACGTTCACGCGGCCGACCTCCACGCCGTCCATCATTTGGTAAAACCCTCGGCCGGTGGTCCCGCCGAGGACCCGATTGGCCGGAATGCGCAGTCCGTCCATGATGAGTTCGGTCGTGTCGACGCCCTTGTAACCCATCTTGTCGATCTTCCCGGGGATGGTGAGGCCGGGGCGGACCTCTCCGAAGCCGGGCTCCTTCTCGACGAGGAAGGTCGTCATCGACTTGTGGGGCGCCGTACCCTCGGGGTGTCCTTCGTCACTTCGGACGAGAACGGCGACCAGCGTTGACGTTCCGCCGTTCGTCAGCCACATCTTCTGGCCGTTCAGGACGTACTCGTCGCCGTCCTTGACCGCCTTGGACGTGATCGCCGACACATCCGAGCCGAGGGCCGGCTCCGACATCGAGAACGCGCCACGCGTCTCGCCGGCCGCCATCCGCGGAAGGAAGTAGTCCTTCTGCTCCTGGGTGCCGTGCTGCTTGAGCATGTACGCCACGATGAAGTGCGTGTTGATGATGCCGGAGACCGACATCCAGCCGCGGGCGATCTCCTCGACGCACAGCGCGTAGGTGAGCAGCGACTCACCCAGACCCCCGTACTCCTCGGGGATCATCAGACCGAAGAGGCCGAGCTCCTTGAGCCCGTCGACGATCTGCTGCGGGTACTCGTCGCGGTGCTCCAGCTCGGTCGCGACCGGGATGATCTCCTTGTCGACGAACTCCCGGACGGTCTTGAGGATCTCCTGCTGGACGTCCGTGAGCCCGGCGGTCTGGGCGAGTCGGGCCATGGCTACTTCTCCGTCTTCTTGGAGGGCTCGATCAGCTCGGGGCGGCCGGGCTGCTCGCCGCCGCGCTCCTTGATGTACGTCTCGGTGGGGACCATCACCTTGCGGCGGAAGACGCACACGAGGGTGCCGTCCTGCTTGTAGCCCTTGGTCTCGACGTAGACGATGCCGCGGTCGTTCTTCGACTTCGACGGCGTCTTGTCGAGGACCGTGGTCTCGCCGTAGATGGTGTCGCCGTGGAAGGTCGGCGCCACGTGACGCAGCGACTCGATCTCCAGGTTGGCGATCGCCTTGCCCGAGACGTCCGGGACGGACATGCCGAGCAGCAGCGAGTAGATGTAGTTGCCGACAACGACGTTCTTGCCGAAGTCCGTCGTGTTCTCGGCGTAGTTCACATCCATGTGCAGCGGATGGTGGTTCATCGTCAGCAGGCAGAAGAGGTGGTCGTCGTACTCGGTGACCGTCTTTCCGGGCCAGTGCTTGTACACCGCGCCGACTTCGAACTCTTCGTAGGTACGGCCGAACTGCATGGGACTCAGGCCTCCGGGATCTCGAACTTGGTGGTGCGCTCCATGCCGGCGGCGCGGCCCTTGCCCGAGATGACCAGGGCCATCTTGCGGGAGGCCTCGTCGATCATCTCGTCGCCGAGCATGGCCGAGCCCTTCTTGCCGCCGGCCTCGGAGGTGTAGTAGTCGTACGCGTCCAGGATCAGCTCGGCGTGGTCGAAGTCCTCCTGCGAGGGCGAGAAGATCTCGTTCGCGGCGGCGACCTGGTCCGGGTGGAGCACCCACTTGCCGTCGAAGCCCAGGGCGGCGGCGCGGCGGGCGACCGCCTGGTAGCCCTCGGGGTTGCGGATCTGCAGGTAGGGGCCGTCGATCGCCTGGAGGTTGTTGGCGCGGGCGGCCATCAGGATCTTCATCAGGATGTAGTGGTAGGCGTCGGCGTCGTAGCCGGGCGGCTGCTCGCCGACGACCAGGGACTTCATGTTGATGGAGGCCATGAAGTCGGCCGGGCCGAAGATGATCGTCTCGACGCGCTGCGAGGCCGTCGCGATCGCGTTGACGTTGTTGAGGCCCTGGGCGTTCTCGATCTGCGCCTCGATGCCGATCTTGCCGACCTCGAAGCCCATGGTCTTCTCGATCTGCGTCAGCAGGAGGTCGAGCGCCACGATCTGCTGGGCGTCCTGGACCTTCGGCAGCATGATGCAGTCGAGGTTCTGGCCGGCGCCCTCGACGACGGTGACGACGTCACGGTAGGTCCAGTGGGTCGTCCAGTCGTTGACCCGCACCACCCGCGTCTTGCCGGTCCAGTCGCCCTCGTTGAGGAACTTGACGATGGTGTGCCGTGCCTCGGGCTTGGCGAGCGGCGCACAGGCGTCCTCCAGGTCGAGGAAGACCTGGTCGGCGGCGAGGCCCTGGGCCTTCTCCAGGAAGCGCGGGTTGGATCCGGGGACCGCCAGACAGGAGCGACGCGGGCGGAGTCGGTTCACGGGGCTGGTCATGCGGGGACCTCCAGGGGGTCGAGCTTGTTCGCTTTCCGGATCTCGTCGACGATACGGCCGATGATCTCCGTGATACCGAAGTCCTTCGGTGTGAAGACGGCGGCCACACCCGCCCGCTTCAGTTCTGCGGCGTCGGCGTTCGGGATGATCCCGCCGACGATGACCGGCACGTCGTTGGCCCCCGCCTCGCGGAGGCGGTCGAGGACGTCCGGGACCAGCTCGGCGTGCGAGCCGGAGAGGATCGACAGACCCACGCAGTGCACGTCCTCGGCGAGGGCCGCGTTGACGATCTGCTCGGGCGTCAGCCGGATCCCCTGGTAGACCACCTCGAAACCGGCGTCACGCGCGCGTACGGCGATCTGCTCGGCCCCGTTGGAGTGGCCGTCCAGGCCCGGCTTGCCGACCAGGAGGCGCAGCCGCCCGGAGCCCAGCTCCTCGGCCGTCCGCGCCACCTTGTCGCGTACGAGAGCCAGCGGGGTGCCCGCCTCGGCCGTCACCGCCACGGGCGCGGAGGAGACGCCGGTGGGGGCGCGGAACTCGCCGAAGACGTCCCGCAGGGCCCAGGACCACTCGCCGGTCGTGACGCCCGCACGCGCGCACTCCAGGGTGGCGGCGAAGAGGTTGCCGTCGCCGGCGGCCGTCGCCTTGAGAGCCGCCAGCGACTCCTGGGCCCGGCTCTCGTCACGGTTGTCGCGCCACTCGTGGAGCTTCGCGACGACCTTGGCCTCGTTGGCCGGGTCGACCGTCATGATCGCCGTGTCGAGGTCGGCGGTGAGGGGGTTCTCCTCGGTCGACTGGAAGATGTTGACGCCGATGATCTTCTCGTCGCCGGCCTCGATCCGGGCGCGCCGCTCGGCGTGCGAGGAGACGAGCTGCGACTTGAGGTAGCCCGACTCGACGGCGGCCATCGCGCCGCCCATCTGCTGGATCCGGTCGATCTCGGTCAGGCACTCCTCGACGAGCGAGTCGACCTTGGCCTCGATCACGTGCGAGCCGGCGAAGATGTCCTCGTACTCCAGCAGGTCGGACTCGTGGGCGAGCACCTGCTGGATACGGAGCGACCACTGCTGGTCCCAGGGACGGGGCAGTCCGAGTGCCTCGTTCCAGGCCGGCAGCTGGACGGCGCGCGCGCGTGCGTCCTTGGAGAGCGTGACGGCCAGCATCTCGAGCACGATCCGCTGGACGTTGTTCTCCGGCTGCGCCTCGGTCAGACCGAGCGAGTTGACCTGCACGCCGTAGCGGAACCGGCGCTGCTTCTCGTTCTCGATGCCGTACCGCTCGCGCGTGACCTTGTCCCAGATGCGGCCGAAGGCGCGCATCTTGCACATCTCCTCGATGAAGCGGACGCCCGCGTTCACGAAGAACGAGATGCGGGCGACGACCTCGCCGAAGCGGTCCGCGGGGACCTGGCCGGAGTCCCGTACCGCGTCGAGCACCGCGATCGCGGTGGACATCGCGTACGAGATCTCCTGGACCGGAGTGGCTCCCGCCTCCTGCAGGTGGTAGCTGCAGATGTTGATCGGGTTCCACTTCGGGATGTTGTTCACCGTGTAGGTGATCATGTCCGTCGTGAGGCGCAGCGACGGGCCGGGCGGGAAGACGTGCGTCCCGCGCGACAGGTACTCCTTCACGATGTCGTTCTGGGTGGTGCCCTGGAGCCGGGTGACGTCCGCACCCTGCTCCTCGGCGACCACCTGGTAGAGCGCCAGCAGCCACATCGCCGTGGCGTTGATGGTCATCGAGGTGTTCATCTGCTCCAGGGGGATGTCCTGGAACAGCCGGCGCATGTCACCGAGGTGCGACACCGGGACCCCGACCCGGCCGACCTCGCCGCGGGCGAGGATGTGGTCGGGGTCGTAGCCGGTCTGCGTGGGCAGGTCGAAGGCGACCGAGAGGCCGGTCTGACCCTTGGCGAGGTTGCGCCGGTACAGCTCGTTGGACGCCTCGGCGGTCGAGTGACCGGCGTAGGTCCGCATGAGCCACGGCCGGTCCTTCTGGCGCTCTGTCATGTACGGTCCCGGTTTCAGATGTTACGGAAGCGGTTGATGGCGTCGATGTGCTTCGCGCGCATCTCCGGGTCACGCACGCCCAGGCCCTCTTCGGGGGCGAGCGCGAGGACGCCGACCTTGCCCTGGTGCAGGTTGCGGTGCACGTCGTAGGCGGCCTGGCCGGTCTCCTCCAGGGAGTAGACCTTGGAGAGCGTCGGGTGGATCTTGCCCTTGGCTATCAGGCGGTTGGCCTCCCACGCCTCGCGGTAGTTGGCGAAGTGCGAGCCGATGATCCGCTTGAGCGACATCCACAGGTACCGGTTGTCGTACTCGTGCATGTAGCCCGAGGTGGAGGCACAGGTGGTGATGGTGCCGCCCTTGCGGGTGACGTAGACGCTCGCGCCGAAGGTCTCGCGGCCGGGGTGCTCGAAGACGATGTCGATGTCCTCCCCGCCGGTGAGCTCGCGGATGCGCTTGCCGAAGCGCTTCCACTCCTTCGGGTCCTGGGTGTGCTCGTCCTTCCAGAACTTGTAGCCCTCGGCGTTGCGGTCGATGACCGCCTCGGCGCCCATCGACCGGCAGATGTCGGCCTTCTCGGGGGAGGAGACGACACAGATCGGGTTGGCGCCGCCGGCCAGGGCGAACTGCGTGGCGTACGAGCCGAGTCCGCCGCTCGCGCCCCAGATCAGGACGTTGTCGCCCTGCTTCATGCCGGCGCCGTTGCGGGAGACCAGCTGGCGGTACGCGGTCGAGTTGACGAGGCCGGGGGCCGCCGCCTCCTCCCAGCTCAGGTGGTCCGGCTTCGGCATCAGCTGGTTGGACTTGACGAGCGCGATCTCCGCCAGGCCGCCGAAGTTGGTCTCGAAGCCCCAGATGCGCTGCTCGGGGTCGAGCATCGTGTCGTTGTGGCCGTCCGAGGACTCCAGCTCGACCGAGAGGCAGTGCGCGACGACCTCGTCGCCGGGCTTCCAGGAGTTCACGCCCGGGCCGGTGCGCAGCACGACGCCCGCGAGGTCGGAGCCGATGACGTGGTACGGCAGGTCGTGACGCTTGCTGAGGTCGCTGAGCCTGCCGTAGCGCTCCAGGAAGCCGAAGGTCGACACCGGCTCGAAGATCGAGGTCCAGACCGAGTTGTAGTTCACGGAGCTGGCCATGACGGCGACCAGGGCCTCGCCCGGGCCGAGCTCGGGGAGCGGCACGTCGTCGAGGTGGAGCGACTTGCGCGGGTCCTTGTCGCGGCTCTCGAGGCCGGCGAAGATCTCCGTCTCGTCCTTGTGGACGGTCACGGCGCGGTACGACTCGGGGAGCTTGATGTTGGCGAAGTCCGAGGACGTGGAGTCCGGGGACTGGATCGCGTCCAGGATGTCCTTCACGGGGTGCCTCCGGCGGTGCGGCGTCTGAGGGGACGCACTGAGGGTTACGTCTTGGAGTGCTGCTGTGGAGGTGTGCCGTCGGTTCGGCGGGTGGTGCGGTGGCTGCGCCGGGTGGGCGCTGAGGGTGCCTGTGACGCAGGCGTCCGGGCGCACAATCACGATGGCTTGTGGGGACAGCCGGCGCACGAGGAGACCTCGGCGCGCCGGCCGCCCGGACACAAACAACGTATGGCACCGCGTGTCACCTGACAAGGCACTGCGTGCCAACAATTTCACTCATATGCAATCTGCCGGTCACACATGAGCGATGATCGATCGAACGCCCGGACAAAAGCGGACGAGGGCCGCCCCCTGGTGGGGCGGCCCTCGTCCGGAAGGTGCTGGTCAGTCGCGCTGGAGCGCGTGCTGGATGGTGCGCATGACCTCGTCGAGCGGAGCGTCCGTACGCGCCACGGCCACGAGCACCCCGCCCTCGGTGGACGCGGTCGCCACGGGCGGCTGCGTGGCCGGCTGGGAGCCCTGGGAGCCCGTCTGGGAGCCCGGCTGCGGGGCCGTGGCCGGCCGGGCGCCTATGCCCGTACCGAACGTCTCCCGCACGATCGCGAAGGCGTGGTCCAGCTGCGCCTCCACGTCCCCCTGGCCGCCCGCCCGCAGCCAGCGGCGCAGGACGTGGTTGTGGGCCGTGACGACGGCCGACGCGGCGACCTCGGCGAGCAGCGGGTCGTCGTTCCCGTCGTGGTGGTCGCGCTCGTCGAAGTGGCCCAGCAGATAGCGGGTGAACAGCCGCTCGTACCGGGCCACCGAGGCGATCTCCCGCTCGCGCAGGGTGGGCACCTCGCGGGTGAGCCGGTACCGCTCCACGGAGACCGCCGGAGACCCCGCGTACATCTTCATGACTTCCTTGATGCCCCGGCAGACCGTGTCCAGCGGGTGCTCGTGCGGCGGGGCCGCGTTGAGCACCGCCTCCGCCCGCACCAGGGTGTCGTCGTGGTCGGGGAAGATCGCCTCTTCCTTGGAGCGGAAGTGGCGGAAGAAGGTCCGGCGGGCGACCCCGGCCGCCGCGGCGATCTCGTCGACCGTCGTCGCCTCGTACCCCTTGGTCGCGAAGAGCTCCATGGCCGCCGCCGCCAGCTCACGGCGCATCTTCAGCCGCTGCGCGGCCGCGCGGGTGCCCGCCGCACTCTCCGGGGTGTCGGAGGTGGACAGGGACGTGGCACGGGGTGACTTCGCGGCCTTGGACATGTCCTGAACGTACTGCATCAGTGCGGGAGTGTGCCCAGGTGGGGGAGGGCCGCCGGGGCCCGTGCCCGGGGTGCCGGCGGCACCCCCGGGGCTCAGCAGCCCTCCCCAGCCCGCGTAGGGCTCAGCGTCGGGCATATTCGCGGAAGCCGCGCCCCGTCTTGCGGCCCAGGCAGCCGGCCGCCACCAGGTGCTCCAGGAGCGGCGCCGGAGCCAGGCCCGGGTCGCGGAACTCGCGGTGCAGGACCTGCTCGATGGCGAGCGAGACGTCCAGGCCGACGACGTCGAGCAGCTCGAACGGTCCCATCGGGTAGCCGCCGCCGAGCTTCATGGCGGCGTCGATGTCGTCCAGGGTCGCGTAGTGCTCCTGGACCATCTTGATCGCGTTGTTCAGGTACGGGAAGAGCAGGGCGTTCACGATGAAGCCGGCCCGGTCGCCGCAGTCCACCGGGTGCTTCCGGATCTTCGCGGTGACCTCGCGGACCGTGGCGTGGACGTCGTCGGCGGTCAGGACCGTGCGGACGATCTCCACCAGCTTCATCGCGGGCGCCGGGTTGAAGAAGTGCATCCCGATGACGTCCTGCGGGCGCGAGGTGGCGCGGGCGCAGGCGACGACGGGCAGCGAGGAGGTCGTGGTGGCGAGCACCGCGCCCGGCTTGCAGATCTTGTCGAGCCGTGCGAACAGCTCCTGCTTGATCCCCAGGTCCTCGGCGACGGCCTCCACGGCCAGGTCGACCTCGGCGAACGCGTCGACCGAACCGGCCGCGGTGATCCGGGCCAGCGTCTCGTCCCGGGCCTCGCCGGTCATCCGGCCCTTGTCGACCGAACGGGTGAGGGACTTCGCTATCCGCGCCTTGGCGGTGTCGGCCTTCTCCTGGGAGCGGGCGGCGAGCACCACGTCGTAACCGGCCTTGGCGAAGACCTCGGCGATACCGGAGGCCATGGTGCCGGAGCCGGCGACGCCGACCGAGCGGATCTCGCGGCCCTCCGCCGTGGCGGCGCTCTCCAGCGGGGTCAGCGCGTCGCGGACCACGGTGGCCGAGCCGGCCGCGTCGTACGTGTAGAAGCCGCGGCCCGACTTGCGGCCCGATAGGCCCGCCTCGCTGAGCTGCTTGAGGATCGGGGCGGGGGCGTGGAGCCGGTCGCGCGACTCGCTGTACATCGCGTCGAGGACGGTACGGGCCGTGTCGATGCCGATCAGGTCGAGCAGCTCCAGCGGGCCCATCGGCAGACCGCAGCCGAGCTTCATCGCGGCGTCGATGTCCTCGCGGGAGGCGTACTTCGCCTCGTACATCGCGGCGGCCTGGTTGAGGTAGCCGAAGAGCAGCCCGTCCGCGACGAAGCCGGGACGGTCGCCGACCGCGACGGGCTCCTTGCCCAGGTCGTGGGCGAGGGTGGTGACGGCCTCCACGGCCTGCGGCGCGGTGAGGACGGAGGAGACGACCTCCACCAGCTTCATGGCCTGGACCGGCGTGAAGAAGTGCAGGCCGAGCACGCGCTCCGGGTGGGCCGAGTCGGCCGCGAGCCGGGTCACCGAGAGGGCGTTGGTGCCGGTGGCGATGATCGCGTCGGGCCGGACGATGGCATCCAGGGCCCGGAAGACCTCCTGCTTGGCCTCGTACGACTCGGGCACGACCTCGATGACGAGGTCGGCGTCGGCCGCCGCCTGGAGGTCGGAGTAGGTGCGGAAGCGGGCGAGGACGTCCTGCCGCTCCTCCTCGGTGATCCGCTCACGGGCCACCGCGCGGGCGGTGGAGGCCTCCAGGGCGGCGACCGCTTGGGTGGCGGCGGCTTCGCTGATGTCGATACCGATGACCTCGCGGCCGGCCCGGGCGAGGACATCGGCGATGCCCTTGCCCATGGTGCCGAGACCGACGACGGCGATGGTGGAGAGAGGGGTGTCCATCAGGGGACTCCAGGAGGGAAGAGTGACGACTGAAGGCGGCGAATGCGGGCGCGATATCTACGGATCGCGTGCGGGCGAAACAGATCGCGTACCTGCGAAACGGATCGCGTATGAGCGAAGCGGATCACTTGAAGGCGCGAGAAGGCCGCGCGAGGGAAAGGAGTGACGGACTCTGTCCCGGAGCCACGTCGAAAACTGCCGAACCGACACACTCGACCTCACGACGGCTGCGTCACCAGGCCGTTGTGAGGGTGCGGGGGTTACCCGCTCACCTGAGATTAACCGGCGGGTAACGAGCGCGCCAGTCCCGGGGAGTTCAGAAAATGTGATCTGGATCGCGGATACGCTGACGGCCATGGATATCGCCCAGGACCCCGAATTCTGCTCGATGATCGATCGATTGCGGGACGAGATCCACAACGGGGCGGACGGCGATCGAAAGCCATTCGAAGAACTCGTCGCCACCGACGATCCCGAGGAGTTCGCCCGCGTCCTGACCGCACCGGGCCGACCCCTCTGGGCTCGCGAGATCGCCGCCTTCCGGCTCGGCCTCGCCCGCGATCCGCGCGCCTTCGAAGCCCTGGTCCTGCTCCTCAACCACCGCGACCCGGAACGCTGCGTCTCCGCCGCGTACGCCCTGACGCGGCTCGGCGACCCGCGCACCGCGCGGGCGGCCGCCGCCCTCGCCACCAACGAACTGCGGGTCGCCTACGCCCTGTTGCCGGTCCGGCTGCTCGCCGACCTGCGCGCGCCCGAGTCCGTTCCGGCCCTGCTCGCCGTCCTCGAACGCCGACTGGCGGCCGACGACCCGCACTGGCGGGTCGCCATCGCCTGCGTCGAAGGGCTCGGCACCCTCGGCGACCCGCGCGCCCAGCCGGCGCTGGAGGCCGCCCTGCCCCACCCCCGCCTCGGCCCCGCCGCGGCGGAAGCGCTCGCGCGGCTGGCCTAGCGGGTGTTCGGGCCCGGCTCGGGCTGGGGCGCGGCACGGTCCGCGACCACGCGGATCGCCGCGATCGTGAGATCCGGGTCGTGGAGCTGGACGTAGTGGTCGCTACCGGTCGCCAGCAGGTGCGGGGTCTGCGGCCGCAGACCCACCAGCGCCTGCTGGGCCCGGGGCCAGGCCTTCTCCAGCTTCGCGAGCAGGTTCTTGTCCATGGTGGGCGGGGCGGCGAAGGGCTCGGTCTTGCTGAGTACCGCGAGCGGGACCCTGGGCAGCGGGCCGCCGCGGTCGATGGCGTCGACGCCACCGTCGATGTCCACCTGCTCGAACTCCGGGTCGTCGTCGAAGGGCGTACCGGGGTGGCGCAGCGAGGCGACGTACTCCGCCCAGTCCGCGCCCATCGCCGGCTTCAGCCCGGGCCCCAGGGCGTCGACCAGGACGAGCCCGCGCGTGCGGTCCGGGTGCTCCTGGGCGTACCGCAGGGCGAGCATTCCGCCGAAGGAGTGACCCACGAGCAGGTACGGGCCCGGCACGCCACCCGCGGTCAGCACCCGGTCCAGGTCCTGGACCATGGTGTCCAGCGCCCGGGTCCCCCGCACGGGCGTGCTGCGGGTGGTGAGCTCGGGCGGCTGGGTGTAGCGGATGGTGCCGGGCCGGTCGTAGGTGCACACCCGGGTGAACCCGGCCACGCCCGGCAGCACCGCCGGCGCCTTCGGAACCGGCGGTTCGGTCTCGGTCAGCGACCACGGGTCGGACGACTCGTGGAGACCGGAGAGCAGGACCACGGTCGGGCTCCCGGAGCCCGAACAGTGGAGGTAGAGACTCCGCCCGCCACCGATGTCCACCCGCTTCTCGGTGTCCCCGCCACTCGGTCCGGGGGTGCCCGCCGACAGCAGGAAGGCGACAAGGACGGCCGCCACCCCGCTGCGCACACGCCATCGCATGCGCCCATCGTCCCCCGCCGTCCGCCCTCCCGCCTCCGGGCGTGGCGACCCCGAAAGGGCGGGTCGCCGCACCTCAGGGCCCGGGGAGCGGCGGACCGGACCGAAGCGCCGTCGACCCCGACGACCGACAACGCGGCGAGCGTGCGTGCCGGGCGTTCCCGGCCAGACGGGACTTTCGAAACACGCCCTAGGACGCGGCGCCCTCCGGGACCAGGGCGAAGGCCTCAATCTCGAGCAGCAGCTCCGGGCGGACCAGCGCGGCGACCTGGACCGCCGAGCTCGCCGGCAGCGGCGCCGAGCCGAAGGCCTCGTCCCGCGCCGAACGCACGGCCGGCAGATGGGCGACGTCGGTGACGAAGTACGTCAGCTTCACCACGTCCTCGAACCCCGCGCCCGCGGCGGTGAGGCAACGGCGCAGGTTCGCGAAGACCTGGCGGGCCTGGGCCGCCGGATCGTCCGCCGCGACGACGGCGCCCGCGGCGTCGAGGGAGCACTGGCCGGATATCGCGACGAACCGGCCCGTGCCCCACACGACATGGCTGTACTGGGGGCTGGCCGCCATACCGTCGGGGGCGGGCACATGGGTCAGGTGCGTACTCATGCCCGACATCCTCGCGTACCCCACTGACAGTCCGGCCGGCCCCCTGCTACGGAGACTCCTCAGCGCTCGTGGCCGAGGAGCGCGTGCAGCACCGCGCCTCCGGTCGCGGCGGCCGTGGCGCCCCCGGCCGTGCCGCCCGCGGCGGAAGCCGGCACGGCCCCGCTGCGGGATCCGGCGGCCTTCAGCGGCGCCGGCTCCGGGAGCGCCGCGCAGACCGCGTCGACCTCCGACTGCCCGTCGCCGCGCGGCACGGTCCCCGTGGAGAGGTACGTCGCCAGGTGCTGGTCCAGGCAGTCGTTGCCCGCCAGGGTCACCCCGTGGTTCCCGCCGCCCTCCTCGACCACCAGGCTGGAGCCCTGCACCATCCTGTGCAGGGCCAGACCGCCCTCGTACGGAGTGGCTGCGTCGTCCGTGGCCTGGAGGATCAGCATCGCCGGCACCTCGTCGTTCGAGACGTCGGGCGGCGTCAGCGAGTCCACCGGCCAGAACGCGCACGGAGCGTTGTACCAGGCGTTGTTCCAGGTGGCGAAGGGCGCCTTGGCGTGCACGTCCCAGTTGTCCGTGCGCCAGGTGTTCCAGTCGCGCGGCCACTGGGCGTCCCTGCACTGCACGCTCGCGTAGACCGAGTAGCCGTTGTCCGCCGCCGCGTCCGCCGCGCCGTAGCTCTCGTACGCCCGGGTGAGCGGGACCGCGTTCTTGTCGTTGACGTACGCCGAGAACGCCTCGGCCAGCCTCGGCCAGTAGCCGTTGTAGTACCCGCCCGGCAGGTAGGTGTCCTCCAGCTCGCCCGGGCCGACCTTGCCGCCCGCCGGGCTCTCCCGGAGCGCGTCGCGCATCCGGTACCAGGCGGCTTCGACCGCCGCCGGGTCCGTGCCCAGCTTGTACGTGGTGTTCTGGCGGGCCACCCAGGCCATGAAGTCCTTGTGCCGGGTGTCGAAGGCGACGTCCTGCGCGAGGTTGTCCTCGTACCAGACGCCCTGCGGGTTGACGACCGAGTCCAGCGCGAACCGGCGCACGCGCTCCGGGTACAGCCGCGCGTACACGGCTCCGAGGTAGGTTCCGTAGGAGTACCCCAGGTAGTTGAGCTGGGGCGCCCCGAGCGCCGCGCGGATCGCGTCCATGTCCCGGGCCGTGCTGACCGTGTCGATGTACGGCAGGACGTCGGCGTACTTCTCGCCGCACGCCGTGGCGAACGCCCGCGCCCGCTCGACGCCCTTCTGCTCGGCCTCCGCACCGCTCGGCAGCGAGTCGGGGCGCACCGGGTCGAAGTGGCCCGGCCTGCAGTCGAGCGCGGGCTCGCTCCGGCCGACCCCGCGCGGGTCGAAGCCGATGACGTCGTACTGCGCCGCCACCTTCGCGGGCAGGGATGCGGCCACGAACCCGGCCATGGTCCTGCCGCTGCCACCCGGTCCGCCGGGGTTGACGACCAGCGGCCCCTGAGACTCCGCCGCGGTGTGGGGGATCCGGGTGAGCGCGAGCGTGATGCTCCGGCCGGCCGGGTCGTCGTGGTTCAGCGGCACGTCGAGCGTGGCGCACTGGAGCTTGGGATACGCCGAGGTGGCACAGCCGCTCCAGACGAGCGGCGCGATCGGGCGGGGGGTCGGCTCGGCCCGGGGAGCCGCGGACGCGGGCAGGACGGTGGCCGTCCCGGCGACCAGCGCCCCAGCGGCGATCAGCATTCCTGCACGTGTGGTCATAGGGCGTCCGTGCCCCGAACGGCATGCGGAAGGACCTGTTCCGCCAAGAGTTGACCCGATCAGAGGACCCGTCAGATCCATCCGACCCACCAGATCCCTCGGACGCACCAGATCCCCCCGCCCCGTCCGATCCGAAGGATCCGTCCGATCCGTCCGATCCGTCAGAGGAGGCTGAGCTGCTCGGGCGCCTCCGTCGGTGCGGGCTCCTCCGGCGCGGAGATCCGGCGCGGCGCGCCCCGGTGGGCCGGGCCGATCCCGAACTCGGCCGCCAGCTCGTGCACCTGACGGGTGATCCGGCGTTGGTACCAGGTCGGCGCGTAGGCCCCGGCCGCGTACATCCGCTCGTACCGCCCCACCAGGTGCGGATGGTGCTGCCGCAGCCAGGTGAAGAACCACTCGCGCGCCCCCGGCCGCAGGTGCAGGACGAGCGGGGTCACGGACGTCGCGCCCGCCTCGGCCACGGCGCGCACGGTCTCGCGGAGCTGTTCGGGCCGGTCACCGAGGAAGGGGATCACCGGGGCCATCAGCACCCCGCAGCCGATGCCGTGTTCGCCGAGCGCGCGGACGACGTCCAGGCGCCGCTGCGGGGAGGGCGTGCCGGGCTCGACGGTGCGCCACAGCTCCTGGTCGGTGAAGCCGACGGAGACGGAGATGCCGACCTCGGTCACCTCCGCGGCCTGGACGAGCAGGTCGAGGTCGCGCAGGATCAGGGTGCCCTTGGTGAGGATGGAGAAGGGGTTGGCGTGGTCCCGCAGGGCCGCGATGATCCCCGGCATCAGGCGGTAGCGCCCTTCGGCCCTCTGGTAGCAGTCGACATTGGTGCCCATCGCGATGTGCGCGCCCTGCCAGCGGCGGGAGGCGAGCTGGCGGCGTACCAGCTCCGGCGCGTTGATCTTCACCACGATCTGGGAGTCGAAGCCGAGGCCCGTGTCGAGGTCCAGATAGCTGTGGGTCTTGCGGGCGAAGCAGTAGACGCACGCGTGCGTGCAGCCGCGATACGGGTTGACCGTCCACTCGAAGGGCATGCGGGAGGCGCCCGGTACCCGGTTCACGATCGAACGCGCCCGCACCTCGTGGAAGGTGATCCCCCGGAACTCCGGGGTGTCGAAGGTTCGGGTGGTGACCGCCTCCGTACCGAACAGGGCGGTCCCGGCGGCCGCGGGGTCGTCGCCCAGATTGTCCCAGCGCATGGACGCCTCCTCGGTGGCAGTGGACTCGGCCGTACGCACAGAATAGAACACATGTTCCCTTGATCGTTTGCGACCCGGTACGGAACCCGGATTTGGGAGGCCCGCGCCCAGGTGGTTGGCTGGTGCCACACCCTTGAAGAACCAAGTGCTGGAGGAAGTGCAATGGCGCAGGTCGAGGCCACCACGGAGCGGATCATCGAGGCGGACCCGGAGACGGTGTTCGACGCTCTGGCCGACTACAGCGGCACGCGCGCGAAGGTGCTGCCGGAGCACTTCAGCGAGTACGAGGTACGGGAGGGCGGCGACGGCCAGGGCACCCTCGTCCACTGGAAGCTCCAGGCCACCAGCAAGCGCGTCCGCGACTGCCTCCTGGAGGTCACCGAGCCCACCGAGGGGCAGCTCGTCGAGAAGGACCGCAACTCCTCCATGGTCACCACCTGGACCGTCACCCCCGCAGGCGAGGGGAAGTCCAAGGCCGTCGTCACCACCGTCTGGAACGGCGCCGGAGGCATCGGCGGCTTCTTCGAGAGGACCTTCGCGCCCAAGGGGCTCGGCCGCATCTACGACGCCGTGCTGGCCAACCTCGCCGCCGAGGTGGAGAAGTAACGCTCCCGCGCTCACCGGTTCGAGTGGTTTTCCCGCGACCCCCCTGCCGGCGCCCGGAGCGCCCGGGGGTCGCGGAGCTCTCCGTAAACGCGCTGATGAGCGCCCCAAGTGCGCCGCCTCCCGGGCCTGTTCACGCCCCTGGGCGCTACTGACCTCCCGTACCGTCCGACTTGCTCCCGCTTCGCGCGCAATGCGAAGAATGGCGCGGCGCTGAAGCCGTGACGAGGGGAGCAGCACGTGGGTGCGATCACGCTGGAGAAGGACGACGTGCCGCGCGTCGCGGACAGTCCGCCCTCCGGCCAGGCGCCCGTGCCCCCGACCGGTGAGGCCGCCCTCGATCCCCGCCGCGTCCGGCTCGTCTTCCTCGGCCTCATGCTCGCGCTGCTGCTCGCCGCGCTGGAGCAGATGATCGTCGCCACCGCCCTGCCGAAGATCGTCGGTGAACTCCAGGGCCTGGACCGGATGTCGTGGGCGATCACCGCCTATCTGCTGACCGCCACCATCGGCCTGCCCGTCTACGGCAAGCTTGGCGACCTCTTCGGCCGCAAGGGCGTCTTCCTCTTCGCCATCGTGGTCTTCGTCATCGGCTCGGCCCTGGCCGGCTGGTCACGGTCCATGGACGAGCTCATCGCGTTCCGCGCCGTGCAGGGCGTCGGCGCGGGCGGCCTGATGATCGGCGTCCAGGCGATCATCGCGGACATCGTCCCGGCCCGCGAACGCGGCCGCTACATGGGTCTCATCGGCGCCGCCTTCGGTCTCGCCTCCGTCGCGGGCCCCCTGCTCGGCGGCTTCTTCACCGACCACGTCTCCTGGCGCTGGTGCTTCTACTTCAACGTGCCCTTCGGGCTCGTCACACTCGCCGTCGTCGCCACGGTGCTCAAGCTCCCCAAGCCGGAGACCCGGGCCAGGCTCGACGTCCTCGGCGCGATCCTGCTCGCCGCCGCCTCCACCTGCCTGGTCCTGCTGACCAGTTGGGGCGGAACCGAGTACGACTGGGACTCCCGGGTCATCATCGGCCTCGCCTGCGGCGCCGCCGCGACGACCCTGCTCTTCCTCGTCGTCGAGCACGTCGCGCCCGAACCCCTCATCCCGCTGCGGCTGTTCCGTGACTCCGTCTTCACGGTCACCAGTCTCGTCGGCGCGGTCGTCGGCATCGCGCTCTTCGGCGCCGCCAGCTATCTGCCGACCTTCCTGCAGATGGTGGAGGGCGCCACCGCCACCGAGTCGGGTCTCCTGATGCTGCCCCTGATGGGCGGGATCGTCCTCGCCTCGATCGTCTCGGGGCAGCTCATCACCCGCACCGGCCACTACAGGATCTACCCGGTGCTCGGCGGCGCGATCTCCGTCGTCGGCATGTGGTTGCTCTCCCGGATGGAGACGGACACCCCGCGCCTCCACCACAGCGTCTGGCAGGCCGTCCTCGGCGTCGGCATCGGCCTGGTCATGCCGGTGCTCGTCCTCGCGGTCCAGAACTCCGTACGCCCCGCCGACCTCGGCACCGCCACCAGCGCCCACAACTACTTCCGCCAGATCGGCGGCAGCGTCGGCGCCGCCGTCTTCGGCACCCTCTTCGCCTCACGGCTCGACGACGCCCTCGCCGACTCCCTGCCCCGTACGGCAGGGGCCGCGCCGCCCGCCGAGTCGATCACCCCGCAGGCGGTGCACGCCCTGCCGCCCGCCCTGCGCGACGCCTACATCCAGGCGTACGCGGACGCGATGCCGCGCATCTTCCTCTACCTCGTGCCGGTCCTCGTGCTCGGTCTCGTCCTCGCCTTCTTCCTCAAGGAGAAACCGCTGGTGTCCCACCACACCCCCACCACCGAGGCCCCCACCGCCGTGCCGCGGGCCCGGGCGGCCGACGCCCCCGCCACCGCCGCCGGGTACCCCGCGGGACTCCCGGTCTGCGGCGCCGTCCAGCACCACGACGGCAGCCGCGTCCCGCGCGCGGCCCTGACCCTCATCGACGTCCAGGGGCAGCAGATCGGGCGCGGCGGCAGCGGCGAGGACGGGCGGTACGCCCTCAGCGTCCCCGGCCCCGGCTCGTACGTCCTGATCGCGGCGGCGGGCGGCCACCAGCCGCAGGCCGTCTCGGTCACCGTCGGCGAACGGCCGGTGGAGCTCGACGTCGTGCTCGGCGGCGCCGGCCGCCTCGCCGGCTCCGTCGTGACCGCGGACGGAACCCCCGTACGGGACGCGGCGGTCACCCTCACCGACGTGCGCGGCGAGGTCGTCGCCTCGACCCGGAGCGGACGCGAGGGCGGTTACGTCATCACGGAGCTGGTGGCGGGGGAGTACACGCTGGCCGCCAGCGCCCCCGCCTTCCGTCCCGCCGCGCTGCCGGTGAGCGTGCAGGCCTCCCGCGAGACCCGCCAGGACATCGAGCTGGCGGGCGGCGCGATGCTGCGCGGGACGGTGCGCGCGGGCGGCGGCCGGCCGGTCGAGGACGCGCGCGTGACGCTCCTCGACGCGGCCGGGAACGTCGTCGACACCCTGACGACCGGACCGGACGGCACCTTCCGGTTCGTCGACCTGTCCTCGGGGGAGTACACGGTGATCGCGGCGGGCTATCCGCCGGTCGCCACCGTGCTGCAGGTCGCGGGCGGCGGGCGCACCGAGCGCGACCTCCAGCTCGGTCACGAGGACTGAACGGGCTCAGGAGGAGGCGTCGGTCGCCCTGCGCAGCGCGGTGATGCAGCTGCTGATCGCCGTCTGAAGGGCTTCGAGGCGCTGGAGCATGTCGTCCTCGACGACGTCCTCCTCCAGGACCTCGTCGAGCGTCAGCTCCTCGAAGACCTTCGTGGCCTTCTGCAGGCTGTTGTAGAACTTCGTCCGGCGTTCCTGGACACGCAGGGCGGGATCCGCCTCGACGGCCTCGGCGACCAGGCCCTTCACCGCGTCGTACGCCTCACCGGCCCACTCGCCCGCCTCCTCGGCGTCGTCGAGCTCGTCGATGAGGGAGAGGTGCCGCTCGGCCTCCGCGCGCAGGGCGGCGGGCGCCTCGACCGTCTGCCCGGCGGGCGTCCTGATCCGGCCCTTCTCCGCGACCTGCCGCACGTACGCGATCCGGTCCGCCGCCTTGGCCTCGCCGGCCACGGCCTTCTTCAGGTCGTCGGTCCGGACGATGGCGCGGGCCATCTCGGTCTGCAGCGCCGGATCCTCCTTCATCCGGTCGAGCAGCGCGCTGTGCGCGGCCCCCGCCGTTCCGGGGTCGGCGAGGATCGCGGCCCGCAGGGCGGTGGGGTTCTCGGCGACCTCCAGCGCCTTCGTCGGGCGGATGCCCTCGGCCTCGGCCGCGGCGGTGATCGCGTGCCCGCGCACGGAGGAGGCGCTGGAGCGGGAGGAGTAGTACGACAGCCAGACGTCGGCCTCCGGGAGCTCGATGTCCTCGCCGGGCGCCAGCGCCTCGAACTGCGGGACGACGCCGTCGTCGGCGGCCATGTCCCAGGCCTTGTAGAACCGCATCACGCGCTCGGGGGAGCACTCCGCCAGCTCGGCGAACGCCTTCGCGGACACCTTCCCGGACGCGTCGGCCGCCTGCCCGCCGGGCCGCACGCTCCGTGCCACCTTCAGCGCGAAGGCCCAGCCGCCGGTGCGGGCGTAGACGCCGAACTCCCGGGCGTCGCGGACCACCGCATCGGGCACGTCCTGGACGACGAAGTCCGTGGTCCCGGCGTCGGGCGCCTCGGCGGCGGCGGGGACGGTGGTGAGGAGGGCGGCGTCGGAGACGGTTTCGGAGGCAGCGTCCGGGGCGGAGGCCGGGGCGGCGTCGGACGCGGCGTCCGTGGTGGCGTCGGGCGCGGCTTCGGGGGTGGCTTCAGAGGCGGCGAACGCGGTGGTCAACGCGGGGTCTCCTGACGGCGGGGCGAGGCGGGACGGGAACATGCGCCGACAAGCCTATCCGGACCCGCTGGGGAGATTTGACCTGTATTGACCACCTGGTCGGGGTGGATCCGCGCCAAGCGGCGGCGGGGAAACTGATGCGCCCTGAGGGGTTGTCAGTGCAATTTCACATTACTATGTTACAGCGCACACGGCCTGGGTGAACCTCCGTCACATGCCGTGCGAACCACAACAGTTCTCGCACCACCCCCACAGCCACCCCCTATTGCAGGAGTTCTGTTGTCCATCCACAGACGCGTGCGCTCGTCCCTGCTCGCCTCCGCGATCGCGGTCACCCTCCTGGCCTCCGCCGGCCAGGCCGGGGTCTCGGCGGCAGACACGGACGCCCGGCCCACCACGGCCCCGGCCGGCGCGCCCGGCGCGGCCGCCGCCCCGGCCGGCCACGGCGAGAACCCCTTCGACGAGGTCGACCGCCTCGCCTCGGCCCCGCGCCGGAGCTTCGCACCCGCCCCGGCCCCCGGCGGCCTCGCCACCGGCCGCGTTCCCGGCCGGGCCCCCGCCGCCACCGCCGCACGGGCCCACGCCGCGGCCGTCACCACCACCACCGCCGGCGTCCCCTGCACCCTCGACGGGATCACCGGCCTGGCCCCCGAGCGGTTCGCCGACTTCCTCGCCGACCCCGCCGTCACCGCCGACGACTGTCTGCGCGGCCTGATCTGGACCTGGGACGCCCGGCTCACGCCCGTCATGTCGGACGCCCACGTCCAGGCCGTCTCCCGCCGAATATCGAGCCTGGCCGCCTCCCACGACGGCAGGAACTCCTCGCACCTGGAGGAGATGTTCACCTACCTGCACGCCGTCGCGTACCACGACTTCAGCCGGTCCGAGATCGACATCACCGACGCCCCGACCGTCGACGCCATGCGCCGGGCCGTCGCCGATTTCGGCGGCGCCGCCCGCACCTTCGACGCCACCCCGGGCAACGCCCGCACCCTGCGCGAGGCGCTCTACGCCGCCAGCGCCCCCGGGCTGCGCCATCACCAGCTCGGCCTGATCAAGAACGTACTGGCCACCATGGGACCCGACCGACCGGCCACCCACCAGGACGCGGGCTGGGCGGGCGCCGCGCTGGCCGCCCTCTCCGTCAACTACCTCGGTGTCTATCCGGGCAACCAGGACACCGCCTTCCACGCGGCGGCCGCCGCCGACCCCGCCTACCGGGCCGCCTTCAAGGCCTTCGCCGGGTACACCCACCTCAAGGGCGGTGCCAACGCCTGGGCCGCCCGGGACGCCCTCGGCGAGTATGGCCGCTTCGGCCAGATCGACGGCCTGAAGGACGCCGTCGTCGCCGACCTCGGCGCCCTGGTCGGCACGGTTCGGAACGACTGGGGCGGGGGCAGCGCGCCCTGGGCCACCCTGGTCTCCTGGCTCAACTTCTACGAGGCCTGCAAGCCGTACGGGGTGTGCAAGGAGGACATCGAGAAGCAGATCTTCCCGTACACGTACGCCTACGACAACGGAGCGATCAAGGTCCGTACCGCCCTCGACCGGGCCACCGTCGACCAGCTGTACTACGCGAGCAAGCAGGTCAAGGCCCAGTACCACCGGGTCCTCGGCACCGAGCAGCCGCTCGCCGGCGACCCCAACACCTCACTGAACATCGTCCTGTACGCCTCGCGCGCCGACTACGAGAACTACCACCCGATCCTCACCGGGATGGACACGAACAACGGCGGCGTCTACATCGAGCGGGGCGCCACCTTCTACACGTACCAGCGCCGCGTTCCGCAGGACTCCTCGCTCACGCTGGAGGAGCTTTTCCGGCACGAGTACGTCCACTACCTCAACGGCCGGTTCGCCGTCCCCGGCTTCTTCGGCGAGGGGCCCTGGTACGAGGGCGACCGCACGACCGCGATGGACGAGGGCACGGCGGAGTTCTTCGACGGCGCCACCCGTGACAACGGCATCGCGGTCCGCAAGTCGCTCGTCCGCAGCATCATCACCGACACCGCGGGCGGCGGCCCGCGGATGAACGTGGAGCAGATCCTCAACGCCACCTACGACGGCGACGGCTTCCGCTTCTACAGCTACGCCGGAACCTTCTTCGAGTACCTGTGGACCGAGAAGCCCTCGCTGCTCCGCGAGATGTACACCCACCTGCGCGACAACGACGTCCAGGCGTACGACTCCTGGCGCCACCGGACGGGGGCCGACACCTACATCCAGCGCGGCTACGACCGTTTCCTCGACGCGCAGATCGCCAAGGTCGACGACCTCTACGTCCCGAACACCACGTACACGCCCAACGACCGGCTGCGCGACTCGACGCTCGCCGCCGTGAAGTCCTCCTTCGCCACCGCGACGTACAACACGCCCGACTGCGTGGAGAACGGCGACCCGGGCAAGCGCCGGTTCACCTGCACCGGCCGGATCACGGCCAACCTCACCAGGTGGTCCAGCGACGACCAGAACTTCAAGGACATGTCCGAGACGGTCGACTACTTCCTCCTGGACCGGGCCGGTGCGGCCTCCACCAACCTGGCCGACATGAACTGCAGCTTCGGGCCCGTGGAGATCTGGTCCAACCGGGTCGCCGGAACGTCGAGTTACAGCTGTGAGGGGCCGCTGCGCAGCTGACCCCCCGCCCAGCAGAGCCGGCCCTCCCTCCCCAGGGAGGGCCGGCCCGCTTTTGGGGCGCGCACAGGTCTTGGCGAGGGCTATGCAATGTGAAATATTACTGACGTGCTCACGAGAAACAGCTCGGACGTCATCGTCGTCGGTGCCGGCGTCGTCGGCGCGGCCTGCGCCTACTACGCCGCGCGGGCCGGCCTCACCGTCACCGTCGTCGACCGCGGCCCCGTCGCGGGAGGCACCACGGGGGCGGGGGAGGGGAACCTCCTGGTGTCCGACAAGGAGCCCGGGCCCGAACTCGAACTCGCCCTGATCTCGGGAGGCTTGTGGCGGGAGCTGGCCGAACTGCTCCCGCCGGACATCGAGTACGAGCCCAAGGGCGGACTCGTCGTCGCCTCGGGGGAGGACGGCATGGACGCCCTGCGCGCGTTCGCCACCGGACAGTCCAAGGCCGGGGTCGACGCCGCGGAGATCCCGGCCGAGCGGCTGCGTGAACTCGAACCCCACCTCGCGCCCGGCCTCGCGGGCGGCTTCCACTATCCGCAGGACGCCCAGGTCATGCCCGCCCTCGCCGCCGCCCACCTGCTGCGCGCGGGCGGCTGGCCCGGGGCCGTCCGACTCAGGCTCGGCGAAGAGGTCCTGGCGATCCTCACCACCGCGGCGGGAGAGGTGCGCGGAGTCCGTACGTCGGCGGGGGATCTCCACGCCCCCCGCCTGGTGAACGCCGCCGGGACCTGGGGCGGAGACCTCGCGCGCCTCGCGGGAGTGGAGCTCCCCGTCCTGCCCCGCCGCGGCTTCGTCCTGGTCACCGAACCGCTGCCGCGCGTCGTGCGCCACAAGGTGTACGCGGCCGACTACGTGGCGGACGTGGCCAGCGGATCGGCGGCCCTGCAGACCTCGGCGGTGGTCGAGGGCACCCCGGCAGGACCGGTCCTCATCGGCGCCAGCCGGGAGCGGGTCGGATTCGACCGCACCCTCTCCACCGAGGTGCTGCGGCGCCTGGCGGCCGGAGCCACCGCACTCTTCCCGATGCTCGCCGAAGTGCGGGCGATCCGGACGTACGCCGGCTTCCGCCCGTACCTGCCGGACCATCTGCCCGCGATCGGCCCCGACCCGCGCCTCCCCGGCCTGCTGCACGCCTGCGGGCACGAGGGCGCCGGGATCGGGCTCGCGCCGGCGACCGGGCAGATCCTCGCCCGCTGTCTGACCGGGGACGAACCCCCGCTCGACATCGGGCCGTTCGACCCGGCCCGCTTCGCGGCCGCGACCTTCTGAACCGCTCACACCGACACGCGCACACACCGACCCGGATCGCTCACAGCGACACGCGCCCGCACCGACCCGGACCGCTCACACCGACCCGGACCGCTCACACCGAGACCGCTCACGCCGACACGAACCGCTCACACCGTCACGAGAGGAGAGGCCCCGTGGCCCGTACCCCCGCCGACCTGGTCGGGGCGCAGCCCGGACCGCCGTTCGAGATCACCTTCGACGGCCGCCCGATCGCCGCCCTGCCCGGACAGACCGTCGCCGCAGCGCTGTGGGCGGCCGGAATCCTCGCCTGGCGGACGACCAGGAACGGCGCCCGGCCGCGCGGCGCTTTCTGCGGCATCGGCCAGTGCTACGACTGCCTCGCCACCGTCAACGGGCGGCCCAACCGCCGCGCCTGCCTGGTCCCTGTCCGTCCCGGCGACGCGATCACCACCCAGGAGGGCCACGGCCATGACCGCATCGGGGTCTGAACGGGACGAGACGGCCGAGACGTACGACCTCGCGGTGGTCGGCGCCGGGTCCGCCGGACTCGCCGGCGCCGTAGCCGCCGGCGAACTCGGCCTGACCGTCGCCCTCGTGGACGCCTCCGAGCGGACCGGCGGACAGTTCTACCGCCACCCGGCCCCGGCCCTCGGCGCCGTACGCCCCGAGGCCCTGCACCACGACTGGTCCGCCTTCCGCGACCTGCGCCGACGCCTGGAGGCCGCCGACGTGACCCATCTGGCCGGGCACCATGTCTGGAGCGTGACCAGGAGCGACACGGCGGCCGACGGCCCGTGGACGGTGCACGCCGTCACCGGCTCCGACGGCGCCGAGGAACGGCCCGCGACGGTCCGGGCCCGTGCCGTGCTCCTCGCCACCGGAGCGTACGAACGTCAACTTCCCTTCCCCGGCTGGACCTTGCCCGGTGTCGTGGGAGCCGGAGGAGCGCAGGCGATGCTCAAGTCCGGCCTCGTGCTCCCCGGCCGGAGGATCGTGGTGGCCGGCAGCGGACCGCTGCTCCTCGCGGTCGCCTCGTCGCTCGCCGCGGCCGGGGCCCGCGTGCCGGCCGTCGTGGAGGCGTCCGGATACCTGCGCTACGCCCGGAGCCCGCTGACGCTCGCGGCCAATCCGCGCAAGGCGGCCGAGGCGCTGCTCCACGGCGGGGCGCTGGTGCGGCACGGTGTACGGCTCCGGACGCGCAGCGCCGTCACCGAGGTGCACGGCCGGGACCGGGTGGAGGCCGTCACCGTCTCGCGCCTCGACCGCGACTGGCGGCCCGTACGGGGGTCGGGCCGGCTGATCGCCTGCGACGCGCTCGCCGTCGGGCACGGACTGGTGCCCCAGATCGAGCTGGCCGTGACGCTCGGCTGCGCCACCCGCCGCCTGGCGGACTCCACCGTGGCGCTCGCCGTGGACGGATCCCAGGAGACCTCGGTGCGCGGCCTCTGGGCGGCGGGCGAGACCGGAGGCGTGGGCGGCGCCGAACTGGCGCGTACGGAAGGCGAACTGGCGGGGATCGCGGTGGCCGCCCGGCTGGGGTCGCGCCGCGTTCCCGGCGGCCGGGTCCGGGAGCTGGGCCGTCGCCGGGACCGTATGCGCGCCTTCGCGGACGTCATGACCGCCGCCCATGCGCCCGGGCCCGGGTGGACGCGGTGGCTGAGCGACGAGACGGACGTCTGCCGCTGCGAGGAGGTGACCGCCGGGCGTGTGCGCGAGGCGGTCGCCGACCTCGGGGCGCGCGACGCCCGGACCGTCAAGCTGTTCACCCGGGCCGGTATGGGCTGGTGCCAGGGGCGGATGTGCGGGACGGCCGTCGCCTGCCTGGCAGCCATCGGTAGCGGCACCGTCGAACCCCCCTCCGAGCGGCGCCCGTTCGCGGCGCCGGTCCCGCTGTCGGCGCTCGCCGCGCCCGACGGGGGCGCCCTCCCGCCTGATCCACAAGACATCCCCTAGAGGCTCCCGGCCCCTTGTGGACACCGCGGATCGCTCAACAAAATGTCACACAATACAGAAAGGCATGTCGACATGACCGCCACCTCCTGGACCGCCACCACCCCCTGGCGCGGCATCATGGTCGCCACCACCCTGCCCCTGCGGGACGACCTCTCCGTCGACCACGACGCCTACGCCGAGCACGTCCGCCGGCTGATCGACAACGGCTGCGACGGAGTCGTGCCCAACGGTTCGCTCGGCGAGTACCAGACCCTCACCGACGACGAGCGGGCCCGCGTGGTCCGCACCGCCGTCGAGGCGGCGGGCGACGGGGCGCGCGTCATGCCCGGAGTGGCCGCCTACGGCAGCGCCGAGTCCCGGCGGTGGGCGGAGCAGGCGGCCGAGGCCGGCTGCGGCTCCGTCCTGCTGCTGCCCCCGAACGCCTACCGCGCCGACGCGGCGGCCGTACGCGCCCACTACGCCGAGGTGGCCGCCGCAGGCGTGCCGGTGGTCGCGTACAACAACCCGATCGACACCAAGGTCGACCTCACCCCCGACCTGCTGGCGCGGCTGTACGAGGACGGCTCCGTCGTCGCCGTGAAGGAGTTCAGCGGCGATGTCCGCAGGGCGTACGAGATCGCCGAACTCGTACCGGAACTCGACCTGTTGATCGGCGCCGACGACGTCCTGCTCGAACTGGCCCTGGCCGGAGCCGTCGGCTGGATCGCCGGCTACCCCAACGCCCTCCCCGCCACCTGCGCGGAGCTGTACCACGCCGCGGTCGTGGGCGACCTGGACACCGCCCTTCCCCTCTACAAGTCCCTGCACCCGCTGCTGCGGTGGGACTCCAGGACGGAGTTCGTCCAGGCGATCAAGCTCTCCATGGACATCGTCGGCCTCCGCGGCGGCCCCACCCGTCCGCCGCGCCTTCCGCTCACGGGCGAGACGGAGGCCCGGGTGCGGACCGCCACCGAGAAGGCCGTGGCCGACGGCCATCACTGACGGCCCGTCATGGTCCGGCACATCCATCCAGCGAAAGGAAGCCCGTGCGCACCCGTCATGTCTTCCACGCCGTCGACTCGCACACCGAGGGCATGCCCACGCGTGTGATCACCGGTGGCGTCGGGGTGATCCCCGGCGCCACCATGGCCGAGCGCAGGCTGCACTTCATCGAGCACCTGGACCATCTCCGCACGCTCCTGATGTACGAACCACGGGGGCACGCGGCCATGAGCGGCGCCATCCTCCAGCCCCCCACGCGGCCCGACGCCGACTACGGCGTGCTCTACATCGAGGTCTCCGGGCTGCTGCCGATGTGCGGACACGGCACGATCGGCGTCGCCACCGTCCTCGTGGAGACCGGCATGGTGCCGGTGAGCGAACCGGTCACCACCGTGCGGCTCGACACCCCGGCCGGCCTGGTCGCCGTCGACGTACAGGTGGAGGACGGCGCCGCGAAGTCGGTCACCCTCACCAACGTGCCGTCGTTCTGCGTCGGTCTGGACCGCAAGGTGCCCGTCCCCGGGTACGGAACGGTCACCTACGACCTCGCCTTCGGCGGCAACTTCTACGCCTTCGTCCCCCTCGGCGACCTGGGACTCCCCTTCGACCGCGCCCGCAAGGACGACCTCCTCGCGGCCGGACTCGCGATCATGGAGGCGATCGACGCCTCGCCGGACCGCCCCGTCCACCCGGAGCAACCGGAGATCGCCGGGGTCAAGCACGTCTATCTCGCGGCCCCCGGCTCCGACGCCCGCCACTCCCGTCACGCCATGGCCATCCACCCCGGCTGGTTCGACCGCTCCCCCTGCGGCACCGGGACCTCGGCGCGGATGGCCCAGCTCCACGCCCGTGGCGAGTTGCCGCTCCACCGCGACTTCGTCAACGACTCCTTCATCGGAACGACCTTCACCGGCAGGCTCGTCGCCGAGACCGAGGTCGGCGGGGCGCCCGCCGTCGTACCGACCGTGACGGGCCGCGCCTGGATCACCGGCACGGCGCAGTACTTCCTCGACCCCGACGACCCGTTCCCCGGAGGCTTCCTCCTATGACCGCCGATCTCGCCGAGCTCACCGGCGTCGCGCTGCTCACCTCCCGCAACCCGGCCGATCCGGCCGACGTCCTGCTGCGGATCCCGGCACCGGGCGGGTTCGCGGTGGCCGACGCCGTCGAACGGGCCCGCGCCGCCCAGGCCGGCTGGCTGCGCGGCGGGGCGGCGGCCCGTTCCGCCGCCCTCGGCGCCGTCGCGGCGGCCGTCGAGGCCGCGGGGCCCGAACTCGCCGCGCTCGCCGTGCGCGAGGTGGGCAAGCCGCTCACGGAGGCCAGGGCGGAGATCGCCCGGACGGTCGCGATCTGGCGCTACTACGCCCAGGCCCCCTTCGAGCCGACCGGAGCCGTCCACGACACCGCGGCGGGGCCCGGACTGCTCCTGACCCGGCGCCGGCCGTACGGCGTGGCGGGGCTGATCACCCCCTGGAACTTCCCCTTCGCCATCCCGAGCTGGAAGGCGGCCCCGGCCCTCGCCGTCGGCAACACCGTCGCCCTCAAGCCCGCCCCCGAGGCCACCGCGTGCGCGCTGCGTCTGGCCGAGATCGTCGAGAAGGAGCTGCCCGAGGGGGTGTTCACGGTGCTGCCCGGCGGGGCGACCGAGGGCAACGCGCTCGTCTCCGCCGCCGATGTCGTCTCCTTCACCGGCTCGACCGCCGTCGGCCGGGCCGTCGCGGCGTACGCCACGGCCCGGGGCGTCCCGGTCCAGGCCGAGATGGGCGGCCTGAACGCGGCGATCGTGCTGCCGGACGCGGACATCGGACAGGCCGCCGCCCACATCGCCGCCGCCCTCGCGGGATACGCGGGCCAGAAGTGCACCGCCACCAGCCGGGTGATCGCCGTGGGCGCCGCCCTCGACCCCCTGCGCGAGGCCCTCGCCGAGGCGCTGCGCGCCGTCCCGGCCGGCGACCCCGCCGACCCGGCCACCGTCTGCGGCCCGCTCATCGACGAGCGGGCCCGCGACCGGGTCGCCGGAGCCTGGCAGGGGCTGTCCGCGCTCGCCGGCGGCACGCTCCCCTCCGGACCCGGCTGGTACGCGGCGCCGACGCTGGTCGAGAAGGTCCCCGCGGAACACCCGCTGCTGCACGAGGAGGTCTTCGGGCCGATCGCGGCCCTGCTGCCCGCCGACGACCTGGCCCAGGCCGTGCGGATCACCAACTCCGTGCCGTACGGCCTGGTCACCTCGGTCCACACGGCCGGTCTGGACACCGCGCTGTACTGCCTCGACGCGCTCGACGGGCTCGACACCGGGATGGTCCGGATCAACGCCCCTTCCAGCGGTGTGGACTTCCATCTGCCGTTCGGCGGGGCCAGGGGGTCGAGCCACGGTCCGCGCGAGCAGGGCAGGGCCGCTCTCGACTTCTACGCGTCGAGTCGCACCTACACCCTGTCACCTGCGGAAACAACGTGACATTGTACGGTGATGGTCCAGACCCGAACGAAGGGACCGCCGTCACCATGGGGCACCTGACCCGCCGCGACCTCAACGCCTCCGTGGAGCGGCTGCGCGACCAGGTCGCCCATGCCCTGCGGGCCGCCCTCATCTCGGGTGAGCTGCGGCCCGGTGTCGTGTACTCCGCGCCGACCCTGGCGGAGGACTTCGGGATCTCCGCCACGCCCGTCCGCGAGGCGATGCTCGACCTGGCGCGCGAGGGGCTGGTCGAGCCGGTCCGCAACAAGGGGTTCCGGGTCACCGAGGTGGACGAGCGCGATCTCGACCAGTACACCGAGATCCGCGCGCTCATCGAGATCCCCGTCGTCGGCCGGGTCACCCGGACCGCCGCCCGTGAGGATCTGGAGGCGCTGCGGCCCGTCGCCGAGGAGATCGTGCGCGCGGCCCGCGACCACGACCTCATCGGCTACCTGGAGGCCGACCGCCGGTTCCACCTCACCCTCCTCGGCCTCGCGGGCAACGAACGGCTCGTCGAGACCGTCGGCGAGCTGCGCAAGCGGTCCCGGCTGTACGGGCTCACCGCGCTGGACGAGCGCGGCGAGCTGATCCCGTCGGCCGAGGAGCACCTGGAGCTCCTCGACCTGATGCTCGCGGGTGACGCCAGGGGAGCGGAGCGGTGCATGAAGAGGCACCTGGGCCATGTCCGTTCCCTGTGGGCCACGAGCGAAGGGCCGGCGGGCGCCTCCGGGTGACGGCCCGGCGCCGCACCCCCGCCGCTCTTTGCCGACTCCCGCTTCCCACCTAAGGTGGGGCTGCGTCGAGGAGACCGGGAGCGAGATGAAGATCCTGATCAGCGCCGACATGGAAGGCGCCACCGGTGTCACCTGGCCCGGGGACGTGCTGCCCGGGACGCCCCAGTGGGAGCGGTGCCGGTCCCTGTTCACCTCCGACGTGAACGCCGCGGTGCTGGGCTTCTTCGACGGCGGCGCCGACGAGGTGCTCGTCAACGAGGCGCACTGGAGCATGCGGAACCTGCTCCTCGAACAGCTCGACGAGCGGGCCGAGATGATCACCGGCCGGCACAAGACCCTGTCCATGGTCGAGGGGGTGCAGCACGGTGACGTCGACGGCATCGCCTTCGTCGGCTACCACACCGGCGCCGGAACCGAAGGCGTCCTCGCCCACACCTATCTGGCCAACTCCGTCACGGGTGTCTGGCTGAACGGCGTCCGGGCGAGCGAGGGACTGCTCAACGCCCATGTGGTGGCGGAGTACGGCGTGCCCGTCGTCCTCGTCACGGGCGACGATCTGACCTGCGACGACGCCCTCGGCTACGCGCCCGAGGCGCGCAAGGTCGCCGTCAAGGACTACGTCTCGCGGTACGCGGCGGTGTGCCGGACCCCCAAGCGCACGGCGAGCGACATCCGGGCCGCCGCGCACTCCGCGGCCGCCCTCGCCGTACGGTACGAGCCCGAGCCGGGCGGGCCGTTCACGATCGAGCTGGAGTTCGACGCCGAGCATCTGGCGGGCGCCGCCACCGTCGTCCCGGGCGTGACGCCGAGCGGCGAGCGCCGGGTCGCGTACACCAGCGAGACCATGTACGAGGGCATTCGCACGTTCAAGGCGGTCACCACGATCGTCTCCGCAGCGGTGGAGGAGCAGTATGGCTGAGCCTGCCCAGGGAGGCCCGGACGGCGCGGCGCTCGACGAGGTGGTGACCTTCACCTCCGAGCTGATCCGCATCGACACCACCAACAGGGGCGGTGGGGACTGCCGCGAACGGCCCGCCGCCGAGTACGTCGCCGAGCGCCTCGCCGCCGCCGGCCTGGAACCGGCCCTCCTGGAGCGGACCCCCGGCCGGACCAACGTGGTGGCGCGCATCGAGGGCACCGACCCCTCCGCCGACGCCCTGCTCGTCCACGGTCACCTCGACGTCGTCCCCGCGGAGCCCGCCGACTGGGCCGTGCACCCCTTCTCCGGCGAGGTCCGCGACGGAGTGGTGTGGGGGCGCGGCGCCGTCGACATGAAGAACATGGACGCGATGGTCCTCGCCGTCGTCCGCTCCTGGGCCCGCCAGGGGATCCGGCCGCGCCGGGACATCGTCCTCGCCTACACCGCGGACGAGGAGGCCAGCGCCGAGGACGGCTCCGGATTCCTCGCCGACCACCACCCCGGGCTCTTCGAGGGCTGCACGGAAGGCATCAGCGAGTCCGGCGCGTTCAGCTTCCACCCGACCCCCGGCATGACGCTCTACCCGATCGCCGCCGGCGAGCGGGGCACCGCCTGGGTCAAGCTCACCGCCCACGGCCGGGCGGGCCACGGCTCCAAGGTCAACACGGCCAACGCGGTCACCCGTCTCGCCCAGGCCGTCGCCCGGATCGGCGACCACACCTGGCCCGTGCGCCTGACCCCGACCGTACGGGCCGCGCTCACCGAACTCGCCGCCCTCTACGGCATCGAGACCGACGTGACCGCCGCCGGATTCGACGTCGACCGGTTCCTGGAGAAGCTCGGACCCGCGGCCGCCCTCGTCGAACCGACCGTGCGCAACAGCGCCAACCCGACGATGCTGGACGCCGGTTACAAGGTCAACGTCATCCCCGGGCACGCCGTCGCCTACGTCGACGGCCGGATGCTGCCGGGGGGTGAGGAGGAGTTCACCGAGACGATGGACCGGCTCACCGGACCGGACGTGGAGTGGGAGTTCCACCACCGCGAGGTCCCCCTGGAGGCCCCCGTCGACTCGCCCACCTTCGCCCGACTGCGGGCCGCCGTCGAGCACTTCGATCCGACCGGGCACGTCGTGCCGTTCTCCATGTCCGGCGGAACGGACGCCAAGCAGTTCTCCCGGCTCGGCATCACCGGGTACGGTTTCTCCCCGCTGAAGCTGCCTCCGGAGCTCGACTACGGAGCGCTGTTCCACGGCGTCGACGAGCGAGTCCCGGTCGATGCCCTGCACTTCGGCGTCCGGGTCCTCGACCACTATCTGAAGTCCGCGTAGTTTCAGTCGGGTTCGAGAGAATCCGTGCAAGTCCGCGTAAAGGAAGTGGCGATGGTACCCACGGGCGCCTACGGCACCTGGCCCTCCCCGATCGACGCCGCGCTGGCCGCCCGCCACGACGGGCGGCCCGAGTACGTCGGCGTCGTCGGCGACGAGGTGTGGTGGACCGCGCCCCGCCCCACCGAGGGCGGCCGGCGCGCGCTCGTACGCCGACGGGCCGACGGCACCGAGGGGTCGGTGCTCCCCGCCCCCTGGAACGTCCGCAGCCGGGTGATCGAGTACGGCGGACAGCCGTGGGCGGGCCTGGCACGCGCGGACGGCGGCCCGCTCCTCGTCTTCAGCCACTTCCCCGACCAGCGGCTCTACGCGTACGAGCCCGACGCCACCACGGGCACCGGACCCCGCCCGCTCACCCCGGTCTCCGCGGTGGGCGGCGGAGTGCGCTGGGTCGACCCGGTGATCCACCCCGAGCGGGGCGAAGTCTGGTGCGTCCTGGAGGAGTTCACCGGCCCCGCGCCGACCGACGTCCGCCGCGTCCTCGCCGCCGTACCCCTCGACGGATCGGCCGCGGAGGACCGGGGAGCGATCCGCGAGCTCTCCGACGGGCGCCACCGGTTCGTCACCGGACCCCGGCTCTCCCCGGACGGACGGCAGGCCGCCTGGATCGCCTGGGACCATCCCCGGATGCCCTGGGACGGCACCGAGGTCCTCCTCGCCGACATCACGGCCGACGGCACCCTCCAGGGGGCCCGGTCCGTCGCCGGCGGACCGGAGGAGTCGGTGCCGCAGGTCGGCTGGACCGCCGACGGGCAGCTGCTGTACGTCAGCGACCGCACCGGCTGGTGGAACCTCTACCGCGCGGACCCCACCGGCGAGCCGGTCGCCCTGTGCTCCCGGGCCGAGGAGTTCGGCGGACCGCTCTGGAAGATCGGGCTCAGCTGGTTCCAGCCCCTGGCGAACGGCCTCGTCGCCGTCATCCACGGCAAGGGCGCCACCGCGCTCGGGATACTCGACCCCGAGAGCGGCGAACTCGTCGACGCCGCCGGCCCCTGGACCGAGTGGGCCTCCACCCTCGCCGTGCACGGCAGCCGTGTCGTCGGCGTCGCCGCCAGCCCGCGCAGCGCGTACGAGGTCGTGGAGCTCGACACCTGTACCGGCCGGGCCCGGGTCATCGGCTCGGCCCACGACGACCCGGTCGACCCGTCGTACTACCCCGAGCCCCAGATCCGTACCTTCACCGGGCCCGACAACCGCGAGGT
Source organism: Streptomyces sp. Je 1-79 (assembly GCF_025195125.1). Taxonomy (GTDB): domain Bacteria; phylum Actinomycetota; class Actinomycetes; order Streptomycetales; family Streptomycetaceae; genus Streptomyces. Next base: position 89,059 of record NZ_JAMGSL010000004.1, read on the forward strand.
CCACGCCCACGTCTACCCGCCGCACAGCCCCGACCGCATCGCGCCCGGCGAGGAACTCCCGCCGTACGTGGTGTGGGCCCACGGCGGACCGACCGGCCACGCGCCGCTCGTCCTGGACCTGGAGATCGCCTACTTCACCTCGCGGGGCATCGGCGTCGCCGAGGTCAACTACGGCGGCTCCACCGGCTACGGACGGGAGTACCGCGACCGGCTGCGCGAGCAGTGGGGCGTGGTCGACGTGGAGGACTGCGCCGCCGTCGCGGAGGCGCTCGCCGCCGAGGGAACCGCCGACCCGGCCCGGCTCGCCGTCCGCGGCGGCAGCGCGGGCGGCTGGACCACCGCCGCCTCCCTCGTCACCTCCGACGTCTACGCCTGCGGCACGATCATCTACCCCATCCTGGACCTCCTCGGCTGGGCCACCGACGAGACCCACGACTTCGAGTCCCAGTACCTGGAGTCGCTCGTCGGCCCGCTCGCCGAGGTACCGGCCCGCTATCAGGAGCGCTCCCCCCTCGGCCACGTCGAGCGGATCTCCGTCCCGTTCCTGCTGCTCCAGGGCCTGGACGACGTGATCTGCCCGCCGGCGCAGGCCGAGCGGTTCCTCGCGCGCATGGCCGGGCGGGGGATCCCGCACGCCGCCATCGCCTTCGAGGGCGAGGGGCACGGCTTCCGGATGGCCGAGACGATGATCAGAGCACTGGAGGCTGAACTCTCCCTGTACGCCCAGACCTTCGGCATCGCCCACCCCGATGTCCCGCTCCTGGAGCTGAAGAAGTGACGGCCACCGCGCTGAACCGGCCCCCGCGCCTGAGCCCCGGCGCCCGGGTCGCCGTCGTCGCGCCCAGCGGACCGGTCCCGGAGGACCGGCTCGCGGCGGGCCTCGACATCCTGCGCGGCTGGGACCTCGAACCGGTCGTGGCACCCCATGTCCTGGACGCTCACCCGGAGTTGGACTACCTCGCCGGTACGGACGAGGCGCGCGCCCGTGACCTCCAGGAGGCCTGGTGCGACCCCGGGGTCTCGGCGGTGATCTGCGCCCGGGGCGGCTACGGCGTCCAGCGGATGGTGGACCTGATCGACTGGACGGCGATGCGGGCCGCGGGACCCAAGGTCTTCGTCGGCTACAGCGACATCACCGCCCTGCACGAGGCGTTCGCCGTCCGAGCCGAACTCGCCACCCTGCACGGGCCGATGGTCGCCGCGGCCGCCTTCCACAAGGACCCCCGCACCCAGGAGTCCCTGCGGGCCACCCTCTTCGAGCCCGAGTCCGTGCGGACCCTCGGCCTGGACACCGCCCGCCCGCTGGCCCCCGGCCGCGCCCACGGCGTCACCCTCGGCGGCTGCGTCAGCCTGCTCGCCGCCGACCTCGGCACCCCGCACGCCCGGCCCTCGGCCCGCGGGGGCCTGCTGCTCCTGGAGGACGTGGGCGAGGAGCCGTACCGCCTGGACCGGATCCTCACCCAACTCCTGCGCTCCGGTTGGCTGGACGGGGTCGCCGGCATCGGACTGGGCTCCTGGGTGGAGTGCGGCCCTTACGACGAGGTCCGCGCGGTGCTCGCCGACCGGCTGGGCGGCCTCGGTGTCCCGGTGGTGGAGGAGCTCGGCTTCGGGCACGCGGAGACGGCGCTCACCTTCCCCCTGGGCGTACCGGGGGTCCTGGACGCGGAGTCGTCGACGCTCACGCTGGACGTTCCCGCGCTGCGCTGAGGCTCCCGGCACCTTCACTGAATCTCCGTCAACAACTCCTGTCAGGCGCGTTGACGACCCTTTGACACGTGTCACACCATGGGCCCGGCTCGGTACTGACCAGTCGGTAATCCTCAGCGTGGAGGCCCCGTGTCCGTGTCCCGTGTGCGACCGCCGTCCCGCAAGCGCCGTTCCCTGTCCACGACCACGGCGCTGGCCGCGAGTGCGGCGCTGGCGGCGCCCCTCGTCCTCGCCGGCCCCGCGAGCGGGGCCGAAGCCGGCCCGTACACCGTCACCCCGCTGACCTTCACCGTCGAGGCGGGCGGGCGTACCTGCACGGTCGACGCCGACCTCTACCGGCCGGCCGGGGTCGACGCCGCGCATCCGGCGCCCGCGGTGCTCGCCACCAACGGGTTCGGCGGGAGCAAGGCGGACGGGTCGACCGACGCCATCGGCAAGGCCTTCGCCGCCCGGGGCTACGTCGGGCTCGTCTACTCGGGCCTCGGCTTCGGGAAGTCCGGCTGCCTGATCTCCCTCGACGACCCCCGCATCGACGGGCAGGCCGCCGCCCGGCTCCTCGACTTCCTCGGCGGGACCCGCGCCGCCGACGACGGCACCCGCGCCGACTTCGTCACCCAGGACGGCGCGGGCGACCCGCGCGTCGGCATGGTCGGCGGCTCCTACGGCGGCGCGATCCAGCTCGCCACCGCCTCCGCCGACCCCCGGCTCGACGCCCTCGTCCCGCTCATCACCTGGAACGACCTCGCCTACTCCCTCGCCCCCAACGGCGCCGACCGCGCCACCCCCGGCGTCTTCAAACGGCAGTGGGCCAACGGCTTCTACCTGATGGGTGAGGGGCAGCCGCTGCTCGTTCCCTCCCTCGACCCCTCCCGGATCAACAGCCTTCGCTGTCTGCACTTCGTCACCGACGCCTGCGACACCGTCCGCCTGCTCAACTCCGGCCGCTACCCCGACGCGGACACCCGGAAGATGCTCGACTTCGCCCGGAGCGTCTCCCCGGTCTCGTACCTCGACCGGGTCAAGGCCCCGACGCTCGTCGTCCAGGGCCAGTCCGACAGCCTCTTCAACCTCAACGAGGCCCAGAACACCTACGAACGGCTCGAGGCGCGCGGTGTCGAGACCAAGATGATCTGGCAGTCCTGGGGGCACAGCGGGGGACAGGCCCCCGGCGAACTCGACCTCGGGCAGGGCAACCTGGAGACCAGCTACGTCGGCCGGCGTGTCCTCGCCTGGTTCGACCGGTACCTGCGGCACGACCGGAGCACCGACACGGGGGCGGAGTTCGCCTACTACCGCTCCTGGCAGAGCGGCTACGGCACCGCCGCCCGGGTTCCCGCCCTGAGCCAGAAGCTCTACCTCTCCGGGGACGGCAAGCTCGTCGACAACCGAGCCAAGGTCGCCCGGGGCTCGCGCTCGTACAGCAACTGGCTGGTCCCCACAAGCCACTCGGAGTCCTCGCTCGCCGGGCTGATCGGGCTGCCCGACCCCGAGCCGTACGACCTCAAGGGCACCTACCTCGGCTGGACCAGCGCCCCGCTCACCGCCCCGGTCGACGTCGTCGGCTCCCCGAAGGCCACGCTCAGGGTGGTCTCCCCGAGGACCGAGCGCGTCCAGGACTCCGGCGACGCCGCAGACAAGCTCGTGCTCTTCGCCAAGGTCTACGACATCGCCCCGGACGGGAGGAAGACCCTGGTCAACCGGCTCGTGGCGCCGGTACGGGTACCGGACGCGACCCGGCCGTTCACGGTGGAGCTGCCGGGCATCGTGCACCGCTACGAGACGGGTCACCGGCTGGAGTTCGTGATCGCCGCCAGCGACGACGCGTACGGCGGGAACCGGGGCATCAGGCCGGTGACCGTCACCGCCGCGCCGGAGGACACCGGCGTCCTGGAGCTGCCCGTTGTCAAGGGCCAGGTGGGGTAGCAGCCAGAAGGGTGGATTCACGCGACCTTCGGGCGTTCTTTACCTGTTCTTTTCCCACTCCGTGGGCAGCGGGACGGAGACTGTGCCACCGCCTTCGCGCCGTGACGTCGGCGCGGGGCAGCTCCCACTCGCAGAAGGACCGAAGGCCCCGTGCCACTTCCCGTTGTGCTGTCCGGCCGCACCGTACGGCTGGAACCCCTTGCACCACAGCACGCCGCCGCGATCGCCGCGGCCGGTACCGAGGACCGTACGACGTACGCGTTCACGCCCGTCCCCCACAGCCTGGACGCGGCAGAGATCTACATCGAACGTGCCCTGGCCGAACAGGCCGCGGGCCGGGCGCTGCCCTTCGCCGTCGTCAGTACCGCCGACGGGAGGCTCGTGGGCGCGACACGGTTCCTGGAACTCGACTACTGGCAGGGACCGCTGGTCTGGCCCTCCGTCCCCGGGGTGCCGCACGGAGATCCGCTCACCGCGGTGCCCGACGCGGCCGAGATCGGGAACACCTGGCTCTCGCCCCGGGCCCAGGGCTCGGGGATCAACACCGAGGCCAAGCTGCTGATGCTTCGGCACGCGTTCGAGGCGTGGGGCGTACGGAGGATCTCGATGCGCGCGGACGCCAGGAACCTGCGCTCCCGGGCCGCCATCGAACGGCTCGGCGCCACCTGTGAAGGCGTACGCCGGGCGCACTCGCGGGGCCTGGACGGGGCCGTGCGGTCCACCGCCTTCTACTCGGTCCTGGACGAGGAGTGGCCGGCGGTGCGGGCCGTCATCGAGGCCAGGCTCGACCGAGGAGCCCGGATCGACCGTCCCGCGCTCTACGGCACGGTGGCGCCGCGCGGGCCGCTCGTACCGGCGTAGAGCGGCACATTGCAACGCATGAGCCCCGCCCGGGGAGGGCGGGGCTCATGCGTGAGGACGGCGTCCGGTGGCCCTACAGCGCCGCGTATCCGGGGCGGACGACCTCGTCGATCAGCCGCCGCCGCTCCGGCAGCGGGAGGAAGGCGGAGTCGAGCGCCGCGATCGTGAACTCCTCGAAGACCTCCGGGCCGTAGCCGAAGGCGTCCGCCATGTGCTGGAACTCCTCGCTCATGGTGGTGCCGGAGACCAGCCGGTTGTCCGTGTTGAGGGTGATCCGGAAGCCGAGGCGGCGCAGCTCGTCGATCGGGTGCGAGGCGTAGTCCTTCGCCGCGCCCGTCTGGAGGTTGGAGGTCGGACAGACCTCCAGCGCGATCCGGTTGTCGCGGACGTACGCGGCGAGGTGACCGAGCGTGCCGTCCTCGGCGATGTCGTCCGTGATCCGCACGCCGTGGCCGATCCGCTCGGTGCCGCAGACCTGGACGGCCTCGTGGATCGACTCCGCGCCGACGGCCTCGCCCGCGTGGATCGTGAAGTGGCAGTTGTGCTGCTTGAGGTGCTGGAAGGCGGGGAGGTGGCGGGCCGGCGGGTTGCCGATCTCGCCGCCGGCGATGTCGAAGCCGGCCACGCCGTTCTCGCGGTGGGCCACCGTGAGCCGCGCGATCTCCAGCGAACGGTCGGTGTGGCGCATGCCGGTGAGGAGGGTGCGGACGGTGATCCGGCCGCCGGAGCGGCGCTCGCCCTCGCGGAAGCCGTCGTTCACCGCCTCGACGACCTCGTCGAGGCTCAGGCCGCCCGCCAGGTGCTGTTCGGGGGCGTACCGGATCTCGGCGTAGACGACGCCGTCCACCGCCAGGTCCTCGGCGCACTCGGCCGCGATGCGGTGCAGCGCCTCGCGGGTCTGCATGACCGCGCAGGTGTGGGCGAAGGTCTCCAGATACCGCTCCAGCGAGCCGGAGTCGGCGGCGTCCCGGAACCAGACCGCGAGCGCGGCCGGGTCCTCCGTGGGCAGCGCGGTGTAGCCGCACTCCCGGGCCAGTTCGACGATGGTGGCGGGGCGCAGGCCGCCGTCCAGGTGGTCGTGGAGGACGGCCTTCGGCGCGCGGCGGATCCACTCGGCGACGGGTATGGAGACCGGGCTGCTGAGCGGAGCGGCAGAGTTGTCAGACAAGTGCATGGCGCGGAAGTGTACGCCACGCCGGGGCCGGGCCGCTGTGACGGCGGTCGCCCCGGCCCCCCGGGCCTCAGCTCGACTGGAGGACCGGCAGCGCCGGGGCGCCCGTGGGGAGCATGTGCTTGGCCGCCAGGATCGGGGTCTCCCCGACCCGCACCACCTGGGTGACGAGCACCGCCGGGGTGTCGGCGGGCCGGCCGAGCTGCTCGCCGCGGCGCTGCCCGAGCAGGGTCGCGGTCACGCTGCTGTGCGCCCCGAGCGGCATCCCCCGAGAGGCCCCGCAGAGCACCGCCAGCATCGAGGTCCGCTCGGGCGCCGGCTCCGAGCGCAGCGCCTCGGCGAAGTCAGGATGCGCCCGCTCCAGTACGTCGTCGGCAGCCGCCCACTCCTGGCTGAGCGCGGCCGCCGCACCCTCCCCGGCCAGCAACGACTCCCAGAACCGCAGCTCGGCCCTGGCCGGGGCGAGCAGGTGCTGGGTGGTGAAGTCGGTCGGCTCCTCCACGGCCCGGAGCAGGGCCCTCACGCGCAGCGGGGCGCCCGCGCCGATCAGCTCCTCCAGGGGCTGGATGTGCTCGAAGCCGCGGCGCGGCGGGTGGTCGTTGACGGTCCGCCCCACCCCGCGCCGGACGGAGAGCAGGCCGTCCTCCTGGAGCAGCAGCAGGGCCTCGCGCAGGGCGGGCCTGCTGACGCCGAGCTCACCGGCGAGCTTCGGCTCGGAGGGGAGGGTCGAGCCCGGGGGGTAGGTGCCGTCGTGGATGGCGTCCGCGATCCGCTCGTAGAGCACCACGACCGGTCGCCGCTGCTGTCCTCCGACTGCCACTGCCCCTCCTTCGCCCCGTTGTCGGCAAGTGAACGGTATGCGGAATCACAGGTCAAAGGGACTTGACGTGTGACGCGCGTAGAACTCACTCTGTCTGGGCATTGCTTGTCAGACAAGCTCGGTTCATCGACATGACATCCACGGCAAAGGGGCCCACATGTCAGCAACATCCGACCTCAAGGGCCGTGGGCCCATGCTCCTGGCGATGGTGCTCGCCGTCCTCGGCTACCAGATCAACGCCACGATGCTCAGCCCCGCACTCCCGGATGTCATCGAGCGCCTCGGCACCACCACGGCCGCCGCCGGTCTGTCGCAGACCCTCTTCTTCCTGATGGCTGCCATCGGCCAGGTCACCCTCGCCCGCCTCAGCGACCAGCGCGGCCGCAAGCCGATGATGATCGTCTGCGCCTTCGTCCTGATCGCCGGCAACCTGCTCTGCGTCTTCGCGCCGAACATCGAGGTCTTCATCGCCGGCCGCATCCTCCAGGGCATCTCGGCCGCGATGTTCACCCTCGCCTTTCTCACCCTGAACCAGCTGCTCTCCCCGGCCGGCTTCGGCAAGGCGGCGGGCATCATCACCGCCGTCAACGGCGGCCTCGCCGGCATCGACGCCATCGCCGGCGGCCAGATCGCCGACACCATCGGCTTCCGCGGCATCTTCGTCTGCTCCACCCTGATCGCCGTCGCGGGCCTGATCGGCGTCCGCCGCTACGTCCCCGACGTGCCGCCCACCGCCGCCGAGGGCCGCTTCGACTCCCGTGGCATCGCCGCCCTCGCACTCGGCCTCACCGGTGTCCTCGTCGGCCTCGCCCAGGGCGCCGCCTGGGGCTGGACCTCGGTCCTCACCCTCGGGTTCCTGCTCGGCGGCCTCGCCTCGCTCGTCTTCTTCGTCGTCTCGCAGAAGACCGCGGCCAACCCGGTCATCGACATCGAGGTCCTGGCCTCGCGCCGTGCCTGGCCGCTGCTGCTCACCACCGTCTGCACCCTGGGCGGCGCCTTCGGAGCCGTCGCGCTGACGATCCCGCTCTTCTCGCAGGACGCCCGGGTCGGCCTCGGCCTCTCCGCCGTGACCGCCGCCGTCCTCTTCCTCACCCCGATCCAGCTGATCGGCGTGGTCTCCGCCCCGCTGACCGGTCGCCTCGGCCCGAAGATCGGCTGGCGCAGGATCGTCGTCACCGGCGCCGTCGCCAACTTCGCGATCTTCCTCCTCGCCACCTTCTTCCTGCACGACGAGTGGATCCTCGTCGCCTCGCTCGCGGCCCTCGGCATCACCTACGGCGGCTTCATGCTGACCGGCCTCAACGGCCTCGCCGTCACTTCGGCCCCCAAGGACAAGCCGGGCTCGCTCTCCGGGCTCAACGGAGCCTGCTTCGGCATCGGGGCCTCCCTCGGCATCGCCCTGGCCTCCGCCATGATCACGGCGGGCAGCGACGCGGGCGGGCCGACCGAGGCGGGGTACCAGCACGCGATGTACGCGGCGCTCGCCCTGCTCGGCATCGGTGTCGTGACCGCCCTGCTCATCCAGCGTCCCGACCCGGCCGACACGGCCGACGTGCCGGCCGACGAGGCGCGGACGGTCCTCGCCCACCACTGACCGGGTACGGCGGGAGGGGCCGCACCCTCACCCGTACGGCCCCTCCCACCGCCCCCGTGCGGACCGGATCCCTTCATCCTGGTCCCACGGGGGCGGCCCCGTACGACGGAGGAGAGGTCCGGGCATGAGCCCCACGGAGACATCCGGCACCGACGGCCCCGGGCGCTCCGGACCCCGCACGCCCGCCCGGGCCACGAGGACGGCCGTCACCGTCGGGCGGCGCCCATGAGGCGGGCGACGCTCCTGGGCGCGGTCGCCGTCGTCGCACTGGCCGCGATGGCGGTCGCGTCGGCGGACCAGGCGCCGGGGGAGACGGCGGAGACGGAGGAGGCCCGGGCGATGCCCGCCCTCCTCGGCAAGGGCCTCTGGCAGGTCTTCACCGCACTCGCCCCGCGCACCCGGGTCGACGTCCACGACGTCGGCGGCCGCGACCGGCGGGTCCTCTGGCCGCCGAACTGGCGGGTGTGCACGCAGTACCCGACCGAGGGCGCGGTGCTCGGGCGGACGAACGTCGTGATCGGGGTGGTGAAGAAGGGCGAGAGCTGCCCGCTCCGGGTCCGCTCGGCCCGCCGCTGACCCGGCCCCGACCGCGCCCCGGCTCGCTGCTGACCCGGCCCCCCGACCGAGTGCCCCGGCTCACCGCAGAGGCGGCCCCGACCGAGCTCTGACTCACCCCAGAGACGGCCCCGACCGCGCCCCGGCTCGCTGCCTGGTTAGCCTGGGGCCATGTCCGACGATCTCGGTCCGTACCTCACCGCCGGTGCCCGCGTGGGGCTGCGGCCCTACTCCCTCGACGACGCCGAGGAGTTCACCGCACGGGCGCGCGAGAGCCGCGAACTGCACCACCCCTGGCTCTTTCCGCCCGACAGCCCGGACACCTTCGCGACCTACGCGCGGGCCGTGACCGACGACCCCGCCAGAGCCGGCTTCCTCGTGTGCGAGCGCGAGCAGCGGGGGCGGATCGCCGGATTCGTCAACATCAACAACATCGTCCGCGGAGCGTTCCTCAGCGGCGCCCTCGGCTACGGGGCCTTCGCGCACGCCGCGGGGCGCGGGCTGATGGGCGAGGCGCTGCGGCTGGTCCTCCCGTACGCCTTCGGGCCGCTCGGGCTGCACCGGCTCGAAGCCAACATCCAGCCCGGCAACGCCGCCTCCCGCGCGCTCGTACGCCGGGCCGGTTTCCGGCTCGAAGGGTTCTCGCCCGCCATGCTCCACATCGACGGCGCCTGGCGGGACCACGAGCGGTGGGCGATCACCGCTTGTAGTTGATCTTCATGGTGTCCATGTCGGTGACGGAGGACCTGAGGTCGCCGTGGCCGTGCCCGAGCTCCCGCAGCGCCGACTCCACCCGGTCCTCGGCGATCACGCCGGCCATCTCCGCGCCGTCCGCCGCGTCGGCGACCACGACCAGACGGTACGAGAAGTGCTTCAGCGTCCTGTCATAGGCGAGCGAGCCCTCCGGGGTGAACCGCATCGCCGACATCCCGTGCGCGTCGACCTCGACGAGCAACCGCGCCCGGCTCTCCTCCGAGAGCCCGTCGAAGGTGCCGCGCACGATCACCCGGTAGGTGTGCTGGGTGCTCATTCCCCTGGTCCTCACGTCGTTCGCCGAAAGCATTGAAGATCCAGACTACGGCGGAGAGGATGAGGCGCATGCGGAATATCGTGGCCCTCGACGCCCCGTCCAACCTCGGCCTGCGCCCACCGCTCCCCGGCACCGTCCCCGGCTGCCACAAGCTCGCCGGAGCCCTGCGCGAGAACCGGATCGTGCGGCGGCTCGGCGCTCTGGAGGGCGGAGTCGTCGTCCCGCCGCGCTACGACCGCGGCGACTGGCAGGAGGGCGACGGCGTCTTCAACGCGGCCGCGCTCGCGACGTACACCCGTACCCTCGCGGACCGGATCGAGCACCACGTACGGGCCGGGGACTTCCCCCTCGTCCTCGGCGGCGACTGCTCGATCCAGCTCGGCGCCTCGCTCGCCCTGCGCCGCATCGGCCGCTACGGCCTCGCCGCGATCGACGCCTCCCCGGACTTCCGCCACCCCGGCAACTCGGACCGGGTCGGCGCGGCGGGCGGCGAGGAACTGGCCCTGGCCACCGGCCGCGGCCAGCAGGACCTCACCGACCTGGAGGGTCTCGCGCCCTACCTCCGCGAGGAGGACATCCGGCTCTTCGGCATCCGTGACGCCTACCACGACGATCCCGAACTCGTCGAACTGCGCGCCCTGAAGGTCCCCGTCGTCACCGTCGCCGACCTGCGCGCCTGGGGCCCCGCCGAGCTCGCCGCCGCCACGGTCACCGCCTTCGGGACCCCGGCGCTCGACGGCTTCTGGGTGCACCTGGACGCCGACGTCCTCGACCCCTCCGTCATGCCGGCCGTCGACAGCCCCGACCCCGACGGCCTCCTGCCCGACGAACTCGTCCCCCTGCTGCGGACCCTGGTCCGATCCGAGCGCTGCGTCGGGCTCAACGTCACGATCTACGACCCCGATCTCGACCCGGACGGCACCGCCGGAGCGCTGCTCACGGACCTCGTGGTCGCCGCCTTTGCCGAAGACTGACGGCCAGACCCCCTGGTCGGCCGCCCGCCCGCCGTGTTCCATGGCGGACATGACGACCGTGCGACGTGCCGTACTGACCCTGCCCGCGGCCCCGTTGGGACCGGACAACCCGCTGCCCGCCCTGCGCACCCTCGACGGTGCGGCGGCGGTCGACGCGCGCGCCACGGAGGGGCTGCCGCGCGACATGGTCCGGCAGCTCGGGTACGCGCCGCTGCGCACCCTGCTGCCCGTACCGGTCCGCGACGGCTATGGACGCGAGCGCGTGCCCACCGAACTCGACGTGATCGTCATCGAGAACGACCGGCTGCGGGCGACCGTGCTGCCCGGCCTGGGCGGCCGCGTCCACTCCCTGCACCACAAGCCCACCGGGCGCGAACTCGTCCACCGCAACCCGGTGTTCCAGCCCGCCGCCTTCGCGCTCAACGGCGCCTGGTTCGCCGGCGGCATCGAGTGGAACATCGGCGCCACCGGACACACCACCCTCTCCTGCTCGCCCCTGCACGCCGCGGTCGTCCCGGCCCCCGACGGCGGCGAGATGCTCCGGCTGTGGGAGTGGGAGCGGCTGCGCGACCTGCCCTTCCAGGTCGACCTGTGGCTCCCCGAGGACAGCGACTTCCTGCACGTCGGCGTGCGGATCCGCAACCCGCACGAGCGGGCCGTCCCCGTCTACTGGTGGTCCAACACCGCCGTCCCCGAGGACCGCCGGATCCTCGCCCCGGCCGACGCGGCCTGGTACCACGGCTACGAGCGCGGTCTGCGCCGCGTCCCCGTCCCGGTCGCCGAGGACGGCCAGGACCACACGTATCCGGAGCGCGGAGCCCTGCCCGCCGACTACTTCTACGACCTCCCCGACACGCGGAGGCGCTGGATCGCGGCCGTCGACGAGACCGGCGCGGGACTCGTCCAGACGTCGACGGACGTGTTGCGCGGACGCAAGCTGTTCCTCTGGGGTTCCTCCCGGGGCGGGCGGCGCTGGCAGCAGTGGCTCACCGCCCCCGGCGCCCCCGGCTACGCCGAGATACAGGCGGGACTCGCCCGGACCCAGCTGGAGCATCTGAAGCTGGAGGGCGGCGCGGAGTTCAGCTGGCTGGAGGCGTACGGACCGGTGACCGCCGCGCCCGGAGCCGTCCACGGCGAGGACTGGGCCGCGGCCCGCGCGGAGGTGGAGCGGTCCCTGGAGTCGGCCCTGCCGCGCGCAGCCGTCGACGCCACGTACGAGGCGTGGCGCGCCGGCCCGGCGGACGCCGAACCGGGCACCGTACTCGCCACGGGATCCGGCTGGGGCGCTCTCGAAGTCCTGGCCCAGGGCCATGAGCTGCCCGGTACGCCGTTCCCCGCGTCGACCCTCGGGGCGGAGCAGAAGCCGTGGCTGGAGCTGCTCCGCACGGGGGTTCTGCCGCCCCTGGCCGACGGCGCCGCACCCGGCCCGTCCCTGGTCGCCGGCCACTGGCGGGACATGCTGGAGACCGCGCCCGCCGAGCCCCTGACCGAGTACCACCTAGGGCTCGCGCAGTGGCACGCGGGCGACCTCGCCCAGGCCGTACGGAGCTGGGAACGCGGACTCGGGCAACAGGGCGTGCGCTGGCCGTTGCTGTACTGCCTGGCCGTCGCCGACCAGGACGGCGGACACCGGGTGCGCGCCGCCGAACGGTACGCCGAGGCCTTCGACGCCCTGCCCGCCGAAGCCGACGCCGTCGTGACCGCGGCCCTGGGCCGGCAGGCTCTCGACGCGCTCCTGACGGCCGGCGGTGTCGCCCGGGCCCGCGCGCTCCGGGACCGTCTGCCGGAACCGGTGCTCGCCCGGGGCGCGTTCCGGCTTCTGGAGGCCCGCCTCCTCCTCGCCGAGGGGAGGAGGGCCGAGGCCCGCGCCGTCTTCGACGCGGGCTTCGAGGTGGCGGATCTGAAGGAGGGCGCCGAGGTGCTGGGCGAGGTGTGGTCCGCCCTGACCGACGAGCCGCTGCCCGCCCGGTACGAGTTCCGGATGCGCCCCTAGCCCGGACGCTTCCCTGGCCCGCCTCTTTCCTCGTCCACCGCTTCCCCGGTCCGGGCGGCGGGGCCCCCGGCCCCGGCGCCCTCGCGTGTCAACCATGGTTGACACGCGAGGGGTGTCAACGTAGGTTGACGCCATGACCGATGCAACCGAACTCGCCGCACGGGCGGGGGACCGTGATCCCCGGGTCGGCCTGCGGGCCGTGTCCGCCCTGCGGCGGCTCCTCGAACAACTGGAAGCGGTCCAGGTGCGCAGTGCGCGCGCCCAGGGCTGGTCGTGGCAGGAGATCGCGGCGGAGCTGGGCGTGAGCCGGCAGGCCGTGCACAAGAAGTACGGGAGGAATTGATGTTCGAGCGATTCTCGGCAGGGGCCCGGGCCGCGGTGATCGAGGCGGTGGAGCGTGCCCGGCGCGACCGCGCCCCCGCGGTCACCGAAGAGCATCTGCTGCTCGCGCTGTTCGACGCGGAGGGGACCAAGGCGTCCTTCGTGCTGCGGGCCCTCGGCGTGACCGACCGGCGGGCCTCGCTGGAGACGGAGCTCTCCGACGCCCATCGGCGGGGAGGCCTTTCGAAGGCCGACATGGAGGCGCTCGCGGGTCTCGGGATCGACGTGCCGGAGATCGTCGCCCGCGTAGAGGAGGCCCACGGGCTCGGCGCCCTCGCCGACGACCGTCAGGGGGGTTCCCGGCGCTTCGGAAGGCCCACGTTCAGCCGCGAGGCCGCGAGCGTCCTGGAGCGGTCCCTGCGGATCTGCCTCGGCCGCCGGGAGAAGACCATCGGCGACGAGCACCTGCTGCTCGCCCTGACCGCCCGCCCCGGCGTCGTCGCCGAGGTCCTCGCGGACCACGGCGTCACCTACGAGGCGGTGGAACGCGCCCTCGGCCAGGGGGCGCCCACCGCCTGACCCGAGGCGGACCCGGCCAGGGCCTCCGGCCGGCTCTCGGTCAGGGCCGCCGGTCGACGTACTCGAAGACCGAGCCGTCCGGGTGGACCGCGATCAGGTTGCGGCCCACCGGGGTCGGCACCGGACCGGCCAGGATCTTGGCACCCGCCTCCGTCAGCGCGGTGAACGCCGCGTCCACGTCCTGGACGGAGACGGTCGCCGCGACCTTGCGCAGGACCTCCAGCTCCGCCTCGGGGCCGCTCATCAGGAGGAAGCAGCCGACGGCCGCCACCGACACCCCTCCCCGCTCGAAACGCAGGGCGGGGGAGCCGGTGAGCCGCTCGTAGAACGTCACCGCGGGTTCGAGGTCTTCGACGCAGACACGCAGAGTGGTCCCGAGAATCTCCATACGGGCCAGCCTAGTTGAGGATCACCGGACCCGGCAGAGGATCTCGCCGTGGGAGACCATGAACCAGCCGTCCTCCCGCCGCCCCCACGCGCGCCACGCCTCGGAGATCGCGCGCAGCGTCTCCGCCGTCGCGTGGCCGCCCTCCACCACCAGCTCCGCGTAGACGGAGTCGGTCGTCCGGTCCGCCCACAGTCCGCTCCACCACGCCCGCTCCTCCGGTGTCGCGAAGCACCATGTGGCGGCCGTCGTGGTGACGTCCGTGAACCCCGCCCGCCGCGCCCAGGAGAACAGCCTTCGGCCGGCGTCCGGTTCACCGCCGTTGGCGCGCGCGACCCGGCGGTACAGCTCCTGCCAGTCGTTCAGGGCCGGCGGCTCCGGGTACCAGGCGAAGGAGCCGTAGTCGCTGTCCCGGGCGGCGACCACCCCGCCCGGACGGCAGACCCGCCGCATCTCGCGCAGCGCCCGGACCGGGTCGCCGACGTGCTGCAGCACCTGATGGGCGTGGACGACGTCGAAGGAGTCGTCGGGGAAGTCCAGGGCGTGGACGTCGCCGACCGCGAACTCCACGTTCCTCAGGCCCCGTTCGGCGGCCACGGCCCGCGCCTTGTCCAGCACGTCCTCGGCGGCGTCGACCGCGGTCACCCGGCCCGGTGCGACCAGCGCGGCCAGGTCGGCGGTGATCGTGCCGGGGCCGCACCCCACGTCCAGGACGTCCAGGCCGGGACGCAGCTCGGGTACCAGATAGGCCGCCGAGTTCGCGGCGGTGCGCCAACTGTGCGAGCGCAGCACCGACTCGTGGTGCCCATGGGTGTAGACGGCGGTCTCTCGGGGCCTGGACGGTTCGGAGGCATGCGTCATGACCGGACTCCCTCGTGTGGGTGGGTACGGTCACGGTACGCGCCTCGGTCGAATGGTGAGATGAGCGTCTTGCTATATGGGCATGCGTGGACTCAGGTGAACAGGCTTCGCCGGTACCGGAGTTCGTCGAGGGTCCGGCCCCCCGTCGTCTCCTGGGCGACCGTGCCGTCCGCCCGCCAGCCCGCGGCCTCGTAGAAGCGCCGCCCCCGCGCGTTCTCCGCGAGGACCCACAGCGCCGCCTCCTGGAACCCGTCCGCCGTCAGCGCCTTCTCGGACGCGGCGAGCAGCCCCCGGCCCACTCCCGAGCCCCAGACCTCCGGCAGCACGTAGAGCGCGGCGATCTCCCCGGTCGTCGCGGGATCGAGATCGTCCTCCGGCCACGCGCGGAAGGAGCAGAACCCCACCGCCCGGCCGTCGGCCTCCGTCGCCACGAGCACGGAGGGAGGCTCCGGCGCCGCCAGTCGGGCCGACCACACGGCGGCGCGCTCGTCGACGTCCAGGCCGGCGAGCCAGGAGCGGGGGAGAAGGTCGCCATAGGCGGCCTGCCAGGACCGGACGTGGACGGCGGCGATCGCCGCCGCGTCCCGGGGCAGCGCTTCACGGATCGGCATGCGCCGCATTCTCGGCGCTTCCCCCCGTCCGCGGCGAGCGGATTTCGGCAGGCGGGGGAGCAGGCGGGCCGCAGGCGCGAGAGCCGCCGCCGGCGGACCGGCGACCGGGCATCGGCGGGAGTACGGCCCGGCTCCCCGGGTACCCGGGGGAGTGCGGAACCACCGCGACCGGAAGCCGCCGCCGTCATGTGGAGGAAGGTTCTCGATGCGGTACGAAACGATGTCCTCGCTCGCCCGCCAGCTGCGCGTCGACGCCGTACGCGCCGCCGACGCCGCCGGTTCCGGCCATCCGACCTCCGCCATGTCGGCCGCCGAGATCGGCGCGGTCCTCCTCGCCCGGCACCTGCGCTACGACTTCGACCGCCCCGACCACCCGGGCAACGACCGGTTCGTGCTCTCCAAGGGGCACGCCTCGCCGCTCCTCTACGGCATGTACCGGGCCGCGGGCGTCGTCGGCGAGAGCGAGCTGCTGACCTTCCGCCGGGCGGGCAGCCTCCTCGAAGGCCATCCCACCCCCCGGCTGCCCTGGGTCGACGTCGCCACCGGCTCGCTGGGCCAGGGCCTGCCCGTCGGGGTCGGCATGGCGCTCGCCGGAAAGTTCCTCGACCGCGTCCCGTACCAGGTGTGGGTGCTCGCCGGGGACAGCGAGATGGCCGAGGGATCCGTCTGGGAGGCCGTCGAGCACGCCGCGTACTGCGGCCTCGACAACCTCACCCTGATCGTCGACGTCAACCGGCTCGGCCAGCGCGGCCCCACCCGCCACCAGCACGACCTCGGCGCCTACGCCGGCCGCCTGGAGGCCTTCGGCTGGCACACCGTAAGGATCGACGGCCACGACGTGCAGGCCGTCGACGCGGCCCTGCGCGAGGCCCGCGCGACCGTCGGCCGGCCCACGGCGGTCCTCGCCGCCACCCGCAAGGGCCGCGGTGTCGCCGCCGTCGAGAACCGCGAAGGCAAACACGGCAAGCCCCTCCCGGACGCCGAGGCCGCCGTCGCCGAGC
Source organism: Streptomyces sp. Je 1-79 (assembly GCF_025195125.1). Lineage (GTDB taxonomy): Bacteria > Actinomycetota > Actinomycetes > Streptomycetales > Streptomycetaceae > Streptomyces. The sequence goes on from NZ_JAMGSL010000004.1 coordinate 105,445, forward strand.
TCGGCGGTCCCAGCGACCTCAGCGTCCGGGTCACCGACCCGCCCGCCGCCCTGGTGCCCCGCCCGGTGCCGAACGGCGCGTCGCCGGCGCTCCCCACGTACGACCGGGGCGAGGAGGTCGCCACCCGGGACGCCTACGGACAGGCCCTCGCCGCCCTCGGGCAGACGCGCGGCGACGTCGTCGCGCTCGACGGCGAGGTCGGCGACTCGACCCGCACCGAGCAGTTCGCCAAGGCGCACCCCGAGCGCTATTTCGAGTGCTGGATCGCGGAGCAGCAGCTCGTCGGGGCCGCCGTCGGCCTCCAGGCACGCGGCTACGTCCCGTACGCCTCGACCTTCGCCGCCTTCCTCAGCCGTGCCCACGACTTCATCCGGATGGCGGCCGTCAGCCGGGCCGGGATCAACCTGGTCGGCTCCCACGCGGGCGTCTCGATCGGCCAGGACGGGCCGAGCCAGATGGGCCTCGAGGACCTCGCCATGATGCGCGCGGTCCACGGCAGCACCGTCCTCTACCCGTGCGACGCCCACCAGACGGCGCGGCTCGTCACGGCCATGGCGGACCTGGACGGGGTCCGCTACCTGCGTACCACCCGCGGCGCCACCCCTGTCCTCTACGGGCCCGAGGAGGACTTCCCGGTCGGCGGGAGCAAGGTGCTCCGCAGCCACGGCGAGGACGACCGGGCGACCGTCGTCGCCGCCGGGATCACCGTCCACGAGGCCCTGAAGGCCGCCGACCGGCTGGCGGAGGAGGGGCTGCCGGTCCGCGTGATCGACCTCTACTCGGTCAAGCCGGTCGACACCGCGACCCTCGACGACGCGGCCGGGACGACCGGGTGCGTCCTCACCGTCGAGGACCACCGGCCCGAGGGCGGCCTCGGCGACGCGGTCGCGGAGGCGTACGCCAACGGACACGGCGGAGTGCCGCGCCTGGCCCGGCTCGCCGTCCGCTCCATGCCGGCCTCGGCGACACCGGAGGAACAGCTCCACGAGGCGGGCATCGACGCGGACGCGATCGTCTCGGCGGTCGAGCTGATGCTGGAACGCGTCCTGGTCCGCTGAGTGGGCCGAGCGGGGCGGGAAAGGCGGGGACGCGCCACCGTCCACGGCCGCGCCCGCCCGCGCCCCCTCCGCCCGTCACGGCACGCACCCGCCCGCCCGCCCGCAACGGACCTCACCCGTACGGCCCTGAGCATCCGTGCCGCGCGCGGAGGCTGGCCCTCCGACGGCCCACGGGCGGCGCCTTCGGCCGTGGGGAGCCGCCCCCGGGCGCCGCGCGGTCCCGGCCGGAACCCCGTACCGGCGGCGCGGCCCCCGGCCGCTGGGGCGGCGAACGCCGCTCAACCTTCGTATAAAGGGCAGTGAGGCGCCGTGCGGGGCGGCGGCCCGTGTTCGGGAGGTGCGGGAGATGCGGCAGACGGCCCCGGAAGGGCGCGGACCCGTGCGCTACGGACCACCCGCCCCGGAGCCCGGTCTGCCCGTGCTGCCCGGGCTCGCCGCGATCCTCGCCGCCGCCGCGGGCCGTACCGCCGTCGAACCGCCCGGCGGCGGGCCCGTGCTCCGCGAGGCCGCGAGCGGCTACTGGTGGCGGCGCGGCCTGCGGACCCACGCCGAGGACGTCGTCGCCGCACCTGGCGCCCAGCCCCTGATGCTCGCCCTGATCGCGGCCCACGGCGGCGACATCCTGATGCCCCGGCCCTGCCCCGCCTGGTGGACCCCGCAGGCCCGGCTCCTGGGCCGCCCCGCCTACCACGTACCCACCCCCGCCGAGTGCGGCGGCGTCCCCGACCCGTACGCCCTGCTCGAAACCGTCCGGCGGGTCCGTGCCGAGGGCGGCCACCCCCGGCTGCTGCTGCTCTCCGTCGCCGACGACCCCACCGCCACCGTCGCCCCGCCCGAACTGGTCCGCGAGGCGTGCGAGGCCGCCGTCGCCGAGGGGCTGCACATCATCAGCGACGAGACCTGGCGCGACACCCTCCACCGGCGCCACGACACCGTGCTCCTCAGCCCCGCCGAGATGTGCCCCGAGGACGTCACCGTCCTGTACGACCTGTCCGGCGCCCTCCTCCCGGCCGCCTGGCCCTGCGCCGTGGCCCGCTTCCCGCCCACTGCCCCTGACCGTGCCGACCGCTACACCGACCCGCGCGCCCGCACCCTCGACATCCTCACCGCGCTCGGCGCCTTCGTCGCGGGACCGGTCGCCCCCGCCGCCGCGCACGCCCTGGACGAGCCCGAGGAGGTCACCGTACGGGTCGCCCTCGCCGCGGCCCTCCACGCGCGCGTGGCCGCCGCCGCCCACCGCGCCGTCCTCACCGCCGGCGCCCTCGCCCGGCCGCCCCAGGCGGGCCGCCACCTCTACGCCGACCTCGGACCGCTGCGGGCCGGGCTCGCCGCCCGGGGCGTCACCGACTCCATGGAGCTGGAGAACCACCTCGGCCGACGGCTCGCCACCCCCGTTCCCGGCGGCCACCGCTTCGGCGACGAACTCGGCGCCCTGCGGGTGCGCTTCGACACCGGCGCCTTCCTGGGAGCGACCGAGGAGGAGCGGACGGAGTCCCTCGCCTCACCGGACCCGGTGGAACTGCCGCACGTGGCCCGCGCGTTGAGCTCGTTCGCAGAAGCCCTGGAGGAACTCCGCTGACACGACCGCCCCGACGAACCGCGTAGAACGGAGCCCGCAGATGACGGAACAGACGGAACGGCCGGCGCAGGCCCCGCATTCCGTACGCGACGGCCGGACCGCCCCCGCCCCCGCTCCCTCACCCGTCCCCGCTCCGCCTTCCGTCCTCCAGCCCCTCGGCCGGACCAGGACGGACTGGCCCCGCTCCTTCGCCGACCGCCTCACCGCACCGCTCCCCGGCGTCCGCGCGATGGCCCGCCTCGCCCGCGAGGGCGCCGTGCGCCCCGGCCCCGACGGCCTGCGCGACATCCCGCTGCTGCCGTTCGCCCCCGGCCCGCTGCCCGACGCCGGACCGGGAACCCTCGCCGTCACCTGGGCGGGCCACGCCAGCTGGATCCTGCGGGTCGGCGGCCTCACCGTCCTCACCGACCCCGTCTGGTCCCGCCGCATCCTCGGCACCCCCGCCCGGATCACCCCCGTCGGGGTCCGCTGGGAGGACCTGCCGCCCGTGGACGCCGTCGTCATCAGCCACAACCACTTCGACCACCTCGACGCGCCCACCCTGAGGCGACTCCCCAAGGACACCCCGGTCTTCGTCCCCGCCGGACTCGGCCGCTGGTTCGTCCGCCGCCGGTTCGGCCACGTCACCGAACTCGACTGGTGGGAGGCGGCCGAACTCGACGGCGTGCGCTTCGAGTTCGTCCCCTCCCACCACTGGTCCAAGCGGACCCTCCTCGACACCTGCCGCTCGCTGTGGGGCGGCTGGGCGCTCACCGACGGCTCCGGCCGCACGGTGTACTTCGCCGGCGACACCGGCTACGGCCACTGGTTCGCCGAGATCGGCGCCCGCCACCCGGGCATCGACCTGGCCCTGCTCCCGATCGGTGCCTACGACCCGCGCTGGTGGCTCAGCGACGTCCACACCGACCCCGAGGAGGCCGTCCGCGCCTTCCAGGACCTCGGCGCGCGCCGCATGGCACCCATGCACTGGGCCACGTTCGTGCTCTCCTCCGAACCGGTCCTCGAACCCCTCACCCGGCTCAGAGCCGCCTGGGACCGGGCCGGGCTGCCCCGCGAGAACCTCTGGGACCTCCCGGTCGGCGCCTCACGCGTGCTCGCTCCCTGACCGGTCGCCGCGCCGCCCCGAACCGCGTACCCGCCGCCACAGCGCCGGGGCCAGGCTGATCAGCACCGTCAGCGCCACCGCCGCCAGCACGCCCTGCCACGGCTCAGGGAACAGCGAGCCACCCAGGATCCCGATCAGCCCGTACGTCGCCGCCCAGGCCAGACAGGCCGGCACATCACCGCGCACGAACCGGCGCAGCGGCAGCCCCGCGAGGAGACACGCCAGCATCACCGGGATCCGCCCCGCCGGTACCAGGCGCGACAGCACCAGCACCGACACCTGGTGGCCGGCGAGCTTCTCCTGCGCCTGCGCGAGCCGGTCGGGGGCGGCCCGGCCGCGCAGCACCGCCAGCCACCGCGAGCCGTTCTTCGAACGGACCCCGCGCTGTCCCAGCCAGTACAGCGCCACATCCCCCAGGAGCGCGGCGGAGGCGGACACCAGGAAGACGAAGAACAGGGTGAAGGGAGCCGCCTGGTGGAAGGCGACCACGGCCGCCGAGCTGACGATCGCCCCGGTCGGCACGACCGGCACCAGCGCGCCGAGCGCCACGAGCAGGAAGAGCGAGGGGTAGCCGACCGCCTGCTGCGTCGACGCGGGCGGCAACTCCCCCGCCGCGCGCAACAGCGCGTCGATCACCGGGCGACCTCGGGCCGCACGCGCTCGCCGTGGCCGAGCAGATGCACCGCCACCTTCGGCGCGAGCCGCGCCGCGTGCCGGACGAACTCGTCACCCGGCGCGTGGAACTCGTGCGGGCGCACCGCGTCGAGACCGATCGGCCAGTACGTGCCGTAGTGCACCGGGACCGCCGCCGCCGGGGAGAGCTCGGCGAGCGCCCGCGCGGCCCGCCCGGCGTCCAGATGACCGTGCCCCAGATACGGCCCCCAGCCGCCGACCGGGAGCAGCGCCACGTCCACCGGCCCGACCGCCTCCGCCATCCCGTCGAAGAGACCGGTGTCACCGGCGAAGTACGTCCGCGCCTCGCCCTCGACGACATAGCCCAGCGCGGGGGAGCGGTGCGGCCCCACCGGCAGGCGCCGGCCGTCGTGCAGCGCCGGCACCGCCCGTACGGTCACACCCTCCACCGTCACCGCGTCGCCCGGTCCGACCTCGGTCAGCCGCAGCCCCCTCCGGTCGAGCCTGCGCAGCCCCGGTACGGCCCCGGGAGCACTGCGCGGAACGATCAGCCGGGTCCCGGGCGCGAGGAGGGCGAGCGAGGGCAGATGGAGATGGTCGGCGTGCAGATGGGAGACGAGCACCGCGTCGGCGCGCGCGGCCTCGGGCGGCGGCAGCGCGCCGCGCCTGCGCCGCAGATGCGCCAGCCGGCGGACGAAGAGGGGATCCGTGAGGATCCGGACCCCCGAGTCCTCGACCGTGCAGCTGGCATGACCCCACCAGGTGACCTCCACCGGTACGCCGCCCTTCCGCTCGGCACTCCACTGTTCACGAGGGTAGATGTACGGAGCGGGCGACGCGGGGCGTCCACGGTGGTTCGCGGGGGCAGAGATCTGCCACACCTGTGGCTGCTCCTCGCCACCGTGAGTGCCGGCGGGAGCCCGGACGCGCCCTCCTCGGGAGCCCGGACGCGCCCTCCTCGGGCGCCCGGGTGGGGAGTAGGGTCGGTCCATGGACGACGTTCGGGTGGCGGCGATCGCCAGCCTCACCCCGCTCGAGGAACTCGACAGCGACCCCTTCCTGGTCGACACGCGCAGCCAGCACGTCATGTGCGCCCGCTGGGCCCTGGACAAGGGCTACGTCGTGACGAGACAGCTGCTCTTCTACGGGATCCGGCCCGACCACGCCGCGCTCTGGGCGGACGTGGACGCCGGCCACGTCGACCTCTTCGTCGCCCCCAACGAGCGCGTCCTGGCACGGGCGTTGACGGACGTGCCGGGGTTCTTCGCGGAGTGCGAGCGACGTGGCGTCCGGCTGGAGACCGCGGATGCCGACGAGCCGTCCTACGACGCCGCGGCCAAGGCCGGCGTGCACCGCCGCCTCTCCATGCCCACCGCCGGCTACGACGGCTGTTAGGACCTTGCCCCCACCCCGCCCCACCCCGCCCTGCGCCGCGTGGGCGATGTGCCACGCTTGAGGCAGGTACCGGGTGAAAGGTGAACCAGGCGTGGGTGACGGGCGATGGCGTACCGCGGGCCGATGGCGGACCGCGGGGAGCGCACTGGCGCGGGTGATCGTGGTCTGGGCTGTGTCCACCCTGACCATGCTCGCCCTGGCCGGACTGCTGCCCGACTTCCAACTCCAGTCCGCCGACGGCGACACCATCACCCGCACCGCGCTCACGGCCGTCTGGGGCGCCGGGGCCTTCGGTCTCCTCAGCGCGCTCGTGTGGCCCGTCGTCGTCCGCGCGCTGCTGCTTGTACCGGCCCTGGTCCTCGGCCTGTTGGTGTTCTTCCTCAACGGCTCGCTGCTGCTGATCGCGCTCTGGCTGATCCCCGACGGCCGCGGCGCGGCCGACCCCGAGACCGCGGTCGTGGTCGCCGCCGTGATGTCGGCCGTCGCCTCGGCGACCTCCACCGCGCTCGCGGTCCGCGACGACGACGCCTACCGCCGCCGTCTCCACCGCCTCGCCGACCGCACGCGCGCCCGGGCCGTGGTGGGGGGTTCCCCCACGCCGCCGGGCGTAGGGGGAGGCCCCGCCCCCGTCCCCGGCACGCTCTTCCTGCAACTCGACGGCGTCGGCCACCGGGTGCTGCGCGACGCCGTCGCCGACGGCCTGATGCCGACCGTCGCCGGCTGGCTGGACACCACCCACCGGCTCACCCCCTGGCGTACCGACTGGTCGAGCCAGACCGGCGCCAGCCAGCTCGGCATCCTGCACGGCTCCAACGAGGACGTGCCCGCCTTCCGCTGGTACGAGAAGGACACCGGCCGGCTGATGGTCTCCAACCGGCCCGCGAGCGCCGTCGAGCTCCAGCGGCGGGCCATCGCCCGCACCGGGGACGGCGGGCTCCTCACCGTCGACGGCGCCTCGCGCGGCAACCTGTTCAGCGGCGGCGCCGACCAGCTCGCGCTCGTCCTGTCGATGGCCGCCCGCCGGGGCCGCAGCAACCGATCCCGCGCCGGATACTTCGCGTACTTCTCGGACCCCGCCAACGCCGTCCGCACGGCGGGCTCCTTCGTCGCCGAGACCGTCCGCGAGATGGCCCAGTCGACCCGCGCGCGGCTGCGCAAGGAGGCCCCGAGGGTCTCGCGCGGCGGCACCTACCCCTTCATCCGGGCCTTCGCCACGGTCGTGGAACGGGACGTGGTCGTGGCCGCGGTGATCGGGGACCTGCTGGCCGGCCGGACCGCCGTCTACGCCGACCTCGTCGCGTACGACGAGGTCGCGCACCACTCCGGCCCGCACGGCCACGACACCGACCGGGTCCTCGCCCGGCTCGACCGGTCGATCGCGCTGATCGCCAAGGTCGCGGAGCACGCGCCCCGCCCGTACCGGATCGTGCTCCTCTCCGACCACGGCCAGAGCTCCGGCCCGACCTTCGAGGGGGTGTACGGGCTGACGCTGCGGGACCTCGTACGGGCGGGCTGCGGGCTGCCCGTGCCGCGCAGGGTCCGGCGTACCCGCAGCGGCTCGGAGGCCCGTGACGCGGCGCGCGACGCGCTGCGCAGCGCCCTGCACCGGCCGGTGGACGAGGACGAGCACGGGGTTCAGGCGGGCGACCAGGTGCGCGACAAGGCCGATCCCATGGTGCTCGCCTCCGGGAACCTGGGGCTGATCTCCTTCCCCGGCGTGCCGCACCGGCTGACCCGCGAGGAGATCGACCGCCGCCACCCCGCGCTGCTCCGCACCCTCGCCAACCACCCGGGCGTCGGCTTCCTGCTGGTCGCGAGCGCCGAGCACGGTTCGGTCGTGCTCGGAGGGGACGGGGCGGAGGTGCCGGTCGCCGAGCTCGCCGACGACGGACCCCTCGCGGTCTTCGGGCCGGGCGCGGCGGACGCGGTCCGGCGCACCGACGGCTTCCCGCACGTCGCCGACATCATGGTCAACTCGATGTACGACCCCGCGACCGGGACCGTGCACGCCTTCGAGGAGCAGATCGGCTCGCACGGCGGCCTCGGCGGCGAGCAGGGGCGCCCCTTCCTGCTGTCGCCCGTGGACTTCTCGGCGCCGGCCCCCGACGGCGCCGAACTGGTCGGCGCGGAGCAGCTGCACCGGGTGCTGCGCCGCTGGCTGCGGGAGTGCGCGGGGCCTCAGGTACCGCTGGAGATTTCCCCGCCCACCCGCGATGCGGAAGCATTTCTTCCGGTTGATGGCCCGGTCGTACGGGAGAAAAAGAGCTGATTTGGTGGGGTGCCCCACCTCCCGGACCATGGTCGGGTTTGCACGACGAGAGGCGCACCACCCCCCATGAGCACGGCCATGTCCGACCGTTCCGCGGTCGACACCTCCGACCCTTCCGCCCCTTCCGGCACTGCCGGCCCTTCCGAGCCCTCCGGTCTTTCTGATCCCTGCGGCCCCTCCGGCCCCTCCCCGGAACAGAACAAGCACGCCCGGCGGTTCGGACTGCCCATCGCCACCGCCCTGGTCATGGGCAACATCATCGGCGGCGGAATCTTCCTGCTGCCCGCCTCCGTCGCCCCGTACGGCACGATCAGCCTGGTCGCGTTCGGCGTCCTCACCCTCGGCGCGATCGCCCTCGCGCTCGTCTTCGGCCGCCTCGCCCACCGCCACCCGCAGACCGGCGGCCCCTACGTCTACGCCCGCGCGGCCTTCGGTGACTTCGCCGGATTCCTCGCCGCATGGTCGTACTGGATCACCGCCTGGGTCTCCAACGCCGCGCTCGCCGTGGCCGCCGTCGGCTACCTCGACGTGCTGATCCCCGTCCACGAGTCGAAGGCCGCCACCATCGCCGCCGCGCTCACGCTCCAGTGGCTGCCGGCGCTCGCCAACCTGGCCGGCACCCGCTACGTCGGCGCCGTCCAGCTGATCGCGACCGTCCTCAAGTTCGTCCCGCTCCTGCTGGTCGCCGTCGGCGGGCTGTTCTTCTTCGACAGCGCCAACCTCGGGCCCTTCCAGCCGGGCGACGGCGGTGCGCTCGGCGCGGTCTCCGCCTCGGCGGCGATCCTGCTCTTCAGCTACCTCGGCGTCGAGTCGGCGGCCGTCAGCGCCGGCGAGGTCCGCGACCCGCGGCGCAACGTCGGCCGCGCCACCGTCCTCGGCACACTGGGCGCCGTCGCGATCTACCTCCTCGGCACGATCGCCGTCTTCGGCACCGTCGCCCACGACCGGCTCGTCGGCTCCTCCGCGCCCTTCTCGGACGCCGTGAACGCCATGGTCGGCGGCTCGTGGGGCGGCACCGCCATCGCCTGCATGGCCGTCGTCTCCATGCTCGGCGCGCTCAACGGCTGGACGCTGCTCAGCGCCCAGACCCCCTACGCGGCCGCGCGCGACGGGCTCTTCCCGGAGGTCTTCGCCCGGAAGCGGCGGGGCGTCCCCACGGTCGGTGTGCTCGTGACCGTCATCCTCGCCTCGCTGCTGACGGTCTACAACTACACGGTCGGCACCGAGAGCGTCTTCGAGATCCTGGTCCTCGTCACCACCTTCACCGCCACCGTCCCGTACCTCCTCTCCACCGCCGCCCAGATCTACTTCCTGCTCTCCGGCCGCTCCGAGCGCGTCGACCGCGCGCGTCTGATCCGCGACGGAGTCCTCGCGGCGGTCGCCTTCGCCTTCTCCATGTGGCTCGTGGCGGGCTCCGGATACGCGGCGGTCTACCAGGGCGTGCTGTTCCTCTTCGCCGGCGTGCTCGTGTACGCGGGGATGTCGGCCCGCAAGGCGCGGCGGGAGACGCCCGACGGCGCGGCCGAGCGCGTGAATTCGGGTCTCTCCGCGTAGGCCGCCCGGGCGGATCCGCCGCCCGCACCGGCACGTCGGCCCCGCCCCGGGGCAGGACGCATGTTCATGGACAGCGCCCCCGTGCCCCGCGCCGAACCCGCCGCCCCGGCGGGTCGGGCGCGGCGTGCCGTGGTCGTCCTGACGCTGGTGCTCGCCGCCCTGTTCGGCGTGGGCGCCGGCGCCTTCTGCCCGGCCGGCATGGAGGCCAGACCGCCGTCCGCGAGCCAGACACCGGACTCCGGCGCCGAGACGCAGGAGGTCGCCGAGACCGAGGCCACCGCCCCGGGAAGGCTCCGCTCGCGGTACCGCTACGTCCGTGCCCGCGGCGCGCGTCCGGCTCCCGCGGGGGGCCGGACCGTCACCCCCGTCCCCGTGACCCGGCCGCGCGGCGGCGTCCGGCGGTGCGTGGTGATGCGCTGCTGAGAGGCCCGTACCTCTCACAGCCACTCACCCCCCACCGCAAGGAGCTTCACCATGCCCGTCGACCCCTTCGCCGTGCTGCGCGCCCTGCTGCGCGCCGAGGCCGCCCGCAACGAACGCGTCGCGTCCCGTGAGCCGGAACGCGCGCCGGTCCGGGAGTCCGAACCGGCGCCCGCCCCGCTCGGGAAGGAACACCGCACCCGCTAGGCCCTGTCGGCGGACCGAGTTGCGCGACGGTGCACCCGTGGTCGAGGCTGATCCGATGACCTCGACCGACCGGTACACCACACCCGATCGGTCCGCCGGCCCCGCCGGCCCTGGCGGCCCCGCCGAGCGTCCGACGGCGCCCGGCGCGCGGCTTCTCTCCGTCGCCCGGCACCCCTACTGGGACCGCCCCGATCCCGCGTACCTGATCCGGCGCTGGCCCGACCTCACCGCGCTCGCCGTCGCCACGCTCTTCTTCTGGGCCTCCCTCACCCCCTCCCTCGTCCCGCGCCCCTGGTACCTCCAGGGCGTCGTCGGCGGCATCACCGCCGCCATCGGCTACGCGATCGGGTCCTGCGCCGCCTGGCTGTTCCGTGCCCTCGTGCGCCGCCTGCCCGGCGAGCGGGTCCGGGCCCGGTGCTGGCAGGCGTACTGGGCGATCGCCCCGCTCCTCTCGGTCTGGCTGATCTCCGAGAGCGCCCGGATGCAGCGTCAGCTCCGGGTCCTGCAAGGGCTGCCGCCCGGCCTCACCTGGCACGCGCCGATGATCGCGCTCATGGCGATCGCGCTCCTGCTCGCGCTGCTCCTCCTGGCCCGCGCCGTCCGGCTCGGTTCCGCCAAGCTGATCCGCCTGCTCGGCCGGCTCCTGCCCAAGCCCCTCGCCTTCGCCGTCGGCGCCCTGATCTCCACCCTCGCCGTCCTCGTCGGCGTCCGGGACGTGGTGTTCGACCGGGGGGTCGTCGACATCGCCGACCGGATCGCCGAGGCGACCAACGACGGTACGAAGGAAGGAATCCACCGGCCCGTCTCGCGGTACGTCTCCGGCGGACCGGGCTCCCTCATCCCCTGGCAGGACCTCGGCTACCAGGGCCGCAACTTCACCGGCTCCGTCCCCACTCGCGACCGGATCACCGCCGTGAGCGGAGACCCCGCGATCGACCCGGTCCGCGTCTACATACCCTCCGCGCTGCCCGCCGCGTTCGAGGAGGAACGACCCTTCGACGCCCAGGCCGGGCTCGCCGTCCGCGAGCTGGAACGCACCGGCGCCTTCGACCGCCGGGTCCTCGTCGTCGCCGGCACCACCGGCACCGGCTGGGTCAACCCGAACGTGGCCGAGCCGCTGGAGTTCATGTACGGCGGCGACACCGCGATCGTCGCCGTCCAGTACTCGTACCTGCCCAGCTGGGTCTCCTTCCTCGTCGACAAGGAGAAGGCCGGCCAGGCCACCCGGGCCCTCGTCCGGGCCGTCCGCGCCCGCATCGACGCGCTCCCCGCCGGCCGGCGGCCCGCGTTCCTCGTCACCGGCGAGAGCCTCGGCGCGTACGCCGTCGAGGCGTCCTTCGACGGCCCCGACGACCTGCTCGCCCGTACCGACGGGGCCCTGCTCCTCGGTACCCCGAACTTCTCCCCGATCTCGAAGCAGATCCGCCGCGACCGCGACCCCGGCAGCCCGGTGTGGCGCCCGCAGTACGAGGGCGGCGCGCGGGTGCGCTTCGCCCAGTTCCCGCGGCAGGACCTCGTCCGACCCCCGGCCGACTGGCGGCACCCGCGCGCGGTCTATCTGCAGAACGCCTCCGACCCGGTCGTCTGGTGGTCGCCGGACCTGCTGTTCGAGCGGCCCGAGTGGCTCGCGGACCCGCTCGGCCCGGACATCACCTCCGAGATCGACTGGTTCCCCTTCGTCGCCTTCTGGCAGACCTCGGTGGACATGGCCGTCTCGTACGGCGTGCAGGCGCCGCACGGCCACCGCTACGGGGCCGGGGCCGTGGACGGCTGGGCGGCGGTGGCCCCGCCGGAGGGCTGGACGGCCGGCGACACGGACCGGCTGCGCGCCTACATCCAGCACCGCCCCGCCGCGTACTGAGCAGGGGGGACGGGCGGGACGGATGGACGGACGGACCGGACCCGCCGCTCCCCGTCAGCGCCTGCCGCCCGCCGCCCCCCGCCCCCCCATCAGCGCCCGCCACCCGCGGCCCGCCGTCAGCCGGCTCCGTGGGCGACCGGCGCGGCGGCGCCCCTGCCGTGCACGGCGACGAGCGCCGTCAGACCGGCGGCGAGAACCACCAGCGCCACCAGGGCGGGAACCAGACCGACGAGCCCGCCGGACGCCAGCGCGCACACCCCGCCCACGGCGAGGACGGTGGGCCGACGGCCGGAGGTGCGCAGCACGATCGCGGCGCCGCCGAGCAGAAAGACACCGACCCCGCCGGTGAGCGACCAGGCCACGACGCCGTGCAGCGGCTCGGAGAGGCCGTAGTGGCCGGTGTCGGAGACCTGTTGCAGGACCTTCTTCATCCCGAGTGCGCAGAGCACCACGCCCGCGACCAGCGGAAGGTGCAGGAAGGTGTACACGTCCCGGGCGAAGCGGGTCCGCCCGTCGCCCTCCAGTGCGGCCAGCCGGTGTTCCGCACCCTCCGCGAGCCGCCGGAAGTACAGGGCCCAGAGCGCGGCCGAGAGCAGCAGCCCGGCGGCCGCCGCGCCGAGGACGGCGACCGTGATCGGGAAGCCGGAGACCCCCACGCCCATCGCCACGATCGACTCGCCGAGCGCGATGATGACGATCAGCCCGTGCCGCTCGGAGAAGTGCCCGGGGGAGTTGACCCGCCAGCCGGAGGCTCCCGTGACGTAGATCCCGCCGTAGTCGATGACCACCGCGCCCAGCCACAGCAGGAGTTGGACCTTGCCGGTGTACGCGGAGCCGATCAGCAGCAGCACCAGCGGCGGCGCCACGGACAGCAGCGCGGTGCGGCGCAGGGTGGCCCGCAGGGCGGCGTCGCCGGGGCCGGAGAGCCAGTACGAGACCAGGTGGAGCGTGCGCACGGCGCCGTAGCAGAGCACGAAGAGAAGGGGCGCCGACAGCCCGCCGGGGTCGTCCGCGAACACCTCGGGAACCACCAGCGAGACGATGAAGACGACCGCCATGACGATGACGAGCACCGCGAACAGCGCCCCGGAGTCCGCCCGGACGACATTGCCCAGCCACGCGAAGCAGCACCAGCACCACCACAGCAGCGCGAGCACGACCATGGCGCCGACCACGCGCATCGGCGACGGGGCGGCCGCCATCAGGGCGGTCACCTGAGTGATGGCGTACACGAACACCAGGTCGAAGAAGAGCTCCGCCGGTGTGACCCGGTGTTCGTCCCCGGCCGCCACCATCCGTGCCCGGTCCCTGTGCCACGCCATGGCGTCTCCCCCCGTCCCGGCGGCCCCCCGCCGCCCCGGCGCGAACAATACCCATGCGGGGCAAGGGAGTTATGGCCGGTTCACAGGAGGCGCCTCGGCGGCCGTGCCCGCTCACCCGCCCGGCCGGAACACCCGCAGGTCGCGGACCTCGTACGACATCTCACGGGCCTCCGCGTCCGGCGCCGGATGGTAACGGCCCGCGCAGACCGAGAGGTTGACGATCAGATAGGCGTGCCAGGAGTGGTCGACCCCGCGCCCGTCGGAGAAGACCTTCACGTCGTCGAGCCACCACACCACCGAGCGGGCTCCGAACTCGGTGCGCAGCCTGATCCAGCCGCCGGGGCGCACGGAGGGGGAGCGGTGGTAGCGGTGGGCGCCGCGCACGCGGTTCGACAGTTCGAGCAGGTCGGGGTTGTCGGGGTGGTACTCGAAGACGTCGATCTCCTGCCCTCCGTCGCGCCAGGTCCAGATCGCGGGCCAGGCCCCGGTCTCCTCGGGCAGCCGCACGCGCGCCTCCAGCACGTCCCCGGCCCGCACCTCGAACCCCTCCGGGCTGCCCTCGGTCGTCAGCAGACCGGCGTCCCACAGCCCGTCACGCCGGCGGGTGGCCCGGAAGACCCCGGAGCGGCTGTAGTCGGGGTCCTCCACCAGGTGGTCCAGTTTGTTGTCCCCCGGGTTGACCGGACCGCCGTCGGGATACGCCCACGAGCGCCCGGCGACCCACTGCTCCGCTGAGCTGAAGTCCGCGGTGAAGACCGGCTCGGAGGCCGGAGACGAAGCTTGCATGGATGGCTCCCCGGTGAGGACGGTTTCGTGCCACCGACGTTCTGCCCGTGGGGGCCGCCGTCATGCGGAGTCCATCACTCCATGTCGACAACTCGTCACGATGTGTAGGAGGGGGTGTTCTGGGGGAGCGGTCGGCGAGGCCCTCACGCTGTTCCGCGCCGCGCCTGGACTTCGGAAGGCACCGCCCCGTAACCGTTGCCGGTCACGTCGTACAGCCAGAGCACGCCGGCCCTCCGCCCGGGCTCTCGGCCCAGTCCTCGACGGCCCCCATTACCTCGCGCGTAATCGACCCCCGTGGAGCCCGGCGGCATCGTGGTGTTCACCGGGACTCGGCCGGCGCACTCCGGCCGAGCTTCGGTGCCACCGCCGGTCCGAACGTCCCCCTGGAGGGTGATCCGTCATGTCGCAGGCCCTGCTCGCCGGTCTTTCCCGCACCACACGGCCGCAGTCCATGCTGCGCCGCTTCCTCGCTCTCGACGCCGTCGTCACCGGGGCCAACGGGCTCGCCTACCTAGCCGCCTCCGGACCGCTCGGCGAACTGCTCGGTGTCGACCCCGGGCTCCTCGTCGAACTCGGCCTGCTCCTCACCCTGTACGCCGCCGCGGTCGCCTGGGTGGCGAGCCGCCCGGCGCCGCCCGTCCGCGGCGTCAAGGCCGTCGTCGACATCAACATCCTCTGGGCCGTGCTGAGCGTCCTCGCGCTCGTCGCCTGGCTGGAGCCCACCACTGCCGGGCTGGTGTGGATCCCCGCGCAGGCCGCCACCGTCGCCGGCTTCGCCGGCCTCCAGTGGTCCGCCCTGCGCGCCGCCGCTACCCCCTGAGCGACCCCAGATACGCGACCGTCGCCGGGTCGGCCGGGAGCAGCGTCTCGATGGCCAGCTCGGCGACCGTCACATCCGTCGGGGTGTTGAACGTCGAGATCGAGGAGACGAACGACAGCACCCGCCCGTCGTGCTCGATCCGCAGGGGCAGCGCGAAATAGGGGTACGGTTCCGGGTCCTCCCGGTCGTCGGCGTCCGAGGCGCCCTCCGGCAGCGGGTACGCCGACACCTCCTCGTACAGCCTGCGCAGCGGGCCGGAGCGGGAGAGGGCGATCTGCCGCTCCATCTGGGCCAGCAGATGCCCCCGCCACTCCCGCAGGTTCCGGATCCGCGGCGCAAGGCCCTCCGGGTGGAGCGTGATCCGCATGGCGTTCAGCGGAGGCGTCAGCAGATGCTCGGCCACGCCGGAGAGCAGGACCCCGATGGCCTGGTTCGCCGCCACCACCGTGTACGAACCGTCGACCACGAGCGCCGGATACGGGTCGTACCCCCGCAGCAGCTGCTCGATGCCCTCCCGCAGCGTCTCCAGCCGCGGTTCGTCGAGGGCCGACTCCGTGTACCGGGGGGCGTACCCGGCCGCCAGCAGCAGGGCGTTCCGCTCCCGTACGGGCACGTCCAGGTGCTCGGCGAGGCGGAGGATCATTTCCTCGCTCGGCCGGGACCGGCCCGTCTCGATGAAGGAGATGTGCCGGGCGGAGGAATCGGCCCGCAGCGCAAGCGCCAACTGGCTCAGCCGCCGCTCCTCGCGCCAGCCGCGGAGCAGCGGGCCTACTCCCGTGTCGGTCGGGACTGTTGTCATGGCCCGACGCTATCCCAGGTGTCGGCCCGGGCATCGAGTCCCCGGGACCGTATCGTCACCGTGAGCAACCCCGACCGGAGGGAGTACGGACATGCCCACAGAGCCGCTGTCGCAGAAGGAGATCGAGGACCGCCTGCGAGAGCTCCCCGGCTGGTCCCTGACGGACGACCGGATCACCCGCACGTACCGCCTCGGCGACCACTTCGCGGCCACCGCGATGGTCGTCCACGTGGCGCAGATCCAGCAGGAACTCGACCACCACTCCGACCTGACGCTCGGCTACAACACGGTCGCGGTGTCCGTGAACACCCACTCCGCGGGCCCCGCGGTCACGGACAAGGACTTCGAACTGGCCACCCGCGTCGAGGACATCGCCTCCGGCCACGGCGCGAGCTGACCCCCGTCCGACGCCGCTCCTGCCCCGATCCACCGGACACGACCTAGGCTCTCCCCCATGGGGGAGACCTTGCTCGACTACGACGCCGAGGCGGACCGTTACGACGAGACGCGCGGCGGTGTTCCGCGCGCCGGGGCCGCGGCCGAGGCCGTGCTGCGTCTGGTGCCGCCCGGCGCCCGTACGCTGCTCGACCTCGCCTGCGGCACCGGGCTCGTCACCGAGCGGCTCACCCGCCCGGGCCTGCGCGTCTACGGTGCCGACGCCGCGCCCGGCATGGCCCGCAAGGCCGTGCGGCGCGTCCCGGGCGGGATCGTCCTCGCCGACGCCCGGCGCCTGCCGCTCCCGGACGCCTCCGTCGACGCGGTCAGCGCCGTCTGGCTGCTGCACCTCGTTCCCTTCACGGAGGCCGTCGTCGCCGAGGCGGCGCGGGTGCTGCGCCCGGGCGGCGTCCTGATCGCGACCGTCGACAAGGACGCGGCCCACGACGTCGGCAGCGACATCGACGCCATCCTCGCCGGCCACCGCTCGTACCGGGCGAGCTCCGACCGCGCCGACCTGGTCGCGGCGCACGCGGCCGTCCACGGCCTGGAGGCGGCCGGCGTCACCCGCTTCACCGGCCACGGCCAGGGGAACACCCCGCGCGGCACCGCCGAGAAGCTCCGCCGCGGCTACTTCGCCTCGTGGTTCGACGGCTCACCCG
Organism: Streptomyces sp. Je 1-79; assembly: GCF_025195125.1. Taxonomy (GTDB): domain Bacteria; phylum Actinomycetota; class Actinomycetes; order Streptomycetales; family Streptomycetaceae; genus Streptomyces. The sequence goes on from NZ_JAMGSL010000004.1 coordinate 122,350, forward strand.
CGACGACGGCCGCGCTCGTGGCCGCACTGGCCGCACTGCCGGACCAGGACCGCCCCCGTGACGACCCCGACTACCGGCTCGTGTCCTACCGGCGGCCCGTCAGACGCGGCTGAACTCCATCACCCAGTTCGTCACCCACTCCCCGCCGTCGAGCGCGAACGCCTGCTCCCAGCGGGCGGTGGAGGCCGACACACCCGACCAGCGGAAGCGCACCCGCACGTCCTTGCCTGCATAGGTGTCCACGCCGTGGAACTCCCCGGTGCCGTCCTCGGCCCACCGCCCCCTGACCGGTGGATCGAGGCGACCCGTACGGCTGTTGGACCAGTTCAGGGTCCACTCGCCGGTCTCCGGCTCGTACAGCCGCAGCGTCAGACCGCTGAACCCCTTCGACGGGAAGACGATCTCGTCGACATGTGCGCGGCCGTCCCAGAAGAGACGACCCGTGGTGTGCCCGTCGAACTCCTCCCAGCCGCTCGCGGGATCGAGGAAGTCGGCGAGGCGACGGTTGTGGACCAGCCAGCGCCCGTCGAGGAAGCCGAAGCCGTCGGCGCCGCTCATGCGCGGTCTCCCGTCGGACCGGCGGGGAGGGAGTCGAGGACGTGGGCGTTCAGGCTCTCCGTGAAAGTCATGGCTGGACTGTAGGAGCGCTTCACTGACACCTTGTGTCAGTGAAGTCCAGCCGTCTGATCTCCGTCCTCCTGCTGCTCCAGACCCGGGGCCGGATGACCGCCGCCCAGCTCGCCGCCGAGCTGGAGGTGTCCGTCCGCACGATCTACCGCGACGTCGAGTCCCTGCACGCGGCCGGGGTCCCGCTCTACGGCGACGCGGGCCACTCCGGCGGCTACCAGCTGCTCACCGGCCACCGCTCCCGGCTGACCGACCTGTACACGGGAGAGGCCGAGGCCCTCTTCCTCGCCGGAATCCCCGGCGCCGCGGCCGAACTCGGGCTCGGGGGCCACTTCGTCGACGCCCAGCTCAAGCTGCGCGCCTCCCTGCCGACGCCGCTGCGCGACCATGTCGACCGGCTGCGGGCCCGGTTCCACATCGACGCGCCCGGCTGGTACGCGGAGGACACCGACGCGCCCTTCCTGCCCCAGGTCGCGGAGGCCGTACGGGCCGGCCGGGTCCTCGCCGTCCGTTACCGCCGCTGGAAGGAGCCCACCGACGTCGACCGGCGCCTCGAACCGTACGGACTCGTCCTCAAGGCCGGCCGCTGGTACCTCGTCGCGGGGCCCGGGCCGAGGACCTACCGGGTCGACCAGATCCTCGAACTCGACGTCACCGAGGAGGAGTGCGAGATCCCGGACGGCTTCGACCTGGTCGCCCACTGGCGCGACTCCCAAGCCGGTTTCCACGCCCGGCTCCACCAGGGCGAAGCGGTGGTCCGGCTCCCCCCGGACGGTGCGAGGCGGCTCACGGGCGAGGCGGCCCGGGCCTGCGCCGTCAACGGCTCCCCGGAGCCGGACGGCTGGACCCTGGCCACCCTCCCCATCGAGTCCCTCGCCCACGCCCACGACACCTTCCTCGCGCTCGGGGCGGACGTCGAGGTCCTGCAACCCGCCGAACTCCGCGCCCGGATCACCGAGACCGTCACCCGCCTCGCGGCACGCTACGGAGCTACGCCCCCGTCGTCCGCCACGCCTCCGCCGCGAAGGCCGTGAAGTCGCGCGGCTCGCGGCCCAGGACCCGCTTCACTCCGTCCGTCACCGACGCGTTGTGGCCGTCGAGCAGCATGGAGAAGAGCGCCGAGAGCCACTGCGCGTCCGGCGCCGGGAGCCCGAACTGCTGGAGCAGCGAGGCGTACTCGCCTTCGCTCATCGGGACGTACGCCACCTCGTGGCCCGAGGCCCGCGAGACCTCCGCCGCCACCTCCGCGAAGGTCAGCAGCCGAGGGCCGGTCACCTCGTGGACCAGACCCGCGTGACCGTCCCGGGCCAGCGTCTCGGCGATCACCTCCGCCAGGTCGCCGGCGTCGATGAACGGCTCCGCCGTGTCGCCCGCCGGGAACGCGATCGTCCCCTCCGCCACGCCCTCCGCCATCGCGCCCTCGGTGAAGTTCTGAGCGAAGAACGAGGCACGTACGACGGTCAGTTCGGGCAGCGAGACGCGCAGCGCGTCCTCGGCCCGCACCGCCTCCGGCTCGCCGCGCCCGGACAGCAGGGTCAGCCGCCGCACGCCGTTCGCCGCGGCCAGCTCGCCGAAGGTCCGCATGGCCTCGACCGCGCCGGGCGCGGCGAGGTCCGGGTAGTAGTTCACGTACGCGGCGTCGGCGCCCCGCAGCGCCGGGGCCCACGTGCTCACGTCCTCCCAGTCGAAGCGGGTCGTACCGGAGCGCGAGCCCGCCCGCACGGTCGTGCCGCGGGCCGTGAGCAGCTCCGCCACCCGACGGCCCGTCTTGCCGGTCGCGCTCGTCACCAGAACCGTCTGCGTGGTGTTCGTGTTCGTCGTCATGGCTCAAGACTGGCGGGATCCGGGCTTGCTTCCCATGTTCCACAGACTCACTCCCATACGCGTCCGTCCAGGCACGGGAGGCCCACCGGCCTGGCGCCCCTTTCCCGGCGCCCCTGACCGGCGCCCCCTGTCCGCCGCTCGTGCCGGTGCGAGCGGCACGAGCGGCGGAGACGGCGAGGCCGCGTCACGCGACGGCGGTTCCTTCGAGCTCGACCATCAGGCTGGGGATCGCCAGCCGGGTCACCCCGAGCATGGTGGTGGCAGGCGCCACCCCGGCGGCACCCAGCCGCGCCGCCAGCACTCCGTAGTGCTGGAAGAGCAGGTCGACGTCGGTGGTGCAGACGTTGAGCCGGACGAGGTTCGCGAGGGACATGCCGGCTTCGCCGAGTACGGCCTCCAGGTTGTCGAGGCTCAGTGCCAACTGGGCCGCCATGTCGCCGTCGTGCTGGGGCTTGCCCTCGTCGCTCATCGCCGTCTGACCCGAGATGTACAGGGTCCGTGTCTGCCCGGAGACGACCTCACCCTGGTTGAACCCCAACTCCACCGACCACGTCACCGGGTTGACAGCCGTTCGTTCCACAGCCACATCAGCTCCATTCGATTCAGAGGGAGTACGCACGTCCACCGGCGCGGTCACCGCGCGGCTGCGACGCTGTGTGGGAAGCCTGCCAACGAATCACGACACCGCATGTCATGTATGTGGCTAGAGTTTTCGCATGCGCGCCGATCGACTGGTCTCGCTGGTCCTGCTGCTGCGCCGACGCGGTCGGCTGTCCGCGGCCACGCTGGCACGCGAACTGGACGTGTCCACCCGCACCGTGCTGCGCGACATGGAGGCGCTGTCCGCCGCCGGCGTCCCGGTCTACGCCGAACGCGGCCGGCACGGCGGGTTCGCGTTGTTGCCCGGTTTCCAGACCGAGCTCACCGGACTGAACCACGACGAGGCGCTCGCCCTGCTGGTCGCCGGATCACGGCGAGGCGCCCAGGTGTTCGGCCTCGGCTCGGCGCTCGCATCCGCCATGCTCAAGGTGGTCGACGCGCTGCCCGAAAGCCAACGGGCCACCGCGGCCGGCGTGGCCGAGCGGCTGCTCATCGATCCGGAGACCGACCTCCTCTCGCGCCGCGTCGCCGCCGAGGAGGTGCCCGACACGCTCGTGGCCGAGGTCCGCCGCGCGGTGTTCGCCGGCCACAAGCTGCGCATCCGCTACGCGGCCGCCGGCCGGCCGCCCCAGTGGCGCACGGTGGACCCGGTCGGGCTGGTCACCGTACGCGACCAGGGCTACCTGCTGGCCACGAAGTCCGGCGAGGACCGCACCTACCGGCTGTCCCGGGTCGTTGCCGCCGAGGAGCTCCCCGAACCCGCACAGCGAGCGGACCGGGTCGACCTGGAGCGGGCCTGGCAGGAACGCAGCACGCGGTTCCGGACCGGGGGCGACCAGGTCACGGTGGTGGTACGGATGAACCCGGAGCGGCGGGAGGAGCTGGTGGGCACCGCGCTGGCCGTCCACTCCGAAGAAGCGGGCCCGGACGGCCGGCTGCGGCTGGAGGTGAGTTTCCAGGACCGCAGACACGCCGAATGGGCGCTGTGGCAGCTCGCCACGGACGCGGAGGCCCTGGCCCCGCGGTGGCTGCGCGACTCGCTGCGGGCCCGCGCCGCCACCCTCGCCACCTCCTACGGAGCATCACCCCGGGAGCCTTCACCTCGGGAACGTACATCCCGAGAGCCGTCCTCCCGGGAGCCTCCCTCCTGAGTCACCGTGGTCATCGGTCGACTCGCGAACGGCCCGCCCGGCAGCATCTAGGCTTGCCGCCCATGGACGCTCTCGCCGGACTCCTCGACGGACCGCGGGCCAAAGGGGCCTTCCTGCTACGGATGATCATGGAGCCGCCGTGGTCCGTTCGGATCGAGGACCGCGCCCCGCTCTGCCTCATGTGCGTCACCGACGGCGAGGCCTGGATCGTCCCCGACCGGGGTGAGCCCGTCCTGCTGCGGCCCGGCGACATCGCCATCGCGCGCGGCCCGGAGCCGTACACCGTCGCCGACGCCCCCGACGCCCCGCCCCGGGCGACCATCGGCCCCGGCGGCGTCTGCACCACCCTGAGCGGGGAGCCGCTCGCGGAGTCCATGCACCTGGGCGTACGGACCTGGGGCAACGCGCTCGACGGCTCAAGCACCGTCCTCGTCGGTACCTACCAGCTGGACGGCGAGGTCAGTCACCGCCTCCTCGACGCGCTGCCGCCCCTGCTCCACCTGCCCGCGGACGTGTGGCGGTGCCCCCTGATGCCGTTCCTGGACGAGGAGATCTCCCGCGACGAACCCGGTCAGAGCGTCGTCCTCGACCGCGTCCTCGACCTGCTCCTGATCGCCGCCGTCCGTGCCTGGTTCTCCCGGCCGGGCGCCCAGGCCCCGGCCTGGTACCGCGCCATGGCCGATCCCGTCGTCGGCCGCGCCCTGCGCCTCCTCGAGAACGACCCGGCCCACCCCTGGACCGTCGCCTCCCTGGCGGCCAAGGCGGGCGTGTCGCGGGCCGGGCTCGCCCGCCGCTTCGCCGAACTCGTCGGCGAGCCGCCCATGGCGTACCTCACCGGCTGGCGGCTCGCGCGCGCCGCCGACCTGCTGCGGGAGACGGACGCGACGGTCGAGTCCGTCGCCCGGCAGGTCGGCTACAGCAGCGCCTTCGCGCTGAGCGCCGCGTTCAAGAGGGTCCGGGGCGTCAGCCCGCAGGAGTATCGGCGGAGGGAGTGAGAGTTATTGCCGGAACGGCAAGAATTCTCGCGTTTCGCGTGTGCCGACCGCACGCTGGCACCATGACTCACGACCACGATCACGACCACGGGCACCACGGTCACCAGCACCACGCCACCCACCTCGACTGGGCCGCGATGGCGCCGCTCCTGGAGCGCCAGGCCGAGATCCACAGCCCCCTCTACACCCGGGCCGCCGCCTGGCTGGGAGAACTCGTCCCGGCCGTCGGCGTCCGCCGGGCCCTCGACGTCGGCAGCGGGCCCGGGGTGATCAGCACCCTGCTCGCCGAGGCGCTCCCGTTCGCCGAGGTCGTCGCCGTGGACGGGAGCCCGGAGCTCCTGGAGCGGGCCCGCGCCCGCGCCGAGGCCCGCGGTCTGGCCGGCCGCGTCTCCATCCTGCGCGCCGAACTCCCCGCGGACTTCGACTCCTTGGGCGAGGCCGACCTGATCTGGGCCGGCAACTCCACGCATCACATCGGCGACCAGCGTGCCGCCCTCGCCTCCTTCGCCGGTCTGCTGCGGCCCGGCGGTCTGATCGCTCTCGTCGAGGGCGGGCTCTACGCCCGCCACCTGCCCGCGAACATCGGCTTCGGCCGGCCCGGCCTGGAGACCAGGATCGAGGCCGCGCACGCCGACTGGTTCGCCCTAATGCGGGCCGAACTCCCGGACAGCAAGGACGAGGCGGACGACTGGCGGGCGCTGCTCGCGGGCGCGGGCCTCACCCCCAGCGGCACCCGGACCTTCCTCACGGACATCCCGGCGCCGGTCCCGGCCGTCGTCCGGGAGGGGATCGTCGCCCACTTCACGCGGCTGCGAGAACCGCTCTCCGAGCGGCTCGACGCCGAGGACCGGGCGAGCTTCGACCGGCTGCTCGACCCGGCGGACCCGCTCTCCGTGCACCGGCGCACCGACCTCTTCATGCTCTCCGCCTCCACGGTCCACACCGCCCGCAAGGGCTGAGCCGCACCCCGCGTCAGGCGACCCCCGCGTTCGGCGACCCCTGCGATCGGCGGCCCCCGGCGGGTCAGGACACCGGCTCCAACTGCCACCACTGGGAGGGGGAGTCGGTGTCCTCCCACTGCCGCACGTTCCCGCCGTCGTCCATCGAGCCGTCCTCGACCTCCAGCAGCAGCCCGCTGATGAAACTGACCAGCGCCACCGTGCCCGGCGACTGGAGGTCCTGCTCGATGATCCACTCCTGAGCGCCGAAGTTGTTCGCCTTCCACTGCTGGATGTTGGCGCCGTTCTCCGTCGAGGCGTTCGCCACGTCCAGCCGTTTGCCGCTCGCCGCGTTCACCAGGTGGTGCAGTCCTCCGCCGTTCGGCACCGGCACGATGTGCCAGTGCTGGCCGGGCGTGCCGTTCTCCTTGCCCTGCTGCACGTTGGCGCCGCTGCGGCCCGATCCCTCGAACACCTCCAGGAGCAGCCCGCTGGCCACGTTCCGTACCCGGTAGAGACCCTCCTCGACCGGTGTGGGCGAACCGCTCACAGGGCGAACTCCTTTTCCTTGGCCGTGAGATGGAAGGCGCGCCGGTAGGCGGCCGGGGAGATCCCGACCAGGGCGCGCATGTGCTGACGCAGCGAGTTCCCGCTGCCGAACCCGGTCCGGTCGGCGATGTGGTCGACCGTCAGATCGCTGGTCTCCAGCAACTGCTTGGCCAGCTCGACCCGTTGGGCGGTCAGCCACTGACCCGGAGTCGTCCCCGCCTCGTCCCTGAAGCGGCGCGTGAAGGTCCGTACGCTCATCCGCGCGTGCCCGGCCAGCTCCGTCAGCGTCAGCGGCCGGTCGAGCCGTTCGAGCGCCCACGCGCGGGTGGGGGCGGTGGTGGTCGTGGCCGGCTCGGGGACCGGGCGCTCGATGTACTGCGCCTGACCGCCGTCCCGCCACGGCGGGACGACACAGCGTCGCGCGACCGCGTTGGCGGTGGCGCTGCCGTGGTCCCGTCGGACCAGGTGGAGGCAGAGGTCGACCCCGGCCGCCGCCCCCGCCGAGGTCAGGACGTCCCCGTCGTCCACGAACAGCACGTCCTCGTCGAGCCGTACGTCCGGGAAGAGGGACCGGAAGTGGGCGGCCTCCCACCAGTGGGTGGTGGCGGGGCGCCCGTCGAGCAGTCCGGCCGCCGCCAGCGCGTACGCGCCCGTGCAGATCGACACCACCCGCGTGCCGGGCCTGATCAGCCCCAGCGCCCCCTGCACCTCGGCCGCCAGGCGGCCCTCGTCGGCGAGGGTCCGCAGCTCGTGGGTGGGGGGTACGACGACGGTGTCGGCCACCGCAAGCTCCTCGGGCCCGTGCTCGGCGACGATCGAGAAGCCGTCGGAGGTGCGGACCGGGGCACCGTCGAGGGTGCACACGCGGACGTCGTAGAGGGGCGCGCCGTCGTCGTCGAACGCGGCGCCGAGAATCCGGGAGGGGATGCCCAGCTCGAAGGGGATCACTCCGTCCAGAGCCAGTACGGCGACCCGGTGCGGTGACACGATGGTGGTCATGGCCAGATTCTGTCACATCATGGCGTTCTGGCCAGTACTGGTGGAGGGGAGCCGCCTCGAAGCTGGGGAGGACCAGGAAACACCGCCACCAGGAGCGTCTCCCCATGAACGACACCCCCACCGCAGCCCCCGCCACCATGCGCGCGATCGCCGCCACCGCGTGGGGCGGCCCCGAGGTCCTCGCCGAGACCCGGGTCGCCCGGCCCGAGCCGGGGCCGACCGAGATCCTCGTCCGGGTCCACGCGGCGGGTCTCAACCCGATCGACTGGAAGTCCCGCGCCACCGGAGGCTTCGGCATGTGGGGCGAGACCCCGGTCCTCGGCTACGACGTCTCCGGCGTCGTCGAGGCCGTCGGCCTCGGCGTCACGCTCTACGCGCCCGGTGACGAGGTCTTCGGCATGCCCCGCTTCCCGGAACAGGCCGGTGCCTACGCCGAGTACGTCACCGCTCCCGCGCGCCACTTCGCCCGCAAGCCCGCCGGCCTCACCCACGTGGAGGCCGCCGCGCTCCCGCTCGCCGGGCTCACCGCCTGGCAGGCGCTCGTCGAGACGGCCGCCCTGCGTCCCGGACAGCGGGTCCTGGTCCACGCGGCGGCCGGCGGCGTCGGCCACCTCGCGGTGCAGATCGCCAAGGCCCGGGGCGCGTACGTCATCGGCACGGCGAGCGCGGCCAAGCACGACTTCCTGCGCGGCCTCGGTGTCGACGAGCCGATCGACTACACGACCACCGACTTCGCGGAGGCCGTACGGGACGTGGACATCGTCCTCGACACCTACGGAGCCGACTACGGCACGCGCTCGCTGCCCGTGCTGCGGGACGGCGGCACGCTGGTGACGCTTCCCTCGCCCGACGCCGTACCCGCGGCGTCGGAGCGCGGCATCCGCACCGGCTTCACGCTCGTCGAGCCCGACTACGCCGGGCTGCTCGGCCTCGCCGAGCTGGTGGAGACGGGCCGGCTGCGGCCGGAGATCGACACCGTCCTGCCGCTGGCCGAGGCGGCCAAGGCCCACGAGCTCGGCGAGTCCGGCCGCACCCGCGGCAAGATCGTCCTGACGGTCTGACCGCGCGAGGGCCCGCACTCGGCGCGCTCGGCCTGACGGTCCGATCGCGCGAAGGCCCGCGGAGGCACCGGATATCCGGCGCCCCCGCGGGCCGCGCTCGATCAGGCTCCGGAAGGTCGGGCGCCGAAGTGTCAGGCACCGACGTTGAACTCGCCCGGGTTCGGACCCAGGCGCCGGTTCTCGTCGAGGACGGCGATCGCGGCCATGTCCTCGTCGTCCAGCTCGAAGCCGAAGACGTCGATGTTCTCCTGGATACGGGACGGCGTCACCGACTTCGGGATGACCACGTTCCCCGTCTGCAGATGCCAGCGCAGCACCACCTGGGCCGGCGTACGGCCGTGCTTCTGCGCCACGGCCACGATCGCCGGGACCTCCAGGAGGCCCTTGCCCTGGCCCAGCGGCGACCAGGCCTCGGTCGCGATGCCGTACCGGGCGTGCGCCTCGCGCGAGGCCTGCTGCTGAAGGTGGGGGTGGAGCTCGATCTGGTTGACGGCCGGGACGACGGAGGTCTCGCCGATCAGCCGGTCCAGGTGCTCAGGAAGGAAGTTGGAGACGCCGATCGCCTTCGCGCGGCCGTCGGCGTAGATCTTCTCGAACGCCCGGTACGTGTCGACGTAGGCGTCCTTGGCCGGCACCGGCCAGTGGATCAGGTACAGGTCGACGTAGTCCAGGCCCAGCTTGTCGAGCGAGGCGTCGAAGGCCCGCAGCGTCGCGTCGTGGCCCTGCTCGCTGTTCCACAGCTTGGTGGTGACGAACAGCTCCTCGCGGCGGAGGCCGGAGGAGGCGATCGCCCGGCCGGTGCCCGTCTCGTTCTCGTAGATCGCGGCCGTGTCGATGGAGCGGTAACCCGACTCCAGGGCGGTCGCCACCGCCCTGGTCGCCTCGTCGTCCGGCACCTGCCAGACGCCGAAGCCGAGCTGCGGCATCTCCACGCCGTTGTTCAGGGTGAGGGAGGGGACCTTGTTGCTCACGTGCGGTTGATCCTTACGTCGTCGGGGGGGGGGGCGGTACTCCTGGCGTCAACGATCGGGGGCCTGATCGCATTCCGCCTCGGCGGGAGCCGTGTACGCGCCCGCCTGGCTGCCCGTACCCGCGGCGGCACCGAGGTACGCCTCCCGGACCGCCGGATCGGCCCGGACCCCGGCGGGCGTCCCCTCGGCGAGGACCCGGCCGAGGTCCAGCACCACGACGCGCGAGCACAGCTCCATCACGAAGGCCACGTTGTGCTCCACGAGCAGCACCGCGCAGTTCTCCTCGTCGGCCGCGTGGCGCACGACGGCGGCGATCTGACGGCGCTCCTCGGCGGTCGTGCCGGAGGCGGGCTCGTCGAGCAGAAGGACCCGGGGCGGGTCGGCGAGCGCCCGGGCGAGCTCGACCATGCGGGCCTGGCCGACGGGCAGCGCTCCCGCGTACGAGCCCGCGAGCGCGTCGAGCCCGCACTCGTGGAGCACGGCGGCGGCCCGTTCCCGGTGGCCGCGCGCGCCCCGGCGCGGCCCGCCCCGCCAGTCCTGCGCCACGACCAGGTTGTCGGCCACCGTCAACTGCCCGAAGAGCTGCTGGCGTTGGAAGGTGCGGCGGATTCCGTGCCGGGCCCGCCAGACGGGGGAGCGGCGGGTGATGTCCGTACCGGCGTACTCGATCCCGCCCGCGTCCGGCCGGCGGATCCCGGACAGGACGTCGAAGAGCGTCGTCTTGCCCGCGCCGTTGGGCCCGATCAGGCCGCAGACCTCGCCGGGGCGGACGTCGACCGACACGTCGCGCAGGGCGTGGACGCCGCCGAAGCGGACGCCGATCCCCTCCGCGCGGAGCAGCGCACTTGTCATCGGCGGACTCCCGTTCCCAGGTAGGCCTCGGCGAGCCGGTCCGGATCCACCTCGGAGCGCGGCCCGGTCCAGGCGATCTCCCCCTGTGCGAGGTACGCGACGGTGTCGGCGATGCCGAGCACCTCGGCTGCCTTCTCCTCGACCAGGACCAGCGCGGTGCCATGCGCGCGGAGCTCGGTCAGGAGCCGGAAGACCTCGTCCACGACGCGGGGCGCGAGGCCGAGGGAGGGTTCGTCGGCGACGAGTACGTCCGGCGGGTGCTGGAGCAGCGGCGCCAGCGCGAGGAGCTGCTGCTCCCCGCCCGACAGCGAGCCGGCGGGAACCGTGCGGCGGGCGGCGAGCACGGGGAAGCGCTCGTACACGGCGTCCCGGTCCCCGGGCACCGGCAGCTGGAAGGCCAGGTTCTCCTCGATGGAGAGGCCGGCGAAGATCCCCCGCCCCTCGGGTGCGAGCCGCACCCCGCGCCGCGACCGCGCGACCGCCGTGTCCCGCGTGGCCTCCTCACCCCGTACGCGTACGAGACCTCCCGCGGGCCGCAGCAGGCCCGCGGCCACGCGGCACACGGTGGACTTCCCGGCGCCGTTGGGACCGAGCAGCACCAGCACCTCGCCGCCGCGCACCGCGAGGTCCACACCGTGCACCACGGACGCGCCGCCGTACCCGGCACGCAGGCCCCGCAGTTCGAGAGCGAAGGGCGCCGTGGCGGGGCCGTCGACCGACCCCCGGGCCGCACCCCCGGCCCGGACGGCGTCCGACCCGGCCACGCGCGGCGCGGGCAGGCGTACAAGGGCGTCCTCCGCCGTCCGCGCGCCACCCCGTGCGTCCTCCGGCCGTGCGTCCTCCGACGCCCGCGCCCCGGCCCCGGCGCCGGCCCGTGCGCGTGCGTCCGCTCGGGCGCTCGCCCGTGCCGCCCGCCTGGAAGGCCACGCCGCGCAGTAGCCGTCCGGGTCGTTCGCCAGCGCGAGGCCCGCCAGGCCGAAGAGGATCACCGGCAGATGCGCGGACTCCGTGACGTACGTCGCCAGCAGGTGCGGGACCACGGCGAAGACCAGCCCCGCCACCACCGCGAACTGCGGCCGTCGCACGCCCGCCGCCACGACGACGGCCAGCCACACCAGACCGGTCATCGCCGTGAAGTCCGTCGCCGTGATCCGTGTGCTGTACGAGGCGTACAGCACGCCCCCGAAGCCCGCGAGCCCCGCCGACACCGTGAAGAGCAGGAGCTTCGTCCGCACCACCGACACGCCCGACGCCGAAGCGGCCTCCGGGGCCGATCGCACCGCGAGGACCGCCCGGCCCCACCGGGAGCCGCGCAGCCAGGTCAGCAGCGCCACGACCGCACCGCAGAGCACCACGAGCGCGAGCCCCAGCGCCCGGTCGTCGGCCAGGTCCACCGGGCCCACCACCGGCCGGGGGATCTCCCACCCGGTGTCGCCGTTGCGCAGCCACCCGAGCTGGAAGAGGACCTGGTCCGCGAGGAAGGCCAGGGCCAGCGTGGCCAGCGCCAGCGACCTCCCGCCCAGCCGCAGCGCGGGCAGCGCGACCACCGCGCCGAGCAGCGCCGCCGCGGCCGTGCCGACCGCGGCGGCGGCGACGAAGGGCCAGCCGTGGCTCATCAGCAGCCCGGCGACCAGGGCGGCGCCGGTCACGAACGTCGCCTGGGCGAGCGAGACCATCGCCCCGAGGCCGGTGACCACGGTGAACGACATGAACACCAGCCCGATCGCCAGTCCTTGGGCCAGGATCCCGCTCCAGAAGGGCGTGGTGACGGTGTAGAAGGCCGTCCCGAGCAGGACGCCCGCCACCACCCAGGCCCCCCATCGGCGGCCGAGGCCCTTCCCGGCCAGATAGTCGACCGGTGGCGGGTCCGCCGCCGCCGTGCCCGCCGCGCGCCGGCGCTGCGCGAGGACGACGAGGCCGGCGAAGAGGATGAGGAACGGTACGGCGGTACGGAAGCCGGTGATGTCCTCGGCGAAGGAGGAGTACCCGGCCACCAGGTTCTGGAGCACCCCGAGCCCGAGCCCGCCCGCGAACGCGAGAGGTACCGACGCGAACCGCCCGAGTACCGCCGCCGTCGCGGAGACGAAGAGGAACAGGGTGTAGTCGTGGGCTGAGAGCCCGAGGAGCGGGGTCGCGAGGACACCGGCCAGGCCCGCGAGGCCCGACGACAGCATCCACGCGATCGAGGAGAGCCGGTCCGCGCTGATTCCCCGCAGCTCGGTCAGCGAGCGGTTGTCGACGGCCGCCCGCAGCAGCAGCCCGAGCCGGGTGTGCCGCATCAGCACCCACAGCCCGGCGGCCGCGAGCGCGGTCGCGACCCAGGTGATCAGCTGGTCGGAGTCGATGCCGACGCCGTCGAGGGGCTGCCAGGACACCGCCGGACTCGGCCCGACGCCGGGCAGGCCGAACTGGTTCTCGGCCGGCAGGACCGGGGCACCGGCCCGTTCCAGGAGCTCGACCACCCACAGTCCGGCCGCCGGCAGGGCGACCAGCAGACCGATCGTGGCCACGATCTGCGCCGTCTCGCCGACCCCGGCGAGCTTGCGGAACATCAGCCGGTCCAGTCCCCAGCCGAGCGCGGGCGCCACCACGAACACCAGCAGCAGCGCGGTCGGCACGGCCGGCCAGCCGAAGCCGGAGTGCAGCTCGTAGAAGGCCAGCGCGCAGAGGTAGGCGGTGGCGCCGTGCGCGAAGTTGAAGAGTCCGGAGGCGGAGTACGACAGGACGAGTCCGGTCGCGAGCAGCGCGTACAGCGCGCCCGAGACCAGCCCGCTCAGGACGAAGCCCAGCAGGTCACCCACGCGACGCGCCCCTCAGCCGAAGGGGATCGGCGGATAGCACCTGAAGGGCACGGCCACCTCGTACCGCCCGTCCTTCAGCCGGACCAGCGCCCCGCAGCCGAAGCTCTCCTTCTGCCCCTTGGGCTCGGCGCGGTCGCCCACGAGCGTGCCGGTGTCGGAGAAGCCGTCCGCCGCCTTCTGGAACGACTCGACGGTGAGGTCCTTGCCCGCCTTCTCGGCGATCGAGAGGAAGAGGTCGGCGCTCATGTACCCCGTCATCATGTGCATGTTGAGCGGCACGTCCTTGTCGCCCGCCGCCTTCCTGATGTCCGCCTTGAACTGCCGCATCGCGGGGCTGTCGGCCTCGAACGGCTGGAACTGCAGCAGCACGTGCACCCCGTCGAGCGCCTGCTTCGTCGCGTCCTTCTCGAGCAGCCCGGGGTCGTAGTCCGTCGGATCGGAGAGCAGGCCCCTGTACCCGGCCCGCTTGAGGGCGGTGAACAGGCCGATGTTGTACGGCGTCTGCATCACGGAGACGACGGCGTCGGGGGCGCGGCCGCCGGGGCCCGAGCGCAGGATCTCCTTGGTGTACGCCGACCAGTCGCTGGGCATCGAGGTCGCGGGCACCACGGCCTTGGCGTAGGGGACCTGGAAGCCGGCCGCCTTGAACCCCTGGGTGAAGGTACGGATGCCGAACTTGCCGGCGTCGTTGTCGCCCGCGATCAGCGCGACCGACCTGCCGCGCGAACCACCGAGGACGGCGGCGAGCCCCTCCGGCCAGGTCTGGTTGAGGGTGCCGCCGGGGGTGGGGACGAGACAGCCGTTGAAGCCGTAGATGTGCCGCGGACCGCAGAACGAGGGGAGGGTGCCCCAGCCCACGGTCGGGACCTTCCGGCCGTCGAGGAAGTCGGCCCCGGCGAAGGTGACCGAGCTCATGGGGGAGACGGCGAAGACCTTGTCCTGCTGGACGAGCTTGCGGGCCGCGGCCAGGTTCCTGGCCGGATCCTGACCGTCGTCCTCGGCGCCGAGGTAGTCGATCCTCCGGCCGTTGATCCCGCCCTCGGCGTTGGCGCGGTCGTAGCGCGCCTTCGCGCCGAGGTCGGTGTCCTTCTTGGAGTAGCCGCTGGCGGTGGTCATGGAGACGATGCCGCCGACCTTGATCGCGTCGGCGGTCACTCCGCGTACGGAGGAGCCGGAGGGGCCGGCCTTCTCCGAAGTCCCTCCGGTGGAGGCGGAGTTGCAGGCGGTGGCGAGGAGCAGGGCCGCCGCTGCGGCGGCGAGGGTGCGGATCGGTCGCGGCACGGTCGGTGGTCCCTCCGTCGGGTGACCGCATTCTGTGACCGGGCTGATGAACCGTCAATAACTGATGCAGCGTCAATTGATGATGCGTCAGAAGCCCTTGACCGGCGTCACGGTCAGCCGTACAGCGCCGCGACCTCCGTCGCGTACGCCTTCTCGATCGCTTTGCGCTTCAGCTTCAGGGAGGGTGTGAGCAGGCCGTGCTCCTCGCTGAACGGATGGGCCAGGATCCGGAACGTCCGGATGGACTCCGCCTGTGAGACCAGGGTGTTGGCCGCCACGACGGCCCGCCGGATCTCGGTCTCCAGGGTCGGGTCCCGTACCAGTTCGGCGGCCGGAATCGGCGCCCGTCCCTGCATCGCCAGCCAGTGCTCGACCGCCTCCTGATCCATCGTCACCAGCGCCGCGATGTACGGGCGGTCGTTGCCCACCACGATGCACTGGGCGATCAGCGGATGTGCCCGTACGCGCTCCTCCAGCCCGGACGGCGAGACGCTCTTGCCGCCCGACGTCACCAGGATCTCCTTCTTCCGCCCGGTGATGGTCAGATAGCCGTCCTCGTCGAGCATTCCCAGATCGCCGGTGGCCAGCCAGCCGTCGTTGAGGACGGCGGCGGTGGCCTGCGGGTTGTTGAGGTACCCGGAGAAGACCTGACCGCCGTGCAGCCACACCTCACCGTCCTCGGCGATGTGCACCGTCGTCCCCGGAACCGGCTGCCCGACCGTCCCGTACTTGACGCGCTCGGGCGGATTCGCCGTCGCCGCCGCCGAGGACTCCGTCAGGCCGTACCCCTCGAACACCGTCACCCCGGCGCCCTCGAAGAAGAGGCCCAGGCGACGGTCCATGCCCGAGCCGCCCGACATCGCGTGCCGGACCCGCCCGCCCATGGCCTCGCGGACCTTCCCGTACACGACCTTCTCGAAGAACTGGTGCTGCATCCGGAGACCGGCCGACGGGCCGGGGCCGATCCCGAACGCCCTGTGCTCCATCGCCTCGGCGTACTTGACCGCCACGTCGACCGCCTTGTCGAAGGGGCCCACCTTCCCGGCGCTCTCCGCCTTGCGGCGGGCGGCGTGGAACACCTTCTCGAAGACGTACGGCACGGCCAGGATGAACGTCGGCCGGAAGGCGGCCAGATCGGGCAGGAGCGCCGAGGCCTGCAGGGCCGGCTGATGGCCCAGCTTCACCCCGCTCTGGATCGCCGCCACCTCCACCATGCGCCCGAAGACATGGGCGAGCGGCAGGAAGAGCAGGGTCGACGCCTCGTCGCCGGGCTTGGAGTGGAAGACCGGCTCCCAGCGGCCGACCAGCATGTCCGTCTCGAACATGAAGTTGGAGTGGGTGATCACACAGCCCTTGGGGCGGCCCGTGGTGCCCGAGGTGTAGATGATCGTGGCCACGGATTCCGGTGTCACCGCCCGACGGTGCCGCTGCACGACGTCCTCGTCGATCTCGGCGCCCGCCGCGGTGAGCTCCTCGACCGCGCCCGCGTCCAGCTGCCACAGCCGCTTGAGGCGGGGCAGCCGGTCGACCACCGAGCCGATCGTCATCGCGTGGTCCTCGTGCTCCACCACGCAGGCCGTGACCTCCGCGTCGTGCAGCATCCAGTAGACCTGGTCGGCCGAGGACGTGGGGTAGATCGGCACCGACTGGGCGCCCACCGTCCACAGCGCGAAGTCGAACAGCGTCCACTCGTAGCGGGTCCTGGCCATGATGGCGACCCGGTCGTTGAACCGTACGCCGTGCGCGATCAGCCCCTTGGCGAGCGCCAGCACCTCGTCCCGGAACTGCGCGGACGTCACGTCCTGCCACTGGCCGGCGCCGTCCTTGCGGCCGAGCGCGACCCGGTCGGGAGTCTGCTCGGCATGGTCGAACACGGCGTCCGCCAGACCGCCGACCTGAGGCGCCGCCTCGATGGGCGGCACGGTGAACTCGCGCAATGACCTGCTCCTCGACCGCTCGTTGTCGCGCTCCGTACGGCGCGGGTGACGGTACCCCACCCGACTGACGGGCGGGAGGGCCTTCACCAAGCCGGGACATTGGGTGTCGTCACAGGTCAGGGGAGGGGGAGGAGCTAAGTGGCAGGCGGTCGGCGGTCGTTACTGACCGAGGAGTAAGCAGGGTGCGCCGCAATCTCCACGGAATCTGTACCGGCTGCTCACCTCGCCCACCGCACACGGGGCCGAGGCCCCGGGGCGGAGGGGGCCGAGGGGCTCACGGGGGCAGGGGACCGGAGGACCGGCGGGGCCGGTGGAGCCGGTCGCCACCGGCGAGGATCGCCGAGGCAAGGGCGTCGGCCGCCTCCTGGGCCGCCCCGCGCCGCCGGCCCTTGCGCAGAACGAAGTCGACATCGCCCAGCTCCGGCAGCCCCGCCCTGGCGGGCAGCGGCGTGAGGCCGGGCGGCACCAGTCCCCGGGTGTGCGCCATCACCCCGAGACCGGCACGGGCCGCCGCGATGTTGGCGCTCAGGCTGCTGCTCGTGCACGCGATCCGCCAGGGCCGCCCCTGCGCCCCCAGCGCTTCGAGCGCCCGGGCGCGGGTGATGCCGGGCGGCGGGAAGACGATCAGCGGCACCGGACGGTCCGGATCGAGCCGCAGCCCCGGTGAGCCGATCCAGATCAGCGAGTCCTGCCAGACCAGCTCGCCCCCGCTCTCCTCCGTGCGCCGCTTGGCGAGGATCAGATCGAGCCGCCCCGACTCCAGCCGCGCCTCGAGCGTCCCGGACAGCTCGACCGTCAGCTCCAGATCCACCTCGGGGTGCTCGCGCCGGAAGGACTCCAGGATCTCCGGCAGCCGGGTCACCACGAAGTCCTCCGAGGCACCGAACCGCAGCCGTCCGCGCAGCCGGGTCCCGGTGAAGAAGGCGGCGGCCCGCTCGTGGGCCTGCAGGATCGTCCGGGCGAAGCCGAGCATCACCTCGCCGTCCTCCGTCACCTCGACGCTGTGGGTGTCACGGGTGAACAGCGGCCGCCCGACGGCGTCCTCGAGACGCCGCACATGCTGGCTCACGGTCGACTGGCGCACACCGAGCCGCCGGGCGGCCTGGGTGAAGCTCAGCGTCTGGGCGACGGCGAGAAAGGTACGGAGCTGCGCGGGTTCGTACACGACGTCCAGACTAGACGGTCATCGTGATGCGTGATGACAGTAAAAGCGCTGTACGGGATTCCCGATCGCCGTTCCGGGGAGCAGGATGGGCAGGCACGACCTGTCGTCCGAGAGCAGTGGAGCACATGAGCCGCCGTACCACCCTTCTGCCGTCCCGGCCGCCGATCGACCCGTACATCGCGGCGCTGCTGGGCACGGTGGGCCTGGCGGCCCTGCTGCCCGCCTCCGGCACCGCCGCGAGCGTCGCCGACGGGGCCTCGACGGCGGCCATCGCCCTGCTGTTCTTCCTCTACGGCGCGCGGCTCTCCACCCGCGAGGCGCTGGACGGGCTCAAGCACTGGCGGCTCCATCTCTCCGTCCTCGCGGCCACCTTCGTCGTGTTCCCGCTTCTCGGGCTCGCGGCGAAGGGGCTCGTACCGGCCGTTCTGACGCCCCCGCTCTACAGCGGCCTGCTCTTCCTCTGCCTCGTACCGTCCACCGTCCAGTCCTCCATCGCCTTCACCTCGATCGCCCGGGGGAACGTCCCGGCCGCGATCTGCGCGGGCTCCTTCTCCTCCCTGGCCGGGATCGTGCTCACCCCGCTGCTCGCCGCGCTCCTGATCGGCGGAGGCGCGGGCGGGTTCTCGGCCGACTCCCTGCTGAAGATCGTGCTCCAGCTGCTCGTGCCGTTCCTGGCGGGGCAGCTGCTGCGGCGCTGGGTCGGAGGGTTCCTCGTACGGAGGAAGAAGGTGCTGGGGTACGTCGACCGGGGCTCGATCCTGCTCGTCGTCTACACGGCCTTCAGCCACGGCATGGTCGCCGGCATCTGGCACCAGGTCACCCCCGCGCGGCTCGGACTCCTGCTCCTGGTCGAGGCGGTCCTGCTCACCGTGATGCTGACGCTGACCTGGTTCGGCGCGCAGCGGCTCGGCTTCGACCGGGCGGACGGGATCGCGATCCAGTTCGCGGGCTCGAAGAAGAGCCTGGCGGCCGGGCTGCCGATGGCGAGCGTGCTGTTCGGGGCCCAGGCCTCGCTGGCGGTCCTTCCGCTGATGCTCTTCCACCAGATGCAGCTGATGGTCTGCGCGGTGATCGCCAAGCGCCGCGCGCGGGACCCGGAGCCGGGCAGCGCGGCGGCGCCGCCCGAGCGGGCCACGGAGGCCGCGACGGCGTCGGGCTGAGGCGGCCCGGGGGGCGGCGCCGGCGTCGGCAGGGTCAGGTCCCCGCACGGGCGTCACGTCCCCGCACCGGCCTCGGCGTTCGCAAGGGGCACGTCCCCGCCGCGACCGTCGGCGTCGACGCGGTCACGTCTCCGCACCGGCGTCGGCGTTGGCGGGATCACGTCCCCGCACCGCTCCCGATGATCATCGAGCCCGCTACCGTGCTCCCATGCCCGCACTCGATCCCGGCCGCACCGCCCTCGTCCTCGTCGACCTGATGGAACGCATCGTCGCGCTGCCGCTCGCCCCCCGCCCCGGAACCGACGTCGTCGCCGCCGCGGACCGACTCGCCCAGACCTTCCGGGCCGTCGGCGCGCCCGTCGTCCACCTCAGGGTCGAGCGGCCGAACGTCGAGACCCAGCCGCCCGGCAGCGACCTCGTCCCCACCCTCGTCCACCCGGGCGACCACGTGGTCGTCAAGCGGACGATCGGGGGGTTCCAGGACACCGGCCTGCACGCACTCCTCGCCGAGCACACGGTCACCACCGTCGTGTTCGCCGGCATCGCCACCAACCTCGGCGTCGAGTCCACCGCCCGCGCCGCCTGCGACCTCGGCTACGGACCGGTCTTCGCCGAGGACGCCATGGCCGCCCTCACCGCCGACGAGCACCACGCCTCGGTGACCCTGGACTTCCCGCGCCTCGGCACCGTCGCCCCCGTCGACACGATCACCCTGGACGGACCCGAGTGACTCCCGTACCGATACGCTACGGCGCCCGCCCCTGCTCCCTCGTCGTCTGCCGCGGCTGCTGCTGCGGCGACGCGGGCAAGAACCCCGGTGTCGACCACGAGGGCCAGCTCGCCCGGCTCCGTCACGCCGCGGCGGAATCCGGCGGCCGGCTGTCCGTCCGTACGAGCGACTGCCTCGGCCCTTGCGCGCAGGCCAACGTCGTCGTGGTCCAGCCCTCCACCGAGGGCCGCCGCCGCGGCGGGCGCGCCGCGTGGATCGGCTTCACCGCGGACGACGACTGCCTCGACGACATCCTCGCGTGGACCGCGGCGGGCGGCCCCGGAATCGCCGAACCCCCGGCGACCCTCACGCTCCAGATGATCGACCCGCCGACCGGGACGACCCGCACCCGCGCCGGACGCCGCGCGCGTTAGAGCGCCGCCGACGGGGGCGCGGGACCGGCCGGCGCAGGGGGCGCCCGCCGTCCGATGGCCCGACCCCGTGCGGCGCTCCCCGCCCTCCGATGGCCCGACCCGTGCGGCGCGCGGGTCCCGTCAGCCCTGGGAGGCCGCGGCCCCGAGGGCGATCCGGTGCTCGCCCGCGTACACGTTCATGTCCTGGCCGCGCAGGAAGCCGACCAGCGTGAGCCCGGTCTCCGCGGCCAGGTCCACGGCCAGCGAGGACGGCGCGGAGACCGCCGCGAGCACCGGGATGCCCGCCATCACCGCCTTCTGCGCCAGCTCGAACGAGGCCCGGCCGGAGACCAGCAGGACCGCCCGGTCCAGCGGCAGCCGCCCGTCGCTCAGGGCCCGGCCGACCAGCTTGTCCACCGCGTTGTGGCGGCCCACGTCCTCCCGTACGTCGAGCAGCTCGCCGTCCTCCGAGAACAGCGCCGCCGCGTGGAGTCCCCCGGTCCGGTCGAAGACCCGCTGCGCGGCCCTCAGCCGGTCGGGGAGGCGGGCGAGCAGCTCGGGCGTGAGCCGGAGCGGGGGAGTGTCGGCGATCGGGAAGCGCGCCGTGGTCCGTACGGCGTCCAGGCTGGCCTTGCCGCACAGCCCGCACGACGACGTCGTGTACACGTTCCGCTCCAGGGTGATGTCCGGGACGGGCACACCGGGCGCCAGCTGGACGTCCACCACGTTGTACGTGTTCGTGCCGTCGTCCTTGGCGCCCGCGCAGTACACGATGTTCCGTACGTCGGACGCGGCGCCGAGCACCCCCTCGCTGACCAGGAACCCGGCGGCGAGCGCGAAGTCGTCGCCTGGCGTGCGCATGGTGATGGCGAGCGGGCGGCCGTTCAGCCGGATCTCCAGCGGCTCCTCGGCCACCAGCGTGTCCGGGCGTTCGTTGACGGCCGCGCCCCGGATCCGGATGACGCGCCGTCGCTCGGTGACCCGTCCCATTGGTTACACCCGATTCTGTACGTGCGGGAAGCCGAAACGGCCCTTGATACAGAGGTTGCCACGGGTCATGGCCGACACCGCATCCGGCGCCCGCCCGTTCCTCCCCGTTGTCACGGTCTCCCAACAGGTACGGGCGAATCTTGGTGGTTTACGTGCCCGGTTACCCATCAGTCGCTGGCAAGACTGGGTGGTCCTGCTTCCGCTTGAACGGCGCAAGCGCACCACGCGTCACAGAACCCAAGGGGGTCCCGGGCATGACGGGCACTCGTATCGCCGCGCTCGGGCACTATCAGCCCGCCAAGGTGCTGACCAACGAAGACCTGGCCGCGCTGGTCGACACCAGCGACGAGTGGATCAGCAGCCGCGTCGGCATCAGGACCCGCCACATGGCCGGACCCGACGAGCCGGTCGACGAGCTCGCCGCGCACGCCGCCGGCAAGGCGCTCGCCGCCGCCGGTCTGGGCGCCGCCGACATCGACCTGGTCCTCGTCGCCACCTCCACGGCGATCGACCGCTCGCCCAACACCGCGGCCCGCGTCGCCGCCCGGCTCGGCATGGGCTCGCCCGCCACCATGGACCTCAACGTGGTCTGCGCCGGCTTCACCCACGCCCTCGCCACCGCCGACCACGCGATCCGGGCGGGGTCCGCCCGCCGCGCCCTGGTCATCGGCGCCGACAAGATGACCGAGGTCACGGACTGGACCGACCGCACCACCTGCGTGCTCGTCGGCGACGGGGCGGGCGCCGCGGTCGTCGAAGCCGTGGCGGACGACGCCGAGCCCGGCATCGGGCCGGTGCTGTGGGGTTCCGTCCCGGAGATGGGCCACGCCGTCCGTATCGAGGGCACCCCGCCGCGCTTCGCGCAGGAGGGCCAGTCCGTCTACCGCTGGGCCACCCAGCAGCTGCCCGCCCTCGCCCGCCAGGTGTGCGCGCGCTCGGGGCTCGCGCCCGAGGAGCTGGCCGGCGTCGTGCTGCACCAGGCGAACCTGCGGATCATCGAGCCGCTCGCCGCGAAGATCGGCGCGGTCAACGCGGTCGTGGCGCGCGACGTGGTCGAGTCCGGCAACACCTCGGCGGCCTCGATCCCGCTGGCGCTCGCCAAGCTGGTCGAGCGGGGGGAGCTCCCGTCGGGGGCGCCGACCCTGCTCTTCGGCTTCGGCGGCAACCTCTCGTACGCGGGGCAGGTCGTCCGCGTTCCGTGACCCCGCGCGGCCGTGGCCGCCCGCGCCCTTGGTGCGGGCGAGTTGCAGGGGGCCCCGTTCGGCGGAGCCCGGTGGCGAGGGGCCCGGGGCCGCCCTAGCTTCGGACGGGGCGAGGGACATCTCCCGCCGTACGCGGCGACTGGCCGCCGGGCGTCCCTCGTCCGATCTGGAGGATCGCCATGCGCGCGATACGTGTTGCTTCCGCGGCCCTGCTCGCCACGGTCGCCCTCTCGCTCACCGCGCCGACGGCCGCCCTGGCCGACGAAAGCGCGGGCACGGCGGGCGAAGGCGCGTCGAGCGCGGGCACGGGGAGCGCGAGCACGGGGACCGAGGACACGGCGGGCGCGGGCACGGGGAGCGCGGGTACGGGTACGTCGGTCGGCGCAACGCCCTCCGGCGGTGCGCAGGAGGGCGGAACGCCCGTCGACAGTGCGGCGGGCGTCGGGACGCCCGCCGAAGCGGCGCCCGTCGAGGAACCACCCGTCGAGGAACCACCCGTCGACGGCGCGCAGGAAGAGCCCACCGCGAGCGTCGTCGCTCCGCCGGACGGCACCGGGCAGAACATCACCTCGTTCGGCTTCTCCGTCTCGCCCTCGACGGTGGCCCCCGGCGGCACGGTCACGCTGAAGTCCGACGCCTGCGAGGCCCCCTCCGTGACCGTCACCTCCGGGATCTTCGAGACCGTCACGCTCACCGAGGGCCGTGCGGGGACCGCGACCGTCGACGTCGAGGCCAGGATCGGCGCGGAGTACCAGGTCACCTTCGACTGCAAGGGCGAGAAGGGGACCGCCGCCCTCGTCGTCGCCGGGGGCTCCACCGGCACCTCCACGGGTGGCCACGACACCGGCGCCCAGAAGGGCGTCAAGGCCGGCTTCGGTGGCGGCGCCGGGCAGCTCGGTGCCGTCGAGGCCGCCACGGGCACCGCGCTGATCGCGGGCGCGCTCGGCGGCGGCGGTGTGCTGCTGCTGCGCCGTCGGCGCGCGGACGGCCGCGGCTGATACGGCTTCTCCGCCCCGGGGTGACGAGGTCCGGGGCGGGGGAGCGCCATCGCGTACACCGGGAGTGCGAATCGTGCACGGGTCGAGCGGATCGTCCAGGCGCGGCGCGTGGGGCGTCGTCGCCGTCGTCCTGCTCGTAGGGGTCCACCTGGTGCGGGGCGGTACGGAGGAGTGGCGGGCCGGAGGCCCCCCTCAGCCGCTCGCGGCCGCGGCCCCGGGCCACGCGCCCGCCCTCGCCCCCGCGCCGGGCCCGGATCCGCTGTCGGCCTCCCGGCCCACGCGCGTCCGCGCCCCCGCCGTACGCCTCGACGCGCCCCTCACGCCCGTCGGCCTCGACCCCGAAGGGTGGATCGCCACACCGCCCGCGTACGAGACGCGTCTCGCCGGCTGGTTCACCGGCGCGGTCACCCCCGGAGAGAAGGGCACGGCGGTCGTCGTCGGCCATGTCGACACCCCGGACGGGCCGAGCGTCTTCCACGAGCTCGGGGCGCTGAAGAAGGGGCAGCGCGTGGAGATCGTCCGCCAGGACGGCAGGACGGCCGTCTTCTCCGTGTACGGCATCGAGGTCGTCCCGAAGGAGGGCTTCCCGGCCGAGCGGATCTACCGCGCGTCCGCCCGGCCCGAGCTGCGCCTCCTCACCTGCGGGGGAGCCTTCTCTCCCCGGCGCGGATACTCCGGAAACGTCGTCGTCTCCGCCCGTCTGACCGAGGTGCGCTGAGCGGCCCGGCGTCCGGGGCGACGCCGTTGCGCACCGGCTGCCGCACCCCTGCCGCACCGCCCTCGGAACCGTCTTCCGCGTCGCTTCCCGACCGAGCTTTGTCCTCACTGGGGAAAAAGTCGGTCCGGATTGCTGCGCAACTTCTTCCCACTCCCGGACGCCACTGCTACGTTCCCCTCGAAAGCCCGGAGGAGACCGCCGAACGAAGGGCTTCGCCGAATCGTCAGGGGAGGGGCGCGTGAGACGCATGACGGCACGACCCGCCAACGCGCACCAGGCGCGACTGCTGCGCCTGCTGCGCGACGGAGGTCCCAACTCCCGTGCGCAGCTGGGCGATCAGATCGACCTCTCGCGCTCCAAGCTGGCCGTCGAGGTGGACCGGCTCCTCGAGACCGGCCTCGTCGTCGCGGACGGTCTCGCCGCCTCCCGCGGCGGGCGCCGTTCGCACAACATCAGGCTCGCCCCCGAACTCCGCTTCCTCGGCATCGACATCGGTGCCACGTCCGTCGACGTGGCCGTCACCAACGCCGAGTTGGAGGTGCTCGGGCATCTCAACCACCCCATGGACGTCCGCGAGGGCCCGGTCGCCGTCTTCGAGCAGGCGCTCGCCATGGCGTCCAAACTGCGCGCCTCCGGGCTCGCCGAGGGCTTCGACGGTGCCGGCATCGGCGTCCCCGGTCCGGTCCGCTTCCCCGAGGGCATCCCGGTCGCACCTCCGATCATGCCCGGCTGGGACGGCTTCCCCGTGCGGGAGGCGCTCAGCCAGGAACTCGGCTGCCCGGTCATGGTCGACAACGACGTGAACCTCATGGCCATGGGGGAGCAGCACGCCGGTGTCGCCCGCTCGGTCGGCGACTTCCTCTGCGTCAAGATCGGTACGGGCATCGGCTGCGGCATCGTCGTCGGCGGTCAGGTCTACCGCGGTACGACGGGCAGTGCCGGCGACATCGGGCACATCCAGGTGGAACCGGACGGCCGCTCCTGCGCGTGCGGCAACAAGGGCTGCCTGGAGGCCCACTTCAGCGGCGCCGCCCTGGCCCGCGACGCCGAGGACGCGGCGCGCGCGGGCCGGTCGGACGAGCTCGCCGGACGCCTCGCGGCGGCCGGCCGGCTCACGGCGGTGGACGTCGCAGCGGCGGCCGCCGCCGGGGACGCCACCGCACTCGCCCTCATCCGCGAGGGCGGCAACCGGGTCGGGCAGGTCATCGCCGGACTCGTCAGCTTCTTCAATCCCGGTCTGGTGGTGATCGGCGGCGGGGTCACCGGCCTCGGTCACAACCTCCTCGCCAGTGTCCGCACCCAGGTCTACCGGCAGTCCCTGCCGCTGGCCACCGGCAATCTCCCCATCGTGCTGGGCGAGCTGGGCCCGACCGCCGGAGTGATCGGCGCGGCCCGCCTCATCAGCGACCACCTCTTCTCCCCGGCGTAACCCGCCTGCCGGTGGTCCGTCGGCACCCGTTCCGGACGGCGGAACGGGTGACGCCGACCCACTCGCCGACCCGTCCCGCCGGCCCTCGCCGGCCCACCCGCTGGCCCGTCCCGCCGACCCATCCGCCCGGCCTGTCCCGCCCCGACCCACCCAACGGCCCGTCCGCCGGCCTGTTCCGCCGTCCCACCCGCCGGCCCGTCCCGCCGGACCCGCCCCAGCCCCCACTCGCTCAGGCGCCACCCGCACCCGCCGAGGGGATCCCACCCATGCCGCAAGAGCCGCCACCCCTGCTCACCATGTCCGCCATCACCAAGTCCTTCCCCGGCGTCCGCGCCCTCGACGGCGTCGACCTCGAGGTCGCCCCCGGCGAGGTCCACTGCCTCCTCGGCCAGAACGGCGCCGGGAAGTCCACCCTGATCAAGGTCCTCGCGGGCGCCCACCAGCCCGACGGCGGCCGGATCACCTGGCGCGGCGAACCCGTCCAGCTCCGCTCCCCGATCGCCGCCATGCGCCTCGGCATCGCCACCATCTACCAGGAGCTCGACCTCGTCGAAGGGCTGAGCGTCGCCGAGAACGTCCACCTCGGCCACGAGCCCACCACGGCGGGATTCGTCGTCCGCGGCCGCGCCGCCAAGGCATCCACGGCCGCGCTCCTCAAGCGGCTCGGCCATCCCGAGATCGACCCCGCCCGCCGCGTCGGCGACCTCTCCGCCGCGCAGCAGCAGATCGTCTCGATGGCCCGCGCCCTCTCCCACGACGTCCGGCTCATCGTCATGGACGAGCCCTCGGCCGCCCTCGACCCCGACGAGGTCGACAACCTCTTCCGTATCGTCGCCGACCTCACCGCGGACGGTGTCGCCGTCGTCTACATCTCCCACCGCCTGGAGGAGATCCGCCGCATCGGCGACCGGGTCACCGTCCTCAAGGACGGCCGCGCCGTGGCCGGCGGCCTGCCCGCCGCCTCCACCCCCACCGGTGACATCGTTGCCCTGATGACGGGCCGCAACGTCGAGTACGTCTTCCCGCCGCGCCCCGCCGACCCCCCGGCCGCTCCACCCGTGCTCCAGCTCCAGGGCCTCGCCAGGGAGGGCGAGTTCGACCCCGTCGACCTCGAACTGCGGCCCGGGGAGATCGTCGGCCTCGCCGGGCTCGTCGGATCGGGCCGTTCCGAGATCCTGGAGACGGTCTTCGGCGCCCGGAAGGCCACCGCCGGCCGGGTCCTCGTCGACGGCCGCGCCCTGCGCCCCGGCAGCGTCCGCGCCGCCGTCCGCGCCGGCCTCGGTCTCGCCCCCGAGGAGCGCAAGGCCCAGGGCCTGCTGATGCTGGAGTCCGTCACCCGAAACGTCTCGGTCTCCACGCTCGCGCGCTTCTCGCGCGCCGGCTGGATCGACCGCGGCGGCGAACGCGAGGCGTCCCGGGCGGCCACCCGGGAACTGTCCCTGAGGCCCGACAACCCCGACGCCCCGATCCGTACCCTCTCCGGCGGAAACCAGCAGAAGGCCGTCCTCGCCCGCTGGTTGCTGCGCGGCTGCCGCGTCCTCCTGCTGGACGAACCGACCCGCGGTGTCGACGTCGGCGCCCGCGCCGAGCTGTACGCCGTCATCCGCCGTCTCGCCGACGACGGCCTCGCCGTCCTCCTCGTGTCGAGCGAAGTGCCCGAGGTCCTGGGCCTGGCCGACCGCGTCCTGGTGCTCAGGGAGGGCCGTGTCGTCCACACGGCCCCCGCCCGCGAGCTCGACGAACACCGCGTACTCGACCTCGTGATGGAAGGGAGCCCCACGTCATGACGCTGTCCACCGCCAAGAACCCCGAGGCGCCTGCGCAGGACGGCGGCGGGCGTCCGCGCGGCATCCCGCTCGGGCTGCGCGCCGACGTCCGCAATCTCTCCCTGCTCGGGGTGCTCGCCGTCCTGATCGCGGTCGGCGGCCTGACCCGGCCCGACGAGTTCCTCGCCGTCTCCAACCTCCAACTCGTCCTCACCCAGGCCTCGGTGATCGGCGTCGTCACCGTCGGCATGACCTTCGTCATCACCAGCGGCGGCATCGACCTCTCCGTCGGCGCGATCGTCGCCCTCGCCTCCGTATGGGCGACGACGCTGGCGACACAGGAGTACGGGTTCGCCGGCATCCTCTTCACGGCCGTCGTCGTGGGCCTCGGCTGCGGCCTGGTGAACGGACTGCTCATCGCGTACGGCGGGATGGTCCCCTTCATCGCGACCCTCGCCATGCTCGCCTCGGCCCGCGGTCTCGCCCTGCAGATCACCGACGGCCGGACGCAGATCGTCACCGTCGACTCCGTACTCGACCTCGGCATCCCCGACGCCTACATCCTGGGCATCCCGCCGCTGGTCCTCGTCTTCGCCGCCGTCACCGTCGTCGGCTGGCTGGTCCTCAACCGGACCACCTTCGGCCGCCGCACCGTCGCCGTCGGAGGCAACGCGGAAGCCGCCCGGCTCGCCGGCATCGACGTACGCCGGCAGCGCCTCTACCTCTATCTGCTCTCCGGGCTGTGCTGCGGGATCGCGGCCTTCCTGCTGATCATCCTCTCCGGCTCCGGCCAGAACACCAACGGCAATCTGTACGAACTCGACGCCATCGCCGCCGCGATCATCGGCGGCACCCTGCTCACCGGTGGCCGCGGCACGATCGTCGGCTCCGTCCTCGGTGTCCTGGTCTTCACCACGATCACCAACATCTTCGCGCTCAACAACCTGCAGAGCGACGTCCAGCAGATCGCCAAGGGCGCGATCATCGTCGCCGCCGTCCTGGTCCAGCGCCGCACCGCGCGCCACGGCGAGGCCTGACCCCCACCTCCCTCGCCCCCGTTCTCCCCGCATCTCCCTCACCCCCGAAGGGATCCATCGCCATGCCAGAAACCAGCCGCAGAGGACTGCTTTTCGGCACCGCCGCCGTCTCCGCCGGCGCGCTCCTCACCGCCTGCACCAGCAACGAGCCCAAGAACGCCGCCCCGGCCGCGAGCAACATCCCCGCCGCCGACGACAAGCCCGGCACCCCCGTCACCATCGGCTTCGCCGGCCCCCAGGCCGACCACGGCTGGCTCAACGCCATCAACCAGAACGCCAAGGAGCGCGCGAAGAAGTACTCCGAGGTCACCCTGGAGATCACCGAGGGTTCCAACGACACCGCGACCCAGATCGGCCAGATCCAGACCCTGATCAACAAGAAGGTCGACGTCCTGGTCATCCTGCCCGCCGACGGCAAGGCGCTCACCCAGGTCGGCCTCCAGGCCATGAAGGCGGGCATCCCCGTCATCAACTTGGACCGCGTCTTCGCCTCCCCGCAGGCCTACCGCTGCTGGATCGGCGGCGACAACTACGGCATGGGCCTCAACGCGGGCCGCTACATCGGCGAGCAGCTCAAGGACAAGCCGAACGCCACGGTCATCGAGCTCGCCGGCATGGACAGCCTGGAGCTGACCAAGCAGCGCACCCAGGGCTTCGACGACGCCCTCAAGAACTACCCCAACATCCGCAAGGTGGCCCGCCAGGCCGCCGACTTCACCGTCGAGTCCGGTCAGGCCAAGATGGCCCAGCTCCTCCAGGCCCAGTCGAAGTTCGACGCCCTGTGGAACCACGACGACGACCAGGGCGTGGGCGCTCTGCGGGCCATCGCCCAGGCCGGCCGCAAGGACTTCCTCATGGTCGGTGGCGCGGGCGCCAAGTCCGCGATGGACGCCATCAAGGCCGACGACGGCGTGCTCAAGGCCACCGTCCTCTACCCGCCGACCATGGCCGCCTCCGCCATCGACCTGGCCCGCGCGCTCGGCCAGAAGAAGGGCGTCGGGGGCATGTCGGAGCTGGAGATCCCGGCCTCCATCACCCTCTACTCGGCCGTCGTGACCAAGGAGAACGTCGACGAGTACCTGCCCACCGGCTTCAGCTGACCGGGGTCCGGCCGCCGGCCCGAGCCCGGCACCCCCCACCGTGCAACCGATGAGGAGGAACCGTATGGAACAGCGGGAGAGCGAGGCCGGCGAGGCCACGGCGCCGTCACTCGGCATCGGCATGGTCGGCTACGCGTTCATGGGCGCCGCCCACTCACAAGGGTGGCGCACCGCGGGGCGTGTCTTCGACCTGCCGCTGCGACCCGTGCTCGCCGCCGTCGCCGGCCGTGACCGGGCCGCGGTACGGGCGGCGGCCGCCCAGCACGGCTGGGCGGCCGCCGAGACCGACTGGCGTGCGCTCGTCGCCCGTGACGACGTCCAGCTCGTGGACGTCTGCACCCCGGGCGACAGTCATGCGGAGATCGCCGTCGCCGCGCTGGAGGCGGGCAAGCACGTCCTCTGCGAGAAGCCGCTCGCCAACTCGGTCGCGGAGGCCGAGGCCATGGTCGCCGCCGCGGAGGCGGCGGCCGCCCGTGGCCAGGTCGCCATGGTCGGCTTCAACTACCGGCGGGTCCCGGCCGTCGCGTACGCCCGCCGGCTCGTCGCCGACGGCAGGCTCGGAGCGCTGCGGCACGTACGGGTCACCTACCTCCAGGACTGGCTCGTCGACCCCGCGTTCCCGCTGACCTGGCGCCTGGAGCGCGAGCACGCGGGCTCCGGGGCCCTCGGCGATCTCGGCGCGCACGCCGTCGACCTCGCGCAGTACCTCGCGGGGGAGCTCCTGGTCGGGGTCTCGGCGCTCACCGAGACCTTCGTACGGGAACGTCCGCTGCTCGCCGGCGTCTCGGCCGGACTCTCCGGCGCGGCCACGGGCGGCTCGTACGGGACGGTGACGGTGGACGACGCCGCGCTCTTCACCGGGCGGCTCGCCTCCGGGGCGCTCGCCTCCTTCGAGGCGACCCGGATGGCGGCGGGCCGGAAGAACGCGCTGCGTCTGGAGATCAACGGGGAGAAGGGGTCGCTCGCCTTCGACCTGGAGCGGCTCAACGAGCTCTCCTTCCACGACCACACGGAGCCGGCCGCGTCCGCGGGCTTCCGCCGGATCCTGGTGACCGAGCCGGACCATCCGTACCTGGAGGGCTGGTGGCCTCCGGGCCACGCGCTCGGCTACGAGCACACCTTCGTGCACCAGGCCCGCGACCTGGTCCTCGCCGTCGCGTCGGGGGGCCGCCCCGCCCCGTCCTTCGCCGACGGGCTCCAGGTCCAGCGGGTGCTGGCGGCCGTGGAGGAGAGCGCCGAGAAGAACGCCGTCTACACCCCCGTACAGGTCTAGGGCGTCCCGGCCCCGCCCTTCGGGCGGACGACGCTACTTCCGAAACACGCCC
Organism: Streptomyces sp. Je 1-79; assembly: GCF_025195125.1. GTDB lineage: Bacteria > Actinomycetota > Actinomycetes > Streptomycetales > Streptomycetaceae > Streptomyces. The sequence goes on from NZ_JAMGSL010000004.1 coordinate 152,948, forward strand.
TAGGAGGCTTCGACCGTGACCCGTCCCTTCACCCTCTTCACCGGCCAGTGGGCCGACCTGCCGCTGGAGGAGGTCTGCCGGCTCGCCCGTGACTTCGGCTACGACGGCCTCGAACTCGCCTGCTGGGGCGACCACTTCGAGGTCGACAAGGCCCTCGCCGACCCGTCGTACGTCGACGGCCGCCGCGCCCTCCTGGAGAAGTACGGCCTGAAGTGCTGGGCGATCTCCAACCACCTCGTGGGCCAGGCCGTCTGCGACCACCCCATCGACGAACGCCATCAGGCGATCGTGCCGGCCCGGATCTGGGGTGACGGCGAGCCGGAAGGTGTACGGCAGCGGGCGGCGCGCGAGCTCGCCGACACCGCCCGGGCCGCCGCCGCCCTCGGCGTCGACACCGTCATCGGCTTCACCGGCTCGTCGATCTGGCATCTGGTGGCGATGTTCCCGCCGGTCCCGGAGCGGATGGTCGAGCGCGGCTTCGAGGACTTCGCGGAGCGCTGGAACCCGATCCTGGACGTCTTCGACGCCGAGGGGGTGCGCTTCGCGCACGAGGTCCACCCGAGCGAGATCGCGTACGACTACTGGACGACGCAGCGGGCGCTCGACGCGGTGGACCGGCGGCCGGCCTTCGGGCTGAACTTCGACCCGAGCCACTTCGTCTGGCAGGACCTGGACCCGGTCGGTTTCCTCTGGGACTTCCGCGACCGGATCTACCACGTGGACTGCAAGGAGGCCCGCAAACGTCTCGACGGGCGCAACGGGCGGCTCGGCTCGCACCTGCCGTGGGGCGACCCCCGGCGCGGCTGGGACTTCGTCTCGGCCGGGCACGGTGACGTGCCGTGGGAGGACGTCTTCCGGATGCTCCGCTCGATCGGCTACGCGGGGCCCGTCTCCGTGGAGTGGGAGGACGCCGGGATGGACCGGCTGACGGGCGCTCCGGAAGCGCTTGCCCATCTCAAGCGGTACGACTTCGACCCGCCCGCGGCCTCTTTCGACGCGGCCTTCGGCGGCCACGACTGACCCGACGGCACAGGTGAGCGCCTGGGTGACGGTGATGCCACCCGGGCTGCTCCGCCGTGCCCTCCGCAGGCTTTGTCCTGTCGCTGTGAAAAGTTCGACAGGGCCCGTGCGCAAGGGCTTTCCGCTGAGGACGAACCCCGCTACGGTCCCTGATGCGTACATGACGTAACCGTGCTCTGTGACCTGCGCGACGGCGCGCGCCGGTCCCCGGACAACCGCACACCCGGCCCTACTCCGGAGGAGATCCGTGCACAGCAAACGACTCCGAGCCAGAAAGTCACTCGCCCTCCTCGCCGTCGGACTCCTCGCCCTCGGCGGGCAGCAGGCCCTCGCGGCCGAGCCGGAAGGCACCGCCGCCGCAGCCGAGGAGTTCCAGCAGGTCACCCTCGCCAAGGGCGGTGAGGAGGTCGGCGAACCGATGTCGCTGGCCGTGCTCCCCGACCGCAGCGTCCTGCACACCTCACGGAACGGCGAGCTGCGCCGCACCGACGCGGCGGGCAACACCGAGGTCATCGGCACCGTCCCCGTCTACTCCCACGACGAGGAAGGCCTCCAGGGCATCGGGCTCGACCCGGACTTCGCCCGCAACAAGGCGATCTACCTCTACTACGCCCCGCCGCTCGACACCCCGGCCGGGGACGCCCCCGAGAACGGCACGGCCGCCGACTTCGCGAAGTACGACGGCGTCAACCGCCTCTCCCGCTTCACCCTGAAGGCCGACGGCACGCTGGACAACGCCAGCGAGAAGAAGGTCATCGACATCCCCGCCACCCGCGGCATCTGCTGCCATGTCGGCGGCGACATCGACTTCGACGCCCAGGGCAACCTCTACCTCTCGACCGGCGACGACTCCAACCCCTTCGCCTCCGACGGCTTCACCCCCATCGACGAACGCCCCGGCCGCAACCCCGCGTTCGACGCCCGGCGCACATCCGGCAACACCAACGACCTCCGCGGCAAGATCCTGCGCATCAAGGTCGCCGACGACGGCTCGTACACCGTCCCCGACGGGAACCTCTTCGCCCCCGGCACCGCGAAGACCCGCCCCGAGATCTACGCGATGGGCTTCCGCAACCCCTTCCGCTTCAGCGTCGACAAGGCGACCGGCGTCCTGTACGTCGGCGACTACGGCCCCGACGCCGGCGCCGCCGACCCCAAGCGCGGCCCCGCCGGCCAGGTCGAGTTCGCCCGCATCACCAAGCCCGGCAACTTCGGCTGGCCCTTCTGCACCGGCAAGAACGACGCCTACCTCGACTACGACTTCGCGACCAAGGAGTCCGGCGCGGCCTTCGACTGCGGCGCGCCGAAGAACGACTCCCCGTACAACACCGGACTCGTCGACCTTCCCCCGGCCGAGCCGGCCTGGATCCCCTACAACGGCGGCTCCGTACCGGAGTTCGGCACCGGATCCGAGTCCCCGATGGGCGGTCCCGTCTACCGCTACGACGCCGCCTCCACCTCCCCGGTCAAGTTCCCCGAGGCCTACGACGGCGACTTCTTCGCCGGGGAGTTCGGGCGCCGCTGGATCAAGCGCATCGAACAGGGCGCCGACGGAGCCGTCCAGTCCATCAACTCCGTCCCCTGGACGGGCACCCAGGTGATGGACATGGCCTTCGGCCCCGACGGAGCGCTGTACGTCCTCGACTACGGCACCGCCTGGTTCGGCGGCGACCACAACTCCGGGCTGTACCGCATCGAGAACGCCACCGGCGGACGCTCCCCGGTCGCCGAGGCGAGCGCGAACAAGACCTCCGGCACAGCCCCCCTGAAGGTCGCCTTCTCCTCCGCCGGCACCACCGACGGTGACGGCGACGCCCTCACCTACAGCTGGGACTTCGGCGACGGCGGAACCTCCACGACCGCCAACCCCACCCACACGTACCGCAAGAACGGCACCTACACGGCGACCGTGACGGCGAAGGACGCCAGTGGCCGTACGGGCTCCGCCTCCGTCCACGTCGTCGTCGGCAACACCGCGCCCAAGGTCACCCTCGAACTCCCCGCCGAGGGCGCCCTCTTCTCCTTCGGCGACGACATCCCCTTCAAGGTGAAGGTCACCGACCCGGAGGACGGCGCGATCGACTGCGCCAAGGTCAAGGTCACCTACATCCTCGGCCACGACAGCCACGGCCACCCCGTCACCTCGGCCAACGGCTGCACCGGCACCATCAAGACCTCCTCCGACGGCGGCCACGACGACGACGCCAACATCTTCGCCGTCTTCGACGCCGAGTACACCGACGGCGGAGGCGGCGGCCAGGCCGCCCTCACCACCCACGACCAGGCCAAGCTCCAGCCCCGCCACCGCCAGGCCGAGCACTTCGACGCCCAGAACGGCGTCGACGTCTTCGACAAGACCGAGGCGAACGGCGGACGCACCGTCGGCGACATCAACGACGGCGACTGGATCTCCTTCAAGCCCTACCACGTGAGCGGAGCCACCAAGCTCACCGCCCGCGTCTCCTCCGGCGGCGTCGGCGGCTTCCTCGAAGTCCGCACCGGCTCGCCCAACGGGACACTCCACGGCTCCGCGCCCGTCCCCGTCACCGGCGGCTGGGAGACCTTCCAGGACATCGACGTACCGCTGCGCAACCTGCCCCGCACCACCACCGAACTCTTCCTCGTCTTCAAGGGCGGCTCCGGCGCGCTCTACGACGTCGACGACTTCACGTTCTCCCACGCCCCGGTGAACCGCGACGCCAAACGGGTCCTGGTCTTCTCCAAGACCGCCGGATTCAGGCACGACTCCATCGGCACCGGCATCACCGCCCTCAAGGAGCTCGGCGCCGGCAGCGACATCACCGTCGACGCCACCGAGGAACCCCGCCAGTTCACCACCAACAACCTCGCCCGCTACGACGCCGTCGTCTTCCTCTCCACCACCGGCGACGTCCTCAACGCCGAACAGCAGGCCGCCTTCGAGAACTACGTCTCCACCGGCGGCGGCTACATGGGCATCCACGCCGCCGCCGACACCGAGTACGACTGGGAGTTCTACGGCGGACTCGTCGGCGCCCACTTCGCCTCGCACCCGCAGATCCAGCCCGCGACCGTACGCGTCGAGGACCACGACCACCCCGCCACCGCCCACCTCGACGGCCCCTGGCAGCGCACCGACGAGTGGTACAACTACCGCACCAACCCGCGCGGTCAGGCCCGGATCCTCGCCACCCTCGACGAGACCACCTACCAGGGCGGCACCATGAAGGGCGACCACCCGATCGCCTGGTGCAAGACCTACGGCGGCGGCCGCTCCTTCTACACCGGCGGCGGCCACACCAAGGAGTCGTACGCCGAGCCGGCCTTCCGGCAGCACCTCCTCGGCGGACTCCGCTACGCCACCGGCCGGACCGCGGCCGACTGCCGGCCGCAGACCGGTTACCGCGACCTCTTCAACGGCCAGACGAACGAGGGCTGGAAGCAGGCCGGCCCCGGCAGCTTCGACGTCGTCGACGGCGAACTGCGCTCGGTCGGCGGCATGGGGATGCTCTGGTACCAGGCCAAGGAGCTCTCCTCCTACTCCCTCACGCTCGACTGGAAGGCGGCGGGCGACGACAACTCGGGCATCTTCGTCGGCTTCCCCGCCTCCGACGACCCCTGGTCCGCCGTGAACAAGGGGTACGAGATCCAGATCGACGCGACCGACGCCGCCGACCGGACCACTGGAGCCGTCTACGGCTTCAAGTCCGCCGACCTGTCCGCGAGGGACCGCGTGCTGCGACCGCCCGGGCAGTGGAACAGCTACGAGATCCGCGTGCGCGGCGAGCGGCTCCAGGTGTTCCTCAACGGAGTGAAGATCAACGACTTCACCAACACGGACCCGGCCCGCAGCCTCAAGGACGGCCACATCGGCATCCAGAACCACGGAGCCGACGACCAGGTGTCCTTCCGCAACATCAAACTCAGGGAGCTCCCCTCGTAGAGCGCCCGCTCAGCCGGCGGCGGGCGGGGAGGCGCCGTACCCCCCGCCCGCCGTCTCCACCACAGTCCAGGGAGGCAGGGTCGTGACCACAGGAACACGTACGGGAGTCTGGCTCATCGGCGCGAGAGGCTCCGTGGCCACCACGGCGGTGGCCGGCTGCGCCGCGACCACCGCGGGCCTGCACCCGCCGACCGGCATGGTCACCGAGACCGCCGCCTTCGCCGCCGCCGGCCTCCCACCCCTCGCCACCCTCGTCTTCGGCGGACACGACACGGCGGCGTGTCCGCTGCCCAAACGCGCCGAGCAACTCACCGTCGCGGGCGTCCTCCCGCACGGACTCGCCACCGCCGTCGCGGCCGAACTGCACGCCGCCGACGCGGAGATCCGCCCCGGCGGCCCGCTGCCGGGCGACACCCGCGAGGAGGAAGAGCTCATCGCCTCCTTCGCCGCCGACATCACGGACTTCCGGCACCGGCTCGACCTGGACCGCGTCGTCGTGGTCAACGTCGCCTCCACCGAGGCGGCGCCGGAGGGCGCCGCGCTCCCGCCCAGCTCCCTCTACGCGGCCGCAGCCCTGCGCGCCGGCTGCCCCCACGTCAACTTCACCCCCTCCACCGGGCTGCGCCACCCCGCCCTCACCGACCCCCTCGCCGCGAGCGGCCTTCCCCACGCGGGACGCGACGGGAAGACCGGCCAGACCCTCCTGCGCTCCGTCCTCGCCCCGATGTTCCACCAACGCGCCCTGACCGTACGGGCCTGGTCGGGCACCAACCTGCTCGGCGGCGGCGACGGCGCGGCCCTCGCCGACCCGGCCGCGGCCGCGGCGAAGAACGCGGGCAAGGAACGCGTCCTCGCGGACGTCTTCGGCCACGTCCCGGAGGGCGAGGTCCACATCGACGACGTCCCGGCCCTGGGCGAGTGGAAGACCGCCTGGGACCACATCGCCTTCGACGGCTTCCTCGGCTCCCGGATGACCCTCCAGACCACCTGGCAGGGCTGCGACTCCGCCCTCGCCGCGCCCCTCGTCATCGACCTCGCCCGGCTGACCGCCCGCGCCCACGAACGCGGCTTCACCGGCCCGCTGGAAGACCTCGCCTTCTACTTCAAGGACCCGGAGGGCGACCCGCCCGCGGGCCTCGCCGACCAGTACACCCGGCTCGTGGCGTTCGGCGCCCGCCTGGGAGACGTCCGGTGACCCGGGCGAGCGGCCGCACGGCCGCCTGGGCGGAACTCCTCCGCATCTCCGCACTGGCCACGGTGCCGGGCGACGCCCTGGCGGGCGCGGCGGCCGCCGGCCTGCGCCCCAACCGCTCCACCCTGCTGGCCATCGGCTCCTCCCTCTGTCTCTACGAAGCCGGCATGGCGCTCAACGACTGGGCCGACCGCGCCGAGGACGCCGTCGACCGCCCCCACCGCCCCCTCCCCTCCGGCCGCATCACCCCCCGTGCCGCCCTCGGCGCCGCCGCCCTCCTGACCGCCGCGGGCCTGACCCTCGCCGCCCGGGCCGGCCGCCCCTCCCTCGCTACCGCCACCGCCCTCACCGCGACGGTCTGGTCCTACGACCTCCACCTCAAACACACCCCGGCAGCCCCCGCCACCATGGCCACGGCCCGGGCCCTGAACCTCCTCCTCGGCACGGTCGCCACGTCCACGAGCCCCTCCGCCCCGGGCCCCCGCCGGGCCCGCCCGCGAGCGGCCGCGTGGCAGGCGGCCGCGGCCGTCGGCGCCCACACCTACGCGGTCACCTCGGTCTCCCGCCACGAGACCCAGGGCGGCTCGACACGCACCCCACTCCTGGCCCTCGCCACCACACTGGCCCTGGCGGCGGCGTTGACCGCCCGAAGGCCATCGACCGGAGCAGCGCGCCTCGCCCCGGCGGTGGGCACCCTCGTCACGGCCGCCCTCGCCACCTCCTACGCCCGCACCCCGGCCACCCCCCTCCTCCACGCGGCCCTCAACCCCTCACCTCCCCTCACCCAGCGCTCCGTCGGCGCCGGCATCCGCGCCCTGATCCCCCTCCAGGCCACCCTCGCCGCCCGGGCCGGCGCGCCCGGCACCGCGCTCCTGGTGCTCGGCCTCGCCCCGCTCGCCCGCGCTCTCGCCCGGAAGGTGAGCCCGACATGAGCTCCACACACCCCACGCTGCCCCCGAGTCCCGCCGTGCCCCCCACACACCTCACGAGCCCCGCCGCGCCCCCCACACACCCCACGAGCCCCGCCGCGCCCCCCATCCGCTTCGGCTACGGCACCAATGGCCTCACCGACCTCCGGCTCGACGACGCACTCGCCCTCCTCGCCGACCTCGGCCACGACGGCGTCGGACTCACCCTCGACCACATGCACCTCGACCCCCTCGCGCCCGACCTCCCGGCCCGGACCGCCCAGGTGGCCCGGCGCCTGGACACCCTGGGCCTCGGCGTGACCGTCGAGACCGGCGCCCGCTACGTCCTCGACCCCCGCCGCAAGCACGGACCCTCCCTGCTCGACCCGGACCCCGACGCCCGCGCCGTACGCGTCCGCCTCCTCCTGCGCGCCGTCCGCGTCGCCGCCGACCTGGGCGCCCACGCCGTGCACTGCTTCAGCGGCGTCACCCCCGCGGCGACCACCGACGAGACCGCCTGGAAACGCCTCACCGGATCTCTCGCCCCCGTCCTCGAAGCCGCGGCCGCCGCCCGCGTCCCCCTCGCCATCGAACCCGAACCCGGTCACCTCCTCGCCACCCTCGACGACTTCCACACCCTCCGCGGCCTCCTCGGCGACCCGGACCCCCGCCACCTCGGCCTCACCCTCGACATCGGCCACTGCCAGTGCCTGGAAGAGGCGCCCCCCGCCGACTGCGTCCGCGCCGCCGCACCCTGGCTGCACCACGTCCAGATCGAGGACATGCGGCGCGGAGTCCACGAGCACCTCCCGTTCGGCGACGGCGAGATCGACTTCCCGCCCGTCCTCGCCGCCCTCGCCGAGATCACCGCCGCCGGCTACCCGGGCCTGACGGTCGTCGAACTGCCCCGCCACTCCCACGCCGGCCCCGAACTCGCCCGCTCCTCCCTCGCATTCCTGCGCAGACACTCCGCCCCACAGGAGGCCCCGGCATGCTGAGCGACACCGCCCGGGCCTGGCTCGACGAGGCCCTCACCGCCGCCACCGCCCGCACGGCCCTGTGGGAGCTGCGCTTCGCCTCCGCCGGCCGGCACTGCGGTCCCGAGCACGCCGACTCCGTCCGGGTCCTCCTCCTCAAGGCCGCCCGCGCCGAATCCGCCGTCCTCACCCGCCTCTACCACCACGGCTCAGCCGCCGAACGCCGCGCCGTGCTCCTCTCCCTCCCCTCACTCGTCACAGGACCCGAGGCCCTGCCCCTCGTCGAGGACGCCCTCCGCACGAACGACACCGACCTCGTCGCCGCCGCCCTCGGCCCGTACGCCGCCTCCCACCTCGCCCCCCACGCCTGGCGCCACGCCGTCCTCAAGTGCCTCTTCACCGGCGTCCCCGTCGACACCGTCGCCGGGCTGCACGACCGCGCCCGGGACGACACCGAACTCGCCCGGATGCTCACCGACTACGCCGCCGAACGCACCGCCGCCGGCCGCACCGTCCCCGCCGATCTCCACCGCGTCCTCGCCCTCACCGCCCCCACGGAGGAGTCCTGATGCGCATCTTCGACCCCCACATCCACATGTCCTCGCGCACCACGGACGACTACCAGGCGATGTACGACGCCGGAGTCCGCGCCCTCGTCGAACCCTCCTTCTGGCTCGGTCAGCCCCGCACCTCGCCCGCCTCCTTCCTCGACTACTTCGACTCCCTCCTCGGCTGGGAACCTTTCCGGGCCGCCCAGTACGGCATCGCCCACCACTGCACCCTCGCCCTCAACCCCAAGGAGGCCAACGACCCCCGCTGCACCCCCGTCCTCGACGTCCTGCCCCGCTACCTCGAAAAGGACAACGTCGTCGCCGTCGGCGAGATCGGCTACGACTCCATGACCCCCGCCGAGGACACCGCCCTCGCGTCGCAGCTCCAGCTCGCCGCCGACCACGGCCTGCCCGCCCTCGTCCACACCCCCCACCGCGACAAGCTCGCCGGCCTGCGCCGGACCCTCGACGTCGTCCGCGAGTCCGCGCTCCCCACCGAACGGGTCCTTCTCGACCACCTCAACGAGACCACGGTCAAGGAGGCCGCCGACAGCGGCGCCTGGCTGGGCTTCTCCGTCTACCCCGACACCAAGATGGACGAGGACCGCATGGTCGCCGTGCTCAAGGACCACGGGCCCGAGCGGGTCCTGGTGAACTCGGCCGCCGACTGGGGCAAGAGCGACCCGCTCAAGACCCGCAAGGTCGGCGACGCCATGCTCGCCGCCGGATTCTCCGAGGACGACGTCGACCGGGTGCTCTGGCGCAACCCCGTCGCCTTCTACGGACTCAGCGGCCGCCTGCGGCTCGACCCCCCTTCACCGGACACCTCCCACGAGGGCAACTCCATCCTCCGCGGCGGGGAATGAGGCGGGCCCGCCCATGCGCTTCCGCCACCCCGACGGCACCACTGTCCACCTCGCCTACTGCACCAACGTCCACCCGGCCGAGACCCTCGACGGCGTCGTCGCCCAACTGCGCGACCACTGCGAACCCGTCCGCCGGCGCCTCGGCCGCGACCGGCTCGGCATCGGCCTCTGGCTCGCCCGGGACGCCGCCCAGGCCCTCATCACCGACCCGGGCTCCCTGCGGGCGCTCCGCGCCGAGATCGACCGCCGCGGCCTGGAGGTCGTCACCCTCAACGGCTTCCCGTACGAAGGGTTCGGCGCGGCCGAGGTCAAGTACCGCGTCTACCAGCCGGACTGGACCCGCCCCGAACGTCTCGCCCACACCACCGACCTCGCCCGTCTTCTCGCCGCACTCCTTCCCGACGACGTCACCGAGGGCTCCGTCTCCACCCTGCCGCTCGCCTGGCGCACCCCCTTCGACTCCCGAGCCGCCGACACGGCCCTGGCCGCCCTGACCACCCTCGCCGAGCGCCTCGACGCCCTCGAAGAGCTCACCGGAAAGAGCATCCGGATCGGACTCGAACCGGAACCCGGCTGCAGGGTCGAGACCACCGCCGACGCCATCGCCCCGCTCACCGCCGTCTCAAGCCCCCGCATCGGCGTCTGCGTCGACACCTGCCATCTCGCCACCTCCTTCGAAGACCCGCACACCGCCCTGGGCGCCCTCGAGGCCGCCGGTATCCCTGTGGTCAAGACCCAGCTCTCGGCCGCCCTCCACGCCGAGCACCCCCACCTCCCCGAGGTCCGCTCCGCACTCGCCGCCTTCGCCGAACCCCGCTTCCTCCACCAGACCCGCACCCGGACCGCCGCCGGGCTGCGCGGCACCGACGACCTCCCGGAAGCCGTCTCCGGCCGGGCCCTGCCGGACGGCGCCGCCTGGCGCTCCCACTTCCACGTCCCCCTGCACGCCCCGCCCGAGCCTCCCCTCACCTCCACTCTTCCGGTGCTCACGACCACGCTCTCCCTCCTCGTGGGAGGCCCGCACCCCCGCACCCGCCACCTGGAGGTCGAGACCTACACCTGGCAGGCCCTGCCGGCCGACCGGCGCCCCCGCAACCGCGCCCGCCTCGCCGACGGAATCGCCGCCGAACTCACCCTGGCCCGCGACCTGCTGACCGACCTCGGCCTCAAGGAACTCCCATGACCAGCCCCCGGAGCGACACCCGGCCCACCCCCCTTCTCGTCCTCGACGTCGTCGGCCTCACCCCCCGCCTCCTGGAGCACATGCCCCACCTGCGATCCCTCGGCCGGACCGGATCACAAGCGGCGCTCTCCACCGTCCTGCCGGCCGTCACCTGCACCGCCCAGTCCACCTTCCTCACCGGCACCCTCCCCTCCGAGCACGGCATCGTCGCCAACGGCTGGTACTTCCGCGAACTCGGCGACGTCCTCCTCTGGCGCCAGCACAACGGCCTCGTCTCCGGCGACAGACTCTGGGACGCCGCCCGCCGCGCCCACCCCGGCTACACCGTCGCCAACATCTGCTGGTGGTACGCCATGGGCGCGGACACCGACATCACCGTCACCCCCCGCCCCGTCTACTACGCCGACGGCCGCAAGGAACCCGACTGCTACACCCGGCCCCCGGCCCTCCACGACGAACTCACCGAGAGACTCGGCACCTTCCCCCTCTTCCACTTCTGGGGCCCCGGCGCCGACCTGGTCTCCAGCCAGTGGATCATCGACGCCACCCGCCACATCCTCCGCACCCGCCGCCCCGACCTCGCCCTCGCCTACGTCCCCCACCTCGACTACGACCTCCAGCGCTACGGCCCCGACGACCCGCGCGCCTTCCGCGCCGCGGCCGAACTGGACGCCGCGCTCGCCCCCCTCCTCGACGACGCCCGCGCAGAAGGCCGGACGGTCGTCGCCCTCTCCGAGTACGGCATCACCCGGGTGGACCGGCCCGTCGACATCAACCGCGCCCTGCGCCGCGCAGGCCTCCTGGAGGTCCACACCCAGGACGGCATGGAGTACCTGGACCCGATGGCCTCGCGTGCCTTCGCGGTCGCCGACCACCAGCTCGCCCACGTGTACGTCCGACGCCCCGAGGACCTCGACGCCGTCCGTGACACCCTCGCCGGACTGCCCGGCATCGAGCGACTCCTCGACGACGAGGGAAAGAAGGAGCACGGCCTCGACCACCCCCGCTCGGGGGAGCTCGTCGCCCTCGCCGAACCCGACGCGTGGTTCACGTACTACTACTGGCTCGACGACGCGCACGCGCCCGACTTCGCCCAGCTCGTCGAGATCCACCGCAAACCCGGCTACGACCCCGCCGAACTCTTCATGGACCCGCTCGACCCCTACGTACGGGTCAAGGCGGCGAAGGCGATCGCCCGCAAGAAGCTCGGCATGCGCTACCGGCTGGCGGTCGTGCCCCTCGACCCGTCACCTATTCGCGGCAGCCATGGCCGCCTCCCCACGAGCGACGACGAAGGTCCGCTCATTCTGTGCTCCACCCCCCGCGCTGTGAGCGGCCGCGTAGCGGCCACCGATGTGAAGTCCCTCCTGCTCCAACTGGCCGGTCTTCACTGACCGGACTCCAGTGAAGCAGACCCGACCGACAACCAGGAGTTATCCACAGATGACCCGCTCCCGCCGCATTTCGCAGACCACCCCCGACGCCGAACTCACCCACAGGCTCAAGCGCCGGAACATGCTCGGCATCGCCGCCGGCGCCACCGCCGCCGCCCTCCTCGGAGCCGCCGCACCGCAGGCCGCCGCCGCCCAGTCGGCCGGTCAGAGCCACGGACACGGCCCCGGACACGGCGACGGCCCCGGCCACGAACACGGCCATGACCACGGCAAGGGCCGCCCCGTCCTGCCGCCCGGCCGCCTCGGCATCCAGCTCTACTCCCTGCGCGACAAGGTCGCCACCCTCGGCTTCGCCGCCGTCTTCGCCGAGCTGAGCAGGTACGGATACGACGAGGTCGAGTTCGCCGGCTACACCCAGGGCTCCGCCGGCCCGATCACCCTCGCCGAACTCCGGCGGCTCACCCGCGACAACGGCCTGCGCGGCATCGGCAGCCACGTCGGGTACTACTCCTCCGACCCCCACGCGTACACGTTCGCCCAGAACCTCGACAAGGTCCTCGACGACGCCCAGGCCCTCGGCCTCCCGCACATCGGCACCGCCTCGGGCCCCTGGCGCTACGGCGCCACCGTCGACGGATGGAAGCGCTGCGCCGAGGAGTTCAACCGGTACGGAGCCGAGGCGAAGAAGCGCGGCATGAAGTTCTACCAGCACAACCACGCCGAGGAGTTCTCCTTCGCCACCGACCGGCCCAGCGTCCGGCTCTACGACGTCCTGCTCGCCGAGACCGACCCCGAACTCGTCCACCTCGAAATGGACGTCTACTGGGCCTACGTGGCCCAGCACCGCTACTCCCGCCGCGCCGACGGCACCCCCGCGCCCTTCGACCCGCTGCGCTACGTCCTCGACCAGCCCCACCGCTACCCGCTCTTCCACGTCAAGGACGGCGAACGCGACGCATCCGCCACCGACGGCTACCGCATGGCAGACGTCGGTGACGGAGACATCGACTACCGGCGCTTCATCTCCGCGGTGAACCGCACCCACCACGGCTACCGCGCCCACCACTGGCAGGCCGAACACGACAACCCGGTCGAATCCTTCGCGTTCGCCCGCAAGTCCAGCGCGCACCTGCACTCCCTGCGCGAGAAGCACCGCTGAAACCCCGGGCCCGTCAGGCGTACACGTCCCGGCCGGCGAGCACGAAGGCCCCGCAGCCCGCCGCCTCGTGACACGGACGTCCGGATCACCCGATCCCCTGGCGGTCCCCCTCCAGGGCGAACGCGCGGTCGGCCGCCTCCGGTGCCGTACGTTCCACCAGCTGCGTCAGCAGCGTGCGGTGCCGGACCAGGGGCTCCCGGCGCTCCGCCGGCACAAGGGAGAGGAGATCCTCGATCCCCGCCAGCATCCGCCGTGACACCTGAGGGTTGCCCGGCGCGCAGCCCCGGAGTTCGGTGAGGCCCAGATCGACCAGATCCGTCCACCCCGGCACGTCCTGCACCAGCCGGACCGTGCCCTTGCGGTCACGGTGGTGGACCGCCCCCAGCGGGCGGTTCGCCACGGCGGCCAGGAACTGGGTGATCCGGTCCAGGCACTGGACGGCGGTCGTCGGGTCGTTGACGGCCGGGGAGAGCGCCCGCAGCCCGATGTCCGCGAGCTGCCGCAGCCCGAAACCGAGGTCCTGGTGGAAGGTCCGCTCCACCCCGACCGAGACGGCCGCCCCGATCCGGCGGGGCACCCGCCCCCCGTACACGGCCAGGATCGGCGTCCCCGGCACGACGAAGTCCCCGATCCGCGGCAGCAGCCGCAGCACGACCCCGTGACGCCGGGCGAGCCGCACGAGCAGGGCGACGTTCACATCCCGCAGCAGCCCGGCGTGCCCCCGGTGCAGGACGTGGTCGGGCGCCTCCCCGTGCTCGACGGCCTCACCCGCGTACCAGGGCTGCTTCGCGAGGACACCGAACGCCTCGCGGGTGATCCGGTCCACCACGTGACCCACCCGCATCAGCCGCAACGTCGAGTTCACGTACGCCACGAAGAGCAGCAGGCTCAGGGCCACCATGAGCAGGGTCAGCACCGACGACACCAGCGGCACGGTCGTCACGTACCGCGGATCGGTCTCGCTGTCGTAGGAGGTGAGGACGAGCAGGGAGAGGGCGAACGTCGCGAGGAAGACGGAGAAGGTCGCCTTGGTGATGCGGCTCCGGATGAAGATCCGGACGACGCGGGGGGTGAACTGTCCGCTGGCCATCTGGACGGCGACCAGCGAGATGGAGAAGACGACACCGATGAAGGTCATCATCGCGGAGCTGATCGTCGTCACGATGGTCTTGGCGTCGTCGACGATCCCGATCAGCTCGGTGACCTCGTCGTACGACTCCTCGCCCTGCAGATGCCGCACGATGGCGGTGTCCACCTCGGTCGCGACCAGCCACAGCAGGAAGACGGCCACCAGAGCCGCGACCGGGGCGAACCAGAAGGTGTCCCGCAGATGCTCCCGCATGGGCGACAGCATCCGGGGTCTGCGGTACGTGGGCACGCGGCCGGCGGGCCCGCGCTGTTCGAAGGCGTTGCTCACCCAGCGCAGGCTAGGCGGCCCGGGTCGCGACCACGCGTAGGCGTACGACGACACTCTGTGTACGCGGCCGTGGTGACCGGACCCGATCAAGGACTCCCGGGTCTCCGCACGTCACTGACCACGGGAAACGTAGGTGAAAGGCACCTCAAACCCCTGGTAGAGTTGTCCATGTCGCCGCGGGGAACACCCCGGGACGACAGACACCTGGTCCGGGTGGCGGAATGGCAGACGCGCTAGCTTGAGGTGCTAGTGCCCTTTATCGGGCGTGGGGGTTCAAGTCCCCCCTCGGACACAAGAGAAATGCGCGGATGGCGACTCGACAGTCGCCATCCGCGTTTTCGTGTGACCGGCCCCCGGTGTTCCCCCCGGGCGCCGTCCCCGATCGGTCACACGGCCGTCTTCCGCGCCACCACCAGACGGCACCGCGGGCTTCCGTCCTCCCGCCGGCCCAGGGCGTCGATCGGACGGGTCTCCACCGCGAAGCCCGCCCGGGTCAGCCGCTCGCGCACGTCCGCGAGGCGGAACGTCCGGTAGTACATGACGAAGGGCGGTCGCCACAGGGCGTTCCGTACGCGCATCGCCGCGTCGAAGCCCAGCAGCGTCCAGTACGGGAGCGAACCGACGCGGGGCGGTGCCGGGAGGGGGAAGGCGAGGAGGCCGCCCGGCCGGAGCGACGCGTGGACCTGGCGGAAGAGGGTGGGCTGGTCCTTCGGGAGGAAATGGCCGAAGGCCCCGAAACTGACCGCCAGGTCGAACGCGGGGGCGAAGGGCAGAGCGAGCGCGTCCGCCCGGACCAGGGTGGCCGTGGGGTGGGCCCGGCCCGCCTCCGCCAGCATGCCCGCGCTGAAGTCGACGCCCGTGACCCGGCCCGCGCACAGGGAACGCAGGACGGAGAGGCCGGCGCCCGTGCCGCAGCACAGGTCGAGGCCCGCGTCGAAGGGGCCGAGGGGGCGCAGGGCGTCCGTGACCGCCGACAGCATCGGGTCCGAGGTGCGGAACGGCGTCGCGTCGAACTTCTCCGCCAGCAGGTCGTAGCCGCGCTCCACCGAGGAGAGCGCCTGGACGGTCAGCTCACGGACGGTCGGGCCCTGTGGGGTGAACATGCCCCGACCCTACGTCGTCACGACACCACGCCGTCACTCCGCGTGCGCAGGGCCGTCCAGGAGGGTGCGATCCCGGTCAGCTGGCAGGTGAGCAGATAGAGGGGGATCGGCGGGGTGTACGGAGACGTGCCGTCGGGGTGGTGGATCAGGCGGGGGCGGCGGTCGGGGATCTCCGCGCCGGGGGCGTAGCAGGACGGCAGCGGCCAGGTCACGTCCAGGTCCGAGCCGGTCGGGACCAGCCACCACCACCAGTCGGTGTCCGCGTAGACACAGCCCTTGGAAGGCAGCCGGGACAGGATCCGGAAGCCGTAGCGCGCGGGCACGCCGACCGCGTCGCAGCCCAGCGTCGTGAGGAAGTCCTGGGGGACGACCAGGCGGGTCGAGCCGTCGCCCGTCGGGGCGTCCGCGCCGGCCGCCCGGCCGGTGCCGCTCTGCTCCGGGACCCTGCGCGACCTCGGCGTCAGGAGGGTCGCCATCGACCTCAGCACGTGTACCCCATGCCGTGGGCCAGCTCGGCCCAGACGACACGCGCCGTGCCGTGTCCCGTACTGTCCGCTCCCCACGCGCTGGACAGCGCTTCCACGAGCACCAGCCCCCGGCCGCGTTCCTCCTCGCCGCAGTCCCGGATCAGCGGATCGGCGGGGCCGCCCTCGTCCCGTACCGCTATGCGCAACTGCTCTTCCCCCTCGCGGAGTTCACAGACGACATGGCTGCTCGCGGTGTGCACGACCGCGTTGGTGACCAGCTCGGAGACGATCAACGTGACCGTGTCGCGTATATCGGGGTCGCAGCCCCAGAGGATAAGCCGCTCCTCCGCCAGCCGGCGGGCGCGCGAGACGGAATCCGTACGGGCGGGAAGCTCGAAGGCGAACCGGCGGACGTCGTGACGGAGAACATCGGTGTGTGGGCGCTGCTGCATGACGCGGGGGCTCATGAGACCTGAGGGGAGCGCGTTACCAGAAGCCACGACCGGTTCCTCACAACAGTGGGTAAGCAGTGCCGTGAGTCGCCCCCGAGGCAGCGCACGGCAGCAGCGCGTACTGGTTCACCGGAATACTCTGCTCCCGACTCGGACACTTGGCAAGTGGCACTCTGAAAATTGCAGAGTGCTGTGTTCTCTCTGGCCGGGTTCGTGGCACACTCAAGCCAAACAGCGCGTCGGGGAGGTCTGAGAGTGAGCGAGCCGCGGTCCGCCCCCACGGTGGGACAGGTCGTTCTCGGCAAGCGTCTGCAGGATCTGCGCGAGCGGGCCGGCCTGAAGCGGGAGGAGGCCGCCAGGATCCTCCGCGTCGCTCCGGCCACCATCCGCCGCATGGAGACCGCGGAGGTCGCGCTGAAGATCCCGTACGTCCAGCTCCTGCTGAAGGCGTACGGCATCACGGAATCCGAGGCCGAGGCGTTCGTCGCCCTCGCCGAGGAGGCCAACCTTCCCGGCTGGTGGCAGCGGTTCCATGACGTGCTGCCCGGCTGGTTCTCCATGTACGTCAGCCTGGAGGGGGCCGCGAGCCTCATCCGCGCGTACGAGCCCCAGTTCGTCCCCGGTCTGCTGCAGACCGAGGGGTACGCCCGCGCCATTCTGCGCAGCGGGGCGGTCGGCGGCGGCAGTGCCGAGGAGATCGATCGTCATGTAGCCCTGCGGATGGAGCGTCAGTCCCTGCTGACCAGGGAGGACGCCCCGAAGCTCTGGGTGATCATGGACGAGACGGTCTTCCGCCGACCGGTCGGTGACGGGCCCGAAGTGATGCGCGACCAGCTCGACCGGCTGCTCGAAGCGTCCGAGCTGCCGAACGTCACCCTGCAGATCGCGGAGTTCGCGTCCGGCCATCATCCCGGAACGTACGGACCGTTCGTCCTCTTCCGCTTCGCCGTGCCCGAACTCCCGGACATGGTCTACAGCGAGTACCTCACCGGCGCCGTCTATCTCGACGCGCGCCCCGAGGTGGCCTCCCATCTCGAGGTCATGGACCGAATGGCGGCTCAGGCCGCGACTGCACAACGCACGAAGGAGATCCTCCGGGGTCTCCGCGAGGAGCTGTGAATGGATCGCATATACAACGGCATGCCCGCCGCGGATCTCGGTGCCGAAGGCTGGCACAAGCCGTGGAGCGGCGGCAACGGGGGCAACTGCGTGGAGGCCATGAAGCTGGCCGACGGCAGAGTCGCCGTGCGACAGTCCGCAGACCCTGAAGGACCGGCGCTCATCTACACCCACGGCGAGATCGCCGCGTTCATCCAGGGAGCGAAATCAGGTCAGGCCGACTTTCTGCTCACCTGACCCCTTCCGTCACACCCCTACCGTCGCGTAACTCTTGCTGCAGTGCCAGTAGTTCCACTCCCGGACCAGGAGCCCCGATGAGCCAGGACCCCGCAACCGTACGGATCGACACCAGCAAGCCGCACCCCGCGCGGATGTACGACTGGTTCCTGGGCGGCAAGGACAACTACCCCGTCGACGAGGAGATGGCCAGGCAGCTTCTCACCGTCGACGCCCGCGGCCGGGACATGGCGCGGGTCAACCGGGCCTTCATGCACCGCGCCATCCGCTGGCTCAGCGCCAACGGCGTACGGCAGTACCTGGACATCGGCACCGGCATCCCGACCGAGCCGAACCTGCACCAGATAGCCCAGCGGGCCGCGCCCGATTCGCGGATCGTCTACTGCGACAACGACCCGATCGTGCTCGCGCACGCGGCCGCGCTGCTGCGATCGACGCCCGAAGGGGCCACCGAGTACATCCAGGCGGACGCCCGCGACCCCGAGGTCATCCTCGAAAGGGCCGGAAAGATCCTTGATTTCGACCAGCCCATCGCTCTGTCGATGCTCGCCCTGCTGCACTTCGTCGGGGACGAGGACGGGGCGTACGACCTGGTCGGCAAGCTCGTCGACAAGCTGGCTCCCGGCAGCTACCTCGTCCTCTCGCACGTCACCGGGGACTTCGACCCGGAGGGCGCCGCGAAGGCCGTGGGCATGTACAAGGCCCGCGGACTGACGCTGCGGCCCCGCTCGCGCGACGAGCTGGCCGCGTTCTTCGACGGGCTCGAGCTCGTCGAGCCCGGGGTCACGCTGACCGCCGAGTGGCACCCGGAGCTCGGTGAGGTCGTCCCGGTCCAGGGCGACGACCCGATCCCCGGCTGGGCCGCCGTCGGCCGCAAGGGCTGACGGACGGGCGCCGGTACGCGTCGAAGGCCCGCGGACCCTCCGGTCCGCGGGCCTTCGTGTGCCTCCGACGCCCGGCGCCGGGCTGCCTCAGCTCCGGGGCTTGACGAGTGTCACCAGGAAGGACTTCGCCGGGCCCACGTTGCCCGCCGCGTCGATCGTGCGGTACTCGACCGTATGCGTGCCGTAGTCCGGCGTGGCGTCGTCCCACGGCACCGCCCGGCTCCGTCCCAGCTTTCCGTAGACGAGATCGTCGATGACCGTCCCGCTCGGCGAGAAGCGGAACGGCGCCTCGGCATCGGTCGGCCAGCCGTAGTACGTGTACCAGCCGTCGCCGTCCACCCGGAACTGGCTTACCACGGAGCCGGGTTGGTCGTCGCGGGCCGTCAGCCCCATCGTGAACGCGCCGTCGTAGACGTACTCGACGGGACGGCCCGGCCGGTGCACCGTGCGCAGCGGCTCGGAGAGCTCGTACGACGCCGTCGCCGGCCGGGCGTCCACCGTCCACGTCAACTCGGCTCCGCTGCCCGGGATCCGGGCGGTGAGCGCGTGGCTGCCGGGGGTGAGCCGCAGCGAACGCAGGTCCAGATCACGGTCGTTGCCCGGGTTGGCGACCGGACGGCCGTCGAGCCGCCACCGGACGGGAAGGGTACGGCGCACAGGATGGGTCGTGTCGGCGTGGACCACCGAGCGCGCGCCGACCGGGGACGTCGTCGGGGTGTGGCCCGTGAACGCCGCCTCCACCGCCGCCTCCGGTGTGGTCAGGGCGCGGTCCACGGTCCAGCTCACCGTGCGCGTCAGCGCCGCCGAACCGCGGACGGCGGGGTCGCGCACGAAGGGCGTCGGATCGCTCACCGTCGCCGTCAGGGTGTGCGCGCCGGGGGAGAGGCGCAGCGCACGCAGGTCGACCGTACGGGCGCCCCCGGTGTCGAGCGTCCGGCCGTCGAGCTTCCACACCACGTCGAGTTCACCGCCCAGCGGATGCAGGGTGTCGACCCAGACCGTCCGGTCGGCCCCGATCGGCGCCGCGGTGGGTGTGTGGGCCTCGACGAGGTTCACCTTGGCCGAGATCGCCCGCACCATCACCTCGCGCTCGACCTGGTCGAAGGCGTAGCCCAGCGTCTTCATGATCGAGTGCCTGCTCGGCCGCCAGACGCCCTCGGTGCTGTACAGACCGCCCTCGTGCCGGCCGATGACGCCGCCCGCCTCGCTCGGCTCGCCCAGCCAGCGCCACCACTTGGCGCGCTGCTCCCGCATCTGCCGCTCGGTCAGCAGGGTGTGGTGCGCCGACGCGGGCTCCGTCCCCTCGTACGTGCCGCCCGCGACCCCGCGCGCGTAGTAGTCGTACTCGTCCTGGAGCCCGCCCAGCGAGTGGCCGATCTCGTGCGGGGTGATCAGCGAGGACAGCGCGTTCCCGCCGGACGCGGTGGCGTAGCTGCCGCCCGCGCCCCCGTAGGTGTCGCTGTTCGCCAGGGCCACGATCTGCCGGTTGGCGCCGGTCGTGCCCGGGACCAGATCGGCGAGCGCGCCGGCCTTCGCGCTGTCGACGGTCAGCAGCCGCTGTACGCTGCCGGGGTTGCAGCCGCCCCAGAAGGCCATGTCGAGCGGGGTGTCGCGCCGGGGCGCGTCGAGCCCCGGATCGCAGTCCACCCCCGACTCCGGCGAAGGGACCTCCACCGCCCAGACGTTGATGTACGAGCGGTACGAGGCGAACGGCTCGATGCTCCACAGCACGCCCAGGTGCCTGTCGACGTCCGCCCGGAACTCGTCCGTCTCCTCGGCCGTGTAGCCGTCGCCCATGACCACGAGGTTGAAGCGCTTCTCGGCGGGTCCGGTGAGCTGGACGGGGACGACCTCCGCCGAGGCGGGGGCGATGCCGGCGGGCGCCGCGGACTCGGCGACCGCCGGTCCTGCTCCCACCAGTCCGGCGGTCAGCAGACAGCCCGTGGCGAGACGGGCCATCGCCCTTCGAAGACGTGTGCCAGGTGAGTCCATGGGGCGCGAGCGTATGCCGCGCCCCCTGTGGCGTAAAGATGTTCGCCGGACAGTCGTCCGGTCGCCGTGTCAGCTGCGCAGGTACGCCAGTTCCGCGTGTTCGGCCGTGTAGCCGTCGACGAGCCGGCGCGCCACCGAGACCGAGTCGACCAGCGGGTGCAGCGCGAACGCCTTCACCGCCGTCGCCCGTGATCCGCTCTCCGCCGCCGCGAGCACCTCGCGCTCGACCGCCTTGACCGCCGTCACCAGACCCACCGCGTGGTACGGCAGGGGCGCCACGGAGACCGGATGGGCGCCGGCCGCGTCCACGACGCAGGGCACCTCGATCACCGCGTCCGCGTCCAGCACCGAAAGGGTCGTGCCGTTACGGACGTTGAGGATGAGCGTGGCCCGCTCGTTCCGCGTGATCGCCCGCATCAGCGCCAGGGCCACCTTCTCGTACCCGCCCGACTCCAGGTCCTCCTCGTCGCGCTCGCCGATGCCGGCCGCCTCCCGGTTGGCGGCCATGTAGGTCGCCTCGCGGTCGGCGAGCGTACGGTGCCAGGTGGCCAGGGGAGGCGTGTCCGCCTTCCCCATCTCCCCGTAGAACCCGGCCTGCTGGTCGCTGAGATAGGCGCCGCGCGTCCGCTCGGCCTGCTGGTAGGCGCGGACGGCCTCGCGGTTGAAGTAGTAGTAGTGCAGGTACTCGTTGGGGATCGCGCCGAGCGAGCGCAGCCACTCGGGGCCGAAGAGCCGGCCCTCCTCGAAGGAGCCGAGCGCCTGCTCGTCCGCGAGCAGCCGCGGCAGCTCGTCGCGTCCGCCGACGCGCAGCCCCCGCAGCCAGCCGAGGTGGTTGAGCCCGACGTAGTCGATCCACGCCTCGTCCGGGTCGGCGCCAAGGATCCGGGCGACCCGGCGGCCGAGCCCGACGGGGGAGTCACAGATGCCGACGACCCGGTCGCCGAGCACCCGCGCCATCGCCTCCGTCACCAGACCCGCCGGATTGGTGAAGTTGATGACCCAGGCGTCCGGGGCCAGGACCGAGATCCGCCGTGCGATCTGCACCGCGACCGGCACGGTCCGCAGCCCGTACGCGATGCCGCCCGCGCCGACCGTCTCCTGGCCCAGGACCCCCTCGGCGAGGGCGATCCGCTCGTCGGCCGCCCGCCCCGCGAGACCGCCGACCCGGATCGCCGAGAAGACGAAGTCCGCCCCCCGCAGCGCCTCGTCCAGATCCGTCGTCGCCGTCACCTCAGGCGCGTCCGGCACCCCCGCCCCCTGCTCGGCGAGGACCCGGGCGATGGCCGAGAGCCGCCCGCCGTCGAGGTCGTGCAGCGTCACCCGCGTGACCCGCCCCTCGGCGTGGTCGCCGAGCAGCGCGCCGTACACCAGCGGGACCCGGAATCCGCCGCCTCCGAGAATCGTCAGTTTCATGGTCGTACGCTACCGGGATGCATGTACTGAGCAGCCGGATCCTGCTCCGGCCGTCCGACCCCGACCGCTCGCGGCGCTTCTACGGAGACCGGCTCGGCCTCACGGTGTACCGCGAGTTCGGCACCGGGCCCGACCGGGGCACCGTCTACTTCCTGGGCGGCGGCTTCCTGGAGGTCTCCGGGCGCGCCGCCCCTGCCGAGCCCGCGCCACGGCTGCGGCTCTGGCTCCAGGTGGCGGACGTGCGGACGGCGCACCGGGACCTCGTCGGCCAGGGCGTCGAGATCCTGCGGGAGCCGGTGACCGAACCCTGGGGACTGGTCGAGATGTGGATCGCGGACCCCGACGGCGTGGAGATCGTCGTCGTCGAGGTCCCCGAGGACCATCCCCTGCGCTACCGCCCCTGACCGGCCGGCCGGATCACCCCACGTCGAGCGCGTTGCGCAGGCCGAGCCGGTACCGCAGTCGGTCGTGGCGCTTGAGCGACTCCAGCTCGGGGGCGCGGAACAGCGGCTGGACCGTGCAGCGCGCCGCCGTCGAGGCCGTCCGGTCGAGCAGCGCGTTGACGGCCTGCCGGGCGGAGGCGTTGGCGCCCTCCATGGTGGCCAGGTCGATGTCGACGGCCACGTAGTCCCCGGCCAGATAGAAGTTCGGCACGTTCGTGGCGGCCTGCGGGCGGTTGTGGAAGGTGCCGACCGGGTGGATGAGGAGCTGGTCGTCGTTGGTCGGGTTCGGCGTGCCCAGACCGTCCACGCCCGGGTCCAGGAACCACGAGTGCAGGGCGCCGTCCTTCAGCACGGTACGGCCCGTGTCGTTGAACGCGGCCTTGAGCTGCGCCCAGACCTCGCGCGCGACCTCCGTACGGGTGCACTGCTTGGCCGTCCTGCCGTAGAGGATGCCGGGCACGTCCCACTCGGAGACGTCGACGGACAGACAGTCCACGACCGACCCGTCGCCGTAGTCGGCAGGGAAGTCACGGGTGGGCCAGTGGTGGGCCTGCTGGATGCAGGTCAGGGACCAGGGCGAGTCGATCAGGTTGGCGTGTCCGGCGAGCAGCGGCGCCCGTTCGGTCAGATAGAACTGGATGCCCGTCATCCAGTCCGTCTCCAGCCTGTCGCACCGGGCCAGCTGAGGATCGGCCGCCCGCAGCGCGGCGCCCCAGGTCCGCCGGGCGTGCTCCACCGGCATCGCGGAGATGTAGTGGTCGGCGGTCACCGAGCGCCGTACGCCGCCGGGGTCCTCGATCACGGCGGCGGAGATCCTCCGCCCCGCCGCGTCGTACGCCATCTCCCGTACCGTCCAGCCGACCTTGAACTCCACGCCCAGGCCCGTCAGATGGCTGACCCACGGGTCGATCCAGGCCTCGTTGGTGGGCAGGTCGAGGATCCGGTCGAGCGGTCCGTCGGCGCCGCGGCCGAGCGCGTTGAAGGCGAACGCCTCCAGGAGCGTGGCGACCGTACGGGTGCTGGCCTCCTCCGCCTTGGTGGCCACGATGTTCCGGGTGAGGCCGACGGCGAGGATGCGCTGGTAGTCGTAGCTCATCCGCCCGGCCCGCAGGAACTCCCACCAGGGGGTGGCCTCCC
Source organism: Streptomyces sp. Je 1-79 (assembly GCF_025195125.1). Taxonomy (GTDB): domain Bacteria; phylum Actinomycetota; class Actinomycetes; order Streptomycetales; family Streptomycetaceae; genus Streptomyces. The sequence goes on from NZ_JAMGSL010000004.1 coordinate 176,784, forward strand.
AGGTCCGGTTCCGCCGCTCGTCGCAGCTGGTGAGGAAGACCAGGAAGCGGTTGACGAAGTACGCGGTCTCGTGGAGCGGGATCGAGCCGGCGGTCTCCAGGAGCGCGGTCAGTGCCCGGCGGATCTCGTCGAGGGTGAGTTCGGCGGGCCGGTGGCCGGGCCAGGGGAGCGGGATGCGGAGGTCCTCGCGGCCGGTGCGGGCGAAGGCCATCTCGGCCGGGGCGACGAGGTTGTCCCACACGCCGTTGGCGTTCCCCGGGAAGGGGATGCGCCGCATCGTGTCGGGGAGGTTGTGGTAGATCCCGGGGATGAAGCGGAATCCGTGTTCGGCGGGGAGGGGCCGGCGGGCGCCGCGTGCGCTGTCGGGCACGTCCATCGAGCGGGCCTTGCCGCCGAGCGCCCGGCGCTCGTAGACGGTGACGCGGAAGCCGCGTTCGGCCAGTTCGTGGGCGGCGGTCAGGCCCGCGACGCCGCCGCCGAGGACCGCGACCGAGAGCGGCCCGTCCGTCGCCCCCGCGGCCGCGGCGCTCGCCTGGGCCGGCGTCGCTCCGACGGTGGCCGTGGCGGCGGCCGCGGTGGCCGCGGCGGCCGTGGTCACGAAGGTGCGTCGCGAGGTACCCGTACGGTTCATGCCCCAGCCCCTTTGCCTTACCGGCGGTAACGGTCACGTCCGGCGCAGGAGCATAAGGGCCTCCCCCGGCTCCCGGAAGCGTCGTGCGGGCCACACCGCGCACATGGCGCGATCCCGTCCCCGCGTACACGGGACAATGACGTCATGTCCCGACGCCCCACCCGCCCCAAGCGGCGCCCCGCCACGCCCTCCGCGCCCGCCGTCACCGCGAACTCGCCCGCCGTCACCGCGAGCTCGCCCTGCCCGTGCGGCCTGCCCGCGCCGTACGGGGAGTGCTGCGGACGCTTCCACTCCGGGCCGGCCACCGCGCCCACCGCCGAACTGCTCATGCGCTCCCGCTACAGCGCCTTCGTCACGCGCGACGCCGGGTACCTGCTGCGGACCTGGGCCCCGGAGACCCGCCCCGGCGAGGTCGACTTCGACCCGAAGATGCGGTGGGCGGGTCTTGAGATCCGCGACACCGGCGACGGCACGGCCTTCCACCGGTCCGGCACGGTCACCTTCGTCGCCCGCTACACCCACGGAGGCGAGGCCGGCTCGCTCCACGAACGCAGCCGCTTCCGGCGCCACGAGGGCGCGTGGGTGTACGTGGACGGCGACTTCATCGACGAGCCCTGAGCGGCCCGCCGGTCGCCGGACACGGGTCCGCGGATCAGGACGTGACGCCGACCGGCTCCCGGCGGTTCCGCGGCAGGCCCTGCGCCAGGTCCTCCGCGATCAGCTTCTTCGTGATCGCGTCCGTCGCGGCCCTGAGCTCCGGGCCGCTCGGCCGGCCGGTCTCCCGTTCGACCCGGTCGCTCAGCCAGTCGCCCCACGCGTGGGTGATGACCTCTGCCTCGCGCCGCCCCGCCGGGGTGTGGGAGAGGAGGTTGCCGTCCCGGGTCAGGAACCCCTCGTCGACCATGCGGTCGAACACCGGCAGCAGGACCTCCGGGGGGACCCGGCGGCCGGCGGAGATCAGGCCGAGACTGGCGTGCCCGACCGTCCTCGTGAAGAGCTCGACCTGCATCACCGCCCACGCGGCCGCGGTGTCGAGCCGGGTGTCGGAGTCGGCGACGATCCGGCGCGCGGTCTCCAGGTCCGTCTTCTGCAGGATCCTTCCGACGGTGAGTTCGAGCAGCTTGGCCGAGTCGCCCGCCGTGGTCGGCGAGCCGAACCCCTCGCCCATGTCGGGCGCCGAGGCGCGGGCCGTGTCCCGGAGCGGTACCTGCTTGAGGAAGAGCGCCACGACGAAGCCGATCGCCGCGACCGGCACCGTCCAGAGGAAGACCGTGTGCAGGGTGTCCGCGTACGCCTGGACGATCGGCGCGGCCACCTCGTCCGGCAGGGCGTGCACGCCGGCCGGACTCGTCGCGGCCGTGGCGATCTCGGACGGGTCCAGGCCCGGTCCCGCGACGGCCGCCGCCTCGCCGACCCCCTGGGCCAGGTTGGGCTTCAGGGAGTTGGCGTAGATGGTGCCGAAGACCGCCGTGCCGAAGGAGCTGCCGAGCGTACGGAAGAAGGTGACGCCCGAGGTGGCGGTGCCGAGGTCGGCGTAGTCCACCGTGTTCTGCACGGCGATGGTCAGCACCTGCATGCACAGGCCGATGCCGGCGCCGAGCACGAACATGTACAGCGACTCCAGCCAGGCGCTGGTGCCGGTGTCCATCAGCGACAGGAGGAAGAGACCGACCCCCATCACCAGACAGCCCACGATGGGGAAGATCCGGTAGGTGCCGGTCTTGCTGACCACGTTGCCGCTGTAGATCGAGGCGATCAGCAGGCCGAGGACCATCGGCAGCGTCCGGATGCCGGAGACGGTGGCCGAGTCCCCGTCGACGTACTGGAGGTACGAGGGCAGGAAGGTCATCGAGCCGAGCATCGCGAAGCCGACGACGAAGCTGAGCACGGAGCAGACGGTGAACACCGGGTTGGCGAAGAGCCGCATGGGCAGCATCGGTTCGGCGGCCCGGGTCTCCACCCAGCAGAACAGCGCCAGCGCGATCAGACCGCCGGCGAAGAGTCCGATGATGACGCCGGAGCCCCACGCGTACTCGTTCCCGCCCCAACTGGTCGCCAGGATCAGGGCGCTGGATCCGGCGGCGACCAGCGCGATGCCGGCGTAGTCGATGACCGGCTTGCTCGCGGACCGTACGGAGGGGATCGTGCGGGCGGCCGCGATCACGACCAGGATCGCGATCGGGACGTTCACGTAGAACGCCCAGCGCCAGGTCAGATGGTCGGTGAAGAGCCCGCCGAGCAGCGGGCCGATGACCGTGGAGACGCCGAAGACGGCGCCGATCGCGCCCTGGTACTTGCCGCGGTCGCGCAGCGGGATCACATCGGCGATCAGCGCCATGGAGGTGACCATCAGACCGCCGGCGCCGATGCCCTGCAGTCCGCGCCAGACGATCAGCAGGGTCATGTTGGTGGCGAGTCCGCAGAGGAACGAGCCGGTGATGAAGACGATCGCGGAGATCTGGAAGATCACCTTGCGCCCGAACAGGTCGCCGAACTTGCCGACCAGGACAGTGGCGACCGTCTCGGCCAGCAGGTACGAGGTGACCACCCAGGACATGTGGGCGGCGCCACCGAGGTCCGAGACGATGGTCGGCAGGGCGGTGCCGACGATCGTCTGGTCGAGCGCGGCGAGGAGGACGCCGAGCATGATCGTGCCGAAGACGATGTTGCGGCGACGGCTGTCGAGCACGGGTGGCTCGGCGGCCGGGGGCGCAGGTGCGGCTTGGCTGGTGGTGGTCACCCTGGCAGCCTCACACCGGCCGGGCCCGCCCGCATGCGGGAGACGTCCGAACCGGTGCGGCGCCGGGACCGCGCCCCGAACGGGCCAACGTGGTCGGACGGGTCGGCGGGGGCGGACGGGTCAGCGGCGGACGGCCGGCGCAGGCGGACCGGTCGGCGCGGGCGGAAGGGTCAGCGGCGGACCGGGAGCAGCGGGTGGTGCTTGGCCAGGATCTTGTTCGCCCGCGCCAGGGCGGACAGCGCGTGTTCCCGGTCCGCCCGGTCCTCCGCGCAGAGCGGCCCTCGGAAGCGCAGCACCTCGCGCGCCGCGCTGTCGGCGTCGATCTCCGCCTGCAGGACGTGCAGCGGCAGACAGGAGCCGATCATGGCGGCCACACGGTCGGGGATCGGGACGGGGACGAGGGGCGAGGGCGAGGTGATCACGGGCCAGTCCTTGTGGGTACGGGTCGGGGGTGGGGTATCCCTCTCCATACGTACAGGATGGGCTTCCGGGTTCGTCGACGGGGATGTCTCCGCGGCGCAACGGCACGCCCGCCGTTCGGCGGGGTGTGCGGACGGTCCGGGCGCGCCCTCGCTCTCCGCCGCACGACGTCGCGCGGTGTTCTCGCAGGTGCGCGCCGCGCGGGCCGATCTTCCTTCCGAAACGACCTTCCGTATCGGTCGATTGTTCGCCGAACACGGTCTCGGTGCCCCGCGGGGGAGTGTGAAGCATCTCACTCCGGGAGGTGCGGGCCGTTCGGTGTGCGTCCCGTCCACGGCGATCGTGCGCACGGGGTTGAAATCGGGTTACGGCTCAGCAAGTTGACTTGCCGGTAGCTCCCGAGGCTTCGCTCACTCTCCGCCCGCCCGCCGCGAACAGGAGCCCTCCACGGGCCGACGCAAAGACACCCCGGTCTGCGGGACCGCTTTCCCACCGAGGTACGGGAGGACGGCGCCGTACGGGAGGCGCGTACGGCCCTCCCCGCGGGACCACCGCCAACGCTTCGTTCTACGTCAACTCGGATGGGCGTCTTCCCGAGACTCGATCGGCCGTGAAATCCATTGAGGACGGGTACAACCATTCGACACGATCAAGGGTCTGACCAGGCGCATCCCCCGGGTGCGTCTGGTCGCTTGAGAGGAATCCGTCTTGATCCACGCCCGTCCCGCGCGTCGTCGGCTCGTCGTCTCCGTCGTCACCGTTCTCGCCGTCACCGCCGGTGGGGGCGCGCTGGCCGCTCCGGCGGTCGCCGCGCCGGCCGTCGAGGCCACGCACACCGCGGCCGCGGCCGAGGTCGCGCCGTTCCCCGCCAAGAGCACCGTCTTCGGCGCGACCGCGACAGGCTTCCTGACCTCCACCGAGGTCCCGCCGATGGACGAGGCCGGCCCCACCTACAGCGCCCACTGGGTCCCGGCCGACGGCTCGGCCGTGAAGGACATCGGCTGGGGTTTCGAGAGCACCGGCTCGGGGGACATCGTGGCCTCCCACGGAGCCACCAAGGCCTCTCTCACCGACGTGGCGACGGGGGCGAAGCTGCGGTCGGTCACCTTCGAGACCGGTCACACCTACGCGGGCGCCGCCGGCAAGGCCCTGTTCACCACGGTGCTCAACGTGAACGGCGACCGGCTCATCCACATGCACACCACGACCAGCGGGTCGGGCAAGATGACCGCCGGTCTCCCGGGCAACGCCACGGGCGTCACCGTCAAGGCCGGCACGGCCACCCACGCCCTCGTGACCTACTCCACCGGCACGGACGCGGACGCCGAGAAGCACATCGGCCTGCTCGACCTGGCGGCCAACGCGATCACGGAGACGTACGAGGTTCCCCCCGTCGCCACGACCGGCAAGAGCAACTTCGCCGTCTCCGCCACGCACTTCGCATGGGTCGAGTACGACGCGAACGAGAACGTCACCGTCGTGGCCGTCGACCGCGCCACCAAGAACCAGCAGAGGTTCGAGGTCGGCGCGGCGTGGCGCAAGGACGTCGAGCTCGGCCTGGTCGGCGACTGGGTCACGTACGGCACCCGCAGCGGCCTCACGGACGACGTCGAGCCGGAGCCCCTGGCAGCCCTGACCGCGCGCAGCCTGAAGGACGGGACCACCACCCGCAAGCTCCTCGACCACACCCTCACCGCCGCCGTCGCGCCCGACGGCGCTCAGACGGTGCGCGGCGGAACAGTCGAGCAGGGCGAGGGCGTCTACCGGATCGCGCCCGGGGCGGACGGCACCCCGGCCGCGACGCTCGTCGCGAGCAGCGGCGAGTCCACCAAGGTCGCCCTGCTCGGAAGCAAGGTCCCGGCCGTGGTCGACCTCGACGCCCACGGCGGCAGGATCCCGCTCGAGTTCACGCTCTCCCGGTACAACGTGCGCGCCCAGGTGACCCTGCGGCACGTGCAGACCGGCAAGGTGTACGTCGTGGGCTCGGTCCAGCCCGAGAACGGCGTCGTGCGCTTCGACTGGACCGCCGACCTCGACAACGACCGCTACGGTGCCGAGAGCGCGCTCCCCGGCGCGTACACCTGGGAGATCAGCGCCGAGCCGATGAACGGCATCGGCCAGACGCTGAAGGAGACGGGCGCCTTCACGGCCACGCGCAAGGCCGCCCCGCACGACTACGACGACAACGGCTCCCCGGACGTGCTCGTGCGCGACAGCGCGGGCAAGCTCTGGCGCACCGACTCCCACTACGACGTCACCAACGGGCAACTGCGCCCGGCGGAGCAGGAGCTCGTCGGCAGCGGCTGGAACATGTTCAACCAGATCGAGGCGGCGGGCGACATCGCTGGCGGCCCGGCCGGTGACCTGGTCGCCCGCGACACCAGCGGTGTCCTCTGGCACTACCTCGGGAAGGGGGACGGCACCTTCGCGAGCCGCGTGAAGATCGGTCCCGGCTGGCAGATCTACAACAAGATCGCCGCGGGCTCCGACCTCAACGGCGACGGGCGCCCCGACCTCCTCGCCACCGACACCGCCGGTGCGCTCTACCTCTACAAGGGCACGGGCAGCGCCACGGCGCCGTACTCCGCCCGCGTCAAGGTCGGCACCGGCTGGGGCATCTTCAACCAGCTCACCGCCGTCGGCGACATCGCCGGAAGCGCCGCCGGGGATCTCGTCGCCCGCGACTCCTCCGGTGTCCTCTGGCTCTACCAGGGCCGGGGCGACGGTACGTTCGCGCCCCGTACGAGGGTCGGCTCCGGCTGGAACGCGTACACGCACCTCGTCGGCGTCGGCGACGCGAACCGCGACGGTCGCCCGGACCTCTACGCGTACGGCCCCAACGGCACGTACCTGTACAAGGGCACCGGCAGCGCGACCGCCCCGTTCGGCTCGAAGGAGGCGACGAGTGTGCCCGACACGGCGCCGCTGACGCACACCTCCGTCATCTGACGAGGACACCTCCGCTGACGACGCGGCCGGTACCGGGCTGCTAGGGCGTGTTTCGAAAGTCCCGTCTGGCCGGGAACGCCTGGCACGCACGCTCGCCGCGTTGTCGGTCGTCGGCGCAGCCCGCTGCGCTCTCCTCCCTCCGCCTTGCGATCGCACGCACCAGACGCCCCCGGCCCCGCCCTTCGGGCGGACGACGCTACTTCCGAAACACGCCCTAGGCCCGTACCGGCGGCTACGCCAGCACCTCGGAGAGGTCGTACGAGACCGGCTCCTCCAGCTGGCCGTAACCGCAGGACTCCGGCGTACGGTCCGGCCGCCACCGCTTGAACTGGGCCGTGTGCCGGAACCGGTCGCCCTCCATGTGGTCGTACCCCACCTCGCAGACCCGCTCCGGTCGCAGGGCCACCCACGACAGGTCCTTCTTGCCCGACCAGCGGCTCGGCGCCCCCGGCAGCCGTGCGCCGGCGTGCGCGGCCTCCTCCGCCCAGGCCGCCCACGGGTGCCCGTCGGGCGGGTCCATCCGCAGCGGCTCCAGCTCGGCGACCAGCTCCTCGCGGCGCTTGGCGGTGAAGGCCGCGCAGACCCCGACGTGCTGGAGCGTGCCACCGTCGTCGTACAGGCCGAGCAGCAGCGAGCCGACCACCGGCCCGCTCTTGTGGAAGCGGTAGCCGGCCACGACCACATCCGCCGTGCGCTCGTGCTTGATCTTGTACATCAGCCGGGCGTCGGGCCGGTACGGCAGATCCAGCGGCTTGGCGATCACCCCGTCCAGGCCGGCCCCCTCGTACTGCTCGAACCAGCGGGCGGCGACCTCCGGGTCCGTGGTCGCGGGCGCCAGATGGACCGGGGCGTCGGCCTCGCGCAGGGCCTCCTCCAGGGCGGCCCGCCGGTCGGTGAGGGGTGTCTCCAGCAGGGAGTCGTCGCCGAGGGCGAGCAGGTCGAAGGCGATGAACCGGGCCGGGGTCCTCTCGGCCAGCATCCGCACGCGGGAGTCGGCGGGGTGGATGCGCTCGGTGAGCCGGTCGAAGTCGAGCCGGCCGCCGTGCTCGATCACGATCTCGCCGTCGACCACGCAGCGCTGCGGGAGCCGGGGGAGCAGCGCGTCGACGAGCTCGGGGAAGTAGCGGGTCAGCGGCTTGCCCGTACGGCTGCCGATGACCAGCTCCGGGCCGTCGCGGTGGACGATGGCGCGGAAGCCGTCCCATTTGGCCTCGTACTGCATGCCCGGCGGAATCTTCTTCACGGCCTTGGCCAGCATCGGCTTCACGGGCGGCATCACCGGCAGATCCATGGCCCGATTGTCCGGTATGCGGGGAATGTCGGCGAGCTCTACGCTGACTCGCATGGCGACCAAGGCGGCAGCGGTGGAGCTGGAAGTCGGAGAGCGGACCGTGCGCGTCTCCAATCCGGACAAGGTGTACTTCCCCGAACCCGGCTACACCAAGCTCGACATGGTCAGCTACTACCTGGCCGTCGGCGACGGCATCACCCGCGCGCTGCGGGACCGGCCCACGACCCTGGAGCGCTACCCCGACGGAGTGACCGGCGAGTCCTTCTTCCAGAAGCGCGCCCCCAAATACCTCCCGGACTGGATCCCGACCGCGCACATCACCTTCCCCAGCGGCCGGTCGGCCGACGAGATGTGCCCGACCGAACCGGCGGCCGTCCTGTGGGCGGCCAACCTCGGCGCGGTCACCTTCCACCCGTGGCCGGTGCGGCGCGAGGACACCGACCACCCCGACGAGCTGCGGATCGACCTCGACCCCCAGCCCGGCACCGACTACGCCGACGCCGTACGCGCCGCCCACGAGCTGCGCGCCGTCCTGGACGAGCACGGCGTGCGCGGCTGGCCCAAGACCTCGGGCGGACGCGGGCTGCACGTCTTCGTGCCGATCGAGCCCCGCTGGACCTTCACCCAGGTCCGCCGCGCGGCCATCGCCTGCGGCCGCGAGCTGGAGCGCCGGATGCCGGAGCGCGTGACGATCAAGTGGTGGAAGGAGGAGCGCGGCGAGCGGATCTTCGTCGACTACAACCAGACGGCCCGCGACCGCACGATCGCCTCCGCCTACTCCGTGCGGCCCCGCCCGCACGCCCCGGTCTCCGCGCCGCTGAGTTGGGACGAGATCGACGACGCGACTCCGCGGGACTTCGACATCAGGACGATGCCGGCCCGGTACGCGGAGGTGGGCGACGTTCACGCCGACATGGACGACCACCGCTTCAGCCTGGAGAGCCTGCTGGAACTGGCCCGCCGTGACGAGGCGGACCACGGCCTCGGCGACCTGCCCTACCCGCCGGAGTACCCGAAGATGCCCGGCGAACCGAAGCGGGTCCAGCCGAGCAGGGCGAAGAAGGCCGACTGACGCGACCGCCGGGAAAAGCGGGCCCAGGGCGGCGGGAGAAGGCCCCCGGACGGCCCTGGGCGGGGCCGTGAGCACCCGCGCACCGGTGATCGCGAGGGGGTGGGCCGACCCCCTCGCCACCTTCCGGCGAACGGCCGTACGCGCCCTTTCGCGGGCTCGGCGAAACAGCCCCTGACCTGGGCTTTCATCGCGATTTCCCCTACCGTTCCCGGTACAGGAAAGGGGTGCCGGATGGACCGGAACATACGTGACGTCGACGATGTGCTGAAGCTCCTCGACGGGCTCTTCGCGAGGGAGGCCGACCGCTGGACCGCCGACGCGGCCGGCTGGTGGAACGGCTTCTACGGCGACCGCTCCAGAGCGGTGCCGTTCTTCGTCGCGAAGCCGGACGAGAGTCTCGTCTCCTGCCTCGAACGCGGGTGGGTGGCGCCCGGCGGCCGCGCCCTCGACCTGGGCTGCGGCCCGGGGCGCAACGCCCTGTATCTGGCGACCCAGGGCTTCGAGGTCGACGCCGTGGACCTCTCCGACGAAGCGATCACCTGGGCCCGGCAGCGCGTCCAGGAGGCGGGTGCCCAGGTGCGGTTCCACCACGGGGACGCCTTCGAGCTCGCCGGGAGCGCGCTCACCGGCCCGTACGACCTGATCGTCGACTCGGGCTGCTTCCACCATCTGCCGCCCCACCGTCGCGTCAGCTACCTCGCCCTGCTCGACCGGCTGCTCGCGCCCGGCGGGCACCTCGCCCTGACCTGCTTCGCGTCGGGCGCCATGGGTTCGGAGCTGCCCGACGCCGACTTCTACCGCGAGCCGGGCCTGCACGGTGGTCTCGCCTACACGCCGGAGTCCCTGCGCTGGATCTTCGCCGATCTGACGGAGGTCGAGCTGCGCCGCATGCGGGACGAGCCTGCCGACTCCCCGCACTTCGGCGAGGCGTTCCTGTGGACGGCCCTCTTCCGCCGGCCCGGGGCGGCGAACCCGCTGACCTGACCGCGCGCGGGCCCCGGGTCCGGAGGAGACTCGGAGACGTACCACCTCCCGGGGCCCCGAAGGAGCGCCACCATGCTCACGACGCGTTTCGTCACCGGCTCCCCGAACTGGATCGACCTCGGCACTCCGGACATCGACCGGGCGGCCGGCTTCTACCACGGCGTCTTCGGCTGGGACTTCGTCTCCGCGGGACCCGAGGCCGGCGGCTACGGGATGTTCCGCTCGGGCGATGCCACGGTCGCCGGAGGCATGACGGTCGAGCCCGGGCAGGGCGGCCCGCCCGCGTGGACGCTGTACTTCCAGTCGGCCGACGCCGACGCCACGGCACAGGCGGTCCAGGCGGGCGGCGGCACGGTCCTGTTCGAGCCGATGGACGTCATCGACCTCGGCCGCATGGCCGTCTTCGCGGACCCGGCGGGCGCCTGGTTCGCCACCTGGCAGCCCGGTAGGAACAAGGGCCTCGACCTCGTCGACGGCCCGAACTCGCTGACCTGGGCCGAGCTCCACACGCCGGACGTGGACGCGGCCGTCGCGTTCTACGGCTCCGTCTTCGGCCTGGAGACCTCCACCGTGCCGATGCCTGAGGGCAGCGGCTCGTACCTCGTGCTGAACCCGGCGGGGCAGGGGGAGGAAGCGATGTTCGGCGGTGTCGTCCCGCTCGGTCTCGACCCCGTCGAGGCCTCGGGCGGTCCGGCCTGGCTGCCCTACTTCGAGGTCCCCGACACCGCCGCGGCGGTGTCGGCGGCCGAGCGGCTCGGCGGCGCGGTGCGGCTCGCCCCGATCGCGATGGAGGGCGTCGGCCGCCTGGCGAAGCTCGCCGACCCGTTCGGCGCGCGCTTCGCGGTGATCACGAGCACCCCGGTCGAGGAGGCGGCATGACCTGCGGCGCGACGGCTCCCGGCACGTCCGGCGCGCCGCATTGATCGAACGTTGATGGACCGTTTACGGCCGAAGGGCAGCGTATCGGCCATGCAGAACGACACCACCGTGATGACCGCCCCGGCCGCACCCGACATGTCCTGGCAGGAGAACGCGCTGTGCGCCCAGACCGGGCCCGAGTTCTTCTTCCCGGCCCCCGGCTCCTCGACGCGCGAGGCGAAGCAGCTGTGCGGAGCGTGCGAAGGGCGGGTCGCCTGCCTCCAGTACGCGCTGGAGCACGACGAACGGTTCGGGGTGTGGGGCGGCCTCTCCGAGAAGGAGCGGGGTCGGCTGAAGCGCGCGGAAGGCGCCCGCCGTCACCTGCGTCCGTAAAGGGACGCGGGCGAGGGCGAGCGCCTTCATCAAGCCCCGGCACCTGACTCCTGACACCTGACTCCTGGCACCTGAGTCACGGCACTACTCCTGGCACCTGTCGGCGCCATCCCGTGGGCCCGTGGGGCCCCCGGTGGCGGGTCAGCCCGCCTTGCGGGCCTCCAGGCGTGCCTTGCGCGCCGCCAGCTTCTCGTCGAACTTCGAGGCCTCGCTGTCCAGGCCGTTCATGTACAGCCCCAGCTCCTCCTGGGCCTTCAGACCCTCCGGGCCGAGACCGTCGATCTGGAGCACCTTGAGGAAGCGCAGGACCGGCTGCAGCACGTCGTCGTGGTGGATGCGCATGTTGTAGATCTCGCCGATCGCCATCTGCGCCGCCGCCCGCTCGAAGCCCGGCATGCCGTGTCCCGGCATCCGGAAGTTCACCACGACGTCCCGCACGGCCTGCATCGTCAGGTCCGGGGCGATCTCGAAGGCCGCGCCCAGCAGGTTGCGGTAGAAGACCATGTGCAGGTTCTCGTCGGTGGCGATGCGCGCCAGCATCCGGTCGCAGACCGGGTCGCCGGACTGGTGGCCCGTGTTCCGGTGCGAGATGCGGGTGGCGAGTTCCTGGAAGGCGACGTACGCGACCGAGTGCAGCATCGAGTGCCGGTTGTCGGACTCGAAGCCCTCGCTCATGTGCGCCATCCGGAACTGCTCCAGCTTGTCCGGGTCCACGGCGCGCGACGCCAGGAGGTAGTCGCGCATCACGATGCCGTGACGGCCCTCCTCGGCGGTCCAGCGGTGCACCCAGGTGCCCCAGGCGCCGTCGCGGCCGAAGAGCGAGGCGATCTCGTGGTGGTAGCTGGGCAGGTTGTCCTCGGTGAGCAGGTTCACCACGAGGGCGATCTTGCCGATCTCGGTGACCTTGGACTGGGACGGCTCCCAGGCCTCGCCGTCCTCGAAGAACCCGGGGAAGTTCCGCCCGTCGGACCACGGGACGTACTCGTGCGGCATCCAGTCCTTGGTGACCTTGAGATGCCGGTTGAGCTCCTTCTCCACGACTTCTTCCAGCGCGTACAGCAGGCGGGCGTCGGTCCACCCGGTCGAGCTGCCGAGGTGGGGAGAAGTGAGCGTCACGAGGACTCCTGGGGACGGAGAAGGGGGGACGGAAAATACCTACGCATTCGTAGGTTACGAAACCGTAGGTTAAGGCCCCGTAAGGCGTCGGCCAAGCCCGTCTCGGCGATGTCCGGTTACGTTCCGTTATGTGTGCTGCTGGTGAGGTCGTACGGAGAGGCAGGTCACAGCCCCGGTGTGTCGGGGGTGTCGTGATCATGGCTACGCAGAGCAGGTGATCCACCACACCCGGCGCGGAGCGTGGAGAACACCGGAAGATCGCCTTCCACGGTCGGGATCCGGCCCCCGCGGCTCCCGGCCCGGAAAGCCGGGGAGCGGGGCCGCGGCCCGGCTCCCGTCACCCCTCACCGTCATCCGTCACCCGACGGGCGTCGCGCGAGCCCCGCGCCGTCACGCGCGTGGCATGCCCTCCCGCACCGCCTCCGCCGTCGCCGGCAGCAGCTCGCCGTCGAGCAGCAGCCAGCGGGTGATCCCGAGCGACTCCAGGAACGGGACGTCGTGGCTCGCCACGATCAGCGCCCCTTCGTACGCCTCCAGCGCCGCCGTCAGTTTCCGCACGGACGCCATGTCCAGGTTGTTGGTCGGCTCGTCCAGCATCAGCAGCTGCGGTGCCGGCTCGGCGAGGAGCAGCGCCGCCAGGGTCGCCCGGAAGCGCTCCCCGCCCGAGAGAGTGCCGGTCGGCTGATCCGCCCGCGCGCCCCGGAACAGGAACCGCGCGAGCCGCGCCCTGATGGTGTTCGCCGTCGCCTCCGGCGCGAACCGGGCGACGTTCTCCACCACGCTCAACTCGTCGTCGAGCACGTCGAGTCGCTGCGGCAGGAAGCGGAGCGGCACGTGCGTCACGACCTCGCCCGAGACCGGCTGCAGCTCCCCGGCGATCGTCCGCAGCAGGGTCGTCTTGCCGGCCCCGTTCCGCCCCACGAGCGCGATGCGCTCCGGCCCGCGCAGCTCGAACTCGCCGCCCACCCGGGAGCCGTAACGCAGTTCGAGCTCGCGCAGTGTCAGCACCCCGCGGCCCGGATGGACCGTGGTGCGCGGCAGCTCGATCCTGATCTCGTCGTCGTCCCGTACCGCCTCCTCCGCCACGTCCAGCCGCTCCCGCGCCTCGGCCAGCCGCTCGGGGTGCAGGGCGCGGTGCTTGCCCGCCGACACCTGCGCCGCGCTCCTGCGGTTGTTGGCGACGATCTTCGGCACCACCTTGTTCTGGGCGCTCTTCTGCGCGAACCGCTTGCGCTTCGCCAACTTGACCTGGGCGTCGGAGAGTTCCCGCTTCTGGCGCTGTACGTCGGCCTCCGCGACGCGCACCATCCGCTCCGCCGCGTCCTGTTCGGCCGCGAGCGCCTCCTCGTACGCGGAGTAGGCGCCGCCGTACCAGGTGACCTCGCCGTCGCGCAGATCGGCGATCTGGTCGACACGCTCCAGGAGTTGACGGTCGTGGCTCACCACGACCAGCACACCCGACCAGGCGTCCACCGCCTCGTAGAGCCGTGCGCGGGCGTGCAGATCGAGATTGTTGGTCGGCTCGTCGAGCAGCAGGATGTCCGGCCGGGCCAGCAGCAGCGCCGCGAGCCGCAGCAGGACCGACTCGCCGCCCGACACCTCGCCGATGGTCCGGTCGAGGCCGATGTGCCCGAGGCCCAGCTGGTCGAGGGTGGCGCGGGCCCGCTCCTCCACGTCCCAGTCGTCGCCGACCGCCGCGAAGTGCTCCTCGGCGGGATCGCCCGCCTCGATGGCGTGCAGCGCGGCCCGCGTCGCCGCGATGCCGAGGGCCTCGTCGACCCGCAGCGCGGTGTCGAGGACGAGGTTCTGCGGGAGGTAGCCGACCTCGCCGACCGTACGGATCGTGCCGTCGGCCGGTGTCAGCTCACCCGCGACGAGCTTGAGGAGCGTCGACTTTCCGGAGCCGTTCAGACCGATGAGGCCGGTCCGGCCGGGGCCGACCGCGAGCCGGAAGTCGTCCAGGACCTCGGTGCCGTCCGGCCACGAGAACGAGACGGACGAGCAGGTGATGAAAGTGGGATGGGTCGCCATGGGGGCCTCCCTGTTGCGAGAGCGTGGGCTGGGGCAACGGGTGAGACACCGGGGCGCGGGCAGGCAGAGGAAGCTCGTACGCCGAGGGCGAAGACGGCACACGCGGCATCAAAGGGCACGCGCGGCACGGTGTCTCGCATCCTCAGACGAGCAACGGCCTTCTCCGATCGGGCGACAACAGGGCCAGATCAGGACGGTACGCCCGGCGCGGGGCGGTACACAATCGATTTACGGGCGGGCCGGCGGACGGGGCGGGGAGCCGACGCGGAGCGCGCACTCGGGCCCGGCGGCGAAGGAGCGCTCTCCCGGCCGCGACCGCGGAGGTACGCGCTCAGTCGTCCAGGAGCTGGGCCAGGTCCTGGTCCCAGTCCAGGTACTGGTGCTCGCGCCCGGCCGGGACCAGATGCTGCGAACGCTCCAGGAAGTGCCGCAGCTCGGACGTCAGGACGTGCACCACGGCCACGCCCTCGGGCGCGTGGAACTCGACCACGGTCCGGTCGTAGCCGTACGGGCGGACCCGGACGTCCCCGAGCCCGGCCGGCCCGTCCACGCCCTCCGCGAGGAGTTCGCGCGAGAAGGCCCAGGACACCTCGACGCCCTCCAGCGTCGCGGGCGGCGGGAACGCCATGCTCACGGCGAAGGGGTCCTCGCGGTCGTACCGGAGTGTGGCGGGGACGGTTTCCATCCGGGGAGCGGATGCGACCAGACGGGCCTGCACGGCTTGCTCGATGACGGTGGACAAGGCCAGCTCCTGTCGCGCGGCTTCGGTTCGTGACGTCTCCCTGACACAAGGGAAGACGAACGAACGGGCCGGAACGTGCACTGGAGGGTGACGTGAGCTGTGTCACCGCGCGCGCCCGGGCCGAGGCACCCTGGACGGGGCCACCGGGGTGGACTAGCTTCCGGCGCCATGACGTCCAAGGGGAAGACGAGACGAACGATGTCGGTGGGGCTGAGCGGGGCGGCCCTCGCACTGGCCCTCACGGCCCCGGCGCACGGCGCGCCGCAGGCCGCGTCGCCACAAGCGCCGCGCGCGGCCTCGCCTGTGGCGTCGCAGGTCGCGGGGGGCGGGGCCGACTGGCAGCTGACCGAGACCGGCGTGGACGCCCGCTTCCGGGGTCTCGCGGCCGTCGACCGCAGGACCGCCTGGGCCGCGGGCTCGAAGGGGACGGTGCTGCGGACCACGGACGGCGGCCGGAGCTGGCGGAACGTGTCGCCGCCGGGAGCCGGGGAGCTGGAGCTCCGGGACGTGGAGGCGTTCGACGCCCGGCGCGCCGTGGTCCTCGCGATCGGGGAGGGCGAGGCGTCACGGGTCCTGCGCACGGACGACGGCGGGGCGACCTGGACGGAGTCCTTCCGCAACACCGACCCGCGGGCGTTCTACGACTGCATCACGTTCTTCGACCACCGCAACGGGCTCGCCATGAGCGACCCGGTGGACGGGAAGTACCGCATCCTGTCGACCCGCGACGGCGGACGTTCCTGGACGGTGCTCCCCGACAAGGGGATGCCGGCGGCGCTGCCGGGCGAGGCCGGGTTCGCCGCGAGCGGGCAGTGCCTGGTCTCCTCCGGACCCAAGGACGTCTGGCTGGCGACCGGCGGCGGCGCCACGGCCCGCGTGCTGCACTCCCGCGACCGGGGTCTGAACTGGACCGTCGCCGAGACGACCGTTCCGGCGGGCGATCCCGCGCGGGGCGTCTTCGGGCTCGCCTTCCGCGACCGTACGCACGGGATCGCGGTCGGCGGCGACTACCGCAAGGACCAGCCCTCGCCGCAGGCGGCCGCGGTCACCGGCGACGGCGGACGCCGCTGGAAGGCCGCTTCCGCCCCGCCGCCCGCCTACCGTTCCGGCGTCGCCTGGCTCCCGCACTCCTCCAGGGCCGCTCTCGCCGTCGGACCGACCGGAACGGACCTGACGACCGACGGCGGCCGCACCTGGCGGACCGTCGACACCGGCTCGTACGACACGGTCGACTGCACGCGGGACGGCGCGTGCTGGGCCTCCGGCGAGCAGGGCCGCATCGCCCGCCTCGGCCGGAGATAGCGGCCCCGGGGGTCCCAGGGGGACGGCGGATCAGGGCCGACGGATCAGGGCCGGTGGCTCAGAGCCCCGGCGCCGGTCCGTCGGACAGCCCCTACGCGGGCAGCTGCTCCCGGTACGGGGCGAGCGCGTCGGCCGTCTTGGTCGCGTAGAACTCGGTGATCCGGTAGGCGCACACGTCCTCGACGGTGAACGGGTCGGCCGCCACGATCTTCTCGATCTCCGCGCGGTCGACCCCGGCGGCGAGGATGATGCCGCCGTCGCGCGGGTTCTTCCGCCCGGAGGCGATGAACACACCGGCGGTGTACTGCGCGTCGAGCCACGCGACGTGCGCGTCGAGCAGCGCGTCCGCCCGCTCGACGGGGGCGGTATAGGTCAATTCCAGTACGAACATGATCGCCAGGCTACCCGCGGGCCGGCGGGCGACGGGAGAACAGCTCGCCTGTCGGACGGAGGGGCGCCGTAGGGTGGCCGTCATCATGACGATCATCGACGTTCCCGAGGGTTGGCCCACCGACGAGACCTCGGCCCGGGCCGTGCAGGGGGAGCTGCGGTCCCGGCTCGTCCTCGACGAGGCGGGACCGCAGCCCGGCACGGGGCATGTCACGGGGCTCGACGTCGCGTACGACGACGAGCGCGATCTCGTCGTCGCCGCGGCCGTCGTGCTCGACGCCCGGACCCACGACGTGGTGGAGGAGGCGACGGCGGTCGGCCGGGTGTCGTTCCCCTACGTCCCCGGTCTCCTCGCCTTCCGCGAGATCCCGACGGTGCTCGCCGCGCTCGCCTCGCTGACCGCCGACCCGGGGCTGCTCGTCTGCGACGGATACGGCCTCGCGCACCCGCGCCGCTTCGGCCTCGCGAGCCACCTCGGCGTGCTGACCGGACGCCCCTCGATCGGCGTCGCGAAGAACCCGTTCACCTTCTCCTACGACCCGCCCGGCCAGGCCCGCGGCGACGTCAGCCCCCTCGTGGCCGGTGCGGAGGAGGTCGGCCGCGCCCTGCGCACCCAGGCGGGGGTCAAACCCGTCTTCGTCTCCGTCGGCCACCGGGTCTCCCTCGACAACGCCTGCGCCCACACGCTGCTGCTCGCCCCGCGCTTTCGCCTCCCCGAGAGCACCCGCCACGCCGACTCCCTCTGCCGCCGCGCCCTGCGCGAAGCCCAGGGCGCCTAGGCCCTGTCGTCGAAATGGCCCCCTGCTCCCGACGCCTGGCACGGCACCTCGCCGCGTTGTCGGAGCCGCCCGAGTACGTCCAGTACGAGGGCGATCCTCCGCCTTGCGATGCACCGCGCCAGACGCCGCTCGCGGCCGGGAGCCATTTCGACGACCGGGCCTAGGGGGATGAGTAGACGACTGAGTACGCGTACGGATGGCGAGAATCGATCATGGACGGCAGGCTGGGATGCATGACATCCCCCGCAACCGCCCCGCCGCGCTCGGCCGACCGCGGCCTGATCATCCTGCTCGCCACCGCCGGGCTCGCCGCCCTGGCCTGGGTCTGCGCCATGGTCTACACCGTCGCCGCATGGGTGATCGCATGATCGGGAGCCTGCAGTGCGTCGTCCTGGACTGCACCGACGTCATGGAACTGGCCGGTTTCTACCAGAAGGTGCTGGGCGGTGAGATCAACCGGCCGGATCCCCAGTGGGCCGTCGGCGACGCCTGGGCCACCCTGCACGACGCGGCCGGCGCGCCGGTCCTCGCCTTCCAGGGCGTGGCCGACCACCAGCCGCCGGTCTGGGGCGCGCCCGAGCAGCAGTTCCACCTGGACATCCGCGTGACCGATCAGGACGCCGCCCACCACGCGGTGCTCGAGGCCGGGGCGTGGCTGCTCGACGACGGGGGCGGCGACCGGGCCTGGCGGATCTACGCGGACCCGGCCGGCCACCCCTTCTGTCTCGTACGCCACTGAGGCACACGCCCGGCGTCAGCCCCTGTACGCCACCCGGAAGCGGATACCGGCCTCCCGCAGCCGGCCGAGCAGGGCGTCACCCATGGCCACGGCCGTCGTGACCTGCCCCGAGGTCTTCGGCAGGTCGTCCAGGGCGAGGCAGAGCGCCGACTCGGCCAGGATCTTCGCCGTCTCGCCGTACCCGGGATCGCCGCCCGACACCTCCGTGAAGACGCGACGCCCACCGCCCTCGCCGACGAAGCGGACGGAGAACCAGCTGCGGGCGCGCCGCTCCGCGCTCGGGCCCTGGCCCGGCTCGTAACGGTCCATCATCCAGCGCCGTACGGGGGCCAGTTGGGCCGCGGCCACGCCCGCGCCGATCACGGCGGTGCCGCCGAGCGCCATCGGGAGCGTCTTGACCGACGCGTAGTGCCGGTAGCGGAAGTCGGGGCCGTACGACTCGAGCGCCCGCGCCGAACGCGACACCACCTGGGCGTCGATGGTCGGCAGCGGCAGCGCCCAGGTGCCGGTCTCCCCGCTGAAGCGCGGCCCGCCCAGCGGTGCGCGAGCCCGTCGGCCCACCAACCGCGGTTCGTACAGGCGGCGTTCGCGCGCGGCACGCATCATCTCCCGGCCGCGCCCCATCGCCGTCAGGGCCGACGCGAAGGTCCCGCCCGAGAAGACCGCACCGGCGCGCACGAAGCCGTCGATCCGCAGCGGCACGTCCTTCGGCAGCTGCTGGACGGTGAAGTACACGCCCAGGTCGTGGGGTACGGAGTCGAAGCCGCACGCGTGCACCAGGCGCGCCCCGGTCTCCCGGGCGCGTGCGTCGTACCGCACGTACATCTCGTCGACGAACTCCGACTCGCCGGTGAGGTCCACATAGTCCGTGCCGGCCTCCGCGCAGGCCGCGACCAGGCCCTCGCCGTACCAGACGTACGGACCCACGGTGGTGGCCACCACCCGTGTGGACGCGGCCAGTTCGCGTACCGCGTCCGCGTCGGCCGAGTCGGCGACCACCAGCGGAAGCTCGGCGCACCGCGGCCAGCGTGCCGCCAGCCGCTCACGCAGCGCCGTCAGCTTGTCGCGGCTGCGCCCGGCGAGTGCCCACCGGCACCCGGCCGGAGCGTACTCGGCCAGATACTCCGCGGTCAGCTCGCCCACGAACCCCGTCGCCCCGAAGAGGACGACGTCGTACGTCCGCTCGCTCGCGTCCCGCCCCGTGCCGTTCCCGGTCTCCATCCAGCCCCTCGCCTTCACCTACGGCTTCCCCTGCGACGGCGGAGCCTAGCGGTACCTCCCGCCGGTCCCGCCAGTGGTGGTCGCCGGGGTGATCCTGCGCAGGATCGGGATGCCCCTTCCCTCCGAGCGAATTTCCAAGCGCTTGCTCGGCCGGGGGGCTTGTGCGGAGTGGAACGTGTTCCTAGCATCACCGGTGTTACATCATTGGTGTCACATAGCTGGGGGCTTGATGGCGGCGACGACGGCAACGACCCGGAACGCCCGGAGCGGGCCGCTCACCGGGGTGCGTGTGGTGGAACTGGCGGGGATCGGGCCGGGGCCCTTCGCGGCCATGCTCCTCGCCGACCTCGGCGCCGACGTCGTACGGATCGACCGGCCCGGCGGGGCGGGGCTCGGCATCGACCCGGAGTACGACCTCACCAACCGCAACAAGCGCTCCGTCCTCGTCGACCTCAAGGCCGACGGCGGCCCCGAGACCGTCCTCGACCTCGTCGACAGGGCCGACATCCTGATCGAGGGCTATCGGCCCGGCGTCGCCGAGCGCCTCGGTGTCGGACCGGACGCCTGCCTCGCCCGCAACCCGAAGCTCGTCTACGGCCGGATGACCGGCTGGGGCCAGGACGGGCCTCTCGCGACGACCGCAGGACACGACATCGCGTACATCGCGATCACCGGCACCCTCGGCATGATCGGCCCCGACCCGGCAGGCCCGCCCACCGTCCCCGCCAACCTCGTCGGCGACTACGCCGGCGGCTCGCTCTACCTCGTCGTCGGCGTCCTCGCCGCGCTCCAGCACGCCCGCGCGCACGGTGAGGGCCAGGTCGTCGACGCGGCCATCGTCGACGGCACCGCCCACCTCGCGAGCATGATCCACGGGATGCTGGCGTCCGGCGGCTGGCAGGACCGGCGCGGCTCCAACCTGCTCGACGGCGGCTGCCCCTTCTACGGCACCTACGAGACCTCCGACGGGCAGTACATGGCCGTCGGCGCCCTGGAGCAGCAGTTCTACGACGAGTTCACGCGCCTCCTCGGCATCGAGGACCTCGCCCCCGCCCGACGGGACTTCGGACGGTGGGACGAGCTGCGCACGACCGTCGCCGCGCGCTTCCGGACCCGTACGCGCGAGGAATGGACCGCCGTCTTCGAGGGGACCGACGCCTGTGTGGCACCGGTCCTCTCCCTCCGTGAGGCCCCCGCCCACCCGCACCTCGCCGCCCGCGCCACCTTCGTCGAGCACGGCGGCCTCACCCAGCCCGCCCCCGCGCCC
Organism: Streptomyces sp. Je 1-79; assembly: GCF_025195125.1. Lineage (GTDB taxonomy): Bacteria > Actinomycetota > Actinomycetes > Streptomycetales > Streptomycetaceae > Streptomyces. The sequence goes on from NZ_JAMGSL010000004.1 coordinate 197,709, forward strand.
CGCTTCTCCGTCACCCCGGGCGCCGTCCGCACCGGACCCGCCACACCCGGCGCCGACACCGACGAGGTCGCCCGGGACTGGGCCGTACCCTCCCTGATCCGCGACGAAGCCCCTCAGGAGCCCGAAGCATGAAGCGCCAGCTCTACACCGCCGACCACGAGGCGTTCCGCGAGACCGTCCGTACCTTCCTCGCCAAGGAGGTGCTGCCCCACTACGAGCAGTGGGAGAAGGACGGCATCGTCGCGCGCGAGGCCTGGCGCGCCGCCGGACGGCAGGGGCTGCTCGGCCTCGCCGTCGACGAGGAGTACGGCGGCGGCGGCAACGCCGACTTCCGTTACAGCGCCGTCCTCGCCGAGGAGTTCACCCGGGCCGGGGCGCCGGGCATAGCCCTCGGCCTGCACAACGACATCATCGGCCCCTACCTCACCTCGCTCGCCACCGAGGAGCAGAAGCGCCGCTGGCTGCCCGGGTTCTGCACGGGCGAGCTGATCACCGCCATCGCGATGACCGAGCCGGGCGCGGGCTCCGACCTCCAGGGGATCCGCACCAGCGCCGAGGACCGCGGCGACCACTGGGTCCTGAACGGCTCCAAGACCTTCATCTCCAACGGCATCCTCGCCGACCTGGTGATCGTCGTCGCGAGGACGACCCCCGAAGGCGGCGCGCACGGGCTCTCGCTGCTGGTCGTCGAGCGCGGCGCGGAGGGGTTCGAGCGCGGCCGGAACCTCGACAAGATCGGCCAGAAGTCCCAGGACACGGCCGAACTGTTCTTCCACGACGTCAAGGTCCCCAAGGAGAACCTCCTCGGCGAACTCAACGGCGCCTTCGTCCACCTCATGACCAATCTCGCCCAGGAGCGGATGGCCATCGCCGTGGCCGGCATCGCCGCCGCCGAACACCTCCTGGAGATCACCACGCGGTACGTGAAGGAGCGCGAGGCCTTCGGGCGCCCGCTGGCCAGGCTCCAGCACATCCGCTTCGAGATCGCGGAGATGGCGACCGAGTGCGCCGTCACCCGTACGTTCCTCGACCGGTGCATCGTCGATCACTCGAACGGGGAACTCGACGCGGTCCACGCCTCGATGGCCAAGTGGTGGGCCACCGAGCTGCAGAAGCGGGTCGCGGACCGCTGTCTGCAACTGCACGGGGGATACGGCTACATGGCCGAATTCCCCGTCGCCCGTGCGTTCACCGACGGCCGCATCCAGACCATCTACGGCGGGACGACCGAGATCATGAAGGAGATCATCGGACGTTCCCTCCTCGGCTGACCCCTCTTCCCCACCCTCATCGCCGAATCGTTGAAAGGCTTCTCGTGAGCACCGAAGCGTACGTGTACGACGCGATCCGCACTCCGCGCGGCCGCGGCAAGGCCAACGGCGCCCTGCACGGCACCAAGCCCATCGACCTGGTCGTCGGACTCATCCACGAGATCCGCGACCGCTTCCCCAGTCTCGACCCGGCCGCCGTCGACGACATCGTCCTCGGCGTCGTCGGCCCGGTCGGCGACCAGGGCTCCGACATCGCCCGCATCGCCGCCATCGCCGCGGGCCTGCCCGACACCGTCGCGGGCGTCCAGGAGAACCGCTTCTGCGCCTCCGGTCTCGAAGCCGTCAACATGGCCGCGATGAAGGTCCGCTCGGGCTGGGAGGACCTCGTCCTCGCCGGTGGCGTCGAGTCCATGTCCCGCGTCCCGATGGCCTCCGACGGCGGCGCCTGGTTCGCCGACCCGATGACCAACTACGAGACCGGCTTCGTGCCCCAGGGCATCGGCGCCGACCTCATCGCCACCATCGAGGGCTTCTCCCGCCGCGACGTCGACGAGTACGCCGCGCTCTCCCAGGAGCGCGCCGCGGCCGCCTGGAAGGACGGCCGCTTCGACCGGTCCGTCGTCCCCGTCAAGGACCGGCACAGCGGCCTGGTCGTCCTCGACCACGACGAGCACATGCGCCCCGGCACCACCGCCGACTCGCTCGCCTCCCTCAAGCCCTCCTTCGCCGCCATCGGCGACATGGGCGGCTTCGACGCGGTCGCGCTGCAGAAGTACCACTGGGTGGAGAAGATCGACCACGTCCACCACGCCGGCAACTCCTCCGGCATCGTCGACGGCGCCTCGCTCGTCGCCATCGGCTCCCGTGAGGTCGGTGAGCGGTACGGGCTGACCCCGCGCGCCCGGATCGTCGCCGCCGCCGTCTCCGGCTCCGAGCCGACCATCATGCTCACCGGGCCCGCGCCCGCCACCCGCAAGGCGCTCGCCAAGGCCGGCCTGACGATGGACGACATCGACCTGGTCGAGATCAACGAGGCCTTCGCGGGCGTCGTGCTCCGCTTCGTCAAGGACATGGGCATCAGCCTCGACAAGGTCAACGTCAATGGCGGAGCGATCGCGCTCGGCCACCCGCTCGGCGCGACCGGCGCGATGATCCTCGGCACCCTCATCGACGAGCTGGAGCGCCAGGACAAGCGCTACGGCCTGGCCACGCTGTGCGTCGGCGGCGGCATGGGCATCGCCACGATCGTCGAGCGCGTCTGACCGTCCCTCCCGCCACCGGACTTCACCAGCCTTACGGAGATGCAGCAATGAGCCAGAGCACCACCATCCGCTGGGAGCAGGACGAGACCGGCGTCGTCACCCTCGTCCTGGACGACCCCAACCAGTCCGCGAACACCATGAACCAGGCGTTCAAGGACTCCATCGCGGCGATCGCCGACCGCGCCGAGGCCGAGAAGGACTCCATCCGCGGCATCATCTACACCTCCGCGAAGAAGACCTTCTTCGCGGGCGGCGACCTGAAGGACATGATCCGGCTGCGCCCGGAGGACGCGCGGATCGCCTTCGACACCGGCACCGAGATCAAGCGCTCGCTGCGCCGGATCGAGACCCTCGGCAAGCCGGTCGTCGCCGCCATCAACGGAGCGGCGCTCGGCGGCGGTTACGAGATCGCCCTCGCCTCCCACCACCGCGTCGCGCTCGACGCCCCCGGCTCCAAGATCGGCCTGCCCGAGGTCACCCTCGGTCTCCTCCCGGCGGGCGGCGGTGTCACCCGTACCGTACGCCTCATGGGCATCGCCGACGCCCTGCTGAAGGTGCTGCTCCAGGGCACCCAGTACTCCCCGCAGCGGGCGCTGGAGAACGGGCTGGTCCACGCGGTGGCGGCCACGCCCGAGGAGATGCTGGCCCAGGCGCGCGCCTTCATCGACGCGCACCCGGAGTCGCAGCAGCCCTGGGACGTCAAGGGCTACAAGATCCCCGGCGGCACCCCGTCGAACCCGCGGTTCGCCGCCAACCTGCCGGCCTTCCCGGCCAACCTGAAGAAGCAGCTGGCCGGCGCGCCCTACCCGGCCCCGCGCAACATCCTCGCCTGCGCCGTCGAAGGCTCCCAGGTCGACTTCGAGACCGCGCTGACCATCGAGGCCCGCTACTTCACCGAGCTGGTCACCGGCCAGACGGCGAAGAACATGATCCAGGCCTTCTTCTTCGACCTCCAGGCCGTCAACTCCGGCGCCAACCGCCCCCAGGGCATCGAGCCGCGCCCCGTCCGCAAGGTCGCCGTCCTCGGCGCGGGCATGATGGGCGCCGGCATCGCGTACTCCTGCGCCCGCGCGGGCATCGAAGTCGTCCTCAAGGACGTCACGGCGGACGCGGCGGCCAAGGGGAAGGGCTACTCCGAGAAGCTGTGCGCCAAGGCCGTCTCCCGGGGGCGCACCACCCAGGAGAAGGCGGACGAGCTGCTCGCCCGGATCACCCCGACCGGCGACCCGGCCGACCTGGCCGGCTGCGACGCCGTGATCGAGGCCGTCTTCGAGGACACCGCGCTCAAGCACAAGGTCTTCGAGGAGATCCAGGACGTCGTCGAGCCGGACGCGCTGCTCTGCTCCAACACCTCGACGCTGCCGATCACCGTGCTCGCCGAAGGGGTCTCCCGCCCGGACGACTTCATCGGACTGCACTTCTTCTCGCCGGTCGACAAGATGCCGCTGGTGGAGATCATCAAGGGCGAGCGCACCGGCGACGAGGCCCTGGCCCGCGCCTTCGACCTGGTACGGCAGATCAAGAAGACCCCGATCGTCGTCAACGACTCGCGCGGCTTCTTCACCTCCCGGGTGATCGGCCAGTTCATCAACGAGGGCGTGGCGATGGTCGGCGAGGGCGCCGACCCGGCCTCGGTCGAGCAGGCGGCCGCGCAGGCCGGCTACCCGGCCAAGGTGCTCTCCCTGATGGACGAGCTGACCCTCACGCTGCCCCGGAAGATCCGCAACGAGACCCGGCGCGCGGTCGAGGAGGCCGGCGGCACCTGGGCCGGGCACCCCTCGGACGCGGTGATCGACCGGATGGTGGACGAGTTCGGGCGTACGGGACGCAGCGGCGGCGCGGGCTTCTACGCGTACGACGAGAGCGGCAAGCGGATCGGCCTCTGGCCCGGCCTGCGCGAGCACTTCACCCGGGCCGACGTCGAGATCCCCTTCGAGGACATGAAGGAGCGGATGCTCTTCTCCGAGGCGCTGGACTCGGTCCGCTGCCTGGAGGAGAACGTCCTCATCTCGGTCGCCGACGCCAACATCGGCTCCATCATGGGGATCGGCTTCCCGGCCTGGACCGGTGGTGTGCTCCAGTACATCAACGGCTACGAGGGCGGGCTTCCCGGTTTCGTGGCACGCGCGCGTGAGCTGGCGGAGAAGTACGGGGACCGCTTCCTGCCGCCGGCGCTGCTGGTGGAGAAGGCGGAGCGGGGCGAGGTGTTCACGGACTCCTGAAAGCCGTCCGCAGCTCCTCGCTGAGGGAGCGCTGGAAGGCGGTGACGAGGGCCTGGATCACCATCGGCTGCATGTGCGCGGAGAGCGACTTCATTGCGGCGAGGTGGTCCGGGTCCTCGGCGCTCTCCCGGTAGGGGTTCCAGACCTCCTCCCGGAAGAGCCGGGACAACTCCTGGGCCGCCAGGCGGGCGTGCTCCAGGAGGACGGTGCGGGAGGCGAGGATCGTCTCGTGCGCGATGGGCACGTCGAGCAGCTCGACGCCGAGCCGCAGCAGCGAGGCGTCGAGGCGGAAGACGTCCGGGTCGGCGCCCTTGTCGAGGACCCCCATGGCGGCGAGGCGGTCGACGTCCTCGTCGGCGAGGGCCCGCCCGGCGCGCCGCTCCAGCTCGCGCCGGGTGATCTCCTCGGCGGACTCGGGCGCCCAGGCGGCGACCAGGGCCCGGTGGACGGCGAGGTCGCGCTCGCTGAGGTCCGGCGGCAGCTGGTGCAGGTAGCGTTCGATCGCGGCGAGGGTCATCCCCTGGCGCTGGAGCTCCTCGATCAGGGCCAGGCGGGAGAGGTGGCCGGGCCCGTAGTGCCCGACCCGGCGCGGACCGATGACAGGCGGCGGCAGCAGCCCCTTGGTGCCGTAGAAGCGGACGGTCCGCACGGTGACGCCGGCCCGGGCCGCCAGCTCGTCGACGGTGAACGTCGGCGCGCCATCGCGCTGCTCCGGCCGGTCGGGCTGTTCGGGCTGCGCCTCGGTCTCGGTGGCCATCTGAGGTGCCTCGCTTCCGGTGCCGTCGCCTCGGTGCAACAGTATTGCTGTCTCATCAGTGTTGTAAAAGGCCGCGCGCGAGGTCGCTCCGCGGCTCCGGGCGATGTCGGGGCGGGTGGACGCCGCCCGCGCACATGGCCGATCATGGCGTGATGTCGCTCCGCATGTACGAGACCGATCTGTTCGAGAGCTCCAGGGGCCGTCTGGAGGCCATCGCCTACCGGCTGTTGGGATCGGCCGGTGACGCCGAGGACGCGGTGCAGGACACGTTCCTGCGGTGGCACGCGGCGGACCGGGAACGGATCGAGACGCCCGAGGCGTGGCTGACGAAGGTGCTCACCAACCTCTGCCTCAACCAGCTCACCTCCGCGCGGGCCAGGCGGGAGACCTATGTCGGGCAGTGGCTCCCGGAGCCGGTCCTCGCCGGTGACCGGATGCTCGGCCCGGCCGACACCGTCGAGCAGCGCGAGTCGGTCTCCATCGCGATGCTCACCCTCATGGAGCGGCTGTCGCCCAACGAACGCGTGGTGTACGTGCTGCGCGAGGCGTTCGGGTACGCGCACCGTGAGATCGCGGAGATCCTCGACCTCACCGAGGCGAACTGCCAGCAGATCTACCGGCGCGCCAAGCAGCACCTCTCCACCGACCGGGCCCGTACCGAGGTCGACGCGGCCGCCGCGCGGAAGGTCGTCGAGGAGTTCCTCGCCGCGGCGCTCAGCGGTGACACCGAGCCGCTGATCCGGCTGCTGACCGACGACGCGGTCAGCGTGGCCGACGGCGGCCCGCGGGTTCCGGCCCGCCGGGCCCCGGTCGTCGGCGCGCTCGGGATCGCGCGGTACCTACGGGGTCTGTTCCGGCCGGCCGATCACAAGCGCGCCATCGTCGGCGGCCGGCCGGCGTTCCACTCCGCCGTCGTCAACGGCGGACCCGCCGTGCTGGTGGCGGTCGGCGAGCGGGTCGTCGGCGTCCTCTCCCTCGACACGGCCCCCGGCGGCGTCGGGGCGCTCCACATCCAGGTCAACCCCGACAAGCTGGAACGCATCACGCGCCAGTGGGCGGCCGACGGCCCCCATCGCCCCCTCGCGGAGATGTGGTGACCCACGTCACACCCGGGGGTTGTCAGGGATCGCAGGGCTGTCCGGTTCAGGAGGTGAGTCCCACCGGATAGGAGCGAGCCATGAAGCACCGCATTGTCGTCCTCGGAGCCGGGTACGCCGGAGCCATCACCGCCGGTCGCCTCGCCAAGCGGCTGCACCGCGACGACGTCGAGATCACCCTGGTCAACGGCGACACCGAGTTCGTCGAGCGCGTGCGTCTGCACCAGCTCGCGGGCGGGCAGGACCTGCCGCACCGCCCGCTGCGCGACATCTACGCGGGCACCGGCGTCCAGGTCCGCCAGGCGCGGGTCACCGCGGTCGACGTGGACGGCAGGAGCGTCGAGGTCACCACCACGGAGCGGGGCGCCGAGACGATCGGCTACGACACCCTCGTGTACGCCCTGGGGAGCACGGCCACCGACCACGGCGTGCCCGGTGTCGCCGAGCACGCCCACAACGTCGCCGGGAAGCGGGAGGCGCTGCGACTGCGGGCGCGGCTGGGCGAGTTGGAGCCGGGTGGGACGGTGCTGGTCGCGGGTGGCGGCCTGACCGCGATCGAGGCGGCCGCCGAGATCGCCGAGGCGCACCCGGGGCTCAAGGTGGCCGTCGCCGCCCGCGGCGGTGTCGGCGACTGGCTCAGCGACAAGGCCCGCCGCCACCTGCGCGGCGCGTTCGACCGGCTCGGCATCACGGTCCACGAGCAGGCCGACATCACGCGCGTCGAAGCGGACCGCGTGGTCGTGGGTGCGTCGGGCGGGATCCCGGCCCAGGTGACCGTGTGGACCGCGGGCTTCGCCGTGCACCCGATCGCGGCCGCCAGCGGCCTGGAGGTGTCCGACACCGGGCGGATCGTCGTCGACGGCACGATGCGTTCGGTCTCCCACCCCGACGTGTACGCCGTCGGCGACGCGGCCCTCGCCGAAGGGCCGGGCGGCAGGCCCCTGCGGATGTCCTGCGCCACGGCGACTCCGATGGCCTGGCTGGCCGCCGACGCCCTCGCCGCGCGCCTGACCGGCCGCAAGGTGCCCGAGACGGAGATCGGCTACGCCGCCCAGTGCGTCAGCCTCGGCCGCCGCGACGGAATCCTGCAGCGCGTGACCCACGACGACCAGGTCACGTCCACGGTCGTCACGGGCCGGATGGGCGCCCGCATCAAGGAGCTCATCTGCGCGTCCACGGTCTGGAGCGTCACCCACCCGACGATGCTGCTCCCGACCCGCCGCCACCGCCTCGCCCCGACCCCGTCCCGGGAGCCCCGCCTCACCACCCGGTGACGCGCCCGAAGGACCGACCCCCGGGGCCCGTACGGCCCCGGGCCGCCCGACCCGGTCCGACAGCGGCGCGGTGTACGACTTCGAAGCGTAAGCGGACGTACGGGGCACCCTCCCACCCGCGCGCGGTGTGGCGTGTACCTGCCGCTAGAGTCACGTGCTTGTTCGAATCGGGGAACAGTCACGGGGAGGGTCATGTACACGGAACTCAGGGAGACGGCCGCGGAGTTGGCCGCGGTCCTGTGGAAGGAGCACACCGTGTACCGGGAGCGGGGCGGTGGGGTCGTGATCCGGGGTGAGCACGTCGGGCGCTGGATCAGCCTCGCCCCGACCGGCGGCAAGGACCAGGCACGGCTGCGCGCCGGCCGCCTCCTGGACGGCGGCACCACGGCGCCGGCACGGTCGGAGACCGTGGTGGACCTCTCCGTCGGTACGGCAGAGCTGGCCGCCGTCTGCCGTCGGCTCCTCGCCGACGTCGCCGCCGCGGACACGGAACCGTCCCGGGCCCGTACCAAGCGCCCCTCCCGGGCACCCCGCGCCGAGCGCCCGGCCAAGTCCGCCCGCCCCCGCAGAAGCCGCCACACGAGCCTCGGTTCCTGGGTGGTCGTGCTCTGCGTCGCCGGGATCCTGGGCCTCTGGGTCTACACCCAGTTCGGCGTGTACGGGTACTAGTACGCACCCGGCCCGCCGGGCGCGAGGCGCGGCGGGCCGGGTGCGGTCAGGTCGGACGGTTCCCGGTCAGAACGCGGTCACCGGGTAGTGGTCGGACAGGTTGGTGTACGTGTACTGCGTGCCCCAGCTGGAGACCGTCCAGGGCGCGCTCTTCTCCAGGACCACGTGGTTCGTCCAGTTCGCCGGGCGCGCGTTGCCCGAGCGGTACAGGACGTGGTCGAGGTCCTCGCGCGGGTCGTCCGGGTAGCGCTCGGAGGCGATCGAGTTCAGTTCGGTGTCGAAGGAGTACGGGTGGCCCGTGCGGGCGTCCGCGCCGGCCAGGCCCGCGTCGCCGAGCATCGTTGCGTACTCGGGCGTCCGGGAGTCGACGTTCATGTCGCCGGCCACGATGACCTGCTCGTTCGCCGGGATGTTCTTGGCGTCGAGGAAGGCGTCCATCGCCTTGAACTGGCGGCTGCGCATCTGGGCCGCCTCGCCCGCGGAGCAGCCCGGGTCGGTGGACTGGGCGTGGGTGCCGACGACGTGGACCTTGGTGCCGTTCACGTCGAGGACGGTGTAGACGAAGCCCTTGTTCGAGTACCAGTCCGCGCCGCACGCGTCCTTGTAGACGTACTGCTCCTTGCGGACGATCGGCCACTTGCTGAGGATCGTCACGCCGCCGTCCTCCGGCGTCGTGGCGGAGTAGGCCCCGCCGGTGGCGTCCCAGCCGGACTTGCTGCGGCCCATGACGGGGGTCTGGTACGGGTACTGGGCGGCCGAATTCGCCTTGAGCGCGTCCGAGGAGGAGTTGTCGAAGGCCTCCTGGATCACGACGACGTCGTGGCCCTGGTAGAAGGAGGCGGCGGGTATCGCCTTGGCCCGGTGGTCCTGTCCCCAGTTCGGGTAGAGCGTCTTGCTGAAGAGGAAGGCGTTGTAGCTGAGCACCTTCAGGCGCGGGGCCTCGGCGGCCGAGGCAGAGGCCGAGGGGGCTGCCGTGGCCAGGGTCGCGGCGGCGAGGGCCAGGGACAGGGCGGCGCCGGAGGCACGACGGCGGTGTGCGGCGAGCGGCACTGAAACTCCCGTGTGTAGGTGGGGGGTTGGAGCGGCGCGGCACATCAAATCAGCCGTAGTTACCTTGCGGTAGCCATTGGGTGCCAGGAATCTTGCGCGGTCATGTCAGCATGAACGTGCCGACGGTCGAGGACCGCCGGAGAAGGCGGCGATTCCGAGCGGGTATCATGCGCGCATGACCCTCGCGCAGAATTCGACGATTTTCGACATGGACCTCGGTCCGCTCAACCCCGTCACCGCTGAGCTCATCCTCGGCGTGGTGTTGTTCGCCCTCACCTTCCTCATCCTGGCGAAGGGCATCCTGCCGAAGATCAACCGGACCCTCGCCCAGCGCGAGGACGCCATCGCCGGCGGCACCGAGCGCGCCGACGACCTGCGCGCCGAGGCCACGCAGATCCGCGAGCAGTACGAGGCCGAGCTGGCCGACGCCCGCCACGAGGCGGCCCGCATCCGCTCGCAGGCCACCGAGGAGGGCGCGGCCGCCATCGCCGCCGCCCGCGCCGAGGGTGTCCGCGAGCGCGACGCGATCCTCGCCGCCGGTGCCGAGCGCATCGCCACCGAGCGCGCCTCCGCCGAGCGCGAGCTCAACCAGGACGTCGAGGCCTGGGCGCGCGCCCTGGCCGGCCGCATCGTCGGCGAGCCGGTCGGCGCCGACCGGGGCTGACGCCCACACGCACCACGAGATCGGGGCCGTACCCCGGGCCGAGGCCCGGAGTACGGCCCCGATCCATGTGCGCCCTTTGCCGGAGACGGCCGGCCGAGGCAGGCTGAGAACGTGAGGAGAGTGCCCGCATGACCGGACCGAAGAGCCCCCCGGGCGGTGCGGCGCGGCGCTCGGCCCCTACGGACGCCCCGGTGGGCTCGGCAGGCACCGCGGCGGACGAGGGCCGCGCGCCCACGCGGGACGCACCCGCGCCGCCTCCCGTCGGTGGGGTCCTCTGGAGCGTCGCCGGCGACGTCCGGGGGCTTCTGATGCTGCCCTCCGCCCTCGCCCTCCAGGTCGCCCACCCCGCCGTGGGAGCCGGCGTCGACCAATACTCCGTCTTCCGCACCGACCCCTGGGGCCGCGGCGAGCGCTCCCTGCGCTCCGCCCTGCTCTGGGTGTACGGAGGCGAGGCCGCCGCCGAGGAAGGCCGCCGGCTCCGCGCGCTCCACCGGACGATCCAGGGCACCGACGCCCACGGCCGCCGCTACCACGCGCTCACCCCGTCCAACTACGCCTGGGTGCACGCCACCGGCTTCCCCGTCTACCAGCACGGTCTGCGCCTGCTGCACCGCCCGCTCACCGAGGCCCAGGAGCGTCGGCTCTACTCCGAGTGGCTCCAGGTCGGCCGCATCCTCGGCATCCACGACCGGGACATGCCCCAGACCGTCGAGGATTTCTGGCCCTACTACCGGAAGATGCTCGGCGAGCTCGAGGCCACCGTCGTCCTGCGCGAGCTGGTCGCCACCGACCAGCCGGTGCCGCCGCCCGACCGTGGTCCCCTTCCGCTGCGGCTGCTGCTCCGGGCGCTGTGGCCGGTCCTCCTGCCCCGGCTCGCCCGCTTCCGCGCCTTCGTCACCATCGGCCTGATGCCGCCGGACGCCCGCGAGGCCGTCGGCCTGGAGTGGACCGACGCGCAGGAGCGCCGGCTCCGCCGCCTCGCCCGGGTCGTACGGGCCGTGGTACCCGTACTCCCCGAGCGACTGCGCTACCTGCCGATCGCGCGTGAGGCGCGCCGCGAGGCGAGGCTCGGCGCGACAGCACGCTGAGGCGCGCCGCGAGGCCAGGCTCGGCGCGACAGCACGCTGAGACGCGCCGCGCGGCGGCTCAGCGCGACAGTCCGCCGCGCCTGATCACCTCCGCGTACCAGCGCGCGCTGTCCTTGGGCGTACGGCGCTGGCTCGCGAAGTCCACGTGGACGATCCCGAACCGCTTCCCGTAGCCGTACGCCCACTCGAAGTTGTCGAGCAGGGACCAGAGGAAGTACCCCCGGACGTCGGCGCCGTCGGCGATCGCGCGGTGCGCGGCCGCGAGATGGGCGTCGAGGTACGCCACCCGCTCCGGATCGTGGACGTCCCCCTCCGGGTCGGCGTAGTCGTCGTACGCGGCGCCGTTCTCGGTGATCAGCAGCGGCACCCCGGGCAGCTCGTCGCGGAGCCGGACCAGCAGTTCGTACAGGCCGTCCGCGTCCACCGGCCAGTCCATCGCCGTGCGCGGTCCCGGCGCGGGGACGAACCGCACCCGCTCCGGCGCGCCCGGCCACGGCGAGGGGGACTCCGAGACGCCCGCGCCGACGACGGAGGGGGAGTAGTAGTTGACCCCGAGTGAGTCGATCGGCGTGGAGACGGCCTCCAGGTCGCCGTCGCGGACGAAGGACCAGTCGGTGATCCGCGCGGTGTCCTCGACCAGATCGGCCGGGAGGCGGCCGTGGAAGACCGGGTCGAGGAAGATCCGGTTGCCGACGGCGTCGATGCGGCGGGCCGCGTCCCGGTCCTCGGGCGAGTCGGACAGCGCCCTGATCGCGTGGAGATTGAGGGTCAGCGAGAGCTCCGTCGACGCGGGCACGGCCGCGCGCAGCACCCCGGCGGCCAGGCCGTGGGCCAGGTTGAGATGGTGCGCGGCGCGCAGGGCGGCCTCGTCGTCGGTGCGGCCGGGCGCGTGGACACCGGAACCGTATCCGAGGAACGCCGCGCACCAGGGTTCGTTGAGGGTCGTCCATGTGGTGACCCGGTCGCCGAGGGCCTCGGCGGCGAGCCCGGCGTACTCCGCGAAGCGCTCCGCCGTCGCCCGCTCCGGCCAGCCGCCGGCGTCCTCCAGCTCCTGGGGCAGATCCCAGTGGTAGAGCGTGGCGACCGGCCGGATCCCGGCGTCGAGGAGCTCGTCGGCCAGCCCCCGGTAGAAGTCGAGCCCCTTCTGGACGGCCGGGCCGCGTCCGGTCGGCTGGATCCGGGACCAGGAGAGGGAGAAGCGGTAGTCCGTGAGGCCCAGCTCCTTCATCAGGGCCACGTCCTGGCGCACCCGGTGGTAGTGGTCGGCGGCGATGTCACCGGTGTCGCCGTTGCGTACCTTGCCCGGCGTACGGCTGAAGGTGTCCCAGATGGACGGGGTACGGCCGTCCTCGGAGGCGGCGCCCTCGATCTGGTACGCGGCGGTGGCCGCGCCCCAGCGGAAGCCGTCAGGGAAGAGAGCGTTCATGGACGGAGACCTTCTGTGAGAGGGGAGGGAGGGGCGGTCCGGGACGGCTCAGCCCTTGACGGCGCCCTGCATGATGCCGCCCACGATCTGCCGGCCCAGCAGGCCGAAGACGAGCAGCACGGGCAGCGTGCCCAGCAGGGTGCCCGCCATGATCACGGACTGGTCGTGGACGTACCCGCCGCCGAGCTGGCGGAGCGCGACCTGCACGGTCGGCTCCTGTGAGGAGAGCGCGATGACCGGCCAGAAGAAGTCGTTCCACGCGGCCATGAAGGTGAGCAGCCCGAGCACGGCCATCCCCGGCCGGGCCACGGGCACCACGATCGACCAGAAGATCCGCGCCGAGGAGGCGCCGTCGACGCGAGCCGCCTCGATCAGCTCGTCCGGCAGGGCCTGCACCAGGAACTGGCGCATGAAGAACACCCCGAAGGCCGAGACGAGACCCGGCAGGATGACCGACTGCAGCTGGTTCACCCATCCCAGCTCGGCGATGAGCATGAAGAGGGGGATCACCCCCAGCTGCGGCGGGATCATCATCGTGCCGACCGTGATCGCGAGCAGTGCGCCCCGGCCCCGGAAGCGCAGTTTGGCGAAGGCGAAGCCGGCCAGTGTGCAGCAGAGGACCGTGCCGACGGTGATGGAGCCGGAGACGATCAGGGAGTTGACGAGGGCCTTTCCGATGTCCGCCTCCTCCATCACCGCCTCGAAGTTGCGGAAGAGGTTCGGCCCGGGCAGCAGCGTCGGCGGCACCTGCGCGAGGTCCGCGTTGGAACGGCTGGCGGCGACGATCGTCCAGTAGAACGGGAAGGCGGAGACGAGGACGGCGAGGATCAGGATCGCGTACGTGATCCGGCCTCCGCGGCCCGTACGGCCGGCGACACGCGTGGTCATGCCCGGCCCTCCTTCCGTGAACGGCGGCGCACGATCAGGGCGTTGACCCCGACCAGGACGAGGATCAGCAGGAACATCAGCCAGGCGATGGCGGCGGCGCGGCCGAGGTGGAAGAAGCCCCAGCCCTGTTCGTACAGATAGAGACCGAGCGTCTGGTACTGGTGGGAGATGCCGCCCGAGACGGAGCCCTCGAAGAGCAGCGGCTCGCCGAAGAGCTGGGTCGCGCCGATCGTGGAGACGACCGTGGTGAACACGATCGTGGGGCGGAGCCCGGGCAGGGTGACGTGGAAGAACTGCCGCCAGCGGGATGCCCCGTCCACCTCCGCCGCCTCGTACAGCTCGGCCGGGATGGACTGCATGCCCGCGAGGTAGATCAGCGCGTTGTAGCCCGTCCAGCGCCAGACGACGATCGACGAGACGGCGATCTGCGAGGCGAGCGTGGAGTTCTGCCAGTCGACCGGGCCGAAACCCACCAGTGACAGCGCGTAGTTGATGAGCCCGTAGTCCTTGCCGAAGAGCTGGGCGAAGACGAGCGTGGCGGCGGCGACGGAGGTCGCGTACGGCAGCAGCATCGCCGTGCGGAAGAACGTCCGGCCGCGCAGCTTGTAGTTGAGCAGGTGGGCGAGGCCGAGCGCCATGGCGAGCTGCGGCACGGTGGAGAGGACCCCGATGGTGAACGTGTTGCGCAGCGCGGTCCAGAAGAATTCGTCGGTCAGCAGCGCCGCGTAGTTGCCGAAGCCGCGCCACTCCATGTCGCCGGGGGTCTGGAGCTCGACGCGGTAGAGCGAGACGAAGGCGGTGTAGAGCAGCGGGAAGAGGCCGAACGCGGCGAACAGGGTGAAGAACGGGGCGAGATAGGCGTACGGGACGAGCGAGGACCGTCGGCGGCGACGCGCCGGTCCGGAGGACCGGGCCGACGACGGCGGGACGGGCGCCCTCGTCGGCCCGGAGGCGGTCAGGGTCACGGTGCGGCCCTTCGGGTCGGATGAACGGGAGAGGCGGGGGAGCAGCCGCGTGGGCGGGCATCGGGGCCGGCGCGTCCGGAAGGCCCGGGCAGGAGAGCCTCCCGGGCGTGCGGTCCGCTGGCCGGGGGAGGAGAGCCTCCCGGGCGTGCGGCCCGTCGACGGCCTTCCGGGGGTGCGGCCCGCGGGCCGGGGGCGGGAGGTGGGCTCCCCGCCCCCGGCCGCGGGTCAGCCGACGGCGTTCTCGACGCCCTTCCGCGCGTTGGACCACGCCTTCTCCGGCGAGGTGCCCTTACGCTCCACCTCGCTCAGCGCGTTGGTGATCTGGTCGGCCACGTTCTTGTCGTGGACCCCGAGCACCTGCACCGGGGCCGCCTTGGCCGCGTCGCCGAAGATCTGCCCGATCGGCGCACCGGAGAAGTACGGGTCCGTCGCCGTCGCGACCTGGGCGATGGCGCCGGTCGACGAGGGGAAGTTCCCCTGCTTCGTGAAGAGCGCGGCCTGCTGCTCGGGGGCGGTGAGCCACTTGATCAGCTCGTACGCCTCCTTCTTGTGCTTCGCCGCGCGCGGTACGGACAGGTACGAGCCGCCCCAGTTCCCGGCACCGCCGGGCAGCTTGGCGATGTCCCACTTGCCCTTGCCGGCGTCACCGGCCTGGCCCTTGATGTAGCCCAGCATCCACGCGGGGCAGGGGAGCGTGGCGAAGGAGCCGGTCGAGAACGCCTGGTTCCACTGCGGCGACCACTGGTCGAGCTTGGCGCTCAGCCCCTCCTGCGCGGCCTTCGCCGAGGTCTCCCAGGCGGTCTTCACGGCCGGGCTGTCGGCGTAGATCAGGGTGCCGGACGCGTCGTAGTACCGCTCCTTCTCCTGGCCGATCATGACCGTGAACAGGCTGCCGACACTGTCCAGCCAGGCGCTCTTGCCCGGGGCCTTGGCCTTGTACTGCCGGCCGAGCTCCAGATAGCCGTCCCAGGTGGACCACTTCTGTGCCAGCTCGGCGCGGTCCGTGGGGAGTCCGGCCTGCTTGAACAGGTCCGTGCGGTAGCACATGGCCTCGGGGCCGACGTCCGTGCCGAGCCCCAGCACCTTGCCGTCCTTGGTGGTCGCGGCGGACCACTTGGCGTCGGCGAACTCGCCCTTCAGCGACTCCGCGCCGTACTTCGTGAGGTCCTCGAACTTGTCCGCCTGCTGCTGGGTCACGGAGGCGATCCGGCCGACCTCGATGCCCTGGACGTCGGCGAGCCCGCCGCCGCCCGCCAGCCGGGTCTGGAGCGACTTCCAGTAGTCCTGCTCGTCCTCGGTGTCGGTCTGCTTGATGGTGACGTTCGGGTGCAGCTTCTCGTACGCCGCGTAGAGCCCGGCCTCCTTGTAGCCGAACGAGCCGAAGAGGTCGACAGTGATCGTGACCTTTCCGCCCGCGCTGTCGGACGAGCCGTCGGATCCCCCGGATCCGCAGGCGGCGAGCAGGGCCCCGGTGAGGACGACCGCGCCGATCCTCACGGCGGCGGTCGTTCTGGCGGCTCGGGCAGTGGGCATGGGAAGCCTCCGTTTTGAGAGCGCTCTCAGGAATGCGTCTGGAGCGTGCCTCCCGGCCCGGGTTCCCGTCAAGAGTCGAACGCGTAACAGCTCGGAGTACGCCGGAACTTGTCCGGCCGCTTCAGGAGCCGTACGCGCGTCCCGAAGGGTGGAATCCCTGGTCGGGAAGGGTCAGGCGGAGGCCCTGCGGACCAGCTCGGTCTCGGTGATCACGGGCTCGGTGTCGCCCGCGCCGTCGAGCGTGCGCATCAGCAGTCGTACCATCAGCCGGCCCATTCCCTCGATGTCCTGGCGGACCGTCGTGAGCGGGGGATCGGTCACCGCGGCCACCGGGAGGACGTCGTCGAAGCCGACGAGCGCCACGTCCTCCGGGACGCGCCGGCCGTGCTCGCGCAGCGCGCGCAGCGCACCCGAGGCCATCAGGTCGTTGGCGGCGAACACCGCGTCCAGATCGGGGCGGCGGCGCAGCAGTTCCGTCATCGCGCGCGCTCCGCTCTCCTCCGTGAACGCCCCCTCGGCCACCAGGTCGGCTCCGGCGTCCGGCAGTTCGTCGCGGTACCCGTCGAGCCGGTCGAGCGCCGAGGTCTGGTCGCGCGGTCCGGTGATGTGCGCGATGTTCCGGCGGCCGAGCGAGCGCAGATGACGGACGGCGGTGCGGGCGCCACCGCGGTTGTCGCAGTCGACGTACGGGACGGGCGGCTCGCCCGCGGGCCCCGTCCAGCCGGGCCGTCCGCCGAAGACCGTCGGCACCTGGGCACGCCGGACGATCTCCGGGAGCTGGTCGTCGTTGTGGAGCGAGAAGGCGAGCGCCCCGTCGACATGGCCGCCGCCGAGATAGCGCGCGATGCGCTCGTGGTCACCGGGGCCCTCCACCCAGAGGAGAACCAACTGGGCGTCGTGCGCGGTGAGTTCGCGGCTGATACCACGCACCTGCTGCTCGAAGAACGGGTCGGAGAAGATCCGGAACTCGGGCTCGGCGATGATCACGGCGACGGCGCCGTTGCGCCGGGTCACCAGGGTCCGCGCGGCGTGGTTGGGGACGTAGCCGAGCTCCTCGACGGCCTCGCGCACCTTCTCCGCGAGGGCGTCCCGCACCCCGGCGCCGCCGTTGACGACACGGGACACCGTCGCCCGGGACACCCCGGCGCGCGCGGCGACGGCTTCCAGGGTCGGGCGTGTCCCGGACGTCGTTTCGCTCAAGGCTGGCTCCCCACGGGCACGGTGGTGCGACGGTGCTGACAGCGTCGAGGGTAACTCCTGGTCGGCGTCCTGTCGGGCGTCCCGCGAGGCCTCCTGTGAAGCGCTCTCTCCGGCCGCGTGGGCGCGGAGGGGGAAACCCCTCGCCGGCCCGTTCAGCGGGCGGGTCGCAGGACGTCCACCGTCGGCAGCGCCCGGTGCCGTCGATGGGCCGCCGCGATACCCGCGAGCGCCGGACGGCCGAGCTCGCGGTAGGCCACCGCCAGCAGCTCGCCCGCGTACGCCTCGTGCTCCGCCCTGCCGTACGACGCCCGGTGCAGGTCGCGCCCGAGCACCAGCGCCTCGGCCGGATCGCCGGCCGTCGCCCTCCGGAGCGCCTCGTCGCGGGCCGCGCGTACGGCCTCGGCGTCGTCGAAGAGCTCCTCCATGGCGGTGCCGAAGCGGTACTCGTCGGCCGCGCCCAGCGGCGGACGGTCCAGCACCGTCGCGCCGGAGACCAGGGCCCCCGCGCCGTCCATGGTCGTGATCCGGGCGGGGTCGACGGGCTGCCGCCGGTACAGGTGGGCGTCGGCGTACGCCTGACCCGTATCCGCGCGCTCCCCGGTCTCGACGGCAGTCAGGGCCGTCCGCAGGCGCCCCAGATCCTCCAGGCGCGCGAGTTCGTCCTCGTCCCCGTCGGCCGCGTAGTCGGCGAGATCGCGCTGCGCCGCCTCGATCCGGGCGCGCACGGCCTCCAGCGGGGTCCGGTGGTACCGCTGGATCCCCTCGCCGTCGTCGTTGCAATACGAGGCGACGCCGTCGCACACGCGCCCGTCGTCGGACCAGAGCCCGAAGTGCAGTCCCCCCGAGCCGCCGTGCAGGAAGGTGAGGAACTCCGGCGGATCGCGGTAGTACCGGCCGTGCACCCGCACGTCGAGCCCCTCCCCGGGGAGCGCCTCCGGGTCGGCGAACAGGTCCGTCACCCCGTACGGCGCGAGCCCCAGGTCCGCCAGCGCCCGCCGCTCGACGGGACCGAGTGCGGCGAGGAAGTCCGCGAACCGGAAGAAGGAGCCGGGCAGTTCGAGCCCCCACTCGGCCTCGACCCGCCGCGCGACGGCCTCCCGCACCGCCGGGTCGCCGTACCGCTCCGTCACCACTGCCACCGTCCGCTCCCGCCTGTCGCATCCGTACAGCCGGCGAGCCTACCCACGGCACATGGACGCGCCCCGCCCCGCCCGGGGGGGGGCGGAAGCGGTGCGCGTACGCGAAGGCTCAGTGGCCCCCGTGCTCGTGGATCGTGTTCGTCGCCGCGATCTTCTTCCAGGACTTCGGCTGCACCGGCTTCGCCGCCGGCGCCGTGGCCGTGGCCCCGCCGTGCGCCGACCGCACAGCGGCCCTGGCCCTGTCCGCCGCCCCGCCGGCCTTCGCCTCACCCGCCGTCGACGCGGCCGGCTTCACCGGCTCGTACAGCCAGGTGTCGAAGAGCGCGGCCAGCGGCTTGCCCGAGATCCGCTCCGCGTACGTCACGAAGTCCTTGACGTCGGCGTTGCCGTACCGGAACTCCGTCGGCCAGCCCTTCAGGATCGCGAAGAAGTCCTCGTCGCCGATCTCGTTGCGCAGCGCCTGGAGCGCCAGCGCGCCCCGGTCGTACACCGCGATGTGGAACTGGTTCTCCGGCCCCGGGTCACCCGGCGCGACGGTCCAGAACGGGTCCTCGGCCGTACGGGTCGCGTAGACGTAGTCCGCCAGTTCCTGGGCCGTCCCCTCGCCCTCCTTCTCCGACCACAGCCACTGGCTGTAGCGGGCGAAGCCCTCGTTGACCCAGATGTCCTTCCAGTTGTCGACCGAGACGCTGTCGCCGTACCACTGGTGCGCCAGCTCGTGGACGACCACCGACACGTTCGACCCGTTGGCGAACTGCCGGGGGCTGTAGAACGGCCGGGTCTGCGTCTCCAGGGCGTATCCGCTGGTCACGTTGGGGACGTAGCCGCCGAGCGCGTTGAAGGGGTACGGCCCGAACACCTCCTCCAGCCACTCCGCGACCTCGGCCGTGCGCTCGATCGACGCGCGCGCCGCGCCCGCGTTGTCGCCGAGGTCCTTGCTGTACGCGTTGAGGACCGGGAGCCCGCCCGCCGTGGTGTCGGTGGTGATGTCGAACTTCCCTATCGCCAGCGTGGCCAGATAGGTCGCCTGCGGCTTGTTCGAGCGCCAGTTGAAGCGGGTCCGGCCCAGTCGCGAGGACTGCGACTGGAGCACGCCGTTGCTGATCGCCTGGGTGCCGTCCGGCACCGAGACCGAGACGTCGAAGGTGGCCTTGTCCCGGGGGTGGTCGTTGGACGGGAACCACCAGGCGGCCGAGTCCGGCTCCTGGGCGGCCACGCCGCCGTCGGGAGTGCGGTGCCAGGCGGTCCAGCCGCCGATCTTCACCTCGGAGGGCTTGCCCGCGTACCGCACGACGACCGTGACCGTGCGGTTCTTCTCCAGCGGGGCCGCCGGGGTGACCACCAGTTCCTGTTCGCCGCTGGTGGTGAACTGCGCCTTCCTGCCGTTCACCCGCACCTCGCTCACCTTCAGCCCGAGGTCCAGGTTGAAGCGGGACAGGTTCTGTTTCGTGGTGGCGACGATGGTCGCCGTGCCCTCCAGGAGGTCCGTCGCGGGCTGGTAGGCCAGCCGCAGGTCGTAGTGGGAGACGTCGTAGCCGCCGTTGCCACTGGCCGGGTAGTAGGGGTCGCCGATGCCCGATGCGCCCGGAACGTAGTCGGCGGCCGATGCCGGGATCGCCAGCAGGAGAGAGGCCGCGAGTGCGCTCGGAACGACAAGTCTGCGGTGCACGAGAGCTCCAAGTCGGTGAGGAGAGGAATCAGTAAGACGCCCGAAGGGTGTTCGGTCCTTAGCGACGCTATTCAGCACCCGACGCCCCGTCACGTCCAGAGCACCTCCTTTCACACGATCGCCATTCGGCCGAAACGAACCCTCTGACCGCCGTTGACCCCTTCCCGCTCACGACGGCACTCTTTTGCGCAGGAGTTGACAGGGGTACGTTCCGCCCCATGCCGATACGTGTGCGGAGAACCCGCGGAGCCCGTCTGTCGTGCAGAACCCTGGCCGTGGCCGCGACGGCCGCCCTGATGTCCGCCCTCGTCCCCCAGGCCGGCGCCGCCGACCAGGCCGCCCCAGGGGTACGGGAGTCCCGGCCGGTGTACTCCTACGGCGACGCCGTACGGGAGTCCGTCTGGGTGGACACCGGACTCGACGGCGACGGCGACGGCCGCGCCGACCGGGTCGCCGTCGACATCGTCCGCCCCCGCGAGGCCGCGGCGTCCGGCCGGAAGATCCCGGTCATCATGGACGCCAGCCCGTACTACGCCTGCTGCGGGCGGGGCAACGAGAGCCAGAAGAAGACCTACGACGCGGCTGGGAACCCCGTACAGTTCCCGCTCTTCTACGACAACTACTTCGTGCCGCGCGGCTACGCCTTCGCCGCCGTCGACCTCGCCGGCACCAACCGCTCCGACGGCTGCGACGACGTCGGCGGCCGCTCCGACGTCCAGTCCGCGAAGGCGGTCGTCGACTGGCTGAACGGCCGCGCCCGCGGCTACACGACCCGTACCGGCTCCGAACGGGCCCGCGCCACCACCTGGTCCACCGGCAAGGTCGGCATGATCGGCAAGAGCTGGGACGGCACCGTCGCCAACGGTGTCGCCGCCACCGGAGTGGAGGGCCTGGAGACGATCGTCCCGATCGGCGCGATCTCCTCCTGGTACGACTACTTCCACTCGCAGGGCGCCCCGCTCTACGACGCCAACCCCAGCTGGCTCTCCGAGTACGTCAACAGCCCCGAGGCGCAAGGCCGTTGCGGCGCGGTCCAGGAGCGCATCACCGCCGCCACCCCCTACAGCGGCGACTGGACCCGCGCCTGGAGCGAGCGGAACCACGTCCCGGACGCCCGGAAGGTGAGGGCGAGCGTCTTCGTCGTGCACGGACAGCAGGACCTCAACGTCCGCGCCAACCAGTTCGGCCAGTGGTGGGACGCGCTGGCCGCCCACGGCGTCGAGCGCAAGATCTGGCTCTCCCAGACCGGCCATGTCGACCCCTTCGACTTCCGGCGCGCCGACTGGGTCCGCACTCTGCACCGCTGGTTCGACCACCACCTCCTCGGCTACGACAACGGCATCGACCGCGAGCCGATGGCGGACATCGAGCGGGCCCCGGACCGCTGGACCACCGACCGCGTCTGGCCGCCGCGCGCCACCGAGCCGACCACGCTGCGTCCCGGCACCGGGCCGGCGCCCGGTGTGGGCACCCTCGGCCGGACCCCGGCCGCCCCCGGCGCCACGGAGACCTTCACCGACGACCCGGCCCAGGGCGAGACCGACTGGGCCGCGCGGATCGACGAATCCACCCCCGCCAAGGCCGGTTTCACGACCCGTACGCTCACCCGCGACCTGCGGCTCTCCGGCTCCTCGACGGTGACGGTCACCGCCACCCCGACGACGGCGACCGCGCATCTGACCGCCGTGCTCGTCGACCTCGGCCCCGACACGATCCGGGACTACGGGGCGGCGGGCGAGGGCATCACCACCCTCATCGAGCGGTCCTGCTGGGGTGCGAGCACGAGCGGCGACAGCGCCTGCTTCAAGGAGACCGAGGCCCGCACGGCGGACGTGGGCTTCACCGTCGTCAGCCGCGGCTGGGCCGACCTGGGCACCTGGGCGAACCCCGCGAAGGGCCGGCCGCTGACCCCCGGCACGGCGTACACGATCACGCTGAAGCTGGCGGCCACCGACCACGTCGTCCCGGCCGGCCACCGGCTGGCCCTGATCGTCGGCGGCACCGACAAGGACCTCCTCGATCCTCCGTCCACGACACCGACCCTCACCCTCGACCTCACCCGTACGTCGGCAAGGCTCGCCCTCGTCGGCGGCGCCTCGGCCTTCGCGCGGGCGACGGCCGGTACGGTCGACGCACGCCCGGCGCGGACCGGGCCCCCGCTCACCGGTGTCGGGCACGCACGCCCGGGCATCCCTGTCCCGGGTGAGGCCCGATGACCCGCACACCGAGCCGCCGCTCCCGGCGCACCCTCGCCCTCGTGGCGGGCGCCGCCGCCCTCGGCCTCCCGCTCGTCGGAGTGCCCGCCGAGGCGGCCGGCGGCGGGGCCCCGGCGCCGCCCCCGCGGACCGGCTTCGAGGAGAGCCACGGAGCCCGGTGGACCACGGAGCGGCAGGAGACCGACTTCCTCGCCGCCGTCGACCGGGGCAGCGACCGGGTCGCTGTACGGACCGTCGGCACGACGAAGCAGGGCCGTCCGATCCGGCTCGCCACGGTCGGCCCCGGCGCCGCCCGCACCACCGTGCTGCTGGTCTGCTCGCAGCACGGTGACGAGCCGTCGGGCCGCGAGGCCTGTCTGACCACGGTGCGCGACCTGGCGTACGCGCGGGACCGGGAGACCCTCCGATTTCTCTCCCGTACGACCGTCCTCGTCGTCCCCACCGCCAACCCGGACGGACGCGAGGCCGACACCCGGGGCAACGCCGACGGGGTCGACGTCAACCGCGACCACATCGCCCTGGAGACCGCCGAGGGCCGGGCGCTCGCCGCCCTCATCCGCGACCGGCGCCCCGAGCTGATCTACGACCTGCACGAGTACGACGGCACCTCGCCGTACTACGACAAGGACCTGCTCGCCCTCTGGCCCCGCAACCTCAACACCGACGACCACGTGCACGACGAGGCCCACGCCCTGTCGGAGTCCCACGTCCGTCCGGCCGCCGGGCGGGCGGGCTTCAGCAGCGGTCTCTACGGGATCTGGACCGACCCCCTGACCGGGCAGCCGGTCAAGCAGGTCGCGGGCGACGGCCAGGAGCGCATCCTGCGTAACACGGCCGGCGTCAAGCACTCCGTCGGACTGCTCGTCGAGACCCGGATCGAGGCCCTGACGGACGCGGAGAAGGCCGACGAGGCCCGCAACCACCGTCGCCGTGTCGGCACCCACCTCGCGGCGCTGAAGGGCGCCTTCTCCTACGTCGAGGAGCGCCGCGGCCGGCTCGGCGCGGCCACGGCTGCGGCCCGCCACACGGGCTTCGCCGACCGGGGGCCCGTGCTCCTCGGCGGGGCCGACAACGATCCGGCCGAGCCCGCCGAGATCCTCCGGGACCCGCCCTGCGGCTACCGCCTGGACGCGGCACAGTACGCCGAGTTCGGCGACGAGCTGGCGCTGCACGGGATCACGGTCCGCGGGGAGGGGCAGGGGGCGTTCGTCTCCCTGCGCCAGTCGCAGCGCGCGCTCGTCCCGCTGCTGCTGGACGGCCGGGCGACCTACCGGCTCACCACCGGACGGCCGGTGGAGGTCTGCCGAACGGGCTGAGTTGGTGCCGGACGTAGCGCGTCGCGTGTGGTACTGCCTTACGGGTGAGGTTTGTCCCGTAATGCCGTGAAAGGTGGCACCTGTGTCGCAGGAAGATCAGAGAGCGGGCGAGCCCGGGGACGGGGGAGACCGGGAGGAGCGGGAGGTCCGGGCGGTGACGGCGGACCTCCCGCGCCGCCCCGGACACCACCCCAAGGCCCGGACCGACTGGGTCGTGTTCGGTGTCACCGCTGTCCTCACCGTGGCCTTCGTGGTCTGGGGCGCCACGGCCACGGACAGCCTGGAGAGCGTCTCCAGCAAGCTCCTCGACGGCCTGATCCGTAACGGGGGATGGGCGTTCATGCTCGCCGCCTCCGGCTTCGTCGTCTTCGCCCTGTGGCTCGCCATCAGCCGGTACGGCCGGATCACCCTGGGTCACGAGACGGAGGGCCCGGAGTTCCGGACCGTGTCGTGGATCGCGATGATGTTCAGCGCCGGCATGGGCATCGGCCTGATGTTCTACGGGGTGAGCGAACCGCTCGCCCACTACGGGACCCCGCCGCCCGGCACGAACCCCGCCGACTCGGCGGAGCGGATGCAGGTCGCGATGGCCACCACCCTCTTCCACTGGACCCTCCACCCCTGGGCGATCTACGCCGTCGTGGGGCTCGCGATCGCCTACTCCACCTTCCGGCGCCGTCGGCGGCAGACCATCAGCGCCGTCTTCGTCCCGCTGATCGGGAAGAAGGCGGCCAACGGCGCTCCCGGCCGGGTCATCGACATCCTGGCCATCTTCGCCACCCTCTTCGGCTCGGCCGCCTCGCTCGGTCTCGGCGCGCTCCAGATCGGCAGCGGGTTCGAGGAGTTGAACTGGATGGAGAAGACCGGAACCGGTCTGCTCGTCGCCATCATCGCCGTCCTGACCGTGGCGTTCGTGCTGTCCGCCGTCTCGGGTGTCGAGAAGGGCATCCAGTGGCTCTCCAACATCAACATGGTGCTCGCCCTGATCCTGGCCGTGTTCGTCTTCGTGGCCGGCCCGACCATCGTCGTGCTCGATCTCCTGCCCACCTCGATCGCCGCCTACATCGGTGACCTGCCGCAGCTGATCGGCCGCACCGAGGTGACCGCGGGGGAGAACGTCCACGACTGGCTGGGGAGCTGGACGGTCTTCTACTGGGCCTGGTGGATCTCCTGGACGCCCTTCGTCGGCATGTTCATCGCGCGCATCAGCAAGGGCCGGACGATCCGTCAGTTCGTCGGCGGAGTCATCCTCGTGCCGAGCACGGTGAGCCTCGTCTGGTTCGCCGTCTTCGGCGGTACGGCGATGAAGCTGAGCGAGCGGGGCGAGCTGGCGGAGGAGACCACCCCGGAGGGGCAACTCTTCGGCCTCCTCCAGGAGTTCCCCATCACCGGCGTGATGAGCCTGCTCGTGATGATCCTCGTCGGCATCTTCTTCGTGTCGGGCGCGGACGCCGCCTCGATCGTCATGGGCACGCTCTCGCAGCGTGGCACCTTCGAACCGACCCGCCCCGTGGTCGTGTTCTGGGGCGTGGTGACCGGCGCCGTCGCCGCCATCATGCTCCTCATCGGCGACGGTCAGGGCGACGCGCTCGCGGGCCTGCAGAACCTCACGATCCTGGTCGCGGCACCGTTCGTCCTCGTGATGATCGGCATGTGCGTGGCGCTGATGCGGGACCTGCGCCACGACCCGCTCATCGTCCGGGGCGAGGTGGGCGAGGAGGTCATCGAACTCGCCGTGATCGCGGGCCACGAGAAGTACGACGGAGACTTCGAGCTGCGGATCGGTCCGGGCACAGGGACGCCGGACGAGAAGCCCTGATCCAGGTGGGCTAGGGTTACCGACCGGTATTGACCGTACCTGAACGAGTCCCCACGGCTCGGAAGTTGGAGAACCACATGAAGTACGCGACGCCGCTGCGCCGCACCCTGACCGCCCTCACCGCCACGACGCTGCTGGCCGGGGGCCTGCTGCTCGGGCAGACGGTGACGGCAGAGCCCGCGCACGCGGCCGGCAAGAAGGTCGTCTGCAACGTCGGCAAGATGCGGCAGCAGTCGGCGGACCTTCGCGCGAAGGCGGCGAAGCTCCAGCGCCTCGGCGCCACGGCGGAGGCCCGCAAGGTCCGCGCCCAGGCCGACGCGCTCGACCGGCAGATCCGCAACTGCGTCGACGCGGACAACAACGCGCCGAAGCCCTGGAAGTAACCCCCACACGCCCGGCTCCGGCCCGATCCCAGGATCGGGCCCGGAGCCGTGTCGTCTGACGGGGCGATCAGGCGAGGACCAGCTCCGCCGCCCTGCGGGCACAGCCCCAGGCGACCGTGACGCCCGCGCCGCCGTGACCGTAGTTGTGGACGAGCCGGCCGCCCGTCGGCAGCGGCTCCGCGGCGATCCGGACCCCGCCCGCGCGGGCCGGGCGCAGCCCCACCCGATGGCCGATGACCCGCGCGTCGGCGATCTCCGGACGGATCCGGGCGCACCGCGCCACGATCGCCGCCGCCGTCGCCGGGTCGGGCTCCGGCCGTTCGTCGCCCTCCTGCGCCGTCCCGCCCAGGATCAGCCGGCCGGGCTGCGGGAAGAAGTACGTCGTCTCGTCCGACGCCGCGTCGGCCGCCGTGAACCACTCCTCGATCCCCGGGTTCTCCACCAGCACCAACTGCCCCCGCACGGGCCGCAGTCGCGCGTCCGGTACGAGCTCCCTGGCGCCCAGACCCGTGCAGTCCACCACCACCCGCGCCGCCTCGGCCGCCTCGGCGAAACCGGTCACCGTGCGGCGCTCCAGGACCCCGCCCGCCTCCTCCAACCGGCCCTTCAGCCACGCCAGATGGACCGGCATGTCGAGCAGGGGCAGCCGCGCCGCGAGCCCCGTCCCGTACGGCCCCGGCACCTCCGACGCCGCCAACTGCCGCAGTCCCGGCACCTCCCCGGCCCAGACACCCAGCTCGGCGAGGACCGTGTCGGCATGGACACCGGCCACCAGCCGCACCCCCGTCGCCGCCGGATCGTCCGCCAGCTTCTCGTACACCCGCAGCGACTCCAGGGACCAGCCGCCGACCTCCTCCACCGGCTCGATCCGGTACGGCCACCACAGCGCACCCGCCACCGCGGACGTCGTCTCCGTCACCGCGTCCCGCGACCACACCCGCACCCGGACTCCACGCTCCGCCAGCGTCACCGCCGTCGTCAGCCCGATGACCCCGCCACCCACCACGATCACGTCGTCCATGAGCCGAGACGGTACCCAGACCTAGGACCAGCGCACCATGCGCGACCGTCGACGGAGCGGAATACTCACCGGCATGTCTGCCGAGTACGCGACCTTCGCCCTGGCCCCCGCGATCCGCCCCGGAGGCATCGCCCCCGACGGAAGCCCCCGCGCCCACCGGAAGTTCCTCGACTTCGTCGTCGACGGACGGCCGTTACTCTTCCGCTTCCCCGACCTCGACGCCGTCTCGTCCCTCGCCTCCGACGTCCCGCCCGCGGCCCTCTCCGCGAGCGTCCGCGGCCTCCTCCTCGACGCCGGGGCCCCGCCGGCCGGCGGACGTCACACCCTCTACGGCTGCCCGGACCACGACGGACGCTGCCACGACGCCGTCACCGCCGTCGTCGACCGCGACGGCGAGGACATCGTCTGGCGCGACGTCGCCCGCCGGACCGGCGGCTCAGCCGACCTCCACGTCCGGCAGGACATCGGCCCGTACCGCTTCCGCGGCGACCTGTACCGCGCCGAGCTCGAACGCCTGCTGCCGACCCTGCAACCCGCGGGCCCGGCGGAGTCCACCGCCCGCGGCCGACGCGCCCTGCTCTTCGGCGCCCGCACCTCCGTCCTCCACGAGCTCGCCGCCGCCCTGGACGCCGTCGGCGTCGGATCCGGTGTCGTACCCGACACCACGGGCATGACGGACGCCGAGAAGCGCGGCTACGGAGCCGTCGTCTTCGGCCGGGCCGTGCCGGAGGCGTTCCGGCGGCAGGTCCGCGACGACCTGACCCGCGCCGGCGCGGTCGACGTCGCCTACCTGGAGGGTTTCGCCCCCGTCATCCCCGTCCTCGTCGCCCAGATCCTCTCCGCCCTCGACCCCACCCCGCCCGAGCGGCGCCGCCTCAGCGCCCTGGCGGCCGTCTCCACGGCGGCCACGGTGGAGATCTCCCAGGCCGTCGGCGTCCAGCTCGTCGCCCACCGCCTCGACCCCCTCCACCGCACCCACACGAAGGTGCTCTTCGAGGGCGTACTGGAACCGGGCACCCATCGGATCCCCTTCGACGCCAAGGCGGCGAAGGGCGAGTCCTTCCTGGTCGCCCGTACCACCGGAGGAGAACTGGTCGTCCCCGTCGGCCCCTGAGCGGTGGCATACGATTCGTCTCCTGATGACTGCCACTCTCGTCGCCAAGGACCTCGCCGCCGGCCACGGCGAACGCTCCCTCTTCGCCGGCCTCGACCTCGTCGTCGCCCCCGGCGACGTCATCGGCCTCGTCGGTGTCAACGGCGCCGGCAAGTCGACCCTGCTGCGGCTGCTCGCCGGACTCGACACCCCCGAGGACGGCGAGCTCAAGCTCTCGCCGCCCACGGCCTCCGTCGGCCACCTCCCGCAGGAGCCGGAGCGCCGCGAGGGCGAGACGGTCCGGGAGTTCCTGGCCCGCCGTACGGGCGTCGCGGCGGCCCAGACCGCCATGGACGAGGCCACCCAGGGCCTCGTCGACGGGACACCCGGCGCCGACGACGCGTACGCCGTGAGCCTGGAGCGGTGGCTCGGCCTCGGCGGCGCCGACCTGGACGAGCGGGCCGAGGAGGTCGCCGCCTCCCTCGGGCTCACCGTCGGCCTCGACCAGCCGATGACCTCGCTCTCCGGCGGCCAGGCGGCCCGCGCCGGCCTCGCCTCCCTCCTCCTCTCCCGCTACGACGTCTTCCTGCTCGACGAGCCCACCAACGACCTGGACCTCGACGGTCTGGAGCGGCTCGAAGGCTTCGTCCAGGGGCTGCGCGCGGGCACGGTCGTCATCAGCCACGACCGTGAGTTCCTCACCCGCACCGTCACCAAGGTCCTCGAACTGGACCTCGCCCAGCAGCAGATCACGCTCTACGGCGGCGGCTACGAGGCGTACCTGGAGGAGCGGGACACCGCCCGTCGGCACGCTCGCGAGGACTACGAGGAGTACGCCGACAAGAAGGCCGCCCTCGAAGGCCGCGCCCTGATGCAGCACAACTGGATGGACAAGGGCGTGCGCAACGCACGCCGTAAAGCCACCGACAACGACAAGATCGGCCGCAAGCTCCGGGGCGAGGCGAGCGAGAAGCAGGCCGCGAAGGCCCGGCAGACGCAGCGGATGATCGAGCGGCTCGACACCGTCGACGAGCCCCGCAAGGAGTGGGAGCTGCGGATGGAGATCGCCGCCGCGCCGCGCTCCGGCTCGGTCGTGGCGACCCTGCGCGAGGCCGAGGTCCTGCGCGGCGACTTCCGATTCGGGCCGGCCACCCTCCAGATCGACTGGGCCGACCGCGTCGCGATCACCGGCGCGAACGGCGCCGGCAAGTCGACCCTCCTCGCCGCGCTCCTCGGCCGGCTCCCGCTCGACGCGGGGGACGCGGTGCTCGGCTCGGGCGTCGTGGTCGGCGAGGTCGACCAGGCCCGCAAGCTCTTCCACGGTTCGGAGTCGCTGCTCGACGCGTTCTGCGCGGCCGTCCCCGAGACGGAGCCCGCGGAGGTACGGACGCTGCTGGCCAAGTTCGGTCTCAAGGCCGAACACGTCCTGCGCCCCGCCACCACGCTCTCCCCGGGCGAGCGGACCCGCGCGGCGCTCGCCCTCCTCCAGGGCCGGGGCGTCAACCTCCTCGTCCTCGACGAGCCGACGAACCACCTGGACCTGCCGGCCATCGAGCAGCTGGAATCCGCGCTCGACTCCTACACCGGCACGCTCCTCCTGGTCACGCACGACCGGCGCATGCTGGACGCGGTCCGCACGACCCGCCGCGTCGAGGTCGCGGCCGGCAAGGTGACCGAACTCTGATGGGTGTCACCTTCGGCTGGGGGCCCACGGAGGCCGCCGTCCTCGCCCGCGACGCCGCGTGCCTCGTGGTCGTCGACGTCCTCTCCTTCACGACGTCGGTCGGCGTCGCGGTGGAGTCCGGCACCGCCGTCTTCCCGTACCGCTGGAGGGACGAGACGGCGGCGCCGTACGCGGCCGGGCTGGACGCCGCGCTGGCCGTCGGCCGCGGCGAGGCGTCGCCGCGGACGCCGTGGACCCTCTCCCCGGCCGCCCTGCGGGCCGCCCCGCCGACTCCGCGCCTGGTCCTGCCCTCCCCGAACGGCTCCACGATCTCCGCGGCGGCCGCGGACGCCACCGTGGTCGCCGCCTCGCTCCGCAACCGCACGGCCGTCGCCCGCTGGCTGGCCCGGCACGGGTACGGCTCCGAGTCCCGCCCCCTGACCGTCATCGCCTCGGGCGAACGGTGGCCGGACGGCTCCCTGCGCCCCGCCCTGGAGGACCTCCTCGGCGCCGGCGCGGTGCTGTCGGCCCTGTGCGCGCTGGGGCCGTACGCCCTGACGCCCGAGGCGAGGGCGGCGGCCACGCTGTGGGAGGCGACGGACGACCCCGTGGCGGAGCTGCACCGCTGCGATTCGGGGCGTGAACTGTACGAGTACGGCTATCCGCAGGACGTCGCGGTGGCCGCCGAGGCCGACACCTCGGAGACGGTCCCCGTCCTGAGGGACGGCGCATTCCAGGAGACACCATGACCGACCTGCTGACCCGGCTCACCGAGATGCTGGACGACCTCGACGCCGACGTCGACGAGACCATCGACCTCGCGGACGAGATCGCCGCCTCGGGCGACGCGGCGATGCTTCCGCGCCTCCAGGCCGAACTGGACCGCGCCCTCGTCGAGCGCAACGCCTACGCCCGCGAGCTCCTCGGCGGCGTCCTCGCCGCGATCGGGGGCCCGGACGCACTCCCGGCTCTCCTGCGGGCCTCCTCCGTCGACCTCGGCGACGACCAGGACTCCCTGGCGGCCGAGATCGTCGACCTGGTCCAGGCCGACCCGGAGCGCTCCCGCGCCCTGCTTCAGCCCCTGACGGACGACGACGACCTGACGGTCGCCCACCGCGCGGAATGGGCGCTGCGCTTCCTGCCGAACGCGTAGGGGGGCCGGGACGGCCCGGAGACGGGACGACGGGCCCGGCCTTCCGGCCGGGCCCGTCGCCGCGTGCGTCAGCGGCCGCGCCGCTTGCCGCCGCCGCCCTCGTTCAGCAGACCCGCCTTGCGCAGGGCGTCCGCCATCGCGCTGTTCGACGGGGCCGGGGCCTGGGAACGCCCCCGGTCGCCACCGCCACCGCCACCGCCACCGCCGCCGCCCGCGCCGCGGCGCTGCTGCGGCGGGCGGCCACCGCGCTCGCCGCGCTCCCGCTTCGGGGCGCCCCCGCCGGCCGCGTCCGTCGCCGCCTCGTCGTCGAGCCGCAGCGTCAGCGAGATCCGCTTGCGCGGGATGTCGACGTCCAGCACCTTCACCCGGACCACGTCACCCGGCTTCACGACGTCCCGCGGGTCCTTGACGAAGGTCTTCGACATCGCGGACACGTGCACGAGCCCGTCCTGGTGCACACCGACGTCCACGAACGCCCCGAACGCCGCCACGTTCGTGACCACGCCCTCCAGGACCATCCCCGACACCAGGTCGCCGATCTTCTCGACGCCCTCCTTGAAGGTCGCCGTCCTGAACGCCGGCCGCGGGTCCCGGCCCGGCTTCTCCAGCTCGCGCAGGATGTCGGAGACCGTCGGCAGACCGAAGGTCTCGTCGACGAAGTCGTCCGCCCGCAGCGACCGCAGCACCCCGGTGTTGCCGATCAGCGACGCGACCTCGCCGCCCGTCGTCTTCACCATCCGCCGCACCACCGGGTACGCCTCCGGGTGCACCGAGGACGCGTCCAGCGGGTCCTCCCCGCCCCGGATCCGCAGGAAGCCCGCACACTGCTCGTACGCCTTCGGACCGAGCCGCGCCACGTCCTTGAGCGCCCTCCGCGACCGGAAGGGACCGTT
This sequence comes from Streptomyces sp. Je 1-79, assembly GCF_025195125.1. Classification (GTDB taxonomy): domain Bacteria; phylum Actinomycetota; class Actinomycetes; order Streptomycetales; family Streptomycetaceae; genus Streptomyces. The sequence goes on from NZ_JAMGSL010000004.1 coordinate 229,440, forward strand.
CGCGTCGCGGTGCGCCACGATGTTCTCGGCGAGGCCCGCGCCGATGCCCGACACCCGCGAAAGCAGCGGCGCGGAAGCGGTGTTGACATCGACGCCGACGCCGTTCACACAGTCCTCGACCACCGCGTCCAGCGAGCGCGAGAGCTTCACCTCGGACAGGTCGTGCTGGTACTGCCCGACGCCGATCGACTTCGGGTCGATCTTCACCAGCTCGGCCAGCGGGTCCTGGAGCCGGCGCGCGATGGAGACCGCGCCGCGCAACGAGACGTCCAGCTCGGGGAGTTCCTGCGAGGCGAAGGCCGAGGCGGAGTACACCGAGGCGCCGGCCTCCGAGACCATCACCTTGGTGAGCTTCAACTCGGGGTGCTTGGCGATCAGTTCACCCGCCAGCTTGTCCGTCTCGCGGGAGGCCGTGCCGTTGCCGATGGCGACCAGCTCGACCCCGTGCTCCTTCGCGATCCGCGCCAGCTTCGCCAGGGACTCGTCCCACTTGTTCGCCGGGACGTGCGGGTAGATCGTGTCGGTGGCGACGACCTTGCCCGTCGCGTCGACGACGGCCACCTTGACGCCCGTACGGAAGCCGGGGTCCAGGCCGAGGGTGGCCCGCGTCCCGGCCGGGGCGGCGAGCAGCAGGTCGCGCAGGTTGGCCGCGAAGACCCGTACCGCCTCGTCCTCCGCCGCCGTCCGCAGCCGCAGCCGCAGGTCGATCCCGAGGTGGACCAGGATCCGGGTGCGCCAGGCCCAGCGGACCGTGTCGAGCAGCCACTTGTCGCCCGGACGGCCGCGCTCGGCGACACCGAAGCGCGAGGCGACCATGGACTCGTACGAGGACGGGCCGGGCGCCGCGGCGTCCTCGCGGTCCTCCGGCTCCAGCTCCAGGGAGAGGACGTCCTCCTTCTCGCCGCGCAGCATCGCGAGGATCCGGTGCGAGGGGAGCGCGGTGAAGGGCTCGGCGAAGTCGAAGTAGTCGGCGAACTTGGCGCCCGCCTCCTCCTTGCCCTCCCGGACCTTGGCGGCCAGCCGGCCCCGGCCCCACATCCGCTCGCGGAGCTCGCCGATCAGGTCGGCGTCCTCGGAGAACTTCTCCGTGAGGACGGCGCGGGCGCCGTCCAGGGCGGCGGCGGGGTCGGCGACGCCCTTGTCGGCGTCCACGAACGCCGCCGCCGCGGCCACCGGGTCCACCGACGGGTCCGCGAGGAGCCCCTCCGCCAGCGGTTCCAGACCGGCCTCGCGGGCGATCTGCGCCTTGGTGCGGCGCTTGGGCTTGAAGGGCAGGTAGATGTCCTCCAGCCGGGCCTTGGTGTCGGCGGCCCGCAGCTGGGCCTCCACCTCGGCCGTCAGCTTTCCCTGCTCCCGCACGGAGTCGAGGATGGCGGTCCGCCGGTCCTCCAGCTCCCGCAGATAGCGCAGCCGCTCCTCGAGCGTGCGCAGCTGCGCGTCGTCGAGCATCTCGGTCGCTTCCTTGCGGTAGCGCGCGATGAACGGCACGGTCGAGCCGCCGTCGAGCAGCTCGACGGCCGCCCTCACCTGTCGCTCACGTACGCCGAGTTCCTCGGCGATCCTGCCTTCGATGGACGTCGTCACGGTGTCCAGACTCGCCTTCTCGTGCCTCAAGCTTGCGAGTGCATTCTGCCGCTTCCCTTCCCGGAACCCCGCACGCGCCCCGGCCCGGCCGCGTCAGCCCTTGTCGCTGAGGTCCGCCGGGAAGGCCCCGGCCAGGAACGCCGCGTTGCGGAAGCCCTTGCCCAGCTCCGTCAGGCGCTCGACGCCCGCCGCGCCCAGGTGCTCGTACGGGGCGGCGTCCAGGCGGTCCGTCTGCTCCTCCACGGCGTCGCGCTGGGCCACACCCTCCAGGGTGAGCTCGCCGTCCGCGGCCAGCAGCCCGCGCTCCTTCAGGCGGGCCGCCGCGGCGTCCCAGTCGGCGCGCCGCCAGCCGCGGCTGCCCAGGGCCCAGCGCGGGTTCATGCCCATGCCGGTGGCGGTGTGGCTGACCATCGCCTCCAGCGGGTCGAGCCCCGCGCTCAGGAGGGCCACGAGGTGGCCGTCGCCCCGGTGCTCGCGCAGGAGCGTCGCGGCGTACCAGTACCGCAGGTGTGCCTCCTCCGGGACCGGAAGGTCGGCGTGGGCCGAGTAGAGCGGCCGGGCGTGCCGGGTGCAGGCCTCGGTGGCGCGCAGGGCGAGCTCGGCGGCCTCCGCCATCTCGGCCGAGGCGACCGCGTCCTCGCCGAGGAGGCGGCGCATCGTGGTGTCGACGGCCCGCAGCCGCGCGGCCACCACGTCCGCCGGGGAGGCGATGTCCCACACGGCCGGCAGGTGCCGGGCCAGCAGCTCGACGTTGTAGTTGTAGAAGGCCGCGGCGACGGTTCCGGCGCCGACGGCGCCCATGGCCGCGCTGCGCGAGGCGAGACGCATGGCCGACGGGTCCTCGAAGCCGAGGGCCCGGAACTCGGTGTCGAGGTCCGGTGAGAAGTACACCGTGGAGTGCATCGGGTTGAGCATGTGGTGGCAGCGGCGGCCCGCGCGGGGCGGCAGAGAGGTCATGGGACGCAACGTTACCGACTGGTCGGTACGACCGGAAGGCGGGGCCGCCACGCGGCTCCGACGGCAGGAAGGGCGATGGCAGGAAAGGTGGGGTCTTCGTCATTGCGGCCGTCACGGGCCGCGCCAAGGATGGAGTCCATGACGAAGCGACCCGTGCTCGTCGTCCTCTTCGACGACGTGCAGAGCCTGGATGTCACCGGACCGGTGGAGGTGTTCGCGGGCGCCGGGCGTGTCGCGGGCAGCGGCGGCACCTACCCGATCGCGACCGCCTCGCTCGACGGCGGTCTGGTCCGCACCCACAGCGGCCTGCGGATGCTGCCGGACACGACGCTCGCCGAGGCGGACCGCCCGCACACCCTGCTCGTCCCGGGAGGCGAGGGCACCCGGCGCCCGGACCCCCGGCTGATCGACTGGCTGCGCGAGAACGCGCCGCGCGCCGACCGTCTGGTCTCCGTCTGCACCGGTGCCCTGCTGCTCGCCGAGGCGGGGCTCCTCGACGGCCACCGGGCCACCACCCACTGGGCCGCCTGCGACCACCTCGCCCGCTGCTATCCCGAGGTCGACGTGGAGCCGGAGCCCATCTTCGTCCGCGACGGCTCCCTCTCCACCTCGGCGGGCGTGACCGCGGGCATCGACCTCGCACTCGCGCTGGTCGAGGAGGACCTGGGCCGCGACGCCGCGCTGACCGTCGCACGGCACCTGGTCGTCTTTCTGCGCCGCCCGGGCAACCAGGCACAGTTCAGCGCCCAGCTCGCCGCCCAGACCGCCCGGCGGCAGCCCCTGCGGGACCTCCAGCAGTGGATCACCGAGCATCCCTCGGACGACCTCTCCGTCGAGGCCCTCGCGGCCCGCGCCCGGCTCTCGCCGCGTCACTTCGCCCGCGCCTTCCAGGCGGAGACCGGCACGACACCGGGCCGGTACGTCGACCGGGTCCGGATGGAACACGCGCGCAGGCTCCTGGAGCAGACGGCCGACGGCGTCCAGGAGGTCTCCCGGGCCGCCGGCTACGGCACCCCCGAGGCCATGCGCAGGGCCTTCGTCAAAGCCATGGGCACCGCCCCGGCGGACTACCGCCGCCGATTCCACGCACCCGTACCGAGCGCTCCCCGGACAGCCCGCTGAAACAGACCGCCCGTCGAACAGGCCGCCGCTGAACAGACCGCCCGCGGAACCGACCGCCCGCTGAACAGACCACTCGCTGAAACAGACCACCGCTGAAGGGAACACCATGCAGATCGCCGTGCTGCTCTACGACCGCTTCACGACCCTCGACGCCGTCGGCCCCTACGAACTCCTCGCCCGCATCCCCGGAGCCGAGACCGTCTTCGTCGCAAAGGAGGCCGGACCGGTCCGCAACGACCAGGGCAGCCTCGCCCTCGTCGCGGACAAGACCCTCGCGGACGTCCCCACCCCGGACATCGTCCTGGTCCCCGGAGGCCCCGACTCCCGTCAGGCCATGAACGACCCGGAGATCCTCGACTGGCTCCGTACCGCCGACGCCACCAGCACCTGGACCACCTCGGTCTGCACCGGCTCCCTGATCCTGGGCGCCGCGGGTCTGCTGGCCGGCCGCCGGGCCACCACGCACTGGCTCGCCTTCGAGGAGCTGCGGGCGGTCGGCGTCGAGCCCACCGGCGAGCGGGTCGTCTTCGACGGCAAGTACGTCACCGCCGCCGGAGTCTCCTCCGGCATCGACATGGCGCTGCACCTCATCGGCCGGATCGCGGGCGACGCGACGGCGCAGACCATCCAGCTGCTGACCGAGTACGACCCGCAGCCGCCGTACGACGCGGGCTCCCCGGAGAAGGCCCCGGCCGAGATCGTCGCCCGCTGGTGCGGCACGGCCACGGAGGCCCTTCCCTCGTAACGGACCACACGCTCGCGTACGGAGCCGACGTCTCGCGGAGGGGATCGCGAGGCCTCAGATCCCGTACGTGAAGCGCGGCGCGCGGCGCTCCAGGAAGGCGGCGACCCCCTCCGCGGTGTCGCCGCTGCCGTGTGCCTGCTCCGCCCAGTGGGCGTCCCGGTCGGTGCGTCCGTCCGCGAACTCCTTCGCCGCCGCCTGGGTCAGCAGGGAGCGCGAGACCAGCACCCGGGTGAACTCGGCCACCCGCTTCTCCAGTTGGCCGGCCGGGAGCACCTCGTCGACGAGGCCGGTGCGCAGCGCCCGCTCCGCGTCGATCAGCTCGCCGGAGAAGAGCAGGTACTTGGCGGCCGAGGGTCCCACCAGCGCTGCCAGCCGCCGGGTCGAGGAGGACGGGTAGACGATCCCGAGCTTCGACGGGGTGACCCCGAACCGCGCGCCCTCCTCGGCGAACCGCAGGTCGCATGCCGCGGCGAGCTGGCTGCCGCCGCCGACGCAGAAGCCGCGGACGGCGGCGAGCGTCGGCTTGGGGAACGCGGCGAGCGCCTCCTCCGCCCGCACCGCGAGCGACTGCTGCTCGTCGCCCGGCTCCCGCAGCGTCGAGATGTCCGCGCCGGCGCAGAAGGTCTCGCCGTCACCCGTCAGTACCAGCGCGCGGACCGCCGGGTCGGTGGCGAGCGGCGCGAGCAGACCGGGCAGGGCCCGCCACATCGCGGCCGTCATGGCGTTGCGCTTGGCCGGGTTGGAGATGACGAGGGTGGCGACCTCGTCGACGACGACGACCCTCAGACGCGGTTCGGTGGGCTCCATGCGCCGGATGCTATCCGGGCACCCCGATCGTACGATCAGTAAGGGGTCCGACGAGGAGGAGCCCATGGCCCGGGATGCCCACGACGACACCTACGACGCGGCGCGCGAGGGCAGGAAGCTCAGCCGCAGTCTCGGCTGGCTCACCTTCCTCGGTGTCCTGCTGGTCCTGGCCGGGGTCGTCGGTCTGTTCTACACCGGTCTCGCCACCCTCACCTCGATGCTGCTCTTCGGCTGGCTGCTGCTCATCGGCGGTGTCGTCGGTCTGCTGCACGCCATCGAGTCGCGCGGTACCAGCTACTTCTGGCTCGCCGTGGTGGTGGCCGCGCTGAACATCGCGGCCGGGGTCGTCGTGATCCGCCACCCGGAGGGGTCGGCCGAGGCGCTGACCATGTTCGCCGCCCTGCTCTTCCTCACCGGCGGGGTCTTCCGTCTGGTGGGAAGCGTGGTGGTGCGCGGACCGCAGTTCGGCTGGACGCTCCTCCAGGGAGCCTTCGGACTCCTCCTGGGGCTGCTTGTCCTCTTCGACTGGCCGGAGAGCAGCCGGTACGTCCTCGGGGTCTTCTTCTCGCTGGCCCTGCTCTTCGACGGTCTCGGACTGATCGCCATCGGTGTCGGAGGCCGACGTATCGTCAGCATGGTCACGCCTCCGGACACCCCGGCGGGCACGTCACAGGACGCCTCGCAGGACGCCTCACCGGGCACGTCACCGGGCACGTCGTCCGACACCGCGCAGACCGGCCCTCCGAAGATGTCAGAAGGAGATCAGGAGCAGTCGAACAACTGACGTTGGCATACCCACCCGATCGAAATGCGGTCGATAAGTGTCGACTTCTGGTCAGTAGCCCGGTCCGGACCTGCGGATTACCAAGACTTGACTCGTGGCGACAATCGAGCACGAGGGTGGGAGCCGGACTATGGAGAGCCGCGGGAGCGTCCCCGCCCGGCCACCGTCCTACGAAGGGGTCTGGCGCTTCACCGCTCCCGCGGTCGACGTCTCCGTTCCGCAGGCCCGGCACGCCGTACGCGACCTGCTGATCCGTCAGGGTGTACCGGCCCACGAGGACACGGTCCAGGGCCTGCTCCTGATCGTCTCCGAGCTGGTCACCAACGCCGTCAAGCACGCGGCGCTGCTCTCCCCGGAAGTGGCCGTGGAGGTGGCGATCGGCGCGGAGTGGATCCGGGTGTCCGTCGAGGACAACCATCCGTACCGCCCCAAGGCGCTGGAGGCGGACGACGGTCAGACCGGCGGCCGCGGGCTGCTTCTGGTGCGGGAGACCGCCCTGGAGGCCGGCGGGGCCTGCGACGTGGAGCACACCGCGAGCGGCGGGAAGATCATCTGGGCCGCCCTGCCCCTGATCCCGCGGCTTCCGGTGCCGGGCACGGCACCGGAAGCGCTGCCCGTGGCCGCGCCCGGGATCACCAGCCCCCGGTCGGACCCGTCAGCTCCTTGATCGCCGGACGGGCCGCGTCCAGGACGGTCATGAACCAGGCCGAGAACGGCGCGGTCGCGTGGCGCTGCGCCAGCTCCTCCGCCGTCACGAAGGCGGTCTCCTCGATCTCCTCGGCGTCCGGCCGCAGGTCGGCCTGGACCATGCCGACGAAGAGGTGGTTGTACTCCTGCTCCACCAGGCCCGACGCCGGGTCCGGGTGGTTGTAGCGGACGGTGCCCGCCTCGGCGAGCAGCGAGGGCGAGATCCCCAGCTCCTCGTACGTGCGCCGGGCCGCGGCGGCGAACGGCGCCTCGCCCGGGTACGGGTGGCCGCAGCAGGTGTTCGACCAGACACCGGGCGAGTGGTACTTGCCGAGCGCGCGCCGCTGGAGCAGCAGCCGGCCGGACTCGTCGAAGAGGAAGACGGAGAACGCCCGGTGCAGCTGTCCCGGCGCCTGGTGGGCGGCGAGCTTCTCCGCCGTACCGATGGTGATGCCGTTCTCGTCGACCAGTTCGAGCATGATCGACGCCTGGGCTTCGCTCGGCTGGACGCCGTTCGACGAGCTGGGAGCCACGCTGGCTGATGTGGTCGGCATAACCGTCCTTCGCTTCGGTCTCGGCCCGGTGGGGCTCCCTCAGTCTGCCGTACAAGAGCCACTTGTCCGTACTTCGGGCGGCCGGACATGGCCCGCTCCCACCACACCGGAGTACATCCGGTGCGGCGGGAGCGGGCGGTGCGTCAGACGCCGAAGGCCGCCGGATAGTGGATCGTGCCCCCGGGAGCTGCGCCGGAGCCGTCCAGGACGAGGGCCATCATGGCCTCGTCCGGAACCTCGAAGGACGGCTTGATTCCATACTCGGACGCCCGTACGAACCCGAACCGGGGGTAGTACTCCGGATGACCGAGCACGAGCACGAGCCGCTCGCCGCGCAGCAGCGCCGCGTCGAGGACGGCCCGCACGACGGCCTCCCCGGCGCCCCGCCGCTGGTACGCCGGTTCGACGGCGACCGGGGCGAGCGCCGCCGCCGGAACACCGTCGACATGGCACCGGGTGATCAGCGCGTGCGCGGCGACCGAGCCGTCCGGGGCCTCGGCCACGTACGACAGACCGGGCAGCCAGGCCCCGGTGTCCGCGCGGAGGGCGTCGACCAGTTCGGCCTCCGCCCTCGTCTCGAAGGCCGCCGCCTCGACGTCCCGTACGACGGGGATGTCGGCCGCGGTCTCCGGCCGCGTCCGCCACCGGGTGTCGGCCGGCCGCAGGGCGTAGCCGGTGTAGCCGTACTCGCCGCCGTGGTCACGGCGCATGGCGAGCTCCGCCCGGGTGGAGGCGAGCGTCTCGGCCATCCCCGGAGCGTCCGGGTCCGCGGCGTCGGCCCGCGCGGAGAGCGGGCCGTAGTACTCGCCCCAGTCGCTCTCCGGCTGCGGGACGACCCCGAGGACGTGATAGCCGCACTCGACCGCCGCGGCGGTGTTCCCGCCCGTGGTGCGGAGCGGGTAGTGCACCTCCCAGAAGGCGCGGGCCTCCTGGGACGGCTCGTGCACCGTCCACTCGCACTCGGTGAGCACCAGGGTGCCGCCGGGAGCGAGCAGTCGGCGCCAGGAGCGCAGGGCGGTGTCGAAGCCGATGGAGTAGGCCGAACTCTCCGCCCAGAGCAGATCGAACGATCCGTCGGGGAACGGGAGCTCGCCCATGTCGGCGTTGAGCGTGTGCACGCGGTCGCCGAGCCCACGGGCCGCGGCGGCCTGCCGCAGCTCGTCGAGGAACGGCTGGTGCAGGTCGACGGCCGTGACCTCGGCCCCGGCCTCGGCGGCCAGGAGCAGAGCGGACCGGCCGGGACCGCAGCCCAGGTCGAGCACGCGCGGCCGCTCGGGGAGCGGACCCGCGAGCGCGAGCAGACGGCGGGTGGTGGTGTCGGAGCCCGGGCCCTGCCGCGGAAGACCGTGGTGCAGGGCGAAGAAGGCGTGGTACAGCGCGTTGTTGTCGGACAACGTGGGGAACCCTTGTGTGAGAGGGCCCCGGCCGACGGGTGATCGGGTCGGAAGAACCGAGATCAGGTCAGCCGGAAACCCGGGAGCTGAAGCTGGACCGGGCGCTGCCGCACTGGGCAGCCTCCATCGCGACGGTCATCAACCTCAGCTCCTCTCGTACCCTCACGCGTCTCGCGGGTACGCGTCTCGATCGGACGCGTACAGATCAACCGTAACAGGGGGTCAGAGGCAGAGCTTCGCCTCGTGCGCGGCGTGACCGGCCGGTTCCAGCTGGAAGGTGCAGTGCTCCACGTCGAAGTGGTCGCCCAGGCAGCCCTGGAGCTCGTGCAGCATCTTCTCGTGGCCGACGGTGTCGAGCGCCGCCTGGGTCACGACCACGTGGGCGGAGAGCACCGGCATGCCGGACGTGATCGTCCAGGCGTGCAGGTCGTGGACGTCCTCGACGCCAGGCAGCGCCAGTATGTGGGCCCTGACCTCCGCCATGTCGACGCCCTTGGGCGCCGACTCCAGGAGCACGTCGAGGGTCTCGCGCAGCAGCTTGACCGTGCGCGGCACGATCATCAGGCCGATCAGGATCGAGGCGATCGGGTCGGCGTACTGCCACCCCGTGGCCAGGATGATGCCCGCCGAGACCAGGACCGTCACCGAGCCGAGCGCGTCCGCGAGCACCTCCAGATAGGCGCCGCGCACGTTGAGGCTCTCCTGCTGGCCGCGGACCAGGAGCGAGAGCGAGACCATGTTGGCGACCAGACCGATCAGCGCGATCGCGATGGTCAGTCCGCCCTTGGTCTCGGCCGGCTCGATGAACCGCTGGACCGCCTCGTACAGCACGTAGGTGCCGACGCCGAGCAGCAGCAGACAGTTGGCCAGCGCCGCGAGGATCTCGGCGCGGGCGAAGCCGTAGGTACGGGTCTGCGTGGGCGGGCGGTTCGCGAAGTGGATGGCGAGCAGCGCCATCGCCAGTCCGACCGCGTCGGTCGCCATGTGGGCCGCGTCGGCGATCAGCGCGAGCGAGTCCGCCATGACGCCGCCGACGATCTCGACGGCCGTCACGGACAGTGTGATCGCGAGCGCGATCCGCAGCCGTCCGCGGTAGGCCGCGGCGGCCGTGCCCGTGGGCGGCGGCCCTCCGTGACTGTGCCCGTGGTCGTGTCCAGCCCCCATGACATGGCCTCCCCGTCGTGTCGTGTCCGGTGCCCGACTCGCAAGTCAACTACGGGTGGGGGGTATGTGCAACACGGTACTGAAGACCGTTGTCATATCATCTGACCTGCGGTGATGCGGGCCTGGCGGGAGGGCGTGCGAGGGTGGGTCCAGGCCGCCCGGGATCACGGTTTGTGGGGCGGCCGGTCGATCACCCATGATGATCTCCGCGGGTGCGGCCCACTCGGGCGGATTCGAGTGAGCCCGGGGGAGTCCGCACCGCAAAGCCTCGGTGAACTCCCGCCCTCGTTCATCCGATAGCCTCAGCCGACGTGCCGCCGCCCGATGCCGGGCAGAGCCGCTGTGCCCGGGGCCGTGCCATGGGCCCCGAGGGCCCGCCCCGTCAGCTCCAAGGAGTGAGTTCGTCTGTCGACCGCCATCCTCACCGGTCCGCCGGTACCCGGATCGTCGCTCGACGGCGATCTGCGGTCTCTGGGCTTCGACGTACGGGTCGCCTCCGGCCCGCAGGACGCGGGTGCGCTGCTCGCCGCCGTACCGGCCGGTGAGCGGGTCGCCGTCGTCGACCCCCGCTTCGTCGGCCACCTGCACGCGCTGCGGCTGGCCCTCACCGACCCCCGCTTCCCCGCCGCCGCGGCGCCCGGCGCGCTCACCGCGCAGCCCGAGGCCCGCCCGGCCCTGGCCCGCGCGCTGACCGACGCCCACGCCCCGGCGCCCGGCGCCCCCGTCGCACCCGCGCCGGCCGTCGCCGACGAGAACCTTCCCGACGTCCTCGCCGACGCCCTCGACGCCGACGGCGTCGCCGTGCACCGGCCTCAGCTCGGCACGCTCGTCGCCGCCGTCCCGACCGACGCCGAGGCTCGCCACGAGGCCCGCGCCGCCGTCACCGCCGTCGACGACGAGGCCGTACGCCTGCGCTCCGCCGTGAAGGCCCACGACGGCTTCTTCACCACCTTCTGCGTCAGCCCCTACTCGCGGTACATCGCCCGCTGGTGCGCCCGGCGCGGCCTCACCCCCAACCAGGTGACCACCGCCTCGCTGCTCACCGCGCTGATCGCGGCCGGCTGCGCCGCCACCGGCGAGCGCGGCGGATACGTCGCCGCCGGTGTGCTGCTCCTCGTCTCCTTCGTCCTGGACTGCACCGACGGGCAGCTCGCCCGCTACTCCCTGCAGTACTCGACGATGGGTGCCTGGCTCGACGCCACCTTCGACCGCGCGAAGGAGTACGCCTTCTACGCGGGCCTCGCCCTCGGCGCCGCGCGGAACGGGGACGACGTCTGGGCGCTCGCGCTCGGCGCGATGGTCCTGATGACCTGCCGCCATGTCGTGGACTTCTCGTTCAACGAGGCCAACCACGACGCCACGGCGAACACGAGCCCCACCGCGGCCCTCTCCAACCGGCTCGACAGCGTCGGCTGGACCGTCTGGGTCCGCCGCATGATCATCCTGCCGATCGGCGAGCGCTGGGCCATGATCGCGGTCCTCACCGCCGTCACCACCCCTCGGATCGTCTTCTGGGCCCTGATCATCGGCTGCGCCTTCGGAGCCTGCTACACCACGGCCGGCCGTGTGCTCCGCTCCCTGACCCGCAAGGCGAAGAGGACCGACCGGGCCGCCCAGGCGCTCGCCGACCTGGCGGACTCCGGGCCGCTCGCCCAGCTCGTCGCCCACGCGACGAAGCGACAGCCGTTCCGGCTGGCCTTCGCCGTGATCGGCGTCGGGTTCCTCCTCGCCACGGCGCTGATCGAACCCTTCGGCAGCAAGATCACCGTCTTCGCCGCCGTGCTGTACGTCGTCATCAGCGGCAGCGTGGTCGCGGAGCCGCTGAAGGGGGCGCTCGACTGGCTGCTCCCGCCGCTCTTCCGGGCCGCCGAGTACGGCACGGTCCTGATCCTCGCCGCCCGCTCCGACGTGAACGGCGCCCTGCCCGCGGCTTACGGGCTGGTGGCCGCCGTCGCCTACCATCACTACGACACGGTGTACCGCATCCGCGGCGGCACCGGCGCCCCGCCCGCGTGGCTCGTGCGCACCGTCGGCGGTCACGAGGGCCGCACCTTGCTGGTGGTCCTACTCGCCGCCCTGCTGGCGGACCGCGGCGACGACTTCACCCTGGCGCTCACCGCGATGGCGGTCGTCGTCGCGCTCGTGGTGCTCGTGGAGTCCATCCGCTTCTGGGTGTCCTCGGGAGCACCCGCCGTACATGACGAAGGAGAAACCGCATGATCGGCCTCGTACTGGCAGCCGGTGCCGGACGGCGTCTGCGCCCCTACACCGACACCCTTCCGAAGGCCCTCGTGCCTGTCGACGGTGACACCACCGTCCTCGACCTCACGCTGAAGAACTTCGCGGAGGTCGGCCTCACCGAGGTCGCCGTCGTCGTCGGCTACCGCAAGGAGGCCGTGTACGCGCGCAAGGAGGCCCTGGAGGCCCGGTACGGCGTCACGCTCACCCTGATCGACAACGACAAGGCCGAGGAGTGGAACAACGCCTACTCCCTGTGGTGCGCCCGTGAGGTCCTCAAGCGCGGTGTGATCCTCGCCAACGGCGACACCGTCCACCCCGTCTCCGTCGAGAAGACCCTGCTGGCCGCGCGCGGCGACGGCAAGAAGATCATCCTCGCCCTCGACACGGTGAAGAACCTCGCCGACGAGGAGATGAAGGTCATCATCGCCGAGGGCAAGGGCGTCCAGAAGATCACCAAGCTGATGGACCCGGCCTCCGCCACCGGCGAGTACATCGGCGTCACCCTCATCGAGCCCGAGGCCGCCGAGTCCCTCGCCGACGCCCTGAAGGCCACCTTCGAGCGCGACCCCGACCTCTACTACGAGGACGGCTACCAGAAGCTCGTCGACGACGGCTTCACGATCGACGTGGAGCCCATCGGCGACGTCAAGTGGGTCGAGATCGACAACCACGACGACCTCGCGAAGGGCCGTGAGATCGCGTGCCAGTACTGACCCGGCTGATCCCCTCGCCGGTCGTCGTCGACATCCGCCGGGGAGCGCTGGAGGACCTCTCCACGCTCCTCGCGGACCAGCGGATCTCCAGCAACGGCCGGATCGCCGTCGCCATCAGCGGCGGCTCGGGCCTGAAGCTGCGGGAGCGCTTCGCCTCCGAGCTGCCCGGCGCCGACTGGTACCCCGTCGACGGCGGCACCATCGACGCGGCCGTGAAGCTCGCCGACGCCATACGGGGCAAGCGGTACGACGCGGTGGTCGCGCTGGGCGGCGGCAAGATCATCGACGTGACCAAGTACGCGGCGGCCCGGGTGGGCCTGCCGCTGGTCGCCATCGCCACCAACCTGTCGCACGACGGCATCTGCTCGCCGGTCTCCACCCTGGACAACGACAACGGGCGCGGTTCGTACGGTGTGCCCACCCCGATCGCCCTGGTCATCGACCTCGACGTGATCCGGGACGCCCCGGTGCGCTACGTCCGCTCCGGCATCGGCGACGCGATCTCCAACCTCTCCGCCATCGCGGACTGGGAGCTCTCCCACCGCGAGACCGGTGAGCCGGTCGACGGCCTCGCCGCGGCGATGGCCCGCAGCGCCGGCGAGGCGGTCCTCCGCCACCCCGGCGGCGTCGGCGACGACGACTTCCTCGTCACCCTCTCCGAGGGCCTGGTGATGTCCGGCATCGCCATGTCGATCAGCGGCGACACCCGGCCCTCCTCGGGCGCCTGCCACGAGATCAGCCACGCCTTCGACCTGCTCTACCCCCAGCGCGCCGCCAGCCACGGCGAGCAGTGCGGCCTCGGCGCGGCCTTCGCGATGCACCTGCGCGGTGCCGCCGAGGGCTCGCTCCGGATCGTCGAGACGCTGCGCCGCCACGGCCTGCCCGTGACGGCCGAGGAGATGGGCTTCGACGTGGACGAGTTCGTCCGGGCCGTGTCCTTCGCCCCGCAGACCCGTCCCGGCCGCTTCACCATCCTCGAACACCTCGACCTCTCCGACGACCAGATCAGGGACGCGTACGCCGACTATGCCAAGACCATCCGTAGCTGAACTCCGCCCGGTCGTGCACCCGGCGGGTGTGAAGGACCGGCGCAGCGGAGAGCACTGGGGCGGCCGCCTGTACATGCGCGAGATCTCGCTGCGCATCACCCGCCGCCTGGTCACCACCAAGGTCACGCCGAACCAGCTGACCTACGTGATGACGCTCTGCGGCGTGCTCGCCGCCCCCGCCCTGCTCGTCCCGGGCGTGTGGGGTGCCGTCCTCGGGGTCGTCGCGGTCCAGCTCTACCTGCTGCTCGACTGCGTCGACGGCGAGGTCGCCCGCTGGAAGAAGCAGTTCTCGCTGAACGGCGTCTACCTGGACCGGGTCGGCGCGTACCTCTGCGACGCGGCGGTGCTGGTCGGCTTCGGCCTGCGCGCAGCCGACATCTGGGGCACCGGCCGTATCGACTGGCTGTGGGCCTTCCTCGGCACCCTCGCGGCGCTCGGCGCCGTCCTGATCAAGGCGGAGACCGACCTCGTCGGCGTCGCGCGCCACCAGGGCGGGCTGCCGCCCGTCAAGGAGGCGGCGAGCGAGCCCCGCTCCTCCGGCATGGCCCTCGCCCGCAGGGCGGCCTCGGCGCTGCAGTTCCACCGCCTGGTCCTCGGGATCGAGGCGTCCCTGCTGATCCTGGTCCTGGCGCTCCTCGACGCGGTCCAGGGCGGGCTGTTCTTCACCCGGCTCGGGGTCGCGGTGCTCGCGGGCATCGCGCTGCTCCAGACGGTCCTGCACCTGGTGTCGATCCTGGCGTCGAGCCGGCTGAAGTGAGGCCGGGGGACATGACGACGGCGCGGACGACAGACACGACGACGAACAGCGCGGGGAGGCCGAACGTGAGCACGGCGATGAAGCTCGGTGCCGTCATCATCACCATGGGCAACCGGCCCGACGACCTGCGCGCGCTGCTGGACTCGGTGGCCAGGCAGGAGGGCGACCCGGTCGAGGTCGTCGTCGTCGGCAACGGCGCCCCCGTCACGGGGGTGCCCGAGGGCGTCCACACCATCGACCTCCCGGAGAACCTGGGCATCCCCGGCGGCCGCAACGTCGGCATCGACGCCTTCGGCCCCGACGGCCCCTGCGGCCCCGTCGACGCCCTGCTCTTCCTGGACGACGACGGTCTGCTCGACCGGACGGACACCGCCGAGCTGGTCCGCCAGGCGTTCGCCGCCGATCCGAGGCTGGGCATCATCAGCTTCCGGATCGCGGACCCCGAGACCGGTCTCACCCAGCGCCGGCACGTCCCACGGCTGCGCGCGTCCGACCCGATGCGGTCCTCGCGCGTGACCACCTTCCTCGGCGGCGCCAACGCCGTCCGTAGCCAGGTGCTCACCGAAGTCGGCGGCCTGCCGGACGAGTTCTTCTACGCGCACGAGGAGACGGATCTGGCCTGGCGTGCCCTCGACGCCAACTGGATGATCGACTACCGTTCCGACATGGTGCTGCTCCACCCCACCACGCCACCGTCCCGGCACGCGACGTACCACTACAACGTGGCCCGCAACCGGGTATGGCTGGCCCGGCGCAACCTCCCCGCTCTGCTCGTCCCGGTCTACCTCGGTGTCTGGCTGCTGCTGACTCTCGCGCGGCGCCCCTCCGTCCCCGCCCTCAAGGCGTGGTTCGGCGGTTTCCGGGAAGGCTGGGCGACCCCCTGCGGACCGCGCCGGCCCATGAAATGGCGTACGGTGTGGCGGCTGACCCGACTGGGACGCCCGCCCGTCGTCTGACACGTGGTGCCCGAACCGCCACGCATCTGAATACGAAAGTTCCGATCTGTGAGTGACACAACCCACGACGGTGCGGTCGCGACGAGCGCCCCGCCATCCGCCGACGACGGCCTGCCCCCGGCCCAGCTGGCCGCGAAGTACGGTCTGTCGGTCAGCGGCGCCCGGCCCGGGTTCTTCGAGTACATCCGTCAGCTCTGGGGGCGGCGCCACTTCATCCTCGCCTTCTCCTCGGCGAAGCTGACGGCGCAGTACAGCCAGGCGAAGCTCGGCCAGGTCTGGCAGGTGGCGACCCCCCTGCTGAACGCGCTGGTCTACTTCCTGATCTTCGGCCTGATCCTGAACGCCGGCCGGGGCATGGAGACCAAGGTCTACATCCCCTTCCTGGTGACCGGAATCTTCGTCTTCACCTTCACCCAGAGCTCGGTCATGGCGGGCGTCCGGGCGATCGCGGGCAACCTGGGGCTCGTCCGGGCCCTGCACTTCCCGCGCGCCTCGCTGCCGATCTCGTTCGCGCTCCAGCAGCTCCAGCAGCTGCTCTTCTCCATGATCGTGCTGGCGGCCGTCGCGATCGCCTTCGGCAGCTACCCCTCGCCGAGCTGGCTGCTGGTGGTCCCCGCGCTGTTCCTGCAGTTCGTGTTCAACGTCGGACTGGCCATGGTCATGGCGCGGATGGGCTCCAAGACGCCCGACCTCGCCCAGCTCATGCCGTTCGTCATGCGCACCTGGCTCTACGCGTCCGGCGTGATGTTCTCGATCCCGGTGATGCTCGCGGACAAGCCGGCCTGGATCGCCGACGTCCTCATGTACAACCCCGCCGCCGTCTACATGGACCTGGTCCGTTTCGCGCTGATCGACGGTTACGGCTCCGAGAACCTGCCCGCGCACGTCTGGTTGACGGCGCTCGGCTGGGCCCTCGCGGTCGGCATCGGCGGCTTCGTCTACTTCTGGAAGGCCGAGGAGAGGTACGGCCGTGGCTGACTCCACTCTGGGACGTGTTCCCACCGTCATCGCCGACGACGTCCACATCGTCTACCGGGTCAACACCGGTGGCGGCGGCAAGGGCAGCGCCACCGCGGCGCTCAGCCGGATGCTCGGCCGCGGCAAGGCCGAGGTCACCCGCGGTGTCCGCAAGGTGCACGCGGTGCGCGGGGTCACCTTCACCGCCTACCGCGGTGAGGCCATCGGCCTCATCGGCAGCAACGGCTCCGGCAAGTCGACCCTGCTGCGCGCCATCGCCGGCCTGCTCCCCACGGAGAGCGGCAAGGTCTACACCGACGGTCAGCCCTCGCTCCTCGGCGTCAACGCGGCGCTGATGAACGACCTGACCGGCGAGCGCAACGTGATCCTCGGCGGCCTCGCCATGGGGATGAGCAAGGAAGAGATCCGCGAGCGCTACCAGAGCATCGTCGACTTCTCGGGCATCAACGAGAAGGGCGACTTCATCAGCCTGCCCATGCGGACGTACTCCTCCGGTATGGGCGCCCGGCTCCGCTTCGCCATCGCGGCCGCCAAGAACCACGACGTCCTCATGATCGACGAGGCGCTCGCGACCGGTGACCGCAGGTTCCAGATCCGCTCCGAGCAGCGCATCCGCGAGCTCCGCAAGGAGGCCGGCACGGTCTTCCTGGTCAGCCACAGCAACAAGTCGATCAGGGACACCTGCGACCGGGTCCTGTGGCTGGAGAAGGGTGAGCTCCTGATGGACGGGCCCACCGAGGAAGTCCTGCGGGCGTACGAGCGCGAGACCGCGAGGTAACCCGGACCGCGACGAAGGCCCCCGCCGAGCCCGGCGGGGGCCTTCGCGTTCCACGCGCCCGGCCCCGGCCCCACCTGGAATGTTCATGCGGTCAACATCGGGCAGGATGAGCCCATGGCAGCGATCTCGGGGGGAAAGTCCTACCACCACGGCGACCTGCGCAACGCGCTGATCTGCGCCGCCGTCGACCTCGCCACCGAGGGCGGTCCCGAGCGCGTCGTGCTGCGCGAGGCCGCCCGCCGGGTCGGCGTCTCGGCCACCGCCGCCTACCGGCACTTCGACGGCCGGGGCGAGCTGCTCGGAGCCGTCAAGGTCCACGCCCAGCGGGCGCTCGCCGAGTCCATGGAGCGCGCCGCCGCGCGTGTCCCGGGCGCCGACGACCCCGCCGTCGCCGCCGAGCTGCGTCTCGCCGCCCTCGGCCGGGGCTACGTCGGCTTCGCCGTCGATCAGCCCGGTCTCTACCGGGCGGCCTTCTGCACCCCGCGCCGGGCCTGGGCACCGCCCGGCCTCCCGGCCGAACCCGAACCCGAGATCCGCGCGTTCGCCCTGCTCAAGGACGCCCTGCACGCCCTGAGCGGAGCCGGCCGCATCCCACGGCGCGCCCGTCCGGCCGCCGAGGCCGCAACGTGGTCGGCCGTGCACGGACTGTCACTTCTCCTGCTCGACGGCCCCCTGGGGCGTCTCCCCGAGCAGGGTCGTGCGGACGTCGTCGAGTCGACGCTCGCCCTGGTCGTCTCCGGTGCCCGCGCCGAACGGCGGTCTCCCGGAAGGTGAACTGCCGCCCCTTGTAGGAAAGTTGGCGGCTCCGCGACGTTTCGGCCCGGGGTCCGGCACCCCGACGAGGCACTCGGCGTTGTACAACGTAAGCTGTAGCGGTGCTGATTCGTGGCAAGTGGGGCGATAACCCCTAGGCATCCCCGGCCGTCAGGCGGCGAGCCCTCCGGGCAGGACCGGTGGCGTGTCCGAAATAGGATGGATTGGATCGGCAGTGTAGAACAGGAGATATGACGGCCATGACGCGAAATCTCCAGCTCCACGAGGGTGTCGCCGTCCCCGCGTCGGGCAGCGGCCAGTGACGCGAACCCGACAGGCGCGCCCCGACGCCGCCACGCGCACCACGCTCGACAAGGCCGCGGACGAGAACTTCCCCGTGGCCCCCTTCTTCCTGCCACGCGCCTGGCGTGACGACCTCATGGCCGTCTACGGCTACGCCCGCCTCGTCGACGACATCGGCGACGGCGACCTCGCGCCCGGCGGAGCCGACGCCCGCCACCTCGGCGTCCCCCCCGAACGGGCCGAGGACCGCATCGCCCTCCTCGACGCCCTGGAGGCCGACCTCCTGCGGGTCTTCGACGGCACCCCGCACCACCCGCTCCTGCGCGCCCTCCAGCCGACCGTACGGCGCCGCGGGCTGACCCCCGAGCCCTTCGTCGGCCTGGTCGAGGCCAACCGCCAGGACCAGCTGGTACGCCGCTACGAGAGCTACGACGACCTCCTCGCGTACTGCGAACTCTCCGCGAACCCCGTCGGCCGGCTCGTCCTCGGGATCACCGGCACCGCCACCCCAGAACGCGTCCGCCGCTCCGACGCCGTCTGCACCGCCCTGCAGATCGTCGAACACCTCCAGGACGTCGCCGAGGACCTCGGCCGGGACCGGATCTACCTCCCCGCAGAGGACATGAAGCGCTTCCACGTCACCGAGGACGACCTCGCCCGGCCGACCGCGAACGCGTCGGTGCGCGCCCTGATCGCCTTCGAGGCCGAGCGCGCCCGCGCACTGCTGGACGAGGGCGTCCCGCTGGTGGGCAGCGTGCGCGGCAGGCTGCGGCTGCTGCTCGCCGGCTTCACCGCCGGCGGGCTCGCGGCGCTCGACGCGATCGCCGCCGCCGGAGGCGGGTTCGACGTACTGCCCCAGCCGCCCAAGCCCACCAAGCAGAGCCTGATGCGCGAAGCCGGAGCAGTCCTGCTCAGAGCGCGGAGAGAGGGGTGAGCCGGACCGTGGAGGCACAGACGGAGACGTCCGCGCCGGTACAGGCCGCGTACAGCTACTGCGAGGCCGTCACCGGACAGCAGGCCCGCAACTTCGCCTACGGGATCCGGCTCCTGCCGACCGAGAAGCGACAGGCCATGTCCGCGCTGTACGCGTTCTCGCGACGCGTCGACGACATCGGCGACGGCACCCTCGCACCCGAGGCCAAGCGGGACCGCCTCGAAGCCACCCGCTCGCTCCTGGAGCGGATCCGCCGGGACGACGTCGACGAGGACGACACGGACCCCGTCGCCGTGGCCCTCGCCGACGCCTCCCGGCGCTTCCCGATCCCGCTCGTCGGGCTCGACGAGCTCATCGACGGCGTCCTGATGGACGTACGCGGCGAGACGTACGAGACCTGGGACGACCTCAAGGTCTACTGCCGCTGTGTCGCGGGCGCCATCGGGCGGCTCTCGCTCGGGGTCTTCGGCACCCAGCCGGGCGCGCAGGGCGTGGAACGCGCCCCCGAGTACGCCGACACCCTCGGACTGGCCCTCCAGCTCACCAACATCCTCCGGGACGTCCGCGAGGACGCCGGCAACGGACGCACCTACCTGCCCGCCGACGACCTGGCCAAGTTCGGCTGCGGCGAGGGCTTCGCGAGCCGGACGCCCCCCTCGGGCGCCGACTTCACCGGCCTCGTCCACTTCGAAGTCCGCCGCGCCCGCGCCCTGTTCGCCGAGGGCTACCGGCTCCTGCCCATGCTCGACCGGCGCAGCGGAGCCTGCGTCGCCGCGATGGCCGGGATCTACCGCCGCCTCCTCGACCGCATCGAACGCGACCCCGAGGCGGTGCTGCGCGGACGCGTCTCGCTGCCCGGCCGCGAGAAGGCGTACGTCGCCGTGCGCGGACTGTCCGGACTCGACACCCGCCACATCTCCCGACGCGCCGTCAGGAGGCGTGCCTGATGCACGCGTACGAGCCCGGACAGCGGGCAACCCCACTAGGGCGTGTTTCGAAGGTCCCGTCTGGCCGGGAACGCCCGGCACGCACTCCCCCGTGGCCCTTCGGGCACGGGAGGTGTCCCCACGCCGCGTTGTCGGTCGTCGGCGCAGCCCGCTGCGCTCTCCTCCCTCCGCCTTGCGATCGCACGCACCAGACGCCCCCGGCCCCGCCCTTCGGGCGGACGACGCTCCTTTCGAAACACGCCCTAGGCGCCACGGCGTCCCTGACTGCGAGCACCCCAGGGGAGGCCTCGTGACCGCCGACGACAGGACCCCGCACGGCGCGTCCGGCGACGGCGCGTCCGCCGTCGTGATCGGCGGCGGCCTCGCCGGGATCACCGCGGCGCTCCAACTCGCCGACGCCGGAGCGCGTGTCACCCTCCTCGAAGGCCGGCCGCGGCTCGGCGGCCTCGCGTTCTCCTTCCGGCGCGGCGAACTCACCGTTGACAACGGCCAGCACGTCTATCTGCGCTGCTGCACCGCCTACCGGTGGTTCCTCGACCGGGTCGAGGGCGCCCACCTCGCGCCCCTCCAGGACCGGCTCGACGTGCCCGTCCTCGACGTCGCCCACCCCCGCGGCCCCCGCCTCGGACGGCTGCGGCGCTCCGGCCTGCCCGTACCGCTGCACCTCGCCGGTAGCCTGGCGACCTATCCGCACCTCTCCCTCGCCGAGCGGGCGAGCGTCGGCCGGGCCGCTCTCGCGCTGAAGCGCCTCGACCCCGGCGACCCCGCTCTCGACGGCATCGACTTCGCCACCTGGCTCGGCCGCCACGGCCAGTCCCCGCGCACCGTCGAGGCGCTGTGGGACCTGGTCGGCGTCGCCACCCTCAACGCCACCGCGCCGCACGCCTCCATGGGCCTGGCCGCCATGGTCTTCAAGACCGGACTGCTCTCCGACCCGGGCGCCGCCGACATCGGCTGGGCGCACGTCCCCCTCGGCGAACTCCACGACACCCTCGCCCGCAAGGCCCTCGACTCCCTCGGCGTACGGACCGAACTGCGGACCAAGGCCGAGCGGATCACCCGTACCGCGGACGGCCGGTGGAGCGTCGAGGTGCCCGGGGAGACCATCGAGGCGGACGCCGTCGTGCTCGCCGTACCGCAGCGCGAGACCCACGAACTGCTCCCCGAGGGCGCCCTCGACGACCCCGACCGGCTCCTCGACATCGGCACCGCGCCCATCCTCAACGTGCACGTCGTCTACGACCGCAAGGTGCTCAAGCGGCCGTTCTTCACCGCGCTCGGCTCCCCGGTGCAGTGGGTCTTCGACCGCACCGACTCCTCCGGGTTCAAGGGCGCCGGACAGTACCTGGCCGTCTCCCAGTCCGCCGCCCAGGACGAGATCGACACGCCCGTCGCCGAGCTGCGCGCGCGCTACCTCCCGGAGCTGGAGCGCCTGCTGCCCGCCGCACGCGGCGCCGGCGTCCGGGACTTCTTCGTCACCCGGGAGCGGACGGCGACGTTCGCCCCCACCCCGGGCGTCGGCCGGCTCCGCCCCGGCGCCCGCACCCACGCCCCCGGCCTGTACCTGGCCGGCGCTTGGACCGCCACCGGCTGGCCCGCGACCATGGAGGGTGCCGTCCGCAGTGGTTTCAGCGCCGCGGCCGCCGCACTCTCCGCCCTCGGCCGCCGCCATGAACATCCGCTGCAGGAGGCGGCATGAGTGTGAGTACTGGAACAAGAGGAGAGACCGTGCCGACTGTGCCCCCGGTGAATCCGGCCGTCGACACCGCCGACGTCACCGCTCTGCTGGAGCGCGGGCGGACCCTGTCCACCCCCGTCCTGCGGGCCGCCGTCGACCGGCTCGCGCCGCCCATGGACACCGTGGCCGCCTACCACTTCGGCTGGATCGACGCCCAGGGCAACCCGGCCGAGGGCGACAGCGGCAAGGCCGTCCGGCCCGCCCTCGCGCTGCTCTCCGCCGAGGCCGCGGGCGTCGCCCCCGAGGTCGGCGTCCCCGGCGCCGTCGCCGTGGAGCTGGTCCACAACTTCTCGCTGCTGCACGACGACCTGATGGACGGCGACGAGCAGCGGCGCCACCGCGACACCGTGTGGAAGGTGCACGGCCCCGCGCAGGCCATCCTCGTCGGCGACGCGCTCTTCGCGCTGGCCAACGAGCTGCTGCTGGAGATCGGCACCGTCGAGGCGGGCCGTGCCACCCGCCGGCTGACCACCGCCACCCGCAAGCTCATCGACGGGCAGGCCCAGGACATCTCCTACGAGCACCGCGAGCGGGTCACCGTCGAGGAGTGCCTGGAGATGGAGGGCAACAAGACCGGCGCCCTGCTCGCCTGCGCCGTCTCCATCGGCGCCGTCCTCGGCGGCGCCGACGACCGCACGGCGGACAAGCTGGAGGAGTACGGCTACCACCTCGGCCTCGCCTTCCAGGCCGTCGACGACCTGCTCGGCATCTGGGGCGACCCGGAGTCCACCGGCAAGCAGACCTGGAGCGACCTGCGCCAGCGCAAGAAGTCCCTGCCCGTCGTCGCCGCCCTCGCGGCCGGCGGCCCGGCCTCCGAGCGGCTCGGCGAACTGCTCGCCGCCGACGCCAAGAGCAGCGACTTCGACTCCTTCTCCGAGGAGGAGTTCGCCACCCGAGCCGCCCTCATCGAGGAGGCCGGCGGCCGCCGGTGGACCTCCGAGGAGGCCCGCCGCCAGCACACCATCGCCATCCGGGCCCTGCACGAGGTGGACATGCCCGAGCGCGTCCGGGCCCAGCTCACCGCGCTCGCCGACTTCGTCGTCGTACGGAAGAGATGATCACCATCACCCTGATATGAGTTCGCGGTCGCCGGCCGGTGCCACCCGGTGCCGGCCGACGGCAGACCCGAGTGAAGCAGAAAGTACGCACCAGTACACCGCCTGCACGAAGGGGAAGCCATGACAGCGACGACCGACGGAAGCGCCGGGGCCATGGGCCCCCGGACGACCGCGGCCAGCGACACCACCACCGCGCCCGCCGCGACCGGCCTCGAAGAGGCCGCCAGACGGGCAGCGGAACGTTCCATCGACCACCTCCTCGGCTGCCAGGACGCCGAAGGCTGGTGGAAGGGCGACCTGGAGACCAACGTCACCATGGACGCCGAGGACCTCCTGCTCCGGCAGTTCCTCGGCATCCAGGACGCGCAGACCATCCGGGCCGCCGCCCTGTTCATCCGCGGCGAACAGCGCGAGGACGGCACCTGGGCCACCTACTACGGCGGACCCGGCGAGCTCTCCACCACCATCGAGGCGTACGTGGCGCTGCGCCTCGCCGGGGACCTGCCCGAGGCCCCCCACATGGCCCGTGCCGCCGCCTGGGTCCGCGAGCGCGGCGGGATCGCCGCCTCCCGGGTCTTCACCCGGATCTGGCTCGCCCTCTTCGGCTGGTGGAAGTGGGACGACCTGCCCGAGCTGCCGCCCGAGCTGATCTTCCTGCCGAAGTGGTTCCCGCTCAACATCTACGACTTCGGCTGCTGGGCCCGGCAGACCATCGTGCCGCTCACCGTCGTCTCGGCCAAGCGGCCGGTGCGGCCCGCGCCCTTCCCGCTGGACGAACTGCACGCCGATCCGTCCCGGCCCAACCCGCCGGGAGCCCTGGCGCCGCTCACCAGCTGGGACGGGGCCTTCCAGCGGCTCGACAAGGCGCTGCACCTCTTCCACAAGGTCGCCCCGCGCCGGCTGCGCACGGCCGCCATGAACGTCGCGGCCCGCTGGATCGTCGAACGCCAGGAGAACGACGGCTGCTGGGGCGGTATCCAGCCCCCCGCCGTCTACTCGGTCATCGCCCTGCACCTCCTCGGCTACGACCTGAACCACCCGGTCATGCGGGCCGGCCTGGAGTCGCTCGACCGCTTCGCCGTCTGGCGCGAGGACGGTTCGCGCATGATCGAGGCCTGTCAGTCGCCCGTCTGGGACACCTGTCTGGCCACCATCGCCCTCGCCGACGCGGGCCTCCCGGCCGACCACCCGGCCCTCGTCCGGGCCGCCGACTGGATGCTCGGCGAGGAGATCGTCCGGCCCGGCGACTGGACCGTCCGCAGGCCCGGACTGCCCCCGGGCGGCTGGGCGTTCGAGTTCCACAACGACAACTACCCGGACATCGACGACACCGCGGAGGTCATCCTCGCGCTGCGCCGCGTCAGCCACCCCGACCCCTCCAGGGTCGAGGCGGCGATCGCACGCGGAGCACGCTGGACCCTCGGCATGCAGTCGAAGAACGGAGCCTGGGCCGCCTTCGACGCCGACAACACCAGCCCCTTCCCCAACCGGCTGCCGTTCTGCGACTTCGGCGAGGTCGTCGACCCGCCCTCGGCCGACGTCACCGCCCACGTGGTGGAGATGCTCGCCCACGAGGGCAAGGCCCATCACCCCCGTACCCGCGGGGGAATCCGGTGGCTGCTCGCCGAACAGGAGCCGAACGGCGCCTGGTTCGGACGCTGGGGAGTCAACTACGTGTACGGGACGGGCTCGGTGGTCCCGGCGCTCACCGCCGCGGGGATGCCCCGCTCGCACCCCGCGATCCGCCGGGCCGTCTCCTGGCTGGAGTCCGTGCAGAACGAGGACGGCGGCTGGGGCGAGGACCTGCGCTCGTACAAGGAGCAGGCCTGGATCGGGCACGGCGCCTCGACCGCGTCGCAGACCGCCTGGGCGCTGCTCGCCCTGCTCGCGGCCGGCGAGCGCGACTCCGAGGCGGTGGAGCGGGGCGTCGCCTGGCTCGCCGGGACGCAGCGCCCGGACGGCTCCTGGGACGAGCCGTACTTCACCGGAACCGGCTTCCCCTGGGACTTCTCGATCAACTACCACCTCTACCGCCAGGTCTTCCCGCTCACGGCGCTCGGCCGCTACGTGAACGGCGAACCGGCCGTCTCCAGGGAGGGCTGATGGGCGAAGAGCCGGGGCCCTCCGCCGGCTCCGCGGCGCCGCTGCTGGTCGCCTGCGCGCTCGGCATCGAGCAGCTCGCCCTGCGCAGCGGCGACCGGACGGGCGCACCCGGCGCGTTCACCGTCGTGCGGACCGGCATGGGCCCGGCCCACGCCCGCAGGACCGTCGGCCGGGTGATGGGACGCGGCCCGTGGCGGGACGCCGTCGTCATCGCCTCGGGCTTCTGTGCCGGGCTCGCCCCCGGAATGCACCCCGGGGACCTGATCGTCGCCGAGGAGACCCGCGGCGGAACGGACGGCACCACGCCCTGCACCGGGACCGAACTCCTGGTGAAGGCGCTGACCCGGGCGCTGCCCGGGCGGACCGTCCACACCGGCCCGCTGGCCGGCTCCGACCATGTCGTGCGCGGCCACGAGCGGGCCGAGCTGCGGGCCACCGGGGCGATCGCGGTGGACATGGAGTCCGCCGCCACGCTCCGTACGGCTCTCGACGCCGGACCCCGCCCGGTTGCGGCCGTACGGGTGGTCGTGGACGCTCCAGAACATGAACTGGTCCGGATCGGCACGGTACGCGGTGGAATATCGGCTTTCCGTGTTCTTCGTGCCGTCCTTCCCGCATTCTTCGAATGGCACCGTTCTTTGCTGCTCCCCAGGAGGTGAGCGAGTTATGGCCATGCCGCTCCGTCAGACCATCCGGGTCGGGACCTATCTCTTCGAACAGAAGCTCCGCAAGCGGGACAAGTTCCCTCTCATCGTCGAACTGGAGCCCCTGTTCGCCTGCAACCTCGCGTGCGAGGGCTGCGGAAAGATCCAGCACCCTGCCGGTGTGCTCAAGCAGCGGATGCCGGTCGCCCAGGCCGTCGGCGCCGTCCTGGAGTCCGGGGCGCCGATGGTCTCCATCGCGGGCGGCGAGCCCTTGATGCACCCTCAGATCGACGAGATCGTGCGCCAGTTGGTCGCGAAGAAGAAGTACGTCTTCCTCTGCACCAACGCGATGCTGATGCGCAAGAAGCTGGAGAAGTTCACCCCCTCCCCGTACTTCGCCTTCGCGGTGCACATCGACGGGCTGCGCGAGCGGCACGACGAGTCCGTCGCCAAGGAGGGCGTCTTCGACGAGGCGGTGGCGGCGATCAAGGAGGCCAAGCGACGCGGCTTCCGGGTCACCACCAACTCCACCTTCTTCAACACCGACACCCCGCAGACCATCATCGAGGTGCTCAACTACCTCAACGACGACCTCCAGGTCGACGAGATGATGATCTCTCCCGCCTACGCGTACGAGAAGGCCCCGGACCAGGAGCACTTCCTGGGCGTCGAGCAGACCCGGGAACTCTTCAAGAAGGCCTTCGCGGGCGGCAACCGGAGCCGGTGGCGGCTCAACCACTCGCCTCTCTTCCTGGACTTCCTGGAGGGCAAGGCGGACTTCCCCTGCACGGCGTGGGCGATCCCGAACTACTCGCTCTTCGGCTGGCAGCGCCCCTGCTACCTGATGAGCGACGGCTACGTCCCCACCTACCGGGAGCTGATCGAGGAGACCGACTGGGACAAGTACGGCCGCGGCAAGGACCCGCGCTGCGCCAACTGCATGGCGCACTGCGGCTACGAGCCGACCGCCGTCCTCGCCACCATGGGCTCGCTGAAGGAGTCCCTGAGGGCGGCCCGCGAGACCGTTTCCGGGAACCGCGGATGACATGACGGGTACGGGAGGCCCGCGACACCACCGGACGCGGGCCTCCCGCACGGCCGAGGACGTACGACCGACCGACGACAAGGGGGCCGAGCATGACGATTCTGGAGAACATCCGGGGGCCGCGCGACCTCCGGCCGCTGAGCGGCGCGGAGCTCGACGAACTGGCCGAGGAGGTACGGCAGTTCCTCATCCAGGCGGTCGCCAGGACGGGTGGCCACCTGGGACCCAATCTCGGCGTGGTGGAGCTGACCATCGCGCTGCACCGGGTCTTCGACTCGCCCGACGACCGCATCCTCTGGGACACCGGGCACCAGAGCTATGTCCACAAACTCCTCACCGGCCGCCAGGACTTCTCCAAGCTGCGCAGCAAGGGCGGACTCTCCGGCTACCCCTCGCGGGAGGAGTCGGAGCACGACGTCATCGAGAACTCGCACGCCTCGACCGTCCTCGGCTGGGCCGACGGCCTGGCCAAGGCCAACGAGGTGTCCGGCCGCCCCGACCACGTGGTCGCCGTCATCGGGGACGGCGCCCTGACCGGCGGTATGGCCTGGGAGGCGCTCAACAACATCGCCGCCGCCCGCGACCGGCCCCTGATCGTCGTCGTCAACGACAACGAGCGCTCCTACGCCCCGACGATCGGCGGCCTCGCCCACCATCTGGCCGCCCTGCGGACCACCGACGGGTACGAGCGCGTCCTCGCCTGGGGCAAGGAGGTCCTCCAGCACACGCCCGTCATCGGGCAGCCGCTCTACGAGTCGCTGCACGGTGCCAAGAAGGGGTTCAAGGACACGTTCGCGCCCCAGGGGCTCTTCGAGGACCTGGGGCTCAAGTACGTCGGTCCCGTCGACGGCCACGACATCGCCGCCGTCGAGTCCGCGCTGCGCCACGCCCAGCGCTTCCACGGGCCGGTCCTGGTGCACTGCCTCACCGAGAAGGGCCGTGGCTACCGCCCCGCCCTGGAGGACGAGGCGGACCGCTTCCACGCGGTCGGCGCGATGGACCCGCTCACCTGCGAACCGCTCGCCCCGTCGGCCGGACCTTCCTGGACCTCCGTCTTCGGGGAGGCCATCGCCGAGATCGGCGCCGAGCGGCCGGACGTCGTCGCGATCACCGCCGCCATGCTCCACCCCGTCGGCCTGACGGCGTTCGCCCAGCGGTTCCCCGACCGGGTCTGGGACGTCGGGATCGCCGAGCAGCACGCCGTCGTCTCGGCGGCGGGCCTGGCCACTGGAGGGCTCCACCCCGTCGTGGCGGTCTACGCGACCTTCCTCAACCGGGCCTTCGACCAGCTGCTCATGGACGTGGCCCTGCACCGGTGCGGCGTCACCTTCGTCCTGGACCGGGCCGGCGTCACCGGCACCGACGGTGCCTCGCACAACGGCATGTGGGACCTCTCCGTCCTCCAGGTCGTGCCGGGCCTGCGGATCGCCGCCCCGCGCGACGCCGAGCAGCTCCGCGCGCAGCTGCGCGAGGCCGTCGACGTCGACGACGCCCCGACCCTGCTGCGCTTCCCCAAGGAGACCGTGGGGGATCCGGTCCCGGCCGTCGGGCGGATCGGCGGCATGGACGTCCTGCTGGAGCCCTCGGGGCCGGACGCGGAGGTGCTCCTCGTCGCCGTGGGCGTCATGGCCGACGTCTGCCTCCAGGCCGCCGACCTGCTCGCCGGTCGCGGCATCCGGTGCACCGTCGTCGACCCGCGCTGGGTCAAACCCGTCGACGAGGCCCTCGCCCCGCTGGCCGAGCGGCACCGGCTGGTCGCGGTGGTCGAGGACAGCATCCGTACCGGCGGCGTGGGCGCCGCCGTCGGCCAGGCCCTGCGCGACGCCGGCGTCGACGTCCCCCTGAGGACCTTCGGGATCCCCGAGCAGTTCCTCGCCCACGCCAAGCGCGGCGAGGTGCTCGCCGACCTCGGCCTCACCCCGGTGGAGATCGCCGGGCACATCAGCGCCGCACTGACCCGGAAGAAGGGGCGATGAGCACGGAGTTCGACCTCTCGGCACTGCTCGCCGAACGCGGCGCCGAGCGCTACGAGCTGCACAGCCGGTACCTCAACCACCAGCTCCCGCGCATGCTGCGCACCATCGGCTTCGACAAGGTCTACGTACGGGCCGAGGGCGCCCACTTCTGGGACGCCGAGGGCGGCGACTACCTCGACATGCTGGCCGGCTTCGGCGTCATGGGCCTCGGACGGCACCACCCCGTCGTCCGCAAGGCCCTCTACGACGTCCTCGACGCCCAGCTCGCCGACCTCACCCGCTTCGACTGCCAGCCCCTGCCCGGGCTGCTCGCCGAGAAGCTCCTGGCCCACAGCCCGCACCTGGACCGGGTCTTCTTCGGCAACAGCGGTACGGAGGCGGTCGAGACCGCCCTGAAGTTCGCCCGGTACGCCACGGGCAAGCCCAGGATCCTCTACTGCACCCACGCCTTCCACGGCCTGACCACCGGCTCCCTCTCGGTCAACGGCGAGAAGGGCTTCCGGGACGGCTTCGCCCCGCTGCTGCCCGACACCGCGATCGGGCTCGGCGACCTCGACGCCCTGGAGCGGGAGCTGCGTACGGGCGATGTGGCGGCGTTCGTCGTGGAGCCCGTCCAGGGCAAGGGGGTGCACGAGTCACCGCCCGGCTTCCTGCGCGCCGCCCAGGAGCTGCTGCACCGCCACGGGGCGCTGCTGATCGCCGACGAGGTGCAGACCGGGCTCGGCAGGACCGGCGACTTCTACGCGTACCAGCACGAGGACGGCGTGGAGCCGGACCTGGTCTGCGTCGCCAAGGCGCTCTCCGGCGGGTACGTCCCGGTCGGCGCGACGCTCGGCAAGGACTGGATCTTCAAGAAGGTCTACTCGTCCATGGACCGCGTCCTCGTCCACTCCGCCAGCTTCGGATCGAACGCGCAGGCCATGGCCGCCGGGCTCGCCGTGCTCTCGGTGATGGAGAACGAGGGCACGGTGGCCCACGCGCGCCGGATGGGCGAGCTGCTGTCCTCACGCCTCCGGGCGCTCGTGCCGCGCTACGAGCTGCTGCACGAGATCCGCGGGCGCGGGCTCATGATCGGAATCGAGTTCGGGCGGCCCTCGTCGCTGGGGCTGCGCAGCCGGTGGACGATGCTCCAGGCCGCCCGCAAGGGTCTCTTCGCGCAGATGGTCGTCGTGCCGCTGCTCCAGCGCCACCGGATCCTGACGCAGGTGTCGGGGGACCATCTGGAGGTGATCAAGCTGATTCCGCCGCTCGTCGTCGACGAGGCGGACGTGGACCGCTTCGTGACCTCCTTCACGGCCGTGATGGACGACGCCCACGGCAGCGGCGGGCTGATGTGGGACTTCGGAAAGACGCTGGTCAAGCAGGCGGTCGCGCAGCGCTGACCCCTGCGGCCCGGATCTTTTGCCTCTGGGGCAAGAAACTTGCCTCAGAGGAAGGATCCTGGCGGAATGGAGGCATGGATCACCTCCCCGGGGAGCAGTCCCCGGACCCTGCCGCGCCGGACGTACCGGCCCCGGCGGACGCGCCCGCCGCCTTGTCGGACGTCGCCCCGCAGCTGCGCGCCCTCCGCAGGCGTCGCGGGCTGACCTTGGAGGCCGCCGCCCAGCGGGCCGTACTCTCCCCGGCCCATCTGTCCCGGCTCGAGACGGGCCGTCGGCAGCCCTCGCTCCCGATGCTGCTCGCGCTCGCCCGCGTCTACGGTACGACGGTCTCCGAACTCCTGGGCGAGGTTCCGCCCGAGCGTGATCCGATCGTCCGGGCGGGCCGGTCCGAGCCCGTCGAGGCCGACGGCTGGATCTACCGCCAGGCCGGTGGGGCGGGCCGCGCCCTGCAGGCGCTCCGCGTCCACGTGCCGTACGCCACCCGGGCCGACATCGTGCGCGTCCATCCCGGGGAGGAGTGGCTCCACGTCCTGGAGGGGCAGGTACGCCTCGCGCTCGGGGACACCGTCCATGTCCTGGATCCCGGGGACGGCGCGCACTTCGACTCGCTCACCCCGCACCGCATCGGCGCCGCCGGCCGCGGCGGGGCCGAGCTGCTCTTCGTCCACACGCTGATGCAGAGCCCCGCCGCCGAGCTGTGTCTCGGCGACGGAGCCCCGCATCCGCGCTGAGCCCTTCGAAAGGGGTCGTTATGTCCGAGAAGTCCGCGCCGGTCACCGGCGAGGAGCGCGGCGGTGGCAAGTTCCCCAAGGGGCTGGTGCTCCGGCTCTTCGCGTATCTGGTGGCCGGGCACCTCTTCGCCGGCTTCCTCTACCTGCTCTTCACGCTGGGCGGGCAGAACCAGTAGCGGACCGGGGGAGGGTCAGGCCTCGACGACGAGCCGCTCGCGCAGCCGCGCCCGCGTCTCCGGGCTGAGCTTCAGGCCGTCCGTGAGGTAGCTCTCGACCGTCCCCCAGGTCTGCTCCATCGTCTCGAACGCGGCCCGCAGGTACTCCACCCGGGCGTCGAAGAGCGGGCTCAGCAGCTCCATCACCTCGGGCGCCATCGCGTCCGCGGAGGTGGAGCTGCGGCGCACCTTGTAGCGGCGGTGGGGGTCGTTCGACTTCACGTAGTCGGCCTCGATCGCCTCGTGCTCCACGCCGACCGCGAGCAGCGAGATCGCGATGGAGAGACCCGCGCGGTCCTTGCCGGCCGCGCAGTGCATGAGGGCGGGGACGCTGTCCTCGGCCAGGGCGTGCAGGATGCGGCTGTGCTCCGCCGTCCGCTCGACGATCATCTGCCGGTACGAATCGGACATTCGGGCCGCCGCCTTGCCGTCGCCGAGGACGTCGCGGAGCTGCTCCAGCTCGCCGTTCCTGACCAGCTTCCAGAACTCCTTGCCGTCCGCCGGGTCGTTGAGCGGAATGTTCAGGTTCCGGACACCGGGAAGGTCGACGTCAGGTCCCTCGATCTTGCGGTCGGCCTGATTGCGGAAGTCGAAGATCGTGTGGAGCCCGAGGGTGGAGAGGAAGGCCGCGTCCTCCTCGGTGGCGTGTGCGAGGTGGCCACTGCGGAAAAGGCGACCGAAGCGCACCGAACCGCCGTCCACGGTCGGCAGTCCGCCCACGTCCCGGAAGTTGCGCACCCCGGTGAGCTCGGGTTCGGTCGACGGGACCTGCGGCAGCTGCTGCGTCACGAGTGCTCCTGAAGGTTGACGGATCGGCATCGACTGCTGATCGATTCCAGGGGCAATCATCCCGGGTGCCGGGGCCTCGGCGCACCCCTGGGTGGGGGATTGGGTGTTCTGTCCGAATTGAACCCTTAGGTATAACGCGCCCTGGTTGCAGGGGAGATGGGATTCGGCGCGTGAGCAGCGTCATAGAAGTGACGGACCGTGCCTGATCGTTTTGTGCAATTTCCGTACCGGAAAAGGAGATCGAGCTTCCCGTATCCACGGAGGGTGACCGGAATTCCGAGTGAATATCACGCCCCGGAATGCCAGGGGAAAACTGCGGCTTGTCCGCCTCTGCCCGCTCGTCTAGCGTCACGCTCAATCCGGTCGGACCCGCCGAATCCTGCCACCGCCCGGAATCCGCACCCACCCACGTACGGCAGGAGCGGGGGACCCAGGTAGTACGCCGATCCGGTCGTTCCGGACGGCTCGGGGTGAAGCCGCGTGCAGCGCGGCCGGACATCTCCAGTCCGAACCCGACAGCTCACCTCGCAGGCGACGGAGAGGAATTCGCCATGCCCGCAAAGGGTAAGCACCGCCGTCCCAAGGTCAACCCGATCACACGCGGATTCGTCGCCGCCGGCACCGGTGGCGCCGTCGTCGCCCTGCCCCTGCTCGGCGCGACCGGAGCCCACGCCGCCGAGAAGGCCGCCCCGACCGTGACGCCCCAGCAGGCCGTCGCCGCCGTCGCCGCGACCCCCGCCAAGGCCCCGGCCGCCGACAAGGCCGCCAAGCCGAAGACGTACTCCGTCGTCCGCGGCGACTACCTGTCGAAGATCGCCGCCGAGCACCACCTCGCGGGCGGCTGGAAGAAGCTCTACGCGGACAACCGACAGGTCGTCGGCGAGGACCCGTCGCTGATCCTTCCCGGCATGAAGCTCACGCTCGGCGCCAAGTCGAAGGCCGAGCCGGCGGCCCCCAAGGCCGCGCCGAAGGCCGCGCCCAAGGCGAAGAAGTCCTCCTCCGACGCCGACCAGGCCCGCAGCTCGCGCAGTTCCGAGCGCGGCACGGTCGAGTCCGCCCCGGCCTCCACGTCCACCCCGGAGCAGTCCGCGCCCGCGAAGACCGCGGCCTCCGGCTGGGTCGCCCCGGTCGGCGGCGGCGTCTCCACCCCGTACCGCGCCTCCGGTGCGATGTGGTCCTCCGGCTACCACACCGGTGTCGACTTCATCGCCTCCTCCGGCACCTCGGTCAAGGCCGTCGGCGCGGGCACCGTCCACTCCGCCGGCTGGAGCGGTGCCTACGGCAACGAGGTCGTCATCCAGCACGCCGACGGCACGTACTCCCAGTACGCGCACCTCTCCTCCCTCGCCGTCTCCGCCGGCCAGACCGTCACCGGCGGCCAGGAGATCGGTCTCTCCGGCTCGACCGGCAACTCCAGCGGTCCGCACCTGCACTTCGAGATCCGCACCGGCCCGAGCTACGGCTCGGACATCGACCCGCTGGCGTACCTCCGCCAGCACGGGGTCGGCATCTGACACACCGACAGCACCCGCAGGGGCCCGGCACTTCCGTGTGCCGGGCCCCTCGGCGTATTCCGGCTTGGTCGAATCTTGACCGGTGGCGTATCTCACCCGGCGTCAACCCCTCCTTACGGTCGCGTAGGTCACACCCATAAGGGAAAGATGTGCTCCCGTGGCAGACGATTCGAGATCAAGAGACACGCACGTATTCGGGTCGTACGCGGCGATCGGTGACAGCTTCACGGAAGGCGTGGGAGATCCCGGGCCCGACGGGAAGTACGTCGGCTGGGCGGACCGTTTCGCGGTCCTGCTCGCCGACCGACTGCCGGAGCACGACCCGTTCCGTTACGCCAACCTGGCCGTGCGCGGCCGCCTCCTCGACCAGATCGTGGAGGAGCAGGTCCCCAGGGCGAAGGAGCTCGCCCCCGATCTGGTGAGCTTCTGCGCGGGCGGAAACGACATCATCCGCCCCGGTACCGACCCCGACGACGTCGCCGAGCGCTTCGAGCGGGCCGTCGCCGATCTGACGTCGGCCGTGGGCACGGTCATGGTGACGACCGGATTCGACACCCGTGACGTCCCCGTCCTCAGGCATCTGCGCGGCAAGATCGCCACGTACACGGCCCACGTCCGGGCCATCGCCGACCGCTACGACTGCCCGGTCCTCGACCTGTGGTCGCTCAAGTCGGTGCAGGACAGGCGGGCCTGGGACGACGACCGGCTGCACCTCTCGCCCGAGGGGCACACCCGGGTCGCGCTCCGCGCCGCCCAGGTCCTCGGCATCGACGTGCCGGCCGACCCGGACCAGGTCTGGCCGCCGCTCCCGCCGCGCGGCACGCTGGAGGTCCGCCGCGACGACATCCTGTGGGCCAGGGAGTACCTCGTCCCCTGGATCGGCAGGCGCCTGCGGGGCGAGAGCTCGGGTGACCACGTGGCGGCCAAGCGGCCGGACCTCATGCCGCTCTGACCTGGTGCTCCCGTCTGCTCATGCCCCTTCGGGCGCGGCCGGGATCCGCTCCAGGACACCGCCCGCGAACACGTCGTACAGCGGCAGCGTCTCCAGGTGGACGTAGCCGATGTGGCAGTCGCAGACGGAGAGCGGACAGACGCGCGGACGCAGGGCGGCGCGGTAGGAGCCGTCGTACAGGTTGCCCAGCTCGGCCTTGACGAAATGGCAGCGGCGCACGGTCCCGTCACCGTCCACCGAGATCACCGATTCGCCGGTCCGGCAGGGGAGACCGGCCGAGCGGTGCGGACGGCGGCTGTACGGGAAGAGGGGGTCGAGGGCGGTCCAGCCCTCGGCCTCGTCGTCGGCGTACGTGTGCCCCTCCGCCGCGTTCACCCAGAGGTAGACCTCGGGCGGCAGGTCGTCCCGCAGCCGCCGGGCGTGCTCACGGTGCTCGGGCAGCCCCACGATCCCGACGCTGAAACGCGTCCCCCGTGCCGTCAGCTCGCGGCACTTGGCCAGGAAGCGGTCGTACGGCGTCTGCCCGGGGTGGTACGTGCACCAGAGCGCGAGCGTCCCGGCGTCGGCCTCGGCCAGCCACTCCGTACGGCAGCTCAGATTGGTCTGGATCGCCACCCGCTCGATGTGCGGGAGGTGCGACAGCTCGACGAGCGTCCGCCGGTACCAGGACCGGACCAGCCCCTCGCCCCACGGGGTGAAGAGAATCCGCAGCCGGTCGCCGGTCTGCACGGCGGCCCAGCCGGCGAACCGCTCCAGCGCGGCCCGGTCGGCGCGCAGCTGATCCCGGCTGTCGCGGCGCTTGGCGAACGGGCAGTACGGACAGTCGTAGTCGCAGGAGGCGAGCGGCCCCCGGTAGAGGATCGTCAGGTCCATGGCGTCACTCCGCTACTTCGGCTCGTAGGCGGTCATCGCGGCCCGGACGGCCGGGGAGAACAGCGCCGGTCCGAGCGCGTCCGAGTGGGCCAGGCCCTCCGGCGAGAGCCGCAGCAGGCCGGCGGGGGCCGTCGGATCCAGCCAGCCGAGCGCCTCGAACCGACCCAGCTCGACCGGGAAGTCCGCCGACGGAGACGTGCCGAACCGCTCCTCGTACGTGCCGGTGGGCATGCCCTGGGCCTGGAGGAGGGACTGGAGGAGATGGCGACGGCGCGCCTCGTCCGCGTCGACCCACCGGCCCACCCGAGCCCGGCTGAAGTCCTCCGTCTCGGTGTACGCGTCGATGATCGAGCGGATCTCCCGCATGTCGACGGCGTAGTCGAAGGAGTGGTGGAGCGAGGAGGTGTACGAGCGGGCTCCGCAGCCCAGGCCGATCATCCCGTCGGTCTGGCAGGCGTAGTCGTCGGCGCCCTGGGGTGCGGCGTCGGCGCGCCGGAACATCCGCATCGACATCTGCTCGTAGCCGCGCGCGAGCAGATGGTCCCGGCCGTGGCGGTAGAGCCGCAGCCGCTGCTCGTCCCACTCCCGGTCGGCGGCCGGCGAGAGCCGCCCGAGACCGGTGAGGGGACGGACATAGAGGGGGTAGAGGTAGAGCTCCTCGGGCGCCCACGCGAGCGCCGCGTCGAGCGAGCGGGTCCAGGACTCCTCGGTCTGTCCCTCGATGCCGTAGATCAGATCGATGTTGAGGACGGGGACCCCGGTCTCCCGGATGCGGCCGAGCGCGGCCTCGACGTCGGCGCGGCGCTGGGGGCGCACGGCGGCGCGGGCCTCGGCCTCCACGAAACTCTGCACGCCGATGCTGAGCCGGGTCGCTCCGCGCTCGGCGAGGACCGCGAGCCGGTCGGCGGTCGCCGTCGAGGGGGAGGTCTCGACGGAGAGGGGGACGGCGCGCAGATCCGCCCCCATCCGCTTCTCGGCGATGTCGCAGAGCCGCTCCAGCTCGCCGGCGGTGAGGAAGGTCGGTGTGCCGCCGCCGAAGGCGGCCGTGGCGAACCGGACCGGCTCGCCGTCGCCGAGCGCCTCGCGCACGGCGGTCGCCTGGCGGTCGAGGGCGTCGAGGTAGCGGGTCGTCAGCTCGTCCGGGGCGCCGATCCGCGTGAAGAGGTTGCAGAAGCCGCAGCGGACCTCGCAGAACGGTATGTGGGCGTAGAGCGAGAGGGCGTCCTTCGGCTCGTCCCGCCAGAGCGCGGCGAGCGAGGGCGCGGGGTCCGGGAGCGGACGGTACGCCGTCTTGTGCGGGTAGGCGTAGACGTAGCTCTCGTACGGACGGGGGGCCTCGGTCGTCATGCGACCGCCCCCGGACGCGGGCCTTCGAGGACGAAGTGGGCGTACGGCACGGTCCAGACGACCTCGTGGCCGAGCCGGTGGCCGGTGAAGCCGTCCTCCCCGTACGCCGTGCCGTGGTCCGAGCAGACGATCGCGAAGCACGGACGGCGGCTGCTCATGGCGGCGAGGAGACGGCCGATGTGCCGGTCGACGTACTCCAGGGCCGCCGCGTGCGAGGCGCGGGTGTCGCCGGACTCCCGGGTCGCGCCGGGGAGATGGAACCAGTTGGGCTGGTGCAGCGCGGAGACGTTGACGAAGAGGAAGAGGCGCTGTTCGTGCGGGAGCGCGGCGACGATCTCCTCGGCCCTCGTCACCTGGGATTCGAAGGAGGTGGGGGAGGCGACGCCGAAGGCGGGCTCCCAGTGGCTCTCCTGGAAGAGCCCGGGCAGTACGGAGCCGAGCGGGCCCTGTCCGTTGAAGAAGCCGACGCCGCCGACGCACACGGTGCGGTAGCCCTCCTCGGCGAGGCCCGCGACGAGATCGGGGGTGTCGTGGACGAAGGTGCCGTCGGCGGTGCTCTCGCTGCCCGCGAACCGCGCGGCGAAGAGGCGGGGGTGCGGGCCCTGGGCGTCCGGGGTCGGCAGGAAGCCCGCGAAGATCGCCTGGTGGGAGGCGTAGGTGAAGCTGCCGGGGGCGTGACGGCGCTCCCAGCGCCCGGCGGGGAGGTGGCGGGCCAGGTTCGGGATGCGGCCGGCGGCGGCCAGTTCGGCGGCCACGTCGTACCGGAGGGTGTCGAGCGTGACCAGGAGAAGGTCGTGGCTGCCCACGATCTCGTTCATGTCGGGTGCGTGCTGCTGGTTCACGGGGTGGGGCTCGTTCCTGTGGTGCGGGTGGTGCGTGTGGTGCGTGTGGAGCCCGTAGGGCTGGTGGGGCTGGTCGCGCGGGTGGGGTCCGTGGGGCTGGTCGCGTGGGTGGGGTCCGCCGTACGGTTCCCCGTCGTACGGTTCCCCGCCGTACGGCTCCCCGCCGTGCGGGAGGGGCTGTCGCGGAGGAGTGCGGCGACCTGGGCGGCGTAGGTGTCCAGGCCCTCGGCGCCGCTGCCCGGCAGGCCGGTGAGACCGGGGAGGAGATCACCGAAGGCGTTGACCTCGCCGACGGCGAAGCGCCGCCACCCGACGGCCGGCAGCAGGTCGACACCGACACACCGCATGCCCGGGAAGGCGCCGGCGGCCCGCTCGCACACGTCGAGCGCGTCCGACCACCGGCCGCCGGCGGCGGACACGGCCGCGCGCACGGCGCCCAGGTCGCCCCGGGCTCCGCCGAGATGGAGATTGGTCATGGGGGAGCGGCTGGTCCGTACGACGGCGTGGGTGGCGCGCCCGTCGATCACCACCACCCGCAGATCGGCCGCCCGGCCTCCCTGTACCGCCTTCGGGAGCCAGCGCTCGATGTGCAGCCCGTCGGGGGCGAGCGCGTCCACGACGGCGGCGACCTCGCGCTCCGTCGTGTAGCGGCGCACCCGCAGGGAGTTGAAGAGCCGTCCGTCGGGCGCGCGCTCCACGGAGGTCGTGGCCTGCACCCGGCCGGCGCCGTTCGTCTCCACGGCCAGGACCCCGGAGGCGGACGAGCCGTGGGCGAGCTTCACGAACACCCGGCGCAGCCCGGTCGCGGCCATCGAGGCGCGGACGTCCGCCCAGCCCCGCACCGGCGGGGCGTCCGCCCCGGAGGTCGGCGACAGAGGGACCGGGACCAGGGCCTCGCTCAGCCGGGCATGGGAGAGCCGCTTGTCGAAGAGCACCGCCGCCTCGGCGGGGTCGTCGACCAGCTCCGCCCCGGCCTCGCCGACGCTCCGGGCGAGTCGCGCCGTGGCGGCGGTGAACTCCGCGTACCAGCGTCCCGTGCCCTCGACCCGGGTCGGGTCGTCCGTGCCGCGCAGGATCCGGTCCACGTCAGGGTCCTCGCCGGGCGACTCCAGCCGGACCGTCTCGCCCGCGTGGAACCGCGCCCCGCCCCTCAACACGTCGAGCCAGGGCTCGACCCGCGCCTCGGGCAGCCCGGCGCGCCGCACGGCGTCACGGAAGTACGCGACCCGGCGGTTGGCCGGATTGCCGACCACGACGAGGCGCGGGTGCTCGCGAGGTCGCGATGCCGGCGGCCGCACCGGGCGCGTGAGGGGCGGGGAAGGCGTCATTCGGCGACCGCTACGTACCGGAAGACCTCGCCGTCGTCGTCCTCCGCCTCCTGTGCGTCGTCGACAACGACCGTCACTCCGTACGGCGTGAGGGCGTCGACGATCCGCTCGCTCATCTTCTCCGTCATGTAGTGGTGCGAGAGGTCGAGGTGGCTGAGGTGCGTCAGCGGCTGTCCCACGAGCAGCGCCTCGGCGCCCTCGTCGGTGAGCGTGCCCATCGACAGGTCGAGGCGCTCGAGCCGGGCGACCACCGGGGCACCGGCCAGGGCCGCGGCGATCTCGTCCTGGATGACGCTGTTGCGGAGCGCGAGATGGCGCAGGGCGGGGAGGCGGGTGCCGGCGAGCAGCGGCTCCAGGTCGGCGACCGTGGAGTCACCGCCGTACTCGTCCGTGCCCAGCCACAGGTCCAGGCTCTCCAGCGAGGGCAGGTCGCTGCCCGCGATGCCGCGCACGACCTCGGCACCGAGACCGCCCGACTCCACCACGAGCGTACGCAGCGCGGAGTGGCCGATCGGGGGGAAGGCGAGCCCGGTGCCCCCGCGCACACCGAACTCCCGCAGGGCCGGGTAGGCGGCGAGCAGCGGCGTCACGTCGGACTGCTGGATCCAGGAGATCTCGCAGTCCTCGAAGCCCATGTCCCCGAGGAACAGGGCCTCGAGAGCGGGCAGCCGGTCCTTGGCCGCGACGAGTGCGGTGACGATCGCGGCGGAGGAGGTGTCGTACGCCTCGTCCCAGCCGCCGACGACCAGCGCGCGGACGCTCGTGGTGTCCACGGCGGCGAGGAACCGTGCGAAGAACTGCTCCCACTGCTCGTCGTCGGAGTCGCAGTACGTCGGCCCGGAGACGCGCCAGGCCACGGAGGCCGCGTCCGGCAGCTCGACGACGGTGTCACGGTCCGGAAAGTGGAACACGGGAAGGCCGTGGAACTCCTGAAGGTATCCCGAAATGGTCATGAGTGCTCCAGACACCGGACGTGCGCTGATCGGCTGACGCGAGCAGTTGTACCAAGCCCGACTGACAACTCCGTGCGCCGGGGGCGGTGGAAGGCCGTTGTCAGTGGCTGCCTCTAGCGTCGAATGCGTGGTCGACACGTGGCGTGTCCACCACGGAGGGGAGAGCCATGTACCGGCAGGGAGACGTGCTGATCGTGCCCGTCGCGGAGAGCGCGGTGCCCGACCACGTGAAGGGCGCGGCGGGGGAGCCGAGAGACGCCAGGGGCCGGCTGGTCCTGGCGCTCGGAGAGGTCACCGGGCACGCCCACGCGGTCCCGGGGCCCGGCCGGCTGGTGGCCGAGCCCGGCCCCTTCGGGCCCTTGGTGCTCGAACTGCCCGCGGGCGGACGGGTGGTGCACGAGGAGCACGCGCCGATCCCGCTGCCGAAGGGCTGGTACCGGGTGGTGCGGCAGCGGGAGTACACACCGGGCGCGTACCGGATCGTCGCGGACTGAGTGGGGGAGAGATGAACGGGACACTGACGACGGTGGACAGATGGCGGGCCGTGGCGGCCGCCACCGGGACGGCCGACCGGACGGCGGCGGAGGCCGGGGTGCGGCTCGCCTACCGCACGGCCGGCCTCGCGGCCCCGGAGCGGATCGTCTGGGCCGACTCGCCCCGGGCGGCCGTCGGGATCCTGCGCGAACTGACCGACGCGGGCCGCTCGGTGCGCGACGAGGTCCGTACGCGGCCGTGGGCGGAGGAGCGGCGCCGGGTCCACGACGAGCTGGGGCCGCGCGGCTGGACCGCGCTCTGGACGAGTACCGGTGCCCGGCTCTGGGACCCCGCGCGGACGCTGGCCGACCGGATCCGGTCCGCCGTCGCGGACGATCTCGCCGGGACGCCCGTCGAGGCGGCGGCCGTGCGCCTGCTGCTGCTCGACGCGGTCCTCGGCCAGCACGACGCGGCCTGGCTCGCCGCCTTCGACGGCCGGGGTGACCGTCTGGCCGGGCTCGCCGCGGTCGCCGAGCACGCGGGCTGGTGGTGGCCGTACGAGAAGGTCGCCGTGGTGTGCGAACGGCCCGTCGAGCTGCACCGGGACGAGGCCGGGCGCCTGGACCGGGGCGACGGTCCCGCGCTCGCCTTCCGCGACGGGTTCGCGTTGTACGCCTGGCGGGGCATGGCGGTCGAAGAGGAGTTCCTCGCCGGGCTCGGAGGGCTCACTCCCGAGCGGATCCGCGCCGAGGAGAACGCCGAACTGCGGCGCGTGATGCTGGAGTACTACGGCTACGAGCGCTACCTCGACGAGTCGGGGGCCCGGCCGGTCGA
This sequence comes from Streptomyces sp. Je 1-79, assembly GCF_025195125.1. Classification (GTDB taxonomy): domain Bacteria; phylum Actinomycetota; class Actinomycetes; order Streptomycetales; family Streptomycetaceae; genus Streptomyces. The sequence goes on from NZ_JAMGSL010000004.1 coordinate 270,445, forward strand.
CCGGGACGAGACGGGGGTGCTCTGGCGGATCGAGCTCGCGGACGACGAGGACGTGGTCATGGTCGAGGTGGTCAACGCGACCCCGGAGCCGGACGGGACGTTCCGTACCTACTGGCTGCGCGTGCCGCCCGGGACGGCGACCGCGCGCGAGGGGGTCGCGTGGACCTTCGGGTTCGACGCGGCGGCGTACGAGCCGGTGGTGCAGACCTGAGCGGGTGACCGGGCAGGAGTGGCGCACGGGCCCGGGTGGGGCGGGGTGCTGGGATGGGCGCGCCGGGCTGTCCGGCAACCACCGCTGAAGGGACCGCCTGTGACGACCCGTCACCACCACCGTATCCGTATCCTCCGCCGCGCCATGGTCGCGGGCGCGGTACTGGGCGCACTCACGCTCGCCGGCGCCGCGCCCGCCCTCGCCGCGCCCGCCCTCGTGTCGGCGCCTGCCACGGCATCCGTGAGGGCGCCCGCTCCGGCGACCCTCACCGTGTCCGGGACCGGGCGCGCCGGTGCGGCGCCCGACATCGCGGTGATCTCGGTCGCCGTCGAGGCGCGGGCCAAGACCGGGCAGGAGGCCATGGAGGCCCAGAGCCGTGCCGCGGAGAAGCTGTTCGCCGCCCTGCGGAAGCAGTCCGTCGCCGACCGGGACATCCGGACCCAGAACCTCTCCCTCTTCCCGGTCTACACCCAGGCCACCAACGGAGAGAGCAAGGTGTCGGGCTATCAGGCCTCGCAGAGCGTCTCGGCGACCATCCGGGACGTCGACAGGGCGGGCCGGGTCGTCGGCGCGGTCACCGAGGCGACCGGTGACGCCGGCCGGGTCGACGGAGTCTCCTACGACGTCGCGGACCCGGGCGCGCTGCGCTCCAGGGCCCGCGAGCTGGCCCACAAGGACGCGCACGACAAGGCCGCCCAGCACGCGCGGCTGAGCGGGCACCGGCTCGGCCGGCTCGTGTCGCTCACCGAGACGGAGAGCGGCCGCCCCGGCGCCGGAGCCGCGGCCGACATGCCCGCGCCCGCGCCGGGCGTTCCCCTGGCGCCGGGCGAGATCGAGGAGCAGGTGACGGTCTCGGCGGTGTACGAACTGCTCTGAACCGTGCCCGTGGCAGGGACACACGGTGGTGGGCGGACAGGGCCTAGACCGGTGACGGTCCCGTCGCGTCGAGGGACGGCAGGCCGAGTTCCCGGGCCAGCGCGGCGTCCGCCCACTCCAGCATCGCGGCGCGCGAGAGGGAGCCGGCGTACGACGTCATCTGCACGGCGAGCCCGTCCAGGAAGGCCGTCAGCCGCCAGGCCGCCGCGGCCGGGTCCGGGCACGGGAACTCGCCCGCCGCCGCGCCCTCGGCGATCACCCGCGTCAGGGCCGCCTTCCACTGCTGGTCGAGCGCTCCGGCCACCTCGCGCAGCGCCGGTTCGCGGAGGCAGGCCGCCCAGCCCTCGATCCAGAGCCGCCAGCCCTTGGCCTGCCCGGTCGGGGCGTACCACCGGACGGCCGCCCGGAGCCGGCGCAGGGCGGTGGTGCGCCGCTCCAGGAGCCGGCGCAGATGGGCGAGGTCGGCCTCGGCGGCGTACGAGAACGCCTCCGCGACCAGCCTCTCCTTGGTCGAGAAGTGGTAGAGCACCAGCGCGTTGCTGACTCCGAGGGCGGACGCGACATCGGCGATCCGGACGGAGGCCACGCCCCGCGCCTCGATCTGCTCGACGGCGGCACGGAGCAGCTCCTCCCGCCGTTCCGCCACGCTCAACCGCACTCTCGCCACGCCCGTCAGCCTACAAGAACATGCCAAGGGCATGATCATCTTCTCGTGGGGCGAGCGGTCGGAGTCAGGCCGGGACGCCGGGGGCGGGCCGGCCCGCGATCAGTACCAGCCGTACCGCTCCGCGATCAGTACCAGCCGTACCGCTCCGCGATCTCCGGCAGCCGCTCCTCGACCAGGGCGTGCGCCGCCGCGCGGGGGGTGGAGCAGTCCTCCTCGGCCCGGTCCAGCATCCGGCCGACCAGTGCGCGCATGGCCCCGCGGATATGGGCGAACGCCTCGTCCGCGTCGGCCCCGATGTCGCCGAAGAGGGTCCACCACCACCAGGCGTTGGTGGCGGAATTGACGACCACGTCGGGCAGGACGGTGATCCCGCGTGCGGCGAGCAGGGCCTCCGCCTCAGGAAGGACGGGCATGTTCGCCGCCTCGACGATCCAGCGCGCCCGGATCCGCTCCACCGCGTCGACGCCGATCGCGTACGAGACGGCGGCCGGGACCAGGACCTCGGCGTCGACCGCGAGCCAGGCGTCGCCAGGCTCCTCGCTGTCGCCGGGTCGCAGGGCGCCGCGGTCCACGGTGCCGTACGGGTCGCGTGCCGCGAGCAGCGCCTCGACGTCCAGACCGTCGCGGTGGGTGATCGTGCCCTTCACGTCGGCGACCGCCACCATGCTGAGTCCGGCCCGGGCCAGGAAGCGGGCGGTGGCGCCGCCCATGGTCCCGAAGCCCTGAACGGCGACCCGGGTCCCGGCGCGCGACAGGCCGGCCCTGTCCAGGGCCACCAGGACCGACTCGGCGACCCCGCAGCCGCCCGCCAGCTCGTCGAGCCCGATGCCGTCCACCTCGACCCCGAAGGCCTCCGCGAGCCTCGTCCTGGCCTGCGTCTCGTCGTCCAGGAGCGGGTAGACGGCCTGGATCGAGGAGACCAGCCCGGCCTCGGCCGCGGCCCGGTCGACCAGGTCCTGGGACAGGCCGAGGTCCTCGCCGGTGGTCCAGCAGCGCTCGATGTAGGGGCGCATGGCCCGCAGGTAGCGGACCAGGACGCCGTACGCCTCCGGTGAGCGCGGATCGCAGTCGATGCCGCCCTTGGCGCCGCCCAGCGGGACGTACCGACCGGTCGGGTCGTAGTGCAGGGCCTCCTTCATGGTCATGCCCCGCGCCAGACCGGCCACCTCCTCCAGGGTGCAGCCCTCACGCATGCGCAGGCCGCCACTGGCCACACCGCGCACGAGCCGGTCGACCACCAGATGACCCCGTCGGCCGGTGACGTGGTCCGACCAGGTGACGGACAGCAGGGGGGCGGTGCTCATGGGTATTTCTCCGTGGACGGAAACAGGGGCACTACTGAATGACGGTTCAGTATCGCGCATCGCCCCGGCCGGTTGCGGCGCGGGCCGACCATAATGGAACGACCCCGACCACCAGGAGGACCCGTGACCGGCACCGGATCCGACCATTCGCTGCGGGCCACGCTGCGCGGCCTGCGGCCCGAGGCCTTCGGCGCCGACCCCAAGGGAGAGCGCCTCGCGCGCATCCGCCGCTCGCCGAACTTCGCGGACGGCGTCTTCCAGAACCCTGTCGCCGCCCGGACCAGACCCGCCGGGTCCACCGTCGAATTCGCGAAGATCTACTTCCAGAAGGAGGCCAGGGCGCGCCGCGCCCCCACGGGCGCGATCCCCGTCCACGCCACCACGCTGGCCGACCTCGCCAAGCCTCCGGTCTCGGGCCTCCGCATCACCTGGATGGGGCACTCCAGCGTCCTCACGGAGATCGACGGTCACCGGGTTCTCTTCGACCCGGTCTGGGGCGACCGCTGCTCGCCCTTCGCCTTCGCCGGTCCCAAGCGGCTGCACCCCGTGCCGGTGCCGCTCGCCGAGCTCGGCCCGGTCGACGTCGTCGTGATCTCCCACGACCACTACGACCACCTCGACCTGCCCACGATCAAGGTGCTGGCCTCCACGGACACCCTCTTCGCGGTACCCCTCGGGGTCGGCGCCCACCTGGAACGCTGGGGCGTTCCGGCCTCGCGCCTGCGGGAGCTGGACTGGAACGAGTCCACCGATGTCGGCGGCCTGCGGCTGACGGCGACCCCCGCCCGCCACTTCTGCGGCCGCGGCCTGCGCAACACCCAGCACACCCTCTGGGCGTCCTGGGTCGTCACCGGCCCCGAGCACCGGGTCTACCACAGCGGCGACACCGGCTACTTCCCCGGCTTCGCGGAGATCGGCGCCGCGCACGGTCCCTTCGACGCGACCATGATCCAGATCGGCGCGTACAGCGAGTACTGGCCCGACATCCACATGACCCCCGCCGAGGGTGTCCAGGCCCACCTCGACCTCCAGGGCGGCCGCTCGCACGGCGTGCTCCTGCCGATCCACTGGGGCACCTTCAACCTGGCCCCGCACGCGTGGGCCGAGCCGGGGGAGTGGACGAGCGACGCCGGGCAGGAGTCCGGGCAGGTGATCGCGGCCCCCCGCCCCGGCCAGCCCTTCGAGCCCGCCGGAACCGTCCCCGTGGTCCCCTGGTGGCGGCCGCTCACCCGGCCGCTGGCACACCCGTGGCGCCGGCCCCGCCCGGTCCAGGGCCCCGTCGAGACGCGAGGAAGCGACCTCGACCTCGCCGGCGACCGCTGACGGGCCCGACACCGATCACCTGAGGCTCGGCCGAGGGGCCGGGGCGCCGCCCCCGCCGCGAGCGCGAAGGCCGCGCGGCGCCGCGAGCGCGAAGGCCGCCCGCCCATGCCGCTCGCGCGAAGGCCGCCCGGCCGCGCGCCGATGCCGCTCGTGCGAACCGAACCGATGCGAACGCGAACGCGGACGGCGACGGGCCGCCCGTCGGAGCCGCCCGACCCCGCTCGACCCGGCGCGGGCGCGAGCGCGGTCGGGACCGGCGCGAGCCCGCGCGGGCAGATTCCGGTCACGGCCGATTTCCACCGAGGGTGGAGGCGTACAGACGCCTCCACCCTCTTCCGTTCCACCGCCCCGGCGACCTCTCGTCGCGTTCCGGCCATACGTTCTCGGCCTGGCGTGCGAAGGGTGATAGCAGAGTGGGCCGCCTCTCCGGGGAAGTTTGCCAACTGCGCACCACACATGAACGGTTGACGTCTAGAGTGGGTGGTTGGTGATCATCGGTAGGCTCATCCGACCCACGTAGTACACCCCCGTAGTACGCCGACTCCTGGGCACGTACCAAGGACACTCATGTCTCAACTTCGCGCACCCGCCGCGCGGTCCGAACGCCGTGAGGGCGGACGGCACGGCCGGTCAGGCGCCCGTTCCGCTTCCGGCGCGGGGGCTCCCAACCCCGCGCGGCAACCGGCCCCGCTCCCGGCGGAAGCCCGCATACGCCCCCAACTCCTGCGCACCTCCGTGCTTCCCGCCGTCGCGGTCGCACTCGGCGGCGCCGCCGCCGTCCTTTTCACCATCCGGTCCACCGGAGCCACTCCGACCCCCGGCCTCTGGGCCGCGCTGACCGGAGCGGCGGCCCTGACGGTCGCCTCCGTGACCGCCGCCGCGCTCGGCGCGGACCGGGTGGCCAAGTCCGTACTCGACCGCTGCAACGCCTTACGTCGCTCCAGCGCCCGCGGTCAGAGCGAACTCCGTACGATCGTCGAGCAGCTGCGCCGCGGCGAGGGCCCCCCGGCCCGTCCGGCGATGCCGCCCTCCGCCGCCTCCGGCGACGAGTTCGACCTGCTCGGGCAGGAGCTCTCCCGCTCCCACGAGGCCGCCGTCGCCGCCGTGGTGCAGGCCTCCCGGCTCTCCAGCAGCGTCGGCAACGAGCAGAAGGTCGAGGTCTTCGTCAACCTCGCCCGGCGCCTGCAGTCCCTCGTGCACCGCGAGATCCAGCTCCTGGACGAGCTGGAGAACGAGGTCGAGGACCCCGAGCTGCTCAAGGGCCTGTTCCACGTCGACCACCTGGCCACCCGCATCCGCCGCCACGCCGAGAACCTCGCGGTGCTCGGTGGCGCCATCTCCCGTCGCCAGTGGTCGAACCCGGTCACCATGACCGAGGTGCTGCGCTCCTCGATCGCCGAGGTCGAGCAGTACCCGCGCGTGAAGCTCGTGCCCCCGATCGACGGCACGCTCCGGGGCCACGCCGTGGCCGACGTCATCCACCTGCTCGCCGAACTGGTCGAGAACGCGACGCTGTTCTCCGCGCCGCACACCACCGTGCTGCTCCGGGCCCAGTACGTCACCGCGGGCCTCGCCATCGAGGTCGAGGACCGCGGCCTGGGCATGCCGGTCACCGAGCAGAACAAGATGAACGCGCTCCTCGCCGACCCCGACCAGGTGAACGTCGCCCACCTGCTCCAGGACGGCCGGATCGGGCTCTTCGTCGTCTCCGCGCTCGCCCGGCGCCACGGCATCGCGGTACGCCTCCAGTCCAACATCTACGGCGGCATCCAGGCCGTCCTCGTACTGCCGAAGGGCCTCCTCGGCGCCGACCCCGAGGGCCTCGCGCGCAACGAGAGCCAGACCGCCGCCGTGGCCGCGAGCCCGTCGCCCGCCCAGGCCCCCCAGATGCAGCAGGTCCCCCAGGCGCACGGTTCGGCCGTCCACGCGGCGCCCCAGCCGGCACCGGCGCCGGTCACCGCACCCGTACAGCCCCCGGCGCACACCCCCGCACAGCCTCCCGCGCACACCCCCGCACAGCCTCCCGCGCACCCGCCCGTGCAGCAGCCCCCCGTACGCACGCCCGTGCAGCCCCCCGCGCACCCGCCCGTACGGACCCCGGCCCACGCGCAGGAGCCCGCGTCGGCCGAACCGCCCCACCGGCCCCTGGCCTACACCCCCTCCTTCCCGCTCCAGCAGCGCACGGAGACCGTCGAACACGCCCAGCCGCCGGGCCGCCCCCTGCTCCCCAAGCGGCGCGCCCAGGAGCACCTCGTCCCGCAGCTGCGCGACGAGCCCGCGGCCCGCAAGACCGAGGAGCACGCCCTGCACGACCCGGGTCTGATGGCCGCCTTCCAGCGCGGTATCGGACTCGCCGAATCCCAGCCCGCCCCCCACCAAGAACCGCCGCGTCCCGGTGACGCGCACAAGGAGTAGATTCACCATGGCGAGCAATGTGCCGAACGGCCATTCCTCGGATCTCGACTGGCTGCTGAGCGGTCTGGTCCAGCGGGTCCCGTACACCCGGAACGCGGTACTGCTCTCCTCCGACGGCCTGGTCAAGTCGGTCCACGGCCTCGACACCGACGCCGCCGACCACATGGCCGCGCTGGCCTCCGGGCTCTACTCGCTCGGGCGCAGCGCCGGCGCGCGGTTCGGCGACGGCGGTGAGGTGCGGCAGGTGGTCGTCGAGCTCGACTCCACCCTGCTCTTCGTCTCCACCGCCGGATCCGGCACGTGTCTGGCGGTCCTCGCCGGACGTGAGGCGGACGCCGCCGTCCTCGGCTACGAGATGGCGATGCTCGTCAAGAGCGTGCGGCCCTATCTCGTCACTCCCGCCAGGCAAGCGGCGGGCGCGGCGGGCCGCGCGGGACAGTGAGCGTGGTGTCCTCCCAGGAGGGGCCCTGGCTCGACGACGCGGCGGGCCGGCTGATCCGTCCGTACACCGTGAGCGGTGGCCGGACCCAGCCCACCACCGCGCTCGACCTCCTCTCCATGGTGATGGCGACGGGCTCCTCACCGCAGCCGCACATGGGTCCCGAGCACAGCCTGGCCCTCGGGCTGTGCGGCGGACCCACCTCGGTGGCGGAGATCGCGGCGCACTTACGGCTGCCGGCCGTCGTCACCAAGGTCCTGCTCTCCGATCTCGTGGACTGCGGGGCGCTGACCGCCCGCGCGCCCCGCTTCCACGCCAATCCAACCGACCGTTCCTTGCTGGAGGCAGTGCTCGATGGCCTACGACAACGGCTCTGAGCGCCACGAGAGTTTCGCGACCGACCCGTTCCCCACCGCACTCAAGATCCTGGTGGCGGGCGGCTTCGGCGTGGGCAAGACGACCTTCGTGGGCGCGGTCAGCGAGATCGAACCGCTGAGCACCGAAGAGCTGCTGACCCAGGTCAGCGCCGCCACCGACAGTCTGGAGGGCGTGGAGTCCAAGACCACGACCACGGTCGCGATGGACTTCGGCCGCATCACCCTCGACGACCGGAACGTGCTGTACCTGTTCGGCACCCCGGGCCAGGAGCGCTTCTGGTTCATGTGGGACGAGCTCTCCGAGGGCGCCCTCGGAGCGGTCGTCCTCGCCGACACCCGCCGCCTCCAGGACTGCTTCTCCGCCGTCGACTTCTTCGAGCGGCGGGGCATCGGATTCGTCGTGGCGGTCAACGAGTTCGACGGCGCCTACCGCTACGAGCCCGACGAGGTGCGGGCGGCGCTCGACCTCAACCCCGAGGTACCGGTCGTGCTCTGCGACGCCCGGATCTCCAGCGCCGGCATCCGCACCCTCCTCACCCTCGTCCAGCATCTGCTCACCACCATCCCGGCCCCCGTGCCGAGCTACGGAGCACCGTCATGACCTACGACCCGACCGGTCATCTGCTGCTGACCCCCGTCGACCAGGAGGCGCCCGCCCGGGTGCGCCGCCTGCGCGAACTGGGCCTCGGGGAGCGGCCGGAGCCGGCGTTCGACGAGTTCGCCCACCGGCTCGCGGAGGTGACCGGCGCGCCGTACTCGATGGTCAACTTCATCGACGAGAACCGGCAGTTCTTCGCCGGGCTGCACACCCCGGCCGGCACCCACTCGGGCAGCGACCTGGGCGCGGCGGCGGCCGGCGGCGACGTCGGCCGCTACATGGCCCGCGACCACGGCTACTGCCCGCACGTGGTCGTGCGCCGCAAGGCGCTCGTCCTGGAGGACGTCTGCGACTACCCGCGGTTCGCCGGGAACCCGGTCGTGGACGAGATCGGCATCCGCTCGTACATGGGCGCTCCGCTGATCGACCGTACGGGCATAGCGCTGGGCACGATCTGCGTGGTCGACACGGACGTACGGCCGTGGGGCCGCGCCGGACTGGAGACGATCAAGTCGCTCGCGGCGGAGCTGGTGGAGCAGATCCACCGCCGCGAGGAAGGGCTGATCTGACCTCACGCGGAGAACGCACGGTCGCGCCCCGGGACGGCATCGTCGTCGTGCCGGGGCGCTGCTGTACCCACGGAGTCGGGCGGGTACGTCAGGCGGGGAACGCGGTCAGGCGTGGACGGGATCCAGCTTGACCAGCTCCGAGAGCCGCTCGGACCAACTGCCCTTGTCCTGGCCGAGAGCCACCTCGGCCAGCCGCAGCAGCTGGACGTCGGAGGTGCCGGCCGGGGCGAAGATGTGGTGCGCGTCGCGGAGGTAGCGCTCGATCGGGCGGTCGGTGAAGAGACCGGCGGCCGAGTGGATCTCCATCGCGTTGCGGCCGGAGTCTATGGCCGACTCCACGTTGACCAGCTTCGCGTTCATCAACTCCGCGTCGCAGGACTGGCCTCGGTCCAGGAGATGCACGGCGTGGTAGGCGGCGAGCCGGGCCGTCATCAGCCGGGACTGCATCTGGCCCAGCTTCAGCTTCACCGTGGGCAGGTGGTGCAGGGGCTTGCCGTACCGGTGGCGCTCCGCGCAGAACCGGGTCGTCTCCTCCAGGATCGCCTGGTGGATGCCGAGTGAGACGGCGGTGAGGTTGGCCCTGCCGTACAGCACGCTGGAGGAGTACGCGACGGCGAGACCGTCGCCCTCGTCGCCGAGCCTGTTCGAGGCCGGTACCCGGCAGTTCTCGAAGATCAGCTCGCCGAAGCTGAAGCCGTGCAGCCCCATGGCGGGCTGCTGGGGTCCGAGCCGGAACCCCGGGCGATCGGACTCGACCAGGAAGGCCGTCAGACCCTTCGATCCGGGACCGGTCCTGACCACGACGCCGTGCAGATCGCCGACGTGGCTGTTGCCGACGAACACCTTGCTGCCGTTGAGGATGTAGTCGTCGCCGTCGCGGACCGCGCCGGCGGTCATGCCGAGGACATGACCTCCGGACTCGGGCTCGGTGACGGCGATGGTCGGCAGGCACTCACCGGCCGCGATGGCCGGAAGCCAGCTCTTGCGCTGCTCGTCGCTGCCGAAGTGCACGATCTTGGCGGTGCCGAGCTGGGAGGCCTGGACCATCGCACCCATGGCGCCGCTGACCCGTGAGAGTTCCTCGATGATGATGGTTTTCGCCAGATGCCCGGCGCCCATTCCGCCGTACTCCTGGCTGATTGTCGCTCCCAGCCAGCCCTGTTCGCAGATGAGCCGGGACAGTTCGTGGTGCACCGACCGCGACGATTCCATTTCGGCTATCCGCGGCCGGACCTCACGTTCCGCGAAGTCCCTGACGGTTTCCCTGAGCTGACGATGAAGTCGGCTGGTGAAGTAGCTGTCCATACGAGTCCCTCCCCTGCGAAACGCCTGCTCGCTCGGTTGTTCGAGCAGGTGGTGCATCGGCAGTGGCCCCGTCCCGAACAGGCCGACACTCCATGGTGTTGATCTTTCTGGGACGGATCAATATCGCCACGCAGTTTGTCTGAAACAGGAGCGGTTGACGTGTGAATCAGGCTGTGTTTTTGGGGGAGTTGGCCTGTTCGAGCGGGTCGCCAGAGCATTCCGCTTGGGCATCTTTCTGCCACATGCCAAAGGCAAAACAATGGTGGGCATATGGCCTTGAGAGAGGTCGGACCCTCTCAATGGCCATCTGTTCGCCATCGCGGTCCATCTCGGAGGAACCACCGATTCCGGACGGCGTCCGGGTGTCGCTGTCAGTGGCGCGTCGTACGGTCGACGTATGGCCACTGCCGACGACGTACGGCGCATCGCGCTCTCGCTGCCCGGGGCGGAGGAGAAGCTCGCCTGGGGCATGCCCACCTTCCGTGCGGGCCCGGGAGGCAGGATCTTCGCCTCGCTGGACGACGACGACCAGGCGATAGGGGTGAAATGCCCCAAGGAGGAGCGGGCGGAGCTGCTCGCGTCCGAGCCCGAGAAGTTCTTCATGCGGGAGGGGCACGACGACGGATACGCGTGGGTGCGTGTCCGGATCGGCGCCCTTGACGACGAGGGCGAGCTCCGCGCGATCCTGGCCGATTCCTGGCGCCAGGCGGCCCCGCGCCGGCTCCTGGCGCAGCACCCGGACGTGGGGGCGCCTCCGGAGCGGGGGTGAGCACGGTGGCGTCGCGCACTGTGGCCATCCCGGCGCGCAGAGTGCTGCCCGAAGGCGTGAGCGGCGGTCCGGGGTCGCCCGCAAAGCGGTTCGTGACCACCCGGGGAAGTGCGGTATTGTTCTCATGCGCGTTCGGCCCGGGGAAACCCCAGGTCAGACGGGCATCGGGACGTGGCGCAGCTTGGTAGCGCACTTGACTGGGGGTCAAGGGGTCGCAGGTTCAAATCCTGTCGTCCCGACGAGAGGTTCGCCTCGTAGTCGCAGATCAAGGGGCCGTTTCAGAGAGATCTGAAACGGCCCCTTGGTCGTGTTCGGCGACCAGGGCCCTTGTGGCCTAGGAGAGGGCACTCCCGGCGGCGGGCAGGACCTGTTCGGCCCAGATGACCTTGCCTTCCGGTGTGTACCGGGTGCCCCAGTGCTCGCTGAGCTGCGCCACCAGGAACAGTCCGCGGCCTCCCTCGTCCGTGGTGGCGGCGTACCGCAGGTGCGGGGCGGTACTGCTGCCGTCCCACACCTCGCAGGTCAGAGTGCGATCGCGCAACAGACGGACGCGGACCGGCGCGGCGGCGTACCGTATGGCGTTGGTGATGAGCTCGCTGAGGATCAGTTCCGTGGTGAAGGCGAGTTCCTCCAGACCCCATTCCTCGAGTTGGTCGGCCGCGAGTCTGCGCACGGTGCCGACCTCGCTCGGGTCGAACGGTACGTCCCACTGTGCGACCCGGCCGGGGCCCAGGGTCCGGGTCCGGGCGATGAGCAGCGCGATGTCGTCGGAGGGCCGGCTGGGGAGCAGGGCGTCGAGTACGGCGCGGCGGCTGGCGTGCGGGTCTCGGTCGGGGTGGCTCAGCGCCGTGCGCAGCCTTTCCACGCCCTCGGAGATGTCCCGGCCCCGCTCCTCGACCAGTCCGTCGGTGTACAGGACCAGCTGACTGCCTTCCGCCAGGTGCAGGTCCACGGCCTCGAACGGCATGCCGCCCAGCCCCAGCGGGGGGCCGGCCGGCAGTTCCGAGATCGTCGTGGTGCCGTCGGGGGCGACCACGAGCGGGGGCATGTGTCCTGCCCGTGCCATGGTGCAGTTCTGGGAGACCGGGTCGTAGACGGCGTACAGGCAGGTCGCGCCCAGGACGCCGCCGTCCGAGGCAGCGCTGTCGCCTTCCTGGTCCATGCGCTGGACGAGGTTGTCGAGACGGGCGAGGAGTTCGTCGGGCGGCGGGTCCAAGGAGGAGAAGTTGTGCACCGCCGTGCGCAGCCGCCCCATGGTGGCCGCGGCGTGCAGGCCGTGCCCGACGACGTCTCCGACGACGAGCCCGACCCGGCTGCCCGGTAGCGGGATCACGTCGAACCAGTCCCCCCCCACTCCGGACTGGGCGGGCTGGTAGAAGTGCGCGACGTCCACGGCGCTCTGCTCGGGCAGATCCCGCGGCAGCAGGCTGCGCTGGAGCGTCACGGCGAGATTGTGTTCGCGGGTGTAGCGGCGGGCGTTGTCCATGGTGACGGCGGCGCGGCCGACGAGCTCCTCGGCCAGGGACAGATCGTCCTCGTCGAACGGTTCCGGCTTCTGCGATCGCCAGAAGTTGACCACCCCGAGCACGACGCCCCTGGCCTTCAGCGGAGCCGCGATGAGCGAGTGGATCCCGTAGCCGACGATCGCCGATGCCCGCGGCGCGTCCTGGGCGTGCCAGCCCGGCGCGTCATGGAGATCGGGCACCAGTTCGGCTGTCCCCGTGCCGTATCCGCGGGCCTGCGGCGTGGACGGCAGGAATTCGATCAGGCTGCCGAGCGGGTAGAGCGGGTGATCGGAGCGGATGCCGCTGACCGCGGTGCGCCGCATGTCGGCGCCTGGGCCGGGCTCGTCGCCCTGCAGTACCGGGTCGGCCAGGTCGACCGTGACGAAGTCCGCGAACCGGGGAACGGCGACGTCGGCCAGTTCCTCCGCTGTGCGCACCACGTCGAGGGTGGTGCCGATGTCACCCCCGGCGTCGTAGAGCAGCTTGAGCCGCCTGCGGGCCGTCTCCACCCGGCTGCTCAGGAGCTGCATCTCGGTGGAGTCGCGGATGGTGACCGCCGAGCCCTGCGGGCGGGTGGGCCGCTGATTGACCACGAGCAGCCGGTCCCCGGCCTCCAGCACCTCGTCGGTGGCCACCCGGCCGGACAGCAGCAGTTCCGCCATGCGGCGATCCATGCCGACCTTGTCGACGGGGCGTCCTTCGGCGTCGTCCGGCAGGCCGAGCAGCCGTCCGGCCTCGTCGTTCGCCAGGAGGAGTCGTCCTTCGCCGTCCGTGATCAGTACCCCTTCGCGGACGGAGTGGAGCACCGCGTCGTGGTGCTCGTACATGCGGGTCATCTCCTGCGTGCCGAGCCCGTGGGTCTGGCGGCGCAGTCTTCGGCTGATCAGCGCCGTGCCGACGGTGGCCAGAGCCAGACCGATGGCGGTGGCCAGGAGGATGACCGGAAGCTGACGGTCGGCGAGGCCGGTCACGCTCTCCACCGTCAGACCTGCCGAGACCAGGGCGACGACCTCGCCTTCGGGCGAGGTGACCGGCACGATCGCCTGGATCTCCTTACCGAGCGGCCCCTCCACGCTCTCGGTGTGCACCTGGCCGGCGAGCGAGGGCTCGATCGTGCCGACGAACCGCTCCCCGATGCGGTCGGGCTGGGGGTGGCTGTAGCGAATGCCGTTCGTGTCCATCACCACGATGAAGTCCACGCCTGCGTCCTTGCGTGTCTCCTCGGCGAGAGGCTGCAGGATCGCGGACGGGTCCGGCGACCTCAGCGCTTCCTGCAGGCCCAGGGAGTGCGCGAAGGTCTGAGCCACGGAAACCGACCGGTTGCGCGCGTCACCGTCGATGGCGTGCCGCGACTGGAGCACGAGGGCCAGCAGGGCCCCGGCGGCGAGCAGCACCACGATCGCCACCTGAAGGACGAAGACCTGTCCGGCGACGCTTCCGAATCTTCTGCCTAGGTTCGACCGCACCGGTAGGCCGGGCACGAGAGACGAGACGGGCTCACCATCCCAGTTGTAGCACCTCCCCGCGGCGCGGGCCCCCGGGCGCTCACGGTACGCATCGGTGCCACGGCACAGGGTTCCCCACCCCTGGGGGGTCAGGGAGAGGGACCCGCCGTCGGGCGCCCGGCACCATACCAGCGCGGCCCCGTTTTCATGCGACAAGTGACTACTCTCCCCGCTTGCGCATATTCATACGGTAGTCATGGAGGCCGGGAGGGAACACATTGGTCTTCAGTCTGCGTCGCCGCCGGAAGTCCGCCCCTGAGAGCGGCACCTGTCCGTACACGTCCGACGACGTGCGGGCCGCCCCTGTCCCGGGGGCGCGCGTCGACCCCGGGGCGGTGGGGACGCGGCACGCCACGGACCCGCACGAGGCGGAACGGTTCATCCGGCAGTTCCATCATGAGCGGCCGGGCGCCGGGGACGCCGGGAGCAGAGTCCGTGAGGTGCGGTCCGAGATCGATCGCACCGGCACCTACGAGCACACCCCCGACGAGCTGGCCTTCGGCGCGCGCGTCGCCTGGCGCAACGCGGCGCGCTGCATCGGCAGGCTCTACTGGCGCAGCCTCGTGGTCCGCGACCTGAGGCAGACATCCTCCGCCGACGCCATCGCCGCGGAGTGCTTCGAGCACCTGCGGACGGCCGGCAACGGCGGCCGGATCCGTCCGGTGATCTCCGTGTTCGCCCCGGAGCGGCCAGGTCGTCCGGGGCCCCGGATCGTCAACGACCAGCTGGTCCGTTACGCCGGTCACCGCAGCCCCGACGGCGGCTGGATCGGCGACCCGGTCAGCGCACAGCTGACCGCCCGCGCCTGCGCACTGGGGTGGAAGCGGGCCGACGGCCCCTTCCACGTGCTGCCGTTGCTGGTCCAGGAGCGGCCCGGCACGGCTCCGGAGTGGTACGAGCTGCCGGACGACTCCGTACTGGAGGTGCCCCTGAGCCACCCCGAACACGCGTGGTTCAGGGAGTTGGGGCTGCGCTGGTACGCGGTGCCGGCCATCAGCAACATGGACCTCGAGATCGGCGGCGTACGGTATCCGGCGGCGCCGTTCAACGGCTGGTACATGGGCACGGAGATCGGCGCCCGCAACCTCGCCGACGCCGACCGCTACGACCTGCTCCCCGTGGTGGCCGAGCGGCTGGGACTCGACCGGTCCTCGGAGCGCACGCTGTGGCGGGACCGGGCGCTGGTCGAGCTCAACGTGGCGGTGCTGCACTCCTTCCAGCGGGCGGGGGTGACGATGGCCGACCACCACACCGAGTCCGAGCGGTTCCTCCGGCACATCGCACAGGAGAGTCGTCTCGGCAGGTCCACCCCCGCCGACTGGAGCTGGATCGTCCCCCCGATCTCGGGCTCCGCCACCCCCGTCTTCCACCGCCTGTACGACCCGGTGGACCCATCGCTGCGACCCGCGTTCGTCGCACGGCAGCCGTAGACGAGCCAGGGGCGGCGCGGCCGAGGCCTGCCGGCGTTACGCGGAGGATCGGCCCCGGCCCGTCGAGCCGCCGTTCGTGGGCGGGTAGGCGGGCCGCTCCGGTATCGACGGCGAACCGTGGGGTGAGGGCAGGGGCGGGAGGGACGGCTGGTACAGCCAGGCCGTGAGCAGCTCGTCCACCGGCTCGGTGGCGTGGCGGGCCACGTGGGCGGTGAAGCCCGCGGTGGTGACCACGCCGTGGCGGTGCACGGTGGCCCAGTCGCGCAGCATGCGGAAGAAGGCGGTGTCGCCCAGCGCGCAGCGGACCGCGTGCACGGTGAGACCCCCGCGCTCGTACAGACGGTCGTCGAACATCAGCTTGCGACCCGGGTCGGCGAGCTTCAGGTCCTGCGGCTGCGCGGAGAGCATCCGGTGCGCGGCGGCCGCCAGTTCCTGCGCGGTACGGCCGCCGGAGCGCTCCGACCAGAGCCACTCCGCGTACTTGGCGAGCCCCTCGTTCAGCCAGATGTGCCGCCAGTCGGCGATGGTCACGCTGTTGCCGAACCACTGGTGGGCCAACTCGTGGGCGACCAGACGCTCGAAGCCCCGTGCGCCGTCGACATGGTTGGCGCCGAAGAGGGAGAGCCCCTGGGCCTCCACCGGGACGTCCAGCTCCTCGTCGGCGACGACCACCGCGTACTCGCCGAACGGATAGGGCCCGAAGAGCTCCTCGAACAGCTTCATCATGGCGGGCTGCCGGGCGAAGTCGCGGGAGAAGCGGGGCAGGAGGTGCGCCGGAACGTGGGCGCTCTGCGGCACACCACCGAGGCCGGGGTCCCCGAGCAGCACCGTCTGATG
Organism: Streptomyces sp. Je 1-79; assembly: GCF_025195125.1. Classification (GTDB taxonomy): domain Bacteria; phylum Actinomycetota; class Actinomycetes; order Streptomycetales; family Streptomycetaceae; genus Streptomyces. The sequence goes on from NZ_JAMGSL010000004.1 coordinate 286,575, forward strand.
CATGCCGATGGAGAGGCCGACCAGATAGCTGGAGGTGGGCGCGGACTGCTCGTACACCCAGGTGGTCGTGCTCGCCCTGGTCGTACGGGTGAGCAGCCGGCCGCCCGCCACCACGGTGTACGCGGAAGGCGTGTTGACCGAGATGTGGTACGAGGCCTTGTCGGCGGGCCGGTCGTTGCAGGGGTACCACGAGGGCGCGCCGACGGGCTGGCTGGCCACCAGCGCGCCGTCGGTCAGCTCCTCCCAGCCGAGCCCGCCCCAAGGGCTGCGCACCGGCTTGGGGTTGCCCGCGTAGTGCACCTCCACGGTGAAGGCCGCGCCCGCCGGCAGCGGCTTGGCCGGCCGGACGCGGAGCCTGCCGCCGCGGTGGGTGTAGTGCGGCGCCCGGCCGTCCACGAGGATCCGGCCGACCTTGAACTCGGAGAGATTGAGGTGGAACTCGGTGAGCGGTGCCCGGCCGGCGATCGCGCTGAGCCGGGCTGTCCCGGCCAGTCGGTTGGGGCCGGGCCGGTACTCCAGGGCGAGTTCGTACCGGTGGACGCGGTACCGGGAGTCGCCGTGGTCCGGAAAGTACGGGTCCGATCCCGATGTCCGCTCGCCGCCCACTGCCGCTCCCGCTTCCTGCCCTGTGCTGTGCCCGTGCCGCCCGCTCAGGCCCGCCACGCCTCGATCGGATTGCCCAGCCAGCGGGTGTCGGCGGGGACCGACTCCCCGGCCATCACGAGAGAGGCCGGACCCAGCGTGCTGCGGGCCCCGACCGTGCTGCCGGGCAGGACGATTCCGCCCGGGCCCAGGGTGGCGCCCTCGCGGAGGACCACAGTATCCGTCCTCAAGATCCGGTCGTGGAAGAGGTGTGTCTGCAACACGCAGCCGCGGTTCACGCTGACCGCGTCCCCCAGCACGACCAGGTCCGTCTCGGGCAGCCAGTAGCTCTCGCACCACACACCCCGGCCGATCCGTGCGCCGAGCCCGCGCAGCCACAGCGACAGCAACGGCGTCCCCGGCACCGCTCCGATCAGCCACGGCACGGCCAGCACCTCGACGAAGGTGTCGGCCAGCTCGTTGCGCCATACGAAGCCGCACCACAGCGGGTGCTCGCCCGTCCGGTGGCGGCCCACGAGCAGCCACTTGGCGGCCACCGAGACCAGGCAGGCGGCCGCGCCGGCGGTGAGGAGGACCGCCCCGGACAGCAGCGCGACGCCCCAGAGCCCCGGACCGGTCGTCGTGGCCAGGAGACAGAGGACCGCCACGGTCAGGACCGCGAGGGCTGCCGAGCAGAACACCGGAACGAGCCGGCACAGCTCCACGAGACCGCGCGCCCAGAGCAGACGCGCGGAGGGCTCGTACGTCCTGCTGCGGTCGGCGTCGGCCGCGGACCGCGGCAGCCTGACCGGGGGCAGACCCAGGTACGAGCCGCCCTTCTTGGCCTTCTTCGGCGTCGAGGAGAGCACACCGACGAGGGCGTCGTCCGGCACCGAGCGTCCCGGCGCCGTCATGCCCGAGTTGCCGAGGAACGCCCGGCGACCGATCTCGGAGTGACCGATCCGCACCCAGCCGCCGCCCAGCTCGTAGGGCGCGGTCAGGGTGTCGTCGGCGAGGAACGCGCCCTCGCCGACGGTGGTCAGGCTAGGCAGGGCGAGCACCGTGGACACCTCCGCTCCCCGGCCGATCCTCATCCCGAGCAGGCGCAGCCAGACCGGGGTGATGAGCCCGGCGTAGAGGGGGAAGAGCGTCTCCCGCGCCCGGTCCATCAGCTGGGTGACCGTCCACGCCTGCCATGCGACCCGGCTGTGCGTCGGATGGCTGCCGGTGCGCAGCCCGAGGCTGAGCAGCCGTACGGCGACCAGCACCAGCGACGCGTACGCGAAACCGTGGGCGAGCGCCCCGGGCACCACGGCGAGCAGCGCTCCCGGCAGCGCCTCGGCGAGCCCGGCGCCGGCGGGCACGAAGCGGCTCACGACGAGGAGGGCGGGCAGGGCGGCGAGCACGGGCAGAGCCGTGAGGAGGAAGCCGGTCGTGCCGTACACGGCCCGCCAGCGCAGCGCGCGCGCCGGCCGCTCCTTGGGCCAGTTCCGCTTGGCCTTGCCGAGCTTGCCCGCCGGAGCTCCGGCCCAGCGCTGACCGGTGGGGATCTGCCCGGCCACGGCCGAGCCGGGGGCCACCTCGGACCGCTTGCCGACCCGCGCCCCGGGGAAGAGCATGCTGCGGGTGCCGACCACCGCGCCCGCGCCGACCTTGACCGGGCCGATCACCAGCCGGTCGCCGTCCAGCCAGTAGCCGGAGAGATCCACCTCGGACTCCACGGCGCAGCCGCGGCCGAGCTTGAGCATGCCGGTGACCGGCGGCAGCGAGTGGAGGTCCACGTCGGGGCCGACCTTGGCGCCCAGAGCCCGTGCGTACCGCTCCAGCCACGAGCCGGTGAGCGAGGTCGCGCCGACGCACTCGGCAAGCCGCTCGGCCGTCCACAGCCGCAGGTGGACGCGTCCGCCGCGCGGGTGGAGACCCGGCTTCACCCCGCGCAGCAGCAACCGGGCGCCACCGGCCGCGATCGCGAGCCGGCCGGGCGGGCTGTACAGCAGCGCCGCGCCGGCGGCGACGAGCCACCACGAGGCGTCCGGCGCCCACGGGTAAGGCCCGAACCAGTGCACCACCTTGCCCAGAGCCAGGAGCGCCACCGTCCAGCGGAGCCCGACGACGGTGAAGAGCGGGAGCAGCAGCAGGGTCTGTACGACCCCGGACCGGAGCGGGACCGGTGCGACGGTCCGGACGGCGCCGTCGTCCTGGACGGACTTCTCCAGGTGCCGGGCCAGCTTGCGCAGGGTGGGCCGCTGGTAGATGTCGACGACGGCCGCGCTCGGATAGCGCGTACGCAGCCGGGTGGTGAGCTGTGCGGCGGCCAGGCTGCTGCCGCCGATCGCGAAGAAGTCGTCGGTGGCGCGGGTGACCGCCACCCCGAGGGTCTCGCTCCACTGCTCGGCGAGCCATGCCTCGGTCCCGTACAGCTGCTCGGCCGGGCCGGTGGTCTCCGCCTCGGGCAGGGGCCAGGGCAGCGCGTCGCGGTCCACCTTGCCCGACGTGCGGGTGGGCAGTTCGGCGACGGGCGCGAGAAGCGGCACGAGGGCGGCGGGCAGTTCGGCGCGCAGCCGCTCGACGGCCGCCGCGTGGTCCCAGCCGTCCTGGGTGACGAGGTAGCCGACGAGCAGCTGGTTGCCGCTGCGCGCGGTGCGGACGGCGGCGGCCGCGCCGGCGACACCGGGCAGGGCCTGGAGCGCCGCGTCCACCTCGCCCAGCTCGATGCGGCGGCCGCCGAGTTTGATCTGCTCGTCGCCGCGGCCGAGGAAGACCAGCCCCTCCGGCTCGGCGCGGACCAGGTCGCCGCTGCGGTAGGCCCGCTCCCAGCCGAGGGATTCCAGCGGGGCGTACTTCTCGGCGTCCTTCTCGGGGTCGAGGTAGCGGGCGAGCCCGACGCCGCCGATCACCAGCTGGCCGCTGCCGCCCATCGGCACCGGCTCGCCGGACTCGTCGACCACGGCCAGTTCCCAGCCGTTCAGCGGGAGACCGATCCGGATGGGCTCCTCACCGGTCAGGAGCGAGGCGCAGGCGACGACCGTGGCCTCGGTGGGGCCGTACGTGTTCCACACCTCGCGGCCCTCGGTGACCAGACGCTGTGTCAGCTCCGGAGGGCAGGCCTCGCCGCCGAAGATCAGCAACCGGACCTCGTCGAGGGCCTCCGGCTCCCAGAGCGCGGCGAGCGTGGGGACGGTGGAGACCACGGTGATCTCCTGCTCCACCAGCCAGGGGCCGAGGTCGGCGCCGCTGCGCACCTGGGACCTGGGGACGGGAACCAGGCACGCGCCGTAGCGCCAGGCCAGCCACATCTCCTCGCAGGAGGCGTCGAAGGCGACGGAGAGTCCCGCCATGACCCGGTCGCCGGGTCCGATCGGCTCCTCGACGAGGAAGAGCGCGGCCTCGGCGTCCACGAACGCGGCGGCGCTGCGGTGGCTGACGGCGACACCCTTGGGCCTGCCGGTGGAGCCGGAGGTGAAGATGATCCACGCGTCGTGCTCGGGGCCGGGCCGGCTCGCGGGCGCACCGTCGCCCCTACGGTCGGTCAGGTCGATCCGCTGCGCGGCGCCCAGGACGGCCCGGACCCCGGCCTCGCCGAAGACCAGCTCGGCCCGCTCGTCCGGGTCCTCCGCGTCGACCGGCACATAGGCGGCGCCCGCGGCGAGCACGGCGAGGACGGACACGTACAGCTCGTTGGTCCCGGAGGGCACGCGGACGCCGACCCGGTCCCCGAGCCCCACTCCGGCCTCCGCCAGGGCGCGCCGCCGGCGCTCGACCTCGGCGGCCAGCGCCCGGTAGGTCAGCCGGGTGCGGCCGTCGTCCAGGGCCAGTTCGTCGGGGTGGGCCCGTACGGACGCCTCGAAGATGTCGACGAGCGTGCGCACCGGGGCGGCGGGGCCGGCGGAGAACCGGGCGGACTTGCCGGACTCCTCGTCCCACGCGTCCCCGCCGTCGAGCAGAGTGACCTCACCGGGCTCGGGTGTGGCTGCCATCGGACCTCGCGTCTCGTTCCCGGCAACGTCCGGGTCGCCGACGGAGCCCGGGTCTGCCCGGGTTGTTCCGTTCCGGCGCCAAACAGCCCGCCAGTCTAGTGCGTGGGCGAGGATTCTCCGGACGACACCTTGCGCGTGGCCGGTAAGGGACGGTATTGGGGCGGCCGTACGGGGTGGGGAGCGGCCCCCGTGCCGCGCCGCGTCGACGGGCGACGGGCGGTGTCCGGTGCAAGGCTGAGCACGTACCCGGATCTGCGAAAGGCCATTGCCATGATCACCACTGACTTCGTACCCGGCTCCCCCTGCTGGCTCGACCTCGGTGCCCCCGACGTCCCGGCCGCCGCGGCCTTCTACGGCGCGGTGCTCGGCTGGGAGTACGAGTCGATGGGCGAGGCGGAGGGCATGGAAGGCGGGATGTTCCGGAAGGACGGAAAGATCGTCGCCGGGCTCGGCAGGCTCACCGAGGAGGGCGCGCGCTCCGCCTGGATGCTCTACTACAGCGTCGCCGACGCGGACGACACGACCGAGACGGTGAAGCGGGCGGGAGGTACCGTCCGGGTCGCGCCGATGCAGCTCGACGAGTGGGGCCGTATGGCGCAGTACAGCGACCCGCTGGGGGGACAGTTCGCCGTCTGGCAGCCGGGCACGAGCAAGGGCGTCGAGCTGGTGGACGAGCCGGGCTCGCTCTCCTGGACCGAGCTGTACACGAGCGACGCGGCGGCCGCGAAGGAGTTCTACGGCGGCGTCTTCGGCTGGCAGTTCAGCGACATGGAGCTGCCCGGCGGCGGAGGCGCGTACGCCGTGATCACCCCGGCCGGGCTCCCCGACGAGCGCATGCACGGCGGCGTCATGGGCATGCCCGCGGAGAACCTCGCCCTCGCGGACGGACGGCCGTACTGGCACCCCGTCTTCGCCGTCGCGGACTGCGACGCCGCGGTCGCCAAGGTCACCGCGAACGGCGGCAGCGTGCAGATGGGACCGGAGGACGCGGAGGGCGTCGGCCGGCTCGCCGTCTGTCTCGACCCGGCGGGCGCCGACTTCGTGCTCCTCACACCCGTCGCCGCCGGCTGAGCGGCGGCGGCTCCGCCCGGGGCGCGGCGTCCGGGCGGACGCCGCGTCAGCCGGCGGGGGGCGGGAAGTCCTGTTCCGCCCAGATGGTCTTGCCGCTCCGGCTGTAGCGGCTGCCCCAGCGGGTGGCGAGTTGGGCCACCAGGTAGAGGCCGCGGCCGCCCTCGTCGGTCAGCCGCGCACGGCGCATCCGGGGGTGGGTGGCGCTGGGGTCGGAGACCTCGCAGATCAGGCGGCCGGCGACGCGGATCAGCCGTACGTCGATCGGCCCTCCCGCGTACCGGATGGCGTTGGTGACCAGTTCGCTCAGCACCAGCTCGGTGGTGAAGACGAGCTCCTCGAGTCCCCACGCGCGCAGCTGTGTCGCGGCGGCCTCCCGTACGGTGCCGACCGCCGCCGGATCGGCGTCGATCGGCCAGAGGACGGCGTCCTCGGGCGGTACGGCCCGGGTGCGGGCGAGCAACAGGGTGACGTCGTCCCCGAGTCCGTCCCCGAGCCTCTCGCCGTGCCCGTCACCGGGGCGGTGCCGGCCCGCGACGATCTCGCGGCCGAGTTCACGCAGGGACTGCGTCAGGGCGCCCGGTCGGGCCAGCCGGCCGGCGAGGTCGGCCATGCCCGTGTCCAGGTCGCCGTCCCCTCCCTCGATCAGTCCGTCGCTGTACAGGGCGAGGACGGATCCGGGGGCCAGGTCGACCTCCGTCATCTCGAAGGGGAGCCCGCCGACCCCGAGCGGGGGGCCCGGGTCCACCTCCAGGTACGTCACATTGCCGTCCGGGTCCGCCACGGCGGGCGGCGGATGGCCGGCGGAGGCCACCGTGCACCGCAGCGAGACCGGGTCGTAGATCGCGTACGCGCAGGTCGCGCCGGTGGGGGACGAGGGGTGGCCGATGTGCCAGCCGTCGTCGTGGTCGCCGTCGCGGCGGTAGCCGTTCTGCTCACCGCTCTCGCGCTCCCGCTGTTCCTCGCTGTCCGTCTCCTCCGGTTCCGCGAGCAGTTGGGAGACCAGGTCGTCCAAGTGCGTGAGCAGCTCGTCGGGTTCGAGGTCGAGGTCCGCGAGGGTGCGTACGGCCGTCCGCAGCCTTCCCATGGTGGCGGTGGCCGCGAGGCCGTGGCCGACGACGTCTCCCACGACCAGGGCGACGCGCGCGGAGGAGAGCGGAATGACGTCGAACCAGTCTCCGCCGACGCCGGTCGTGGTGTCGGCGGGGAGGTACACGCCCGACGTGACCGCCGCGGCCGTCTCGGTCTGCGTGGGCGGCAGCATGCTCCGCTGGAGACCGACGGCCGCGCGGCGCTCACGGGTGAAGCGCCGGGCGTTGTCCAGGGCGAGGGCGGCGCGGCCGGCGATCTCGCGCAGCAGGTCCTCGTCGGCCCTCTCGTACGGACCGCGGTCGGCGCTCCGGCTCACGGACACCCGGCCGAGCACCATGCCCCGCGCGCGGAGCGCGGCCGTCATGGTCATCGGGTAGCCGCCGGAGCTGTCGGGTCCGGGGGCGCCGTCGCCGTCGCCTTCGACGACGACGAGGCCGACGTCCGCGGCGACATCTCCGTCCTCGGCCGCCGGCCGTCCCGCCACGGCGGTACGGCGCAGCCGCAGCCGCCCCTCCCGGTCGGGCACCGGCTCCTCGCCCAGGGTCACCGCCTCGGCGATCTCCACGACGGCGAGATCGCCGAGGCCGGGCACCAGCGCGGTGGCCAGCTCCCTGCCCGTCTCCCTGACCGACAGGGAACCGCCGACACTGGCCGTGGCGTGCTGCAACAGCGTCAGGCGCTGGCCGGCCCGGTGCAGTTCGGTCACGTCGGTGAAGAGCGCCGTCACCCCCAGGGCCTGCCCGTCGGGTGCCTGCAGGCGGAACGCCGAGATCGCGATGACCACGCCTCCCCCGGGATCCTCGATGGTCCGCAGGACCTTCTCCGCCCGGATCAGCGGCCGGCCCGTGCGCAGGACCTCGCGCAGCTTCTCCTCGATCGCCGCCGCGTCCCCGGGCCAGAGGAACTCGCTCAGCCGCCGGCCGCGCAGATCCGAGGGCACGCCGGTGTACGGCAGGAGGTGGGTGTTGGTCCGCAGGAGCCGCAGCCCCGAGTCGAAGACGGCGAGTCCCACCCGGTCCTGGAGGAACAGCTCCCTGACGAACGCGCGGTCCTGATGCCAGCGGACGGCCAGCGCCGCCGGGGCGGCCAGGACGAGGCATCCCGCTCCGGTCCCCACCCCCGCCATGCCGTCGTGCGTGCCCACGTCGGCGAGGTCGAAGGCCCGGAAGACGACGTGCGCGTGCTCGCCCGCGCCCGTGCGCAGCACCGCCTCGCCCCCGCGCGCCCCCCGCGCGTACGCCGTCACGAGCGCGGGCCAGGCCGTGGGGTCCGCGAGGAGGGCGCGCGCCGACAGGCCGACGACATCGGCGGCGGGCCGGCCGAGCAGCGCCCGGGCGTCCGAGGTCCAGCCGCTGATCCGTCCCCGGCCGTCGAGCAGGGCACCGGCGGTGCCCTCGGGGACGGGCAGGAGGCTGTCACGCGGGAAGGGCGTGTCACTCACGGTGTCTCCTCCTCTCGGCCGTTCCACGTGCCGTACAGAGGCTGGGCCCGGGCGATCAGCAGAGCCACGTCGTCGTGGTCGTCGGGGCCTCGCAGCGCGCCCAGGAGCAGGTCACAGGTCTCCTCCAGCGGGAGTGAGGACTGGCCGAGCAGGTCGGTGAGGGCCGCGAGCCGGACATCGATGTCCTGGTCACGGGTCTCCACCAGGCCGTCGGTGTACAGCACCAGCTCGTCACCGGCCGCGAAGGAGATCTCCACGGTCTCGAAGGGGACCCCGCCGACGCCCAGCGGAGCGCCCGTCGGCAGGTCGAGAAGGCGGGGCGGCCGGCCGGTGGGCACATGCACGGGCGGAGGGTGTCCGGCGTTGGCGATCCGGCAGCGCCCCTCGTGGGGGTCGTACACGGCGTACACGCAGGTGGCCATCGCGTCGCCGAGGTCGACGACGGTACGGTCCAGGTGGGTCAGGACCACGGAGGGCGACAGTCCGAGCCCGGCGAGGGTGCGGGCGGCCGTGCGCACCTGCCCCATGGTCGCGGCGGCGTTGATACCGCTGCCCATCACGTCCCCCACGACCAGGGCCGTCCTGCCGTCCGGCAGCGGGATCGCGTCGAACCAGTCCCCGCCGACCTCGACCGCCGCGGAGGCGGGCTGGTAGCGGTAGGCCACGTCGAGCCCGTTCAGCCGCGCCGGGCCGTGCGGCAGCATGTGGCGTTGCAGCGCCAGGGCCGCCTGGCTCTGGTGGCGGTACCAGCGGGCGTTGTCGATGGCCACCGCCGCCCGGGCCGCCAGCTCCCCGGCCAGCAGGACGTCGTCCTGGTCGAACGGTACGGAGTTGCGCGCGCGCTTCAGGTCGAGCACACCGAGGACGACACCCCGGGCGCGCAGGGGGACGGCGAGGTAGGAGTGGAGGCCCGCCTTGCGCAGCAGCGCGGCGGCGGAGCCGGCACGGGCGATGCGGGCCAGGTCCTTCTCCGTGACGTGCTCGACCAGCACCGGGCGCCCGGTGCGGGCGCACTGGGTGACCAGCCGCTCGATGCCGTAACGGGCCGGTCTGCCGACCGGGTCGGCGGCCTCCTCCGCCGGGGTGGCGTAGGCGGCCTTCACCGCCAGGGCGCGGAACACGGCCGGTCCGGAGGCCCGCGTCCCGCCGGGGTGCGGCCCGGTCAGGATGTCCTCCAGGACGTCCACCGCCGCGATGTCGGCGAACTCGGGCACCACGAGATCCGCCAGCTCGTGGGCGGTCAGATCCAGGTCGAGCGTGGTGCCCACGCGCTCGGAGGCGTCCGCGATCACCGCGAGGCGGCGCCTCGCGCGTGCGGCCGCCCTGGCGGCATGGTGCTGGTCGGTGATGTCCGCGACCGAGACGGCGACCCCGACGACGCGCTGCCCCGAGGTCTCCAGGCGGTACAGCGACATCGACCAGATCTGCTCCCTCCCGTCCCGCCCGCCGGAGCGGACGGAGCCGCGCACGTTTCTGGAGAGGACGGGAACCCCGGTCTCCAGCACCTCACGGAGCGCCCCCTCCAGCGCCTCGGCGTCCGGTGACGCGACGGCCTCGCTGAACGTACGGCCCAGATGGCCCGCGGCGGTACGGCCGTCGATCCGTTCCAGTGCCGGATTGACCAGGACGAACCGGAGGTCGAGGTCCAAGACGGCCAGGCCGATCGGGGAGTGGGCGACCAGCCGGGCCGACAGGGCGAGGTCCTGTTCCACGCGTCGCGTGGTGGCCGCGTCCGTGGCCAGGCCGAGCGCGTAGACACGCCCCTCGTCGTCCTGGAGGCGGGTGTTGCGGAACTCGACCGGGATCGTACGGCCGTCCTTGTGACGCACCGGGAAGACTCCGGCCCAGGGTCCGCCGCCCGACATGACCCGCTCGAACTGGGTCACCACCCGGTCCCGGTGGTCCTGGTCGACCAGGAGCGGGGCGGCGGGCCGGCCGAGGGCCTCGGCGGCCGCGTATCCGAAGATCGTTTCCGCCTGCGGGCTCCACAGGACGATACGGCCGGTCGTGTCCACGACGACGGCGGCCACCCCGAGTACGTCGAGAAGCCCACCGGGCTCCACGGCGAGCTCAGCGCTCGCCGGGTCCTGGCCGGCCGGGGGAAACGCCGCCATGCTCATCCAGACCGCATCCCTCCTCCTCCCCGCAGCCACCACGCCACCACTGCACGTCCACGGCGCGGGCGCACGGGTCCCCTCCATCATCGCGCCGCGGGAGCGGACCGCCAGTCGTCGTGACGAGTCCGGCGGATCCCTTGGCCGGCCACGTTCCATGGTGCGGGCGCGCGTCGGCCCGGTCGGGCGGGGTACGTCCACGCCGTCGCATCCAGGGCGAATCCAGGGCGAATCGAGGGGTACGCGAACCGCGTCCGCATCCGGCGGCGGCGGCACGAAACCCTCGATGATCTTCGTGCGAGGCCGGCCCGTATCGTCGCAGGTGCCGCACGTCGTCGTCAGAGAGGCGAAGCTTCCATGAACCTGCCCGCATCGGGTCGGCGCGTCCTCGTCACCGGCGCCTCGCGGGGCCTGGGCCGCGCCGTGGCGCAGGCGTTCGCCGCCAACGGCGACCGGGTCGCCGTCCACTTCGGTTCCCGTGCCGACGAGGCCCGGGCCACCCTCGACTCCCTCACCGGTACCGGGCACGTGCTGATCGGCTGGGACCTCGCGGATCCGGCCGGGGCCGCGGCCGTGGCGGACACGGCCGTGGAGGCGCTCGGGGGGATCGATGTGCTGGTGAACAACGCGGCGGTGAACATCCGGCACCCCCTGGCGGAGACCTCGTACGAGGAGTGGGTCGCCGTCTGGCAGCGGCACGTGGCCGTGAACCTGGTCGCCACGGCGAATCTGAGCCATCTCGCGGCCCGGCGGATGATCGACCAGGGCCGGGGCGGAAGGATCGTCAACATCGGCTCCCGGGGGGCCTTCCGTGGCGAACCGGACCACCCTGCCTACGGCGCGACCAAGGCCGCCGTCCACGCGCTCGGCCAGTCGCTCGCGGTCTCGCTCGCCCCGCACGGCATCGGCGTCGCCTCGGTCGCCCCGGGCTTCTTCGCCACGGAACGGGTCGCTCCCCGTCTGGAGGGCCCCGAGGGCGCGGCGATCCGCGCCCAGAGCCCCTTCGACCGGGTGGCCGCGCCGGAGGAGATCGCGGCGGCCGTGCTGTGGCTCGCCTCCCCTGCGGCCGAATGGGCCTCGGGAACGATCCTGGACCTCAACGGTGCGTCGCATCTGCGCAGTTGAGAGCCGTTCCGACGGTGGGGCCGCGCCCGGTCTGGACAACGCCCGGGCCCGCCCCTAGCCTCGCTCTCGCCTATTCAATTAGTTGACTATTGAGCGAGGGTTCATGCACCCGTTCCGCAAGGCGGTCGAGAACCGTGACGGGGACGCCATCGTGGCGCTGCTCGCCGAAGACGTCGTCTTCACCAGCCCGGTGGCCTTCAAGCCGTACGCCGGCAAGGCGATCACCGGGGCGATCCTGCGCGGGGTGATGCGCGTCTTCGAGGACTTCGAGTACGTCCGCGAGATCGCCGACCCCGCCGGCCGCGACCACGCCCTCGTCTTCACCGCGACCGTGAACGGCCGCCGGATCCAGGGGTGCGACTTCCTGCACTTCGACGAGGACGGGCGGATCGACGACTTCACCGTCATGGTCCGGCCGCTGTCGGCCGCCCAGGCGCTCGCCGAGGCGATGGGCGCGCAGTTCGACCGTATCGCCGCGGAGGCCGCGGGGGAGTGAAGCGCCTCACCAGGCCGGGCTGCGGTGCCGCTCAGACCCAGTTCACCTTCGCCCGCTCCAGCAGCGGATCGTCGATCAGCTCCCAGAGCGGCACCGCGTAGTTGCCGAACCGGTAGCGGCCGCCGAAGTGCAGGCCGAGGACCCGGTGGTCCGTCAGGTCGAAGACCGGGGAGCCGCTGTTCCCGCCGAGGGTGGAGCAGTCGTGCCGCATGACCAGCCCGCCGGGCGTGAACTCCGTCGCCGTGCCCGGCTGGAGGCGCTTCACGTTGTAGACGTCCATGAAGATCCGCCGCATCGACTCGGGCTCGTTGCGGCGTCCGTCCCAGGCCGGGTAGCCGATCACGTACACCGGCCGGCCGGGCACGTTCGCGGGGGCGTCGGCGGCCACCGCGAGCGGGGTGGGCAGCGCGCCTCCGCCGGGCGGAACGACCCGCAGCAGCGCCATGTCGACGTCCGGGTGGATGCCGATCACCTCGGCGACCTCGTACGGAGGCGGTCCGGTGCCCGCCGGCCGCTCCGCCGCGGCCATCTCCTCGCCCGGGTCGACACGGGCCGTCATCCCCTGCTGGAACGACCAGCCCGCGTCCTCCGCGCGGCTGAACTCCACGGCCACGTGCCGGTTGGTCATCACCGTCTCCGGACCCACGAGGAAGGCCGTGCCGACCCAGTCCAGACTGGGGTGGCCGGTCACCTCCACGCGGCCCACCCGCGCGATCGACTCACGGATCGCGGCCCGGCCGGCCTCCAGGACGGACCAGTCGCCGTCCTGCGCGGCGAAGTCCTGACCCTGCACCAGGATCGCGGGCCGGCCTTCGAGGAGGACGATCGCCTCCACCCCGAAGTACTCGTCCTCGTCGATCTCGTCCGCGCGGTCCGCGGCCATCTTCTCCAGCCCGGCGACCCCCGCCTCCAGGACCCGGGCCCGCTCCTCCTGCGCGAAGCGGGAGATCTGGCCGGCCGGGGCCTCGTCCGCCGGCAGCTCCTCCACCGACTCGGAGATCTCCGCCTCCAGGTGTCCGCGCACCCGCGCGGCGACGCCCCGCAGGTCGCCGAAGACCTGCTCGGGACCGGTCGCGACCGGTGATCCGTACCGTGTCTCCATCTCCCGCCACCTCCGCCTCTCCGCTCTCGGCCGCTCCGCCCGCACCGCTCTCGGCCACTCCGCCCGCACCGCTCGGCGCCCGGGACCTCTCGTCTCAGGCGGCCCACATGTGGGTCTCCGGGGTGGCCGGCGCCGACTGGGCGCCCGTGATCTCCTCGTACAACTCCGGTCTCGCCTCCTTGAGATGGGCCATGATCCGGCTCATCTGGGTGCCGACGTTCACGAACGCCGTCGTCCTGCCCTGGTAGGCGACCTCCTCGACCCTGCGCGTGCCGCGGTGGAGCGCCACCACGGTCCAGTCGTCGGTGAAGACCGGTGAACCGGACGATCCGCTGCGGGTGTCGGTGAAGTACCGCACGTCCCGCTCGTCCGCCTCGAAGACGAGGTTGTTGCGGAGCGCCACGCGCTTGGGCTGCCCGCCGGGGTGCTGGATGATGTTGACCGCCACCGGATCAGGCCCGTTCAGGAGCAGCGGCACGCTCGCGACGCGGAGCACCGGGCGGGGCGGCACGCCGTCCGTCAGGCGCATCAGCGCGTAGTCGAGCCCCTCGTCCCAGGCGACGAGCGCGCCCGCCGTGGCCTCCTCCGTCTCGGTCTCGTCGGCGCCGAAGTCGAAGCGGGAGCGGGAGTTGCGCACCTGGAGCTGGAGGTCGTCCTCGGCGGCCCTGAGCCGTACGCCCGGTGCGCGCGTACGGGCGTTCACCACATGGTGGTTGGTGATCAGCAGCCCGGGCGCGATGAGCCACCCGGTACCGGCGTGCGGGTAGGCGGGCTGCATCGGCCGGCCCGACTCGTACGGCGGGACCTTCAGCCGGGCGACCGACGCACCGGCCAGGACGCCGCCGTGCAGGAACTCGAACGGCACGGTGTCGTCCCGGAAGATGATCTCCTCCTTGGTCTCGGCGGGCAGCGGACCGGCCGGCAGGTCCGGCTCGCCGGCGGCGTCGCGCGCCACGTCGTCCAGGGCGCGCTGAAGGACGGTGAGCGGGCCCGACTCGACCGTCTGGGAGATGGCGTTGCGCAGCCAGACCTCAAGCGGCACCGTCCCGTCGATCAGCCGCTCCACCTGGTTCATCACGTCCAGGTCGGAGTGCATCTGGCGCAGGGGGCTGTCCATCGTCGGCAGGCTCGCCCGGAAGTGCGCGGTGGTGCCCGCGAAGAGCAGCCGCCGCACCTCGCTCTCGGCGAGCCCGGCGTCCAGGGCCGCGTTGCGGACCCGTACGAGATCCTCGGCGGAGAGGTACGGCACCGCCCGCACCGCCCCCTCCGCCGCGTCGGGCGGAGGCTGCGACCACAGGCCCGTCCCGCCCCTGCCCGTGGCGGGTTCCGTGGCGGGGCCGCGGGCCGGGGTGCCGGCGTCCATGGCGGCGGCGACCCCCTCGACCAGGTCACCGCTCCGGTCGCGGAGCATGAGCGCCCGCCAGGCGACGCTGTCCAGGGTTCCGCGCCTGCGCGCCTCCCGGAGAGCCCGCTCCACCTCGGCCCGTGGCATCGCGGCCGTGTTCACGGGCGCCTCCGCGGCCGGGTGCCCGACGGCGTGTACGGCGTTCGGCGGCGGCTGCGTCCGCCGGGCTCCGGCGGCCGACTCCAGGATCCGGGTCAGGGGTTGGCGCAGCTGCGGCTCATCGGCCATCGCCGCGTCGATCCAGCGGACGAGGGCGTCGATCACCGCCTCGTCGTCGGCCGGCAGCCCCACCAGCCGCAGCGTGTGCTCCAGGACCTCGGGGTCGACCCGGGACGCCGTGGCCGCGGCGGCCCGCGCCAGCGCCGGCTGGCGTGCCAGCTCCTCGTCCGGCATGTCGCGCAGGGTCCGGGCGAGGCGTACGTCCGTCTCCGCGGAGCCCTCGTCCGAGAGCGCCGCCAGACGCGAACGGGCCACCAGGACGCCCATCGACTCGTGGGCGAGGCCGAGCCCGGCCGCCACGTCCTCCGCCTCCTGGAGGTCGTGGGCGGCGTCCGTGAGGTCGCCCTCGTCCTGGGCGAGCCGTGCGGAGAGCTGGAGCAGCTCCAGCCGGGTCTTGTCACACGCCGCCTCGCCCGCGCCCTCCACGGCCCGCTCGGCGCTCTCCCGTGCCTCCGCGATCCGCCCGGACCGTGCCAGGGTCTCCACCAGAAGCCCGTGCAGTCTGCTGCACGGGGTCCACGGCCGGCGCTCGGTCAGCCGCTCGGCCGCACCTTCCACGTACCCCTGCGTGAGCAGGTCCTCGACCTCGCGGGCCGCGATCCGTTCCCAGTCCTCCTGATCGGCCTCGGCCATGATCCGGTCCGGTACGTGCCCGCCGAGCTTCCCGAGGAGGAAGGCGGCCGAACGGGGCGGCATGTCCCGGTCGGCCCCGGCCAGGTACCCGGCGACGCCGGACTGCCAACGCCGCTCCACCGCACGGGGGTTCTGGCCGAACCGGAGCCGGTGGTAGATCTCCTCGGCGCGCGCGGCGGGACCCTCGCGGGCGGCGTAGTACTCCACCGCGCGGTGGTCCACGGCCCGCATGAGGTCCGTCCGCGCGCTGTCGGAGAGCCGCAGCATGATCGAGCGCAGATCGGCCCGGTGCCGTACGGCCTGCGGGCCCGCCGACTCCATCAGGTCGAGCCGCGAGACCAGCCGGCCGAAGAGCGACCGGGCCTCCTGCGCGGAGTCGACGCGCAGCCCCGCCGGTTCGGCGAGCACCTCCTGGATCAGCTCCGGGGTGATCACGCGCAGCGCGAGACCCGCCTGCACCAGGGCGCGTACGGCGTCGTCCGCGATGTGCTTGAGGATGCGGTCGTACAGCGTGCCCTGGATGAGCATCTGGTCGACCTGGTGGTGGAAGTACCGCCGCCGGGAGGGCAGGCTCCGCAGCAGGTCGCCGAGGGGTTCGGAGCCGGCGCCCAGGAGGACGGTGGTCCGCGCCGCGAGCTTGAGACTGAGCGGGTGGCCGCCGATCCGGTCGACGAGGTCGCGGGCGATCGTCTCGTCCGCCACCCCGCAGGACATCAGCAGGTCCACGGCGGCCGGGTGGTCGAGCTCGCCGATCTCCATCGTGCGCGGCGCGAGCACCTTGGCCGGGTGCTCGATCGGGGCGCGTCCGGCGACGAGGAACCGCAGCCGGGGATAGGCGGCGCGCAGCGCCGTCCAGATCGCCCACATCCGGCCCATGACCGGCGAACCGCGGTACTGCGCCTCCTCGAAGGAGTCGATGACGATCACCAGCGGCGGGGCCGTGCCGCCCTCCGGCGTGCGGACCGCCTCGGCGACCAGCTCGGCGACGTCGCCGGCGAGCTCCTGCTCGCGGGCGCTGGCCCGGGCGTGGAAACCCGCCGAGAAGTCGCGGCCCAGCGTCGCGCGGGTGGCCGAGAGCTGGTACAGCTCGTCGAGCTGGTTCCGCTCGCCCCGCTGGGCCGCCGCGGTCTCCTCGCACGCGTCGGCGAGGGCGTCGAACGCGGCCCGTCGGTCCGGGTACTGAATGCCGAGCTGCCGGGCGATCTCGGCGAGCACGGTGGCGGGTTCGTGGATGGAGAGCGTGGGCCGCTCGAAGTCGATGCAGGCGAAGGGGAATCCGTCCGGGGAGTCCCGGAGGCTCTCGACGAGGAACGTGGCGAGCAGGGTGCTCTTGCCGATGCCGCCCACGCCGTGGATCAGGACGGGCGGCTCGGCGGGCTCGGCCGGCAGCTCGATGTACGCGCGCAGGGAGTCGACTTCGCGCTGCCGCCCGTGGACCGTGCCCTCGATCAGCCGTTCCATCGGCTGGAGCAACCGTGCACGCTCCAGGCGGTGTTGCAGGTCGTCGACGTCCGGCAGGCCGCTCGTGCCGGGGATCCTGCGCAGCCAGAGCACGGCCCGCAGGGTGTCGCTGAGCCCTTCGACGCCCAGCGTCGAGAGCTCGGACGGGAGGCCGGAGAGCAGGGCGAGGGCCGTGCGCTCGGGGCCCGGCCCGTCGGGTACGACGTCGATGGCGGCCTCCAGGGCGCGCCGTGCGGCTTCGGGACCCGGGAGCGCGCTCAGGGTCTCCTCGCGTACCTCCGGCTTGAGGACCCAGCTCTGGACGGGGTGCGCGGCCAGCGCCGCGCAGTCGTCGACGAGGGCCAGGGCGGCGCGCCCGGTGGGGGCGCTCTCGCCGGGCAGCCGCAGCCGGGCCGGGTCGAACTCGTCGAGGAGGCAGGCCGCTTCGCGGTAGGCCCGGCGCAGGTCCGGGACGGCGGGGGCGGCGGACGGCGGCGCCTGGGCCGTGCTCCGCAGCGCGGCGTCGAGCCGGGCGGGGGTGTCGTCGCCGGGGGCGAGCGAGCGGTGGACGCGTACCGTCTCCTCCACCGCCGTGCACACCCGGCGCATGTAACTGTCCGTGGAGCCGGGGGTGTCGACCGAGCGGAGCACCCCGGCGACCGCCACGGCGACCAGATCCGGCAGCCGCGCGGGATCGGGCGCGGGCCGCTCCGTGGCGAAGAACTCCTCGAAGAACGCGTGCAGATCGTCCTCGGTCACGACGCGGGCCGTGTCCCGGCACTCGTTCTTCCTTATGTCATAGGGGAGTTGGCGCATCGCGGGGGAGTACCCGAGCAGGACGAGCCGGGGTACGGCGTCCTTCCGGACCGGCGTGTGCTCGTAGATGGCGAGCGCGAGTTTGCCGATGCAGTCCCAGACGTCCGAGCCCGGATCGAGCCTGTCGCACTCGTCGAGCACCAGCCAGAAACGCTCCTCCGCCGCGGTCGCCCGGCTGACGATCCGGTGCACGGCGTCGTCGATCGAGGGCAGTGGATCGTTCAACTGTGTGGGATTCAAGGGCAAGCGGTCCTCGCCCGGCGCCGCCACGACATCGGAGAGGCGCTCCACGAGCCTCGCGGCCGTGGAGGTGCGCGAGAGGGTGACGCGTACCGGACGGAAGCCGCAGTGCTGCCCCAGATGGCGGATGAGATGGTACGAGTACGAGCGCCCGCTGTCGGGCTCGCCGTCCACCACGAGCACCGTCTGCTCCGGGTCGGCGACGAAACCGCGCAGCTTCTCACGCAGCTCGGACCGGTCGATGAACGCCTCGGTCCCGTTCGCGAGCACCACCGTGCGGAACGGGTCCTGGGCGGAACGCAGCAGCTCCTCGTCCTCCCGCAGCCTTCTCAGCAGGCTCCGCGCCTCGGCGTTCCCCGCGCCGGTGAGCGCGTCGAGCCCGGCCACGGCGTCGAGCAGCGCACGCTGATGGGCGATGTCCTTGCGCGCCGAACCCACCACCAGGCGCGCGTTGGCGTCGCGGTCCGGGGTGAGCACGAGATCCGTGACGAAGTCCGGCGAGAGACCGGCCTGCCGCAGCCGGACGGCGGGATCGGGGGTGTCGAGGAGGTACTCACCCACCCAGCTGGTGACGAGTCCCCATTCCGTTTCGGTGAGCGGCATTTCCGCACCTGCCCGGCGGTCCCGGCCTTCCCGGACGTCCCTCCTGTCCAGCCGGTCCCCGCGCCGCGGCGGACCGACTGACTGATACCTGTCATGGTTTCACCGGGCCGGGACGGTGGCAAACGGGCGATCCGCCCGCCGGGCCGCCCGTTCAGCCCTGCATGGCGATGTCGTCGAACGACTCCAGGCGCCGCCAGCGATCCTCCGCCGCCCGGAACGGCGGCATCAGATCGACGTCGGGCAGCGGCCCGAACTCCAGCTCCGTGAGCTCCGCGACGTCCGAGACCGGAACCTGGTACGTACGGAACGGACCGAGCGGCGGCGGCGCGCCCGGCTTCGCACCGGCCAGGGCCCGCTCCGCGTCCCGGCTCAGGTCGGGGCTCTGGTCCAGGACGTACGCCGTCGAGGCCAGCGCCCCCTCCTGCATGAACGCGGTCACCTTCCAGAAGCGCATCGGCACCTGGATCCCCCGGTAGGGCGGATCGGAGTCGTGCAGCACCGGGCCCGTCAGCACGATCAGCTTGCGGTCGAACGCGGCCGCGTGGTCCAGGAAGTAGTTCTCGAGACCCTGCCAGAGCTGCTTGCCCTGGTTGAAGACGTCCGACTGCGGAGCCGCGTTCGGGTAGTGGAACGTGTCGGTGTTCGCCCGGGCCGCCACGGCCGCCGCGCCCCACACCGGATCGAGCCGGCGCACCAGATGGCCCCGGTCCAGACTGTTGTTCCGGTAGACCTCGCTGCCGGCCTGCTGTTCCTCGGGCAGCCGTGGGTCGAACTCCCAGGCGTCGTCCCCGTGTACGTCCTCGGACAGCTGCCCGCCCTGGATGCAGACCCCGGTCGACGCGGCGAGCCGCCGGTCCGGTCGGAAGACCACCGTGAAGTGGGTGTACGGCAGGATCACCGTCTCCACCGTGGCGCGGACGGGCAGGGGCAGCGGCACGGCCGGACCCAGGAAGCCCTCCTCGTAGCCGGTGCGGTCGGCGAACGACTCGTGGCGCTGTCCGCCCGCGCGCGGGTGCGGTGGAGCAGGCGGAGGATCGGTCGGTTCCATACGATGTAAGTACCGCGCAATGAAGGGTCGCGCTCGGCACCGGGCACGCAGGCCACTCGATCAGCCGCCCCCGCGCCCGGATCCCCACCCCGTCCAAGGAGGCGCATCATGCCCGCCGGACTGTCCATCCACGTCGGACTGAACACGGTCGACCCCGACCGTTACGAGGGCTGGGACGGTGCCCTCCTGGCCTGCGAGAACGATGCGCGGGACATGGCCCGGCTGGCCCGCGCGGCGGGCTTCTCCGACACCGTCCTGCTGACCGCCGAGTGCACGGTCGACGGCGTCACCGCCGCGCTGCGCGAGGCGGCGGGGCGACTCGCCCCCGACGACATCCTGCTCTTCACCTACTCGGGTCATGGCGGGCAGATACCCGACGTCACGGGATCCGACGACGAGCCGGACGCGCTCGACGAGACGCTCGTGCTGTACGACCGCCAGTTCCTCGACGACGAGCTGTACCGGGAGTTCCAGGGCTGCGCCGACGGCGTCCGGATCCTCGCGCTGCTCGACTGCTGCCACAGCGGCAGCGGCATCGAGCTTCCCGGCGCGCCCGAGCCGGAGACGGGCGTCCGGCTGATGCCCGTTCCGAAGCAGCAGGAGATCTACGAGCGGGACCAGGGCTTCTTCGCGGAGCTGCAGCGCTCCCTGGAGAAGGAGTCTCCCGACGGCGCGGCGGCCGAACCGACGGCGATCCTCGTCTCCGCCTGCCAGGACAACCAGGTCGCCTCCGACGGACCGGTCAACGGAGCCTTCACCGAGGCCCTCCTCGGCGTCTGGAACGAGGGCGCCTTCCGCGGCGGCCACCGCTCCTTCCACCGCGCGATCCAGAGCCGGCTGCCCGCCACGCAGAGCCCGAACCTCTACACGACCGGAAGCCCGGCGCCCGCCTTCCTGAACCAGAAGCCGTTCACCGTCTGAGGGCGGCGGACCGCGCCGCCGGTGACCTGCGCGATCCGGTGGGCGAGGGCGGACAGCCGCTCGTCCCCCACCGTGTGACGGGCGTCAGCCGCGCAGAGCCGTCGCCAGCTGCGCCCGCGAGCGGACGTCCAGCTTCTGGTAGATCCGGGTGAGGCGCGCCTCGACCGTCTTCACGCTCAGATACAGCTTGGCCGCCGCCTCCTGGTTGCTGGCGCCCTGCCCCACCAGATGCGCGAGCCGCAGCTCCGCGTCCGTGAGCGAGGAGAGCGCGGGCAGGGAGTCCTCCCCGGCCGGGGTCTCGCTCGCCAGCGCCAGCCAGGGAGCCGCCCCCGCCCGCTCGAAGACCGTGGCCGCCGTGTGCAGCGCGCTCTGCGCGGCCGACCGGCGCCGGCGCCGGCGCTCCACCCGCGCCAGCGAGACGAGCGCCCGGCCGTGCTCCAGCGGCAGTCCGGCCTCGGCGAACCGCTCGGCCGTACGGGTGAGGAGCTCCGCCGCCTCGTCGGTCCGCCCGCACCCGGCGAGATACAGCGCGTACGCACGGTCGCAGCCCAGGAGTACGGTCGTCCGGCGCAGCCCCTCGGCGACCGGACGCACCTCGGCCAGCAGCTCCGCCGCCTCCTGCGCCGCGTCGTTGGCGAGCAGGGCCTCCGCCAGCTCCTCGTGCCAGCGCAGCATCGACGGGTCGACGGTCGACTGCGCCCGCTCGTTGGCCTGCACCCGGCGCAGGGTCTCCAGGGCCGAGGCCACGTCCCCGTTGATCAGCTGGACGCGCCCCAGGGCGTAGAGGCTGCGGGAGAGGAAGACCCGGTCGCCCTCCTCCTCCGACGCCTGGACACTGCGCCGGGCGTAGCTGGCGGCCCTGGCGAAGCTGCCGCCGGCCGTCTCCGCGAGCGCCAGCGTGTACCAGGCGGGCCCGGGGGAGAGGCCCGCCTCCAAGGTCAGGGCGAGCGACTGTCCCGCGTGCACGAGCGCCGCCGGGCAGGCCCCGATACGGGACTCGATCGCGGCGAGCGTGGAGAACAGCTCGATCGTGTCCTCCACCGAACCGCGCCGCTGCACCAGCGGAAGCAGCGCGTTCAGCTGGTCGCGGGCGTCGGTCAGCCGGTCGTCGAAGAGCGCGTGGCGAATCGTCAGGATCTGGGCGGCGTTACGGATCCCGAGCGGACGCTCCGCCATCTCCAGGCCCCGCGCCTGCGCCAGGACCGACTCCGCGTCCGATGCGCCGAGCGCCCGGTCCATCCGCGCCTGCACGGTCAGGGCCTGCGCCGCCGTCCGGGGGTCGCCCACCGAGGCGGCCAGAGCGGCGGATTCGACGGCCGCGGCCCGCGAGCGCAGCGGATCCCCGTCCGCCAGCACGTACTTGACGGCCAGCCGGAGCAGGACGCCGGACCGCAGCGCGGTGTCGCCCTCGGAGTCCTCCATGGCGTGCACGTACATCTCGTCGAGGCCGGTCAGCCCCTGGCCCGCGGTGTCGAGGACGGCGAGCCGGGCGCGGACCCGGTCGGAGCGGGCCGCGTCGCGGGCCAGCAGATCGGTGGCCGCCCGCATCGCGAGATCGGCCCGGGCGGCACGGGCTGCCTCCTCGGCCGCGTCCACGAGCCGGGTGATCCGCTGTGTGGCGTGCCGGACCGGCGTCGACTCGGCCGCCAGCAGGGCCAGTTCGGCGGCGAGCGCGCTGTTGCCCCGGCGCCGGGCGAGATCGGCGGCCTCGGCGACCTCGGCGGCGAGGGCCTCGTCCGGGATGTCCGTGGCCAGCGCCCGGTGCCGTACCGCCTCGACCGAGTCGTCGACGACCCCGGCGAGCGCGGCGTGCCCGGCGCTGCGATCGGCCCAGCAGGCGTCGTGGACCAGTGTCGAGGGGAGCAGCCCGGCGGTGAAGGCGACCGTGCCGTCCTCGGCGAGGGAGACCAGATCGGCGCGCTCGGCGGCCGCGAGGTCCGCCTCCGCGTCGGGGCGCCCGGCCCGGCGTATCAGGGCCGCCGTGGGGCGCAGGGCGAGGGCGGCGAGCAGCAGCGTCTGCCGGACGTCGGGCGGCGCCGCGCCGAGGAGCTGGCGCGCCAGATCGCGGGCCCGGCCCGACAGGGTCAGCGCCTCGGCGTGGTGGACGGGCGTGTTGCGCGCGTCGGCCAGCGAGCGGCCCACGGCCAGCGCGAGGCGTGGGTTGCCGCCACTGGCCTTGTGGATGCGCCCGGCCATCCGGGACGGCAGCCGGTGGTGGATGAGGAGTTCGGCGATCTCGTCGGCGTGCAGGGGCGGTACGAGCAGGATGTCGGCCTCCGACGGCACCCAGAGCCGGGTGTCGTGGCCGTCCTCGGCACCGTACGCCTCGGGGGTCTCGATGGCGATGACCCGCAGCGCGGGCGGGGCCAGGTGCAGGGCGAAACGCAGCAGGTCGGCGCTGTCGGCGTCGATGTGCTGGACCCCGTCCACGACGAGCAGGGCGGGGCCGCGCGCGGTGAGGGCCCGCAGGATCTGGGCGATGCCGAGCCGCAGGGCGATCGGGTCCCAGCCGCCGTCGTGCAGGGGCGCCTCGCGGCACAGCATCGCGACGGCGGTCCGCTGGGGCCCGGGGAGCCCGTCGAAGACCCCGGACGCGGTGACCGGGCCGACGGCCGCACGGAAACCCTCGGGATCCTCGGGGTGGCGGGGGAGGTGACCGGCAGGAACCGGGTGACCGGCGTGGGCGGCACCGCTCGCGGCGGGGTCGGCGGGGCCCGCCTGCCGCGCGGGGTCGCCGTCGGGGGCGAGGTCGGTACGCGGCGCGGGCGCTCCCGCGTCGGTACGCGGCGCGGGAACGCCCGGAAGAGCGGCACCGCTCCGGGGCGTCTCGGGCGCGAAGGGGCCCGCCGGGTCGCCCGCCGCGGGCCAGGTCACCGTCGCCGCCGCCGAGGCGACGAGGGCGGCCGCCGCCGCCCCCGGTATGTCACGGTCGGCCGGCAGCGTGGCCAGCCACAGGACGGTCTCGCCGCGGGACTCCGCCCGGGCCGCCTCCGCGACCGCGACCTCCGTCTTGCCGACCCCCGCGGTGCCGGTGAGGAGCGCGCGGCCGCGCGAGTGCAGGACGCGTTCGAGTCTGGAGAGCAGTTCCTCCCGGCCCACCGGCGCGGGGGGTGCCCCCACGCCCCCGGGGCGTGGAGGGAGGTGTGCTGTCGTCACGTGTCCACCCCCTCCGGCACTCGGGCCCTGCCCGTGAGCCCCGTGAGGCAGAGAATACGGAGCGCAGCGGCGCAGTCCAGGCCTGTTGTCCGGCATACGGACAGCCGACGCCGGTCATCACGCCAGGACGCGCCCGTGGTGTAGACCACGAGCGCGCCGCTGACCAGCAGTGATGCTGTTGTGGGGGGTGGTTCAGGGGTGGATCAGAAGGTGAGGTTCCACGAGTTGATGTAGCCGGTGTCACCCGATGCCACATCGCGGACCTGCAGCTTCCAGGTGCCGTTGGCGACCTCGCTCGACGCGTCGACCGTGTACGTGGTCACGACGTTGTCGGCGCTGTCCGAGCTGGAGGAGGCCTTCAGGTTGCGCACCGTGCCGTCGGGAGCGATCAGGTCGATGACCAGGTCCCCGCGCCAGGTGTGCTTGATGTCCACGCCGACCTTGAGGGCGGCGGGGGCGTTGCCGGTGCGGCCGGTGACGGCGATCGAGGACGACACGGTGGTGTTGTCGGAGATCGTCACGTCGGTCGCGTTCGTGAAGACGTTGCCGGCAGGCGGCGTCGTCGTGGTGACCGCGTTCACGGTCTTCGCGGTGTCGGCGATGCCGGTGCCGCAGCCACCGGTGCAGGTGCCCGGCAGCGGACGGGCGTTGGCCTTGATCGCGGACTCGATCTCGGCCGGGGTGAGGCTGCTCTTCGCCGACTTCAGCAGGGCGGCGAGGCCGGCGATGTGCGGCGCGGCCATCGAAGTGCCCTGGTAGGGCTTGTAGTTCTCGGTCGACTGGGTCGTCGCGCCCGAGTTCAGCGTGGAGTAGATGCCGTTCTCGGGGGTGGTGACGGTGCCCGGCGTGTCGGTCGCGCGGCGGGTCTCGCCGCCCGGCGCGGCCACGTCCACGATGGTGCCGTAGTTCGAGTAGAACGAACGGTTGCCCTCGCGGCTGGTGGACGCCACGGTGATGACGTTCGAGCAGTTCGCGGGGGTGAAGCCGGAGGTGTTGGCGTTGCTGTTGCCCGCGGCGACGACGACGGTGGTACCGCGCGAGACGGCGCCGTTGATCGCGTTCTGGTAGACGCTCGGGCAGGTGGAGCTCGCGCCGCCCAGGCTCAGGTTGATGACCTTCGCCGGGGTCGCGTTGGCCGCGATGCCCGGGACCGAGCCGCCGGACGCCCAGGTGATGGCGTCGGCGATGTCGGCCGAGGAACCGCCGCACTTGCCGAGGACACGCACGGGCTGGATCTTCGCGTCGTACGCGATGCCCGCGATGCCCTTGGTGTTGTGGGTGGCCGCGCCGATGGTGCCGGCCACGTGGGTGCCGTGCCAGGAGGAGTTGGAGGCCTTGGAGCCGAGGCCGCACTCGTTGTCGGTGGCGTTCCAGTCGCCCTCGTCCTTGGCGTTCGTGTCACGGCCGTTGCCGTCGCGGGCGTCCGCGGAGTCGGAGATGAAGTCGTAGCCGTTGACGATGTTGGCCGCGAGGTCGGTGTGGGCCGCGTAGCCGGTGTCGATGACGGCGACGGTGACACCGGAGCCGGTCGTCTTGTCCCAGGCGGTCGGGACGTTCATGCCGCCGGTGGCCTCGAAGAGGTCCCACTGCTTCGCGTAGTCGGTGTCGTTCGGGGCGACAGCCATCGGGTACGCGCGGATATCGGGCTCCACCGAGGCGACCTGCGGGTCGGCGCGGAAGGCGGCCATCACCTCGGTGACGTCCTGCTTGGTGGCGCTGCCGCCGAGGTCGACCAGCGCGGCGCCGCCGGCGAGGCGGCGCTCGAAGGAGAGGCTCTCGCCGGTCACGGCGCCCTTGGCGGCCGCGTCGGTCTTCGCGGCGGCGTTGGAGCCGGCTTCGGCGGTCTTGGTCTTGTAGGTGACGATGACCTTCTCGACCGGTGCGCTGGGCAGCGTGGTCATCGCCTGCGCGGCCGGAGCGGGCTTCGGCGTGGCAGCGGCCGGGGCGGCGGCGAACGCCCCGGAGGAGGTGGCAGCGGCGCCGACGATCGCGGCACTCGCGACCACGACGGATATGAGTCTCCGCCTGGAACTGTTCAAGGTGTTCCCTTTCAGGCACGACGTAGGTGCGGAGCAGTGGCGGCGGCGCGGGATCCACGGGGCGATGTGGGGTCGCGGTCCGTCGGTCCCTGGGCTTGGGGGGCCCGTGCGCCGCCACCGGCGACACGACGGCCCGGGTCAAGGCCGTCACCGGCGGACACTACCCACCGCTCCCCATGAACCTGTCACGGGGTTCGGGGGATGGGATCTGCCGGTGCGGCAGACAGTAGGGAACGGCGAGATGAACCCGATACGGGGAAAACCCTTGTCACCCCCCGAGGGGGGCGGGGGAGGGTGTGCGGGGCACACGGGGGTTGGGGGGAAGGGTGGCCCGCCCGCCGGCTTCGTGGCGGAAATGTCGCCGTACAAAGCGGCCTTGGGGGGCGATTTCGGTACAGAGGGACCCCGCTGCGGTCCCGGGCCTCGCCCAGTTCGAGTGGGTCCTAACCCAGTTCGAGTGTCGTCACGCCGAAGACCCGGTCGCGTGCCACCGGCCGGACCGCCCCCGTGTACATCCTCGCCGTCTCGAACGTGGGCTCGAGGCCCCGTTCCACGGCGAGCGCGACGGCTGCGGAGTTGACCTCGGGGACGTCGATCGCGATGTGCGGCGAGCCGAAGGCCCGCGCCTCGGCCGCGAGCGCGTCCAGGAGGACGGCGGCGTCCGCGGGGGTGTCCGCGAACAGGGGCCCGATGCGGGCCTCCTCCTCGGCCGGCCGCACCACCCCGTACCCCGTGAGGCGTCCGCCGGTGACCCGTACCAGGGCACGGTGGCCCGGAGTGGTCAGCCACGGTGCGAGGAAGCGCGGCCGGTCGGCGGGGTGGCAGGCGCTGTCGTACGCGGCGAGTGCGGCCGGGTCGGCCTGGGCGGCGGGGACCACGTCCGGCGCGGGGGCTCCTGCCGCGCCCGGGTCTCCGACGTACCGGGCCGTGCGGTAGGCCGGGGCGAAGCCGGAGCGGCGGTAGTTGTCCTGCTGGTCGGGGACCCCGTCGAGGCCGACCGTCCGGTCACCGGCGTGTGCGAGGCCGGCCCGCCAGGTCGCGAGGCCGTGGCCGCGGCCGCGCAGGTCGGGGCGGACGAGGTAGAAGCCGAGGAAGGCGTACCGGTCGCCGTAGTTGACGACCGAGACGGCGGAGACGGGCTCCCCGTCGATCCGGCCGAGAAAGAACCCCTCCGGGTCCTGCGCGAAGAACGCCGGGGCGTCGGACGCCCCCGGGTTCCACCCCTCCGCGGCCGCCCAGGTACGCACGAGCGCCCAGTCCTGAAGGGTGGCGCGGGCGATGTGGAGCGTACCGGGGGTGGGGGAGGCCATGGGCGTTCCTTCGACAGCCGGGCGAGCACGGGGCGGTGAGGGGGGGCGAACCGGGCGAAGCGGCCCGATCCTAGCGACCGCGACGCGGCCGCCCGGCACCCGACGACGCTTTCCGGCCGCGAGGTGGCACGTCGCGGCGGGGCCGCCGCGGGACGCCCGGCGCGCACCCTGCCCCCGCCCCGCCCGCACCCGCCCGCCCCCGGCGCACCCTGCCCGCGCCCCCGCCCCGTGCGCCCGCCTCACCCCACCAGGCGGAGGGCCGTTTTCGACACGCCCACGTGGACCGTCTGGCCCCACGTCAGTTCCAGGGCGTCCGACTCCATGCCGTCGCCGAAGGCGACCAGGCGGTCCGACTCCACCGTGAGGTGGAGGGACTCGCCCTCGGTCAGGACGCCCTCCACCCGCGTCGTGCCCGTCGTCGGCGACGGCCAGGCCTCGCGGACGAACCAGGCCAGGCGGCGGGCCGTCGGGGCGGGGAGGGCCGGCGGGGCGGCGCGCTCGTGCCAGAGCGAGCGGAGCCACCCCGTCGCGCCCGTGCCGGTCCCGACCAGGACCCCCGAGGACGCCTGCGGCTCCGGCGCCGACCCCGCGCCCTCGACCGCCAGGGTGTAGCGCGCGGTCTGGTGACTCGGAGGCCCGAGGTAGATCTCGTTCAGGGCGAGGAGCCGCTGCGCGTCGTCCGTCACCGCCTCCGCCATCGTGAGCTCGTCCACCCCCGTCCGCCCCGCCGACGCGACCGCCGACCTGAGCAGCGCTCCCGCGTCCGCCGCCCGGTGCCGTACGAGGACCCCCGGATTCCGCCCCGGGTCCGTGTCGACGCCGACGACCGGCTGCCCGTCCAGGTACTTGGCCGCATTGGCCACCAGACCGTCCTGCCCGACCACCACGACCACGTCCTCGGGCCCGAACAGGAACCGGTCCAGATCCGCCCGCTCCACCCTCGCCTGACGCCACGACAGCGGCACCGCCGCCGCCACCTCCGCGAGCCCCCGCCGGTTCCGCTCGTGCCGCAGCCGTACGTCCTCGATGCCCCGGCCCCGGCTCGACAGGAAGAACGCCGCCTGCCCGTGCGTACCGTGCCGCGCGAGCAGCTCCTCGTACTCCGTGACGCGGTGCACGAGCACCGCGCGCGGCGCCAGGCTCACGACGACGCCCCGCCGCCGCCCAGCCGGCCGAGCAGGGTGGTCAGGACGTCGGGGGAGACCGTCAGGCTCTCGATGCGCGGAAGGTTCTGCGCCGCCTGGGTCGCGGCCAGCGCGTGCAGCGTCCCCGCGTCGACCTCCCCGTGCACCCGCAGCCACGCCGCCTGCGCGGCCGCCCGGGCCTCGCCGACCTCCCGCGCCGCCTCCGCCTCGGCCCGCGCCAGCCGGACCTTCCGTACCGCCTCCGCCTCCGCCCGTACGGCATCGGCGGCGGCGCTCTCCTCGGCCTCGCGGCGCGCGTTGGTGCCGCGCTGCTCGACGAGCCGCTCCTCCTGGCGCGCCAGTTCGATCTTGCTGGCGAGTTCGTTCTCGGCGATCGTCCGCTCGCGTTCGACCGCCACGGCCCGCCGCTCGTACGTCGCCCGGTCCGCCTCCTGCTGGATCTGCTCACGGGCCGGAGTGCGCAGCGCCCGCTCCACCTCCGGCTCCGGACGGATCGCCACCACGCGCACCGCCACCACCTCGATCCCGGTGGCCGGCAGCCGGGGCTCGGCCGCAAGACCGTCCGCGATCCGGTCCCGTACCGCCGCCACGCCGTCGACCAGCGCCGCCGCCAGCGGCGTGCGCGCCAGGACGTCGAGCGCGTGCTGCTGGGCCGTCTCGGTCAGCAGCGTGGCGATCTGCTCCAGCGGCGCCCCGCGCCACGCGCCCGTGTCCGGGTCGATGGAGAAGTCGAGCCGGGTGGCCGCCGCCTCCGGCTCGCCGATCCGGTACGTGACGGTGGACTGCACGCTCACGTCCTGGAAGTCGGCGGTCCGCGCGTGGAAGGCCATCGCCAGCTCCCGGTCGTTCACCGGAACTTCGGAGAGCGCCGCGGACAGGGAGCGGTACCAGAAGCTCAGTCCCGTCCCGTCGTGGACGAGGCGTCCGCGCCGGTGGTGACGGATGTGCGCCGTGGGCGCGGACCGCAGATGGCGCCAGCCGGCGCGGCGGGTGATGTCGGCCATGGGAACTCCCCCTTGTCGTCACGTTGACGATAGGGCTCCCGGCTGGTTTTCGTCAAGGTGACGAAAGTGGCGGTTCCGGTGGCGGCGTCGTCCTGTGCGGGTGCCCGGACCAGGCGCAGCCTGCGCGGCAACTCCTCGCCGTACTCCGACTGGCGGGCGGCGACCGGTGCACCCGGGGGCAGGGCCCCCTCGCGGCGGTAGCCGGGACGGAGGGCGGCGACCGGTCCGCGACGGACCCGCTGGCGGCCGGTCGTCAGCCGGGGACGGGCGCGGGTGCCGGGGTCGCCGTCGGTCGTCAGCCGGGGACGGGCGCGGGTGCCGGGGCGGTCGTCGGGTCGTCCGTGCGGGGTGCGGGGAGCGGCTGCCCGGAGGCGACCACAGGAGACGGCGACGGGGGCTGCTGCGCGGGGGCGCTTCCCGTTCCGGTCGTCAGGAGCACCACCCCGCGCGCCGCCACCGCCGAGGCGGCGGCCGCGACCAGCCAGCCCCACGCGCCCGCACGGAACGTCTCGCCGAGCAGGGCCACACCGATGATCGCGGCGGCGGCCGGGTTGGACAGGTTCACGACGGCGAGCGGCGCGGCGAGTCCGCCTCGGTAGGCGGTCTGCGAGAGCAGCAGTCCGCCCACCGCGAAGGCGGAGATCAGCACCGCGATGAGGGCCGTCTGCCACCAGGCCGGCGGTCCGCCCGGCAGCTCGCGCGCGAGCGCCGCGGTCAGTGTCTGCGTCAGCGCGGAGCCGACCCCGGAGGCGATCCCGGACGCCGTGGCATGCCCCAGCCCCCGCCCCGTCACCAGCCCCCGCCCCGTCACCGGCCCTCGCCCCGTCACCTGCCCTCGCCCCGCCGAGCCTCGCCCCGTCGCCGACCCTCGGCTCGTCGCCGGCCCGCGTCCCGCCGACCGCCCCGGCCCCCGCCCGGGCGCGCCGTCGCCCCGTGCTCGTGAGCTCTCGCCCCCGCCCGGCGGCCGCATGCCTTCGCGCGGCCCTCGGCGCAGGCCGCCGCTGGCGAGCGCCGCGATCAGGAGCGCCGTCACGGCCGCGACGACCAGGGCCTCGCGCAGGCTGAGCGCGTCACCCGGGGTCGCCGGCCCGGTGACCGAGATCAGGCCGACGAGGCCGGCCAGCGTCCACAGCGCGCCGCGCCACTCCGCCCGGGTCACCCGCCGCCGCGCGCAGTAGGCCCCCAGGGGCAGCGCCGCCACCAGCGTGAGCGCCCCCAGCGGCTGAACGAGCGTCAGCGGCCCGTAGTGCAGCGCGGCCACATGGGCGAGTGCGCCCGCCGCGTTGAGGCCGACCGCCGACCACCACCGGCCGTTCGCCAGCAGTGCGCGGAGCGCGCCGTGTCCTCCCTCGGAGGCCGCGGCGAGCCGGGACTGGGCGACCGCGGCGAGCGCGTACCCCGCCGCGGAGACCAGGGAGAGAAGGACGGCGAACACGGTGCCCTGGAGGCCGTTCATCGCAGGGCCCCCGCCGGCCGGGGCGCCGGGACGCGCGGGAGGCCGCCGGACGGGGCGGGGCCGCTGCCCGGAGTCCGTACGGCCGCGAGCGCCAGGCCGAGCAGCGCCGCCGCGGCGAGCGCGTCGAACCAGTAGTGGTTGGCCGTGCCGACGATCACCAGCAGGGTCAGCGCGGGATGGAGCAGCCAGAGCCACCGCCACGGCGTGCGGGTCGCGGCGATCAGGCCGATCGCGACCATCAGCGCCCAGCCGAAGTGGAGCGACGGCATGGCGGCGAACTGGTTCGCCATCGAGTCCGTCGCGGGGGTCGCGCCGTACACCGACGGTCCGTAGACCCGCGCCGTGTCGACGAGCCCCGTCGCGTCGAGCATCCGGGGCGGGGCGAGCGGCATCAGCAGATGCAGCGCGAGCGCGGCGGCGGTGAGGAGCGCGAGGACGCGGCGCGACCACACGTAGTGGTCGGGGCGGCGCCAGTAGAGCCAGCCGAGGAAGGCGATCGTGGCCGGGAAGTGCACGGCCGCGTAGTAGGTGTTCGCGGCGCGGACGAGGAGTTCCCCGTGCAGGAGCAGGGTCTGTACGGAGCCCTCGCCCGGGAGGTGGACGGCCCGCTCCGCGTCCCAGATCCGGTCGGCGTTGTGGAAGGCCCGCAGTTCGTGGCCGTTCGCGAAGAGCCGGCCGCACTTGTAGACGACGAACAGCGCGGTGACGAGCAGCAGCTCACGGACCGGTGCCGGTCTCGGGCGGCTCCGTCCGTCCGGGGGGTTCGGGGTAGCGGTCGGCCCCGGTCCGGTGGGACGTGTCCCGCGTATCCCGGCAGCCATACCCGGCCCCTTTTTCCCGTCAAATCGCCTGCAAACGGAGGAAGCCTAGATCCGAATTCATCGAGACGCAAGCGTCTCGATACGTTTGCGTCTCGATTGTGCACCCCCTACTCTCGTATGTGCAGAGAGCTGTCCGGGAGGAAGCCATGTCCACGCAGGCCGCGACCGAAGCCGCCCGCCGTAGCAAGATCACCCCCGAGCGGGAGACCGAGCTGTACGAGGCCGTGCTCTGCCTGCTCCGGGAGGGCGGCTACGACGCGGTGACCATGGAGGGCGTCGCGGCCCGCACCAAGTGCGGCAAGGCGACGCTCTACCGTCAGTGGGGGACCAAGCCGAAGCTCGTCACCGCCGCCCTCGCCAAGCAGCGCTGCGTGTTCTTCGCCGGCATCGACACCGGTTCCCTCGCCGGGGACCTCCGCGAGGCGGCCCACCTCGCCGCGACCCGCCGCGACCGGGACGCGGAGGTGATGGAGGCCGTCAGCCAGGCGTACGTCCAGTACCCCGATCTGCGTGAGGCGCTCCGCGAGACCGTCATCAGCCCCGAGATCGCGGCGCTCGACGAGATCCTCCGGCGGGCCGCGGAACGCGGCGAGATCGACCCGGAGAACCCGGCGGTCGGCTTCGTCGCCCCCTGCTTCCTCGGCATGCTCCGCATCGAGCGGCTCTTCGAGGAGCGGTTCGCCGACGCCTCCACCATGCGCGTCTTCGTCGACTCCGTCCTGCTGCCCGCGCTGATGCCGACGGGGCGCGCCGAGGTGTGACCGCCCGGCCCCTCCGGCACCCTGGACCCATGCCCTCCGCTGCCCCCGACGTCCGCGTCCGACGGATCTACGAAGCCCCCTCACCCGACGACGGCGTACGGGTCCTGGTCGACCGGCTCTGGCCGCGCGGCCTCGCCAAGGCCGACGCCCACGTCGACGAATGGCCCAAGGCGCTCACCCCCTCCACCGAGCTGCGCCGCTGGTACCACGGAGCGGAGGGCGCGTACGAGGAGTTCTGCCGGCGGTACGAGGACGAGCTCGCCGAACCCGCCGCCGCCGAGGCCCTCGACGGGCTGCGCACCCTCGCCGCGAAGGGCCGCGTCACCCTCCTCACCGCCGCCAAGGACCCCTCCGTCAGCCACACCTCCGTGCTGCGTCGCGCGCTGAACGCCTCCGGGGCGTAGCCAGGGGCACACGGCGCCGGTCACCATGGCGGGAGCGCACCGTGTTCGCACCTGCCCGAGCTCCGCACCTTCCCCGTTCCGGAGGCGCAGCGTGGACCCGACGACGTACGCACGTCACGAGCTGCTCGACGCGTTGCAGCGCGACCCGTACCCCCTCTACGCACAGGCGCGGCAGGCCGCCGGTCTGACCTTCGTCCCCGAACTCGACGCCTGGCTGGTCGCCAGGGACGCCGACGTCCGCGAAGTGCTGCTGAGGCCCGAGGACTTCTCCTCCGCACAGGCCCTGCGGCCCGACGTCCTGCCCGGGCCCGCCGTCTTCGGCGTCCTCTCCCGGGGCTTCGGCCAACGGCCCACCGTCGTCTCCACCGACGGCGCCGCCCACCGCCGCCACCGCGCGCCGATCAACCGGGGCCTCTCCTCCGCGCGCGTCACGGCCCTCACCTCGTACGCCACCGAGGTCGCCACCACCCTCGTCGACGGCTTCGCCGCGGACGGCCGGACCGAGGTGATGGCGTCCTACGCCCGTGAGCTCCCCGGCGCCGTCATCGGCCGGCTCATCGGGTTCGAGCCCGAGGACGTGCCCGCGGCGGTGCACGGAGGACACCGCGCCGAACAGCTCCTCTTCCGGCCGATGACCGAGGACGAGCAGCTCGCCGCCGCCGAGGACGTGCTCGCCCTCCAGCACCTCCTCGACCGCTACGCCCGCGACCGGCGCGCCCGGCCGCGCGACGACCTCTGTTCCACGATGGTCGCCGCCCTGGCCCCCGACACCGGCCTCGGGCCCGGCCCCCGCGAACTCACCCGGGACCAGCGCAGCGAACTCGTCTCCAACCTCCAGAACATCCTCATCGCAGGACACCTGACCACCACGGCCCTGATCGGCACCGCGCTCCACCACCTGCTGCGCCGTCGCGACCAGTGGGAGCTGCTCTGCGCCCGGCCCGAGCTCATACCCGGGGCGGTGGAGGAAGCGGTCCGCTACGACACCGCCGTCCAGGGGTTCCGCCGGACCACCACCCGCCCGGTCGTCCTCGCCGGCACCGAACTGCCCGCCGGTGCCACCCTCTTCGTCGCGTACGGCTCCGCCAACCGCGACGAGGCCCGCCACGAGGACGCCGACACCTTCGACATCACACGGCCCGCGAGCCCCACGCGCCACGTCGGCTTCGGTCACGGCGCGCACGGCTGCCCCGGCTCCCAGCTGGCCCGCACCCAACTCCGGCTCACCCTGGAGCTGTTCACCCGCCGCTTCCCCGGACTTCGGCTCGCGAAGGACCAGGAGGTCGTGATGCGGCCGACCATGATCCACCGCGCGCCCCTGGAACTGCCGCTCACCTGGTGACACGTCCCGGGCGCCGTGTCACTCCCCGAGCAGACGCGGCGCCTCGTCGGCGGCGTCCGTCACCTCGCCCGCGCGGTCGGCCAGTGCACGGGCCCACCGCACGAGTCCGCCCACATCGATCCCATACGGATCGGACAGCCCGGCGATCCGCGCGGCGCCGCGCAGCAACAGCCGTGCCCCGCCCGCCGCGTTGCCCCGTGCCGCGTGCGTCAGGCCAACTGCCAGCTGGGCGAGCCCCTGCCACAGATCCCGCTCCCCGGCGGGCCCGCTCTTCCACGCGTCCTCGAAGACCTCGTGCGCGTGGAACGGCATCCCCGCGTCGAGGAGCCGCTGCGCCTCGCGCAGGGTCGCCTCCGGGCTCCGCACCACGCCCTCGGGCTGCCGCGGCACCCCCTCGGCCCCGTACGGCAACGGCCGCCCCAACCCGTCCCGGGGCCGCCCACTGCGCGCGCGCCCCTCCACGTCCCGGTCCCTCGGCGTCCTGTCCACGCCGCCATTCTCTCCCGAACCCGCCCGGCCTGCGCCGATGCCGCCCACACCCCCGAGGGGTGCGTCCGGCGTCGCACGGAGTGAGGTAATGTTCTCTTGCACGCCGCCACCGGGGGAAACGCCGGGGGCACGGGCATCGGGACGTGGCGCAGCTTGGTAGCGCACTTGACTGGGGGTCAAGGGGTCGCAGGTTCAAATCCTGTCGTCCCGACTCGAAAGAGTCGCAGGTCGAGGGGCCGTTTCAGAGAGATCTGAAACGGCCCCTCGATCGTTTCCTGGGACACGTCCTCGTCACGGGTGCTTCCTGGCCGAGGTGATGAGGTGCCGCGATGGGCCGGCTCCCGCCGCTCGACCGTCGCCTGCGGTGGCCCTTCGGCTGAGTTCGGCACGGGTGAGGGCGTTCTTGTGCACCTCGTCGGGGCCGTCGGCGAAGCGCAGGGAGCGGATGCAGGCGTAGGTGCGGGCGAGCGGGAAGTCGAGGGAGGGGTCGGCCGCGCCGTGGGTCTGGACCGCCTTGTCGAGGATCCACTGGACCGTGCGGGGCGTGGCGATCTTGATGGCCTGGGTCTCGGTGTGGGCGCCCTTGTCGCCGACGGTGTCCATCAGCCAGGCGGTCTTCAGTACCAGGAGGCGCAGTTGCTCGATCCGTACCCGGGACTCCGCGATCCAGTCGCGGATCACACCCTGGCGGGCGAGCGGCTTGCCGAAGGCCACGCGTTCCTCGGCGTGGGCGCACATCAGCTCGATGGCCCGTTCGGCGACGCCGATGAGGCGCATGCACTGATGGATCCGTTCCGGGGCCAGTCGGGCGCGGGCGATCGCGCAGCCGTCGCCTTCCTGCCCGATGAGGTTCGCCGCCGGCACGCGTACGTCGTGGAACACCATCTCCGCGTGGCCGCCGTGGCCGTGGCCGTCGTAGCCGAAGACTTCCATGGCGCGTCTGATCTCGAGGCCGGGGGTGTCCCGGGGTACGAGGACCATCGACTGCCGTCGGTGCCGGTCGGCCTCCGGGTCCGTCCTGCCCACCACGATGAACACCCGGGCGTTGGGGTTCATCGCTCCCGTGATCCACCCCTTGCGGCCGTTGATCACGTAGTCCTCGCCGTCACGCACGATCGACGTGGCGATGTCCGTGGCGTCGGAGGAGGCGACGTCGGGTTCCGTCATCGCCAACGCGGAACGGATCTCGCCGGCGAGGAGCGGCTCCAGCCACTCCCTGCGCTGTGCCTCGGTGCCGAACACGGAGAGCACTTCCATGGTGCCGGTGTCCGGAGCCGCGCAGTTGAGGACGGCGGGCGCGAGGTCCGGCGAGCGGCCGGTGATCTCGGCGAGAGGCGCGTACTGCAGATGGGTCAGGCCGCCCCCTTCGTGACCGGGGAGGAAGAGATTCCAGAGGCCACGGCGGCGGGCCTCGGCTCGGAGGTCGCCGAGGACCGGGACCGAGTCCCAGGCCCAGCGGTCGTCGAGAGCCCCGAGCTGCTGCTGGAACACCGGCTCCGCCGCGTGGACGTGACTCCACATCAGGTCGAGCAGGTTCTCGCGGAGGAGTTCGGTGTGCGGGTCGAAGGCGAAGTGCATGATCGGTGTTCCTTGAGTGGGGCGAGTCCGGCGTCGAGCGCGACCTTGGGGCCGACCGGCCGGGCATGGGGCGGCGGCAGCCTGGCCGAGACGCGTAATCGATCTCGATTCGGATTCGACTCTAAGGGTAGTCGTGCGGAACCTGTCAACCTTCGCTCGCGTGAGAATCGGGAGCGTCGCTGATACGATCTCGAATCGTGTTCGAGAAGAAAACGACAAGCCCCCCACCGGCTCGCCCGACCGTGGTACAGCGCCGCGGGAAGGAGCGCAGGCGCGCCATCCTCGACGCCGCCGCGGCGCTGCTCGGCGAGCAGGGCTACGAGGCCGCCACGCTCAAGGCCATCGGTGAACGTGCGGGCATCCCGACCGCCTCCATGTACCACTACTTCCCCGACCGGCATCAGGTCGACGCCGACCTCCTGAAGCAGCACATGGGCGAGCTCGACACGCTGATCGGCGCTGCTCTGGACAGTCCGACGGCGCGGACGCTGCCCGAGGCCGTCGACGTCATGATCGACCTACACCTCGACTACTTCCGTCGGCACCCGAGTTGCACGGAACTGTGGTTCGCGGGACGCCACAGGACGCTCGACGAGCTGGTGCACGCCTTCGACGAGGCGCAGGCGGAGCGGCTCTGGCGCCACCTTGTGGAGCGGGGCTTCGTCCTCGCCGACACGCCCGTGCTGCCGCTGCTGCTCGCCTTCGAGGTGGGCAGTCGGCTCTTCGATGTCGCGTTCCGGCGCTCTCCGGCAGGTGACGACGCCACGATCGCCGAAGCTCGCCGCCTCGTCACCGCCTACCTCGAGACGTACGCCTCCGCAGGGTCAGGGCCGCGCGGCTGACGCCCACGGCGTGCCCACCGTGGGCGCGTCGTGACCGCGCGGTCGTCCCGGCCGCGCGGTCGGGAAGGTGACGACCTGCCCCGGCGCACGGTGGCGTCCCGTCGGAGGAGGACCAGGGGCGAGGGCCGCGGCGTGGTCGGCGCCCGGTCACGGCAGGTGCGGCTGTGCGAGCGCCTGTTCCGCCCAGATGACCTTGCCCTCGCGGCCGTGTCGCGTGCCCCAGCGCTCGGCGAGCTGGGCGACCAGCAGGAGGCCGCGGCCGCCCTCGTCGAAGGTCCGGGCGCGGCGCAGGTGGGGGGCGGTGCTGTTGGTGTCGAAGACTTCGCAGGTCAAGGTGGATTCGAAGATGAGCCGCAGGTGGACGGGCGGCTTGCCGTAGCGGATCGCGTTCGTCACCAGTTCGCTGACCATCAGCTCCGTGGCGAAGGAGAGCTCGTCGAGTCCCCAGGCGGTCAGCGTCTCCGTCGTGAAGCGGCGGGCGCCGGAGACGGCTGCCGGGTCGGAGGGGAGGTGCAGCGTGGCGACGTGGCTGGGATCGAGTGCCCGAGTGCGCGCGACCAGGAGCGCGACGTCGTCGACGCGGCGCTCGGGGAGCAACCTGGTCAGCAGCCGTTCGCAGGCCTCGTCCGGCGTCATCGCAGACCGTGACGCGTGTGCGAGGGTGTCGCTCAGCAGCGTCAGCGAGGCGCCCACATCACGCGCACGGTCCTGGATGAGGCCGTCGGTGTGGAGGGCGAGCAGACTGCCCTCCGGCAGTTCCCACTGGGCCGTCTCGAACGGAAGTCCACCCAGCCCCAGCGGCGGACCGATCGGCAGGTCCGGGAGGTCGACCGCCCTGGAACCGGCCGAGGGGGTCGCCACGGTCGGCGGCACGTGCCCGGCGCTGGCGAGGGAGCAGAGACGGGTGGCGGGGTCGTAGACCGCGTACAGGCAGGTGGCGCTGATCTCGGCTCCCTCGCGGGCCTCCTCCTTCTGGAGGCGGATGACCACGTCGTCGAGATGGGTGAGGAGTTCGTCGGGCATCAGGTCGAGGTCGGCGAAAGCGCGGACCGCGGTCCGCAGGCGGCCCATGGTGGCGGCGGCGTGCAGGCCGCGGCCGACGACATCGCCCACGACGAGGGCGACCCGGGCGCCGGACAGCGAGATCACGTCGTACCAGTCACCGCCCACTCCCGCGCGGGACCCGCTGGGCAGGTAGCGGGAGGCCGTCTCGACCGCGAACTGGTCCACCGGCCCCTGCGGTAGCAGGCTGCGCTGGAGGGTGAGTGCGGTGGTGTGTTCATGGGTGTACCGGCGGGCGTTGTCGATGTACACCGCCGCCCGGGCCGCGATCTCCTGTGCCAGCAGAAGATCCTCGTCGTCGAACGGCGAGGCGGTGCGATCGCGGGCGAACTGGGCCAGGCCCAGGGTGGCGCCTCGCGCGTGCAGGGGCAGGAGCAGTACCGAGTGGATGCCGAAGTCGGGCGGGCCGGGCGGCGCCGGGGGAGCGGGGGCGTCCGGTGTCGATGGTGCGGGGGCGTCCGGTGTCGTGACCCGGAGCAGCGTGGGCCGCCCCGTGGCCAGCGCCTCTGCCGGCGCCGACTCCGCCGGGTAGGTGTGCGATCGGCCCGTGCCGACCGGGGAGTCCGGAGAGCCGTCCAGGGCGGATCGCTGGGCGATGCGTCGCAGCAGCGGTGCGTCCGTCGGCGGCTGTGGCCCCCCGTCGCGGAGGAGGGACTCGAGGAGGTCGACGGTGACGAGGTCGGCGAAGTGGTCCACGCCGACCTCCGCCAGCTCCCGGGCGGTACGGGCGGTGTCGAGTGTGGTCCCGATCCGCCTGCTCGCCTCGTTGGCCAGGAAGAGCCTGCGCTGCATCCGCCGGCCGCGTACCTCCTGGTAGGCGGTGACCACCTGCTCCGAACCGTGATCGACGTACGCGAACGCCGTCGCGATCAGTCGGAGGATCGCGTCGTTGGTCAGCTGCCGGTCGTCGGTGAGCCGGGCGGCTTCCTCCTGCAACAGCTCGAGCAGGGTGACGTGCCCGAGGCGGTAGGCGCGGAGCAGCGTGCTGATCGGTACGCCGCCCTCGGCGAATCGGCGAGCGAGTTCCAGGGCGGCAGGTGGCAGCTCGGCCCGCGTCACGTCGCGGTTGTGCTCCAGCCCGTCCAGGAAGGCCGTGACGTGGTCGACCGTCTCGCTCAGCGCGACCCGGGCGAGGTCCTCGTCCTCCCACAGTTCCGGAAGCTCGCCGCGCATGCGCTGCATGAGGAGGCCGGCCCACTGGTTCGAGCGCGGCCTCACTTCACGCGCCAGGCGGCCGAGGAACGCGGAGACGTCCTGCTCCATGAGTGCAACGTATCCAAGGGCCCGGTCGCCCGCCTGTCCTGAAGGCGGTGGCGGAGCGGGCGGCGAGGCCGACCCCACCGCGAGGCCGGCCCTCCGCCGGCCACGGCAGTGGACGGCCGGAGCGCTCGCGCCCTCGACGGGCCTTGACAGTCCATCACCGTACAGCTCTAAACTCAAATTCGATTCGAGATCGAGTCAGGCTCCCGGCCTGCCATGCCGACGGCGACAGCGAGGTCGCCGCTCGGGCAGCCGGCACGGCACCCGACCGGTGGACGGCCCGGCGCAGGGCGATACGCCGACGTCCGCCGGAGCCCCGTGTCCCGAACCGGTCGCCGTCACTTCACCCATCACCCCGACTACCCGGAGGCTCCGTGCGCTTCCCTTCCGTCCCGACCCCTGCCGACCGCGACCGACCGCCCGAGCCCCGACGCGGTGACGGCCCGGACGGCGCCGACCGGCATGTCTGGGGCACGGCCGCGTAGTACGCGGGTGGCCGGGGCGGGCACGGTCGTGCCCGCCCCGGCCACCATCCAGCTGCCGGATCCTGCCCGGCCGCCGTGTGGGATCAGGGACGCAGTAGGACCGGCAACGGTGAGTGCCGTCGGCGACCACCGTTGCCGGTCCGCTGATCCCGCATCGCCCCGGACCGGGCCTGGCCGAACTCCCTGCCTGGAAAGGGGGATGCAACGCCCCACCGCGCCGTGCGTCTACGCGTCGAGGGCCCTCCCCCCGACGGTCACCGAGCCGTCGTTCCGGCGTCGGCCGGAACGACGGCGGTGCCTCGGGCCCGGGTGGCGACGATGGGCTCTGCCAGCACTTCGGCCCGGCCGGAGTCGTCGACCGTGCGGCAGATGACGCGCAGTTCGAAGTCGACGGTCCGGCTACGGGTCCCCTTCGACGCCAGGCGGGCCTCGGCCTCGACGACGTCGCCGCCGCGGACCGGGGCGAGGAACTCGACCGACGCGTACCCGGCGAACAGGCTCTCGTGGCCGTCGATGGTGATCGCCAGGTGCGTGCCGGCGTCTCCGAACAGCTTCAGCCCGAAGGCCCCGTCGACCAGGTTCCCCGCGTAGTGTGCCTCGGAGTGGGCGACATAGCGCTGGTGCACGACCTTCATGCGATCTCCTCGTCGATGCGGCCGATACGGCGGGCGACGGTCGCGCCGTCGAGCCCGATGCCTGGGTAGCCGTGCTTGGCGAGGTCGGTACACATCCGGCGGTACTTGCCGACGCCGCCCACATAGCCGAGAAACGTCGCCGGCTTGCCGGTCACGTTCGAACCCCGGTACCAGGAGTCGGTGGTCGCGTACAGCGTCTGGTTCACCGTGTCCTCGGTGATCTTCACCCAGTCGTCCTGGGCTTCGGCCGTCGGCTCGACGACCTCGGCGCCCTCCGCCCTCGCGTGTCCGATCAGATCGGTGATCCAGTCGACGGCCTGCTCGATCGTGACCACGACATTGCTCGCCAGTGCCGGGCTCTGCGGTCCGGCGATCATGAAGAAGTTCGGGAACCCGGCGGTCATGATGCCCAGGTACGTCCTGACTCCGTCGCTCCACGCGTCCTGCAGCCTGCCGGACTCCGGGGCCGAGACGTTGAGCGCGAACAGGGGGCCGGTGAAGGCGTCGAACCCGATCGCCATCACGAGGGCGTCGACCTCGTAGGAGCCGCCCGCCGTGACGATGCTGTCGCTCGTCATGGTGTCGATGGGCTGGTCACGCAGGGAGACCACCGAGACGTTCGGGCGGTTGAAGGTCTCGTAGTAGTCGGTGCCGAAGCAGCTGCGCTTGGCGCCGAGCGCGTGGAAGCGGGGCTCGAGGACGGCGGCGGTCCCGGGGTCCTGGACGATCTGGCGGATCTTCTCGCGCACGAACTCCGCCGCGGTCTCATTGGCCCTCGCGTCGGTCAGCAGATCGGAGAACTCGCCGCCGACACCGGTGAATCCGCTGCGCTCATAGGCCTTCTCGTAGCGCTCGCGCCGCTCCTCGTCGGAGACGTCGAACG
The DNA here is from genome assembly GCF_025195125.1 of Streptomyces sp. Je 1-79. GTDB lineage: Bacteria > Actinomycetota > Actinomycetes > Streptomycetales > Streptomycetaceae > Streptomyces. Next base: position 327,569 of record NZ_JAMGSL010000004.1, read on the forward strand.
CCGCGGCATCCGGGATGCGGTCCGGGATGCCGCCGAGCGAGTGCCGGCACTCCTCGCGGATCGCCGCGTAACTGCCCTTGATCTCGCCGACGACGTCCGCCGACAGCGGGGCGTTCCGGGCGGGGAACACGTAGTTGGGGGTGCGCTGGAACACGGTGAGGTGCTCGGCGACCTCGGCGATGAGTGGAATGCACTGCACGGCGGACGACCCGGTGCCGATGACGGCGACGCGCTTGCCCGCCAGATCGCTCAGCGGGATGTTCCACCGGCTCGTCGAGACCGTGGTCCCGGCGAAGTTCTCCAGGCCCGGCACGTCGAAGTCCTTGGGCGTCGAGAGGCCTCCCGAGCCGGCGAGCAGATAGCGGCCCCGCCGGGTCTCGCCGGAGTCGAGGGCCACCTCCCAGAGGCGCTCGTCCGGGAGCCAGGTCGCCGAGGTCACCCGGGTGTTGAAGCTGAAGTGCCGGCGCAGGTCGAAGCGGTCCGCGACGTGATCGATGTAGCGGAGGATCTCGGCCTGCGGAGCGAAGCGCTCGCTCCAGGTCCATTCCTGCTGAAGCTCTTCGCTGAACGAGTACGAGTAGTAGACGCTCTCGACGTCGCACCGCGCACCGGGGTACGTGTTCCAGTACCACGTGCCGCCGACGGTGGGCGCGACCTCGAATCCGGCGAATGTCCAGCCCTTCTCGGCGACCTTGTAGGCGGCGTAGAGGCCGGAGAATCCCGCACCGACACAGAGGACGTCGACGACGGGGGCGGCGGCGGGGGCTTTGTCTGTCATGCATCTGCCTTCGGGTAGTCGAAACGCGGGCGGCATCCGGCCGTCAGCCGCGGCGGGGCCGTGCACCCTCGGTACGCCGAGGAGCCGGTATTGGTCATTCGACTTGGTCGTATGACCAAGTCAGGCTAGTCAGCGGCCCGAGCGGCGGTCAATAGTCGAATGCGAATCGAGTTGCGCGGCCGCGCATGCTCACGTGTCGGCGACGTCCCGCAGGTGGCGCGCCACCCGGTCGATCGCCTCGTCCGTCCTGGCGAACACGCCCACTTCGGTGAAGAAGCCGTGGAACACACCGGCGCAGCGGATCGTGGTGACCTCGACGCCGTCCTGCCGCAGCCTCTCGGCATACGCCTCGGCATCGTCGCGAAGCGGGTCGACGGCGGCGGTGAGAACGAGTGCCGGCGGGAGACCGCGCAGCGATTCGGCGCGCATCGGGGCGGCGAGAGGGCAGGCGTCTCCCACAGGGTCCGGTCCGAGGTACTGCTCCCAGAACCAGCGGGCGTCCGCGCCGGTCAACAGGGGGGCGTCGGCGAACTCGGTCCAGGACGGGGTGGCGAACGAGTCGTCGACGGCGGGATAGACGAGTACCTGGGACGCGGGCTGCGCGAGCCCCAGGTCCCGAAGCTTGAGACAGAGGGCGGTGGCCAGATTGCCGCCCGCGGAATCTCCCCCCACGGCCACCATGTCCGGGTCGATGCCGAGCCCGGCGGCCGACCGGCGCAGCCAGGCGAACGCGTCGACGCAGTCGTCGAGTGCTGCCGGATAGGGGTGCTCCGGCGCGAGCCGGTACTCCAGGGAGAACACCGCCCACCCGGATCGGGCGGCGATGGCGCGGCAGACCTCGTCGACTCCGTCAAGGGTGCCGAGCACGAATCCGCCACCGTGCAGGTACATCAGCGCCGGGCGGGGGTCCGCGGAGGCCGGTGAGCCGTCCGGGTGGTAGAGGCGCGCGCGGAGCTCGCCGGAGCGGGCGGGCAGGGTCAGGCGATCGACCCGGTCGAGGGGGGTGAGGGGCTGCTCCGGCGGTGTGGTCGCCAGGAGTCTCCGTGCCGCTTCCGGACCCAGTTCGCGCACCGGCTCCTTGAGGGTTTCGGCGATGAGGCGGGCGACGAACCGCGCATCGGCGTCCAGCTGATCCCAGTACGGCGGCTGCGCTTCGTTCACGGCGGGACCTCTCTGAAGTCATTGACATGTGGTAACCCGTGCCCCACCATCCTAGTCATCTGATCGAGTCACTTGACCAAGTCGATCACCCCATGCGAGATCCGGAGCGGCCGATGCGCGGCGCGCGCGATCTCCCGAAGTCGAAAGGACTGGAGGATGACCGAAACCACTACGGTCCCTGCGGTGTCCGGCGCAGAGGCGGCCGGAGAGGTCGTCATCCGAATCGAGGACGATGCGACTCCCCTCGTTCGGTTGATCGGCCGCACCCTGCGGGATTCCGCCCGCGCGGGCCATGCCCTCCCTCTGCTGCGGAAGGCGGCCGCCACGGTGGCGATCCGGTCCCACGACACGCCGCAGGCGGCGACGATCACCTTCGGCGGCGGCGTCGTCGCCGTTTCGAGCGGAGCCCCCGCCGAACCCGACGCCGCGATCACCGTCGACCTGAACGCCCGCTTCGCGCCCGCTGACGCTCCCTCGGGCGACGCCGAGTTCGCCGCGGACGTGCTGTTCGCGCTGTCGCCGCCGGTACCGGGCTGGCAGGCAGCCGCCGAGCACTTCTGGACTGCAGCGCGTTCCGTGCCGGGGATTCCTGACGTGCTCGTCGCGGTCACCGAAGGCCCCGAGGGCCTGGAGCAGGTCGTGCTCGGCGAGGGCACGACGCAGTACCTGATCGCCGGAGCCCCCGAGGCGCTCGCCGGCGTGTTCTCCGGAGCCGACGACCTGCTGGCTGTCCTGTCCACGGGTGTGCTCGGGGTTCAGGGCACCCTTTCCCAGTTGTCGGTCATGGTCGGCGCATCCTGGAAGGTTCGTTACGATGTCTGAACTCACCCAGCCCGTCGCGGGAGTTGACGTCCGCGATGCCGGAACGCGGGCCGTCCGGCTCGAGGCGACGAACCACGACGGCTCGTTCCTCGGCAAGACCGTGGCGCCGAAGAAGTTCGCCTCGGGCGTGAACTCGGGGTTCGCCTTCGCCGACCTCCTGTTCGGGCTCGACCTCGGCAATGCCCCGGCCCTGGGTTTCGCCTTCCCCGACTGGCGCGGGCATCTGGACGACGTCTACTTCCGCCCCGACATGTCGACCCTGGTCGAGTGGGAGCCGGGTCTCGACGCCGTGGTCGGCGACTACTGGCTGAAGGACGGCACGCCGGTCCCTCTCTGTCCGCGCAACCTCACGCGGAAGATGGTCGGCCGCCTCGCCTCGCTCGGCTTCACCGCGACCGTCGCCGTCGAGATCGAGGCGACCGTCTTCGAGGAGTCCGTCCACGAGGCGCGCGCACGCGGATACCGCGACCTGACTCCCCTCGGCGGGAGCGCGGGTACGGCCTACCACCTGGCGAAGTCGAAGGACTGGACCGGTTATATGAAGGCCGTCGCCAACCGGCTCGACGCGGTCGGCATCGAGTGGGAGGCCTGGAGCGACGAGGACGCCGCCGGCCAGATCGAGATCAACCTGGCTCCCGGCGACCCGATCACGATCGGTGACGCCTGGGCACGGACCCGCCAGATCATGCGCGAGGTCGCGTTCGACCGCGGGCACACGGTCACCTTCATGGCGAAGCCCACCGCGGGTTACGGACAGGCCTCGCACATCAATCTGTCTCTGCAGCGCGACGGCGTCAACACGTTCTACGCGGAGGAGGGGCCGTCGGAGACGATGCGCCACGCCATCGGCGGCCTGCTCGCGACGATCGAGGGCAACTGCTCGATCGTGCTCCCGCAGATCACGTCGTACCGGCGCCTGGTGGATCTCAGCGGCCCGCCGGTCACCGTCAGCTGGGGCATCAGCAACAAGACCACCGCGGTCCGGGCGGTGTGCGGACATCCGTCGTACTCCCGCCTGGAGTACCGGGTCCCGGGGGCGGACGCGAACCTGTACCTCGCGCTGGCCGGCGTGCTGGCCGGTGTGATCGCAGGTCTGGAACGCAAGATCGAACCGCCGGAGCCGGTCACCGACATGGCGTGGTGCATGCCGCCCGGGATCATCACACGCCTCCCGGACACCATCACGAAGGCCGCCGCCGCGCTCGAAGCCGATCCGATCCTGCGCGACCTCCTCGGCTCCGACTTCGTGGACTACTGGGTCGGATCACGCCGGTGGGAGTGGATGCAGTTCCACACCGCGGGCGGGGACCCGTTCACCGAACTCTCCCCGTGGGAGTCCACCCGCTACTTCGAACTGCCGTGAGCGGGAACGGAGTTGCGTCGGCCCCGGCGCGGCCGCTCATCGGCATCACCGGTCGGCGGATCCGGCTGGACCTGATCAGGGGCGCGGACCCCCGGTACGGCGATCGCTGCGCCGACAGCTACATGTCGGACTACGGCATCCGGATCGCACGGGCCGGCGGGCTCCCGGTGAATCTCTCGTACGAGACGGACCCGGAGGCGGTCTGCCACTGGCTGGCCGGCGTCGTCGTCACCGGCGGGCAGGACCTGCATCCGGCGTGCTGGGGCGGGGACCCGGCCGTGGTCCGCGACGTCGACCCGCGTACGGACCCCATGGTCCACGACGCCGAGCGGGACGCGTACGAGCTCGCACTCGTGCGCGCCGCGCTCGACCGAGGGATCCCGGTGCTCGCGGTATGCCGGGGCATGCAGATCCTCAACGTCGCGCTCGGCGGCACGCTCATCGCCGACCTGCCGCCCGGCGAGGTGCGGCACCTGTCGCAGGAGGCCGCGCTCACCGACGGCACGGACGATCACCTCGTGACCTTCCGGCCCGGCTCGATCGTGGCGGGACTGTTCGGAGCGCGGACCGTCACCAACTCCTGGCACCACCAGGCAGTCGGTCGCTGCGGCGAGGGGCTCGTCGTGACGGGCCGGACGGCCGACGGCGTGGTCGAGGCGGTGGAGCTCCCGGACGCACCGGTTCTGGGTGTCCAGTGGCATCCGGAATGGATGAGGAGCGACGATCCGACGATGACGTGGATCGTCGAGGAATCCGTGAAGCGGCTGTGACGAGGGGATCCGAGTGCGTCCGCCTGCCGTCGCCGGCGGACGCACTCGGGTCCGCCGGCCACCGCCGTGCCCGGCGGACCCGGCGGCGCTGCTCGTGATCAGGCGAGCTTCGCGGCCAGCCACGCATCGAGGACGTCGATGACGACCTCCGCCTGCCGGGCGGCTTGGGCGCGATCGGCGTACGTCAGCCAGTTCATGACGTAGCCGTCCGACAGGGCGCCGACGACGTAGGTGATCTGGTCGATCGTCTCGGGCGCGATGTCCTGTCCGGAGGCCGCTCTCTCGAGGATCGAGCGCATGACCTTGAACGCCGCGTTGTACACGGCCTCGGCCGGATGCTCCCTCGTGCGCTGCGCCCAGCTGATCAGCTCGATGGTCGCGGAGGCGAAATCCGAGGACTTGAGATACCAGTTCATGAGTCCGCGGAGGATCGCACGCGCCGTCGCGCTCACGTCGCCGTGCACGTCGTTCGCGACCAGAACCTCGCGGTACCGCTCCGCCAGCCGTTCGAAGACGGCTGCGAACAGCAGCTCCTTGGACTGGAAGCAGTAGTGCAGCGTCGCCAGCGGAGCGTTGGCCTGCTCGGCGATCCGGCGGGTCGTCGCCCCGTCGACGCCGTGGCTCGCGATCACTTGGATGGCGGCGTTCACCAGGTCGTTGCGCCGCTCGGCCGCCGGTACGCGTGCCACTTGTGCCCCCTGCCGAAGTTGGACGATCGATCAAGTCAGCGACCAGGCTAACAGGCGGATCGGCGGCATCAGCCCAGGCCGCAGCAGCTTTGCGGAAATAGTTGGTCAGATGACTTGATCGGTCGACCGTGATGCAGCAGCATGAATGTCTACCCCCTCGTGAACGCCCCGGCCCTCGCCGGTCTCGCTCGACCGAGACCTTCGGCAGAGCCGTGGAGGCCGACGAGGCTTTCAAGGAACCGAGGACACATGGAACTCAAAGCAGCGCTCTTCCTGCTCGCCGACGTGTTCATGATCACGGCCGGCTTCACCTTCGGATGGAAGTTCATCCGGGAATACGGGAACTACCTGCTCGGCCTCGAATGGATCATCGTCGCCACCTCCGGGACGAACTTCCTCGTCTACGCGCTCCTGGGGGCCGACGAGGACAGCCCCATGTACACCGCGGCGCATTTCCTCGACGCGTTCTCCCGGTCGGTCGGCATCACGCTGATTCTCGTCATGGGCCTGATGGGTGCGACGCACCGGTACAAGCCGTCCAAGGCGACCGACGTCGGGGTGTTCGCGTTCGCGGCCGGTGTCGGACTCCTCCTGCAGCTGTTCGGCGAACGGCTGGGCCTGGCCCTGGACATCTTCTACGTCGTCGTCAACGTGCTGACCACTCTGTTCCTGATCTACTTCTCGAAGCGGCTCTGGGCGATCGGCGCGAGGGGAACGGCCATCGTGGCGGGACTGGCGACCGCTGCCGCGTTCACCATCGCCGCGACCTACGACTTCGTCCGCATCCCGGGCGACGACGAGGCGCACACCCTCTTCTACATCGCCGCGCTGAGCACCTGGGCCTTCCAGATGTGCACGTACTACTTCGCCTACCGCGCCCTGCACGCCCACAACGAGTCGGCCGACGCGGAGCCGGACCGGCGCGAACAGAGCCCCGCCGACGCCTGAGCAGCCACGATCCCGTCGCGGCCAGGGAAGCGCCGGCCGCGATCGAGGCAGAGAACCGAGGAGAACGTCCCATGCAGAGGAAGCATCCGTGGTCGTGAAGGAAACGCCAGAGGGAAACGTGGTCCCGCACCGTCCGCGACCGGCCGTCAGGCCCGGGCAGATGGGGGAGGACCCCTCCACCACGACGCTGACCGGCCTGCTGTCCGAGCGCGCGCGGCGATCGCCGGATCAGGAGTTCCTGCGCTTCGGCGACGAATCCTGGACCTTCGCCGAGATCGACGCCTGGACCTCCAGGCTGGCGCACCGGCTGATCGAGGTCGACGGCGTCCAGGCGGGCGACCGCGTCGCGATCATGCTCCCGAACATCGTGCACTGGCCCGTCGTGTGGCTGTCCGCACTGAAGGCCGGCGCTGTGGTGGTGCCGGTCAACTCCTCGTACAAGAGGGCCGATCTCACGTTCCTCCTGCGCGATTCGGGAGCCAGGGTCGTGTTCACCGACCGCGAGCGGGCGGCTCTCCTGACGGAAGTCGCCGCCGGTGAGCACGACCTGGCGGAGCTGCGCATCGTCGACGTCGCCGATGACGGCTCCGCGCCGTTCCCGGCGACCGCTCCGAAGGTGCGCCCCACCGGCGAGACCCTGGCGAACCTGCAGTACACGTCGGGCACCACCGGCTTCCCCAAGGCGTGCATGCTCACCCACGACTACTGGGTGCGGCTGGGCTGGACCTGCGCCGCGGCGACCGGACTCGGCGCCGAGGACGTCCTGCTCACCGCTCAGCCGTTCTCCTACATGGACCCGCAGTGGAACACCGCGCTCGCCCTGACGGTCGGGGCCCCGCTGGTCGTGCTCCCGCGGTTCTCCGCGTCGGGCTTCTTCGCCGACGTCCGCCGCCATCGCGCGACCTTCTTCTACGTGCTCGGATCCATGCCGACGCTGCTGTTCAAGCAGCCGCCGGGCCTCGACGACCTGGACAACGAGGTGCGCCTGGTGCTCTGCTCAGGCGTTCCGGTCGGGCTCCACGCCCAGCTGGAGCAACGCTGGGGCGCGCCGTGGCGGGAGATCTACGGTATGACCGAGTCCGGCGTCGACATGGTCGCTCCCGTCGACGACGTGACTGCCGTGGGAAGCGGGAGCCTGGGGCTTCCGGTGCCGACCAAGCGGGTCCGGGTGGTCGATCCGCAGGGCGCCGACGTGCCCGACGGCGAGCCAGGTGAGCTGATCGTCTCGGGGAAGCCGATGATGCGCGGCTACTGGAACCGTCCGGAGGACACCGCCCAGGTGCTGCGGGACGGCTGGCTGCACACCGGAGACGTCGTCGTCCGCCGGCCTGACCGCGGCATCAGACTGGTCGGGCGGATCAAGGACATGGTGCGTCGCGGCGGCGAGAACATCGCGAGCGCCGAGGTCGAGGCCGTGCTCGAACGTGACGACGCGGTCGTGGCCAGCGCGGTCGTCGCCGAACCCGACGAGACGTTCGGCGAGGAGGTCAAGGCCTTCGTCCAGCTCGCCGCCGGGATGCCGGCCGACCGCACGACCGCCGCGCGGATCATCGACCGGGCCGGTCGGCAGCTCGCCCGCTTCAAGGTGCCGCGCTACGTCGAGTTCGTCGCCGACTTCCCCCGTACACCGTCCGAGCGCGTGTCCAAGCCGGCGCTCAAGGAGCGCGCCGCGGCCGAGCCCGGCGTCACCTACGACCTGGGCACCCGGCGCGGGACCGCGGGCGCGCCCGAGGTCCCGCCCACGGACTCCCTCGGCGTCGAGGTCGTCCGCGGTGTGGCGGTGCTGACGCTGCGCCGTCCGGAGAAGCTGAACGCCATGGACGTCGCCACGCGACTGCGGCTGGCCCGCGCCGTCCGCGCATACGGCTCCGGCGAGAACGTACGCGGGATCGTGCTCACCGGCGAGGGCCGGGCGTTCTCGTCGGGCGAGGACCTCCAGTCCGTGCCGACCTCGTACGAGGAGGTCCGGGGCGCGTTCGAGAGCTTCCACGACATCACACGCGCCATCGTGGAGACGCGAGTTCCCGTCATCGCGGCGGTGAACGGTCTCGCGGTCGGCGGCGCCTCGGAGATCACCCTCTGCTGCGACGCCCGGATCGGAACCCCGGCGACGGAGTTCTACCAGCCGGAGAACGGCCGGGGGATCACGATCTCGAACGCGTCGAGCCTGCTGCTGACGCGCCTCGTCCGGAACCACGCGATGCGCATGGTCCTCGGCTCGCCGCGGATCGGCGCCGAGGAGGCCCTGCGGATCGGTCTCCTGGACGAGATCGTCGCGTCGGACGAACTCGTCGACCGGGCCATCGACCTGGTGGCCGCCTGGACCCCGGAGAGCAACACGACGGCGCTTCACCTGGCGCTCCTGCGACCGCAGCCCGAAGAGATCGAGCAGGCCTTCGCCCGTGAGGACGTCGCCGCCAAGAAGGCCTGGGAGAGCGGGGTGTTCAGCGCCGGCATCGAGGGCTTCTGGGCCGCGAAGGGCGCCGGCGCATAGCTCCGGGACGGGGCGACACCGCATCACTTTCACGGAACGAACGACAGAGGAGACTTGGACGTGATCGACACAGAGGCCGCGGTACTCACCGCGGTGAACGAGCCGCTCGAGATGACCGCGATCCAGGTGGACGATCCCGAGCCCGACGAGGTGCGCGTCGCGGTCTCCCACGTGGGTCTGTGCCACAGCGATCTGCACTACATGACCGGAACGGTGCCGACCGGTCTGCCGGTGGTGGTGGGACACGAGGTGGCCGGCGTGGTCGAGACGACCGGCTCCGCGGTGACCGGGCTGCGCCCGGGCGACCGCGTGGTCGGGGCGCTGACGCCGTCGTGCGGCCGGTGCGTCAACTGCGAGGCCGGCCGGTCGACGCAGTGCCTGCGCACCGAGGAGATCCGGCGACGTCCGCGTCCCGCTTTCCAGCTGGCGGACGGCCGGCCGGTCGAGCGGCTCGGCGACATCGGCGCGTTCTCGCGGCACACCCTCATGAGGGAGAACGCGCTGGTGAAGCTGGACGACGCGGTGCCGCTGCACGTGGGGTGTCTCCTGTCGTGCTGTGTCATCACCGGCGTGGGCGCCGTCTTCCGCGGCGCCCGGGTGCGTCCGGGGAGCACGGTCGCGGTGATCGGCTGCGGCGGCGTCGGATCGGCCATCATCCAGGGAGCCAGGCTCGCGGGGGCCTCGGCCATCGTCGCGATCGACCTGGACGAGGCGCGACTGAAGGCCGCGCGCGGCTACGGCGCGACCCACGTCGTGCACGGAGGCGCCGACGACGTCGCCGCGGAGGTGCGGAACCTGCTGGGCGACGGGGTCGACTACTCGTTCGAGGCCGTCGGCTCGGCGCGCACCGCGGCCACGGCGCTGTCGGTGCTGCGGGCGACCGGCACCGCGACCCTGGTGGGCATCGCCCCGGCAGGTACCGAGCTCACCCTGCCCGCGTCGGACTTCTTCTTCGGCGAGAAGCGCCTCATCGGCTCGTACATGGGCTCCGGTCAGGTGCGCCAGGACATCACCCAGCTCGCACGCCTGTACCAGCAGGGGCGGCTGCTGCTCGACGAGATGGTCACGCAGGTCATCCCGTTCGGCGAGATCAACGAGGGCTTCAAGGCGATGCGCAGCGGTGACGTGACCCGCGTCGTCGTCGACCTGAAGGCCTGAGGAACACGGACGCGGAGGTGACTCATATGTCGAGCAGCGAGACGGCCGTCCCCCGGCCGGTGAACTACATCGCGGACGCCTGGAGCGACTGCGAGACGGTCCAAGGCGAATGGAACGTCGACCCCAACACCCGCCGGCCGGTGCACCCCATGGTCACGACCGGACCCCGGGACGTCGAACGGGCCTTGCGGCACGCGGAGCGCCTGTACGGCGTCGGCCGGTGGGACGACGGGGCCCGTCGAGAGCGCGCGGACATGCTGGAACGCGTCGCCGTGCTCGTCGAGAGCCGAGCGGAGGACATCGCCCGCACGGATTCCCTGACCAGCGGCGTGCCGATCGGCGTCACGCGGAAGGTGGCCGCCTTCCTGCCCGCCAGGATCCGGGCGACGGCAGCGGAACTGCTGAGCATCCCCCGCGTGCGAGCGCTGGCGGCGGACGGCCGTGACGTCCGCCTGTACAAGGTCCCGTGGGGACCCGCCGCGATCCTCACCCCGTGGAACGGCCCGAGCTTCATCCCCGCGGCCAAGGTCGTGAGCGCGGTCGCGGCGGGGTGCCCGGTGATTCTGAAGCCGTCGGAGCACGCTCCGGGCAGCGCCCAGATCATCGTCGAGTGCTTCGTCGAAGCCGGACTGCCCGCCGGCGCCCTGCAACTCGTGCACGGCCGCGGCGAGGTGGGCGCCGCGCTGACCGGTGACCCGCGCATCAAGGTCGTTTCGTTCACCGGCGGCCCGGTCGCCGGCCGTGCGATCGCCCGCGCCGCCGCGGAGGACTTCAAGGTCCTTCAGCTGGAGCTCGGCGGCAACAACCCCGCGCTCGTCCTGGACGACGCCGACGTCGAGGTCGCCGCCGACGGCATCTTCGAGGGAATGACCAAGCTGAACGGCCAATGGTGTGAGGGGCCGGGCAAGGTGCTCGCCCACCGGAGCCTGGTGGGGCCGCTGCTCGAAGCGCTGACCGAGCGCATCGCCAAGGTCGTGGTCGGTCACTCCCTCGACGAGGGCGTCGAGCTCGGCCCGATCTCGAACGCACCGCACTTCGCGACGCTGGAGAGCCGGATCGAAGGACTGCGCGCCCTGGGAGCCACGATCCACCAGCCGGCCCGACTCCCGGATCTCGACGGGTTCTTCCTCTCGCCGACAGTCGCCGCCGGGGCCGACCCGGCGAAGGCCACCGCGGAGCTGTTCGGTCCCCTCGTGTCCGTGCACGCCGTCGATTCCGACGAGGAGGCGCTGCGCATCGCGAACGCCAACCCCTCAGGACTCGACGCCTACGTCTTCGGCGGCGATGTCGAGCGGGCGATCGCGGTCGGCTCGCGGGTGCAGTCCGGCGAGGTGCGCGTCAACGGCGCGAAGGTCGCGGACCTCGGCGACGATTCCGCGCAGAGCTTCTGGGGGCCGGCCGGCATCGGCGGTCACGGCCCGGCCGAGTCGGTGCGCGTGTTCTGCGGCGACCGGGTGGTCGGCGTCGACTCGCCGGACCTTCCGCTGTGAACCGCGTCGCCCGATGAACCAACCCCCCGCCGCTGGAGAACTCCCATGCTGAACCTCTCGATCCTCCTCGAAGACTCCGCCCGCACGTACCCGGACCGGGACGCGCTCGTACTCGGCTCGAACCGGCTGACCTACCGCCAGGTCGACGCGGCGGCGAACCAGGTCGCCAACCTGCTGGTGTCCCGCGGTGTCCAGCCCAGCGACAAGGTCGCACTGAGCTGCCCCAATCTCCCCTACTTCCCCATCGTCTACTACGGCGTCCTGAAGGCCGGGGCGGTCGTGGTACCTCTCAACGTCCTGCTCAAGGGCCGCGAGATCGCCTACCACCTCGACGACGCGGACGTCTCGGCGTACTTCTGCTTCGAAGGAACTCCGGAGCTGCCCATGGCCGCGGAGGGCCATGCCGGACACCGCGAGGTCAAGACGGTGGAGCACTTCTTCGTCATCACCGCCGACCCGGAAGCCCCCAGTCCGATCGCCGGTGCCGAGACGCTCGGCCAGGCGCTCGCCGGCATGAGCACCGTGTTCGAGTCGGTGGTCAGAGAGCCGACCGACACCGCGACCATCCTGTACACATCGGGAACGACCGGTCGGCCCAAGGGCGCCGAACTCTCCCACGCCAACACGATGCTGAACGTGATGGCCTGCAACCGGCTGTTCCGCAACGAACCGGCCGCGGACAGTCAGTTGGTCTGCCTTCCGCTGTTCCACACCTTCGGTGCGACGGTGCAGATGCACGCCGGGTTCTCGGTCGCCGCGACCTTGCACCTCGTGCCGCGCTTCGCCGCCCGTGAGGTGGTCGAGCTGATGGACCGCGAGGTCATCACGTTCTTCGCCGGGGTACCGACCATGTGGTGGGGGCTGCTCAACGCCCTCACCGACGACATCGACGTCCAACGGATCGCCGCGCACCTGAGGATCGGGATCTCCGGTGGGGCGGCCCTGCCTGTCGAGATCATCAGCCAGGTCGAGCAGCGCCTCGGCATCACCGTGCTCGAAGGGTACGGGTTGTCCGAGACGTCGCCCGTCGCCACGTTCAGCGACCCCCGGCTCGAAGCCCGACCGGGCTCGATCGGCGTCCCGATCTGGGGTGTGGAGCTGAAGCTGATCCGGCCGGACTGGACGGAGGTCACCGTGGCCGGGGAGGTCGGCGAGATCGCGATCAGGGGTCACAACGTCATGAAGGGCTACTACAACCGCCCGAAGGCGACGGCCGAGGTGATCCGCGACGGATGGTTCCGCACCGGAGACCTCGCACGGCGCGACGAGGACGGTTTCTACTACGTCGTCGACCGCGTGAAGGACCTCGTCATCCGCGGCGGTTTCAACGTCTATCCCCGCGAGATCGAGGAGGTACTGCTCACCCATCCCGCGGTGAGCCTGGCGGCGGTCATCGGCGTTCCGCACGACAGCCACGGCGAGGAGATCAAGGCTTTCGTGATCCTCGAAAGGGATGCGGCCGTCAGCGCCGAGGAGCTCGTCGCCTGGGGCAAGGAGCAGATGGCCTCCTACAAGTACCCCCGCATCGTCGAGATCGTGCCGAGCCTGCCGATGACCGGCACCGGAAAGATCCTCAAGCGCGAACTGAGCTGAGGTCCGAGAGAGCCGGAACGGCAACCCCACTGCGTACGACGCGAATCGAGGAACAGCGAGATGAAGACGGACGACGTCGAGTACACCAGCTTCAGCGGGTGGACCGACCCGCCCAGCGATGTCCGGTCCGCCCTGCGAGAGGACGTCACCTGTGAGGTCGCGGTCGTCGGCGGCGGCCTGGGGGGCATGTCGACGGCGCTGCGGCTGGCGGAGCGCGGCCGGGACGTGGTGCTGCTGGAGGCCGAGTTCTGCGGTTACGGCTCCGCCTCGCGCAACGCCGGGCAGGTGGCAGGCGCCCCGGGGGGCGACATCCAGCTCCTGAGCATGCTCTACCCCAGGAGGTTTCCCGGTGTCGTCCGGTTCGCCGAGAACGCCGCGCACTTCCTGGAGCGGATGATCGAACGACTGGACATCGACTGCGACTACGAGGCGACGGGCAACGTCTGTGCTGCCGTGTCCCGTGGGCAGATGGGCCGGGTGCGCCGCGTCACGAAGCTCCTGCGGAAGGCCGGCGCGAAGGTCGAACCGGGCACGAGCGCGGAGCTCGGCATCCCGCGCGGATTCCTCGGCGGCATGCGCGAATCCGTCGGCGGGACGATGAACCCCGGCGCGTTCAGCCTGGGCGTCCGCCGCGCCGTGCTCGCGTCGACCGCCCGGGTATTCGAGCGGACACGCGTCACCGACGTCACCCGGAACGGCGATCACGTCGTCATCAGGTCGCCCGGGGGCGAGGTCCGCGCGAACAAGGTCGTACTCGCGACGAACGCCTTCGGCGGCGATCTGGCCATCACTCCGAAGCGGCTCTCCGTGCCGATCTGGGTCAGCGAGGTGGAGACCGAGCCGATCGACCCCGCGCGCCTGGCCGCGCTGGGCTGGACCAGCCGGTCGGGGGTGGTGACCCAGCACAACATCATGGAGAACTACCGGCTCACCTCACGCAACACCATCGTGTTCGGCGTCCGCCGGCTCGTGCGGGGGAAGAACCACCCGCTTCCCCCGAGGAAGCCGGACCAGGCGGTTGTCGCCGACCTCGCACGTGCCTTCGAAACGCGCTTCCCCGCGCTCGCCGACGTCGCGGCCGCGCGTGCCTGGGGCGGATGGGTCGCGATCACCCCGTCATGGCTTCCCGTCGCCGGCACGATCGGCGGCGACGTCTTCTACTCGGTCGCCTGCAACGGTCACGGCCTGGCCCAGGCGCCGTACGCCGGCTCCCTCATCGCCGACCTGATCGTGGACGGCGAACAGCACGAGGACCTGAAGACCCTCTGGGCGAAGAAGCCCACCTTCCCGCGTCCTCTGATGATGGGCGCTTCGGGGCTGCGCACCATCTGGACCGTCGACCGTTTCAACGACCTGATCAACGGAAGCCGGCGGAACGCCCGGCGCGGCGCCGCTCCGGGAACTGATCACCACCGCCGGGCCGACGGTGCAGACCGATGACGAACAGGCAGAAGGAGTCACGAGCCATGGCCGCAAGGGAACGTGTGGACGAGGAGACCTGCGACGTCGTGGTCGTCGGCGCGGGAATGTCGGGTCTCATGGCGGCGACGACCGTCGCAGGCAAGGCCGACGTCGTTGTGCTCGAGGCGGGGGACCGGCCGGGCGGACGCGTCGAGACGGTCCGGAAGGGCGACTACTGGATCAACGTCGGGACCCAGTTCACGGAGGGGACCGGACCGTTGATCGACGCTCTCCACCGGCACGGTGTCGAGATGGGATCGCTGGCCGACACGAGCGTGGGGCTGGTCCTCAACGGGGTCCTGGTCGACACGTCCAACATATTCGCCCTCATGTTCCGCACGCGGATGAGTTTCATGGACCGGGTCGGCATGGCGATGGTCGGGGCCCGTATCCTCTCGGCCGTCCCGTTCCTGGAGTCCGACAGCCGGCTGGCGAAGAGGGTGCGAGCCAAGCTCGACAGGCGTCTCGCATCCGACCTCCTGCGCGGTGTCCGCTCCGATCTGACCCGGGCCGTGGTCCGGTCCTGGTCGGGGCAGTGGATGGGGTGCGAGCCGGCGGAGACGGCGGCGACCCAGCTCGTGGTGTCGATCGGACTCGCCCTCGCGGACCCGGCGAAGGTGCCGAACTTCGCCCTGCCGGTCGGCGGTAACCAGACCCTGACCGACATCCTTGCCGAGGACCTCGGGGAACGCCTTCGGCTCAACTCGACCGTCCGGTCCGTGGAGAAGAGCGGAGACGGGGTCGTTGTGAACTACGTCGACGCGGGCCGCCCGGTGAGGCTGCGCGCGAAACGCGCCATCGTCACGGTTCCCAGCGACGTCGCGCTGCAGATCCTTCCGGAACTTCCGCAGACGCACCGTGACGCGTTCGACGAGATCCGCTACGGCCGGTACGTGATCGTCGGCTTCTTCACCGAAGAGGAGGGGCCTCAGCCCTGGGACGGGCTCCTCGGCGTCTCCACGCCGCAGCTCTCCTTCCAGGCGATGTTCAACCACGCTGCCGCCATGCGCAGAGCCGGACCGCGCGAGCCGGGCGGTGCGCTGGCATGCTTCGCGGGCGGTGCGTCGGCCGACGCCTTGTTCGAGCTCTCCGACGAAGAGATCGTCGCCCGGTTCTCCAAGGACCTGCTCTCGGTCTACCCCCAGCTCGAAGGGAAGCTCGGGGACGGGATCGTGCGACGCCACCATCGCGTGGTGCCGTTCTGGGCGCCCGGCGGACGCGCGTCGTTGCCGACGCTGCGGGACCCCCTCGGACCGATCCACCTGGCCGGCGACTACCAGCTCGACATGCCGTCGCTCGCCGACGCGGCGATGTCGGGCGAGAACGCGGCAAAGGCGGTTCTCTCCAGCCTGGGACGCTGACCCGGAACCTCGCCATGGCGGTGGTGGTGCCGTCCGGCGCATCGTCCACCGGACCACACCGCGGTTTCACTGCCCGACGACGGCATTCTTCACACGTGTTCGACGCCCGCGGTCACCTAGCGCGGTCCGAGGTCACGCCGATGGAGACGCCCCGGGGGGTGCCGTCGTTCACTTCGGGCGGCGTGGCCGGGGCGCTCAGGACGGCCGTGAGGATCAGGCCCAGCACCGCGATGACGGTCAGCACGACCGCTGCCACGACCCGGGGGCTGCGTCGCGTGGCCCGGACCTCGCCGAGACCCGCCGGCCGGTCGGGGAACTGCTGGTGCAGAGCGTCCACCCGTGCGGCGAGCGCGGGATCGTCGTGGCTGAGGCCACGTTCGATCTCGGCAAGAATGCGCTGGTCATCCGTGGGTTGGCTCATGACGACCGCCTCGAGACCCGGCGGGAGGCGAGGGTCTCACCTCCCTGCAACCTCAAGTATTCCCCGTCCACCCCCGACTGTCCTGATCGTCGCAAAGGGGCTGGTCGGGCCCTCGGCCGGGCCCCGCGCCGTCACGGCCGGCCGCTCACCCGAGTCCGGCAGGGAGCCGTTCGAGGATCGCCGTGAGGTCCATGCCCGTCGGCAGCGTGCCGAAGGCCAGGCCCCGGTCGCCGGCCAGCCGCGAGGCGCAGAAGGCGTCCGCCACCGCGGCCGGGGCGTGCCGTACGAGCAGGGAGCCCTGCAGGACGAGCGCCAGGCGTTCCACCAGGCGTCGGGCGCGCAGCTCGGCGTCCTCCGGGCGCGCCAGCTCGCCCAGAACCTCCCGCCACGCGGAGTCCAGCCGGGCGTCCGCGCCCGCCGCGGCCTCCACCTCGGCGCGGAAGGCCTCCAGGGACTCCGGTTCGCGGGACAGGGCGCG
This sequence comes from Streptomyces sp. Je 1-79, assembly GCF_025195125.1. Lineage (GTDB taxonomy): Bacteria > Actinomycetota > Actinomycetes > Streptomycetales > Streptomycetaceae > Streptomyces. Next base: position 344,556 of record NZ_JAMGSL010000004.1, read on the forward strand.
CAGTACGTCGAGGGCGTTGACGTTGCCGGAGCCCTCCCAGATGCCGTTGAGGGGTGCCTCCCGGTACAGCCGGGGCATGCCCGACGCCTCGTCGTACCCGTTGCCGCCCAGGCACTCCAGGGCCTCGGCCACGGCCGCCGGCTGGCGCTTGCACACCCAGTACTTGCCGACCGCCGTGGCCAGTCGGAGGAACGCCCGCTCGCCGGCGTCGCCGCGCTGGGCGCGATCCGTCGCGCCCGCGATCCGCAGCGCCAGGGTGGTGGCGGCCTCGGACTCCAGGGCCAGGTCGGCCAGGACGTTGCGCATCAGCGGCTGTTCGATGAGCCTGGCGCCGAACACCGAGCGGTGGCGGGCGTGGTGGGCGGCCTGCGCGAGAGCGGCGCGGGTGCCGGACGCGGAGCCGAGGACGCAGTCCAGGCGGGTCATGGTGACCATGTCGATGATGGTCCGCACGCCCTTGCCCTCGTCGCCGACCAGCCAGGCCACGGTGTCGTCGAACTCGGGCTCGCTGCTGGCGTTGGAGCGGTTGCCGAGCTTGTCCTTCAGCCGCTGGATACGGAAGGTGTTGCGGCTGCCGTCGGGCAGCACTCGCGGGACGAGGAAGCACGACAGACCGCTCGGGGCCTGGGCGAGGACGAGGAAGACGTCGTTCATCGGGGCACTGGTGAACCACTTGTGACCGCGCAGCCGCCAGCTCCCGTCGGCCGTGCGTACCGCCGTCGTGGTGTTGGCGCGGACGTCGGTGCCGCCCTGCTTCTCCGTCATGCCCATCCCGGCCAGCAGACCGCGCTTGACGCCCGGCGCCCGCAGCCCCGGGTCGTACACCCGGCTGGTCAGCAGCGGCTCGTACCCCTTGGCCAGCTCCGGGGAGCGGCGCAGCGCCGGCACCGCGGCGTACGTCATGGACACCGGACAGCCGTGTCCCGCCTCGGCCGAGCTCCACACCATGAAGCCCGCCGCGCGCGCCACATGGACACCGGGCCGCTCGTCGGCCCAGGGCGCCCCGGCCAGACCCTCGCTGATCGCGACGTCCATCAGGGAGTGGTACGAGGGGTGGAAGTCCACCTCGTCGATCCGGTTGCCGTAGCGGTCGTGGGTGCGCAGTTCGGGCTCGTACCGATTGGCCTCCTCGGCCCAGCGCTGGACCTCCTCGCTGCCGGCGCGACGGCCGATCCGGTGCAGGTCGTCCAGGTACCACTCGGCGCCCTCACGGCGTACGCCCTCCAGCAGGACCGGGTCCTCGGCGACGTCGTGGCCGACCAGCGGGGGCGTCTGGTTGGTCACGTCATGGGTGCGGGCCGTGGGGTCGCTGACGGGCCGGGTGACCGGGGTCGTGGTCATGGTCGTGTCCTTCGGAGTCGTGGGGAAGGAGTGGCGCGGTCGTCGGGAGCATGGTGCGGTCGTGATCCGTACGCGTCGGTACGCCCGGTCAGCCCGCCGGGCCCGGCCCGGCGCCCAGGCAGCGCAGGGACAGCGTGGTGAGTTCGGTGACGAGCTGTTCGGCGGAGTCCCCGTCGGGCGCGCCGAGCGGGTCCACCAGCACCTCGCCGATGGCTCCGGTCAAGGCCGCGGCGGTGACCTCGGCGTTCTGCGGCGGCAGCACGCCCGCGGCGACGCCCTCGCTCACGACCTCCGCGAACAGCGCCCGGTACCGGCGCCTGAACTCCAGGCGCTCGGCGCCCACCGCGGGCTCGGCGGGCGCCGCCAGCAGGGCGTAGGCCAGGCCCCGGCGTTCGAGGGACCGCCGGGCGAACACCTCGACGCCGTGGGCGAGCCGTTCCACCGGGTCGCCAGGGCTGCGCAGGACCTCGCCCAGGACCTCGACCTCGCGGCCGGAGGCGCGCCGGAAGACCTCGACGGCCAGCGCCGCCTTGGACGGGAAGTGCTGGTAGACCGAGCCCGCCGCGATGCCTGCCGCCGCGGCGACGGCGTTCACCGAGGCCTGCGCCCAGCCCACCTCGGCCACGACGTCGGTGGCCTGCTGGACGAGGTGGTCCCGTGCGCTGCTGAGCCGAGCCAGCTCGGCCGGGGTCTTGCGGTATGCCATGGAAGCAGTGAATCACCGTTCAGACCTTGGCGCCAGAGGCGGGGCGGTCGCGAGGCCTGGCCGGAGTGGATGATCATCGTCGTCCCCGCGTAGCGCCGGGGCATGGTCGACGAGCAGGTGGGGCGGGGGAGCGGGCGCGGTCCTGGGCGGCCCCGGGAGGAGCGGGTCACCCGCGCGGTGCTGGACGCCGTGGTCGCGAACACCCCGACGTCGCCGAGGCCGCGGTGATCGGCCTGCTCCACGCCACCCTCGGCAAGCGGGAGATCACCTTCGGCGACGCGTGAGGGGCCCCCGGGCCGGGTGGGGCGGTCCGTGACGGACCGTGCGCCCACCGGGTGTACGGTCGCGGCCGCCGAGGTGCCGTGCCGGGCGCCGTCCCGCACCCTGTACGCAGGGAAGGAGCACCCCTCATGGCTGACAAGGGGGCCGCGAACCACCGGAGGGGTGTCTTCCGACCGTCGTGGTGGCGCGCGAAGGCCCAGCACGTGAAGGTCACCGCGCTTCGGCTGCGGAGCGCCGCCGAGATCCGCTTCCCCGTCGTCTCGCACCTGACCGCCCGCATGCTGGCGGTGAACATCCTGGACGCCGCCACCCGGTTGGCGGCCCAGTGCTTCCTGACCGCGATCCCGCTGCTCTTCGTCGTCGCCTCGTTCGCGCCGGAGGGGGTGAAGAACCAGCTCATCGAGTCCGTACGCGCCGTCTTCGGACTCACCGGCGCCGCGGACGACCAGCTGCAGAAGCTCTACACGAGCCACACGGAGTCCCTGGAGCAGGTCACCGGCTTCGTCGGAACGCTGATGGTGCTGCTCTCCGCCACGGCGGTGAGCCGGGCGATGCAGCGGTTGTGCATGCGTGCGTGGGCGATCCCCAAGGGCGGTACGAAGGTCGCCCCCTGGCGCTGGCTCGTCTGGATCGTCGTCTGGCTGGTCGTGCTGGTCGTCCAGGCTCCGCTGCGCAACGGGTTCGGCGCCGGACTGTGGCTCGGCATCCCCGTCACGGTGGTGTGCCAGACGGCCCTGTGGTGGTGGAGCCAGCACCTGCTGCTGGGCGGTCGCATCGGCTGGCTGCCGCTGCTCCCCGGCGCGGTGCTCACCGGCGCCGCGGTGACCGCCCTGTCGCTCGGCGCGCACTTCTACATGCCGATGGCGCTCAACCGCACCCTCGCCGAGTACGGGTCGCTGGGCCCGGTCTTCACCATGCTCTCCTGGCTCATCGTGGTCTGCGCGGTGGTCGCCGTCGCCATCACCGTGGGCGCCGTGCTGGCCCAGGAGACCGGCCTGGCCCATCGCCTCGGGAGCCCGCCCTCGCGGTGGGACCTCTGAAGGCGGGCGCTCAGGAGTTCAGGATCCGGGTCTTCTGGGCCTCGAACTCGGACTCGGTCAGGACGCCCTGCGCCTTCAGCTCGCCGAGCTCCTTCAGCTGGGAGATCTTGTCGTCCATCGAGGACGCGGCGGGCGGCGGCGGGGCAGCGGCGGCCGGGGGCGCGGGCGCCGCGTAGGCACCCTGGGCCGGGGCGGCCTGCGACTCTTCCTGCTGGGCCCAGCGGCCCGCCTGCCGGCGCGACACGCGGTTGGAGACGGCGGTCGCCGTCCCGGCGATCGCGGCGGTACGGGCGATTCCACGCAGTAGACCAGGCATGTGCTTCTTCCTTGCCTCGCCGAGCAGCCGCTACGACTGGTCGGAGCCGGACTCAGGTTTCCTCGGAGGCCTCGATCGACGCCAGGAGCGCCGGTACGGGAATCCGGCCACCGGCCACGATCTGGGCACCGCCGCGCCGCAGGGCGGCGGCGAGGGGCCCGGCCCAGGTGTTCTCGTAGACGATGACCCCGGCGGACGAGTCCGGCGCGAGAACCTCGGCCGCGTCGCGCAGGTCCTCGTCGTCGAGCAGCCCCGACGTGGCGCCCTCGAAGAGCGCGAGGTCGAGCTGTCCGTCGCCGTCGAAGTCCGCGATCTCCACGGCGGTGACCGAGCCGTCGCGATCCTTCCTGACGAATCTCAGGTCGAGGACCCGGATGATCCGGCGCTCGACCAGGTCGAGCAGGAGAGCCAGGCCCTCGCCCGTCATCCGGTTGCCTGGGAACTCGATGACCACGTAGTCGACAGGGCCCAACTCGAGGTCTTCGGGTGCGCTCATGATCGCTCCTGACCTGGTGCGGTGCGTGGTGCGGGGGCCGCGGAAGACCCGGGACCGCACAGTTCCGCGATTCCGGCCGACACCCCCATTTCAGCACCCCACACACTCCCGTGCACGTCAGCTCCGGCCCGCCCCCGGGCCCGTGCCGGGCTCCGCCGCCCCGGCGGCCGGCCGGGTCAGCGGGCCAGTTCGCCGTCCAGCCACTGGAGGATCTCCGGTGTCACCGGGTCGGCGAGGTCGGCGAACTCCTCATGCTTCTTCAGGAACTTCGCCACGTACGGGCAGACCGGCACGATCCGCAGCCCGGAGGCGCGCACATCGGTCAGGGCCTGCTCGACGAGGATCGAGGCGAGCCCCCGGCCGGCGTAGGCGTCGTCGATCTCGGTGTGGAAGAAGACCCGCCGGCCGTCGCGGTCGCGGTACGCGGTGAGGCCGGCGTGCCGGTCGTCGACGAGGATCTCGTAACGGTGCCGGGGCTCCACGTGCCGGACGACGGGGGCGGCTTCCTGCTCGCTCATGGTGTGCCTTTCGAGTCGACGTGCAAGGGGCGGTGGGACGTGCAAGGGGTGGTGAAGAGGTCAGGGGGCGGGCGTCAGGCGCGGGGCGGGTTCCCGCGCGGGGAGAGCGCGGCGTTCGGCAGGGCAGGGGCGGGGAGGCGGTCGCCGGGGTAGCCGTCCACGTGACCGAAGCGCTCGGACGCCCGCTCCCACTCCTCCCTGGCCTCGACGATGTCCTGGTGGCTGCGGCCTATGAAGTTCCACCACATGACGATCTCCTCGTCGAAGGGCGTACCGCCGAGGAGGACCGTCCGCGCGCGGCCGCCGGACTCGTTCGTCAGGGTCAGCGTGGCGTGTCCGGGGCCGGCGTACCCGAGTTCGGCCGGGCCCAGGAGCGTCCCGGCGAGGCGGACGGCTCCTTCGTCGACGAGCAGGCCGTGCTCGAAGGCCGGATCGACGGTGAGGGTGACCGTGGCGCCGGCGTCGAGGAGGAGTTCGGCGCCGAGGAGCGGGGTGAAGGTGGGGACCGGAGAGGTCTCGCCGGCGAGTGTGCCCAGGAACACCCGGAGTTCTGCGCCCTCCAGCCGTACCGGCTTCGGGGCGTGGTGCCGGAAGTCGCGGTCGGCGTGGCGGTGTTCGTCGGGCAGCGCCACCCACAGCTGCACTCCGTGCAGGACGGTGGTGCCGGGTGTGGAGACCTCGGTGTGGCTGATGCCGTGGCCGCCGGTCATGAGGTTCAGCTCCCCGGGCCGTACGAGCGCGTGGCTGCCCAGGCTGTCGCGGTGCTCTATCTCCCCGCTGAAGAGCCAACTCACCGTCTGCAGACCGGTGTGCGGGTGGGGAGCGACGTCCATTCCGCCGGACACGGCGACCTCGTCGGGGCCGTAGTGGTCGGCGAAGCACCACGCTCCGATCAGCGTCCTGGCCCGCTGCGGGAGTGTGCGCCGTACGGTCATGGCGCGCGGACCGCCCAGCGGGACGTCCCGGGCGGAGAGGACCTCGACCTCCGTGTCACCCATGCCCGACCCCTCTCGTGTAGTTTCGTTTTCAACAATCATGGTGATGATAGCGCCCGCGCCCGTGACACGCACGGATACGGGCCGACGAAGGAGCGAGCGGTGAGCGACATGGCACAGGTCCGCACGGGCGGGCGGGTCTACCTCGACAAGCAGAGCCCCACGGCCTATCAGGCGCTCGTGCGGACGGCCGATGCCGTCCGCACGACGGCCGCCGAGGCGGGCCTCGACCGCGTCCTGGTGGAGCTGGTCAACCTCCGCGTGTCGCAGATCAACGGCTGCGCCTCCTGCCTGGACGTCCACACGAGGGCCGCGCTGAGGGCAGGGGAGACGACCCGGCGTCTCGGCGTGCTCGCCGCCTGGCGGGACACCGAGCTCTTCACCGCCCGGGAGCGTGCGGCCCTCGCCCTCGCGGAGACCACTACCGACCCCGCGGACGCCCTCGCGCAGGAGCGGGCCTACGGCCAGGCCCGCGAGGTCCTGAACGACGACGAGATATCCGCGGTCCTCTGGGTGGCGATCACCATCAACGCGTTCAACCGCGTCTCGATCCTGAGCAGGCATCCCGTACGGGACGTCAGGGCCTGAACCAATCCGTCACCGCGAAAACACGTGGACCGTGCGGCCGCTCTCACGGGAGACTCCGTTTTGTCACCCGACGATCCGAGAGCACAGGGTTCGCCATGGGATCACCTGAATCGTCCGAAGGGTTACCGAGCAAGGGCTCCGTACTCCTCGCACTCCGCTACTACGGAAGGGAACTGTCCCGGCTCAGACGGCTGACCGTGCCGGCCATGCTGCTGCCGGCCCTCGGCAACATCGGCATCTTCTACGTCGCGCCGCTGGTCGTCGCCAAGCTCGTCGGCGGGATCGCCGGCGAGAGCGGTACCGCGGACAGCCTCGGCTCGGCGCTGCCGTACGTCCTCGGCTTCGCCGGCGTCCTCCTGCTCGCCGAGGGGCTGTGGCGCGTCGGACTGCACTGCCTGAACCGCCTCGACGCCCGCGGCATCGAGCACCTGTACGTCACCGGCATGGACGAGCTGTACGCCAAGGACGCCGCGTTCTTCCACGACAACTTCGCCGGGTCGCTGACCAAGCGGGTCCTGAGCTTCGCCTCCCGCTTCGAGGAGTTCGTCGACACGCTCACCTTCTCCGTCATGGGCAGCTTCGTGCCCCTGCTGTTCGCGTCGGTGGTGCTGTGGCAGTACGACCCGATGCTCGTCGTCGGTCTCCTGGCCCTGATCACGTTCACGGCGGTGTGCGTGACACCCCTGATCCGGCGCCGCCAGCTGCTCGTCGCCCGGCGCGAACAGGCGATCGCCCGGGTGGCGGGCCATGTCGCCGACAGCCTGATGAACATGGACACGGTCCGGTCCTTCGCCGCCGAGGAGCGCGAGGCCGCCGAACACCGGGCCCGCGTCGCCGAGTCGCGCCGGCTCACCCTGCGTTCCTGGGACTACGGCAACCTGCGCATCGACACGCTGGTCGCGCCGATGTCCGTGCTGACCAACGTGCTGGGCCTGGTGCTCGCGCTCGGGCTGGGCGCGGGAGAGCTCGGCGTGGAGGCGGTCGTCGTCGTCTTCACGTACTACGCCAACGCCACGCGGATCATGTTCGAGTTCAACCAGATCTACCGCCGTCTGGAAAGCTCGATGACGGAGGCCGCGCAGTTCACCGAACTGCTCCTCGCACCCCCGACCGTCCGCGACCCCGCCTCGCCCGAACCGCTCCTCACCCAGGGCGCCGACGTGCGCTTCGAGCGGGTGACCTTCGCCCACGCGGGCGCCCAGCCGCTCTTCGAGGGCCTCGACCTGGCCGTGCGGGACGGGGCGAAGATCGGCTTCGTGGGCCGGTCCGGCGGAGGCAAGACCACACTCACCCGGCTGCTGCTGCGGATGTCGGACATCGACGGCGGCCGGATCCTGATCGGGGGCCAGGACATCAGCCGCCTGCGACAGGCCGAACTGCGCAGTCTGATCGCGTACGTTCCGCAGGACCCGGCCATGTTCCACCGCACGCTGCGCGACAACATCGCCTTCGCCCGGCCGGACGCCACCGAAGCGGAGATCCGTCGCGCCGCCGAGGCCGCGCACGTCACGGAGTTCGCCGACGCGCTCCCCGACGGCTTCGACACCATGGTGGGCGAGCGCGGGGTGAAGCTGTCCGGCGGCCAGCGTCAGCGGGTCGCCCTCGCCCGGGCGATCCTGCGCGACGCGCCGATCCTGCTGCTCGACGAGGCGACCAGCGCCCTGGACTCCGAGAGCGAGATCCTGGTCCAGGACGCGCTGTGGAAGCTCATGGCCGGGCGGACGGCGCTCGTGGTGGCGCACCGGCTGAGCACGGTCGCCACCATGGACCGGCTCGTCGTCCTCGACCGCGGACGGATCGTCGAACAGGGCACGCACCAGGAGCTGCTCACCGTGGACGGTGCCTACGCGAAGCTCTGGCGGCACCAGTCGGGCGGCTTCCTCGACGACACCCCCGCGGACACCCCGGCGGCGGACCTGCGCTGAACCCTCGGACCGCGCTCGCCGGAGGGGGAAAGGTACGGACCTGGGCCGGGGTGGGTGCGGTTCGACGACATCGTGGCACCAACCTGACAGGGCACGTCAGGTTGTTGTCACGAGGGGGAGCACCGACGAGCCGCGTCCGCTGGCATCGTTCGATGCGGCCGGGCCGGTTCCGGCGAGGCGGAGGAATCCACCCACAGGCACAGGGGGACGCATGGACGCACATCCGTGTTCGAAGAAGCCCGGCGCTTGGGCGGCGCGTGCCGCTGCCGCGCTCGCCCTGACGCTCATCGCGCTCACCCTGTCGGCCGGGACCGCCGCCGCGGGGCAGGCCGAGGCCACGACCGCCGACGCGTCGACCGCCGTGACGGGGCTGTCCGCGGGGACCGCCGACGCGCCGTGGGACCCGTCGCCGCACACCCCGCGCGAGGCCCTGGCCGCCCTCTGCGCCGAGTGGGAGGCCTTCTCCGCCGGGCTGCCGTTCCCTGTCGAACCCCCGCCGGTGTGCAAGCTGGTCAACGGCTGGGACTAGGCAGCTCCGATGCGGTTCCAGCTGCTCGGGCCGCTGAGCCTCGCGGACGGGCCCGAGACCGTCGTCCTCGCTCCGTCCCGGCCCACCAACCTGCTGGCCACGCTGCTGCTCCATGCGAACGGCGTGGTCTCGGCCGACTACCTCCAGCAGGCCATCTGGGGCGAGGACCAGCCGGCCACCGCCAAGGCGGCCCTTCAGACCTGCGTCATGCGCCTGCGCCGGCTCTTCGTCAAACACGGGGTGACCGAGGCCCCCATCGAGGCGGTCCCCGGGGGCTACCGCATCAGCGCCGGTCCGCGCACCCTCGACCTCATCGGCTTCCGCGACCAGGTCCGGCGGGCCACCGCCGACCACGACCCCCTCGCCGAACTGCACCTCCTCAAGGACGCGTTGTCGCTCTGGCAGGGCGCCCCCCTCACCAACGTGCGCTCCGACGTCCTCCACCGGGACGCGGTGCCCCGGCTGGTCGAGGAACGGCTGCGCACGGTGGAACGTGTCTGCGACCTGCTCCTCTCCCTCGACCGCTGCGGCGACGCGCTCGTGGACCTCTGGGACGTCACCCGCGCCCACCCGGGATACGAGCGGTTCCACGAGCAGCTGATCGAGGCGCTCTACCGGACGGGACGGCAGGCGGAGGCGCTGGCCGAGTACCGGCGGATCAAGGAGTACCTCCTCGACGAACTGGGCGTGGACCCGTCGCCGGCCCTGCGCCGGCTGGAACTGGCCATCCTGCGCGGCGAGGACCTGGGCCCCGCGCGCTCCGGCACGGCCGTGCCCGTACGGGCCGCGCTCCCCGCCCCGGCAGCCGCGACCGCGACGGGGCCGCCGCTCGTCGCGCCCGTGCCGGTCGTGCCCTCCTTCACCGGCCGCGCCGGCGAGGTCGCCGCCATGACCGCCCGGCTCGCCGCACCACGCGAGGAGGCGGTGACCGTACTCGTCACCGGAGCCCCCGGCATCGGCAAGACCGCGCTCGCCGCCCACGTCGCCCACCTGGTCCGGGACGCCTTTCCCGGGGGCCGGCTCCTGGTGCGCATGACCGACCCGCACGGAGCGTCCCGCCCACCGGGCGAGGTTGCGGCCGAGGTGGCGGAGGTCCTGCGCGACCGGCGGCCGGAGGAACGCGCGCTGCTCGTCCTCGACGACGTGGCCGACGCCGAACAGGTCCGCCCGCTCCTCCCCGTCGGCCCCGGCGGGGCGGCCGTCGTCACCAGCCGCATGGGGCTCGCCGGACTGGTCGCCACCCACGGCGGCTGGGTGCACCGGCTGTCCGTGTTCGACCCCGAGGAGTCCCACGGGCTGCTCCACGCGGTCCTGGGCGCCGAGCGCGCCGAGGCCGAACCGGAGGCCGTACGCCGACTGGCCGAGCTGTGCGGGCACTTCCCCCTGGCGCTGCGGATCGCCGCGGCCCGCCTGCTCACCAGGCCCGAGCTGAAGCTCGGCGAGGGCGCGGAGTGGCTCGCGGGCGACCCCGTCGCCCGGCTGGCGCTGCCGGACTCCCCGGGCATGTCCGTGGACCGGGTGCTGGCCACCGCGCTCGACCGGCTCGACCCGCGCCTCGTCGAGGTCTTCGGGCGGCTGGGCTCGCTGCCCCGGGAGTTCCACGCCGAGGACTGCGGAGGCGTCGAGGAGGCCGAGGGGACGTTGGAGCGGCTCGCGGACTCCGGCTTCCTGGAGGCGGGGCCGCCCGGCCCGTACCGGATGCACGACCTGCTGCGCAGATACGCGCGGCGCAACGCCGAACGTACGCGACCGACAGAGAAGGTATGACGCACATGGCTGAGGCTGACATGGCTGGCACGGCGTCCGCTCCGGGCGCCGCACCGGACCCCGAGGCGGCGTTCGACGCGCTCGCCGGAACCCGTCCCCGCATCCGCCGCGACGTGCTCTTCACCGAGACGCCCGGCGGGGTCCTCTTCCACAACGCCGACGGCGGCTTCCACCTCACCGGACGCACGGCGTACCGCTTCGCCTCGCTCGTGGTCCCGCATCTGACGGGGGGTCACACGCTCTCCGAGCTCTGTGCCGGCTTCGGCCCCGCCCAACGGGCCATGGCCGCCGCGCTGGTGGGCACCCTCTACGCACGCTCCTTCGCCCGCGACGTACCCGAGGCCGACGCGTTGCCCGCCGACCCGAAGGACGCGCACCACGACCCGGAACACGAAGCGGTCCAGCGGGAGTTCGCCGCGCAGATCGCCTACGTCGACCACTACGCCGAAGGCGCGCCCGCCCGTTTCGACCGGTTCCGCCGCACCCGCGTCGCCGTCCTCGGCGCGGACGAGACCGCCCGCTGGTGCGCGCTGAGCCTGATACGGAACGGCTGCGCCCACATCGGCGTCACCGCCGTCCTCCCGGAGGCGGGCGAGGAGGCGGCCGAGGTCGGGGCGCGAGGCTGCCCCGTGCGGATCGAGCCGATCGAGGCCGACGCCGGCTGGGCGGACCTCGCGGGCTACGACATCGTGGTCGTCACCGGGCCGGGGGCGGCGGTCCGTGTCCACCGGCTGCTGACCTCGGGAGTGCCCAAGGGCCGGACCCTGATCCCCGCCTGGACGTTCGGCGAACGGTCCGTCGTCGGTCCGCTCTCCACCGACTCAGCCACCGGCTGCTGGTCCTGCGCCGTGCTCCGGCTCGGCACGAACACCGACGCCGCGGCCGCCGCCGAGCTCTGGGCGGAGGTGGCGGGTGGCTCGGTCCCGTCCCCCGGCTCCTCCACCGCCGGCCACGGCGCGCCGCTCACCGGACCGGTCGCGGCGATGACGGGCAACCTGCTCGGGTACGAGGTGTTCCGCCTCACGACCGGCGCGCTGCCCGCCGAGACCGCGGGCCAGGCGCTGCTCCAGGACCTGGCGTCGCTGGACGTCGTCGCCGAACCCGTCCACCCCCACCCGCGCTGCCGCCGCTGCGCCGCCCTCGTCGACCTCGCCGCCGAGGAGCGGAGGGCCGCGCCTGCCACCCTGGCGCTGCCCGAGACCCCGAGCGTGCGGACCGCGCGCGAGGCCGAGGACGCGGTCGACCGGCTGAACACGCTGAGCGCCGCGCTCGTCCGGCCCCACACCGGGATCTTCAGCCGCTACGAGGACGAGGACCTCACCCAGACGCCGCTGAAGATCAGCCGTCTCGAACTCGCGCTCGGGCACGGGGAGCGCCGCCGTATCGCCGCCTTCGACGTGCACCACCTGGCGGGCGCTCGGACCCGGGCCCTGTACGCGGCGGCGGAGGCCTACGTGGAGCACGTCACCCTCCCCGCCCCCGCCGGGTCGGACGGCGGCGCACCGAGCGTCCACGTCCTGCCCGACGCCCTGACCACCGGCGGCGGCACGGGCACCGGCTCCGACGCCGTCACGGCGTGGACGACCGCGACCTCGCTGCTCACCAAGGAGTCCGTGGCCGTCCCCGAGGCCGCCGTGCGCACCCTCGGGCCCGCCAACCGCGACCGGTCGGTCCTGGCGACCGGCGCGGGGGCGGGCGCGGGCGCCACGGCACAGGAGGCCGCGGGCCGGGGGCTGCTGTCGGCGCTGGCACACGAGGCCCTGCTGCGCGCCCTGCGCGGGGAGACCCGGGTGGCGCCGGTGGCGGTCCCGGTCGTGGACGGGGCCTCCGTCGACGCGGACGGCGACCCGGAACTGGTGTTCCTGATCCGGTCCGCCGCCAACCTCGGCGTCGCCGTGGAGCTGCTCGACCTCGGCGAGGAGGAGCGCTCGTCGGCGTACGCCGTCCTGGCCCGCGAGACGACGGACCACGGCGGCGGCCGCTGGTCGGTGGGCGCGGGGCTCTCCCGCCGGGACGCGGCCTGCGACGCGCTGCGCGACCTCCTCGGCCAGGTGCAGCTCGCGGCGGAGGAACCGTCCGAGGAGGTCGACCTCGGCCTGCCGCTCGTCACCGACCTCGCCGCCGGGACGATCGCCGTCGGCGACGGAACGGAGCGGCCCGTGACGGGCGAGACCGCCACCTTCGACGCCGTACTGGAGCGGCTGCGGGCGACCGGCCGGGACGTGCTGTACGTCGCGACCACCCCCGCCGACCTCGCCGCCTGCGGCGTGAGCACGGCCCGCGTCCTGCTCACCCTGCCCAACGGGGACGCCTCCGATGCCCACCGCTGACACGACCGCACCCCCGACCCCCGCGGCCTCCGGCGCCGGACCCGAGGAGGTGTGGGCGCCGTCCGCCCGTGCGCTGTCGCGGCTCGTCCGTCGCACGCTCCGCGCCCACGGCGCCCCGGACGCGGCCGTGGACGTCGCGCCGATCGGCGTACGGGACGCGTTCCGGACCGAACGGCGTGCGGAGGCTACGCCGGGGGGCGGGGCGGCCGACGGCGCGAGAGCGGAAGGCGCCCCGGGCGACCGCGTGCCCGTGCGCTTCTACGGACGGCAGGCCGTCGTCGGGCCCTTCCCCGGCGGCGCGAGCGGGCAGCCGGTCTGCGTCACCTGCCTGGAGCGCCGCTGGCAGGCCGTCCGCTCCGTCGCGCTGCGCGAGGCGCTGGAGCTCGGCTCCGGCACCCGCGCGGCCGGCGGATCCCCGTACACCACCCCCTTCGCCGCCGACGCGCTCGCCGGGCTGATCGCCACCCGGCTCGCGGGCGGCGGCCCCGCCGAACGGGTCTTCCCCACCGTCCACCTGGTCGACCTGACGACCCTGCGGATCCGCCACTACCCCCTCGTGCCGGACCCCGAGTGCCCCGACTGCGGCACCGCCGAGGAGGACACCGCGCGCGCCGCCGTCCTCGATCTGCGCCCCGCCCCCAAGCACCGCCCCGGCGGTTTCCGGGTCCGGGACATCGGCGACTACGAGCTGCCCGTCGAGCCGTACGCCAACCCCGTCTGCGGGTCGCTCGGCCCCTCCGTGGTCCAGGACGTCGCCTCGCTCTCCACCTCCGCCACCATCGGCTGCTTCTCCATGCGCTCCGGGGAGTACCTCCGGGAGACCTTCTGGGGCGGTCACGCCGACACCTTCGCCGGGAGCGTCCGCATCGGCGTCCTGGAGGGCCTCGAGCGGTACGCCGGCATGCGCGCCCGGTCCAAGCACGCCGGGGTGCGCGACTCCCTCGACGGGCTCACGGCGCAGGGCCTGCCGGCCCTCGACCCGCGCCGCTGCGGCCTGTACTCGGAGGCGTTCCACCGGGCCAACCCGCGTGTGCGGCCCTTCACCCCCGACCGCGAACTTCCCTGGGTGTGGGGCTACTCGCTCCGTGACCGCGAACCCGTTCTCGTCCCCGAGGTCCTGACGTACTATCACTCGCCCGGTCTGGAGAACCGCTTCGTGCAGGAGTCCTCCAACGGCTGTGCCTCCGGCGGGAGTCTGGAGGAGGCCGCCTACTTCGGCCTGATGGAGGTCGTCGAACGGGACGCCTTCCTCCTCGCCTGGTACGGACGGGTCGCGCTCCCCGAGATCGATCCGCGCACCAGCACCCGTCGCGCGACCCGGCACATGGTCGACCGGCTGGCGATGTACGGCTACGAGGCCCGGTTCTTCGACACCCGGATCACCTTCCCGGTCCCGGTCGTCACCGGCGTCGCCGTCCGTCCCGACGGCGGCCTCGGCCGGATGTGCTTCGGCGCCGGCGCCGGCCTCGACCCGGAGGCCGCGCTCGCGGGAGCCCTCTGCGAGATCGCCACCGACTCCGTCAACCTCCAGAGCCGCACCGAACGTGACGAGGAACGGCTGCGGGCGATGGCCGGCGACTTCGACAAGGTGGCGGCCCTGCACGACCACCCGCTGGCGTACGGCATACCCGAGATGGGCGACCACGCCCACTTCCTGCTCGGGGAGCCCGGCGCGCCCCGCCCGCCGAAACGGTCCTTCGCCGAGGTGTACGGGGACGGCCGTGTGCTGCCCGTCTCCGACGACCTGCGCGACGACCTGGAGGCGTGCGTGGACGCGGTCGCGCGTGCCGGGTTCGACACGATCGTCGTCGACCAGACCATGCCCGAGCAGCGGCGCCTCGGCCTCACCACCGTCAGCGTCCTCGTCCCGGGCCTGCTGCCCATCGACTTCGGCCACACGCGCCAGCGCGCGCTCGGGATGCCCCGGATGCGCACCGCCCTCCGGGAGGCGGGCCTGCGCGCCCACGACCTGGATCCCACCGAGTTCAACCCCGCTCCCCACCCCTTCCCATGAGCGGGCGCCGGTCATCGCCGCTTCCCCGACCGTCCGCGTCCGAGACTGCGACCAAGGAGTTCCCCATGGGGTACGCCCACGACTACGCCGCCGCCATCATGCGGCGCGGCCGGGTCCCGATGCCCCCGGCCGACCACGTCCCGAACTGGGCCGACGCCCCGCGCAAGACCAAGTACTACCCCGGCGTGGACAGCCTCCCGCTGCCCGACTGCGCCTACCCGGCCGACGCGAGCCTCGACCGCGGGCTCGCCGGACACCCGGGCGGGGGAGCCGGGTTCGACCTCGCCCTGCTCTCCGGGATGCTGCGCGACTCCTACGGGCTCACCGGCCGCCGGCTCGGCGTCCAGGCCAACACCGACCTGAGCGCCCTGCCCTCGTACCCGCTCGCCAACTGGTCCCGCGGCACCGCATCGGGAGGCGGTCTCTACCCGGTGAGCGTCTACTGGGTGTCCGGCGCGAGCGGCCCCGTCCCGCCCGGCGTGCACTACTACGCGACCCGCCACCACGCCATGCAGCGCCTGCTCACCGGTGAGGTGACCGGCGAGGTGCGCGAGGCGCTGGGGGAGGGGGCGCCGGGTCCCGCCCCGACCGACCAGTACCTGGTCCTGGGCGTCAAGTACTGGCAGAACGCCTTCAAGTACAACAGCTTCTCCTTCCATGCCGTGAGCATGGACATCGGGACCGTGCTCCAGACCTGGCGGATGTGGGCACGGGCCCGGGGCCTGGAGATCGAGCCGGCCCTCTGGTTCGACGAGGAACGGCTCGCCCGGCTCCTCGGGGTGCGGTCCGACGAGGAGGGCGTCTTCGCGGTGGTCCCGCTGCGCTGGGCGGGCGCCTCCAAGGCCGGCGCGCCCGCCGCCCGCGCCTCGGTGCGCCGTACGGACGTCGAGCGGTCCCGTACGGTCCTCACGTTCGAGGCGGTGACCGGGATGCAGGCCGCCACCTCCCGGGGCGCCGCCGACAGGCCCACCGCCGGTGCGCTCGCCCCGGCCGCCGTGGCACCTCCGCACACGGACCGGCCCGAGGTCCCGCTGCCCGTCCCCCGTTCCCTGGAGGCGGACGTCCGCACCGCGCTGCGCCGCCGACGCAGCAGCTTCGGCCGGTTCGACGCCCAACGCCCGATCGGCGCCGACCAGTTGGCCGCCTGCCTCGCCGCCGCCACGGCCGCGTCCAGGCTGGGCGGCGACACAGGGGGCGCAGGGGGCTCGGGCGGCACCGGGGGCGGCACCGGGGCCATGGGCGACGCGGGTGGCGCCGGCGACGCATGGCCCGCGCGGCTGTACGTCTTCGTCAACCACGTCGAGGGTCTCGCCACGGGCAGCTACGCCTACGACCCCGACGCGGGCGCCCTGCGGCTCATCAAGGAGGGGCGCCCCGGCGCCTTCCTGCAGAAGAACTACTTCCTGGCGAACTACAACCTGGAGCAGGCCGGGGCCGTCCTGGTGCCCGCCATGCGGACCTCGGCGGTCCTGGACGCCGTGGGCGACCGGGGCTACCGGCTGGTCGGTGCGACGATCGGCGCCGTGTCCCAGGCCGTGTACACCGCCTCCGCCGCGATGGAGCTGGGGTGCGGTGTGGCGCTGGGCTTCGACAACATCTCGTACATCGAGGAACTCGGCCTCGACGGGACCGGTGAGGCCCCGCTGCTGATCATGCTCGTCGGCCACGAACGGCCCGGTCCGGCCGACTTCCGCCACGAGATCGCCTGAGCCGCGCTCATGGGCGACGACAGAGGGAGAACCATGACGCCGTTCGTGCTCCGGGTGGCCGGGCTGCCCGTGGAGACCGTACGGGAGCTCCGCTGTCCCGACAGCCGCCGCTGGGCCGACGAGGTCGCCGAAGCGGCCGACGCGCTCGGGCGTGCGGGCGAGGCCGTCGGTGACCTCCTGCACGACCTGATCGGCCGCACCGGAGAGGGTGACGAGGGCGTCCGGCGCCGACTGCTCGCCCTGCGCCGCGCCGTGTTCAACGGCCGGCCACCCCAGGACCCGGACGGGGCACGGGAGTTGGTCGCCGGTCTGGACGCGGAGGCCGGCCGGGCCCTCGCCGCCTGGCTGGCCGATCACCGCGCGCTCACCGAGCGGCGCGCGGTGGGCGCGGCCCTGCTCGCAGAGGAGACCGGACGCGCCCGTACCGCCCTCGGCCGACGCGCCGGAGAGGAGCGGCTGCGCAGGGCTCTGCTGCTCGCCTCGCCAGCTCTGCACGCCCAACTCGACACATACGTACGAGCGGTGGAGGCCGCGCCGACGGTCGCCGAAGCCGCCGCTGCCGTCTCGGGCAAGAAGCAGCGCAAGATCGAGCGCTCGCTGCTGTCGTATCTGTACCGGACCGTGTGCAAGACCAGCCCGTTCTCCACGTTCACCGGTGTCGCTCTGGGTGAGTTCGCCGAGGGCGCGGAATCCGGCGGCCTCGCCGTCCGGGTCGACGACGAGTGGACCGGCCACGCGCGGCTGAACGTCGTCGCCCTCGGCCGGATCGCCGAGACCATCGCCGCCGACCCCGTCCGCCGCGCCGACCTGCCCGTCTCGCTCGCCAGCGGCTGGGGCAGGGACGACGACCGGGTCCGGTACGTCCGCCGCTGGGTCACCGCGGGCGACGACGACACGGCCGTCACCTTCGACGCCGTACGGGACCGGCTCTTCTTCCTGCGGCGCAGCGGCACACTGGAACGGCTGCTCGGCCTCTTCGAGGAGCGGGGCACGCTGCGCCACGGCGAGGTCGCCGACTGGCTGGCCGCCGAGCACGGCACGGACTCCGACGACGTCGAGCGGTACCTCGGCGCGCTCCTGGACGTCGGCATGCTCCAGGTGCCGGGACTGCGCACGGAGGTCCACGACACCGATCCGCTGCGGGCCTTCCAGGCGTCCCTGAGGGCCGTCGAGCGGCCCTGGGCCGACGAACTGGTCGCCGCGCTGGACGGACCGGTCTCCCTCGTGGACCGGTTCGCCCACGCCGCCCCGGCCGACCGGCCGGCCCTGCTCGCCGCGCTGCGCGACGGGCTGCGGGAGATCCAGCTGTCGCTCGGGGCCGACGAGGGGCGTGTCCCGCAGACCGTGCTGTACGAGGACGCGGCGGCGGGCACGGCGACCGGTCTCGACGCCGACGCGTGGGCGCGGCTGGCCGCCGGTCCGCTGGCGAGGGTGGAACGCGTGCTGCCCGCCTTCGACCTGACGCTCCCTCAGCGGCTGATCCTGAAGGGCTTCTTCCTCGCGCGCCACGGTCGGGGCGGGCGCTGCGACGACCTGCTCAAGCTGGTCCACGACTTCCACGAGGACTTCTTCGAGCAGTACATGTCGTTCACGGCGAAGCGCACCACCTTCGACACGGACGGCCGCTACGTGCCCGAGGAGAACTGGCTCGGGCAACCGGAGCTGAAGGCCCTCGACACGGCCCGGATGTCCTTCGTGGAGCGGATGCGCTCCCTGTGGCGGGAGTCGACGTCCGGCGGGACGGACGAGATCGTCCTGGACGACGCCTTCATGGCCGAGGTCGCGAACGAACTGGACGGCCTCGCACCGCACTTCGCGCCGATGAGCCACCACATCCAGCTCGCCGACCGGACCGGCGGACCGCCGCTCCTCGTCCTCAACCGCTCCTACGGCGGGCTGTCCTTCCCGTTCAGCCGCTTCACGCACTGCTTCGAGGGGCTCGCCGAGCGCCTGCTCGAAGGATCCGACTCCGTGGTTCCGCCGGGCGCGGTCCTCGCCGAGGTGACCGGCGGCCCGGTGACCAGCAACCTCAACCTGCACGGCCGGCTCACTCCGTACGAGATCGTCTGCCCCGGCGAGACGGGCACCCTGGAACCGGAGTACCGCATCGGTCTGGACGACCTGTCCGTCGTGCACGACGAGCGTACGGACCGGCTGGTGCTGCGCTCGGCCCGGCTCGGCCGCGACGTGGTGCCCGTCTACCTCGGCTACCTCGTACCGCTCGCCCTGCCCGAGCTGGCCCGCACGCTGCTGCTGCTCTCGCCGACCTCGATGGCGCCGCTGAACGTCTGGGGCGGGGTGCCGGAGGGCGAGCCGGTGGCCGGCGTGACCTCACGGCCCCGGGTCCGCCACGGCGCTCTGGTGCTCGCCCGCCGCAGCTGGAGTGCCCCTGCCTCCGTGCTCCCGCTGCGCGCGGCGGGCGGTGGGGACGGCCGCGACGGCTCCGCCGCGGACGCGGAGTGGTTCCTCGGCTGGCACCGCTTCCGGCGCGCGCACGGACTGCCCGACCGGGTCTTCGCCACCGTCTCGGACAGCGGCGCTCGCGGGGCGACCGGCGCCAAGCCGCAGTACCTGGACTTCGACAGCGCCCTGTCGCTGGCCGCGTTCGAGGCGCTGCTGAAGAGCGCGGAGGCCCGCGTGGTGTTCCGTGAGGCGCTGCCGGACGAGGACGCGCTGCACGTCACCACCGGGCGCGGGCGCCATGTGGCCGAACTGGCCGTGGAGACCCTCGCGCCCGCCGCCGCGACCCCGCGGAGCGCCCAGAGCCCGCAGACCCGGAAGGGGAACCCCCGATGACCGCCGTCCCACCCGCGACCTCGCCCTCGGCGGCCTCGCCCTCCGTGACGGCCTCGCCCTCCGTGACGGCCTCGCCTTCCGTGACGGCGGCGGCCCGGGGCGCCTGGCAGGCCACCCACGTCTTCTACGCGGCCAACCCGCGCCCCTTCCTCCTCCAGTGCGTCCGCCCGCTCGTGGCGGAACTGGCCGAGGAAGGCCTGCTTGCCGACTGGTTCTTCATCAACTACTGGCTGGAGGGCCCGCACGTCCGGCTGCGGATCCGGCCGTCCACGCCCGAGGCCGAACCCGAGGTGCGCCGCCGCACCGAGCGGGCGATCGACGCCTTCCTCGCCGAGCGGCCCGCCCTGTACGAGGTGGACTCCGGCTTCCTGCACGACTTCTACAACACCCTGTTCGAGATCGAGTTCCCCGGTGCC
Organism: Streptomyces sp. Je 1-79; assembly: GCF_025195125.1. Taxonomy (GTDB): domain Bacteria; phylum Actinomycetota; class Actinomycetes; order Streptomycetales; family Streptomycetaceae; genus Streptomyces. The sequence goes on from NZ_JAMGSL010000004.1 coordinate 364,324, forward strand.
GAGCGCGCGCCCTTCGTCGACGACGACGGCCGGATGCGACTGCGCCCGAACAACTCGCGCAGCGCCGAACCCTACGAACCCGAGTACGGCAAGTACGGCGGCCCGGCCGGGGTCGAGCTCGCCGAGTGGCACTTCCGGTACTCAAGCGAGCTGGTCGTGGACGCCTTCCGCACCAAGAACCTGCATCTGCGGACGGTCCTGCTCGGCACCTCGGCCCAGCTGATGATGGTCATGTCGGCGGCCTTCCTGCCGGGCGAGCAGGAGCTGGCCGACTACCTGGACAGCTACTACGCGTTCTGGCACAAGGCGTTCCCCGGCACCGGCTTCATCGGGAGCGAGGAGTACGACCGCAACTACGCGGCCATGGCCCCGGACCTGGCCGCCCGCTTCGCCGCCGTCCGGTCCGCCGTGGCGGACGGCGGCGGGCCGGTCAGGCTGCCCGCGTTCCTGGGCGGCTGGGCCGAGCACTGTCTCGAACTGCGCGAGCGCGCGGAGCGGTTGGCACGCGCCGGGGAGCTCGTCTTCCGCTCCTGGGACGGCGAGCGCGACGAGCGGGTCACCGACCCGGCCGTCGCCCTGCCGCTCCTCCTCTCCCCGTACATGCACATGACCAACAACCGGCTGCACGTGACCATCCGCGACGAGGCCTACCTCTCCCACGTCCTCGGCCGCTGCCTACGGGAGTCCGCGTGACGGCCGGGCCGGCGGCCGCCTCCGCCGGGGCCCTCGCCGACCACCGGCCGGCGCTCCGCGAGGGCGTGCTCGTGAGCGACGCGTTCCTGCACGGGCCGAGGACGGTGCACCTGATCAAGGACACCGCCGGCGGCCAGTCCTTCCAGGTCGGCGTCAAGGAGTCCTTCCTGATCTCCCGGATGGACGGCAGCCGTACGCTCGCGCAGCTCGGGGAGGCGTACGCGAGCGAGTACGGGCGCCGTCTGGGCGACGCCAACTGGCTCCAGCTGCTGGGCATGCTGGGCACGCGCGGCCTCCTGGCGGGCCCCCGCACGCCCCCGCCCGGCCCCGTCCCCGAAGCGCCGGCCGCCGGGCCCGGGGCCGTACGGGCAGCCAAGCCTGCCGTGTCCGGGGCCGTACCCGAAGCGAAGCCCGCCGGGCCCGGAGCCGTACCCGAAGCGAAGCCCGCCCACCCCGCGGCGAAGCCCGCGCGGCGCCTCATGAGCGGCAGTCTCCGGCTCGTCGCGGACGCCGACGCGACCGCAGCCCGCCTGCACCGCGCCGTGGGCTTCCTGCTGCGCCCCGTCTGTCTGGTGCCGCTGCTGGGCGCGGTCCTCGCCATGCAGACCGTCCTCGCCCTGCGCGCGGGTGAGGCGCTGCTGGCCGCCCGGGACCTCTTCCTCAACCCCGTCCTGCTGACCGCCACTGCCGTGCTCCTGTGGCTCAGCACCGCCCTGCACGAACTGGCGCACGGGGTGGTCGCGCGCCATTTCGGTGGCCGAGTCGGCGAGATCGGGCTGCGCTGGCGGCTCCCAGTGGTGATCATGTATTGCACCGTGGACAACTACCTCTATCTCCGGACCCGTTGGCACCGCATCGCGACCGCCGTCGCGGGCGCCGTGATGAACCTCCTCTTTCTGCTGCCCTTCTGCGCCCTGTGGCTGTGGGCGCCGCTGGACACGGCCACGCACGACGCCCTGACCGGCCTGCTGCTGCTCGGCAGCGCGCAGGCGTACGCCATGCTGGTGCCCCTGCCCCCGCTCGACGGCTACAAGATCGTCAGCCAGTGGGCCGGAGCCACCGAACTCGCCGCCTCCAGCCGCGACTTCCTCCGGCTCGCCCTCCGGCGCGACCCGGCGGCCGCCGGCTATCCGCGCCGGGCCCGAACCGTCTACACCGTCTACGGACTGGGCAGCCTGCTCGTCCTCGGTGTTCTCGCCGCCTCGGCAGCGGCACTGATCCACCACCTGCTGACGGCGGCCCGAGCCGCGTGAACAAGGAGCGCACCATGCCCCCCACCACCCCGTCCTCCGCGCGGGAGAGCGCGGCGACCCGAGAGACCACCGAGCAGGGCCGGGGGGACGAGCGCCGGGACGCGGCGATCGTGCTCGACTCCGTACACAAGCGGTACGGCACCAAGGCGGCCGTGGACGGCATCTCGCTGACCGTGGCACGCGGCGAGTTCTTCGGTCTGCTCGGCCCCAACGGCGCCGGCAAGACCACCCTGATCGAGATCGTGGAGGGGCAGCGGCAGGCCGACTCCGGAACGGTCACCGTGTTCGGGGAGAGCCCCTGGCCCCGCAACGTCGGGCTGCTGCCCCGGATCGGCGTGCAGACGCAGACCTCCGCGTTCTTCGTCCGGCTCACCGCCCGCGAGCACCTGGAGACCGTCGCCGCGCTCTACGGCGCCGGGCGGGACGCCGTCGAGCGGGCCCTCGCCTCCGTCGGCCTGACCGAGCAGGGCGCGGTCCGGGTCGAGGACCTGTCCGGCGGCCAGCGCCAGCGGCTCGCCATCGCCTCGGCGCTGGTCCACGAGCCGGAGCTGATCTTCCTCGACGAGCCGACCGCGGCCCTCGACCCGCAGGCCAGGCGGGCGCTGTGGCAGGTCCTCCGCGACCTCAAGGGCGCGGGCCGCACCATCGTCTACACCACCCACCACCTCGACGAGGCCGAGGCGCTCTGCGACCGGGTCGCCATCATCGTGGACGGGCGGGTGCGCGCCCTGGACACCCCGGCCCGGCTGGTCTCCGCCGGCAGCCCCACCACCCGCCTGGTGGTCCCCGCGGGAAGGCTCTCGCCGGAGGCCGCGCGGGCCATCCCGGGCGTCCTCGGCGTCACCGAGGAGGCGGACACGGTCGTCCTGGAGACCGTCGACGCGGGCCCGGTCCTCGCGGCGGTCGGCGAGATCGCCGGTCTCCAGGGCATCCGTACCCGTACCGCCAGCCTGGAGGACGTCTACCTCCAACTGACCGGCGACGCACCGCAGTCGTAGCCCCGCGCCCACCGGACGTGGACAGAGACCAGAGAACGGACACGGAGACACACCGCATGAGCGCATACGCCGCACTGACCCGCGCGGGCTACCGGGCCTACACCCGCGACAAGACCACCCTCTTCTTCACCTTCGCCTTCCCCCTGCTCTTCCTGGTCGTCTTCGGGCTGATCTTCCACGGCAAGGAGGTGGAGCAGAGCGGCGAGCCGTACATCAACTACATCGCCCCCGGCGTGCTCTCCTGGGGCGTCGCCAACGCGGCCGTCTTCGGCGTGGGCTTCGTCCTCATGCAGTGGCGCCGCGACGACATCCTGCGGCTCATCCGGATGACGCCCGTCCGGCTGCCCTCCGTGCTCGCCTCCCGCTACGGGCTCGCCATCGCCATCGGTGTCGTCCAGACCGCGCTCTTCGTCGGGGTGGCGATCCTGCCCTGGTTCGGGCTGAGCCCGGCCGGCTCCTGGCCGCTCGTCCTGCCCGTGCTCGTCCTCGGCATCACGGCCTTCCTCGCGCTCGGCGTCATCGTCGGCTCGTTCGCGAAGACGCCCGAGGCGGTGGCGGCGGTCGCGAACTGCCTGATGATCCCGATGGCCTTCCTGTCCGGCTCGTTCTTCCCGCTGGACGCGATGCCGGACTGGATGCAGAGCCTCGCCCACGCCCTGCCGCTCTACTACCTCAACGACGGCGTCTCCGCCGCGCTCACCGGCAACGGATCGGGCGGCGACATCGCCGTGGCGTGCGGAGTCCTCGCCGGAGTCGCCGTCGTCCTCGGCGCGGTCGCGCTGAAGACCTTCCGCTGGAGCGACAAGTCATGACGACCGAGGCACCGCCCGCCGCGGCGGCCCGGGCACCCGAGGGCGCGCCGTTCGAGGCCGCCCGAGGGCGCCTCCAGCGTGAACTGTCCGCCCGCCACCGGGCCGCCGTCACGGCCCGGGAGCCCGGGGCTGACCGGCTGCCCGGACCGCTGGTGGTCCCCCTCGGCGCCGCCGACACCCTGGGGTTCGGCCACCCCGACGCGTACGCCCCGGTCCGCGCCGACGCCACCGTCCACCTCACCTCGCGGGCGGTGCTGCTCGGCCCCTGGGGCGGCCGGGCCGACGCGCGGGCCTGCGGCCAGTGCCTCGCCATGCGCTGGCAGCGGCTGCGCAGCCGCTCCGAGCGGGAGGCCCTGGAACTCGGTTACGTCTCCCAGGGCGCCGCCGCCTGGCCGGTGTTCACCGACTACGCCCTCGACGCCGTCTGGGCGGCGTACCGGGCGACCCTCACCGGTGACCGCCCCACCCCCTCCACCGCGTCCGCGCCCGACGGGGAACTGCCCCAGGTCACCCGGGTCGACCTCGTCACCCTCGCCACCGCGACCTTCCCGCTGCTCCCCGAACCGCTCTGCCCGTCCTGTGTGCGCGAGCGCCCGGACACCGCCGAGTCGGCCCGGATGACGCTCGGTCCCGCCCCCAAACCGGACCCGGACGGCTACCGGCTGCGCTCCCTCGGCTCGTACCGGCTGCCGACCACGGCGCTGGCCAACCCGGTCTGCGGCGCCCTCGGTTCGGACGTCTGGATCAACCCGGTCTCCACCACCACCGCCCCGGTGGCGGGCACCCACTTCGTCCGCGGTTACGCGGGCCTCAACGACGTCACCTGGAGCGGCCAGGCCAACAGCTACGGCACCAGCCGCACGCTGGCCCATCTGGAGGGCCTGGAGCGCTACGCGGGCACCCACCGGCGACGCGGCACCTCCGCCGTCTCCGCCTCCCACCGCGAGCTGGTCGCCGCCGGCGCCCCCGTCCTCGACCCCGCCGAGTGCGGCCTCTACGCCCCGGAGACGTACGCGCGGGACCACCTCGTCAGCCCGTTCGATCCCGAGCGCGCGATCCCGTGGGTGTGGGGCCACTCGCTGCGCGACGAGCGCCCCGTCCTCGTACCGGCCCGCCTGGCGCACTACAGCGCCGGGGTCGACGCCGACAACTTCGTCTTCGAGTGCTCCAACGGCTGTGCCACCGGCGGCAGTCTGGAGGAGGCGATCCTCTTCGGACTCCTCGAACTGATCGAGCGGGACGCCTTCCTGCTCGCCTGGTACGGCCGAGCCCGGCTCACCCGGATCGACCTCGCCACCTGCCGGGCCCCCGCCATCCGCTCCATGATCGACCGGGCCGCGATGCACGGCTACGACGTGCACGCCTACGACACCCGCATGGACCTCGCCGTACCCGTCGTCACCGCCCTCGCCGTCCGCCGCGACGGCGGTCCGGGCGCGCTCTCCTTCAGCGCCGCGGCCGGGTTCGACCCCGAGGGAACCGTCGACGCGGCGCTCTCCGAGGTCCTCACCTACATCCCGCACCTGCCCTACCAGGTCGCCGAACGGCTCGGTGAACTGGAGGAAATGGCGCGGGACTTCACCCGGGTACGGCACCTCAAGGACCACGCCCAGCTCTACGGGCTGCCCGGGATGACCCGGCACGCGCGCGAGTACCTGGAGCCGGCCGAGGTCCGCTCCCTCGACGAGGCCTTCCGCGACTGGGAGCCGCTGCGCCCCCGCACCGGCGACCTGATGGACGACCTCCGGCTGCTCCGCGACGGCCTGGCCCGCAACGGGCACGACGTGATCGCCGTCGACCAGACCACGCCCGAGCAGCGGCGGATGGGGCTGCACACGGTGGCCACGATCGTGCCGGGGCTGCTGCCCCTGGACTTCGGCTGGACCCGCCAGCGCGCCCTGCTGATGCCCCGGCTGCGGACCGCCCTGCGGGCGTCGGGCAGACGCACGACCGATCTGCGCGAGGAGGAGATCAAGGCCGTGCCGCACCCGTTCCCGTGAGCGGCGCAGCCCCCGCCCGGGCGGGACGTACCGCCGGGAGGGGGCTGCCGACCGCGACCGCCCGGGGATCAGGCGCTGCAGGAGGTGGTGCTGGTCGTGCTGGAGCAGGTGGAGGTCGAGGAGGAGGACGTGCACCCGGCGAGGACGACCTCGACCGCGTCCGAGTAGTCCGAGATCTCGAAGGTCTCCGACTCCAGCTCCAGGATCTCGTCGGCGAGGGTCGCGAGCTCGGTCTTGGGCGCCATGGTGTTCTCCTTCGCGTCACCGGGGTCCGCCGGCCGATCCGGCGGCTCTCCCTTGCGGTGCCCCATTCCAGCCGGGCCCGCTGTCAGATCGGCCGTCGTGCCCCTGTCAGTTCGCTGTCACCCGGTGACAGCGCCCCGAGGGCCGCGCTGACCGGCCCGTGGCCCACCCTCGCGAAGAAGCGGGACGGCCGTCCGTCAGCGGGGGCGGGCCGTCCGAACCCCCGGCAGGAGGCACACATGGACACGACAGCCACCGACGTCCCCATGGAGGAGCTGCGGTCCGCGCTGGAGCTCTACCTCGATCTCCACACCCACCCCGAGCTGTCCGGCCACGAGACACGTACGGCCGGCCGCTTCGCCGCCCTGCTGGAGGAGCACGGCTGCACGGTCACCCGGGGCGTGGGCGGCGGCGCGGGCGTCGTCGGGGTCCTGCGCAACGGCCCCGGACCCACCGTGATGCTCCGCGCCGAACTCGACGCCCTGCCGGTCACCGAGCGGACCGGACTGCGGTACGCCAGCACCGTCCCCGGCGTGATGCACGCCTGCGGGCACGATCTCCACCTGGCCGCCGCGGCCGGGGCACTCGCCCGGCTCGCCCGTACCCGGACCGCCTGGCGGGGCACGCTCCTGGTCGTCGGCCAGCCCGCCGAGGAGACCCTGGAAGGGGCGCGGGCGATGGTCGCGGACGGACTGTACGAACGGTTCGGCAGACCCGACCTGGTCCTGGCCCAGCACGCCTCCTCGCTGCCGGCCGGGACGGTCGCCCACGGCGGACCGGGGCCGCTGATGCCGGCGAGCACGGCTCTGGAGGTGGTCATCCACGGGCGGGGCGGCCACGGCGGCGCCCCGCACCTGTCCGTCGACCCGGTGCTGACCGCCGCCTCCACCGTCGTACGGCTCCAGTCGGTGGTCGCGCGGGAGACCGCGCCCGCCGTTCCGGTGGTCCTCACCGTCGGTGCCCTGCGGGCCGGGGACCGCGCGAACGTCATCCCCGACCGGGCGCAACTGAGTCTGTCCACAAGGGCGTTCGACGCCGCGACGCTGGCCCGGGTCGACGCGGCGGTCGAGCGGATCGTCCGCGCCGAGTGCGCGGCCTCCGCGTGCCCGGCCGAACCGGAGTTCACCGTCACCGCCCGCTCACCCGTCCTCGTACCGGACGCGGCGGCCACCGCCGCCCTGCGCGAGGTCCACGAGAAGGTGCTCGGCGCACACCGTGTGACCCTCACGCCACCCCTCACCGCCACGGAGGACTTCGCCGCCTTCGGCACGGACGGCGTACCCCTGGCCTACTGGCTGCTCGGCACCACCGGAGCGGCGCGGTGGCGCCGGGCGGTGGAGGCGGGGGAACCGGTACCGGCCAACCACGCACCGGAGTTCGCCCCCGACGTGCGGACCGCCCTGCCGACCGGCATCACGGCCCTGGTTGCCGCCGCCCTGCACGTCCTCACGGCTGGAGAGGCGGCGTGATCATGACCGACCGCGCGACCCGGTACGTCGACGTCGTGGCCGTACGCCACGACGCCACGGCCCCCGCGGGCCAGACGACCGTGATCCGTCTGCTGGGCCTGCTGCCGGCGCACTGGGCCTGTGCCCCCGTCGTGGCCGCCGACCGCATCCTGCTGCGGATCGCCCTGGACGGGGAGACCGACCCCCCTGCCGTGCGCGGCACCGTGGCCACCGTGCTGGCGGACGCCGCCCTGCGCGGCTGGTCGGTGCCGTGCTGAGAGGGCGGTTGGATCAGATCCAGCCCCGGTCGCGCGCGAGCAGCGCCGCCTGGGCCCTGCTGTTGGCGCCGAGCGTCTGGAGCAGCTCGGCCACGTAGCGCCGGTACGTGCGGACCGACACCTCCAGCTCCCGGGCGCCCGCCTCGTCCTTGCCGCCCGTGCACATGAACGACAGCACGCGCCGCTCCCGCTCGGTCAGCCCGTGGCCCGGCACGGAGCCGTCCCGGCCCTCCGGCGACGCGAGGTCGTCGGCGGACTCCCAGATCTTCTCGAACAGGGCGATGATGTTGCTGACCAGTCCGCTCCGGTGGGCGAGCAGCGCGCCCCGCGCGGTGTTGCGGGGATCCAGCGGTACGAGCGCGGTGCTGCGGTCGTACACGATCATCCGCTCGGCGGTCTCGCCGGTGACCCGGATCTCCGCGCCGTGGGCGGCCAGTTCGCGCAGGTAGTCGGCGGTGGGCAGGTCGTCGAGGGCAGCACGGACGACGACGTTGCGGATCCGCACCCCCCGCCGCAGACAGCGCAGGTCGAGCGGCCGGGACCGGGCGATGTTCTCGGGGGAGAGCCGCGGGTACGTCTCCACGGCCAGGATCTCGTCGCGGGCGAAGAAGGCGAGATCGTCGATCCGGTTGCGGATGTTGGCGAGCCCCTCCACCTGCTCGATGCCGACCGCGGGCTCCGTGCGGGCCGCGGTCTCCGCGCGTAACCCGTCGATGACGTGCCGGGATCGGGTGACCCGCTGCAACTCCCGGTGCAGTTCGCCCAGTCGGCGGTCGGTCAGCCGGGTCAGGGCGGTCTCGGGGTCGGCGGGGGAGACCCGGCCGTCGGGCCGCTCCGGGTGGACCAGCTCCAGCGCCCGAAGCCGTTCGAGGCCCACGCGGGTCTCGTCGGGGTCGGTGTGCAGCAACAGATGGACGTCGTCGGCGGGGGTGTCGGGATTGCGGAGGAAATGCCGGTAGAGCTCCTCCTCCAGAGCCGACACCCCGAACACGGCCATCGCGTTCTCAGCCACGTGCGCATCGCCCCCCATAGCTGCTCCACGGTGGCGGTGAGCGGATCGCGCGAGCCACCGGTGTGGTCGTGGGAACACTAGATGATCGCACCGCGAACCGTGACCGGCTCGGACCGGAGTGTGTACGAAGCGTCGGTGAATTGTGAGTGGGCGGCGCCCTCCCCGGCCGTGGGCCGCCCCGGCGCACAGGGAATCCCGGCTGGTGGGGGCGGCGATTCCCGTACTCTTTCCCGGTCTTGGCACGATCGGGGCGGACGCGGCCCGAGGAACACGAGAGGGGCGGGGCCATGCAGCATGACAGCACGGCGGACGGCGCGCTGGACGTGCTCGTCTCCTTGGCGGACCCGGACGGCACGGGTCGGATACGGGAGCGGATCGGGGTCGCGGAGCGTCCTACCGGCGTCATCCCTCCGCGCTGGACCGCCGTGTCGCAGCTGTCGTCCGCCGTCCCCCCGGCCTCCGCACGGCTCTGGATGCTGGAGGAGGACCGGCCGGAGATCAACGAACTCATCGTCTTCTACGCGGGCGGTCTGCCCGGTGCGCTGGAGCTGGCCGTCGTCAACGGCGAGCCCTTCGGGCCCGACCGGCACGCCACGGTCCCGCTGACCAGGCAGATGCGTGAGCGACCCCTCCGGACAGGGGTGAACCGTCTCCCGGCGGAGGAGCTGGTCCCCGCGTTCCGAGCGGTGACGACCATGCGGGCAGGCCGCCGGGCCGCGAACTCGGTGGCCCGCGAGGACTGGGCGCGCGTCGTGGAGGCGGACGCCGAGGAGCCGCTGCCCGGGTACGCGCGGTGGGCGCTCGCGCTGCGGCCCGACTGCCCCTCGGTCCTGCGGGAGCGGTTCTCCGACCACCCGAGCCATGCCCACCGGATGCGGACCGCCGGCATCGTCGAGGGCCCGGCCGCGTTCGTGGCCCAGTGGCGCCCCGCCCGCACGGTCCTCACCACTCTGGACACCGGCCGCTGGGCCTTCCCCACCCGGGCGCGGGAGGCCGAGGACGTACTGCGGCCCCTGGTGCGCGGCTCGTTGGGGACCGACCTGGAGGCCTGGGCCGTCCTGGCGCAGCTGCTGCCGACCTTCACCGGCACCGTTCCGGAGCTGATCGTGACGGCGGGCGCGATCGCCTGAGACGCCCGCCAGGGGCAGGGGCGGGGGGTGGACAGGGGGCGGGGCGGCTGGAGTCGAACCAGCGTGTCCCGGTTCTGGAGACCGGTGCGTCTGCCTCTGCGCTACGGCCCCGCCTTGCCGCCGATCCTAGAGGACGTGCCCTGGCGGAAACACCTTCGCCCGTTGTCGGTGGCGCCTGATAGCAATGAGTGGGCACCAGGGGGGTGACGGGGGAGAGATGGCGTACGGGGAGCGCGGGGGACGGCCGCGCCATGTGGTCGATCTGACGGACCGGCGTGCACTGGAGAGGTGGCGGCCCGCCGACGACGCGGTGATCGCCGAGGCGCTGCGGCTGAAGGAGGCCGCGCTGCTGGACTTCGGGCTCTCCGGTTCGGCAGTGGCCTCCTGGCTGTACGCCAAGTGCCGTCACCAGATACCGACCACGGCGGTGGACACGGCCGCGGTCGTGGCGAGCGGCGACGGGACCTGCCTGCTCGTCTACAACCCGGAGTTCTTCGTCTCCCTCGGTCTCGACGGGGTCAAGTTCGTCCTCTTCCACGAGGCGCGGCACCTGATCCACCGGCACCTCTTCGTCGAGGAGGAGCTGCGGAGCGACCCGGTGTTCACCCTGGCCGCCGAGGTCTCCATCAACCACGTGGCGATGGTGCGCCTCGGTGTGAGCGAACTGCCGGCACGCGACGGCGCACCGGTGGGCGTGGACCCGCGCGAGATCCACGCCGCCTACCGCGCGGACCTGCTGGCACACGGCCTGGAGCCGGTGGAGTACCGGGAGTTCATCGACACCGACATGTCGGTGTACGGGGAGCTGAAGCGCATGGCGCACCCCCCGGCGCCGGCGCCCGCGCTGTGCGTCCGGCTGTCCCACTCCGGGACCCCCACCGACCAGGAGACCGTCGACACCCTCGCCTCCTCCGTGCTGCTCAACGCGCTGCTCGCGGCGCGCCGGGGCCACGCGGCGGCCGAGGCGGAGATCGGCGAGCTGATGGACCGCACGGACGGTGCCTCGGACCGGGTCACCCGGATGTGGGGCCGGCTCGGCGCGGGACTGCTGCGCGGGCAGACGCCCCGGACCGGGCAGGTGGACTGGTGGCAGCGCTGGCTCGTGGACGTCGTCGCGTCGAGACTGCGCGAAGGGGAGCGGCTGGTGTACCCGAAGAAGCGGGGCGCCCTCCTCGCGGCGCTCGGCCTCGACCCGATGCTCTCGCGGCGCGGACCCGTGCGGGACAAGGTGCTCGTCATCGCGTACGACACCTCCGGATCCATGCCGGACCACGTCGTCGACTGGCTGACCGAACTGGTCGGCGCAATCGACGGGGTGGAGGCCCACTGGCTCTCCTTCGACTCCGAGGTGATGCCCTTCCGCCCGGGCGAGCGGGTCTACGGCGGCGGCGGTACGAGCTTCCAGGCCGTCGCCGACCACGTGGAGGGACGGACGCTCGTCGACGGCCGGCCCTTCGACGAGATCCCGGACGCCGTGGTGGTGCTCACCGACGGGTACGCACCCCCGATCACCCCGGCCGAGCCCGACAAATGGATCTGGCTGATCACCGAGGGCGGCCACGACTGGCCCGACTCCCACACACCCCCGATGGCCTGCCATCGCGTCACGACAGGATCGAGATGACCACGCCCCGCACCCTTCCGTGGCGTCCCAACGCCACCTATCCGCAGCCGCCCGAGGGCTGGGCCGGGGTGTCGCGGCTGGAGGCCTTCGTCGACGCGATGATCGACATGGGCCAGACCGGCCAGATCTTCGGCGAGCACGGCGTGGGCAAGACGGCGACGTTCTTCTCGCACATCGCCGAGGCCTACCCGGACACCGAGCTGGTCTTCGTCCCGGCCGCCAACCTGACCCCCGACGACCTGCTCGCCAACGCTCCCGTACGGGACGAGGAGAGCGGACGGCTCGTGCTGCGCCAGCTGGTGCTGAGCCGGCTGAGGCCGGGCAGGCCGTTCGTCCTGCTCATCGACGACTCGCTGCAGGCGGGCGAGTCGATCCAGTCGCAGCTCATGCAGATCGCCTGCAACTGGACGCTCGGCGGCTACGACCTGAGGGCGCTCGGCTGCGTCGGCGTCTTCCTCACCGACAACGAGTCCCTCGCCGAGACCGCCGCCCGCCGGAGCGACCTCGCCATCCTGGACCGGATGGTCACCATCCGGATCACCGCCAACGACACGGCCTGGCGGTTCAAGCTGGCGGCGAAGTACCGCGGCTGGGACCTCGGCGGGGTGTACTCCCTGTGGGCGTCGCTGGGCCCCGGTCTGCGCGAGCTGCTCTCGCCACGCACCCTGGACCACATCCTCGCCAACGCCCAGGAGGGCTTTCCGCTGAGCTGGGGGCTCCCCCTGGTCAACGGGGAGCGGCTGCGGCTCGCCGAGCCGCGCCCCGACGGCCGCCCCGGGCCCAACCGGACCCAGGAGATCCTGGACCGGATCGCACAGGAGCTCGGCGTGCCGAACCCGGCGCGGATCGCCGACCCCGTGCGCAGCGTGGTGCGGGCGGCCCTGCGCAACCGGTGGACCGTGCTGCTCCAGGGCCCGCCCGGGTGCGGCAAGACCGAGCTCGTCCGGCAGACGGTCAGGGAAGGCCTCGGCGGACGGGAGCCGCTGTACTTCTCGCTGCCGGTCACCAACGTCGAGGACCTGTGCGCCCCGATCCCCACCCCCGACGGGTCGCTGGACCATCTGCTGGCAGCCGTGTTCACCGGCACGGAGCCCAAGGCGATCGTCTGGGACGAGTACAACCGCCCCAAGGACAAGGCCGCCTTCGCCAAGCTGATGGAGATCACCCAGGAGTGGTCCCTCGCCGGCCGCCCGATCGAGGGGCTGAGGGCACAGATCGCCGTCCAGAACCCGCCGTACCATCTCGGCCGCAAACTGCTCGTGGCGCGGAACAACATCGCCCAGGCGACGCGGTTCACGGCCTCACTGACCGTGGAGCCCGGGGACATCCCGGCCAACGAGTGGCTGATCGAGAAGTACGGGCCGGTCGCCGAGACCGTGCTCGACTGGTGGAAGCACGACATCGACGACGACGGCCGCGCCTGGATCACGAAGCGGACCATCGAGCGGCTGGTCAAGCTCCACCAGCGGGGGCTGCCCCTGGAGATGGGAACGGTCTACCTGGGCGACGGGGAGTACGCCCCGGTACAGCTCACGAGCCTCGTCGACCGGCTGAACAACCGGCCGGTGACCGGACTCCGGGAGCTGGCCCGGCAGGTGGACGCATGGGAGACCCGGCTGCGGAGGGCGGCGGACGGGTCCTCGGAAGGCGGTGACGACAGCGATGTCGTGCACCAGATCATCGCCAACGCCGAGCTGTCACAGCTGAAGAAGCACCGCAAGGCGGTGACCCGCCTGGTGGCTCTGCTGCCGCCGAAGCTGCGCTCGACGTACCTGGTCGGCGCCGCGGAACAGCACCAGCGCTTCTGGATCGAGGTGTTCGCGGCGCTGCCACGCTGACACCGATCCCACAGGGTGAGTCCCGCCCGGCGCCCGAGCCCCTGAAATCGCGCCCCGTGGCTGTTCCCGTGCGTGCCGCCCGGCACCTTCCCTCGGCCGCCCCGGCGCCGTGTCACCCGCCCCTGCGCGCGGCGGTGACGCGGCGTTCCGCTGTGGCGCGTCCTGCCCCTGTCGGGGCCGCACCCGGGTGACCGGTCGTTTCACCGATGCCTTCGTCCGCCGCTGCCCCGACAGTGGCCGAGCCGGTCGATACCGGGGCGCCGGCCGATCCCCAGGCCGACGCCGCACACCCCCGACATGACGCAACACGACACGAGAGGACGACTCCGTCGTGAAACGACACCTCGCCGCCGCCGCAGCCCTGTCATCCCTGGCCTTCCTGGCTGGTCCCGCCCCCGCCGCCACCGCCGCGGACAACCCCTACCAGCGCGGGCCGGCACCGTCCGTGGCCTCCATCGAGGCGGCGCGCGGCTCCTACGCGGTCTCCCAGACCAGCGTCTCCTCCCTCGCCGTCACCGGCTTCGGCGGCGGCACCGTGTACTACCCGACGTCGACGAGCGACGGGACGTTCGGCGCGGTGGTGATCTCCCCCGGCTTCACCGCGTACGAGTCGTCGATCGCCTGGCTGGGACCGCGACTGGCCTCGCAGGGCTTCGTCGTCTTCACCATCGACACCCTCACCACGCTCGACCAGCCGGACAGCCGGGGCCGCCAACTCCTGGCGGCCCTCGACTACCTGACCCAGCGCAGTTCGGTGCGCGGCCGCGTCGACGCCTCGCGCCTGGGCGTCATGGGCCACTCGATGGGCGGCGGCGGCACCCTTGAGGCGGCCAAGAGCCGGCCCTCGCTGAAGGCCGCCATCCCGCTCACCGGCTGGAACACGGACAAGACCTGGCCGGAGATCAGCACGCCGACCCTGGTCGTGGGCGCCGACGGCGACACCGTCGCACCCGTCGGCAGCCACTCGGAGCCGTTCTACGAGAGCCTGCCGGCGTCCCTGGACAAGGCGTACCTGGAGCTCAACGGCGCCACCCACTTCACGCCGAACAGCTCGAACACGACGATCGCGAAGTACAGCATCTCCTGGCTGAAGCGGTTCATCGACGACGACACCCGCTACGACCAGTTCCTCTGCCCGGTGCCCCGGCCGAGCCTGACGATCGAGGAGTACCGGGGAAGCTGCCCGCTCGGCTCCTGACGGCGGCGACGCTTGTCCCCGTGCACAGCGGGTGTCCCGCAGGTGTGGGCCCAGGCCCAACACCCAGCTCTTTCCCCACGTCCTTACCCGCCAGTACCGTTGCGGCGTGAGTGGAGCGACGAGGGCCGCCGCTGCTCCGCGGCTGTACGACCGTACGCCCGAACTCGCCGCGGTGGCGGCGCTGTCGGCGCGGGCCGCCGACGGTTCGGGCGGAGTTCTGCTGGTCACCGCGGGCCCCGGGATGGGCCGGACGGCACTGCTCGACCGGGCGGTGCGGGACTGCGCGATCCGGGCGCACCGGGTGGCCGCGCCGAGCGGCAACCGGGTGCCCTGGAGCGGGGTGCGGGCCCTGGTGTCCGCTCTCGCCCCGACGCCCTCTGCCGCGCGCCGCGCCGTGCGGGCGGCCCGCGGACCGGAGGGCGTGGCGGGGGCGCTGACCGCCCTGCGCCCCGGTGAACCCCTCCTGCTCTGCGTGGACGACCACCATCTCTGGGACGCGCACTCGCGCACCGCACTGGACGCCGCGTGGCGCGAGGGCCCCGTCCCCTGGGCGTGGGTCGTCTCGTTCGCGGGCCATCACCGGCCGCCCGACGTGCCGGGCGCCCGGGTGCTGCGCCTGGGGCGGCTGGGCCGGCAGGGTGCGGGCGCCCTCCTCGACGACGTGTGCCGGGCGCCGCTGACGGCCTCCGTACGGGCCCGGCTGCTCGACGAGGCCGCCGGGCACCCTGGGGTCCTGACCGCGATGGCCGCACGCCTCTCCGCCGCAGGCCACCCCGCCGCCCCTCCGGACGGCGGGGGCGGCGAGCCGCCGGACGCCGTGACGGACGACGCGGTGCTGTCCGAGGTGTACCGAGGACTGCTGGAGTCCCTGCCGGCGGAATCCGGACGGGTGTTGACGCTCGTGGCGATCGCGGGCGAGCCGGAGCCGGCAGCGACCGGGCCGTCGGCGGCGCGCCCCGTCGGCGCCGATGCGGTCCTGGCGGTGACACGCGCCGTGCGGGCGTCGCCCGAAGCGCTCGACCGGCTGGTCGCCGACGGGCTGCTGCGGGGGACCCGCGAGGCGCTCTGGTTCGAGGACCCGTTCCTGCGGCGTGCCGTCCTGGGCACCGTACCGCCGTCACGGCGCCGGGACCTGCGTGCCCTCTTCGCTCCGCCCGCCGGGGAGGGTGCTCGGGCCGGTACCCGGACCGTCACAGGGGCGGGAGCCGGGGCGCCGACCGCCCCGACGGACTCCGCACTGGCCCGGGGCGCCGGTCACCGGGCCGACCGGCTCCGGGCCGCGGAGGACGTACGGGCGCTGCCCGGCGTGGTGCGGGGGCGGGCCGAGCTGGTGCGCGGTCTCGCGGCACTGGCCGACGGCCCCGTCGGGGACGCTTATCAGGTGCTCCTCCTCGCCGCCTCCCTGCTGCGGGAAGGCGCTCCCGACGAGGCGGCCGACGCGCGCTTCCTCGCCATGGAGGCGGCCTGGGCCGCCGGCGACCCGGAAGCCTGCGCGACCGCGCTCAGGGGCGGTGGCGAACGAGCGGACGGGCCGGACTTGTCGGTCGGGGCGGACGGGGCGGACGGGGCGGACGGGGCCGACGGGGCCGACGGGCCGGACCGTTCGCTCGGGAGGGACCGGCCGGGCGGGGCGGGCGACTTCGCCGACGCGGCCGAACGGGACTTCCGCGACGGGATGTGCGCGGCACTGGCCGTCCGGCTGCACGAGGCCCACGCGCCACTGGTCCGTGTCGTGGCCCGTGACGGAGCGGCCGAGGAACCGCGCCACCTGCTGCGCGCGGGGGCCGCCGCCCTGGTACTCGGGGACGCGCCCACCGCCGTACGCATCCACGCCCGTGCACTGGCCAAGGTACGGGCCGAGGGCCGTACCGCCCTGCTCCCGCGGGTCCTCGAACACCTGGCATACGCCGAACTGAGGGCAGGACGTCACGAACGCGCCGCCGCCCACGCGAGGGAGGGCCTGCGGACGGCGGAACTCACCGGCCAGCGCAACGCCGCCGCCCACCAGCATGCCGTGCTCGCACTCGCGGCCTCCGTCTCGGGCGACACGCGTGCCGTCGAGGAGCACGCCGGGCGGGCGCTCGGGACCGCCCGGCCGCACGGGCTCGTCCAGGCGACGACCCTCGCCGAGTGGTCCCTGGCCCGGGCCGAATTGGCCGACGGGCTCGCCGCCCAGGCCGCGGCGCGCCTCGCTCCTCTCGTCGGCCAGGGGCCCCGCAGCGGCCACTTCGCCCTCAGGATGCTGGCCGTGCCCTGCTTCGTCGAGGCCGCCTGCGCGGCGGGCCGTGCGGCGGACGCGCGGGTCGCGACGGAGGAGTTCGCCGTCTGGGCCGGTCTGGGGGCCGATCCCCAGGCGCCCGCCCAACTGGCCCGCTGCCGTGCGCTGCTGGCCGGTGCGGACGACTCGGCGCACTGGTACGGAGAGGCGGTGCGGCATCACGAGGAGACCGGCAACGACTTCGAGCGGGCGCGGACCCTGCTCGCGTACGGCAAGTGGCTGCGCCGGCGCCGACGCCCGGTGGAGGCCCGGGGGCCCCTCAGCGACGCGCTCGTCACCTTCGAACGGGCGGCGGCCGGTGTCTGGGCGGACCAGGCCAGGGCGGAACTGCGGGCGACCGGCGGCGCGGTCGGTGGTTCCGCCGCGGCCTCACAGGAGGCCGCCCGGGAGCTGACACCCCAGCAGCAGCGCATCGCGGGCCTGGTGGCGGCGGGGGCGACGAACCGCGAGATCGCCGACCGGCTGTCGCTGAGCCCCCGCACGATCGACCACCACCTGCGGAACGTGTTCGCCCGGCTCGGCGTCCGCTCCCGCGTCGAACTCTCGGGGCTCCTGACCCGCGCCGCGGGGGACGCCCACCGCGCCGGCCCATGACGGGCCCCGCGGCCCGTCGCTCACGCGCCGCCCCGTGACGGACCCGCGGCCGCCCGTCCGCCGTCGAGCCGGAACTCAGCCGTCGTCCGCCGGGGCCGCCGGGGCCCACTCGGCCCCCCGAGGCCGCCAGGGCCCCCGAGACCCTCAGGCCCCCCGGCCCCGCCGGGCCCCCGAGACCCGCCGGGCCCCCGAGACCCTCAGGGCCTCCGGCCCCGCCGGGTCCACGGGGCCCCGGGGTTCACTCGGTCCCCGGGTCCGCAGGGTTCCCCGGCCCCGCCGGGGGTGTGCGGTGGACGCTGCGGACCGCCTTGATGTCGGCGGAGACCGTGGGTTTCGGCAGGTGCGCGCTGAACTCGTCGAGCCGGCGTCGGACGCTGGTCGCGACGCCCTTGCCGAGGACGTAGCGCGTCGGGGTGACCGCCCGGGGCGCGGCGTCGAGGATCCGGTGGGCTTCGCGGCTGCGCAGGCCCGTGTGGGCGAGGACGAGATGCGTCAGGCGGTGCTCGCGCGCCGCCAGGGTCTCGCCGATCGCGGTCGCGGCCGCGAGGTCGACGTGGTTGTCCGCCGCGCCGAGCGTGCCCGCGGCCCGGACCCGGCCGAGGTCGAGCAGTGCGACGCCCGCACCGGCCGCCGCGGCGACGAGCCGGGCGGCGGCCTCGGGGCCGATGCCGTTGCTGGCCACGGAGAGCCGGGCGGTACGCCCGTACGGCGCGCGCTCCAGCGCGTCCGCGAGCAGCAGCGCCCCGGCGTCACCCAGCCGGGCCGCCGACGCGTACAGCTCGTCGACCGCTCCGGCGGCGAGCAGAGCGGCGAGCGGCGCGGCGCCGGAGCGGCCGAGCGGATTGCCGCCGACGAAGAGCCGTTCGATCCGGCGGCCGGAGGCGGCGGCCGCGAGCAGGGTCTCGGCGAGGACGGCGAGGCCCGCCGGGTCGAGGCCGGTCTGCACCAGGTCGAGGGTACGAAGGCCGGAGGCGGCGGCCACGAGATCGGCGGCCGCCCGGCCGCCGTCCGTCCCCAGCGGGTTGCGCTTGAGCCAGACCCCGCTGACGACGTGCTCGGAGGCGCGCAGGCCGTCGGCGATCCGGCAGGCGCCCCCCGCGGTGATGCCGTTGCAGCCCAGATAGAGCGTCTCGACCCCGGCGCCGACGGTCTTCTCGGCGACGTCCGCCGCGCCGTCGTCGCCGAGCCCGTCGGTCCCCAGGAGCAGATGCCGGACCCGCGCCGGGCCCGCGGCGTCGCCGAGGGCCTCGGCGATCAGCGCGGCGCCCGCGGGGCCGAGTGCCTGCTTGCACAGGTCGAGCCGGCCGTCGGGCATCGCGGTCCCGGCCGGGAAGTCGATCCGGCCGTCGGCGGCGCGGCCGCCGCGCAGCCAGGCGATCAGCGGACCGAGGTCGGCGACCGAACGGGGCAGGACGTGCGGCACCCCCGCGAAGGGGCCGCCGCCCTCGTCGCCCGCCGGCTTCTCCGGCGGCCCGGTCACCACTCCGCCTCCTGGTAGTCCTTGAGGAAGACGCCGGACACGGGCGCGCCGGCCTCTCCGCGCACGATCGGGTCGTAGACCCGGGCGGCCCCGTCCACGATGTCCAGCGGCGTACGGAACCCCTGGGCGGCGATACGGTTCTTCTTCGGCATCGGGTTCTCGTCGGTGATCCAGCCGGTGTCGACGCTGCACATGTGGACACCCTGGGCGGCGAGTTCGGGTCCGCTGGTGCGGGTCAGCATGTTGAGCGCGGCCTTGGCCATGTTCGTGTGCGGGTGCCCGGCGGTCTTGTTCCGTACGGCGAAGCGGCCCTCCACGGCGGTCACGTTGACGACGTACCGGTTCGGCCGCGGCGAGGCGAGCAGCAGCGGCAGGAGCCGGTCCACCAGCAGCGCGGGCGCGAGGGCGTTGACGAGCTGGGTCTCCAGGAGCTCCGCCGGGTCGAGCTCGCCGATCCTGGCCGACCAGGAGTTCACCGGGGCGTGGTCGGGCAGCAGGCCCGCCTCGTCGGCCTCCGCCAGGACCAGCGCCAGCGCGCCCCCGGCGGAGGGCGCCTCCAGGGCCCTCAACGGGGCGTAACCGGGGGCTGCCCAGGCACCGCCGGGGAGCGCCGCGGACTCGCCCGCGGCGAGCAGCGCGTACGACTCGGGCGGGCGGCGGACGGTCTGGGCGGCGTTGTTGACGAGGATGTCGAGCGGTTCGCCGGCCTCGTGGAGCCGCTCGCAGACCCCGAGGACCTGGCGCGGGTCGCGCAGGTCGACGGCGACGACGGTCAGCCGGTCGAGCCACGCGTCGCTCCCGGGGACGGCCTGGAACCGGCGGAGCGTGTCGTGCGGGAAGCGGGAGGTGACGAGGAGTTCGACGCCGTCCCTGAGCATCATCAGCGCCAGCTGGAAGCCGATCTTGACCCGGCCGCCGGTGAGCAGGGCACGGCGGCCGGTGAGGTCGGTCGAGAGGGCGCGACGGGCGGAGTTGTCGGCGGCGCACTCCGGACAGAGCGCGTGGTAGAACGCGTCGACCCGTTGGTAGCGCGACTTGCAGACGTAGCAGCGCCGGGGCCGGTGGAAGACCCCGCCGCCGCCCGCGTGCTCGCGGCCCAGCGGGGCGTCCTCGCGCCGGGCGACCGCGCCGGTCGCCGTGGCGGCCACGACCGTGGCGTCGGCCTCGCCACGGGCGTCGTTGCGGGCCTTGCGGCGCCGGGTGCGGCCGTCACGGGAGAAGGACTCGGCGACCTGCTCGGCGCGGAGCCGGACCGGATCGTCGACGGGCAGGGCGCGCAGCCTGCCGACCGTACGGTGGAAGGCGGCCAGCTCCTCGTCACCGATCGGCTGCTCGCCGCCGTTCGAGTCTCCGCCGGTCGACTCTGCCCCGCCGGTCGACTCCCCGTCGGCCCGCCGTTCCTCGCCGATCCGCCCCATGTCCGTTCCGCCCCGCCGTCGTCGTTCCCGTGGTCCCCGCCGGATTCGAACCGGCGTGTTCCCTCCGAGCAGGAGGGTGCGACTGCCTCTGCGCTACGGGACCGGGCTGCCCGGACGGTCGGAGTCGAACCGACGTGCCCGACTTGCCAAGTCGGTGCGCCTGCCTCTGCGCTACGTCCGGGCAGTGCGGTGATCATACCGGCGGCGCATCGGGAGCAGGTGGGCCCTCGGGCCGCCCCGCAGCCCCCGCCGGGCGCCGCGTAGAGTGGGCGCGGGCGCGGTGTGATCACGAGGAGTCTGTGTGACCGCGGTGAGTCTCGAACACGCCACCGTCCCCGCCGATACGGGCGAGGTGACCCTGCTGATAGCCCGCCGGGTGGAGCCCGGCTACGAAACCGCCTTCGAACAGTGGGCGAAGGGCATCCTCGACAGCGCGGCCGCCTTCCCCGGCCATCTCGGATACGGCCTCTTCCGCTCGTCCGGCGGCGACGCCCCGTGGTTCCTCGTCCACCGGTTCAGGGACGCGGAGGCCTGCCGGGCCTGGCAGGAGTCCCCGGAGCGTGCGGCGTGGTTCGCCGACTGCGAGGGGCACCACCACACCGAGGTCGCCCGCCGGAAACTGACCGGCATGGAGACCTGGTTCGCCAAGCCGGGCTCGACGCGGCCGGCGCCGCCGCGGTGGAAGATGGCGATCAGCGCGACCCTGGCGATCTATCCGATCTCCCTGCTCGGCAGCGTCCTCCTCGTACCCCGCCTGACCGCGCTGCCCCTCGTCCTCAGCAGCGCGGTCGTCGCCGCGGTCTTCAACGTCCTGATGACGTACGTGGCGATGCCGGCCGTGAGCAGGCTCCTGCGAGGCTGGCTCGGCCGGTAGCGTCACAGGCCCCGGGGCCGGGAGCCACGAGGAGGTCGCCGACCGGGACCGCGGTCCCGCAGCCCGTACAGCGGCCGTCCCCGGTGACCTGGGCGTCGTCGGCGGCGTGGTGGGATTAGGCTCGACGCACGATGAACAGGACTCCGCGGACGGGGGATGAGCGCCCCGTGGAACACCGGCCGGTGCGACGCGGGCAGGCGGAAGGCGTGCGGGCGGAAGCGGCGCCGGAGGACGGCCGGACGCCCGTGGAACCGCGGCCCTCCGAGCCCAAGGCCGACAAGGCGAGCGTGCGGCGGCACAACCTCAGCCTCGTCCTGCGGACCGTCCACGAGGCCGGCGAGACCACCCGCGCGGCCGTCGCGGCGCGCGTGGGCCTCACCCGTGCGGCCGTCTCCTCGCTGGTCGAACAGCTCCTGGAGCAGGGCTTCCTGGTCGAGTCGGGCAAGACCTTCAGCGGACAGGCAGGGCGGCCGGGCACGGTCCTGAAGGCCGCCGGTACCGGTCCGGCCGGACTCGGGGTCGAGATCAACGTCGACTACGTGTCCGTCTGCGTCGTCGACCTCGCGGGCGCCGACCGGGTGAGGGTCACCGAACCCCTCGACAACCGCGCCGCCGAGCCGGACGCGGTCCTCGCGCGCGCCGCCGGGATCGCGGCGGACGCCCTGCGGCACGCGGCGGAACGGGAGCTCCGTCCGGCGGGGGTACGGCTCGCCCTGCCGGGCCTCGTCTCGTCCGGCACCGTCCACCAGGCCCCGAACCTCGGCTGGAACCGTGTGGCGGCCGACCGGCTGTTCGGCGCCGCGCTCGCCGCGCTGCGGCCCGGACGTCCGGAGCTGCCGGTCGCCTCGGACAACGAGGCGAACGCCGCGGCGTCGGCCGAGCTGTGGTTCGGCGCGCTGGGCGACGTACGGAGCTTCCTGTACCTCACGGGTGAGATCGGCGTGGGCGGCGCGATCGTCGTGGGCGGCGAGCTGCTGCGCGGCGCGCACGGCTTCGCGGGAGAGATCGGCCACCTGCCCGTGGACGCGAACGGCCCTCTGTGCCGGTGCGGCTCACGGGGCTGCCTGGAGCAGTACGCGGGCCAGGCGGCGCTCCTGCGGTCGGCGGGGGCGGCCGATGTCGAGGAGCTGGCGCGCCGCGCCGACGCCGGGGAGCCACGGGCGGTGGCCGCCGTCGAGGAGGCGGGGCGGATGCTCGGGCTCGCGCTCTCCGGCGCGGTGAACCTGCTCGACCCCGAGGCCGTGGTGCTCGGCGGGATCTACCCGAGGCTGATGCCCCGGCTGGGCCCGTCCGTCGACGCCGAACTCGCCCGCCGGGTCGTCTCCGGCCTCTGGAAGCCGACGGCGGGCCGCCTCCGCGCCGCCTCCGCGGCGAGCCCGGCGGGCCGCCTGCGCACCGCCTCCGCCGCCAGCCCCGCGTCCCGCGGCGCGGCCGCGTTCGTCATCCGCCAGGTCCTGACGGACCCGCTCTCCTACACCACCTGAGCCCCCGCCACCCCGCCCCGTACACCACCTGACCCCCCGCCACCCCGCTCCGGCCGCCCCGCTCCGTACGCCACCTGAGCCCCCGCTCCCCACCCCCCCACCGCACCAACCCCGACCTACGACCGGCCCCCGCCAGCGGACACCCCACCGGCCCCCCGCCAGCGCACCCATCCCCCGCCACCCCCGCCGACGCGCCCACCGCGGCCCCGCCCCCCGCCACTCTCATCCCACTCTCACGCAGGCCTTATCCAGCCATCACCGCGCGCGCCTAGCTTCGCGCCCATGTTCTTCACCTACCTCCGGCGCGAGCTGCGCCGTCGCAGAAAGGCGGCGCTCGTCGTCGCCTCCGGGCTCGCGCTCGGTATCGCGTTGGTCATCGTCGTCAACTCCGTGGCCTCCGGGATGAAGCAGGCCCAGACCCAGGTCCTGGAGTCCCTCTACGGGCTCGGTACCGATCTGACCGTCACCAAGGCCCGCGAGGAGCCCGAGGCCGGTGGGCAGGTGCGGCGGCCGCGGTTCGAGTTCGACGCGAGCGAGGACGGCGAGGAGCAGAGCAGCGACCGGCTGATGGTCCAGGGGTTCCAGACCCTCGCCGCCTCCACCGTCACCACCGTCGGGAAGCAGGACGGCGTCGCCCAGGCCGTCGGCGGGCTCAGCCTCACCAACCTCAAGATCGACGGAGAGTTCAAGCGCGGCGAGATCCGGCAGGCGCAGCCCGCCCAGCCCGGCGGCCCGAGTGGCGGCGGGGGCGGCGGGGGACGCGTCGAAGGCGGAGGCGCCGCCTTCGACGTCAACTCCTTCACCCTCTACGGCACCGACGTCACCGCCCCCGACCTCGGCCCCCTCACCACCTCCAGCCTCACCAAGGGCCGTACCTTCAAGACCACCGAGACCGACGCCGCCGTCGTCGTGCTCGACAGCGCCTACGCCAAGCAGGAGGGCCTCGACGTCGGCAAGACGCTCACGGTCAAGGGCGTGAAGTTCGACGTCGTCGGCATTGCCACCGCCGACAGCGGCCAGGCCGCGGCCCAGGTCTATCTGCCGCTCAAGAAGGCCCAGACGCTCTCCGGCTCCAAGGACCAGATCACCACCGTCTATGTGAAGGCGACCGACTCGACGAAGATCGAGGCCGTCAAGGCCGCCATCCAGCAGAACGTCTCCGGCACCACGGTCACCACCTCCGCCGACCTCGCCGAGACCGTCTCCGGCTCCCTCGACACCGCCGCCGACCTCGCCACCAACGTGGGCAGGTGGCTCTCGTACGCCGTCCTCGTCGCCGCCGTCCTCGTCGCCGGTCTGCTCACCTCCTCCGCCGTCAGCCGCCGGGTCCGCGAGTTCGGGACCCTCAAGGCGCTCGGCTGGAAGAGCGGCCGGGTCACCCGGCAGGTCATGGGCGAGGCGCTCGTCAACGGCCTGATCGGAGGCGCGCTCGGCATCGCCGTGGGCCTCGGCGGCGCCTACCTCGTCACCGCCGTCAGTCCGACCCTCACCGCCGAGCTCGGCACGGGCGCGCTGACGGGCGGCGGCCCCGGCGGCGGCCGGATGCTCGGCGGCCCCGGCATGACCGCGGCCCGCGACGGGAGCGGGGCGGGCAGCACCCTCGACATCGCCCTCACCGCGCCCGTGAGCCTGACCACCGTCGGCCTCGCCGTCCTCCTCGCCCTCGGCGGCGGTCTCGTCGCGGGCGGCTTCGGCGCCTGGCGCGCCTCGCGCCTGCGCCCGGCGGACGCGCTGCGCCGCGTCGAGTAGCCGGTAGCCCGAACCCCTTTCACGTATCGCAGGAGTTGCACCATGTACGAACTCACAGGCGTCACCAAGCAGTACCGCAGGGGCCAGGAGAGAGTCGACGCGCTCGACGGGATCGACCTCACCATCCGGGAGGGCGACCGGCTCGTCATCCAGGGCCCCACCGGCGGCGGCAAGTCCACCCTGCTGCAGATGCTCGGCGGTCTCGACCGGCCCACGGCGGGGAGCGTGATGCTCGACGGTGTCGATCTGGCCAAGTTGCCGGAGAGCCGGCTGACCGCCGTACGCAGTCAGAACATCGGCTTCGTCTTCCAGTCCTTCAACCTCATCCCCACCCTCACCGCCCAGGAGAACGTGGAGACCGCACTCGTCCCGATGGGCCTCAAGGCGGGCGAGCGGCGCGGACTCGCGGCGGAGGCTCTGGAGGCCGTCGGTCTCGGCGAGCGCCGGGCGCACCTGCCGTCCGAGCTCTCCGGCGGACAGCAGCAGCGCGTCGCGATCGCCCGCGCCCTGGTGAAACGGCCCAAGGTGCTCCTCGCCGACGAGCCGACCGGCAACCTCGACGAGTCGATGCGCGACGAGATCGTCGAACTCCTCGAAGGTCTCTGGAAGGAGCACGGGCTGACGTTCGTGATGGTCACCCACGACTCCGCCATCGCCCGTCGCGCCCCGCGCCTGGCCACCATCCGCAAGGGCCGGATCACCATCAAGGAGAACCGCCTCGCCGACGCCGTGGAGGCCTGACCCGCACCTTCCGGCGCCCGAAACCTCCCCGGAACTGTCATGATGTGCGCCATCGCGCACAGTTGTGCGGCGAACAGTCGTACGTCACATGACCCGGGGGGGTTCGTGGGAACGATCGGGACCGCGCTGACCGAGCTGAAGTCGGCCCAGAAGTCCGCGAAGGGGGTCTCGCTCTACTCCCGGTTCGTCAACCGCCCGGTGGGGCGCGTCCTCGCGGCCGGCTCGTACGCCGCAGGGCTGACGCCCAACCAGGTCACCCTGGTCAGCGCCCTGTTCAGCTTCGCCGCCGTCGCCGCAGTGGCTCTCGGCGGCCCGTCCTGGACGCTCGGTCTGCTCGTCTGGCTCGGTCTCGCCGTCGGTTTCGCCTTCGACTCCGCGGACGGGCAGCTCGCGCGGCTGCGCGGCGGCGGCAGCCCGGCGGGGGAGTGGCTCGACCACGTCGTGGACTGCGCGAAGATCACCGCGCTGCACCTCGCGGTACTGATCACCTTCTACCGCCACCCCGAGCACTTCGGCACGACGACCGATGGCTGGCTGCTGGTCCCGCTCGGATTCCAACTCGCCGCCGTGGTCACCTTCTTCGGCGGACTGCTGACCGAGAAGCTGAAGCCCCGACCGGCGCCCGGCGCCCCCGCTCCGCAGCCCTCCACGCTGCGCGCGGTGGCCCTGCTCCCCGTCGACCACGGCGTCTTCTGCCTGGTCTTCCTGCTCCTCGGCGGCGGATCCGTGTTCCTCTGGGCCTACACCGCGCTCGGCGCCGCGAGCGCGGTGTTCCTCGTCGCCTTCCTCGCCAAGTGGTTCCGCGAGCTCAGCGCAGCCCCTCGCTGACGCCCCCGATCCCGCCCATTCCGGCGACACCGGGGCCCGGCTCGACCTCCTGCGTCAGGAGGTCGAGCGCCCGCCGGAGCTGCGTGCTGGACGTGTGCATCGTGTACGGGAAGTAGACGATCTCCACCCCCACCCCAGCGAAGTCCCGCTCCAGCCGGTCCCCCTTGGGCGTGCCGCGCCAGTCGTCGCCCTTGAACAGCACGTCGAACCGGACCTGCTTCCAGGTCTCCAGCTTGTCCGGCACCGTCTCCACGAAGGCCGCGTCGACGTACTTCACGTTGCGCACGATCTCCAGCCGCTCGACCAGCGGGATCACCGGCCGCCGTCCCTTGGCGAACTCCGCCATCTCGTCCGAGACCACGCCCGCCACCAGGTAGTCGCACTGACTGCGCGCGTGCCGGAGGATGTTGAGGTGCCCGATGTGAAAGAGGTCGTATGCTCCCGGCGCGTAACCGACGCGGTACGGCCTTCCTGCGGTCATGTGCGAATCCCCCCAGGTGCGTTCGCGCTCCCCAGCGCGAAGGAGTTTCCGACGATAGCGTGCACGTTCCGTTGAGAGTGGGTGAACGACTAGGGTGATGACCGGTTCACGTCGGGGGAGAGGGGCGGTCACGTGGGCGAAGTGACGGCGGGGGACAGCGGATCGGGCACGAAGGACGGTCGCGAGCACAGCGGCCCCGGGGTACCCGCAGCGCGCAGGCGTCTGCTGATGGTGTCGACCAACTACGCCCCGGAGCACGCCGGAATAGGCCCCTACGCGACCCAGATCGCCGAGCACTGGGCGGCCGACGGCCACGAGACCCACGTTCTCGCCGGCATGCCGCACTACCCCTCCTGGTCCCTGGACCCGGCCTACGCCAAGGCCTGGCGCCGCACCGAGGAGCGGGCCGGGGTCGTCGTCCACCGCAGACGCCACACCGTTCCTCCGCGCCAAACCGCGCTGAAGCGCGCCGCGTTCGAGGCGAGCGTGCTCCTCCATGGACTGCTCGCGCCGCCGTCCATGGCCCGGCCCCACGCCGTGCTCGCCCAGATGCCCAGCCTCGCGGGCGGCGTCATCGGCGCCCGCCTCGCGGCCCGTTGGCGCGTTCCGTACGTCCCCGTCGTGCAGGACCTGATGGGCGCCGCCGCCGCGCAGAGCGGCATCGCCGGCGGGGACCGCGCCGCCGCGCTCGCCGCACGGGCCGAGACGTACGCCCTGCGCCGCGCCACGCTCGTCGGCGTCATCCACGAGACCTTCGTCGACAAGGTCGCCGCCATGGGCGTCGACCGCGGCCGCATCCGGCTCGTTCCCAACTGGTCCCATGTGAACGGGCCTTCCACGCCGCGCGCCGAGACCCGGCGGCGGCTCGGCTGGGGCGAGGGCGAGACCGTCGTCCTGCACTCCGGCAACATGGGCCTCAAGCAAGGGCTCGAAGTCCTGGTCGAAGCCGCCCGGCGCGACCCGAAGACCAGGATCGTGCTCCTCGGCGACGGTAACCAGCGGGCCCGTCTTGAGGAGCTGGGCAGCGGCATCCCCAACCTGGAGTTCATGGCACCCGTCGGCGACGACGAGTTCCCCGACACCCTCGCCGCGGCGGACGTCCTCGCCGTCACCCAGCGGGCCTCGGTCCTCGACATGAGCGTGCCGTCCAAGCTGACCTCGTACTTCGCCGCCGGACGCCCCGTGGTCGCCTCCGTCGCCGCCGAGGGCGGCACCGCCCAC
The DNA here is from genome assembly GCF_025195125.1 of Streptomyces sp. Je 1-79. GTDB lineage: Bacteria > Actinomycetota > Actinomycetes > Streptomycetales > Streptomycetaceae > Streptomyces. Next base: position 391,999 of record NZ_JAMGSL010000004.1, read on the forward strand.
GAAGTACTGCGCTCCGGCGCCGGAGTGCTCGTACCTCCGGAGGATCCCGACGCGCTGCTCGCCGAGATACGTAGACTCGGCGACGATCCTGCGGCCGCCGACGCCCTCGGCGCACAGGGGCCCCGCCACGTCGAGGCCCACCTGACCCGAGCGGCCGGGCTCGCCCGGATCGACGCACTGATCGAAGAGGCTCTGGGGGGTCCGAGCACGTGACACACTCGCACGTCACCGCGGTGGAGGACGACGAACCAGAGCTGCTGCGCGACCAGTTCCGCCAGCTCCTGCGCTACCGCGCGATCATCGGCGCCGGCATCGGGATCGGCCTGCTGGGCGGCGTCTGGTTCGGGATGTCCAACGCGGACACCTACGTGGCCACCAGCCAGGTCGTGCTCCGGGCCCCCGTCAACGACCCCTTCAACCCCAGCATCTCGCAGGACAAGACGCTCAACATGGGGTCCGAGCGGCAGACCGCGCTCAGCAGCAGCGTCGCCGGGCAGGCCGCGAAGAAGCTCGGCTGGACCGGCACCATCGGCAAGCTCCAGAAGGACCTCCAGGTCACCAACCCGCCCCAGAGCCAGGTCCTCCAGTTCACCTACACGGCCGACACGCCGCAGGCCGCCGCCGACCGGGCCAACGCGGTCACCTCGGCCTACCTCGACCTGCGCAAGAAGCAGTGGACCGACCTGCGGGCCACCCTGCTCGCAGGGCAGCAGAAACAGCTCGACGAGGTCGCCAAGAAGCACGACCAGAAGACCAAGGAACTCGACCGGATGCCCGACGGGGCAGCCCGCGACGCCGAGTACGGCGTCAAGACCAACCTGCTCAACCGCATCAACGAACTCGACGCCCGGATCAGCCAGCTCAAGTCGCTCGACATGTCGCCCGGCACCGTCATCCGCGTCGCCACCGCCCCCGGCTACTCCGACGGCCCCGGACTCCCCATGAGCCTCGGCCTCGGCGCCCTCGTCGGCGTGGCGCTCGGCCTGCTCGCCGCCTGGGTCCGGCTCGTCTTCGACCCCGCGCCGCGCTCCGCCGGCGACGTGGCCCGCGCGGTGCGCGCCCCCGTCCTCGGCACCCTGCCCCGCGGAGCCACCGACGTCCTCCTCGCCGACGACCACATCGACGCCCGGGTCGCCGAGGAGTACCGCTCCGTCGCCTTCCGGCTCGCCTACGACCAGCGCTTCGCCGACCGCCGACGGCTCCTCGTCGTCGCCCCGCGCGGCGACAACGAGGCCGCCGTCGCCGTCGCCTCCCACCTCGCGGCCTCCTTCGCCGAGACCGGCAAGGACGTCCTGCTCATCGAGGCCGACCTGCGCGCCCCGACCCTCGCCGGCCGGCTCCGCGCCCACGCCGCGGCAGCGCCCCGCTGGAGCAGCCCGGTGGAGGGCGAGGAGAGCGGCTGGCCCGGCCGGCGCCAGCTCTCCGTCGACGCGGGGGAGTCCGGCTCCTTCGGCCTGGTCCCGGGCGAGCGGGTACGGAACGTGGCGCGCGCCCTGACAGCCCCCCGGGTCTCCCGGCTGATCGCCGAGGCCGACTCGCCCAACTCCACCGTCGTCGTCCTCGCCCCGCCCGTCCTCAACTACGCGGACGCGCTCGCGCTCGTCGACCGCGTCGACGGCGTCCTCATCGTCTGCGACCCGCGCGGTGTGCACCGTACGGACCTCCAGCGCATCCGGGAGCTGATAGCGGGCGCGGGCGGCACCGTCCTCGGCGCCGTCGTCCACACCCCGGGCCGGCGCCGACGCGCCGCCAAGCAGCAGCAGACGGGCCGCCGGGGCACCGGTGTCGGGCGGGGCGGCCGGCCCGCCCCCGCACCGGAGCCCCCCGAGGCCGAGGAGTTCGCCGCCGAGCCCGAGCAGATCCTGCTGGGCGACGGCTCCGACACCGTCGCCCTGCGTTCGCTCCGCGCGGAGGACCTGCGGGCCGGCGACATCCGCGCGGGCGACCGTTGAGACGTGCCGTCACCGTCGCCGCCTCGGTCCTCGACCAGGCGGCGGCCAGTCTCACCAACATCGCCGTCCTGGTGATCGCGGCACGGGCCTCCACCGCGGACGGCTTCGCCGCCTTCTCCATGGTGTACATCGTCTTCACCGTGCTCCTCGGCCTGGGCGCGGCCTTCGTCGGGCAGAGCGTCGTCCTGGAGAAGGGCGAGGAGCACGAGACCGGCGCGGCGGTCCGGTCCGCCGTCACCTTCACCGCCGCCGCCTCCGCGGCCGCCGGGGCCCTGCTCCTGGCGGCCGGAGCCGCCGTCGGAGGCGCCACCGGCCTCGCCCTGCTCGCCCTCGGCGCGGTCCTCCCGGTCGTCCTCGTCCAGGACGGCCTGCGCTACGGCTTCTCCGCCCTGCGGCAGCCCCACCGTGCCCTCGCCGCCGACCTGCTCCGGCTCGCCTGCGCCGTACCGGCGCTGCTGCTCCAGCCGCACGGCAGCTCACCGGCCCGCCTCGTCCTCGTCTGGGGCCTGTCGGCGCTGCCCGCGGCCCTCCTCGGAATCGCCCTGCTGTACCCGTTCGTACGGAACAGGCCCGGGAGCGCCCGCCGTCAGCTGCGCAAGGACCACCTCGGCCGGCGCTTCGTCGTCGAGTTCGCCGTCGGCAGCGCCTCCAGCCAGCTCGCCGTGCTCGGACTCGGGCTCCTGGCGAGCCCCCTCGTCGTCGGGGCGCTGCGCGGCGCCACCACCCTCTTCGGCCCGCTCAACACGCTGTTCACCTCGGTCAACGCCTTCGGCCCGCCGCTGCTCGGCCGGGCCGGCAGCCGCCGGGCGACCGTCCGGGCCGCCACCGCGCTCGCCGCCGTCCTCGCCCTCGTCGCGCTCGGCTGGGCCGCCGTCCTGTACGCGCTCCCGGACCACGTCGGCCGCCGGCTCCTCGGCGCCACCTGGGAGTCCACCGCCGAGCTGCTGCCCGCCACCGGCAGCCAGTACGCGGTGATGGCCGCGGGCACCTGCGCCCTGGTGACCCTGCGCGTCCTCAGCCCGCGCGCCACGCTCTCCGTGCAGGTGGTCTTCTCCCTGCTCGCCGTCGTCCTGATGCTCGGCGGATACGCCCTCGGCGGCGCCGCCGGCGCGGCCTGGGGCCTTGCGGCCGGCTCCGCGCTCAAGGCCGTGGCCGCGTGGATCCGGGTGCGGCGCACTCGCCCCGAAGCCGCTGTCCCGAGCCCGGAGGATCAGCGCAGCGCCGCGCCCTTGTCCTGACGCCAGGTCATCACCAGGGCGACGCAGATCAGCGCGATCGCCACCCGGCCCGAGGCCTGGAGCAGCGGACCCCGCAGCAGGATGAAGGAGTACCCCGCCACCAGCGGCACCACCAGGGAGATCAGGCTGCCCGGCGGCGCCCTGCGGGTGCCCCGGCGGGCGAAGCGCCCGTCGACCCGGGCGGCCGCGTAGCCGAGCCCCATCATCCCGGCGCCCATGCCCACGGCCCCGAAGTCGATCCACAGCTCGGCCCAGACGGGCGAGGAGAGATTGGTGTTCACCGTCCCCATCCACTGGCCGACCATCACACCCGTGTCCCGCGGCTTGCCCGCCCACACCGAGCGCGGCACGGCGAAGAGCACGGACCCGGCCAGCTGACGGCCGTACCGGTGGCGGCTGCCCGAGTTCACCAGCGTGATGGTGTTGGCGAACATGCCCACCTGGTCGTAGTCCTTCAGCGCCAGGGGCTCCAGGACGGACGTCGTCTCGACGGGGCGGTAGTTCTTCTCGTCGTACCGGAAGCGGTCGGAGAACGGGAAGACGATCAGCGCCATCACCACGCCCAGGCTCAGCGCCGACCGGTACATCGCGGCGCTCACCGGGAAGACGGTGAACAGCAGGGAGAACATCACCGTCAGGAACCAGTACCGGGGGTTCGATATCGGGTTGTTCACCACACAGTTGAGCAGCACCAGGGCCAGGAAGACGGCGAGCACCATCGGCCGGCGCCTGGCCCGCCGCGAGGTGACCAGCCAGCGGCAGTACACGAGCAGCGCGAAGAGCGCCGGGACGGTGCCGAAGCCGCGCAGGAACGCCTGCCCGGCCTGAGAGTCGGCCTGCGAGACGCCCGCCTCCTCGATCCCCGCGATGATCTCCTGGCGGCTGGAGAAGAACACCGCCGGGCCGCCGAGCTTGACCACGAACAGGCCGCTGCACAGGAAGGCCAGCAGGACCAGGAGATACAGCCGCCGCCGGTGCACGAGCGCCGGCCGGGTCTCCGCCCGCCGGGAGGTGCCCGACCGTCCCCGGGCCAGCAGCGATCCCACGTCGAAGGCGGCGCAGCCGACCAGGACCAGGGCCACCGCCGTCGTCAGATCGGAGCGCGGACCCACCACCGGCGTCGGCACCCGGCCCAGGACGGCCTGCGCGAGCGGCGCCACCCCCATCGCCATGTAGACGAAGAGCCAGAACGAGCCCTGGAGCAGCTTGCGCCGGCTGGTGAGGATCATCGCCGACAGCCGGGCCCCGGCGTACATGGTCAGCGCGATCTGGAGGTAGTACGCGGCGTCGTGCACGCCCGCGCCGGGCTGGATCGCCACGAGCAGTGGCAGGAAGACCGTGAAGCCGAGCACGAGCGGGATCGACAGGGCCCGCGAGAGCAGCGTGCGCGGCTTCACCGCGGGGGCGAGCAGCAGTGGCGCCGGCGCGGCCGGCCCCGGGCGCGCGTCGGTATCCGCAGCGCGTACATCGGTCGTCATCCCGCCCCCTGGACTCCCCGGAGCCGCGGCCCCCTGGAGGTCGAAGTCCCCACCCCGGAACATCACTTCGCGGCAGTCTACCGACGCCCCCCTGTCACCTCGTGTCAACCGTTAGTCTGAACGCCGGGCGCCTGGGGAGGCGCCGGTGGGGGTGAACTCATGCGGAATCTACCGGCCTTCACGCTGGCCGGATACGACAAGGGCCGCGGCAAGCTCGTGCAGGCGCTCTGGTTCGCGGTGATGAACACGGTCTTCATGGCCTGGTTCTGCCCGGCCGGGCTGCGGGTCGCGCTGCTGCGGGCCTTCGGCGCGACCATAGGCGACGGGGTGCTCATACGGCACCGGGTCAGGATCCTGTGGCCGTGGAAACTGACCGTCGGCGACCACACCTGGATCGGTGAGGGAGCCTGGCTGCTCAACCTGGAGCCGATCGCTCTCGGCGCCCATGTCTGCGTCTCCCAGGAGGCGTTGCTCTGCACCGGCAGCCATGACCACAGGGCCGCGGACTTCCGCTACCGCAACGCCCGGATCACCGTGGAGGACGGCGCCTGGGTCGCGGCCCGCGCCACCGTCCTCGCCGGGGTCACCGTCGGCCGGCACGCGGTCGTCGCCGCCGGAACGACGCTCCACAAGGACCTGCCCGAGCTGACGCTCCACACGGCCGACGGCCGCAGGCCGGTTCCGGTGCCCGCGTGAGCGGCCTCAGGATCCTCCACGCGGTGACGCTGCACAGCCCCACCCACGCCTTCGGCGGCCCGGTGAGGGTCGCGGTCAACCTCTGCCGGGGGCTCGCCTCACGCGGCCATCAGGTGCGGCTGACCGCGCTCGGCGACGGATTCCCGGGCCCGCTGCCGACCGAGGTGGACGGGGTGCCGGCGCGGCTCTACCAGGCCCGCTCGATCCTTCCGCTCGGGTTCAGCGGCATCACCTCGCCGGCGCTGCTCGCCGGGGCCGGTGGGCTCGTCAAGGACGCCGACGTGGTCCATGTGCACCTCGCCCGCGATCTGGTGACCCTGCCCGTCGCGCTGGCAGCCCTCCGGGCCGGCCGGCCCCTGGTGCTCCAGACGCACGGCATGGTCGACCCCAGCGACAAGGTGCTCGCCAGGATCCTGGACGCGGTCGCCGTCCGCCGCGTGCTGCGGGGGGCCTCGGCCGTACTCCACCTCACGGAGCACGAGCGCAGGGATCTGGACGCGGTCGTCGGCGGCCCGCTCGCCGGGGCCGTACGCCTGGTCAACGGCGTACCGGCCCAGGAGCCGCGCCCGGCGCCGTCCGGCCCGCCCCGCATCCTGTACGCGGCCCGGCTGCAGTCCCGTAAACGGCCGACGGACTTCGTCGCGGCCGTCCCGGAGATCCTGCGCCACCACCCCGACGCCACATTCGTCCTCGCCGGACCGGACGAGGGCGAACGGGCCGCCGTGGACGCCCTCGTCGCCGAGCTGGGCGTCGGTGACCGGGTGAGCCTCCCGGGGCCGCTGACGTCCGAGCGGATGCTCGACGAACTGCGGCGGGCGCACGTCTACGTCCTGCCGTCGGTCGACGAGCCGTTCCCGATGTCCGTCCTGGAGTCGCTCTCGGTCGGCACCCCGGCCGTCGTCACCACCTCCAACGGCCTCGCCCGGGACGTCGAGGAGGCCGGCGCGGGGCGGGTGATCGCGGACGCCGCCGGCCTGGCCCCGGCCGTGTGCGCGCTCCTGGACCCCGGTACGAACGACGCCGCGTCGGTGGCGGCCCGGAAGCTCGCCGCGGAGGCCTTCTCGATGGACGCGGTCCTCGACACCCTGCTCGGGGTCTACGAGCGGGCGGCGGGCGCGGTCTGACCGGTTCGGCGGGAGACACGGGAGAGCCCGGTGCGGTCGTGACGACCGCACCGGGCTCTCCCGTACCGTGCGGGTGCTAGGCCCTGTCGTCGAAATGGCCCCCGGCCGCGAGCGGCGTCTGGCGCGGTGCATCGCGAGGCGGAGGATCGCCCTCGTACTGGACGTACTCGGGCGACTCCGACAACGCGGCGAGGTGCCGTGCCAGGCGTCGGGAGCAGGGGGCCATTCGACGACAGGGCCTAGGCGGGCAGCCAGGCGTAGCAGGCGCTGGAGGTGAACTCCCGTGTCCCCGGCGGGATCTTGGCCCGGACCGGTCCTTCGGCGCCGGTCGTGGGTCCCGACCCGAGGATCTTGCCGTCCGCGCCGACCGCCCGCCAGGTGCAGGCGGGGTTCGTGGTGAGGGCGCGGTAGCTTCCGGCCTTCGGGTTCGTCGCCGTCCCGTCGGGGAAGCCGGTCTTCGCCGCGGCGAACAGCGGCTTCTGCGCCGGGCAGAGATGGTTCACGACGGCCTCGGCGTCACGGATGTCGCCGGCGATGATCGCGCCGACGGCCGCGTCCTTGTCCCGCTTGGCGGTGCGCTCCAGACGCTGGCAGGACTCCTGGCCGGTCTGCAGGACCGCGGCCGGGTCGGTGTTCTGCGGCACCCGCCCGCTCAGGAACTTCTTCTCCTTCTCCGTGAACGAGCCGGTGACCGGCTTGAGCGCGGAGTCGGGCACGACCGGGCCCCTGGTGGTCGCGGACGGGGTGGGGCCGGTCGGCTCCGCCTCGGCCTGCCGGTCGGGTACGGCGGCGGAGCGGGTGGGTGCGGCGGCCTTCGACGCCCCGTCGGCGCCCTCGCTCTCCGAGGAACAGGCCGACAGGGCGAGCAGCGCGGCGAGCACGGCCGCCGTCGCTGCCGGGCGCCGGGGAAGAGATCGACGCATGAGGGAACTCCCGTGGTACGTCGGATGCGGGGCCCGGAGTGCCGGGCCCCGCATCCGTGATGGAGGTACGGCGACCGGTTACGGAGCGCCGAAGGTCAGCACCAGCTGCGGAGTGCCCTCCGCCGCCGACGCCTCGGACGACCAGAGCCACAGCGGGTCCGTCCCGGTGCTGGTCAGCGCCAGGCTGTACGAGCTGCCGAGAGCCGCCGCGACCGTCGTGGTGTCGAGCGCGGCCGAGTAGACCGCCGAGCCGTCCACCGCGCCGCTGAGCGTCCCGATCGGGTCGGTGCCCAGCGCCGGCCGGCTGTTGTACGTCAGCGTGTCCTCGGCCCACGCCCCGGTGACCGGCACGACCGACTGGGAGTCGGCCGAGCCCGCGCCGGTCATCGTGGTGGTCTTCACCGCGAGCCGGGCGCTCTTCAGGACCGTCCCGGCCGGAGCGGCCGGCAGCGGGAACCGGAGGTAGGACGCGTACGGCGAGGTGCCGCGCACGGCCAGCGAGCTGGACGCGCCGTAGTTGGTGCCCGGCGCGCCCGCGTTGGCGTAGGTGTCCTCGGCCGCCGTGACGGTGGTGACCGAGTCGGCCGGGGCCGACGCCAGGTTGTAGTGCTGGGAGACCTGCGTCCCGGTGAGCGCCGACGGGTAGACGGCGACCTCGTCGATCTGACCGGCGAAGAAGTTGCTCGTCGGCCGCAGCGGCCAGCTGGAGAGGTTGTCCGCGCCGACGTGCCAGTAGCCGTCGTACTGCTGGTTGGTGGTGACGTTGTTGGAACCGACCAGCTGGCCGTCGATGTACAGCCTCATGCCCTCCGGGCCCTGGGTGCCCACGGCGTGGTGCCACTGGCCGTTGTTGTACGAGCCGAAGGAGGTCAGCGTCCGGGTGGACCCGGTGTACACGCCGAACACGACGTTGCCGAAGTTCGTCATGTACAGGTGCTTGTCGTAACTGCCGCTGTTGCGGGTGGTGTTGTTGCCGAAGCCGACCAGCTTGCCGCCGCGGTTCGTGGTGGTCTTGAACCACGTCTCGACGGTGAAGGCACCGGTGACGCTCTGCCGCCGGTCGCTGTGGATCTGCTCGTCCGAGCCGTTGAGCGCGACGGCCGTGGACGCGCCGGAGACGGCTCCCGGAGTCTGCCGCATCGCGGGGGCGTTGACGTACAGACCGCTGTTGTCACCGCCGTCGGAGGAGTCGGCCGCGTACGGCGTGGTCGACTCGTCGAAGCGCCAGTACAGCCCGGCGCCGTCGGCGATCACCTTGGAGGCGTACGGCTCCGGGGAGGTCGGCACGGTCACCGTGGACGTCGCGGACAGGGCGCTGGTGTTGCCGTCCGCGTCACCCGCGGTCACCCGATAGCTGTAGGTCTGGCCCGGGGTCACGCCGGTGTCCTTGAAGGAGACCTGCGGGCGGGACCAGTGCAGCGAGTTGCCCTGGACGGTCGCGATCGGCGTCGCGGCGCCGTTGCGGTAGACCTTGTACGTCAGCTTCGAGTCGTCCAGGTCGAGGCTGGAACGCCAGCGGATCTGGACCGCGTTCGGGCCGACGGCCGCCGCGCTGGCGACCGGCACGGTCGGAGCACCCGTGTCCGGACCGGACGCGAAGCGGGTCAGGCCCTGCGCCGGGGCGCCGTTGGTGGTGGTGAACTCACCGCCCACCCACAGGTACTTGGCGGAGCCGGTGCCCGAGACGGTGAAGGCGCGCGGGCCGATGCCCTCGCCGATGCCGTCGTTGGTGTCCGGGAACCAGCCGAGCTTGCCGGTCGACGTGGTCGGCTGGGCGAGCAGGTGGTAGCGGCGCCCGTCGGGGAACTCGCCGACGCTGGCGCAGTCGTGGGCGTGCGAGGCGCTGTAGAGCACGCCCTCGTAGGAGCGGACGGCCTGGGTGGCACCCAGGCAGGTGTCGCGCCAGCGCTGCTCGAAGTTGGAGAGGTTCAGGGCTATGCGGCCGTCGAAGACGCCGCCGCCCGTGCCCTCGTTGCCGGTGTAGAAGCCCGTGGCGTCCGTCTCGATGTCCTTGACAACGGAGTTCGACGGGATCCAGCCGTTCGGGTACGCCTTGGTCACGGCGCCGGTGGTGGCGTTCACCACGGCCAGCGCGTGCGAGTTGGCCCCGTTGACGCTGAAGAAGTCGCCGCCGAGCAGGACGTTCTGTCCGTCCGGCGTCACCTCGATCGCGCGGCCCGGCTCGTCCGCGTCGGCCGTGAACGGCAGCAGCGCGCCGGCGGTGGTGATCGCGGCGAACCGCTCCCGCGTCTGCCCCTCCACGGTGCCGAAGTCGCCGGCCGCGTAGATGGTGGTGTCGGTGACGGCGAGTGCCCGCACGGTGGAGGGGAAGCTCGGGGTGAAGGACGCCTTCGGCGTGCAGGTGGCGATGTCGATCGCGGCGAGGCTGGAGACCGGGGTGCCGTTGACGGCGCCGAAGTATCCACCCGCGTACAGCGTCTTCTTGTCCGGCGAGACCACCAGGGTCCGCACGGTCGCGGTGCCGCTGCCGACGGTGAAGGAGAGGGTGCAGCTGGTGGGCGCGCCCGTGGCCGCGTCCATCGCCGCGAAGTTGACGGCACTCCTCGGAGTGCCGGTTGTGCCGTCGGGCGGGCGCACCTCGGAGAAGGTGCCGCCGACGAAGACGGTGTCGTTCGCCTCGGCGAGCGCCCAGACGACACCGTTGGTCTGCCAGGTCGGCAGATCGTCCGCGGTGAAGGCCACCGGCGGCGTCAGTGCCGCGGCCGTCGGGGCCAGAGAGCCTCCGGCTCCGGCCGCGACGGTCAGGACGAGGGCAGTGGTGAGCCCCCAGGATCTACGCATGTTCCCCCCAGGCGTGATAGCCCAGTCAATGTGGCGTGAAGTGGTGCAACTGCCATCTGATGAATGCGAACTGTATGACGAAGTGGCAGTCGGACAAGCCAACTTGACCAATTCTGTATCCTCCGGCCCGGGAGCCGCCCGGGGACGCCGGGAGCGCACACGCCCCTCGGGTCCCCGGTTCGGCGAGAAGACGCAGGTCAGCGGTCGATGCGTACGGTGACGCCGGCCAACTGGTCCTCGACGAGGCGGACATCGGCGTCGACCATGATCCGGGCGAGCTCGTCCACCTGTACGGAGGGCTTCCAGCCAAGGAGCTCCTGGGCCTTGCTCGCGTCGCCGATCAGCGCGTCGACCTCGCTGGGGCGCTCGTACTTCGGGTCGTAGCGGACGTACTCGGCCCAGTCCAGCCCCACGTGCGTGAACGCCGTCTCCACGAACTGCCGTACGGTCGCCGGGACTCCGGTCGCCACCACGTAGTCGGTCGGCTCGTCCCGCTGGAGCATCCGCCACATCGCGTCCACGTACTCGGGGGCGTAACCCCAGTCGCGTACGGCGTCGAGGTTCCCCAGATAGAGCCGGTCCTGCAGGCCGGCCTTGATCCGGGCGACCGCCCGGGTCACCTTGCGCGTCACGAAGGTCTCGCCGCGGCGCGGCGACTCGTGGTTGAAGAGGATGCCGTTGACCGCGAACATGTCGTACGCCTCGCGGTAGTTGACCGTCGTCCAGTAGGCGAAGACCTTGGCGGCGCCGTACGGGCTGCGCGGGTGGAAGGGCGTCTGCTCGTTCTGCGGAGGCGGGGTCGCGCCGAACATCTCCGAGGACGACGCCTGGTAGATCCGGGTGTCGACACCGCTGGCCCGGATCGCCTCCAGGAGCCTCAGGGCGCCGAGGCCCGTCACGTCGCCCGTGTACAGGGGCGCGTCGAAGGAGACCCGCACATGCGACTGGGCCCCGAGGTTGTAGACCTCGTCGGGGCGGATGTCGCGGAGCAGGTTCACCAGGGCGACACCGTCCGAGAGATCCGCGTGGTGCAGCACGAAGGACCGGTTCGCCTGCTGCGGATCCTGGTAGATGTGGTCGATCCGCTCGGTGTTGAAGCTGGACGAGCGGCGGACGAGGCCGTGCACGGTGTACCCCTTGGACAGCAGCAGCTCGGCCAGGTACGAGCCGTCCTGCCCGGTGACGCCGCTGATCAGTGCGGTCTTGCTCATGCGTCGTGCCCCTCCCTGACGGACCGGCCCCCAGCCGGTCCGTAACTTACGGATATGGTGTGATCCGGGCCGAAAATCCGGATCTGGTGTACTGCGGTCCCGCTCGGCCTGGCATGATCCGGGCCATGACTGAATCGACGAGCGTCTCCTTGAGCGCATCGACGTCGTACCTGCCCGAGCGAGCCCGGATATTCGTCGCGGGACACCGCGGCCTCGTCGGCTCCGCGATCACCCGCCGGCTGACCGCCGACGGGCACGAGGTCATCACCCGGACCCGTGCCGAACTCGACCTGCGCGACGCGGCACGGACCGCCGCGTTCCTCGCCGCGACCCGCCCCGACGCCGTGGTGCTCGCCGCCGCCAAGGTCGGCGGCATCATGGCGAACTCCACCTACCCGGTGCAGTTCCTGGAGGAGAACCTCCAGATCCAGCTCGCCGTCGTCGCCGGTGCGCACGCCGCGGGCGTCCGGCGCCTGCTCTTCCTCGGCTCGTCCTGCATCTACCCCCGGCTCGCGCCCCAGCCCATCAGCGAGGACGCGCTCCTGACCGGGCCGCTGGAGCCCACCAACGAGGCCTACGCGCTGGCCAAGATCGCCGGAATCGTCCAGATCCAGGCGTACCGGAAGCAGTACGGCGCCGAGTACGTCTCCGCCATGCCGACCAACCTCTACGGTCCCGGCGACAACTTCGACCTGGAGACCTCGCACGTTCTGCCCGCCCTGATCCGCCGCTTCCACGAGGCGCGCGAGGAGGGGCGGGAGGAGATCACGCTCTGGGGTTCCGGCACCCCGCGCCGCGAGTTCCTGCACGTCGACGACCTCGCCGCCGCCTGCGCGGTCCTGCTGCGCGGATACGACGGCGACGAGCCGGTCAACATCGGCTGCGGCGACGACCTCACCATCCGTGAACTGGCCGAGACTGTCGCCGAGGTGACGGGCTATCGGGGACGGATCGCCTGGGACACGAGCAAGCCCGACGGCACACCGCGCAAGCTCCTCGACGTGTCCCGGCTGACCGGGCTCGGCTGGAAGCCCGCCGTCGCCCTGCCGGACGGGATCGCCGCCACCTACGCATGGTGGCGCGAACAGCACTGACGTCATGCGGCGGCCCGTCAGTACGCTCCGCGACCGTCGACGACGGCGCGGAACGTACGGGCCATGACATCCACATCGCTGGTGAAGGACCAGTTGTCCACATAGTGCAGATCGAGCTCGACGGTCTCGTCCCACGACAGGTCCGACCGGCCGCTGATCTGCCACAGCCCCGTCATCCCGGGCCGCACGGCGAGCCGGCGCAGCTCCACGTCCCCGTACCGCGCCACCTCCTCCGGCAGCGGCGGGCGCGGCCCGACCAGGGACATGGAGCCGAGCAACACGTTGATCAACTGGGGCAGTTCGTCGAGTGATGTACGCCGAAGCAGCCGGCCGACCCGGGTCACGCGCGGATCGCGGCGCATCTTGAACATCAGTCCGTCGTTCTCGTTGGACCGCTCCAGCTCCGCCTTGCGGGCGTCGGCGTCCAGGAACATCGTGCGGAACTTCCACATCACGAACGGCGCCCGGCCCTGGCCGACCCGGATCTGCCGGTAGAACACCGGCCCCTGCGAGCCGAGTCGGACCGCCGCGCCGATCGCCAGGAACACCGGCGACAGCAGGAGAAGCCCCAAGGCCGCCCCCACCCGGTCCATGACGGACTTCAGGAAGGGCTGCACCCCGCTGCGGAGCGGCGGGGCGACCCGGAGCAGCGCAAGGCCGGCGGCCGAGGTGGTCTCCAGTCGTTTGACCGCGCACTCCACCAGGCCCGGAGCCAGGGCGAGTTCGGTCCCCGCGTCGTGCAGCCCCCAGGAGAGCCTGCGCAGCCGCTCGCCCGCCATCCGGGGGCCCGCCGCGACCAGCACGACGTCCGCCTCCAGCTCCCGGGCGGCGGCCAGGACCTGGCGCGTGTCCCCGTCCGCGGCCTCGGGCGTCGGGACGCCGAGCCGCGCGGCCACCGGGGCTCCGGTGCGGACAGGTCCCTCGCCGATCGCGACGACGCCGACCACCACGTACGGATGCTCGGTCCGTCCCGCCAGATGCTCGGCGACGTCACCGGCGGCCGTGGGCTCGCCGAGGAGCAGTACGCGCGTCACGACCTGGGCCTCACGGCGTGCCGCCACGAGGTGATGCCAGGTCAGCTTCGAGCAGGCCAGGGTGAGTACGGGCGCCGGAAGCAGCGCGGCGAGGCAGAGCAGCGCCGGGTGGTGGAGATCGGCGGCGGCCCGCAGCACGGCGAGCACGCCGAGCAGGATCAGCCAGTCGTGCAGCACGGGCAGGCTGCCTCGCGACTCACCGAGTGCGCGTCGTGCGTACCGCCGCCGCAGCGACCGCACCGCGGCCCAGGCGAGAGCGGCGACGAGCGCGCTGACGTAGGCGTACGGCTGGCGCTCGACGCCGAGGATCAGCGCGACCGGCAGCCCCACCCCGAGGACGTCGACGGTCAGCGCGGCGAACGGATACCAGCCCGCCTTGGCGCGAGGACGCGCCGATGCGGGCACCGAACCGGTGCCGGTCGCAGCGGAGTTGGTCTCAGAAGTGCGGGCATGCCACATGTACCCCCCAGGCACGTGTCAATGTTCGCCACCTTGTTCGTCGACCCCCTGATCGATGAACAAGCGTCGCAACGCCGGAACAGTACGACATACGCACGCACGTCCGCTGCGGTTCACGGATACGACCTCGGAAGGTGATGGCGTGTTCATCTCGTGACACGGGGGCCGGTGTGGTCACGGCCGGGGGCATGATACGTCTGTCCCAAGGGAGTTGACGCACGTGAGGCCATGGGGAGAAGGGGCGGGAACGTGGCGGAGGGGGAAGAGGTCGCGGTGGAGGAGGGGCCCACCACTGTGGCGCAAAGCACACCGTCCGTAACCCCGCGAAAGCGCCGAGTGAGCCCGAAACGCGTCCTGCTCGCGGCGCTGGCCCTGCTCGGCATCGGGGTTCTGATGATCGGCGGCGCCGGCTGGTGGGCGGTCGAGCACTACACCGGCAAGGTCGAACGCATCCCGGGCGCCTTCCCCACCCACGTACCGCCGGCGGAGCAGCCCGCACCCTCCAGAGGCGGGCAGACCTTCCTCCTCGTCGGCGTCGACAGCCGTTCCGACCTGCCCACCACGGGCCGCGACGCCAAGGCTCCGTCCTGGACGTACGGAGCCCAGCGCAGCGACACGATGATGCTGGTCCACCTCCCGGCCGACCATTCCAACGCCTACGTCGTCTCGCTGCCCCGCGACTCCTGGGTCGACGTCCGCGGACACGGCAGGGCCAAGCTCAACGCCGCGTTCTCCTGGGGCGGTCCGCCCCTCCTCATCGACACCGTCCAGCGCCTCACCCGCGTCCGCGTGGACCACCTCGCGATCATCGACTGGGAGGGGTTCAAGCACCTCACCGACGCCGTCGGAGGGGTCGACCTCCGGGTGGACGGCACCGTCCGGCACATGAACGGCACCGAGGCGCTCGTCTACGTGCGGGAGCGCAAGAACCTGCCCCGCGGCGACTTCGACCGTACCCACCGCCAGCAGAACTTCCTGAGGGCGGTCCTCACCCGCACCATGACCACCCGCAACCTCACCAACCCCGCCCGGGCCGCCGAACTCCTCGACACCCTCACCGCGAGCGTGAGCGTCGACGACCGGCTCAGCGACGCGGACCTGCGCGAACTCCTCTGGGACAACCGCTCGGTGCGCCCCGGCGAGATGGTCTTCATGAACGCGCCCGTCGCCGGGGCCGACATGATCAAGGGTCAGTCCGTCGTCCTCCTCGACCGGGGGAAATCCGACGCCCTCTGGGCGGCCATGCGGAACGACACCCTGGCGGACTACGTCGCAAGTCACCGCACCGACCGCCTCGGAAGCGGTACCCGCTAGGCCCGGCCGGCCGGTCCGCCACCCGCCCGACGGTGGTTGTTCCACCGTCCGCCATCGGCTGTACTACTGCCAGCCCGCGGCTCCGCGGCACTCGCGAACGACCCTAAGGACGCCCCATGGCGGACAAGCCCTCGGCCCGGACCCACCGGGCTCCGGGACGGCGCCGGCTCGCCCCGGGAATCGCCCTGGGAGTACTCCTCCTCGGGGCCTGGGCGGGCATCGGCGCGGCCGGTTCGCTCGGTGCCGACGCCCCCGAGAAGGCCGCCCCGCCCCCGAAGGCGTACAGCACCGTCCTCCCCTTCGACCTGCCGCCGGCCGCTGAACTGCGCCGCTCGGGCAAGCTGGTCTTCGCCCACTACTTCACCCCGTACCCGCTCTCCCTGGACAACGAGCCCGCCCACCGCGACTACTACGCGCGCAACTACCTCACCCCGGACGGCGAGAAGGGCAAGCACCAGGCGTACGGCGGGCTGCTCCGCGACCGCCCGCTCCCGGCCGCGCCCGAGGACGGGGACTGGGAACTGGCCCATCTGCGCCAGGAGGTCCGCACCGCCCGCGACGCCGGACTCGACGGCTTCACCCTCGACCTGCTGTCCGAGAGCGGACGCAACCGGGACCGTGCCGAACTGCTGCTCCGCGCGGCCCACGAGGAGGACCCCGGCTTCCGCGTCCAGCTCATGCCGGACATGACCGCGCTGACGTCCACCACCCCCGCCGGACTCGCCGATTCGCTCGCGCAACTGGCCAAGAGCCCCTCGGCCCACCGACTCCCCGACGGCCGGCTCGTCGTCTCCCCGTTCAAGGCCGAGGAGAAGGACCCCGCCTGGTGGCGGCGGATGATGAGCGAACTGGAGACCCGCCACGGCATCCGTACCGCGCTCGTCCCGCTCTTCCTCGACTTCACACCGGACCGGGAGGAGTACGCGGCGATCAGCCACGGCCTCTCCGAGTGGGGGGCCCGCAGCGCCGGCCGTCAGTCCGGAGCCGTGGCCGACGCCGAACGGGCCCACCGGCTCGGCAAGATCTGGATGCAGCCGGTCGCCGTCCAGGACGCCCGGCCCAACCAGGGTGTCTTCGACGAGGCCGGCAACACCGAGACCCTGCGCGCGAGCTGGGGAGCCGCCATCGACTCCGGCGCCGACTGGGTCCAGCTCACCACCTGGAACGACTACTCCGAGGGAACCCATGTCGCGCCCTCGCTGCACAACGGCTACGCGTACCTCGACCTGTCCTCGTACTACCTGACGCGGTTCAAGACCGGCGCCTGGCCCAGGATCCTGCGCGACACGCTCTATCTGACCTCGCGCGTGCAGTTCGTCGACGACCTCCCGCCGGCCACGCTCCAGCCCCAGGTCATACGGCCTCGCGAGGGCACCGCGACGCCCCGCGACACCGTGGAGGTCCTCTCCTTCCTCACGGCGCCGGCGGAGGTCCGCACCAGGACCGGTGGGGCGGAGAACAGCCGTCGCACACCGGCCGGTGTGCACGCGCAACTGCTTCCACTGCGTACGGGACACAGCTCCGCGACCGTCGTGCGGGCCGGGACGACCACCACGGAGGTCACGAGCCGCTACCCGGTCCGGCGCGCGGTCGAGAAGCAGGACCTGCAGTACTACGCGGTGACGAGCGGCCGCAGCCAGCGCTGAGGCGCGGACCGGTGACGCCGCGGCCGTTGTCAGTGGAGGGCCCTAGCGTGGGGGCATGACGACGAACCGGGGGACCTTCGAGGCGGCGACGGGGGACGACCCGCCGCTGCCGGAGGGAGACAGGGAGCAGAGATCCCGCGAGGTACGGGCCGCGGTCGAAGGGCTGCTCCAGATACGTCGGCTGACCGGCGGCGCGGGCGGGGGCGATCCGCGGCAGCGGCCCGCCGAGTGGGAGCGGAGACAGCCCGTCCGGGCGGTGGCGCTCGTCCTGGAGGCGGCGGGCGTCCCGCCCTCGGCGGTCGACCCCGCGGGCGCGCGGGCGGCGACCGGTTACCGGGTCACGGCCGGCGAGCGGCCGGGCACCGCCGTCGTGGAGTGGGTGGGGCCGCCCGGCGGCGGCGCGGCCCAGGAGGAGGAGTCCGCCCTGGGCGCGTGCGTGCCTGCGCTGGAGCGGCTCGGCTGGGAGGCACTGCTCTACCGGGGGCCGCGCCGCAGGCGGTTCCTGGAGGCCGAGCCGATGGGCGGCCCGGCGCCGGTCGGCTAGCCGACCGGCTCAGCTTCCCAGGCCCGGGACCGGGCCGAGGTCGAGGCCCGCGCCCGGGCCCGGGCGCGGGTTCCGGCTCAGGCGATGGAGGCGGAGACGATCGCCGAGACCGCGATGTTGCAGGACGCCGTGACCCAGACCGCCGGGTGCGGCTGCGGGTCGACGAGGGTGGCGCCGAGCTTGCCCGGGGTGACCAGGTCGACCACCAGGAAGGCCACGGCCATCATGGCGAGGCCGAGCAGCCCGAACGCGGCCGTGGAGGCGAGCCCCTTGCCGAAGTCGTCGTACGTCGTCCATATGGAGGTGAAGACGATGCCGCCGATGCCGAGCAGCGCGGAGCTCAGCAGCGTCGCGGCGTTGCGGTTGCGCTCCTCCCAGATCTGCCGGCCGAGCTTCCCCGGAGTGAGCAGGTCGACCAGGACGATGCCGAGGATCAGCAGCACCACGCCGAGGGCGCCGTAGGCGGTGGCCCGGCCGAGGCCGTTGACGATGTCGCTCATGGGTTGCCGGCTCCGAGGGAAGGATCGTGAATGATCGCGGTCAAGGACCGGCAAAATGTAGCGCATGGGCCGAGGGCCCCCGCCGGGCGGCCATGCCCTGTATGGAGCAGCAACGCGCAGGCCCCGGCCCGCGCGGAGGCGAGAGTGGGAGGCGTACGGCTTCGGCTCTGCCCAAGGAGACCCCAGATGACCACCCTCAACCGACGCGACCTCGGGCTTCTCGTCCTCCGGGTCGGCACCGGCGCCGTCCTCGCCGCGCATGGCACGCAGAAGCTCTTCGGCTGGTTCGGGGGAGGGGGCGTGGAGGGAACGGCCAAGGGGATGGAGGCCATGGGCTTCCATCCGCCCCGCGAGAGCGCGATCGCCGCGGGGCTCGGTGAGACGGGCGGCGGGGTCCTGCTGGCTCTGGGCCTGGCCACGCCCGCAGCCGGCGCCGCCGCGGCCGGAGCCATGGCGGGAGCGGTCTCCGTCCACCTGCCGGCCGGCTTCTTCGCCCAGGGCGGCGGCTACGAGTACCCGGCCTTCCTCGGCTTCACGGCGGCCGCCATCGGCATCGCGGGCGCCGGCCGCTACTCCCTCGACCACGCCACCTGCCACGTCCTGGACCGGCCCTGGGTCGTCGCCACGGCGTTCCTCGGGAGTGCTCTGGCGGCGGCCGCCGTGGTGGGCCGCCGCGTCCAGGCCCAGAACGAGGAGTCCGAGGAGGAGTAGGAGGAGAGAGCGCGGACTGAACCGGCCTCCTCCCCGTCGGCTTCACCGACGGACACCGGCACAAGAACAGCGCGGCGCCCCGCCCATGTGGCGGGGCGCCGCGCTGCGCGCTGCCGCGAAACCTTTCGTGGGCGCACTCGTCATGACGGTGTGTGAGTCGTGGGGGCGCATGCGCGGCGCACGCTGACACGACGTGGCGCGTCTCGGAACGGAGCCTTCCACCGAGCTGCCTCGTCTGTTGCACTACGAGTCATCTTCCGGCAACTGACTGCGCTTTGCCTTGCCTTACGTTCCTACGACGGAAGGACGCTCATGCAGCGCAAGTCCCTC
This sequence comes from Streptomyces sp. Je 1-79, assembly GCF_025195125.1. Taxonomy (GTDB): domain Bacteria; phylum Actinomycetota; class Actinomycetes; order Streptomycetales; family Streptomycetaceae; genus Streptomyces. The sequence goes on from NZ_JAMGSL010000004.1 coordinate 411,055, forward strand.
TCCCTTCTGGCGGCGGCTGCGACGGTTCTGGGCACGGCGGCGGCCGTGCCCGTCGCCGAGGCGGCGCCGCCGCAGCCGTCCACGGCGGGCCGGGCAGCGGCCGCCGGCGTCGTCGCCAGGCCGTTCGTCCCGAGCGCTCCCGCCACCGTCACCACCGTCGCGCCCGGTGTGACGCTGACCTCCACGGCGTACGGCAAGCAGGACGCCGACGACCGGTGGACCGTGCACGTCCAACTGCCCGCCACCCCCGACGGACCGCTCGGGTCGGCGGTCATGGCGCTGGGCCCCCGGGCGACCGCCGACCGCGTGGCCACGGCGCTGCGGGGGAAGGGGTTCGACCCCCGCGTCGAGGAAGTAAAGGCACCGGCGTTCGCCGACCGCCGCCCCGGAACGCTCGGCTGGACCGTGCGGGTCGGCCGCCACGCGGACGTCGCCGACGCGACCGCGGAACTGAACCGGATCAAGGCCGCCGGATTCGCCGGTGGCACGCGCTACACCGCGCAGGACGGCACCGACAAGCGTGCGCCGCAGAAGGTCCATGTGCTGCGGCTGGACTTCCGTACGTTCAAGGGCAGTGTCACCACGGACCACGGGCCCACGCTCAAGGGCACGGAGAAGCTGACCGACCTCATCGCCTCGACGGGCGCGATCGCCGGCATCAACGGCCAGTGGTTCTACAACGACGCCCCGGGCGGCCTGTATGTGAGGAACGGCAAGCTGCTCGGTTCCGCGACCCAGGGCCGGGCGGGCATCAAGCTGGGCAACGGCGGACGCTCCTTCGCGGTGGACACGTACACGGCGCATGTGACGGTCCGGGCCGGGACGGAGACCGTCGAGGTCGACGGGGTGAACCGGGTACCGGGTGACGTCTGGAACTGCGGTGGTGTCGGCGGTGACCTGCCGACCCAGAAGCCTCAGCACGACGTGAAGTGCACGGACGACAGCGAGCTGGTGCGCTTCACCCCGGAGTGGGGGACCCCGCCGGCCGGCGCGGGCGCGGAGGCCGTGCTCGACGGCGACGGCCGAGTGACGGCCGTGCACACCTCGCGCGGCACGCGCGTGCCCGCGGGCGGGTCGACTCTCCAGGCGACCGGCGCGAGCGCGGAGTGGCTGCTGAAGCACGCCGTGGTCGGCCAGAAGCTGACGTTCTCCGAGCGGGTGGAGGACGGCCGGGGCCGTCAGGTGCCGCTCGCCGCGGACACCACGATCCTCCAGGTCGGCCCGACCCTGGTGCGGGAGGGGCAGGTGTCGGTCAACGCCCAGGCGGACGGCGTCATCCGCGACGGTACGGACCAGAGCTTCACGTACAACTGGACCCTGCGCGGAAACCCGCGCTCGATGGTCGGTGTGGACGACCGGGGCAGGCTGATGCTCGTGGTCGTCGACGGACGGCAGGCCGGATACAGCGAGGGGCTCGGTGTCGCGGAGGCAGCACAGCTGATGAAGCAGCTCGGCGCGCGCGAGGCGATGAACCTCGACGGCGGCGGTTCCAGCGTCCTCGCCACCGCCCGGTCGGGGATCGCCAACCGGCCCTCGGACGCGACGGGGGAGCGCTCCCTCGGCAACGTCCTCATCGTCCGCCCGTGACGGCGGGCTGACGCCGGCAGGACCACGACCGGCCGCGCACGGGGGTCCCCGTGCGCGGCCGGTCGGGCATGTCGCCCCGGACCGGACGCGGTGGGTACGGGAGTCCCGGGCGGACGCGTCCCACGTGCGACGCGCACCGGGTGTGGTGAGACTGGTGCCATGGCGCACAAGGTATTTCTGGAGGGCGGGCCGGACGACCTGCCCGAGCGGGTCGCCTCGGTCGAGACCCCCGGCGAGGACCTGAAGATCCCGCACCGCGGCGGCTACGAGCACTTCAAGGAGACCCCGAAGCGGGAGGACACCGCGGAGGGGACCCTTCGCGTGTACGAGTGGTGGGAGCGTACGGAGATCGCCGAGTAGGAGGCGACCCCGCCCCGCCGCACACGCGACCGGGCGGCCCGTCGCACACGCTGCCGGGCGGCCCGTCGCACACGCGGCCGGGCACACGCGGCCGGGCGGCCCCGCCCCGCCGCGGCCCTTCCGCGGATTCGGGGCATAGGGGTACGCACCCCGGGCAGGCGCAGAGCAGAGGGCCCATGGCGTGGCCCCGGACGAGACGTTGCGAGGCGAATCGAGTCATGGCCGCGAAGAAGATCATCACGGTGATCGGGGCGACCGGCAGGCAGGGCGGCGGACTCGTCCGGGCCGTCCTGGCCGACCCCGAGCAGGAGTTCGCGGTACGGGCCGTGACCCGGCATCTCGACGGGGAGGCCGCCGAGGAGCTGAAGCGCCTCGGTGTCACGGACATCGTCGAGGCCGACATGGACGATCCCCCGAGCCTCGCCCCGGCGTTCGAGCACGCCTACGGCGCATTCCTGGTCACCCCGTTCTGGGAGCACATGTCCGCCTCCCACGAGAAGGAACAGGCGCTGGCGCTCGCGCGGGCCGCCTCGCACGCGGGTGTGCAGCACGCGATCTGGTCCACGCTGGAGGACACGCGCGCGTGCATCCCGCTCGACGACGACCGGATGCCCACCCTCCAGGAGCACTACAAGGTGCCGCACTTCGACGGGAAGGCGGAGGCCGACCGGTACTTCGCCGAGGAAGGCGTGCCGACCACGTTCCTGCGCGCCACCTTCTACTGGGAGAACCTGCTCGACACCTTCGCCCCGCAGCGCGCCGAGGACGGCACGCTCCAGCTGACCTTCCCGATGGGCGACCACCGGCTCTCCGGCATCGCCGCCGCCGACATCGGCAGAACAGCCCTGGCCGTACTCAAGCGGGGCACCGACCTCATCGCCGCCACGGTCAGCATCGCCGGGGAACACCTCACGCTCTCCGACATGGCGGCCGCGCTCGGCGAGGCGTGCGGTGAACCGGTGCTGTACCGGCCGCTGACGCCGGACGCGTTCCGCGCGCAGGGCTTCCCCGGCGCGGACGAGGCAGGGAACATGTTCCAGTTCTACGCGGACTGCGAGGAGCGGTTCGTCGCGGCCCGCGACCTCACGGCCGTACGCCATCTCAACCCCGCCCTGCAGACCTTCGCCACCTGGCTCGCGGAGCACCGCGACGACGTGCGCGCCGCCTGGTCCTGATCATGGCGCCCAAGGACGCGGCGCTGGAGGAGTACCGACGGCGCAGGGACTTCTCGAAGACGGCGGAACCGCAGGACACCGGCGGCGGAGAGCCGGGTGAACAGCCGTCCTTCGTGGTGCAGATCCACGACGCGACGGCCATGCACTTCGACTTCCGGCTGGAGGTCGACGGCGTGCTGAAGTCCTGGGCGGTGCCCAAGGGGCCGTCGGGCGACCCGCACGACAAGCGGATGGCGATGCCCACCGAGGACCACCCCCTGGCGTACCGGGAGTTCGAGGGCGTCATCGCCGACGGCGAGTACGGCGCGGGCACCGTGATCGTCTGGGACGAGGGGACGTACCGCAATCTCTCGACGCGGCAGGACGGGCGCACGGAGAAGCCGTTCGCGAAGGCACTGGAGGACGGCCACGCCTCGTTCTGGCTCGACGGACACAAGCTGCGCGGCGGCTGGTCGCTCACCCGCTTCCGTGACGGCACGGACGGGCGACGGGAGGCATGGCTGCTGGTCAAGCGGGCCGACGAGCGGGCTTCCCGACACGGCACAACCGACCCCAGGCGCGCCCGCTCGGTGCGCACCGGTCACACACTTCGGCAGGCCGCCGAGGAGAGGAAGACATGAGCGGAGCACTCACGATCCGGGCGGGCCGGCGCACCGTCGAGGTCGGCAGACCGGAGAAGGTGCTCTTCGCCGAGGACGGCATCACCAAGGCCGACCTGGCCACGTACTACCGAACGGTGTCCCGCCGGATGATTCCGCACCTGCGGGGCCGCCCGCTGATGCTGGAACGCCACCCTGACGGCATCGGCGACCGGGGGTTCATGCAGAAGGACATCCCGGAGCACTTTCCGGACTGGGTCCACCGCGCCGAACTGCCCAAGGAGGGCGGCACCGTCCGTTACGTCCTGTGCGAGGACGCGGCCACGCTCGTCCTGCTCGCCGATCAGGGCTGCGTCACCCCGCACCGATGGCTCTCCAGGGCCGACCGGCCGGACCGCCCGGACCGGCTGGTCTTCGACCTCGACCCGTCCGAGGACGACTTCGCGCCGGTCCGTGACGCCGCGCGGTGGCTGCGCGACCTCCTGGAGGAGTTGCGGCTGCCCTCCCTGTTGATGACCACGGGCTCACGCGGTCTGCACGTGATCGTCCCGCTGGACCGTGGCGCGACGTTCGACGACGTACGTGCCTTCGCCGCCGACGTCGCCGGAGTGCTCGCCGCCCGCCACCCCGACCGGCTCACCACGGAGGCCCGCAAGAAGGCCAGGGGAGGGCGGCTCTATCTGGACATCCAGCGCAACGCCTACGGCCAGACGTCCGTCGCGCCCTACGCGGTACGCGCCCGCCCTGGAGCGCCCGTCGCCGCCCCCATCGCCTGGGGCGACCTGGACGACCCGGGACTGGACGCCCGTCGCTGGGCCCTCGCCGACGCCGAGCGGCTCCTTGAGGACAACCCCTGGAGTCCGGCCCCGCGGCCGCGCTCGCTGGGCGCGGCCGCGGACCGGCTCCGTCATTCGCGCCGGGGGTGACGGAGTACTCGCCGTGCCGGAGCACCCCCCCGGGCCTCGCCTCAGATGGCGGGGTTCGGCCCGGGGAGGGGGCCGGGCAGAGGTCCCGGGCGGGGGTGGGGATCGGGTCGTGGCACCGGCGGCGGCTCCCGGTCGGGCTCCGGCTGGGGCGGTGCGGGCGGCACCGGGTCCGGCCCTCCTGGGGCGGGCACGGGGCCCGGCAGGGGCCCCGGGGACGGACCGGGCCCCGGGCCGGGTGCGGGAGTGGGGCTGGGGGGCACGGGATCGTCGGGGGGTGTACCCATGGTGGCTCCGTTCGTTCGGGATGTCCGTTCGGGATGTCCGTTCGGGACGTGAGGGGCGCGTACCCGGATCGCGTGCCCGTAGACAGGTTCGGGCACCGAAGGGCCGGGGCCTTTGTGTGTGCACGTCCGTTTCGGGAACCCGCCGGGCGTCGGAAGCAGCGGTTCGGTGAGGCGGGTGAGGGCCATGGCGCGGCCGGTCTGGTCGGGAAGTCTGACGTTCGGGCTGGTCAGCGTGCCGGTCGGGCTCTACACGGCCACGGACAGCCACACCGTCCACTTCCACCAGCTGCAGCGCGGCACCTCCGACCGCGTCCGCAACAGGAGGGTGAACGAGCGGACGGGCGAGGAAGTCGCCCTGGACGACATCGTCAAGGGCTTCGACGCGGGGGACGAGTACGTCCTCGTCGAGCCCGAGGAGCTGGAGGACATCGCGCCCGGCCGTTCCAGGACGCTGGAGATCACCGGCTTCGTCGACCTCGACGAAGTGGATCCGATCTTCTTCGACCGGACGTACTACCTCGGTCCGCGGGACAAGGAGCACGGCAAGGTCTACCGCCTGCTCGAACAGGCCCTGTCGCGCGCGAACCGCGCCGGTATCGCCACGTTCGTGATGCGGCAGCGCGAGTACCTGGTCGCGGTGAAGGCCGAGAACGGGCTGCTGACCTGCCACACCCTGCACTGGGCGGACGAGATCCGGGATCCGCGCGAGCAGATCGACACGCTGCCCGGCCGGGTGAGGACCTCCGACAAGGAACGGAGGATGGCCGAGCAGCTCATCGAGACGCTGGCGGTCGACTGGGACCCCGAGGAGTACCGGGACACCTTCCAGGAGAAGGTCGCCGCGCTGATCGAGGCGAAGAAGGCGGGGGAGACGGTGGAGAAGGCCGAGCCGCCGTCCGAGTCCACGACACCCGTCGACCTCTTGGAGGCGCTGCGCGCCAGCGTCGAGAAGGGGCGGGGCTCGAAGGCGACGGGCGCCGCCGAACGGCGAAAGGGGCGCTCGCGCTCCCCGCGGCGGGCTCGCGATCTCCAGGATCTCAGCAAGTCCGACCTCTACGACATGGCCGCCGAGGCCCAGGTACGGGGCCGCTCCACGATGACACGAGCCGAGCTCATCAGGAACCTCGCGGCCTGACGCGGCCCGGTCCACCCGCCGCCCCCTGTTTCACCCCCTTCGCAAGGCTCCGATCCCCTGCGTGCCCCCGGGCGGTCGACCGGACGGCCGACCGCCCCGACACCCGCGCGGGCTAAGGTCCGACCACAACGGTGTGCCGCCGCCCCCGGGCGGCGGACCTGATTCGGAGACAGGAAGGCGAGACCCAGCCATGAATGTCAGCGCACACATCGAGGCCGTCTACGCGGAGGTCTGCCGGCGCAACCCCGGCGAGGCGGAGTTCCACCAGGCGGCGGCCGAGGTGCTGGAGTCCCTCGCTCCCGCGCTCGAACGGCACCCCGAGTACGCCGACACCGGGATCGTGGAACGGCTGGTCGAGCCGGAGCGGCAGCTCATCTTCCGGGTTCCGTGGGTGGACGACCAGGGCGCCGTACAGGTGAACCGGGGCTTCCGGGTGGAGTTCAACAGCGCCCTGGGACCGTACAAGGGCGGCCTGCGCTTCCACCCGAGCGTCAACCTCGGCATCGTGAAGTTCCTGGGCTTCGAGCAGATCTTCAAGAACGCGCTGACGGGGATGGCGATCGGCGGCGGCAAGGGCGGCGCCGACTTCGACCCCAAGGGCCGCTCGGACGGCGAGATCATGCGGTTCTGTCAGTCGTTCATGACCGAGCTGTACCGCCACCTGGGGGAGCACACCGACGTGCCGGCCGGCGACATCGGCGTGGGCGGGCGGGAGATCGGCTACCTCTTCGGCCAGTACAGGCGGATCACGAACCGTTACGAGTCCGGTGTCCTGACCGGCAAGCCGGTGGGCTGGGGCGGCTCCCACGTCCGTACCGAGGCCACGGGCTACGGCGCGGTGTACTTCGCCCAGGAGATGCTCGCCACGCGCGGCCAGAACTTCGAAGGACGCCGGGTGGTCGTCTCCGGGTCCGGAAACGTGGCCCTGTACGCGGTGGAGAAGGTGCACGCCCTGGGCGGTCGCGTGGTGGCGTGCAGTGACTCCTCCGGGTATCTCGTCGACGAGGACGGCATCGACCTGGAGCTGCTCAAGCAGGTCAAGGAGGTGCGGCGTGAGCGTGTCTCCGCCTACGCCGAGGCGAAGCGGACCGCGCGCTTCTCCGCCCGCGGCACGGTGTACGACGTGGCGTGCGACATCGCACTGCCCTGCGCGACCCAGAACGAGGTGCGCTGCGAGGACGCCGTGGCCCTGGTCAAGAACGGGATCCTGGCCGTGGCGGAGGGCGCGAACATGCCCTGTACCCCCGAGGCGGTGAGGGTGTTCCGGGAGGCCGGGGTCCTCTTCGGCCCCGGGAAGGCCGCCAACGCGGGCGGGGTGGCCACCTCGGCCCTGGAGATGCAGCAGAACGCCGCCCGCGACAGCTGGTCCTTCGAGCAGACCGAGTCCCGGCTCGCCGAGGTCATGCGCGGCGTCCACGCCGAGTGCCGCACCACCGCCGAGGCGTACGGCGCCGGACCCGAGGACTACGTGTTCGGCGCCAACGTGGCGGGCTTCCTGAGGGTGGCGCGGGCCATGACGGCGCAGGGCGTCATCTGACGACGCCCGGGAGCGCCTGTTCCGCCCAGATCACCTTTCCCTCGCGGCTGTGCCGGGCGCCCCAGCGCTCGGCGAGCTGAGCGACCAGCAGCAGGCCGCGACCGCCCTCGTCGAAGGTCCGGGCGCGGCGCAGGTGCGGAGCGGTGCTGCTGGCGTCGGAGACCTCGCAGGTCAGCGTGGAATTGACGATCAGCCGCAGCTGGACGGGTGGCTTGGCGTAGCGGATGGCGTTGGTCACCAGCTCGCTGACGATCAGCTCCGTCGTGAAGGACAGTTCGTCCAGTCCCCAGGCGGTCAGTCTCCCGGCCGCGAAGACGCGGGCCTCGGAGACGGCCGCCGGGTCCGGCGGGATGTCCAGCGTGGCGACGTGGCCCGGGTCGAGGGCCCGGGTCCGCGCCACCAGAAGGGCGACGTCGTCGGAGGGATGGTGGGGCAGGAGCGCGGAGAGCAGCCGCTCGCAGATGTCCTCCGGGGCGTCCGGTGCCTGGGCGAGGACCTCGCACATCATCGCGCGTGAGGTGTCGACGTCGCGGGTGCGGCTCTCGATGAGGCCGTCGGTGTACAGGGCCAGCAGGCTGCCCTCCGGCAGCTCGAACTGGGCGGTCTCGAAGGGGAGTCCGCCCAGGCCCAGCGGAGGCCCGATCGGCATGTCGGGAAAGCCGACCGACGTGGAGGCCGCGCTGTCACCGTCGGCGGCGAGGGGAGTCGCCACGGCCGGCAGCACGTGACCGGCGCTGGCGACGGAGCACATCCGGGAGACGGGGTCGTAGATCGCGTACAGGCAGGTGGCGCTGGTCTCGCCCGCGTCCGGCGCCTCCTCGCGCTGCAGGCGGATGACCACGTCGTCCAGATGGGTGAGGAGTTCGTCGGGCATCAGGTCGATGTCGGCGAAGGCGCGGACCGCCGTCCGCAGTCCGCCCATGGTCGCGGCGGCGTGCAGGCCGCGGCCGACGACGTCCCCGACGACGAGCGCGACGCGGGCCCCGGAGAGCGGAATGATGTCGTACCAGTCGCCGCCGACGCCCGCGCGGGATCCGCTGGGCAGATAGCGCGAGGCCGCCACCACGGCGGACTGTTCCACCGCGCGCTGCGGCAGCAGGCTGCGCTGGAGGGTGAGCGCGGTGGAGCGTTCGTGGGTGTACCGACGGGCGTTGTCGATGTACACCGCCGCCCGGGCGGCGATCTCCTGCGCCAGGAGGAGGTCGTCCTCGTCGAAGGGGGCCGCCGTGCGATGGCGGAAGAACTGGGCGAGGCCCAGGGTGCTTCCACGGGCCAGCAGAGGCAGCACCAGGACCGAGTGGATGCCGGGCACGCTCAGGGCGCCACTGCGCTCCGGGTCCGGCGACCACCACGCGGGGACGCCGGTGTCCATGATGCGCAAGAGGAGCGGCTGCCCCGAGGCCAGTGCGCGAGCCGGGTGGCACTCCTCGGGGTACGTATGGGTCCGGCCCGCGGCGATCGCGGAGTCCGGACATCCCTCCAGGACGGACTGCTGGGCGATGCGACGCAGCACGGACGGCCCCGAGGGCAGGTGCGCGCCCTCCGCCTGGAGCAGGGATTCGAGGAGGTCGACGGTGACGAGGTCCGCGAAGTCGTCGACGCCGACATCCGCGAGTTCCTGAGCGGTACGGGCGGTGTCGAGTGTGGTCCCGATCCGCCGGCTCGCCTCGTTGGTCAGGACGAGCCGCCGTTGCAGCCTCCGGTCGCGCTCCTGCTGGTACGCGGCGACCACCTGCTCGGAGGCCCGGTCGACGTACTCGAACCCCATCGCGATCAGCCTGAGCCAGGAGGCGTTGATCAGCTCCCAGTCGTCGGTGAGGCCGGCGGCCGTCGACTGCGCCAGCTGCAGCAGGCTGACGTGGCCGAGCCGGTAGGCGCGCAGGAGCTTGCTGATGGGCACCCCGCTCCGGGCGAACCTGCGGGCGACCTCGACGGCGGAGGGCGGCGTCCTGGCCTGGGTCACGTCGAGGCCGTGTTCCAGCACGTCGAGAAAGGCGGTGACGTGCCCCGCCGTCTCCTCCACCGCCATGGGGGAGAGGTCGTCGTACCGCCACAGCTCGGGAAGCTCGCTGCGCATGCGCCGCAGCAGCACGTCAGCCGACTCGTTCACCCGCGGCCTGAGCTCTTGAGCCAGACGACGAAGGAATGCGTCGACATCGGTCGCCATACCGGAAACGTACCGAAGGACCGGGTCGCGCGCCCCTCAGGGCTCCACGCGCCTGCATCCGCTCTCGCGTCCGTTTTCGCCGGCTGCGGGAAAAAGCGCCTCGGTGGACCGCGTGGTGGCGAGCAGGCCGGGTACGCGCGGAGTGACACGGACATCGGACGACCGCTTCGCGTGGGAACGGCAGGTGAACGAACATGGCTATGGACGATCCGTACGAGAGCGCCCGCGACGACCGACGACAGCGCCGCTCCGGGGAGCCGGTGGGCGATCTTGTGCAACAGGCCTCACAGCAGCTGTCCACCCTGGTTCGTGACGAGATGCGTCTCGCACAGGCGGAGATGGCACAGAAGGGCAGGCGGTACGGGCGCGGCGGCGGCCTCTTCGGCGGCGCCGGCCTCTTCGGAGTACTGACGCTGCAGGCTCTGGTGGCCGCCGCGATCGCCGCGCTGTCCCTGACGCTGGACGTGTGGGCGGCGGCGCTGATCGTCGGCGCAGTGCTCGGCGTGATCGCCGTGGTCATGGCGCTGACCGGCAAGAAGGAGATGGGCCGGGCAGGGTCTCCCGCGCCGGAGCAGACGGTGGAGAGCGTGAAGGCCGACATGAACGAGATCAAGGACAGGGTAAAGCGATGACCCATTCGGAGGACCGGCCGCAGGACGCGGGCGCCGTGACGCCCGAGGAACTGCGCGACCAGGTGGAGCAGAGCCGTCAGGAGCTCGGAGAGACGGTCGAGGCGCTGGCCGCCAAGACCGATGTCAAGGCCAGGGCGCAGCACAAGGCCGCCGAGGTGAAGGAGCAGGCGGGGCACGCGGCGACCCAGGTGCGGGACAAGGCCGCCCGTGCCGCGCGGACCGTGCGCGAGAAGACTCCGGAGACCCTCCAGGAGAAGGCGGGCCAGAGCGCCGCGCAGGTCCGCGACACGGCCGCGCACGCCAAACATCTGGTGCAGGACAAGGCCCCCGAACCGGTGAGGCAGAGGGCCGGGCAGGGCGCCCGTCTGGCACGGGAGAACCGCACTGTGGTGCTCGCCGCCGCGGCCGGGGTGCTGGCCCTGGTGCTGATGCGCCGACGCTGGAAGGGGCACCGATGAAGGCCTCCAAAGTCGCCTACAAGCCGGTCGGCATGGCCCTCGGCGCCGCGACGGGCATGGTGTCCGGAGCGGTGTTCAAGCAGGTCTGGAAGAGGGTCGGACACGACAAGGACGCCCCCGACGCCACCGACGAACAACGCACCTGGGGCGAGGTCCTGCTCGCCGCCACCCTGCAGGGCGCGATCTTCGCGGTCGTCAAGGCCGCGGTCGACCGCTCCGGCGCCACCGCCGTCCGCCGCCTGACCGGAACCTGGCCGGGCTGACGGATCCCGCTGCCACGGCGGCGATCGGGGCGGGACGCCCCCGGACTGCCGACCGACAGCGCCTGCCGCGAAGGGGCGGTGACCGGGAAACCGGTCACCGCCCCTTCATCATCGCCTCGGCCGGGACGAGCCTCCAGGCGTGTCGTGGCTGTGGTGTGGAGGAGGCGTGTGGGGCGGGCGGCGTGTGATCGTTCGTATGTACGGTGCGTGTTAGCCTGCCCGCGGTCAAGATCGAATGCGTACGGGGGAGGCACGGTGGTGTCGGATGGCTACCAAGTCAAGTCAGGTCTGACCGGCCAGGCCAAGCAACTCGACGACGCCGGAACGGACATGGACGGCGTCAGCTCGGCCGTCAAGGCGCGCACGACCTACTCGTACGGCAACGTCGGCGGCGAGGACGCCGCGTCGGCGCTGAACGCGTTCGTCAAGGCCTGGGAGGCGGAGGCCAAGACGCTGGCGTCGGCGTTGCACGAGCTCGGTGGCAAGGTGCAGTTGGCCAAGAAGATCTACCGAGGCACGGACGGCCAGGTGCAGTCGCAGGTGGACAGCGTTCCCACCGGCGGCACGAGCAGCCTCACCGACACATCGAAGCAGGGCGAGCGCACCTCGGCCCTGTCGAGCTACTGAGGGGCGGGCCGGTGTCGCTTTTCTCCAATCCCCTCGACTCCCCTTCCTTCCGTCTCGCTCTGCTCGCCGGGCTGTCCAAGAAGATGCTCGGTGCCGGGAGCAAGAACGAGCTCCTCGACCTCATCGACAACGCCCTCTCGGTGCCCGAACCGGGCGGCGACCAGGGCGTGCTGGAGAGCGCGGCACGGCTCTACCACGGCCAGGCCGACCCGGTCGGCGGCGTCTTCGACCAGGTCGACCGGGTGGGCCGTAAGGGCCTTCCGGAGGTGTGGGTCGGCGACACGAGCGTCCGTGCCTCCGACGCGGTGAACGCCGCCGGGCGGGCCGTGGAGCAGATGAGAGAGGCGTTCAAGGACGGCGCGGGGGTGCTGCTGACGCTCGCCGACGCGATCGGCGCCGCGCAGCGCAAGGACGAGCAGGGCCGCGGGCAGTTGCTGGAGCAGAAGAAGCTGCTCGGCGGCAAGGACGGTTTCTTCGACGACCTGCACGAGGACGACGGGGAGGAGTGGGACCGCAAGAACGCCGCCCACTTCGGCTCCTACGCGGTCGACCTGATGCACGACGCCGTCTCGGACGCCCAGGAGGCCACCCGCGTCGCGGCGCGGGACCTGAACAAGTGGGCCGCCGAGGCACGCGCCGGGAAGATGGGGACCAGCGAACTCACCGCCGTCGACAAGCTGATGCTCGCCGACACCGGCATCGCGGGCGCCGACGCCGAACTGAACGAGATCCTCAAGGCCGGCGAGCTGGCGCGCGCGTCGACGCGTATGGACATGCTGAGCCTCGAGGACGAGACGGCGATGGAGCGGATGCTGGCGCGGTCGGACAGCCCGCAGGAGCGGGCCTACCTGATGAAGGCCCTGGCCGCCGGCAACAGCGTCGCCGAGATCGAGGAGTTCCAGGACAAGATCCACGGCAAGGACCCCGACTGGATGCGCCGGCATCTCAGTCCGGTGGTCACCGGCGCGGACAGCATGGACGACGAGGGCCTGGCGCCGAACGGCTCGAACAACAACATGGAATACGCGACGTTCAACGGCCAGCGGTGGGTGCAGGGCGGCGACGGCTCCGAGGGCACCTGTGTCGCCTCGTCCACCGTCACGTCCCGCGCCATGGTCGATCCGCTCTACGCGCTCGAACTCACCGGCGGCCCCGACGGGCAGCAGGACGACCCCGACGCCTTCAAGCAGCGCCTGGTGGCCGAACAGCACCGGCTGCACACCGAAGGCGAGGGCGGCAAGAACTGGACCGGCATGGGCCCCGAGGGGCAGGAGCGGATCAACGACACGACCGTCGGCAGTGCCACCGGCAGTGACTACCAGCGCCAGGACCTGAACAGCGCCGACGACCGCAGGGCTGTCCTCACCGAAGTCGAGAAGTCGGTGGCGGAGGGGCGGCCGGTGCCGGTCGACGTCTCGGGCAAGGACGGCGCCCACGCCATGACCATCATCGCCCAGGAGGGTGACATGCTCCAGGTGTACAACCCCTGGGGCTCGACCACCTGGGTCAGCGAGGACGACTTCATCAACGGTCACATGGGCAAGGCTTCCAACAATGAACTCCCCAATGCGTACAGCGTCTATCTTCCGCGGTAGCAGGGGCGGTGCCGCGATCGCGGCGGCCGCGCTCCTCGCTCTCGCCACGGGCTGCGGCTCGGGTACGGACGAACCGGGCGGCGGCTCACAGAGCCGCACGACGAGCCACCCGGTGAAGGACACCAGCATCAGCGCCGGGCCGGGCGAGCGCTTCTCGCTCACCGTCGACCAGAACGCCTCCACCCGCGAGTACTGGTACCTGGTCGACCCCCAGCCCGACAGCTCGGTACTGGTCAGCCTCGGCAAGGAGTACGCGTCGGACTCCGGCGACACACCGGTGCCCGGCGCCGGCGGCCGGCTGACCTTCACCTTCGAGGCCAAGGGCAAGGGGACCACGCGGTTCACGCTGCTGCACTGCACGTCCACCACGTGTGAGGGCAACGACTCCACCCTGCCCCCCGAGACGACCGGCCCCTCCGCCACCCCGGCGAAGGGGGCGGCCACTCCCTCCCAGGCCCCCGAGCGCATCACCTACACGGTCACCGTCAGCTGAGACGAGATATCCGAGGCCCCACCATGAACGACGACTCCTCCCACCCGCCGGACCGCACGGACGACGAGCTGGCTCAGCTCGAGATCACCGTCCTGCTGCGTTACGGCCTCGCCGCCGAGCCCGGCAGTCGGCGCACCGCCCTGTTCGGCGACGGCGCCGCGGCCGCGGCCGTCATCCTCGACCGCCTGGGCACCGAGCCGCGCTCCGTCGCCTTCCTCGCCGACACCGTGCGCGCCGGCGGACTCGCCCGCGCCGTGGAGCTGCCCGAACCGCTGCCCCGCCGGGAGGCGGCCGTCCTCGTACGGGAGTGGCTGCGCGCCGCCGCCGAACTCGTGGGCGGGCCCGCCGTGGACGACACCGCGGCCACGTGGCTGCGCGCCGTCGCGACCATCATCGAACTGAAGCAGCGGACTCGGTCGCGGGACCGGAGTACATGACCTGAGCAGCCGATCGGGGTCTCTGGCACCAGGCCCTTCCGACCTCATGACGGACGCGCCGTCAGGCAACCCGGCGACCGGTCGGCGTGAGCCCCGCAACACCCCGGGACAGCTGACCGGACATGCGAATCGCTGTAGGCTCCGAAGACCGCCCTTGACCTGCAACAAGCAGGCAGGGAGGTCATGATGGCCGCGAATACCACCGCGCTAGCCCCCGTGGCTCGGGCCGGACTGCTCTTCGCCGCCCAGACAGGCGTCCTGACAGCGCACCCTGATGCCAGCCTGAGCCTCGCGACCCCTCGCGCCATCCCCGCCCAGCCCCGCGACAGCGCACCCACGGCGCTCGCGATCCAGAAAGCGGCCGGCACGCTCGGACGCTGGCTGCCGACCGCCGGCAGCACCGTCACCACCCTGACTCTGCTCGGAGTTCGTCCGTGACCTGCCAGATCCGTGCCGTCGTCCTCTACGGCAAGCAGCCCGACCAGATGGAGATCCTCCCGTTCGAGCTCGGGAAACTGAGCATCGTCACCGGTGATTCCCGCACCGGCAAGACATCGATCGCGACCATCACCGACTACTGCCTAAGGCTTGTCCCGTAAAGGATCTTCAGGCTGGGGCGGGCGAGGCCGGCTGGTGTTCGGTCCGCTTGTCTATCCCCTGAGAGTGAGGTTTGTGCAGGCGAGCGATGCCGCTCATCGCGTGGTGGACACCGTCTCCTTTCAATCGACAGTCGCGAAGGATCTTCCAGGCTTTCATCCGGGCGAAGGCGTGCTCGACTGGGGTACGGACCTGGCGGTGGGAGGCGTTGTGCTCTTCTTTCCAAGCGGGCAGTTCGCTCTGCCCGCGCTCGCGACGGTGCGGGATGACCAGACCGGTGCCCTGGTAGCCGCCGTCAGCGACCACAGTGGTGCGGCCGACTGCGGTTTTGGCGCCGGACAGCTCCCAGGCCTTGCAGTCATTGCGGTTGCCGGGCAGGGGCTGGCCGACCACCACGACGAGGCGGGTGTCGGCGTCGATGACGACTTGGTGATTCGTGGAGTATCGATAGCTCTTCGACTGCTCGGCCACCGTGTGGTCGCGTGTGGGGACCAGGGTTCCGTCCACGATCAGCACAGTGTTCTTGCGGAACCGCTTGCGCGGCCGGAGCGCGAGCAAGGGGCCGAGGTGTCTGATGACGCGGTCGGCCGCGGACTTCGATACCCCGAAGAGCGGGGCAAGCCGGCGCAGCGTCAAGTTTGTCCGCCAGTACCTCGTGACCAGCAGCACTCGGTCCTCCAGCGGCAACCCCCATGGCCGGCCCCGCCGCGCCTCATCGGCCCCCTCACTGGGCAGCGCGGTCACCAGCTTGCCGAAACAGCGCGGGCTCAGCCCAGTGAACGGGGCTATCCAGGACGGGGCCGACGCCGTGATCACTCCAGTCACAGCAAGATCATGACGCCAAGCCGGGGCCCTGCAGCACCACCCCGTTACGGGCCGCCTGGTCAGGTCCTCACTCATAGCTGCACCATGCTCAAAGCACTGCCAGGGCCGGCACGACGATCTGATGAGGAGCAGGGCGTGGGAAGTCTGTTGAAGGGCGTTTCCGGGGTCCGCTGGGGAGAACTACGCGACGCGACGGGCGCCGCGGCTGGCGGTGTCCCCCCTCTGCTGTCCCGGATCGCATACGGGGATCAGGACACGGCCCGCATCGCCATCGATGACCTGGGCGATGCCATCTGTGCTCTGGGGTTTGTCGTTGGCGAGGCGACAGCTCCCACGGTGCCGTTCCTTCTTGAACTGCTCGGGTCCCCGCACGTGGCTTGCAAGGCCGAGTTGCTAGACCTGCTGGGAAGCATCTGCCGGGCCGACCAATGGCATTCTGCCGCTGCGGCAGCGCAGGACAGCAAGCACGACGCGAGCCTCCAGCAGCAACCCGGCTGGGAGGCAGCAGCAAGGACAGCTGTGTACGCAGGTCGGTCAGTCATCGGGGGCGTCGCCTCCTCCGTACGGCCAGAGGAAGGGACGCCTGCTCGGAAGTTGTTGCAGGAGATGGACCGCATCCCGCCGTTCCCGGAGCTATGAGCGGCTATTGCGGGACAACCCTTAGGCAGCGGTAACTACCCGGTAAAGGCCGGCGTCGTCCGCGACTACGTCCAGATCTATGCACTGCAACTGGTGGTGGGGGAGCGGCAACTGTTCACCGCCCGCCCGGCATCCAACAGCACGACCGCCGCCCGCGCCTGTGCCTGCAGTTCCAGCCGGCCGGATCCCCGCCGCCGGCTTTCGACGAACTCGAAGCCGGACGGGCCTTCAAGGACGTCGAACTCCTGCCAGGGGCGGGAGGTGGGCGCACGTGGGGCGCTAGCATCAGTGCGCCCGCTGCTTGACCACCGAGAAGGCGAATTCGCGCGATGGCTGATGACGCATTCCTGTTCCTCCTCCCTCCCCGGCATCCCCGGATCGGGGCGGCCCTGGCCACCGTCGGGGCGCTCGAATGCTCCGAAACCCCGGCCGTGCACGGGTGGTTGCAGGCCCACGGAGTCTCCGCCTCCTCCGAGGAGATCCGGATCCTCCCGGCGGAGGCGGAGATGTTCATCCCGCAGGACGCGGAGCGTCTGCCGGTGCCCCTGAGCGAGGAGGAGACTCTCCGTGTTCAGCAGGAGTGTGCGCCCCAGTCCGTCACGGACATGGAGAGCGAACTGCTCGGCTTCCGGGACGCGACCCAGGAATGGGAGGCTCTCGTGCACCGGGCCCTCACCGCGGGCATCCCCGCGCAGCGCATCGCCCAACTGACCGGCCTGGAACCGCAGGACATCGCTCGCCTGACCGCCTGACCCGCGGGACGTGCACAGACCGGACCGCCGTCGCCCCTCACTCGTGGCGACGGCGGTCCGCGTGCGTCATCAGGGCACTTTCGTTCGGGGCTCCCGGACACCGACGCCGCCGATCGGCTGAGCCGCAGGGGCGTGCATCGGCTGTCATCCGCTCCGTGAACGGGCCAGAGGCGAGAGCGGACGCAGCCGGGGCCGGCCCGTCGATGACGGGCCGGCCCCGGCGTAATCGGACTCCGCGTCAGTGACGGAAGGCGTCCTTGGCCTTCTCCTTGGCCTGGCGCGCGTCGCCCCTGGCCTGTTCGGCGCGGCCCTCGGCCGTCATGCCTTCGTTGCCGACGGCCCGGCCGACGGTCTCCTTGACCTTGCCCTTGGCCTGCTCGGCCTTCGCCGTGGACTTCTGCTCGCCCGACATGGGGACCTCCTCGTGACGTACCGGATTGGTCGTAGGCCCCTTCTGCTCGCCCACGCCGATCCCAAACACCACCCCCACGATCGAAGTCCCGCTGTACTCCGGCCACTGCCCTTCCGTGCAAGGGGCAGCGGCCGATGCTGCTGTGCCTGCCGACGTGGCCAGTCCAGAATGCTGCCGTGACCGCAGACGAACAGAGCGGCATAGCACCGCGTTCATTCCTGGCGTGCGCAACGGAGGTAGCTCGGCTGCTGGACGTCGAAGACCTATCAATGAAGTCGGACGACCGGCCTGCCCGCCACCTCGCCCACGCGGTGCGTAAGCCACTGCTCGAACGTGCATGTCTGCCCGAGGAGCTGTTCGCCCCGTGGATGGCGGCAGCCGTATACGACCCAGATCCCAGCTTCTGCCGCTGGTTCGTCGAACCAGCGGTCTACGCGTTCGGACGCCGCCGAGTGATGGCAGCATTGGTCGATTATCTCCGGTTCGGCACGGATGCTGAGCGAGCGGGTGCCGTGCGGGCCTGGTACTGCGCCCATGTGCCTTTGCGCGCAGATCGATCCCCGGCGTACGGACCCGGTGGGCACGTGATCCAGCTCTGGACGAGTCGCAAGACATCAAGTACGCGTGGCTGGAGGCCTCCATACGGGTGTTCGCCGAGGCCACCGATCTGCGGTTGCGCCACCGCGTCCTGCTGAGCCTGCCCACGTCCCGCGCGGCATACCCACCGCACCTGCACAACTCCTTGAAAGTGCACTCGCATCCGCCCAGGCTCATCCCGACCAGCACATCCGTCGCTGGGCCGCAGCAGCACACCACGACGCAGTGTGAGCCTGGCCGTCACCCCCCGGCAGTTACGGGGCAGCCCTTAGGCCTCGGGGTCGGCGGAAGTGCGTTTGTAGTGACATGAGTACGGATAGGGGTCCCCGCCGTCCGCGCGGACAGTCCCGTCCATCCACAGCTTTCCGTGCTCCAGATAGAACGGCAGAAACTGGTGGTCGTTGTGATTCTTGAAACGAAGCACCAGATAAGGCGTCAGGCCGGGGTCCTTGTTGACCCCATGCCATGTCCCGTCGCTTGAACGGCGTGTCACCTGCGAGTCCGGCCCGGGGCCGTCCCACTGGACCGGAAAGTCCTTGCTGGAGAAGGTGTAGTCGTCGCGTAGCCGGACGATCGGCGATCCGCATTTCCCCTCCCCGTCCCACCGGCCGACCAATTCGGCATGAGTGACGGCCTTCGGGGCGGGGGCGGGTTTGGCTGTCCCGCAGGCGGACGGGGCGAATGCCAACACGGTGGCGGTCGCAAGGCTTGCGCCGATGCGAAATATATCGAATTGCACGCTGTCTGCTTCCCGCCGTTGGATGACGCCCAGTATGCCGGTCGGTGATCCGAAGGAGACGGCCCGGTACGCCAGCTGCAGATCGCGATCTTCCTGTCCGAGTGAGCCGAGGCTCGACAGTTGCCACATCGGCATGCCTGGTGTCACGGTGGCCGGGTTGAGGCGGCAGGAGACTGTCGGTGGCCGGTGGCAGGATCACCGGCATGGGTTTCGTACGAACTACTCCGCCGCGGCCTGTGGATGTGACCGCGGCCTTTCCCGAGCTGGCTCCCCTGGCGCGACCTGCGATGCGGCTGCATCCGCGTCCGGGGTCGCCTTCGGTCAGGGACAGCTCGGTCGGTGGGCCCCTGCTGTGGCCGGCTGAGGAGCCGTGGCCGCACTGCGAAGACGCACATCTGCACGTGGACACCGGATTCCGCCGGTCACCGACCGAAGTGCGGCTCCAGAGACGCATGCAGTCCCGGTGGACCCCTGATGGCCGACCTCCCGCGTTCACGCCCGAAGAGGAAGCGCTCAAGGAGCGCAATGCCGCGTGGCTCGCCGAACGGATCGACGCCGGCCCTC
The DNA here is from genome assembly GCF_025195125.1 of Streptomyces sp. Je 1-79. Lineage (GTDB taxonomy): Bacteria > Actinomycetota > Actinomycetes > Streptomycetales > Streptomycetaceae > Streptomyces. The sequence goes on from NZ_JAMGSL010000004.1 coordinate 430,455, forward strand.
CCTGGCCCGCCGAATGCCCGGTCCCGATGCTGCCCGTGGCTCAGCTCTTCCTGCGTGACATACCCCTGCTGCGGCCGCCGGGGCAGGCCGATCTGCTTCAGATTCTCTGGTGCCCGCACGAGCACGAACCGGACTACAAGCCGGCGACCGCACTGTTCTGGCGGTCGGCCGCGGAGGTCGGCGACATCCTCGCCACACCACCAGAACCGTACGAGGCGGACTATCCGGGTTACGTGCCGGAACGGTGCCTGCTGGCGCCAGAAGCGATCACCGAGTACCCCAACAGCCTGGACCTGAGCCCGGAGCTGCAGCGGATGCTGGAGGACTGGAACAGGTGGCAGGCAGCCGGCGCCGGCCTGGACAGCTCCTACGCGGAGTACCCGCGCGACTTCTACTCCATCCATCTGGGCAACGCACCCGGCTGGAAGGTCGGCGGCTGGCCCCCTTGGGGCCGCACTGATCCGAACCCCCGGTACTGCGTGGTGTGCGAGGTGCAGATGGTCCCGCTACTGACGATCGCTTCCTGGGAGTGGGACGGCGGTGAAGGTCACAGCTGGGCGCCGCGGGAAGACCGGGCCGCCGCCCTCGCCGACTCCCACTACGCGGGTCAGGATCCCTCGCAGCCGACGAGGGTTGAAGTGGGCAGTACGGACAACATGCAGATCTACGTCTGCCCGACCTCCCCCGAACATCCCCACACCGACCTGATCCAATGAACCGTCGGGCCTGTCACACACCCTCCAGACCGCGGTGCTGCCACGCAGCTGAGGCCGTACGGGGTCACGGAGCCGTGCGTGACCCGGCCGTCGAAGGGCGGGGGGCAGAGGGCCGGGGTCGGAAAGGGCCGACGGTCAGACTCCGGGATCCGGCCCGGCCGGCTCTTCCACTCCCGCCCGCACGGCTTCCAGCTGTGCGGCGAACGCGACGCCGAGGAAGAGGGCCAGCGACGTCAGGTACGACCACAGCAGCAACGCCATGACCGCGCTGAGCGGCCCGTACACACTGGTGAAGGAACTGCTCGCCCCGACGTAGAGGCTCAGCCCCCAGGTCGCCGCGTTCCACAGCACCAGGTACAGGATCGCGCCGAAGGCCAGCCATGTGTAGCCGGGCTGGTCCCGGCGCGGGGAGAGCCGGAAGATCGCGCTGGTGGCCAGCACGGCCAGCAGCACTCCCGCCGGCCAACGCACCACTTCCCAGGCGCGGGTGGCGCCCGGCCCGAGACCGTAGACGTCCGCGAACGCCTGGGTCAGATCGGAGCCGAGGACGGTGAGGAGGAAACTCAGCCCCAGGGGCAACCCGGCCAGCACGGCCATCACCGTCCCCCGGAGGTATTTGCGCAGGAAAGGCCGGTCCCGTTCGACGCCGTAGATGCGGTTGGCGCCGCGTTCGACCTGGCACAGGCTGGTCGTGACATTGACAAGCGAGAAGAGCAGCCCCAGCCAGAGCGCCGCCTCACCCCCGTCGCCCGCGTGCCGGCGGCTCAGGCTCAGCGCCTCGTCGACCATCTCCTGGCTGGGGCCGCTGGTGATCCGACGGATGGTCAGCTCGGCGACACGGCCGATGCCCTCCGTGTGCAGCACCCCGGAGAGGCCGATCGCCACGATGGCCAGTGGTACGAGGGAGAGCACGGTCTGCAGCGCCAGGGCGCGCGAGTGAGTGAAGCCGTCGGCGTAACGGAAACGTATGAACGAGTCCCTCGCCAGGCTCCACCCCCCGTACCGGCGTAGAGCGGTCCACGCCTCGTCACCGGACAGTTCGTCCCCGACGACGTCACGTCGCTGCGGTACGCGTGTGGCGGTGCCCATCATCGTCCTTTCCGTGCAGCCGACGATCGCGTCACATCGACGTCCGCTCGCGGGGCGAGTGTGCCCCGGACGTCGCCGATCCACCGCCCGCGCCGTCGAGCGGGGTCGGGTCCGGCCCGCAGCCCGCCAGGGCCACCGGCCTCCTCACCGAGTGCCGTACCAAGCACCGCCTCGGACGGTCGCGGACGGCCGGGGCGGTCCTCGGCGGGGGAGCGGGCCGACAGTACGACCCACCCCACGAGCAGGAGCGTCAGGGTGCCGTTGAGCAGACCGCCCAGGACGTCGGTGGGATAGTGCATGCCACGGTGGATCCGGGACACCCCCACGGCTGCGGGAACCAGGAGCAGCACGGTCGATGCGTACCGCCACGGCCCGCGGGCACGAGCGAGCGCCAGTACGACCCATCCGCCGTACAGGGCGACGGAGGCACCCACATGCCCCGAGGGGAAGCTCGACGTCGGCGGCGCCGTGTCCAAGGGAGCAACCCCTGGGCGCGGCCGCTGCACCCAGGCGGTGACGGCGAGAAAGACCGCCGACTGCAGAGCGACCGCGGCCCCCAGGAACCCGGCCTCACGCCACCATCGCCCGCCCGACAACAGCAGCAGCGCCACGAGGGACGCCAGCGTCACGCCGACGACCGTCTCCGTGCGGGCCAGTGCCGACAACCACTGAGACACCACGTCGAGCCGGTCCCCGCGGTACGCCACCGCCTCACGCATGGCGCGCAGCTCCATGGACTCCAGCCGAGTGTTCGTCCCGGCAGACGTCACGGCGAGTCCCGCCCCCACCATCAAAGTCGTCTGCACCGGCACCAGCGCCGCGAGCCGGCAGAACCTCGCACCCGAACCCCACCCCGTCGTCATGACACTCTGGTTGCCCGGCCACCGCCGGATGATGTGCCGATCCCCGCCGCGCATCCTTCTCGCCCACGGGCACGTCGACCGGTCTCCGGGAGAAATGCCGTACGCGCTCCGATGGTTCTCGCCGTCCGGGGTACACGGGCCGGCATGGCACCGACGACTGATCACCTCACGTCCTTGCGGGCCGCGCGGCAACTGCGCCGGGTCCGTACCTTCTACGCGGCAGGCTTCCTTTTGTGGGCGGCCGCGGCGGTGTGGACGGGACGGGCGCATCCCGGGAGCCGGCAGATGTGGGTCTCCGTGCTTCTCTCGGTGATCTTCGCCGCCCTGCTGGGCGCGGCCTCCCATTGGCTCCGCCGCCTTCGACCGGAAACCGGCCGCGAGCCGGCCCATCACGCGGCGCCGCGCCACGCAACCGCTCCGCGACCCGCCCTCGTTCCACGAATGACGGCTGCGCCCCGAAAGGCAGCGCGTCCCCGACAGACAGCGGCTCCGCGACAGGCAGCGGCTCCGCGGCACGCCGGCGCCTGATGCGCCCGCTCGCCGCGTCGGTCGCCCCGGCGCGGCCCGAGGCGGTTCTTCGCGTCCCTCATCCTCCTTCTGCGGGTGGCCCGTTGGAGTTCTCCATACGTCGCAGGCGAGGCGCCGGAGGGCGGGGGCGTTACTGAGGGCTCAGTGCCGCACGAACGGCAGATCCCCCGGCTGCACCCGCTCGCGCGGACCCGCCGCCTGCAGCACCACGTCCAGCACCCGTGCCGGGTCAGCGGCGTACGCGTGGGAGAACCACGCCATGTTGGCCTCCACCACGGCCCACCGGTGGCCGGGGCGGTACGGGTCGCGCAGCTGTCCGACGTCCACGACGACGGCGCTCGGCAGGGCGGGGCCGGCCGAGGCGACCAGGCGGTCGACGAACTCGGCGATCTCCTCGGCGATGGCCCCGTGGCTGTCGAGCGGACGTGGGTCGAGCCGGCCGAACACCGCGTACCGGCTGCCCGCGGCGATCCGTCCGTCGAGCAGGAACATCCGGTACTCGGCGGCGAAGGTCACCACCTCGGAGAGCAGCACCGGTGTCGCCGGGTCCAGATCGGCGGGCAGCCGGGAGCCATCGGCGTAGACGTCCGCCGGGAAGGACTTGTCACGCGGCGGCTTGACGAACATCGGCCGCTCGACCGCCCACGCGTCGGCGACAGTGGCCGCACGGACCTCGCGACCGGTGAACTCCTCCGGCAGCTCGGCAAGCCAGTCGTCCGCCGGTTCGAGCAACGCGAACCCGAGCCGTCCGGCCAGCCGCGCCCCCGCCGCCGGCCCGCCGTACCAGTGGGCCGGTCCCACCGCCGCGCCGGTCTCCTCCGCCGCCAGGACCACCATCCCCCGCGCCGCGGCCTCAACGGCCAACAGCTCCATCGTCGACGTCCGCCGCCCGGGCATGACCAGCACCGCTTCCTCCTCCGAACACGTGCAAAGCCGCCACGCTAGACCTGTCCCCTCCCAGCCGCACGCGAGTATCCGGGCCCGCGGAGCAGGTGCGACACACGCTCGCGCACGGACCGAGTGTTCGTCACAAGACAGGGGCTGATCGACCCTTCGGCAGCCGGCGGCTCCCGCCCCTCGGGCCGGACGATGAAGTCGTCGGATCGTCCACCCCCGTCGGGCTCAACGGAGGGTTCACCGCAGGGCTTCACCGGAGGGGGCCGCCCGGGGGAGACGGGATCTGGACATTCCCCGTCGGCCCCGGTCGGCCCCGCACCCCGTCGGCCTGCGCACCGGTCGTACGCAGGAAGCGGTTCCGGCCCCGGCGCCCCGGAGTGCGCCCCCTGTGCGCCCGGTGCCGCGTTCTTGCGAGGGAGACAAGGGCAGAGGGGTGAGGGGCTGATCGCGGCATGCCCTGCGGGTATGCCGCAGACCGAAGGGGTGGGGAATGGTACGGGTGACGGTGGTGTACGAGGCGCAGCTCCTGCGTGCCGCGCTGGTGGATCTGCTGCGGTCGGACGCCGGGGTCGTGGTCGTCTCCTCGATGTCCCAATGGCCACAGGAGCCGGAGTCCGTCGCATCGGCGCCGGACGTGTTCGTCGCCGACGCCGAGTGTCTGCCGCCCTCCGGGGCGGAGCCCGACAGCGCCGTCGCATCGGTATCGGCGTCACTCTCTGCGGGCGGTTCGGCCCTGCTGGCGCTGGTCCCCGCGCAGCGGCCCGGTGTGCTGCGCCGGGCGCACGCGGCGGGGGCGACCGGTTTCGTCGACAAGAACGGTTCGAAGAGCCGATTACTCCATGCCCTGCACCGTGTCGCCAAGGGTGAACGTTTCATCGACGACGGGCTCGCCCTCGGGTTCCTCCAGGCCGCCGAGATGCCTCTCACCCGGCGTGAGCTGAGCGTCCTCTCGCTGGCGGCCAAGGGAGCGCCCGTCGGTGAGATCGCCGCGACGCTGTACCTCTCCAAGGGAACCGTCCGGAACTACATGGCGAGCGTCATCCGCAAGGTCGGCGCACGCAACCGGGTGGACGCCATCCGGATCGCCCAGGGGGCCGGGTGGACCTGACCGCCGCCGCGTGACGTCTCCGCGGGCGCGGTCCCTGTTCAGTGCCGGACGTTCCAGTGCCCCACCAGATCGCGGTAGAGAGCCGACCGTACGAGCAGGTCCTCGTGCGTGCCGCACTGGACGCGGGTGCCGTCGAGGACGAGGATCCGGTCCGCGCGCAACGCCGACGACAGCCGGTGGGCGACGACGACCAACGTCCCGGGCCGGGCGCGCAGGGCGTGTTCGGCGGTGGCCTCCGCGACGGGGTCCACGTGACAGGTCGCCTCGTCGAGCAGCAGCAGCGGGGCCGGGGACAGGTGGGCGCGCGCGAGGGCGACCAGCTGCCGTTCGCCGAGGGACAGGGCCTCCGGCCGCAGCGGTCGGTCGAGCCCGCCGACGCGGTCGACGAGCGGTTCCAGCCCGAGGGCCCGTACGGCGTCGTCGACGTCGGACGGGCCCGCGTCGGGCCGCAGATAGCGGAGGTTGTCCCGCAGAGTGCCCGTGAAGACGTACGCCTCCTGCGGGATCAGTACCCGCAGGGCGGCGAGTTCGGCCGGCGGGTACTGACCGGCGGGGCGGCCGGAGAGGCACACGTCGCCCCGATCCGGCGTCAGCAGGCCTGCCGCGACCTGCAGGAGGGTCGACTTCCCGATGCCGCTCGGGCCGACGACCGCGATGTGCTCCCCGTCCTCGACGGTCAGGTCCAGAGCGTCGAGGACGGCACGGGCGCCGGGACCGTACGCGGCTCGCACGCGGCGCAGCTCCAGGGCCGCCGTCGCCCGATCCTCCGGGCCCTGCCCGCGCGCGGGGGGCGTGGCGGAGGGGGACGGGAGGGCGGGTGGTGATCCGGGGAGCGGACTGGTGAGCCGGTCGAGGATGACGAAGAGACGCGCCCCCGCGGCCCCCAGGACGGTCATGAGCGTGTGCAGGGCCGGCAGCAGCGCCTGGAGGACGTAGGTGAGCGCACCCACGAAGGCGCCCGCCGTGAGGCCCTGGCGAAGGAGCCACGGGGTCGCCGCCAGGAGCAGGAACACGGGCAACTGGCCCGCCGTCGCCACGGACAGCGTACGGACCGCCGCCCAGCGGGCCATGGCGCGCTGGGCGGCGGCGGCCTCCTCGGTCGCACGGCGGTTCCGGGCGGCGGTCGGCTCCTGGGTGCCGCAGGCGACGATGTCGCGCAGGGCGGCACGGGTGATCTCCGCGCGCCGTCCCACGGCCTCGTCCGCGTCGAGGTAGCGGTGCTGGGCTCGCGCCATGGGCCGCAGGGTGGCGGTGAACAGGATGAGTCCCAGGACGAGCGGCGGAAGGACGACGAGGAGGAACTGCGGCGCGAGGGACACGAGGCCGACGAGGGCTCCGGCGGCGACGAAGACGAAGGAGCGGGCGGCGAGGACCAGCCCGGCGAAGCTGTCCCGGGCGATCTCCGTCTGGCTCGTCAGGCGTGACACCGCGGTCGTGTCCACGGCTCCACCCCGGGCGGTGGCAGCGCGTAGTGCGCGCGCGACCGACCGCCGAACCAGGTGGTCGCGCAACGGTTCCGTGAGATGCGGGAGTTGGGCGAAGACGCCCCGGACGACCGGCGCGCCGAGCAGGATGGCCACGGCGGCTCCCACGAGCCAGAGAAGGCCGGTGGCGGTGGCACCCCGCAGGAATCCGTCGTCCAACGACCGGGCCACGCAGAACCCGCCGAGGAACGTCTGCGCGGATTCGGCCGCGGACCATGCCGCCAGTTTGGCCAGGACGCGCTTGCGGCGGCCGAGGAACCCGCGTGCCGAAGCCATGACCCGCCGGGACGTCCCCTCGACGGCCGGGGCGGGTTCGACGGTGGCTGCTGCCGGCCGGGGACCTCCCGTGGCCGACCCGAGCTCTCCCGCTGCCGGTCGGGGTCGTCCCGTAGCCGGCGGCGGCTTCGGATCCGTCGTCCGTCCCGCGTCCGCTCCCGGGTTCACTCGCCGCTCCCGAGGCCGTCGCGGGCGGACTGCCCGGCGGGACGCGTGTCCTGTCGGGCGGCTCGCCCGGCAGGGCGGGTGCCCGTCGCGACCACGGGGTCAGGAGTGGACGGCGTCCCCGGGGCGGCAGGCGCCCCCGCCCCCGTGCCGGCAGTCCTCGCCTCGGCCCCGCCCCCCACCGAGGCGACCGTCCCCGTGGGCACCGCAGACGCTTCGGTCAGGAACACGGCGCGGTAGTCCGGGTCCTCCCACAGCAGGTGGTGCGGTGCGCATCTCCGCACCCGTCCGGCCTCGAGCCAGACCACCCGGTCCGCACGGGCCGCCGTGGAGACCCGGTGAGCCACGATGAGCTTGGTGCACGGCCGCAGCGACGTGGCGAGGGCGAGCTCCACCTGCCGTTCGGTCGCCGTGTCGAGGCTCGACGTCGCGTCGTCCAGGATCATCAGCCGCCCGGCACCGATGAACGCCCGTGCCAGGCCGAGTCGTTGACTCTCGCCGCCGGAGAGCGGCGCGTCGTCGAGGGGTGTGTCGTACCCCAGTGGCAGCAGGCGGATGAAGGTGTCGGCGCTCGCGGCCCTGGCGGCGTGTCCGACTTCCTCCGCCACGGCTTCGGCCGTAGCCGTAGCCCGGCCCTGTGCGGGCCCGAGCCCCGTGGCGATCGCGGAGCGGACCGTGGCGGCGGCACCGCTGTCGAATACGGGACGCGCGAAGGCGTAGGCCGTCGACCCGCGCAGTTCCGCGCGGCCCAGCTCGGCCAGGTCGACCCCGTCCAGGAGGACGCGCCCTTCGTCGGGGTCGGTCAGCCGGCCCGCGACGGCGGCCAGCGTGGACTTGCCGGCGCCGGAACAGCCCACGACGGCGACCGTCGCCCCGCCGTCGATCGTGAGCGTCACGTCCGTGAGCAGTGGGACGCCGTCGCGTACCACTCCCACCCCCCTCAGTTCCAGTTCGCCGGGCCTGTCGGCCGGCAGGGCGGCGGAACCGTGGGCCATCGGCGGGAGGTCGGCCAGAGCGGCCGTGCGGCGGCCCGCGTTGCGGGCCCGGACCAGCGTGCCGAGCGGTGCCGCGATGCCTCCGATGCCGGCGGCGAGGGCGGCGTACCGCGAGGCGGCGAGCAGGTCGCCGATGCTGAGGTCCCCCGCGGCCAGTCTGGCCCCCGCCACCGCCACGACCGCCGTGGTGAGCAACGGGAGCAGGACGCCGCTGCGGGCCACGGCGCGGCCGTGGACGAGCCACATGCGCGTTCCGTGCCGCGCCATGTCCTCCAGCGGGGCGAGGATGCGTTCCTCCTCGCGGCGTGCCGTGTGCGCGGCGGCAATGGTCTGCGCACCGCTCAGCGCCTCGGTCAGGCGCGCGGCGATGGTGCCCTGCGCCTGCTGGTAGCGGCCGACCGAGTCGGACGACTGGTGCGCGAACGTACGCAGCAACAGCAGGAGCAGCGGCAGGCCGGCCGCGAAGACGGCGGCGGTCCAGGGGTCGATCAGGGCCAGCGCGACGAGGGCGCCGGCCGGGACGAGGACGGAGGACCCCGATGTCGTGAGGGCCGCCGGTGCGGCGCCGCTGTCCGTGGCGTTGACGCACAGCCGGGCGGCGACGTCGCCGCCCGAGAGGGGCGCGGCCCGGTGAGGGGCGGTGCCGAGCAGACCGTTCAGTGCGCGGAGGCGGACCCAGGCGGTGGCGCGGGCGGTGGTGAGCTGGGTCAGCAGGACCGCGGCGGTCTCGAGCAGGACTTCCGCGGCGAGCAGTACGGCGGCCCATGCCAGCCACGTACCCGCGCCGGGTCGTTGGTGCAGGAGCAGGTCGAGCGCGCGGCCGGCGACGGCGGGGACGGCGAGCGCGCAGGCCGCACCGGCGACCGAGCAGACGAGCAGCACCGCCGCGCTGCCCGCGGTGTGCCGTACGGCGCCGCGCAGCAGCCGGTCGGACCCGGTCGGCGAGGCCATCCGATGCCCTTTCTCCTGGCGGGTACGGCAGGGGTACGGCGGGTACGGCGAGAGCGGTGAGTGCGGCGAGCATGGCGGGTGGTCGCCGGGCGGCCGGCCTCGGCGGCTCCGAAGGCCCGCGCCCGCGCCCAGGGCCCGCGGCCGGTGCCCCGGGAGCTTCGCTTCCGGGGCACCGTGACTTCGCGTCGCCCGCCTCGGCGGCCGTGCGCGGAGCCGGATCGGGTCAGTTACAGGTCGTCACGCTGAGGCTGCTGTCCCCGCAGAGCAGCAGGCTCGCGCGGCTGCCGGTCTCGACGTCGCCGACGGCCTCGTCCTTGGGGGTCTCCAGCGACTGCAGGTCGAACAGGTTCATGATCGTTTCCTTTCGTGTGGGGACGGTTGTGCTGTGCGACCCCGGAGCGGGGCCGGTTCGTGGGGCCGCCGAAGCGGCGGGAGGAAGGGCAGGTGTGCCGGGCCGTCGCCCAGGGCTGCCGAGAGGGCCAGCAGGACGCCCGCCGTGCCGGTGGCGACGTCCATGGAGAGCCGCATCATCTGTTCGCCGGGGAAGGCGAGATGGCCTCGGTAGGACATCGCGTGCCAGGTCAGGCAGCCGATCTGGCGGCGTACGTCCTCGGGCGCCGTGCCGGGTCCGCCGGTGTTCGTGCGGGCGAGGTGCAGGACCATCCCGGCGACGCCGCGGAAGAGGCCCGGCTGGGCGTAGAAGGTGGCCTGCGCCGCCTGCACGATGTCGCGCCGGGCCCGGTCGAGGGTCTCGTCGTGGCGGTGGAGGAGGTAGTCGTCGATCACCATGCCGATGCCCACGCTGCCTGCGCCGAGATACGGCATCGTGCGCCAGCCCTCGTCGACCTGCAGGGTGCCGGAGACTCCGCGCACACAGCGGGTGAGGTCGTCGTGGAGCGCTTCGGCGGCGAGGTCGAGGAGCGCGGTGTCCCGGGTGCGTTCGTAGAGCCGTACGAACAGCAGGGCTCGGCCGGCGGCGCCGTGCAGCAGTCCGGTCCGCACCCGGCCCGGCGCCGCATCCACGGACCCGGCGGACGCGGCGGGCGGGCGGGCCGCCAGTTCGGCGCACCTCAGCGCCGCCGCGTGCAGGCCGGTCTCGCCGGTGGAGGTGGCCAGGGAGTCGAGGGCGAGGCCGATTCCGGCGGTTCCGCCGTGGAGGTCCGGCGCGAGGGCGACGTGGTCCTGGGCGAGGACGAGTTCGGCCAGCTCGAGGGCGGACGCCGTGTGCCCGAGGCGTTGGAGGGTCCAGGCGATGCCGGTGAGCCCGTCGTAGAAGCCGAGCGGCGTGCCGGACTCGGGCTGCTTGGCGTACCGTAAGAGCTTCTCCTCCGCGGCCGGACATCGTGCGGCCCCGCTCTCGTGCAGGGCATGGAGGACCCCCGCGGTGCCGTAGGCGACGGACATGCCGCCCCCGGCGGTGGCGAACTGGGCGATGTCGCCGGGGAAGAAACGGTCCTCCCGGTCGGGCGTCGCCGACGCCAGGATCGCGTGGACCATCGAGTCGCGGCTGTGGGGCCACTGCGCCGGCTCCACGGGCAGGAACGCGGAGCTGCTGCCGACGGCGCCGCCGAGTGCGGTGACGCCCCGGGGGAGTGGGGCGCTGTCGCGAGGCCGGGCAAGGTCGGGTGGCGAGGCGCCGACAGGGGTCGGTGCGCCGGTACCGGTCGAGGTGTCGGTGCGGACCTCGTTTCCGGTGCGGGTCGGTGCGCCCGTGCGGGCCGAGGTGCCGGCGGGCTGGCGCACGATCTCCCGTACCGCGGCGTCCAAGAAGCCGGGAGGCAGGGGGAATTGCGCCGCCGCGACCTCCGCCAGATGGGCGGCCTTGGCCCGGTCCACGGCGAGCAGACTCGTGAGCGGGACGAACAGGGCGATCCTCAGACAGGCGAGTGCGTAGCGGTCCACATCGAAGCCACGCCGGTCGGCGGGTGCGACGAACGCCGGGTTGGCGACGGTCTGCCGGCCGCCCTGTGCGGCCGGCTGGGCCGCCTCGAAGTCCAGAAGCACCACGGAGCTCTCGTCCTCGGACACCATGATGTTGAACAGGTGCAGGTCGTTGAAGACGATCCCCCGTGCGTGCACCGCGGCCACGGCCTGCTCGACGAGACCGTGGATCCGCAGGGCCCAGTCCGTGTACTCGGCGAGCCGCTCCGCCGACGGTTCGGCCTCCATCAGGGGATGCCTGCGGGCGAAGAAGGTGTTGAGCGGCCTGCCCTCCACGAATTCGAGGGCCAGGAAGTGGTGGTCGCCGAGGGTGAAGCTGTCGAGGACCTCCGGTGTGCAGTCGAGCCCGGACAGCCGTTCCAGCGCGCTGCGTTCGCGGTGCAGCCGGGTGACGGCGTCGGCCCCGTCGGCGGCCAGCCCGGCGAACGGACGTGCCTCCTTCAGGACGACCCGACGGCCCGTCACGCGGTGCCGCGCCTCGTACACGCCCCCGCCGTTGGAGAAGTGCAGTGCCTTGTCGATCTCGTACGGCATCTCCTGCACCGTCACCGCGGCTCTCGCCTCGAGGTGCGGGCGCAGGAACGACGGCGGAGTGACCCAGTCGGGCACGCGGAAGACGGGCCCGCGCGCGTCGGGCACGAGGGTGCCGGTGCCGTCCTCGATGGCCGGCCGCAGCTCCCCGTGTGCGTCGTAGCAGTGGCGGCGGGTGAAGCTGCCGTACCGCAGGTGCACGGGGCCCTTTCCCCAGCGCAGATCGCTGAGGACGTACGGGCCGGGCTCGCCGTCGAGCAGGTGCGCCAGGTCGGTCGCCAGACGCTCGCACTGCTCGTCGTCGGCCGGGTACACCGTGATGAACTTGCCGCTGGCGGCGCGGTCCGCGTACTTGGCGTTGCGCTGGTGCAGCAGGTACCGGCTCGGCACGAACTTGAACGCCACCTCGTGCCGCAGGCAGTGTTCCCGGACCGTGTCGAGGACCCGCTCCGCGTTGTCGAGGCAGGCCGAGACGTGGATCTTCCAGCCCTGCGACGGGAGGTTGCGCCCCAGCGGACGCAGGGCGAGCCAGTCACCCGTCCGATGGCTGGTCCACCCCTCGGGGACGGGAAGAGCGGCGGCCCGGTAGAGGGAGTCGCCCGCTCCGTCGGCGAAGACGAGACGGTGCGGCGCGTCGTAGAAGTGCCGGTCTGCGTCGCAGAAGACCGCGTACCCCTTGTTCACAACGCACTCCCTCGGTCGGTGACGGACACGACGTTGTCACGCCCCCCGAGGGCCCCGACAGTCGCCGCTGTCACGTCTCGGATGTGCAGTACGCACAGGTAACCGCGGCTCCCCGGGGGCCTCCTGAGGACGCATCAACCGGTGGTGTCGGCAGTCCTGGGGGCGGCAGGCTCGGTCGGGGGCCTGGTGCGTGCCGGACGTCGGGAGGCCGAGGCTGAGAAGGTCCGCCTGGCCGATCCGCCTGGCCGAGCAGGCGCGGGCCCGGGCGCTGCGGTCGATGGAGGCGGTCTGGGGGACGGGGGACCGCGAGTTCGACCACGGGTACCGCTCGCGACGGAGACCGCGCGGAAACCCGCTTGGCGACCCGCAACGACCGCTGCTACGTTTCCGGAGGCCGTGCGAGAGAACGAGGAGGTGGTACCCGTGAACGCAGCAACGACATGGGTGCTCTCCTCCGGGGTCACGGTCGGGCGGTAGGTCGTCCGGGAGCGCCGTGCAACAGCACTCCCGAAAGGCACGACCATGGCCCTTCGCTTCACTTCCGAGCAGCGTCTCGACGACGGCGTCCTCGAGCGCGAATTCACCCTCGGCGAGATCCCCGGCACACTGTGGACGCCTGAGTCCGCCACACCGGCCCCCCTGATCCTGATGGCCCACAACAACGGCCTGCCCAAGAGGGAACCCCGGCTGGTGGCCCGGGCACGGCACTACGCGGCGTACGGCTACGTGGTGGCCACCATCGACGCCGCCGGGTGCGGTGACCGACCTCGTTCCGCTGCCGACGAGCAGGCGCGCGCCGACCTCGGCCGCGCGATGCAGGCCGGCGAGCCCGTCGACGAGATCCTCGAGTCCCTGGTGGGCTCGCTGGTCGAGAAGGCGGTCCCGGACTGGCGAACCACCCTCGACGCCCTCCTTGAGCTGCCCGAGATCGGCGGCCCGGTCGGGTACTCGGGGTGGACCGCAGTCGGCATCCGCCTCGCGGCGGTCGAGCCGCGCCTCGCGGCCGCCGGCTTCTTCGCCGGGGGTTACGTGCCCCGAGCCCAGCGCGAAGAGGCCTGTCAGGTCACCCTTCCGCTGCTGCTCCTGCTGCAGTGGGACGACGAGGGGAATCCTCGGCGGCGAGCGCTGGACCTGTTCGACGCCTTCGGCAGCAAGGAGAAGACGCTGCACGCCAATGTGGGCGGGCACGTCGGGACCCCGTGGTTCGAGGTGGAGGACGGGGGGCGGTTTTACGACCGGCACCTGAAGTGAGGCGGCGGGGCCGTCCGGCAGGCAACAAAAGGTGAGCGATGCCGCCGGTCCCGACCTTCCCCGGCGCTCTGCACCGCGGGCCCCTGCCCACTCGGCAGGGGCCCGCGCTGCCCGACGTCACGAACTCCTCGAAAGCCGAGTTTCTGACTGGTCGCGGGCGCAGCGATGAGATTTCGTGGTTCGGGGAGTCTCTCCACCGTAGGCACCCATCACAGGAGGAACACGTGACCCAGCTGCTGAGGGTCCAGAACTTCAACGTCTCGAGTGACGGGGTCGGTGCCGGTGAGGACCAGACCCTGGAGAGGCCATTCGGCCATGTGGACCCCCAGCGGCTGTTCTCCTGGGCCGGTGCCACGGCGAGCTGGCCCATGCGCACCGACCCCGGCGGGAGCCGGGGCCTGGACGACTACTTCACCCGGGACTTCTCGCACAACATCGGCGCCGAGATCATGGGTCGCAACAAATTCGGGCCCCAGCGCGGGCCCTGGCACGACCACGAGTGGCAGGGCTGGTGGGGGGACGAGCCCCCGTTCCACACCCCGGTGTTCGTCCTGACCCACCACAAGCGTCCTTCGTTCACGCTCTCCGACACCACGTTCCACTTCGTCGAAGGCGACCCTGCCACGGTCCTCGAGCAGGCGCGGGAGGCGGCGCAGGGCAAGGACGTCCGACTTGGCGGCGGGGTCACGACCATCCGGCAGTTCCTCGACGCCGACCTCGTCGACACCCTGCACGTGGCGGTCTCGCCGATGAAGCTCGGGGCCGGTCTACGACTCTGGGAGTCACCCGACGAGCTGCTCGACCGGTTCCATCTGGACGTGGTCCCCAGCCCGAGCGGGGTGACACACCACCTGTTCTGGCGAAAGTGACCGGTTCTCAGGGCGGTGCGGCCGGCCGGTGCCGGCTCAGTTCTGCTCCCTGCGGCCGGCCCTCCCGATCGATCTCGCGCGTGTCCTTCCGGTGCGGGCCGGGGGCCGATCGCGCGCGAGGGCGACGCCCTGGCCCGTGTCGTCACCAGTGCGACACTGGAGGAGTGACAGAAGCCGGACGACAGGCGGAGCAGCGCTTGGAGCGCGCCATCCTGGAGCTGCTGGAGAGGCGTGGTCCGTCCGCGTCGATCTGCCCCTCCGACGCCGCGCGAGCCGTGTACACGGGGGACGACGACGGCTGGCGCGCGCTCATGGAGCCCGCTCGCCGCGCGGCACGGCGACTGTTCACGTCCGGCGAGGTGGAGATCACCCAGGGCGGTCGCCCCGTCGACCCGGCGGACGCCCGAGGCCCCATCCGTATCCGCCGCGCCGGATGACGCGGGCCCCCGGTAGGACGCCGAGCTCTGGCCCGGCCACCGCCCTCCACGGGCCACCACGACCACGACCGCGACCGCACACGGCGTCCTGGGGGCAATCACGACGAACGGATCGTCGTCGCACGTCCCGGAGCGCGCCCTTTGACCCGCGTCCCGTGAACCGCGTCGCGCAAGGTCCTGTCCCCGTCCCCGGGAGATCCGCGGCCGACCCGGCGCTGCCTGACCCTCCGCTCCCGCCTCACCGTGGGCGTGATCATGCCGTCTTTCCGCCACCTGATCGGCTCAGCAGGACCTAGAGTGTGCGCGTGACCGAGCAGAATCCCGAACTCATCGCCGGCCGGTACCAACTGGTCGAACGCATCGGCCAAGGCGGCATGGGCCGGGTCTGGCGTGGCCTGGACCAGCAGCTCTTCGGGCGCGAGGTCGCCGTCAAGGAGATCCTCTTCCCGCCGGGCCTGGACGACGGCGACCGAGCCGCGCTGCTGAGGCGGTTCACCAGCGAGGCCCGCGCAGCGGTCACTCTCAGCCATCCCGGCGTCATCACCGTGCATGACGTGGTGGAGCACCACGGCGCCCCCGTCATCGTCATGGAGTTGATCCGGGGGCAGTCCCTGGCCGCCGCCATAAAGGAACGGGGCCGACTCCCCGTACGACGGGTGGCCGAGATCGGCGCCGCCATGCTCGACGCGCTGGCCGAGGCTCACGGAGCGAGGATCGTCCACCGCGACATCAAGCCGGACAACGTCCTGCTGACCAAGGACCGCGTCGTCCTGACCGACTTCGGCATCGCCCACCTCGCGGACGCCACGACCAAGCTGAGTCACAGCGGGACCGTCATCGGCACGCCGCAGTACATGCCGCCGGAGCAGCTGGAGGGCAAGCGCCCGACGCCCGCCAATGACCTGTGGGCGCTCGGCGCCACCCTCTACCACGCCGTCGAGGGGCACCCGCCGTTCGACGCTGACGGGCTCCACGCCCTCGCCGTGGCCGTGTTCACCCGCCCGCACCGGCCACCGGTCCACGCCGGCCCGCTGACCCCCGTGCTCGACGCGCTTCTCACCAAGGACCCGGCGCAGCGCGTGAGCGCTGCGGATGCGGCCGAGATGCTCGCGTCGGTGCTGCGCTCCTCCCCACCCCGGACCGACGCCTCCGTCGTACACGGACCGACGCAGGAAGACGGGCCGACGCACGACCACGACCCCGGACGCGAACCGGCGCCCACCCCGACCCCCGCTCCGCGGGTGCCCACTCCGACCCCCGCTCCGCGGGTGCCCACTCCGACGCCCGATCCGCGGGTGCCCGCGCCGGCACCCGATGCGGCGGCGGAGCATGCTTCCGCTCCGACGAGGCCGCAGCAGCCACCGACGCCGTCCCCACCCACCCCCACGGTCCAGGACTCCGGCTCCGCCAGCCCCCCGCACCACCCCGTACCGGACCGGCCGACCGCGCCGCCCGCCTCCCCGGCCGACGACACGGTCACGCTCGGTGCGACGGCCACGTCGGAGCACGTCGAGCGGGCTTCCGCCCGGCGACGCCCCGGCCTCACCCGGCGCTCCGCGATCCTGGGCACGGCGCTGGCCGTGCTCACCACCGGCTCCGTCCTGACCTGGACCCTCACCCGTGACGACGACGCACCCCGCGACGGGGCAGCCGGCAGCGGTGCGGGGGCCACGTCCGTCACGGTGGTGATCGGCGTGGACGCACCACTGAGCGGCGGACTGTCCTCGATGGGCGCCGGTGTCAGGAACTCCGCCGACCTGGCGGTCAGGACCGCCAACGAGTCCCGGCACGTCCCCGGCGTCACGTTCGAGATCAAGGCCCTCGACGACGAGGCCGACCCCGCCAAGGGCGCACCCAACGCCGCCCAGTTCGTGTCCGACGACAAGGTGCTGGGGGTCGTCGGCCCTCTCAACTCCGGTGTCGCCCGGACCCTGGTGCCGCCGCTCGCGCGGGCGGGCGTGGTCAACGTGTCACCGGGCAACACCGACCCCGTTCTGACGTTGGGCCCCGACTGGGCCGCGGGCACCAGCTCCCGTCCTCACGCCACCTACTTCCGCACCATCGCCACGGACGTCGCCCAGGGGCCGTTCGCCGCCCGTCACCTGCACGGGGCGAAAATGACCAAGCTCTACGTGATCGACGACGCGAGCCCCCACGGCACCGCTGTCACCGCCGGCCTCACGGCCGAGTTCACCAAGCTCGGAGGGACCGTCGTCGGCACCGAACAGATCGATCCCGCGGAGCGCGCCTTCGCGGGCCTCGCCGTCAGAGTGCGGTCCTCAGGCGCCGACGCCGTCTACTTCGGCGGCTACTACGACGCCGCGGCGCCGCTCTCCCAGCAGCTCAAGCAGGCGGGGGTGAGCGTCCCCCTGATGGGCGGCGACGGCATCTTCGACCAGCAGTACCTCACGGCGAACCCGGAGGCCGAGGGCGATCTCGCGACCAACATCGGCCTGCCCGCGGAGGAGTCGGAGCCAGGGCGGGACTTCCTCGCCCGGTACGAGAAGGCGGGCTACCCGCAGGAGGCCGGCTGGTACGGGCCCTACGCCTACGACGCGACGTGGACCCTCATCGAGGCGGTGAAGGCCGTCGTGACGGCCAACGGCGGCACCCTCCCCGACAACGCCCGGGCGAAGCTGGCGGAGGCCGTCGCCGGGTCGGCCTTCGACGGTGTCACCGGCCGTGTCGCCTTCGACGAGTACGGCGACACGGTCAACCGCCGGCTGACGGTGTACACGGTGAACGCCGGCAGCTGGAAGGTGGTGACGAGCGGCCCCGCCGCCCCCTGACACCCGTCCGAGGGACAGGGCCCGGAGCCAGTCCAGGCAGGGTCGAGGACCGCGACAGGCGTCCCTTCAGACGACGAGCAGGCGGAGGCCGAGATCTGCCGCGTCGAGGTGAGCGAGGTCGCTGTTGCGCTCGGCCCACCGGCCGGAGACGAGGTCGTCGCCGAGGCTGCGTACCGCCCGCTGCTCGGCCTGCGGCCCGACCCGCGTCCACACGGACATCGCACGGCGCACGTGGTCCTCCAGATACGCGCCCGGTCGGCGCCAGTACGCCTCGAACAGGCCGTCGGCGCAGTCCCACGGGATGGGCACCGGCTCGGCGCGTGCGCCGATCACGTCGGCCATCCCGGCAAGCGAGGGAAAGTCCGCGAGGACGCCGGCGAACTCCGGCAGGTAGTCGCGGGTGAGCCAGAACCTGTCCTGCCACCCGGGTTGGTCGGTGTCGAAGGTGAGCACCACCACGCGGCGGGCCACGCGCCGCATCTCTCGCAGCCCCGCCATCGGGTTCCCCCAGTGGTGCACGGTGGAGACGGCCATCGCGACGTCGAAGGAATGGTCCTCGAACGGCAGGCTCTCCGCGACGGCGGCCACGCAACGCGCCGATCCGGCAGGCCGCTGCGCCCGCATGACCGCCGAGGGCTCCACCGCGGTCACGTCGCGGTCAGCAGGTTCGTAGGAGCCGGTGCTCGCCTCGACGTTCAGCACCGTCTGAGCGTCCCCGAGCGCGTCCCAGAGCTGTGCGGCGATCCGTGGCTCGGTGCGGCGAGTTGCGGTGTAGGCGCCGCCGATCGCCTCGTACAGCCGTGCACCGAGCATCTCCAGTTGCTCCTCCGGTGTCACCGTCAGCCCCTTCGCCCGTGCCGCAAGCTCCTTGTCGATGGCCGTGACCATGGCGTCAGCGCGATCGCGACGCTCCAGCAGCAGGCCGCGAAGCCGGTGCAGGTGCGCCACCGCGTCGGTGGACGGGTCGCCGACGAGTTCCGTAACCTCCCGGAGCCCGAAGCCCAACCGCCGGTAGGCCAGTACCTCCCGCAGCCGCTCCACGTCGTCCGCCGAATAGGCCCGGTACCCGGCCGCTGTCCGCGCCGACGGACGCACGAGCCCGATCTCGTCGTAGTGATGCAGCGTGCGGACGCTCACCCCGGCCAGTTCGGCCACGCGTCCCACGGTCCAGTGATCCTCCACGGCACCGACTATGCAGCCTGACGTCACGTGAGGGTCAAGAGCCGCGCTTCCCGGCAGCAGGAGCGGAAGCGGAGACCAAGGCCGCACGTCGCGTCACGGTGACCATCGGCGGTTCAGCGAGTGGTCGAAGGTTCGGGTGCGGGCCGAGCTCCACCGCGCGGTGCTCGATGTGCCCGTCCCACATCGGGACCGGACGGGTCACCCGGCCGGTCCCGATGTGGGACGGGAGAGCGGGGCCGGGGAAGGACTTCCGGTGCGTCCGCGCCCCAAGCACCTGAGGAGTCCGTTCATGGCACGCACGTTCGCCCTGGCCGCCTTGACCACCGGTGTCGCGCTTGCCGTGACGTCGGCCTCCGCTGCCGCGGGTCCGGAGAACGCGAGGGCGGCGGCCGACAAGGCCCTGACCTATCGCGCCACGGCTCCCTACCTGCAGCACGGCAAAGGCGTGCAGGCCGGGTACAAGCCCGACCGGTACTGCGTCTCCGACTCGGTAGGGAGGACGGGCGCGCTGGGGTACCCGCACTTCAACCACGCCTACGACAACTCGACCGACCCGGCGAAGCCCGCCGCGCTCTTCTACGAGGACGACGGCACGGGAGGCAGGCGTCTCGTCGGTGTCGAATGGCTGGTCCACGACAGGGACCAGGACCTGACGACGGACGGCGATCGGCCGAGCATGTTCGGGGTGCCGTTCAAGGGCCCCAAGCGCGGCAACTTTCCTGGTCAGCCCGTTCACTACGCCTTGCATCTGTGGTTGTGGAAGAAGAACCCCGGGGGAGAGTTCTCCACCTTCAATCCGGCCGTCACCTGCCTGCCCGGCACCACCCGTCCGCCGACTGCCTGAACGCGAGGGTCGGACAGCACGTGAGGCGTACGTCTACTGGCTGAAATGTTCCGCGACGGCCAGGAACAGCCATGTGGCGAGCACACCGACAGCTACGATGCCGAGCACCAGCAGGGTCCCGATCAACGCGAATGCCATCGTGATCCGCATGCGTCTCACTGCCGACTGGTAGTCGGTGTCGTCGTCCCAGCTCTGCTCGTTCAGGTGACCCCCTTGGCGGCAACCGTACTGGTCCCTGTGCTCGGGGCGGACGCCCGGGTCTCTCACCATGCCGCGTTGTACAAGGTGCGCAACACCGTGGAGGGGCGCATCCACACGATCAAGGTCTGGGAGGTGCTGGAGGCAGCCACCTCCCGCGTGGCGCGCGGGCGTCTCCCGCTCAGCGAAGGCCACGCTTCTCGCGTTCGGCTTCGATCAGCTCCTCCATGAGTTCCTCCGGGTCCACCCTGTACTCGGTGTCATCGAGGGCGTCGTAGTCCCGGGTGCTCAGCGGTAGGCCGATCTCGGCGAGCTCGGCGGCCAGTTGGGTGAACGCGATGCGCTCGTCGGGCTCGTCCCGGTTGCTTGCCCGCTCGGCAGCGGCTCCCTCGGTCAGGGTGAGGCCGACCAGGCTCCAGAAGGTGAACTCGGTGTCGAGCTCTGTGAGATGCCAGGCGCGGTCCGCGGGTTCGTCGGGGTGCAGCCAGTAGCCGATCCACCCCTTTCCGCCCTTCGCCACGAGCTTGACGTACGTGGCCATCTCCGCGGCTGCGGCGTTGACGGCCTGCATCTCCGGGTCCGCGAGTTCGTTCTCGCTCAGATAGCTGGTGTCCAGGAGCGGGTGGACCTCTCCCGCCTCGAAGAAGTCGAGGTCGAGAAGGCGGGTGAAGTCGGTGCGGCCTTCCCACTGCGCCACCAGCAGAACGCGCAGATCGTCCGGTATCGGACGGCCGTCCAGCCGCTCACGGGAGAACTCCGCGAGCTGTTCGTCGTACATGCATGCTCTCCAGAGGCCGAGGCAAGATTCTCACGTCAACGTAACAGCGGTGTCTGACAAAGAGGCTGGGTGGCGACAGCCGACCACGGCATGGGATGCGTCGCCCAGTGCCGCGGCGCTCGGCCATCACGCGGGAGCCTGGCGTCGCGGCTGCTGCCGCGGGACCGGCCAACCCTGCTCCGCCGGGGCCCCCTTCAAGGTCGAGTGGCATCGGATGAGAGGTCGAGAGATCACGAGTTGGGGTCGCGCGTCGAAGACGGCCGCATCGTCACGGAGTTCGCCGATCGCGACGAGACACGCAGCAACGCCTGCTGTTGTTGGCTGCACGGAGGTTGTGTCCGGGAGTGCGAGGACGACGAATGACGCGAGGCCGCGACGTCAGCGGCTCGACCAGGGGGAGCACCCCGGAGGCGGACGCAGCCCACGCCGGCATCGTGCACCTTGGTACGCGGCCCCCGCGTGCAGCGCCCTACATGATGTTCCCCGCGGACGAGTGCGGCTCGGCGAGGAGTTCGAGGAGGCCGGCGATCTCCTGCCCTGCTTCGGCGGGATGCCGGAACGCGGCACCGGGGACCAGGGTGTAGCGGTTGCGCCGTCCGTCGCGGGTCCGCGTGATGTACCCGGCCGCTTCCAGGTCGGCGACGATCGCCTGCACGGTGCGATCGGTCACGCCGCAGTACGCCGCGACGTCCCGCAGTCGCACGCCGGGGTCCCGGGAGAGCGCCAGTAGTACGCGGGCGTGATTGGTGAGGAACGTCCACTCCGTATGATCTCCCTTGGCAGCCATACCCCCATACTGCCCTCAGTCGTTCCATACGCGAAGTAGGTTTCACGTAACTGCTGACGTATGACGTACGGCGGTGCGCAGCACTCGATGCAGGCCTTTCGCGCGCCCGGCGGCGTTGGCCGTGACGTTCCTCATCGGCCGGGGCACCGTCACGGACCTGTGCGGCCCTCCCTCCTGCACGGACCGACCGCTTGTGACGGCGGCCGGGCCGGCGTCGTCCTCGACCTCTCGGAGGTCGCCTTCGGCGACTTCACGGGCGCGTCAGGCAAACCGGGCAGTCGGGCCAGGGGGCCCTTCCCGGCCGGCGCGGAGCGTCAGGTGATCTCTCCCCGGGAGAGCCAGGTCCACTCGGCGGCCCCTGCGGCACAATCACGGGATGATCGGCAGACGACTCACCTATCGCACCGTGGACGGCGTCCGCATACCCGGAACCTGGCGGCACGTCTTCATCCGCAACGGCAGGTACTTCCTCACCGACCTCCGCATCTATGCCGACGGACTCATCGACTGCTGGGGCCTGGTCACCCTCGAGGAGTTCGAGGAGAAGGTCCGGACCGGCTGGGTGGCCACCACCCTCCCGGACGGCGCCCAGGCATCCGCGCACGGTCTGGCGCGCTGGACGTTCAGCGAGCCGCGAAGCCTGCTCACCCCTGAAATGCTGGTCGCCGAAGTCCGCGACACCATCGACCGGCTGAACCAGCGTCCCGACTCGATCGGCCGGTGCCTGGCCGCCGTCGACGCCTTCCTCGCAGATCGGACAGAGGAGAACCGGGCCGCGGCACACGCCGCGTTCCTGGCCGTCCCGGCGTCACGGCGCCGCTACGTGCTGGGCGACATGGACACCAAGGACTGGCCGCTGCGGGTTCTTGTGGCAGGGCCCGGAGGCCGGACCTACCTGCCGAGTGACCCGCCGGTGTCACAGGAGAGCTACGACAGGGCCCTCGCGTACTTCGAGGAGCGCACCCGCTGGAGTACGGAGCGGGGCACGTACGTCCCAGCAGACGGACCGGCGGCCCCGCACGCCCCGGCGGTCCGGCTCAGCCACTCGTTGTCGAACGAGCCGGTGGCCGATCCCGGTCACCTCGGACTGCGCAACGACTACCCCGCACCCATCTCCGTCGGGGAGGTCGTCTACCCCTCCGTGGCCCACGCCTACTGGGCCCTGTCGGTGACTCGGCCGGAGTCCCGCAGCGCGATCGCGGCAGCGGACACCGCTGCCGCAGCACACAAGCTCGCGGCTGCGACAGCTCGCCGTGAGAACTGGGAGCACGTCCGCGCCGCCGTCATGACCCGCCTGCTCCGCGCCAAGTACGACCAGCATCCCGAACTGGCAGAGATCCTGCTGGCGACGGACGGCGCCACCGTGGTCTACGACGATGTGGATTCGGCCTTCTGGGGTGACAATGCCGGCCGCGGCCGCAACTGGACCGGCCGACTCCTCGAACTTGTCCGCTCCGAACTGCGCATGAGACAGAACGGGATCCCGGGGCTGTGACCGGGCCGTGCGCCGGGAAGGGAGCATGGCGATGAGCGTACGGCTGCCGGTCGAACGTGGGCGGTCTGCCCCCGCGCCGGGCATCGGTTGCGGCGGTTGGCTTTCCGCCCCATCAGAACGAGCCGACGCCGGATCCCGAACCATTGGGCGGCAGAAGGACGCCGTGGGCCGTGAACATCTCCGTGAGGCAGACGTACTGATCGGCGGTCAGCCGGTCGCGCTTCCAGAGCGCCTGTGCGGTCTGGATCGTACGGGCGATCGCGGACCGCAGCCCGCCCGGGCGTCCGGCGCTGAGCTCGTCGCCGCGCGGGGCGAAGGCCTCACGGACAAGTTTGTTCAAGGCACTGAACTCAGCGGCGGACAGCTTGGGCACGGCGGAGAGGTCGTAGGCACCGGTCGCCACCGCTGCGGCGGTGGTCTGCCGGATCGCGTCCAGCGTCCGCTCGGGCAGCCGGGATGCCGTGGTGACGAAGGCCGCCACCTCAGGCGGAACCATGGACATGCGCCCACGGCCTACGTGCGCGTGGCGAGCGGGATCGTTGCCGCAGCGTCGGAGTGACGGTGGTCACGAGGGATCTTGGGGGAGTGCTGCGTAGGCTTGTGGGGTCGTCGCGGTGGGGCAGGAGAGGATGCGAAGCTCCTGGTTCGCCTGACGATGCGTCAGTAAAGTCGGCAAGTGGTCAGCATGAGTCCTGAAACGCCTGGGGACGGCTGTCCGGACTTGCGACTCGTTGTAGGGTGTGGAAACAGCCCTTGACCTGCAAAAACGCAGGCAGGGAGCCTATGTCCAGGAGTACCTCGATGATACGTACGATGTTCAAGTCCAAGATCCACCGTGCCACCGTGACCCAGGCTGATCTGCACTACGTCGGTTCCGTGACCGTCGACGCCGATCTGATGGACGCGGCCGATCTGCTCCCCGGGGAGCTCGTCCACATCGTCGACATCGACAACGGGGCGCGCCTGGAGACCTACGTCATCGAGGGCGAGCGCGGCTCCGGGGTGATCGGGATCAACGGCGCCGCCGCGCACCTCGTGCACCCGGGCGACCTGGTGATTCTCATCAGTTACGCCCAGGTCGAGGACGCCGAGGCGCGCGCGCTCGTTCCCCGTGTGGTGCATGTGGACGCGGACAACCGGATCGTGGAACTCGGCGCCGACGCCTCCGCGCCGGTGCCCGGGAGCGACCAGCAGCGCAGCCCGCAGGCCGTCGCCGCGCACGCCTGACCGACCGCACGAGGGAGAGGTTCCCCGATGGCCGACCTGGAGATCCGCGACGACCGGGAGAAGGGGCGCCTGGAGGCGTTCGAGGACGGGACGACGTACGTCGGCGTCATCGTCTACTTCGCCCTCCACGCCGAGCCCCACGCGCTCGTCGCCGTCCACACGGTCGTGGAGGACGGGCACGAGGGCCAGGGCATCGCCGGAGCCCTCGTGCGGGAGTTCTACGCCGTCGCCGCCCGGGCGGGAGTCCCCGTCGTGCCCCTCTGCCCGTACGCCGCGAAGTGGGCCGCGAAGCACCCCGACGAGGCCCCCGTGCCTCCGGAGGACGTCGTGAGCGCGGCGAAGCTACAGCTCAAGGCCACCCCCGAGCTGTGGTGAGCCTCGCCCTCCTGCACACCTCCGAGGCCCATGTGCCCGTCTTCGACGGGCTGCGCGACCGCCACCACCCCGGGCTCGCCCTGCGGCACCTCGTCGTCGAGGAACTGCTCGTACGGGCCCGGGCCGAGGGGCCGGAAGCCGTGGCCGGCGCCGTCCGTGACGTCCTCGCCGAGGCCGTCGCGGGCGGCGCCGAGGCCGTGCTCTGCACTTGCTCGACCCTCGGCGGTGTCGCCGAGCGGCATGCCGCGGAGCTCGGGGTGCCCGTGCTGCGGGTCGACCGTCCGATGGCGGTGGAGGCCGTCCGCGCCTCGCGCGACGAGAGCGGGGACCGGCCGGCCGAGGCCCGGGGGAGCGAGGACCGGTCGGCCGAGGCCCGGGGGCGGGTCGTCGTCGTCGCGACCGTGGAGTCCACCCTCGCTCCCACGCTCGACCTGCTGCGCGAGGAGTCGGGGGACCGGACCCCGTCCGTCGCCACCGTGGTCGTCGACGGCGCGTGGGAGCGCTTCCTGGCCGGAGACCGCGACGGCTACCTGGACGCGGTGGCGGCGGCCGTGGACCGCGTCGACCCCGCCGGCGAACCGGTGATCGTCCTGGCCCAGGCCTCCATGGCCGACGCCACCGAGCGGACCACGACCCCGCTGACCGTCCTCTCCAGCCCCCGCCTCGGACTCGCCGCCGCGGCCACGGCCGTGTGCCGACACGGATGAATGGCCCCGGCGGGCGCGGGCACACGCTCCGGGAGAGCCTGGGGGGCGTACCGCCCCGTACGCCCCCGTACGCCCGTCGACCGAGAGGCCCGAGATGACCCAGCCCACCGTTCCGGTGCCGCCCTCGCCGATCCCGGCGCCCGGCCCGGTCCCGTCCCCACCGGCCCCGGTGCCCGAGCCGCCGCCGGTACCGCCGCCCAACCCGGTCCCGGAGCCGCCCCGCCCCGCCCCCGTACCGGAACCCGAACCTCAGCCCGAACCGGGGCCCGCCGGCCCGTGAACCCTTGTCACGGCCTGTGACCTTCCCCTACCTTGGGCGACTGCCGATGGGTTCGGCAGACGGGTTCAAGGGGGGGCCATGGCCTTACGGGGACGACACCGCAGGTACCAGCCGAGCCGGATCAACCGTGCCTCGCTCACCGTCACGGCGAGCGGCGCCGGCATGGCGCTCCCGCTGGTCGGCGCCGGGACGGCCCAGGCGGCCTCCCTCGATGTCTGGGAGAAGGTGGCCGCCTGCGAATCCTCCTCCAACTGGCGCATCAACACCGGCAACGGCTACTTCGGCGGCCTCCAGTTCAGCCAGTCCACCTGGGAGCGGTACGGCGGCACGCACTACGCGCCGCGCGCCGACCTCGCCTCCAAGGACCAGCAGATCGCCGTCGCGGAGAAGGTCCTCAAGGGACAGGGGCCGGGCGCCTGGCCGACCTGCTCCACACGCGCCGGACTCGGTCTGGACAAGCCGGGCGTGACACCCGTCTCCGTACCCGGACAGCGGTCCGCCGAGGCGAAGCCCGCGTCCGTGCCCGCCACGCCGACGACCGTGCCGAGCGTCCGCGAGATGTACACGGTGACCCCCGGGGACTCGCTCTCCCGCATCGCCCGCGAGGAGCGGGTGAAGGGCGGCTGGCAGCGGCTGTACGAGGCGAACCGCACCGTCGTCGGCGACGACCCCGATCTCATCCACCCGGGACAGAAGCTGACCCTCCGGATCGCCGCCCCCGCCAGGCCCGCGCCGGCGACGAAGCCTCCGGCGGGCAAGGCCACCAAGCCGCCCACCGCCAAGCCCCCGACCGCCCAGGCGCCCACCGCCAAGCCCCCGGCCACCAAGGCGCCCGCGTCCACGACCAAGCCCGTCTCGAAGCCGGCCGGCAAGCCCGCGAGCAAGCCCGACGCCAGGACGAAACCCGCGAGCAAGCCCGCGAGCAAGCCCGCGACCAGGCCCGCGGCCACCGGCGACAGCTTCTCGGCCCCCGTCTCCGCCTCCATCGGCACCCGCTACCGCGTCTCCGGCTCGTCCTGGTCGAGTGGCTATCACACGGGCGTCGACTTCCCGGTCCCCACCGGCACCTCCGTGAAGGCCGTGGCCTCCGGACGGGTCGTCTCCGCCGGGTGGGGCGGCGCGTACGGCTACGAGATCGTCATCCGGCACGACGACGGCCGCTACAGCCAGTACGCCCACCTCTCCGCGCTCACCGTGCGCGAAGGCCAGCGGGTCGGCGGCGGCCAGCGCATCGCCCGTTCAGGATCGACCGGCAACAGCTCGGGACCGCACCTCCACTTCGAGGTGCGGACGGGTCCCGGGTACGGCTCCGACATCGATCCCCTCGCCTACCTGCGCGCCCGCGGCGTCTCGATCTGACGCATGCCGGTCCGCCCCCTGGCGATCCGCCGCGGTGCGCTCCGGCAGGCCCGCTCGATCTGACACCGCCACGGAGTCGGACTTCGCCGTCAGCCGGTCCACGGTGAGCTGGACGATGCCGAGGGCCGCCACGGCGCCGCAGAGCAGCGCGGCGACGGTGCCGGCCGCGCCGTAGCGGAAGCTCTCACCGAAGAGGGTGAGACCGACCGTCGCGGCCACCACCGGGTTGACGACCGTGACCGTGGCCAGCGGGGCCGCCAGCCCGGCGCCCCGGTAGGAGGCCTGGGAGAGCAGCAGCCCGGTCACGGCGAGGGCCGAGAGGACCAGCACGCTCGGCCACTGGGCGAAGGGCGCCCCCGGCTCCCACTCCACCGCCACGGTCTTGGTGAAGACCGAGGCGATCCCGAAGGACACGCCCGCGGCCGCCGCCAGGACGACGCTGCGCAGCACCGGGCGGCCCACCAGGTGGGCGGCCGTGAAGAGCACGCCCACCACGCCGAAGGTCCCGGCGGCGAGCAGCCAGCGCTCCGCGTCCCCCAGCGACTGCGTGTCGGCGCCGCCGGTCAGGCTGAGCAGCCCGGCGAGGCCCACCGTGGCCATGAGCGCGCCCCGCCAGGCGGTGTGCCCGGCCCGGCGGCCGACGAAGAGCGCCGCCATGGGCAGCGCGAAGACGATCGTGAGGGCGCCCAGCGGCTGGACCAGACTGAGCGGACCGTAGGCGAGCGCGGCCACGTGCAACACCGCGCCGAGGCCGTTGAGCAGCACGGACCCCCACCAGGCAGGGCTGCGCAGCGGCGCGTACGTGAGGCCTGCGGCGGAGGCCGCGACCCGCTCCTGCACGATCGCCGCGGCCGCGTAGGCGACTGCCGAGGTCAGTGACAGGAGCACGGACAGCACGAGGGGGCTCATACATACAACGGTCTCTCTTCCGGGCGTTCACGTCGTCGTACCTGGGAACGCCTTCGGACGTACTGCCGTGGGAGTACGGGACCGTGACGTACGCCGGGGGATGTACACCCGCGCAGGTCAGGAGGGGTGGAAAGCGACGTTTCCGGTATCCAGGTCGAAGCGGGCGCCCATGATCAGCGCCTTGTCGAACGCCTCATCCCGAGCCAGTCGGCGCCGGATCCGGGCCACATTGGCCCGCACGGTGTTCTCCACCCAGTCGCCCGGCAGCCCGCGCGCCGCGCGCGCGGCGGGGGCTAGCTCCTCCACGATCCGGGCGAGGTGTCCCCCGGCCGGTTTCCCGGTCCGTACGTACTCCACGGCGGCCGTCGCCGCCCCGCACCGCTCGTGCCCGAGCACCACGACCAGCGGTACGCCCAGCTCCTCGACCCCGAACTGGATCGAGCCGAGCACCGCCTCGTCCAGGGCCTGCCCGGCCGACCGTATCGCCAGCAGATCGCCGAGCCCCTGGTCGAAGACGAGCTCCGGCGGCACCCGCGAGTCGACGCAGCCCAGTATCAGCGCGAACGGATGCTGGGAGACGGCCACGGCCGCGCGCCGGGCCGCGTCCTCGTGCGGGTGGGTCTGCCGGAGGGCTGCGAACCGGGCGTTGCCCGCGCGGAGTTCGGCCAGTGCCCGGGCGGCGGTCGAAGGACCGTCGGCCGTACGAGCGTGTCCGACGGGAGCCGACGCGCGCGCGGACGGCGCGCCGGCTGTCAGCGCCGCCGCCGCTGTGAGGGCAAGTACCGTGCGACGAGCGGGAGTTGAAGAGGCCGAGAGGGCAGGGGGAGTGGTCATGGGCCCGAGCGTTACGGTGATCCCGGGTCACCGGCCACGACTTGGCCCGGTCATGACCCGATCATGACCTCGGACGGCCCGAGTCTTTCCGTCGCCCATACCCGGGCGCGCGACGATGCCAGGAGGCGGTGGCGGTGGATCTCGTCGAGAGCGGTTCCGTGGGGGGCTTCTTCGCCCTGCGGACGACCGCGCCGGAGACGGGCGGCGCGGCGCACGTACCGCTCGCTCGTCTGTACGCGGGGGAGACAGGCCCTCTCGCCGCCCGGGTCGACCGGGTCGGGGCCCGCCTCGGCGCGCCCGAGCGTCGGGTCGCCGCCTCCATCGCCCACCTCGGGCTCGCGGCCCGGCTCTGGTCGATCGCGCTCGGCCCGGCCGCCCTGTTCGGCCGCTTCCCGGACCTCGACCCGGCGGAGCTGTCCTGGGACGGCGCCCTGACCTCGCCCGACGACCTGTGGTGGGCGGGCACGGCCACCCGCCCCGCCACCGTGGACGACCTGCGCGAGGCCGTCCAGACCGCCCACCTCGTCCCGCTGCACGAGGCCTTCCGCCGCGACGGGCGGATCTCGCCCCGGCTGCTCTGGGGGAACGCCGGGTCGGCCCTCGCCGGAGCGCTGCGCGAGCTCACCCGCTGGGCCCGCGCCCGGGGCCGCCCCGAGGTGGCCGCCCGCGCGGGCGAGCTCGTCTCCGGCCTCTTCGCCCACCCCGACCTGGTCGGCACCGTCCGGGGCCCCGCCCTTCGCCGGACCTCCTGCTGCCTCTACTACCGCTGCCCGAGCGGTGGGCTGTGCGGCGACTGTGTGTTCGACCACGCTCCCGTGCGCGGAGGGTCCACGGGTTTGGAGACAGGGCCTCCCGCTCCGTAAAGTTCCTCTTTTGGAACGACTCCAACGACTCCAACGACTCGCGACAGAGGAACGGCAGAGGCCATGACGGTGACCGAAGAAACCCAGGGGTACGGGCCGGGCATCGACCCCGATCGCCTGGCCGTCTGCCTGAGCGTGCTCGACGAGCTCGACAAGCTGGACGTCGACCACCCGGACGCGATCGCCGTCCGGCGCGCCACCGCCGGCATCTACCGCACGGTGAAGCAGCGCCGCCGCCAGGAGCGCAGGGCCGCGAAGACCGCGAACGACAAGGCGGTCACCGAGTCCACCGCCACCGGCTCCGCCCAGCGGATCGACGACGAGACCGAGGGCCTCCTGCCCTCCTCGGTCACCGAGGCCGGCCGGATCGCCGGAATACTCCAGCGCCCCCGGTCCTGCTACGTCTGCAAGACGCGGTACGTCGAGGTCGACTACTTCTACCACCAGCTCTGCCAGAAGTGCGCCGCCGAGAACCGGATGCGCCGCGAGGCCCGCACCGATCTCACCGGCAAGCGCGCGCTGCTCACCGGCGGCCGGGCCAAGATCGGCATGTACATCGCCCTGCGCCTGCTGCGGGACGGTGCCCACACCACGATCACGACCCGCTTCCCCAAGGACGCCATCCGCCGCTTCAAGGCCATGGAGGACTCGGCGGAGTGGATGCACCGCCTGGAGGTCGTCGGCATCGACCTGCGCGACCCCGCGCAGGCGGTCGCCCTGGCCGAGCGGGTCACCGAGCAGGGCCCGCTGGACATCCTGATCAACAACGCGACGCAGACCGTGCGCCGCCTGCCCTCCGCCTACGCCGCCCTGGTCGACGGCGAGAGCGCCCCGCTGCCCGCGGGTGAACTCCCCGCGCACCACGTCATCGGCGCCTTCAACTCCGGCGCGGTGGACGGTCTGACCGCCCTGCCCGTCGGCGTCAGCGGCCTGGACGCGCAGAAGGTCGCCGATCTCGCGCTGGTCGCGGGCAACGCGAGCGTCGAGCGGCACCGCGACGGCAGCGCCATCGACGCGGGCGGACTGGTTCCGGACGTCGTCGACACCAACACCTGGGTGCAGACCATCGAGCAGATCTCGCCGGTCGAGCTGCTGGAGACCCAGCTGTGCAACTACACGGCGCCGTTCATCCTGATCAGCATGTTGCGCCCGGTGATGGCCGACGCCGCGAAGAAGGCGGAGAGCGGTCGCGCCTACGTCGTCAACGTCTCGGCGATGGAGGGCGTCTTCGGCCGCGGCTACAAGGGCGCGGGGCACCCGAACACCAACGCCGCCAAGGCGGCGATGAACATGGTGACGCGGACCAGCGCCCAGGAGATGTTCCAGACCGACGGCATCCTCATGACCTCGGTCGACACCGGCTGGATCACCGACGAGCGTCCCCACTTCGACAAGCTGCGCCTGGCCGAGGAGGGCTTCCACGCCCCGCTCGACCTGGTCGACGGCGCCGCCCGGGTCTACGACCCGGTCGTGCGCGGCGAGGCGGGCGAGGATCTGTACGGCTGCTTCCTCAAGGACTACGCCCCCGCCAACTGGTAGGGCGGGCACCTGTCCACCGCTCGGATGTCCGAAATTCACTCGATTGCGTCACACTTCTCGACCCCATAGAGCACCAGCGCGCTCATTTGGTTAGTCTGATGCCCACGGTCGACCCATAGGGTTTCACCAAACCCTCACGGTCGGCCTGGGGACTGGCCTGCCACCAAGGCCGCGGTCCCGCCCGAAAGCCGGCGCCACCGCGACCGAACGGCCATGTCCTCATAGGTACGCGACACAAGGGAGTGCGCGGTGACACCAGAACTGACGCAGCAGGAACAGCGATCGTCCGAACGCCCGGAACGGCCCCACCGTCCCGGTGAGCTGGGAAGTCTCGACGTGTGGGCCCACGCGGCTCCCATTCGGCTGGCGGGCTACGAGGACGACCTCGCGGAGCCCCACATCCTGCCCGGTATCGACTGATCCGTACGGTCGTACCGCTTCACCCGTGCCCCCGGCCGCCCCCGCGTCCGGGGGCACGGGCCGTTCCCAGCCCGACCGGCGGCAGGTACTCCCGTACGAGCGTGCGGTGCCACCACGCCCCGGTCTCCCGCAGCTCCCGCCACGTGGTGAACCGGTAGCGGTAGAGCCGGGCCCGGACGAGGGCCGGCGGCGCGTCAGGGAAGGGGTTGTGCCGCAGCAGCCGCAGGGTGTCGCGGTCCCCTTCGAGCAGCCTCTCCACGAACGGCCCGAACCAGTCCCGGGCGTACGCGGGCGAGAGCGCCGCGAACCACATCAGCCAGTCGAGCCGCAGGTGGTACGGGGCGAACTGGCGCGGCAGCCTGCGCGGATCCCCGGGCTTGCCCCTGAAGCCGTACTCCTTCCACACCGTGCCCGCGTGCGGCACCGGCTCGTCGGTGCCCTCGACGACGATCTCGTCCCGGACGCGGCCGACCGTGCCGAAGGCTCCGTACGTGTTGACCAGGTGGAACGGGTCGTACGAGCGGTTCATCGCCTGGCGCCGCGAGAGCAGGTTGCGGACCGGCCGGTAGCTGCGGAAGAGGACCAGGCCGGTGACGGCGACGACCGCGATCACGTACCAGAGCGGCGGGTCGGGCCGGGGATGCTCACCCACCAGTGCCGAGGCGTCCACGACGGAGAGCGCGAGGACGATCGTCAGCCAGTTCAGCCAGGCGAAGTTCCCCGAGAGCACCAGCCACAGCTGGGTCGCCACCATCAGACCGGCCGCCACCGTCGCCACCGGCTGCGGGGTGAAGAGCAGCACCGGGACCAGCAGCTGAACGACATGGTTGGCCGCCACCTCGACCCGGTGCAGCGGGCGGGGCAGACGGTGGAAGAACCAGCTCAGCGGGCCGGGCATCGGCTGGGTCTCGTGGTGGAAGCAGAGGCAGGTCAGGTTCCGCCAGCAGCGGTCGCCGCGGATCTTGATGAGCCCCGCGCCGAACTCGACGCGGAAGAGCAGCCAGCGCAGCAGCCACAGGACGAGGAGGGGCGGGGCGATGTCGTCGTTGCCGAGGAAGACAGCGAGGAAGCCGGCCTCCAGGAGCAGTGACTCCCAGCCGAATCCGTACCAGGTCTGGCCGACGTTGACGATCGAGAGGTACAGCGCCCAGAGGAATGCCCACCACGCCATCGAGACGGCGAGCGGTACGGCGTCGCCCGCGCCCGCCACGAGGGCGAGGGCCAGGACCGCGCCGCTCCACGCGACGGTGGAGAACAGCCGGTCGGAGTAGCGCCAGTGGAACAGGCTGGGGGCCTGGCGCGGCGTCACCCGCCGCAGATGCTCCGGGACGGGAAGCATGCCGCGCGCGCCGATCAGGGCCCGGAACTGGAGAGCGGCGGAGAGGAAGGCCACGAGGTAGAGGCCGGCGAGCCCCCGCTGGAAGAGGATCCGGCTCAGCCAGTAGTCCGGTGCGGTGAACCACTCCATCGCTTCCAGTATCGGCCCGGGGGCTCACGGGCGGCGGCTCAGGCCCGCGGCGTCTTCTCCCCCTCGTCCGTGGAGCGCAGGCCCTCGGCCTGGGACGGTGTGGTGCGGGCGGTCTGGGGGTGGCGATGATCCCGCTGGAGCGCGTCCATGTCCTCTTCGAGCCGCTCACCCTCGGCCTGCGAGGGAGTGCTGTAGTTGTACTCGTCGTACTGGCTCACGGCCGCCTCCTGGGTCGGAACGTACGCCCTACGGAACATATGCCTACAAAGGGAGCGTAACCCCCGGCGTGGCCCTGGGTGCGTCGGGGATTCACCCCTCGACGACGCGCTGGAGCGTGCGGCCGAGGCGGCGTGCGTAGGCGTGCTGGAGCGCGGGCACGAGGGGCCCCGCGAGGCGTGTGTACCAGGCGGCGGGCCGGCTGAACGCGGTGACCGTGAACCAGACCGAGCCGTCGGGGTGGAGATCGACCAGGAAGGACTCCTCGCCGCGCTCGGGGTGCCCGGTGCGGGTGCCGTAGGCGAAGCCGGTGCGGTCCCGCTCGTACGCCGTCCAGATCACCTCGCAGGGTGCGGCGAAGCGGACGGGGCCGAGGCCGATGGAGACCTCGACCAGGGCACCGGGTTCGGCGCGTACGGCCCGGCTGCGGACCCGGGCGCCGGAGGCGCGGTGCATCCGCCAGGTGGTGACCGCCGCCCCGGCGCTCTCGAAGGCGTCCCGGCCGCGGCCTATGCGGACCGTGTGGTGGAGGTGGTGGTAGCCGCCGGGGAGGATGTCGCGCGCGGTGGCGCCGACCTCGCGGTAGTTGAGGGGCGCGGCGGGAGTGGCGAGGTCGCGGATCAGACGGGCCATGGTGCGGTCTCCTTCGAGGGAGCGGCCGCCCGCAGGCGGCGCCAGGCGAGCAGTGAGCAGAGCGCGAAACCGAGGGCGTTGCCGAGACCGTGGGTCGCGGCCATCCAGGTCAGGTTCGGGTGGGGCAGTCCGGTGGCCTCGCCGAGCGCCCAGCTGAGCGCGAGCAGCATGGTCGCCACCAGGACGACGGCCGAGACGGCGAGCAGGCCGCGGGTGACGCGGTCGGGGGCGCCGGTCCGCAGGTCCCGCCAGGTGGGCAGGGCGACGGCCCACATCCCGGCGGTGAGCACGACCGCCCCGGCGAGCTCGGCCCAGTCGTCGACGAAGTAGCCGATCAGGACGAGCAGCGTGCCGAGCGGGACGCTGAGCGCGGCGAAGCGGGTGGCGGGGCTGCCGGACGTACGGCAGACGAGGCCTGCCACCAGCGCGGCGGCGAACCCCGCGAAGTGGAAGTGGGGCACGGTCAGGGCCAGGATGCCGAGGTCGAAACCGAGCAGTTCGTGGCCCGCGCGTTCGGCGACGAGGGCGAGGCCCGCCACCGACGGGGTCACGAGCGCGGTGAGCACGGCGACCTCCGACGCGGCGGGCGCGCGGCGCCGGCCGGCGCCCGGGGCCGGAGGCGGGCGGAGGTGCGCCACGAGCCGGGCCGGGGCGCAGAGCGCCAGCGCGAGGGTGGCCAGCGCGTAGACGGCGGCGAGCGTGGCGGCGGTGGGGGAGCGGGGGAGCCAGAGGGCCACCGCGCCGGGCAGGGCGAGCAGGGGCCAAGCGCGGCGGAGCAGCCGGAGCCCGTGGGGGCGGGGGCCGTCGATCAGCCCCAGGCCGGCCGGGACGACCACGAACATGCCCAGCATCACGATGAGACCGACCAGCACGGACACGATGCCCACCCCCTGGTTGAACGTGTTCAAACTTGCTTGACGTGAGACTAGGGCCTTTCTTGAACGTGTTCAAGTCCCTCGCCCGATCGGCCTCGCCCGGCTTGCGGGTGGCGCCCCGATGCGACAGACATGAAGGAATGTCTCGGGGTGGAAGAGGCGGGAGATCCACGTGAGCTCACCCATGCGCCGGTCACCGCGGCCCCGGGCCGCCGCCCTCGTCGTCGGCGCGCTGACCGCGGCGCTGTTCCTCGCGGGCTGCTCGTCCGGCGGTGGCGCCGGCGACGGTGGCGCCGCCGCGGACCGGACCGCCTCCGCCTCCCAGGAGGTCTTCCTCCAGCCGGTGGCCGCCCAGGGCCCCGACCCCTTCACCGACTCCACGGCCGAGGCCGGCACCCCGCCCCCGGCCGCCACCGCCCCGCCGGGCGCCCCCGCGCCCACCGGCACGGCACAGACCGTCCGCGAGGTCGCCGGATCCGTCCCCGGCCTCTACGGCGGCACCCGTTCGGTCGCCAGCTGCGACGTCGAACAGCAGATCACGCACCTCACCCGCGACCGGGCCACGTCCCGCGCCTTCGCCGAGGCGGCCGGCGTCCCCGAGACCGGGGTGGCCTCCTGGCTGCGCGGACTCACCCCCGTCGTCCTGCGCGCCGACGCCCGGGTCACGAACCACGGCCTCCGCGACGGAGCCGCGACCCCTTACCAGGCCGTCCTCCAGGCCGGTACGGCGGTCCTCGTCGACCAGTACGGCACGCCGCGCGTCCGCTGCGCCTGCGGCAACCCCCTGCGCTCCCCGGTCGCCGTCCAGGGCGCCACCCACAGGGGCCGGCCCTGGAGCGGCTACCGCCCCGACCGCGTCGTGGTCGTCAGGCCGACGGCCACGGTCGTCACCAGCCTGGTCATCGTGAACGTCGTCGACAGCACCTGGATCGAGCGGAAGGCGGGGACTCGCGGCGAGGAGGACACCCGCCCGGCCGTGGTCCCGCCCTGCGACCCGGCCGCGTGCGAGCTCACCGGCACGCCGACCCCGCTGCCGTCGCCCTCGGTCACCGACGGCTCGCCCGACCCCGACCGCGACGAGTCCGGGCGCCCCGACGGCTCCACCTCGCCCGAGAGCGCCTCCCCGCGCCCCCCGACCACCGACTGCCCCCCGGCGGTCCCGCCCTCCCCGTCGGCGCCGTCCTCGCCGACCCGGACGCCTGACCCGGCTTCCCCGGACGCCACCCCGCCGACCCCGTCGGTCCCGCCCGGCTGCCCGACCCCGACCTGGTCGGAGCCCCCGGCCGAGCCGGAGCAGGAGCCCGAGCCGGACGCCGAGTCCGACCAGCCGTCCTTCGAGGACCTCTTCCCGAGCGACACAGCGCCCCAGCAGCCGGAGACCTTCGAGGGGTGAGGCGTGATCTCCACCGTGATCTCCACCGTGCGCACCGCCGGGGCTGCGCCTAGCGTGGCCCCATGAGCGCGGGTAGCGGGGGTGAAGAGCCGGTGGAGCCCTGCCGCTGCGAATCGGGCACGGGCGGTGTGACGTGCTGCTTCCTCCGTGACTACGGCTGGGCGTTCCGGATGGGCAGCTTCGACTGGAACCTGGTCACCGGCCTGATGACCATGGACGAGGGAGCCCTGCGGGTCTTCGACATCCGCCCCGAGGAGTACGACGACAACCCCGCCACCCTCTCCTCCCGCGTGGGGCCCGACGAGGGCAGGCAGCTCGACACGCTCGTCACCCACGCGCTGAAGGACGGCAGCGACCACTACGGGGCCTACTTCCGCGTCCGTACACGGAACGGCACCCCCCGCTGGACCCACACCGAGGGGCTGATCCAGCGCGACGCGACAGGCCGTCCCCTGCGCATCGTCGGCATCGTCCGGGACGCGTCGGAGGAGGTCACCGAGCAGGCCGCCCGGCTCGGTCTGGACGAGGGCCGGCGCAAACGGACCAGCGTCGTGGAGTCCACCACGGCCGCCCTCGCCCACGCCCGGACCGTCCAGGACGTCATCGACCTCCTCAACGACTCGCACGGCCTGGAGTCCTTCGGTGCCACCAGCCTGGTCATGGGGCTCATGGAGGCCGGCCGGATCCACCTCGTCGCCGAAGGGCCCGACGGCGCCTTCGTGCCCGGCACGCGATTCACCCGGGTGGACGAGCCGTACCCGATGGGTGAGGTGATCCGGACCCTCAGACCCCGGTTCATCGAGTCGCCGAAGGACTTCGCCGAGTCGTACCCGGTCCTGTGGCCGCACATCAGCGGGCTCGGCATCACCTCGGCCGCCTACCTCCCGCTGATCGCCCAGGCCCGGCCGATCGGCGCGCTCGGGTTGCTCTACAGCGACCGGACCGGCTTCAGCGCCGACGAGCGCAATCTGCTGGTCGCCCTCGGCAGCAGCATCGCGCAGAGCCTCCAGCGCGCCATGCTCTACGAGCAGGAACACGACCTGGCGGAGGGGCTCCAGCAGGCGATGCTGCCCCGCCGCATCCCCGACGTGCCCGGCGCGCAGATAGCCGTCCGCTACCGCTCGGCCCGCCTCGGCCGGGACGTCGGCGGCGACTGGTACGACGTCATCCCGCTCCCCGGCGGGCGGGTCGGCGCGGTCATCGGGGACGTCCAGGGGCACGACACCCACGCCGCGGCCGTGATGGGCCAGCTGCGGATCGTGCTGCGCGCCTACGCCGCCGAAGGGCACAGCCCGGCGACGGTGATGGCGCGCGCCTCCGTCTTCCTCCACGAACTGGACACCGACCGCTTCGCCACCTGCACCTATGTCGAGGCGGACCTCACGACCGGCGCCATGCAGGTGGTCCGCGCCGGGCACGTCGACCCGATGCTCCAGGACACCGACGGAAGCTGCCGCCGGCTTCCGGTGGAAGGCGGGCTTCCGCTGGGTCTCTCGGCCGAGTTCGACCGTCTCGACTACCCGGCGACGACGCTGGGGCTGTCCCCCGGGCAGACCCTGCTGCTGTACACCGACGGGATGGTCGAGAAGCCGGGCGCGGACCTCGACGAGGGGCTGCGCTGGCTCTCCTCGCTGGTACGGCACGGGCCGCGCGACCTCCAGCAGCTCGCCGACCAGCTCTGCGAGGTCGTCGACGACCGGGGAGGCGAGGACGACGTCGCGCTCCTGCTGCTGCGGCGGCAGGGGGCGTACTTCCCGCAGTCGGGCGGCCGGCTCCAGCAGCACGTGGCGCAGAGCGACCCGGAGGCGCTGAGGTCGGCCCGGCACATGATCCGTGCCGCGGTACGGGCCTGGGGCGCGGGGGACCGCTCGGACGAGATCGAGCTGGCCGCCGACGAACTGATCACCAACGCGCTGATGCACACCGACGGCGGGGCCATCGTGACCCTGCGGATGCTGGCAGGTCCCGAACGGCGGCTCCGGGTGGAGGTGGAGGACCGTTCCAGCGCCCTGCCGCGGCGTCGGGAGGCGGGCGAGGCGGGTGTCTCGGGCCGGGGTCTGATGCTGGTGGACCGGATCTCGGACGTCTGGGGCGTCGAGTCGCGCGGCAGCGGCAAGTGCGTCTGGTGCGAATTCATTGTTAACTCTGCGTACATCGATCGTACTTGACCGTAATGTGTGCGCACGGTTGACTGCGAGTTTCCGCCACCCCGGTTTCGCGCCACCTTCTAGGACATGGGGATCCCTTGACCAGTGAGCTTCTGGCACCTCTCGATCTTGCTTTCTGGCACCTCGAGTCCACCGAACACCCCATGCACCTGGGCGCCCTCGCCCACTTCGGCCCCCTCCCCGGCGGTGGCCGTCCGTCCGCCGTACTGGACCTGCTCGGCAGCCGCGCCGCCGCCATCCCGCGCCTGCGGATGCGGGTCCGCGACGTCCTGCTGCCCGTCGGCGGCGCCGCATGGAGCAACGACCCGCAGTTCGACGTAGGCCGCCATGTGCGCGAGATCGCGCTGCCCGGCGCCGACTTCGACGCCGAGAGCGCCCGCCTGGCAGGCGAGCTGATGGAACGGCCGGTCGAACGCGGACTGCCGCCCTGGGAGATGTACCTGCTCACCGGCGCGCCCGACGGCTCGTTCGCCGTCCTCGTCAAGCTCCACCACGCCCTCGCCGACGGCATGCGGGCCGTCGCCATCGGCGCCGGCATCTTCGACGAGATCGCCGCCGTCGCCCGCAGGGCGGGCGGCCGCCGGCCCCGCGCCGTACCCCCGCGCTCCTGGCTCCCCGGACCTGGCCGGCTCGTCGGCGCCGCCCGCGAACGCATCGGCGACCTCGGCCGGGCCGTCGAGGTCGGCGCCTCCGTGGTCGGCGCCTCCGTCGCGCGGGCCGGCCGGCTCGACGAACCCGCCGCGACCGCCCTGGCCGCCGACTCCAGCGGCACCCGCCGCGTCGCCACCGCGGTCCTCGACCTGGAACGCGTCCACCAGGTCCGCCGGACCTCCGGCGGTACCGCCAACGACGTTCTGCTTGCCGTGGTCGCCGGAGCCCTGCGCCGCTGGCTCGACGAGCGCGGCGCACCGCTGCCCGGCGCCGACCCCCGCGCGCTCGTCCCCGTCTCCCGCAGGCGGCCCGGCTCCCCGGCGGGCTCGGGCAACAGCCTCTCCGCCTACCTGCTCGCCCTGCCGGTCACCGAGCCCGACCCCGCCGCCCGGCTGGCCGCCGTACGCCGGGACATGGACCGCAACAAGGCCGACGGGCCGATGCGCGGCGCCGGGGCCCTGGCCGTCCTCGCCGACCAACTGCCCCCGCTCGCGCACCGTTTCGGCGCCCCGCTGGCCTCCGGGGCCGCGCGGCTCCTCTTCGACGTCCTGGTCACCAACGTGCCCCTGCCCCGCTCGGCCCTGTCCCTCGGCGGTGCCCCGCTGCGCACCCTCTTCCCGATGGCCCCGCTCGCCCGGGGCCAGGCGCTCGCCGTCGCCATGTCCCCGTACGGCGGCCGGGTCCATGTCGGTCTGGTCGCCGACGGCAAGGCCGTCCCCGACCTCGACGCGCTGGCCGCCGCCCTCTCCGACGAACTCGAACTCCTCGAGAAGGCCCACTGAACGCGCGTCCCGACGACGGCTGCGGCAGGGTGGAGCCATGCCCGAACTGCCCGAGGTGGAAGCGCTGCGAGAGTTCCTCGCCGAGCATCTGGTGGGCAAGGAGATCGCCCGTGCCCTGCCCGTCGCGATCAGTGTGCTCAAGACGTACGACCCGCCCCTGAGCGCCGTCGAGGGCGCCGCCGTCACCGGGGTCGCCCGGCACGGCAAGTTCCTGGACATCGCCACCGACGGCGCTGAGGGGCGGCTCCACCTCCTGGTCCACCTGGCGCGCGCGGGCTGGCTCCAGTGGAAGGACCCCCTGCCGTCCGGTGTGCCCCGCCCCGGCAAGGGCCCCCTCGCCCTGCGGACCGCGCTCACCGGCGGCGACGGCTTCGACCTCACCGAGGCGGGGACCACCAAACGCCTCGCCGTCCACCTGGTCCGTGACCCGCAGGACGTCCCCGGCGTCGCCCGCCTCGGCCCGGACCCGCTCGCCCGGGAGTTCGACCTCGCCGCCTTCACCGCCCTGCTGACCGGCGAGCGGCGGCAGCTGAAGGGCGCCCTGCGCGATCAGAGCCTGATCGCCGGCATCGGCAACGCGTACAGCGACGAGAT
This sequence comes from Streptomyces sp. Je 1-79, assembly GCF_025195125.1. Taxonomy (GTDB): domain Bacteria; phylum Actinomycetota; class Actinomycetes; order Streptomycetales; family Streptomycetaceae; genus Streptomyces. The sequence continues at coordinate 470,606 of NZ_JAMGSL010000004.1, forward strand.
CCTGCACGCGGCGAGGATGTCGCCCTTCAAGCCGACCCAGAATCTGACCGAGGCCGAGACCGCCGTCCTCTACGAGGCGATGCGCACCACGCTGCGCGAGGCCGTCGAACGCTCCCACGGCCTCGCCGCCGGCCGGCTCAAGGCCGAGAAGAAGAGCGGACTGCGGGTCCACGGACGGACCGGCGAACCCTGCCCCGTCTGCGGAGACACCATCCGCGAGGTCTCCTTCAGCGACTCGTCGCTCCAGTACTGCCCCACCTGCCAGACCGGCGGCACGCCCCTCGCCGACCGCCGGACGTCCAAGTTCCTGAAATAGCGCCCTCCCTTAGACTCCGCCGCATGCTGCGCGTACTGGCCGTCGACGACGAAGAGCCGGCCCTCGGGGAACTGCTCTACCTCCTCCGTGCCGATCCGCGGATCCGCAGCGCCGAGGGCGCCACCGACGCCACCGGGGCGCTGCGCAGGATCGGCCGGGCCCTGGAGGCCGGTCCCGACAGCGACGAGGCCGTCGACGTCGTCTTCCTCGACATCCACATGGCCGGTCTCACCGGCCTCGACCTCGCCCGGCTGCTCGCCGGTTTCGCCCGGCCGCCGCTGATCGTCTTCGTCACGGCGCACGAGGGGTTCGCGGTACAGGCCTTCGACCTCAAGGCCGTGGACTACGTCCTCAAGCCGGTGCGCCGCGAGCGGCTCGCCGAGGCGGTCCGCCGCGTCCGCGAGCTGGTGCACGCCCCCGCGGCCCCCGCCACGCCGGCGGTCCCCGCGACGGCGGCCGCGCCCGCCGCCGTCGCGGCGCCCGAGCAGATCCCGGTCGAACTCGGCGGGGTCACCCGCTTCGTCGCCGTCGACGACATCGCCTACGTCGAGGCCCAGGGCGACTACGCGCGTCTGCACACGGACGAGGGCAGTCACCTGGTCCGTATCCCGCTCTCCACCCTGGAGGAGCGCTGGGCCGCCCGGGGCTTCGTCCGGATCCACCGCAGCCACCTCGTCGCACTCGCCCGCATCGACGAACTCCGGCTCGACGGCGGGGCCACCTCCGTCCGCGTCGGCAGCACCGAGCTCGCCGTCAGCCGTCGCCATGCCCGCCAGCTGAGGGACCTCCTCATGCGCCGCGCGGGCGGCTGACCGGCCGAGCCGCGCGGAGGCGACCCCCGGAAGCCGGCCCGCCGCCTCCACCGTGCGTGGACCCCGCCGCCTCCACCGTGCGTGATCCCCGCCGCCTCTACCGTGCGTGAACACCGCTGCGTAGACTCCGTGGACTCCACAGCCCCTGCGAGGTCGACAGATGCCGGAGCGGACACCGACGTCCGAGGAACCACCGCCGCGCCGGCCCCGGCGCGAGACGGTCACGCGCGCCTCCGCGCTCCGTCACAGCGGTCTGCCCCGGCAGCGCTTCCCCGGCCACCCGCCCTCTCCCGGCCGCCGGCCGGGGGGACCCCCACCTCGCACCGCTCGCTCGGAGATCAGCGAGCAGACCACCCTCGGCCACACCTACGTCCGCTCCCTGATGCGGAGCCAGCTGCGGGCCGCCCTCACCGCGCTCGGCGCGCTCGCCCTGTGCGTCGGCCCCCTGCCCCTGCTGCTCGCGCTCCCCGCCCCCGAGGCCGTCGTCTGGATCGCGCTCGGCATCGGCGTCTACCCGGTCATCTGGGCCGTCGCCCACTGGTACGTCCGCCGGGCCGAACGCAACGAACACGACTTCACCGTCCTCGTCGAGGGCCGCTGACCGCGGGGGCACGACGAGATGAACCACACCTACGCGGTGGCCGCCGTCACCGCCGTCGTCCTGGCGACCGTGCTCATCGGCGCCCTCGGCCTGCGGATATCCCGTACGACCTCCGACTTCTACGTGGCCTCCCGCACCGTACGGCCCGGCCTCAACGCCGCCGCGATCAGCGGCGAGTACCTCTCCGCCGCCTCCTTCCTCGGCATCGCCGGCCTCGTCCTCGTCCAGGGCCCGGACATGCTCTGGTACCCGGTCGGCTACACCGCCGGCTATCTGGTCCTCCTCGTCCTCGTCGCCGCCCCGCTCCGCCGCTCGGGGGCGTACACCCTCTCCGACTTCGCCGAGGCCCGGCTCGAGTCCCCGCCCGCCCGGCGGCTCGCCAGCCTCCTCGTCGTCGGCATAGGCTGGCTCTATCTGCTCCCGCAGCTCCAGGGCGCGGGACTCACCCTGGAGATCCTCACCGGCGCGCCCGACTGGGTCGGCGGACTCCTCGTCGCCGTCGTCGTCACCGGCATCGTCGCCGCGGGCGGCATGCGCAGCATCACCTTCGTCCAGGCCTTCCAGTACTGGCTGAAGCTCACCGCCCTGCTCGTGCCCGCGCTCTTCCTGACCGCCGCCTGGTTCGGCGACGACGCGCCCCGCGTCCGCTTCGACGCGCCTGCCGTCTTCCGCGAGCACACCACCGTGAAGGTCGCCGACACCGTACGGATCGAGCTCGACGCCCCGCTCACGCTCACCGTCACCGGCCGCGTCGACGCCCTCCCGTACGAGGGGCGGGCCGTCACCCTCGACGAGGGCGCCCACCGCGTCGAGGGCGGCACCGAACTCGCCTTCCCCGAAGGCGCGCCGGTCCCCGCCCGGGCCTCCACCGGAGCCGATCCCCTCGGCTGGTCCCAGCCCCTGGCCGGCGGCCGCGACGGCCACCAGCTCTACGCCACGTACGGGCTGATCCTCGCCACCTTCCTGGGCACCATGGGACTGCCCCATGTCGCGGTCCGCTTCTACACCAGCCCCCACGGCCGGGCGGCGCGCCGGACCACCCTGGTCGTCCTCGGCCTCGTCGGCGCGTTCTATCTCCTGCCGCCGGTGTACGGGGCGCTCGGGCGGATCTACGCCCCCGAACTGGCGCTCACCGGAGCAGCCGACGCCGCCGTGCTCGTCCTGCCCGAGCGGATGCTCGGCGGAGTCCTCGGCGACCTGCTGGGCGCGCTCCTGGCGGGCGGGGCCTTCGCCGCCTTCCTCTCCACCGCCTCCGGACTGACGATGGCCGTCGCCGGGGTCCTCACCCAGGACGTGCTGCCCTCCCGCGGTGTACGGCACTTCCGGCTGGCGACCCTGCTCGCCATGGCCGTACCGCTGACCGCCGGGATCTTCGCCTCGAAGGTCCCGGTCGCGGACGCCGTCGGCCTGGCGTTCGCGGTCTCCGCCTCCTCCTTCTGCCCGCTGCTCGTCCTCGGCATCTGGTGGCGCGGACTCACCCCGCCGGGCGCCATGGCCGGGCTGGTCCTCGGCGGCGGCTCCGCCCTCACGGCGGTGATGGCGACCCGCGCCGGCCTGCCGGACGCGGGCTGGCCGCACACCCTCATGGCCTGGCCCGCGGTCTGGTCGGTGCCGCTGGGCTTCCTCACGATGATCCTGGTGTCGCTCGCCACCCCCCGCCACATCCCGGCCGGCACACCGGCGCTCCTGGCCCGGCTGCACCTGCCGGAGGAACTGGCCTCCCGGCCCGAACCGGTGCGCCATGGAGCGGGGCCCGGCGGACCGGGCGAGACGCGGGGGGCCGAGCGGTGAGCGGGATCGCGCTCGCGGCCTCGGCCGCCGTCGGGGCCGTGCTCCTCGCCGTCGGCTTCGTCCTCGGACGGCTCGCCGCCCGCCGCGGGGACCGGGCCGACCTCGACCTCGGCACCCCCGTCGAACGGGCCACCTTCCACACCCTGCACACCGCCTCGCTCGCCGCCCCGCCGCTGCGCGCGGGACTCACCGAGGACACCGCGCGCAAGGCCGTCCGGCGGCTGCGCTCGCTCCTCGGGACGGAGACGCTCTGCCTCACCGACCGGTCCGCCGTCCTCGCCTGGGACGGTCCGGGCGAGAGCCACCACCGCGAACACGTGATGGAGCAGGTCGCCGGCATCCTCGACTCCGGGCGCAGCCTCTCCGCGCACACCGGCTGCGACGAGGTCGACTGTCCGCTGCGCTGGGCGGTCATCGCCCCGCTCACCGGCGAGGACGGGGTGCTCGGGGCGCTCGTGGCCTATGGATCACGGGAGTCGGCCGTGCTCGTACGGGCCGCCACGGAAGTCGCCCGCTGGGTCTCCGTCCAGCTCGAACTCGCCGAACTCGACCGCTCACGGACCCGGATCGTTGAGGCCGAGATCCGCGCCCTGCGCGCCCAGATCTCCCCGCACTTCATCTTCAACTCCCTCGCCGCCATCGCCTCGTTCGTCCGCACCGACCCCGAACGGGCGCGGGAGCTGCTCCTGGAGTTCGCCGACTTCACCCGCTACTCCTTCCGCAGGCACGGCGAGTTCGCCCATCTCGCCGACGAACTGCGCGCCATCGAGCAGTACCTGGCGCTCGCCGGTGCCCGGTTCGGCGACCGGCTCAAGGTCACGCTGCAGATCGCGCCCGAAGTGCTGCCGGTGACCCTGCCGTTCCTCTGTCTCCAGCCGCTGGTGGAGAACGCCGTGAAGCACGGCCTGGAGGACAGTGTGAACGCCTGCCGGGTCACGATCGCGGCCCGCGACGCGGGGGCGGAGGCGGTCGTCGTGATCGAGGACGACGGCGTGGGCATGGACCCGGACGTGCTGCGCGCGGTCCTGCTGGGGGAGCGTCCCACGGGCTCGGGGATCGGACTGTCCAACGTCGACGAGCGGCTGCGCCAGGTGTACGGGGCGGAGCACGGACTCGTCATCGAGACCGGGCTCGGCGCGGGGATGAAGGTGACGGTACGGATTCCCAAGTACCGCCCCGGAGTTCACCCGACGGCCTCCTAGCCTCCGGGCGAGACGTCCCCGACGATGCCTCGGGGCGGGCCCCCGACCGTGCGCCCGGGCGGTGCCCCGACCGACCGTGCGTCCCGGCGGTGCCGCCGATCAGTAGAGATGCAGTGCCAGATGACCGAGCGGAAGTCCCAACTTCCAGGCGGGCATCCACACATGAGAGGACTCGTCCACGGGCAGACAGCCGAACCCGGCCGGCGGCAGTCCGCCCAGGTCGGCCGCGCGCACCGTCGTCGCCTCCAGAAGGCGCCAGGTCTCGCGGGCCATGGCGAGGTCGGGGCCCATGTCACCCGCACGGTCCCGCTCGGCGAGCCGCGCGCGGACCCACTCCGGCCAGGGGTGCTCGTACGCGGTCCTGGACAGCCACTCGTCGAGCCGGCCCGCCGCCCGGGCCCCGCCGTAGGCCGGCGCCCCCTCGCAGAGGTGGATGGTGAGCGCGAGCGTCTGCCGCCCGGCCCGGTACTCCAGGGTGCCGGGCGCGACCAGGCAGCCCGCGCGCAGCAGGTCGTCGGCTATGAACTCGGCACACAGCCACGCCATCGGGACGGCAAGCCCGCCTCCGCTGGTGCCGTTCGTACTCTCGGGCAGCAACGCTCCCACCTTCTCCCGGACAGTGTCGGTCGGCGATCCCGACCACGAGCCTCCACCGTGGAAGACGCGCGCGGGTCGCTCTTTACTCAACTCGCCGGTGTGGTTTCGGATACGTTTCTCCGCCGGATCGGTGCCCGTGTGCACCAGGGAGGCGGAGGGGGACTCCCGAGGCGGAAGGTGCGGCGGAACGGCGGCGCCTCAGCCGAGGAGCGCGTACACCGCCGTCGCGTGCGCGGCCGTCTCCTCCGTGCCCTCGGCCGTCATCGTGATGTCGGCGAACGCCATCGTCCGGCCCGCCTTGGTGAGCCGTGCCCGCACCAGCACGTCCGTACCGAGCACGGCCCGCTGGAAGCTGATGGACTGCTGCACCGTCGTCATCGGCACGAAGCCGCCGCGGGCCGCCGCGACCGCGATCACCGTCGCCGTGTCGGCGGCGGCCATCAGCGCCTGACCGGACAGGCCCCCGCCCTCCCGGGCGAGCCGGTCGGACCAGGGGAGGCGCAGCACCGCCTCCCGGTCGTCGACCGAGACCACCGAGAGTCCCAGGTCGAGCACCCAGGGCGCGAAGTTGTCGGCGAGTACCTTTTCCGCGGCGGCGGGAGTCAGCGTCGGCGTCACAGGGTCATTGTGCGGCCGCGGTACGGGGCCGGGCAACGGCGCGGTGCGGCGGCCGGTAGTCGGGCAGCCGGTGGCCGAGCTGCCGCAGCGCGTAGTGCGAGCGGGACTTGACCGTCCCGGCGGGGATGCCGAGGTCGGCCGCGGCCTCGTTGACGGTCAGACCGCGGAAGTAGAGCCGGACCAGGACCGCGCGGTGCTCCGGGCTGAGGCCCCTGACGGCCTCGCGGACGTCGAGCGCGGCGACCGCGGACTCCGTGGCGTCCGCCGGGTCGGGGGTGGCGGCGAGCATCCCGTCGCCGATCTCGGCGGGCCGGGCGAGCCGGGAGCGCCGGGCGTCGATGGCGAGGCGCCGGGCCACGGTGAAGAGCCAGGGGCGCATCGAGTCGTAGGGGCCGGCGAAGGCCTCCGGGTGGAGCCAGGCACGGACCAGCGTCTCCTGGACCAGGTCCTCCGCGCGCTGCTGGTCGCCATAGGTCAGCCCGAGCAGAAAGCCGAGGAGGGCCTGGCCGTGGTCGCGCTGCAGCTCCGCGAGCGCCCGCTCGTCCGTCGTCGCCGTCTCCGTCGTCACGGTCGCCGTCGTCATGCTCCACACCTCTCCTGCCGGCTCGTCGTCCCGGGGCGTATACGAACGCATGCGGGCGACGAGGGACAGGGAACGGACAACTGTCTGCGACGAGCGGTCGCACCGAGCGGCGAATGGTGCGATGAGCGGTCAGGCGGAGTCGCTTCATCCGTTCAAGCGGGGTTTGGGGCGAATGGGGCTTTGGCCCTTGACTAGGGCAATCATCCCCTGTCAATTCATCAGGAAAGCTGTTTATCCGATGAATCGGGCGGAGTCGGTAGATGACCCAGCGTACGAGACAGGGGGCGGTGGCCTTCGCGGCGGTCCTGCTCACAGCGGCGACCGGTTGCGCCGGCACCCCCGCCGGCCCACCCGCGCGGCCCGACCCGGCGAGCACCGGCCCCTCGGGTGTCGGCGGGGCCGCCTCCGCCCGGACCGGCTTCACCCTCGTCGCCTCCGGCGACGTCCTGCCGCACGACTCGATCATCGCCCGGGCCGCCGCCGACGCGAAGGGCAGGGGATACGACTTCCGGCCGATGTTCTCCGGCGTCAAGGGGGTCGTCTCGGGGGCCGACCTGGCGATCTGCCACATGGAGACCGTGTACGGACCGGAGGGCGGGCCCTACACCGGCTACCCGGCCTTCAAGTCCCCGCCCGAGATCGCCCCCGCGCTCAAGGAGACCGGCTACGACTCCTGCTCCACGGCCTCCAACCACACCCTCGACGACGGCGCCGCCGGCCTCGCCCGCACCCTCGACGCCCTCGACAGGGCGGGTGTCCGGCACGCCGGTTCGGCCCGTACCGCCGAGGAGGCGGCCCGCCCCACGCTGCTCAGGGCGGGCGACGCCACCGTCGCCCAACTGGCGTACACCTACGACACCAACGGCCGTCCGCTGCCCGCCGGCAAGCCGTGGTCGGTCAACCTGATCGACGAGCGGAAGATCGTCGCCGACGCCCGGGCCGCCCGCGAGGCAGGCGCCGACGTCGTCGTGGTCAGCATCCACTGGGGCACGGAGTGGCAGGCCGCCCCCGACGAGCGGCAGCTCACGCTGGGCCGGTCCCTCACGGCCTCGAAGACCGCCGGCAGGCCCGACATCGACCTGATCCTCGGCACTCACGCCCATGTCCCGCAGGCGTACGAGAAGGTCAACGGCACCTGGATCGTCTATGGGCTGGGCGACCAGATCGCCGGCGACATGGTCAATCACGAGGGCGCCTTCGACCCGCGCGGCAACCAGGGGACCCTCGCCCGCTTCACGTTCACCCCGCCCGCCGCCGCCGGCGCGCGCTGGGACGTCGCCAAGGCCGAGTTCCTCCCGCAGTGGTTCGACACGGGGCGCGGCCGGGTGGTCGACCTCAACGCCGCCATCAGGAAGGGCGAACCCCTCACCGCCGTACGCGACACCATCCGGGACGTCGTCCTCGGCCGGGGCGCGGCGAAGGACGGTCTGGCCATGGGGGAGTAGGCCATCCGCCCATCGGGTGCTTTCCGGCGGGCGGCCGGTGTGGATGGAGGGTGCCGGGCTTCGGCCGTGCGAGCTATTAGTCATGAAAAAGGATGAGATGCCTACGGGGCGTCGGACGGTTCTGCGGATCGCCGCCGCCCTCGGAGCCACAGCCACGTTCGGAGCCCTCTCGGCAGACCGCCTGGCGTTGCCCCCGGGCGCCGCGCCGGAGGGCGCCGGAGCCGCCGGAGGGCCCGCCCCCGGCAGCGGCCCGGCGGCGGGGCCGCAGGCGAGGACGCGGCTGCGGCCGTCCGCGTACCGGCTCCAGCCGATGACGGCGTACGCGCCCCCGGCCTTCCGCCGTGCGCTGCCGCCGGTCCGCCAGCGGCCGTTCCTCCAGATGTCCGGCGTCGGCCGTTCGATGGTGCTCACCTTCGACGACGGTCCCGACCCCCGCTACACCCCCGAGATCCTCGCCATCCTGCGCCGTCACGGCTGCCGGGCCATGTTCTTCGTCTGCGGCGAGATGGCGGTCGAGAACCAGGACCTGGTACGGGAGATGGCCGCGGACGGGCACGTGGTCGGCAACCACTCCTGGTCCCATCCGCTGATCCCCAAGCTGCGGCCCTCCCGCATCCGGGACGAGCTGGGCTCCACCAGTGATCTCGTCGAGAAGGTCCTCGGCTCCGCCCCGCGCTGGTACCGCGCCCCGTTCGGGGCGTGGAACCGGCTCTCCTTCGAGATCGGCGCCGAGCTCGGCATGGAGCCGCTCGCCTGGACCGTCGACACCCTCGACTGGAAGGAGCCGGGCACCGACAGCATCGTGCGCCGGGTCCTGGACGGGGCGGCGCCCGGAGTCGTCGTCCTCTCGCACGACGCGGGCGGCAACCGCTCGCAGAGCGTGGCCGCGCTCAGGCGGTACCTGCCCGAACTCATCGACGCCGGCTACCGCATCACGGTGCCCCGAAGCTGAGTCCGTACGGCGAAGGCCCCCGGCGCACCGTCGCGCCGGGGGCCTTCGTGCGGGCGTGCCGACCGCTCAGTTGGAGCCGATCATGCGGGCGTAGACCACCACGTTGCCCTCGTAGCCGTGCACCCGGGAGTAGCCGCCGCCGCACGTGATGACCCGGAGCTCGGGCTCCCCGGTGTCGGCGTAGACCTGGACGCCGGGGAAGTTGTTCTTGGCGTACACCTCGATGCCGTAGATCTCGAAGACCGCGACCCGGCCGTCGTACCGCTCCACCTCGACGTGCTGGCCCTTCTCCAGCGAGCCGAGGCCGTAGAAGACCGCCGGGCCCGCCTCGTTGTCGACATGGCCGACGACGACGGACGTGCCGCGCTGCCCGGGCGCGATGCCGTTCTGGTACCAGCCGGCGAGGTTGGGGTCCTGCGGGGGCGGGGCCTCGATCCAGCCGGCCGCGTCCAGACCCACGTCCATGATCGGGGCGTTGACCCTGATCGACGGGATCCTGATGCGTGACGCCGGGGCGGCGGGCAGGGGCTCGACACCACTGGACGCCGGGGGCGGGGGTCCGGTGAGCCGGACCCCGGGCGCCTCGGCCGCCGCGGGCTGCGGCGGGCCGACCTCCACGTCGACTCCGTTGCGCATCATCGCCAGACCGGACAGCATGACGAGAGCCAGGACGCCCCACGGTTGGCGTCTTCGTCTCGGCTCAAAGACGCGGAAGTCCTTGGGGCGCATGGTTCTCCCTTCGTGGCGTCGTCAGAACGGTAAGGGCGGCGGGCCGGACCGGCGATCAGAGCGGGGCGAACGGGTGGTGGCCGGATTTCCGGCCGGACGCGGTGGAGCCGAGTGCGGGCCCGGGGCCCTTCGTACCTGAGGGCAGGCCGGGTGACGGGGACGATGACCCATCCGAGTAATCGTCCGATAAGCCTCCTGGTGCTCTGTGACCTGCGGCTCCGCCAGATCCAGGGCTGTTTCCCCGGCGTGTCGCCTCACCGGGGTGGCCCAGTGCCGAAATGCGCAGGTCGCCACTGCTTGTGATGGTTCGTCATGGAAGGCGTACTCGTCGAATCTCCCGGAGCACCGCTTTGGGGCGTCTTCCACTGGAGGTTCAACCATGCGTGCTGCACGCACTCTGGCGGTGACCGCCACCGCGATCGCGGCGGTCGGGCTCGCCGCCCCTCTCGCCGCCGCCACCCACGGGCCCAGCGCTCTGACCGTCAGCGCCTTCCAGGTCGACCGGGGCGGTGACGGTTCCAACAACGTCACCGTCTCGCCCTCCGCCGTCCACCAGGGAGGCATCCTCACGATCACCGCCAGGGGCTGCGCCGGAGGCACGGTCACGTCCAACGCCTTCCCGACGGTCACCCTGTCCGGCAACAACAACGTCGCCACCGCCACCGCCCGCATCCACAACAACGCCACGCCCGGCCAGTACAACCTGGCCGTCCAGTGCAACGGCCGGACGCTCACGCAGTCCTTCCGCGTCCTGTCCGGTCAGGGCGCGCAGGGCGGCATCGGCGGCTCGCTCGCGCCGAGCTCCACGGAGATGGCGGTCGGCGGTTCGCTCGTCGCCGCGGCCGCGCTCGGCGGCGGTCTGTTCATCGCCCGCCGCCGTATGAACGGCGGAAGGGCCTGACCGCCGAACCTCCCGGTCGGCCGTATACGCCCGTCGCCCCCGAATCCTGAACCCAGGATTCGGGGGCGACGGGCGTGTGAGGGGCGGTGGCCCGCTCCGCGGTCAGTGACGCCGGCCGCGGTCGGCGAGCGCCCGGCGCCGCACGACGTAGACGGTTCCCGTGGCCGCGGCGAGGACGAGCCCCGCACCGGCCGCCAGGGCCACCGTGTCGACCCCTCGGACCGAACCGCCGAGACCGCCCTGGACACCCCGGGGGGTGGTGAGGATGGTCGAGCTGGTGGTCGGGGTCGCGGTGGTGCCGCTGATGGTCAGATTGACGGTGTCCGTGATGCCGCCGGTGCAGTTGAACGCCACCGTGTAGACGGCACCGCGCCTGGCGTCCGCGTCCACCGTGGCGGTGGCCGAGGATCCGGGGGCGATGGTCACCGTGTCGAAGATGCCCGCCGACGCCATCGCCGTACTACGGCAGCCGGGAGCGGTGAGCGTCACCCGCCCGCCCGGCGACACCAGCGAGGGCGACACGACGAAGTCGCCCGGAGCCCTCGCTCCGGCGGCGTTGGGGTTCGGTGCGGGTGCGCCGTCCGCCGCGGCGGCGACGGGAGCGGCCAGGGCGAGAGTGGCCGCTCCCAGCAGGGCAGTGGACACGGCACGTATCGCGCGCATGGAATCCTCCGGGTCCCCGAGGAGCAGCCGCGGAAGGGGTTTCCGCGCAAAGGACAGGGCATGCCCCTCGATACCCGAAACGCTAGGAGCGCACTATCACAGCCGCGATCCCAGACAGGCGAATGGGGCACCGATGTCACCCGACCGGCCTACCCGGCGTGTCGCGCCGCCGCTAGTTCGTGAGGTGGGGGAACAGGTCGATGAAGGGTGTGGCCGTCGCCGAGATGCCGCGTCCGAACGGCGCGTCGAAGTCCCAGATCAGGAAGAGCAGGAAGGCGATGAGCGCGCTGAAGAGACCCGCGAGGAGCAGTTCCCGGCCGGTGCGCCGGATCTGCAGGGTGAAGATGAGCCCGACCGTCACCAGCGCCCCGATGATCAGGCCGAACCACACCACCCCGGGCATCGTCGCCCCCGCGTTCTGCCCCCGGGCGCCCCGGGCGTCGTCCACCACGGCCACCTGGTCCACGAGGGGCTGGTACGCCTGTCCCTCGTGGTCGTCGGCCGGCCGGTAGTCGGTCACGGACCGGCGCACCTGCTCCAGGAGCCGGGTGCCCTCCTCGCTGAGCTCGCCGTGCTCGGACATGTACGTCCACTCCTCGTCGACCACGTACGAGGCGTACGCGTCGACGTCGGAGCGGATCCGGTTCCGGACGTCGGCCGGGTAGACCTCGGCCCTGGCCGAGATCTCGTGCAGCGCCTGGGCCTCCTGGCGCACGGTCTCCTGGGCCGCGCCGCGCGCCTCCCAGACGCCCGCGATCGCGAGGCCGAGCACGATCGCGTAGATCACGCCGATCATCATCGTCATGTACTCCATGACGTCGGGCGTCTCGCTGGGGTCGTCGTCGTCGGGGACCCGGCGGTTGTTGATGACGACGATGGTGAGGACGACCGCGCAGGCGGCGGCCATCGCGATGGTCAGGACAAGCCATTCGGACATGGGGTTTCCTTCCGCGGGCTCAGCGGGAGCGGGGACGCAGGATCGCTGTCGCGAGCACCGCGGGGGCGGTGACCAGCAGCATCAGGGAGACGAGCGAGGGGCCGCCGTCGGGTTGGGGCCGTGCGGCGCGGCGGTAGGCGGGCAGGGCGACGGGGGTGGTGGCCGCCGGCCGCGGACGCAGTGAAGGCGTCGGGGACGGCGGGGGAGGGGGTGCCTCGGGTGCCGGTGCGGGTGGCGGGGGCGGCGGGGCCGGTGCCCGGGTCGGCGGGGCGGGCCGCGGCCGGGGCGGTGGGGGCGGTGGATCCGCGTGTACGGGAGGGGGCGGCGGCGTGGGTCTCGGCGTCGTCGGCTCCGGCGTCGGCTCGGGTGTGGGTTCCGGCGTGGGATCCGGCGTCGGTTCCGGTGTGGGCGTCGGACACGGCGGCGGGGGAGGAGTCGGTGTGGGCGAGCAGGCGCCCGGCCCGCTGACCGCGACCGAGGTGTTCGAGCCGCCCGGCCCCGTCGTGGCGTAGGCGCAGGCATCGGCGGCCGCGGGCGGCGCAGGCGCGGCGAACAGCCACAGCAGCGCCGCGGCCGCCAGTGGCCGCGCGAGGAGAGTTCCGTACAGAGGCAGAGGCACGCCGAAGAGCATGATCACAGTCCTGGCCCACCACGCCGGGAATCGGCCCGGATTCCCCGGATGGTGGGGATCTCGGCGCCCACGCGTTTGACGATCTCCGAAAGATTTCCCGCGCCCATTGAGCACGGCGCGCACGGGCCCCGTATCCAATGCCGGGAAGCGGCCGCAGAGGCTGCGCCGACAAGCAATGAAGCAATGGGAGTTGACATGAAGACCTGGGGGAACGCGGCACTCGCGCTGACGGCGGCGGCCGTGCTCGCACTGACGACGGCGTGCGGTCAGGAGAAGGGCGACCAGACGCTGGGCGGCCAGCCGGCGGGAGCCGCGAACCCCGCCGGCGCCCCCGCCGACAACGGTTACAGCTCCGGCGGTTACGCCTCAGGGGGCTACGGCGACGCGGGAAGCGGCGAGGCCGAGCCCGCCGGGCAGATGGCGGTGGCGTCCACCAAGCAGCTCGGCAAGGTGGTGACCGACAGCGAGGGCTACACCCTCTACCGCTTCGACAAGGACTCCTCCTCCCCGCCCAAGGCCACCTGCGAGGGCGACTGCGCCAAGGCGTGGCCCGTGGTGAGCCCCGAGGACGCCAAGGCCCCGGCGGGCGTGGACGCTTCGCTGCTCGGCGAGGTCACCCGCGCCGACGGGAGCAAGCAACTGACGCTCGGCGGCTGGCCGATGTATCGGTACGCCAAGGACACCAAGCCCGGCGACCTCAACGGCCAGGGTGTCGGCGGCACCTGGTTCGCCTCCGCCCCCGACGGCAAGAAGGCCTCGGCGGAGGCCGACGGCGGTGCCGCGGAGGAGGGCGCCGAGGAGGAGGGCGCCAAGGAGGAGCCGGCGGCCGACGCGGCCGGGCTCTCGGTGCGCGAGGACCCCAAGCTCGGTGAGATCGTGGTCGATTCGCGAGGAATGACGGTCTACCGGTTCAAGAAGGATTCCGCCTGGCCCATGAAGACGGCCTGCACCGGCGCCTGCCTGGAGAAGTGGCCGGTTGTCGCCCCTGTCGACAAGAACGACATCGAGGGCATCACGAAGAAGGGCTTCGTCACCTTCTCCCGGCCCGACGGCATCAAGCAGCAGACGATCGACTGCTGGCCGCTCTACACCTTCGCCGGCGACGAGGCGCCCGGAGACACCAACGGCCAGGGTGTGGGCGGTACCTGGTACGCCGTCTCTCCCGAGGGAAAGCTGGTCGGAGCGCCCAAGTAGGTCCCCCGCGCAGCGCTTCCGGCCTTGCCGGCCCGCCGTCACCCCTCGGGTGACGGCGGGTTGGCGCACGTCCGCATGCACGTGAAAATGCACGAGCCGAAGGCGTGAAATCTGCGTTCCTCTCGCACGTGCCATTGGCGTGTGACCAAGAACGGACCGCGAATTTCCGTTTCCACTCGCTCTCCCGGCGGGCGATCAGTAGCCTCGGCTCGAACACCGGCCGCGAACACATGGCCGTATCCCCCGTGGCGACTTGTTGGAGACATTGATGGAGCGTCCCGCCTGGGCCCCGCCGGGTATCGATATTTCGGTGCCGAGCGTGTCCCGAATGTACGACTTCTATCTGGGCGGCTCGCACAATTTCGAGGTGGACCGGGAAGCGGCCCGCAAGGCCATGGAGTTCATGCCGGGGCTCCCCAAGGTCATGCAGGCGAACCGTGCCTTCATGCGCCGGGCCGTGCGATACGCCGTCGCGAGCGGCGTCACCCAGTTCCTCGACATCGGCTCCGGCATACCGACGTTCGGCAACGTCCACGAGGTCGCACGGGCCGCGTCGCCGGACGCGAGGGTGGTGTACGTCGACCACGACCCGGTCGCCGTCGCGCACAGCCGCGCGGTGCTGGAGGGCGAGGACCACGCCGCCGTCGTCGCGGCCGACCTGCGCAAGCCGCGGGAGATCCTCAACAGCGCCGAGGTCCGCCAACTCCTCGACCTGGAGCAGCCCGTGGCGCTGCTGCTCGTGGCCGTCCTGCACTTCCTGGAGGACGAGGACGACCCGCGCGCGGCGGTCACCGAGCTCCTGGACGCCCTGGCCCCCGGCAGCCTGCTCGTGCTCACCCACGCCTCCTACGAGCGCATCCCGCTGACGCAGGATCAGGCCGAGGGCACCGTCGGGGTCTACCGCACCATCCGCAACCCCCTCGTCATGCGCTCGCACAGCGAGATCAGCCGCTTCTTCGACGGCTGCGAACTGGTCGAGCCCGGGCTCGTGGCCATGCCCGAATGGCGGCCCGAGAGCCCGGTCGAGGAGGAGGATCCCTACGCCTTCTCGGGCTTCGCAGGTGTGGGGCGCAAGGCGTGAACGTGCCGTCGCAGCCGTCCGGCTCCGGTGCGGAACCCGACGGCCTGGAGGACAGACTCCGGCGGTTCGTGACCATCTGGAGCCGGGCCATCTTCCCGGTCACGGCCACCTCCATGACCCGCGTCGAGTTCGAGCAGCACCTCCTGCCGGTCGCCCGCGAGCTGTGTGCCGCGCTGCACGATCGGTCCTTCGACACGGCCGCCGCGCACCGCGCGGGCTCCGCGCTCGTCGGCATCCACTGCACGGATCCCGACGCGCTCAGCCGCACCCTCGGCGTCGTCGACGCGTACCTGGTGCTCTACTGCGGCGACGAGGAGCGCACCTCCACGGAGGAGCTGCGCGCCCGCTGCTCACGGCTCCAGCACGCCATGGCGGCCGGCTTCGCCCAGGCCCTGCGCGAACGGACCCGCCTGGAGCAGGAGGCCATCGCGCGCTCCGCGCTCAACGCCCGCAGCGCCGCCGAGGTCGCCCTGCACACCACCGAGAGCCGCTTCCGGGCGGTCTTCGACGGAGCGGCGGTCGGGATAGGCATCGCCGACCTCGAAGGGAACGTCCTGGAGGTCAACGAGACCCTCACCCGGATGTTCGGCGGCCTGGACCAGCAGATCCGGTCCCGCAAGGTCAACGAGTGGGCCCATCCCGAGGACGGCCCGCACGTCTGGAAGCTCTACGACGAGCTGGTGCGCGGCGAGCGCGAGCACTACCGCGTGGAGAAGCCGTACTACCGCGGCGACGGCACCGTCCTGTGGACCAACCTCACCGTCTCGCTGCTGCGCGACGCCGAGGGCTTCCCGCAGTACCAGCTCGCGCTCCTGGAGGACACCACCGAACGCCGCCTGCTCAACCTGCGGCTGCGGTACGAGGCGACCCACGACGCGCTCACCGGACTGCCCAACCGGACCCTCTTCTTCGAGCGCCTGGACAAGGCGCTCTCCTCGGCCGACGGAGGCCGCTTCGGCCTGTGCTACCTCGACCTGGACGGCTTCAAGGCCATCAACGACAGTCTCGGCCACTCGACCGGTGACCGGCTGCTCGTCGAGGTCGCCGACCGGCTGCAGAGCTGCGCCACGGCCCCGGGCGAGATGGTCGCCAGGCTCGGCGGCGACGAGTTCGTCGCCCTGACCACCGGGCCGAACACCGAGCGGGAGGTCGTCGAGCTGGCGAACCGTATCCTCGCCACGCTCGCCACCCCGGTCCGGATCGACGGCCGTGAACTCACGGTCCGGGGCAGCATCGGCGTCGTCGAGGGCCCGGCGGGGGAGCGGACCCCGGCCGAGGTGCTGCGCAGCGCCGACATCACCATGTACCGCGCCAAGTCGGCAGGCGGCAACCGGTTCGAGTTCGCCGACGCCGAGGCCGACGCCCGCGCGATCACCCGCCACGGGCTGACCACCGCGCTCCCGGCGGCCCTGGAGCGCGGCGAGTTCTTCATCGAGTACCAGCCACTGGTCCACCTCGGCGACGGCAGCGTGCACGGTGCCGAGGCGCTCGTACGGTGGTGCCACCCGCAGCACGGCGTCCTCGGCCCCGACCGGTTCATCCCGCTCGCCGAGAACACCGGACTGATCGTGCCGCTCGGCCGCTGGGTCCTCCAGGAGGCCGTCCGCCAGGCCCGTTTCTGGCAGGCCCGGCACGCCGACGGCGGCCCGCTGCGCATCAACGTCAACCTCTCGCCGACCCAGCTGCACCATCCGCGGCTGGTCGCCGACACCGTCGACGTGCTGGAGCGCTCGGGGCTCGAACCGGGCGCGCTGTGCCTGGAGGTCACCGAGTCGGCGCTGATAGGCGCGGACGACGACCTGCTGAAGCCGCTGCGGCAGCTCGCCGAGATGGGCGTGGACATCGCGCTGGACGACTTCGGCACCGGCTACTCGAACCTGGCCAACCTGCGCCGGCTGCCGGTGAGCGTCCTCAAGCTGGACCGGTCCTTCACCCAGGGCATGCAGCGGCACCCGGCGGACCCGGTCGACCTCAAGATCGTGGAGGGCATCGTCTCTCTGGCCCACAGCCTGGAACTGGCCGTGACCGTCGAGGGTGTCGAGACCCGGGCGCAGGCGCAGCAGCTCCGGGAGCTCGGCTGCGACACGGCCCAGGGCTGGTACTACGCCCGCCCCGGCGCCCCGGACCGGATCCACTCCCTGGTCCTGGCGGACGCGGTGTAGCCCGGGCGTTCACCGGGCCTTCACGGCGTGGGCGGCGGCGGGACGCGGGACGACAGCAGGACCCGCTGCAGCTCCCGCGCCGCCCGTGGCGGGGCCACGTCGCTGCGGTGGGCCAGGGCGATCGTGCGGCGCAGGCCCGGCCGGGCCAGCGCCGTCACCCGCACGTCGCGGCCCGCGCGGGCCGCGACCATGGCCGGCACCACGGCCACGCCGAGACCCGCCCGGACGAAGCCGAGGACCGCGTCCATCTCGCCGCCCTCCACCGTGAACGTCGGCTCGAAGCCCTCCGCCCGGCAGGCGGCCACGGTCAGCTCCCGCAGGTCGTAGCCGTGCCGGAACATCACCATGGGCCGGTCGCGCAGATCGGCGATCCGCACGGGCCGTTCCGGCGCCGGCGCCGCCGCGCTCGACACCACCACCAGGTCCTCACGCAGCAGCTCCACCGTCGTCAGCGCCGGGGACGGCGTCGGCAGCGGCAGCACCACGAGCGCCAGATCGAGTGCGCCGCGCGCCAGCTCCCGTACGAGATCGTGCGAGCCGCCCTCCTCGATGAGCAGCCGGATCCCCGGGTGCAGATCGTGGAAGGCGCGCAGCACGTCCGGCAGCAGACCCGTGCACAGGCTCGGGGTCGCGCCGAGCCGCACCCGCCCGCGCCTCAGCTGCACCAGTTCCTGCACCTCGTGGCGCGCCGTGTCCGTGTCGGCGAGGATCCGGCGCGCCAGCGGCAGCAGCGCCTCGCCCGCGTCGGTCAGCGCGATGTTCCCCCGCGCCCGGCTGAACAGCTCCGCCCCCAGCTCCTGCTCCAGGGCCCGGATCTGCTGCGAGAGCGAGGGCTGGGACACGTGCACCCGCTCGGCGGCGCGCGTGAAGTGCCGGGTCTCGGCCACCGCCACGAAGTACTGAAGTTGCTGGAACTGCATAGGCTCAGCCTATCGAGATGAGCCGGACCATGTCTTGGACCTCTCGGGGCCTTCGGCCCTACCGTCGATCGCATGGCTCTGGCAACGAAGGCGGCACCCCCGCCGCCCACCGGCACCCGCGGCTTCTGGTCCTCGACCATCGGCAAGAAGACCGTCATGGCCGTCAGCGGTCTGATCATGCTCGGCTACCTCGTGGCCCACGTCGCCGGCAACCTCAAGGTCTTCTTCGGCCCCGAGGAGTTCAACGACTACGGTCACTGGCTGCGCACCATGGGCGACCCCCTCCTGCACTACTCCTGGGCCCTCTGGCTCGTCCGGATCGTGCTGCTGGCGGCCGTCGTCGCCCACGCCGTCTCCGCGTACCAGCTCAGCAGGCGGGACATCAGGGCCCGGCCCACCGCCTACGTCCACCGCCGCAAGCGGTCCTCGTACGCCACGCGCACCATGCGCTGGGGCGGGATCATCGTCGCCCTCTTCATCGTCTGGCACGTCCTGGACCTGACCACCGGCACCGTCCACACCGGCGGCTTCCAGGAGGGCCACCCGTACCAGAACGTCGTGGACACCTTCTCCACCTGGTACGGCAACGTCATCTACACCGTCGCCATGCTCGCCGTCGGCCTGCACGTCCGCCACGGTTTCTGGAGCGCCGCCCAGACCCTCGGCGTCGGCAGCGCCCGCCGCGAGCGGCTCCTCAAGGGCCTCGCGAACGGCCTCGCGCTCGTCCTGACCGTGGGCTTCATCTCCGTACCCGTAGCCGTCATGACCGGAGTGGTGAGCTGACATGAGCTTCCTCGACTTCGAGACCGGTGAGCCGGTCGTCGACCACAAGGCGCCCGCGGGCCCCATCGCGGAACGCTGGGACACCCGCCGCTTCCAGGCCAAGCTGGTCAACCCCGCCAACCGCCGCAAGCACACCGTCATCGTCGTCGGCACCGGCCTCGCCGGCGGCTCCGCCGGCGCGACCCTCGCCGAACAGGGCTACCACGTCGTCCAGTTCTGCTACCAGGACTCCCCGCGCCGCGCCCACTCCATCGCCGCGCAGGGCGGTATCAACGCCGCCAAGAACTACCGCAACGACGGCGACTCCATCCACCGCCTCTTCTACGACACCGTCAAGGGAGGCGACTTCCGCGCCCGCGAGTCCAACGTCCACCGCCTCGCCCAGATATCGGTCGAGATCATCGACCAGTGCGTGGCCCAGGGCGTCCCCTTCGCCCGCGAGTACGGCGGACTGCTCGACACCCGCTCCTTCGGCGGCGTCCAGGTCTCCCGCACCTTCTACGCCCGCGGCCAGACGGGCCAGCAGCTGCTCCTCGGCGCGTACCAGGCGCTCTCGCGGCAGATCGCCGCGGGCAACGTCGAGATGCACGCCCGCACCGAGATGCTCGACCTGATCGTCGTCGACGGCCGGGCCCGCGGCATCGTCGCCCGCGACCTGGTCACCGGAGCGATCTCGACCCACTACGCGGACGCGGTGGTCCTCGCCAGCGGCGGCTACGGCAACGTCTTCTACCTGTCGACGAACGCCATGAACTCCAACGCCACCGCCGTCTGGCGGGCCCACCGGCGCGGGGCGTACTTCGCCAACCCCTGCTTCACCCAGATCCACCCCACCTGCATCCCGCGCACCGGCGACCACCAGTCAAAGCTGACGCTGATGAGCGAGTCGCTGCGCAACGACGGCCGCATCTGGGTTCCCCGGGCGAAGGGCGACACCCGCCCCGCGGGGGAGATCCCCGAGGACGAGCGCGACTACTACCTGGAGCGCATCTACCCCTCGTTCGGCAACCTCGTCCCGCGCGACATCGCCTCCCGCGCCGCCAAGAACGTCTGCGACGAGGGCCGCGGTGTCGGCCCCGGCGGCCAGGGCGTGTACCTCGACTTCGCCGACGCCATCGCCCGGATGGGCCGCGCCAAGGTCGAGGAGAAGTACGGCAACCTCTTCGACATGTACGAGCGGATCACCGCCGAGAACCCGTACGAGGTTCCGATGCGGATCTACCCGGCCGTGCACTACACGATGGGCGGACTCTGGGTCGACTACGACCTCCAGACCACCGTCCCGGGCCTCTTCGCCATCGGCGAGGCCAACTTCTCCGACCACGGCGCCAACCGGCTCGGCGCCTCCGCCCTGATGCAGGGCCTCGCCGACGGCTACTTCGTCCTGCCGTCCACCATCAACGACTACCTCGCCCGCCACCCGTCCAGCCAGCCGCTCGACGACACGCATCCGGTGGTCCGCGAGGTGCTCGCCGAGACCGAGGACCGGCTGCGCCTTCTGCTCGCCGTGGACGGCGACCGGACACCCGACTCCTTCCACCGCGAACTCGGCGAACTGATGTGGGAGTTCTGCGGAATGGCCCGCACGGACGAGGGCCTGCGCAAGGCGCTCGACCGCATCCCCCGGATCCGCGAGGAGTTCTGGCGCCGGATCAAGGTCCCCGGAAGCGGGGAGGAGTTCAACCAGTCGCTGGAGAAGGCCAACCGGATCGTCGACTACCTGGAACTCGCCGAACTGATGTGCCTCGACGCGCTGAACCGGGCCGAGTCCTGCGGCGGCCACTTCCGTGAGGAGTCCCAGACCCCGGAAGGCGAGGCCGCGCGCCGCGACGAGGAGTTCTCGTACGCGGCGGCCTGGGAGTTCAACGAGGGCGCCGCCCCCGTCCTGCACAAGGAAGACCTGGTCTTCGAGTACGTCCACCCCACCCAGCGGAGCTACGCATGAAGCTCACCCTGCGCGTCTGGCGCCAGAAGAACGCCGACGCCCCCGGCGCCATGTCGACCTACGACGTGGACGGCATCTCCTCCGACATGTCGTTCCTGGAGATGCTCGACACGCTCAACGAGGAACTCATCCTGCGCGGCGAGGACCCCGTCGCCTTCGACCACGACTGCCGCGAGGGCATCTGCGGAGCGTGCAGCCTGGTCATCAACGGCGACGCGCACGGACCCGAGCGGACCACCACCTGCCAGCTCCACATGCGATCCTTCCGCGACGGCGACACCATCGACATCGAACCCTGGCGGGCCTCCGCCTTCCCGGTCGTCAAGGACCTGGTGGTCGACCGCTCCGCCTTCGACCGCATCATCCAGGCCGGCGGCTACATCAGCGCACCCACCGGCGCGGCCCCCGAGGCCCACGCGACGCCGGTGCCGAAGGCCGACGCCGACTTCGCCTTCGAGCACGCCGAGTGCATCGGCTGCGGCGCCTGCGTGGCGGCCTGCCCGAACGGTTCGGCGATGCTCTTCACCTCGGCGAAGGTCAACCACCTGAACGTCCTGCCCCAGGGCTCGCCCGAGCGCGAGAGCCGCGTCCTCGACATGGTCGGGCAGATGGACGCGGAGGGCTTCGGCGGCTGCACCCTCACCGGGGAGTGCGCGACGGCCTGCCCGAAGGGGATCCCGCTGCCGTCGATCGCGGCGATGAACAAGGAGTGGCTGCGCGCGACGCGCAAGTCCGGCCGACGCTAGAGCCGCGAGAGGCCCGACCGCCGGCAGAGGGGCCCAGGTCCGCACGCCGGAGCGACGTACGGGACCTCCCGGCGCCGGAGGGACACACGAAAGGTCCCAGGTGGTGGCGCTCAGCCGCCGACCGCGCGCAAGGTGCCCGGCCGGCGGCCGACGAGCCGGTCCAGGGCGGCGGAGGACGCCTCGTCGGCGGGCAGGCGTACCACCAGCTGCTGCCCGTCCGTCTCCGGAAGTTCCAGCACCTCGTACGCGAGCCGCAGCTCGCCGGCCTCGGGGTGCACCAGGCGCTCCACCCCGGAGCGGTCCGGCAGGACGCCGGCGGCGGCGAGCCGGTCCGAGAACGCCGCACCGGCGGTGATCGTCAGCTCCCTGGCCAGCTCCGCCATCGCGGGATCGGAGCCGGTGATGCCGAAGTAGAGACCCGCCACCTGCTGGTCGGCGACCCGGTCCCAGTCCGGGTAGACCTCCCGCGCCCGGGGATCGGTGAGGACGTACCGCGGCATGCTCGGCGGGTCGCCGTCGAGCAGCCCCAGCGGCCCCGCGAGCCGCGCGAAGCCGTCGCTGTACGCGACGATCTCGCCCAGCATGTTCGTCACCGCGGCCGGGGTCTCGCCGAGCCGGTCGAGCAGGGCGCGCACCGTGGAGCGCACCTCGCGGGCGGGCGCCGGCGCCACCGCGCACAGATGCTTGTGCTCCTGCGTCTTCAGCAGCCGCCGCATGTGGACCCGGGCGTCCAGCGGCAGCCGCAGCGCGTCGCTCAGGGCGCCGAGCACCTGGGCCGAGGGGTTGCGGTCCCGGCCCTGTTCGAGGCGGGCCAGGTACTCGACGCTGATCCCGGCGAGCATGGCCAGCTCCGAGCGCCGCAGCCCCGGGGTCCGCCGGCGTGCCCCGGCCGGCAGCCCGGCCTCGGCGGGGGTCAGGGCCTCGCGTCGGGCGCGCAGGAAGGCCCCCAGTTCGTTGTCGCTCACTCCACGATCGTACGAGCGCGGGGCGGCGCGAGGGTGGCCCTGTCACTACCAGGCTCCGTCACTACCAGGCTCCGCTCCTACCCGTCTCGGCGCGGCCTTCCTCGGGCGACGGCGAGGCCGCAGCGTGGAGCCATGACCACTGAACCGCAGACCGGTACGACCGCTCTTCCGCTCACCGCCGGCCGCTGGGCCTTCGACCCGCTGCACTCCGCCGTCGGCTTCACCATCCGCCACCTCGGCATCTCCAAGGTGCGCGGCCGCTTCAACGACCTGGACGCCGAGCTCGTCGTCGGCGAGAGCCTGGCGGACTCCTCGGTCACCGCGACCGTGGCGCTCGCCTCGATCGACACCGGGAACGCCGACCGCGACGCGCACGTCCGGGCCGCGGACCTGCTCGACGTGGAGAAGCGCCCGACGATGACGTTCCGCTCGACCCGGATCGGCGGCGCGGGCGAGGAGTGGGTCCTGGAGGGCGACCTCACCATCGGGGGCGTGACCCGCCCCATCTCCTTCGACGTCGAGTTCGGCGGGGTCGTGGACGTGCCGGTGGACGGCAGCCGCCATGCGGGCTTCGACGCCACCGGCGAGTTCCGTCGCAGCGACTTCGGCCTGGACTTCGCGCCCGGCTTCCTCGGTGACGTGATCAAGGTCAGCCTGGAGGTCCAGTTCGTCGAGCCCAGGTAGCGGCGGTCGAGGGGGGTCTCGGCGCTCCGGGCCGGGGGCCGGGGGCTCAAGGAGGGCGCCTGCGTCCGGCGCGTCTCTCAGCCGTCGAGCCGGGCCGCGAGATAGGGCGCGGTCCGGCTCTCCGGCGCGGCGGCCACCGCCCGCGGCGGCCCCTCCGCCACGATTCGGCCGCCCTCGTCGCCGCCGCCGGGACCGAGGTCCACGACCCAGTCCGCGGTCGCGACCACGTCCATGTCGTGCTCGACGACGACCACCGAGTGCCCGGCGTCGACCAGCCCGTGGAGCTGGCGCATCAGGACCTCCACGTCGGCCGGGTGGAGGCCGGTCGTCGGCTCGTCCAGGACGTAGAGGGTGTGTCCGCGGCGCAGCCGTTGGAGCTCGGCGGCGAGCTTGATGCGCTGCGCCTCGCCGCCGGAGAGCTCCGTCGCGGGCTGACCGAGCCGCAGGTAGCCGAGGCCGACATCGAGCAGCGTGCGCAGACTCCGCGCCGCGGCCGGGGTGTCGGCGAAGAACTCGGCCGCCGACTCGACCGTCAGATCCAGGACCTCGGCGATCGTGAGCCCCCGCAGCCGCACCTGAAGCGTCTCCGGGTTGTAGCGGGCGCCCCGGCAGTCGGGGCAGGGCGCGTACGTGCTCGGCAGGAACAGCAGCTCGACCGAGACGAACCCCTCGCCCTGGCACGTCTCGCACCGTCCGCCGGGCACGTTGAACGAGAACCGCCCCGCCTTGTACCCGCGCGCCCTGGCCTCCTCGGTGCCCGTGAACAGCTTGCGCACCACGTCGAAGAGACCCGTGTACGTCGCGAGGTTGGACCGGGGTGTCCGTCCGATCGGCTTCTGATTAACGGTCACCAGCCGCTCCACACCGTCCAGTTCCTCGCGCAACTCGCCGACCAGCGTCGACTTGCCCGACCCCGAGACCCCGGTCACCGCGGTGAGGACGCCGACCGGGAAGGACGCCTCGACGCCGTCGAGGTTGTGCCGGGTGACCGGGCCGGTGCGCAGCCAGCCCGTGGGCCGGCGCACCGTACGCTCGGGGGCCGGCACGCGGTCGAAGAGGAACCGGCGGGTCGCCGACTCCTCCACCGCCGCCAGTCCGCGCGGCGGGCCGCTGAACAGCACCCGGCCGCCGTGCACCCCGGCCCGGGGGCCGACGTCCACGATCCAGTCGGCGTGCCGGATGACGTCGAGATGGTGCTCGACCACGAACACCGAGTTGCCGGCCGCCTTGAGCCGGTCCAGGACCACGAGGAGCGCCTCGGTGTCGGCCGGGTGCAGACCCGCCGACGGTTCGTCGAGGACGTACACGACACCGAAGAGTCCGGAGCGCAACTGGGTCGCCAGCCGAAGCCGTTGGAGCTCGCCGTTGGAGAGCGACGGTGTGCTGCGGTCCAGGCCCAGGTAGCCGAGGCCCAGTTCGGTCACCGTGGAGATCCGTGCGACGAGGTCCTCGGTGAGGACCCGGGCGGTCTCCGAGCCGTCCTGCTCCGCCAGGATCCCCGCGAGGACCGTCAGGGGCAGGGCGGCCAGCTCGGCGATCGTCCGGCCCGCGAACGTCACCGCGAGCGCCTCCGGACGCAGCCGGCTGCCCCCGCACGCCGGGCACGGCGCGCTGGTCAGGAAGCGCTCCGCCTTCGCCCGCAGGGTGGCGCTCTTCGAGTCGGCGAAGGTGTGCATCACATAGCGCCGGGCGCTCATGTACGTGCCCTGGTAGGGGCGTTGGATGCGGTCCGCGTCCCGTACCGGATGGACCGTGACGACCGGCTGTTCGTCCGTGAAGAGGATCCACTCCCGGTCCTTCGCGTCGAGCTCCCGCCACGGACGGTCGACGTCGTAGCCGAGCGCGTCCAGCACGTCGCGGAGGTTCTTGCCCTGCCAGGCGCCGGGCCAGGCGGCGATCGCCCCGTCCCGGATCGACAACTCCGGGTCCGGTACGAGCAGTTCCTCAGTGGTCTCGTGGACCAGACCCAGACCGTGGCACGCGGGGCACGCTCCGGCGGCGGTGTTCGGCGAGAACGCGTCGGAGTCCAGACGCGCGGCCCCCGCCGGATACGTGCCGGCGCGGGAGAACAGCATGCGCAGCGAGTTGGACAGCGTCGTGACCGTACCGACCGACGAGCGGGCGTTCGGCGAGGAGCGGCGCTGCTCGAGGGAGACGGCGGGTGGCAGCCCGGTGATCTCGCCGACCTTCGGCGCACCCACCTGGTGGATCAGCCGCCGGGCGTACGGCGCGACCGACTCGAAGTAGCGGCGCTGGGCCTCCGCGTAGATCGTCCCGAAGGCGAGCGAGGACTTGCCGGAGCCGGACACCCCGGTGAAGACGGCGATCGCGTCGCGCGGAACGTCCACGTCGACGCCGGCGAGATTGTGCTCGCGGGCGCCACGGACGCGGACGTACGGGTCGTGGCCGTCGGGGGGAGTGTCGGGCATCCCCCGATTCTAGGCGTTCTCGCTGGTCAGGCCCGCGACGCGAGCCAGTCGGCGGTACGAGTCGAGCAGCGCCGCCCGGTCGTGCGTACTGGTCGTCACCAGTACCTCCTGGGCCCCGCTCTCCTTCACCACCCGCTCCAGCGCGTCTTCGACCTGCTCCTCCGTGCCGTACACATGTCCTTTCAGCCCCGCCTCGAAGAAGCCGCGCTGCTTGTCGGTCATGGTCTGCCGCTCGATCCCGTCCACGGGCATGAGCGGCGGGAAGACGCCCCGGGTGCGGGAGTAGGCGAGCGACCACGCCTCCGGGACCAGCAGCCCGCGCGCCTTCTCCTCGGTCGCGGCGACCGCGACCGTGCCCGCGACCACGACGTACGGCTCCTCGGACCAGAGCGAGGGGCGGAAGGCCGACCGGTAGGCGTCGACGGCGCTCAGCATCCGCTCCCGGCCGCGCAGATCGCCGATCACGAGCGGCAGCCCGGCGGCGGCGGCGACCGACGCCCCTTCACCGGTCGCGAGGACGTACGGCGGGACCCGAAGCCCCTCGGCCGGGCGGGCGTGCACCTGCGGGTGGGCGGTCTGCGTGCCGGCGAACCAGCCCAGCAGCTCGTCCAGCTGCTCCCCGAACCGGTCGGCGTCCTCCTTGTCCCGGCCGAGCGCACGACGGATCCCGTCGGTGAAGCCGACCGAACGGCCGAGACCCATGTCGATCCGGCCGGGGAACAGCGACTCCAGGACGCCGAACTGCTCGGCGACGACCATCGGCTGGTGGTTGGGGAGCATCACCCCGCCGGTGCCGACGCGGACGGTGGACGTCGCGGCGGCCACGGCGGCCGCGAGCACGGTCGGCGCCGAACCGGCGACGCCCGGCACGCTGTGGTGCTCCGAGACCCAGAACCGGTGGTAGCCGAGCGCCTCCACCTCCCGCGCCAGGTCCACGGTCGCGCGCAGGGCCGCGGAACCGTCCTCGCCCTCCCTGGTCCGGGAGCGGTCGAGGACGGAGAAACGGATACCGCCGAGTGAAGAGGTCACGCAGGGTTCAACGCCCCCGGGCGCGGGGGATTCCCGGAGGGGGGCGTTCGCGTCCGGCTCCGTACTGCCTACGCTGTCCGTGTGACGCGTACCAGCAGGCCCCTCGCCGTCTTCGACCTCGACAACACCCTCGCCGGCACCGCGCACCGGCAGCGCTTCCTGGAGCGCAGTCCGCGCGACTGGAAGGCGTTCTTCGCCGCGGCCCCCCACGATCCGCCGCTCGCGGAGGGCGTCGCCCTCTGCCGTGAGGCCGCCGAGGAGTGCGAGGTCGTCTATCTCACCGGGCGCCCCGAGCGCTGCCGCCGGGACACCGTCGACTGGCTCGCCGCGCAGGAGCTGCCGGCGGGCACCGTCCACATGCGGCGCGACCGGGACTTCCGGCCCGCGCGCGTGACCAAGCTGGAGATCCTGCGCCGGCTCGGTCGCGACCGTGAGATCCGGATGCTCGTCGACGACGACGAGCTGGTCTGCGACGCCGCCGAGAAGGCCGGTTTCACGGTCGTACGGGCCCGCTGGGCGGCCGCCTCGGAGGCGCTCAAGGACGCCCAGGAGAAGGAGGGCCGGACCTGAGCCGACCCGCGCCCTGGGCGGAGGGCACCGTCAGGCCCCCTCTTCCAGCCGGAAGCCGACCTTGAGACCGACCTGGTAGTGCCCGATCGCCCCGTCGACGATGTGGCCGCGGACCTGCGTCACCTCGAACCAGTCCAGGCCCCGGAGGTTCTGCCCGGCCCGCTCGATGCCGTTCTTGATGGCCTGGTCGATCCCCTCCGGGGAGGTGCCGACGATCTCGGTGACGCGATAGGTGTGGTTCGACATGGGGGCCGAACTCCTCTCGATGGGGGTCACTCCACGGTGCCCCACCACGCCCCGGTCCGCGACACGTCGGGCTCCGGGTGGTCGGGCGCGCCGTCGGTGAGGGCGAGGCGGGAGACGATCCGGTACCGGTCGCCCCGGTAGAGCGAGCGGACGTACTCCACCGGACGTCCGCCCGTGTCCGAGGTGATCCGGTCGAAGAGCAGCGCGGGGGAGAGGACGGGGACGTCGAGGAGCGCGGCCTCCTCCTCGCTCAGCACCGTCGGCTCGATCGACTGGACCGCGCGCGCGGTGCGGATGCCGCACTTCTCCCGCAGGTGCGCGTAGAAGCCCCGCTCCATGTCGGCCGCGGTCAGACCGGGCACCAGCTCGGCCGGGACGTGCAGATGCTCCAGCGCGATGGGAGCCCCGTCGACCTGCCGCAGCCGCGCCACGTAGACCAGCTCTGCCGCGGGGGAGACCGTCAGCTTCCGGCCGATCCGCGCGCCCGCCCGTACGGTACGGAGTTCGAGCACCGTGCTCGTCCAGTGGCCCCGGCTGCGGGGCGCGCCCGCCGCGTGGTCCTCGGCCACCAGCTCCTGGGTGATCTTGGCCGGGGCGACGAACATACCGCGCCCGTGCTCCCGTACGAGGGCGCCGGTGGCCACCAGCTCGTCGACGGCCGCCCGCAGGGTGGGGCGCGAGACGCCGAGGGTGGCGCACAGGGTGCGTTCGGAGGGGATGGCGTCACCCGGACGGCGGCCGTCGATCACGGCCAGCAGATGCTCCCGTACCCGCTCCCGCTTGAGTTCCATCGCGTGCCCTCCCCGCCGTGGTTCCGGCGGTCAGTATGCATCCCCTTCCGTCGAGGAGGTCACGACACCGTCGCGGGTGAAGTCCAGCCGGGAGACGATCCGGTAGCGGTCGCCGCGGTACACCGAGTGGACGTACTCGACGGGCCGCGCGGCGGTGTCGAGGGTGAGGCGCTCGATCAGCAGCGCGGGGGAGAGGACGGGGACGTCGAGGAGTCTCGCCTCGGCCTCGCTGACGACGGTGGGTTCGATGGACTGTGTCGCCTCCCGGACATGGATCCGGTGGTGCTCGCGCAGATGGTCGTAGAGATCGCCGGCCTCCAGCTCCTCGGCGGTGAGCGCGGCGGGGACCAGGTCCGCCGGGATGTGGAGGTGCTCGATGGCCATGGGGGAGCCGTCGACCAGGCGGAGCCGGGCGATGTAGAGCAGTTCGGCGGCCGGGGAGACCCGGAGCTTGCGGCCGATCCGTGCCCCGGCCCGCGTCCTGGCTGACTCCAGCACCGTGCTCGACCAGCTGCCCGCCGCCCGGGGGACCGTGAACGCCGTGTCGTTCGGGGTGAGTTGCTGGGTGATCTTGGCCGGGGCGACGAACATGCCGCGCCCGTGCTCCCGCACCAGGGCGCCCGTCGCGACGAGTTCGTCGACCGCGGCGCGCAGGGTGGGGCGCGAGACGCCGAGGGTGGCGCACAGGGTGCGTTCGGAGGGGATCGGCTCACCGGGAGCGCCCGCCTCGATCAGGCTCAGCAGGTGCTCCCGTACCCGCTCCCGTTTCAGCACCCCGCCCGTGGGGCTGTCCTTCATGCGCTCTCCCTGACTCCCTGACTGCCGGTCCGTGCGTCTGTCTGACTGGTCAACTGGTCAACTGGTAAGGCCCATCCTAGCCAGGATTCCTGGTCCGGCGTTCGGTGAACAACGCATATTTTTCAAGGGGTTGACGGCCACATTGGTCCATGCCACCTTCTGGTCACGCAGCTGACCACTTGACCAATTGGTCAATTCTCCTTCTCCGAGGTGCCCGTGAAGACCAGATCCCTCGCAGCACCCGTCGCCCTCGCGGCGACCCTCGCCCTCTCTGCCACCGCCTGCGGTTCGACGGACGACCCGAAGGCCGGCGGAACCGGCAAGGTCACCGTGTGGATCATGAAGGACAGCGTCACCGACGACTTCCTCACCCGCTTCCGCACCGACTTCGAGGCGACGCACCAGGGCACCACCCTCGACATCCAGATCCAGGAGTGGGACGGCATCGGCGAGAAGGTGACCGCCGCCCTGGCCAGCAAGGACGCCCCCGACGTCATCGAGGTCGGCAACACCCAGGTCGCCCAGTACGCGGCGAGCGGCGGAGTGCGCGACCTCAGTGAGAAGGTCACCGAACTGAACGGCGCCGACTGGCTGCCCGGCCTCGCCGAGCCCGGGAAGGTCGACGGCAAGCAGTACGGCATCCCCTGGTACGCGGCCAACCGTGTCGTCATCTACCACAAGGACCTCTTCGCCCAGGCCGGCGTCACCGCCCCGCCCAGGACCCGCGACGAGTGGCTCGCCGTCACCGCCAGGCTCGACAAGGGCCCGACACAGGGCATCTACCTCCCCGGACAGAACTGGTACGTCCTCTCCGGCTTCGTCTGGGAGGACGGCGGCGACCTCGCCGTACGGGACGGAAAGGAGTGGAAGGGCGTGCTCGACACCCCGCAGGCGCTCGCGGGCATGGACTTCTACCAGCGGCTCCAGGCCCTCGGCAAGGGACCCAAGGACTCCGACGAGGCCAAGCCCCCGCAGGCCGACGTCTTCGCCAAGGGCGACGTCGCCCAGATCATCGCCGTACCGGGCGGCGCGAAGATCGTCGAGGAGGCCAACCCCGCCCTCAAGGGCAAGCTCGGCTTCTTCCCGATCCCCGGCAGAACGGCCGACAAGCCCGGCGCCGTCTTCACCGGCGGCTCGGACCTCATCGTCCCCGAGGCCTCCGCCCACCCCGACGCCGCCTACGAGGTCGTCAAGGCGCTCGCCGGCGAGAAGTGGCAGACGGAGATGGCCAGGACGATGAGCTACGTCCCCAACCGCACCTCGCTCGCCCGGGTCATCCAGGACGACGAGGGAACCGCCGCCATGGCCGCCGGCGCGGCGCAGGGCCGCGCGACGCCCAACTCCCCCCAGTGGGCCGCCGTCGAGGCCACCAACCCGATCAAGCAGTACATGACCGCCGTGCTCACCGGCACCGACCCGGCGCGGGCGGCCAAGGACGCGTCGGAGAGCATCACCAAGACCCTCGGCTCGTGAGCGGACGGCGCCGGGCCGCCCTCTGGCCCTACCTCCTCGTCGCGCCGACCGTCCTCGGCGGCGCCCTGCTCCTCGGCTACCCCCTCGTCCGCAACCTGGTGATCTCCCTCCAGCACTACGGCATGGGCGAACTCATCCGGGGCGACGCCGCGTTCGTGGGACTCCGCAACTACCGGACCGTCCTGGCGGACCCCGAGTTCTGGGAGGTCGTCCGGCGCACCTTCTGGTGGACCCTGATCAATGTCGTCCTGATCATGGTGATCGGCACCCTGGTCGCGCTGATGCTGCGGCGGCTGAGCCGACGGATGCGGATCCTGGTGACGAGCGGGCTGGTCCTGGCCTGGGCCAGCCCGGTCATCGCCACCACCACCGTCTTCCAGTGGCTCTTCGCCTCCCGTCTCGGCGTCGTCAACTGGGTGCTTGTACGGCTCGGCTTCACCTCGTACGAGGGTTACTCCTGGCTCGCCGACGGCACCGCCGCC
Organism: Streptomyces sp. Je 1-79; assembly: GCF_025195125.1. Lineage (GTDB taxonomy): Bacteria > Actinomycetota > Actinomycetes > Streptomycetales > Streptomycetaceae > Streptomyces. Next base: position 501,682 of record NZ_JAMGSL010000004.1, read on the forward strand.
TTCACCGTCCTCGTCCTGCTCGTGGTGTGGCAGTCGGTCCCGTTCGCCGCCATCACCCTGCACGCCGCCCTGATGACCGTGCCCGAGGAGCTGTACGAGTCGGCCCGGCTGGACGGCGCGGGGGCCTGGCGGATCTTCCGCTCGGTCACCCTGCCGCTGCTCCGGCCGATCTTCGGCCTCGTCCTCTGTCTCGAAGTGATCTGGGTCTTCCGCTGCTTCGCCCAGATCTGGGCCGTCACCCGCGGCGGCCCCGGAGACGCGACCACCACGCTGCCCGTCTACGCCTACCGGGTGGCCCAGTCCCTGCACCGCTACGACCTCGGCTCGGCCGTCTCGACGCTGACCGTGCTCCTCCTCGTCGCCGTGCTCATCGCCTACTTCCGTCAGCTCTTCCGGCAGGAGGCCGACCGGTGACACCCCGCGCCCTGCGCCGCATCCCCCTGAACACGGCCGCGTCGATCGTCTTCGTCCTCGCCGTCTTCCCCGTGTACTGGATGGTCCTCACCGCCTTCAAGCGCACCTCCGACATCCAGGCCGAGACCCCCGTCTTCCTGCCGGCCTCCCTCACCCTGGACCACTTCGCGCACGCCGTCGAGGCGGACGGCTTCTGGCTCTTCTGGCGCAACAGCCTGCTCGTCACCGCCGGTTGCGTCCTGCTCGCCCTCGTCGTGGCGCTCGGCGCCGCCTTCGCCGTCGCCCGAATGCGCTGGCGTGGCCGGCGCGGGTTCGTCCTGATGGTCTTCATCGCCCAAGTCGCGCCCTGGGAAGCGCTGTTGATCCCCATGTACGTCATCGCCCGGGACGCCGACCTGCTCGACCGGCTGGGCACCCTGACCCTGATCTACTTCATGGTCACCCTGCCCTTCACCATCGTGACCCTGCGCTCCTTCCTCGCCGCCGTCCCCGCCGAACTCGAAGAGGCCGCCCAGGTCGACGGCTGCACCCGTGCCGAGGCGTTCCGCCGGGTGACCCTGCCGCTGCTCGCCCCCGGCCTGATGGCCACCTCGCTCTTCGGATTCATCACCGCCTGGAACGAGTTCGCCTTCGCCAACATGCTCATCATCAAGAACCAGGACGACCGGACCCTGCCCGTCTGGCTCTCCTCCTTCTCCAACGTCTTCGGGACCGACTGGGGCGCCACCATGGCCGCCTCCACCCTCTTCGCCCTGCCCGTCCTCATCCTCTTCCTGGTCCTGCAGGGCCGGGTCGCCGCCGGGATGACCGGCGGAGCCGTGAAGGGATAGCGCGCCACCATGCCCCCGCCCCCGCTCCCTCTCGTCCCCCGGCCCGCGCAGGCGACCACCCTGCCCGGCAGGTTCACCTTCGACGCCACGACCGCCCTCAAGGCCGCACCCGGAGCCGAAGGCGCGGCCCGGCTGCTGCGCACCCTCCTCGCGCCGGCCACCGGACTGCCCCTCCCCGAGCGTCCCGACGGCACCGTCGTCCTCGCCCTCGACCCGGCCCTCACCGGGCTCGGCGACGACGGGTACGGCCTGACCGTCGGCGCCGAGGGCGTGCTGATGCGCGCCGCCCGGCCGCGGGGCCTGCTCGCCGGTGTCCAGACGCTCCGTCAACTCCTCCCCGTTCAGGCCCTGCTCGACGAACCGGCGCCCGGCGTCGCCTGGTCCGTCCCCTGTTTGCAGATCACCGACACGCCCCGGTTCCCCTGGCGCGGAGCGATGCTCGACGTCGCCCGCCACTTCCGCCCCGTCTCCTTCCTCCACCGGTACGTCGACCTCCTCGCCCTGCACAAACTGAACGTCCTCCACCTCCACCTCACCGACGACCAGGGCTGGCGCATGCCCGTCGCGACGCACCCCCGGCTCACCGAGGTCGGAGGCCTGCCCCACGGTGGCGCCTACACCCGCGCCGAACTCACGGGCCTGGTCGCCCACGCGGCCGAGCGGGGCGTCACCGTCGTCCCCGAGATCGAGATGCCGGGCCATGTCCGGGCCGCCCTAGCCGCCTACCCCCGGCTCGGCAACCGGCCGGACCGCACGCTCGACGTCTGGGACCGGTGGGGCGTGTGCGACACCGTCCTCGGCGTCCACGACGAGGCCCTCGACTTCTGCCGTGACGTCCTCGACGAGGTGATGGACGTCTTCCCCTCCCCGTACGTCCACGTCGGAGGGGAGGAGTGCCCCACCACCGAGTGGCACGCCTCCCCGACGGCACGCCGACGGATCGCCGACGAGGGGCTCGACGGACCCGACGCCCTGCACGGCTGGTTCATGGAACGGATCGGCAGCCACCTCGTCGCCGCCGGCCGCCGTCCGCTCGGCTGGACCGAGACCGGTGCCGACCTCCCCCCGTACTTCACCGTCATGCCCTGGCGCGACACCGCCCACGGCCGGACCGCGGCCCGCCGCGGCCACCGCGTCGTCATGGCGCCGCACCGCAGCACCTACCTCGACTACCCGCAGTCGGCGCGCTCCGACGAGCCGCCCGGTCAGCCCGGCGCCGTCGTCGACCTGCGGGCCGTCCACGGCACCGACCCGGCCCCCGCCGGCTGGACCGCCGAGGAGACGGACCGGGTGCTCGGAGCCCAGGCCCAGTTGTGGACCGAGTACGTGCCCACCGCCGCGCACGCCGAGTACCTGACCTTCCCCCGGCTCTGCGCCCTGGCGGAGGTCGCCTGGTCCGGACGCGGCGACTGGCCCGGCTTCCTCGGCCGGCTGCGCCACCACAGGACCCGGCTCGACGCCCTCGGGGTGCCGCGCCGTCTTTCCCCACCCCCGTCCCCACCCCAGGAGAGGAATCCCGATGAGTGAACCGAAGAGCACCACGAGTCCGCGATGGCGCGCGGCGCTCGCCGTCGCCGCCGTGACCGGCCTCGGGGCCACCGCCCTGACCGCCCTTCCGGCGGCCGCGGCCGGCGAGACCGTGACCGTCCAGTACCGGCAGAGCGCCACCGGGAGCGACCAGGTCGAGCCCTGGTTCAAGGTCGTCAACTCCGGTTCGGCGAGCGTGCCGTTGAGCCAGGTGAAGGTGCGGTACTACTTCAAGGCCGACGCGGGAGCCTCGTACACCTACGCCTGCTCCTGGGCGGTGAAGGGCTGCGCGAACCTCACCGGCACCTTCGGCACCCTCGCCCACCCCACCGCCACCGCCGACCGCTATCTGGAGGTCGGCTTCACCGCGGGCGCGGGCAGTCTCGCCCCCGGCGCCGACACGGGCGACATGCAGCTGCGCTTCCACCGCTCCAACTGGCAGCCGCTGAACCAGAACGACGACTACTCCTTCGGGCCGGCGCAGACCACGTACGCGAACTGGAGCAAGGTCACCGCCACCGTCGGCGGTGTCCCGGTCTGGGGCACGGCGCCCGCGGGCAACGAACCCACCCCGACCCCGACCGACCCCACCACGCCGCCGCCCACCGGCGGGGCCGCCCTCTTCGACGACTTCGACTACACCGGTCACACCGACCCCGCGATCTCCGCCCACGGCTGGAGCGTGCGGTCCAACTCCGGCGGACCGGGCGTGCCCGGCGCCACCTGGGCGCCCGAGAACGTGACCTTCGCCAAGGAGGGCACCAACTCGGTCATGAACCTGCGGACCTCGACCGCCGGCACCGCCGAGTCGACCCGGCAGACCGAGATCCTCACCCGGTCCACGAAGTTCAGGAACGGCACGTACGCCGCCCGCGTCCGCTTCTCCGACGCGCCGCTCTCCGGTCCGGACGGCGACCGCCTCGTGCAGACCTTCTTCACCATCAACGACCTCAAGGCGCCGATGGCGGACGACTACGCCGAGTACGACTTCGAGTACCTGCCCAACGGCGGATGGGGCGAGCCCGCCAACATCCTCTACACCACCTCGTGGGAGACCTACCGGCCCGACCCCTGGGAGGCCGTCAACCAGCACTCCGAGGTGCGGGCGAGCTACGCCGGCTGGCACGACCTCGTCCTGACCATCGACGACAACACGATCGTGTACTACGTCGACGGCCAGGAGTTCGGCCGCCACGACGCCCGCTATCTGCCCGAACGCCCGATGTCCATCAACTTCAACCAGTGGCTCATCGACCTCGCGGGCCAGACCTCGACCACGGCGCGGTCCTACGACCAGAAGGTCGACTACGTCCTGCATGTGAAGGACCAGGTCCTGACCCCGGCGCAGGTGGCCGCCAAGGTCGCGGCCTACCGCACGGCGGGTACCGCCTTCGAGGACTCCGTACCGGCCGTCCCGTAACACGGGCGCCCGTGGATTACCTGGGGTAACGGGCAGGCGCGTGCCGCGCGCCTGCCCGGAACCGGTTCGTCCCGGGCTTGACCACTTCGTTGGTCCAGACCAGAATCCAGGCCACGCACCCGCACGAACACTGTTCGGTCCCCCCACGACGGGTCAGCTCCCCATGCCGCACTCCATTCATGGAACGCAGAAGGTGACCTACGTGAAGAACCGACATCTGGCCTGTCCCCTGGCGGCCGCGACGGCCCTGGCCCTCGCGGGCTGCGGGATCCTTCCCGGCGACGCCGACACCACCCGCACGGTCAACGTCTGGCTGATGCGCGACAGCGTCAGCGAGGACTTCCTCGACCGCTTCACCACCGAGTACGAGAACGAGCACGAGGACGTCGAGCTGAAGTTCACCTTCCAGGAGTGGACGGGCATCGGCAAGAAGGTCACCGAGGCGATCCGGGGAGAGGGCGGCCCCGACGTCATCGAGGTGGGAAACACCCAGGTCGCCCAGTACGCGGACACCGACAAGCTCTACGACCTCACCCTGGAGTCCATCCGCGACCTCGGCAGCGAGGACTGGCTGCCCGGCCTCGCCGAGCCCGGACGCATCAGCGGCGCCCAGTACGGCATCCCCTGGTACGCGGCCAACCGTGTCGTGATCTACCACAAGGACCTCTTCGAACAGGCCGGACTCAGCAAGCCTCCCACCACCCGGGCCCAGTGGCTCGAGGACACCGAGAAGCTCAACAGCAACGGCTCCCAGGGCATCTACCTCGCCGGACAGGACTGGTACACCCTCGCCGGATTCATCTGGGACGAGGGCGGCGAGCTCGCCGACGACAAGGGCGGCGACTGGATCGGCGCCCTGGACAGCCCCGCCGCACTGCGCGGCATGGAGTTCTACAAGGAGCTCCAGTCCCTCGGCTCAGGACCCAAGGACGCGGACGAACAGACACCGCCCCAGGCCGAGGTCTTCGCCGAGGGCGACGTCGCCCAGATCATCGCCACCCCCAGCGCCGTCGCCGCCATCACCAAGGCCAACGCCGGGCTCAAGGACAAGCTCGGCTTCTTCCCCATACCCGGCAAGAAGGCCGGGCAGCCGTGTGCGGTCTTCACCGGCGGCTCCGACCTGATCGTCCCCGAGAACGCGCCTCATAGGAACGCCGCCATTGACGTCGTCAAGGCACTGGCCGGCGAGAAGTGGCAGACGGAACTGGCCCGCGCGATGAACTACGTCCCCAACAAGACCACCCTCGCGTCCGTCGTCCAGGGCCAGGAGGCCACCGCCGTCATGGCCGTCGGCGCCGCGCGCGGCAAGGCCACGCCGAACTCCCCGCAGTGGGCCGACGTCGAGGCGGCCAACCCCATCAAGCCCTACATGACGGCCGTCCTGCAGGGCGAGAACGCGAAGAAGGCCGCCCGGTCCGCATCGGAGCAGATCACCGCGGCCCTCGGCGAGTAGGCCGGGTCCCGCAACGGACAACCGGGCGACGCGGGATCCGCAGACCAGCATTCAGCACCTCCACACTCGCGATCCCCCGAACGGTCATGTCGAATCCAGTCGGCCACGGAAGAAGTAAGGAGCCGGACCACCGCTCACCCGGTCCGGCCCTCACCGTCCCCCTTCCGTACGCCGGAGGAGCCCGACATGCCCGCACCGTCACCCGCAGCCGCTGTCGCACCCGCTGTCCCGGTCCCCGCCGGTCTGACCGTCACGACCGCCCCTTTCGCCGGCGTCCCGGCACAGCCGCAGCCCCTCGCCGCCGACCGGGCGACCGAGGAGCAGCCCCGCTACATCGTCTGTCTCGCCCGTGACCAGGACGACGTCCGCGCCGCGCAGCGGCTGCGCCACCAGGTCTTCGCCGGTGAGATGGGAGCCCACCTCGACGGCCCCGAGCCCGGCCTCGACACCGACGCCTTCGACGCGTACTGCGACCACCTGCTGGTACGCGAGGAGGCCACCGGCGACGTCGTCGGCACCTACCGCCTGTTGCCGCCCGAGCGCGCACGGATCGCCGGACGCCTCTACTCCGAGAGCGAGTTCGACCTCGGCCGCCTCGGCCCCGTCCGCGACGACCTCGTCGAGGTGGGGCGCTCCTGCGTCCACCCCGCCCACCGCAACGGCGCCGTCATCGCCCTCATCTGGGCCGGGCTCGCCCGCTACATGACCAGGACCGGCCACAACTGGCTCGCCGGGTGCTGCTCGATACCGCTGTCCGACGGGGGCACGCTCGCCGCCGCCACCTGGGACACCGTCAAGGCCAAGCACCTCGCCCCCGAGGAGTACTGGGTCACCCCGCACAAGCTCTGGACCCCCGAGGGCGTCACCCGCCCCCAGGGCCGCGTCGAACTCCCGCCGCTGCTCCGCGGCTACCTGCGGCTCGGCGCCTGGGTCTGCGGCGCTCCCGCGCACGACGTGGACTTCGGCGTCGCCGACCTGTACGTCCTGCTGTCGCTGCGCAACACCAACCCCCGCTACCTGCGCCACTTCCTCTCCCTCGCCCCGGCCCAGTGACCACCGCCGGCCCCGTCTCGCCCTGGCTGCCGACATCCCCGTGCGCGCCCGACGCCTGCGCCCGGCAGACCGGCCCGGCGGCCGGGCCCCTCCTCGCCGCCGCCCGGCTGACCGCGGGCATCGCGGCCGTCCTCGCCGGGGTCCTGCTCGCCCCCCTCACGGCGCCGCTGCCGCCCGCCGGCCGTCGGGCGCTCGTCCGCCGGTGGTGCCGGCTGGTCCTGCTGGCCTTCGGCGTCCGGACGAAGGTCACCGGGGCCCCCGTCCCCGGGAACGGGCCGCTGCTCGTCGTCGCCAACCACATCTCCTGGCTGGACATCCCCCTCGTCGCCGCCGTCCTGCCCGGACGCATGCTCGCCAAGCGGGAGGTCCGGGGCTGGCCGGTGCTCGGCCCGCTCGCGGCGCGCGGCGGCACCCTCTTCATCGACCGCGACCGGCTGCGGGCCCTGCCCGGCGCCGTCCGCGCGATGGCCGGGGCCATGGCGGGCGGCGGCCGGGTCGTCGTCTTCCCGGAGGGGTCGACCTGGTGCGGCCGGGGCGGGGGCGCCTTCCGCCACGCCGCCTTCCAGGCCGCCCTCGACGCCCGCGCGCCGGTCCAGCCGGTACGCCTCGACTACCGGCCGACCGGCCCCGCCGCCTTCGTGGGAGACGATCCACTGGCCGCCTCACTCTGGCGGGTGGTGACCGCCCGTCGGCTCACCGCCGAGATCCGGATACTGGATCCGATATCCAGCATCCAGTATCCGGACCGGCGTTCGCTCGCCCGGGCGGCTCAGAGAGCCGTCGCCAGCGACAGTGCGAACCGCCCCTCCTTGTCCGTCCACCAGCGGGTCAGCCCGAGCCCCGCCTCCGCCAGCTCCGCGCGCACACCCGCCTGACGGAACTTGGCCGACACCTCCGTCCGGATCTCCTCGCCCTCCTCGAACGGCACCACCAGATCCAGCTCCGGAATCTTCACCGTGAGCGCGTGCCGCGCCCGCAGCCGCATCTCGATCCACTCCCGGTCCGGGTCCCAGCGCGCCACGTGGGCGAAGTCGTCCGGACGTACGTCCGCGTCCAGCTCACGGGCGATCACGGCGAGCACGTTCTTGTTGAACTCCGCCGTCACCCCGGCCGCGTCGTCGTACGCGGCGACCAGCGTCGCCTCGTCCTTCACCAGGTCCGTCCCCAGCAGCAGAGCGTCACCCGGCGCCAGCATCGCCCGCACCGAGCGCAGGAACACCGTGCGCTCGGCGGGCAGCAGATTGCCGATCGTCCCCCCGAGGAACGCCACCAGACGCGGCCCCGGAGTCCCGGGCAGGGCCAGCCCCCGGGTGAAGTCCGCCACCAGGGCGTGGATGTGGAGCCCGGGGCGCTCCGCGAGCAGCGCCTCCGCAGCCCCCTTCAGCGCCGACTCGCTCACGTCCACCGGCACGTAGCTGTCCAGCTCGGGCAGGAGCGCGTCGATCAGGAAACGGGTCTTCTCCGAGGACCCCGAACCCAGCTCGACCAGGGTCCGAGCCCCCGTCGCCGCCGCGATCTCATGGGCCCGGTCGATCAGGATCTCCCGCTCGGCACGGGTCGGGTAGTACTCGGGGAGCCGGGTGATCTCCTCGAACAGTTCACTGCCGCGAGCGTCGTAGAACCACTTCGGCGGCAGCTCCTTCGGCATGTGGGTCAGACCGTGGAGCACGTCGGCGCGCAGATCGGCCTCCGTGGCGTCCTCGGGAAGGGTGCGGGTCAGCTGGAACGGGCTCACGAGGACGGCTCCTTGAGCGAGGTGACAGTGACGTCGGTACGGGTGGCGGTCAGCAGGGTGCGGTCCGGCACCTCGTGCCAGTGCGGGTCGTCGTCGTACGGTTCGGAGGCCACGACCACGCGGTCGGGCCGCCGGAGGTACCACAGCGAGTTCCCCCAGGCCGTGGCGGTGATCTCCGACCCGTCGGTGAGCAGCAGATTGAGCCGGGACTCCGGGTCGGCCTGCGCGACCTCCCGTACGGTGTCGGTGAGCGCCTGCCCCGGCGCGTCACCCGCCCGCAGCCGGTGCAGCACCAGGCCCCACACCAGCGCCGAGTCCGTGCGGGCCTCCAGGGCGAGCAGCTCCGCGGCCGACAGCGTCGCGGCCGGCCCGGTCAGCGAGTCGGGCCAGCCCATGACCGCCCCGTTGTGGCTGAACAGCCACGGCCCGGCCGCGAACGGGGCCGCCGCGGCCTCCCCCTCCGCGCCCGGCCGGGTCGCGCCCCGGACCGCGCCGAGCAGCGCCCTCGTGCGCACGACCCGCGCGAGATCGGCGAAGGAGAGGTCCCCCCAGAGGGGTGCGGCCCGTCGGTAGCGGGCCGGCACCGTGTCGCCGTCGGCGTACCAGCCGACCCCGAAGCCGTCCGCGTTCACCAGTCCGCTGCTCTGCATCCGCGGCTGCCACGCCTGCCGCTCCAGCGAGAACGGCGGCCGCAGCAGCAGCTCGCCCAGCGCCACCGGCTCACCGAGGAAGGCGAGATGGCGGCACATCAGGAGAGCTCCGCGTCCCGTGCGGTCCGGAAACCGGAGAAGATCTGGCGGCGCACCGGCAGGTCCCAGTTCCGGAACGTGCCCCGGCAGGCCACCGGGTCCACGGCGAACGACCCACCGCGCAGCACCTTGTGCCCGGGACCGAAGAACACCTCCGAGTACTCCTTGTACGGGAAGGCCGTGAACCCCGGATACGGCAGGAAGTCGCTCGACGTCCACTCCCACACGTCACCGATCAACTGCCGTACCCCGAGGGGCGAGGCGCCCTCGGGATAGCTGCCGGCCGGTGCGGGCCGCAGATGGCGCTGCGCGAGATTGGCGTGCTCGGGCCCCGGGTCGGCATCGCCCCAGGGGTACCGGCGCGAGCGCCCCGTCGACGGGTCGTGCCGGGCCGCCTTCTCCCACTCGGCCTCCGTGGGCAGCCTGCGCCCGGCCCAGCGGGCGTACGCGTCCGCCTCGTACCAGCTGACGTGCACCACCGGCTCGTCCGCCGGCACCGGCTCCGTCACCCCGAACCGGCGGCGCAGCCACTGCCCGCCGTCCCGCCGCCAGAACAGCGGTGCGGCGATCTCGTGCCTGCGGATCTGCTCCCAGCCCTCCTCCTGCCACCAGCGCTCGTCCGTGTAGCCGCCGTCCGCGATGAACGCCATGTAGGAACCGTTGGTGACCGGCACGGTGTCGATGAAGAACGAGGGAACGACCCGGGTGTGCGCCGGACGCTCGTTGTCCAGCGCCCAGGGTTCGTCCGAGGTGCCCATCGTGAACGCGCCGCCGGGAACGAGGACTTCGGCCGGGAGCGGGCCGACGCCGGCGGCGGGCGGCGGAGGAGCGGACAGCGCCTGCGGGCCTCGGCGGAGCTGATGGGTGATCAGCATGGTCTCGTCGTGCTGCTGTTCGTGCTGGGCGATCATCCCGAAGGCGAACGCGGCCTCCAGCAGCGGCCGGCCCTCCAGCGGGGTCCGCTCGAGAACGTCCAGGACCCGGCCCCGTACGTCCGAGGCATAGGCGCGCGCCTCGGCGGGCGGCAGCAGCGGCAGGGTGGGGCGTGCGGAGCGGGGGTGCTCGAAGGCGTCGTAGATCGAGTCGATCTCCGGGCGCAGCGCGTCACGCCCGGCGACCGCACGCCACAGCCACTGCTCCTCCTGGTTGCCGATGTGGGCCAGGTCCCACACCAGCGGCGACATCAACGGGGAGTGCTGCGCGGTGAGTTCGTCGTCCTCGACGCACGAGGTGAGAAGTGCCGTACGGGCCCGGGCGGTGGTGAGCGCCTCCAGCGCCCGCCGCCGCAGAGCCGTGGGGTCGTCGGTCACGGTCATGACGCCACCTCCTGGAGTTCGTCGGCGGGACAGCTGCCGGGCAGTACGTATCGCTCGTGGAAGGCGTTCACCGCCTGCTGGACGGCCGGGCTCGCCCCGATCCGGGGCAGCGCCTCCCGCGCGGCCTCGAACGCGACCAGGGCGGCGGCGTGCAGTTCGGGGTCGCCGAGCCCGTCCCGGGCCGCCGCCAGCCAGAGCGGATTGCGCGGAGCCGCCCGCGAACCCGCCCGTTCCGCGAGGGGTTTCACCGCCCGGTAGACCGTCTCGGCCGCCTCCGGGTCGTCGAAGAGCGCCGTCGTCACCGCCACCGGCACGATCCAGCCGTCCGGGCCGGGCTGAGCGTCGATCATCCGCAGCTCCAGATGCCCGCGCGGCCGCACCGGCGGGAAGAGTGTGGTCAGGTGATAGCGCAGATCGTCCTCGTCGGCCGGCCGGGGACTCCCCGTGCGCAGCCACTCCCGGAAGGTCAGCCCCTCCGGAACGGCCCACGGCGTCTCCGTGCCGCGTACGCACATCACCGGCGTGTCGAGCACATGCGCCGCCCAGGCGGTACGCGGCTCGCCGTCCTGAGGAGGGGCGAGCGCCCGCGCCGGGTCGATGTCCGTCCAGAGCGCCTGCCGGGTCGAGCGCCAGCCGGTCCACCGCCCGCCGTGGACGGGGGAGTTGGCGAAGGCGGCCACCAGCACGGCTCCCAGCAGATGCGCCAGCTGCCAGCGGCGGTGGTGACCGAGCGGCCCCGGCTCCTCGTGCCCGGCGTCCAGACATACCTGGACCGACGCCGAATCGCGCATCATGCCCCGGCCGGCGGGGCCCGTACGGTCGAGAGCGGTCTCCATCGCGTCGTAGCGGGGCTCCCGCAGGATCCGCTCGCGCGGCGCGTTCCAGGGATCGACCCCGTACCCGCTGAGGCGCAGTCCGTGGGAGGAGAGAGCCTCGCGCACCGCGCGCAGATCGGCCGAGACGGTGTCGACACAGCTCATGAGGGAGGCGGCGGGCGGCGAGCTGAGCTCCAGCTGTCCACCGGGTTCGAGGGTGAGTGCCGATGCCAGCGGCAGCGACCGTACGGTGTCGACGGCCAGGGCCAGTCGCTCGGGCGGGACGGGAAGCCGCGGGTCACGCAGCTCGTGGACGAGCCATTCCACCTCCACCCCGACCGTGCGGGGTGGGCCCGTCTTGAAGCAGATACATCGCAGCAGGTCTTCGGCCTCGTCCACGCTGAGGGCCTGACCGCTCCGTGGTATGCCGCTCGACGACATGTCGTTTCCTCCTGTTCCGAGAGACGCTGCTTCCACCTAAAGCCACCTCCGACAGGCGTGCAAGAGCGCCTCATCGGCCTCACGGTGAATATCCCGTTGCCGACGGGCCACCGAATCGATCAAGCTTGCGGCCATGAGCGCACGGCTGCGGGGGATCGCGAGACAGACCGAGGAGATCGTCGAGGCGGGCCGGTACCGGGCCCCCGACGGCCGGGCGGTGTCGATCGAGTCGGAGGTGCGCGCCGCGCTGGCGGGCACCAGGCTGTACGGCCCCGAGCCCGTCGCCGTCACCCCGGACACCGACCGCACCACCGCCGTCGAGGTCACCGACGAGAGCAGCATCGTCGCCGCCCACCGCCTGACCAGGGCGGATCCGGACGCCCCGGTGGCCGTGCTGAACTTCGCCTCCGCCCGTAACCCCGGCGGGGGATATCTGAACGGCGCCCAGGCCCAGGAAGAGGCCGTCTGCCGGGCCTCCGCCCTCTACACCACGCTCCTGCGCGCCCCCGAGTACTACGCGCACCACCGGGCCGAGCGGGACGCCTTCTACACGGACCGGGTGATCCACTCACCCGGCGTGCCGGTCTTCCGCGACGATCGCGGCGGGCTCCTGGCCGAGCCGTTCACCGTCGGCTTCCTCACCTCGCCCGCGCCCAACGCGGGCGTGATCCGGCGGCAGACCCCCGAGCTCGCCGACCGCGTCCCGGCCGCCCTCGCCGTCCGCGCCGAGCGGGTCCTGGAGACCGCCGTGGCGGGCGGCTACCGGCGGCTCGTCCTCGGTGCCTGGGGCTGCGGCGTCTTCCAGAACGACCCTGCCGAGGTCGCGGGCGCCTTCCGGGCGCTCCTCATGGACGGCGGCCGGTTCGCCGGCCACTTCGACGAGATCGTCTTCGCGATCCTCGACCGTACGGCGGGCCGGACGACGCTCGGCGCCTTCCAGAGGGTCTTCGCGGGCACCTGACCTGCCACGACCTCGCGGTGCTCGCGGCCGATCGGGTGACGGTCGGGCCCGAGGCCCCTGACATGCGGTGCTCGTACCCACGTGCAAGGCTGAAAAGGCCCCAGCGTCAGAGTTCCGGTGACAGGAGGCACGATCGTGGGCAAGAAACAGACCCGGGTGAACCGCGGTGCCCGTACGGGCGGCCACGAGCACAGGACCGAGGCGACGAAGGAACAGACACCGGTCGTACGGGAGACCCCGCGGCCGATCATCGAGCAGGTCTCCCACAAGAAGGAGCGGAAGTTCGGTCACAACTGATCTTCCGGACCTTCGCTGAAGACCCGCGTCCCGCGGGCGAGTCCGCCGTGGACGAAACGACCGGAGCCCGACGCCGGTACGGCGCCGGGCCCGGCGTGTCCTCCGGCGGCTACTCCTGGTCGTCGCCGACCGGGATCGCCTCCGTCCGGGGAGCGGGCGGAGCCGCGCCGTTCACCGACGTCCCGAGCGCCGCCTGGGCGCCCGGATTCATCGTCGAGAGCAGCTGACGGGCGAGCCCCAGACCCGTCCCGCCCATGGTCAGCGCCTTGGCGAACACCTCCGCCATACCGTCGGCGCCGTTCAGCAGGACCATCTGGTCCACATTGCCGAAGGCCGACGCCCCGGCCTCCACGATCTCCGGCCACTTCTCGGCCAGCTGCTGGGCGACCACGGCCTCCTGGTTCTCGGCCAGCGCCGCCGCCCTCGCCTTGATCGACTCGGCCTCCGCCAGACCCTTGGCTCGCGTGGCCTCGGCGATCGCGAGACCCTTCGCGTGCTGGGCCGCCGCCTCCGCCTCACCCGTGAGCCGGGTCGCGGTCGCCTTGGCCGCGCTCGCCAGTTCGGTCTCCTTGGCCTCCGCCTGCGCCGCCGAGATACGGGCGTCGCGCTCCGCCTCCGCCAGCGTCCTCGTCTCGTAGGCCATGGCGTCGGCGGGCTTGCGGACCTCCGCCTGGAGCTGCTGTTCCTTGCGGTGTCCCTCCAGCTCGGCGACCCGGGTCTCCTGGACGACCACCTCCTGGCGCGACGCCGCCTCGGCCAGCGGACCGGCCTGCCGGGCCTTCGCGGACGCCTGGTCCCGCTCGGCCTGGTAGCCGGCCTGGAGGATCTCGCTGTCCCGGGTGGCCTCCGACATCCGGGCCGCGGCCTGCTGTTCGGCCTCGGTCGCCCGCCGGTTGGCCTCCGCCTGCGCGATCCGGGCGTCGCGCTGGACCGCCGCGGCATGCGGCGCGGCCAGGTTCTTGATGTACCCGGTCGGGTCCTCGATCTCGTGGATCTGCAGCGAGTCGACGATCAGACCGAGCTTCTCCATCTCCGTGCCACAGGCCGAACGCGCCTGCCCGGTCAGCTTCTCCCGGTCTCGGATCATGTCCTCCACCGTCAACCCGCCGACGATGGCGCGGAGATGACCGGCGAAGACGATGTGCACCCGCTCCGACATCAGCTTCTGCTGGTCGAGGAATCGGCGGGCGGCGTTGGCGATCGACACGAAGTCGTCGCCCACCTTGAAGATCACCACACCACGGACCTTGAGCGGAATGCCCTGGTGGGTGACGCACTCCACCTGCAACTGCGTCTCGTTGAGATCCAGTGACAGCTTCCGTACGGCCTGGACGCCCGGAAGCACGAGCGTGCCGCGCCCCGTGACGATCCGGAAGCCCATGCCCTCGCCGAGCCCCTCCATCTTGTGGTTGGAGCCGGAGATGATGAGCGCCTCGTTGGGTTCCGCGACGCGCCACATGAGTTTGAACAGTGCGATGAGGACGAGGACGGCGACGATCGCGCCGCCCGCCAGGATGCCGATGCCCATGGGCAGCTCCCCCTTCACCGGAACCGTGCGGGCCCGGTGAAGGAAGTGTGCGCCTCGCGGGACGGGCGCTCAATGGATCGGTCAACCGTCGTACGCGGCTGTGACATAGACGGTGCGTGGAGGGAGATGTTCCACGACCATCACGACCGTTCCGAGACCGATCCGCTCCTTGGCGTCCGCCGCGTAGGCGAGGAAGTGCTCCGCTCCGCCCCGGATCCGGACGATCACCTCGCCGACGAGGCCCGGCCCGACGGTGCCGGTCACCCGGCCGAGCAATCCCACCATCGAGACGTCGTCCATGACCACACGGTACGTCAGATCCACCCCTCCAGGGCGGTGATGAACCCGTCGAAGTCGTCGCGGTGGATCGTGTGTCCCGCGCCGGCGACCGTACGGAGTTCGAAGCCCCGTTCCGCGAGCATCCGGGCGTGGTCGGCGGTCACCAGCATGCTCGGGTCGGCGAGGGTGACCAGCGAGGGGACGACCGGTTTCGCCGGCCACAGGTCGCGGTCCGCGAAGGCGGTGAGCGCGTGGGCCGAGCGCTCGTCCCAGAGCCCGACCGTGTCGATCTCGATGTCGAGATCCTCCTCCGCCCAGCGGGGGTTGAAGACCCGGATGTGCTCGCGGGTGAGGCGCTTGGCCTGGACGAACAGCTCCGCGCGGAGGCTCGCCTCCTCGGCCGGCAGGTGCCAGGCCGGGTCGGAGTAGACGGCCCGGCGCGGGGCGAGCCGCTCCACCGCGGTGGCCAGGGCCAGCGCGCCGAGCGAGTGGCCGATCGCCAACTCGGCGCCGCCGGGCAGCGTTTCGACGAGGTCGTCGGCGTACTCCTCCGGCGTGTACCCCTCGGGTCCGGCGGCCCGCCCGCTGGCGCCGTGGCCGCGCAGGTCCACGGCGATCACCCGGTAGCCCCGCTCGGCGAGGGCGGGGCCGACCCGCCGCCAGGTGCGGTGGTCGGCCATGATGCCGTGGACCAGCAGGGCGACCCGCTCGCCGGATCCCCAGGTGGTGGTGTGCAGATGCACGTCGATGCCTCTCGGTCAGCGCACGGTACGGATCGGGCGCACGGCGAGTGCCCCGAGGACCGACAGTACGGCGGCGACCGGGAAGAGGGCCGTGTACCCGCCGCCGGCCGAGACGACCAGCGAGGCGACGAAGGGGGCGCCGATCTGCGGTCCGGCGTTCGCCACGTCGAGCACGCCCATGTCGCGGGCCGCGTCCTCCGCCTCCGGCAGCACCATGGTGACTCGGGCCGTGTCCACCGCGTCTGGTGGCACGTGCCAGTGACACGCGTCAGCAGTGTGTAGCACTGGAATCCGGCCATCCGCCAGACCCTGGTCCGGATGGGTCTGGAAAGATGCCGGAGCGATGAGCCAGTCACCCAGACAGTCCGCCGAACGTCCCGCCCCGACGAGCGCCGATGTGGCGCGACTCGCGGGAGTCTCCAGAGCCACCGTCTCGTATGTCCTGAACAACACGGCCGCCGTACGGATCAGCGAGCCGACCCGGCAGCGGGTGCGGGAGGCGGCCGAGGAGCTGGGGTACGTCCCGCACGCCGCGGCCCGCAGCCTCCGCGCGGGTCACAGCCGGATGGTCCTGCTGCCCACCGCGCACGTGCCCGTCGGCCCGCTGTACAGCCGGTTCTTCAACGAGCTCCAGTGGGCCCTGCGGCGCCTCGACTACACCGTCGTGCAGTACGGGAGCCTCGGTCTGGAGGGGGACGAGGCCGCGCGCGCGTGGGCGGAGCTCCGTCCGGTCGCGGTGGTCTCGCTCGGTGAGGTCCAGCTCTCCCCGCACGGCGTGGAGATCCTGAAGCGGTCCGGGGCGAAGGCCGTCATCACCGTCGGCCCGCACCGGGTCGAGGGCGCGCACGCCCTGGTCATGGACCAGGGGCGGGTGGGCCGTGTCGCCGCCGAGCACCTGCTGGAGCGGGGCCGGCGCCGGATCGGCGTCGTGGTCCCCGAGGAGCCGGGTCTGGAGATGTTCTCCGGGCCGCGGCTCGAAGGCGTCCGGCAGGCGGTCGCGGGGACCGGCGCCACCGTCGTACCGCTGCCCCTTCGTTACGAGGAGGAGGCGGCGAACGAGCTCGCCGGGCGCTGGCGCGAGCTGGGCCTCGACGCGGTGTTCGCGTACAACGACGAGTACGCGATGCTGCTGCTGCGGGCGCTCCAGGACGCGGGGGTCTCCGTCCCGGCGGAGACGGCGGTCGTGGGCTCGGACGACCTGCTGCTCGGGCGGCTGTTGCGGCCGCGGCTGACGACGGTGCAGATCGACATGGTGATCGGCCGGCACCTGGCCGAACTCGTCGACAGCGCCGTCCGCGACCCGGAGAGCGCTCCCGTGGCGCAGGACCTGCTGGCCTCGCGGGTGATCCCCAGGGAGTCCAGCTGACCGGGGGTTCCGGTCCGGCCGGGCGCCGGGGGGCGTTGCGGCTTAGCGTCGAAGCATGAGCACAGTTCCGCGGCGTTTCGAGATCCTGCTCGTTGCCGAGCACGTGGAGGACCGGGGCGGGCGGTCCGTGGAGGACAGCGCGGTCCGCTCCGCGGTGGTGGAGGCGACGGGCCGGACGGGCTCGTCGGGGTACCCGCGCTACGAGGGGCACGGCATCACCGCCGAGATCGACCCCGAGACCCGTACGGTCGAGGCGCTCCTCGTCGACGGCCGTGAGCTCGACTACGGCCTGACGGCGCTGGTCCGGAACCCGACGGGGCGCTGATCGGCCCCGGCGCGAGACTGCGAGCCCGCCCTCTTCGGCCGCATCGGTTCATTCACCACCTATCGCTGTCCGGGCACCGTTGACAGGAGCCCCCGGCGGGCGGAGACTCGGCGCGCACGTCAATGAAGGAAATTTCACCAGACGAACGCCTCAACGCAGCTGACCGCCCGAAGGTCACGTGGGAGAGAACCGATGAGCATCCGCGACGTCTACATCGTCGACGCCGTCCGCACCCCGATCGGCAAGTTCGGAGGCGCGCTCTCCTCCGTACGCCCCGACGACCTCGCCGCCCATGTCGTCGCGTCGCTGGTGAAGCGCGCGCCCGACCTGGACCCGGCCCGGATCGACGACGTGTACTTCGGCGACGCCAACGGGGCGGGCGAGGACAACCGCGACGTGGCCCGCATGGCCGTCCTGCTCGCCGGGCTCCCCACCTCCGTGCCCGGTGTCACCGTCAACCGCCTCTGCGGCTCGGGCCTTGAGGCGGTGATCCAGGCCGCGCGCGCCATCGCGGTCGGCGACGCCTCCGTGGCCGTCGCGGGCGGCGTCGAGTCGATGTCCCGCGCCCCCTGGGTCCTGCAGAAGCCCGAACGCGCCTTCCCGGCCGGCCACCAGCAGCTGCACTCCACGACGCTCGGCTGGCGCATGACCAACCCGAGGATGCCCGCCGAGTGGACCGTCTCGCTCGGCGAGGGCGCGGAGCTCGTCGCCGACAAGCACGGCCTCACCCGCGAGCAGCAGGACGCGTTCGCCCTGGCCAGCCACCAGAAGGCGGCCGAGGCCTGGGACAAGGGCCTGTACGACGGGGAGGTCGTGCCGTACGAGGGTGTGGACCTCGTCCGTGACGAGTGCATCCGCGACAACACCTCCCTGGAGGCGCTCGCCCGCCTGAAGCCCTCCTTCCGCCGTGAGGGCGGAACCGTCACCGCGGGCAACGCATCGCCGCTCAACGACGGCGCCGCGGCGCTGCTCCTCGTCGACGAGGAGGGCCTGCGCGAGACCGGCCGCGAGCCGCTCGCCCGGATCCGCGCCTCCGCCGTCACCGGTATCGAACCGCAGCTCTTCGGGCTCGGCCCCGTCGAGGCGGTCCGGCGCGCGCTCGGGAAGGCGGGCCGGTCGTTCTCCGACCTGACGACCTTCGAGCTCAACGAGGCCTTCGCCGCCCAGTCCCTGGGCTGCCTCGCCGAGTGGCCGGAACTCGATCCCGAGATCGTCAACCCGCGCGGCGGGGCCATCGCCATCGGGCACCCTCTGGGCGCCTCCGGTGCGCGGCTCGCCGGCGCGGTGGCCCATCAGCTGGCGGCGGCCGGCTCGGGCACCGGACTCGCGGCCCTGTGCATCGGCGTCGGCCAGGGCCTGGCGCTCGTACTGGAACGCTGACCGCCTGCGCCCCCGGACCCCGGTTAGGGCCTGGGGCCTGGGGTCGCACGACGCCCGCGAACGCGCGAGGGGCGGTACGGGACATCCCGTACCGCCCCTCGGCGCGCGGTCACTGCTGCTGTTGCTTGGCGTCCTCGATCGACTTGCGTACCTCGTCCATGTCCAGATTGCGCGCCTGGCCGATCACGTCTTCGAGAGCCGCCTCGGGGAGCGCGCCGGGCTGCGCGAACACGGCCACGTTGTCGCGGACGATCATCAGCGTCGGAATGGAGCGGATCTCGAACGCGGCCGCCAGCTCCTGCTGCGCCTCGGTGTCCACCTTGGCGA
Source organism: Streptomyces sp. Je 1-79 (assembly GCF_025195125.1). Classification (GTDB taxonomy): domain Bacteria; phylum Actinomycetota; class Actinomycetes; order Streptomycetales; family Streptomycetaceae; genus Streptomyces. Next base: position 520,641 of record NZ_JAMGSL010000004.1, read on the forward strand.
AGACCAGGTCCTCGTGCCGCTGGGAAGCCGCCTCGAAGACCGGCGCGAACTGTCGGCACGGACCGCACCAGGAAGCCCAGAAGTCGATCAGAACGAACCCGTTGTCGCTCACGATCTGGTCGAAGTTGTCCTTGGTGAGCTCAACAGTGCTCATGTTTTCTTACCTCTCCGGGTCTCCTGGCGGGTGTCCCTCACGGTCCCCTGGGGACTCGCCCCGCACAACGGCGTATCGAGCCGCGCTATTCCACGCGTGCACGCGCCCGTTCCGGGCGCGCACGGCCGCGCCTTCCCCTGTGGCCACGGCGCACACCTGCCAGCAGACTGGGGCCCATGACACATGAGGTGGAGCACGAGTACGACGTGGTGGTCCTGGGCGCGGGACCGGTGGGCGAGAACGTGGTGGACCGCGCGCGGGCCGCGGGCCTGAGCGTGGCCGTGGTGGAGAGCGAGCTGGTCGGCGGCGAGTGCTCGTACTGGGCCTGCATGCCGAGCAAGGCGCTGCTGCGCCCGGCCATCGCCCGCTCGGACGCCCGCAAGGTCCCCGGTCTGCGGCAGCTGGTCCAGGGGCCGCTCGACGCGCCGGCCGTGCTCGCCCATCGCGACTACTACGTCTCCGACTGGAAGGACGACGGCGCCGTCGGCTGGCTCGATTCCACCGGTGCCCGCCTCTACCGGGGCCACGGCCGTCTGAACGGCGCACGGAAGGTCGTCGTGGAGGGGCCCGAGGGCGACCGCCATCTCCTCTCGGCGCGCCACGCCGTCGCCGTCTGCACCGGCAGCAGGGCGGCGCTGCCCCACCTGCCCGGCCTGACCGGGGCCAGGCCCTGGACCAGCCGGGAGGCCACCAGCTCGCACCACGTCCCGGACCGCCTGGTCGTGGTCGGCGGGGGAGTGGTCGCCGCGGAGATGGCGACGGCCTGGCAGGCGCTCGGCTCGCGCGTGACGGTCCTGGTGCGGGGCAAGGGGCTGCTGCCCCGCATGGAGCCCTTCGTCGGTGAACACGTCGCCGACGCGCTCACCGAGGCCGGTGCCGACGTCCGTACGGGCGTCTCCGTCGCCGCGGTGGTACGCGACGGGGGTACCGGCCCGGTCACCGTGGTCCTGGAGGGCGGCGACCAGGTCGAGGGCGACGAGGTCCTGTTCGCGACCGGCCGGAGCCCGCGCACCGACGACATCGGCCTGGAGACCGTCGGCCTGGAGCCCGGCTCCTGGCTGCCGGTGGACGACACCCTCCGGGTCACGGGCAGCGACTGGCTCTACGCCGTCGGAGACGTCAACCACCGAGCCCTGATGACCCATCAGGGCAAGTACCAGGCCCGGATCGCCGGCGCCGCCATCGTCGCCCGCGCCGCCGGCGACATCACCGTGGACACCGACCGCTGGGGCGCGCACGTGGCCACCGCCGACAACGCCGCCGTACCCCAGGTCGTCTTCACCGACCCCGAGGCCGCGGCGGTCGGGCTCTCCCTCGCCGAGGCCGAGGAGGCCGGGCACCGGGTCCGCGCCGTCGACCTCGACCTCGGCTCGGTGGCGGGCGCCGGTCTCTACGCCGACGGCTACCGCGGCCACGCCCGCATGGTGGTCGACCTGGAGCGCGAGATCGTCCTCGGTGTCACCTTCGTCGGGCCGGGCATCGGGGAGCTGGTCCACTCGGCGACCGTCGCCGTGGTCGGCGAGGTGCCGATCCAGCGCCTCTGGCACGCCGTTCCCTCGTACCCGACGCTGAGCGAGGCCTGGCTGCGGCTGCTCGAGGCGTACCGGGACGGTGCGGGGACGGAATGAACCCCGGCGCCCCCGACCTCACCAACGACTACGACGGGCCCTGCGCGGTCTGCGGGGCCGTCGTGCCGGCGGGGGCGGGGGTGCTCCGGCACGGCCACGGTCCGAAGGACGGCTGGGAGGTCTTCCACCCGGAACACGTGCCGGAACCCGCTCCGCCGGCCCGGCAGGAGCTGCCGGGCTGGCACCGCCGCCGCCTGATGGCGGTGGACATCGTGACCACCGGCTACCGGGCGGCGGTGGATCGGATCCTTGCCGCGTCGGTGCGGGTCGGCGACGGCACGTCCGGAGACTGGATCATGGATCCTGGATCCAATCTCCGATATCCGACGCACGGAACCCGGCTCGGCGCCGTCGAACGGGCCCGCGCCGAGGGCGCCCCCGCCCCACGCGCCCTCGACGACCTCGCGACCGTCCTCGCCGATCACCTGGCGTCGAACGAGGTCCTGGTCGTCTGGTTCGCTCCTCACGTCCTGACCACTCTCCACGCCGAGCTCCTGCGTCACGGACTGCCCACGCTGGCCGAGCGGCTCCCGCACGGCGTGGCCCCCGTCTGCGACCCCCTGGTCCTGGACCGCCACGCCGACCGGTACCGTCCCGGCAGTCGCTCCCTGCGGGCGGTCACCGCCTGGTACGGAGTCCCGCACGACCGCCCCGGAGACGCCGCGTCCGACGCCGAGGCGTCGCTCGCCCTCGCCCAGGTGATCGCGGACTCGTATCCCGCCCTCGCCAAGCTCTCCCGACCCGCACTCCACACGGAGCAGATCCTCTGGTACGCCGAGCAGATGCGGCGCCATCCCGATGCCCTGGAATGGCCGTTCACCGCCGCCGAACCCCTGCCCTGGGAGGACCCCCCGCCCGCCCCAGGTAGCGCCGCACCGCAGTAGCGCCGCACCGCAGTAACCCGCGCCACGCAGTAGCGCCCGCCCAGGAGCAGGGCGCGCCCCGAAGCGGCTCAGCCCCGGAGCGGGGTCAGCGCGGGGCCCGCCCCGCAGCCGGTCGGCTCCGGGGGACGAGTCGCTCGGCCGCCGCCCGTGCCGCGTCGATCGCGGGGCGCGGGTCGGGCGCGGACGGCCCGGACTCCTGGCCGAGCACCATGCGCGTGCTGAGCCCGTCGAGGAGCGCGAGGAGTTCGGAGGCGCGCGCCGTCACCTCGGCCGCGTCCATCGGCGCGAAACGGGACCGGGCCACGCCCTTGGCGAGCAGGGCCTCCAGATCCTCCTGCCAGCCCCGGTCGAGCTCCCGCTGTGCCTCGCGCAGCGTGTCGTTGGAGGGGGTGCGCGCCCAGAGCTCGATCCAGAGCATCCACCGCGGATCGCGCGGACCGTGCGGCAGGTAGAGCCGCAGGAAGAGGTCCAGCTTGCGCTCCGCCGTCAGCCGGCGGGCCAGCAGCGCCCGGCGCTCCTCGGTGAGGGCGGCCTCGCTCCAGCGCAGCGCGGCGAGCAGCAGCAGGTCCTTGCTGCCGAAGTAGTACAGGATGTGGCCGCCGCTGGTGCCCAGGCGTTCGGCCAGCGCCGACATGGTGAGCGCCGCGAGGCCGTTCTCGGCGATGGCCGCCATGGCCTCTTCGAGCATCCGCTCCTGGGCGATGTGCCCGTCGCGCCGTCGTGCTGCCCCTGCCACCCGTTCCGCCTCCATCCCCGTGACCCGCCAGGTCACGACTTTAACCGCAGCTCTGTGAGGTCTTGACGCGGTCGCCACCTCTCCCACATCTTGAATGCTGTTCTAAATTCTAGAACACCATTCAAAGTCTGGGAGTGGGCATGCTGCACCAGGACACAGCGGCGGACACGGGCCGCGACGAGGTCTTCCAGGTCGAGGGCCACGGCATCGACCCCATCCCCGACGCCGAGCGCCACGGCGGCGCCAAGGACCTCTTCTGGCTCTGGTTCGGCTCCAACCTCACCTTCACCTACGTGATCAACGGCGCCCTCGCCGTCGCCTTCGGCCTCTCCTTCTGGCAGGCCACCGCCGTCGTCGTCATCGGCGGACTCTCCTTCTTCGCCATCAGCGCCGCCGGACTCAGCGGTGTCCGCACCGGCACCGCCACCCTCGTCATCTCCCGCGCCGCCTTCGGTGTGCGCGGCAACTGGCCCGCCGGACTCCTCAACTGGGTCGTCAGCATCGGCTACACCATCGTCAACACGGCGGTCGGCACCCTCGCCCTCGAAGCCCTCTTCGCCGACCTCGGCTGGGCCGGTGGCCAAGCCGCCCGCGCCCTCGCCCTGCTCGTCACCCTCACGATGACCTTCGCCGTCGCCCTGTGGGGCCACGCCACCGTCCAGTTCGCCGAACGCTGGATGGCCTACGCCCTCGCCCTCGGGTTCGCCGCCCTGCTCGCCTTCGTCCTGCCCGGCGCCGACACCACCGCCCCGGCCCAAGGCCCCGGTGCCGTCGGCTGGAGCCTCGCCTTCGTCGTCATGCTCGCGGGCCCCTTCTCGTACCTCCCGATGCCCGCCGACTACACCCGCTACCTGCCGCGCACCACCTCGCTCAAGGCCCTCACCTGGAGCGGCGCGCTCGGCGGCTTCCTCTCCTCCGTGGCCCTCGGCGTCGCCGGAGTCGCCGCCGCGACGCAGGCCGACATGACCGACGCGGTCGCGGGCGCCGAAGGGCTGCTCCCCGGCTGGTTCCAGCCGCTCTTCCTCGCCCTGATCCTCGGCGGCTCGGTCACCAACTCGATCATCACGCTCTACTCCTCCAGCCTGAACCTCCAGGTCCTCGGCATCCCCTGGAGCCGCGCCCGCGCCATCGTGATCAGCGCCGCCGTCACCGCCCTCGGCTCCCTCGGCGCCCTCTTCCTCGCCGACTTCACCACCTCCCTGCTCGCCTTCCTCTCCCTCCTGATCATCGTCTTCGCCCCCTGGGGCGGCGTCTTCCTCGCCGACATGGTCCTGCGCCGCTGCTCCTACGACTCCGACGCCCTGCACGCCGGAGAGGGCGGGACCTACTGGTACCGCTCCGGCTGGCACCCCGCCGGAATCACCGCCCTGCTCGCCGGCATGGCCTTCGCCGCCCTCACCTGCGACTCCGAACTCTGGACCGGCCCCCTCGTCGCCCCGCTCGGCGGCGCCGATCTCACCCTCCTCGGCGCCCTCGTCTCCGCGCTCGTGTACGTCCTCCTCGCGCGCCGCACCGCCACCCCCGCGCAGCCGTAACACCCCTGCCAGAAACTGGAGTTCGATCCCTCATGAACAGCGCCACCCCCGCAGACCTCGTCCTCGTCGGGGCCCGCATCCACACCGTCGACCCCGCCCTGCCCGAGGCCGAGGCGCTCGCCGTGCGCGACGGACGCATCGTCTGGCTCGGCGCGGACGCCGACGCCGCGCGCTGGACCGGGCCCGACACCACGGTCCTCGACGCGGGCGGCCGTCTGGTCCTGCCCGGCTTCATCGACGCCCACAACCACGTACGCCTCGGCTCCGACGACGCCTGCGTCCAACTCGCCGGAGCCCGTACCCTCGACGCGATCCACGAGCGGATCACCACCTGGCGCGCTGCCCACCCCGAGGCCGCCTGGATCGAGGCCGAGGCCTTCGACTACTCGGCGATACCCGGCGGGCGCATGCCCACCGCCGCCGACCTCGACCCCGTGACCGGCGACACCCCCGCCGTCGTGCTCAGTTACGACGTGCACACCGCCTGGCTCAACACCGCCGCCCTGCGCGCGCTCGACGTCACCCGCGACCGCACCGACCTGCCGTTCGGCACCGCCGTCACCGACCCCGAGACCGGCGAACCCGCCGGATTCGTCAAGGACTTCGCGATCAAGGGCCTCTCCCGCGCGGGCCACCGCGCCCTGCGCGAGCTCGGCGTCCCGTGGGCCTCGCCGGACCGCCAGTACGGCAGGCTCGCCAAGAGCCTCGACGACGCCGTCGCGTACGGCATCACCACCGTCGTCGAGCCGCAGAACTCCCTGGACGACCTCTCCCTCTTCGAGCGCGCACGCGCCGAGGGCCGGCTCCGCTCGCGGATCGTCGCCGCACTCTTCCACCCGCGCGGCACCACCGAGGCCGAGCTCGACGAATTCGCCGACGTCGCCCGGAAGTTCGCCGACGACCGGCTGCGTGTCGGACCGCTCAAGCTCTACATCGACGACGTGGTCGAGCCCCGCACGGCCGCGCTCCTGGAGCCGTACGCCGGGTGCGGACACCATCGCGGCGACACCTTCTACCCGCCGGAGGAGTTCGCGGAACTGCTCACCGGCCTCGACGCGCGCGGCTTCCAGTGCTTCGTGCACGCCACCGGCGACCGTGGCATCCGTACGGTCCTCGACGCCGTCGCCCGTGCCCGCGGCGTCAACGGGCCGCGTGACGCGCGCCACCAGGTCGTCCACGTCGAGTGCCTCGACCCGGCCGACACCCCGCGCTTCGCCGAACTCGGAGTCGTCGCCTGCATGCAGCCCCGCCACGCCGCGCCCGACATCGCGGGCCCGGGCCAGGACTGGGCCGAGAACATCGGCCCCGACCGCTGGCACAAGGCCTGGCCGCTGCGCAGCCTGCACGCCGCCGGAGCTGTCCTCGCCCTCTCCAGCGACTGGAACGTCGCCGAGATGGACCCCATGGTCGGCATCTACACCGCCGTCACCCGGCGGCCGCTGCGCGGCGGGGGAGAGCCGTGGACGCCGGAGGAGACGATCGACGTGGTGACCGCGGTCGAGGGCTACACCATGGGTTCCGCGTACGCCAACTTCCTCGAGGAGGAGCGGGGTTCGCTGACCGTCGGCAAGCTCGCCGACTTCGTCGTACTCTCCCGCGACATCCTCCGGATCGACCCGGAGGACATCCCGGGCACGGTGGCCGAGACGGTCGTGGTGGGCGGAGAAGTCGTCCACACGCGGACGGACGGCTGAGGCCGCGCGCCGGCGGCCCTCGGGAAGCGAGGGCCGTCGGCACCAGGGCCGGTCAGGGCCGGTCAGGGCCAGTCAGGGTCGGTCAGAGCCGGTCGAGAATCTTCCTCAGCTCGGCGATCTCGGCGGTCTGGGTCCGTACGACATCGGCGGCGAGCTTCTTCGCCGTGGCGTCGCGACCGTCCTTCTGCTCGGTCTCGGCCATCTCGACCGCCCCCTCGTGATGGGCGATCATCAGCTCGGCGAACTTCCGGTCGAAGGCCGTGCCCCGGAGGTTCGCCAACTCCTTCATGTCCTGCTCGGACATCATCCCGGCCATCGAGTGGCCGCCGCCGTGGCCTGCCCCGTGGCCGCCCTGATCCGTCGACTCGGGCCTGCCCCAGCCCTTGAGCCAGGCCCTCATCTTCCGGATCTCCGGGTCCTGGGCCTTCTCGACATCGGCGACGATTTTCTTGACGCCTGTGTCCTCGGCCCGGCCGTCGGCGAGCCGCGCCATCTCCAGGGCCTGCTGGTGGTGCGGGATCATCGCCTGCGCGAAGGCGACGTCCGCGTCGTTGAAGGTGTCCGCCGCGGGGGAGCCCGAGACGGAGGCCTCGGAGCCCTGCTTCGTACGGCTCACGGAGTCACCCGCGGAGTCGTTCGCCGAGCCGCAGGCGGAGAGCAACAGGCCCGCGACGGCTACGGCGCCGGTCAGCGCGAGCTTTTGGGCGGTGGGGTTGCTGAAGGCACGCATGTGTGTCACACCTCGTGTGTGCTGTGTACTGCCGGAAAGGTCGAATGGGCGTTTCCGCGGGCAGCGCGAGGCGCCCGCGGCGGCGATTCGGCCTATATCCGCAGGACCGACAGCTGGGCGAGGTCGGGAGATATCGGCGGCGGGGCGTTCGGGGCGAGCAGTCGCGTGAGCCGGCCGAGCAGCCGGACCATCCAATCGGGGCGGCTCCCGAAGGCGGCGAGGACGAGCCGGGCGAGGGCCCAGACGCCGAGGACGGCCACGCAGAGCGTGGTCATGTCCATACTCATGCCGGTGTCGTGGGACGCCGGGTCGTGGGCCCCGGTCACGCCGGGGGAGGGCGCGGGGGCGGAGTGCACGGAGGCGGAGACATGCGTCATGCCGTCCACCCCGGTCTCCGAGGCGCCCTCCGGGTGGCCGACCGCGTGCATCACGAAGACGCCGAGAGCGAGCACCACGACGAGCATCAGGTGCGCGAGTGCACCCGCCGCTCTCATGCGGCGCTGCCCCACTCGTCCCGTACGCAACGCTCAACCTCCCGCGACGACCCTACCGAACGGGGTACGGATCCCCGGGCAGCCGCCCACGCGTCCTCGATCACTCACTGAGGGAGGTCGCCGGTCATCGCGGCGGCGAGCCGGAGGTGCGGGGCGGCCTCGGCGTGCCGGCCCTGCCGCTCCAGGGTGCGGCCGAGCATGAGACGCGCGTAGTGCTCCACCGGGTCCAGGTCGAGGAGGGCGCGGAGCTCGGTCTCGGCGCGGGAGAGCTGGGCGGAGTGGTAGTAGGCGCGGGCCAGCAGCAGCCGCTGCGCGGTCTGCTCCGGGTGCTCGGCGACCAGACCCCGCAGGATCCGAGCCGCCGTCAGGTACTCCTTGGCCTCGAAGAAGAACTGGGCGCGGTCCCAACGCTCGCCGGCGGTGCCGAACTCGTAGTACGTGTCGTTCACAGGCTCTCCCTCGGGGCGTCCCTACCCTGCCAACCGGGTGGGGTGGCAGTTTTGTCAACACCCCAAGATGATTGAACATTCCACTACTATTTCCGCGTGGAGACACGCCCACCCCGTCCTCGGACAGGAATAGGTTGAGTGTCATGAGCAATCTTGATCGTCAGGCCGCCCTCACCGTCTGTGGCGGCCGCGGCTTCGTCGTCGCCGAACCGGTCCGGGAGCTCCTCAGCCCCCGTCACGTCCAGCTCGGCGAGTCGACCGAGGTCCGCCGTCTGCTCCCCAACCTCGGCCGCCGCATGGTCGGCGCCTGGGCCTTCGTCGACCACTACGGCCCGGACGACATCGCGGAAGAGCCCGGGATGCAGGTCCCGCCTCACCCGCACATGGGGCTCCAGACCGTGAGCTGGCTCCACGAGGGCGAGGTCCTGCACCGCGACAGCACGGGAAGCCTGGAGACGATCCGCCCCCGCGAGCTGGGCCTGATGACCTCGGGCCGGGCGATCTCCCACTCCGAGGAGAGTCCCCGGCCCCACGCGCGCTTCCTCCACGGCGCCCAGCTCTGGGTGGCGCTCCCGGAGGCCCACCGCCACGTCGAACCCCACTTCCAGCACCACGCCGACCTCCCGCAGGTCACGGCCCCCGGCCTGACGGCCACCGTGATCCTCGGCGAACTCGACGGCGCGGCCTCGCCCGGCACCACGTACAGCCCCCTGATCGGCGCGGACCTCGCACTGGCGGCGGGCACCGAGACGAGCATCCCCCTGGAACCGGACTTCGAGTACGCGGTCCTGGCGATGTCGGGCGAGGCTCACGTCGACGGCGTCCCGGTCCTGCCGGGCTCGATGCTCTACCTCGGCTGCGGCCGCACGGAACTCCCCCTGCGCGCAACCTCGGACGCGGGGCTGATGCTCCTGGGCGGCGAGCCGTTCGAGGAGGAGATCGTCATGTTCTGGAACTGGATCGGCCGCTCGCAGCAGGACATCGAAGAAGCGCGCGAGGCATGGATGAACGGCACCAGGTTCGGTGAGGTGAAGGGCTACGACGGCGCTCCGCTTCCGGCCCCGGAACTCCCCGCGACGCCACTGAAAGCGCGGGGTCGTGTGCGCTGACCAGCGGTATCACCTCATCCTCGGGATGCGCGCGCTGAGTTGCGAGGCGGACCCGGGGGCTGTGGCTGAGTTCCCGTGTGTGACCTTGTGTGGGCAGGTGTGGCAGGACGGATGCTGACTCAATGCTGACTTTCATGACGTCCCGTCAGGTTGATCTGCGTGCTTCGCCGCGGGGGCGCTGGTCTCAGTGGGGCGGTCTGGGGCCTTGCTGGCCTGAATGGCTCCCGCGTTCGTGGCCGACGCTGGGAGCAGGTCGGGGCCGGCGCGCAAGTGGGAGGGGGATGTCTGTCGATGCCCGTTGTGGAGTTCCGACAGAACGCAAGCCAACTGGTCGAGGCGGTGGGTCTGAGCGGTTACTCCTGACGAGAGCCCTGCTACGCGCCGGAGAGAGCTGCTGTGCGGCGGGGCTCAGGCCATGCCACGCCGCTGCGGCGACGTCCCCACTAGGCCGAGGGGCGGGTGTGCCAGGTGTGACGGAGATACGCGTCCAGGGCGCGGCTGCGCCGCTCCGGGGTGTCGTCGGCCGGCTGGCCCAGATACGCGCGCATCACCTGGTCCAGCTCGCCATACCGCCGGTCGTGTTCGAGGGGCTTCATGGACATGTGCGTGTGACCCCTACAGGTAGAACGGGACGGGCGTGTGGACGACGAAGCCGAGCGGACTCGTCGCCTCGCAGCGCAGGACCACGCGCGCCGCGCGCACGTCGACGGGGCCGCGCCCGGCCAGCAGGTCGCCCCCCAGCTGGACCCGGCCCACGGGCTCCTCACGGGACGGCCAGGCCGCCTCGAGGGTGAGGCGGACCCGGGTGTTCTGGGCGAGCCAGCGGTGGACGGCCTGTTCGTTGGCGGTCACCACCTGCTGGGTGGCCCACTGGGCGGTCTCCCGGTCGGAATAGGAGGCGGAACGGGTCAGCACGGGGGCATCCTCTCAAATTGCCTCGTCAGGAGCCGAACTCCTACGGGTGGCAGGCGGTTCAGTAGTCGGCGAAGTTCCAGAACATGCCCACCTCGGTGTCCGAGACGACGATCAGGCCGTAGTCCTCCGAGTACACGCTCAGCGGGCTGTACGCCCAGCCCGACGATGTGAAGTCGAGCGTGCCGCTCACGTGACCCGGCTTGTTGACATTGGTGTGGAAACTGGCGGAGTCCCCGTAGCGCGCGAGAATCGTGCGCGCCATCGCCCGGAGCTCCTCCTCGCTTTCGACGAAGCGACTCAGGTTGGCCAGGGTGCAGCCGTCGTCCGTAAGGGCGAGGAGAAGGTTCTCGGCACTGTCCCGATCGATCTCCTGGAGACGCCTCGCGATGTACTCCGGCGGGTGGGCGACGAAGGGATACGTGAGGGACGCCTCGCGCTCCGGGTTCTGAGCCGCGTCATCGAGACCGGTCCAGCCGCGGGGGTCCGGCTCTCGTGCCATCAGAGCAAGGACGTCGAGGACCCAGTTCTCGTGGCGACGCGGGCCCGTGGCGTCGTACGGGTACGCGTCCTCGTACAAGTGGCGTACCGCGGCTTCCCAGGACGTCTGGTCGACGGATATGTGGTGCTGGCCTTTCTCGGCTTTCGCTAGGACTTGGAGGGCATCGACGTCATGACAGTGAACGGAGGGTTGCGGCTGCTGTCGTAGCGGATACGCGTGTCGACGCCGCTCACGTCGTACGCCTGGGCATTCCCGCCCTGCTTGTACCCGGACAGTGGGTCGTTGGGGTCCACCGGCTGCTTGCTCACGCTGCGGCCACTGGTCTCGCCGCTCGGCACCGTGTCGTAGAACGACTTGACGTCGCCGTCGGAGGCCGGCGGAGGCCCCTTGATCCATGCCTCGATGGCGGCCTTGTTCGTGTTGAGGTTGCGCTCGGTCAATTCCTCGGCGCGCTGGTAGGTCGGGAAGGCGGAGGAGCCGCTGGGCTCGGCTTGCCGTGTGGCCAGGCCGCTGTCGGGCCGCCCGACTGCTGGTCACGCAGGCGCTGCGCCAACTGCTCGTCCGTCTTGCCGACGTGCTTGTCCAAAGTATGGCCGTTGGCCATGTATTCGTTGGCGGCGAGGTTCAGGTCGTATTTGCCGTTCGAATCGAGCTGCTGCGCGGCCTCAGTTCCAGGTTTTCGACCCTCGTCAGATCCAGTCCGGCCCGGGTCGCTGTGGTCAGCGGCTTGCGGATCTCCTGTCCCCAGTACGAGGCGGTACGGTCACTCCCCGGCAACCCGTCGACAGAGACCCCGCCGAGGGTGACCCGGCGGCCGGAAGCGTCGGCGACCGACACGTCCAGCTGGGTTCCGGTGGTGCCCGGCACGAACGGTCGGGGCGAGCGATGCCTGGTCGGGCATGTCACGCCGGACAGGTCGGCCGGTTCGGTGAACCCGTCACAGTTGGGCGTGGCCGCACGGGAGTCCGTCTCCCGGCACCTCCCCTCCCACATGGTGCCGGCGGTGGTGATGGTCTCCGCGGAGTTCCCGTTGTCGCCCACCGGCAAGGTCGACCGGCGGGCGCTTCCCGCACCGACGTTCGACGTGTCGGCCAGTCACATCGACGAAGTCGGCCCGGACGACGGGTTCTTCGACCTTGGTGGGCACTCGCTGGTGGCGACGAGTCTGGTGAGCCGGGTGCGGGCCGCGCTGGGGGTGGAGCTGGGAGTCAGCGCCGTGTTCGAGGCACCGACACCGGCCGCGCTCGCGCGGCTGGTCGCGGGTCACACCACGGACGGCGGGGCCCATGACGTACTGCTCGAACTGCGCGGGCACGGCAGTCAGCCACCGTTGTTCTGCATTCACCCGTCCAGCGGGATGAGCTGGTCCTACGCCGGTCTGCTGCACCACCTCGATCCGGAGACGCCGCTGTACGGACTGCAGGCACGAGCTTGAGCGGCGACTCCGTCCTGCCGCAGACCATCGACCAGTTGGCGGCGGAGTATCTGTGCCGCATCCGGACGGTGCAACCGAGTGGACCGTACCGTTTGCTCGGCTGGTCGTTGGGTGGTCTGGTCGCCCACGCGATCGCGGTCCAACTCGAGCGGGAAGGGCAGCAGGTGGAGTTGCCGGCCGTTCTGGACGTGTCGCCGGTGGCCGCGGAGACCGAGGGCACGCAGGCGGAGGGCCTCGCCGACGACACGCTCGACGCGGCACTCGCAGAGGAGATCGGCGATGCCAGCCTGCCGGAGGAGACGATCGCCCGGATCACCGCCACCGTCGGGCACAGCGGCCGGCTGCGTGACCGCTTCACCCCCAGCCGGTTCGGCGGCGATCTGCTGCTGTGCACGGCTGGACCGAATGGACTGACCGACGACTGGCGCCCGCACATCGGCGGCCGCATCACGACCCACGAGATCGCCACCACACATCTCCGGATGATGCGCCCCGCGGCGTTGACCCAGATCGGACCTGTCCTGGCGGCCGCGCTCGCCGGCGGGGACCGGTAGATGTGCCGGTGCCGGTGCCGGTGCCGGTGCCGGTGCCGGAGCGGCACCCCGCGAGAACGCACGTGGGGTACGTACGCCCCCCGAACCCCGTCGCCGCGTCAGGAGGACACGGCCAGGACACAGAGCTCGTGGTCCTCGGGGTCGGTCAGGCACGTCCAGGGAACGTCGCCCTGGCCGAGGTCGAGGTCGGTGGCGCCGAGGGCCCGCAGCCGGTCCACCTCCGACGCTTTGTCGTCACCGGGGTACGGCAGCAGGTCGAGATGGACGCGGTCCGGCGCGGTCTTCGCGCCGGGTGTGCGGAGGAACTCGAGATACGGGCCGACACCCTTGGCGTTGCGCAGCACCGCGTGTTCGTCGGTCACCTCGTGCAGGGTCCAGTCCATCGCCTCGCCCCAGAACCGGGCCATGGCCCGCGGATCGGCGCAGTCGACCACCACCGCGGCGATCGGGCCGGTGTCCCGGTAGACCTCCCGCGGCTCCAGCACGCAGAACTCGTTGCCCTCGGGGTCGGCGAGGACCGTCCACGGTACGGCGCCCTGGCTCACGTCGGCGGGCGTCGCACCGAGGGCCTGGAGGCGCGCGACCAGTTCCGCCTGATGGTCCGCGGAGGTGGTGGCGAGGTCGAGGTGCACACGGTTCTTCGCGGCCGACTTGAGCGCCGGGACGGGAACGACGTCGATGCCGAGAACGACCGGGTCCGGCCAGACGAGTCCGCCGCTGGGTCCGACGTAGGTGGTCACGCCGGGGCTGTAGGCGGTCCAGCCGAGCGCCTCCGCCCAGAACCGTCCGACCGCCGAGGGATCGAGAGCCTTGATGTTCACATGAGCAGGTCGCAGTGCCATGCTGGCGATCCTATGCGCCCGCTCACCGAGGGCACGCACGTGCTCACCGGTCGCCGTGCACAGCTCGCCGAGTGGGTTCGCCGACCGGACTGCGCGGCCCCACCTGGGAAGACGAGGAGGGGCGGAGGTCCCGCAGCACCCTGTCCATGGCCGCCCACGGCGCCCTGCCCCGGGCCTTCGCCCGCGTCCACCTCCGCCACCGCACCCCCGCCTTCGGCTCGCCGTGGAGACCGGCCTGTGGTGGCTGGTCCCGGGGAGCGTCTACGAGCGCGTCGAGGACGGCCGTATCCACAACACCGCCCTCGCCGTCTCGCCGGAGGGCGAGATCGTCGCCCGCTACCGCAAGGCCTTCCCCTGGCAGCCGTACGAAAGACCACGCCCGGAACCGAGTTCACCGTCTTCGACATTCCCGGCGCCGGTCGCGTGGGACTGGCCGTCTGCTACGACGGCGCCTTCCCGGAAACGGTCCGCCAGCTCGCCTGGCTGGGCGCCGAGATCGTCATCCAGCCCACCCTGACGCCCACCCGCGACCGGGAGATGGAGCGCGTCTGCGCCCGCGCCCGCGCCAACGCATGGACCAACCAGGTCTACGTCGTCAACGTCAACGCCGGCGACCCCGCCGGCGTCGGAACCAGCGCCGTCGTCGACCCGGAAGGCCTCGTCCGCCAACAGGCCGGCCCCGGAGAGGAGATCCTCGTCGACGTCCTCGACCTGGACACCGTCACCAGGGTGCGCCGCTACGGCTCCGCAGGGATCAACCGCCCCTGGAGCCAGCTCGCCCGGTACGGAGAATCGATCGGCCTCCCCGTGTACGGCGGCCGGACACTCCGCAGCCTGGACTGGATGGAGTGACCTGGAGGCCTCGGCGCGCTGTCAGAGGCGCACGATGACCAGAGCGATGTCGTCCCGGGCCCCGCCGACGACGCCGAGACGGGCCAGCAGGGTGTCGGCGAGGCGGTCGGGGCCCATGTCGGCGTGGCGGGTGAGGGCGTCGGTGAGCCTGTGCAGGCCGGCATCGATGTCCTCGTCGCGCCGTTCGATGAGCCCGTCGGTGTACAGCACGAGGGTGTCGCCCAAGGCGTAGGCCAGGGTGGCTTGGGGGCGGGGAACGTGTTCGGGCCGTGCACCGAGCGGCGGATCGGTGGCTTGCTCCAGCAGGTCGCACGTGCCGTCGGCGTGCAGCAGAACGGGCGGGGGGTGGCCGGCGCTGCTGTAGGCGATCTGCTGGGCTTGGGCGTCGATCACGACCTGGACGGCGGTGGTGGCGAGTGCGCCTTCGACCGACCGGGCGTACAGGCCGAGAACCTCCAACGACTTCGCCGGCTCGGGCAGGGCCCGGACCGCGGCGCTCAGTGCGCTGCGGAGCATGCCCATGACGGCGGCGGCCTCCAGGCCGTGGCCGACGACATCGCCGACCGCGACCCCGAAGGAGTCACCGGGAAGATCGACGACGTCGAACCAGTCGCCGCACACGTTCAGCGACCCGACCGCGGGCAGGTAGCGCACCGCGACGTTCCGGTGCCCCTCCAGGTCGGGCGAGTGCAGCATCGCCTCCTGGAGCGCGACGGCCACCTGGCGCTCCCGGGCGTGCGCCTGGCGCAGCTCCTCGTTCAGCCGTTGCAGCTCCCGCGCCCGCGCGTACAGCTCGGCCTCCATGGCCTCCCGCTTGCCCAGCGGTGCCTGTCGCGGGCCGGGCGGGCGGGAGCGGACGAAGTCGGTCACGTCCTCCACCCGGTGGATGATCCACGCCACCCGCCCGTCCGGCCCGACCACGGGGGTGTTGATCGGCGACCACCACCGCTCCTCGAACGCCCCGGGCCGGGACGCCACCGGGATGTCGTACTTCTGCACCGCCATCGTGTCCGGCTCTCTCGACCGCAGGACGCGCTGCAGCGAGGCGTTCAGGTTCCGCACCCCGTCCGCACTCGCGTCCGCCGGGTTGTCCGGGAAGGCATCGAACAGGTGCTGGCCGACCAGATCCTGCCGACTCCGCCCGGTCGCGCGCAGGTACGCCTCGTTGACTCCGACGATCACCAGGTCTGGGCCCAGCACCAGATACGGACTCGGCGTGGCCGCGAACAACGCTGTGTAGTCGATCTCCGGTTTCACGGGCCTCGCGCCAATTCCCTCAGCTGTCCGACAGTCATGGTGCACCTGCCTCCAGCCTCACCCGTGCGACAGCGCGGCGCGACACGAGCTCCGTCACCGGAAGCTGAGGACTTCGCCCACAGGCCGACGGGGTGTCGCCCCACCCGAGGGGCCGTAGCCGAGCCGGAAGACCATGTGGACGAAGCCGATCGCGGAACTCGGATCGCGGACGGACGAGCGGAGCTCGGGCCATTCGAGGGGCTGCGACATCAGCGAGGTCGCGAGGCCGTCGAGGGTGGCCTGCAGAAGCACCCGCTGCATCGCCTGACCTGCTCGCAGCCAGTCCGCCGGAGTGTCCTCCACCGTGCCGAGCAGCGCGAGCCGGGGGTGCTTCTCGAAGTCGGCGACACCACGGTCCGCCACCCGGCGGGGGGAGTCGAAGTCCCGTACAGGGGCGCTCACGCCGTACTGCCGTGGGCCGATCGCCTCCGCGGGGACGCCCTCGGTGGTGGGCCCTTCACCGGTCCTGCCCGTGCGGGTCCAGGTGGCGATCTCCGCGCGCACGGCCTCGTTCGCGGCTTCGAGGAACTCGGCGTCGCGTACGAGTTCCATGACCGCGTCGGCGTGCCAGGCGCCCGGTGTGATCAGCCGACAGCCTTCCAGGAGAGCGGCGCCGTGAAGCCCGCCGAGGACGGGCTCGGGAATCGGCTCGTCGGTGAAGGGGAAGCGGCTGGTGTGCCGCCGCCGCACGGCGGGATGAAGGTCCGCGAGCCCGTGGTCCACGCTCCCGGTCCGCCGGAGACGGACGTCGGCCAGGTGCCAGGGATGATCGGGGTCGGGAAGCAGCCGGACCTCGGCGGTCCAGCCGTGGTGGGCGGCCGACACGCGCAGGTTGAACAGGGCGGCACCGCAGCCCAGGTGCAGAGCGCGGTGGTCCGGGTCGGCGATCGGCAGCGTGCGGTCGGGATCGCCGTACAGGGCCAGGGAACCGCTGCCGGCGCGGTGGACGAACCTCCAGGGCTGGGCGTTGTGCATGGAGGGCGCGGTCACGGCGTCCTCGACCAACGACGTCACGACCACCGCGTCGAGTTCTGGAGTGGACACGGCTCGTCCTGTCTGTGAGGGATCGCCCGGTGCGCGAAGGAACTGCGGCGATCGTGCCGGTGGGGGACGCAGCACCCTCTTCGTATTGTCCCAGCACGGACCGAGGCGCACCTTGCGAGGCGAACGAGGGGACCGGTGGGGATCAGGGGGGCTCCCCACACGGTGGGGAGCCGCCCTGAAGCGGGTAGGGGCTCGGTGTCGTTACGCCCAGTCCTGGGCCACGCTGCCGAGGTTCTGGCCGGCCGCCGCGCTGCGGTAGAACACGTGCAGCAGGTTGCGGTGGTCGGGGATGGCGGTGGAGAGGCCGACGGTGCCGGCAAGGGACTGGAAGGTCGTGTAGTCGTCGTCGTTCTCGCTGGTCTCGGCCGCGACCCACAGCGCCTTGTCGGTACCGATGACGAACACGTTGAGCCGGCCGTCCCAGCCGAGGACGGCGGTGGGCCGCTGCTGGATCTGCCCGCCGAGGGAGGCGGCCGTGGTGTAGCTCTGATAGTCGTCGGTCTGGCCGACGCGCCAGGCCGCCTGGTCCGTACCGCGGTGAAGAACTGCACCCGGCCCGCGGCATCGGCGGCCGCGGTGGGTGAGTCGGTCATGCCGGAGCTCTGCTTGGAGAAGGACCCGAAGTCGGGTGAGTTCTCCGACTTCTGCTGGCTGGTCCACAGTCCGTTGTCGCTGCCGCGGACGCCGACCACGATGCGGCCCGAGCCGTCGAGCGCCGCAGCGGGCTGTTCCTTCATCACGCCGCCGATGGAGGACGCCTTGGTGTAGGCCTCGTACAGCAGGCCCTGGTTGCGCGAGTACCACAGGGCGCTGTCGCTGCCCCGGTAGAAGACGTAGATACGCCCGTCGGCCCCGAGCGTGGCGACGGGGTCGCCGTCGACGTTGCGGGCCAGCTCGGTCGGGGCGCCGAAGGTGCCGTTGGGGTCGTTCTGGACGATGACTTCCAGCCGGTCGTCCGTGGTGCGGTAGAACACCCGCACCTTGCCGTCCTCGCCCAGGACGGGAGCCTGATTGCCTGCCGCGGCCGCACCGCTGTGTTCGGCCCAGTCCCCCCCAGGCGTACGAACGGTTCTGCGCCCGGGACCACACGGTGCCGTTCGCGCCGCGGGCGAACACCTGGAGCCGGTTGTCCGCGTCGCGTACCGGCATGGGATCGGACGACAGAACCCCATCGCCCGGTCATTCCTGCCTGGGACCCCGGGGCTCGATGACAAGGAACGTTTACATTGAGACAAGCTCCCTTTACATTGGCCGTATGGAGAACCCATCAGAGAACCGCCAGAGCCTGAGCGACACGATCCGCACCCGCGCGTGGTTCGTCGACTGGCTGCCGGCCGTCATCGCCCTCGGGGCGCTCAGCCTGATCTCGGAGTTCGGCCTCTTCGGCTCGGCGGACTCGGGAAAGCTGGTCTGGTCGCTGCTGAACCTCGCCCCGGGGCTGTGGATCGTGCGGGCCGTGATCAGGAGCCTGCGCCGCGCCGACGAGTACCAGCGGCGCTGCCAGCTCGAAGCCCTGGCCATCGGATTCGGTGTGCTGATCATCGCGATCTACACCGTCGGACTCCTCCAGGCCGCCGGGGTGGGGGACCTGCGCCAGCTGGTCCAGATCAGCTTCATCGGAAGCATCCTGGTCTGGATCGCGGCCCTGCTGTTCAAGACCCCGCGAACCCGGTGAAGAACCGGCTCAGGGAGCTGCGAGCGGTGCGCCGCTGGAGCCAGACCGACCTCGCCGACCGCCTCGACGTATCCCGGCAGACGGTCTACGCCATCGAAACGGGCCGCTACGACCCGAGCCTGCCGCTCGCCTTCAAGATCGCCGCTGTGTTCGGCGAACCGATCGAGAGCCTGTTCTCCCCCGACGACGACACGGCCTGACAACCGTGACCCTCTCCGCGGCCGGCCGCCGCCCGTGGGCGCCGGGAGTCGGGCAGCGGCAGCCGGCGAGAGGGGTAACCCGTTTGCCACGTCGGGCGCGTGGTCACCTCGCCCGCTCCGGTAGACCTGATGACATGCAACCAAGATCCCGCATACCCCTGGCCGCGATGGTGCTCCTGGTGGGAACCCTCGCTTCCGGGTGCGGGCCGAGCGTCTCGGCGGATGCCCCCGCTCGCCAGACGCCCAGCGTGGTCCCTCCAGACGACCTGGCCGAGAAGCTCGAGGAGCACAGAGTGCCCACCGCCCCGGAGGGCGCGACGATCCCGAGGTCCTCGTCCGACGACGGCAGCCGGCAGACGGTCACCTCGTACCTCGAAGGTGTCGTTCAGGACAACGACCGTATGTGGACCAACCTCTTCACCGACGAACTCGGCTTCTCCGAACCCTTCGTGAGCTACCGGGTCGTGCAACCCGGCGAGCAACTGTCGAGCAACTGCCGGTTCGCCGACGGCTCCCAGCTGGTCGTCACGCATGACACACCGAACGCGTTCTACTGTTCTGGCGACGAGCTCACGGCCGGGTACCGGGGAACGATCTATCTGCCCGTCACCACGATGCAGAAGATGTGGACGGGCAACGTCCTGGGTGAGCAGTCGCAACGCCAGGGGGACTTCGCGGCAGCGATCATCACGGCGCACGAGTTCGGGCACCATGTCGTGGACGAGCTGCGCGCCAAGTACAGCGAGCGCGACCACGTCGAGTACGTCCCGCCAGGCGGAAAATGGAAGGAACTCATCGCCGACTGCCTGGCCGGCGTGTGGGCGGCGCACGCGTACTACAGCGGCTACCTGGAGCCCGGGGACTTCGAGGAAGCGACGACCGCGCTCGAGGCGATCGGCGACTACGAGCTGCACGCGCCCGATCATCACGGCACGCCGGAGGAGCGCAGGGAAGCGATCGTCACCGGATATCGGCAGAGCGGGGCCTTGGGCGCCTGTGTCAGCAGGTACTGGAAGCCTTCGTAACGTCACCCGGTGGAGCCGGACGACCCCCTGAGGTGGGCGGCCGCGCTGTCCAGGAGCATGTCGAGGGCGGTCGGATAGGCGCTGTGGTTCATGCGCGCGGCCAGCAAGCCGGCGGTGGCGGCGATGTGCGGGTGCGAGGTGGCCGGCAGCCGGGCGTAGGTGGACTCCCACATGTGCTCGTCGGCCTCGCGGGCCGTGGAGGGCAGTGCGAGCGAGGCCGCGTCCAGGGCCGCGAAGGCGAGCGTCTGGTCGATGAACGCGTGGTAGATGCGTACCGCGTCCTGGTCGGGAAAACCGGCGGTACGCAGCACGGCCAGGATGGTCTCGTCCGCGGCGATCTCCTGTTCTCGTCCGGTGACGCGGCTGGCCGTGAGCATGGCGGCCTGCGGGTGGGCGAGGTAGGCACGGTGGATGCGCAGACCGAGCCGGCGCAGGTCGTGGCGCCAGTCGCCGGTGGCCGTCCAGCCGTTCAGGGCCCGCCCGATCAGTTCCGCGCCCACGGCCAGGGTCAGATCGTCCATCCCGGCGAAGTAGCGGTACAGGGTGCTGGGATCGGCCCCCAGCGCGAGCCCGAGCCGCCGGGCGGTGAGTCCCGTACTGCCGTGTTCGGCCAGCATGCGCAGCGCTGTCTCCACGATCAGCTGTTCCGAGAGCACCGCTCCCTGTTTGGTCGGGCGCCGCCGCCTGCGAGCCGACTCGGGCACCACCTGCTTGGCCATGTCCGGGCTCCTTCCCGCCGCCTTCCCCTCGTGCGCACCTTATGCCAACGCCATGGACGTTAGCGAGGGATCAGGGGTTACTTCGCCTGCACCAGAGGTGACAGCCTCGGAGAGGGAGATTTCTGCCATGCGTGTACTGCTTGTCGGAGCCGGTGGCGTGGGAACCGCGATCACGCGGATCGCGGCCCGCCGATCGTTCTTCGACCACATGGTCGTCGCCGACTACGACCTCGCCCGCGCGGAGGCGGCCGTCGCCGCCCTGGGGGAGAGCGGAACCAGGTTCAGCGCCTGCCGTACGGACGCCTCCGACGAGGTGGCCGTGGCCCGGCTCCTCAGGGAGCAGCGGTGCGACGTCCTGCTCAACGCCACCGACCCGCGCTTCGTCCTGCCGCTGTTCGAGGCCGCCGCCGCGGCCGGCGCGCACTACGTGGACATGGCCATGTCGCTGTCGAGCCCGCACCCCGACCGCCCGTACGAGCTGTGCGGTGTCAAGCTCGGTGACGCCCAGTTCGAGCAGGCCGAACTGTGGCAGAAGGCCGGTCGGCTCGCCCTGGTCGGCATGGGCGTCGAACCCGGCCTGTCCGACGTCTTCGCCCGCTACGCCGCGGACGAACTCTTCGACGAGATCGAGGAGATCGGCATCCGCGACGGCGCCGACCTCACCGTCTCGGGCTACGACTTCGCACCGTCGTTCAACATCTGGACGACCATCGAGGAGTGCCTCAACCCGCCGGTCGTCTACGAGGCCGACCGCGGCTGGTACACCACCGAGCCGTTCAGCGAACCCGAGGTCTTCGACTTCCCCGAGGGCATCGGCCCCGTCGAGTGCGTGAACGTCGAGCACGAGGAGGTCCTGTTGGTGCCCCGCTGGATCGACGCGGCGCGGGTGACGTTCAAGTACGGACTCGGTGAGGACTTCATCGGCAAGCTCAAGACCCTCCGCGCACTGGGCCTCGACAGCACCGCCCCCGTCACGGTGGCCACCAGCCTCGGCGCGGCGGAGGTCTCGCCGCGCGACATCGTGGCGGCCGTCCTCCCGGACCCGGCGACCCTCGGCGAGAGGATGACCGGCAAGACGTGCGCCGGCACCTGGGTCAAGGGCGTCAAGGACGGCAAGGCGCGCGAGGTGTACCTCTACCACGTGGTCGACAACGAGTGGTCGATGCGTGAATACGGCTGCCAGGCCGTCGTGTGGCAGACCGCGATCAACCCCGTCGTCGCCCTGGAGCTGATGGCCGGCGGCACATGGGCGCAGTCAGGGGTACTCGGCCCCGAGGCGTTCGCCCCCCGACCCTTCCTGGATCTCCTCACCGCCTACGGATCCCCCTGGGGCATGCGCGAGCAGTGACACCACGGTCGGCGACGCCGCGCCACGTCAGGGGCGACAGCGGTGTCGCCGACGGCTCCACGTCAGGACGCGCCAGCCGTTCCCGGCCGAGAGCCGGAGACCCGGCGAGGCCGCTCCGCGGCGGGCTCCGTCGCATCGGCTTCGAAGACCTCCGCGGAGCGACGCCGCCGGAGGTCGTCCAGGGTGCGGGACTGTTCTCCCGCCCGGGTGAGGAGCCGGTCGAGCTCCGCGGTGTCGACACCGGAACCGGTCTCGGCCAGTTCGCGCAGAGCCCGCCAGCACGCGGCCTTGCCCTCGACGCCGAGCAGCATCGCTTCGAGCTCCAGCACGTCGCTGAGCGGGGAGCGGGAGAAGAGCCGGCCGTTCAGCTTGAGCCGTCCCACCTTCTCGCCGACCCTGCCCATGATCTCGCGGAGCGGTTTCGCGGGAACGTCGAGGTCGCGCATGATCCTGCGCAGGCTCCGCTGGTCCTCCTCGATCTGGCGCGCCAGGGCCGCGAGGGCCGGGCCCGACCCCGTACGGGACTGCCGGTCGGCGATGCGGTGGATCAGGCGTACACCGGCGGCCGAGCCGGTGAGGTGGTCGTTCAAGTACAGGGTGAGGAGAGGTCCCGACAAGGTCTGGGGCTTGTCGTCGTGCATGGCGATGCCTCCGTTCCGGGCCTTCCCGCGCCGAACCCCGCGCGGCGACCGATCTGCTCGTGCCCCAGCGACTCTCCTCTTACGGGACGACCAAACAAGCACGACGGACATGGTCGTCACCCACACGGAGGCGTTTGTGGACGCCGGGACGGGACAGACGCGGGGCGCGGCGCCCGGCGGCTCAGCCGTCGTGCGCGTTCCGACCGGATTGAGAGGCGATCATGACCGTAGCCACCACCCTGACAGCGTCACCCGCTCTGGCATCGGCGGGATCCAACGCCGTGATCTTCGCCATCGTCATCGGCGTGGTGGTCGTCGCGCTCCTCATCGCCGCGTTCTGGTGGGGCAGCCGCCGCGCCGCGCGCCGGCGTCACGCGGACGCCGATCCCACGCGTACGACCGCCCAAGGCGCCCGCGACGACTCCTGGACCACACCCGACGCCGACCCGGACCTCGGCGATTCGCGCCGCTGACACCGACTGGGGTGCACTCCCGGCGCCGCCCACCGCCCTGCGGCGGGAAGACGTCCCGGACCCGGCGCCTCAGGCCGGTGCGGTGCCGCTTCGACGGGCTGTGAGCAGGAGGTACTCCCACTCCATGGCGCCGTTCCGGAGCGCGCGGGCCGCCAGGCCGTCGAGGGCCTCGTCCAGGGCGGCGGTCTTCTCGGCGTCGTCGGCGATGTTCCGGTAGACGGCGATGGTCGGCCCGTAGGTGGCCTTGAAGAACTCGCGGAAGGCCTCAGGACGGTCGAAGAGGTCGACAGCGAGGGGCTGCCGGCGTGCCTCGACCTCCGTGACGCGGTCGCCCAGGAGCGTGCGGACGTGCTCCTCCCGCCCCCACAGCGGCGGCGGCTGCGCCCCCGGCGGCGGAGGCGGAGCGTACGGCTTCATGGTGGCGAACATCTCGCCGATGAACCCTTCCGGGGTCCAGCTGACCAGTCCGATCGTGCCGCCCGGCCGGCAGACCCGGACCAGCTCGTCGGCAGTGGCCTGGTGGTGCGGGGCGAACATGACGCCCACGCAGGACATCACCGTGTCGAACGAGCCGTCGGCGAAGGGCAGCGCCTCCGCGTCGGCCTCCTGCCAGCGCAGCTCGACGCCGCGCGCCGCGGCCTCCCGCCGCCCTTCGTCCAGCAGCTCTGGGGTGAGGTCGGAGGCCACCACATCGCCGCCGGCCATCGCGGCGGGGATGGAGGCGTTCCCCGAACCGGCGGCGACGTCGAGCACCTTGTCCCCGTCCTTCACCCCACAGGCCTCGACCAGTACCGGCCCGAGACCGGCGATGACCCGGGTGGCGACGGCCGGGTAGTCGCCGAGCGCCCACATCGTCCGGTGCTTCGCCTTGAGTGCGCGGTCGGCCTCGACCGCGTCCGCCCTGTCGGACATGGATCCGCCCTCCATTTTCTGATGCTGCGTCACCTCGATCTTTGTAGCAGAGGTGACGCTTCGGACCCGGTGCGACGAGCGGGGCGCCCCCGAGTCTTCGAAGCCCGCGTCGCGCGGCCGTCGCCGCGGGCAGCCGTTACAGGGAACCGAAGTCCGGGATGGTCAGCGACCCGTCGTCGGCCAGGGGGAAGCCAGGGTTGTGGGCGATCTCCCACAGATGGCCGTCAGGGTCGGCGAAGCAGCCCGCGTAACCGCCGTACGACGTCGCCTCAGCAGGCTTGGTGACGGTGCCTCCGGCCTGCTGGGCCGACGTGAGGAGTTCATCGACGTCCTCGGGGGAGCGCATGTTGTGCGCCAGAACCATGCCGCCGAAGCCCGTCCCGCGAGCGTCGTCGAGGCCGCAGTCGTGTGCGAGCTTCTCGCGGCCCCACAGCACGATTCCGAGGCCACCTGCCTGGAAGAAGACGGTCTCCTCGACTTCCTGTCCCCGCCAGCCCAAGCTCTCGTAGAACGCCCGGGAACGTCCGAGATCGGCAACAGCCAGGGTGATCAGACTGACGCGTTGTTCCATGGCCGGAAGCTAACACGCGCTTCCGGCAGGAGAGTGTGCGTCCCACGGAGGACGTGGCCGTCCGGGCCGTGGGTGAGTCAGGACGCCCAGCGCCAGTCGGTGATCTCCCGCGGGTCGACGCCCGTCCGCCGCAGCTCGCGGCGCAGGCGGTCGCGGCGGAGCTCGTAGGAGGCGGCCAGGTCGCCGGCGGTCGCGGCGCGGCCGCGGAGGTGGCGCAGGGCGGCCGCGGCCAGGTCGTGGCGGGAGACCCCGTTGCTCGCCAGCAGGTCGTACGGCGTGGTCGTGGTGCCCTCCTCGACGTACCCGCGGACATGGAACCGGTCCGGCCCCGGCCGTCCGTGGAGCAGCTGGTGGACGGCCGAGGGGTAGCCGTGGAAGTCGAAGACGACGGGCGTGCTCCGGCCGAAGAGGGCGGTGAACTCGGCATCCGACATCCCGTGCGGATGGAGGCCCGGCGGTGCGAGCGAGCACAGGTCGACGACGTTGACCAGACGGACCCGCGCCTCCGGCAGGTCCTGTCGCAGCATGTCGGCCGCCGCGAGGGTCTCCACCGTCGGGATGCCACCCGCGCAGGCCAGCACGACCTCGGGCTCCTCGCCCTCGTACGTGGAGGCCCAGCGCCACACGGACGCGCCGGCCGCGCAGTGCCGGCGCGCCTCCTCGAGGCCCAGCCACTGGGCGGCCGGGTGCTTGCCCGCCACCACCAGGTTGATCCGCCCCGTGTCGTCCATCAGACGTTCCATCGTGACCAGAAGGCTGTTGGCGTCCGGCGGGAGGTACACACCGGTCACCGTGTCCTTCTTGGTGAGGAGGTTGTTGATGAACCCGGGACCCTGATGGCTGTACCCGTTGTGCTCCTGCCGCCAGCCCTCGCTGGTCAGCAGGTAGTTCAGGCTGCTCACCGGGGTCCGCCACGGCACCTCGCGGGACATCTTCAGCCACTTCGCGTACTGGTTGAGCATGCTGTCGGTGACGGAGGCGAACGCCTCGTACGTCGGGAAGAGGCCGTGACGGCCGGTCAGCAGGTAGCCCTGGATCCAGCCCTGGCAGTTGTGCTCGGACAGCACCTCCATCACCCGGCCGTCGGGGGAGAGGTCCTCCGCGTACTCGTGGACCGGCCAGGTGTACGCACGGCCTGTCGCGCCCAGGACGCTGTCCAGCTTGTTGGAGGCGAGCTCGTCGGGGGACATGATCCGCAGGTCACGGCTGCTCCGTGTCCTGTGCATGGCTTCCGTCAGCCAGGCGGCGAGCACCCGGTTCGGGCTGGCGGACGCGCTGCCGGGGCCGTCGTCGAGTCCGACCGCGTACGGTTCCAGAGGGGGGAGGTCCAGCGACCGGCGGAGGCGCCCGCCGTCGCCCGCCCGGTTCATCCCGATGCGGCCGGCCCCGGTCGGGCACGTGGCCAGTACGTGCGGGCGCGGCCGTCCACCGTCGTCGAACAGCTCGTCGGGACGGTACGAGCGCAGCCAGGCTTCCAGGGCCTTGAACTGTTCGTCGTCCTCGTGGACGTCGGCGAGGGGGACCTGGTGCGCGTGGAAGGTGCCTTCGATCCGGACGCCTCCTACCTCGGCGGGCGCGCCCTGGCCCTTCAGGGTGCGCAGCACGATCATGGGCCAGGGCGGTCGCTCGGGGACGTCGCCGGCACGGGCGCCACGCTGGATCGTGACGATGTCGGCGTGGGCCTGGAGAACGGCCTCGGTCATGCGCTCGCCGCGCGGGTCCGCGGTCATGTCGACCAGGCGGGGCGACCATCCGTACCCCGCGAACAACGACGTCAGTTCGTCGTCGGACATGGTCGCGAAGACGCTCGGGGACGAGATCTTGTAGCCGTTGAGGTGCAGGACGGGCAGGACCGCGCCTCCGGTGACCGGGTCGAGGAACTTGGAGGAGTGCCACGCCGCGGCCGTCGGCCCCGTCTCGGCCTCTCCGTCGCCCACGATGCACGCCACCAGCCGGTCCGGGGCGTCGAAGGCGGCCCCGAAGGCGGTCGACAGGGCGTAGCCGAGTTCGCCGCCCTCGTGGATCACGCCCGGAACGGCGGGGGACAGGTGACTGGGGAACCCGTCCGGGGCGCAGTAGCGCCTGGCCAGCTCGGTCAGGCCGCCCTCGGTCCGTGACAGCGCCGAGTCGTGGTCCTGGTGCGTGCCGTCGAGCCAGAGGTTCGCGTGGGAGGCGGGCGCGCCGTGACCGGGACCGGTCACCAGCAGCACGTCCGCGTTCCGTTCCCTCACCAGGGTGTTGAGCGCGGCGTGCACGACATTGATGCCCGGGCAGGAACCCCAGTGGCCGAGCAGCCGGGGTTTGAGGTGCTCGCGCGTCAGCGGTTGTCGCAGCAGTACGTTGTCGCGCAGGTAGATCAGCGCGGCGGCCACGTAGTCGGCCGCCCGGCGGTAGGGCTCCGTGCTGTGTCGCTCTGCCATCACCGTGTCTTCCCTCGTGCGGCGGTTGTCGGGCCAGGGGGAGTCGAAACACGCCCTAGGACCCGGCGAGGCTCCTCAGGCGATCCGCGTACGCGACCGTCAGCTCGGCCGCCTCCCTGGGATCGGCGGTCAGCAGCTGCGCCCGGTCCGCGAGCGCGGCGCGGCGGCCGTCCTTCAGCGCCGCGACCCGCGCCGGGTCCGGCGTCGGCGCGCCGCGCTCCGCGCGGAGCTCGACGTCGTACCAGTCGACCACTTTCTGTACGGCATCCTCGGCGGCCTTCTCCGCGCCGCTCGCGATGCCGGAGAAGCCGGGGACCTGGGGATCGTTCATCGCGGCCCTCCCTGAGAACCATGGCGTCGAGTCGTCCACAGGGGCGCTCCGGCGGGCGGCGGCGCGGTCTCGTTGGTTTCCATGGTCCTCGGCTACCCCGTTCCGGCGGGGCGTATCGGATTCTGTGCGTAGTCGCCTCGTGCGGGTCAAGGGCGCGGCGGGCGGCCGGGACGCGATTGCTGCGGTCATGTGTGCCCTTGTTGCAGTCATGTGTGCGCTCGGCCCCGGGCGCGGTCGGAGCGCCGCGTGACGGGTAACTTGGGCGCCACGGGGTCCTGCCGACGACCAAGAGCCACCACGAGGCACCGTGGATCAACAAGGATGGCAACCGCGATGAACACTGCCCCAGCCCTCGACGCCGACCAGGCCCGTACCCGCCTGCACGAGCTGACCGTCGTCGACGTCCGTACCCCCGCCGAGTACGCCTCCGGGCATCTGCCGGGAGCGCTGAACATCCCGCTCGACCAGCTCGGCCGCGCCGTTCCCGCGCTCAAGGAGGCTGCGGGGCGGGGGGATCTCCTCGTCGTGTGCCAGGGAGGCGGCCGTTCCGAGAGTGCCTGCACGCAGCTTGCCGCGCACGGCGTGCGCGCGCTCAACCTCACCGGCGGAACCGGCGACTGGGCCGCCCGTGGCCACACGCTCGCCCGTCCCGCCGGTGCCCCGGCGAAGGCCGTGTGGGCGATGGAGCGCCAGGTCCGGCTCGCGGCCGGATCGCTGGTGCTGATCGGCCTGGCGCTCGGGCTGCTCGTGCACCCGGCCTGGCAGCTTCTGTCGGCGGCAGTCGCGGGCGGCCTCGTCTACTCGGCGCTCACGAACACCTGCGGCATGGCGGTGGTCCTGGGCCGACTCCCGTACAACCGCGGTGCTGCGGGCGCGCCGGACCTGGAGACGACGCTGACCCGTCTACGCGACGAGGCCGGGGCCGGGGTCGGCACCGGGGCAGGCACCGGGGCCGGGGCAGAGGCCTGAGGCTCGTATCGCCCCGCCCTGCGGACCACGGCCCGCGCCCTGTTCAGGCGCGCGTCGTCAGAACGGGGACGCCGGCACCGTCGAGTTCGTCCCACGCCACCCGGCGTCCGGAGACCGCCAACAACAGGCCGAGTGCGGGGCCGGTCACTTCCGGTCCGGTTCCGACCGTCAGGTCGGAGTCCGTCGCCCTGAGCTGGACGTGGTCCAGCAGCTCCTTGGCTCCGCCGAACGACGACGGGACCCGAGTCTGCAGGCGGAGCGCCCTCACGACCGCTTCCGGCGGATAGGAGCGCGTGATCCCCAGGGGTCGACGGATGTCCTCACCGTGGACCACTTCCTCGACGAGGCGGCTTTCGAGAGGGGCCGGAGGCGTCGACCTTCGTGAAGACGCCTCACGGAACCGGTCCAGGGTCTCCTGGGGTGTGGCGCCACGTGCCCGCGCCGCGCCCAGGGCGTTCTGACGGTCGAAGTCGAACCGCGCCCGTACGAGACCGACGACGAAGCTCAGGCGTGTGCTCCGGGCCGAGTCGACGAGGTGGGCGACCACGTCGTGCACGGTCCACCCGTCGCACAGCGACGGTCGTTCCCACTGCTCGTCGTCGAGCCCGGCAAGGTCGCCGACGAGCGCGGCGCGCTCGGCGTGTACCAGCGTCCACACATCCCGTGTCACAGCTTCTCCTTCATCGACCTGGTATCCACCAGGGAGGACCGCGAGTACGGCTGGAACTCATCGGTCGGTGAGGCGGCTGTCAGACGCTGTCGGTCGGCGTGCGGTCTGGTGGTCGCCGCTGCCGCCGCGGCACCTGAGCAGTGATGCGGCGAGACAGCGGGCGTCCGGAGGGGAGGCGTCAGTTGTTGGAGCCGACGGTGTTGTCGCCCCCGGCGTTGAACACGTCGTCGCCCGCGAACTGGAGCCAGTCACCGAAGACGACGGTGTACGAGGTGTGCGGCTCGAACTCCGGGTTCACATCCGCGCTCGCGGCACCGGCGGTGCCGAGGACGATGGCGCCGGCGGCGAGGGCGGTCAGCAGGGAACGCATGGTGGACACCTCTCAGCAGAAGGGCAGAACACGCGCCAAGCTAAGGCCTGCGCGTGTCCGTCGTTGCCCGCACCTGCCGTGAGCTCCTGATCTTCAGCCGATTGGTGGCAGCCGCGGAATCCCGGTCGACGACCCCTTCTTCAGGGTCTGCCGGCTGCCGCCGTGACGGTCAGCTGCCGGCCTCGATCCTCCGGATGCGTTCGGCGTCGCAGGTACGGGGGCAGGTCAGGCACGCCTGGGACGGGTCGATCCTGTAGTACAGGCAGCAGCCCAGCCGGGTGCGCGTGTGGTGGCCCGCTCCGCCGCGGCCCGTCAGTCGTCTGAAGTCGGCGCCCCCCGGGAACGGAGGGATGCCGTGGGGGAGCAGTTCGGTCGCGGCCCGTACGGCCTCGTCCTCCCGGCCGAGGATGCGACCGAGGTACCAGATGCCGGAGACCAGGTCGTCGGCGACCATTCCCCACAGCGCCCGTGGCCCGCGCCGCACCTGGCGGCCGAACGCGGCCACCAGGGGGCTCACGTGATCGACGACGGCGGCTCGCAGCTCGGCCCGTAGTGCCTCCTGGTCGCTCACCACCCGGGCCCCGGGCAGCCCTGCCGCCGGGTCGTCGGGCAGGCAGGCGAAGCCGGAGCCGGTGACGACCTCGAATTCGGCGGCGGCGAGATTCAGCCGGACCTCGGCCGGATGAACGCGTGGCACACGACGCTCCAGGTGCCACGGGCCGCTCATCAGCAGACTGACGGACCACAGATAGTCGTGGAGCGCGCGGGACGCGGCGACATCTCTGCGCGGGACGTGCCCGTGCCGCTCGCGGATGCGGACCGCCTCCGCCTCGATGAAGGCGTCCAGCGCGCGTTCGTCCTGGGCCAGGACCGCACCGTCGAGCCTCTCCGCGTGGCCGTGACCGTGGGCGTGGCCGTCGGTGTGGTCGCGGCCGAGGTCCCGGTCCCGATCCGGGGCCAGGTCCCGTCCGGGGGCCGGTTCCGGGTCGCCGGCCGACGCCAGGTGGTCCGGGGGAACGACCCGTACGTCGAGCGCGTCGCACAGCGCGATGAGGCGGCCGTAGGTGCCGGTGAGGGCGGCGGTCGCGCCCACGGCGTGAAGCGGCGCCGCGGTTTCCGGTGCCATGGCCATCGCACTCCTTCGCGTGCCGGCGACGCGCTGCGCCGACGAGATTCACTGAGGTAAGCCTCACCTTACCCGAAGCTTTCGCACTCATGATCCAGGGTCAGGACCGCTGCGGGGCGGGGGAGTTGAGAACTTAGGTTTGCCTAACTTAGGCTGCGTAGCGGATGGGCGACGCCGAGCGCGCCGGACCTACCTGCGGCGACCGGCGATGTTCGTCGACATCTCTCACCACCCGACCCGAAGGGGCCGCCCGTGCGGTTGTATCTCCTCGCCCTCAATCCGACCGACTCGGTCACCGAGGGCTTCCTTCCGGCCGCGGCCCGGCTCGGCCTGGACGTCTCCGTGCTCACGGACCAGCCGGAGGCGCACCGCGGCCACCGCCCGGACGTCGAGGTCCTGGCGTGCGATGTGCGTGACTTCCGTGCGGTCATCAGCCGGATCTCGACGCACCACGCGCCTGACGGGATCTTCACCAACAGCGACCATCTGCAGACCCAGGCCGCTCTGGCCGCCGACTACTTCGGCCTGCCCGGCAAGAGCTGGCAGGCCTCGCTGCGCGCCAAGGACAAGGCGCAGATGCGCCGTCACCTCACCGCCACGGGCGCCGACACGGTGTGGTCCCTGGAGATCGGGTCCGGGTGCGACCCCGTCGCCCTCGCCGCGGAGAGGGGCGCCGACATCCCGTACCCCTGCGTGGTGAAACCAAGGGAGGGTGTGGCCAGCGAGGACGTCGTGCTCGTCACCGGGCCCGAGGAGCTCGCGGTGCGCTGCGAGGAGATCCAGTCCCGGCGGCCCGGCGCGGCCTTGGTCGTCGAGGAGTACCTCACCGGTGAGTTGTACACCGTCGAGACCCTGGGGGACGGCCGTACACGCCACGTCCTGGGCGGGTTTCACACACGCGTGTCGCCGCCGCCGTACTTCGTCGAGCAGGACATGACCTTCGTGGCCGCACACCCCGACGCCGTCACGCGGCAGGTGCTCGCTCAGCTCGACGCGCTGGGCGTCGGATTCGGCGCCTGCCACACCGAGTTCGTGGTGTACGAGGGCCGGGCCCGCATCATCGAGGTCAACTACCGTGCCGCCGGGGACCAGTGCGACCTCCTGCTCGCGCAGCTCCTGGGAATCCCGCTCTTCGAGCACATCCTGCGGACGCATCTGGGGGAGCCGCTGCCACGGGATCTCGGCGCCCGCACCGATCAGGCCGCCCGGGTCGCCTACCCGTGTGCCGAACGCGCCGGCACGCTCACGGCAGCCCCCGCGGCGGCCGACCTGCTCCAGGACGGTGTGCGGCTGACGTACCGGCCGCTGCGGGAGGTCGGCGAGCGCCACGACCTGCACCGGACCAATCGCGACTACCTGGGGGTGGTTCGTGCCATGGGGCCCGGCCAGGAGGCGGTCGATCGCGTGATCGCGGCCTTCCTCGCCGCACAGCGCTGGGAGATCACCCCGTGACGGCCCCCACCGCCGCACAGGGCGCCGGCGTCGCGACGTCCACCGCCTCGCGGAGCGTCACCGCCGTCGCCTCCTCGGGGCCGCCCGGCGGCCCCGACGCATGCGAAGGTGATCTGGTTCTGCGCGTACTCGGCGCGCTCCTGCGGGAGGACGTCGTCGGTCTTCGCAGTCGGGGCGTGCGGGTGGAGCGGCGGGACGGCCCGTGGCTGCGGCTCGCCGATTTCGACGGCGAGGAGGCCCTGCTGCTACCGATCGGCGCAGACGGGTTCCAGAGTGTGGACACCGCTCGACTGCCTCTGCTCGTACGGGAGTCGGACGGTGCGGAGCTCACCACGTGCGAGGAGATCGTCGGCGCCCTCGCCGCGTTCGCCGACCCCGTCGACCGTGGTGGTTTCGACGCCTTCGCCGAAGAGTGCGGTCAGACGCTCGCGACGATGCGGTTGCACGCACGGACGCGCGCCGAGGTGGACGCACGTCTCGTGGCCCGCCATGGAGCAGATCCCGCGGAGTGGATCGGCCTCGCCAAGGGGCTGGCCTACGACACGCTCGCTGCCCGCTTCGACCATCCCGTCTATCCCACCGCACGGGGGCGGTCCGGGCTCGGTGACAGCCAACTTATTGCGTACGCACCCGAGTTCCACGCTCGCTTCCCGCTGCGCTGGATCGTCGTGCCCCGGCAGGCGCTCACCATGCCGGCGGGCGGTTCGCGTTTCCCCGACTTCTGGCCGACCCCCGCGATGCTCGGGCTGCCGGACCTCCTCCTCACGCACGTCGCGCTCCCCGTCCACCCGCTCACGATCGGCTCTCCTCTGCGTGAGGCACTGCGAGCCGCAGGCCTGGGGCGCACGGCCGTTCTCGCCGAGCCGGGGTACCTCGACGTCGTGCCGACGCTGTCGATGCGTACGGTGGCCCTCGTCGACGACCCCACCCTTCACCTCAAACTACCGCTGGTCACCGCCACCTTGGGCCTGCGCAACCGCCGTACCATCAAGCCCGGCACGCTCGTCGACGGGGCCGCCGGTCAGCGTCTGCTGGAGACGGTCATCGCCCACGAGCCACGCTTCCGCGACACGGTCCTCGTGGCCGACGAGTCGACCCACGCCCATGCCGGACACGAACTTCTCGCCGTCCTCCTCCGTCGCTACCCGGCCGGCCTGGCGAGCTCCGCGGTGGTTCCGATGGCGGCCCTTCTGAGCGAGGCTCCCGGCGGGCGACCGGTGATCGACCATCTTGCCGACCGGTACTACCGAGGCGACCCGGTCGCCCTGCTCGACGCGGTCCTGACGCTGCTCCTCGACTGGCAGACCACGCTCTTCGGCTACGGCATCGCGCTCGAATCGCACCAGCAGAACGTCTCGCTCGTGCTGGACCAGGGCCCGGACGGGCGCACCCGCCTGCGGTTGCTGCTCAAGGACAACGACGGTCCCCGCATCAACACGGCCCGCATGCGGGACATGCTGGGCGCCGACGCGCCGGACCCCTCCGCCTTCGACGATGCCCGGATCCTCTGCGACGGCGACGGCCCCGTCATCGACCTGTTCACCACCGTCACGGTCCACCTGTGCGCGGGGGCCTTCGCCTTCGGGCTGGCGCGGCAGGGCCGTGCCCCGCTGGAGGTGCTGCTGAGGCTCGTACGCGAACGTCTGGCGGAGGCCGTCGACCGGCTCGGAACTCACCCCGGGCAGCCCGGCGCGCTCCTGCGAGCAAACGTCCTGGACGCCCCTGAACTGCCGGTCAAGGCGATGGTCTCCGCCGGCACCCTG
The DNA here is from genome assembly GCF_025195125.1 of Streptomyces sp. Je 1-79. Classification (GTDB taxonomy): domain Bacteria; phylum Actinomycetota; class Actinomycetes; order Streptomycetales; family Streptomycetaceae; genus Streptomyces. Next base: position 554,156 of record NZ_JAMGSL010000004.1, read on the forward strand.
CTCACCAAGGAACGCTCGGGTGCGGCCGACATCAACAAGCACTACACCACCGGCCCCAACTACCTCCTCACGGAAGTGTCTTAACGGTGAGCGCCAACAGTTCCACCACCCCTTCTCGACCTCGATCGTCCCTGTACGTGCTGGAGCCCCTGATGTCGCTTGCCGATTCGCTCGACACCGCGCCGCCGCCCGGTGCCGCGGCCCCCGAACCCGCCCCGGTGGAACTGCCCACCGCCGACACGGCCGTGATCCATACGCTCCTCAACTGCCTGGTCCGTGAACTGTCCGGCCCCGAGCGACAGACCACGGTCGCCGACGGTCACCTGTTGATCCGTCTCCCGCGAGCAGGGGTGCTCCTTAAGGTCGCTCTGCGGCGTACGTCGATGCTGGGCGCGCACCGTTTCGCGGGCCCGGTGTGGGAGTGGCGTTCCGGGGACGACTGGTCGCGGGTCGACTGGCGGCTCCTTGCCGCGTACATGCAGGAAGAGCTGCGGATCCGTACCGGCGTGTGCAACGAGGAGTTCCTGGACCAGGTCGCCTCCAGCCACCGGACGGTCTCGGCCATGCTCGCGAGGCGCGCGGGAGGGTCGAGCCCGTCGCCCTACGTCGGGCGGCCACCGGCGCTGCCACCGGCGCGGTCTGAAGGGCCGCGGGCCGGAGCCGGTGCCGGTGCCGCGGAGGCGGAGTCCGCTCGGGCGGTCGAGGAAGGTGGTCTCGCCAGGTACGTCGCTTCCGAGCAGTCCCTGCTCTTCGGTCACCGATTCCACCCCACCCCCAAGGCCCGCAGCGGCGACGCCGCCTCATGGACCGCGTACGCACCCGAGGCCGGGGCGGCGTTCCCACTGCGGTACCTGGCCGTGCGGGAACACCTCGTCGCCGAGGACGGCGCCACCGACGCGCTCGACCGCATGGGTCCCGACGTGCCGGACGGCCACCGGCTGCTCCCCGCACACCCGTGGCAGTACGAGATGCTCCGTGAACTCCCGGCGCTGCGAGCCGCGTTCGACCGTGGTGACGTGGTCGACCTGGGAACGGGCGGCAGGCCCTTCGTCGCCACCTCCTCCGTCCGCACCCTGTACGACGGCGAGACGTTCCTGAAGTTCAGCCTGAACATCCGCATCACCAACTGCCTGCGCAAGAACGCACGTTACGAGTTGATCGGGGCCGTCGCCCTCACACGAGCGCTGGGGCCGGTACTGGCCGACCTCGCCACGCGCTTCCCCGGCGGCACGATGCTCCGCGAGCCCGCCTACCGCAGTCTCGCCCTCCCCGGCCCGGACGGTTCCCCGGACAACGCACTGCTCGAAGGGTTCGGGGTGATCGTCCGCGAGGGGCTGTCCAGGCGGCTCATGCCGTGCACCACCCCGCTGCTCGCGGCCGCCGTCGCCGACGAGTACCCGACCGGCCCCGGCCACATCTCCCGAATCCTGGACGGCGCAGGCCCTCGGTCGGCCCTCGACTGGTGGGCGGCGTACCTGGACCTCCTCGTCCCGCCCGTCCTCGCCGCCTACTTCGACCACGGCGTCGTCATGGAACCGCACCTGCAGAACGTGCTCGTCTGCGTCGACGACGACGGCATGCCCGCCCAGGTCGTCTTCCGTGACCTGGAGGGCACCAAGCTGCTTGCCGAGCACCACGCCGACCGCCTCGCCGCGCTGCCCTCCGAAGTCGCCGGATCGATGACGTACGACGCCCGGCGCGGCTGGGACCGCGTCGTGTACTGCCTGCTGGTCAACCACGTCGCCGAGCTCCTCGCGGCGATCGCCGACCTGCATCCGCAGATCGAGGCCGAGCTCTGGAGAAGGGTCCGTACGACCCTCCGCGCCTGCGCCGAGCGGCACGGCAGCCCGCCGCGGCTCACGGCCCTCCTGGCCGGAGTCCCGCTGCCCGCCAAGGCCAACCTGCTCACCCGATGGGAGCGGAAGGCCGATCGCGCGGCCGGCTACGTCCACCTCCCCTCACCACTCGCCGACGACCTGCTGCCCGACGGGGCCGGCGACCGCAGCCACAGGAGGATCAGATGACCGCCCCCACCGCCGCTGTCCACGCCCGCGCGCTGGAGCTGCCCTCCGCGGAACTGCCGGCGTACGTCTACGACCTCGCGGCGCTGCGCGAGCACGCCGCCTTCGTACGCCTCGCCCTGCCCGAGAGCGTCGAGCTGTACTACGCCGCCAAGGCCAACCCGGAACCGGAGATCCTCGCCGCCCTCGCCCCGTACGTCGACGGGTACGAGGTCTCCTCGGGCGGCGAGCTCGCACATGTCGCCAAGGCGGTGCCGGGCTCGCCGCTCGCCTTCGGGGGGCCGGGCAAGACGCCCGCGGAGATCGCGGCCGCGCTGGAGCACGGCGTGGCGCGGTTCCACGTCGAGAGCGCCCACGAGCTGCGGATGCTCGCCGGTCTCGCCGCCGGACACGCGCCGAACTCCAGGATCGGGGTCCTGCTCCGCTTCAACCTCCCTCTGTCCGACCAGTCCCTCGCGGGCAGCTCCTTGGCGATGGGAGGACGTCCCACCCCCTTCGGCCTCGACCCGTCCGAGGCCGACGAGGTCGTCGGTCTCCTCAGCGGCGGCACGTACCCCCACCTGCGACTGCTGGGCGTGCACGCGCACTTGGCGAGCGGGCTGGAGGCGACGGAACAGGTGGCCGTCGCCGAATCCGTCGTGACCTGGGCCTCCGCTCTGGCATCCCGCCACCGGACCCCCCTTGCCGAGGTGAACGTCGGAGGCGGCATGAACGTCGACTACGCCTTGCCCGAGCGCCGGTTCGACTGGGTCGCGTACGGCACGGGCCTCGCCCGCCTCGCGGCGGCGCACCAGGGGCTCACCCTGCGCATCGAACCCGGCCGTGCGCTCACCGCGTACTGCGGTTGGTACGTGACGGAGGTGCTGGACGTGAAGCGCAGCCACGGCCAGGAGTTCGCCGTGGTCAGGGGCGGCACCCACCACCTGCGCACACCGGCGACGAAGGGCCACGACCAGCCCTGCACCGTTCTCCCGGTGGCGTCCTGGCCCCACCCCTGGCCCCGACCTGCCGCCGAACAGGACAAGGTCACGCTCACAGGGCAGCTCTGCACCCCCAAGGACCTGCTCGCCAGGAACGTCCCCGCTCCGTCCCTGAGAGCGGGCGACAGGGTGGCCTTCGGCCTGGCGGGGGCGTACGCATGGAACATCTCGCACCACGACTTCCTGATGCACCCCCGCCCCGGCTTCCATTTCCTCGATCCGGCGATCGAGGGGAGCACGATGCAGATCGGGATCGACCTCCGCGACAAGTACGGCGACACCCTGACCGAGTAACAGCTCCGGCAAGGAATCAACGACGCGGCGCGGCCAACGCCCTTGCGCTGATCTTCTACGGGGCCCTGCTCGCGATGGTGGCGGCGGCATGGTGGGGGTGCTCAAGCCCCTCTGGGGCCCGGCGGACCGCCGGCCCTGGCCGTCGCCGACTTCGTTCGTGGCGTGAGGTGGCTTCCGTGCCCAAAGGAGCATGAGTTAGCTTAGGCTTACCTAAGTCGTCGGATCTCATGGCTCGACAGCTTCTCTGGAGGACTCGCATGCGCCCGCACACAGCCCGCCCCTCAGCGCCGACCCCCGCCGAGCGTCTGCGGTCGATCCTGGCCACGGCCCACTCCATGACCGTGGTGACCGGCGGCCGGCGTACGGAGGTGTACAGCCGTGACGGGTCCGGGCCGCTGGGCCATATCCACCTGCACTCCTCCTCGGAAGCCGGGCGTGGTCACGAGGATGCGGGCATCCCCATCACCCTGGAGCTCACCGACATCGCCCCGACCTACGTGCGTGACCGGCTGCGCGCCCGCGTGACGATCACCGGGCTGCTGGACAAGCCCTACGACTCCGAGTCCGCCGAGAGCACCTGCGTGGAGTTCGCGCAGGCCCTGATCGAGGACTCCGAAGGGTGCGCGACCGTCACCCTGGAGGGGCTGCAGGAGACCGACGTCGACCCGATGGCCTCCTGCGAGGCGAGCATGCTCACTCACCTCGTCGACGGCCACCGTGAACTCCTGCCACTCCTGCTCCGCCTCGTCCGGCAGCAGGAGCTCAAGAGCGGCATGGTGCGCGCGCTCCCCGTGGCGCTGGACCGCTACGGCCTCACGCTGCGCCTGGAGCACCCCGACACCCACCACGACGTCCGGCTGCCGTTCCCCACCCCGGTCACCGACGTCGATCAGGCCGGCCCCCAGATCCACGCGCTCATGGTCGCGGCGCGCCGCTCCTCGCACTTCAGCCGCCTCTCGGCCTGAACGCGGGGGTGTTGGACCGCTGACGTCCCACGCAAGGGAACTGCCCCGGTGCCCGCGCTACGGGCGTACGTGCCGGGCCTCGAACCTGCCCTCGCCCAGCTCCAGGGCGAAGGTGACCTGTTGCCCCTCGGAGAGCACCTTGTCCTCCGTCTCGATGTCCTCGGCTCGGACGTAGACGGTGTCCTGGTCCCCGTAGGGGGTGATGAACCCGTATCCGCCCTCCTGGTTGAAGTACTGCACGAGCCCCTTGCGTCGGCCGTTCACGTGGACTCCCTCGGCCATGCCCGAGCCCGGTCCCGAGTGCGCCGGGCGGTGCCCACGGGCTCGCGCGCCCTACAGGTCCATCTCACCTCCGAACGGGCTTTTTGGGAAGCGTCCCCTGAGCGACCTCGCGCATACGGAACGTGGCGGGACGCGGGGACCGAGACGGCGCCCGGTGCATGCTCGCCTGCCGCGATGCAGGCAGAAGGCAGGCACCGGGCGCCGCTCACGTAGCGCCTGGTCGGCGGCTCCGTCGGCCTGTCAGCCGAACCGCTTGCCGTCCGGGTCGGTCGGGAAGAGGCCCGGGCCGGGGACGGGACGGTCCGGGGAGGAGCCCTGCGGCTGCGGAGCGCCGCGGTCGGTCCCGCCCGGGGTGATACGGCCCCGCCAGCCTCCGGTCTCCTGCCCGCGCTCCTCGATGAAGCCCTTGAAGCGCTTCAGGTCGCCCTTGACGCGCCGGTCGAGGACGCCGAGAGCGTCTCCCGCCTTCTCCGCCATGCCTTCCGGCTGGAAGTCCATGGCCAGGCTGACGCGGGTGTGCGCTTCGTCGAGGCGCTGGAACGTGACGACGCCCTTCTGGTGGACGTCACCGCCCACCGTGCGCCACGAGACGCGCTCGTCGGGAAGCTGGTCGACGATCTCGGTGTCGAACTCCCGCTGGACCCCGGCGACCTTGGTCCTCCAGTGACAGTGCTGGTCGTCGACCTGCCGGACGTCCTCGACTCCTTCCATGAAGCTCGGGAAGTCCTCGAACTGGGTCCACTGGTTGTAGGCGCTGCGCACCGGGACGTCGACGTCGATGGATTCCGTCACCATGCTCACGAGAAATCTCCTGGTCCGTTGGTTCCGTTTCCTCTGCGTGCGATGGCCGGACAATTGCGGCCACGTCGCGCGTGCCCGGCGGAGTGGAGTTCAATCACCGTGCACTTCGCCCCTGGCGCGGCCTCCTGGTCCGGCGGCCCAGGGCGAGACTCCGTTCCAGCCTGCGGCGGCGCCGCTCGTCGAGGGCGTCGGGACCGGTGAGAGCCGGGTGCCGCAGGCTCAGGCAATGGGCGCGCAGCGGGTCGGGGTCCGGGTGGGGAAGCCGTTTCCAGAATTCCGGACTCAGGAAGATCAGGGTGAGCGCGAGGCAGGTGCCTCCCGCCCCGGCCCACTGCGTGGCCCCGTGCGGGAGCGAGTCCAGCACCGCCATCGCGGCGAAGGTCGAGAAGGCCAGCACGGCGCACATCCCCAGGCACCCCAGGCACGCCACGCAGCCGCCGGGAGACCCGGCTGCGCCGACCCGTCCCGGCAGCAGCTTCTCCTGCGCCACACGGAACGCCCTGACCTGCTCGTGGTACGCGCGGTCACGCTGCGCGATGCCGCCGAGCACGACGTGCCGGGGGTGCCTTCTGCGTACGGCCTCCAGCAAGGCGGCGGGTACTGGGTGGGCCGGGAGGGTTCCGGGCTCGTCGTCACCGTCCCGGGGCGCCAGTCGGATCACGGCGTGGTGGTCGATCCGTATCAGCCCGTCGAGCAGCAACTCCGCCGCCGCTGCCGCCGTCTCCTCACCCCGGACGGAGGCCGCGTAGTACGGGTCGACACCCACCGTGGCGATGTGCGCCTCGATACGGCGCAGCCCGCACGTCCGCCACCGGTGGCGGACGACCAGCGTCCCGTACAACACCACCGTGACGCTCAGCGCGACGAGGAAGAGCGCGACATGATCCATGACCGCAGGCTACGACCCGGGTCTGACAAGGCCGGTGGCGCCCGGGCGTCGGCGTCGGTGCCCGGGCGTCGGTGCCCGTGCCGGTGGCGCCCGGTCGTCGGTGCCGGTGCCGGCCGGGCGAACCGGCCGCGCAGCCCTCCCCGATTCCCCGGAAAGCGTGCGGAAAACCCTCCGATTCAGCGGGAATGGGCCTGCGAACCGGGGGTACGCGGCGGTCCGGAGGTTGATGACAATGGTTCCCCTTCTGTTGGTTCTTCTGCTCGCGCTGGTTCTCTTCGGCGCCGGTTTCGCGGTGAAGGTGCTCTGGTGGATCGCCGTCGTCGTGCTCGTCCTGTGGCTACTGGGCTTCGTGGCCCGGCCGAAGGGCGGCACGGGCCGGTGGTACCGCTGGTAGACCGTGCCCGGTGGCCACCGCGCGCCACGCGGAGTGTGGGTGCCACCCCCTTCACCGGGGGTGGCACCCACATGTCCGTGCCCGAGGCGCCGCCGCCGCGCGCATGTGCTTCGGCTCACGTGCCGTCACTGCTCCAGGGGCACGACCGCGTGGATCGTCTTGCCGCCGGGTCGGACCGCCACGGACACCTCACGGCACAGGTGCAGGACGATCGGCCACCCGAACCCGCCGGGGACCAGTGGTTCGTGGCGCCGGTACAGCGGAGCGTCCTCGCTGGCGTCCGAGACGGACACCGTCGCGGCGTCGCGCGTCATGTCCAGGTGGAAATCGATGAGGCCACCGCCATGACGTTCGGCATTGGTCACCAACTCGGAGACGACGAGCAGCAGGTCGTCGACCTGTGACTCGTCCGACGGCCGTATGCCGGCCAGCCTTCGCCTGGTGAGCTCTCGGGCCTGGGTGGATGTGCGTACCGCCCGCTCGTCGTCGACAGAGCGCGCAAGCGGGTGCCGAGGAGCCGAGGCACGGGACCGCGTCTCGCCCTGGGGCTGCATCTTGGTTCCCTTCCTCGCGGAATTCGCTTCTTCGTACCCGGTTCGCCTTCCCGTCGTCCCCGCAGTGACACCCTCATGAGCAATCAGTTCCGGTACGGCCGCCTCGGATTGTCGCTACGACGGCGGCGCACGGGGGGCCACCAGGCGCCGGCGAGGGATCGCACCGGGTTGACGCCGGTTTCGCGACCCGTTGGAGGGACGGCGGATTCAGGCCATGGAGAGGGAGCCGCCAGTGGGGAGCGGGTGCCGTGTCCTCGCGGTCCCGGACGGCCCGCCGGGCCGTCCGGCACACCGGGACGGGGAGGGCGTCACGTGCCCGGACCGGATCGGTTCCAGCCGCCGGATCCGGCTCCGTCTCCCGCCCGTCGATCACGGGGGAGTAGTCTCGGGTTGATTGCCGTACGACAACGGTCACGACCGGAAGCGTACGGGTGGGGCGGCGACCCGGACCGCGGCCCTGACGGCGCCCGGCGCGGCGGGGACTGGCTAGCTAACGAGGATGGATCATGTCTGAGACGACGATCGAGGGCTCCTCGGTGATGCAGCGGCAGGGGCAGGCCGCGGTGGGGGAGCCGGAACTCCGGCAGCTCCTGGCCGGCCTCACCGCCGTACGCGACGGAGATTTCGGAACCCGGCTGCCCGACGAGGCGAGCGGGCTGATGGGCGAGATCTCCAGTGTGTTCAACGGCATGATCGACCAGCTCTCGCTGTTCACCTCCGAGGTGACCCGCGTCGCCCGCGAGGTCGGTACGGAAGGCACGCTGGGCGGGCAGGCGAAGGTCCCCGGAGTCTCCGGCACCTGGGCGGACCTC
>NZ_JAMGSL010000005.1 GCF_025195125.1 Streptomyces sp. Je 1-79
AATCATTAGCCTCAACCCCTGGACCATGTCCGGGGGTTGAGGCTTTTTTGCGTTCACCGGTCTACCGTTCGACCCCTGTGCACCCGGCCGTCGTGGCTGAGGGTAAGGTCAGGGGGCATCATTGGCACGTTCCCCCACAGGAGGCCCCCGGGTGGAGGTCCAGGAGACTCGCGTTCAGACGGACCGGGTCCTCACCATCCCCAACATCCTGAGCATGGCTCGCCTCGTGGGCGTGCCGCTCTTCCTGTGGCTGATTCTCCGACCCGTGTTCGGCGGTCCCAACAGCGACGGCTGGGCCCTGCTCGTACTGATGCTCAGCGGCGTCAGCGACTATCTCGACGGGAAGCTCGCCCGGCGCTGGAACCAGATCAGCAACCTCGGTCGGCTTCTCGACCCCGCCGCCGACCGGCTGTACATCGTTTCCACCCTCATCGGCCTGACCTGGCGCGAGATCCTCCCGCTGTGGCTGACCGCCGCCCTTTTCGCCCGCGAGCTGATGTTGCTCGTGATGGTGGGAATCCTCCGCCGGCACGGCTATCCGCCGCCCCAGGTGAACTTCCTGGGGAAAGCTGCGACTTTCAACCTGATGTACGCGTTCCCCTTGCTGCTGCTCAGTGACGGAACGGGCTGGCTTTCGTCACTCGCCGAAGTTTTCGGGTGGGCCTTCGCAGGATGGGGTACAACTCTGTATTGGTGGGCAGGGATCCTCTACGTGGTCCAGGTCCGCCGACTCGTGAAGGCGGATACCGAGGCCGATTGAGCCCATCTGTCCTGTGCCGTGCAGCGTGGCCGGCACGATCGAGGACGCCCGAGGTCCAGTGAGCGGGCAGGTGCAGTCGGCAGGACCGTCGTCTCTTCAAGGAGGACGCTTCCGACATGAAGGCCGTCGTGATGGCCGGTGGCGAAGGAACCCGACTTCGCCCCATGACCTCGAGCATGCCCAAGCCTCTCCTGCCGGTGGCAAACCGGCCGATCATGGAGCACGTCCTACGACTGCTCAAGAGGCACGGTCTCACCGAGACCGTCGTCACCGTGCAGTTTCTCGCCTCCCTCGTCCGGAACTACTTCGGCGACGGCGAGGAGCTCGGCATGGAGCTCACGTATGCGAACGAGGAGAAACCGCTCGGCACCGCGGGGAGTGTGAAGAACGCCGAGGAGGCGCTGAAGGACGACGCCTTCGTCGTCATCTCGGGGGACGCGCTCACCGACTTCGATCTCACCGACCTGATCGCCTTCCACAAGGAGAAAGGCGCCATGGTCACCGTCTGTCTGACCCGGGTGCCGAATCCGCTGGAATTCGGCATCACGATCGTGGACGAGGAAGGAAAGGTCGAGCGCTTCCTGGAGAAGCCGACCTGGGGACAGGTCTTCTCGGACACCGTGAACACGGGCATCTACGTCATGGAGCCCGAGGTCTTCGACTACGTTCAGGCCGACACCTCCGTCGACTGGTCGGGTGATGTCTTCCCGCAGCTCATGAAGGAGGGCAAGCCGATCTACGGCTATGTCGCCGAGGGCTACTGGGAGGACGTCGGGACCCACGAGAGCTACGTCAAGGCCCAGGCCGACGTGCTCGAAGGGAAGGTCCAGGTCGAACTCGACGGATTCGAGATCTCGCCCGGTGTGTGGGTCGCTGAAGGCGCCGAGGTGCATCCCGACGCCGTGCTGCGCGGCCCGCTGTACATCGGTGACTACGCCAAGGTCGAGGCCGGCGCGGAGGTGCGCGAGCACACCGTCATCGGCTCGAACGTGGTCGTCAAGAGCGGTGCCTTCCTCCACAAGGCCGTCGTCCACGACAACGTCTACATCGGGCAGCAGAGCAATCTGCGCGGCTGTGTGATCGGTAAGAACACCGACATCATGCGAGCGGCCCGGATCGAGGACGGGGCGGTGATCGGCGACGAGTGCCTCGTCGGCGAAGAATCGATCGTTCAGGGGAACGTACGGGTATACCCCTTCAAGACCATCGAGGCCGGCGCCTTCGTCAACACCTCCGTCATCTGGGAGTCGCGCGGTCAGGCCCATCTCTTCGGGGCGCGCGGTGTCTCCGGCATCCTGAACGTGGAGATCACCCCCGAGCTGGCGGTACGGCTCGCGGGTGCGTACGCCACGACGCTGAAGAAGGGGTCCACGGTCACCACCGCCCGTGACCACTCCCGCGGCGCCCGTGCCCTGAAACGGGCCGTGATCTCGGCGCTGCAGGCCAGTGCCATCGACGTACGGGACCTGGAGAACGTACCGCTGCCGGTCGCACGGCAGCAGACCGCCCGGGGAAGCGCGGGCGGGATCATGCTGCGGACCTCGCCCGGTGTGCCGGACTCCGTGGACATCATGTTCTTCGACGAGCGGGGAGCCGACCTCTCGCAGGCCGGGCAGCGCAAGCTGGACCGGGTCTTCGCACGTCAGGAGTACCGGCGGGCGTTCCCCGGCGAGATCGGGGACCTCTCGTTCCCGGCGAGCGTCTTCGACTCGTACACCGGATCGCTGCTGCGGAACGTCGACACGTCCGGGATCGCCGAGGCCGGGCTGAAGGTCGTCGTGGACGCCTCCAACGGCAGTGCCGGGCTCGTCCTGCCGAGCCTCCTCGGCCGCCTCCAGGTGGACGCGCTCACGATCAACCCGGGCCTCGACGAATCGCGGCCCACGGAGTCGGCGGAGACCCGGCGCGCCGGGCTCGTACGGCTCGGGGAGATCGTCGCCTCGGCGCGCGCCGCGTTCGGCGTGCGGTTCGACCCGGTGGGCGAGCGGCTGTCGCTCGTCGACGAGCGGGGCCGGATCATCGAGGACGACCGTTCTCTCCTGGTCATGCTCGACCTCGTGGCCGCCGAGAGGCGGTCCGGGCGGGTGGCGCTGCCCGTGACGACCACGCGGATCGCCGAGCAGGTCGCCGCGTACCACGGCACGCAGGTGGAGTGGACGACGACCTCGCCGGACGATCTGACCAGGGTCGGACGGGAGGAGTCCACGATCTTCGGCGGAGACGGCCGGGGCGGGTTCATCATTCCCGAGTTCAGCAGCGTCTTCGACGGTGCCGCCGCCTTCGTACGGCTCATCGGCCTGGTGGCGCGGACCCAGCTCACGCTGAGCCAGATCGACGCCCGTATCCCGCGGGCGCACGTCCTGAAGCGGGACGTCGCGACGCCATGGGCCGTGAAGGGGCTCGTCATGCGCCGTGTGGTGGAGGCGGCCGGTGAGCGGTCGGTGGACACCACCGACGGCGTACGGGTCGTCGAGGCCGACGGGCGCTGGGTCATGGTGCTGCCCGACCCGGCCGAGGCCGTCACCCATCTGTGGGCCGAGGGGCCCGACGACGCGTCCGCGCAGGCCCTCCTCGACGAGTGGTCGAGCGTGGTCGACAGCGCAGGTCACTGAACCGATGGGACGGGTGAGCCGGGTGGTGTCCGCCGGACGCCGCCCGGCTCATCGGTGGGGCCATTCGGCGGTAGCACCGCCGACGTGCGACGATGTGCGGCATGTCGCAGCAGCACCCCGTTCGGAGCACCGGAACACCGCCACCGCGTCCGGACGCGTCCATGTCGCTGCTGAACAACGTGATGGACCACGCCCTCGACGACGGTTACGCCGAGGCCTCGGCCCGGCGCGCGGCGGAGGGCGGCGGGCTGCCGCGGACCCTGCGCGCCAAGCTGGGCCTCGCGGCCGGTCTCGTCCTCGCGGCGGCCGTCGTGACCGTGGGCGCCGCCGAGGCGCGGATCTCCGCGCCCGTGGTGGCCAAGGAGCGGCAGGAGCTGATCGGCCGGATCGAGGCGGAGACCTCGGCGGCCGAGAAGCTGGAGCAGGACGTCGAGAAGATCCGCGCCGAGGTGGGCGAGCGGCAGCGCAAGGCGCTCGAACAGCACGGCGGTGACCAGGCCGAGCTGGTGGCCCTGCTCTCGGGCGCGACGCCCGTGCACGGTCCGGGTGTGAAGCTCGTGGTCGACGATGCCAAGGGCACCGACGAAGGCGGCGGTGGTCCTCGTGAGAGCAGCGGCTTCTCCGACACCGGCCGGGTCCGCGACCGCGACATGCAGCGGGTCGTCAACGGTCTCTGGGAGTCGGGGGCCGAGGCCGTCGCGATCAACGGCCAGCGGCTGACGTCGCTGTCGGCGATCCGCGCGGCCGGTGACGCCATACTGGTCGACAACAAGCCGCTCGTACCGCCGTACACGGTGCTCGCGGTGGGGGACGGGCAGCGGCTGAGCACCGCGTTCCAGGACAGCGCCGACGGTCAGTACCTGCACGCGCTCCAGGAGAACTTCGGGATCCGCACCAGCATCTCGGCCGAGACCGATGTGCGTCTGCCGGCCGCGCCGAGCCTGATCGTACGTACAGCAGAGCCGAGGGGAGCCGGGGGAGCCAAGCCCACCGGGCGGGCCACGGCCGACACAGGGAAGGGCACATCTTGATCGCCGTACTGGGCCTGATCGTGGGAGTCGTGGTCGGACTGTTGGTCCGTCCCGAGGTTCCGGCGGTGGTCGAGCCCTATCTTCCGATCGCCGTGGTCGCCGCCCTCGACGCGGTCTTCGGCGGCCTGCGGGCCATGCTCGACGGGATCTTCGTCGACAAGGTCTTCGTGGTCTCCTTCCTGTCCAACGTGGTCGTCGCCGCGCTGATCGTGTTCCTCGGCGACAAGCTGGGCGTCGGTGCGCAGCTGTCCACGGGTGTCGTCGTGGTGCTCGGCATCCGGATCTTCTCCAACGCGGCCGCCATCCGGCGGCACGTCTTCAGGGCGTGACACCGATGAGCAACGACGCGAACCCGGAGACCCCCGAGAACCCGGACGACGACCGGCCGACGCCGTCGGCACCCGACACTCCCGCCGCGCCCGTCGCTCCTGCCGCTCCTGCCGCTTCCGAGGAGCAGCGGACCGGGCGCCAGAGGCTGGCTGCCGGGCTCTGGCCGCCGCGGGTGAGCCGGGCCCAACTCATCGTCGCCGTGCTGCTGTTCGTCCTCGGCCTGGGCCTCGCCATCCAGGTCCGCTCCACCAGCGACAACAGCGCCCTGCGCGGGGCGCGCCAGGAGGACCTGGTCCGCATCCTCGACGAGCTCGACGACCGCACGCAGCGGCTCGAGGACGAGAAGGCGCGCCTGGAGACCCAGCGCTCCGAGCTGGAGTCCAGCTCGGACCAGGCCGAGGAGGCGCGCAAGCAGACCCAGGAGAAGGAGCAGCAGCTCGGGATCCTGGCCGGAACGGTCGCCGCGGAGGGTCCGGGCATCACGCTCACCATCCGCGGTGCGGCCGCGGCGGTCGAGTCGGACATGCTGCTCGACGCGATCCAGGAGCTGCGTGCGGCCGGCGCCGAGGCGATCCAGGTCAACGACGTACGGGTCGTCGCGGACAGCTACTTCTCGGGAAGTGGCTCGGACATAGAGATCGATGGAACGAAGGTGGCTGCTCCGTACGTCTTCAAGGTCATCGGCAAGCCCGAGGATCTCGAGCCCGCGCTCAACATCCCTGGTGGAGTCGTGCAGACGCTGGAGAAGGAGCAGGCCACCGCGACCGTGGCCCGGTCCCAGAAGATCGTCGTGGATGCCTTGCGACCCGCGAAGCGGCCTGACTACGCTCAGTCGTCCTCGCAGTGAGGCGGGGCATGGCGGCCGCGCGACAAGGGGAAGACGTTGCGGGGGGTCGCCGCACCACAAGCGTGGTGCGTGGTGGAAACTGTCGGATGGATACGGACGTTGTGAGGATGTCCGGGTCGGCAGGTGTGTTCATTCAGGGTTCGTCCTGCCCCACGGGCGGGTCTGTTTCGGTCAAGGGGAATCGCCCGTGAGTTTTTTTGCGAAGTTGTTCGGCAAGAGCGCACGCGAGGACGGCGGCAACGCCAAGCACCGCGCGCCGCGCCACGCCCAGAGCGAGGAGCAGGGTGGCGAACGCCCGCTCTTCCGCGACGAGGTCGACGGCCCTGGCGCGTCGTCTGTTGACCCTGCCGGTGCCGGGCGCATAGGTTTCGGAGAACCATCAACCTCAGGTACGGGTGGAGGGTTCACCCCCGACCCGTATGCGACACAGACCTCCGCGGGTCAGCCGCGGCAGGAGGATGCGTCCATGCCGGTGTGTACGAGGTGCGGTCACCGCAACGCCGCGGACAGCCGTTTCTGCTCCCACTGCGGCACGCCGCTGCGCGGCGGCGCGCCTGCCGAGCGCGCGTCCGAGACGACGTCGACGATCTCCATCTCCGGTCTCGAGGCGTACGACGCCGAGGTGACCGGCCAGACGGCGATGCCGTCGCTGTCGCCGGAGGCGCTGGCGGCCGTCGAGGCGCTGCCGGCCGGTTCCGCGCTCCTCGTGGTGCGCCGCGGTCCGAACTCGGGCAGCCGCTTCCTGCTGGACGGCGAGCTGACCACGGCCGGCCGTCACCCGCAGAGCGACATCTTCCTCGACGACTTCACCGTCTCGCGTCGCCACGTGGAGTTCCGGCGGGCGCAGGACGGCAGCTTCACCGTCGCCGACGTCGGCAGCCTCAACGGTACGTACCTCAACCGTGAGCCGATCGACTCGGCCGTACTGTCCAACGGCGACGAGGTGCAGATCGGCAAGTACCGGCTGGTCTTCTACTCGAGCCAGCGAGGCATGTGACGCCTCGGGGAAGCCTTCAGGGAAGGTCCATGCTGCGAACACCGACGGGCGGTGCCGGTCACGGCGCCGCCACAGCGGGCGACCGGCTGGTGAGCATCGGGACGGTGCTGAACCAGCTGCGTGACGAGTTTCCCGAAGTGACCATCTCGAAGATCCGGTTCCTGGAGGCCGAGGGGCTCGTCGAGCCCCGGCGGACGGCCTCCGGGTACCGGAAGTTCAGCCGGCAGGACGTGGAGCGGCTCGCGCAGATCCTGCGGATGCAGCGCGACCACTATCTTCCGCTGAAGGTCATCCGGGAGCATCTCGACGCCCTCGCCCGGGGCGAGCAGATCAAGCTCCCGTCCCCCAGCCCCCAGAGGGATCTGCTCGACGGCGCCTGGGACCCGGAGAGCGAGCGGCCGACCGCGGGGCGCGTGGGACGCGCCGAGCTGCTCGCCGCCGCCGAGGTGACCGAGGAGGAGCTCGCGGAGTGGGAGTCGTACGGACTCATCGCCGCGGGACCCGAGGGCGGCTACGACGCCGAGGCGGTCACCGTGGCCAGACTTGTCGCGGATCTGGGGAGATTCGGTCTGGAACCGCGGCACCTCCGGGCGGTCAAAGCGGCCGCGGAGCGCGAGGCGGGGCTCGTCGAGCAGGTGGTCGCGCCGCTGCGCCGACACCGTAACCCGCAGACCAGGGCCCATGCGGAGGCCACCGCGAAGGAACTCGCGGGGCTCTCCGTGAGGCTTCACGCGGCACTGGTCCAGACCGCGCTCGGACTCCGGTTGCAGTGATCTTGTGGGGGCCCGACTACCCAAACCGGTCGGGCACGTCCTAGGGTTGCTGTGTGAACGAGCTCGACGTTGTGGGTGTCCGGGTGGAAATGCCCTCCAACCAACCGATCGTGCTCCTGCGTGAAGTGGGAGGCGATCGGTACCTCCCCATCTGGATCGGACCGGGTGAGGCGACCGCGATCGCCTTCGCCCAGCAGGGCATGGCCCCTGCCAGGCCGCTGACGCACGACCTTTTCAAGGACGTCCTTGAAGCCGTGGGCCAAGAGCTCACCGAGGTCCGCATCACCGATCTCCGAGAAGGTGTCTTCTACGCGGAGCTGGTCTTCGCCAGCGGCGTCGAGGTGAGCGCCAGGCCGTCCGACGCGATAGCGCTGGCCCTGCGCACCGGAACGCCGATCTTCGGCAGTGACGGCGTGCTGGACGACGCCGGTATCGCGATTCCGGACGAGCAGGAGGACGAGGTGGAGAAGTTCCGCGAGTTCCTCGACCAGATCTCTCCCGAGGACTTCGGGTCCAGCAGCCAGTAGGCCGAGCCGTCGGGGGCCCATCGGACGGTGGGGCCCATCGGACGGTGAGGCCCAGGAGGCTGTGAGGGCCCCGCGGTCCACGGGGCGCCGTCAGAGCATTCGGATAGCCTTTCCCCGGAGAGGGACACGGGAAACCACTCTCAGGGTGATTATCACTCGGCGTGCCGAGTGTGGCGATCGTTGACGCACCCCTAGTGACTGCCTACCTTCGTGTGGGCAGGTCAAGGACGGAGGGTCGGCGTGATGAGCAGCGGCGACGGTACGGCAGGGGGCTCCCTCGGGCGCGCGCCCGGAGAGAGCGGTCCGTATCCGCTTCACGGCAGTGTGGGCGACTTCGGGACGGACGCGGGTGCGAGCGTGGTGGCCGCGCAGAACGACGGTTCCGGTGCGTCGACGGAGACCGACACGGTGGGGTACCGCGGTCCGACCGCGTGTGCGGCGGCCGGGATCACCTACCGCCAGCTGGACTACTGGGCACGCACCGGGCTCGTCGAGCCGAGTGTGCGGCCGGCGTACGGATCGGGGACGCAGCGGCTCTACAGCTTCCGTGACGTCGTCGTCCTCAAGATCGTGAAGCGTTTCCTGGACACCGGGGTCGCGCTGCAGAACATCCGGGCCACCGTCCAGCACCTGCGGGCGCGCGGCTTCCGCGATCTGGAGCGGATGACGCTGATGAGCGACGGGGCGACGGTGTACGAGTGCTCCTCGCCGGACGAGGTCGTGGACCTGCTCGCGGGCGGCCAGGGCGTCTTCGGGATCGCCGTGGGCGTGGTCTGGCGCGACGTGGAGGCGGCGCTCTCGCAGCTGCACGGGGAGCGGGTCGACACCGGCGAGACGCTGATCGGGCACAACCCGGGCGACGAACTCGCCCGACGGCGACGCGACCGGGCGGTCTGAGGGCCCGGGCCGTTTGGGGTCCGGGCGGGCGCTTCGCAGTAGGGCTCCGTGCCGTCCGTGGCGCGCCCGTACGTCCGGGCGGGCCGATTGTCAGTGGCGTAGGGGAGCATCGGAGATGTGAGAGCCGCGCCGACGATCCTGCATCTCGACATGGATGCCTTCTTCGCCGCCGCCGAGCAGGCGGCGAAGCCCAGTCTGCGCGGAAAGCCGGTGGTCGTGGGCGGGCTCGGCCCGCGCGGGGTCGTGGCCACCGCCTCGTACGAGGCACGGCGCTTCGGTGTGCACTCCGCGATGCCGATGGCGCAGGCCCGGCGGCTGGCACCGAACGCCGCCTATCTCGTGCCGCGCTTCGGCTTCTACCGGTCGATCAGCGAGCAGGTCATGGAGCTGCTGGGCCGCCTGTCGCCGCTGGTCGAGCCGCTGAGCCTGGACGAGGCCTTCGTCGACCTGGAGGCCGGGGGTGTGGCGCGGGACACCGCGAGCGCCCTGGAGGCCGGTGAGCGGCTGCGCAGGGACATTCTCGCCACCACGGGGCTGACGGGGTCGGTGGGGCTGGCGGGATCGAAGATGCTTGCCAAGATCGCCTCCGAGGAGGCCAAGCCCGACGGTCTGGTGGTCATGGAGCCGGGGACCGAGCGGGAGCTGCTGGGGCCGAAGTCGGTGCGGATCCTCCCGGGGGTCGGGCCCGCCACGGGCGAGCACCTGCGGCGCGCCGGGATGACCACCGTGTCGGACCTCGCGGAAGCGGGCGAGGACGAGCTTGTACGGCTGCTTGGGCGGGCGCACGGGGCCTCCCTGTACCGGATGGCCCAGGGGTACGACGATCGGCCCGTGGTGGCCGAGAGGGACGCGAAGTCGGTGTCGGTCGAGGACACCTTCGACGTGGACCTGCACGACCGGGTGCGGATCCGGACCGAGGTGGAGCGGCTCGCCGAGCGGTGTGTGGGGCGGCTGCGGGCTTCGGGGCACTCGGGGCGCACCATCGTGCTGAAGGTGCGCCGGTTCGACTTCTCGACCCTGACGCGCTCCGAGACGCTGCGGGGGCCCACGGACGATCCGCTCGTGGTCCGGGAGGCGGCCGGCCGGCTCCTCGAAGGCGTGGACACGACGGGTGGAGTGCGGCTGCTCGGGGTGGGGGTGAGCGGGCTCGCGGACTACACGCAGGAGGACCTCTTCGCGCAGGCGGCGGAGGACTCCGCGGGCACGGCGGAGGAGGCGCCCGCGCCGGAGGCCGTGCCGGAGCCGGAGGAGCGGCCGGCCGCCGAGCGGAGATGGTCGCCCGGGCACGACGTGCGGCATGCCCTGTATGGCGCCGGGTGGGTGCAGGGCAGCGGGGTGGGGCGGGTCACCGTGCGCTTCGAGCAGCCGCAGTCACCGCCCGGGCGGGTGCGGACGTTTCTCGTCGACGACCCCGAGCTGGAGCCGGCGGAGCCGCTGCCGCTGGTCGACGGCGGGGCGGACACGGCCGCCGTCGCCTGAAGGGGGCCCAAGCCGGCCGACGGCCGGCCCTGCCGTTCTCCCGCACGCACGGCGGCACGTCTGCGTGCGCGGTCGTCAGGCGTCCTCCTGGCCCGCCAGGCGGCCGAAGTCGTGGTCCATCGGGGGCGGCGGGGGCGGGAGCGCCAGGCTGTAGTGGCGGTAGAGCTGGAGTTCCTGCTCCGGGGAGAGGTGGCGGCCCACGCCGAAATCCGGTGCGTCCTTGATCAGGGCGCGTTCGTACGGGATGTGGAGGCCGTCCTCGACCAGCTCGCTCGGCTCGAGGGGGACGAACGCGTCCCTGCTGAAGAGGCCCGTGCGGACCGCCGCCCATTCGGGGACTCCCGTCGCGTCGTCCAGGTACACCTCGTCCACGGTGCCGATCTTGTGTCCACTGCGGTCGTACGCCTTGCGGCCGATCAGGCTGCGCGGATCGATGTCGGTCTGCACGGTCCCTCCAACGGGTCGCAACTGCTCTACAAGGACTACGAAAGTGCACATCTGGGATGTCGGCCACTTGAGCGATGGGACAGGGAACCGCGCTGGTAGGCTGGCTGTGGCTGTCGACACCGTGCGGGAGAGTCCTCCGGAGAAACCTTTCGGAGGCGCCGAAGGAGCAAATCCTCCCCGGAATCTCTCAGGCACCTGTACCGCACGGGCGAGGTCACTCTGGAAAGCAGAGCGGAAGTCCGACGGCATTCGCTCTCACCGACGGTGAAAACCGGCGCGCCCCTTCGGCATGCCGGTGAAGCTCTCAGGTTGAGATGACAGAGGGGGAGGCCGTCCGGGCACCCACGCCGTGGTGCCCCTCGCAGGTCGTGACGACCAGGAGGCCTCCGTACATGACCGCCCACCGCACTCCGCTGTCCGAGCTCGAACAGGGCATCCCGTTCGAGCAGCGGCACATCGGGCCCGACGCCGAAGCACGGGCCAAGATGCTCGCGCAGGTCGGCTACGGCTCCCTCGACGAGCTCACGGCCGCCGCCGTGCCGGACGTGATCAAGAACGCCGAAGCGCTCGGCCTTCCCGCCGCCCGCACCGAGGCCGAGGTCCTCGCCGAGCTGCGTGACCTCGCCGACCGCAACCAGGTCCTCGCCCCGATGATCGGCCTGGGTTACTACGGCACCTTCACCCCGCCGGTGATCCTCCGCAACGTCATGGAGAACCCGGCCTGGTACACGGCGTACACGCCCTACCAGCCGGAGATCTCGCAGGGCCGCCTGGAGGCGCTGCTCAACTTCCAGACGATGGTCGCCGACCTCACCGGTCTGCCCACCTCCGGCGCCTCCCTCCTCGACGAGAGCACCGCGGCCGCCGAGGCCATGGCCCTCTCCCGGCGGGTCGGCAAGGTCAAGAACGGGGTCTTCCTCGTCGACGCCGACACCCTGCCGCAGACCGTCGCGGTCATCGAGACCCGCGCCGAGCCGACCGGTGTCGAGGTCGTCGTCGCGGACCTGTCCGAGGGCATCCCCGCCGAGATCGCCGAGCGCGGCGTCTTCGGCGTCCTCCTCCAGTACCCCGGCGCCTCCGGCGCCGTCCGTGACATCAAGCCGCTGATCGACGCGGCCCACGAGCTCGGCGCGATCGTCACCGTCGCCGCCGACCTGCTCGCGCTGACGCTGCTCACCTCGCCCGGTGCGCTCGGGGCCGACATCGCCGTCGGCACCACCCAGCGCTTCGGTGTCCCGATGGGCTTCGGCGGTCCGCACGCCGGCTACATGGCCGTCCAGGACAAGCACGCCCGCTCGCTCCCCGGCCGCCTCGTCGGCGTCTCCGTCGACGCCGACGGCAACCGGGCGTACCGCCTGGCCCTGCAGACCCGCGAGCAGCACATCCGCCGCGAGAAGGCCACCAGCAACATCTGTACCGCGCAGGTGCTGCTCGCCGTCATGGCCGGCATGTACGCCGTCTACCACGGCCCCGACGGGCTCAAGGGCATCGCGCAGCGCACCCACCGGTACGCGGCGATCCTGGCGGCCGGCCTGAAGGCCGGTGGCGTCGAGGTCGTCCACGGGGACTTCTTCGACACCCTCACCGTCCGCGTGCCCGGCAAGGCCACCGAGGCCGTCGCCGCCGCCCGCGAGGCCGGTGTCAACCTGTACCGCGTGGACGCCGACCACGTGTCGGTCTCCTGCGACGAGACCACCGGCCGCGCCCAGCTCGCGGCCGTGTGGAACGCCTTCGGCGTCGACGCCGACATCGAGGCCCTGGACGCCGTCACGGAGGACGCGCTGCCCGCCGGGCTGCTCCGCTCCGACGCGTACCTGACCCACCCGGTCTTCCACGCGCACCGCTCCGAGACGTCGATGCTGCGCTACCTGCGCAAGCTCGCCGACCGCGACTACGCGCTCGACCGCGGCATGATCCCGCTCGGCTCCTGCACCATGAAGCTGAACGCGACCACCGAGATGGAGCCGGTGACCTGGCCCGAGTTCGGCCAGATGCACCCCTTCGCCCCGGTCGAGCAGGCGCAGGGCTACCTCACGCTCATCACCGAGCTCGAGGAGCGCCTCGCCGAGGTCACCGGCTACGACAAGGTGTCGATCCAGCCCAACGCCGGTTCGCAGGGCGAGCTGGCCGGTCTGCTGGCCGTCCGCGCCTACCACCGCGCCAACGGCGACGAGCAGCGCACCGTCTGCCTCATCCCGTCCTCCGCGCACGGCACCAACGCCGCCTCCGCGGTCATGGCCGGCATGAAGGTCGTCGTCGTCAGGACCGCCGACGACGGCGAGGTCGACATCGCGGACCTGCGCGCCAAGATCGAGCAGTACCGCGACGAGCTGTCCGTGCTGATGATCACCTACCCGTCCACGCACGGTGTCTTCGAGGAGCACGTCGCCGACATCTGCGGCGAGGTGCACGACGCCGGTGGCCAGGTGTACGTCGACGGCGCCAACCTCAACGCGCTGGTCGGCCTGGCCAAGCCGGGCAAGTTCGGCGGCGACGTCTCGCACCTGAACCTGCACAAGACCTTCTGCATCCCGCACGGTGGCGGCGGCCCGGGCGTCGGTCCGGTCGGTGTGCGCGCGCACCTCGCCCCGTACCTGCCGAACCACCCGCTGCAGCCGACCGCCGGTCCGGCGACGGGCGTCGGCCCGATCTCGGCCGCCCCGTGGGGCTCGGCCGGCATCCTGCCGATCTCCTGGTCGTACGTGCGCCTGATGGGTGGCGAGGGCCTCAAGCGCGCCACGCAGGTGGCCGTCCTCGCGGCGAACTACATCGCGAAGCGTCTGGAGCCGCACTACCCGGTGCTCTACACGGGTCCGGCCGGACTCGTCGCCCACGAGTGCATCGTCGACCTGCGCCCGCTGTCCAAGTCGACCGGTGTCAGCGTCGACGACATCGCCAAGCGCCTGATCGACTACGGCTTCCACGCGCCGACGATGTCGTTCCCGGTGGCCGGCACCCTGATGATCGAGCCGACCGAGTCCGAGGACCTCACCGAACTCGACCGCTTCTGCGACACGATGATCGCGATCCGCGGCGAGATCGAGAAGGTCGCGTCCGGCGAGTGGCCCGCGGACGACAACCCGCTGCACAACGCCCCGCACACCGCGGCGGCGCTTGGCGGCGAGTGGAAGCACGCGTACACCCGTGACGAGGCGGTCTTCCCGGCCGGTGTCTCGGCCGCGGACAAGTACTGGCCGCCGGTGCGCCGGATCGACGGCGCCTTCGGCGACCGCAACCTGGTCTGCTCCTGCCCGCCGATGGACGAGTACGACAACTGAGCGTGAGCCGCCTGAGCGGCGGCCCCCGGGCATGAGTCAGGGCCGGTTCGGAGAGTTCTCCGGGCCGGCCCTTGGCGTGTTTCCCTCGTACGTGTCGTGCCCGGTGCGCCCCGGTGTCAGGCGGCGGTCGTCACCCGGCCCGCCGTCAGCGGGCGGTGCGGGGCGATGATCTGGCCGTCCGGCAGCAGTTCACCGGTGTCCTCGAAGAGCAGGACCCCGTTGCACAGCAGGCTCCAGCCCTGCTCCGGGTGGTGTGCCGTCGGACGGGCCGCCTCCCGGTCGGCGGAGTCGGCGGTGGGACAGGCGGGCTGGTGCTGGCACATGGGTGGGTTCTTTCGCTGCGTCGTGGTGTCTGTCGTCCTGCGGCTCGATGCGGTGCTCATGGGCCGCCCCCGTTGTCGGTTCGGTTGGTCCAGTGTTCCCCTACGGACACGGATCCGCAGGTATTTCACAGCAGCTCTTCCTACTGCATGAAGACGTATCACCCGCGCGGGCGGTTCAACTCAACTGGGCCATCTCTTCGGGTGGTTCGGGGTAGCCCTGGTGGGCTAGTCCGTCCGGGGAGGGGTGTTCGACGCCGTCGTTCGGACAGTATGGCGCCCCGCGGCCGGTCCGGCCGCGGGGCGCGACGGGGCTCGTCGGAGGTGGGTCAGGCCGGCGCCGGGGTGCCGAAGAGCGGAGGGGGAGCGAGCCGCAGGGTGAGGACGGGCAGCAGGTCGGCGACCCGGTGCGGCCTGTGGGCCGCGATGCCGGGGGGTGCCGGGGCGAGCGGAACCAGCAGATCGGCCGGGTCCGGCGACGACGAGGCCGGGTCGGCGTCGGTGTCGCCGTGCAGCCACAAGGTCAGCATGTACAGCTCCGGTACGGAGAGCAGCCGCGGCTGGTACGCCGTGGGCAGCGACTCGGCCTGGAGCAGGGCGCGTTCGGTGGCCGTGATGTAGGGGCCCTCGAAGAAGTGCGAGAACGACCAGCCGTCGAGGGTGACCATGGTGTCGGCGGCGGCCACCGCCCGGTCGGTGCCCCGGATGAGGAAGCGCCAGCCGGCCAGCCGCGTACGCGGTGCCTGCCCGGGCGGGACGACCTGGTCCCGTACGTCGAGGACGTGGACGGGCAGGGGCACCTCGGGGCTCAGGGGCCCCTGGGCGGCCCGCAGGGCGGGAGTTCGTGCCTCGCGGACGGCGGTGGGGGAACCGAGGGCCGCGAGGACACTGCGCAGGGCCGGCGCAGGGGCCGGGGAGGGTCGGAGCATGATGGGTCGCCTCTCGCTCAGGAGACACGGTGATGCGTGGGCAGGTACGACGGCGCTGTGGGCTGCCGGGCCGAAGGGGCCATGAAGCCATGGCCGGGCGCCAACACTCTGCCTCGTTCGCGGAGTTTATACGAGAGGTGTTCACGCGTTGTTTCCTCTAGCGGTCGCCGATATTGCCGACAAGGCGCCATCAGGCCTTGCTGCGGAGGCGATTAATCGTATTTGCGACACGCGTAGGTCGTCTGCCTGCGAGGACTTCAACGCCGCGGACGGCCAGAAATCGACCCCACGTTTTCGTTGAATATGGCAGCGGAATATGTCCTTTGCCGATGTCCTCGGGACGTGCCGGGCGATTGCTCGGACCAGCCTATCGTTCAACGAGGGCCGCCCGCAGGCGTTATGGATCAATCGTGTGGGGCATCATCGTTCGTGACACGCGCGGCCGTAGCCGTGGCCGCCCGATCGGGAGGGAAGCTTCCATGGGGGAGAAGGTCGTGGCAGACGGGTTCGACCTGTCCGATCGGCAGAGATACCGCAGGAAGCTCCAGCAGTGCCTGGCGGGGCTCGCGAGGCTCCTGGCGGAGAAGAGGTTCGACCGGCCGCGGAATCTGATGGGCCTGGAGATCGAACTCAATCTCGCGGGTGCCGACGGTATGCCGAGGATGGTCAATGGTCCGGTCCTGGAGCGCATCGCGAGCCCGGATTTCCAGACGGAACTGGGAATGTTCAATCTCGAAGTGAACATCGCTCCGCACCGGCTCGGGGGCCGCGTTTTCGACCGGCTCGCGGAGGAACTCAGGACCGGTCTCGGATATGCCGACCGCAAGGCCCGCGAAGTCGACGCGGGCGTCGTCATGATCGGAATTCTGCCCACGCTCGCGCAGGACGACCTCGTCTTCGAGAACCTGTCGGCCGTCGACCGGTACACCCTGCTCAACGACCAGATCGTCGCCGCCCGCGGCGAGGACTTCACGCTCGACATACACGGTGTGGAGCGGCTCACCTGTACCTCCACCTCGATCGTGCCCGAGGCGGCCTGCACCTCCGTGCAACTGCACCTCCAGGTCACGCCGGCGCGGTTCGCCGCGGTGTGGAACGCGGCGCAGGCCGTGGCGGCGGTGCAGATCGCCGTCGGTGCCAACTCGCCCTTCCTCTTCGGCCGGGAGCTGTGGCGCGAGTCCAGGCCGCCGCTGTTCCAGCAGGCCACGGACACCCGGCCGCCGGAGCTCCAGGCGCAGGGCGTGCGGCCGCGGACCTGGTTCGGGGAACGGTGGGTGGACTCCGCGTACGACCTCTTCGAGGAGAACCTGCGGTACTTTCCCCCGTTGTTGCCGATCTGCGACGAGGAGGACCCGCTCCTCGTCCTCGACAAGGGCGGGGTGCCGAAGCTTCAGGAGCTCGTCCTGCACAACGGGACGGTCTATCGCTGGAACCGGCCGGTCTACGGATGGGTCGACGGCGTCCCGCATCTGCGGGTGGAGAACCGGGTGCTGCCGGCCGGGCCGACCGTCACCGACGTCGTCGCCAACGCGGCCTTCTACTACGGCCTGGTGCGGGCGCTCGCCGAGGACACCCGGCCGGTCTGGAAGCGGCTGCCCTTCGAGGACGCCGCGGCCAACTTCGACATCGCCTGCCGCCACGGCATCGAGTCGGAGCTGCGCTGGCCGCGGCCCGGGCGCTCGGGCGGAGTGGCGACCGTGCCGGCCGTACGGCTCGTCCTCGACGAGCTGCTGCCGCTGGCCGCGGCCGGGCTCGACGCCTGGCACGTGGAACCGGCGGACCGGGACTTCTACCTCGGGGTGATCGAGGAGCGCTGCCGGGGGCGGGTCAACGGCGCCTCCTGGCAGGCCGACACGTTCCACAAGGCGCTGGAGGCCGGTCTCGACCGGGAGGCGGCGCTGGCGGCCACGACCCGGAGGTACGCCGAGCTGATGCACGGTGGCGAGCCGGTGCACCGATGGCCGGTGGGGATCGACTAGCCACCCGGAATGGCGCGCGCCCCGGCTCGTCGCGCATGATCTCCGTACCCGGAACGCGATGGGGAAGTGGAGAACAGGTGTGGTGTCGGATCGACGAGTGGTGCCCGCTGCCCTTCCGCCCGACGGTCTGCCGCGCGGGATCCTGCGGTCCGAGACCCTGATCGTCCTGGCGCTGTCGCTGGGCGCGAGCGCCCTGTCGTCGCTCATCAGCTTCACCGGCTCGCTGACCAGGCCCGGCGGACTGAAGGAACAGGCGGCGACGCTCAACGGCTCGTACGCGCCCGGGCGCCCCTGGCTCGATCTGGCCTGGCAGCTCTTCGGCATCGCGTCGGCGCTGGTCCCGGTCGTGCTCGTCGCCCATCTGCTGCTGCGCGAGGGCTCGGGGATGCGGGCGATCGGCTTCGACCGGACCCGCCCCTGGCCGGATCTCGGGAAGGGGACGCTGGTCGCGGCCGGGATCGGGAGCGCAGGGCTGGCCTTCTACCTGGCGGCGCGGGGGGCCGGGTTCAACCTGACCGTGGTGCCCGAGTCGCTGCCGGACGTGTGGTGGAAGTACCCGGTGCTGATCCTGTCGGCGGTGCAGAACTCCGTACTGGAGGAGGTCATCGTCGTCGGCTATCTGCTGCGCCGGCTCGGGCAGTTGGGGTGGTCGCCGACGGCGGCCATGGTGGCGAGTTCGGTGCTGCGCGGTTCGTACCACCTCTACCAGGGCATCGGCGGCTTCATCGGGAATGTCGTGATGGGCGTCGTGTTCGTGTACCTCTACCGCCGCTGGGGACGGGTGGGTCCGCTGGTGGTGGCGCACGCCCTGCTCGACATCGTGGCCTTCGTCGGATACGGCCTGCTGGCCGGGAGGGTGGACTGGCTGCCCACCGTGTAGCCGAGGGCGACGGCGGAGGTACGGAGAAGGGGCGTACGGCGAGGGCCGTACGCCCCTTCTCCGCGTCCGGCGGCCGGCCGGGGCGGCGGGTCCTCAGGCGTTCAGCTCGCCGTCGATGACCGTGACCGCGTGGCCCGTCAGCAGGGTGCGGTCGCCGCGCAGCCGGGTGCGGACGATGCCCGTGCGGGCGCCGCCCTGGAAGCCGGTGAGGTCGTCGCGGCCCAGGCGCGCGGACCAGAACGGGGCGAGCGCGGTGTGCGCGCTGCCGGTGACCGGGTCCTCGTCGATGCCGAGGCCGGGGAAGAAGCCGCGGGAGACGAAGTCGTAGCCGCGCTCCGGCTGTTCGGCGGCGGCGGTGGCGATCACTCCGCGGTCGGAGAGGTCGACCAGGGCCGCGAAGTCGGGTGCCAGGGAGCGGACGGCGGCCTCGTCGCGCAGTTCGACGAGGAGGTCGCCGATGTGGGCGGCGGTGTCGTGGACGGAGACGATCTCCGCGCCGAGGGCCTTCTCCAGGCCGACGGGGGCCTTGACGGGCGTCAGCGACGAGGTCGGGAAGTCCATGGTGATGGTGCCGTCCGGAGCCGTGGTGGCTCCGAGGACGCCGCAGCGGGCGGCGAACCGCACCGTCCCGGTCGCCGCGCCGGTGGTGTGCAGGACGTGGGCGGTGGCGAGCGTGGCATGGCCGCACATGTCCACCTCGGCGACCGGGGTGAACCAGCGCAGTGCCCAGTCGGCCTCGCCGCCCTGCGGAAGCGGGTGGGCGAAGGCCGTCTCGGAGAGGTTGACCTCGGCGGCCACCTTCTGGAGCCAGTGGTCGTCGGGGAAGGAGTCGAGGAGGAGGACCCCCGCCGGATTGCCGGAGAAGGGGCGGTCGGTGAACGCGTCGACGATTCGGATCCGCATGTCATGGACCGTACCGGGGCGGTAAAGCCGCAGGCCAAGGCCAATCCGGGACGACTGGACCGGCCGAGTGTTGGCAAACGAAGTATTCCGATATATCGTTGAGGCATCGCGACAGTTCGACGATGTACCCGATGGAAGGAGCGTTGCGATGCGTTCACATGGACACGAACACGGACATGGAGACTGCGGACCCGGCCCTCGTGGTCGCGGAGGCCCTCGCGGTGAGTTCGAGGGCCTGCGCGCCGCCTTCGGCAATTTCGGGCCGGGCTTCGGCGGCGGACCATGGGGCGGAGGCCCCTTCGGCGGCGGGCGCGGTCGCGGAGGCGGCCGGGGGCGGGCGCGGCGCGGAGACGTGCGCGCCTCGATCCTCACCCTGCTGAAGGACCGGCCGATGCACGGCTACGAGATGATCCAGGAGATCGGGGAGCGCAGCGGCGGGGCGTGGAAGCCCAGCCCCGGCTCCGTCTACCCGACGCTGCAGCTCCTCGAGGACGAGGGCCTGATCACCAGCGAGAGCGAGGGCGGCAAGAAGCTGTTCACGCTCACCGACGCCGGCCGGATCGAGGCCGAGTCGGGGCCGGAGGCCCCCTGGGAAGAGGCCGGGCGCGGCGTCGACTGGGAGGCCGTCAACGAGATCCGGCAGGCCGGCTTCGGTCTGATGGAGGCGTTCGGGCAGGTCTGGAAGACCGGCAACACCGAGCAGCGGCAGAAGGCCGTCGCGGTGATCAACGAAGCCCGTAAGAAGCTGTACCTGATCCTGGCCGACGAGGACTGAGTACGACAGAGCCCGAGGCCTCGTGGAGAACTCCGCGAGGCCTCGGACTTCCGTCGTCCCGGGCTCAGGCCACCAGGCCGGCCAGCTTGCGCAGGGACTCGTTGAGCGCCGCGGTCGCCGAGTCCTTCAGCTTGCCCGCCATCAGGGAGACGGCCGCGCCGGTGAACTCGCCGTCGATCCGCACCGTCGTCGCGCCTCCTTCGGCCGCCAGCGAGTAGCGCGTTCCGACGATCACTCCCATCGGGCCCTTGCCCCGGATGGCCAGCACCCGCGTGGTGTCCAGCTCCTCCACCGTCCAGGTCACCTCGGCGGGGAAGCCCATCAGCTTCATGTTCTCCGCGAAGGTGGCGCCCGTCTCCAGAGAGGCCGGGCCGCCGTTCGGGAAGTTGGTGTGGGTGGCGTTCCACTCCCCGTACGAGGAGAAGTCCGTCAGCTGCGCCCAGACCTTCTCGGCCGGCGCCTCGATCCGTGCCTCCGCGCTGACTTCGGCCATGCGACCACCCCTTCACGGGTTCCGTCCGACTCTGGTGTCGCGGAACGTAGCCGGGCGGCTGCGAACATTCAATACTGATGAACCGTCAGTTCTTCGGTGTCGCCGATCCACCAGATCCGGGCCGCGTCGAACCAGTCGGAGGCCCGCGGTCCGCCGCCCTCGTCATGGCAGTGGAACGCGGCCCAGAAGAGGTCGGCCGGCAGCGCTTCCCGCGGCGCGTACACGCGGTAGACGTACTGCCGCCCGTCGAGTGCGAGCAGAGCCACCATCCAGAACATGTTCTGAAGACGAAGCGGGAGGGCGCCGTGGTTGCGTTCGGGGCGCAAAGCAAGGCGACGCGCGCCCCTGGGGGGCGATCGCCCGCAATCTCCTCCGCAAGGAGGAGGGACCGCTCGGCTGTGCCCAACTCCGGTGGGATGCGCACATGCTTCTCGGCGGGGATGTCCCGGCCGCCGGAGGCTGATGAGGTGGGAGGGTGCAAAGTCCTGTCCCCCGCGTGCCCCGGCAGCCTCCGGCCCGCCGTCCGGAAATCCACCTCGGCCGCTTCACCGCCGAGCTCGCGACGGTCGTGGCGGGCGCGCGCCGCCGAGCCCTGCGCGACGGCGACCGGCAGATCGACACCGCCCATCTGCTGCACTCCCTGATCGAGGCCGACCCCGAGGTGGGCGCCGCCTTCGCGGGCGGTCCGCCGCAGCTCGCGCGCGTGCTCGGCTACCTCGTCCAGCGCCCCATCGGTTACGGCATCCGCTGGCGGGGCTCGGTCGAGGACTCCGGAGCCCTGGACGTCGTACGGGACTCCGGCGTTCCGCGGCTGGTGCGGGACACGGACGCCCTGGGTGTCGTACGGGACGCGGAGGCCGCGGCGGCGGCCGGCTGGTCGCCCGCGGCGGCCTCCGCGATGGGCGGGGCGTGGGAGCGGGCCGCGCTGCGCGGGGGCCGGCGCGCCCGAGGCCTCGATCTGCTGGCCGTCATCGCCGCGGATCCGGAGAGCCGGGCGGCCGAGGTGCTCCGCCGGGCGGGGGTCGACCCGCAGGCGCTCGCCGACCGGATCGGGGAGCTGTCTCAACAGGTGTAACGGGACTTACGCCCCTGACGCCGTCCTGTCATGATGGCCCGATGCACGCGTCTCAGGGGAGAAGCGCCGGCCTGGGACTCGCCCTGGCCTCGGCCTTCGCATTCGGTGGTTCAGGTGTGGCGGCCAAGCCGCTCATCGAGGCGGGACTCGACCCGCTCCATGTGGTGTGGCTCCGGGTGGCCGGCGCCGCCCTCGTCATGCTGCCGGTGGCCTGGCGCCATCGCGACCTCCTGCGGCGCAAGCCCGCCCTCCTCGCCGGCTTCGGCCTCCTCGCCGTCGCCGGGGTCCAGGCCTTCTACTTCGCCTCGATCTCCCGGATCCCGGTCGGCGTCGCGCTGCTCATCGAGTACCTCGCGCCGGCCCTCGTCCTCGGCTGGGTCCGCTTCGTCCAGCGCCGGCCCGTCACCCGCGCCGCCGCGCTCGGCGTCGTCCTCGCCGTCGGCGGTCTCGCCTGCGTCGTCCAGGTCTGGTCCGGCCTCAGCTTCGACCTGCTCGGACTCCTCCTCGCGCTCGGTGCGGCCTGCTGCCAGGTCGGCTACTTCGTCCTCTCCGACCAGGGCGGCGACGAGTCCGACCCGGCCGACCCGCTGGGCGTCATCGCCTACGGACTGCTCTTCGGGGCCCTCGTCCTCACCGTCGTGGCCCGGCCGTGGGGCATGGACTGGGCGGTGCTCGCCGGCAGCGCGGACATGGACGGCACCAGCGCCCCCGCCTGGCTGCTCCTCGGCTGGATCGTGCTGATCGCCACCGTCCTCGCGTACGTCACCGGAGTCATCTCGGTGCGCCGTCTGTCGCCGCAGGTGGCCGGAGTCGTGGCCTGCCTCGAGGCCGTGATCGCGACCGTCCTGGCCTGGGTGCTGCTCGGCGAACATCTGGCGGCGCCGCAGATCATCGGCGGTGCGGTGGTCCTCGTCGGCGCGTTCATCGCCCAGTCGTCCACGCCGAAGGCGGCCTCGGTGGAGCCGGTCGCCGGATCCGGGACGGGCACCCGCGAAGCCGAGTTGCCGGCCGGCCGGACCGCCCCTTAGGGTGCCGATCATGCATTCGACCGTCCTTCCGCCTCCCGCCGCCTAGGCGCGGGCGGCACTCTCCCTGACGAAGACCGGGCTCGGGCAGTCCCCGAGCGGTTCGTCGCTGCCCGCGTGCGGAGTCGAGCGACCACACCACCCCGTCTTCACACGGAGAAGCACGTGTCGAATTCCTCCTCCGCGTCCGCGGCAGCCATGCCTGCCGTCGGGCGGAGCCTGCTCTACCTGATCGTCGCCGGAATCGCCTGGGGCACCGCCGGTGCCGCGGCCTCGCTGATCTTCCAGGTCAGCGACATGGGTCCGCTGGCACTGTCCTTCTGGCGTTGCGTCGGCGGCCTGGTGCTGCTGCTCGGGGCGCTCGCGCTGAGGCCCCGGCCCCGGTTCCGCAGGAGCGCGGCCGCGGCGGCGGAACCGCGCCGGCGCCGGCTGATCCGCATCCTCGGCACGGGGATCGGACTGACCGTCTTCCAGAGCGCCTACTTCGCCGCCGTCGAGGCCACCGGACTCGCGGTCGGCACCGTCGTCACCCTCGGCGCGGGCCCCGTCCTGATCGCGCTCGGCGCCCGGCTCACCATGGGCGAACGGCTCGGCGGCGGGGGCGCGGCCGCCGTGGGCGGCGCGCTCGCGGGACTGGCCGTCCTCGTCCTCGGCGGCGACAGCGGTGAGGTCAGGCCGCTCGGCGTGGCACTCGCGGTGCTCTCGGCGGCCGGGTACGCGGCCATCACCCTGCTCACCCGGTGGCTCGGCCGAGACGGCGGAGGCTCGGACGCGCTGTCGACGACCACCTGGGCCTTCGCGATCGGCGCGGTCGGGCTGCTGCCGATGGCCGTGGCGGAGGGCCTGTTCCCGCACACCGGGCGGCCCGTGGAGGTGCTCGGGCTGCTGGTGTACGTGGCGGCCGTGCCGACCGCGCTCGCCTACGCGCTGTACTTCGCCGGGGCGGCGGT
The DNA here is from genome assembly GCF_025195125.1 of Streptomyces sp. Je 1-79. Lineage (GTDB taxonomy): Bacteria > Actinomycetota > Actinomycetes > Streptomycetales > Streptomycetaceae > Streptomyces. Next base: position 23,308 of record NZ_JAMGSL010000005.1, read on the forward strand.
CGTGCGGGCCGCGACCGTCTCCGTGATCATGCTGCTGGAACCGGTGAGCGCGGCGGTGATCGCGGTGACGGTACTGGGGGAGAAGCTGACCACACCGACGGTGGTGGGCACGCTGCTGCTGCTCACTGCGGTGACCGGGCTCGCCCTCGCGGAGGCGCGGGACGCCGCCGCGCGGCGCGGGGAGGCCGCGGCGTAGTCCGGTGGTGGAGGCGCGAGGGCGTGCCTGGCGCCTCGCCGGAGGTCCCCGAGCCGCACGCTCACGGCCCGGGTGAGGGCCGGTGAGGACGCGCTCTCTCGGAGTGAACCCTCTCGGAACGGGTCCCCGCGACCCGGTCTCCTAGGTGCGCCGACGGAGTTGGTGGGCCGCGCTCTCGGCGTCTCCCCGGCCCGCCCGGGCCGTCAGGCCCGCCACGATCCGGTCCTGGACGGCCTCCGGCTTGTGGTTCGCGTACTTGAACTTGGCCCGGACACCGGTCACGTCGAGGCGCAGCACCCGCAGGCCCGGCAGGAGGCGGCCGAACGGCGCCCCGCCGGCCGTGACCGGAGCCGTGCCGCCCTCCGGCTGGAAGTGCGCGACCTGGCGGTTCAGGAGCCGCGCCTTCTCCGCCGGGTCGTCGACCACGTGCGCCGTGCAGCGCAGTTGGACAGCGGCGTAGAAGGAGGTGGGGGTCCCGTGCTCGCACGGGGCTCCCTCCGGGGCGGCCCACGGGCCGGGGACGAAGGCGTAGTCGTCGACCACGCTCAGCACCACCGTCGGGTTCTCCTCCAGCGCGCGCCAGAGCGGGTTGGGGCGGGCGAGATGGGCGATGACCTGCCCGTGGGGGCCGGGCTCGGAGTCGTACCGGAAGTGCATCGGCTGCACCCACGGCGGCTCGCCGGGCAGTCCGTTGACCGCGAGCTGGCCGAAGTCGTGACCGGTCAGCCAGTCGCGCCACTCGGCTGATTCGTGGGCGGCGTCCCAGGGATGGATCAGCATGGCCCGGCCCTCAGACGGCGGTGAGGTAGGCGGGCAGGGCGACGGACGGATCGAGGTCCTCCGCCGGGACCGGGGTGCCGTGGGCCCTGCGTACGGGCACCACACCCGACCAGTGGGGGAGCGTCGCGTCCTCCGGCTCGTCGTTCGGGCCGCCCGTGCGGAGCTTCGCGGAGACCTCGTCGAGGTCGAGGCGCAGGACCGCGGTCGCGGCGAGCTCCTTGGCGTTGGCCGGGCGGGAATCGGCGGCGCGGCCGGGGACGACGTGGTCGACCAGGGCGTCGAGCGCGGTGCGCAGCTCCTCGGGGTCGGTGACCTGGTGGGCGGTGCCGTGGACCACGACCGAGCGGTAGTTGATCGAGTGGTGGAAGGCGGACTTGGCCAGGACCAGACCGTCGACGTGGGTCACCGTCAGACAGACCGGCAGTCCGGGCGCCTCGGCGCCCGAGCCCGCCATGCGCAGCGGGCGCGAGCCCGTGGAGCCGTGGGCGTAGAGCCGGTCGCCGACCCGGCCGTAGAGCGTCGGCAGCACGACGGGCGCCCCGTCGCGAACGAATCCGAGGTGGCAGACGTACGCCTCGTCGAGTATCGAGTGCACCAACGCGCGGTCGTACGAGGCGCGCTTGCGGGAACGGCTGGGGATGGTCCGCTCGGTCGGCTCGTAGGAATCCGTCATTGCGCTCTCCATTGCACTAGTGCATAATCTGTTTTGTGCTAGGAGAGTATCGGATCGAAGGCCGTCGCGCATCGGAGATTGCCGCCAGCGTCGAACGCGGGGTCGGTACGGGTGCGCTGGAGCCGGGTGAACTACTGCCACCCATGAGGGAGTTGGCGCTGACTCTCGGGGTCAACCCGAATACGGTCGCGGCCGCGTACCGGACCCTGCGGGAGCGCGGGGTCATCGAGACGGACGGGCGGCGGGGCAGCCGGGTGCGGCCGAGGCCGGCGACGACGGCCCGTGGCTCGATCCGGGTGGAGGCACCGGCCGGGGTGCGGGACGTGAGCAAGGGCAACCCGGACGCGGAGCTGCTCCCGTCGCTCGACGCCGCCCTCGCCGAGACCGCGCGGCGCGCCGCCCGGTCGCCCGGGATGTACGGCGAGGTCCCCGTCGACGAGGAGTTCGCGCGGCTCGCCCGTGCCGCGCTGGACGCGGACGGCGTTCCGGACGGGCCGATCGCCGTCGCCTCGGGGGCGCTGGACGCGATCGAGCGCGTCCTCTCGGTCCACCTCAGGGCCGGTGACGCGGTCGCCGTCGAGGACCCCGGCTGGGGGAGCCTCCTCGACCTCGTACCGGCGCTCGGGCTGCGGCCGGTGCCGATCGCGGTCGACGACGAGGGGCCGCTGCCCGCCGCGGTGGCGGGGGCGCTGCGGGACGGCGTACGGGCGGTGATCATCACCGACCGGGCGCAGAACCCGACCGGCGCGGCCATCGGTGCGGAGCGGGCCGCCGCGCTCCGCCGCGTGCTCGCGGACCACCCCGACGTGCTGCTCGTCGAGGACGACCACGGGCACGGCATCGTGGACCTGCCGCTGTTTCCGCTGGCCGGGGTGGTCCGCCACTGGGCCTTCGTACGGTCGGTCGCCAAGGCGTACGGCCCTGACCTGCGGGTCGCCTCGCTGACCGGCGACGCCGAGACCGTCGACCGGGTCCTCGGGCGCCAGCGGCTCGGCCCCGGCTGGGTCAGCAGGCTCCTCCAGCGCACGGTCGCGCACCTGTGGGCGACGGGCGCCGTCGACCCGGCCACCGTCGCGGGGGCCTATGCGGCGCGACGCGACGGGCTGATCGGGGCCCTGGAACGGCGCGGCGTCGAGGCGCACGGGCGGAGCGGGATGAACGTGTGGGTACCGGTCTCCGACGAGACGGGCGCGGTGACCCGGCTGCTCGGCGCGGGCTGGGCGGTGGCCCCCGGCGCCCGCTTCCGGATGGCCGCGGGCCCGGCCGTCCGGGTCACCGTCTCCGGTCTGTCCGTGCGGGACATCGAGCCCCTGGCCGACGCGCTCGCCGTCGCGGCCGGCCCGGCACCGGCCAGGAGCTACGGCTGAGGGGCCGCTTGGCGAGGGAGGGGAGTTCCTGGGGCCTTGTGCCGGTCCCGGCGGCGTTCCGGGGTGCCTGGAGGGGAGTTCCTGGAGCCCGGCGCCGGTGCCGGCCGGGTTCTCGGGTGCCCGGCGGGGTGTCCGCCGGGTTGCCCGGTGGGGTGCCTACGGGTGTCCGGCCGGGTGGCGATCCGGCGAGGGGGTCGGAGGCGTGGTCGGGGAGGCGGCGGGAGAGGGGGTCGGCGAGACGGTCGCGGCAGGTGACGTGACCGCTGTGGCGGCCGGCGCCGTGGCCGGTGCGGCGGGTGACGCGGTCGCCCGGATCGTTGCCTTCGGCTGCCTCGACGGGCCCCGGCGCTGGGTCAGAGCCGCGCCCGCGAGGACGATGACGGCGCCGACCGGGGTGTTCCAGCCGAGCTGCTCGCCCAGGACGGCGACGCCCGCCGCCGTGGCGATCACCGGGATGAAGTACGTGACCATCGCCGCCGTCGTCGGGCCGACCTCGGCCACGAGGCCGTACTGGAGCAGCATCGCGTACCCCGTACCCAGCGCTCCCAGCGCGATCACGGCGAGCAGCGGGACGACCTCGACCGACGACGGGAGCGAGGTGAACATCGGGGTCACCACCGCCAGTTGCAGCGTCGCCAGGCCGACCTGGGAACCGGCGAGCGAGAGGTTCGACGCGCCGTTGCCGGCCAGCGTGCGGCGCACGTAGATCCAGCCGACCGCGTAGCTGAAGGAGGCGAGCAGGGCCAGCACCGTGCCGGTGACGTCCAGACCGGAGAACCCCTGCCAGGCGCCGAGCACCGTCAGGACTCCGATGAAGCCGATGCCGAGCCCCGCCGCGCGGACCCGCGTCGGCCGGTCCTCGGAGAGCGCGACCAGGGAGAGGACCATGCCCCACAGAGGTGTCGTCGCGTTGCAGATGCCCGCGAGCGTCGAGGGGATGGTCAGCTCGGCGTACGAGAAGAGGGAGAACGGCAGCGCGTTCAGCAGGAACGCGGCCACCGTCAGATGGAGCCATGTGCGGCGGCCGCGCGGCAGCCGCTCCCGCTTGACCAGCATGGCGACGGCCAGCACCGCCGTACCGAACAGGAGCCGGCCGAAGGTCACCTGGAACGGTGCGAACCCTTCCGTGCCGACCTTGATGAAGAGGAAGCTGAAGCCCCAGATCAGGGCCAGGACGCCGAAGCGGATCCGCCAGTCGACCAGGCGTGGGCGGCGGGCGGCGGGGGAGGTCGCGGAGCTCATGCTCCTCAGAGTGACCCCTTCCACCTCTTAGAACAAGCGAGATTAAATGAAGCCTTTCCCTTAGAATCGCTTACATGTTGAACCTGGAGCGCCTGCGCACCCTGGACGCCGTCGCACGCCACGGATCGGTCAGCGGCGCGGCCGACGGCCTGCACGTCACGACCTCGGCCGTCTCGCAGCAGCTGTCCAAGCTGGAGCGCGAGATCGGCCAGCAACTGCTCGCCAAGAACGGCCGTGGTGTACGCCTCACCGACGCCGGTCTGCTGCTCGCCCAGCACGCGGCACGCATCCTGTCGCAAGTGGAGCTCGCCCAGGCGGACATCGAGGCGCAGCGTGGCCAGGTCGTCGGCGAGGTGCGGATCGCCGCCTTCCCGACGGCGGCGCGGGGGCTGCTGCCCGGCGCCCTCGCCGCGCTGCGCACCGCCCATCCCGACCTCCGTGTGAAAACCACCGAGCTGGAGCCGGAGCAGGGCATCCGAGAGGTCCTGCGGGGCGATGCCGACCTCGCGATCGTCCTGGACTGGAGCAACAAGAAGTCCCCGGTGCCGGGCGGGCTCGAGCGGGCCCACCTCCTTGACGACGCGGCGGACGTCGCCGTGCCCACGGGGCATCCCCTGGCCGAGCGGGAGGACGTCGACCTGATCGACTTCGGCGACGACGACTGGGTCTCCTGGCCCGAGGGCGAGTTCTGCCACGACTGGCTCATGTTCACCCTGCGTTCGCAGGGCATGGAGCCGCGCATCGCGCATCTCGCGGGGGAGCACCACACCCAGCTCGCGCTGATCGCCGCCGGCCTCGGCGTCTGCGTCACGCCGCGCCTCGGCCGCGGGCCCACCCCGGAGGGGATCGCGTTCGTGCCCGTACGGCAGAAGGTGAAGCGGCACATCTACGCGACCTGGCGCAGCGACGCCGACCGGCGGCCGTCCATCAGGGCGGCGGTCGAGGCGCTCCGGGGCGTGGGGGCGCCCCAGAGCATCTGAGGCGAGGGGCTACGCCCAGGGTGCGTCCGCCCGGTCACGCCCCACCGAGGCCGGCCAGTTTGCGGAAGTCCCACGACGCCACGGCGTCCGGGGTCAGCTTCAGCCAGGCGTGCCGGCCGTCGTGCGGCATCTCGTCCATACCGAAGTTCTTCGCGGCGAAGAGCCGTTCCGGCACGTCGAGTTCGGGGCACGGCTCGCCCGTGCGAGGGGCCTCGCCGACGAAGACCGCGGTGCCCGAGAGCTCGGCGCCGCGCAGCTCTCCGTACTCCTCTCCGTCGTCCACCACCACCGCGATCCGCGGATCACGGCGCAGCTCCGCCCAACGGCGGCTCCTGGTGATCGAGTAGAGCCAGAGCGAGGTCCCGTCCCACACGAACCAGAGGGCGCCGACATGCGGGCGTCCGTCGGCGGAGACGGTCGCGACCCGGCAGGTGCGCTGCTCGGTGAGGAAGGTGTCGAGCTCGGCAGGGGTCATCATGATCCGGCGTCCACGGCGCTGTGCGACGGCCATCGTCCGCCCCTTTCCAGAAGTCTGATGAAGTGTCAGAAATCATGGACGCTCTTCCCTCCTGGGGCAAGGGTGGCTAGCCTCGCCCGCCCGGAAAACGGCGCGGGCGACAGGGGAGACCATGACCGGTACCAGGCAGTGGGAACAGCTTCAGGAGCAGCTCGAACCGTCCGGCACGGTGCTTCTCACCGTCGAATGCCAGCAGGGGGTCGTCGGCAGGAACAGCGCCCTGCCCGAACTCGCCACGGCCGTCCGCTCGTCCGGCGCGCTGGCGAACGTCGCCCGGCTGGTCGCGGCCGCGCACGAGGCCGACGTGCAGGTGATCCACGCCGTCGCCGAGCGCAGGCCCGACGGGCGCGGCGCCAACAGCAACGCCCGGCTCTTCCGGGCCGCCGCCCGGCTGCCGGTACAGCAGCACAGCGGCAGTACGGCGGTACGGATCGCCGACCCCATCGAGGTCGCCGACCAGGACCTGGTCGTACGGAGGCTGCACGGGCTCTCGCCCCTCGCCGGCACCGACGTCGACCCGCTGCTGCGCAACCTCGGCTGCCGCACGCTCGTCGTCACCGGCGTCTCGGCCAATGTGGCGATCCCCAACGCCGTCTTCGACGCGGTCAACCTCGGCTACACCGTGGTCGTGCCCGGCGACGCCATCGCGGGGGTGCCGGCCGACTACACCCCCGCGATGATCCGTCACACGCTGGCGCTCGTCTCCACGGTCACCACCACCGAGGACGTGCTGCGCTGCTGGAAGAGCCCGCGGCGCGCCACGCGCGCGTGACCGATCACGCCGCGCGACCGATCACGTCCGCGTGACCGAACTCTTCCGAGTGCCCGATCACGTCCGCGTGCCCCTCACGCCAGCGTGATCGAGTCCCCGTCCACCTTGATCGGGGTCGGCGGCAGCGGAGTGGTGGCAGGGCCGCCCTTCACGCTGCCGTCCGACACGTCGAACTTGCTCTGGTGGCACGGGCAGGTGATGACGCCGTCGGCGACACCGCTGACCGCGCAGCCCTGGTGGGTGCACTTGGACGAGAAGGCCTTGAACTCGCCGGCCGTCGGCTGGGTGATCACCACACCCTGACCGTCGAGGACCTTGCCGCCGCCCACCGGGATGTCCGCGGTCTTCGCGAGGGCCGCCCCGGCCTCCTTCGGAGCGTCGCCCGCGCCCCCGCCCGTCGCACCGTCCTTGGCGCCGCAGGCGGTGAGCGCCACCACGATGCCCGCGCCACCCGCCGCCGCGACGACCGTCCGACGTGCTACTCCACTCATCGCACTCCCCTTGGGTTCCCGATCACATCGACGCGATCACGTTGTAGGAGTGAGTACGAGCGGGAGCACGGAAAAGTTCAACGCGCTACGACTCCGTTCGCAGCGCCGCCAGGACCTCGCCGGCCAGGGCGACCGGATCGCCCGCCGGACGTGTCGGGTACGACGCGCGAGCGCGCGCCCAGGCGTCGTCGACGGCGAACCAGTCGACGGGAACCGGAGCCGTACCGTTGACCAGGGCGTGGTCGAGACCCGCGAAGTACGTCGCCCAGCGCGGCGCGTAGAGGTCCTGGACCAGCCCGGACCACTCGCGGTTCGCGTAGTCGCGCAGTCCGCTCTCGCTGGGCACGCGGTCGCCCCAGGTCGTCAGGATCGAGCGGGCGTCGTACTCCAGCCTGTCGCGTTCGGCGGCATCCGCGCCCCAGGAGCGGGCGTCGGCGAGCCACGGCCCGATCAGGAAGCGCCGGTCGGAGCCGACCAGCCGGCCGAGCAGCTTCTCGGCGGCCTGCCACTCGCCGACCAGCGCCCGGAAGGCCGCCAGCTCTTTCGCTTCGTACGCCGCCCTGATCCGCGGGAGCAGGACGCGGCTGCGGTTGGCGAGCGCCTGGCGGGCCACGTCGACCAGGTCGTAGCGGTACGCGTCCGTGGTCCGCAGCTCCGGGGCCACCTGGAGCAGCTCCGCCAGGGCACGTTCCACCCGTGTGGCGTCGTAGCGCATCGCGGTCGGACTCCACCGCCCGGCGCGGCTCGCCGTCAGACTCGGGCGCGCGGTGAACAGGCTGTCCTGCGGTTCGCTCCAGCTGCCCGTGGGGGTGCTGTACGGGCCGAGGCGCAACTGCTCCCACGCGGCCGCCGCGTGCGGGTCCGCACCGCCGTAGCGTCGGGAGGCGTACGCCGCGAACCAGGCCGCGTGGTCGATCGGGCCCGGCTCCCAGGCGAGTTCGGTGAAGAGGTCGAACGCCGCGGGGTTCCCGCCGGTGCTCTCCGGCAGATACGCGATGCCGCGCAGCGCGCTGCCGGGCTTCGTCAGCCAGGTGTGGAAGCGGGCGCCCCAGGCGTGGGTGTTGGCGCCCAGGCCGGAGTGGCCGCCGAAGTTCGGGATCGTGCCGAAGGCGTACGGCGTCCCGGCCCACTGGGCCTCCCGGTCCAGATTGTCGTACCGGTCCGAGAGACCGTCGACGACGAGCACCCGGCTCCGGTCCACCCCGCTGAGGACGGCCGCGGACGGATTGCGCTGCCAGCCGAGCATGACCCAGGTGGCACCGGGACGCGCGGTGTCCAGCGCCCGCTGGACGGCCGCCGCCGCGCTGGGCACGTCCACCGAGCCGGGCGTGCCGCCCTCGTGCAGCAGGTCCATCTTGAACATGTCGCTGTCGCCGAACTTCCGCTGCTGGACGCGGTAGTACGCGGCGGCGAGACGGTCGAAGACCGGACCGGTCGGGTCCAGCCAGTCGGGGCGGGCGAAGCCGATCCAGGTGCCCTGCGGCACCGTGACCGCCCCCGGGTTGCGGTCGGCGAAGCCCGGCGGGACCGTGCCGAAGAAGCCCGGCAGGACGGGAGTCATCCCGAGCGAGCGCAGCCGGTCCGCGATCCGGCGGCCCAGCGCCGCGCGGGACTCCACGAGCTGCCGGGAGACCGGCCCTCCGAACCCCGACAGGTTCTGCAGCAGCCACCAGGCCTGATGGGCCGGGCCGGGGATCCACGCCCGCAACTCGGCCTCGTCGTAGCCGAAGTCCTGGAGCGCGCGGTAGTAGGGGTACTCGGCGCCCGTCGGGACGAAGACCTCGTTCACCCCGTGCAGCGCGAGCAGATCGATGTCGCGCTGGTACGAGGTGAAGTCGCGGTACGGGCCGGAGTAGCCCTCGTCGGTGTCGTTGAGCGCGTACCGGTGGGGCACGCTCGCCGAGCGCGTGACCTCGCCGTCGACGGCGGGGAGCGTACGGGGGAGCCGGCCGATGCTGTCGCCGGGCCAGCCGATGTCGACACCTGCGACGTGCTCCAGGTACCAGCCGACGCCGGTGAGCAGGGTGGCCGGGGAGGTGCCCCGGACCCGGATCGCACCCGGCGGGCCGGAGACGGAGAAGCGGTCGCCGGAGGCGCCCCGCGCGACCGGGACCAGGGTGAACTGGGAGGCGCGGGCAGGCAGCAGCCGCTCCAGGCTCGCGCGGGCGGGCGCCGGGTCGAAGGCGGGCGCGGCGGTCCGGGCGAGGGCGACCGGTCCGGCGGTACGGACCAGGGCGTTCGGTGCGCCGACGCCGGGCCCGGCCGAGACGGCGGTGCTCGGAAGTGCCAGCGAGGTGATCGTGGCCAGCGCCACGACGGCGAGAGTCCTGCGACGTCGAAGGACCGGGGGACTGCCCATCTGGCTCCCTGCTCGGAGTGATTGACGCATGATCCGCCCACTCTCCGACGACGTGCCGTTCCGGCGGCGCAGGCGGAGCCGAGCAAGGGACGGCGCTCATCCGTGCGGGTGCAAGAGGACGGGGCGCGGGCGGCCGGGCCCCTCGTACGGCAGAGCTCACGCGCGGCCCCGACGGCCTCGGCGACCGCCATGGCGAGCCTGGGCGTGCCCCCGAATGGCACAATCCGGGGCAGCTCGCCGACAAGCCCCGGCGTGCCCCGGCGTGAACACCTCGGCCGTCGCGCCGACCGGCGCCGTCGGCCGAAAGCCCTGGTAGTGGCGCTGCAAGGACCTACGGCCGTCGTGCGCTGGACGACGTTCGTCGACGGGCGGACATCGCCGGTCACGGCACCAGCCGCCCGGGCCTTCGTTCTGCGGGGGCGGCCAAGGCTGCCTAGTGTCATGGCGTGGAGCACACAGACAGTGCCCCGCCCGGACCCGGAGGTGCGCGATGCCGGAGTTGTTCATCGGAGGCACGTGGGCCGCCGCTGCCGACGGTCGCACGCGGGAGATCCGCTGCCCGGCGGACGGCACCCTGGTCGCCACCGTGGACGAGGCCGGTCCCCAGGACGCGGCGGCGGCCGTCGCCGCCGCCCGCGAGGCGTTCGACAGCGGGCCGTGGCCCGCCACGCCCGCCGCGGAGCGCGGACGGCTGCTGGTGCGCGTCGCCGATCTGCTCGAACGGGACAAGGCGGTCTTCGCCCGGGCCGAGTCCCTGGACACCGGCAAGCGGCTCGTCGAGTCCGAGTACGACATGGACGACATCGCGGCCTGCTTCCGCTACTTCGGCAATCTGACCGCGTCGGGCGGCAGCGACCGGATCATCGCCACCGGCAACCCGGAGGCGGACAGCCGGGTGGTGCACGAACCGGTCGGGGTGTGCGCACTGATCACTCCATGGAACTATCCGCTGCTGCAGACCGCGTGGAAGGTCGCCCCGGCGCTCGGGGCGGGCAACACGTTCGTGCTGAAGCCGAGCGAACTCACCCCGCACACCGCGATCCTGCTGATGCGGCTGCTCACCGAGGCGGGGCTGCCGCCCGGGGCCGGAAACCTGATCCTGGGGACGGGCGCCGAGGCCGGCGCGCCGCTCACCGAGGATCCCCGCGTGGACCTGGTGTCGTTCACCGGCGGCCTGGCCACCGGCCGCCGGATCATGGCGGCGGCGGCGCCCACGGTGAAGAAGGTCGCCCTGGAGCTCGGCGGCAAGAACCCGAACATCGTCTTCGCGGACGCCGACTTCGAGGCGGCTGTCGACCACGCGCTGATGGCCGTCTTCCTGCACTCCGGACAGGTCTGCTCGGCAGGCGCCCGCCTCCTCGTGGAGGACTCCCTGCACGACGCCTTCGTCGACGAGATCGTGACCCGCGCGCGGGCCATCCCGATGGGCGGCCCGTTCGACGAGAACGCGCGGACCGGGCCGCTGATCTCGGCGGCACACCGCGACAAGGTGGAGGCCTATGTGGCCGCGGGCCTGGCCGAGGGCGCGGTGCTGCGCTGTGGCGGGGCGCGGCCGACGGACCCGGAACTCGCCCACGGCTACTACTATCCGCCGACCGTGCTGGACGACTGCACGCCCGGGATGTCGGTGGTCCGGGACGAGTCGTTCGGCCCGGTGCTCACGGTCGAGCGGTTCGACAGCGAGGCCGAGGCCGTCGCCGTCGCCAACGACACCATGTACGGCCTCGCGGGTGCGGTCTGGTCGCAGGACACCGGCCGCGCACACCGGGTCGCGTCCCGGCTCCGGGCGGGCACCGTCTGGATCAACGACTTCCACCCCTACGTGCCGCAGGCGGAATGGGGCGGCATGAAGCAATCCGGTTTCGGCCGTGAACTGGGGCCGGCGGGACTCGCCGAATACCAGGAGACCAAGCACATCTGGCGCAATCTCGCCCCCAAGGCGCAGAGGTGGTTCGAGTGACCGCACAGCCGGCAGGCCAGGACCGGCCCGGCGCCGGCGACGGCGCCCCGCACGACGACGACTCGGTGACCGAGCTCGGGTACCGGCCCGAACTGAAGCGCACGCTCGGCAACTTCCACACGTTCGCCGCGGGGATCAGCTACATCTCGATCCTGACCGGCACGTTCCAGCTGTTCTACTTCGGAATCACCTTCGGCGGCCCGGCCTACTGGTGGTCGTGGCCGATGGTGTTCGTGGGCCAGCTGATGGTGGCGCTGTGCTTCTGCGAGCTGGCGGCGCGCTACCCGGTCGCGGGCTCGGTCTACAACTGGGCGAAGAAGATGGGCGGCCCGCACGTGGGCTGGCTCGGCGGCTGGATGATGATGACGGCCACCATGGTGACCCTGTCGGCCGTGGCCCTGGCGTACCAGATCACGCTGCCGCAGATCGACCCCTGGTTCCAGATCGTCGGCGACGGCAGCGGCGAGAACGACGCCGCGGCCAACGCGGTCCTGCTGGGCTCGGTGCTGATCCTCTTCTCCACGCTGGTCAACGCCTTCGGCGTACAGCTGATGGCGCGGATCAACTCGGCGGGTGTCTTCATCGAGCTGATCGCCGCCGTGGCCCTGATCGTCTTCCTCGCCGCGCACATCACCCGGGGACCCTCCACGGTGCTCACCGACACGTACGGTCTGGGCAGCGGGGACACGCTCGGCTACTTCGGGGCGTTCCTCACCGCGTCACTCGCCTCGGCGTACGTGATGTACGGCTTCGACACGGCCTCCTCCCTCGGCGAGGAGTCCCACCACCCGAGCCGGAACGCGCCGCGAGCGATTCTGCGGGCGCTCGTCGCGTCCTTCCTCCTCGGTGGTCTCATCCTGCTGTTCGCGCTGATGGCGGTGCCGGATCTGTCGGCGAAGGAGCTGAGCACGGGCGGCCTGCAGTACGTGGTGCTGGAGACGCTCGGGCCGACGATCGGTGAGATCTTCCTGTGGTGCGTGGTCGTCGCGATCACCGTGTGCGTGCTGGCCGTCCAGGCAGCGGGCATCCGGCTGATGTTCGCGATGGCACGGGACAACAACCTGCCCGCCGGATCGGTGCTCGCCAAGGTGAGCCCGCGCTTCCGGACCCCGGTGATTCCCGCCGTCGTGATCGGTGTGGTGGGTGTGGTCATCCTGGTCGTCAACATCAACCAGCCGCAGATCTTCTCGGTGATCACCAGCATCGCGATCATCATGATCTACGTGGCGTACCTGCTGGTCACCGTCCCGATGCTGATCCAGCGGCTGCGGGGGAACTGGACGCCCCGCGAGGGAGCCTTCTCGCTCGGCCGCCTCGGACTGCCGATCAACATCCTGGCGGTGCTCTGGGGTGCCGCCATGTCCCTGAACCTGGCCTGGCCCCGTGCCGACGTCTACAACGCGACCGGGCCCCAGCACTGGTACCTGCGCTGGGGCGCGTTCCTGTTCATCGGCATCGTGGCGCTCGGCGGCTTCGCCTACTACTGGTTCGTACAGCGGCACCGTACGGGCGTGCTGGCCGAACACCGCGCAGACGTCCCCTGATCCGCGCTTCCTCCCCCACGGGACATCCTGTACTGGAGAGACCATGCCCGCACAGCCCTCAGAGCCCGAGTTCGACTACGTCGTGGTCGGCGGCGGCACCGCCGGGGCGGTCGTCGCGGCCCGCCTGTCGGAGGATCCCGGTGTCAGCGTCTGCGTGCTGGAGGCGGGCCCCTCCGACGAGGGCGACGAGAACATCCTGCGGCTGGACCGGTGGATGGCGCTGCTGGAGTCCGGCTACGACTGGGACTATCCGGTGGAGCCGCAGGAGAACGGCAACAGCTTCATGCGCCACGCGCGTGCCAAGGTGCTCGGCGGTTGCTCGTCGCACAACTCGTGCATCGCCTTCTGGGCGCCGGCCGAGGACCTCGACGAGTGGGGTGCGATGGGGTGCTCGGGCTGGAGCGCGGCCGACTGCTTCCCGTTGTACCAGCGGCTGGAGACCAACGACGGCCCCGGCGACCACCATGGCCGCTCCGGTCCCGTGACGATCCGCTCGGTGCCGCCCCGGGACCCGTGCGGCCGGGCGCTGTTGGCGGCCTGCGCGGCGAGCGCCATCCCGACGGTGCCGTTCAACTCCGGCCGCACGGTGGTGCGCGGCGCGAACTGGTTCCAGATCAACTGCCGTGAGGACGGGACCCGTTCCTCCGCCTCGGTGTCGTATCTGCACCCCGTGATGGGCAAGCGGCCCCATCTGGAGGTACGCACCGGGGTGCAGGCGAGGCGGTTGCTCTTCGACGGCGCGCGCTGCTCGGGGGTGGAGTACCTGCGGCCGGACGCGGTGCACGTCGACTCCGTACGGGCGCGGCGCGAGGTGATCGTCTGCTGCGGGGCGATCGACTCGCCGAAGCTGCTGATGCTGTCGGGCATCGGGCCCGCCGCCCATCTGCGCGACAACGGCGTGGACGTACGGGTGGACTCCCCCGGCGTCGGCTCGCACCTCCAGGACCATCCCGAGGGGGTGATCATGTGGGAGGCGAAGCAGCCCATGGTCACCTCGTCCACGCAGTGGTGGGAGATCGGGATCTTCGCGGACACCGAACCGGGCCTTGACCGGCCGGATCTGATGTTCCACTACGGTTCGGTCCCGTTCGACATGAACACCTACCGGCGCGGCTATCCGACCACCGACAACGCCTTCTGCCTCACGCCGAACGTCACCCGGGCCCGCTCGGAGGGCACGGTCCGGCTGCGCAGCCGGGACTTCCGGGACAAGCCGAAGGTCGACCCGCGCTACTTCACCCACGAGCACGACATCCGGGTGATGATCCGCGGGCTGCGGCTGGCGCGGGAGATCGCGGCTCAGGCGCCGCTCGTCGACTGGAAGGGGCTGGAGCTGGCGCCCGGACCGGACGCCACGACCGACGAGGAGCTGTTCTCCTACATCCGCCAGACGCACAACACGGTCTACCACCCGGCGGGCACCGTGCGGATGGGCGCCGAGCAGGACTCCGCCTCCCCCCTCGACCCGCAGCTGCGGGTCAAGGGGGTGCAGGGGCTACGGGTGGCGGACGCCTCGGTCATGCCGTTCCTGCCCGCGGTCAATCCGTGCATCACCACGATGATGATCGGCGAGAAGTGCGCGGACATGATCCGGGCAGGACAGTGACCGCAACCCGGTCGCGACGGAGGCCCTGCTGGTAGCCGTATAGCCTGGCGAAATGCTTACAGAAGTGACAGCGACCCGCTATGTCACGCCCCTGCGTGAGGGCGGTTCGCTCCCCGGGATCGTCGAGGCCGACGATCTCGGTACGTACGTCATGAAGTTCACCGGCGCCGGGCAGGGGCGCAAGACCCTGGTCGCCGAGGTCGTCTGCGGGCAGCTCGCCCGGCGGCTCGGGCTGCGGGTGCCGGAGCTGGCCGGCATCCAGCTCGATCCGGTCATCGGTCTCTCCGAGCCCGACCAGGAGGTCCAGGAGCTGCTGAAGGCGAGCGGCGGACTCAACCTCGGGATGGACTACCTCCCCGGCTCGCTCGGCTTCGACCCGCTGGCGTACGAGGTGGATCCCAAGGAGGCGGGGAAGGTCGTCTGGTTCGACGCGGTGATCAACAACGTCGACCGGTCCTGGCGCAACCCGAACATGCTCGTCTGGCACGGCGACCTGTGGCTGATCGACCACGGCGCCACCATGATCTGGCACCACAACTGGCGCGGCGCCCAGGCCTCCGCCGCGAAGCCGTACGACGCCTCCGACCACGCCCTCGCGCCCTTCTCGCCGGACGTCGCCTCCGCCGCGGCCGAGCTGGCGCCGCTGGTCACCCGGGAGCTCCTGGAGGAGGTCGCCGCCGACGTGCCCGACGAGTGGCTCGTGGACGAGCCGGGCTTCGACAGCACCGACGCGCTGCGCCAGGCCTATGTGGACGCGCTGCTGCCGCGCGCCGCGACCATCCACGAGCGCGTCACCCTCGGTCCGCGTGTCGAGCGCCGGCCCGCGCAGCCGCCCGGCTGGCTGGCCGACCGGCTCGCCCCCCGGACCCACCCCACCCAGAAGGACCGCACCACGTGACCGACCGCGATGTCTTCGAGTACGCGCTGGTGCGCGTGGTGCCGCGCGTCGAGCGCGGCGAGTTCTTCAACGCCGGCGTGGTGGTCTACTGCCGCGCCAAGTCCTTCGTCGCCGCCCGTACGCACCTGGACGAGACCAAGCTCAGGGCGCTCGACCCCGGTGCGGACGTCACCGGCGTACGGGCCGCGCTGCACGCCGTCGAGGGGGTCTGTCTCGGCGGCGAGGACGCCGGACAGGCGGCGCGCGACGACGCGGGCCGGCGCTTCCGCTGGCTGATCGCGCCCCGCTCCACGGTCGTCCAGCCGGGTCCGGTGCACACCGGTCTGACCGCCGATCCCGAGGGCGAGGTCGAAAGGCTGCTCGATCTGCTGGTGCGCTGAGCCCCGGCGCCCGGGCGCCGGAGTGATCCGGTGCACCCGGTGGGCCGTTGACACCGGGTGCCAGGGCTTCTAGCGTCTCGTCTGCGGAAGGTACTAAGCGGTCGCTCATGTGTGGGACGCACCGTGTGAGCCGCATCCATGGATGATCCAAGGGCGAGGAGAACCAGCATGTCGACCACCGAGCAGCGCGTAGCCGTCGTCACCGGCGCGGCACGGGGCATTGGCGCCGCGACCGCCGTACGGCTGGCCGCGGAGGGCCGTGCCGTCGCCGTACTCGACCTCGACGAGGCGGCCTGCAAGGACACCGTCGAGAAGATCACGGCCGCCGGCGGCACCGCCATCGCCGTCGGCTGCGACGTCTCCGACAGCGCCCAGGTCGAGGCCGCCGTCGCGCGCGTGGCGGCCGAGCTCGGCGCGCCGACGATCCTCGTCAACAACGCGGGCGTGCTCCGCGACAACCTGCTCTTCAAGATGTCCGAGTCCGACTGGGACACGGTCATGAACGTGCACCTCAAGGGCGCGTTCCTGATGGCCAAGGCCTGCCAGAAGCACATGGTGGACGCGGGCTTCGGCCGGATCGTCTCGCTCTCCTCGTCCTCAGCGCTCGGCAACCGCGGGCAGGCGAACTACTCGGCCGTCAAGGCCGGCCTGCAGGGCCTCACCAAGACCCTCGCCAAGGAGCTCGGCAAGTTCGGCATCACCGCCAACGCCGTCGCCCCGGGCTTCATCGTCACCGAGATGACCGCGCAGACCGCCGAGCGCGTCGGCATGGGCTTCGAGGACTTCCAGGCCGCGGCCGCCTCCATGATCCCGGTGCAGCGGGTCGGCAGGCCGGAGGACATCGCCAACGCCATCGCCTTCTTCGCGGGCGACGACGCCGGCTTCGTCTCCGGCCAGGTCCTGTACGTGGCCGGCGGCCCGCTCAACTGACGCCCGAGCCGGAAGAGGAGACGTACATGAGCACGAAGGAACTGCCCGAGCTGTCCGGCAAGGTCGCTCTGGTCACCGGGGCCAGCCGGGGCATCGGCTACGGTGTCGCCGAGGCGCTGGTCGCCCGCGGCGACCGGGTCTGCATCACAGGACGGGGCGAGGAGGCCCTCAAGGAGGCCGTGGAGCGCCTCGGCTCCGACCGGGTCATCGCCGTGCCCGGCAAGGCCCACGACGAGGTCCACCAGGCCGCGGCGGTCGAGGCGACGATGGAGGCGTTCGGCCGCGTCGACTTCCTGGTGAACAACGCCGGGACGAACCCGGTGTTCGGGCCGATCGCCGAGCTCGACCTGAACGTCGCGCGCAAGGTCTACGAGACGAACGTGATCTCCGCGCTGGGATTCGCGCAGCTCACCTGGCGGGCCTGGCAGAAGGAGCACGGCGGTGCGATCGTGAACATCGCCTCGATCGCCGGCCTCTCCCCGTCGCCGTTCATCGGCGCGTACGGGATGAGCAAGGCGGCCATGGTCAACCTGACCCTCCAGCTGGCGCACGAGTTCGCGCCGGTGGTCCGCGTCAACGCGATCGCCCCGGCCGTTGTCAAGACCAAGTTCGCCCAGGCTCTCTACGAGGGCCGGGAGGCCGAGGCTGCGGCCGCGTACCCGCTCGGCCGTCTCGGGGTCCCGGAGGACATCGGCGGCGCGGCCGCGTTCCTCACGTCCGCCCAGTCGGACTGGATCACCGGCCAGACTCTCGTGGTCGACGGAGGTCTTTTCCTCAACTCCGGCGTCGAGTGACCGATAAACGGACACTTTCCTGAATTCCTGACCGGTTTGACCCCGGTTAATCGTTGAATGCCTCAAGTGCCCCGTCAGGGTCGAACATTGACCTGACGGGGCGCTGCGGTATGGTCGGCCGACCCATGGCTGAACGAGGAGCGTGCACGTGTTCAACCGGACCAGTCTGCAGGCCGCTGCAGCCCTTGCGTCCATATCCCTGGTGTCCGGATGCAGCCTGTTTTCGGACAATGCCTCCGCCGGGGAGCAGAGAATCGTCGTCGGCACGACGAGTTCTCCCACCACGCTTGATCCGGCAGCCGCCTGGGACAATTCCTGGGAGCTGTTCCGAAATGTCTTCCAGACGCTGGTGAGTTTCCCGACCGGCACCACGACCCCGCAGTCCGATGCCGCGGACTGCAAGTTCACGGACACCGCCAGTCGCGTCTTCGAATGCAAGCTCATCGAAGGCCTGACGTTCTCGAACGGGCACAAACTGGACGCAGAGGCGGTCCAGCACTCGATCGAGCGCATCCGGAAGATCAATGTCGAGGGCGGTCCCAACGGGATGCTCGGCTCGCTCGACAAGATCGAGACCGTGGACGACCGCACGGTCGTCTTCAAGCTGAACAAGCCGGACGCGACCTTCCCCTTCGTCCTCGCCACCCCCGCCATGTCTCTCGTGGACCCGGCGGAGTACCCCGCCGACGCGCTCCGCAAGGACGGCGCACTGACGGGCTCCGGTCCCTACGTCCTCGACGAGTACGTCGAGGGCGACAAGGCGGAGCTGTCCAAGAACGCCAGCTACAAGGGGTTCGCGGACCGGAAGAACGACGCCGTGACCATCCGGTACTTCAAGGAGTCCGAGCCGATGGTCGCGGCGCTGAAGGAGAAGGAGATCGACGTCACCTACCGCGGTCTCACCGCCGAGGAGGTCGTCGACCTCCAGGGTGACAGCGAGGTCAACGAGCAGCTCCAGCTCGTCGAGTCGACCGGCGCCGACATCCGCTACCTCGTCTTCAACGCCCAGGACCCCTCCGTCGCCAAGGAGCCCGTCCGCCGGGCCATCGCCCAGCTCGTCGACCGTGAAGAGCTGGTCGCCAAGGCCTACAAGGGCACGGCCGAGCCGCTGTACTCCATGGTTCCCAAGGGCATCGTCGGCCACACCACCGAGTTCTTCGACCACTTCGGCGAGCCCAGTGTCCCCAAGGCGCGCGACATCCTGCGCGACGCCGGGATCACCAAGCCCGTCGAGCTGACCTTCTGGTTCACCACCGACCGGTACGGCTCCGGCACCGCGCTCGAGTTCGCCGAGCTCAAGCGGCAGCTGGACTCCTCCGGGCTCTTCGAGGTGACTCTGCGCAGCAAGCCGTGGAAGGACTTCGCCGCGGACTACCAGAAGGGGCAGTACCCGGTCTTCGGCCGAGGCTGGTTCCCCGACTTCCCCGACCCGGACAACTTCATCGCGCCGTTCGTCGGCAAGCAGAACGCGCTGGGAACGCCGTACCTGAGCCCCGAGATCACGGACAAGCTCCTCCCGAAGTCGCGGCGCGAGAGCGACCGCGGGGCGGTCGTGGCCGAGTTCCGCAAGGCGCAGGAGATCATGGTGGAGGACGTCCGGCTGCTGCCGCTCTGGCAGGGCAAGCTCTACATCGCGGCGAGCGAGGACATCGGTGGCGCCGAACGCGCCCTCGACCCGCAGACCGTCATGCAGATGTGGGAGCTCAGCCGCAGGGCCAGCTGGTAGGAGGCCCGAGCGGGACCGTTGTCAGTGGCCCCCGGTAGGTTCTCGTGCGTAGAAGAGATCGCCTACCGGAGGTTGTTGACGTGACCGACACCGACATGCTGCCCGAGTCCTGGCGCGGCGTCCTCGGCGAAGAGCTGCAGAAGCCGTACTTCAAGCAGCTGACCGAGTTCGTCGAGGAGGAGCGGGCCGAGGGGCCGGTCTACCCGCCGCGCGAGGAGGTGTTCGCCGCCCTGGCGGCGACGCCGTACGACAAGGTGAAGGTCCTGGTCCTCGGTCAGGACCCCTACCACGGCGAGGGGCAGGGGCACGGCCTCTGCTTCTCCGTCCGTCCGGGCGTGAAGACCCCGCCCTCCCTCCGCAACATCTACAAGGAGATGAAGGAGGAGCTCGGCCACCCCGTGCCGGACAACGGCTATCTGATGCCGTGGGCCGAGCAGGGCGTGCTGCTCCTCAACGCGGTCCTCACCGTCCGGGCCGGCGAGGCGAACTCGCACAAGGGCCAGGGCTGGGAGAAGTTCACGGACGCGGTGATCAGCGCGGTCGCCTCCCGGCCGGACCCCGCGGTCTTCGTGCTGTGGGGGAACTACGCGCAGAAGAAGCTCCCGCTGATCGACGAGACGCGTCATGTCGTCGTGAAGGGCGCGCACCCCTCGCCGCTGTCGGCGAAGAAGTTCTTCGGATCCCGTCCGTTCACGCAGATCGACGCGGCGATCGCGGCCCAGGGCCACGAGGCGATCGACTGGCGGATCCCGGACCTCGGCTGAGCCGGTGGCCCGTGGCCGGTGGCCGGTGGCCTGGGGCCGGTGGCCCTTGGCCTGGGACCGGTGGCCCGTGGCCGGTGCCGGCCCCGTCGTGCGGGCGGTCGTTGAGCCCGCCCGGCTGACAGGCCCGGGGCACCACCCGAGCCTGTGCCGGATCGGGGGCCGCGGCGGTTAGCGTCGGAGCCCCTGGACGGAGAGCGTGTGGAGGCAGCGGTGACCGAGCAGCAGCAGGTGTCGGACGAGGGCGTCATGACCCGGATCGGGCAGGCGACGATGCTGCTCCACGGCGGGGACCGCGAGGAGGCGCGCAATCGGTTCGGGGAGCTGTGGGTGCAGATCGGCCCCGACGGCGACCCCCTGCACCGCTGCACGCTGGCGCACTACATGGCCGACGCGCAGGACGACCCGGACGCCGAGCTCGCCTGGGACCTGCGGGCCCTGCTGGCCGCCGAGGGGCTGAGCGAGGAGCGGCTGGCCGAGCACGACGCGACGGTCGCGCTCCGGGCCCTCTACCCCTCGCTCCATCTCAACCTGGCCGCCGACTATCTCAAGCTCCAGCGGCTCGACGCGGCGCGGATCCATCTGGACCGGGCCCGCGCGGCCTCGGACACCCTGGACGACGACGGATACGGCAACGGTGTCCGTGCCGCGATCGGTCGCCTGGAGGTACGGCTCCGCGACCGGTAGCCGCCGCTGCCGCGAGGGGAGCTCCGCGCGCGTGGGCCGTCCTCACCGCTGGTAGGTACCCCGGCAGATCGTCGCCTGCACGCTGTCCGGGTGCCAGCCGCCGTACCGCTCACCCAGCTCGCACATGTCCGCCGGGGAGCGCGGCGGCTCCGGCGGCTCCGGCGGCCGGAAGGGTTCCGCCCCCGTCCGCTGCCGTGGCGCGGACGACTGCCGCTGTGCGCCGGCTCCGTTCCGTACGGTGCTCCCGTCCCGCTCCCCGACCTCCCGCGGCGTCGGCCGGGGTGACGGCGGCGGGGGAGCGGGGAGCGCCGCCTCCAGGGCCTCGCGGGCCGGGCCCTCGACGATCTGCGGGGCGACGGCCACGTCCGGGGAGGGGCTGCTCACCTCCGGGGGCGGTGCGGGCGCGGGGGGCGTCGTATCGACGGAGACGCAGCCGGAGAGCGCGACGACCGCGGCCCCGACCAGTAACGTCGCTCTGTTTCTCGTTGCGGACACCCGCGCCACTCTGCTGGCCCGACGGTGATCTTCGCGCCCCTACCGGCGGGGAATGCCCCGCACGGGTGATCCGCCCGATCAGGATGACGGGCCGAGCATGCCGCGCAGCAACTCCTCGAAGCCGGTGCGCAGCTCCGCGCGGCCAGGGACCGCCGAGTGGAAGGAACCGGCGGCGCAGGAGAACATCAGCCCCTCGCACCAGGCGATCAGGGAGAGGGCGTGCCGCTCGGGGGCGGAGGAGCCGGCCTGGGCCATCATCGCGATCAACGGTCCGTGGAACGCCGCCGAGCCCGCCGCGTCGAAGAAGGCGCGCAGTTCGGGTCGGCGGGTGGCCTCCAGGGCCAGTTCGTAGCGCGAGACGAGCAGCGCCCGGTGGTCGGTGAGATACCGGTGCAGCGCCAGCGCCAGGGCGTCCACCAGAGCGTCCGGACCGCTGTCCGGACCCGGCATCTCGTGCGGGGTGAGCACGCCCGACTCCCGCTCGACCTGCCGCCGCACCGCGGTCTCCAGGAGCGCCTGGCGCGTGCGGGCGTGGTTGGAGGTCGACCCCTGCGGCAGCCCGGCGCGCTCGTCCACGGCCCGATGGGTCAGCCCGCGCATCCCCCGCTCGACGAGCAGATCGAGTGCGGCGTCGCCGATCCGGGTGGTGCGGGAGGCGGCCGGGGCGGAGGGGTCCGGTGCGGACGCGGGGGTGCGGGCGGTCATGGGGACAAGGTACTACCGAGCGAACTACGGCTGTAGTAACGTCAAACGAGTCACTACACCTGTAGTTGCCCAGGAGGAGTCATGGAACAGCACCGTGCCGTCGTCGTCGGAGCCGGCGTCGGCGGCCTGACCGCCGCCGTCGCCCTCCACCGGGCCGGCTGGGACGTCACCGTCCTGGAGCGCGCCGCCGCCCTGACCCCCGTGGGCGCAGGCATCGGCCTCGCCCCCAACTCCCAGCGCGCCCTGGACGTCATCGGCCTCGGGGACCGGGTCCGCGCGCTCTCCGCCTGGCAGGGCGACGGCGGGATGCGCGCCCCCGACGGCCGCTGGCTCGCCCGTACCAGCGCCAAGGCCGCCGCCGACCGCTTCGGCGGGCCGCTCGTCCTGCTGCACCGCGCCACCCTCGTCTCCATCCTTACCTCGGCCCTCCCCGACGGTGTCGTACGCACCGGAGTGACCGCGTCCCTCGCCGACCCCGGCGACGACGGACGGCCCGCCGTCGTCAGGACCCCGGACGGGGACATCGAGGCCGAGCTGGTCCTCGGCGCCGACGGCATCCACTCCACCGTCCGCCGCGCCCTCTTCCCCGACCACAAAGGCCCCCGGTACTCCGGCTTCACCACCTGGCGCGTGGTGATCCCGGCTCCCGACCGGCCCTTCGCCCCGCACGAGACCTGGGGCCGCGGCCGTCTCTGGGGCACCCAGCCCCTCAAGGACGGCCGGATCTACGCCTACGCGATGGCCGCCGCCCCGGAAGGCGCCCACGCCCCCGACGACGAGCGGGCCGAACTCCTCCGGCTCTTCGGCGACTGGCACCACCCGGTCCCCGAGATCCTCGCCGCCGTCGACCCCGCCGCCGTCCTGCGCAACGACGTCCACCACATGCCCGACCCGCTGCCCGCCTTCCACCTCGGCCGTGTCGCCCTGCTCGGCGACGCCGCCCACGCCATGCAGCCCACCCTCGGCCAGGGCGGCAACCAGGCCATCGAGGACGCGATCGTCCTCGCCCACCACGCCGGCCGGGGAGTTCCGCCCAGCCGCGCCCTCGCCGCGTACACCGCCGACCGGCTGCCGCGCACCACCGCGATCGTCCGAAAGGCGGCCAGGACCGGCCGGCTCACCCTCGTCTCCGCCCGGCCCGCCGTCGCGCTGCGCAACGGGCTGATCGCCGCCGTCTCGCGTTTCGGTCCCGGCCTCGTCCTGCGCGGCTTCGACGGCATCGCAGACTGGCGCCCGCCGCTCGCCGACGAGCGCAGCCGCGTAAGCTGACCGGCGCGAACGGCACATCGACAACCGCTAGGGAGACCCCGTGAAGGTCGGCTGCATCGGACTCGGCGACATCGCGCGGAAGGCGTACCTCCCGGTCCTCGCCGCCCTCCCCGGAGTCGAACTCCACCTCCAGACACGGACGAAGGCGACCCTGGACCGGGTTGCCGAGACCCATCGCGTGCCCGGGTCCCAGCGCCACGGCGACCTCGACTCGCTGCTCTCCGCCGGGCTCGACGCCGCCTTCGTCCACGCGCCGACGTCCGTGCACCCCGAGATCACCGCACGGCTCCTCGAGGCCGGCGTGCCGACCTACGTCGACAAGCCGCTGGCGTACGAATACGCCGAATCCGAACGGCTCGTGGAGCTCGCCGAGGCACGCGGCGTGAGCCTGGCCGTCGGCTTCAACCGCAGGCTCGCCCCCGGCTACGCGCAGTGCCTGGACCACCCGCGCGAGCTGATCCTCATGCAGAAGAACCGGATCGGCCTGCCCGAGGACCCGCGCACCCTCGTCCTCGACGACTTCATCCACGTCGTCGACACCCTGCGCTTCCTGCTGCCCGGGGACGTCGAGCACACCGACGTGCGCGCCCGGATCCGCGGCGGCCTGATGCACCACGTCGTGCTCCAGCTCTCCGGTGACGGCTTCACCGCCATCGGCATGATGAACCGGCTGAACGGCTCCACCGAGGAGATCCTCGAGGTCTCGGGCGGGGACACCAAGCGTCAGGTCCTCAACCTCGCCGACATCGTGGACCACAAGGGGCAGCCGACGGTCCGCCGGCGGGGGGACTGGGTGCCGGTGGCCCGCCAGCGCGGCATCGAGCAGGCGGTACTCGCCTTCCTGGACGCGGTGCGCGACGGTACGGTCCTCAGCGCTCGCGACGCCCTCGCGACCCACGAGCTGTGCGAGCGCGTGGTGCGCGAAGCTCTGACCCAGGCCTCCTGAGCGCCCCCATGCCCTCGGCGGCGCAGAGCACGGCCAGGACGGTCAGGGCGACGTACAACGGCCAGTCGCCGTACCGGACGTACCCCGTCGTCGACCGGGACAGCGGCACGTCGTAGACGGCGGACGCGCTCCGGTCGGTGCCCAGCGGCGTGCCGATCCTGCTGCCGTCGGGGCCGTACGCGGTGCTGATGCCGGTCAGCGTCGCGTGCACCATCGGGCGGCCGGACTCGGCCGCCCGCAGCGCCGCGAGCGAGGCGTGCTGGGCGGGCGCCCAGCTGTCCTGGAAGGTCGAGGTCGCCGACTGGGCGACGAGCACGTCGGCGCCGTCACGGGTCAGCCGACGGCTCATGTCGGGGAACGCCGACTCGAAGCAGACCAGCGGACCGATCCGGAGCGCGGGGCGGCCGTCCTCGGCCGGCAGCGCCATCACCACCGGTTCCGTGCCGCGCCGCCGGTCCTCGTTCGCCGCCTTGCCGACCGAGGTCACCCAGCCGAGCACCGGGCGCGCGGGGATGTACTCGCCGAACGGCACGAGCCGCATCTTGTCGTACCGGTCGCCGGTCGGCCCGTCCGGCCCGATCAGGACACTGCTCTTGAAGATGCCCGGCCGGTCGGAGCGCCGGGCGTCCACGTTGACGAGGACCGGCGCGTCCACGTCGCGTGACAGGGCGGTCAGACGCGCCGCGAGGTCGGGGCGGGCCGTCAGGTCGGAGCCGACGCTGCTCTCGCCCCAGACGACCAGGTCGAGGTCCTGGCCGACGAGTTCCCGGGTCAGCTCCTCACCGCGCGCGAACCTGCGCTCGGCGCCGCCCGGCCCGTCGTACACCCCCGGCTGGACCACGGCGATCCGTGCCGTGCCCTGCTCACGCGGTGGTGCGACTCCCCACCAGACGACGCCCACGGTGAGTGCGCACACCACGAGACCGACCAGGGCTGCCATCCGTACAGCAGCGTCCGACACCACAAGGAGAGCCACGGCTGTGTTGACCGCCACCACGAGCAGCGACACCAGCCAGACGCCCCCGACGGAGGCCAGCCGCAGCGCCGGCGCGACCTGCCACTGGCTCGCGCCGAGGAGGCCCCAGGGGCCGCCCAAGCCCTCCCAGGAACGGGCCAGTTCGATGAGCAGCCAGCCGGAGGGCACGACGAACACGGCCGCGGCGGCGCGCGGCCCCGACGGCCCGTCCCCGAGCATCGCCCGCACCAGCCAGCCCCACGGCAGCCACAACAGCCCCAGCAGCGCGGCCACCACCAGGATGAAGACGTGCAGACTCGGCATCAGCCACTGGTGCACGGCGAGGGCGAAGCCCATGCCGCCGAGCCAGCCCTCCAGGCCCGCCCGGCGCGCGGTGGGCGCGGTGCGGAGCAGCAGGAGCCAGGGGACGAGGGCGACATAGGCGAACCACCACAGGGCAGGCGCCGGGAACGCGAGGGCGGGCAGGGCGCCGGCGGCGACCGCGACCACGGCACGCGCGGCGCGGTGCGGCGTCCGAGGCGCCCCGGGCGTGCCGGTGGTGGGCGCGGCTCCGCTGCCGCGACGGCCGAACGGGTTCCGCATGCCGCGTCGCCTCCAGGTGTCGCCTCCAGTGTGCGCCGAAGGACCGCCGCAGCCGCACGGCGCCACGGCCGTTCGCGCGCCTCGGCCGCTCGGCCCACGCACCCGGCCCCGGGCCCGCCCGGAGCCGGTTGCGACCCCGTACGGCCGTTACGTCCGGCGCCACTTCTCCTCGACGACCACGGAGCGGAGCCGCCAGCCGGCGTCCGTACGGAGCAACGAGAACGTGTAGCGGCCGCCGCAGACGAAGTCCTCTCCCGACTCGAAGCGCATCGGGTTCACGTAGTCAGCGCGGACGTCCGCGCTGTCGCCCGGGTAGCCGCCGAGGTCCTGGATCCGGACCCGCCGGTTCACGATGAGGTGCTGGCGTACGGGGAAGAGCCGCATCGTCTCGGCGAGCCAGTCGGCGACCTCGGTCGCGGGGCCCTCGACACCGCCGGAGCCGCGGTAGTCGGCCCGGCCGTCGCGGGTGAAGAGCGCCCGGTAGCCCACCCAGTCGGAGTCGTCCACCGCCACCGCGTATCCGGTGACGAGGTCGTCGATGGCCAGCCGGTCCATCACGGTCGCGAGATCCACGCGCTGTGTCATCGCCTCAGTGTCGGGCAGCGGAGGCGGGGCGCCAAGAGCCGCGCGGCGCGGGCGTGGTCGGATACCGGTCATACTTCTCGCCATGCGCATCGACTTCGATCCCGACCGCAGCGACCGGAACAGTTTCTACCGGCTGCTCACCGCCACCGTCGTACCCCGGCCGATCGCCTGGATCTCCACGACCTCGGCCGACGGGACCGACAACCTCGCCCCGCACTCCTTCTTCACGATCTCCTCGGTGTCGCCGCCGGTCGTCCAGTTCACCTCGGTGGGCCGCAAGGACTCGCTGCGGAACATCGAGGACACGGGGGTGTTCGTGGTGAACCTCGCGCCCGAGCCGCTCTTCGAGCAGATCAACGCGACGGCGACGGACTACCCGCGCGGTGCGAGCGAGTTCGACCTGTGCGGGGTGGAGCGCGAGCCGAGCCTGCGGGTCAAGCCGCCGCGGGTGGCCGCTTCGCCGGTCGCGCTGGAGTGCGAGCTGCACAGCACGCTGAGGATCGGGGACTCGACCGTCGTCTTCGGGCGGGTGGTGCATGCCGCGGTGGACGACGCCGTGATGGTGGACGGCCACCCCGAGATCACGCGCATGCGCCCGCTGACCCGGCTCGGCCGCAACGAGTGGGGGACGCTCGGCGGCATCCAGGAGATCGCCAGGGTGCCGTACGACCCCGAGGGCTGACCCGCACCCGGACCCTGCGGAGCCGTCTAGGCGGCCTCCCAGCGGTGCGGGCGGCCGCCGCGCCACTCCACCAGGTGCGGATCGTCGAGGATCATGTCGGCGTCCTCGAGTCCGGCTCGGCGCAGGAACTCGACGAGGTCGGTGTCGTTGTGCGCCAGGCCCACGATCTGTCCGCGGACGGTGACGCGCCGCCCGCCGTCGGGGGACGGGCGGTGCACGACGATGGGTGGTTGCCAGGCCATGGTTCCAGGGTGCGACGCGCACCCGAAGATCGCCCGGCGGGTTCGCCCGAGGTCAGGACCCGGACTCGCCCGCGTGGGGGCTGAGGGTGTCCGTGCCGACCAGGATGAAGAGCAGGATGCCCAGCGCGATCCGGTAGATCACGAACGGCATGAAGCTCTTGGTCGTGATGAACTTCATGAACCAGGCGATGACCGCGTAGCCGACGGCGAACGCGATGATCGTCGCGAAGACCGTCGGACCCCACGACACATGGCCGCCCTCGGTCGCGTCCTTCAGCTCGAAGACGCCCGAGGCGAGCACCGCGGGGATGGCGAGCAGGAACGAGTAGCGGGCCGCCGCCTCACGGGTGTAGCCCATCAGCAGACCGCCGGAGATCGTCGCCCCGGAGCGGGAGACGCCCGGGATCAGGGCCATCGCCTGGCAGACGCCGTAGATCAGACCGTCCCGTACGCCGAGGTCCTTGAGTGTCTTGCGCTCGCGCGCCGCGCGGTGCCGGCCGCCGGCCTCGTCGCGGGCGGCGATCCGGTCCGCGATGCCGAGGACGACACCCATCACGATGAGCGTCGTGGCGATCAGCCGCAGATCGCGGAACGGACCCTCGATGTGGTCCTTCAGTGTCACGCCGAGCACGCCGATCGGGATCGAGCCGACGATGACCAGCCAGCCCATCTGGGCGTCGTGGTCGCTGCGCATCGACTTGTCGCGCAGCGAGCGGAACCACGCCGAGACGATCCGGGCGATGTCCTTGCGGAAGTAGATCAGGACGGCGGTCTCCGTACCGATCTGGGTGATCGCGGTGAAGGCCGCTCCCGGGTCCTCCCAGCCGGCGAACGCGGCCGTGAGGCGGAGGTGCGCGCTGGAGGAGATGGGAAGGAACTCCGTCAGCCCCTGGACGAGTCCGAGGATGAATGATTCGAACCAACTCATGGGGCTAGGGCCGTCCCGAAGGTACTCGTGCGGTCAGGAAAAGGCGGTCCGATCGGAAGATCGACCGCCGGTCGTTGCGCAGCGTACCGTCCCGAGATGAAGCCCCCGGTCCCAGGTCTCCACAGGGCCCGTCGCCGCCCGGCCCGCGCCGATCGCACCGGGGGGCCGGGCTCGCGGCGGGACCGGGCTCGCACCGGGACCGGGCTCGTGGCGGGGCCGGGCTTGCGGCGGAGCCCCGGTCAGCGAGCCTCAGGGGCTCCCGCGGTCTCCAGGGAGCGTTCCGGCGCGGACGGGGCGGCCGACGCCGCGCCCCGCGCCGCCGCCCGTGCCCGCAGGCCGTGGCGCTTGCGCCAGGCCACGGCCGCCGCGGCCAGGCCCGAGACGACGATGAAGCCCATCGAGATCAGGAACGCGGGCGAGGTCGGCGATCCGGCCTCGCTGCCGGCCACCACGTACGCCGCCGTGTTCGGGATCGACCCCAGCGCGGTGGCCAGCAGGAAGGGCGTGTACCCCATGCGGGAGACCGCCGCGCAGTAGTTGGCCGCCGCGAACGGCACCCCGGGGAAGAGCCGGACGGCCAGCATCGAGCGGAAGCCGTGCCGGCTCAACTGCCCGTCCGCGGCCGTCAGCCAGCGCCCCCGCAGCAGCGGCCGCAGCGCGTCCTGCCCCAGGAACCGCCCGAGCGTGAAGGAGATGCCCGCCCCGAGGACCGTTCCGGCCACCGCCGCCACCAGACCCGCCTGGGTACCGAAGAGCGCGCCCGCCGCCAGGTTCAGGATCGGCCGCGGCACGAAGGCCGCCGTGCACGCGCCGTACGCCAGGGCGAACAGCAGCACCGCGCCCGCGCCGCTCGTGTGCGGCGGCCAGCCGTCCGCGAGCAGCCGCTGCGGCTCGTACAGCACGACGGTCGTCGCCGCGAC
Source organism: Streptomyces sp. Je 1-79 (assembly GCF_025195125.1). GTDB lineage: Bacteria > Actinomycetota > Actinomycetes > Streptomycetales > Streptomycetaceae > Streptomyces. The sequence continues at coordinate 52,301 of NZ_JAMGSL010000005.1, forward strand.
GAGCAGGAGCGCGGCGAGCAGGGAGAGCCGCGACCAGGACGAGAGCAGAGCCCGGGACCAGCGCGGAGTGAGGGAGCCCGGCGGCCGGGAGACGGGGTCGAGCATCCGGGGAGAGTAACCGAACCACCCGTGTGATCGCCGTAATGTCCGTCATCCGCCGTACTGTGAGCCGCATGACGTCCGCGCCGCCCACCGCCCCCGCCAGTGCGCTCGCCGACACCGTCCTCGGGCGCCTGACCGAGGTCTACCCCGCCGCCGGCGACCCCTTCCGGGCCCAGGAGATGGTCGCGTACATGAAGGGGATCGCGCCCTTCCTCGGCGTCCGTACCCCCGAGCGGCGCGCCCTGTCCCGTACGGTCCTGGAAGGCACCCCACGCCCCGACGAGGCCGACTGCACGGCCGTCGCCCTGCGCTGCTTCGCCCTCCCCGAGCGCGAGTACCACTACTTCGCCGTCGACTACCTGCGCCGCCACGTCGGGCGCTGCTCGTCCGGCTTCCTGCCCGTCGCCCGGCACCTCGTCCTCACCGACTCCTGGTGGGACACCGTCGACCACCTCGCCGCGCATGTGGTCGGCGGGCTCGTCGCCGCCGATCCGGGGCTCGCCGAGCGGATGGACGAGTGGATCGAGGACGACGACCTCTGGATCGCGCGGACCGCGCTGCTGCACCAACTCCGCTTCAAGGGCGACACCGACACCGAGCGGTTGTTCGCCTACTGCCTGCGCCGCGCGGGCGACACCGACTTCTTCCTCCGCAAGGCGATCGGCTGGGCCCTGCGCGAGTACGCCAGGACCGGCCCCGACGAGGTGCGCGCGTTCGTCGAGCGGAACAGGGACCGGCTCGCCCCGCTCTCCGTGCGCGAGGCGCTCAAGCACCTCTGAACTCCCCCTCGACAGAAAATCGTTCGACGCGGACCGCCCGTACCACGATGATCAGGGGCATGTCCCGGTACGCCTTCCTCGCAGCACGGCCCGCAGTCGCGGCCGCGCCGAAGGCTGCCGAATTCCTCGTCGTCCCCGTCGCATCCTGCGCGGCAGCCGCACTGCTCGCAGTCGCTTTCGACGGCGCCCGAAGCTGACCCTCCCCGGATCGTCCGGCGGACCCCGCAGGGGGAGGGTCGGTCCGGCCCCGGGGTCCCCTCACACGCTTCGAGCTCAAGGAACGAGCGAACCATGCCCAAGACGGCATACGTGCGCACCAAGCCGCACCTGAACATCGGCACCATGGGCCACGTCGACCACGGCAAGACGACTCTCACCGCCGCCATCACCAAGGTCCTCAGCGAGCGCGGGACCGGCACGTTCGTGCCTTTCGACCGCATCGACCGCGCGCCCGAGGAGGCCCAGCGCGGCATCACCATCAACATCGCGCACGTCGAGTACGAGACCGACACCCGTCACTACGCGCACGTCGACATGCCCGGCCACGCGGACTACGTCAAGAACATGGTCACCGGCGCCGCCCAGCTCGACGGGGCGATCCTCGTCGTCTCCGCGCTCGACGGGATCATGCCGCAGACCGCCGAGCACGTGCTCCTCGCCCGGCAGGTCGGCGTCGACCACATCGTCGTCGCGCTCAACAAGGCCGACGCCGGTGACGACGAGCTGGCCGACCTGGTCGAGCTGGAGGTGCGGGAGCTGCTGACCGCGCACGGTTACGGCGGCGACGGGGTTCCCGTCGTCCGGGTGTCCGGACTCAAGGCCCTGGAGGGGGACCCGCGGTGGACCGCGGCGATCGAGGCGCTTCTCGACGCCGTGGACACGTACGTACCGATGCCGGTGCGCTATGTGGACGCGCCGTTCCTGATGTCCGTCGAGAACGTGCTCACGATCACCGGCCGAGGCACCGTCGTCACGGGCGCGATCGAGCGGGGGAGCGTGCGGGTCGGCGACCGTGTCGAGGTGCTCGGCGCGGAGACCGAGACGGTCGTCACCGGGGTCGAGACCTTCGGCAAGCCCATGGAGTCCGCCGAGGCGGGCGACAACGTGGCCCTGCTGCTGCGGGGTGTCGCCCGCGACACCGTCCGCCGCGGTCACGTGGTGGCGGCGCCCGGCAGCGTCGTTCCGAGCCGGCGGTTCACCGCGCAGGTCTACGTCCTGTCGGGCCGGGAGGGTGGTCGCACCACCCCCGTCTCGACCGGCTACCGCCCGCAGTTCTACATCCGCACCGCGGACGTCGTCGGCGACGTCGACCTCGGCGAGGCGGCCGTCGCGCGCCCCGGCGACACGGTCACCATGACCGTAGAGCTCGGCCGTGACGTACCGCTGGAGGCCGGCCTCGGCTTCGCGATCCGCGAGGGCGGCCGCACGGTCGGCGCGGGTACGGTCACGACGGTGGGCTGACCGCGCCGCGCCGGGCGGGGGCCCGCACGCCGTACGCCACGGAGTGCGGGCCCACCGCCGTGCGCCGCCCCGGGACCACGGACCGGGAGCACGGACCGCGAGCACGGACCGCGAGCACGGACCGGGGCCGTGGTCCGTGCGGAGGCGGTCCCTGCGCTGTGGGCACAATGAGAGCGTGAACGAGCAGATACCCGTCATCCGGGACGTCGACTGGGGAACCGCCCGGCTCATGCCCGATGTGGACCGGGAGCGGGCCTGGCTGCTGACGGTCGACGGCGCACCGCAGTCGTACATCGACCTGGACGAACCGACGCACCTCGAGTTCGAGTACGCGCGCCGGCTCGCCCACGTCCTCGACAGCGCCACCGACGAGGGCGAGCCGCTCTCCGTCCTCCACCTCGGCGGCGGGGCGCTCACCCTGCCCCGGTACGTCGCTGCCACCCGCCCCGGCTCGCGCCAGGACGTGGTGGAGGCCGACCGGGGCCTGCTCGGCCTGGTCGCCGAGCACCTTCCGCTGCCGGACGGTTCCGGGGTCACCGTCCACGGGTCCGACGCCCGGGCGTGGCTGGAGAGCGCGCCCCACGCGTCGGCGGACGTGCTCATCGCCGATGTCTTCGGAGGCTCGCGGGTCCCGGCCCACCTGACCTCGGTGGAGTACGCGCGCGAGGCACGGCGGGTGCTGCGGCCGGGCGGGATCTACGCGGCCAATCTGGCCGACGGGGCGCCCTTCGCCTTCCTCCGCTCCCAACTGGCCACCTTCGCGACCGTCTTCCCCGAGCTGGCGCTGATCGCCGAACCGGCGGTGCTGCGCGGTCGCCGCTTCGGAAACGCCGTGCTCGTCGCCTCCGGCCGGGAGATCGACACGGCGCGCCTGGCCCGGCGCGCGGCGGCGGACGCCTTCCCCGCACGGGTGGAGTACGGCGACTCGCTCGCGCGCTTCACCGGCGCCGCGAGGCCGGTGAGCGACCCGGACGCGGTGCCGTCTCCCGTACCGCCGGACGGGGCGTTCAGCGTGGGATGACGGTCAGCGGACCGTGCCGGCGCCGTTCTCCGCGGAGGCGGGCGCGGAGAGGGAGGCGGGCGCGGTCGGGGAGGCGGGCGCGGGCGCAGCCAGGGAGGCGGACGCGGAGCCGGGCGCGGGTGAAGGGAGGGGCGCGGGCACCGGTACGGAGGTGGCGGAGCCGGAGGCGATCTCCTTCGTGCGGCGCGTCAGGTTCCGGACGTCCGGGACGAGCAGCACGAGCGCCGTCACGACGACGATCAGGACCGCCGAGCCCCAGAGCGCCTGGCTGCGGCCGAAGAGGCTCTCCGCCGGGCCCGCGAGCGCCGTGGAGAGCGGGAGCATCGCCGTCGAGCCGAACCAGTCGTACGCCGCGACCCGGGAGAGCTTCTCCTCCGGGATCTCCTGGTGCAGCGTCGTCATCCACGCCACGCCGAACACCTCGATGGCCAGGCCGCTGACGAACATGGCCGCCGAGAGCCCCACGACGTCGAGCGGCACCGCGAGCGCCGCCGAGGGGAGGGCGAACGGGAAGACGCCCAGGGTGCCGACGAGCAGCATCCGGCGCGGCTTCCAGCGCATCATCAGCACCGCGCCGCTGAGCGTGCCCACGCCGAACGCGGCGAGCGCGAGCCCCCACGGCCGGGCACCGCCCAGTTCGTCCCTGGCCACCAGCGGTCCGTAGACCGACTCGGCCGCGCCGACGAGGGCCACGACGATGGAGAACTGGGCCACGATCGACCACAGCCAGGGCCGCCCGACGAACTCCTGCCAGCCTTCGCGCAGATCGGAGAGGAGCCCGCCGCCCGCCTCCCGTTCGGCGATGTGGCTGACGTCGAGGAAGGCGCGGAGCGCGCCGGCGACGGCGAAGGCGACCGCGTCGACGGCGAGGACCCAGCCGGGTCCCATGACGGCGATCATCGCGCCGCCGAGCGCCGCGCCGCCGATGCCCGCGCCGTGCATCGCCATCCGGAAGAGCGCGAAGGCGCGGCTGACCTGTTCGCCGCTGACGCTGGACATCAGCATGCCCTCGGCCGCCGGGCTGAAGAAGGCCTGGCCCGTTCCGCACAGCGCGGTCAGCAGCATCATCTGCCAGAGCTGCGGGTCGCCCGCGAGGACGAGTACGGCGAAGGCGCCCTGCGAGACACAGTTCAGCGCGTTGGCGGCCACCATCACGCGGTGCCGGGGGAGCCGGTCGGCGACAGCGCCGCCGATGAGCAGGAAGAGTACGAGCGGCAGCGTCCGGGCCGCCGCCACCAGGCCCACGTCGCCGCCGTCGCCACCGGTCTGGATCACCGCGAACGCCGCCGCGATCAGGGCACCGTGGGTGCCGAGGTTGGTGACGAACGCGGCGGCGGTCAGCAGCAGGTAGTTGCGGCCCGCCCACTCGGGGCGGCGCGAGAGCAGGGGGGTGCGGGAGGCGGCGGCGGGAGTACTCACTCCGGGACTATCCCCGTCGTCGCCGCCTCCTGCCAAGCGGATTACCCGTCAGCGGAGGCCTCGGTCAGCCGCACCGTCGAGAGGATCTTCTGGATGGTGGCGTCCGCCAGCTCGTCCTTGACCCCGGCGGCTCCGTAGAGCACGAACGAGGAGAAGTCGCCCTTAGAGTTCTTGAAGGAGAACGCGAGGGCCTTGCCGTCCGACTCGCACTTGTTCCGCTTCTTGATCCCCGGGGCGGTGGCCGTCGAGACGCTGCCGACGAGGCCGGACTTGGTGGTGTACGGCACCGCCTTGGTGATCTTGATCGTCCCCTTGGGCATGTGCTGGGCGTATCCGGCCCACACCCAGTTTCCGGCCTCGTTGAACGCCGCCTCGTCGGTGTTCTTGGCGCCCTGGCCGCCCTTGGTGCCGGCGCTGCTCAGGCCCCACGACTCCTCGGAGCCGTCCTTGTTCGTGTCGAACGTGCACCACTTGCTCTTGTAGCGCACGGGCGAGGACATGGTGACGACCGGGGAGCCGTCGCCCTTCTTCTCGTCCTCGAAGAACGTGATGGAGCCGGGCTTCAGCACCTCCCACTCGGGCGGTACGTCGAACAGCGTGCCGTACTTCGGGTTGTGGACGACCTTCCAGCCCGGGATCGTCGGCTGCTGCGCGGCGTCGTCGCGCGGGTTGTCGAGCGAGGGGGAGGGCTGCGCGGAGCCGGATGCCGAGGCGCTGGCCTTCGGGTCGTCGCCCGCCTTCGTGTTCTTGTCGTCGTCGTTGCCGAGGACCAGGAACCCGGTGACACCGGCGGCGACGACCACGGCCGTCGCGGCGACGACGGCGATGAGGGTCGTCTGCTTCTTCTTCCCGTCGCCCGGCCCGCCCTGCGGCCCGCCCGGCACCGCGTACTGCGGCACGGTCGGCTGCTGGTACGGGTTGGGCTGGTACCCGGGCTGGGCCGGCTGCTGGGGGTAACCCGGCTGCGTGGGCGGCTGCTGCGGGTAGCCGGGCTGCTGCTGGTACCCGGGCTGTTGGTACGGGTTCGGCTGCTGGTACCCCGACTGCTGGTACGGGTTCTGGTCCTGCGGGTTCTGCTCGCCCCCGGGCGGCTGCTGTCCTGGCCACATGGCCAGTAACCATAGAGGTGCGGCGGAAACCGTGCTACGCCCGCCCCCGTGAGGGTGTGGTGCAGGCGGGGATGGCCATCTCTGCTACTCGTGGGTAACATCGCCGCATGAGCGCAGACCAGATGTCCGTCGGCGAGATGCTCGCCGCGACGGTTCCCATGGCCAGGACCCTCAACCTCGAGTTCCTGGAGACCACTTCCGAGCGTGCCGTCGTCCGACTGCCGGACCAGGCCGACTACCACAACCACGTCGGCGGCCCGCACGCCGGAGCCATGTTCACCCTGGCCGAGTCGGCCAGCGGCGCGATCGTCCTGGCCGCCTTCGGCGACCAGCTGACCCGCGCGGTCCCGCTCGCGGTCACCGCCGAGATCGGCTACAAGAAGCTGGCGATGGGCGTCGTCACCGCGACGGCCACCCTGGGCCGCCCGGTCGCCGAGGTCGTGGCCGACCTGGACGCGGGCGAGCGCCCGGAGTTCCCCGTCCACATCGCGATCACCCGCGAGGACGGCGCGGTGACGGGCGAGATGACGGTCGTCTGGACGCTCCGGCCGAACGGCCAGGGGAAGTAGTACGCGGCTGAGGGGCGGGGCCGCCCCAGGCAGCCCCGGGTCCGGGCGGTCGGGCCCGGACCCGGGGCGAGTGTTTCCGGGGCCTCGTCCCCCGCGTCCTCCCCGGCGGCTCGCGTTCCCGTCCGCTCCCGTTTCCGTCGGCTCGCGTTCCCGTCGGCTCTCCCGTCTCCGTCGCCCCGCGTTCCGGTCGCCTTCCGTTTCCGTCGGCTCGCGTTCCGGTCGGCTGCCGTTCGCGTCGGCTCGCGTTCCCGTCCGTTCCCGTTCCCGTCCGTTCCCTTTCCCGGCGCGAGCCGGGCGGTCAGCCGATCGTGACGACGCGGGCCCAGGCGGGCGGGGTGTCCGGGACGTGGTCGGGGTCCTCCTCGTCGCGCGTCCCGGAACGCCGCGGGCGGGGGAAGAGGCCCACCACCGTTCGGCACGGCGGGGCGCCGCCTGGCCAAGGCGTCTGGCCGTCCGTCAGGACGACCACGACGTCCGGGCGAGGACGCGCGCGCAGGGCCGTCGCGAAGCCCTCGCGCAGGTCCGTACCGCCGCCGCCGACGAGCGGGATGCCCTCCGCGCGGCACAGCGGGTGCGCGACCCCGGCCGCCGCGTCGCACGACACCACGGTGACCAGGTCGCGACGGCCGCCCACGGCGCGGGCGATCGCGGCGACCTCCAGGAGCGCGCTCCCCAGTTCGGCGTCGCTGACCGAGCCCGAGGTGTCGATGACCACGGAGACCCGTGGCGGCGTTCGCCGCAGGCTCGGCAGCACGACGCCGGGCACGCAGGTCGAGCGCCGCGAGGGACGGCCGTACGTGTAGTCGTCGCCCGCGCCCGGCCCAGAGGCCGCCGACCGGACCGCCGCGCCCAGCAACTCCCGCCACGCCTGCGGCGGATGGAACGCCTCCTCCGCCCAGCGCTGCCACCCCTGCGGGGCGCTCCCGGGACGGCCCGAGATGCCCTGCGCCACACGGAACCGCACCGCGTCCCGCTCCTGCGCGCTGAGACCGTGCGCGCCGTCGGGCCCCAGGTCCCACTCCCTCGCGCGGCCGTCCGCGCCGCTGCCGCAGTCGAGCCAGGCGACGTCGAGGCTCCGCGGCACGAGCCGGAACCGCCGGAGATACTCCTCCATCAGCAGGCCACCCGGCAGGTTCAAGGACTCCGGCACGACGGCCCCTTCGGGGCGGACGAGGCCCTCGCCGAACACGTCGTCGTTGATCTCGAGGTCCGCGGCGATGTTCATCCGCAACCGCTCCCCGGGACCGGTCGGACCGAGCCCCCGCGCGACCCGGTCACAGCGCCCGTGATGGTCGCGCAGCAGATGGGACACCTCGTGCACCCACACTCCCGCCAGCTCCTCCACCGGGGTCCGGTCCACGAACACGGGGGAGGCGTAGCACCGCCAGTGCCGGTCGACCGCCATCGTCGGCACCTGCCGCGACTCCACGGTGTGCAGGGCGAACAGCGCCGTCGCCAGATAGGGCCGGACCCGGGCGGCATGCAGCCGGGCCGCGTACAGCTTGTCGAAGTCCAGTGCCCGGGCCTCCGAGGCGACCACCGTTCCGTGCGTCATCGGCGCCCCTTCACGGCGACCGCCGACCGGGCCGCCGCGTCGTCCGCGCGCCGCGAGAGGGTGACCACACCCGCGAGGCGCTCGATCGACGCCGGAACGTCCCAGTCACCCTGACGCAGCGAGGCGAGCGTCGTCGCGGGGACGACCACCAGATCCGGGGCCCCGGTCTCCAGCGCCCGCACCAGGAGCGCCCAGGCCGCGTCCCAGCGCGCCCTGTCCGGGCGGCCGCGGACCGCCGCCACCACTGCGTCCAGTACCGCCTGGCGCAGATCGCCGCGCTCCGGCAGCTCGGCCGCCGCCGGGTCGGCGAGCAGCTCCTCCGGGTCCGGCAGGTCCATCCGGTCCAGGCTCGCCAGCAGCTCAAGGCCCGGGCCGTCGCCCACGGCGCCCCGGACAAGCTGGGACAGCACCTCGCGGGAGGAGCCGGCCGCGGTCGCGAAGGCGATCAGACGGAGCGTCATGTCCCAGCTCCGGGGCGAGGGCCACGGGCCGCCCCGCCGCGTCTCGCTCCCGGGCAGCCGGTGCACGAGCCCGGGCCGGGCGGTCAGGAGACCGCACACCGCGCGGCGGGCGTACTCCACGGCCGCCGGGAGCCTCTCGGCGTCCAGCCGGGGCAGCGTCGCCCGGGGCCAGGTCCCCCCGAGACCGCGGACGACGACCTCCTGGTCGTGGGTCCACTGCAGATGGACGAACCGGTTGGCCAGCGGAGGGCTCAGTTCCCAGCCGTCGGCCGCCGAGGAACGCGGGTTGGCGGCGGCGACGATCCGTACCCCCGGAGGCAGCCGGAGCGCACCGATCCGCCGCTCCAGGACCAGGCGGAGCAGCGCGGCCTGGACGGACGGAGGGGCGGTGGACAGCTCGTCCAGGAACAGCAGCCCCCGGCCGGCCCGGACCAGACGCACGGCCCAGTCGGGCGGGGCCATCGGGACACCCTGCTCGGCGGGGTCGTCGCCGACGATCGGCAGCCCCGAGAAGTCCGACGGCTCGTGCACGCTGGCGATGACCGTGGTCAGCGGGAGGTCCAGCTCCTCGGCCAGCCGCGTCAGGGCCGCCGTCTTGCCGATCCCCGGCTCGCCCCACAGGACCACGGGCAGGTCGGCCGCCACGGCCAGTGTCAGGGCCTCCAGCTGGGTGTCGGGCCGTGGTTCGGTGGTGGTGTCGTCCAGCAGGGCCAGCAACGCGCCGGCGACGTCGAGCGGGGAGTCGGGGGCAGGGGCGTACGGGGACATCGAGGTCATGGGTGATCACCTTGGGGTTCGTGGTGTGAAAAGGGATGGGGACGGGGACGGAGCCCCGTGGCAGGCGTCAGCGCGCGGTGCGCGCGTGGCGGGGATGGGGGCGGTGGTCGCGCGGACGGCGCTGCGCCGGTCGTGCCCGGTGGAGCGCGGGGCCGTCCAGGCCCGCCCTGAACAGCCCGTAGGCGATCCGCCGCCGTGCCGCCGCCTCCAGCGCGTCGCGCAGCGCGCCGCCGCGGAGCGTCGCGTCGGGGCCGAGCAGGCCTTCGACGACGGCCAGCGCTCCGGCGATGTCACCGTGGTGCAGGCGTTCCCGGACACCGACGAGGCAGTCGGGGCGGCGGTGCGCCTCGTCGATCGCCCGCAGACAGGGCAGCGGGGTCCCGCCCAGCGCCACGAGCAGTTCCTCCCGGCGGATCTCGTCCGGGTCGTGGTCCAGGGCGGCCAGTACGCCGTCGGCCAGGCCGATCCGGTGCCGGGCTCCCCGGCACTCCACGAAGCGTGGTCCGCCGGCCGGGTCCTCTCCCGGGGAGGTTGGGCCCGGCGGCGCGCGATCCGGTACGAGTGCCGAGGCGACGAGTGGGTGCAGCAGACCGGCCTCGATCGCACCGGCGCGGAGGAGGTCCAGATCGGGCAGCACCCAGGTCGCCGCGTCCGGCAGTACGGGCACCGCCGCGCCACCGCCGTCCCGAGAGACGGAGGTGATCCGCCACCCCGGGCCGTCCGCGTGCGGGACCGGGTCCGGGCGCACGTCGAGGGTCAGCTGGTGCCGGGGCCCGACGCGTACGGCCACGGGGCCACCGGAGCTGCCCTCGGCCCGGAGCAGGTGCCCCGCCTCGGCGGCCCACCGGTCGACGGCGCAGCGGAAGCCCTCCGGAAGCGGAACCGGCACCCCGGTCACCGCCGGATCCGCCGTCGCGGGACCGTCGGCCCCCGCGCGGACCCGCAGCTCGGCGGCGCTCCGCGCGTCCCACAGGTGGCGGTGCAGATCCAGGCGGAAGCGCCTACTGGGACGGGGGTGCGGATGGCGGCGGGCGGCGGCCTCACGCGCGGATCCGTCCCACAGGGTGAGGCTGATCCGCTGACCGCCGTCGGCCCACGCCGGCGGCGTCCGGGCCACGAGATGCACCGGCCCCGTGTGCCCGGGCCGCACCGGGTCGTACCGCGCCAGCGGGATCGTCAGCCCCGGCCGCAGCAGTCCGTGCGGAGCGATCCTCGGCATGTGCCAGCGCAGCAGGTCGGGAGCGAGGCCGCGGAGATCGTGCCGGACCCGGTCGGCGAGTTCCCGGCCATGGGCCCGGGCCACGGAGCGCAGGTCGAGATCGACGTCCACGCGTGCGGCGGCGCACGCCCCGGCCCAGTCGCCGGCCAGCCGGCGGGCGGTCGCGGTCTCGATCATGGAGGGCGGCACGGCGAACTCGCGCACGCGCAGCCAGAAGGTCAGGAAGGAAGGGTGGGAATCCCCGTACGCGGTGCGAGTGGGCATCAGCACTCACCTTGCGCGGACGGGACCCCCCAACTCTGTACGGAGTGAGTCGTCATCACGGCGGAGCGTATCGCTCGACCGTCACGGCGGGCCATTGGTTTACGGCCTCGTGAGGCGGGCCGGCCGACTTCCCCGACCAGGTAGGCTGCCCCGGCGTGCGCGACGCGGCGCGCGCCTCGACACGGGAGGAATCCGCGTTGCACGTCCAGGAATGGCTGGAGACGATCCCCGCGGGCGCGATCTACGCGCTGGTGGGTGTGGTGATCGGGCTCGAGAGCCTGGGGATCCCGTTGCCCGGCGAGATCGTCCTCGTCAGCTCGGCCCTGCTCGCCTCCCAGCACGGTGACATCAACCCGTACGTCCTCGGTGCCTGCGCCACCGCCGGCGCCATCATCGGCGACTCGATCGGGTACGCGATCGGCCGCAGGGGCGGCCGTCCGCTGCTGGCCTGGCTGGGGAAGAAGTTCCCCAAGCACTTCAGCGAGGCCAACATCGCGCTGGCGGAGCGCTCCTTCGAGAAGTGGGGCATGTGGGCCGTCTTCTTCGGCCGCTTCGTCGCCCTGCTGCGGATCTTCGCGGGACCGCTCGCGGGCGTGCTGAAGATGCCGTACTGGAAGTTCCTCCTCGCCAACGTCTTCGGCGGCATCCTGTGGGCGGGCGGCACGACGGCCGTCATCTACTCGGTGGGCGTCGTCGCCGAGGCGTGGCTCAAGCGCTTCTCGTGGCTGGGCCTGGTGCTGGCCGTCCTGATCGGCGTGACGTCGATGCTGATCCTGAAGAACCGTGCGAAGAAGGCCGCGGCGACGACGCAGCCGAAGACCGAGCCGGCCCCGGAGCCGACGCCGGTGTCGGTGGCGGACTGACCGAGGGCGCTCCCGAAGGACGCAGAAGGGCGCGGTGGCCTCACGGCCGCCGCGCCCTTCTCCGTGTGGCGGGCGCCCCGGGCTCTCAGTCCGCGAAGGCCTCGGCGTGGCCCTTGGCCAGGTGGAGGTACATCTCCGCGTTGAGGCGGATGCCCGCCTGCTCCTCCTCCGTCAGCGGGCGCCGGACCTTGGCCGGGACACCGGCCACCAGCGACCCCGGCGGGATCTCCATCCCCTGCGGGACCAGCGCCTGCGCGGCGATGAGCGAGCCGGCGCCCACGCGCGCCCCGTTGAGGACCGTGGCCCCCATGCCGACCAGGACGTCGTCCTCGATGGTGCAGCCGTGGACGGTCGCGTTGTGTCCGACCGTCACACGGTCGCCGATCGTGACCGGGAAGCCGGGGTCGACGTGGACGGTGCAGTTGTCCTGGATGTTGGAGTCCTCGCCGACGACGACGGGACCGCAGTCCGCCCGCAGCACGGCGTGGTACCAGACGCTGGCGCGGGCACCGAGCGTGACGTCACCGAGCACGACGGAGGTCGGCGCCGTGAAGGCCGTCGGATCGACCTGCGGCTCCTTGCCGCCCACGGCCCTGATCAACGCCTCTGTCATCGTTCGCTCCTGATCCCTCGTGATTGCGTCACGCCTCCACGGCACCCTAGTCGTGGCCCATGACGGACATCACAGGGCACCCCGGTGATCAGGTACGACGGTGCCGACTACCGTGTGCGGGTGCCCAGGAACAGAAACACGTTCTCCTCTCTCACCGCCTGGCGGCGCCGTGTCCTCGCCCGCGCCGTGCAGGGCGGGTGGCGCTGGGTCCAGGAGGCCGGGGCCGTGACCGCCGAGAGCCCCGGGCGGCTGCGCTTCAGGCGCCTGGGCGCGGGCACGCGGCTGGCCTTCCCGCAGGGGACCGTCTTCGGCGAGCAGTGGATCGAGATCGGCGAGTGCTGCATCATCGCCGAGCAGGTCACCCTCACCGCCGGAATGCTGCCCGGTCTCGACCTCGGGCCCGACACGGTGCTGACCCTGGGCAACGGCGTCGTCCTCGGGCGGGGCAGCCATGTCATCGCCGACACCGCGGTGACCATCGGCTCGGACACGTACTGCGGTCCGTACGTCTACATCACCTCGACCAACCACAGTTACGACGATCCGGACGAGCCGGTCGGCAGGCAGTGGCCGCGCTCCGAGCCGGTCGAGATCGGCCCGGGCTGCTGGCTGGGCACGGGGGCCGTGATCCTGCCGGGCGCAAGGCTCGGCCGCAACGTGGTGGTCGCGGCGGGTGCGGTCGTACGCGGAGAGGTCCCGGACCACTCCGTGGTGGCCGGCGCGCCGGCGAAGGTGGTGCGCAGCTACCACCCGGAGCGGGGCTGGGAGCCGCCGCTGCGGACACCGGCGCCGACGCCGGTTCCGGACGGTGTGACCCACGAACAGCTTGCCGCGCTCGCGGCCTGGGACCTCGCGGACGGCTGACCCCCCGGCGCGGAGCCCGGAGAGTGCGGGGCGGCCGCCTCCACCCCGCCCCCTCCGTCGGCCCGTCGCGAGCGTCACCGTGCCGGCCGTGGGCTCCTGGCGAGTGCACCGTTCTCCCCGTCGTCAGGCCTGTTGCCGGCAGCACCGTCCTGCCGCCGTCGTCAGCCCGTCGCGAGCAGCACCGTGCCGACCAGGGCGAGGCCCGCCCCCGCCGCCTGGATGGCGCGCAGCCTCTCCTTCAGTACCCCGCGCGCGGCCAGCGCTGTCACGACCGGGTAGAGGTTCGCCAGGACCGCCGCGACCGTCACCGGCCCGTTCTGCGCCGCGATCGAGTACGTACCGTTGGCGGCGACGTCCGCGAGGCCGACGAAGGCGAGCGCCGGAAGGGCCGCCCACACGACGTTCAGCCCGCCGCCCTCGGGCAGCGCCCGCCCGCCCCGCTTCACCGAGACGTACAGCGCCCCGCCACCCACCGCCACGTTCGTCACCCGCTGCACGAACAGGGCGAGGAACAGGCCGGTCATGGTCGAGGACGCCTCGGCGATCAGGGCCATCACCGAGCCGAAGCCGAAGGCCGCTACCAGGGTAAGGAGCACCGCCTGGCGCTGCACGGGGGCGCCTCGCAGTTCGGGCCCGCCGGCGAGGAGGATGCCGAGGACCGCCACCCCGATCCCGGCGAACTGGAGGAGCCCCGGCCGGTCGCCGACGAGCAGGCCCACCGAGACCGGCACGACGACGCCGAGCGAGCCGAGCGGCGAGACCACGCCCATCGGTCCGAGCGCCAGGGCCTTGTAGAACGCGAGCATCGCGACCGGACCGACCACCCCCGCGGCGACCGCGTACCAGAGGTCGGGGCCCGCCTCGGTCCAGGCGCCGGTGGCGATCACGATCGCCCCGAGGACGAGGACCGCGACGGTCTGCGAGGCCACGACCACCGTGAGGGCGGGCATGCGCCGGGTGAGCAGTCCGCCGCCGAAGTCGGCCAGGCCCCAGAGCAGGGCGGTGGCCAGGGCGAACAGGGCAGTCATGGAACCTCGCAGCGTGGCGGTCTCGCAGTACAGTGCGGTGGACAGCTGAGTACACCGCGGTAGACCACACCGTAGTTCAGTCTGTTGAACTCTGTCATCCAGAATATTGGACGGAATGTGTCGGACCTCGATCAGCTCACGCAGTCGCTCGCGCGGAATCTGAAGCGGTGGCGCAATGAACGCGGATTCACGCTCGATGCGCTCGCCGCACGGGCGGGCGTCAGTCGCGGCATGATCATCCAGATCGAACAGGCCCGGACGAACCCCAGCGTCGGCACCACGGTGAAGCTCGCCGACGCGCTCGGTGTCTCCATCACCACCCTCCTCGACTACGAGCAGGGTCCCCACGTCCGCCTCGTCCCGCCCGCCCAGGCCGTGCGCATGTGGTCCACCTCCAACGGCAGCCACACGACGCTCCTCGCCGGCACCGAGGCGCGCGGCCCCCTGGAGCTCTGGGCCTGGACCCTGATGCCCGGCGACGGCAGCGACTCCGACCCGCACCCCGACGGCACGACCGAGCTGCTGCACGTCACGGCCGGGGAACTCACCCTCGTCGTCGGAGGAGAGGAGCACCGCATCCCGGCCGGCACCTCCGCCGTCTTCGAGGCCAACGTGCCCCACGCCTACCGCAACGACGGTACGGAGACGGCCGAGATGACCATGGCCGTCTCCATCCCGCCCGCACGCTGAGACGCCGGGACCCCTGGCGCGGGCGGATTGTTAGCGTGGCCGGCATGCGCGCACCCATCGGAGACTTCGACAACGCCGTTCCCGCCCCCGAGTGTCTGGACCGGCTCACGGAACCGGTCGCCGCGGCCGTACGCGCCTGGCAGGGCACCGTCCCGGCCGATCAGCTGCTGTACGTCGACACCGAACCGGAGATCGCCGACACCGCTGCCTTCGTCGCGCACCACGGCCTCGACCTCCTGGACCGGTCCGCGAACTGCGTGATCGTCGCCGGGAAGCGGGGCGACGTGACGACACTGGCCGCCTGCGTGGTGCGCTCGGACTCCCGGGTCGACGTCAACGGAGCCGTACGCAAACACCTGGGCGCGCGGAAGGTACGGTTCGCGCCCATGGAGAGCGCGACCGGCGAGAGCGGCATGGAGTACGGCGGCATCACCCCGATCGGCCTCCCGGCCGACTGGCCCGTCCTCGTCGACGCCACCGTCGTCGACACCGAGTGGGTCCTTCTCGGGAGCGGCCGGCGTCGCGGCAAGCTGATCGTCCCGGGCAAGGCGCTCGCCGAACTCCCGGGCGCGGTGGTGCTCGACACCCTCGGCGTACCGGCCGGCTGACCACCCCGCTTCCAACCGGCCCGGGACGAGGCGAGGTTGAAGGTCATTCCTTGACGAAAGCATCCCCAACGTGCGGTTCGTCGGTTATCGTGCAGTGTGGATTTGGGGATGATCCAGCAGTACTTCACGGTGGGCATGGACGTGATCGTCCACCTCGGTGGCGGGCGTTCGGCGCGGGGCAGGCTCGAGGCGATCGGCACCGACAGCGTGGTGCTGGCGACCGACAGAGGGCCGGCCCTGCTGAGCGCGGCCGCGGTCGAGCTGATCGAGATCGTCGATGCACCCGCGCCCGTGCCCGTGCCTGCTCCCCCCGCTCCGGCGCCCCCCGCCGCGCCCGCCGCGGAGGTGCCCGCGCCGGCGTCGACGGGGGAGGGGACGCCGGCGGCCCGCGAAGCGCCTCCTGTGGCGGAGCCCGAGGAGTGGGACGCCCTGGGGCGCGAATTCGCCTCCGGCGAGACGGACCTGACGTTCACTCAGCCCTCGTTCCGGCTCGACGCGAGCGTGCCCCTGTCGTACAGCGACGCCAAGGACGCCGAGCAGGCTCTCAACCGGGCCAGGAACCGGATCGAGTCGGCGCGGCTCGCCCGGGACGCGGCCAAGGCGGGCGCGGCGGTGCGTGATCTCGCCGAGGCCGGCCTGACGCTCGACTACCCGCCCGCGCTCCATCTGGCCGGGCTCCTTCTGCTGGAGTGGAAGGAGACCGAGGCCACCCGCCGACAGGCCGGCGAATGGCTGGAGGAGGCCGCTCACCTCGGCGGCCGCTACGCCTGGGACCTGGCCGTGCTCCGGTTCCGCAGCGGGCACCTCCCCGACGCCCTCGCGGTACTCGGCGACGCGCTGCACGACGCGCCCGCCGAGCGGGCGGACGACCTGCTGCTCCGGGCCTTCCTCGAACTCGCGCTCCACACCGGGGACGCCGACGAGGCCGTCCGCGCCCTGTCCGGCGCCGTGGCCGCCGAGGCCGCCCCGCGCCTGGTCGCGACCCGCGCCGCGCTCCACCTCGTCTGGCGGCTCTTCCCCGAACGGGCCGCCCCGCTGGAACCGCTCCTCACCCGTGCGGCACCCGCTTCCGGCGACCTCTGCCGCGTCCTGGACGTGCTGAGCCCCGGAGTCCTGGAGCGGTTCGGACTGGCGAGCCGGAACGGCGACGCCTCCACGGTCGCGGCGGAGGGCGAGGCGGCCGTGGCGCCGGGCGGCCCGCGCCGCGTACCGGCGGAGGCCGGTGAGCCCCGGCCGCCCGCCGTCGAGCGGCCCGCGACGACGGTCCCGGCCCCGTACCTTCCCGGTCTCGGCGGCGGCACGCCCGGCGGCGGCGCCGCGAAGCCCGTCCCGGCCGCCGTCCCGAGAGCACACCGGCCGCCGCCCGGTCGCGACCCCCAGCGCCAACTGGAGGCGGCCCAGCGTCAGTTCCAGCAAGGACACCTCGCCAACGCCCTGCGCATCGCGCGCACCGCGCTCGAGATCTTCCCCGCCCACGAGGGGCTCCTGGACATCGCGGACATGGCCGAGCGGGAACTCGCGGCGCGCGCCGCGGACCGTCCGTTACCCAGCCGGCCCGAGGGTCCCCGGCAGGCTCGCGGCCGTGACTCCCTGTACGCCAGGGCCCAGCACGCCGACACCCGGGAGAAGGACTGGAAGAAGGCCGAGGCCCTCTACCGCCAGGCGCTGGAGGAGGACCCGGGCAACGAACGCGCCCGCCGCTCCCTCGCCTGGGGCCTGCACCGGGGCAAGCGCAGCGACGAGGCCCTGGAGGTCCTCCGCGACCCGGACGGCGCGGTGCAGGAGGTCCTCCAGCACCAGAACATGATCATCACGATCCTGAGCGACCGTCAGCGCTGGGACGAGGCCGCCCGGTTGCTGGAGGTGCTGCTCGGCGGCGCGCACAGCAACCAGACCCGCACCGGGCTCCTGAAACGGCTCATCGTGCTCTACCGCCGGCTCCGCGACGTCGACAGGGCCAACGGAGCCGCCCAGCGCCTGCTCCAGCACGGTCCGCGCAACCCGGAGTTCCGGTCCATCGCCGACGAGGTCGCCAAGGCCGACCGTACGGGCGTGTGGGACAAGCTCGACGAACTCCTCGCCAAGAGCGACTGGCAGCCCGAGCAGGCCGACTCCGTCAGCAGCATCGTGCAGATGCACATCGACCGCTGCGAGTACGCGGGCGTCACCGCCGTACGCATCCAGGAGGGGTCCCTCAGCGAGCACGACGTGCAGGAACTGGTGAAGCTCGTCGAGCGCCTCGGCCCCTCCCGGCCCGCCGACCGCGCCGCGTACAACCTCTCCGCCGCCCGTATCCTCCGCGACATCAACCAGACCTCCGACGACCGGTTCCGGCGGTCGCTGCGCGCCTTCGGCGCGGCCATGGGCGACCTCTGCACGGCCGAACGCAAACCGCCGGACGTGACCCGCGCCTACTACACCGAGGCCGTCTCGCTCGGCGGCTGGGACGACATGGGAGAGCTGAAGGTCAAGCAGTTCGTGACCTCCTACCTCGACCCGGACTGGCAGCAGCCCGAGAGCCGCCCCTCCTTCGAGCTCTGCATGAGCTGGGTCCTGGAGGACAAGAGCCGGCACAGGTCCCTGGCGATGGGTCTGGTCGGACTGCTCTCGGTGAGCTCGGAACGGGTCCGGCGCGAGATCATCTCGCGGACCTACCGGGAGGCCCAGATCCGCGAGGTCCTCGTCCGTGAACTGAGGGCCTACCTCCAGGTCTCCGAGTCCTCCACGGCCCAGAACGCCTACAGCGAGCTCTGGGACGAGGCGTTCCGCCACCACGTACGACTCCTCGACGCACAGCGCAACACCCTCCAGCTCCTCCTCAGCCGCAACGAACCGCTCGGCACCCTCACCGAGGACCAGCAGGTCCTCGAAGGCGCCGCCGAGGTCGCGTACACCACCCCGCTGGACCGGGACCGGTTCACCAAGGCGGCAGGCATCCTCGCCGAGCTGCGCGGCTATCTGGAACAGCCCTCGTACCTGGAGCAGGAGCGGCTGGAGTCCCGTATCCGCACCACGATCCGGGATCTGGTCAACACCATCGAACGGCTGCCCACCCGCATCAGCCTGGAGTTCCTGGTCCCGCTGCTCGACAACCTGGAATCGGCGCTGACCGCGCACTTCCGCGACGTGCAGCGGGCAGCCGAACCCACGGACCTGGACGTCGAACCCGTCCTCTCCGCCTACATGCCGAACGCGGCCTCACTCATCCACGTGCAGCTCAGCGTCACCAACCTGCCCCGGCGCTCCCCGGCCGTCGACGTCCGGCTGCGGGTCCTGAACAACGACGACGACTACCAGCCGGTCGCCGCGGCGATCCCGGTGGCGCACAGCCTGCGCGACGAGCAGACCGAAACCTGCACGCTGCCGCTGGTCCTGACGCCCAGGGCCATCCGCGAGCAGGTCGTGACCCTGCGCTACTGCCTGGAGTTCACGCTCCGCTCGGACCGCCGGCTCACCACCGAACCGGGCACCCTCTCTCTCAGGCTCAGCGACGCGCAGGACTGGGAGCCCATCCAGAACCCGTTCTCCGAGGGCTCGCCCGTGGAGAACGAGAAGATGTTCTTCGGGCGGGATCCGCTCATCGCCGGCCTCGCCGACGCGCTGCACGGGGCCGACGCCAAATGCGTCGTCATCTACGGCCAGAAGCGCGTCGGCAAGTCCTCGGTCCTGCACCACCTGCAGAACGCCCTGGAACCCCCGCTGCTCGCCGCGAAGCTGAGCCTGCTGGACATCGCGACCGACCTCAGCCACGCCATCCTCCTCTACCGCATCGCCAGCGCCTTCTACCGGCGCCTGGAGGACCTGGAGGACATGGGCTACCCGGCGCTCGACCTGGACCGCCCGGTGCTCAGGGAGTTCACCGACAGCGGCTCGCCGCACCTGCACTTCGACGACTACCTCAACGACATCCAGCGCCGGATGCGGCGCAGCCAGGCCCATCGGGACTGGCGGATGGTGCTGCTCCTCGACGAGTTCACCGTGCTCTACTCGGCGATCGAACGGGGAGCCCTGCCCAGGGAGTTCATGAAGTCCTGGAAGGCGATGCTCGAGAGCCGCATGTTCTCCAGCGTGGTGGTCGGCAACGACCTGATGCCCCGCTTCCTCAAGGCCTTCCCGAACGAGTTCCAGGTGGCCCGCCAGGAACCCGTCTCGTACCTGGACGAGCACTCCGCCAAGGCGCTGATCACGGAACCGGTCGCCCTCGCGGACGGCGGGAACCGGTACCGAGGCGACTCCGTCCAGCGGGTCATCGAACTGACCGCCCGCAGCCCGTACTACATCCAGCTGTTCTGCAACCGGCTGGTGCAGCACATGAACGCGGAGCGCCAGCCGCTGATCGGCCCCGCCGACGTCGACACCGTGGCCGCATCCCTCATCAGCGGTGAACGGGCCCTGCTCCAGGAGCAGTTCGACAACCTGCTGACCCCGGGTGACGCAGACGTCAGCGAGCTGAAGGACGACGTCGTCCTCGCCGTGCTCAAGCGCGGCCTCTCCGGGCACCGCAGGGACCTGCACATCGACGGGCGCAAGGCCCGTGAGCTCTCCGAAGGCCCGCGGGTGCTGGAAGACCTGCTGCGCCGTGACGTGATCGAACGGCAGTCGGAGGACCGGTACCGGATCAAGGTCGGTCTCTTCGCCGAATGGCTCTGGTACCGGAGGGCGTGACGCGATGACCGAGGCAGAGACCCGCACGGAGGCCGAGGGGGCGCACCTGCCGCGCCAGGGCGGCGCCGGCGACCCCGCCCACCGTGACAACCCCTTCGCCACCGTCGGGCACCCCGTCCACGGTGCCGCGCACGTCGGCCGGGCCGACCAGATCCGCGTCCTGCGCCAGCGGGTCCTCGACCAGCCGACCGCCGGCGCCACGGCCGTCATCGGGCCGCCGAGGATCGGCAAGTCCAGCCTCGCGTACCACCTCTTCATGCGGCCCGAGGTCCTGGACGAGTACCCCCGGTTGATCCCGGTCTGGATGAACGTCCGGACCGGCGGCGGGATCGCCCAGGTCGTCCTGCGGCTCGTCGAGGACGTGTGGGAGGCGCTGGAGGACCGCGCGCCGGAGCAGGACCGGCGGATCACCGCCGCGTACGACCGCGCCGTGGCCCCCGGGATGCCGTGGGTCGAGGCCCAGACCGAGACGCAGGAGTTCCTGAGGCTGGTCCGCAGGCGCGGCTGGCGCGTCGTGCTGATCCTGGACGAGTTCGACGCCGCCCGGGAGGTCTTCCGGTCGCAGCCGGGCACGTTCCAGGCCCTGCGCGAGTTCGCCTACAACCTCGACTGGAACATCGGCCTGGTGACGACCTCGCGGCGGGAGCTGCGGGAGATCGTCGACATGGCCGATCCCGACGAGTCGACGTTCGCCGGGATCTTCCGCTCCGTGTTCCTCACCTGCTTCGACGAGCCGGACCTGACGGAGCTCGTGGGACGCGTCGACGGCGTCGAGCCCGAGGACCGCGCGCGGGCGACCCGTCACCTCGCCGAGCTCACCGGAGGCCATCCGTACCTGGCCAGTGTCCTCCTGGACCGGGTCTGCTCCTCCGGCGCCGAACCCCTGCCGCTGGCTCCGGCGCTGGAGCGCCACATCGACCCCCTGCCGGCGGAGTTCTCCTACTACTACCGGGACCTGGAGGACCTGCTGAAGGCCGACGGCCGGCTGCGCGCCCTGCTGGAGGTGGTGCTCGGGCCGCAGCTGGTGGTCACGCCCGACGACGCACAGGTCCTGCTCCAGCAGGGGCTGCTGGTGGTACGGGACGGCACCTACCGCGCCTTCTCCCGGGACTTCCAGGAGTACCTCGCCCTGATCGGCCGGCAGCTCGGGCACTGGGACCGGTGGATGGCCGTCGAGCGGCGCGTCAGGGAGCTCGTGGAGGCCGGGTTCACCGAGCGGTACGGCGAGGAGTGGCCGGACGAGCTGAGGGCGAAGCGCCCCAAGCTCACCGCCACCCTGGACAAGTGCGAGGAGCTCCGGACGAGGGAGCTCCGGGCCTACGGCGCGCGAGCCTCCACCCGGCTGCTCGACTTCACGTACCCCCGGGACCTGTTCGACCTGATGGCCTCGCACTGGGACGTCTTCGGCAAGCTGGTCGGCAAGGACAAGGCGTACTGGAGCGAGCGCTTCTCGCTGCTCGCGAAGGTGCGCAACCCCATGGTCCACAACCGGATGTCCGTGGTGACCCCGGTCGAGCAGCGCATGTTCGGCGTGTACTGCGAGGAGCTGATGGAACTCCTCGACCGCCTGGACGCCGACCGCCTGGACGCCGACCGGGCCGACGCCGACCAGGTCGACGTCGACTGAGCGCGTGCCGATCGGGCCGACGCCGACTGAGCGCGTGCCGATCGGGCCGACGCCGACTGAGCGCGTGCCGATCGGGCCGACGCCGACTGAGCGCGTGCCGGCCTGGCACGTGCGCCCACCTGGCGCGTGCCCACCGCGCGCGCCTGCCCTGGGCTGCCTCAGCCGAGCCGGGGGATCTCGATGGCGGGGCAGCGGTCCATGATCATGTCGAGCCCCGCCTTGCGCGTCCGGTCGTACGCCGCCTCGTCGATCACACCGAGCTGGAACCACACCGCCTTCGCGCCCACGGCGACCGCCTCGTCGGCGACCTGCCCCGCGTGCTCGCTGTTGACGAACACATCGACCACGTCGACCGGGAACGGGATGTCGGCGAGCGAGGCGTACCCCTGCTCGCCGTGGACCGTCTCCGCCTTCGGGTGTACGGGTACGATCCGCTTCCCGAAGCGCTGGAGCACGGCCGCGACGCCGTAGGCCGCGCGGGACCGGTTCGACGACAGGCCCACGACGGCCCAGGTGTCGCCCGTGGCGGTCAGGATCTTCCGTACGGTCTCCGACTCGGCGCTCGTCGTCTCGACGCTCATCTACTGCCTCCTGTGGCTCGTCGCTCTGCACAACGGACCACGGGCACCGGTGATTCCCCGCGGCCGAGGTCAGCCCAGGCCCGGGGGAGCCGTCGGGACGCCGCCCGGGCCGCCGAGCGCCTCCACTGCCACCGCGACACCGTCCTCACCCCTCACCCGCATCAGCCGCATCGCGGAGCTCACGGGTCGCTCCTGTGAATCGGGCGACACCCGTCCGGGCTGGACCCGGGCCCTGCGGGCCCTGTCGCTCGCGGACCCGGTCGACGAGCGGCCCGAGCGGACGGAGGCGCGTTCCCGGGCGCATAGGGTGGCGGGATGCAGGAGCAGTACCGCACGCTCGCCCGCGAGGGCGTGCACGAGACCGAGATCAACCGCTCGCGCTTCATCTGCGCGCTGGCACCGGTGGCCACCGAGCAGGAGGCGCAGGACTTCGTCGCGCGCATCCGCAAGGAGAACCCGACCGCCACGCACAACTGCTTCGCGTACGTGATCGGCGCCGACGCCTCCGTCCAGAAGGCGAGCGACGACGGCGAGCCGGGCGGCACGGCCGGCGCCCCGATGCTCCAGATGCTCATGCGCCGCGAGGTGCGGTACGTCGCCGCCGTCGTCACCCGGTACTACGGCGGCGTGAAGCTCGGCGCGGGCGGTCTGATCCGGGCCTACGGCGGCGTGGTCGGCGAGGCCCTGGACGAGCTCGGCACCCTCACCCGGCAGCGCTTCCGCCTCGCCACCGTCACGGTCGACCACCAGCGCGCGGGCAAGCTCGAGAACGACCTGAGGGCGACCGGCCGGAGCGTGCGCGAGGTGCGCTACGGCGAGGCGGTCGCCATCGAGATCGGCCTCGCGGACGCCGACGTGGAGACCTTCCGGGCCTGGCTCGCCGATGTGACGGCCGGCACCGCGGAGCTGGTACTGGGCGGCGAGGCGTACGGCGATGCCTGAGCGGAAGCCCCCGGAATCCGCCGGATTCCCCGAAGCCCCGGCCGTTGTCCGACCCCACCGATACGCTCCTGGATCATGAGATTCCTGCATACGTCGGACTGGCACCTGGGACGGTCGTTCCACCGGGTGAGCCTGCTCGACGCCCAGTCCGCGTTCCTGGACCACCTGGTGGCCACGGTGCGCGCGCGTGACGTGGACGCGGTCCTGGTCGCGGGGGATGTCTACGACCGGGCTGTGCCCCCGCTCTCCGCCGTCGAGCTCTTCGACACCGCCCTGCACCGGCTCGCCGAGGCCGGGGTGCCGACCGTCATGATCTCCGGCAACCACGACTCGGCCCGCCGCCTCGGCGTCGCCGCCGGACTCATCGAGCGGGCCGGCATCCACCTCCGTACCGACCCGGCAGGGGTCGGGACCCCCGTCCTGCTCGACGACGCCCACGGCCCCGTGGCGCTCTACGGCCTGCCGTACCTCGAACCGGCCCTCGTGCGCGAGCGGTTGGGCGCCGTCAGGTCCGGCCACGAGGCGGTGCTCTCCGCCGCCATGGACCGCGTCCGCGCCGACCTCGCCACGCGGCCCACCGGCACCCGGTCCGTCGT
The DNA here is from genome assembly GCF_025195125.1 of Streptomyces sp. Je 1-79. Lineage (GTDB taxonomy): Bacteria > Actinomycetota > Actinomycetes > Streptomycetales > Streptomycetaceae > Streptomyces. The sequence goes on from NZ_JAMGSL010000005.1 coordinate 76,114, forward strand.
CCTCGCGCACGCGTTCGTCGCCGGCGGCGAACCGAGCGACAGCGAACGGGACATCACGGTCGGCGGGGTCGCCGCCGTCCCCACAGGAGTCTTCGACGGCGTGGACTACGTGGCCCTGGGCCATCTGCACGGCAGCCAGGCCGTCACCCCGCGCGTCCGCTACTCCGGCTCACCCCTCGCGTACTCCTTCTCGGAGGTCCAGCACCGCAAGAGCATGTGGCTGGTCGACCTCGGGGCGGACGGTGCGATCGAGGCCGCCGAGCGCCTCGACTGTCCGGTGCCCAGGCCGCTGGCCAGAATCCGTGGCCGGCTCGACGACCTGCTGGCCGACCCGGCTCTCGTACGGCACGAGGAGTCCTGGGTCGAGGCGACCCTCACCGACCCGGTCCGCCCCGCCGAGCCCATGGCCCGGCTCGCCGAGCGCTTCCCGCACACCCTGAACCTGGTCTTCGACCCCGAGCGCACCGAGAGCGACCCGCTCGCCTCGTACGCCCAGCGGCTGCGCGACCGCAGCGACCAGCAGATCGCCGAGGACTTCGTGGCCCATGTGCGCGGCGGGTCCGGACCCGACGACACCGAACGGACCGTGCTGCACGGCGCGTTCGACGACGTACGGGTGGACGCGACGGTCCAGGAGCGTGAGGTGGGCACCCGGTGAGACTCCACCGCCTCTCCGTCACCGCCTTCGGGCCGTTCGGCGCCACGCAGGAGATCGACTTCGACTCCCTGTCCGCGGCCGGCCTCTTCCTGCTCCACGGCCCCACCGGAGCGGGCAAGACCTCCGTCCTCGACGCCGTCTGCTACGCCCTGTACGGAGCCGTGCCCGGCGCCCGGCAGTCGCCCGGCACCTCCCTCCGCAGCGACCACGCCCCGCTCGGCACCTCCACCGAGGTGACCCTCGAACTGACCGTGGGGGAGCGGCGCTTGGAGATCACCCGGCGACCGGCCCAGCCGCGCCCCAAGAAGCGGGGCGGCGGCTTCACCACCGAGAAGGCGCAGAGCTGGCTGCGCGCGTACGACTCCGGCACGGGCGAGTGGGCCGCGCTGAGCCGCTCGCACCAGGAGATCGGCGAGGAGATCACCCAGCTCGTCGGCATGAGCCGGGAGCAGTTCTGCCAGGTCGTGCTCCTGCCGCAGGGCGACTTCGCGCGCTTTCTGCGGGCCGACGCGGAGGCGCGCGGCAAGCTGCTGGGGCGGCTCTTCGACACCCGTCGGTTCGCCGCCGTGGAGGAGAGGCTCGCCGACCTGCGGCGCGCCGCCGAGCAGCAGGTACGGGACGGGGACGAGCGGCTGCTCGCCCTCGCCCACCGGATCGCGCAGGTCACCGGCGGCGCGGTCGTCGACGAGCGGCCGGGCGAGCCCGGACTCGCCCAGGCGGTCCTGAACCGTGCGGCGGTGGCCCGCTCCGAGACGCGCGAGGCCCGTGACATCGCCGACTCGGCCGTCTCGGCGGCCGAGTCGCGGCAGGCGTCCGCCCGCCGACTCCTCGACGCCGAACGGGACCTGGCCGCCCGTCAGGCGCGATTCGAGGAGACGAGGCGGCGGCAGGAGGAGCTGGAGGAGAGCAGGCCCGAGCGGGACCGCGCGCAGGCGGTGCTCGACCGGTCGCGCAAGGCCGATCTCGTGGCTCCCGCCCTCGGGATGCGTACCGACGCGGAGCGGGACCACGCGGCGGCCCGCGCGGCCCGTGAGCAGAGCCGGGGGCGGCTGCCCGGCGAGCTGACCGACGCGGGCGCGGAGCAGCTGTCCGCCCTGGAGCGGCGGCTGACCGAGGAGCTGGGCGGGCTCGAGTCCGCACGGCGGGCGGAACGGCGCGGTGCCGAGATAGCCGGGGAGCGGACGGACCTGGAGCGGCAGGCCCGGGCCGACGAGGAGATCCTCCACGACGCGGGCGCCTGGCTGAGCGGCTGGGAGGCCCGTCGGGCCGAGCTGGCCGCACGGATCGAGGCCTCGCAGGAGGCCGTCGCCCGCGCCGAGCATCTGGCGGGCCGCCTCGAACCGGCCCGCCGACGGCTCTCCGCCGCCCGCCGCCGGGACGTGCTCGCCGAGCAGAGCGCCACCGCCGAGTCCCGGCTGACGGCCGCCCGCGAGCGCCGCAACGAAGCCCACGAGGCCTGGCTCGACGTCAAGGCCCGCCGGCTCCAGGGCATCGCCGCCGAGCTGGCCGCGGCCCTCACCCCCGGCGACCCCTGCCAGGTCTGCGGCTCCGCCGACCATCCGGCACCCGCCCGCACGGGCGCCGACCACGTCGACCGCGCCACGGAGGACGCGGCCTACGAAGCCTTCACCCGCGCGGAGGAGTCCCGCACGGCCGCCGAGCGCGAGACGGCGGCCACCGCCGAAGCATGGGCCGCCGCACGTACGGAGGTCCGCGCGGGGAGCGAGGACGCCACCGACCCCACCGTCGGTGAACTCGCCCGGGAGGTCGACGAGTTGACGCGTCTGCACGCCGAGGCGCACGCGCTCGCCGCGCAGACGCACGACGTACGGGAGACGCTCGCGCGGGCCGAGCGGGAGTACGAGAACCGGGTGCGGGCACAGCGGGACGCCGAGCGGCGCGTCGCCGCCCGGACCTCGCAGCGGGAGGCGCTCGACCGGGAGCAGACCGCCGTGGACGCCGAAGTGGCTCGGGGGCGCGGCGAGTCCCGCAGCGTCGCCGAGCACGCCTCCCGGCTCGAGCGGAAGATCGCCATCCTGATCGACGCCGCCGAGGCCGTACGCTCCGTGGAGCTCACCGCCCAGCGGCTCAAGGAGGCCGACGACCGGCTCGCGAACGCCGCCTTCCGCGCCGGGTTCGACACCCCCGCCGAAGCCGCCGCCGCCCTCCTGGACGCCGGGGAGCACCGCGCCGTCCAGCAGCGCCTGGACGCCTGGCAGGCGGAGGCGGCCGCCGTCGCCGACCGGCTCGCCGAGCCGGAGACCCGGGCGGCCGCCGAACGTCCGCCCGCCGACCCGGCGGCCGCCGAGGCCACGCACACCGCCGCCGAACGTGCCCTGCGGGACGCGACCTCGGCCCTCGCCGCCGTCGTCGACCGCGGCGTCGAACTGTCCCGGCTCTCCCGGCAGGCCGACACCGAGGTCCGTCGCCTCGGACCGCTGCGCGAGGAGTACGACCGCGTCGCCCGGCTCGCCGGACTCACCGCGGGCACCTCGGCGGAGAACGAACGGAAGATGCGCCTGGAGTCGTACGTCCTCGCGGCCCGCCTGGAGCAGGTCGCGGCCGCCGCCACCGCGCGGCTCCAGCGCATGTCCTCCGGCCGCTACACCCTCGTGCACTCCGACGCCCGCTCCGGCGGCAAGCGCGCCGGCCTCGGACTCCATGTCGTCGACGCCTGGACGGGCAACGAGCGGGACACCGCCACCCTCTCCGGCGGGGAGACCTTCTTCGCCTCTCTCGCGCTCGCGCTCGGCCTCGCCGACGTCGTCACCGACGAGGCGGGCGGCGTCCGGCTCGACACCCTCTTCATCGACGAGGGCTTCGGCAGCCTCGACGACCAGACCCTCGACGAGGTGCTCGACGTCCTCGACTCCCTGCGCGAACGGGACCGCAGCGTCGGCATCGTCAGCCACGTCGCCGACCTCCGCCGCCGCATCCCGGCCCAGCTGGAGGTGGTCAAGGAGCGGACAGGGTCGGTCGTACGGCAGAGAGGGCTCGGCGTCTGACTCCGCCAGTGCGGCGCCGCCCGCGTTCCGGCGCGCCGGAACACGGGATTTCCCGGACGGGACAGACACCTGTACGCGTGCCGGTCCCTACTCCACACTGTCCCCAGCCGGACCATCCGTCCGCTCCTGCACCCCCTTCCCCCAAGGACGTGTGACATGACCTTCAGCTCAAGACCGCTCATCATGGCGGGACTTGGCGTCATCGGGGCAACCGCCGCTCTGGTGACGGCTTCACCTGCCTCCGCCGCCGCGCCCGCTTGCCCGTACCCGTACGTCTGCTTCTACAACGTCGACGATCTCAACCACCCGGCCGCGAAGATGACCGGCAAGTACCAGGTCGTCACCAGCGGGTGGCAGTGGTTCACCGGGTCGTCCTACGGCGCCGACCTGGTGGTCAACACCCGCAACGACGACGTCGCGTACGTGCACATGTCCAACGGCACGGTCATCTGCGTGGAGAACAACAGCCGTCACTCCTTCATCAACGACGAACCCCTCCGCTACGCCGACGGGGTGCGCATCTCGTCGGCCGCCAACTGCTGACAGCGCCGGGCTCGGCCGTGAGACTCCGTACGGGCGCGGGAGTCAGCGGCTGACGGCGCGCCGGGGGAGGGGCGAGGAGTACACGACGCTCGTCGTCACCGAACCCAGCGTGCCGACCTTCCCGGAGATCTGCTCCAGGTGCTTCATGGACCGGGCGGCGACCTTGAGCACGAAGCAGTCGTCGCCGGTCACATGGTGGGCCTCCAGGACCTCCGGGGTGGCCGCGATCAGATCGTGGAACGGCTTGTAGTTGCCGTTCGGATAGCGCAGCCGGACGAAGGCGAGGATCGGGAGCCCGAGCCGTTCCTGGTCGACCACGGCCGTGTAGCCGGTGATCACCCCGGCCTCCTCCAGCCTGCGCACGCGCTCGGTCACCGCGGAGGCGGACATGGAGACGGCACGGGCCAGCTCGGTGAAGCCGGCCCGGCCCTGGGCCTGAAGGGCGTCGAGGATGCGCCAGTCGGTGGCGTCCGGGGTGTATCCGGTCATGACGGTGATGGTGCAGGGGAATCCGCGGCCGATCAAGCGATCCCCCGCGAGTTCTCACTGCCCGGACGGCGGAGCGGATTCCCCACCGGCCCCGCTCCCGCTCGTCCCCGCCCCGCTACCTCCGCTCTGCTTCTGGGGCCGTGCCCGGTGTCACGCGGTCAGAGGCGCGAGATCTCCTCCACGAGATCGTCGAGACCCAGCGGCCCCTGCGACAGTGCCGCCATGTGCCAGGCCTTCGCGTCGAAGGCGTCGCCGTGCGCCGCCTGCGCGTTGGCGCGGCCGAGCAGCCAGGCCCGCTCGCCCAGCTTGTAGCCGATCGCCTGCCCCGGCATCGAGAGATAGCGGGTCATCTCGCTCTCGACGAAGGCCGGCGGGCGGCTGCTGTGCCGCTGGAAGAACTCCTGCGCCAGCTCCGGAGTCCACTGCTCGCCCGGGTGGAACGGCGAGTCCGCCGGGATCTCCAGCCGCAGGTGCATGCCGATGTCCACGATCACCCGACAGGCGCGCATCATCTGCGCGTCCAGGTAACCGAGGCGCCGCTCGGCGTCGGGCAGGAAGCCGAGCTCGTCCATCAGCCGCTCCGCGTAGAGCGCCCAGCCCTCCGCGTTGGCGCTGACCCCGCCGATCGTCGCCTGGTAGCGGGAGAGCCGGTCCGCGACGTGCACCCACTGCGCGATCTGCAGATGGTGACCCGGCACACCCTCGTGGTACCAGGTCGACACCAGGTCGTACACGGGGAAGCGGGTCTGGCCGTCGACCGGCAGCCAGGTGCGGCCGGGCCGGGAGAAGTCCTCCGAGGGGCCGGTGTAGTAGGGGGCGGCGGCGCCGCCCGGCGGGGCGATGTGCGACTCCACCTTCCGTACCCGCTCGGCGAGTTCGAAGTGGGTGCCGTCCAGCGCCTCGATCGCCTCGTCCATCAGGTTCTGCAGCCAGACCCGGACCTCTTCGACGCCCTCGATGTGGGTGCCGTGGACGTCGAGGTGCGCGAGCGCCTCCCACGGCCCGGACCCGGGAAGGATGCGGTCGGCCTCGGTACGCATCTCGGCCAGGAGCCGGTGGTACTCGGACCAGCCGTACGCGTAGGCCTGGTCGAGGTCCAGGTCGGTGCCGTTGAAGTAGCGCGACCACCGCTGGTACCGCTCGCGGCCCACCGTGTCGGGCGCGTCGGCGACGGCGGGCGTGTACACGTCGCGCATCCAGTCCCGCAGCGCGACGACCGCCTCGGTGGCACCGCGGGCCGCCGAGGAGAGCTCCGTACGCACGTCGGGGCCGAGCGCATCGGGAGCCGTGGCGGCGAACTCCTCGAACCAGCCCCGGCCGTCGGCCTCCTCGCCCGCCCACTCCGTCAGCTGGCCGACGAAGGTCGCGGTCGGCCGCGGGCCGCCCAGGAGCTTGCGCTCCAGGCCGAGTTCCAGCGCCGAGCGGTACCCGTCGAGCGCCGCGGGAACCGCGCGCAGCCGCCGCGCCACGGCCTCCCAGTCCTCCTCGGTCTCCGTGGGCATCACGGTGAAGACCATGCGCACGCTGTGCGCGGGGGACCGCATGTTGCTGACCGCGCAGAGGCCCTCGTCGGCCTCGTGGACGGCGAGCTCGGCCGTAAGACGTTCGCGCAGCAGCCGGGCGCAGCGCCGCTCGGCTTCGCTGTCCGCGCCCGGCAGCCGCTCGGCCTCGTCGAGCCGCGCGAGGGTGGTGCGGGCGAGGTCGGCCACCTCCTCCTGGCCGGCCGGCGAGAAGTCGGGAAGGAGGCCCGCGCTCTCTTTGACTCCCAGGTATGTACCGGTGATCGGGTCGAGTTCGATGAGTGCGTCGACGTAGCTGTCGGCGACCTGGCGGGGCAGCGCGCTGCTGGAAGTCTCTGGCATGGGACTCATCCTGGTCCCTTCACGGTCCCCGCGTCACCCTCAATCGATCTCACTAGGCTGACAAATGAGCGCCCGGAGGGGGAGGCCCGTACGCCCCCGAGGGGCGGCCGGACGGCCCGCCCACACGCGTCGCCGCGCGCTTGCGCTCGATGGACGGGCCGATCAGTTCGCGCCGGACCGGGCACACCCGGGCGGGCCGGAGCGGTTCCCGTCCTCGGCCGACTTTGGCCGAATCCCGTCGGAGGCGGTGCCCCGGCGGGGGGACACCGCCATGCCCGCCCCGGGGCGACATCGCTGAGGAGGGTACGGGTATCGGCCGACGGGCGGCGGAGAACGTACGGCCCGGCCGGGTCCGGTACGCCGGATCCGGCCATCTGCCGTACAACACTTTCCGACATCCGGTGCCCGGAACGGTCCTCAGCGGTCGCCGAGCGGCAGCCGGCTCAGACGCGGAGCCGAGGAGAGCCGGGCGGTGATGACCAGGGTGCCTTCCTCGATCTGGTAGTCGAGGGGGAGGTTCAGGGCCCGCATCGCCGCCACCATGCCGGTGTTGGACGACTGCGTCACGGCGTAGACGCTCTCGCAGCCGGCCTCGACGGCCATCGTGACCAGCCGGCCGAGGAGCTCGGAGCCGATGCCCCGGCGCTGCCAGTCGTCCTCGACCATCAGGGCGACCTCCGTCTCGTCGCCGTCCCAGAGGAGGTGGCCGAGAGCGACCAGCCGGCCGGAGGCCGTCTGCACGGCGAGGGTGCGGCCGAAGCGGGGGCTCAGGAGGTGGTCGAGATAGCGGTCGGCGTCACCGACGGGCCCGTGGTACCGCAGGCCGAGGGTCCGCGCGGAGCAGCGGTCGTGCATGGCGCGCGCGGCGACGAGGTCGCGCTGGTCGGCGCGGCGGACGGTGATCTCGTTCCCCTCCGGGAGGGTGAGGACGTCCTGGCTGCGCGGGATGCGCGGGCCGAGTCGGGCGTCCAGTTCGACGAGCGCCCGGGCGCGGGCGAACTCTGTCGGGGTGAACGGCAGATAGGGCCGCTCGATGGTGATCACACCGCCGTTCGGGTCGCGCAGGCGCATCACCGTCTCCTCCAGGACACCCTCGACGGGGGCGGTCTCACCCGTGGGGCGCCCGGTGAGCGAGACGGCGGGCAGGGAGTGGATGGTGCAGCGGCCGAGGAGCTGGCGCAGGGCGAGCGGGAGTTCGGCCGCGTCGAGCGCGGTCCGGGTGGCGAGTCCGAGCAGCCGGGTCGGGGTGTCCACGAGGTCGTGGGCGTCGGCGCGCTCGATCCAGGTGCTGCTGCCGCCGGCGGTGGCGATCTCGCGGGTGAGGTCGCCCGCCTGGAGGCCGGCGGGGGCGCGCAGCAGGAACTCGTCGACGGTGCCCTCGGCGAGCGGGTGGGTCTGGAGCGTCAGGATGTCCACACCGTGCCGGGCCAGCGCGGTGCAGAGCGCGGCGAGACTGCCCGGCGTGTCGCGGACGGTGGTCCGCATCCGCCAGAGGGCCGTCCCGACGGGCTCGTCGGTCGCGTCGCCGTCCGAGCGGATGTCGCCGGCCGACGGCGGCGCGGCGGGCCCGCCGCCGGGATCACCGGCGGGCGGCGCATGGCTGTGTCGTCGGGCCCACCAGGTGTGGAAGGTGGCCGTGGCGATCAGCGCGATCGCCGAGAACACGAGCATGTACGGGCCGTCGGCGCCGCGGACGACGGTCTTGGCGATCGTGTCGGCCACCACCACGGCGGTGAACAGGGCGGCGAGTTCGATGAGGTCCCGCCGCCAGTGGTGGGGACGGCGGGCGCTCTTCGCGGAAGTCACATCGGTCATGAACTCACTGTGACCCAGCGGTGTTGCGTGATCACGAACGCTTTGTGACTGACGGGTTAAGCGCCGATCTGGGACCTTAGTGGTCGTTTTCGACCGCTTGTGTCGTGTCCTGACCGGCCCCGGTGGACGGTTCTGGCGAGGCCGCCCGGAGCGCCTTCCGTAGCCGCGCCGCCTGGACGACGAGCTGTGAGGAACCGCGCCGCTCCGCCGTCGCGTCCAGCCCCGGCACCTCCCGCGACGTCCCGCACCGCTCCACGCAGTCGGCCGCGACCGCCAGCAGCTCACCGAGCCCGCGCGCTGGCTTCTCGGCCGTGAGCAGCGCCGGAAGCAGGGGCGCCAGGACGGACCAGGTCGTGCCGTACGCGCCCGTGGCCGCCGCCGTACGCGCCGCGTCCGCCAGGCGGTTGGTCTTGACGGTGCCGTCGACGACCAGTCCGGCAAGCGTCTCACCCAGCCGGCCGGGGTCCAGATCGTCCCGCGCGGCCAGGACGAGCAGCGTGTCCACGGCGTTCAGCCGGTCCTCCGGGTGCCGGCAGCCGAGCGCGAACGCCAGGGCGAGATGGGTCGCCGCCCCGGGGGGCCCGTCGGCCTCGGCCAGGGCGGTCATGCCCCAGGAGGCGCCGCGCTCGTCCCACTCGACCCCGCCCGCGAGCACGGGCAGCAGCCAGGACGCGAGGGTCTCCCGGTCGTCCGGCACCACGCCCGGCCAGTTCCGCCGCTCCCCGCCCCAGTGGTAACAGCGCTCGTGGGCCTCGGTGTCGGTACCGCCCAGCCACCGGAACACGGGCGGGAACTCCTCCCGTACCGTCCGGCGCTCGCGGAACCTCAGGACGATCCGGTCCGCCAGCCGCGCGGTGCCCCCCTTCGTGTCCCGTTCCCGGGCGAGGAACCGCAGACCGGGGGCGAGGGAGGCGTCCGCCCGGAGCCAGTCCGCGAGCCGCTCCCCGGCTCGGGTGCCCAACGCCGAGGCGGCGTCGGCCGCCGCGGCCGCCGACGGGTCGGCCTTACGGACGCGCAGCAGGGCCTGCGCGAGGTCGACGGGGGCCGGATCCACGCCCGCCTCCCGGTACGCGCGCAACCGCTCCACCAGCACCGACGGCTCGATGGCACCGGTGTGCCAGGTGGGCGCGGCCAGCAGGAACGGCAATCGGTCCGTGCCGATGAGGGCGGCCGCCTCCCACAGACGGGCGTCGACCACCGCGTCCAGCGCCCCGTGCACACAGGAGGAGGGGAACCGCTCGCGCACCCGGGCGTCGTGGATACGGGACGGGCGCACCCGGCCCAGCAGCGCGGCCATCACCACGGCCACGCCGTTCGTCCCGTGGGCGAAGTGGTCCGGGGCCTGCCCCTCCTCGCCCGCCCACCAGGCGTCCGCGAACGCCACGGCCAGGGCCGCCTTCAGCTCCTCGCGGTGACGGTGCGCATGGTGGACGAGCCCGTCGAGGGCGCGCTCGAACTCCTCCGGCGGCGCGTCGACACGGCCCTTGGACACGGTCACGAGATCTTCGACCAGCTCCGCGACCGTGGCCGCCGGTCCCGCCACCCGCCTCGGCTCCGGAACCGGCGGCAGAGTCTCCTCGTACGGGAGATCGTCGGCGAGATCCGCGGCACCGAACAGCTCCTCGGCCGCTTGGCGGTGCGTCGGGCTCAACACGGCCGCGACGCCCGCCAGTTCCTCCCGCACCTGCTCGTCCACCTCGGGGAGGTACCGTCCGACGAGCTTCAGCGCACGCTCCTGGATCCCGGTGTCCGCGTGCCCGAAGGCCTCCGCGACCACAGGCAGCAGCTCGGCCGCCGCGCCCGGGTCCTTCCGCAACTCCTTCGTCAGGAGCGTCAGTTGCGCGCGGACCAGCTTCTTCTCCGTACGGAACAGCACCTGGCCGGACATCTCCGCCAGCTCCGGCACCGACAGCCCACCGCCGTCCGCGAGCCCCGCCAGGACCTCCTGGGCATAGGCCGCGACCGGAGACGGCGCGTCCGCGGCCATCCCCATCCAGTCCGCCGTCCGGCCCCGCCGCTCCCCGGCCGTCGGATCCAGGAGCTGGAGCAGGGCGAGCGGGAAGCGAAGATCCCGTGGCCGGCCCCCGCGCAGCAGCCGCGCCACGCAACCGTCGACCAGGGAGGCGCGGTCGAGCACGCCCTCCGCGGCGAGCGTCGCGAGCGCCGTCGGCCAGTGGGTGGGGGCCTCGGGACCCACGGACCAGGTGAGCCGGTCCGGGGTCTCGGCCATGTCCAGGACGCGGGGCACCAGGATCGGCGTGTGCGGGTCGGCACGGAGGTCGTCCAGAAGCTGCCGCCCGGTCAGCGCGTCCGTCCAGCCGAGCACGTAGCCGTCCGTCGTGGGCACGGCACAGCCCGACCGCCCCACCAGCTCACGCACCAGGTGGTACTCGTTCTCCGCCACGGCCGGCCGCTCGGCGAGCCGCTGCGCCACATCGCCCAGCCAGGCCGGATCCCGGTCGGCGAGCACGTCCAGGACGAGGTGGCTCGTGCTCCGGCCCCAGTCGACGAGGTCCCGGCCGCCGATCCAGGCGGCGGCCGCGGCCGCGCCCGTGTGGCATCCCGCCCCGGCGACCCGCAGCGCCTTCTGGATCGGGACCTGCTCGTTCCAGCGGCTCCAGCCCCAGCCGCGGACCTCGGTCCGCAGGGCCTTGAGCTCCGCCAGGGCCTCTTTCCGGCCGACGGGGTCCAGCCCCTTCAGCAGCCCGGGGACGGCCTCGGCCCGTCCCGCCCGAACCGCGGTCAGCAACGTGTTCACCCCTCGTCCCTCCCGTGCCGCCGTCAGCCGCGCCTTCAGCGCGCTCTGGTCGAATCCGCCGCTCATCGCGCACCCCCGAGGGCCTCGGCCCCGGCCGTCCCACCGGTCACGGCGCCGGCCGCTGCCTGGTGCCCGGCACCGCGCCGGGCCATGCGGACCGCGAGCGCGTGCTTGCACGGGCCCCGGCGGCCCCGGTAGTCCGCCCACCACTGGCAGGTGCAGGTCAGCGCCCCGTCCGCCTCCCGTACCCGGTAGCGCCGGTCGCCCGACGCGACCGTCGCCAGGGTGCCGTCGAGAACGACCGCCCCCTCCGTCACCAGGGCACGCGCCGCGACGAGCCGGGGATTGTGCCGCTCCGCGCGGTCCGCGTCGTACGGCAGCTCCCGGTGGAAGTAGGCCGCGTCGGCCACGTCGTACCCCACCCGCCCGGCGGTGCCCAGGCGGGTCAGAGCGGCCCGCACACGGTCCACCGGAAGGCCCGACCGGTCACCCAGCTCGGCCGGATCGATCCTCGGCTCCCAGGCCAGCAGCACCGAGATCAACTCGGCGTCCTGCGCGGCCTCCTCCGTCGCCAGGGCCTCCAGGACCCCGCCCTCGCCGGAGAAGCCCCGCGACGCGTCGGGGGAGAGGGTGAGCGTCAGACGCATCCCGGGCAGTGTCACCTCCCAGGCGCTCGCCGTGGCGACGCCGTCCGGCACCGGCCCGTACACCCGCAGCGCCGTCGCGTGCCGCAGCACCCGTTCCAGGGCCACCAGCCGCTCGGGCCCCGGCAGGCAGACCGCTCCCGCGACCGGCCGGGTCGTCGGCCGCAGCGTCCGGCCTGCCTGGACGACCCAGAGCGGCCCCCGCCGCCCCGCTCCCTGCGAGCGCGGCAGCGAGCGCAGGAACCGCACCGCCTCGGGACCCGTCAGCTCCGCCCGCAGATCGAAGGCGACGGAGGCGACCTGCGCCTCGGCGAAGCCACGCAGCCAGCGGTCCGGCAGCGGAACCTTCTTCTCCACGACCGCGCCTTCGAGGGTCGTGACCGCCAGCTCCTCGGGCCCGACCCGCAGATGCAGCGGATCGCCCCCGGTCAGCCGCGACAGGGCCTCGCGCAGCGGGTTGTTGACGTCGACATTGGTGGTGCCGTGCCCGGTCGTCGCCCCGTCGAGCCCTTCGCCGAGCACGTCCAGCCGCGCGTACACCCCGCCGCAGCCGGAGAACGACTCGAAGCGCAACCGGTCGCCGTTCCCCGTCACGACCGGGTCAAGGGACCCGGGCCGTATCCGCTGGTAGTAGCGGGCTGCGGCCACGTCCGCCACCGCCAGCAGCCCCCGCGCGGCGACCTGCGGGGACGTCAGGAACCCGCTGAAGAAGCGGGGATGCGCCTCGGCGCCGGTGGGCGTGAGACCCCCGGAGGTCTCCAGTCCGAGGAGTCGTCCGTCCCCGGAGGAGCGCAGGGCGGACGGGCGTGAATAGGCGAGTGCCTGTACGGATCGCGTCATGTCGAAAACGCTAGGCCCCACCACTGACAACCGGCTCGGACGCTTCAGCCGGGCCCCGGGGGCCTCCGACGAGTGGCCCGGGGGATCTCACGAGGGGCCGTGGGGCGGCGGGCCCCACGAGAAGCCGTCCCACGGACCCCCTCCCGGGCTACTGGCCGACCCGTCCCGGCTGGAGCACCTTGCTGAAGAGGACCGTTCCGCCCTCCGCGCGGAGCCGTACCGTCAACTCCCCGCTGCCGCCGTCGATGTCGACCTCGCCGAAGTACTGCGGCGACTCCATCGGCGACAGGTTCGCCCGTTCCGGCGCCCGTACGAAGACCCGCTCGGGACCGAAGGTGGCGTCCAGCGCGCTCGCGGGGAAGCCGCCCGCGGCCAGCGGCCCCGAGACGAACTCCCAGAAGGGTGCGAAGTCCTGGAACGCGGCGCGCTCCGGGGCGTAGTGCTGCGCCGAGGTGTGGTGCACGTCCGCGGTGAGCCACAGAGTGCCGGTGATCCGGCGGTGCTTGACGAACCGCAGCAGCTCCGCGATCTGCAGCTCCCGGCCGAGCGGCGCCCCGGGGTCCCCCTGAGCGACGGCCTCGATGTTCGCCGGACCGTCGGGGACGACGAGGCCCAGCGGCATGTCGGCGGCCAGCACCTTCCACACCGCCCGCGAGCGGCTCAGCTCCCGCTTGAGCCAGGCCAGCTGCTCCGCCCCGAGGATGCCGGTCGTGTCCTCGGCCTGCCGCCCGGGGGAGTTGGCGTTGCGGTACGAGCGCATGTCCAGGACGAAGACGTCCAGCAGCGGGCCGTACCGGACCACCCGGTGCATCCGGCCCTCGACGCCGCCACCGCGCGCGTGGAGGGTCGACACCGGGAAGTACTCCGCGAACGCCCGGGACGCGCGGGCCGCGAGGACGTCCACGTTCTTCTCCGTGTAGCGGGCGTCGTCCAGGATCTGGCCGGGGTACCAGTTGTTGCGCACCTCGTGGTCGTCCCACTGCACGATTGACGGCACCTGCGCGTTGAAGGCGCGCACGTTGTGGTCGAGCAGGTTGTAGCGGAAGTTGCCGCGGTACTCGTCCAGGGTCTCGGCGACCTTCGACTTCTCGGGGGTGGTGACGTTCCGCCAGACCCGGCCGTCGGGCAGCGTCACGCTCGGCTGGATCGGGCCGTCCGCGTAGATGGTGTCGCCGCTGCACAGGAAGAAGTCCGGATTCAGCCGGCGCATCTCCTCGTACGCGCGGAAGCCGCCGATGTCCGGGTTGATGCCCCAGCCCTGCCCGGCGATGTCGCCCGACCAGAGGAAGCGCACCCCGTCGCGGCGCCGGGCCGGAGCCGTACGGAAGGTGCCGACGACCGGTTCGCCCGTGCGGCGCGGGTCGTCCGGGTCCGCGAGGGTGACCCGGTAGTGGATCTGCTCACCGGCCGGAAGGCCCCGCAGCGCGGTCGTCCCGGTGAAGTCGCTGCCGGCGCCCAGCAGGGGGCCGAAGTGGCGGTGCGTACGGCGGAACGACTCGCTGGACGAGGTCTCCACGATCATCCTGGCCGGCCGGTCCGAACGGACCCAGACCAGTCCCGAGGAGGCGGTCACATCGCCGCTCTGCACCCCCCACGCGGCCCGCGGCCGCCCCGAGAGCGCCAGCGCCGGGGCGGCGGCCGAGGCGCCGCCGAGGGTGAGCGCGGCCGACGCGGCGAGCGAGCCGCGCAGCACGCTGCGGCGGGCGGGGGACGGGCTGTCGGGGACGGAGCTGGACATCGAAGCGCCTCCAAGTGCTGGTGCGGGTGGGTCCGTTCTGCCGCCCCATGCCTAACGGCAAGGGGCGGCGCGCACACGAACCCCGCGTGAACAGACCGGAGCGCACCCGTTCGGCCCGGCGGCCGGCAGGTGGTGCGTGCGCGGCCCCCGGGGCGGTGGTGCGTGCGGGCCCTCGGGGCGGCGGTGTGCGCACGGGAACCCCCTGCACCGGCGGGACCACCGGCATGACCGTCGCCCCCCCTCCCGGGGCACGCGCGCGTTGCCCGGCCGGGGTCGGCCTCAGCCGGGCCGGCCTGCCTCAGCCCCGGGGTCGGCCTCAGCCCGGTCCGGCCCCGTCCCGCCCGGACGCCTCCGCCGCCAGGCGTACGCCCAGGGTGATCTCGGACGGCGTCAGGTGGGCGTAGCCGAGGACCAGGCGGACGGCGCCGTCCGTCGGCCGCGCCGTGCCGAACTCCTCCAGGGGGCGCAGGGCCACACCGGCGCCCTCCGCCCGCTCCACGAAGCGCGTGCCGGGCCCGTAACGCTCCGGCACGCGCGCGATGATGTGCAGCCCGGCCGCGATTCCGCTCACCTCCGTGCCGGGGAAGGACTCCGCGAGCGCCGCCACGAGGGCGTCCCGACGCTCCCGGTACGCCCGCTGACAGCGGCGCAGCTGCCGGTCGTAGGCACCCCGCGTCACGAACTCGGCCAGCAGCGCCTGGTCCAGGGCGGGATTCCCGAGATCCATGGTCCGCTTGCGCTCCACGACTTCCGCGAGCAGCTCCCGGGGGACGAGCATCCAGCCGAGCCGCATCCCGGGTGCCAGCGACTTGCTCACCGAACCGGCGTAGACGACCCGCTCCGGATCGAGGCCCTGGAGGGCGCCCACCGGAGCCCGGTCGTAGCGGAAGTCCCCGTCGTAGTCGTCCTCCAGGACGTAGCCGTCCACCGACCGTGCCCAGTCGAGGAGCGCGGCACGGCGGGTCGCCGAGTACGCGATGCCCGTCGGGAACTGGTGGGAGGGCGTCGTCACCACCGCCCGTACCCCCGACGCGGCGAGCGGACCGGGCAGCAGCCCCTCCCCGTCCACCGGAAGCCACACCGTGTCCATCCCCGTGGCGGCGAACAGTCGCCCGTGCTCCGGGCTGCCCGGGTCCTCGATGCCCACGGTCCGCAACCCCCGCGCCCGCAGCACGAAGCCGAGCAGCGTCGACGCCTGAGCGACCCCCGAACACACCACCAGACGTTCCGGATCGGCCACCGCCCCGCGCCGCCGCGCGAGCATCCCGGCGAGCGCCGTCCGCAGCTCGGGCAGCCCCCGCGGGTCGGGGTAGCCCAGGGTGCGGTGGGGCATCGCGGACAGCACCGAGCGCTGGGCCGAAGCCCAGGCCGCGCGCGGGAAGAGCGCGAGATCGGGGGTTCCGGGGCGGAAGTCCACCCGTACGCCCGGCCTGCGCGGCGCGGCGTCCCGGACCGCCGTACGGTCCGTGGCCGCCCGCACCGCCTCACCGACCCAGGTGCCGGAACCGCGGTCGCTGCGCAGGTACCCCTCCGCGGTCAACTGCTCGTACGCCTCTGTCACCAGGCCGCGCGAGACCCCCAGGTCGGCGGCGAGTTCACGGCTCGACGGGAGCCGGGTCCCCGCTGTCAGCCGCCCGCCGCGCACCGCTTCGCGCAGCGCCTCCTGAAGGGCCCGGCCGCGCCGCCGGGCGGGCACCGAGGCCGCCGGGAGCAGCAACTCCCAGGCCGGTGTGGGCCCCATACGCGGTTCCCCCTCCGTGGTCCTCCGGGCCTCGGCCGTGCTCACTCGGGCCCGGCACAACGCGGTGGAGAGTACCTTCCCCGCGCCCGTCGCCGCGGCCCCCGAGCGGAAGTGGTCCCCGAAGGCGGTCGGGAAGTGGTCCTTAACGTGGACCGGCGGGGTTCCTAGCGTCGGTGGCATGAACGCGAACTCCCTGCGAGGAACCCTCCTCGTGACCGTCGCCTACGCTCTCGTGGGCGCCTCCTTCACCGCCAACAGCCTTCTCGGCGACTATCCGTACGCCGGCGGTCAGGCCCTGCGCTACGGCGCCGCCTGTCTTCTGCTGCTGCCCCTGCTCGGCCGCGGTGGGCTCGCCCCGCTCGGGGGGCTCGGCGTCCGTGGGTGGACCCGGCTCGCCGTGCTCGCCGGTGTCGGCATGGTCGGCTTCAATCTCGCGGTCCTCGCCGCGGAACGTACCGCCGAACCCGCCGTTCCCGGCGTGCTGGTCGGCTGCGCCCCGGTCGTCGTCGCCGTGCTCGTCCCGCTCCTGGACGGGCGCCGGCCCAGTCGGCCGGTCCTCTACGGCGCGCTGCTCGTGGCCGCCGGGGCCTTCACGGTCCAGGGGTGGGGCCGTACCGACCTGGCCGGTCTCGCCTACTCCGTAGGGGCGCTGGCCGGCGAAGTCGGGTTCACCGTGCTCGCCGTACCGGTGCTCCGTCCGCTCGGGCCGAAGCTGCTGACCGCCGTCGTCTGCGGGATCGCGGCCGTCGAGTCCGCGCTGCTCGGACTGGTCGTGGACGGCGGTGCCTTCCTGCGGACGCCGACGGCCGTGGAGACGGGCGCCCTGCTGTGGCAGGCCGTCCTGGCCACGGTCGTCGGCTTCGTCCTGTTCTACATGGGCGTCCAGCGGATCGGCATGGAGCGCGCCACCCTCTTCACCGGAGCCATCCCGGTCGCCGCCGCCCTGACCGCGGCCATGGTCGCGACCGGCGGCTTCGGCCTCCCCCAGGCCGCCGGCAGCCTGCTCGTCGGCGCCGGAGCCGCCCTCGGAACGGGACTCTTCGCCCGCCGGAACGCCCGCCGGAACGCCCGCCGGAGCCCGTGCCCCAACCCGCGACGGAACCCGTCAGCGGCTTCCGTCGAGGATCACCCGTGCGACGAGAGCCGGGTCGTCGCTCATGGGGACGTGACCGCATCCGGGCAGCCGGACGAGTCGCGCCCCGGGGAGCGTCTGCTTCGCCCGGACGCCCTGACGGCGCAGCAGCAGCCGGTCGCGGGTGCCCCAGGCGACGGTCACCGGCACCGCGCTGAGGTCGTCGCCGAACAGCACGCTCCGGCCGGCCTCCAGAGTCTCGCGGAAGCCGGTGGCCTCCCGGAGCGCGAGCGTCTCGGCGACCACCGCCTCGGGTGAACGGCGCCCCGGGCGCGCGTAGATGGTGCTCGTCAGCGCCGTCCGTCCGGCGGCGCTGCGCGACAGCCGCTCGATCAGCGGCACCGGCATGGACAGCGCCGCCGCCCGCATCGCGCGCAGCGTCCCGAAGGCGTATCGCCGTTCGCGCTCCGACCAGAAGCCGGCGGGGGAGAGAGCGGTGACCGACCGCACCAGCTTCTCGCGGCCGAGCTCCAGCGCGAGCAGCCCGCCCAGCGAGTTGCCGGCGACGTGCGGCCGTTCGAGGCCGAGCTCCTCGCAGAAGGCGCCGAGGACCGGAACGACCGTCGACAGGTCGTACGCGCAGCCGTCCGGCAGTGCGGGGGAGGTCCCGAACCCCGGCAGGTCGACGGCGACGACATCGCGTTCGGTGGCGAGGATGTCGAGCACCGGCTCCCATGCCTGCCAGTGGTGGCCGATGCCGTGCAGCAGCAGGAGAGGTTCGCCCGCGCCCCTGCGTTCGTACGTCACGGAGACCGTGCGCGGACCCGCCGGAGTCTGAACCGTGAACGAGATCTGTGCGGACATACGCCTGCTCCTTGACTTAGACACCCTGTCAGCAAGAATTACCGCTCAGTAGATACGAGTTCAAGGGCCCGGACGGAACTGGACAGAGTCCGACGCGTCGGATGGGATGGGGGAGTGGTGACCGAGACCCTGACCGACGTCTTCCAGGAGCACCGGCCGATGCTCACGGGCGTCGCCTACCGCATGCTCGGCCGCGTCGCGGACGCCGAGGACGTGGTCCAGGAGGCCTGGCTGCGCTGGTCCTCCGCGGACCGGGGCGACGTCCGCGAGCCCCGCGCCTATCTCGTCCGGATCACGACCCGGCTGGCCCTCGACCGGCTCCGCCAGGTCCAGTCGCGCCGCGAGTCGTACGTCGGACCCTGGCTGCCCGAACCCGTCGTCACCGACTTCGGGCCGTCCGTCCCCGACACCGCCGAGCGCGCCATGCTCGCCGACTCCGTCTCCCTCGCCGTCCTCGTCGTCCTCGAATCGCTGTCACCACTGGAGCGCGCGGTCTTCGTGCTCCGCGAGGCGTTCGGCTTCCCGTACGCGGAGATCGCCACCGCCCTCGACCGCTCCGAGGCCGCCGTCCGCCAGCTCGCCGGCCGCGCCCGCCGCCATGTCGACGAGGGCAGGCCCCGCTACGACGTCGACCCGGCCGAACGCCGTGACCTCACCGAGCGCTTCCTCGCCGCGGCGGCCGGGGGCGATCTGGAACAGCTCCTGGCCCTCCTGGCGCCGGACGCCCGCCTCGTCGGCGACAGCGGCGGCAAGGCCAAGGCGCCGCTGCGGGTCATCGACAGCGCGGACAAGGTCGGCCGCTTCCTCCTCGCCGTCGCCCGGGGCGCCGAGTCGGCCTTCGAGTTCCGCTTCGTCGAGGTCAACGGCGCGCCCGCGCTGCTCGCCCTCGCCGGCGGCAGGCCGGACTCGGTCTTCCAGATCGAGGTGCGCGACGGGCGCATCCAGTGCGTGTACATCGTCCGCAACCCCGAGAAGCTCCACGCCGTCGACCCCGGCTGACCGGCCCGCCCGCCGACGCGGCCCCGCTGTGCCCCGCCCCCACCCGGAGGCGGGGCACTGTGCTGCGCAGGGGACACATCGGTGCGAACGTCCTGTGAACGATCTACGTCAGAGGCCCGCAATCGGGGGCATCGGGGTCACGATTGGTCTTGACCAAGTAGGTGCGCCGCCTTATGGTCGCAGAGTTAGTGCAGGAACCTTTAATAAACAAGGGCGCGGAAAACCGCCGCGGGACACGGCGAATTGCGGAGGATCAGGGTGGGGACCACGCAGCTGGAATCTGTGCCGGAGCCGAAGTACTGGCACCTCAAGACCGTGATCGGCGAGGCGCTCGACTCCGACTTCGCGGTCGGCGAGATCCTGCCCAACGAGCGTGAACTGGCCGCGCGCTTCGGCGTCGCCAGGGCCACGCTGCGCCAGGCCCTGGAGCAGCTGGAGCTGGAGGGCCGCCTGCAGCGCCGCCGCGGCGTCGGTACGACCGTCGCGCCGCCGCGCGTGGGTGTCGACGTCTCCACGACGCAGCACGTCTGGCCCGGTGTCGGCGAGGAGACCTGGCAGTCCGTGGACTCCGCCCGCGACACCGCCCCCGCCGCCGTCGCCCGGCTCCTGGACCTCGCCCCCGACGAGCAGGTGCACATCGTGCGCCGGCTGCGCGTCACGAACGGCCAGCCCGTCGCGGCCGAGCTCCTGTACGTGCCGTCCTCCTCGGTCCCCGAGCTGACCGCCGTAGACACCCCGAGCGGCCCCGCCCGCGCCCGCGGCGTCCTGCGCGAACTCCAGCGCCTCGCCCTGGACGGCCAGGACCGCGCCGTGGAGCTCGGCTCGGCCCGCGCGGACGACGCCAAGGAGCTGGACCGCCTTCCGGGCGCCCCGGTCCTCGTCGTCACCACCCGCTACCTCTCCGAAGGACGCACCGCCGCGGTCTCGGTGGCCACGTACCGCGCCGACACCTGCCGCCTGACCTTCGGCGACTCGGTCGACCTGGTGATGGCCTCCTGACGGGGACGCCGACGGGACATCCGTAGACGATACGCACCGAGCCCGGGCGGGTCCGCCTCCGCGGACCCCCCGGGCTCACCGCTGTCCGGCCACCGCGTACCCGTGCGGCGCGCGGGGCCCCTCAGCGGCGGGCCGTCACCGTGCCCTCGACCGCGAAGAGTTGCTCCTCCACGTGGTCCAGGGCCAGACGCAGCGCGCCCGTACCCACCGCCGCCTCGCCCAGCATCGACAGGACCACCCGGGGCGGGCGGAGGCAGAAGCGGGCCAGCTCGTCGCGGAGGGGCTGGAGGACGCCGTCCAGGCCCGCCGCCCAGCCGCCGATCACGACCAGCTCGGGGTCGAGCGCGAGGACCAGCGCCGCCACGTCGTGCACCAGACGCTGGGTGAAGCGCTCCACCGCCGCCTCCGCACGGGCGTCGCCCCCGCGGGCCAGTGCGAAGACCTCGGCCACCGCCTGTTCGTCCAGCGGATGGAGCGGCTCGTCCGTGGTGGAGAGCAGATGCTCGGGGGTGACACCGCGGCCCAGCAGATGCAGCGCGCCGATCTCGCCCGCCGCACCGCCGTACCCCCGGTGCAGGCGACCCCCGATCAGGGAACCCGCGCCCGGGCTCAGTCCGGCCAGGACGAAGACGATGTCGTCGGAGTCGGTCGCCGCGCCCTTCCAGTGCTCGGCGACCGCCGCCGCGTTGGCGTCGTTCTCCACGAGCACCGGACACTTGAACGACCGTCGCAGCCGCTCCCCGAGCGCCAGGCCCGTCCAGCCCGGCAGGGCCGTGCCGAGCCGCACCGTGCCGTCCGCCTCGACGATCCCGGGCGTGCCGACACCGACCGCCCGCAGGTTCGACCGCGCGACCCCGGCCCTGCGCAGCACGTCGGCCACGACCGTACGGACCCGTTCCAGGCGCTCGTCCTCCGGAGCCGTCTCCGAGACCTCACGGGAGCCCGCGCCGATGATCCGGCCGTCCAGGCCCGAGAGCAGCGCGGCGACCCGGTGCGGTCCGATCTCGATGCCCAGCAGATGCCCGGCCTCCGCCCGGAAGCGGAACCTCCGGGCAGGCCGGCCCTGTCGACGCGCCTCACCTTCCTCGGGCGCCGCCTCGACGACCAGACCGCCGACGATGAGCCCCTCGACGACGCCCTCGACGGTCGGCCGGGACAGCCCGGTGATCCGGGTCAGGTCCGTGAGCGTGAGCGCGTCGGCGCCCCGCAGAGCATGGAGTACCACCGCGGAGTTGATCCGCCGCAGCAGCGACGGATCCCCGCCGGTCAGCCGCCCCACCGTGTGTCCTCCCAGCTCGTGCACATGTCTGCCGGATGTTACTCAATGGACAGGAGCGCGGCGAGGGCCGCCCGCACCCCGTCGCGGCGAACCGGGCACCTGACGGGGCATCGGCTGTCAGAGCCTGCCGGTTTACTGAACCCATGACGCTCGCCCAGCATCTCGCCGCCCTCGAACTGCTGCGCGCCCGCGCGTTCCCCGAAGAGGGCTACCACCTCGCCGAGTTAGCCGTCGAGGAGCCGACCGAGGAGCAGGCGGAGGCCGAACGGGAAGCCCTCGCCCTGCTCCTCGGAAGCCGCTGGGGACCGCCCCGGCTCGTCAGCCTCTACTCCCTGCTCGCCCGGGCCGGAGGCGGAGAGGAGATACCGGCGCCCTGGGGGCTGCTCTGCGCCTCCGTCCCCGACATCCAGCTGTGGCGGGTGGACGCCCGCTGGGTCGCGCTCGCACACGCGCGCCTGGGCGAGGACGGCCACGGGCTCCTCGCCTGCGTCACCGAGGTGGATCCGCCGTGACCCCTGGCCGCCGGTCCGGCACCCCCGCCGCCTCGCGCAGCCGTGCGAACTCCTCCGCCATCGACTCCACCGTCCAGTGCGCGTTCAGCCCGCTCGGGTTGGGGAGCGCCCAGATCCGGGTCTCCCCGATCGTCCGCTCCTGCTCCCCGACGACGGCGCGCTTCTCGCCGAACGCCGTCCGGTA
Organism: Streptomyces sp. Je 1-79; assembly: GCF_025195125.1. GTDB lineage: Bacteria > Actinomycetota > Actinomycetes > Streptomycetales > Streptomycetaceae > Streptomyces. The sequence goes on from NZ_JAMGSL010000005.1 coordinate 98,116, forward strand.
CGCCGTGATGCCGACCACCGCCAGCCAGCGCGGACGCCGGAGCTCGACCCGCTCGGTCAGCAGCCCGCCGCCCTCCCGGAACTCCTCGGCGGTCAGCTCGTCGGCCCGAGCGGTCGCCCGCGCCACCACGTTCGTGATGCCGAGGCCGTACGTGAGCAGCTCCTCCTGCTCCGCCGGCCTCAGCAGCCGCGGGGTGAAGCCGGACCGTTCGAGCACCGGCCAGAAGCGGTTGCCGGGGCGGGCGAAGTGGTGGCCCGTCGCCGCCGACATCAGACCCGGGTTGATCCCGCAGAAGAGGACCGAAAGGCCGCCCGCCACCACGTCGGGGATGACGCGGTCGCGGGCGGCCTGGAGCTCCTGCGGGGTGAACCGGGTCAGAGGATCGACCCGGGGGTGTAGGCGGCGGCCTCCGGGTGCTGCTTGACGATCTCCTCGATACGGGAGACCACGGCGGCGACCTGGTCGGCGGCGGCCCCGGTGAACGACAGCTTGTCCGCCATCAGGGCGTCGAGCTGCGCGCGGTCCAGCGGGATCCGCTCGTCGGCGGCCAGCTTGTCGAGGAGCTCGTTGCGCTCGGCGCCCTGCTCGCGCATGGCCAGGGCGGAGGCGACGGCGTTCTCCTTGATGGCCTCGTGGGCGAGCTCACGGCCGACACCGGCGCGGACGGCGCCCATCAGGACCTTGGTGGTGGCCAGGAACGGCAGGTACCGGTCCAGCTCACGCGCGACGACCGCCGGGAAGGCGCCGAACTCGTCGAGCACGGTCAGGAACGTCTCCAGCAGGCCGTCCAGGGCGAAGAACGCGTCCGGCAGGGCGACCCGGCGGACCACCGAGCACGACACGTCGCCCTCGTTCCACTGGTCGCCGGCCAGCTCGCCGGTCATCGAGGCGTAGCCGCGCAGGATGACCATGAGGCCGTTGACGCGCTCGCAGGAGCGGGTGTTCATCTTGTGCGGCATCGCGGACGAGCCGACCTGACCGGGCTTGAAGCCCTCGGTCACCAGCTCGTGGCCGGCCATCAGCCGGATGGTCTTGGCGATCGAGGACGGCGCGGCGGCCAGCTGCACGAGCCCGGTGACCACGTCGTAGTCGAGCGAGCGCGGGTAGACCTGGCCGACCGAGGTGAAGGCGTGCGCGAAGCCGAGGTGACCGGCGATGCGCTGCTCCAGGTCGGCGAGCTTGGCCGCGTCGCCGCCGAGCAGGTCCAGCATGTCCTGGGCCGTGCCGACCGGGCCCTTGATGCCGCGCAGCGGGTAGCGGGCGATCAGCTCCTCCAGACGGCCGAAGGCGACGAGGAGCTCGTCGGCGGCCGTGGCGAAACGCTTGCCGAGGGTGGTGGCCTGGGCGGCCACGTTGTGGGAGCGGCCGGCCATGACGAGCTCGGCGTACTCGCCGGAGAGCTTGCCGAGACGGGCGAGGACGGCGACCGTACGGTCACGCATCAGCTCCAGCGAGAGCCGGATCTGCAGCTGCTCGACGTTCTCGGTCAGGTCGCGCGAGGTCATGCCCTTGTGGACGTGCTCGTGACCGGCGAGGGCGTTGAACTCCTCGATCCGGGCCTTCACGTCGTGGCGCGTGACCTTCTCGCGCTCGGCGATGGAGCCGAGGTCGACCTGGTCGAGCACGCGCTCGTAGTCGGCGAGGGCGGCGTCCGGAACCTCGATCCCGAGGTCCTTCTGAGCACGCAGCACGGCGAGCCACAGCTGACGCTCCAGCTTCACCTTCTGCTCGGGGGACCAGAGGACGGCGAGCTCCGCGGAGGCGTAGCGGCCGGCCAGGACGTTGGGGATACGGGGCTTCGCAGTCACAGCAGTCACGTGACCAGATTCTACTGGCGGTTTCTGCAGGCCAGCGCCACGGTCGGCTTTGTCTCTTACTACGAGACGCCCGTCACGCGCGCGTGGGACCGGGCCCCGGGCGGGTGAGGTCAGGCCGTCGGCGGCTCGTACGGGAGCAGCTCCGGGCGCTTCGCGGGCCGGCCGTCGCCCGAGGAGCGGCCGGTCAGGCGGCGGCCTATCCACGGGCCGAGGTGCTCCCTGGCGAACCGGGCGTCCCCGAGGCGCCGGGTCGCCCAGCCCGGAGCCGTGCCCAACGGCAGCGGCGTCCGCCAGTCGGCCTCGGGGTCGAGGCCCAGGGCCTGCCACACGGCCTCGGCCACCCGCCGGTGCCCCTCGTCGGTCAGATGGAGGCGGTCCACGTCCCACAGGCGCGGGTCGCCGAGCGCGGGCGCGCCGTACAGGTCGACCACCAGGGCGCCATGGCGGGCGGCGAGCTCGTCGACGTGGCCGAAGAGCTCCTCCATGCGGGGCCGGAAGCGCTCCATGACGGGCCCGTTGCGGCCCGGGCTGCGCATCAGGACCAGCTGTCCGCAGGACGGCGCCAGCTTCTCCACGGCCTCCGTGAGCAGCCCCCGGACCCGCCCCATGTCGACCTTCGGCCGCAGGGTGTCGTTCAGGCCGCCGACCAGCGTGACCACGTCCGCCTTCATCTCGGCGGCCCGGTCCACCTGCTCCTCGACGATCTGGCCGATGAGCTTCCCGCGTACCGCGAGGTTCGCGTACCGGAAGTCCGGCGTGCGGGCGGCGAGGCGCGCCGCGAGGAGGTCGGCCCAGCCTCGGTACGTACCGTCGGGCAGCCGGTCCGACATACCTTCGGTGAAGCTGTCCCCGAGGGCGACAAAACTTGTGTAGGTGGCATTCATCTCCATGGCGGGAGCGATCATACCGTGCGGTATGCGCCCGTTCCGCCGGAGGCCGGGCAGGGTGCACCCGGAGCGACCGCGCTGTGGCGCGACGGAGCCCCGGGGCGCGCGGTGCGCCCCGGGGCTCCGGTCCGGCTCAGGACTCCTACGGGGCCGTCGGCCTTCCGACCAGCTCCCGCAGCACGTCCTCCATCGTGACGAGGCCGGCCGGCTTGCCGTCCTCGTCCAGGACCGCGGCCAGGTGCGTACGGCTGCGGCGCATCGCCGTCAGCACGTCGTCCATCGGGGTGGCCGCCCGGACCCGGGCGATCGGCCGCATCGCCGAGACCGGGAAGGGCAGGTTCCTCGGCGTCGCGTCCAGGGCGTCCTTCACATGCAGGTAGCCCAGGATCCGGCGGCCCTCGTCGACCACCGGGAAGCGGGAGAAGCCCGACTCGGCGGAGAGCGCCTCCAGCTCCTCCGGCGTCGTCCCGACCGCCGCGTACACGACCTTCTCCACCGGCATGACGACGTCCCGCACCGGCCGGCGCCCCAGTTCCAGGGCGTCGTGCAGCCGTTCCGCCGCACGGTCGTCGAGCAGACCGGCGACGCCCGCGTCGGTCACCATCCGCGCCAGCTCGTCGTCCGAGAACGTGGCCGAGACCTCGTCCTTCACCTCGACCCGCAGCAGCTTCAGCAGGCCGTTGGCGAAGGCGTTGATCGTGAAGATCACCGGGCGCAGGGCCCGCGCGATCGCGACCAGCGGCGGCCCGAGCAGCAGCGCCGTGCGGGTCGGCTCGGCGAGCGCGATGTTCTTCGGGACCATCTCGCCGAGCAGCATGTGCAGATAGGTCGCCACGGACAGCGCGATCACGAACGAGATCGGGTGCACCAGGCCGTGCGGCACGCCGACGGCGTCGAAGACCGGTTCGAGCAGATGGGCGATGGCCGGCTCGGCGACGATGCCGAGCACCAGGGTGCACAGCGTGATGCCGAGCTGCGCCGCGGCGAGCAGCGCCGAGACGTGTTCGAGGCCCCAGATGACGCTGCGCGCCCGCCGGTTCCCGGCCTCGGCCTCGGGCTCGATCTGACTGCGGCGCACGGAGATCAGGGCGAACTCGGCGCCGACGAAGAAGGCGTTCACGACCAGGGTGAGCGCGCCGATCAGCAGCTGGATCGCGGTCATCGGCCCGCCTCCCGGGTCTCGTCGGACTCCTCGAAGAGCGGCATGTGCATCAGCACCCGGGCGGCCCGGCGGCCGGAGGCGTCCACGACGTCCAGCTGCCAGCCGACCAGCTCCACCCGGTCGCCGACCGAGGGGATCCGGCCCAGTTCGTTGGCGACGATGCCGGCCAGCGTCTCGTACGGTCCGTCCGGCACGCGCAGGCCGATCGCCTCCAGCTGGTCGGTGCGGGCGGCGCCGTCGGCGGACCAGAGCTCGCGCCCGTCCGCGTCCGTGCCGGCCCGCGCCAGGTCGGGGGTCTCGTGCGGATCGTGCTCGTCGCGCACCTCGCCGACGACCTCCTCGACGATGTCCTCCAGCGTCGCGACGCCGGCCGTGCCGCCGTACTCGTCGATGACGACGGCCATGGTCTGCTTGCCGGACAGCCGGTCAAGCAGCCGGTCCACGGTCAGCGTCTCCGGGACCAGCAGCGGCTGACGCAGCATGTCCCCGATGCGCCGGCGGGGCCGCTCGTCGGCCGGTATCGCCAGGACGTCCTTGATGTGGGCGATCCCGACGACGGAGTCGAGGCTGCCGCGGTAGACGGGGAAGCGGGACAGACCGGTCGCGCGGGTCGCGTTGGCGACGTCCTCGGCGGTGGCCTGCACCTCCAGGGCCGTGACCTGCACGCGCGGGGTCATCACGTTCTCCGCGGTCAGCTCGGCCAGGTTGAGGGTCCGTACGAACAGCTCGGCGGTGTCCGCCTCCAGGGCGCCCTCCTTGGCGGAGTGGCGGGCCAGGGCCACCAGCTCCTTGGGGGAACGGGCGGAGGCCAGCTCCTCGGTCGGCTCCATGCCGAGCCGGTGCAGGATCCGGTTCGCGGTGTTGTTGAGATGGCTGATCAGCGGCTTGAACGCGGCGGTGAAGATCCGCTGCGGGGTCGCCACCCGCTTGGCGATGGCCAGCGGCGAGGAGATGGCCCAGTTCTTGGGGACCAGCTCGCCGACGACCATCAGGACGACGGTCGACAGGGCGGTTCCGATGACGAGGGCCACCGAGGAGGCGACCGCGGACGACATGCCGAGGCCTTCCAGCGGGCCGCGGATCAGCGCGGCGATCGAGGGCTCGGCGAGCATGCCGACGATCAGATTGGTGACCGTGATGCCCAGCTGGGCACCGGAGAGCTGGAAGGTGAGTGACCTGACGGCCTTGAGGGCGCTCGCCGCGCCCCGCTCACCGCGCTCCACGGCCCGTTCGAGCTCGGACCGTTCGACGGTCGTGAGGGAGAACTCGGCCGCGACGAAGGCACCGCACGCCAGCGAGAGCAGCAGTGCCACCACGAGCAGAAGCACTTCGGTCATCGGTTCACCTCCGTCCCATGATCAGTCATGGACAGAGGGATCGCGCGGTTGGTACTGGGAGGCTCGCCCATGGGCGGACGCTCACACCTTTCGGTCGTGGGGGACAGAACGACCCATGGTAAAGGATGGGCAAAGCGGGGATCACGCGCGGGGGGCCGCCCCCAGAGGCTTCACCCAGCGGGTCCACTGTTCCTGGGGTCCGTACTCGGCCGCCCGCCAGGCGTGCTGTCCGAGTGCGTTGTGGTCGAGCACCATCGCGTCCGCGCGTCGCCCGCCGAGACGTACGAAGCGCTCCTCGGCCGCCGCGAGCAGCGCGCCGCCCACGCCCCGGCGCCGGTGGTCCGGGTGCACGGCGAGCCGGTAGAGGTGGCAGCGCCAGCCGTCGAAGCCGGCGATCACCGTGCCCGCGAGTTCGCCGTCGCGCTCGGCGAGGATCAGGGCCTCGGGATCACGGGCGACGAGCCGCTCGATCCCCGCGCGGTCGTCGCTGATGCTCGTGCCCTCGGCGGAGACCTTCCAGAAGGAGAGGACGGCGTCGAGATCGGCCGCTACGGCGGCCCGGATCTGCGGTTGGGTCATGCTCCGCATCCCACCACCGGCTCCGGCCGTCCGTCGACCGTGTTTCGCCATACGGGCGGACAGCAGTCCAGGCCTGCCCGAAGGGGGCAGGCCTGGACATGGCGGCCGGGGCCTCGGCCACGGCCGGGCGACCGGCCGCGGCCTTTCGATCAGACGAGGTCGAAGCGGTCCAGCTCCATGACCTTGGTCCACGCGGCGACGAAGTCGTTCACGAACTTCGCCTTCGCGTCGTTGCTCGCGTACACCTCGGCGAGCGCGCGCAGCTCGGAGTTCGAGCCGAAGACCAGGTCGGCACGGGTGCCGGTCCACGTGACCGCGCCCGTGGCGTCGCGGCCCTCGAACTCGTCCTGCGCCGAGGACGTCGACTTCCACGTCGTGCCCAGGTCGAGCAGGTTGACGAAGAAGTCGTTGGACAGCGTGCCCGGCTTGTTCGTGAGGACACCGTGCTTCGACTGGCCGTGGTTGGCGCCCAGGACGCGCAGGCCACCGACGAGGACCGTCATCTCGGGCGCGCTGAGGGTCAGCAGGTTCGCCTTGTCGATCAGCAGGTACTCGGCCGGGAGGCGGTTGCCCTTGCCGACGTAGTTGCGGAAGCCGTCGGCGGCGGGCTCGAGCGCGGCGAACGACTCGACGTCCGTCTGCTCCTGCGCGGCGTCGACACGGCCCGGCGTGAACGGCACCTCGACATCGAAGCCGCCGTCCTTGGCCGCCTGCTCGACGGCCGCGGAGCCCGCGAGCACGACCAGGTCGGCCAGCGAGACCTTCTTGCCGCCGGCGGCGTTGAAGGACTCCTGGACGCCTTCGAGCGTGCGGAGCACCTGGGCGAGCTCGTCCGGGTTGTTGACCTCCCAGTTGCGCTGCGGCTCCAGGCGGATGCGGCCGCCGTTGGCGCCGCCGCGCTTGTCGCTGCCGCGGAAGGAGGAGGCGGCGGCCCAGGCGGCGGAGACCAGCTGGGGGACCGTGAGGTCCGAGCCGAGGATCTGCTCCTTGAGGGAGGCGATGTCCGCGGCGTCGATCAGCTCGCCCTCGCGCGCCGGCAGCGGGTCCTGCCACAGCAGCGTCTCGGACGGGACCTCGGAGCCGAGGTAGCGCACGATCGGACCCATGTCACGGTGCGTCAGCTTGTACCAGGCGCGGGCGAAGGCGTCCGCGAACTGCTCCGGGTGCTCGTAGAAGCGGCGCGAGATCTGCTCGTAGACCGGGTCGAAGCGCAGCGACAGGTCGGTGGTGAGCATCGTCGGACGGTGCTTCTTCGACGCGTCGTGGGCGTCGGGGATGATCTCCTCGGAGTCCTTCGCCACCCACTGGTGGGCACCCGCCGGGCTCTTGGTGAGCTCGTAGTCGTACTCGAACAGGTGCTTGAAGAAGTCGTGGCTCCACTGCGCGGGTGTGGTGGTCCAGGTGACCTCCAGGCCACTGGTGATCGCGTCGCCGCCCTTGCCGGTGCCGTACGCGTTCGCCCAGCCGAGGCCCTGGGCCTCGAGCGGCGCGGCCTCGGGGTCGTCGCCGACGTTCTCCGCCGGGCCGGCGCCGTGCGCCTTGCCGAAGGTGTGGCCACCGGCGATCAGGGCGACGGTCTCCTCGTCGTTCATCGCCATGCGGCGGAACGTCTCGCGGATGTCGCGGGCAGCGGCGATCGGGTCCGGGTTGCCGTTGGGGCCCTCGGGGTTGACGTAGATGAGGCCCATCTGGACGGCGCCGAGCGGGCTCTCCAGCTCGCGGTCACCGGTGTAGCGCGCGTCGCCGAGCCAGGTGGTCTCGGGGCCCCAGTACACGTCCTCGTCGGGCTCCCACACGTCGGCGCGGCCGCCGGCGAAGCCGAAGGTCTTGAAGCCCATCGACTCCAGGGCGACGTTGCCGGTGAGGATCATGAGGTCGGCCCAGGAGATGGACTGGCCGTACTTCTGCTTGACCGGCCACAGCAGGCGGCGGGCCTTGTCGAGGTTGCCGTTGTCGGGCCAGCTGTTCAGCGGGGCGAAGCGCTGCTGACCGGCGCCGGCACCGCCACGGCCGTCGCTGATGCGGTACGTGCCGGCGCTGTGCCAGGCCATACGGATCATGAGCGGCCCGTAGTTGCCGAAGTCGGCCGGCCACCAGTCCTGCGAGGTGGTCAGGACCTCCGCGATGTCCCGCTTCACGGCCGCCAGGTCGAGGGCCTTGAAGGCCTCGGCGTAGTCGAACTCCTCGCCCAGGGGGTTCGACACGGCGGGGTTCTTGGCAAGGATCTTCAGATTGAGTCGATCCGGCCACCACTGACGGTTGCCGCCACCCTGAGTCGGGTGCGGGGCGCGCGCGGTGTGCGCGACCGGGCAGCCACTCGCGCCCTCCGCTTTCGCGTCGGTGACGATTGCATCGTGGTTCTCGGACATGGGAATCCTTCCGGACGGGGCGGATCGACGTGCTCAGCCGGGACGGCGCCGGAGGAGGTCGTGCCACCCGACCGGAGCCATGTTGTGTCTTGGCTATTGCCGGAATCGATCCTACGATAGACAGAGTCCAAGTCAAGAAGAACGCCAATCCTCTATCGCATCGGAAAGCCTGGCGTCCCTAGGTGAACGTCGCGTGTCCCGCCGAAGTCCAAGCTGAATGGGTGAACCGAATGAGCGACCTGCTGGAGCGACTGCGAGGGCGTGGCTGGCGGCTGACCTCCCAGCGGCGGGTCGTCGCCGAGGTCCTCGACGGCGATCACGTGCACCTGACGGCCGACGAGGTGCACGTCCGGGCGGCGCGGCGGCTGCCGGAGATCTCCCGGGCGACGGTCTACAACACGCTGGGAGAGCTGGTCTCCCTCGGTGAGGTCGTCGAGGTCTGCACCGACGGCCGGGCCAAGCGCTACGACCCGAACGCGCACCACCCGCACCAGCACCTGGTGTGCTCCGCCTGCGGCACCATCCGTGACGTCCATCCGACCGGCGACCCGCTGGGCGACCTCCCAGCGGGGGAGCGCTTCGGCTTCACGGTCTCCGAGGCCGAGGTCACCTACCGGGGCCTCTGCCCCTCCTGCGCGTAGCGCCGTCCCGCCCGAGCCCCCGGCGGCGACCGTCGGCCGGCACGACGCGGAGATCTCAGCCCCGTCGCGCCGTCCCCAACACGCAGTACGAAGAGGGGAATCGGGGCCCCTCCTCCGGAACGAGGAAGTGGCGGTACGTGAGGGGCTCGAACCCCGCCGCCTCGATCGCCGCCAGCGGATCACGGGCCGTGTGGCACCCGCCGAACAGCCGCGGCCACACCGTGCGGTCCAGGACGCGCTGGGCCCGGGCCATCCCCGGCGTCGGCGCCGACCCGTGCTCGAAGAAGCGGAGTTGGCCACCCGGCCGGAGCACCCGGTGCAGCTCGGCGAGGGCACGCGGCACGTCCCGTACCGTGCACAGGACCAGTGAGGCGACCGCCGCGTCGAACGCCTCGCTCTTCACCGGCAGCGCCTCCGCCGCGCCTGGTACGACGTCCACCGGAACGTCGGCGCGCAGGGCCGCCTCCGCGGCCAACTGGCGCAGATGGCGCTCCGGTTCGATGGCCACCACTTCGGAGACCGCCCCCGGGTAGTGGGCGAAGTTCAGCCCGTTCCCGGCGCCGATCTCGATGACCCGGCCGGACAGGTCCGTCAGCAGCTCCGTACGGAGGGCGCCGACGCCCCCCTTCGTATCGGCGGAGACGCTGAACCGCGCGTAGAAGCGCGCGAAGAGGGGATGGTGAACGGCGTCCCGGGGTACCCGGGTGGAACGCGTGGACATCGCGGACCTCCTCCGACGCTCGACGGCGCAGACGCGGACGGACGGGAGGATCCTTCCCGCGTACCGCCCTTCTCAGCCCGACACGAAGCAGAACTCGTTGCCCTCGGGGTCACGCATCACCTGAAAGGACCCCTGCGGGTCGGTGACGATGCCGCCGACCCGGGCGCCGCCGAGGGCGGTCGCCTCGTCGGCCGCCGCCCCCGGCTCCGCCGCGTGCAGATCCAGATGGAGCCGGTTCTTCACGGCCTTGCCCTCGGGCACCTTCTGAAAGGCGATCCGTACGAACCCGGGCGGCTCGACGTACGACCAGTCGGGGCTCCGGTCGACCGGAGCCCCACCGAGGAGCCCTGCCCAGAACCGCACCAGAGCCGCCGGATCGGCGCAGTCGAAAACGATCTCCGAAACGTGTGCGCGCATGGATCCAGCCTACGGAGGTCAGAGCGCCCCGGCGTCCCAGGACCCGCCGAGGGCCGGGGCCAGCCACGTGCGCGCGCGCTCCTGGAACTCCTTCGGCTCCAGCCCGCCCGCCCCCTCCGGTACGGCCCCGAGGAGCGGCGCCCCGGCCATCTCCGGCAGTTCGGCCAGGTTGCAGCGCGAGGCCAGGTCCGGGGCGGCCGGCCAGCTGCCCACGACGACACCGAGCTGCTCGATGCCGCGTGCGGCGAGCGCCTCGGCGGTCAGCTGGGTGGTGTTGAGCGTGCCCAGTCCGGCGGGCACCACGACGAGGACCGGCGCGCCGAGGAGGCGGGCCGCGTCGGCGAGCGTGCCGCCCTCGTCGTCGAAGTGGACGAGGAGCCCGCCCGCGCCCTCCACGAGGACCAGGTCGTGCTCGGTGGCCAGCTTCGCGGCCGCCTCGGCGACCTCCCGGGGCCCGATCGGGGTCATGCCCGCCCGCCGGGCGGCGGTGGCGGGCGCCAACGGCTCCGGGAACCGCGCGAGTTCGGCCGAGGCGACGGCTCCGGAGAGCCGTACGACCTCGTCCGCGTCCCCGCGGTCGGCCGGCCCGACCCCGGTCTGCGCAGGCTTGAGCACGGCGACCGACCGCCCCTGAGCCGTGGCGACGGCCGCCACGGCGGCCGTCACGATCGTCTTGCCGATCTCCGTCCCCGTACCGCTGACGACGATGATGGTCATGGTCTGTTCAGTCCTCTCCCGGCCTCCGCGTCCGCACGGTCGCGGGGCCGTCTGGTGCGCCGGCCCGCACCGGGCCCGGGGGGCCGGCGGCACGGACCGGCTTCCGGTGCTCCGTGCCCGGCGGGTCAGCCCGCCACCGCGGCCGCGCGTACCGCGGCGCAGATACGGGCCAGATCGTCGTCGCCGGTCACGAACGGCGGCATCGTGTAGATCAGGTCGCGGAACGGCCGCAGCCACACGCCGGACCGGACCGCAGCCTCGGTGGCCGCGGCCATGTCGACGTCGTGGTCGAGCTGGACGACACCGATGGCGCCGAGCACCCGCACGTCCCGGACGCCGGGCAGCGCGGCGGCCTCGGCGAGCCCCTCGCGGAGCCCCGTCTCGATCCGCTTGACCTCCTGCTCCCAGTCCTGGGACAGGAGCAGGTCGAGCGAGGCGAGGGCCACGGCCGAGGCCAGCGGGTTGCCCATGAACGTCGGACCGTGCGCGAGCACCGGGACCTCGCCGAGCGAGATCCCCTCGGCGATCCGCGTCGTACAGAGCGTCGCCGCCATGGACAGATAGCCACCGGTCAGCGCCTTGCCCAGACACATCACATCGGGCGAGATCCCGGCGTGACCGGCGCCGAAGAGCGTGCCCGTACGGCCGAAGCCGGTCGCGATCTCGTCGAAGATCAGAAGCACCCCGTGCTCGTCGCACGCCTCGCGCAGGACGCGCAGATACTCCGGCGGGTGGAACCGCATCCCGCCCGCGTTCTGCACCACGGGCTCCACGATCACCGCGGCGACCTCGTCCGCGTGGAGCGCGATCTGCTCCCGCAGCATCTCCGCGTACGACTCCTCGTACGTGACCGGCGGCGCGTCCACGAAGACCTGCTGCTGGAGCACGCCCGCCCAGAGCTGGTGCATCCCGCCCTCGGGGTCGCACAGCGACATCGGCTGCCAGGTGTCGCCGTGGTAGCCGCCGCGCCAGGTCAGCAGCCGCTGCTTGCCCGGCCGGCCCACCGAGCGCCAGTACTGCAGACACATCTTGGCCGCGACCTCGACGGAGACCGAGCCCGAGTCGCTGAGGAAGACGTGCTGGAGCGGTGCGGGGGTGATCTCCACCAGACGGGTGGCGAGCCGCACGGCCGGCTCGTGGGTGAGCCCGCCGAACATGACGTGGCTCATCCGGTCCAGTTGGCCGCGCGCCGCCTCGTCGAGCACGGGGTGGCCGTAGCCGTGGATCGCGGACCACCACGAGGACATGCCGTCGATCAACTCGGCCTGTCCGTGCACGGGTTCGGCGAGCCGGAGCCGCACACCGGACGCGGACGCGACGACCAGCGGGTCCGTACGGCCCGGCATGGGGGCGTACGGATGCCAGACGTGCGCCCGGTCCAGGGCGAGCAGTTCGTCGTTACGCATTCGGGGCGAGCTCCGTCCCGGCCCCACGGCGGCGTACGGCCACGAGGTCGGTGCGGGCGCCCGGCACGGCCTCGGCGGCGGGCTCGGCCTCCGGGGCCGCCTCGGCCGCCGGCGCGTGGCCGCCGCACGGCCCGCAGCCGCCGCCGGCCTCCGCATGCGAACCGCAGCCCGCCGACGCCTCGGAGCCACAGCCCCCGGACGAGTGGGAGCCGCACCCGCCGGCCGCGCCCGCGGCCGCCGCGAGGGCGTCCGCGCGGTGCTTGGGCAGCGTGGTCGTCCCCGCGCCCTCCACCTCGAAGCCCGCGTCCGCGATCATGTCCAGGTCTGCCTGGCCCGCCTGGCCCTCGCTGGTCAGGTAGTCGCCGAGGAAGATCGAGTTCGCGATGTTCAGCGCGAGCGGCTGCATCGAGCGCAGGTGCACCTCGCGCCCGCCCGCGATCCGGACCTCCACGTCCGGGCAGACGAACCGCACCATCGCCAGGATCCGCAGGCAGCGCTGCGGGGTGAGGTTCCACTCCTTCGCGAGCGGAGTGCCCTCGAAGGGGATCAGGAAGTTGACCGGCACCGAGTCCGAGTCCAGCTCGCGCAGCGCGTAGACGACGTCGACCAGGTCCTCGTCGCTCTCGCCCATGCCCGCGATCAGACCCGAGCAGGCCGACAGACCGGCGGCGTGCGCCTTCTGCACGGTGTCCACCCGGTCCTGGTACGTGTGGGTGGTGGTGATCTCCCCGTACGTCCCCTCGGACGTGTTCAGGTTGTGGTTGTACGCGTCGGCGCCCGCCTCGCGCAGGCGCTCCGCCTGGCCGTCGGAGAGCAGACCGAGGCACGCGCAGACCTCGACGCCCTCGTTCTGCTCCTTGATCGCCTCGATGGTCTTGCCGACGCGGTCCACGTCCCGGTCCGTCGGTCCCCGGCCGCTCGCCACCAGACAGACCCGCTTCGCACCGCCCGCGACACCGGCGGCCGCCGCCTGCGAGGCCTCGTCCGGCTTCAGCCAGGTGTACTTGAGGATCCCGGCCGTCGAGCCGAGCCGCTGCGAACAGTACGAACAGTCCTCGGGGCACAGCCCGGACTTCAGATTGACCAGGTAGTTGAGCTTCACGCGCCGCCCGAACCACTGGCGGCGCACCTTGCCGGCCGCGGCCACCACATCGAGCAGTTCGTCGTCGGAGGTCGCCAGCACGGCGAGCGCTTCTTCACGGCTCGGCAGCTCGCGCCGCAGCCCCTTGTCCACCAGCGTGTTCAGCAGGTCCATAAGGGCTGATCCTCGCCTACGGCACGCCTCGCGGCCAAGGAGGATCTGAACAAACGAGCCCGTTTGAGGTGTGTGCATGGCCACACCCTGTCCCCGGCCACGGACGGTTAGGGTCTGTGCGCTGCCTACAAAAGGATCTGCCCCATGCACCGGGACGAGGACACCCGCCGGACCGCGTTCGACTGGACCGACGCCGAGGCACGCCGACGCGCGGAGGCGGGGCTCGTCCGCACGCTCCGGCCGCGGGCCGCGGAGTCGGACCTGCTCGACCTGGCGAGCAACGACTACCTCGGACTGACCCGCCGCCCGGAGGTCACGGAGGCGGCGGCCGAGGCGGCCCGCCGCTGGGGCGCGGGCTCCACCGGCTCGCGGCTCGTCACCGGCACCACCCGGCTGCACACCCGCCTGGAGCGCGAACTCGCCGACTTCTGCGGCTTCGAGGCGGCCCTCGTCTTCTCGTCCGGCTACACCGCCAACCTCGCCGCCCTCACCGCGCTGAGCGGCCGCGACGCGCTGATCGTCTCCGACGCCGGCAACCACGCCTCGATCGTGGACGGCTGCCGGCTCTCGCGCGCCGAGACGGCCGTGGTCCCGCACGCCGACCCCGAGGCCGTACGCAAGACACTCCAGGCCCACCCGGACCGCCGCGCCCTCGTGGTCTCCGACTCCGTCTTCTCCGTGGACGGCGACCGCGCCCCGCTGCCCGAGCTGGCGGAGGCCTGCCGCGCCCACGGTGCCGGGCTCGTCGTGGACGACGCCCACGGCCTGGGCGTGCTCGGCGACGGAGGCCGGGGCGCCCTCCACGCCGCCGGGCTCGCGGGCGACGCGGACGTGGTCGCGACCCTCACCCTCTCCAAGTCGCTGGGCAGCCAGGGCGGAGCGGTCCTGGGCCCGGCCCGGGTCGTCGAGCACCTGGTCAACGCGGCCCGTACGTTCATCTTCGACACCGGGCTCGCCCCGGCCGCCGCGGGTGGAGCGCTGGCGAGCCTGCGGCTGATCCAGGGCGAGCCCGGCCTCGCCGAGCGCGCCAGGACCGTCGCCACCACGCTGCACCGGCTGCTCACCGCGGCCGGTCTGACCGCCGTACGCCCGGATGCGGCCGTCGTCTCCGTCCGCGCGCCCTCGCCCGACGCGGCGCTGCGGTGGGCCGCCGACTGCCGGGAGCAGGGGCTCGCCGTCGGCTGCTTCCGGCCGCCGTCGGTCCCGGACGGCATCTCCCGGCTGCGGCTCACGGCCCGCGCGGATCTGACGGCCGCCCAGGTCGAGCAGGCCGTCGCCACGATCGTGCGGACCGCACCGCCCACCCACTGATCGCGTCCCAAATGTGGCCCCTCGGGGCAGAGTTCACCGCTTCGAGCGACAAATATGCCCATATCTTGGTGGATCGCCCCCCGGGGCGGTGCGATCGGTGGCACTCTGACGCGAAGCGCAATCCGGGCCGGGCCCGGTGGGAAAGGGACAGCGTCGCCATGGCAGACCACCAGGAAGCAACCGTCACTCTGCCGAGCGATCCCGCCTCGGTCTCCGCCGCCCGGCGCTATGTCGCCGACGTCCTCGGCGGATGGGGGCTCACCGGTGGCAGCGACACCGACGACACGATCCGGCTGATCGTCTCGGAGCTGGCCACCAACGCCGTCCAGCACACGTTCGGGCAGTCGCCCACCTTCACCGTCGACGTCCGGCTGGAGCGCGAGGAGCAGCTCCACATCGGGGTCACCGACAGCCACCCCCGCTGGCCCCAGCGGCTTCCGGCCGCGGTGCAGCAGGACAACGGCCGGGGCATGGTCATCATCCGCATCCTGACGGCGGAGGCGGGCGGCCGGCTCTCGGTCACGCCGACCGCCGAGGGCGGCAAGACGGTCTGGATCAGCCTCCCCTGGACGGCCTCGCCGCACCACGTGCTCACCCCTCTGACCTCTTAGCCCCGCGCGAACCCACCCCCGTCAGCCTCGGGCGAACCCGCCGCGCAGCAGGGCCCGCAGGGAGCGGGCGGCCGGGCCCGACTCCTCGCCGCGGTGCGCCACCGAGATCGTCCGGCGGAACGACGTCGGCTCCAAGGACCGTACGCCCAGCGGCGACGACGCCGTCGAGGCGACCATCTCCGGTACCACCGCCACCCCGAGCCCCGCGCTGACCAGCGCGCACACCAGCGCGTACCCCGGCGTACGGCAGACCACCGAAGGGGTCGCACCGGCCCGGGCGAGCGCCCCCTCCACGCCCCGTCGTGGCGGATGGCCGGGCGCGCTGCTGATCAACGGCTGACCCGCGAGCTCCTCGATCGGCAGCCGCCCCGAACCCTCCGCCAGGACATGGCCCGGCGCCGTGACGAGGACCAGCTCCTCCACCAGCAGGGGTTCCAGCTCGACCCCCGGCGGCAGCGGCGCCGGCTCGGCCGGCTCGTAGGCGTGGGTGAGCGCCAGATCGACCTCGCCCTCCGCCACCGCGATCACCCCGCCCGGCGGCTCGTACTCCGCGACCGTCAGCTCCACGTCCGGATGGGCCCGGCGGAACGCGCTGAGGACCGGGGGGAGCAGGTGGATTCCCACGGTGGTGAAGGTGCCGACGCGGAGGGTGCCGCCGGAGAGCCCGCTGAGCCGCGCCAGCTCGTGCCGGGCCCGTTCCATCTCGTCCAGGACCCGGCGGGCCCGGACGACGAGGAGCTCGCCCGCCGGCGTCAGCCGTGCGCCGCGGTGGTGGCGTACGAGCAGCGCGGCCCCCGCCTCCCGCTCCAGCTTGGCGAGCTGCTGCGAGAGAGCGGGCGGGGTGTAGCCCAGTCGAGCGGCGGCCCGGGTGATCGAGCCGTCCTCGGCGACGGCCACCAGCGCCGCGAGCCGCACCAGATCCTGCATAAAGCATCCCTTTGGCCAGACCCACGAGATCGTGTCTACACAGTAAAGGCTCGCACCGGGCAGGCTGGGGCCATGGATGGACAGCTGATCGCCTTCGTCGGGGTCGCGGCGGGCATGGTGGCCATGCCGGGCGCGGACTTCACCGTCGTCGTCCGCAGCGCTCTCGCCTCGCGCCGGGCCGGAGTGGCCTGTGCCGTCGGGGTGGCGGGCGGGCTCCTGGTGCACACCGCCCTCGCTATAGCCGGACTCGCGGCCGTCCTGATCGCCGTACCCGCGCTCTACCGGGCCCTGCAGATCGTCGGCGGCGCGTACGTCCTCTACCTCGGCGTGCAGGCCTTGCGCGGCGCGCTGCGGGCGACGGGCGAGTCGTCGGCCGACACCGCGGGGGAGCGGGCGGCCGGGCGGGCGCTGCGCCAGGGCTTCCTGACCAACGTCCTGAACCCCAAGGCGCCGGTGCTCTTCCTGAGTCTGCTGCCGCAGTTCGTGCCGGAGGGCGCGGCGGTGCTGCCCCGCACGCTGCTGCTCGCGTCGGTCGTGGTGCTCTTGGCCCTGCTCTGGTTCCCGCTGGTGGCGGTCCTGGTGGACCGCCTCGGCCACCGGCTGCGGCGGCCGCGGACGGCCCGGACCGTCCAGGGCGTGACGGGCGGCATGCTCGCCGCCCTCGGCGTGACGCTGCTCGTGTCGCCGGGGCACTGAGGGATGCCTCCGGGGCGCTGAGGGGTGTCTCCGGGGCACTGACGGGTGTCTCCGGGGCGCCGCGAGGGCGAGAGGTGCGGCGGCGCCACCGCACTCCCCGTCACGTCATGTCACATGTCAGGGCATGAGGCAGGGTGTCAGCGGACCCGGCCGTAATAGACCTTGGACGACCAGATCCTGTCGAGCTTCACCCAGGAGCCGGTCTTGGGCGAGTGCCAGATCTTGCCGCTCCCCGCATAGATCCCCACGTGGTAGACCCTTCCACCGGAGTGGAAGAAGACCAGGTCCCCCTTCCGCCTGCTGGACGCGGAGATGTGCCGGGTCTTGTTGTACTGCTGCTGCGCGGTACGAGGCAGTGACTTGCCCGCCTTCTTGTACGAGTAGAGCGTGAGCCCCGAGCAGTCGAACCTGGAGGGTCCGGACGCTCCGTACCTGTAGGGCGATCCCTTCTTCGACGCCGCGATGTTCAGCGCCTTGCCGGCGTGCGACGTCGCGGCCTGGGCCTCCGGTGCGGCACCTGGTGCCAGCATCGTGCCGCCGAGGGCGGCGAGGGTGAGAACCGAGACGGCTCCGGCCCGGGACAGCATGGACGGGACATGAATCTGCGCAGTCATGCGCAACCCTTCGTCAGCCGCCTGTGAAGGATGACCTGTCGGGTTCGGGCTGGCGAAGTCGCCCGGCCGCGGCTGCGGCTTCACCCCGAGGAACGGCCCCACTGGCCGGCCGTCCCGTACTGCTCGGGTCCTCCACTCCTGCCGATCCACTCCTGTCGACCAGGCATCCGGGACAGCGGCAGGACTCGGCGTCCGCCCGGACCGCCCCGCCGCGGTGGCGGGGGCTTGTCGTCGTGAGGGATCTTGACCCAGATCCCGGGCGAAATCCGAGTCGAAACGACGTTATGTGAGGCTCCTCACGACTGATCCATTCGGGTGGACAGGCATGTTTCGTGATCGTCGGAGGTTTGGCCGATGAGTCCCGGACCAGGGGTGGAACGCCCCATTCCGCCAGATGCGTACACCTGTTGCGCAACTCACCCCGCACATAAGTCGATTCATCGACTACGCCGAACGGGGGAGCGATTCTGCGGCTCCGCTGCTCCGAGTGGACCTCGACACGACACGCCCGTCTGTCAACTGTCCGGCGTCTCCGGGACCGTGACCCGGCCTGCCCGGCGCTCCCCGTCCAACACCCGCAGAGCGCGGGCCAATGTCTCCGCGTGGACCTCGCTCTCGCCCCGCACATGCATGACCGTCAGCGCGTCGCGCAGCGCGTTCACCCTCCCCACCAGGGCCTGGGCCGCGCGCAGCGCCCCATACGTATGCGATGACCTGGATGGATTGATCCGCCCCAGCAGATCGACGACTTCGAGGTACGCGTCGATGAACTCGCCCTCGGCGCGCGTCAGGGCCGGCAGCGGCGGCAGCTCGGGCACCATCCCCGGCTCACCTGGCCCCGGCGTCGCCGGCCGCCCCGCGATTCCGAATCACGTGATCCACCAGGCCGTAGTCGGTCGCGGCACGCGCGTCGAGGATCGTGGTGCGGTCGATGTCGGCGTCGATCCGCTCGCGGCTCTGCCCGGTGTGGGTGACCAGCATCCCCGCCACCATCGCGCGCAGCCTGATCAATTCCCTTGCCTGGATGTCGAGGTCGCTGGGCTGCCCCTGCAACGGCTCGTCCGTCGTGGGCTGCTGGAGCACGACCCGGGCGCCCGGCAGGGCGAGCCGCTTCCCCGGCGCGCCGGCCGCGAGCAGCACGGCGGCCGTCGACGCAGCCTGGCCGAGGCAGGTGGTCTCCACGTCGCAGGTGACGACCTGCATCGTGTCGTAGATCGCGGCCATCGCGCTGAGCGAACCGCCGGGGGAGTTGATGTAGAGCGAGATGTCCTGGTCCGGGGCGTCGTACTCCAGGTGCAGGAACTGGGCGATGACGTCGTTGGCCGAGGTCTCGTCGATCGGCGTGCCGAGGAAGACGATCCGCTCCTCGAGCAGCTTGGAGTACGGGTCGAGGGTCCGGCTCCCGAAGCTGGTGCGCTCGGTGAGCTCGGGCAGGACGTAGCGAGCGTGCATGACGGCGCCTCCTTGTAAAAAATGTACAGGACGTACAGGCCGTAAGATGAGGAGCATGGCCTACGAGATTCCGGTGACGCAAGCACGAGCAGAGCTCGCCGACCTGATCAACCGCGTGGTGTACGGCAACGAGCGCGTCGTCGTGACCCGGCACGGGAAGCCGCTCGTGGCCCTGGTATCGGCCGCTGACCTGGCGAAACTCGAAACCGAGCACGAGACGGCCGAGGACCTGGCGGTCAGCACCGTCTCCGAGGTCCGCCCGCTGTCGTCCGCTCCGGGTGAACAGGGCCGGTTCGGCCTCGCGGCCCGCCACCGCACCCCCGGCACCCCCGGCGCATGACAGAGCCGCGTGCCCCCGTCCGCTACAGCGGGGGCACGCGGCCGTACGAGAGGGGCGTCAGCCCACGGGTGCCGCTTCGGGGGCGGCCGGGGCGGACGCAGGCAGAGCCGCGGCGCGGTCGCGCCGGCCGCCGACGAGCAGCGCGGTCGTCCCGGCGGCCGCCCATATGGCGAGGACCAGCAGCGCCGCGCCCGCGCCCGCGCCGTCGAAGAACGCGACCGAGCGCAGCGCCGTCCCGCCCGCGCCCGGCGGCAGCCACTGACCCAACGCGCCCGCCGGCACGGGCAGCAACTCCGGCGCGCTCGCCACCCCCGAGA
Source organism: Streptomyces sp. Je 1-79 (assembly GCF_025195125.1). GTDB lineage: Bacteria > Actinomycetota > Actinomycetes > Streptomycetales > Streptomycetaceae > Streptomyces. The sequence goes on from NZ_JAMGSL010000005.1 coordinate 117,692, forward strand.
ACGGGTTGCCCAGCAGCACCATGAGCAGCGCGCCGAGGCCCAGGCCCGGCTTGCCGATCAGGGCGGCGAGCCCCGCGATCGTGGCGCCGATGGCGAACACGGTCAGCCCGAGGACGCCGGCCTCGGTCCACCAGTAACCCGAGAGCGCGCCGAGCCAGCTGTCGGCGAGCGAGGCGCCGACGACGCCCGCGAGCGCGGCGGCGCCGAGGAGGGCGAGCGTCGCGCGGCCACGGCGCAGACCGAGGACGGTCACCACGATGCCGGAGGCGGCGCCGGCCAGGACCAGGGGGAACAGGCTCGCCCCGAACGCGCTGCCGCGGGGATCGCCGGCGGGGGTCGCCACGACGTCCGTCACCTTCACCTGGGTGCCCGGCGGGGCCTGGGCGGCCACGGCCTCGCGCAGCAGCCCGGCGACCACCGGGCTCGCGGCGGAGGCGGTCAGCAGTTCGGGGCCCTGCGGTGTGACGATCACCGCGCCGTATACGGCCCGGTCCTCGATCGCCGTACGGGCGGCGGCCTCGGAGTCGTAGCGGTGGACCTCGAAGGCCCCGTCGTGCGCGGCGAGACGCTGTTCCAGAGGGGCGGTCGCGGTGGCGGGACCCGCGACGCCGATCGGCAGGTCGCGGGGGGCGATCCGGGCGGCGGGCCAGGCGAAGGCCCACAGGGCCAAGGCCACGACGACCGGGATCAGCACCATCACCGCGAGGGTCTTACGGGTGGCGGTGGCAGGCATGACGTTCTCGATTCAAAGAGAAGGATCGTTCGTTTTGCGTAGTGGGGCCACTGTCCCGCCGGTGCGGGCGCTTGTCAAGAATGAATGTTCGTTTTAGGTTCTGTGCATGGCCCGTGTATCCCAGGAACACCTCGACGCCCGCCGCCGGCAGATCCTCGACGGCGCCGCGCGCTGCTTCGCCCGCAACGGCTTCCATGCCACATCGATGGCGGACGTGCTGACCGAGGTGGGCCTCTCGGCCGGCGCCGTATACCGCTACTTCCGCGGCAAGGAAGAGCTGATCGGCGCCATCGCGACGGAGGCGTTCACCGGAATCCGCAGCGCCTTCGAGGAGGCCTCCCGCGCGACTCCGCCGCCCACGCCCGACGTGCTGCTCGGCGCGGTCCTGCGGCTCTTCCTGGAGGAGCGCGTCGCGGGTGCCGACCGGCAGGCCTTCGCCCGGCTCATCCTCCAGGTCTGGTCGGAGACCCTCCGCAACGAGCAGCTCTTCGAGACGCTCTCCGCGGGGTACGACGGCATGCGCGAGGCGTGGGGGGAGCTCGTCGAGGCCTACCGCGCGAACGGGATCATGACGGCGGACGTCCCGGCCGACCGGGTCGCGCGCACCCTCATCGCCACGGCCCAGGGCTTCATCGCCCAGCAGGCGCTCTTCGGTGACGTGGAGGTCGACATCCTGGAGGACGGCCTGCGCGGGCTGATGTCCATGGAGATGCAAAGGCCGAGTTAACGCGCCGGAAAAACTTCCGCCCTAACGTGCAATGTCTGGCCGAGCAGCCGATCACCGCAGCTCAACAGAGTGTTGAAGATCGGTAAGGTCCGCTGCTGTCCGGGAGTGAACCGCCCGGTGGACGACTGTGAGGTGGAAGCGTGCAACTGACCCCGCACGAGCAGGAACGCCTGCTCGTTCATGTCGCGGCGGACGTCGCGGAGAAGCGCAGGGCGCGCGGAGTGAAGCTCAACCACCCCGAAGCCGTCGCCCTGATCACGTGCCACATCCTGGAGGGCGCGCGCGACGGGCGTACCGTCGCCGAACTCATGGCCTCCGGGCGCAAGGTGCTCACCCGCGACGACGTGATGGCGGGGATCCCCGAGATGATCCACGACGTCCAGGTCGAGGCCACCTTCCCGGACGGCACCAAGCTCGTCACCGTCCATGACCCGATCGTGTGACGGGGGAGTACCGCCGATGATTCCCGGAGAGATCCTTTTCGGTGAAGGTCCCGTGGCCCTCAACGAGGGCCGGCCGGTCACCCGCCTCACTGTCCTGAACGCCGCCGACCGGCCCGTCCAGGTCGGCTCCCACTACCACTTCGCCGAGGCCAACCCCGGACTGGACTTCGACCGCGCGGCCGCACACGGACAGCGGCTGCACATCGCCGCCGGCACCGCCGTGCGCTTCGAGCCGGGGATCCCCGTCGAGGTCGAACTCGTACCGCTGCGGGGCCGTCGTGTCGTCCCCGGTCTGCGCGGCGAGACCGCCGGCCCGCTCGACCCGTCCGACGCCGAGGCCGAGGGGGCCGACCATGCCTGAGCTCCACCGTGCCGTCTACGCCGATCTGTTCGGGCCCACCACCGGCGACCGCATCCGGCTCGCCGACACCGATCTCCTCGTCGAGATCGAGGAGGACCGCTCCGGCGGCCCCGGTCGCGCGGGCGACGAGGCCGTGTTCGGCGGCGGCAAGGTCATCCGCGAGTCCATGGGCCAGGCCCGTACGACCCGTGCCGAAGGCGCGCCCGACACCGTCGTCACCGGTGCCGTGATCATCGACCACTGGGGTGTCGTCAAGGCCGACATCGGCATCCGCGACGGCCGGATCACCGGCATCGGCAAGGCCGGCAACCCCGACACCATGGACGGTGTCCACCCCGAACTGGTCATCGGCCCCGAGACCGAGGTGATCGTCGGCAACGGGAAGATCGTCACCGCGGGCGCCGTCGACGCCCATGTCCACTTCATCTCGCCGACCGTCGTCGAGCAGGCCCTCGCCACGGGAGTCACCACCCTCGTCGGCGGCGGCACGGGCCCGGCCGAGGGCACCAAGGCCACGACCATCACCCCCGGCCCCTGGCACCTCGCCCGGATGTTCGAGGCCCTCGACACCTTCCCCGTCAACATCGGACTGCTCGGCAAGGGCAACACCATGTCCCGGGACGCCATGCACTCCCAACTCCGGGGCGGGGCGCTCGGGTTCAAGATCCATGAGGACTGGGGAGCCACCCCGGCCGTCATCGACGCCTGTCTGAGCGTCTGCGAGGAGACCGGCGCCCAACTCGCCATCCACACCGACACCTTGAACGAGGCGGGCTTCGTCGGCGACACCCTCGCCGCGATCGCCGGCCGCACCGTCCACGCGTACCACACCGAGGGCGCCGGAGGCGGGCACGCCCCCGACATCATCACCGTCGTCTCCGAGCCGTACGTACTGCCCAGCTCGACCAACCCCACCCGGCCCCACACCGTCAACACCATCGAGGAACACCTCGACATGCTGATGGTCTGCCACCACCTCAACCCGGCCGTCCCCGAGGACCTCGCCTTCGCCGAGTCCCGTATCCGGCCCTCCACCATCGCCGCGGAGGACGTCCTGCACGACCTGGGCGCCATCTCGATCATCTCCTCCGACTCCCAGGCCATGGGACGGATCGGCGAGGTGATCATGCGTACCTGGCAGACCGCGCACGTGATGAAGAAGCGCCGCGGCGCCCTGCCCGGCGACGGCCGCGCGGACAACCACCGGGCCCGGCGCTATGTCGCCAAGTACACGATCAACCCCGCCGTCGCACAGGGCATGGACCACCTCATCGGCTCCGTCGAGCCCGGCAAGCTCGCCGATCTCGTGCTCTGGGAGCCGGCGTTCTTCGGTGTGAAGCCGCAGACCGTGCTCAAGGGCGGCCAGATCGCGTACGCCCAGATGGGCGACGCCAACGCCTCCATCCCCACCCCGCAGCCCGTCCTGCCGCGCCCGATGTTCGGCGCGCTCGGCAAGGCAGCCGCCGCGGGATCGTTCAACTTCGTCGCCGAGGCGGCGATCGAGGACGACCTCCCGCAACGCGTCGGTGTCCACAAGGAGTTCACGCCCATCCGCAGCACCCGCAGGGTCACCAAGGCCGACATGCGGGAGAACGACGCCCTGCCCCGGGTCGAGGTCGACGCCGACACCTTCACCGTCACGATCGACGGCGAAGCGGTCGAACCGGCACCCGCCGCGGAACTGCCCATGGCCCAGCGCTACTTCCTCTTCTGATGACAGCGCCCACCACACCGCTCACCGAGCCCGGCGGCCGGCCGGACGACCGTCCGGCCGCGGGCCCCGGCGGCCGGGCCGCGCTCCTGGTGCTCGCCGACGGGCGCTTCCCCGCCGGCGGGCACGCCCACTCCGGCGGAGCGGAGGCCGCCGTCAAGGCCGGCCGGATCACGGACGCGGCGAGCCTGGCCGCCTTCTGTCGCGGCCGACTGCACACCACCGGTCTCACCGCGGCGGGACTCGCCGCCGCGGCCGCGCTCGGCCACGACCCGCACGCGCTCGACGCGGCCGCCGACGCCCGCACCCCGTCACCCGCCCTGCGCGCCGTGGCCCGCAAGCTCGGCCGGCAGATGATGCGCGCCGCCCGAGCCACCTGGCCCTGCCCCGAACTCGACGCGCTCGCCACGGCGTTCCCGCGCGGCGCGCACCAGCCGGTCGTCCTCGGCGTCACCGCGCGGGCGGCGGGCCTCGGCCCCGAGGACGCCGCGCACTGTGTCGCGTACGAGACGGTCAGCGGCCCGGCCACCGCCGCCGTACGCCTGCTCAGCCTCGACCCCTTCCGGGCCACCGCCGTCCTCGCCCGTCTCGCCCCCGAGATGGACCGGGTCGCGGAGCGCGCCGCCGCCGCGGCCCGCCTGGGCATCGGCGCCCTCCCGGCGGCCTCCGCACCCCTCCTCGACATCACCGCCGAACAGCACGCGGCGTGGCCCGTACGCCTCTTCGCTTCCTGAGACCCACTGGAGCCGTCCCATGCACCTCGACCACTCCCACGACCACCTCGGCGCCGTATCCGCCGACGCCCACCGCCCCGACGGCACCCGCCGCGCCCTGCGGATCGGGCTCGGCGGACCCGTCGGCTCCGGCAAGACCGCGACCGTCGCCGCGCTCTGCCGGGCGCTGCGCGACCGGCTCTCGATCGCCGTGGTCACCAACGACATCTACACCCGCGAGGACGCCGAGTTCCTGCTCCGCAACGCCGTCCTGCCGCCCGAGCGCATCCAGGCCGTCGAGACCGGCGCCTGCCCGCACACCGCGATCCGCGACGACATCTCCGCCAACCTCGAAGCCGTCGAGGAGCTGGAGGACACCGTGGGCCCCCTCGACCTCATCCTGGTCGAGTCCGGCGGCGACAACCTCACCGCCACCTTCTCCAAGGGCCTCGTCGACGCCCAGATCTTCGTCATCGACGTCGCCGGCGGCGACGACATCCCGCGCAAGGGCGGCCCCGGCGTCACCACCGCCGACCTGCTCGTCGTCAACAAGACCGACCTCGCCCCGTACGTCGGCTCCGACCTGGAGCGGATGGCCCGTGACGCCAAGGCGCAGCGCGGCGACCTCCCCGTCGCCTTCACCTCGCTCACCGGCGAGCAGGGTGTCGCCCCCGTCGCCGACTGGGTCCGCGAGCGGCTGGCCGCCTGGACCACGACCGCCGCCGCATGAGCCTGCGCGCCACCGCCCGGATCGTCGCCGACGCGGACGGCGGACTGCCCGTCCTCCGGAGCGACGGCCCCCTCGCACTCCGCCGCACGCGTACCACCGACGCGTACACCCGTGTCACCGTCGTCGGCGCCATGAGCGCGCCGCTCGGCGGCGACCGGCTGGCGATCGAGACGGAGGTACGGGACGGGGCGCGGCTCCTGGTCGACTCGGCCGCCGCGACCGTCGCCCTGCCCGGCCGCGGCACCGAACCCGCCACGTACGACCTCCGGATCACGGTGGGCGAGGGCGCGGTGCTGCGCTGGCTCCCCGAGCAGCTCGTCTCCGCCAGGGGATCCGACCTGTCGATGCGCACCACCGTCGAACTCGCCTCCACCGCACGGCTCGTGCTCAGGGAGGAGCAGATCCTCGGCCGTCACGGCGAGGAGACCGGAACCCTCGCCACCCGTCTCACCGTCCGCCGCGCCGGACTCCCGTTGCTCGACCAGGAGCTGGCGTACGGACCCGGAGCCGCCGGTGGCTGGGACGGCGGAGCGGTGCTCGCCGGGCATCGAGCGGCGGGCCAACTCCTGGTGGTGGACCCGGAGTTCGCGGAGAAGCCGGTGGAGCCCCGGCCGCTCGCCGAGAACGCCGTCCTGGCTCCGCTCGCCGGACCGGCGGCGCTGGTCACCGCCGTCGCCCCCGACGCGCTCCGGCTGCGCCGCATCCTCGACGAAGCGCTGGACAGCCTCGCCGCGTGGTGAGTTCACCGCTCAGCGGTACACGGCTGTCCGGTTATTGGTTCGGCAAAGAAACACCAGTGCGACCTTCCGCCGCGCGCCCCACTGACGAAAGGATCCCCCGGACAACCGACACCCACAGGGGGAGCGACCACGTGAGACGCACGGCAGTGCTCGGCTCGGCCGGCACTCTGATAGCGGGCACGCTCGTGGCGGGCGCGCTTGCCGCCCCGGCCGCGAGCGCCCAAGACCGGGGCCGGCCCGACGCGGAGGCGCGCGGAGCGGCCGTCGCCGCCCAGCGCGCCGCGGACCAGGGCATCGACTGGGAGGACTGCCCCGAGGACTGGGGCCTGGAGAAGCCCATCCAGTGCGGATGGGTCACAGTCCCGGTCGACTACGCGAAGCCGAACGGCAAGAAGATCAAGATCGCCGTCGACCGCATCGGCGCCACCGGTACCCCGGCCGAGCGCCAGGGCGCGCTGCTCTACAACCCCGGCGGTCCCGGCGGATCCGGCCTGCGCTTCCCGCGGCGGGTCACCACCAAGAACACCATCTGGGCGGGGGCCGCCAAGGCATACGACTTCGTCGGGTTCGACCCGCGCGGCGTCGGCCACTCGGCGCCCATCTCCTGCGTCGACCCGGCCGAGTTCGTCAAGGGCCCCAAGCTCGACCCGGTCCCCGACAGCGAGGCCGACAAGCGCGCCCAGCGCAAGCTCGCCGCCGAGTACGCCGAGGGATGCGCGGAGAAGAGCGGCGACCTCCTGCCGTACATCAACACCCTCAACACCGCCCGTGACCTCGACGTCATCCGCGCCGCGCTCGGCGAGAAGAAGCTCAACTTCGTCGGGGTCTCCTACGGCACCTACCTCGGCGCCGTCTACGGCACCCTCTTCCCGACGCACGTCCGCCGCATGGTGCTCGACAGCGTCGTCAACCCGTCGACGCGGAAGATCTGGTACGAGGCCAACCTCGACCAGGACATCGCCTTCGAGGGCCGGCTCAAGGACTGGATGACCTGGGTCGCCCAGAACGACGCCACCTACCACCTCGGCGACACCTACCCCGAGGTCCGCCGGCAGTGGGACATCCTGCGCGCCGACGCCAAGAAGAACCCCCTCGGCGGCAAGGTCGGTCCGGCCGAGCTCATCGGCTTCTTCCAGAACGCGCCGTACTACGACTCGATGTGGGCCCCGGTCGCCGAGGCCTGGAGCGCCTACGTCGCGGGTGACCCGCAGCCGCTGATCGACTCGGCGGCCTCCGACCCCACCGACACGGCCGGCAACGCCGCATCCGAGAACGGCAACGCCGTCTACACCGCCGTCGAGTGCGCGGACGCCCCCTGGCCGACCAGCTGGAGGAAGTGGGACCGGGACAACAGCCGGCTCCACGAGCGGTACCCGTTCATGACCTGGGCCAACGCCTGGATGAACCTGCCCTGCGCCACCTGGTCCACCCCGCGCCAGCGGCCGACCGAGGTCCGTACGGGCAAGGGCCTGCCGCCCGTGCTCATCACCCAGGCCGAGCGCGACGCGGCCACGCCGTACGCCGGAGCGGTCGAACTGCACAAGCGGTTCAAGGGCTCGCGCCTCATCACGGAGCGGGACGCCGGCTCGCACGGCATCACCAACCTCGCCAACCCGTGCCTCAACACCCGGGTGGAGGCCTACCTCCTCACCGGCAGGCTCGACAGCCGGGACGTGACGTGCGCACCGCACGCCACACCCCGGCCGTAGTCACGGGGTGACATCCGAGGGGCGGCCGTCGCGCGACGGCCGCCCCTCGCTCACGCATGGGCGGCGAGCCAGGCGTCCTCGGCCGCGTAGTCGAAGAAGTCCACCCCGTACTTCGCCAGGCCCGGGAAGGCCTGACGCCACTCCAGCTCGGCCACCCGCCGGGACAGGTACGCGACCGTCGCCGGCAGGGAATCGGCGTACGAGACGACCGGCCGGTACCCGAGCTCCCGCTGCGCCGCGCCCATGTCGTAGACGACCGGGTGGGGCGCGGTCCACGGAGTGAGCCCCACCGTGCCCTCCGGCGCCCCCTCGATCAGCACCGTCTCGCTCTCCACCCCGACGACGGCGTCGATCGCCGCGCCGATCTCCGCGACCGTCGGAGCCTCGGGATCACCCCCGTTGAGCACCCGGGTCCCCGGGTCGGCCGCCGCGAGCCGCACCAGTTCCCCGAGGTTGTCCACGTGCACCGGATGGAACCGGGACGCACCGTCGTACGCCAGGACGCGCACCGGCCGCCTGTCGAGCGCCCGCTTGACGAACCACAGCTCGCGCGGGCCCGGGCAGTACGGCCCGTGGATCGCGCCCGCCCGCAGCACGGTCGTCGGCAGCGCCTCGCCGGCCGCGAGCAGCTCCCGCTCCAGCGCCACCTTCCGTGTCCCGTACGTCCCTTCGCCCGGCGCGACCGTCGGCCACGACTCCGGGATCGGCACCGGGTAGGCGGGGAAGCCGTCGGGCTCCTCCTGGGTGTCGAAGCTACGGCCCCGGTCGTCCTCGTAGACCGCGCCGCTGGAGACCACCACGGCCGAGCCGATCCGGTCGGCGAGCCCCGTCAACTGCCGCCCGTGCCCCGCGTGGTAGCCGACGATGTCCACCAGGACGTCGCAGCCGTCACCGAGCGCCGTGGCGAGCGCGCCCTCCTCGTTCCGGTCGAGGGCGACCGACCGGACCTCGGCGGGCCACCTCTCGTCCCGTCCGCCGCCCCGCGAGGCGGCCGTCACCTCCCAGCCGTCCGCGACGAGCGCCCGCACGGCCGCCCGCCCCACCTGTCCTGTCGCTCCGACGACGAGTGCGTTCCCTTGTCCCATGGGCGCGACGCTACGGCGGAGGTGATCACCGGCCCAGGCTCTTTCGCCGTGCGCGGATCCGCCGTCAGCGTTCCCCGCGGGGGAACTTTCTCGGGGATCCGGTGTTCTTCGCCTTCGCCTCCTGCTCGGCGGCCTTCACCTTGGCCGCGTAGTCGTCGACGTACTCCTGGCCGGACAGCGCGAGGATCTCGTACATGATCTCGTCCGTCACCGCGCGGACCGCGGCCTTCTCGCCCTCCATGCCGGCGAAGCGCGAGAAGTCGAGCGGGGGCCCGAACCGGATGGTGACCCGCTTGACCCGGGGCACGACCTTTCCGGGCGGCTGGATCTCGAAGGTGCCCACCATCGCGCACGGGACGACCGGCACCCCTGCCGTGATCGCCATGACCGCGACCCCGACCTTGCCCTTGTAGAGCCGTCCGTCGTGCGAGCGCGTGCCCTCGGGATAGATGCCGAGCAGTTCACCCTTGGCCAGCACCCCGAGCCCCTCGCGGATCGCGGCCTTCCCTGCCTCCTTGCCCGAGCGGTCGACCGGGATCTGGCCGGCGCTGCGGAAGAACGCGGCGGTCAGCCTTCCCTTGATCCCCGGCCCGGTGAAGTACTCCTGCTTGGCGAGGAACGTGATCCGCCGCTTGAGGACGACCGGCATCAGGAAGTGGTCCGAGAACGACAGGTGATTGCCGGCGACGATCGCCGCGCCGTCCTCCGGGATGTGTTCGAGGCCCTCGATGCGCGGCCGGAACACCAGCCTCAGTAAGGGTCCGAGCAGCACGTACTTCAGGACGTAATAGAACAACTGTTGCCCCCGTCTCGGTAGAGCGATGATTATTTGTAACCACTGGCGCGACCCTGGTCCACACTGGAGACGGAGAGTGGGTCCCGATGGCTGCCGAACGCCCCCGCACGACGCGACGCAGAAGGCCCGGCGCAGCCGCCACCGCGTTCCTCTGCGCCCTGACGACCGCCGGGTTGTACGGATGTACCGATTCCGGTACCCCGGAACCGACCCCGAGCACCACCCCGACCGCCCCCGTCCCGCAGGGCGTCTCGCCCTTCACGGGACTGCCCGCCCGGGCGGCCCCGGTCCTCGCGGTCAAGATCGACAACGTGCCGCCGGCCCGCCCCCACACCGGGCTCGGCGCCGCCGACCTCGTCTACGTCGAGCAGGTCGAGGGAGGCCAGACCCGGCTGCTCGCCGTCTACTCCGGGCAGCTCCCCGACCGGATCGGTCCGGTGCGCAGCGCCCGCGAGTCCGACATCGAGCTGCTCCGGCAGTTCGGCCGCCCCGCGCTCGCCTACTCCGGCTCCCAGTCCGCCCTGAAACCGCTGCTCAAGGCCGCCCCGCTGTACGCCCTGCCACCCGAGGACGCCCCCGGGGCGTACGTCCGCGACCGCGGCCGGGCCGCGCCCCACAACCTCTACGTGCTGCCCGGGCGGGCGCTCGCCGCCGCCCCCGAAGCGGAAGACGCCAAGGACATCGGATTCCGCTTCGGACCGGCCCCCGAGGGCGGCGAGCCGGTCAACGAGCGCACCGTGCGCTTCCCGGCCTCCCGCTACACCTTCACCTGGAACGCGGCTGAAAAGGACTGGCGGGTCACGATGGACGGCAGACCCGCCCGTACCACCGACGACGGTCCGGTCACGGCGTCGACCGTCGTGGTGCAGTACGTGGACATCCGGCCGTCGCGCTTCCACGACGTCCTCGGCAGTGTCTCCCCGTACACCGAGACGGTCGGCAGCGGCAGCGCCGTCGTCCTGCGCGACGGCCGCGCCCACGAAGCCCGCTGGAGCCGCCCGGCCGCCGCGAACGGCACCGCCTTCACCGCTGCGGAGGGGGAGCCTCTGAACTTCGCCCCCGGCCGGACCTGGGTCGTTCTCGCCCCACGCGGATAGCCGGGCCCGCACCGGGTACCCGCCGCGCACGACCGGAAAGGACGCGACCAGGGAGGAGACGCGCCATGGGCGCCGACATGTGGGGATACTCCGAGTCCGCGGGACACGTGCCCGGAACCCGGCTCATCGGCTTCTCGGTGGAGGCCACCGACGGGGCCATCGGAAAGGTCGACAAGCACACCGAGGACGTCGGCCGGTCCTACCTCGTCGTGGACACCGGACCGTGGATCTTCGGTCGGCGGGTCCTGCTGCCCGCCGGCCTGGTCTCCCGCGTCGACACCGAGAACGAGACGATCCGTCTCTCCTGCTCGCGCGACGACGTCAAGGAGTCGCCGGATTTCGAGAGCGGGCAGCACCAGGACGACGGCAACTTCATCAAGCTGACGGAGCACTACTACAGCAACCGGCACATGTGAGACCCGCGCCGAGCCGGACCGGGCCCGAGGCGGCGACGGGGCTTCAGGACTGGGGCCCGCACTTCAGGACTGGGGACCCGGCCTGCCCGGACCGCGACGGCCCGGTCCCGCCGGGACGGAGCTGTCGGCGGCGGCCATACCGATGGTGACCACCCCGAGCACCACCCAGCCGAACCACAGCCAGCCGCTGCTACCGAGCGCCACCGTGTATGCCGTCGTCAGCACCAGGGCCGCGACCGTGATCACGCTCATCGCCTTCGTGGGACCGGACATGGGTCCGCCCTCCTCCTGACGGGGGCCGTCCTGTTCATCGTCACCCCTGAGGAGGGCGGAGCGCTACTCCCGCGTCGGGACGGGCCGGCCACCGCCCCGCAGCGAGGCGAGGTACGCGTTGTACGCCTCCAGCTCCTTGTCCCCGTCGCGGTCGGCGGCCCGGTCCTTGCGGACGGCCTGCCGCTGCTCGGAGCGGTACCACTGGAAGACCAGCGCGATCAGCACCAGCACCGAAGGGATCTCGCTGAAGGCCCAGGCGATGCCGCCCGCCGCGTTCTGGTCGGCGAGTGCGTCGATCCCGAGGGAGGCCGGCGGGTTCTGGTACGCCTTGATCATCGGCTCGCTCGCCATCATCAGGGCGATACCGAAGAAGGCGTGGAACGGCATGCCCGCGAAGAGCTCCAGCATCCGCATCACGTACCCCGGGCGGTGCGGCCCGGGGTCGACGCCCATGATCGGCCAGAAGAAGACCAGACCGACGGCGAGGAAGTGCACCATCATCGCGATGTGCCCGATCTTCGACCCCATCAGCGTGTCGAAGATCGGGGTGAAGTAGAAGCCGTACAGGCTCGCGATGAAGAGCGGGATCGTGAACGCCGGATGCGTGACGATCTTCATGTAGCGGCTGTGCAGCAGCATCAGGAGCAGCTCGCGCGGGCCCTTGTCGCCCCGGGCCGCGACCGGCAGGGCGCGCAGCGCCAGGGTCACCGGAGCGCCGAGCAGGAGCAGGATCGGCGAGAGCATCGAGATGACCATGTGCTGCACCATGTGCACGCTGAACATGACCATGCCGTAGTCGTTCAGCTTGGTGCACATCATCAGCGCCACGGAGAGCACGCCGACCGTGAAGAAGACGGTCCTGCTCACCGGCCAGCGGTCACCGCGTCCGCGCAGCCGCGCGACGCCCCAGCCGTACAGCGCGAGCCCCACGACACTGCCGACGAGGAAGAACAGGTTCGGCGAGAACTCCAGCCCCCGTCCCAGCGTGAACGGCGGCAGATCCATGGTCATGCCGTGCCCGCTGTGATCCATGTGTGTACTCCTGGAGCCCGATTCGCGCTTGTTGTCCGCACCAGACTAGAACCGCCCCCGTTCGCGGATGCGACCGGGGGCGGTTCGTGGTGCGGTACGAGGGGTCAGAGCACGGTCTCGGCTTCGGCGTAGCGCTCGGCGGGGACCGTCTTGAGGGTCTCCACGGCCTGGGCCAGCGGAACCATCGTGATCTCCGTGCCGCGCAGCGCCGTCAGCATGCCGAACTCGCCGCGGTGCGCCGCCTCCACCGCGTGCCAGCCGAAGCGGGTGGCGAGGACCCGGTCGTACGCGGTCGGCGTGCCGCCGCGCTGGACGTGACCGAGTATCACCGGCCGGGCCTCCTTGCCGAGCCGCCGCTCCAGCTCGACCGAGAGCTGGTTGGCGATGCCGGTGAAGCGCTCGTGCCCGTACTGGTCCTTGGCGCCGACCTCGAAGTTCATCGAGCCCTCGCGCGGCTTGGCGCCCTCGGCGACGACCACGATCGCGAAGCGCTTGCCCGCCTCGAAACGCTCGCCGACCCGGGCGGTCAGCTCGTCGATGTCGAAGGGGCGCTCGGGCACGACGATCGCGTGGGCGCCCGCGGCCATGCCGGAGTGCAGCGCGATCCAGCCGGTGTGCCGGCCCATGACCTCGACGATGAGCACGCGCTGGTGCGACTCGGCGGTGGTCTTCAGCCGGTCCAGGGCCTCGGTGGCCACCCCGACGGCGGTGTCGAAACCGAAGGTGACGTCGGTCGAGGCGATGTCGTTGTCGATGGTCTTCGGCACACCGACGATCGGCAGACCGGCCTGCGACAGCAGGTTGGCGGCCTTCAGCGTGCCCTCACCGCCGATCGGGATGATCGCGTCGAGGCCCAGCTCGGCGACATGGCCCCTGGCGCGCTCGACGCCGTCGACCAGATGCGCCGGCTGGACCCGGGAGGAGCCGAGGATCGTGCCGCCGCGGGCGAGGATGCCGGCCACCGCGTCCAGGTCGAGCTTGCGGTAGTCGCACTCCAGGAGGCCCTTCCAACCGTCGTGGAAGCCGATGACCTCGTCTCCGTGGTCGACGACGGCGCGGTGCACGACGGAACGGATGACGGCGTTCAGACCGGGGCAATCGCCTCCGGAGGTGAGCACACCAATGCGCATAGCCCAAATACCTTTGCAACGTGGGCCGACTCCCGGACCACGTCGTCCGGTTGGATCCCCGCCACCCTATCGGTGCTGGGAGGCGGGGCCGAACCCGATGTCCGCAGATTGGACACCGTATTTACTTACGAATCCAATGGGCGTAGGGGTGCTCAGACGTGCAGTCCGCCGGGCGGTCAGGCGGGCTGGGTCGCCGCCGCGATGCGCTCGGCGCGCAGCGCCTCGTACCACCGGTCGTCGGTCGGCGGCAGCGCGTTCACATCGAGGGCCAGCTTCAGGAGCAGGTCCGCGATCTGCGGGTTGCGGGCCATGACCGGGCCGTGCATGTACGTACCGAAGACGGTGTCGTTGTACGCGCCCTCGGTGCCGTCGCCCGTGCCGTTGCCCTTGCCCAGGACCGTACGGGCGAACGGGCGGGCCGTCGGGCCGAGATGGGTGATGCCCTGGTGGTTCTCGAACCCGGTCAGCTGGGGAAGGCCGAGGCGCGGGTCGATGTCCGCGAGCACGTCGCCGACGCACCGCTCGCCCTCGCCCCGGGTGGAGATGACATCGATCAGACCGAGGCCGGGCTCGCGCTCGCCGAGGTCGTTGATGAACTCGTGGCCCAGGATCTGGTAGCCGGCGCAGACCGAGAAGATGATCGCGCCGTTGGACGCGGCGCGCTCCAGGCCGCCGTCGCGGCGCAGCCGCTCGGCCGCGAGCCGCTGCGGCCGGTCCTCGCCGCCGCCGATCAGATAGATGTCGCCGGAGGTCGGGATCGGCTGGTCGCTGCGGACGTCGACGCGCTGGACGTCCAGACCGCGCTGGCGGGCGCGGCGCTCGACGACGAGGGCGTTGCCCTGGTCGCCGTACGTGCTGAGCAGGTCCGGGTAGACCCAGACCAGGCGCAGGCTGCTGTCACTCATGCTGCAAGTCCTCTACGGGTCAGTTGCCGACGCGGCGGCGGACGTCCTGGAAGGCGGTGTAGTTGGCGATCAGCTCGATCTGCCCGGGCGGGGCCAGCCGGACCGCCTCGTCGAGCGTCTCGCAGACACGGAACTCCACACCCGCGACCTCCAGGCGGACCGCCAGGTCCAGCTTGCGGTCGCCGATGACCATGATCGGGTGGCCGGCGAGCCGCCCGTAGTCGACGTCCCAGAGCCAGGAGGTGTCCGTGCCGTCGGCGCCGCGCGCGTTGACGGAGAGGATGACCGGGGTCGGCGGCTGGTCGATGAGGGAAAACGTTTCGAGCCAGCCGGCCGGGTTCTTCGCGAGCAGCAGCCGCAGCTCACGGCTCTGGAAGGACACCACGTCGTAGCGGCCGGCCACGGCCTGCACCTGGTACATGCGCTCCAGGGCGACCTGCGGCGGGACGCCGAAGACGGCGGCGACGGCGGCCGAGGTCGCGGCGTTGGCCTTGTTGGCCCGGCCGGGCAGCTGGAGGTGGATCGGCCAGGCCGAACCGTGCGGGTCCAGGACGTGGTCGCCGTTGAGCGCCCAACTCGGCGCCGGGCGGCGGAAACCGCACTCGCCGCAGAACCAGTCGTCGCCGGGGCGCTGCATCACACCGCCGCAGGCGGGGCACGACCAGGCGTCGTCCTTCCACTCCTGGCCGGCGGCGACCCACACCACGTTGGGGGAGGAGGAGGCGGCCCACACGATCAGCGGGTCGTCGGCGTTGGCGATGACCACGGCCTTCGTCCCGCTCAGACCCTCGCGCCACTTCTCGGCGAGCATCCGGGTCTCGGCGGCGCGGTCCAGCTGGTCGCGGGAGAGGTTGAGCAGCGCGATCGCCTTGGGCGTGGTGTCCCGGGCGACTCCGGCGAGGTACTTCTCGTCGACCTCGATCACGCCGTACTTGGCGTCCGAGCCGCCGGCCAGGGCCGAGGTGATGCCCGCGGGCATGTTGGCGCCCAGCGCGTTGGAGACGACGGGGCCGCTGGCCCGCAGGGCCTCGGCGATCAGCCGGGTCGTGGTGGTCTTGCCGTTGGTCGCGGACACCAGGACGACGTCCAGATGCTGCGCGAGCCGACCCAGCAGGTCCGGGTCGAGCTTCAGCGCCACCTTGCCGCCGATCACCGATCCGCTGCCGCGTCCCGCCGCGCGCGACACCGCCGCCGCGGCCTTGCCCGCCGTCACGGCCAGCTTGGCGCGTGGCGACAGCGGCTCTGGATTACCGGGGTGTCCTGACATCTTCCTTGTTCCTCCTTGCGTCGGTCCGGGCTCAGCCTATCGAGATCAGGCCAGCGACCCGAACTGCGGCACCCCTGCGACCCTCGACGAAACGTCGAGGTCACAGCGGACCGTACCCTTACGCCCATGCGAAACCGGCCGATCCCCGGCAGTTCCGGCCACGTCCGAGCGATGACACTGCTCGGCGACCCGGTGCTGCACGCCCCCTGTGAACCCGTCAGCGACTTCGGCCCGGAGCTGGCCGGGCTGATCGAGGACATGTTCGCGACGATGTACGCGGCGAACGGTGTCGGCCTCGCGGCGAACCAGGTGGGCGTGGGCCTGCGGGTCTTCGTGTACGACTGCCCGGACGACGAGGACGTGCGCCACCTCGGGCACCTGGTCAACCCGCGCCTGGTGGAGGCGGACGGCGAGGTGTTCCGGGGACCGGAGGGCTGTCTCTCCCTGCCGGGCCTGGAGGCCCCGACGCCCCGCTTCGACCGCGCGGTCGTGGAGGGTGTGCTGATGGACGGCACCCCGGCCAGGGTCGAGGGGACGGGGTTCTTCGCCCGCTGCCTCCAGCACGAGACCGACCATCTGGAGGGCGGTGTCTACGCGGACCACGTGACGGGGTGGCGCAGGTCACGTCTGCTGCGCGCGATCCGCAAGGAGCCGTGGGGCGGGGGAGCGGACGCGCTGCGCTCCTGAGCGGGGGCATCGCGGGTGCGGACGACAGTTGCGGCCCGGGGGCCGACCGTCGTCGGGCCCGGGCGCCGTGGGGCGCGGACGACAGCTGTGGACCGACGCCCGGCCGTCGTCGGTCCGGCGCCGCGGGGGTCGGTCAGAACCCCGGTGCTCCTACGCGGTCCTCCGCGTCCGCCAGGCGGCCCCAGAGGAGGTCGGCCATGGCCCGTACCAACTCGCTTCGCGAGCACGGGCGTTCGCCGAGCCACCAGTCACCCGCCGCGTGCATCATGCCGACGATGCCGTGGCCCCAGATCCGCGCCTGCGCCTCGCCGGCCGGGCCGAGGTCGATGCGTTCCGCGATGACCTGGCCGAGCTCCTCGCCCATGCGCCGCAGCACCGGCGCCGAGTGGCGGCCGACGTCGAAGCCCTGCTCGGCCTGGTGCGTCTCGTCCGCCGGGTGCATCAGGAAGCGGTAGACCTGCGGCATCGCCTCGATCGAGGCGAGGTACGTGTCGAGCGTGGCCTCGACCCGCCGGCGCCGGTCCGCCGGAGCGTCGAGCGCGGCCCGCAGGGCGGCGAGCAGGGCGTCGGTGTGCCGGGTCGCCAGGGCGCGGTAGAGCCCGCCCTTGTCGCCGAAGTGCCGGTAGAGGATCGGCTTCGTGATCCCCGCCTCGGCGGCGATCGCGTTCATCGACGCCTTGGGGCCGTCCCGGAGCACCACCCGGTCCGCCGCCTCCAGCAGTTCGCGGCGCCGCTGATCGGCCGGCTTCTGCTGGTCGGTGGTCCGTTGTGTGGTCTCCATAGCGTGTCTCCCCGCCCGTGCGAAATTTCCGTGAGGCTGTCGCAACGTAACACCCGTCCGGCACTCGGTGCCGCGCCGTCCCTGCCGCTCCGCCGCAGGTTGACAGCGCCTACCAGCCGGTAACAGACTGCTGTTACCGCAAGTAATGTACTGCTGGGAGGGAACATGGCCGAGTTCACGCTCGAACTCAACGACGACCAGAAGCAGGTCCGTGACTGGCTCCACGGATTCGCCGAGGACGTGATGCGCCCCGCCGCCGCCGAGTGGGACGAGCGTGAGGAGACTCCCTGGCCGATCATCCAGGAAGCCGCCAAGATCGGCATCTATTCTCTCGATTTCTACGCCCAGCAGTTCTTCGACCCGACCGGGCTCGGCATCCCGATGGCGATGGAGGAGCTCTTCTGGGGAGACGCGGGCATCGCCCTCTCCATCGTCGGCACCGGCCTCGCCGCCGTCGGCGTCCTCGCCAACGGCACCGAGGAGCAGATCGGCACCTGGATCCCGCAGATGTACGGCGACGTCGACGACGTCAAGGTCGCCGCCTTCTGCTCCTCGGAGCCCGACGCCGGCTCCGACGTCGCCTCCATGCGCACCCGCGCCGTCTACGACCAGGCCAAGGACGAGTGGGTCCTCAACGGCACCAAGACCTGGGCGACCAACGGCGGCATCGCCAACGTCCACGTCGTCGTCGCCGCCGTGGACCCCGAGCTCGGCTCCAAGGGGCACGCCTCCTTCATCGTGCCGCCGAGCACCCCCGGTCTCTCCCAGGGCCAGAAGTTCCAGAAGCACGGCATCCGCGCCTCGCACACCGCCGAGGTCGTCCTGGAGGACGTCCGCATCCCCGGCCACTGCCTGCTCGGCGGCAAGGAGAAGCTCGACGAGCGGCTCGCCCGGGCCCGTGAGAAGGCCAGGGCGGGTGGCGGCGAGCGCGTGAAGAACGCCGCCATGGCCACGTTCGAGGCCTCCCGCCCCGCCGTCGGCGCCATGGCCGTCGGCACGGCCCGTGCCGCGTACGAGGTCGCCCTCGACTACGCCAAGACCCGTGAGCAGTTCGGCCGCCCGATCATCGACAACCAGGGCGTCGCCTTCCAGCTCGCCGACATGCGCACCCAGATCGACGCCGCCCGGCTGCTGGTCTGGCGCGCCTCCTGGATGGCGACCGCCGGCAAGCCGTTCACCTCGGCCGAGGGCTCGATGTCCAAGCTGTACGCGAGCGAGGTCGCCAAGAAGGTCACCGGCCAGGCCATCCAGATCCTCGGCGGCAACGGCTACACCCGCGAGTACCCCGTGGAGCGCATGCACCGCGACGCGGCCATCTACACGATCTTCGAAGGCACGAGCGAGATCCAGCGCCTCGTGATCGCCCGGACGCTCTCCGGTATGCCGATCCGCTGAGCCCCGGCGGGCCCACGCCCCTTCCCGCGCCCCTTCCGGCCCCCCGTCAGGGGCCGGGAAGGGGCGTTCCTGTGTCAGCCCGTACGGCCGGAAGGTCACACGACGCAGAATTCGTTCCCCTCCGGGTCCTGGAGCACCACCGCGTAATAGTCCATCCCGTGCGGCTCGTCCATCGTGTACAGGATCGCCGCCCCGAGCGCCGTCAGCCGGGCCACCTCCCCGTCCACGCGCTCGCGCCGCAGCGCCAGCGGTACGTCCCGTCCGCCGCCGACCTTCAGATCCAGATGCACCCGGTTCTTGACCGTCTTCGGCTCGGGGACCTGCTGGAACCAGACGCGCGGCCCGGTGCCCTTCGGGTCCACGATGGACTCGGGCAGCTCCCCGACCCCCTCGCCCAGCTCCTCGTCGGGCACGCCGATCGACGCCCAGTACGCCCGCCAGCTCTCGTGGCCCTCGGGCGGCGGCTGGGGCACATAGCGCAGGGCGTCCGCCCAGAAACGTACGAGCCGCTGGGGGTCCGCGCAGTCGATGGTGATCTGCAGAGTCATGTCGATCGGTTCCATGGGGCGAGCGTCCCAGACGCCACTGACAGCGGGCTCAACTGACCTGATCCGGCCTGGTGTTCGTTTCGTCCTACCGGTGGGTCACCTGGGTGCGGCACAATCGTCGGGCCGGTGACGATCAAGGGGGCAACGTACACATGGCTACCACCACCACCGCGATTCCGGGCCCGGCGGGGCTACCGCTGCTCGGCTCGATGTTCGACCTCAAGAGCGACGCGCTCGGCACCTTCCTGAAGGCCCAGCGCGCGCATGGTGACGTCGTCCGGATCACGGCGGGACCGCCCGGAGTGCGCGCCACCGTCTACGGGATCTTCTCGGCCGAAGGGGTCCAGCAGGTCCTCGCCACCCAGGCCGCCAACTTCCGCAAGGACAACGCCTTCTACCAGGAGGTGCGCGAGTCCTTCGGAAACGGTCTGCTGACCAGCCAGGACGAGGACTATCTGCGGCAGCGCCGGCTCGTCCAGCCGCTCTTCACCCGCCGCCGGGTCGACAGCTACGCCGAGGCCATCGCCGCCGAGGTCACGACCCTCACCGAGGAGTGGCGTACGGCGGAGAGCTCCACCGTCGACGTCATCGACGAGATGACCCGGCTCGCCCTGCGCGCCGTCGCCCGCATCCTCTTCGGCACGGACGTCGAGGCCGCCGTCGAGATCGTCGAGCGGGCCTTCCCGGTGATGGGCGACTACGTCCTGCGTCGCGGCTTCTCGCCCCTCAACGTCCCCCGCGACTGGCCCACCCCCGGCAACCGCCGCGCCGCCGCCGCGCACGAGGAGTTGTACGCCGTCTGCGACCGGATCATCGCCGAGCGGAGGACGGCCGACGGCGCGCGGGCCGCCGGGGGCGAAGAGGCCGAGGCGCAGGACCTGCTCACCCTCCTCGCCGAGGCGGAGAGCGCCGAGGACGGCAGCTTCGACGCCGGCGAACTGCGCGAGCAGGTCCTCGTGTTCCTGCTCGCCGGGCACGAGACGACGGCCACCTCCCTCGGCTTCGCCCTCCATCTCCTCGCCCTCCACCCGGAGCAGCGCAAGCGGGCGCACGAGGAGGTCGACAGCGTCCTGGCGGGCCGTACCCCCGGCGCCGCCGACCTCGACGCCCTGCCCTACCTCACCCAGGTGCTCAAGGAGGCCATGCGGCTCTTCCCGGCCGGACCGGTCATCGGCCGCCGCGCCGTCGCCGCCACCGAGATCGGCGGGCACACGATCCCGGCGGGCGCCGATGTGGTCGTCGCGCCGTGGGTGACCCACCGGGACCCCGCGTACTGGGAGGAGCCGGAGCGCTTCGCCCCCGACCGCTTCACGCCCGAGGCCGAGGCGAGCCGTCCCCGCTACGCCTGGTTCCCCTTCGGGGGCGGCCCGCGCGCCTGCATCGGCCAGCACTTCTCGATGCTGGAGTCGGTCGTCGCGCTGGCGATGATCCTCCAGACCTACGACCTGGAGGCGGTCGACACCGAGGTGCCGGTCACCTCGGCGATCACCCTCCGCGCGACCGGCCCGGCACGCTGCCGGATCCGGCCCCGGGCCTAGCGGAGGGGCGGGCCCCGCCCGTCAGCGTCGGGTCGAGACGACGACGGTCGCGTACAGCTCGTCCGAGGTGAGCACCCGCGAGGTCAGGCCGTGCCCGGTGAGCGTCTCGACGGCCCGGGCGGCCTGCCGCTCGGACGTCTCGACCAGCAGATGCCCACCGGGCGCCAGCCAGTGGGCGGCCTCGGCCGCCACCCTGCGCAGCACGTCGAGGCCGTCCGAGCCGCCGTCGAGCGCGACCAGCGGCTCGTGCTCGCGTGCCTCGGGCGGCAGCAGCCCGACGTCCTCGGTCGGCACGTACGGGACGTTGGCGACCAGCACCTCGACCCGGCCGCGCAGCACGTCGGGCAGCGGGGCGAACAGGTCGCCCTCGAAGACCCGGCCGCCGCGCGGCTCGATGTTGCGCCGCGCGCAGCGCACGGCGGCGGGATCGATGTCCGAGGCGTACACCTCGGCGCCCTCGACGGCCGAGAGCAGGACCGCTCCCGCCGCGCCGGACCCGCAGCACAGATCGACGCACAGGGCTCCGGGACCGGCCAGGCCCACGGCCCGTTCGACGAGGAACTCCGTACGCCGCCGCGGTACGAACACGCCGGGGTCGACGGCGACGCGCAGCCCGGCGAAGGCCGCCCAGCCCACGACGTGCTCGATGGGCAGGCCGGCGGCCCGGCGTGTGATCATCGTGTCGAGGTCCTCGCCACAGCGGGCCGAGGAGAACAGGAGCTCCGCCTCGTCCTCGGCGAACACGCAGCCCGCGGCGCGGAGTCGGGAGACGGTGGTGGAACGAAGGGAGAAAGAGGGGTCGATCGACATGGAACCTTCCGGGAAGCCGAGGGGCACTCCCGTGGTCACCTCTGTCGGGCGGACCACACGGTCGTCGAGGGGGAGCACCCTGCCTGCGTGGCGTTGATGGGTCCCACCTCCTCGGTCGTCCGTTGCTGGAGCCGTACACATTACATGATCGACACCGTGTGGATCACTCGACGGCGCGGCCTGATCAGGCGGAAAGCTGCGCCTCGATCGCCGCGACGACCTCGGCGGCCTCCGGCTCGGTGCGCGGACGGAAGCGCGTGATCCGCCCGTCCCGGCCGATCAGGAACTTCTCGAAGTTCCACTGCACGTCCCCGGCCTCGCCCTCCGCGTCCGCGACCCGGGTCAGCTCGGCGTAGAGCGGGTGACGGGCGTCGCCGTTCACCTCGGCCTTCTCCAGGAGAGGGAACGTCACGCCGTACGACGTGGAGCAGAAGGTCTGGATCTCCTCCGCGCTGCCCGGCTCCTGGCCGAGGAACTGGTTGCACGGCACGCCGAGCACGGTGAAGCCGCGGTCCCCGTACTGCTTCTGCAGCCGCTCCAGCCCCTCGTACTGCGGCGTCAGACCGCACTTCGAGGCCACGTTGACGACCAGGACGGCCTGGTCGCGGTAGTCGGCCAGCGAGATCGGGTCACCGGACAGGGTGCGCAGCGGAATGTCGTACAGGCTCATGAACAGCTCCTCGTCGAGACTGGGGATGTCCTCACCCTACGATCCCCGGCTACAGCTTGCGGAAGAGTCCCTCCTGGACCACCGACACCAGCAGTCGGCCCTCGCGGTCGTAGATGCGGCCGCGGGCCAGGCCGCGGCCGGCCGTCGCGATCGGGGACTCCTGGTCGTAGAGGAACCACTCGTCCGCCCGGAAGGGGCGGTGGAACCACATCGCGTGGTCCAGGGACGCCATGTCGAAGCCGCGCGGGCCCCAGAGCGGCTCGACGGGGATGCGGACCGCGTCCAGGAGCGTCATGTCGGAGGCGTACGTCAGCGCGCAGGTGTGCACCAGCGGGTCGTCCCCGAGCGGGCCCACCGCGCGCATCCACACCGCGCTGCGCGGATCCGCGTCCCGGACCTCGTCCTTGGTCCAGCGCAGCCGGTCCACGTAGCGGATGTCGAACGGCTGCCGCCGGGCCATCCGCTCCAGGGCCTCCGGCAGCGCGCCCAGATGGTCGCGGATCTCGTCGGCCAGCCGCGGCAGCGTCTCCGGGTCCGTCATGTGCCGTGGCGGCAGCTGGTGCTCGAACCCGGCCTCCTCCGGCAGGTGGAAGGAGGCGGTCAGGTTGAAGATCGTCCGGCCCTGCTGGATCGCGGTGACCCGGCGCGTGGTGAAGGAACGCCCGTCGCGCACCCGCTCCACCTGGTAGACGATCGGGACGCCCGGCCGGCCCGGGCGCAGGAAGTAGGAGTGCAGCGAGTGCACCGGCCGGTCGCTCTCCGTGGTGCGCCCGGCCGCCACCAGGGCCTGGCCGGCGACCTGCCCGCCGAAGACCCGTTGCAGCGACTCCTGCGGGCTCTGGCCGCGGAAGATGTTGTCCTCGATCTGCTCCAGGTCGAGCAGGTCGACGAGGCTCTCGGCGGGGTTGGTCACCGTTTTTCTCCTTAGAGCTGTCCCACGGACGTCACGCGGACGACCGCCCGGCCCTCCTCGTCGGAGGCCGCGAGATCCACCTCCGCGCTGATGCCCCAGTCATGGTCGCCGTTCGGGTCGGCGAAGGTCTGCCGGACGCGCCACAGGCCGTGGGCGGCGTCCTCCTCGATGTTCAGCAGCTTCGGGCCGCGCGCGTCCGGACCCGTGCCCAGGTCGTCGTACTCGTCCCAGTACGCGTCCATCGCCTCGCCCCACGCGTCCGCGTCCCAGCCCGACTCGCCGTCCAGCTCGCCCAGCGCGTCCACGTTGTCCAGCGCCGCCAGCTCCACGCGGCGGAACATCGCGTTGCGCACGAGGACCCGGAAGGCGCGCGCGTTCGCCGTGACCGGCTTGACCTGGTCGGCCTTCTCCTGCGCCTGCTCGGCCGTCTCGACCTCGGGGTTCGCCAGCTGCTCCCACTCGTCGAGGAGCGAGGAGTCCACCTGGCGCACCATCTCGCCCAGCCACTCGATCAGATCCTGGAGGTCCTCGGTCTTCAGGTCGTCCGGGATCGTGTGGTCGAGCGCCTTGTACGCGCTCGCGAGGTAGCGGAGCACGATGCCCTCGGTCCGGGCCAGCTCGTACCAGGAGGTGAACTCCGTGAAGGTCAGCGCCCGTTCGTACATGTCACGGATGACGGACTTCGGCGAGACCGGGTGGTCGCCGACCCAC
The DNA here is from genome assembly GCF_025195125.1 of Streptomyces sp. Je 1-79. Classification (GTDB taxonomy): domain Bacteria; phylum Actinomycetota; class Actinomycetes; order Streptomycetales; family Streptomycetaceae; genus Streptomyces. Next base: position 141,613 of record NZ_JAMGSL010000005.1, read on the forward strand.
GGGTGGGACGTCCGGTACACGTTGTACGCGTGCCAGAGCAGCTCCTCCAGCGGCTTCGGGTACGAGATCTCCTGGAGCCGCTCCATCCGCTCCTCGTACTCGACGCCGTCCGCCTTCATCCGGCCGACCGCCTCGCCGCGCGCCTTGTTCTGCATGGCGGCGAGGATCTGGCGCGGGTCGTCGAGCGTCGACTCGACGACGGAGACCATGTCCAGGGCGTACGACGGCGATTCCTTGTCGAGCAGGTCGAACGCGGCGAGCGCGAACGTCGACAGCGGCTGGTTCAGCGCGAAGTCCTGCTGGAGGTCGACCGTGAGCCGGATCGTGCGGCCCTCGGCGTCCGGGGTGTCCAGCTGCTCCACCACACCGCCGTCGAGCAGCGAGCGGTAGATCGCGATGGCCCGGCGGATGTGCCGCAGCTGGGCCTTGCGCGGCTCGTGGTTGTCCTCCAGGAGCTTGCGCATCGCCTCGAAGGCGTTGCCCGGCCGGGCGATCACCGAGAGCAGCATGATGTTGGTGACCTTGAAGCGCGAGGTCAGCGGCTCGGGATCGGCGGCGATCAGCTTCTCGAAGGTGGTGTCGCTCCACGCGACGAAGCCCTCCGGGGCCTTCTTGCGCACCACCTTGCGGCGCTTCTTCGGGTCGTCGCCGGCCTTGGCGAGCGCCTTCTCGTTCTCGATGACGTGCTCGGGGGCCTGCGCGACCACGAGGCCGGCCGTGTCGAAGCCCGCCCGGCCGGCCCGGCCGGCGATCTGGTGGAACTCCCGCGCGCGCAGGGTCCGCACACGGTTGCCGTCGTACTTGGTCAGGGCCGTGAACAGCACCGTACGGATGGGGACGTTGACGCCCACGCCGAGCGTGTCCGTCCCGCAGATGACCTTCAGCAGACCGGCCTGGGCCAGCTTCTCCACGAGGCGCCGGTACTTCGGGAGCATGCCCGCGTGGTGCACGCCGATGCCGTGGCGCACGTAGCGCGAGAGGTTCTGGCCGAACTTGGTGGTGAAGCGGAAGCTGCCGATCAGCTCGGCGATCTTGTCCTTCTCCTCGCGCGTGCACATGTTGATGCTCATCAGCGACTGCGCCCGCTCGACGGCCTGCGCCTGCGTGAAGTGCACGATGTAGACCGGAGCCTGCTTGGTCTCCAGGAGCTCGGTCAGCGTGTCCGTGATGGGCGTGAGCCGGTACTCGTACGAGAGCGGCACCGGCCGGGTCGCGGAGCGGACCACCGAGGTCGGGCGGCCCGTGCGCCGCGTCAGGTCCTTCTCGAACATCGACACGTCGCCGAGGGTCGCCGACATCAGCACGAACTGCGCCTGCGGGAGCTCCAGGATCGGGATCTGCCACGCCCAGCCGCGGTCCTGCTCCGCGTAGAAGTGGAACTCGTCCATCACGACCTGGCCGATGTCGGCGTACTTGCCGTCGCGCAGCGCGATCGAGGCCAGGACCTCCGCCGTGCAGCAGATGACGGGCGCGTCGGCGTTCACCGAGGCGTCGCCGGTCAGCATGCCCACGTTCTCGGTGCCGAAGATCTTGCACAGGTCGAAGAACTTCTCCGACACCAGGGCCTTGATCGGCGCGGTGTAGAAGGTCACCTGGTCATTGGCCAGCGCCGTGAAGTGCGCCCCCGCCGCGACCAGGGACTTTCCCGATCCGGTGGGGGTCGACAAGATCACGTTCGCCCCCGAGACCACCTCGATCAGCGCCTCCTCCTGGGCCGGGTAGAGCGTGATGCCCCGGTCCTCCGCCCATGAGGAGAAAGCCTCGAAGAGGGCGTCGGGGTCGGCGTTCGGCGGCAGCTGATCGATAAGGGTCACGCCCCCATCTTGCCTGGATTCCGCTCGGAGGAGGGAACCGGCCATCGGCGTGAAGATCACGGACGATACGCTGTCGCGTCGACCGGCCGTCAACTGAGCGCCGGCACCTGAGGAATGGGGCGGGCACAAGCATGATGGGACCGGCGCACTCGCTGTCCGGAGCGGCGGCCTGGCTGGGCGTCGGAGCGGCTGCCGCCGCCGCGGGCCACCCGATGCCGTGGCCGGTCGTCGTCGTCGGAGCGCTCATCTGCGCGGGCGCGGCGCTCGCCCCGGACCTCGACCACAAGTCCGCGACCATCTCGCGCGCCTTCGGACCGGTCTCCAAGGGGCTCTGCGAGATCGTCGACAAGCTCTCGTACGCCGTCTACAAGGCGACCCGCTCCACCGCCGACCCCCGCCGCTCGGGCGGGCACCGCACGCTCACCCACACCTGGCTCTGGGCGGTCCTGATCGGCGCCGGAGCCTCGGCCCTGGCCATCACCGGCGGCCGCTGGGCCGTCCTCGGCATCCTCTTCGTCCACCTCGTGCTCGCCGTGGAAGGTCTGCTGTGGCGGGCGGCCCGGATGTCCAGCGACATCCTGGTCTGGCTGCTCGGCGCCACCAGCGCCTGGATCCTCGCGGGCGTCCTGGACCAGCCGGGCAACGGCGCGGACTGGCTCTTCACCGCGCCCGGGCAGGAGTACCTCTGGCTGGGGCTGCCGATCGTCCTGGGCGCCCTGGTGCACGACATCGGCGACGCCCTGACCGTCTCCGGCTGCCCGATACTGTGGCCGATCCCGGTGGGCCGGAAGCGGTGGTACCCGGTCGGGCCGCCGAAGGGAATGCGGTTCCGCGCGGGCAGCTGGGTCGAGCTGAAGGTCCTGATGCCGGCGTTCATGCTGCTCGGCGGGGTCGGCGGGGCCTCGGCGCTCGGCTTCATCTAGCGCGCCCAGGACGCCGCGGACGAGCCCGTCGTCCACCGGGGCCGGATCAGCCGTGCCACGACCTCCACAGCGCCGCGTACGCCCCGTCCGCCGCGACCAGTTCGTCGTGGCTGCCCAGCTCGCTGATGCGGCCCTCCTCGACCACCGCGATCACGTCCGCGTCGTGCGCGGTGTGCAGCCGGTGGGCGATCGCGACGACCGTACGGCCGTCCAGGACCCGGGCCAGCGAGCGCTCCAGATGACGCGCCGCCCGCGGGTCCAGGAGCGAGGTCGCCTCGTCCAGGACCAGCGTGTGCGGATCGGCGAGCACCAGCCGTGCGAGGGCGATCTGCTGGGCCTGGGCCGGGGTCAGCGCGAACCCGCCCGAACCGACCTCGGTGTCCAGACCCTCGTCGAGCGCCCGCGCCCAGCCGTCCGCGTCGACCGCGCCGAGGGCCGCCCACAGCGCGGCGTCCTGCGCGCCCGTCCGCGCGAGCAGCAGGTTGTCCCGGAGCGAACCGACGAAGACATGGTGCTCCTGGTTGACCAGGGCCACGTGCTCGCGCACGCGCTCCGCCGGCATCTTCGCCAGCTCGGCCGCGCCGAGCGTCACCGAACCGGTGCGCGGACCGTAGATGCCCGCGAGCAGTCGGCCGAGCGTGGACTTGCCCGCGCCGGACGGGCCGACGAGGGCGATCCGGGTGCCGGGAGCCACGTCCATCGACACCTCGTGCAGCACGTCGACGCCCTCGCGGTAGCCGAAGCGCACCTCGTCCGCGCGGACCGTCCGTCCCTCGGGCCGTACCTCCTCGTCCCCGGCGTCCGGCTCGATCTCCCGGACTCCGACGAGCCGGGCCAGCGACACCTGGGCCACCTGCAGCTCGTCGTACCAGCGCAGGATGATGCCGACCGGCTCGACCAGCATCTGGGCGAGCAGCGCGCCCGTGGTCAGCTCCCCGACGTCGATCCAGCCCTGGAGCACGAACACCCCGCCGAGCATCAGGACGCCCGCGAGGACGAGGCTGTGCGTGAGGTTGATGACCGGGAAGAGGACCGAGCGCAGACCCAGTGTGTACCGTTCCCACGCGGTCCACTCCCGGATGCGCCGGTCGGAGAGGGCGACCCGGCGGGCGCCGAGGCGGTGTGCCTCGACGGTGCGGCCCGCGTCGACGGTCTCGGCGAGCGCGGCGGCGACCGCCGCGTACCCCGCGGCCTCGGAGCGGTACGCCGACGGGGCCCGCTTGAAGTACCACCGGCAGCCCACGATCAGCAGCGGCGCCGCGATCAGCAGGGCGAGCGCGAGCGGGGGCGCGGTCACGGCGAGCCCGCCGATCAGCAGTCCGGCCCAGACGGCGCCGATGGCGAGCTGCGGGACGGCCTCCCGCATCGCGTTGGCCAGCCGGTCGATGTCGGTGGTGATACGGGACAGCAGGTCGCCGGTCCCGGCCCGTTCGAGGACGCCCGGCGGCAGCCCGACCGACCGTACGAGGAAGTCCTCGCGCAGATCGGCCAGCATCTCCTCGCCGAGCATCGCTCCTCGCAGCCGCACCAGCCGTACGAAGAAGGTCTGGACGACGAGCGCGATCGCGAACAGGGCGACGGTGCGCCCCAGATGGAGGTCGCGCGCCCCTTCGGAGAGCCGTTCGACGAGCGAGCCCAGCAGGTAGGGGCCCACCATCGAGGCGGTCACCGCGACCGCGTTGACGCCGATGAGAAGCGCGAACGCCCTGCGGTGACGGCTCAGCAGATCGCGTACATAGGTGCGTACGGTCGCGGTCGTGCCCACGGGCAGCGTCGTCGCCGACGTCGGGGCCGCCGGGTCGTACGCCGGTGGCGCCAGGCCGATCATGCCGACTCTCCTTCCAGCTCGGCCTCGAGCTTCTCGCCGAGCTTGTCTTCCATGGCCAGGTCTTCCGTGGACCGGTCGTCCAGGCCCTGTTCGTCGTCGGTCTCGCGGGTGACGACGGCCCGGTAGAGCGGTTCGGTACGCAGCAGTTCGCGGTGCGTACCGACGGCGACCACCTCGTCGTCGTGGACGAGGGCCACCCGGTCGGCCCGGTCGAGCAGCAGCGGCGAGGAGGCCAGGACCACCGTCGTACGGCCCTCGCGCAGCCCCCGCACTCCGGCGGCGACGCGCGCCTCGGTGTGCGAGTCGACCGCCGAGGTCGGCTCGTCGAGGACCAGCACCTCCGGGTCGGTCACCAGGGAGCGGGCCAGCGCGAGGCGCTGGCGCTGGCCACCGGAGAGGGACCGGCCGCGCTCGGTGATCCGGGTCCGCATCGGGTCGCCGTCGGAGTCCACGGACGCCTGCGCGAGCGCGTCGAGGACGTCGCCGCACTGCGCCGCGGCCAGTGCGTCCTCGGGACGGACCGCGCGTGAGCAGGGCACGTCGAGCAGCTCGTGGAGCGTGCCCGAGAGCAGGACCGGGTCCTTGTCCTGGACCAGCACCGCGGTCCGGGCCGTGTCCAGGTCCAGTTCGTCGAGGGGGACTCCGCCGAGGAGGACGGAGGTGTGTCCCTCGCCGGTCTCGGTGGGGTGGCCGCCGAGCCGGTCCGCGAGCCTTCCGGCCGCGTCCGGGTCGCCGCAGACGACCGCGGTGAGGAGGCCGGCCGGGGCGAGCAGCCCGGTGACGGGGTCGTACAGATCGCCCGTCGCCGGGGAGTGCCCGTCCGTCGGCGTCGTGGTGGTCGTGGTCCGCGCCAGCGACAGCACCCGGGCCGCGCGCTTGGCGGAGGGCCGGGAGAAGGAGTACGCCATGGCGATCTCCTCCACATGGCGCAGAGGATGCAGCATCAGCGCCACCGCGCCGTAGACGGTGACCAGTTCGCCGACCGCGATCCGCCCGTCGAGCGCGAGCCGCGCCCCGTACGCGAGCACGCCCACCAGGAGCAGACCCGGCAGCAGGACCTGCACCGCCGCGATCAGCGCCCACATCCGGGCGCTGCGGACGGCGGCGCGCCGGACCTCCTGGGAGGCGACCCGGTAGCGGGCGAGGAACAGCTCCTCGCCGCCGATGCCGCGCAGCACGCGCAGCCCGGCCACGGTGTCCGAGGCGAGTTCGGTGGCCCGGCCCGCCTTCTCGCGCTGCGCGTCGGCCCGGCGGGTGGCGCGGGGCAGCAGCGGCAGTACGGCCAGCGCCAGCACCGGAACGGCCGCCGCGACCAGCAGGCCGAGGGCCGGCTGGTAGACCACGAGTCCCACGCAGACCAGGACCATGGTCAGCGCGGCCGCGGCGAACCGGGACAGCGCCTCGACGAACCACCCGATCTTCTCGACGTCTCCGGTGGAGACGGCCACGACCTCGCCGGCGGCCACCCGCCGGGTCAGGACGGAGCCCAGCTCGGCGGTCTTGCGGGACACCAGCTGCTGGACGCGCGCGGCGGCGGTGATCCAGTTGGTGACGGCGGTGCGGTGGAGCATCATGTCTCCGACCGCGATGGCCGTGGCGAGCAGGGCGAGCAGGCCGCCCGCGAGCGCGAGCCGCCCGCCGTCGCGGTCCACGACGGCGTCCACGGAGAGGCCGACGGCGAGGGACAGCCCGGCGATGCCGAGCTGGAGCAGCAGGCCCCACAGGAGCGCCTTCACCTGCCCGCCGAGCTGGTTGCGGCCGAGCCAGAGGAGGAACCGGGTGCCCGAGCGGACGTCCGGGACCCCTGGGTCGGCATACGGTAGATCGCGAATCTTCATGTCGTCCCAGGGCTTTCCGTCTCTTCGCCGGGTGGCGCAAACCGTGCAAGGTTCGCGCCGAGGGGCCGCCCGCAGCAATCGATTTATTCGCAGAGGCGCACAGAACGCGCCAAGGTCGCACGACGCCCTCTGGACGCCTCGGAGGCCCCGCGCTTCACTCGCGACCCATGAGACAACAGAAGATCATGAGCATGATCGGCGGGCTCGTCCTGGCCGCGGGCGCCCTGTTCACGGCGCATCCGGCCGCCGCGGACGCCCCGGCCGATCCGCCGCCGGCCGAGTTCGGCAGCGACTGGAACGATCCGCTGACCGCCGCGCCGCCGGTGGCCCAGCCCCCGACAAGATCCTGCGACGTCCTGCTCGCCGCGGCGCGGTTCCGTGACTTCACGCCGTACAAGGGGAGTTACGTACCGCCGAAGGAGTGCGGAACGCGCTGGAGCAAGGTCGTCCTGCGCCTCGAAGGAGCGGTGAAGGGGCGTCAGTACGACCGGCTCGGCCATCTCGCCGTCGGCGGCGTGGAGATCCTCCGCACCTCCACGCCCCAGCCCTCGCCGGACGGGATCGAGTGGACGGTGGAGAAGGACGTCACCCGCTACCGCGACACGCTCGCCCGCCCCCAGCCGGTCGAGATGCTCATCGGCAACGTCGTGAACGAGACGTACACCGGTGTGATCGACGTCCGCGTCACCCTCACCTTCTACACCGCCGGAGGGACGGTGAAGCCCGCGCCCGGCACCCCCGACCGGGTGCTGCCGCTCGACTCCACCGGCCTGACCACCCCGCGCAACACCGAACGCGTCCTCGCCGAGGTGTACGCGACCGGTTCCGGCGGCGGCTGCGAGGAGTACTGGTACCTGACCGTGCCCGACGCCGCCCCGTACTCCTGCAAGGCGACCGACGGGCCGTACCGCGAGGTCCGGATCTCCGTCGACGGACGGACGGCGGGCATCGCCGCTCCCTTCCCGACGGTGTGGACGGGCGGCTGGTCCAACCCCTTCCTCTGGTACGTGACCCCCGGCCCCCGCGCCTTCGACATCCAGCCGATCGTCTACGACCTGACCCCCTTCGCCGGCCTCCTCAACGACGGCCGCGCCCACCGGGTCGAGGTCTCCGTCGCGGGCGTCCCCGCCGGACAGACCGGCTGGAGCACACCGGCCAACATCCTGCTCTGGCAGGACGAGGGCCGTGCCGTGGTCACTGGAGGGCTCGACCGTCACGAGGAGTCCACTCCGCTCAACTCCTCCGTGCACACGCCCGGTTCGGAGCACCGGCTGGACACCGAGGGCGGGCACGCGCTCACCGTCGCCGGCCATCTGGACACCTCGCACGGCCGCGTCGACACCACGGTCACCCGGACCCTCGCGCACACCTCCACGCACCGCTGGGCCGAGGGCGAGAACCCGGACGCGCTCACCGCACGCTGGACCGACGACGAGACCGTGACCGTCGGACGCACCAGCACCCGGACCCACCGCGCGTACACCATGGACGGCGAGACGACGATCGGCGCGGGCGACCGTCTGCGGACCGTGCTGGCCCTCGGCGACCGCGCCCGCACGGAGGTCGTGCGGGGCGGCAAGCGGCTCTCCTGGTCCCACCTCGACCACAGCTACGCCGGCGACGCCACGTACACCACGGGTGTGCCGCGCGATCAGCGGCACGCGGTCGGGACGACGTCCGACCGCTACCGGGTCCACGGCTCCGACGGCTCGTACGGCTCCGACGGCTGCTACGACCGCGGTGTGAAGACGGAGCAGGGGGCGGTCACGGAGGACCGGCTGCGCTGCTGAGCAGCGCGGGGCCGGGCGGCTCGCGCCTCCGTAGGGCCCCGCGGGGCCCGGCCGACGCGGCCGGGCCCCGCAGGTCCGCGTATGCCCGTCGCTACGCCGGCTTGGCCGAGTCCACGCCGGAACGGGCCTTCTTCCACTCGCCGCGGGTGAAGTCCGGGATCGCCTGCGGTGCGCCCTTGGCCTTGATCGAGGCATGGCTGAGCGGCACCGGAGCCGTCCACACCGCCGCGTCGTAGACGTCGAAGTCGGGGACCAGGCCGAGCTGCATGGTCTGCATCAGCCGGTAGAGCATGATGTAGTCCATCCCGCCGTGCCCGCCCGGCGGATTGGCGTGTTCCTTCCAGAGCCAGTGGTCGAACTCCGTGGCGTACGCCCCGAAGTCGCCCCACTGGTGACCCTGGTGGTCCGGCTCCAGATAGATCCGCGCCGGGTAGTCCTCGAACACACCCCGGGTCCCGCCCAGACTGTTGATCCGGCTGTACGGGTGCGGCGTCGAGACGTCGTGCTCCAGCCGGATCACCCGGCCCTTCGCCGTCTGGACCAGACTGATCGTCCGGTCGCTCCCGACGTACGTCTCCTTCCAGCTGGGGTCGCCCGACGGCATGTTCTCCGCCCGGTACTGCGCGAGTCCCAGCGCCGGTGTCCCGAAGCTGCTGATGCTCACCACGCGGTCGCCCCGGTTGACGTCCATGTAGTTGGCGACCGGCCCGAAGCCGTGGTTCGGGTAGAGATCGCCCCGCAGCCTGGTGTGCCAGAGCCGGCGCCAGGGACCCTCGTAGTACGTGGGGGAGAACATCAGCTCCCGCAGATCGTGGTTGTACGCCCCCGCCCCGTGCAGCAGGTCACCGAACCTGCCCGCGTGCGCCATCCGCAGCACCCGCATCTCGTTGCGGCCGTAGCAGCAGTTCTCGAGCTGCATGCAGTGGCGCCGGGTCTGCTCCGAGAGGTCGACCAGCTCCCACAGGTCGTCCATCGTCATGGCGATCGGACACTCCACGCCGACGTGCTTGCCGTTCAGCATCGCCGCGCGCGCCATCTCGAAGTGGAGTTCCCAGGGCGTCGCCACATAGACGAAGTCCAGGTCGGAGCGCTTGCAGAGGTTCTCGTAGTCGTCCTCGCCGTTGGTGTACACGGCGGGAGAGGGCTGTCCCGCCGCGACGACCTTCGCGGCGGCGCGCTCCGTCTTGTCCTTGACGGGGTCGCAGATCGCGACCACCTTGACCCAGGGGAGGGCGAGGAAGAGGTCGATCATGCTGCCGCCCCGGTTGCCGAGGCCGACGATCCCGATCCGGACCGTGGAGCGCCGCTGGAAGGGGACACCGGCCATGGTGGCGCCTCTGCGGCGGGGGGCCCGGACGGCCTGCGCCGCGGCTTCGGCGGCATCGGAGGGGGCGGCCTCGGCGTTGCCGGTGTTCAGGGCGCCGAGGCCGATGCCCGCTCCCGCGACCCCGGCCGTGGTCCGCAGGACGGAGCGGCGGCTCGGCGGCTGCGGTGCGTTGTCGTTCATGGAACCTCCAGTAGCTGTGTGCACGGCTGGCTCATGAATCCCGCTCAGGACCCTGGCCGTTGAGACTGGTGGTGCGCAAGGGCGCGTATTGGATTCTTGCGACGGGGTAGTTGGACTCTTCCATTCCGGGTCGCCGGACCATGCGGACGACGAGGGCCACTCACCCACATGGGGCAAGGGACCCTCGTCGTGTCTGACGGGATGTCAGGGTGGATTCGGCCCGGGGCGTCAGGGCCGGGTCGCGCGCTCCAGCGCCAGGAGCACGGACCGATAGCTCCGGCCGGTCGCCCGCTCCATGCCGATCTCACACATGCGGTTCGCCGACAGATGCATGTCGAACGGACGCGCCGTCACCTCGGCCGCCTCACGCGCCGTGGCCGAGGCCGTCAGCTCCGGATGCAGCATGCCCCGGTCGCCCGCGAAGGCGCAGCAGCCCGCGTCGGCCGGTACGACGACCTCCTCGGCGCAGGCCCGGGCCAGCGCCGTCAGCTGCTCCTCATCCCCCAGGTGCCGCATGGAACAGGTCGGATGCACCACGGCGGAGCCCACCGTGCGACGGATCTCCAGCCGGGGCAGCAACTCCTCGGCGACCCACACCAGCGAGTCGACGACGGTCAGCTCCGCGTGCAACTCCCGGTTGTCGTCGGTGAGGTACGGAACGACCTCGTGGGCGATCCCGAGCGTGCAGGACGACGCGTCGACCACCAACGGCAGCCGCCCGCCCGCCGTCCAGCCCCAGGCCGCCTCGACGATCCTGTTGGCCATCACCTCGTTGCCGCGCTCGTACCCCTTGGAGTGCCAGATCGTCGCGCAGCACGTACCGGACACGTCCTGCGGGATCCACACCGGCCGGCCCGCCCGGCCGGCGAGCGCCACCATCGCGTCGGGGAGGGACGGCCCCCGCGCCCCGTCGGGCCCGCCGAAGATCCGGTTCACACAGGCCGGGTAGTACACGGCGACCGCCGCCGGGCGGTGGGTGCGGGGGAGCCGGCGGGGCGCCGCGCCCGGGATCTCCGGCAGCCACTCCGGTACGAGATCGGGCCGTACCGCCTTGCGTACCGCGCCCGTCACCGCGCCCAGAAGGCGGTCGCCGATCCGGTCGGCCGCCGCGACGGCGAGCCGGGCCGAGGCCTCCACGGCCCGGAAGTTCCGCGCCGCGAGCGCCGCCGTCCGCTCCTCGCGCGGCGAGTGCCGCTCATGGCGGAAGTCCTTCATCAGCGCCCCGGTGTCGATCCCGACCGGGCACGCCAGCTTGCACGTGGAGTCGCCGGCGCAGGTGTCCACGGCGTCGTAGCCGTAGGACTCCAGGAGGCTCGCCTCCACCGCGGAACCGTCGGCCTGGCGCATCATCTCCCGGCGCAGCACGATGCGCTGACGTGGGGTTGTCGTCAGATCCTGGCTGGGACAGGTCGGTTCGCAGAAGCCGCACTCGATGCACGGATCGGCGATCGCCTCCACCCGCGGGATCGTCTTGAGGCCGCGGAGATGGGCCTGCGGATCGCGGTCGAGGACGATCCGGGGTGCGAGCACCCCGTCCGGGTCGATGACCTCCTTGGTCCGCCACATCAGCTCCGTGGCCTTCGTCCCCCACTCCAGCTCCAGGAAGGGGGCGATGTTGCGGCCGGTGGCGTGCTCGGCCTTGAGGGAGCCGTCGAACCGCTCCACCGTCAGCTTGCAGAACTCGTCCATGAACGCGGCGTACCGCGCCACGTCGCGGGGTTCGGCGGCGTCGAAGGCCAGCAGGAAGTGGAGATTGCCGTGGGCGGCGTGACCGGCCACGGCCGCGTCGAACCCGTGCTGGGCCTGAAGGGCCAGAAGGTCGGCGCAGGCCTCGGCGAGCCGGGCGGGCGGTACGGCGAAGTCCTCGGTGATCAGCGTCGTACCGGACGGGCGCGAGCCGCCCACCGCGGTCACGAACGCCTTGCGGGCCTTCCAGTACCCGGCGATGGTCCCCGGGGCGCGGGTGAACGCGTTGTCCACCGAGGCGACGGGCGCGACGAGCTCCAGCCCTTCGAGGACAGCGGCGGCCGCCCGTTCGTACGCCTCCAGGGCGGCGGCGTCCTCGGCGCGGAACTCGACCAGGAGGGCCGACGTCTCCTTGGGCAGCTCCGCCCAGTCGGCGGGGACTCCGGAGACACTGACCGAGGCGCGCAGGGTGTTGCCGTCCATCAGCTCGACGGCGATCGCCCCGGCCTCGGTGAAGAGCGGCACGGCGGCGGCCGCGGCGGGCAGCGACGGGAAGAACAGCAGCGCGGTGGCGACGTGCCGGTCCAGCGGCAGGGTGTCGAAGACGACCTCGGAGATGAACCCGAACGTGCCCTCCGAGCCGACCATGAGGCCGCGCAGGATCCGCACCGGCGTCGCGCCGTCCAGGAACGCGTCCAGACGGTACCCGTTGGTGTTCTTGATGGCGTACTTGGCGCGGATCCGTGCGACCAGCTCCGGATCGGCCTCGATCTCGGCCTTGAGAGCCATCAGCCCCGCGCACAGCTGCGGCTCGGCGCGCGCGAGCTCCTCGTCCGCGGCCGGGTCGGCGGTGTCGACCACGGTGCCGCTCGGCAGCACGAAGGTGAGGGAGGCGACGGTCCGGTACGAGTTCCTGGTCGTCCCCGCCGTCATCCCCGAGGCGTTGTTGGCGACGACCCCGCCGATCGTGCAGGCGACCGCGCTCGCCGGGTCGGGCCCGAGGACCCGGCCGTGGCGGGCGAGGGCGGCGTTGGCCCGGGCGACGGTGGTGCCGGGGCGGATCCGGGCGCGGGCGCCGTCGTCGAGGACCTCGACCCCCGCCCAGTGCCTGCGCACGTCGACGAGGATGTCCTCCCCCTGCGCCTGTCCGTTCAGACTCGTCCCGGCCGCCCGGAAGACCACCTCGCGGCCCTTGCCGTGGGCGTACGAGAGGAGGGCGGAGATGTCGTCGATGTCCTCCGCGACCACCACGACCTGCGGGACGAAGCGGTAGGGACTGGCGTCGGAGGCGTACCGCACCAGGTCGGAGATCTTCGAGAGGACCTTCTCGGGGCCGAGGAGCGCCACCAGTTCCTCCCGCAGCACGCGCGGCGTGCCCTTGGACTGGAGATCGGGGACCCGGTCGGGAGCCGGACTCCGCTTCGTAGCGGCGCGCAGGGCCTGCGGGTTCGGCTCCAGCAGTGGCATGGCACGGCTCCCCTCGGCGCTCCGGGCGCCCGCGCGGTCAGCAGCGGCGCTCCGGCACATGGTCGACCAGAGCGGACAGCAGACCTTCGAGCACCTCGCGCTGGTCGACGGTCAATGGAGCAAGGATGTCCTCTGCGGCGGCCCTGCGCGCGCTTCGCAACGCGCGCAGGGTGTCCCGACCGGCGTCGGTGAGCTCGATCCTGACCACCCGTCGGTTGGTCGGATCGGCGACGCGGCGCACCCGGCCGGCCGCCTCCAGCCCGTCCACGACACTCGTGACGGCCCGGGGGACGACCTCCAGGCGCTCGGCGAGATCCGCCATCCGGGGCGGGTGCTCGTAGTGCGCGACCGTGCGCAGCAGCCGAGACTGGGCCGGTGTGATGCCGACCGGCTCCAGGAGCCGCTTCTGGCTGCGCTGCAGCCGTCGGGTGAGGCGGAGCAGCTGCTCGGCGAGAAGGCCGTCGGCGTCGGGGGTGTCCATGGCGGAAACAATATCAGGACCATGTTCATTGTGAGTATGGGTAACAATGAGCTATGCTCTGATCGATCTGATTGCTCTCACCCCTCGTAGGAGCCCATGCGCCCCCATGAAGAGTCCGAATGGACACCCCCACCGCGCGATCCCGCGCAGCCGAAGGAGCCCGCGCAGACGCGGCGCATCCTGCGGCTCTTCCGTCCCTACCGCGGCCGGCTCGCGCTCGTCGGCCTGCTCGTCGGCGCCTCGTCCCTGGTGACGGTCGCCTCGCCGTTCCTCCTCAAGGAAATCCTCGACACCGCCATCCCGCAGGGCCGGACCGGGCTGCTCAGCCTGCTCGCCCTCGGCATGATCGTCATCGCCGTGACGACCAGCGTCTTCGGCGTGCTCCAGACCCTCATCTCCACCACCGTCGGCCAGCGGGTGATGCACGACCTGCGCACCGCGGTCTACGCGCAGCTGCAGCGGATGCCGCTCGCCTTCTTCACCCGTACGCGCACGGGCGAGGTCCAGTCCCGGATCGCCAACGACATCGGCGGCATGCAGGCGACGGTCACCTCGACCGCCACCTCCCTCGTCTCGAACCTCACCGCCGTCGTCGCCACCGTCGCCGCGATGCTCGCGCTCGACTGGCGGCTGACCGTCGTCTCGCTGCTCCTGCTGCCGGTCTTCGTCTGGATCAGCCGCCGCGTGGGCCGCGAGCGCAAGCGGATCACCACCCAGCGGCAGAAGCAGATGGCCGTCATGGCCGCGACCGTCACCGAGTCGCTCTCCGTCAGCGGCATCCTGCTCGGCCGCACCATGGGCCGTTCCGACTCGCTGACCAAGTCCTTCGCCGAGGAGTCCGAGCGCCTCGTCGACCTCGAAGTGCGCTCCTCCATGGCCGGACGCTGGCGGATGTCCACCATCGGCATCGTCATGGCCGCGATGCCCGCGCTGATCTACTGGGCCGCGGGCTTCGCCCTCCAGACCGGAGGCCCGGCCATCTCGCTGGGCACGCTGGTCGCCTTCGTCTCGCTCCAGCAGGGCCTGTTCCGCCCGGCCGTGAGCCTGCTGTCCACGGGCGTCCAGATGCAGACCTCCCTCGCGCTCTTCCAGCGGATCTTCGAGTACCTCGACCTGCCCGTCGACATCACCGAGCCCGAGGATCCGGTCCGCCTGGAGAAGATCAGCGGCGAGGTGACGTTCGAGAACGTCGACTTCCGCTACGACGCCGACGCGCCCGGCCGTCCGACGCTCGACACCATCGCCCTGGCCGTCCCGGCGGGCGGCAGCCTCGCGGTGGTCGGACCCACCGGCTCCGGAAAGTCCACCCTCAGCTATCTGGTGCCCCGGCTCTACGACGTGACCGGCGGCCGGGTCCTGATCGACGGCGTCGACGTCCGCGAGCTCGACTTCGACACCCTCGCCCGGGCGGTGGGCGTGGTCTCCCAGGAGACGTATCTCTTCCACGCCTCCGTCGCCGACAACCTGCGCTTCGCCAAGCCCGACGCCACGGACGAGGAGATCCGTGCCGCCGCCCGCGCCGCGCAGATCCACGACCACATCGCCGGACTGCCCGAGGGGTACGACACCCTCGTCGGCGAACGCGGCTACCGCTTCTCTGGCGGCGAGAAGCAGCGCCTCGCGATCGCCCGCACCATTCTGCGCGACCCGCCCGTCCTCATTCTCGACGAGGCGACCAGCGCGCTGGACACCCGTACGGAACACGCCGTGCAGCAGGCCATCGACGCCCTCTCGGCCGGACGCACCACCATCACCATCGCCCACCGGCTCTCCACCGTCCGGGACGCGGACCAGATCGTGGTCCTCGAAGCCGGCCGGATCGCCGAGCGCGGCACGCACGAGGAGCTCCTCGCCCGGGACGGCCGGTACGCAGCACTGGTGCGCCGTGACGAACACACGAACGCGGGAGCGGTTGTTCCCCAGAACGTGTGATCGTTCCCGAATTCGTTGCTCAACTCCCTTGTGGCGACTGATGATTACGGTGCGCAAGCGACGGGCTGCAGACCGCGACCGCGCACTGTCCCGCAGATGTATCTCGCACAAGGAGAACGCACCACCATGAACGTCATCACCAACCTGCTCGCCGGCGTCTTCCACTTCCTGGGCTGGCTCGTCTGACCTGACGCCCGGCAGGAGAGCGGCGCCGTCGGGTTCCCCGTCCCAGGGGACCGGCGGCGCCGCCACATGTGCGGCTCCCCGGTTTCGCGGCTGAGCCGGGTTAGCGTGCGCCCATGACGCACCGGACCTGGCAGCCCGCACACCGTCGTCGCCGCCCCCGGCTCACCCGGCTCGGCCGGTTCGCCCTGCTCCTGGGGGCGGGCATCGCCGTGGCCGCGGCGATCACCATCCCCTTGATGCTGCTCTTCGGCGAGGAGGAGCGTGCCCCCGTTCCCGTCCCCGAGAAGCGGCGGACCCTACTCGTCCCGGAGGGCTGGCGGGCGGGTCAGGTGTACGCGGCCGTGGACCGCTCCCTCGGCCTCCCCGAAGGCACCACCCGCCAGGCGGCGGACGTCCGCGCCGCCACGCTGGGTCTGCCGGCCGCGGCCGGGGGGAACCCGGAGGGGTACCTCTTCCCGGCGACGTACCCGATGGAGCCCGCGACGACCCCGGAGGGCCTGCTGCGGTACATGGTCCAGACGGCGGGCAAACGTTTCGGCACCGATCACATCACCGCCGGCGCCCAGCGCAACGGGGTGAGCGTGCACCAGACCGTGATCATCGCCAGCATCGTCCAGGCCGAGGCCGACAGCGGTGAGGACATGACCAAGGTCGCCCGCGTCGTCTACAACCGCCTCAAGCGCGGGATGGCGCTCCAGATGGACTCGACGCTGAACTACGCCCTGGGGCGCTCCACCGTCGACACCACGCACGCGGACACCAGGATCGACAGCCCGTACAACACCTACGAGCGCCCCGGACTGCCGCCCAGCCCGATCGGGAACCCGGGGGAGCAGGCCATGGCGGCGTCCATCGAGCCGGCGAAGGGCGACTGGCTGTACTTCGTGACCGTGAAGCCGGGCGACACCCGCTTCACCGCCGACTACGCCGAACACCAGGCGAACGTGGAGGAGTTCAACGCCCACCGCCGCGCGGCGAAACAGGGCTGATCTACGCGGTCGCCACGGGCTCCCGCGCCAGCAGGTGCCGGATCTCGGCGACGGCCGTGCGTCCGGCCCGGTTCGCGCCGATGGTCGAGGCCGAAGGCCCGTAGCCGACGAGGTGGACGCGCTCGTCCCGGGCCGCCCGCGTGCCCTCGATCCGTATGCCGCCGCCCGGCTCGCGCAGCCTGAGCGGGGCCAGGTGGTCGATGGCGGCGCGGAAGCCGGTCGCCCAGAGGATCACGTCGGCGTCGACGGTCCCGCCGTCGGCCCAGACCACGCCGGTCGGCGTGATCCGGTCGAACATCGGGTGGCGGTCCAGGACGCCCCGCGCGCGTGCGTCGCGGATCGCGTCGGTGAGCGGAAGCCCGGTGACGGAGACGACGCTCTGCGGCGGCAGCCCGCGCCGTACCCGCTCCTCGACCAGCGCGACCGCCGCCCGGCCGGCCATCTCGTTGAACGGGCCCTCGCGGTAGACGGGCTCGCGCCGGGTCACCCAGGTGGTCTCGGCCGCGACCTCGGCGATCTCCATCAGATGCTGCGTCCCGGACGCGCCGCCGCCGACCACGATCACCCGCAGACCGGCGAACTCCTCGGGCCCGGGGTAGTTCGCGGTGTGCAGCTGGCGGCCGCGGAAGGTCTCCTGGCCCTGGTAGCGGGGCCAGAAGGGGCGGTCCCAGGTGCCGGTGGCGTTGATCAGGGCACGAGCGGCGTACGCCCCCTCCGAGGTCTCGACGAGCAGCCGCCCGCCCTCGCCCTCACGGACGGCGCTCACCGCCACGGGCCGGTGGACGCGCAGATCGAAGCGCTCCTCGTACGCCGTGAAGTACTCCCCGATCACCTCGGACGAGGGCCGGCGGCCGTCGGCGCCGGTCAGCTCCATCCCGGGCAGCGCGTGCATTCCGTGGACCTTGCCGTAGGTGAGCGAGGGCCAGCGGAACTGCCAGGCACCACCGGGTCGCGGCGCGTGGTCGAGGACGACGAAGTCGCGATCGGGCGCGAGGCCCGTGCGGCGCAGGTGGTAGGCGGCGGAGAGCCCCGCCTGCCCGGCACCGATCACGACCACGTCGACGTCTCGTACATCCTGCCCGCTCTCAACCCCGAAATCGTTCACGATTCCACCAACCGGGGAGCGGGCCGGGATCTTCCCGACACGGCGAAGGCTCGTCCGTCACCGCCCTCCGGCCACGAGGAGCGGGGCCCCACCGGGCGCGGAGGCCGGACGGCCGTTGGCCGCAGGGACGCCGAGCAGCGGCGAAGCGGGGATCCTGGGCAGCAGACCGCGCGCCGCCAGCTCCGGCGTCACACCCTCCCCGAACCAGTACGCCTCCTCCAGATGCGGGTACCCGGACAGGACGAAGTGCTCCACACCCAGGTCGTGGTACTCCTCGATCCGGTCGGCGACATCGGCGTGGCTGCCCACGAGCGCGGTACCGGCCCCGCCTCGTACGAGACCCACACCCGCCCACAGGTTCGGGCTGATCTCCAGCTTGTCCCGCTCCAGCGAGCCGCCGCCGTGCAGCGCCAGCATCCGCTGCTGACCGACCGACTCGCTCCGGCCCAGCGTCTGCTGCGCCGCCGCGATCGTCTCCGCGTCGAGGTCGGACAGCAGCCGGTCCGCGACCGACCACGCCTCGCGCGCGGAGTCCCGCGAGATGGTGTGCAGCCGGACGCCGAACCGCACCTCACGCCCGCGCTCCTCGGCGAGCCTCCTGATCCAGTCGATCTTCCCCTTGACCTGCCACGGCGGCTCGCCCCAGGTCAGATACACATCCGCGTGCTCGGCCGCGACCGGCCCGGCGGCCGCGGACGAACCGCCGAAGAAGATCTCCGGGAGCGGATCCGGCGGCAGCGCGGTGAGCCCGCCCTCCACCTGGTAGTGCTCGCCCTCGAAGTCGAACGGAGAGCCGCTCCACGCGCCGCGTACGACCGAGAGGAACTCGGCCGTGCGGGCGTAGCGCCGGTCGTGGTCCAGGTGGTCGCCGAAGCGCCGCTGCTCCACCGAGTCGCCGCCGGTCACCACGTTGAGCAGCAGCCGCCCCCGGGTGATCCGCTGGTACGTGGCGGCCATCTGCGCCGCGAGCACGGGCGAGATCACCCCCGGCCGGAACGCCACGAGGAACTTGAGCCGCTCCGTGTGCTGGGCGAGTGCCGCCGTCGTCAGCCAGGCGTCCTCGCACCACGTCCCGGTCGGCGTCAGCACGGCCTCGAAGCCCAGCTGCTCGGCCGCCTTGGCGATCTGCGCCAGATACTCGATGTCGGGCGCGCGTACGCCGGTCACGGTCCCGGACCGGGTGATGCCGCCGTCGGTGTAGGCGTGCCGGTCGACGAGCGTACGGCCGTCGCCGCCGGTCGGCAGGAACCAGTGCAGGTGGACGGTCATGAGGAGGAGCCCTTTCCGTAGCTGCGCGCCGGGGTGGTGGACGGCGGCAGGTTCTTGTTGAAGCGGGTGTCGACGTAGTCGGCGAAGTCGAACCTCCGCGGAATGAGCTTCAGTTCGGCGAAGGTGTCGGCGATCTCCTGCTCGGAGGCGATGGCCTCCTTGTCGATGGCGACCGCGATCCTGGTGCCGTTGCTGCGCTTCACGGCGGCGAGGGCGACGTCGTAGGGCAGCCCGGTCTCCTTCGCCCAGACCTTCGCCCACACGTCGGGGTGGTCGTGGACCCAGTCCTGGGCGCGGCGCAGGCGCTCGATGTAGTCGCCGATCGCCGCGGACTTCTCCTTGTCGGCCAGCGCGGCGGGCGCGGCGACCTGGAAGCCGAGACCGTTGACGACGCCCCGGCCGTCGGTCAGCACGCGGGCCTTGCCGCTCGTGAGCACCTGCGAGGTGTACGGGTCCCAGACGGCCCAGGCGTCGACCTTGCCGCTGGTGAACGCGGCGAGCGCGTCGGCGGGCTGGAGCAGGCTCACCTTGACGTCGTCGAGGGTGAGCCCGGCCTTCTTCAGGGAGGCGACCAACTGGAAGTGGGCGGAGCTGCCCTGGGCCACGGCGACCGTACGGCCCTTCAGATCCTGGGGCGTGCGCAGCGGCGAGTCCTTGGCGACCAGGATCGCCTCGCCGGCCGAGTCGCCGTGCGTGGCCGCGACCACGGCGATCTTCGAGTCGGCGCCGGCGGCGAAGACGGGCGGGGTGTTGCCGACGGCACCGATGTCGACCGCCTTGGCGTTCACCGCCTCCAGGAGCGGTGGGCCGGAGGTGAAGGTCGACCATGTGATGCGGTAGGGAAGATCGTCGAGTTCACCCGCGGCGCGCAGGACGGCTTCCGCGCCGCCCTTCTGGTCGCCGACGCGGAGGACGACGGAGCCCTTGCCGTCGGAACCGGAGTCGGCGGACGAGGGCGAGGAGCAGGCGGAGGCCAGCAGGGCGAGGGGAAGGAGGAGGACGGCGGGCAGGAAAGAACGCTTCATGGGACGGGTCTTCCGGTTCGGGTGGCGGGGCCGGCCTGGTGTCAGGCGGCGTGGGCGGCGGCAGGGAGTTCCGCCTCGACGCCGAGTTCGGCGAGGAGGCGGGAGCGCAGTACGGCGAAGGCGGGATCGCCGGCGGAACGGGGACGGTCGAGGCCGACGGGGGAGTCGTACGCGATGATCCCGTCCCGCATCACCAGCACCCGGTCCGCGAGCAGCAGCGCCTCGTCGACGTCGTGCGTGACGAGCAGCACCGCGCATCCGCGCCGCTGCCACAACTCGGCCACCAGCCGCTGCGCCTTGATCCGGGTGAGCGCGTCGAGGGCGCCGAACGGCTCGTCGAGCAGGAGGAGGTCCGGTTCCCGTACGAGAGCGCGGGCGAGCGAGGCACGCTGGGCCTCGCCGCCGGACAGGGTCTTGGGCCACGCGCCCGAGCGGTGGCTGAGCCCGACCTCCTCCAACGCCCGTTCGGCGACGGCCCGTTCGGGCCTCCCGGGCAGGCCCAGGAGCACGTTGCGCCACACCCGCCTCCAGGGCATGAGACGGGGGGCCTGGAAGGCGACGGCTCGGCGCCGGGGGACGAGGACCGTACCGGAGATGTCCCGGTCGAGCCCCGCGAGGACCCTCAGCAGGGTGGACTTGCCGCAGCCGCTGTGTCCGAGGAGGACGGTGAACTCCCCGGCCCGCAGGGTCAGATCGAGCCGGTCGATGACGGGACGGCCGTCGAAGGAGCGGGTCAGCCCCTCGACGGTCACTGCCCGGTGAAGGTCGGTCGCCATTGCAGCAGCAGCCTTTCGAGAGTACGGACGACGGCGTCGGCGAGGAGGCCGAGGAAGGCGTAGACGACGAGGCAGACGACGATGACGTCGGTACGGAAGAACTCGCGCGCCTGGTTCATGAGGAAGCCGATGCCGGCGTCGGCGTTGATCGACTCGCCGAAGACGAGCGCGAGCCAGGCGGTCGCCAGCGAGTACCGCAGCCCGGTCATGGCGCCCGGCAGCGCCCCGGGCAGCACGACATGCCGGATCAGACCCCAGCGCCCGAGTCCCAAGGACTGGCCCGCTTCGACCAGTTGGGCGTCGACGCCGCGGATCCCGGCGTACACGTTCAGATAGAGATGGAAGGCGACACCGAGCGCGATCAGCGCCACCTTGGGCGCCTCGCCGATGCCCAGCCAGATGATGAACAGCGGGATGAGGCCGACCCAGGGGACCGTCCGGAGCATCTGCACGGTCGCGTCGACCAAGTCCTCGCCGAGCCGCGACAGGCCCGACACCAGGGCGAGCGAGACGCCGATCGTCCCGCCCAGCAGCAGTCCGACGGCGACGCGTTGGAGCGAGACGCCCATGGCGTTCGGCAGGGTTCCGTCGGCGATCAGCTCACCGCCGGCCCGGGCGATGGTCCCGGGGGAGGCGAGCACGTCAGGGGGCAGGACGCCGGTCGAGCTGAGCACCTGCCAGGTGACGAGCAGAAGGAGCGGGCCGACGGTACGGCGCAGCCAGCGGGGCACGGCGGGTCGCCGGGCACCGGACCGGGAGGTGGTGCGTGAGGCGGGAAGAATCTCCTCGACATCAGAAATAGGAGATATGTCGGGCAGGAGTTCGGGCGGGGCGTGGCCAACCGTCATGGAGGGGCTCCGGGGGAGGGGAGAAGGTACGCCTCAGCGACCGTGAGCGCGCCGAGGGCGCGCGAAAACCGGGTGTCAGCGCAGGGAGATCAGGTGTGAGAGGGCGTCAGCAGCCGCGACGACACGCGGCGGAGGCCACCCGCAGCAGGTCGATGTGACCGCGCGTGGTGAGCAGGGCTGTACGCAACATGGCGCAGAACGTAGCGACTCGTTCCGGTGCCGGTCAACGCCGTCTCGGTGCGTGGACGCGCGATCCCGCGCTGTGGGCGGCAGGATGACCTCATGTCGACCTTCACCACCCGCGTACTCACGCTCACCACCGGCTCCTCGGAGACGGTCACCGACCTGACCCGGGCCTGCACCGACTTCCTCACGGAGGTGGCCCCCGGCACCGACGGCCTCCTCAACCTCTTCGTCCCCCACGCCACGGCGGGCCTGGCCATTCTCGAGACGGGCGCGGGCAGCGACACCGACCTCCTCACGGCCCTGCACCACCTCCTGCCGGCCGACGACCGCTGGCAGCACCGCCACGGCTCCCCGGGCCACGGCCGCGACCACGTCCTCCCGGCCCTGGTCCCACCGCACGCGACGGTGCCGGTGATCGGGGGCCGACTGGACCTGGGAACGTGGCAGTCGATCTGCCTCGTGGACACGAACAAGGACAACCCGGAGCGTCAGGTCAGGCTGACGTTCCTGGGTTAGTTGCGGTATCGCGGGACTGTGGGCGTGCTCTCCGGCCGTACCAAAGTGTCGGCCGCCGGATCCTGGTGGAACTCGCCGAGGATCAGCTGTTGGCCGCCGCCTCGGTGTCGGACGGCAGGCGCTGCGGCGTTCGGCTGACGGTCAGGCCGGCCGCTGTCCCGGCGCGGGCGAAGACCGGCGCGTCCAGGACGGCCGCCGCGTGGGGATCGTTGTTGAAGTACGCGTAGACCTCGTGGTCGTCGGGCCAGGTGGCCGCGAGCCGCCGTACCCACGTCTGCAGGGACTGCCGGCCGTAGTGCGGCCAGAGCCGGGCGCGCCCGACGTGGAAGCGGACGTAGCCCCATTCCGCGGTCCGCCACAACGGTGTGACGGGCCGTGCCTGAACATCCGCCCAGCACAACGCGGCGCCGCGGCGTTCGAGGACGGACCGGACCGCGGGGGTCCACCACGAGTCGTGGCGCGGCTCGACGGCGACCCGGGTGCCGGCCGGGAAGCAGCTGAGGCAGTCGTCCAGAAGCCCGTGATCCGCCCGCAGCGTAGGGGGCAGCTGGAGCAGCACCGGGCCGAGCCGGTCACCGAGACCGGCGGCGTGGCTCATCAGCCGGTGTACGGGCTCCTCCGGGTCGCGCAGCCGCTTGACGTGGGTCAGGAAGCGGCTCGCCTTGACGGCGACGACGAAGTCCTGCGGTGTGCGGTCCCGCCATGCGGCGAAGGTCTCCCAGGTGGGCAGCCGGTAGAAGGCGTTGTTGACCTCCACGGTGGCGAAGCGCGCCGCGTACTCTTCGAGCCACAGCCTCTGCGGCATCCCGGCCGGATACAGGACACCGCGCCAGTCCTTGTACTGCCACCCCGACGTGCCGACGAACAGGGTCATACACCCATCAAAGCACGCACTGTGCCGGTACGAGGTCACACTCGACCGCGCCGCCTGGTGCCACAGGACCGGCCACCTTCAGCCGGCGGTGGCACGCGGTTGTCCGCTCGAGCCTCGGACCACCAGATGTGTGGGGACCGTGAGGGTGCGGGCTCGAGAGCGGTCGCCGTCCAGGCGGGCGAGGGCGGTTCTGGCCGCGGCTTCGCCGATGGCTGCCGGGTCCTGGGCCACCACGGTCAGCGCCGGTTCGAGCACCTCGGCGAGCGGAAGGTCGTCGAAGGCGACCAGGGCGACGTCCTTACGTGCTGAGCGGGCGAGTTGGGCGACGACTCCCAGGGCCACGATGTTGTTCGCCGCGAACAGGGCGGTGGGCGGATCCGGCAGCCGCAGCAGTGCGGTGGTTGCGGCGGCGGCAGTCTCCTGGCCGTGCGCCCCTGTCACGAGAGTTCGGTCGTAGGGCAGATCCGCCGCCGCGAGCGCGGAGCGGTAGCCGGCGAGGCGCTCGCGGCGGGTGTAGAGCTTGGGGGGGAGGTCGCCGATGAATCCGATGCGCTGGTGGCCGTGTGCGATGAGATGGGAAACGCCCTCCTGGACACCGGTCCGGTTGGAGCTGACGACGCAGTCGGCCGACAGTCCGACTCCCGGGCGGTCGAGGAAGAGGATGGGCAGTCCGGCCGCGCGTGATGCCTTGAGGTAGCTGTGGTCGGCCCCGAATGCGGGCACCACCATCAGCATGCTGACGCGCCGGGCCAGGAAGGTCTGGGTCAGCACCCGCTCGCGTTCCGGGTCTTCGGCCGATGAACCCATGAGCAGGGTGAGTCCCCGGCTTCTCACCACGTCCTCGATGCTGCCGGCCACCGTTCCGAAGAACGGGTTGCCCAGGTCCGGTACCACAAGCCCGACGGTGGTGTCAGGGCCCCCTACACGGATGTTGCGGGCCATGAGGTTCGGCTGGAAGCCCAGCTTCGCCACCGCGGCGAGCACGCGCTCCCGCGTCTGCGCCGAGCTCGGTCCGTCCTCGTTGAGTACCCGGGAGACCGTCTTGGCGCTCACGCCCACCTCTCGGGCGACATCGGCCAGAGTGGGGCGGCGAGTCGCGGCCATGTACCACCGTTCCTGTGCGTTCGTCGGGCCCGACCCCGCGAGGGCCGGGCCCGGTATTCTCTCTGAGATCTGATTCAGTGGGCTGACACGCCTGCCGCCTTGGCGGCGTCCGCGTCGGAGACGACGGTACCGCCCTCCTCGACACGCAGCGCCCCGGTCATGATGGCGACGACCTCGGCCATGGAGTAGTCGGACGGCTTGATGAGGGCCTCACGTCGGCCGAGCCGGTGTACGTGGATGCGGTCGGCGATTTCGAAGACGTGCGGCATGTTGTGGCTGATCAGGACCACGGGCATGCCCTTGTCGCGGACCCGGCGGATCAGGTCGAGGACCTGTCCGGATTCCTTGACGCCCAGCGCGGCCGTGGGCTCGTCCATCACGACGACACTGCGGGCCCAGGCGACCGAGCGGGCCACGGCCACGGCCTGCCGCTGGCCGCCGGAGAGAGTCTCCACCGGCTGGGACAACGACCGCAGACCGATCTTGAGGTCCGCCATGTGGGCCGCTGCCTCCTGCCGCATCCGCTTCTTGTCGAGCATGCGGAACGCGCTGCCGAGCAATCCGGGCCGGCGCAGCTCGCGTCCGAGGAACATGTTGGAGGCGATGTCCATGGAGGCTGCCACGGCCAGGTCCTGGTAGACGGTCTCTATGCCGTGCTGCCGGGCGCTCTGCGGACCGCTGAACCGGATGGGCTCGCCGTTCAGCCGTACCTCCCCCTCGTCCGGGGTGATCGCGCCGGTCAGTGCCTTGATCAGGCTGGTCTTGCCCGCTCCGTTGTCGCCGATGACGGCGAGCACCTCGCCAGGCAGCAGGTCGAAGTCGGCACCGTCGATGGCGGTGACGTGGCCGTACCGCTTGACCAGGCCGCGGGCCTGGAGGACAGGGGTGTCGGTGCTCATCGGGCCTTCTTCCGGGAGATCTGGTCGACGGTCACGGCCAGGATCACCAGGGCGCCGGTGATCAGAGTCTGGTAGATCGAGGCGACACCCATCAGCTGGAGGCCGTTGCGGAACACGCCCACGATGAGGACGCCGACGAAGGTGCCGAGGACGGCGCCGCGCCCGCCGAAGAGGCTGGTTCCGCCGAGGACGACGGCGGTGATGCTGTCCAGGTTGTCGGTCTGGCCGGCCTGCGGGTCGCCGACGCCGGTGCGGGAGATCAGGAGAAGTGCGGCGATCCCGTACACGAGTCCGGCCAGGGAGTAGATGCCGATCGTCAGTCGGGACGTGCGGATGCCGTTGAGGCGGGCGGCCTCAGGGCTGTTGCCGAGTGCGTACACGTGCCGGCCCCACGACGTGCTGCTCAGCGCGTACGCGAAGAGCAGGAACAGGGCGATCGTCACGAGCGAGCCGTACGTGATGTCGGTGTTGCCCAGTGGGAACGTCTCACCGAGGGCGGTCAGCGGCGCCGGGACGTTCGTGACCGTCTGCTCGGCGGAGTAGATGTGGGTCAGGGCGAACGCCACGTTGAGCATGCCGAGCGTCACGATGAACGGCGGCAGCGGGATCAGCTGCACGAGCAGGCCGTTGACCAGTCCGAAGCCTCCGCAGACCACGAGTCCCAGGGTGATCGCGGCGATCGGCGGAAGGGTGCCCTCGGCCGCCATCTTGGCGATGACGATGCTACCGAACGCCATCACGGCACCGCAGGAGAGGTCGATGCCCGCCGTAAGGATGATCAGGGTCTGGCCGATGGCGAGCGTGCCCACGACCATGACCTGCTGGACGATCAGGGAGAAGTTGCCACCGGTGAGGAACTGCTCGGTCGTCAGGGAGAAGAAGACGCAGGCGAGTAGGAGGGCGGCGACTGGGCCCGCGGTCGGTGTGGTGAGCAGCCGGCGGACCGCGGTCGGTCCTTTCAGCTGGGCGTAGGGCGTGGTGGTGGCAGTCATTGGGGTCCTTGCCGGTGGTGGTTGTTCGCCGGTGGTGGATGAGGGCGGTCCGGCCCCGGCTACAGGGGCTGGGCCGGACCGGTCGGCTGACGCCGGGGCTCAGCCCCAGCAGTTCTCCAGGCCGTACGCGGTGTCCTTGGCGTCGACGCCCGACTGCGTCCTGTCGGTGATCAGGGTGACGCCGGTGTCGGTGTAACCGGATGCCTTCTTGCCGTCCTTGGCAAAGTCCGCGACGGCCTTCACGCCGAGGGACGCCATCTTGAGCGGGTACTGCTGCGAGGTCGCAGCGATCTTGCCTTCCTGGACGGCCTTCGTGCCCGTGCAGCCGCCGTCGACGGAGACGACCAGCACCTTCTTCTCCAGACCCTTGGCCTTCAGCGCGGTGTAGGCGCCCAGAGCCGCCGGCTCGTTGATCGTGTAGACGACGTTGATGTCCGGCGCCTTCTGCAGACAGTTCTCCATCGCGGTCTGCCCCTTGGCCTGGTCTCCGCCGGTGTCCTGCATGCACACGACCGAGGGGTCGCCCTCCGGGACGCCGAAGCCCTTGAGGAAGCCCTCGTGCCGCTGCACGCCCACAGCCACTCCGGGCGCGAGGTCAAGAGTGGCGATCTTCGCCTGCTTGCCGGCCATGGCGGCCCTGGCGTATCGGCCGATGAGCTCGCCGGCCTTGACGTTGTCGGTGGCGAACAGGGCGTCGGTGGCGTCCTGCGGCTCGGTCGGGCTGTCAAGGGCGATGACCAGGACGCCCTTGGCGCGGGCCTTCTCGAGGGCGGGGACGATCGCCTTGGAGTCGTTGGGCGTGATGAGGATGCCCTTCACACCGGAGTTGACCATGTTCTCGATCGCGGTGACCTGGCCCGCGTTGTCGCCGTCGAACTTTCCGGCCGCGCTGACGAGCTCGACGCCGCTGTCCTTCGCGGCCTGCTCGGCGCCCTCCTTCATCTTCACGAAGAAGGGGTTCGTGTCCGTCTTGGTGATCAGGCCGACCTTCACCGATCCACTGGACCCGCCCTGGGCGCCGGAGCCGCAAGCGGTCAGGGCCAGCGCCCCGACGGCGGCGCAGGCGGTGACGCGGACAAGGGTGGGAACGGCACGGTTCCTACGGGACATGAATGACTCCTGCGGGGTTCGGGCGGAGCGGCCGCGCTGGTCGGACAGGCTGCGGCGCGGGGGAGGTCGTTGCTGTGCGGCGAGTGTCATCGTTAACACATGTCATCGTTGACACTGCTTGCGGAGGATGATGGACTCCGACTCCGCGCAACGTCAATGCCTTGGCACCGTCACAAATCGGCAACGTCGAAGAAGGTCCGTACTTCGATGACGCCGCCCCTCGTGAACCGCCCTGCTGCGCACCGCTACCGCGCCGCCCCAACTGGAGAGAAGCCGTCATGCGCCTGCCTCGGGTCACCGTCCTCGGAGAATGCGTCGCCGACGCCTTCACCGCTCCCGCGCCCACCTCGGGTGAGTTCGCTCCCGAGCTCGCTCTGCGGGTCATGCCGGGCGGTGGCCCGGCGAACACGGCCGTGGCACTCGCCCGGTTGGGCACGTCCGTCCGCTTCCTGGCTCGGCTGTCGGACGACGTCTTCGGTCGGCTCTTCCGTGCTCACCTCGAGGCATCCGGCGTCGATCTGTCCCGGGCGATACGCGCTCACGAGCCCAGCACCCTGGCCGTCGCCGAGCTCGACGCCCGGGGTCAGGCGGTCTACTCCTTCCACGCGCAGGGCACAGCGGACTGGCAGTGGACGGCGGACGAACTGTCCGCAGCGGATCTCGCGTCCACCACTTGTCTGCACGCGGGTTCTCTGGCCCTCGTACGCGAACCGGGCGGCCCCGTGGTGGAGGAGTTCCTCGCCCGCGCCTCTGATGCGGCCACGATCTCCATCGACCCGAACGTGCGGCCCCTGCTCGTGGCGCCCGAGGTCTACCGCGCACGCCTGCAGCGCTGGTGCGCGCTCGCGGACATCCTGCGGCTGAGCGAGGACGACCTGGAGCTGCTGCTGCCCGGGTACTCGGTCGAGCGCGCCTGCGACGTCTGGCACACGGCGGGTGCCCGGCTCGTGGTGGTCACTCGCGGCGAGCGCGGCGCGACAGCCTCACTGGACGGCGACCGGGCCGCCGTGCCGGCTCCGCCGACCGAGGTGGTGGACACCGTGGGGGCGGGGGACTCGTTCACCGCGGGTCTTCTGCACCATCTCGACGCCAGGGGCCTGCTGGGCGGGCGGTTGACGGATCTGCGGATGGACGACGTCGCGGAGGCGTGTGCGTTCGCGGCCCGGGTCGCGGCGCTCACCTGCTCCGCCAGCGGCCCGAACCCGCCCTGGGAGAGCCAGTTGCGGCCGCCGGCGACCGCGGTCGGGTGACCGGCCCGCACCCCGGTCCGGCCCGGACGAGTCTGCCGGAACCATTGACGCACCGCCGCGCGCAAGCTCATCATCACTCCCCAGCAGGTGTCATCGCTGACATGTGTCAGCGATGACACCTGCTGTTCCGGGCCGCCCCCACCGGCCGGCACTGCAATCCCCTTCCGGCGGTCGTGCCCACCGCAGCGGACGCGGCCGGGACGCCGCCCCACAGTGCAGGAGAGACCATGAGCCCAGGCCCCGTACTCCGCCGTGCCCCGCTGCGGCTTGTCGCCGCGGCGGCCGCAACATGCGCGCTCGCCGTCACCGCCGTCGCCCCCCGGGCCGCGGCATCCGACAGCCCGCCGTACACCGAGCCCCACCGGCCCCAGTTCCACTTCACACCGAAGAAGAACTGGATGAACGACCCCAACGGGCTGGTCTACTTCAAGGGCGAGTACCACCTCTTCTACCAGTACAACCCCAGCGGCAGCACCTGGGGCAACATGTCCTGGGGCCACGCCGTCAGCAGGGACCTTGTGCACTGGGAGGAACTCCCGCTCGCCATCCCGCACGACGACGAGGAGATGGTCTTCTCCGGCAGCGCGGTCGTCGACCATCACAACACCTCGGGCTTCGGCACCGAGAACACCCCTGCGATGGTCGCCGTCTACACGAGCGCGTACAAAGCCGACGGCAAGCAGGCCCAGTCGTTGGCCTACAGCACCGACCGGGGTCGGACCTGGACCAAGTACGCCGGCAACCCCGTGCTGGACATCGGCTCGAAGGAATTCCGCGACCCCAAGGTGCAGTGGTACGCCCCCACCAAGAGCTGGCTCATGACCGTGTCCCTGTCCACCGAGCACAAGGTCAGGTTCTACTCCTCCAAGGACCTCAAGCAGTGGGAGCTGCTCAGCGATTTCGGCCCGGCCGGTGCCGTGGGCGGCGTATGGGAGTGCCCCGACCTGTTCCCGCTGCCGGTCGACGGAGATCCGAGCCGCACGAAGTGGGTGCTGGTCGTCAACATCAACCCCGGCGGCATCGCGGGAGGTTCGGCCGCGCAGTACTTCGTCGGCGACTTCGACGGCAGGAGGTTCACCCCCGACGACGACGGCTCCTACACCCCGCCCGCCGGGCTGGTCATGCAGGACTTCGAACAGCCCGGCTTCGGCGCCTGGGCGACGACCGGCACGGCGTTCGGGAACGAACCGGCCACCGGCCCGCTCGAGGGACAGCTGCCCGTCTCCGGCGTCGAGGGCACGGGCTACGCCAACAGTTTCCACGGTCACGACGGCGCGACCGGCACCCTGACCTCACCCGCCTTCACCGTCGACAGCCCCTATCTGAACTTCAAGGTCGGCGGTGGACGACACCCGCACGTGACCGGCGCCGTCATGGGTGAGCAGCCGGTGCCCACCGGGACGGTCCTGGCCGACTTCGAAGCGGCGGGCTACGGCTCCTGGACCGCGACGGGCACCGCGTTCGGCGACGGCCCGGCGACGGGCACGCTGCCCGGCCAGCAGGAAGTGTCCGGGCACCTCGGCGACGGCCTGGTGAACACCTTCCTGAACGGCGACTCCACCGTCGGGACGCTCACCTCACCGGACTTCACCATCGACAAGGACCACATCAACCTCCTCGTCGGAGGCGGCAACCACCCCTCCGGCGCCGAGGCTCCCACCGCGGTGCGCCTCGTCGTGGACGGCAAGGTCGTCCGCAGTGCCGCCGGCAAGAACTCCGAGGCACTGAACTGGGCCACCTGGAACGTCGCCGATCTATCCGGCAGGACCGCCCGTATCGAGATCGTGGACCAGAACACCGGTGGCTGGGGCCATATCAACGTCGACCACATCATGCTGTCGGACACCCCGGCAACGCCACGTTCGAACGAGACGTCTGTGAACCTGCTCGTGGACGGCACGGTCGTGCGGACCGCCACAGGCGAGGACAGCGAAACCCTGGACTGGGCCTCGTTCGACCTGCGCCCGTACGCCGGGAAGCAGGCCCGGGTCCAGCTCGTCGACATGAACACCGCGGGCTGGGGCCACATCTCAGCCGATCAGTTCACCGCCGCCGATACGCCCGCGCTGTCGAGGATCCAGCGCGCCGACTGGGTCGACCACGGCAAGGACTACTACGCGGCCGTGTCATGGGAGGACGCCCCGGACGGGAGGCGCCGCATGATCGGCTGGATGAACAACTGGCAGTACGGCAACAGCGTTCCCACCTCCCCCTGGCGTAGTGCGCAGAGCATGCCGAGGGAGATGGGGCTGCGCACCGTGGACGGCCGGATCCGGCTGACCCAGCAGCCGGTGACCTCCCTGGAGTCGCTGCGGACCGCGCCGCCCGTCAGCGTGCGCGACGTCACGGTCACCGACGGCTCCACGCCTCTGGCCGGGGGACGTGCCGACGGCAAGGCGCTCGACATCCGGGCCACCTTCTCCCTCGGCGACGCCGAGCGGTTCGGACTCAAGGTCCGCACGGGCGAAGGGCAGGAGACCGTCATCGGTTACGACACCGAGACCCAGGAACTGTACGTCGACCGCGCGAGGTCGGGCGCGGTGGACTTCAGCGACGACTTCCCCGGTGTCCAACGCGCGCCGCTGACGGCCAAGGGCGGCAAGGTCAGGCTTCGGATCCTGGTCGACTGGTCCTCCGTGGAGGTGTTCGGCGGCGACGGCCAGGCCGTGATCACCGACCAGATCTTCCCCGACCCGGACAGCGAGGGGGTACAGGTCTTCGCAGAAGGCGGTTCCGTCGGCCTGGACCGCATCCAGGTCTGGCAGCTGCGCTCGTACCGCGACTGATCGCGCTCATGCGCGCTCATTGACAGCGCAGGGCGGGGATGCCGGAACCGGCCCCCCGCCCGTACCGCTCACGCCACGCCGGCCACGCCGGAGACAGACAGGAAGAACGACATGCGCAAAACTCTGCTGGCCGAGTTCGGTGTCCGGCCCGGCTCCGAGGAACACGTCGCCGAGCTGGTGAGGGACTACTGTCGGCACGTCCGCGAAGAACCCGGGAACCTGGCGTTCGAGGTGTACACGAAACAGTCCGACCCCCTGGCGTACTGGATCTTCGAGGTGTACGCGGACGAGGCGGCGTTCCAGGCTCACCTGGCAGCGCCTTACGGCTCGTTGTTCAACGCCGAGCTGCGGCAGTCGATCACTGAGAAGGAGTCCGTCCTCACGTTCCTCAGCCCGCTCGACGCCACGCAGTGGGGTGGTGACTCGTAGGCTGTCCCGGACGGCGGGCGGCCGGCCGACGCACTCGCATCCGACGGACTTGACCGATCGTGAGGGTTGCAGCCGCGCCACGACAGCTGTCTCGCCCCCGGTGCGTCCACGCCTCAGCGGCGGGCCGTCCGCCGAAGACGGCTCGGGGTTGTCCTTGCGGAGGTTGGTGGACACGAACAAGGACAACCCGGAGCGTCAGGTGCGGTTGACGTTCATGGGCTGATCGAGCCGATCACGATGTGCAAGCGGCGCTGGCCGACGGCCCCGCGGCCCCATCCTCGTCATGACCGGCGGTCTCGCGACGGCCGGTGGGTCACGGCCAGCGCAGGATCACGTATCCGCGGTGGGGTACGTCGGCCTCGACGTGCAGGTGCGGCCCGGCT
The DNA here is from genome assembly GCF_025195125.1 of Streptomyces sp. Je 1-79. Classification (GTDB taxonomy): domain Bacteria; phylum Actinomycetota; class Actinomycetes; order Streptomycetales; family Streptomycetaceae; genus Streptomyces. Next base: position 173,606 of record NZ_JAMGSL010000005.1, read on the forward strand.
CGCCGCACCGGGACCGACACCGGCTCCCGCAGGGGTTCCAGCAGCAGGGCCGTCGGATCGCCGTCGGTCACCACCACAGGGCGTGCCGGGTCGGCGGAACCGTTGGCGATCGCCAGTCGCCGTACGCCGTCGGCCTCACCGTAGTGCGGGACGAGGTGCGGTCCGCCGGTGACCAGGGGGAGTTCGGCGCCGAGGAAGCGGACCATGCGCTGTGCCAGGCGCTGTCCGTCGTCGCATCGGCCCAGCGTCTCGGGCGCGCACGCGGCCATGGTCACGACTCGCCCGCCGAGGCTGTTGGTGTAGGCGACCCGGCCGTCGCCCCAGTGGTCACGCCGTGGTGTGAGGATGCGCGTCCACACCTGCGCCTCGGGCACGGCAGTGAGCCTGGCCAGGGCGGGCTGGACGTTCACGCTCAACAGCGCGTCGCTGTCGAGGATGTGTTCCATGCTGTACGGCTCCGGCTGCGGCGTGTCCCGTTCGACGATCCCGCCCACCTCGACGCCGAGGAACTCCCCGCAGCCACGTTCTTCGAGGATCCGCGCGGCCACCCCGTCCAGGAGCAGGCCACCGGAGAGCAGTCGCGGCAGTTCGTCGTCGGGGACGCCCCAGGCGGTGCTGCCGAAGAGCGCTGTGACGGGAGCCCTGCCTGCCTGGATCGGGATGCCGTAGGAGAGCAGGAAGCGCGCGGTGCGCACCGGGTCGGCCTCCAGGCCGCGGAGCGTGCCGTCGCCCGGGATCGACGCCGCCGTGTCGGGCCACCAGGGGACGCCCACGCCGATGGTCGTCAGGTCCTCGGTGACGGTCGCGTCGAGCGCGGCGCGTGAGGCGTCGAGCATGCGACCGATGCGGGGATAGCGCGCGGGGCCGCCGGTGACGAACGGGAACAGGTCCAGAAGGAGCGCGTCAGCGCCGGAGAGCTGCGCGGTGACCATCTCCGACCACGTCTGGGTGTCGGACTTGCTCCATTCCGTGTGCGTCCAGTTCTCGATCTCCGGCGCGACCTCGACCGTGTCGGGCCGTAGCGGCCTCTGGAGTTCGAGCATGGCGACGGAGTACGACAGGAAGGCACCGGGCTGGTCGCTGTACGGGGCGAAGTGCGGGCGGTGCACGTCGCAGCGGGTGAACAGGGCCTTCCAGTCGCGCCCTTCCAGGGACGCGGATCCCAGGCCGGAACTCATGAGGCCCAACTGCGCGCGGCCCGCGACGGCGTCCCGCACGGCGTCCAGGGCCTCCAGCTGCGTCGTGCGCCACGTGCGGCGCAGGATCTCTCGCCACGGGTGCACGCCCGGGCCGGTGATGGCCTCGACGAGCTGTTCCCTGGAGGGGCGCTCGCCGGCCAGCTCGGCGAACCGGTCGAGCATGCCGGGCTCGAAACCCCCGCCCCAGGTGAGCGGCGCGTGGTTGTGGAAGCGGAAGTCGTCCTCGATCCACAGCACACGGAAGCCGAGGCCGGCGAAACGCCCGTAGTGCGACGCGAGCCAGTCGCGCCAGACCGGGCACGCGAACGAGGCCGCGGCGGTGGCGACCTCCCCCTGGGGCGAGACCAGAGGCGCGAATCCCACGTCCTGTACGCGCCCCCGGTCGGCGTGTCCCGCCGTCACCCAGGGATTGAGACTGAGCGAGACGCCGTGCTCCGTGAGCACCTTGTGGGCGTGTGCGACGTGCTCGAACCAGAAGTCCTCGTCGGCTCCGACCAGATGGCCGGTGTGCAGCTCCTCGGACCCGTAGATCAGCACCACTTCCTCGATCCCGTGCGCGACGCAGAACTCACCCAGTTCGCGAGGGTCCCGCCCGGGAAGGAGCTGGTAGCGCAAGTGGTACCGCGACGTGCTGGTCATGCCTGGGATCCCCTGTCCACACGGGTACGTGATGACGCAGGGAGCGCGAACCTCCTCGCCTCGGGCACGATCACGGGGGTGCCCTTCCCTGTGGCAGCAGAGAGTAGCGACACTTTATTCAAACCGCCAGGTTTATTGGCCTCGGCCGGTCCGGGCTTCGGGCTCTTGGCGCCCGGAACAGACCGTTATGCGCCTGTGGTGTCCGATCTATTAGCCAAAGCGATATCGGATTCCGCGTACTCGAGAGCCAGTCTCGCCGCACCGATGGCGACCGAGTCGCTCCCCAGACCGGACGCCACGACCTCCGGCGGATAGAGGCAGGCTCGGTTCAGGTGCTCCTGGATGGGCTCGACCAGCAGGGCGCCACCGCTCGACAGCGAGCCGCCGATGATGACCATCTCTGGGTCGAAGGGGCCCACCACCGTCAAGAGGCTCTCCGCCAGCCCGACCGCGAGCGCGGTCACGGCCTCCGCGGCCCGCGGCTCGCCCGCGGCGGCCCTGCCGAAGGCGAATTCCGCGGCCTGCGCCGGCGAGCGAAGCTCTCCCGGCTCGACCGCCATCGCGAAGTCCATGACGGGACCGAAGACCTGCCACAGGCCGGTGGCGTGTTCCGCGATCTCGCCCGAGGCCGAGTGGGCCCCGCGGTACGGCTTGCCTCCGATCAGCATGCCCAGCGACATCCGGTTGCCCGCGAAGAGGTAGAGCACGTCCATGCGCTCGACGGCGGCGCCGCGCCACTGCTCGGCCAGTACGGCGAGCCGGACGTCGTTCTCGACCACCACGGGAGCCGAGATCCTGCCCGACAGCTCGTCCTGGAGCGCGAGGCCCGTCCACCCGGACAGGACGGAGCTCTTCACGACGCGCCCGGTACCGTCGACGACCCCGGTGGTGCCCACCCCCACGGCCATGGGGCGCTGGCCCAGCTCCTCCGAGCAGTCGGCGATGAAACGCTCGATCGCGTCCAGGCGCTCGCCCGCCGTCATGTCGGGGAAGATCGCCGCCTTGCGGGACTGGGTGACCTGCCCGTTCAGGTCGACCCCCACCGCCTGGAGCCGGTAGGCGCCCACGCTCAGACCGAGGACGCGTCCGGCCGAGGCGCGGAACCGGTAGCGCTTGGCGGGCCGGCCGCGCAGACCGCGCTCCTGGCCGCACTCTTCGGCCCACCCCTGCTCCAGCAGCTCTTCCATGATCGTCTCGACCGTCGGCCTGGAGACCTGCACCTGCTGGGCCAGCTCGGTCAGGGTTGCGGCCGTCTCGCGGTGCCGCAGAACGCGCAGGACGGCGGCGGAGTTCAATCGCCGCAACAGAGAGGCGTCACCGCCGTGCTGGTTCATGCCAGGCATCCTACTTACGAAAGTTCACAGAGAAACAGCAGGTGATTCGGATTTCGTCGCCGCCGGCCTCCGTCGTCCGCATGAGAGACCCGGAGCGCCGTGCCACCCAGGAGAACTGGGGACGGTCACGGGCGGAGCGGTCTCCAGCCGAGGGTCGGGCCCGGCGTAATGGTGGCGTCACTTAGCAAAACTCTTTGAATATAGGTATTGACCGGGGCGCGACCCGCGCTGTTGACTCCTGCCACATCCGCACGGAGCCCGAAGGCGTCGAGACGACGCCGCGGCTTCGGTGCCGGCCCCGCGTGCACCCGGCGAGGCGACCGGCGGCATCCCGTTCTCGGATTGGCTGAGGCAGCGACACCTGTGATGAGTACGACGACTGCGTTCAAGCCCCGGCTCCGCCCGGGCACACAACGGATCCCTCTCCCCGAGCGCCCCACGACGGTCTGGGCGTCTGCCGAAGTTCTCCCCGCTACCACTCGCCGCAGGAGGTGAACGTGTCGGCCACTGCATCCACTTCGCCCCGTCCGGACACGCCTCAACCCGCTCCGCCGCGCGATCGGCGCGCACGTCCGCGTACAGAGGCCGGAAAGGCCGGCCGCGACCTCGCGGCCCGACGGCGCTTCGGCGCACGCCTCAAGCGGGACCGAACGCTGCTGCTCCTGTGCGTGCCCGGCATCCTGTACTTCGCGGTGTTCTTCTACCTGCCGCTGGCGGGCAACGTCATCGCCTTCCAGGACTACCAGACGTATCTGGGGTTCCAGCAGAGCCCGTTCGTCGGCTGGGCCAACTTCACCGCGCTACTGGAACAGCCCGAGTTCTGGTCCGCCGTGTGGAACACCCTGGAGATCAGCGTCGTCCAGCTGTTCCTCTACTTCCCGGCGCCGATCGCCCTCGCGCTCTTCCTCAACTCCCTGATCGGTACCAGGACCCGTCGGCTGATGCAGACCGTGGTCTACCTGCCGCACTTCCTGTCCTGGGTCGTGGTCGTGGGCATGTTCCAGCAGGTCTTCGGCGGCGCGGGCACGGTGACGAGTCTGCTCAACGACAACGGCATCGCCGTCGGCAACATCATGAACAACCCTGACACGTTCATCCTGCTGCTCACCTCCCAGGCCGTCTGGAAGGACGCCGGCTGGGGCGCGATCATCTTCCTCGCCGCCATGGCGTCCATCGACAACTCGCTCTACGAATCAGCGGCCATGGACGGCGCCGGGTGGCTACGCCGCATGTGGCACATCACCCTGCCCGGCATCCGCCCCGTGATGATCATGCTGCTGATCCTGCGGCTCGGCGACATCCTCTCCGTCGGCTTCGAGCAGATGCTGCTCCAGCGTGACGCGGTAGGCGCGGAAGCGGCGGAGGTACTGGACACCTACGTCTACTTCCACGGCGTCGTCGACGGGGACTGGGGCATGTCCACCGCCGCGGGCCTGATGAAGGGCGTCATCGGATTCATCCTGATCGTCCTCGCGAACAAACTCGCTCACCGCCTCGGCGAGCAGGGGGTCTACCGATGAGCATGGCGTCGCTTTCGACGATTCTCGGCAAGGGCCGGCGCGGCCGCCGCCCGACCGAGCGCCCCGTATGGATGGAACAGCCCAGCAGGGCGGGCCAGGGGCTCAAGCTGTTGGTCATGGTCGCGATGATCGTCGCCGTCGGCTACCCGTTCCTGCTCGCCATCGGCACCAGCCTGGCCACCAAGGCCGAACTGGCGGCGAACGGCGGATATGTGCTCTTCCCCGCGGATCCGACCTTGGAGGCGTACCGGGTGGTGCTCTCCGGTGGCGTGGTCACCCGCGCCGCGCTGGTCAGCGTCGGCATCACCCTCGTCGGCACCGTACTGAGCCTGCTGTGCACGATCTGCCTCGCCTACGGGCTCTCGCGACCCGGGACCCTCGCCGGGAAGCCGTTGCTCCTCATCGTGGTGGGCACGTTCCTCTTCACACCGGGCATCATCCCCAACTACCTGGTGGCGCAGGCGCTCGGACTGCTCGACACCTACGGCGCGATGGTCGTACCCATCATGCTCAACGCCTTCAACGTCATCGTGGTGCGGGCATTCTTCCAAGGCATCCCGGAAGAACTGCACGAGGCCGCGCGCCTCGACGGGGCAGGCGATCTGAAGGTGCTGCTGAAGATAGTGCTCCCGCTGTCCAAGGCGGTGATCGCTGTGGTCGGCATGTTCTACGCGGTCACCTACTGGAACAGCTTCTTCAACGCGATGCTCTACATCAACGACCCGGACAAGCTGCCGCTGCAGGTCGTCCTGCGCTCGTACGTCCTCCAGGGCGACACGTTCAACGCCAAGGCGATGGGTGTCAGCGTCCTCCCGGCGAGCACCTCGCTGTCGATGGCCGTCCTCATCCTCGCCGTCCTGCCGATCATCGCGGTCTACCCGTTCCTGCAGAAGTACTTCACCAAGGGCGTCCTCACCGGCGCGATCAAAGCCTGAGCCCTTCTTCCACCGTTCCTTTCGCCGGTCGCCGGTCATTCCCGCCGTTCGTCCTTCCCCCTTCATCGCTTCAGGGAGAGCCATGTCCTCCAGAAACCTCAACCGTCGTGGATTCCTCGGCGCCGCCGGTGCGGCCGGCCTCACCGTCGCAGGAGGTGGTGCTCTCGCCGCGTGCAGCTCCGGAACGGGCACGTCCAACGGCGCCGGCGCGGAGGCCTCGGCCAGGCTGAAGCTGCCGACCTACGTGCCGGCGCAGGTCACCCCTCCGGACCTGCTCGGCAACGGCCAGGGCCTGGACCCCGCCTACCTGCGCTACCCCAAGGACCCCGCCCGTAGCGTCACCGCGGTGCCCGGTGACGGAAAGCCGGTCACCGCCCTGACGGAGACGTTCACCACCGCGGCCCCGGCCATGAACCGCAACTCCTACTGGCAGGAGCTCAACAAGCGGCTCGGCTCGGAACTGCGTATGACGATCGTCAACGGCCTCGGTGCCGAGGACGTCTACCGCGCGAAGTTCAACGCGACCGTCGCCGGCGGCGACATGCACGACCTGATGTGGTTCCCCCCGAACCAGGGCCTGAAGAACGTCCCCGCCCTCCTCAAGGCCAAGTTCCACGACCTGACGCCGTACCTCGCGGGCGACGCCGTCAAGAAGTACCCCCACCTGGCGAACATCCCCGACTTCGCATGGCGCACCGCCGTCTTCAACGGCAAGCTCTGGGGCGTCGCCGTCCCGTACGGCCGAATGGGACAGGTCTACGTCGCCAACGAGGACTTCTGGAAGCCTGTCGGCGGTGCGCGGTTCGACAGCGCCCAGGACTTCCTCGACAAGGGGAAGGAACTGCTCGACACCAAGCGCAAGAAGTACGTGCTGGAGCCCGCCTACGTCAACCACATCGGTCAGTTCGCCCTGTGGTACGGCGCGCCCAACGGCTGGCGGCTGGACGGCGGCAAGCTCACCCACACGTTCGAGACGGAAGAGTTCTTCGCCGGACTCGAGTTCGCCCTCAAGTGCCGGCAGGCGCAGCTCTTCTGGCCGGACCCCAACCTCGCCACGACTCTGGAGAAGCTGGAGGGCGGCTTCCTCGGCGCCCATGTCCAGTCCTTTCCCGGCTTCCTCAACGACAGTGCGATGTACGACTGGCCGGCGAAGGTCATCGTCCCCTTCGCCGCGGAGCCGGGCATCAGGCCTAGCTTCAGCTTCGGCTACGGCTCGGTCGGGTTCACCGCGATCAACAAGACGGTGCCCAAGGAGCGCATCGAGACGCTGCTTCAGATCATGAACTACCTCAGCGCGCCCTTCGGCACCGCGGAGCGCCTCTTCCTCGACTACGGTCTGGAGGGCACCCATCACACCCGCTCCAAGGACGGTGATGTCATGCTCAACACCAAGGGCAACGCCGAGGTGCTCACCACCCGGCAGGCCATCACCTTCTTCGGCAACGCTCCGCAGGCGCTCTACCTGCCCGGCAAGCCGGAGGTCACCAGCGCCATCCACCAGACCGAGCTCGAACTGATGAAGCTCGCCCGAGTCAATCCGACCACGGGCCTCTTCTCCGACACCAACTCGAACAAGGGCGCCTCCGCGTCCGGCGACTTCTACGGCGCCATCACCGACCTCGTGGCCGGCCGGAAGCCGCTCTCCTCCTTCAAGAAGGAGATCCTCCCCGCCTGGCAGCGGGCCGCGGGCAACGCGATGCGGCGCGAGTTCGAGAAGGCCATCGCCCAGGGCGGTGGCAAGTGACCGACGACCTGCGCATCGGCGTCATCGGCCTCGGACTGCGGCGCAACCTCGCCGACTCCGCCCATCGTCCGGGCGAAGGCTCGGTCGTCGCCGCGGTGGCCGACACCGACCCGGCGGTGCGGACCGGGGTTCCCGGGCGGTTCCCCGGCGCGACGGCCTACTCCGACCACCGGACGCTCCTCGACGACGACACCATCGACGCCGTCATCGTCGCCACCCCCGACGACACGCACGAGGCCATCGCCTGCGACGCCCTCGAGGCGGGCAAGGCGACCTACGTGGAAAAGCCGCTGGGGATCACCGTCGAGCAGTGCGACACGATTCTGCGCACCGCGTACGAGACGGGCAGTCGCCTCTACGTCGGGCACAACATGCGGCACATGGGCGTCGTCCGGCTGATGCGCGACATCATCGCCCGCGGGGACATCGGTGTGCCGAAGACCGTGTGGGTACGGCACTTCGTCTCGTACGGCGGTGACTACTACTTCAAGGACTGGCACGCCGACCGCCGCCGCACCACCGGGCTGCTGCTCCAGAAGGCGGCTCACGACATCGACGTGATCCACTGGCTGGCCGGCGGATACACGCAGCGCGTCAACGCCCTCGGAGATCTGATGGTCTACGGCGACCTGCCGCGTCGGGAGCCCGACACCCCGCGGCCGGAGGGCTGGCTGCGCACGTTCGAGTGGCCGCCGGGCGAGCGCAGGAACCTGCACCACATCGTGGATGTCGAGGACGTGTCCGTGATGAACATGCGGCTGGACAACGGCGTCGTCGCCGCCTACCAGCAGTGCCACTTCAGCCCCGACTACTGGCGCAACTACACGGTCATCGGGACCGAGGGCCGGCTGGAGAACTTCGGTGACCGGCCCGGCGACGAGGTCCGCGTCTGGAACACCGGACCGAGCGACTACCGCGTCGACGCCGACGCGGTCCACAAGGTGCCCGACGCGAAGGGCGGGCACGGCGGCGCGGACGCACGGATCATCGAGGAGTTCTGCCGCTTCGCACGCGACGGCGGTGCCACGGACACGTCGCCCGTCGCCGCCCGGATGAGTGTGGCCGCAGGGGTCATGGCGACGCGCTCGCTGCGCGAGGGCGGCGCGGCGTACGAGGTGCCACCGCTGGACCCGAGCCTGGTCGCCTACTTCGCGGACGGCCAGCGGCGGACGGAAGCGCTGAAGTAGGAAGCGTCAGTGCACCGCACCACCGCCCCGGCCTCCTCGCAGGAAGGCCGGGGCGGTCGCGTTGCTCCACGGCCGCGCCGGTTCGTCGCCGGGGCTGGTGGACGTGGCTCGGCTCGCCGGTCACAAGCTCGCCGACGAACGCCTTCGCGAAGGCCGCCTCGACCTGTGATCGCGACACCAGATGCCCACGGCCGTCGAGCGGCTGTCGACCGCTCGTCAAGTGGGGTGATTCTGGACCACTTGTCGGTGATCCTGGCCCACGTCAATGGCGGAAAAGAGCTTCTACGGTACGTGAGGACCGACCAGTACCCGAGCAGAGGTCCTGACCGCATTCCATCGATATGCTGCTACCGCTGAGCACCGAACCCGGACTGACGGCCGCGCCGAAGGCCGGCGACGGGTGTCGCTATGTGGCGTCAATGCTCGATTTGGAAGCGGCTTTGGGACACTACGGTCTGGCGGATGCGGTTGGTGAATTCGGGGCTGCGCGCGATGCGTCGACCCCGTCGGCCGCCGCGTCACAGCCGGCGATGGGAGCCTGCCCCGGACCCGCCGGCAAACACAGGCCCCGAATCCGGGCCGCTGGCGGCCCTGCTGAACCGGACCGCGGTCACCCAGGTCGAGGTCGGCCGCCGGCCCCTGTCGGTCTATGACGAGCTGACCGGCACCCGCCCCTTCACCACCAAGCCGAGCACGAGGGAAACGTCTTGAAACACGGCCGGCAAGCTGGGACTGCCCCACCTGGCCGACGCCCTGACTCAGTACGCTCAGCGGGCTGACGAGGCCAAGATTGCCCACTCCCGGCGGCCCGAGCAGAGCTGCGTTGGCCTTGGTGCTCCTGCACCACTGCGACGTGATCTCCATCAACGGCCCCAGCTACCGGCTCAAGAACCGGCTCTCTGCCATCGAGTGAGACCAGGAAAGCGCAGCCTGACAACGACCTGGTCGACAATGAGCGCATGGACGTCCCTGAGCTGCTCGAATCAGCTTCCCTGCTGGTTCCGGAAGAGACCGCCACCGAGAACGACATCACGGTGCGAGATATCTGGGACTACCTCGTCCACGACGAGTGGGAGATCGCCCTGGGCCTGCTGGAGGAGCTAGGGGACGGTCGCTCGCTCCCTCTGGCGTTTTGGGAGAAGCTCGCCGACGCGGCCGAGCAGCTCCGGCTGGAGCGGAGCGCGGCTTGGTGCCATTGGCGGTGCTCAGAGATCCGCAACGGCGTGATCCGGGCGGATCTGGCGCTCCGTCCTGCCGTCGAGGCGCGACGCACGACGCCGATCTCCGGTGCCGGTGTTCTGCGACCCATGTGGGACACCGGACACCTCTCACCCACCGGTGGACGTGCGGTCAGCATCGCCTGGCTCTGGGTTGAGAACATGCCCGTTCTCGAGCCCGGCGGCCGAGCCACGGTTCGCCTCGTGCCCCTCACCCCCTCCCACTGGACGCACGTCCAGCCCGGCCAGCAGATCACCATGCACGAGGACCGAACCGTGGCCGGCACCGCAGTCATCCTGGAGGTTCACCGCCCCGCCACCGTCATGCCCTCGCGATGACGTGACTGGCTCACAGCCTCCCTGCTGGTGCACGTATCTCCGTACTTGGTGGGGCACTCACAGGAGTACGCCGACAGGGATCTCGTGCACCAACGTGACCCTGCTGGGCAGTCGGGAGAGGGGCACGTCCCAGCTCATGGTGACCTTCGGGGCGGGAGTCGATGAGCGGTTGCGGGGTTCAGGCTGGGGTTCTTCGTCGGACCCGCTCCGTCCCGCAGACGAGGGTCCGGGGGCGTCGCGAGCAGGAACGTGTAGAACTGAAGTTCAGCTGTAGTCGCAATTCTAGACTGGGTCTGAGAAACAGCCATAGTCGCGCTAGAGTGGCCCCTGAGCTGTTGAAAGAGACCTACGGAGGCCGGGCTATGTCACCCCGCAAGAAGCGGGCCACACTCGCCCGCACAACTCGCCGCCCCTATGTGGATGACGCCACCTGGGACAGCGCCGACGACATCGCCGCCAGTGATGCCCTGACCGTCGGTCACCTGCTCACCGTCCTCCTGGACCGGTATGCCGCCGGCGTCGTCGACGTGCCCCTTCCGGAGGAGGATGTGCGCGCGGGTGGACGCAGCGGGCACCTCGCCGCCATCGGAGATGCCGCCTGGGTCCACTCCGACGAGCGCCGAGCGCGGGAGGGCATCCAGTCCATGAGTGTCCTTTGCGAACTGCTGCTGCGTGAGACCGTTGCCGGACGCGTCTCGGCCGGTCTCGACGCCGCGCCGCGCGCCCAGCCGCAGACCGAGCCGCGCGAGGAAGCCGCGGGCGCCGTGACCCCGTCCCTGCTCCACCCCGCCGCCTGAGACCGGAGTCCGCCATGACCGAGCGTGCCGCAGAGCCCACTGGCCCCCGCATCCCCATGCCCGAGAAGACCCCGGCCGCGCTCCGTGTAGCCGTCGGACGCCTCGACCCGACTGTCCTCGCCACGTTTGATCAGCAGTGGGACGAAGCGATGCGCCAAGCCCGCGATGAGTACACCCTCACACCGCCCCGTGCCTTTGTCGAGCACTGGTGGTCATGGGTCGGAGTCGCCCGCTACCCGCAGCGCCTCGCCCGCTTCCGTGAGTGCGAGCGCATCATCGGTGAGTCGGATGATCGAGCCGAGCGCCGCGCCGCAGCGAGTGAGCTGGCTTCCATCCTCGCCGAGGCTGTCGCCGCGTGAGTGACTGGACCTGGGAGTACGAACCCGATGCCGAGAACGTCGTAGGCGGCCTGGACAAGACCCAGCGGCTGGAGGTCGAAGCGATCGCGCAGCGGATCGCCGATGCCGTGGGAGTCCGTCGCATCGGCAAGCCCTTCGACATCACCGAGGCGGCATCCGGCGTCAGGACGTTCGCAGAGGGCGCCGTGATGGTCTGGTACCAGGAGGACTACCGCGACGATGTCGTCCTGGTCCTCCGCGCGCAGCACTTCGGAGCGCAGCATCTCGGCACCTGACCCCGCGCGGAGTGACGCTGCCGGGCGTGCCGTTGCGCGCCAGGATCCCAGCACTCTCATGGCGGCCGTCTTCACCCCGTTGCCGAGGTGGCCGCGCGTTCTTCTTCGAAGCCTGACAGCAGGGCGTCGAGCGCGAAGTCGAAGCGTGCTTCGGCCGCGTCCTCGCCTGCCTCCCTGGCGGCGGTGACCAGGAGCGGGTACGCCGCCGGGTCCAGTGAGGCCATGTCCCCGGCGCCGTCGACGCGGCCCGCCTGGGCGGCGGCGTGGCCGACGACGAAGCTGGTCAGTGAGTAGAGCACGTCCAGGCTCCTGGGCAGGGAGAAGCCCGCCCCGTGCAGCATCCCCACGACGGCCTCCAGCGTCCGCAGGTTGCGGGGTGTCATGGCGGCCCGGGACAGCAGCAACGGCACGGTGTGCGGGTGGGCGTTGAGTGCGGCGACCAGCGCGTGGGCGTACGCGCTCAGGTCCGCCCGCCAGGTGGCGGCGCCGAACTCCGGGGGTACGGCCTCGGCGACGACCTGCTCGATCACCCCGTCCAGCAGAGCGACCTTGTTCGGCACGTGGTGGTAGAGGGTCATCGCCTCCACGCCCAGCTCGGCGCCGAGCCGCCGCATCGACAGCGCCTTCAGCCCTTCCTGGTCGACGAGCCGCAGCGCCGCCTCCAGGACGGCCTGCCGGGTGAGCCCCGCACGTTGTCCGCGAGCCCTGTTGGCCGCCATGGCGCCCCTCCTCCGTACCGGACGCACCGTGATCCGGTTGACGATTCTTACGATGTAAGTATAGCGTCCCGGTCCAGATTTACATTGTAAGAATGTGGATGCCTCAAGGGTCGACGGGGATGAGGGGACGATGACCACAGGGGAGCTCGCCACGGCGAGGGAACAGCCCGAACGGCCGCCGGACGACGCCGGTCCCGCCCAGGGGCCGCCCCCGGCGGGGCTGCTGCGGCCCTACGCGGGGGGCTTCGCCGCCGTGATCGTCCTCCAGGTCGTCGGCGCGGCGGCGGGCCTGGTGCCCCTGCTCGCGGTCGTCGAGCTGGGCCGGCTGCTGCTCGCGCCCGGTCCGGTCGACCACGGCGACGTCCGGTTCGTCGTGGTGGCGGGCGCGGTCGGCCTGTTCGTCAAGCTGCTGTTCACCGCCGCTGCGGCAGGGGTGGGGCACCTGCTCGACGGGCGGGTGCAGTTGGCGTTACGCCGCCGGCTGGCCGCGCGCCTGGGGCGGGTGCCGATCGGCTGGCTCTCCCGGCGTCGCAGCGGTGAGCTGGCCAGGCTGGTGGGCGAGGACGTCGGAGCCGTGCACCCGTTCATCGCCCACACCCCCGGCGAGCTGGCCTCCGCCTTCGTCGTGCCGCTCGGGTCACTGGTCTACCTCGTCACCGTCGACTGGCGGCTGACGCTGATCACACTGATTCCGGTGGTCGCGGCCGTGGCACTGGTCCCGCTGATGATGACTCCGGTCCGGCTGCGCGAACAGGCCGACTTCGACGCGGCGATGGCGCGGATCGCGGGTTCCGTCGTGGAGTTCGTCCAGGGCATCGCGGTGGTCAAGGTCTTCGGCGGGGGCGAGCGCGCCCACCGCGAGTTCCGCACCGCCGTCGACGGCTTCGTCGACGCCTTCCGCCGCTGGGTGGACGGGATCTCCCCGATCGCCGCGGGGATGCAGCTGGTTCTCTCGCCCCCGTCCGTGCTGCTGACCGTCCTGATCGGTGGCGCCGCGCTGATCGGCGACGGCGGGATGGCCCCCGCCGACCTGCTGCCCTTCCTGCTGCTGGGGCTCGGGCTGACCGCCCCGGTGGCGGCGCTCGGGCACGGTTTCGACGAGGCGCAGGCCGCCCGCCGCGCGATCGGCCGGATCCGCGACGTGCTCGCGGTGCCGCCGCTGCCGGAGCCGGTGAACCCGATCGCGCCGCGCGGCCACGGGGTGGAGCTGCGCGACGTCCGCTTCGCCTACGAAGCCGGCCGCGACGTCCTGCGCGGCATCGATCTCGTACTGGAGCCGGGGACCGTCACCGCGCTCGTCGGACCGTCGGGAAGCGGCAAGTCCACGCTGGTGCAGCTGCTGCCGCGGTTCTTCGACCCCACGAGCGGTTCGGTGCGCCTGGGCGGTGTCGACCTGCGCGAGGTGGGCAGCCGGGAGCTCTACCGGCACGTCTCGTTCGTCTTCCAGGACGTCCACCTGCTGCGGGCCTCGGTCGCGGACAACATCGCCCTCGCGGTGCCGGACGCCCGGCCGGAGGAGGTGGTGGGCGCCGCCCGTCTGGCCAACGTCCACGACCGGATACTCGAACTGCCGCGGGGGTACGAGACGGTGATCGGCGAGGACGCCCGGCTGTCGGGCGGCGAGGCCCAACGGATCGCGCTCGCCCGCGCGCTGCTGGCCGACACCCCCGTCCTGGTGCTCGACGAGGCGACCTCCTTCGCCGACCCGCAGACCGAACAGGCGGTACGCCGAGCCCTGGACACGCTGCGCAAGGACCGGACGATCCTGGTCATCGCGCACCGCCTGGAGACCGTCACCGGTGCCGACGCCGTCGCGGTCCTGGAGGACGGCGTGATCGTCGAGCACGGCAGCCCTGGGGAACTGCTCACCGCCGACGGGAAGTTCGCCGCGCTGTGGCGCTCCCGGCACACGGCGGGCTCCGGAGGCGAAGGCGAACGGCCATGACGGCACACCACCCTGACCAACCTCCACGGCGCCTCTTCGATCAGCAAGGAGACGACCTTCGATGATCCGCACGCTGCTGCGCGTGCTGGGCCACCAGCACTCCCGCCCGATGCTCCGTACCCTCGCCCTGATGACCGCGGCCGCGGTCGTCGAAGGTCTCTGCTACGCCCTCCTGGCACCCGTGCTGCGGGCGTTGCTCGGCGGCGCGCCGGACCGTGCCTGGCCCTGGCTGGCCGCCCTCGGGGCGACGGTCGCGGCGTACGCGGTGCTGCGCTACGTCAGTGACCTGTCGGGGTTCAGGGTCGGCACCGCGCTGCTGCGCGGCGTGTACCACCGCCTCGGCGACCATCTGACCCGGCTGCCGCTCGGCTGGTACGGGGCGGCCCGGGTGGGAGAGGTGTCCGTCCTGGCCGGTCAGGGCGTTCTGCAGGCGATGAGCGTGGTCGCGCACCTGCTGGCGCCGCTGGTCTCCGCCGCCGTGACGCCGCTGACGATCGTCGCCGTGATCTTCTCCCTCGACTGGCGGTTGGGCCTGGCGGCGCTCTCCGCCGTGCCCGTCGTCGCGGCGGTCCAGGTCCTGACCGGGCGGATGACGACGGCCGAGGACGACGAGCGGGCGGCACGCGACCGCGAGGCCACCGGGAGGGTCGTCGAATACGTCCGGGCACAGCCGGTGCTGCGCGCCGGCGGCCGGACGGCCGAACGCTTCCGCCTCCTTGACGACGCCCTGGGGCAGGTGCGGCACGCCTCCCGTCGCTCCGTACTGTCCGCTCTGCCCGGCGCGTTGGGGCTGTCGTTGACCGTGCAGGCGGCGTTCACAGCGGTACTGGCCGTGGGCGCGCATCTCGCGCTCGGCGGCGCCATCGGAGCCGCGGAGCTGCTCGCGGTCCTGGTGCTGGCCGCCCGCTGCGCGGATCCGCTGCTGTCGCTGGCCGACCTCGGTGGCCGACTGCGCGGCGCGCGCGGCGAACTGGCCAGGATCGACGCGGTTCTGCGTACGGAACCGCTGCGGCAGGCCCCCGACCCGGTGGAACCGGTCGGCCACGGTCTGGAGTTCGAGGCGGTCGCCTTCCGGCACGGTGGGCGCACCGTGTTCGACGGCCTGTCACTGACCGTTCCCGAAGGGCAGCGGCTGGCCGTGGTGGGGCCGTCGGGCGCGGGCAAGAGCACCCTGCTCCAGCTGCTCGCGCGGTTCTACGACGTGGACGCGGGCGCGGTGCGCGTCGGCGGCGCGGACGTGCGCGCGATCCGTACCGAGGCGCTGATGGCGCGGTTCGCCGTCGTCTTCCAGGACGTCTACCTCTTCGACGGCACGATCGAGGACAACGTGCGCCAGGGCCGCCCCGACGCCACCGGCGCGGAGGTACGGGCGGCCGCGGCCGCGGCGCGGCTGGACGAGGTGGTCCAGCGTCTGCCCGACGGATGGGCGACCACGGTCGGCGAGGGCGGCGCCCGCCTGTCGGGCGGTGAACGACAGCGGGTCTCGATCGCCCGGGCGCTGCTGAAGGACGCGCCGATCGTGCTGCTGGACGAGATCACCTCCGCGCTGGACCCCGTCAACGAGGCCGCCGTCCACGCCGGCATCGAGCGCCTGATGGCGGGTCGGACGGTGGTGATGGTGGCCCACCGCCTGCGCACCGTGCGGCACGCCGACCGGATCGTCTTCCTCGACGACGGCCGGATCACCGAGGAGGGCGACCACGACGATCTGCTGCGCCGCGGCGGCCGTTACGCCGCATTCTGGAACGCCGCTCTCACGCCCGCAGCGATCAGTCCGCCGCGGTGATCGGCGCGGGTGCTCCACCCCGCTTGGCCGTTTCCCGCGAAGGGCCTCACGGCTCCTCGGCGGGCCAGGGCTTCTCGTTCGGTTCCTCGCCGCCCTGGTCGAGGCGGAAGGGCGGGTACGCGTCCGTCATGAGGCCCGCGTAGGCCACGACCCGGAGCACTCAGCGGTTCAGGCCGACCACCAGGACGAACAGATCGCGCGGATACCGGCCGGTGAACGCGAGGGCGAAGGCCGCGATCAGCGTCAGCAGGGTGGTCAGGCCGCCGCTCCACCAGCCCGCCCTCATGCCGCCGGCGAAGAACGCGATCACGAGGTAGTGGGGGATGGCGAGCAGCCACCACTTGACGAGGACCAGCCCGCGCGAGAGCCGCTCCGGATAGGCGATGTCCAGTCGCGCCGGGTAGTCGGGCTCGCGCCCCAGGCTGAAGGGTGGGTAGCGGTCGGTGCCCAGGGCGCTGTACGTGTAGAAGGACACGCGCCAGGACCAGCGCAGCACCCCCACGTTGAAGTCGAACAGCGCGCGCGGATAGCGCTCCGTGAACAGGATGGCGAAGAACGCGATCACGGACACGATCAGGAACGCGAGCCACAGGAAGATCAGCACGATCCAGTGGGGGATCGCCAGGATCCACTTGACCAGCCACAGCCAGCGCGACAGCGGGGTGTCGAGCCGGGCCGTCACCGTGACCGGAGGGTAGGAACGGGAGCCGTCCATCATCGTCACTTCCTCGACGGAGAGGCAGCGTCGTACGGGAGAGCCGGTCGGTACCCCTCCCCTCCATGATCGCGCCGTTCCGCCTTCCGGCCCACCGGAAGAGCAGGACGCGGGGGCCGGGCCCCGTACGTGCAGGTCAGGCGTGCGGCTCAGCGGAGCGGAGCCGCACGGATCGCTCCTCCAGGGTGGGGGTACGACCTCCGGATCAGAGCCCCGTGACCTTGGCGCTCGCCGACAGCTCGTAGACCAGGGTGACCGTGCTGCGGCCGCCGGGCGGCAGGGGGACGTCCCAGCGGGCGATGCCCTCGGCGTCCACCACGTCCGGCGCGGGGGAACACCCCTCCTTCTGCAGGCGCACCTCCACCGCCGACACCTCGGAGACCGGGATCCGCTCCCGTAGCGCGACCACGCGCTCGCCCCGCTCCCCGGGGGCGGAGAACCGGGACAGATGCAGGCGCACCGTGCGGGTGACCACGGTCCGCTGGCTGAAGCCGGCGGAGTCGCGGGACTCCTCCGTCTCCCGGACCACCCGGTAGTCGTCGCGGCTCCCGAAGGCCAGCTCGAAGGGGGCGCCCACGGCGGTGAAGTCCAGCGTGCCGCGGCCGCTGAAACCGCTGCCGCGCACCAGGTCCACGGGCCCGGCGAGCAGCACGTGCCCGGACCGGTTGTCGCCCCGTACGACCTGCGTGACCAGGGGGGACAGCTCCGGCGAGCAGGCGTACTCGCTGCGCGCCGCCGTGGTGAACGCCGAGAGCGGTACCCGGTGGGCGCGGCCGTCACCGCGCACCGAGACCGGCGCGGGGGACCTCAGCACCTGGGCCTCGCCGCCGTCGTCCACGCCCGGCAGACCCAGTACCGGAGCCGCCGGGCCGAGGTCCCCGATCTCCTCCTCGCGCAGCTCGACGTCGACCGTGCGGCGCTCCGCCGCGGAGCGGTCGGTGAGCGTCAGCCGGTCCTCGCCGAGCCGTGGCGGAGCGGTGGCCAGGGCCGAGCGGGCCGTCGACAGGGTGAGCCGTACGCCGGACCAGTCCTCGCCCGTGCGCTGCCAGACCATGGCGTCGGTCTCCAGCGTCAGGGAGTCCCCGTCGAGCACGGCCCGGTAGGCGGGCCGCCACAGCGCGCACGGGGTGAGGTGGCTCAGCCGTAGCCGGGCCGGTCCGGCGGCCGACGCCTCCACGGTCAGCTCGACGTGACCGAGCAGTTCGGCGGGCTCCTCCTCGGCCAGGTCCATGGCCCGCAGGGTCTCGCCGAGTTCGCCGCCCAGGGCGCTCAACTCGGCCTCCACGAGGCGGAGTTCCTCGCTCTGTTCGTCCCGCTGGCCGTCCAGCCGGTCCAGTTCGCGGGCCCAGCGGGGCCGTTCGGACTCGCCGGAGCCGGCGCCTTCGCCGATGTCGCGCAGCAGATCGGCGGCGACGCGGCCGAGCAGGTCGAGGCGGGCCCGGAGCCGGTCCCGCCGCCGCTCCAGGGCGAGCTGCTCCTCCTGGAGGGCGTGTGCGCGGTGGCTCAGGGTGGAGTCGTCGTCGGTCGGCAGCGGCCCGCGCGGCGTCCATGCGCGGACGATCCGTACGTCGAGCACGGTCGCGGGGTGGTCGGCCGTCAGCTCGGCGTGAAGGGTCCGGTCGACGGCCAGCGCGCTGACCGGCCCGAGACGCAGGCGCTGGACGCCCGCCGCCAGGTCCAGCACGGCGGTGCGCTCGACGTGGGCGCGGTCCTCGAGGCAGGTGACGGCGGTGACGGGGAGGGCGATCGGCTTCGGGGCCGTGGACATGGTGTGTCAGCTCCTGCGGTTGCCGCCGACCAGGGCCTTGCCGGTCGGGATGCGGATCTCGTAGCCGCCGTCCAGCGCGGCGGTGGCGCCCGCCGGCAGGTCCAGCCGCCAGACGCGGGTGCCCGGCGCGTGGCGATCGGGCCCCGCGCCTTCCTCGGGTGCCGTCCAGTCGGCCCGTTCCTCGATCCGTACGTCCGGTTCGGAGGTGACCGGCACGCGTTCGCGGACCTCGACGGTGACGGGCCTCGCGAGCCGGTTGGCCAGCTCGACGTGGATGCGGTGGTCGAGCACGGTGGTGTTGTTGCGCAGGCCGGAGGTCGACTCGTGCACGTTCGTACGGCGGGTGACCCGGATGCCCTCGGCCGGCCCGAGCCCCACCCGGCGGACCCCGCCGGGGGCGAGCGTGGGCAGGGCGGCGGTCAGCAGGAACTCGTCGTCGACGGTGACCTCCACCGGACCGGCCAGCAGCGCCTGATCGGTGGCGTTGGAGAGCACCAGCGTCGCGTACACGGTCTGCTCGACGGACGGCACGCAGAGGTACTCGGTGCGCAGCCCGACCGGGATCTCGCCGACGGTGACGGTGTGCCAGGTGCCGTCCGACGGAATGTCGGCGCGGGCCGTGGCGTCGAAGCGGTGGTCGAAGGAGCCCGCCGACTCACGCGGCCGGACGGCGTGGCCGGGCAGCGGCAGCGCGGCCACCGTCTCGGCCCGGCGGCGGTACTCGGCGGCCAGCGGGTCGAAGGGCGCGTCGGGGAACAGCCGTCCTCGGCGACCGGCCTGGTCGTCGGGGCCGGACAGGACGAGCGCGGCGTAGTCGAGCTCGGCGCCGCTCGGCTGCGGCGGACCGGCCACCGGCGCCGGAGGAGGCGGCGGCGCCGGTGCGGCCGCGCCCGGAGCCGCCGGTGCCATGGCGGGGGGAGGTCCCGCGAACCCGCCGCCGCCACGCGGCGCGGCGCTCCGTTGCGGTGCGGCCGGCTGTGCGGGGGCGGGCATCCCGGCGAAGCTCTCCGGGGCGGGGCGGTACGCGCCGCCCGGCTCCGGGAGCGCCGCGGGCGGCGCGCCGTAGCCCTGCGATGCCGGCGGCGGGGGAGGCGGTGGCGGAGGCGGCATCGGGCCGCCCGCGAAAGCGCCCCCGAAACCGCCCGCGCCGACCAGCGTCGTGGAGCCGGCCCCGCCGGCCATGGGTGCGCCGGCCGGGGCGGGACGGGGGCCGGCCGCCTCGTACCCGGCGAACAGATCGGCGAGCCCCGCCGGGGGCTCACGCCAGCCGGACGGTGCGGGGGCGGGCTGCCGGCGTCCGATCCGGATCGAGCGGAGCCTCGGCAGGTCCGTGCGGCGCCGGAGATCGGCCGTGGCCAGGGCGATGCGTACGCCGGTCCAGTCCTCGCCCGTCCGCTGCGCCACCGAGGCGCGCAGCACCAGACGGCCGCCGCCGTCACCCTGACGGTGGCTGAGACGGTACGTCGGCACCCACACGGCGCCCGGCACCCCGTACTCCAGCTCCACCTCCGCGTCCACGCCCGCGTCGGCGCCGGTGACATCGAGGGTCAGCACCGCGCAGACCGTGGTCTCCACGTACGCCGACGGCGCGTCGGTGGAGGCGCGGGCGAACCGGTCGGTGGCGATGTCGAGTTCGTGCTCGACGTCACGCAGCGCCTCCTCCAGCTCGGCCAGGCGGCTGTGGAGCGCGGTCAAGCGCTCGTCGACGAAGTCGGCGAGCTCCAGCCACGCGTCGACCGGGGTACGACGGTGCGGGTCGTCGCGCTTGCGGGGCGGGGGCACCGGGTGGAGCGCCCTGATCTCCTCGATGAGAGCCAGCTGCCGGTCCCGGCGAGCCCGCGCCGCCGCGTACGCGTCGCGCAGCCGCTCGACCTCGCGCCTCGACTCGTCGGACGTCCCGCCCGCGCCGAGCGGCTCGGCCTCGACCTCCACCCGGGCCTCGGTCACGCGGACCTCGGGGGCGCCCAGCACGCGGGCCCGCAGCGAGCCGGGGTCCAGCGAGCGGGGCAGTCCCGTCACGCGCACCCGGCCGTCGGGCGGCACGCTGCCCCTGGCCAGGCGGCGGCAGACCGCGCCCTGCGCGTACACCACGACCGCATCGAGGGTCGATCCCCACCTCGGTGCCGACTCAGCCGTCATCTGCTCCCGCCCCCCGCCGCGTTCATGCTGGACGAAGCCTACGCCCGGCCGGCCCACGCGTCCGTGCCGGATCGGAAAGCCGGCGTCCCGGCCCACGCGCCCCGTCGGCCGGTCCGCCGTCTCCTCCTCGGCTGCCGGACGCATCGGTGCAAGCGCCGGACAACACCGGCCTAAGCTGCCGTCGGCACCGGCCTCAGCTGCCGTCCGGCACCGGCCTCAGCTGCCGTCCGGCACCGGCCTCGACCCAGGAGCGCACCTCATGTCCGACCCCACCCAGCAGCCCCCGTACCCCGACGCCCTGAGCCCCGACCAGGCACCGGCGCCGCACCCACTGCTCGCGCCGCTGACCGGGCTGCTGGGCACCTGGGCCGGCCGGGGGCGTGGCGGGTACCCGACCCTCGACGAGGAGTTCACCTACGCGCAGGAGGTCACCTTCAGCCACGACGGGCGACCGTTCCTGCACTACGAGGCCCGCGCCTGGCTGCTCGACGCGGACGGTGCCCCGCTGCGGCCGTCGGCCCGGGAGGCCGGCTTCTGGCGGCTCCAGCCCGAGGGGCGGGTGGAGGCGCTGATCACCCAGCCCACCGGCATCGCGGAGATCCTGGCGGGCAGCGCCGACGCGGGCACGGTCGACCTCACCACCCATCAGGTGGCGTTCACCCCCACGGCCAAGGAGGTGAACGCCACCCGCCGTCGCTACACCCTCGTGGACGAGGACACGCTCGACTTCGTGCACGACCTCGCGGCGGTCGGCCGGCCCCTGCAGCACCACCTGTCGGCCCGGCTCCGACGGAGGTCCTGACCCGGCGTCAGGTGCGCGGTGCCCGCGGTTCGATCCGGAAGTCGAAGGCGAGCGTCCCCGGGTCCAGGGCCGTCACGCCGCCGTCGACGGTGAGCACCGCCCCGTTGACGAAGGAGGAGGCGGGCGAGAGCAGCCAGGCCACGGCCTCGGCGACCTCGCGCGGCTCACCCGGACGGCCGGCGGGCAGGACCCGGGTCACCTCCTCGTACGCCGCGTCGACACCGCCGTTCCCCAGCCCCGCCTCGTCGGCGAACCGGCTCATCCGGCGGTCCGCCATGTCCGTGCGCACCCAGCTCGGGCACACGGTGTTGGCGCGCAGCCCCGCGTGTCCGTAGTCGACCGCGAGCGAGCGGCAGAGCTGGAGCAGGGCTGCCTTGGAGGTGGCGTAGGCGGCGTTGCCCACACCGTTGCGCAGCGCGGACACCGAGGCGACCGCGACCACCGCGCCCCGGGCGTCGAGCAGGTGTGGGAGCGCGGCGCGCAGCAGATGGAACGGGCCCGTGAGGTTGGTCCGCATCACCGCGTCCCAGTCCTCCAGGGTCACCTCGCCCACGCCGCCGCCACGGCCGATCCCGGCGTTGAGGACGAGCCCGTCGAGCCGGCCGTACGCGGCGACGGTCGCCTCGACGAGTGCCCGTACCGCGTCGGGGTCGCCGATGTCCGACGGGAGGGCCAGGGCGCCGCACTCCTCGGCCACGAGCCGCAGGGGTTCGGGCCGCCGCCCGGAGACCGCCACCTGGTGCCCCGCTTCCCGCAGCAGCCGGGCCGTCGCGGCACCGATGCCCGTCCCGCCGCCGGTCACGAGGTACACGCGCTGATCAGCCATGGTCGTCGAGCCTCCGTCGTCGTCCGCCGTCTTGTTGATGGATCACGGCTTCGGCCTCGCCGGCCGGTCGGCGTAGTCCTCGACCAGGTCGCCGATGAGGGCGAGGAGCGCGTCGACCCGGTGCCGGTCCTCGGTGGCGGTCCGCAGGCCGTGGTGGACCTCCTTCAGCCGGGCCAGGGCTGCCGGCTCACGGTCCCTCACCGCGTCGAGCAGCGACGTGGAGACCAGATCCATGCACGCGGTGAACAGGGTCCGGGTCGCCGGGGCCGGGGGAGCCGGGTCGGGGGCGGCGTAGGCGCTGGTCAGGTACTGCACGGGGTCGGTGAGGCTCCAGCCGACGATGGTGCCGTGCTGGACGAGGAGCGCCACGTCGGTGGCGATGCCGACGCGGGCCTCCAGCGGCTCGTCGAGGACGTCGAGGTCACGCAGGCAGGTGAGCACGGTGTCTCCGGGGGCGCGGCAGAGTTCCGTGGTCACCTCCAGCCGGAAGTCCTCCGCCTTGTCCGCGCGGAGCCCGCCCGGCCGGACGGGGGGCGTGGCGGGGACGCGCGCGGAGTCCTCGGCGTCGGCGGCCTCGTGGGACGGCAACTGGAACTCGGCGCCGACCAGTTCCCGTCCGGCCGGGTCGAACCGGAGCTCGTCGGGCGTGTCCCACAGCCAGTCCTGGCTGCCGAAGGTGTCCAGCTGGAACCGCTCGCGTTCCTCGGCGTTCGTGTACGGCGCGACGCGCACCCGGAAGTCCCGGAAGTCGAAACGCGGGGTGAGGGGCAGGGGATCGCCGGCCACGGTCGAGGTCCAGCCGTTGTCGAGGGTGAGTCGCATGGGGATCGCCGCCTCATCGGATCTGTACGGCCGGAGCCATGTAGCCGTTCTTGGCAGGAATCCTGCCCTCCACGACGTCGGTATGGGTAATCGGCCCGCCGGGGTCGGTGGGCAGGCCGCCGAGCGCCTTCACCCCGGACTCGCCCTTGATGCCCGAAGGGCCGTACGCGGTGATGGCGTTGCCCGCTCCGGCGCCGCCGCCCTTCGTCACCACGATGTCCTCGCCCTGACGGAAGATCAGGTTCCCGCTGTTCGCGGTCGAGTGGTACACCGCGTCGGGGTTCTTCAGGATCTCCAGGACCCGTTCGTCGCTGAAGCCGTGTTTGGTGTCGCCGTGGTAGTCGCCGCCCTTCTTCCACTTGCCCTCCTGCGCCCTCTCGATGACCTCGTCCGTGGTCCTGTGGGCGTCCTCCCTGGCCTTCTGGGCCTTCTCCTCCTTGGTGTACTTGGGCATGAGGCCCAGCGGGTCGCACAGGGTGTACGGGTTGTCCACGTAGGCGACGGGATTCGGCGCGGGCGCGAGGCCGAGGGGGTCCGGGGAGGTGTAGCGGCCGGTCTCCGGGTCGTAGTGCCGGAAGTAGTTGTAGTGCAGGCCGGTCTCGGGATCGAAGTACTGGCCGGGGAAGCGGAGCGGGGTGTACGTGGTGCTGTCGCGGGCCCAGGCGGTGGTGCCCCACAGGGTGGCCCGGGAGCGCCACGCGATGTCGCCGGACTCGTCGACCAGTTCGGTGGGGGTGCCGATGAGGTCCGTGGCGATGGCGAAGAAGCGCCGGTCGATCTCCTGCCGGCGGTCGTCGGCCGTGAGGATCCGCTCGGTCTGGGCCAGCGGGACGGTGCCCCGGTGGTCCCAGGTGAGGGCGACCGCGTTCGGCAGGTCGGGCTGGTGGCTGGTCTGTTCGCACAGCGTCAGGCCGTCCCAGGTGAACCGGACCTCCTCGGCCACGCTCTCGCCGTCGGACGCCAGGCGCTGTTTCGCGACGCGGCGGCCGAGCGGGTCGTAGCGGTACCGCCACCGGGTCCCGTCGGGGGTGGTCACGGAGGTGAGGCGGTTCTCCGTGTCCCACGCGTAGCGCCAGGTGTCCGGCTTGCGGGAGAGACGGGTCTTCTGGCGCAGGACGACCCGGCCGAGGGCGTCGTACTCGAAGCGGACCCCGCCGGCGCGGGTGAGGGTGGTGCCGGTGAGGTCGCGCGGTCCGGTGGCCTCGGCGCCGGGGTGGCCGGACGGCCAGGACGCCGAGGTCTGGTTGCCCGCTTCGTCGTAGGCGTACCGCTCCGTCCAGCCCTGCGCGTGGACGGCGGTCACCCGGCCCGCCGGGTCGAGATCGAAGGTGCGCGTGCCCGACAGCCGGTCGGCGACGGAGGTCACGTGACCGTCCGCGCGGTAGGAGTAGGCGCGGCTGTTGACGGCGCGTCCCCCGGCGGTGATGTGCTGCGTGGAGAGCCGTCCGGCCTCGTCCCAGGCGGAGGTCACCGTGAGCGCGTCGCCGAAGACGCGGGACAGCTCGCGTCCGGCGGCGTCGTGGGTGAAGTCGACGTGCCGGCCGCCGGTGGTGAGGCGCCGGGCCCGGCCGTCGGCGCCGTAGACGTAGGAGGTGACGTGGCCCGTAGTCGTGATGCGGCGGGTACGGCGTCCCAGTGCGTCGTAGGCGTACATGAGGGGCCGGCCGTCCACCAGCTCCGTCTTGGTGAGTCCGCGGCGGTCGTACTGATAGGCCAGAGAGCTGTCGGGGCCGGTCGCCTCAAGCAGCCGCCCGGCCCGGTCGTAGGTGTACGCCGTCACCCGGCCGTCGGCGTCCTTGCGGATCACCCGGCCGAGCCGGTCACGCTCGAACGCGACCGTCCCGCCGAGCGCGTCGGTGCGGGCGGCGAGCCGGCCCGCGGCGTCCACCCGGTAGGTGACGGTACGGCCGTCGAAGTCGGTCTCGGAGACGATGTCGCCCGCGGCGTCGTACTCGTAACTCCAGCTCAGCCCCTGCGGGTTGAGCACGCGGGTCAGGCGCAGCTCGGCGTCGTGCTCGAACTCGTGGCGGGTGCCGTCGGGCCCGGTGCGGGCCACCGGCAGGTCGAAGTGGGTGTACTCGAAGCGGGAGACGCCACCGGACGCGTCGGTCCTGGTGAGCAGGTTGCCCTCGCCGTCGTAGCTCCACGACTCCGTGGCGCCGTCGGGACCCGTACGGCGGGCGAGCTGCCCGTCCGCGTCCCACTCCAGACGCGTGACCCCGCCCACCGGGTCGGTGACGCGGACGGGGCGGCCGAGGGCGTCGCGCCGCGTGCGGGTGACGCCACCCGCCGGGTCGGTCACCTCCACGGGCAGACCGGCCGCGTCACACACCACGCGGGTCGTGGCCCCGAGGGCGTCGGTGACCGAGGTGAGCCGGCCGGCGTCGTCGTAGGTGTAGTGGGTGGTGGCGCCGGCCTGGTCGGTGACCGCCGTGCGGTTGCCACGCTCGTCGAACGTGTGGAGCATGCGGGTGCCGTCCGGCCCGCAGACCTCCACCGGCAGGCCGAACGGGCCGCGCACGGTGCGCAGTTCGGTGCCGTCGGGGCGGACGGCGGCGATCAGCCGGTCTTCCTCGTCGTACGAGAAAGCGGTGGTGAGGCCCAGTGGGTCGGTACGGGTCGCGGTGTTGCCGCGCGGGTCGTACGAGAAGGCCGTGGTGCGGCCGAGCGGGTCGGTGACGGCCAGAAGACGGCAGCCGGGGCCGAAGGTGTGCCGGGTCGCGTGGCCGTCGGCGGTCGTGATCGTGGTGGTGTGGCGGCCGGTCGCGGGGTCGGGTTCGGTGTACGCGAGGGAGATCTGGACGTGCCCCGCCTCGCCGCCCTCGGCCACGACGCGGTCGCGGTCGTCGTAGACGTAGTCGTAGCGGCTCCCGTTGGAGTCGATCCACGCGATGACCCGGCGGCGGTCGTCGTAGACGAAGGTGGTGGTGGCGCCGGAGGGCCTGGTGACGGTCGCGAGGTCGCCGTCCTGGTAGCCGTAGCTCATCAGGGGCAGGTCCGCGCCGCCCTCGCCCGCGCCGGCCAGCGACAGGGCGGTGACCAGACCGTCGGCGGCGGACAGCTTCACCTGGTGGCCCGCCGAGTGGACGAGCGCCAGCGGCAGGCCGTCCTCGGTCCGGTCGACGGTGAGGGAGTGGCCGTTGCGTTCGGTGATCCCGGTCAGCCAGGCCGCGCCGTCGCCGCCCGGTTCGCCGCCGGCCGGAGCGGTGAAGTGGAAGACCAGGCCGCTGTCGGGATCGGTGACCGTGTAGTCGCCGTCGGCGTCGCGCGCCAGCAGGGTGCGGGCCCTGCCCGTCTCCGGCCGGGTGGGCGCGCCGGGGACCGGGTGCGGGTACGGCACCAGGAGCCCTTCGGCGGTGACGTGCACGACGCCGACGGCGTCGATCTCCAGACGCTCGTCGACGGTGGAGGTCCAGGCGGGGCCGAGGAAGCGGCCCACCGCGCAACCGGACTCGGTGCGGCGGGTGAAGACCAGCGGCAGGATGCCGGGCAGTGAGACATCGGTCTGGGGCAGGAACATCCGGCCCGTGGCGAGGTCCACCGGGTCGCCGCCGGCGTCGCGGTCGCCGTCCGGGATGCGGTGGGTGCCGTCGGGGGATTCGTCGATCAGCTTGCGCGCCTTCGCGGCGTCCGCCAGGTCGGCGGCGATGCGGACGCCCTTCACCGCGGCGCCGCCTCCGCCGGTGGCCACGGTCAGCGCCGCGTCGGGCAGCAGACGCCCGAAGCCCTCGTAGGGGTCCTTCATGAAGTCGCTGATCATCTGGCGGCCGGTACCGACCGGGTCGTTGACCGCGACCACGAGGCCCGCCGCCAGGCTGTTCAGGGACGTGGCGTACTCCGCGGGGTGCGTGATGTTGTACGGATCCAGCGGGTTGATCCCGCGGACGAAGTTCAACAGGCCCGCTGTGCCCTTGATGAGGCCGCCGCCGACATGGTCCCCCATGATCTGGAGTTCCTGGAACCCGTCGCCCAACTGCTGGGCGTACGAGGGCTTCTCCGGGGCCTTGTCACGGGCCGCGCGGACCGCGGTGCGCGCGGTCTCGGCCGCCGTGTTCCGCTGCTTGCGGGCCTCGGCGAGGATCTCCTGGGCCTCCTGCATCAACTTCTTGCCGGGATCCTCGAACGTCGCGGCGGGACGGGGCGGCAGCGTCGAACTGTCGCGCTTGTCGGCGGGCTGCGCGTTGTAGCGGTCGACCGCACTGTTGAAGTCGTCGACCTTCTTGCGGTGCGCGTCGGCGGCGTCCGCGGAGGCCTTGGTGCCCTCCTTCCACTTCTCGATGGCCGTCTGCGCCCGCCCCTGCGCCCAGGTGACCGTGCCGGCGAACGCCCACAGCGCTCCGGCCGCCTTCTCCAGGGCGTCGGCCCCGGTGAACCACTTGGGCGGCTGGGTGCGCACGGCCGCCCGCAGCGCC
Source organism: Streptomyces sp. Je 1-79 (assembly GCF_025195125.1). GTDB lineage: Bacteria > Actinomycetota > Actinomycetes > Streptomycetales > Streptomycetaceae > Streptomyces. The sequence goes on from NZ_JAMGSL010000005.1 coordinate 201,085, forward strand.
TCCGCCGCCTCACCCTTGAGCTGGGAGGAGTCGAGGCCCTTGAGGCCGGCGGCGGAGCTCTCGAAGGCCGACTGGAAGCCCCTGAGCTTCTTGGCGGTGGAGGTGATCTTGTCCGGGCTGCCGTAGATCAGCTTGGTCTTGTCCTCGGTCTGCCCGAGGTCCATCTCGTCGACCTCGGCGCCCAACCGGTTGGCGATTGAACGGGACTGCTCCCGCACCCAGTCCGCACCGGACTCCCACCCGACGTCCTCCAGCCGGTCGGCGGTCCAGTCACCGGCGTCCTCGACCCGGTCGCCGACCCACTCGACGCCCTCCTCGACCGCGTCCTCGACCGAGTCCGGCGTGATGTCGCTGATGATGTCGCCGATGCCCATGGTCAGTTCCCCCCGGATTCACCCTGCTGCTGGGCCTGCTTGGCGCGTTCCTCCGGAGACGGGCCGAAGGTGTCGTCCAGCGCCTGGTTCCACTGGTCGTCGGAGATGCCGAGCGCGTCGTTCATCAGCGCCGACTGGCGGCCGCCCTGCCCCTCGGTGAGGACCGTGCGGCCGGTGTCCTTCCACGTCTGGCCCATCTCCTGACCGGCCTGCTCGAAGGACTCCGCGCTCCAGTCCGGGTTCAGGTAGTCCGGCGTGAAGACGTCGCCCCAGTTCTGCTTCGCGATCTCCTCCTCCGTGGCGTGCGGGTTGCCGCCCATCACGGAGTTGACGCCCACCTTCAGCGCGCCCTCGACGTACTGGTCGTGCTCCCACTGCGTGCCCGCGGCGAGGCCGAGGCGGTTCGCGATCCCGCTGGCGTCGGCCACCAGCGCGCGCACCCCCCACTCCCAGCGCTCGCAGAAGTCCTCGAAATCGACCGAGAGCCCGTGGTGTCCGGCCTCCATCCCGGTCATCGACAGCTCCGAGAAGCCCTTGCCCGCCACCGAACCGGTGGCGCCGCCGAGGTCACCGAGCTGGTCGATGATCGCGCCCACGCCCTGCGTGAACTTGGCGACGGACGCCTTGTCGAACTGCAGGTCGCCCCCGTCACCGCCCATGGCCGCGCCCCTCGTTCGGCTCTTCCGCGTCGACGGCGGCACCGTCCGCGACGATGCCCCGGACCGGCGGGAAGAACATCGAGCCGTCCTCGGTGGCGATGTCGACGGCCAGGCCGGTGGGCTCGTCCAGGGACGGCACGACCTCGTCGACGATGCGGGCGCCCAGCAGCGCCGCGTACTCCATGGGCCGGTCGCCGGTCCCGCGGAGCCCGGCGAACCGGGCGAGGGCGGCCTCGTCGGTGAACCCGCAGATCCACCGCACCCCACCCGAATGAGCCGACCAGAGACCTCCGCCGGACGTCGGCACCAGGAGCAGCGAGCGCCGCATCTCCCCGACGAGTGCGCGAGGATCGCCGATGCCCCTTCGCTGCTCGGCGATGCGCTCGGCCAGTGCTGTCCTCGTCCGTTCCACGGCGCCTCCCTCGTCGTCGGTCTCACAGCCTGCACCGTGGTTCAGGACGCGCGCCAGGGTGACGCCGGTTCTCGTGGCACCCGTGGGAGACACGAACCGCACCGCACTCGTGGAAGACACGATCCGCACCCGACCCCGTGGGAGACACGATCCGCACCGTGAGACGGGACCTGCCCCGCGCGCCAGGACCGCTTCAAGGCCTGCTCGTGTGAACTATCTTGGGCAGCAGTGGGACGAGAAGGAGGCACCCCGTGCCATCTGGGCAGCAGGCGCGCGCACAGGCAGCGGCGATCACACCGGGCAGGCGCTCGTCGGAGGCTGAGCCGGCCTCGCCCGCCGAGCGGGTGCGGGCACTGTTCGGCGGCCATCGGCTGTCCCCCGCGCAGCGGCGAATCGCCCAGTTCCTCATCGACCACCTCACCGAGGCCGCGTTCCTGTCGATCACCGAACTCGCGGAGCGTGTCGGCGTCAGCCAGCCGTCCGTGACCCGGTTCGCCTCGTCCCTGGGGTTCAGCGGATACCCCGCGCTCCGGGAGGCCCTGCAGCCGATCGCGCTCAGCGCCGTCGCCGGCGCGCCGGACGAGGGGGAGGAGCGGCTCGGCAACGAGCTCCAGTCGGCGGTCGACGCCGAGATCGAGAACCTGACGGCCCTGCGGCGGGTGCTCGCCGACCCGGACCAGATCCTCGACATCGGCCGCGAACTGGCACGGTCCGTCCCCCTGACGGTCGTCGGCGTACGGATCTCGGTCTCCCTCGCCGAGTACTTCGCGTACGCGGCGCGGCGCATCCACCCCGACGTGCGGGTGGTGACGCGTGGCGGCAGCGTCGCCTACGACGGGCTGCTCCAGGCGCGCGAGGCGGGCGGGACGTGGGTGCTGGCCTTCGCGATGCCCCGGCATGCCAACGAGACCCTCGCCGTCGTCCGGGCCGCCCGCCGCACCGGGCTGCGCGTCGCGCTGATCACCGATCTGGCGCTCGGGCCGCTCGTCGAGGAGGCCGATGTGGTGTTCACCGCCGGTACGGGATCACGGCTGGTCTTCGACTCGTACGCGGCGCCGGGCGTGCTGTCCGCGGCGATCCTCCAGGCCATGGCGGACGCGGATCCGGAGCGTACGCAGCTCCGGCTGGAGAAGTACGAGCAGGCGGCCGAACAGCACGCCTTCTTCCTGGACGACTGAGGTCCGCCCGCACGGCCCGGGGGCTGCCGGAGCGGTTTCATGGCAACGAAGTGCATGAAATTTTTCATGCACCTTGCTTACTCGACGGTATATATATTTACTGTGAGGGCCCCCACGGGCCCGAACATCACATGTGGGCCGCCCCCTCCTCCTCGGACGGCTCCCGCGTGTGTGAACGGCTCGCTCCGCGCTCGTCGCGGATGCTCTGTGGCGGCTCCGGTCAACCCCTGGGCCGGAGCCGCCACGCAGAGCGTCACTCAGAGGAAGTCGGCGAGGCCCGTGAGGAGCCGGTCCACGTCGTCCTCCGTGTTGTAGGGCGCCAGGCCCGCCCGGAGCGCCGGGCCCTCCAGCTTCAGCGCGGCGAACGGCTCGTGCGCGTAGAACTGCCCGGCGGTGGCCAGGACGGAGCGGGCGGCCAGATGTATCTGGGCCTCGCGCTCGTCGCGGCCTTCGAGGGTCATCAGCACCGTCGGGGTACGGTCCCCGGCCTTCGAGTGCAGGGTGACGGCGTCGCCCAGCCCCCGAAGCCCCTCCTCCAGCCTCGTACGCAGCGCCAGCTCGTGCTCGTGCAGGGAGGCCAGCGAGTGCCTCAGCCGCTCCCGGCGCGTGGCGCCGTCACCCGGGTCCACCGCCGCGAGGAAGTCCACCGCCGCGGTGGCGCCCGCCAGGATCTCGTACGGCAGCGTGCCGAACTCGAAGCGCTCCGGCACGGCGTCGGAAGAGGGCAGGAGCTTGTCCGGGCGCAGGGTCTCGAGCAGCTCGGGCGAGCCGGTGAGCACCCCGCAGTGGGGTCCGAGGAACTTGTACGGCGAGCAGACGAACAGGTCCGCGCCCATCGCGGGCACGTCCACGAGGTGGTGCGCCGCGTAGTGCACCCCGTCCACGTACACCAGGGCGCCGACCTCGTGGGCCCGGTCGGCGATCCGGCGGACGGGCGGCTTGGTGCCGAGGACGTTCGAGGCCGCCGTCACCGCGACGAGCCGCGTCCGGGCCGAGAGGACCCGCTCGTACGACTCCAGGTCGAGCTCCGCCGTCTCCGGGTCGATCTCGATCCAGCGGACCGTCGCTCCCGCGTGCTCGGCCGCCTGGACCCAGGGCCGGACGTTGGTGTCGTGGTCCAGCCGGCTGACGACGATCTCGTCACCCGGCCGCCAGTCCTTGGCCAGGGTGCGGGAGAAGTCGTAGGTGAGCTGGGTGGCGCTGCGCCCGTGGACGACGGCGCTCGCGGGCATGTGGAGCAGGTCGGCGTAGGCGCCGCGGAACTCCGCGACGGCCCGCTCGGCGTTGAGCTCGGAGGGGCTGACGGTTCCCCGGTTGGAGAGCGGTCCGGTCAGTGTCTCGGCGATGGCGTCGGCGACGGGGCGCGGGGTCTGCGTGCCGCCCGGCCCGTCGAAGAACGCGAGGCCGTGGTCGAGGGAGGGGAAGTGGGCCCGGAGAGCGGTGACGTCGATGGCCATGGCCTCTGCTTTCGGTCGGCGGCTGGTCGGGTCTGCCTGGGGTGTACCCGGGGGCGGTGTGCCCGGTGGGGCACGGCCCCCGCTGCGGGGCGCCGTGGGATGGGGCGCCCCTGGCACCCCCGGTGCCGGGTCCGTTCGACGAGGTCCGTCGGTCCGGAGCCGGCACCGGGGGCCTGGGGTCTGGGCCGGGCTACTCGGTCACGCCGTAGGCGCGGCCGTCCCGCCCGCCGGAGCCTTCCCCGGCGGCGGCGTGGCCACCTTCCGACCGTACGCCCGCGACCGGCTGCTTCAGGGAGCCGAGGTCGTGCGCGTACGTGCCGACCGCGTGGGCGATGACGTCGATGTTGCTGTCGAACGTCGTCATGCTGATGTTCTCGAGCGTGTCGCCGGCGCCGTGGTAGTTCGGGTCGAAGGCGACCCCCGCCGTTCCGCCGAACCTGGCGGCCTCCGCGGGCGTCTTGAGCGCCTCCGCGCCGGAGAACGTACCGCCGGAGGGGATGCCGGCGTCGAGGAACGGGCCGTAGTCGAAGCGGGCGACGAACGGCGTGCCCGCGTGGGGCAGGCCCCGCTCGCCGAGGAACGCGGTGATGTCCCGCTCGATGCGGTCGGAGCCCGCGGCGGCGGTCTGCGTGTTGGCGCCCTCGGAGTTGTCGCCGTCGTAGACGAACATGCCGGCGTTCGTCGAGGCGATCAGCTCGAAGTTGAGGTAGAGCCTGATCTCCCGCTTGTCGAGGGGCGAGAGGTTCGCGACGTAGTGGTGGGAGCCGACGAGGCCGCTCTCCGCCGCGGACCACCAGGCGAAGCGCACCTTGTTGCGGGGGCTCTTCTCCTTCTTCGCCAGCTTCAGCGCGACGTCGAGCAGTCCGGCCGAGCCGGAGCCGTTGTCGTTGATGCCCGGACCCGCGAGCACCGAGTCGAGCGAGGCGCCGAGCATCACGGTGTCGGCCGCGTTGCCTCGCTTGGTCTCGGCGATGACGTTGTTGGTGGAACGCTTCTCCTGCAGCTGGCGGATCTCGAAGGAGAGGTTCACCGGGCCGGCGGCCAGCTCCGCGGCGAGCTTCTCGCCCTCGGCCTTGCTGATGCCGCCGGTGGGTATCTTCGCGGCGGCCGGGTCGCCGAGGGTGCCCGAGAGCGGGCCGTACCCGGCGTCGATGTTGTTGTAGATGAGGGCGCCGACCGCGCCCGCGGCCGCGGCCTGTTCCTGCTTGACGGCGAAGGCGCAGCCGCCGCGCTTGATCAGCGCGATCCTGCCGTTGAAGGCGCCCGGGGCGTAGTCACCGGGCTCGCAGCCGGTGGTGCCGTCGGCATCGACCGGAACGGCCGCCACCTCGGCCCTGACTCCGCCGACCGGCGTCGACTTCGTGTACGTCAGCGCCCGTATCTCGATGTCGCGCGGGGCGGGCGTGACGGTGGAGAGCTTTTCGGCCAGCGTCTGCGTGTAGACGAAGTCGAAGCGCTGGTACGAGACGTTGTAGCCGGCCTTCTTCAGCTGCTGGTAGACGTAGGCGGCCGAGGCGTCGTGCCCGAGCGAGCCGGCGACGCGGTGACCGCCGGCCGAGTCGGCTATCGCCTGGAACTTCCGCAGGTGAGGTAAGGCGTCCTTGGCGGACGCCTCGCGAACGAGCGCCTTCGAGAGCGCGGCGGCGTCCTTGCCCGGCCTGTCCTGTTGGGAGGAGGCGGGTGAGGCGGAGGCCAGGAGGAGCGGGGTCGCGAGAGCAGCTGCGGTCAGGGTGGCCGCGGCTCTGCGATGTGATGCGTTCACAGAGGTCCTTCCCGGTGCGAACGAGGTTGAGGGGAAGTTAGCGATCTCTGGGGGGTTCTGTGAACAGATGTGCCACAACTCACTTCATTTCACTCACAGTTGCGGCGGCTTCGTGGAGGAGAGGCGGGTGGAGGCCGTGCGGCGCGCCGGATGGCGGGGCGTCCGCACGGAGGCCGGTGCCGGTCCCGGGAGAGGGTGAGTCCTCCGCCGTGTCCCCTGCCGACAGCAGAAAATGCTCGTGGGCGAGCCGGCGCAGCGCGGACATGGCGATGTCGCCGAGCGCGGTCACCGCCACCAGGCTTGTCGCGGCGCTTTCCGGGTCGTCCTGTTCGCTGAGAATTTGCACCTCAAGTCGCGCGATCCGCTCCAGGTGTTCGGCATACGCGGGGAACAGCCGTGGAATTTCGTGGTGATCGAGCGATTTACAGGCGATGGCCACCTGGCAGAGCGTCTGCCAGGCCGGGTTCTCGGGGCTCACCTGCCAGCCCCACCCCTGGATCAGGCCCGCCACCCTGGCCTGAGCCCACTCCCACTCCTGATCGGGCGAGGGGGAGCCCGGCGTGGGCAGGGCGTACTGGGTGATGCGCAGTAATTCGGTCGCGGGTGGTCGTTCCTCTTCGACGTGCCTGACGAGCCTGCGGACCTCGGCGTGCGGAAGTCCTCCGATATTCAGCAGTGCATTTACCAGTGCAACCCTGCGCACATGGGATTCGTCGTATTCGGGAAGCGTGGGCAGGAGATCCAGTTCCTGGTACGAGCGCAACGTGCGGACAGGGACATGGGTCTTGCGGCTCAGAGCGGCGAGCTGCGACATATTCCACCGGATTTCGGTCGGATGGTGGGGACGGCGTGCTTCACGACTGGGCGGGTAATTCGGGGGTCGCCGAGACCCTATGCGGCGTGAATGCGGAGACACAAGCATTCCTGTCGCCACCCTGGAGGAGTTGGCTCAAAGGGGAGTTCGCCGTCCCGTGGCGGTTCGGTGTACTCGCGAGGGTCGTCCGGCACCGTGGGGGACCGGCCCGCTCGCGTGCGACCGGTTCGGCCTGAAAAGGCTGTTGACGCCCTGCCGGAACGGCCCGTGTGCGGGATACCCTCCAGCGCCCGCGGGGGTCCGGGGACGGTGTTCGGTGGGTGTTGGTCCTCCTCTCGGTTCGTGTTCGGCGAACCCTGGTACCCATGGGAAGTGGATATGCCGGGCCTTCGTGGCCGTCCGAGTTCTTTCGCCGGTTTTGCGTCGCCATGCAAAGGCGCCGAGGAGGGCCGGATTCCGTGGGCGCGACACTTGACGTTTCATTTGGTGATACGGCATGATCATGGCGATCTCCGGCCTTTCTCGCCGTTTTGTACCGACCGCGTGACGAGGGAGCCCGTGGAGGGGGATGTGCAAAGGGGAGGGGGAGACGTGTCCGACACGTCGGCGGGGGGAAATCCACGGCACGGTCCCCGTGCCGAGGACGAGGGGCTGGCCGCGGAATTACTGGCCTGCGAGCCGGAGTTGCTCGACGTCTATCGGAGCAGGTTGGTCGAGCAGCGGAATCCGCTCGGCACGAATAGGGAAGCCTGGGATTCCGTGTCCGACCGGACCCGCCGGATCCTGTCCGAATGCCGTGAAGCGCTGAGGGGAGGCGCCGACGCCTTCCCCGAGCAGCGACCTGTGCCGCACTGCTGCCCCCGCCGTCCGGGAGGGGCGCGGACACCCGACGGAACCGTACCGGTCCACGCCCTGCGCGCGGGGTCCTCGCTGGTCCAGGTCGTGGCGGAGTTCCTGGAGCGGTCCCTCACCCGCCGGCCGACCAGCGACCTGAGCCGGACGAGACTGATGGCGATGCTCCAGGCGGCGGTCGCACGCTCCCTGGAGGACGGCGCGGACGGGCACGACCTCCATCTGCTCGACGTCGTACGGGAATCCGCCCGGCAGAGCCGCGAGGCGATGGCGCGGGAGATCCACGACCGCATCGGGAGCGCGGCCAGCCTGGCCCTGCGCCAACTCGAACTGTACGAACTCACGCAGAACGTCTCCTCGGCGACGGACCCCCGCCTGGACAGCCTGAAGCAGGCGATCCTGGAGACGATGCACAGCACCCGGGACGTCGTGACCGAGCTGCGTACCGGCGCCGACTGCGGCGGCTCCCTCCAGGTGGCACTCTCCGCCTTCGTCACCGCCATGGCGGTCGAGAGACCCGTGGTGGAGATCCGGATCGAGGAGTGCGAGGAGCCGCTCCCGGACACCCTGAGCGAACATCTCTTCCTCGTCCTGCGGGAATGCCTGCGCAACGCCCTCGCGCACGCCCACGCCTCCCGTGTGACCCTCGACGTGCGGTGTGAGGCACGCCGATTACGGGCGAGGGTCGCCGACGACGGGGTCGGCCTGCCCCAGGAGAGGAAGTTCGGCAACGGCCTCGCCTCCGTGCTGGAACGGATCCGGATCATGGGCGGCCGGATGGAGATCGAGAGCGCCCCGGGACGCGGTACCACCTTCGCGTTCTCGGTGCCGATGGGCGAGGAGTCGCATGCGGACGTCCGATGACCCGGGACGGGCGGGGCCGGGTGAGCCGATCCGCATCGTCGCGGTCGACGACCACTCCCTGCTGCGGGACGCCCTGTGCCGGCTGCTCGACGTGGAGGACGACCTGAGCGTCGTGGCCGAGGCCGACACCTCCGTGGGCCTCGGCGAGCTGGTGGCGAGCACCGGCGCGCACGTCGTCCTGCTCGACGTGGAGATGCCCCACCACCACGCGCCCACCGTGGTCAGTGAGCTGACCGCGCGCTTCCCGGCCCTGCGGGTGCTGATGCTGTCGATGCACGACCACGGCCCGCTCGTGCACGAGCTGCTCGCCCGGGGCGCCGCCGGCTATCTGCACAAGAGCTCCCCGCGTGCGTCGCTGCTGTGCGCCATCCGCGGCTCCATGGCGCGCGATCCGCAGGTGATGATCGCGCTGCCGGGCAGCGCCACCCCGGAGACGGCCATCCGCGGCGCCGGGCACTCCCTCTCGCCCCGCGAACGGGAGGTCCTCACCCAGGTCGCCGGAGCGCTGAGCAACCGCCAGATCGCCAACGCGCTGGGGATCACCGAGGCGACGGTGAAGCGGCACCTGCGGAACATCTTCGAGAAGCTCGGCGTGGCCTCGCGCATCGGCGCCGTCAACAAGGCCGTGGAGGCGCGGCTGATCGACCCCGCCGGGAAGGGCCACCAGGCGCCCTCGCTCCCCGAGCTGGTGTGCCGCCGCGTCATGTGACCCGTCCGCGCCGGGTGCCGGGTGCCGGGTGCCGGGTGCCGGGTGCCGCGTCCGCGCCGAGTGCCGCGTCCGCGCCGGGCGACCCGGAAAGCCGCCGCGTCTACGCCTTTCGGAGCATGCCCGATGCTCCCAGAAGGCCTGGTGTCGCTCTGGTGTCCGGATTAGATTCGCTGCATGCCTCGAGTGACGCCCTGCGAGACTCACCTTCCGGCCCGCGGTACGGATCTGTACTCCGACGCGTGTCATGGCCACCGCAAGGGCCTGCACTGTCCGTGTCGGCGGCCGTCGGCCGCGTCCTGACGCATCCGGGCAGTCCGCTGCCCGCGCCGGCCGCCGCCCGCGGACGCACCGGCTCTTCATGAACACGCGATACGCGACGCAACTCGCCGCCTTCGCGCAGCCCGGGGCCCGAACGGCCACCACCGGGAACCGGCATGAACAGCGACCCTGAGGGGTGAACGGGACCATGACCTGCACGGGGGCACCTCTACGCATACAGCTCTTAGGACCCATCCGTGCCTGGCGGCACGGTGAGGAGGTCGCGCTGGGCTCGCCCAAACAGCGCGCGGTCCTGAGCCTGCTGGCCAGCCGGGCGGGTGAGGTGGTCAGCGGGGAGACGATCACCAGCGCCCTCTGGGGCAGCGACACACCGCAGACCGCGGCCAACGGCGTCCACACCTATGTGGCCCGACTGCGCCGCGCGCTGGAGCCCGGACGCGGAAGCAGGGCGGCCAGCACCATGCTCTCCTCGGAGCCCGGGGGCTACTGCCTGAGGCTGGAGCCGACCGACGTCGACGCCAGGCTCTTCGTCGAGCGGCACGGCCACGCCCGCCGGTCACGCGAGGGCGGGAGCGCCGAGACGACCTTACGGCTGTACGAGGACGCGCTGGCGCTGTGGCGGGGTGAGGCGTACTCCGGGGTGCCCGGGCCCTTCGCCGCCATGGAAGGCGTCCGCCTGCGGGACCTGCGGCTGACGGCGGTGGAGGAGTGGGCCGCCGTCATGGTGGAGGCCGGCGAGCACGCCGAGGTGGTCGACGCGCTCTCCCGCGCGGCGGCGGAGGAGCCGCTGCGCGAGAAGCTCCGCTGGCTGCTGATGCTGGCGCTCTACCACGCGGGTCGGCAGGCCCACGCCCTCACCGTGTACACGGAGACCCGGCAGCTCCTGCGCCGGGAACTGGGCATCGAGCCGGGCACCGAGCTCCAGGACCTCCACCGGCGGATCCTGGCGGGACAGCGGGAGTTACGGCTCCCCGGCGGCAGTCTCGCCCCGAGACCCAGGGAGGGGCTCGGCGCCGGCGTCCCCCGGCCCGCGCAACTCCCCCCGGTCGCACGCGGTTTCACCGGCCGCGACGTGGAGCTGAGACAGCTGGAGGGCCTCCTCGACGACGAGCCCGCCCCGCGGAGCACCCCGGTGATCGTCGTCGACGGGCCCGCGGGCGTCGGCAAGTCGGCACTCGTCCTGGAACTGGCCCACCGGCTCTCCGACCGCTTCCCGGACGGCCAGCTCTACGTCGACCTCTGCGGAAACGGACTGCGCGGCAGACCGCTCACCGCCTCCGACGCCCTGCTCCAGCTCCTCACCAGCCTCGGGGCCGACAGCACACGGATACCGCGCGACCTGGCGGGCCGCTCCACGCTCTACCGCAGCCTGCTGTACGGCAGACGGATGCTGGTCGTCCTCGACGACGCCCTCAGCGTGGACCAGCTCAGACCCCTGATACCGCGCGGCGCGTCCTGCGTCGTCGCCACGAGCCGGCAGCGGTTCGGCGGCCTCGCCGCACGTGACGGGGCACGTACGCTCACCGTCCGGCCCCTCGCCGTCGACGAGGCGGCCGACCTGCTCACCGGGCTGTCCGGCGGGCGGCTCGCCGGACAGGCACCGTCCGCCCGACGCCTCGCGGCGCTCTGCGGCGGGCTGCCGCTGGCGCTCCGCATCACCGCCGAGGGGCTCGCCGCCAACCCCGGAGTGCCGCTGGCAACGCTGGTGGAGCAGTACACGACGGAGAGCGGCCGGCTGGACCGCTTCACCGTGGCGGACGACGCCCTGGCCAGCGTCCGCGACGCGTTCGAGACCTCGTACCAGGGCCTGCCCGCCGAGGCGGCGCGGATGTTCCGCTTCCTCGGCCTGTGCAAGGACGAACCGGTCACGGTCCCCATGGCGGCGTCGCTGGCGGACACCGAGCCTGCGACCGCCCGGCGCCTCCTCGACCTGCTGGTCGCCCACCACCTCCTGGAGGACCACGGCCACCGGTACCGCCTCCACGACCTCCTGGGGATATACGCGGCGGAGTGCGCGAAGAGCGAGCCGGTGCTGAACCGGAGGGCGGCCCTGGCGCGCCTGGGCGAAGCACGGACGCCGGCCCCGCCCGAGCCCCCGGCGCCCCGGGCGGCGGACAGGGCCGCGGGCGAGGGCTACGCGGTGGTGATGCGCAGGGCCGCCATGCTCCGCAGGGCCCCCTTCCGTCAGCGCGAGGAGCTCCCGCGGCCCACGGACCTCACTTCGCGGTGAGGGCCTCGTCCTCGGGGCCCGTCGGCATGGCGCGCAGCTTGCCGACGGGCGACAGGAAGATCGGGACCAGCATCGCCGCGGACAGCAGACCCGCGATCCACAGAGCGCCGTGCAGTCCCGCCACCACGGCCAGCAGACCCGCCACAGGGCCGCCCAGCGCACCGCCGCCGTACAGCAGCATGCGCATCGCGGCCGTCATCCGGCCCATCAGGTGCTGAGGCGTGATGGTCTGACGCAGGCTCACGATCAGGACGTTGGAGACGCTCGCGCCGAAGTACTCCAGGAAGAACGAGGCCACGAACATGCCCACGAGCAGCCATCGCGGGCCACCCGCCGCCGGAACGAGCAGCGGACCGAGGAAGATGATCGAGACCGACACCCGGTAGGCGGTGCCCACCGAAAGGCGGCGCACGACCATGCCGGAGACCAGCGCCCCGAGCAGGCCGCCCACGGCGGCCGCGCCCATCACGAAGCCGACCGCTGCGGCGGAGAGTTCCTTGTCGCGCACGGCGTACAGCAGGAACAGCGTCTGCACCATGGTGAGCAGGAAGTTGCAGGAGCAGCCGACCAGACCCATCGCCCGCAGCCAGCGGTTGCCGAACACCCAGCGCAGGCCCTCCGCGAGCTCGGCGCGCAGCCGGCGCCGCTCCGCGGGTGCCTCGGGGGCCGGTTCGGGCTTCCTGATCAGGAGCAGCGACAGCACCGACAGGGCGTACGAGAAGGCGTTGGCGGTCATGGCGAAGGGCGCCGAGAACACGCTCACCAGCGTGCCGGCCAGACCGGGCCCGGCGATGTCCGCCGACGACAGCGTCGCGTTGAGCTTGGTGTTCGCCTCCAGCAGGCTCCGCCGGTCCTTCACCAGCACCGGCACGTACGACATCCAGCTGACGTCGAAGAGCACCGTCGCCACCCCGATGCCGAGCGCCAGGGCGTACAGCGTCGGGAGCGTCAGCAGCTCGAACTCGTAGAGGAGGGGCACCAGGCCGATCAGCACCATCCTGACGATGTTCGCGCCCAGCATCACCGGCCGCTTGCGCATCCGGTCCACCCACACGCCGAAGAGCAGGGCGAGCCCCAGGAAGGGGACCAGCTGGGCGAAGCGCAGCATACCGAGCTCGCCGGCCCCCGCCTCGAAGACGAGGACCGCGGTGAGCGGCAGGGCGAGGTGGGTGATCTGGGTTCCGTAGAGGGAGAGCGCCTCGCCCGCCCAGAACACCATGAAGTCCCTGTCGCGCCAGAGCGGCCGAGGGGGGCCCTCCGCCTCGGCCGGGGCGGCCGAAGCGGTGGGCGTACCGTGCTCCGTCATGCGGAAGTCGCCTCTCGTAGCGCGTGGTCGACGATGGTGCTGATGGCCTCAAGACCCGGGCCCTGCCACACGGAGTGGTGGTCGCCCGGCGCGATGTGTTCGGTGAGCCGGCTGGCGTACGGACTCCAGTCGAGGAGCCGCTCCACCGAATCCTCGGCCCTGATCAGGATCGTGGGCCCGTCGTGGACCGCGTCCAGGCGGTGCTCGCGCATGGCCACGACATGCGTACGGAAGAGGGCGTAGCGCTCCAGCAGGAACTCCGCGTCGAACTCCTCCGGTACGGCGCCGTGGAGTTCGGCCGCCGCGAAGACCTCCGCCGGCGCGGCCCCCGGCCGCACGCCGGCCAGCGCCTTGTCGACGCCGGGCGCCCGGTCGCGGGTCACGCCGAGGAAGTCGTACAGGAAGTAGCGGGCCAGCTCGTCGTCGGGCGGCACCGACTGCGTCCCGGGCAGCGCCGCGTCGACGATGACCAGCAGCGGCACCTCCTCGCCCGCGGCGACGAGGAGCCGTGCCATCTCGTAGGCAACGACCCCGCCGAGCGACCAGCCGAGCAGCTGGTACGGGCCGTGGGGGCGGGCCGCGCGCAGCGAGGCCGTGTGCAGCTCGGCCAGGGCCCTGATCGACGTCAGGGGCTCGGAGACCCCGTCGAATCCCGGTGCCTCGAAACCGAACACCGGCTGCGCGGGGTCGAGTCGGTGTGCCATCGCCGAGTAGCAGAACGGCGAACCGGACACCGGATGGACGCAGTGGAGCGGTAGCCGGTCACCCTCCGCCCGGAGGGTGACCAGACTGCCGACGGAGGGTTCGATCACGGTGCGGACGCTCCGTTCGGAGTCGGTGCGAGTGCGGCGAGCCGTTCGTCGATGACGAGCGCGATGTCCCTCACCGTGCTTCCGCCGTACAGCAGACGGACGTTCACCCGGATCGCGAAGTGCTTGTTGAGCCGGGTGACGGCGCGCATGGCCTGGAGGGAGTTGCCGCCGACCGCGAAGAAGCCGCTGTCCGCGCCGATCCGCGAGGTGCCGAGCACGGCGGCGAAGACCTCGGCCACCGTCCGCTCGGTCTGCGTGGACGGTTCGGTGAAGCTCGCCACGGGCTCGCCGAGGTCGTCGGGCGGCGCGGGGAGGGCCTTGCGGTCGACCTTGCCGTTGGGCGTCAGCGGCAGTTCGTCCAGGACGACCACGGTGCTCGGCACCATGAAGAGGGGCAGGGACCGGGCGGCGTGCTCGCCGACCGCCGGCCGCTCCACGGTCCGGCCCGTCTCGGCGACGACGTAGGCGACCAGCCGGCGGTCGCCCGACCCGTCGGGCTGTGCGGTGACGACCGCCTCCCGGACGGTGTCGTGGGCGCGCAGCACGGCCTCGATCTCACCGAGCTCGATCCGCAGGCCGTGCAGCTTGACCTGGAAGTCCGCCCTGCCGAGCAGCTCGATCAGACCGTCGGGCCCGTAGCGGGCCACGTCGCCCGTACGGTAGAGGCGCTCGCCCGACACCTCGCCGCAGGACCACTCGAAGAACCGCTCCGCGGTCTGCTCCGGCCGGCCGAGATAGTCCCGGGCGAGGCCGATGCCCGCCAGATGGAGTTCACCGGGAACGCCCGGCGGGACCGGCTGGAGAGCCTCGTCGAGGATGTACGTGCGCTGGTTGGCCATCGGGCGCCCGTACGGGATGCTCGTCCAGCGCGCGTCGGTCTTCGTCACCTCGTGGATGGTCGAGTGGATGGACGACTCGGTGGCCCCGCCGAGCGCGACGAAGCGCAGGGCGGGGGCCTGCGCCCGGGCCCGGTCGGGCAGCGACACCGGGATCCAGTCGCCGCCGAGCAGCGCCAGCCGCAGATCGTCGAGCGGCCGCGCCCCCGTGCTCTCCAGGTGGTCGACGACCATGTCCAGGAGGGCGGGGGCCGAGTTCCACACGGTGACCCGGTGGCCGGCCAGCAGGTCGGCCCAGTGCTCCGGGTCCTTGGCGCGCTCCGGCTCCGGAAGGATCACCGTGCCGCCCGCGGTGGTCAGCCCCAGGAACTCGTACACCGACATGTCGAAGCTGGGCGACGACAGGGCGAGGACCCGGTCGCCGGGACCCACGCCGAAGCGGGTGTTGAGGTCCGCGATGTTGTTCATCACCCCGCGATGGCGCAGGGCGATCGGCTTGGGGGCTCCGGTGGACCCCGACGTGTGGATGACGTACGCGAGATCGTCGGGGGTCGCCCCGCCCGCCGGGTTATGCGCGGGGAATCCGGCGAGGACCGCCTCGTCCCGGTCGAGGAGCACCACCGGGGTGTCCGGGCCGATGTCCGGCAGCGGGAGGCTCCCGGCCGGACCGCTCCGGCTGATCACCACCGCGCAGGACGTGCCGGCCACCATCGTGGCGAGGCGCTGCCGCGGATAGTCGGGGTCGAGCGGCACATAGGCGCCGCCCGCCTTGAGCACCCCGAGAACGGCGATCAGCAGCTCGGCGCAGCGGTCCAGGCAGATGCCGACCCGCCGGTCGGGCCCGATGCCCAGGTCCCGCAGCCGGTGGGCGAGCCGGTTCGCGGCCTCGTTGACCTCGCGGTACGTCCACGTCCTGTCGCCGCCCACGAGGGCGAGGGCGTCGGGTGCCTCGGCGGCGCGCGCCTCGAAGGCGGTGTGCAGGCACACGTCGTGCGGCAGGTCCGACGCGGTGTCGTTCCAGTCGACGAGCATGCGGTGCAGCTCGTCCTCCGGGAGGAGGCGCAGCTCCGCCACCGGTCGCACGGGGTCGGCGAGTCCGTCCTCCAGGAGCGTGCGGTAGGAGGCGAGGAGACGGGCCACGGTGTCCCGGTCGAAGAGCTCCGGGGCGTACCGCAGCTCGGCGCTCGGCACGCCCTCGTCGCCCTCGCCCGGCGCGTGCAGGACCAGCTCGAACTCGTCCTCGGCCGCCGGCTCCGCGACGGGCGCCGGGCCGGCGGCCGCGTCGCGGGCAAGGCCGGACAGGGTCGCCGCACCGGAGACGGACCGGCTGAGCCGGCCCGTCCCCGATCCGGGCGTCGTGACGAGGAAGCCGAACTCGAACTGACCGCTCCAGCGGTGGAGCAGGGCGGTGAAACCGGCGAGGAGGAGCTCCTCCTGGTCGGTCCGTGCCGAGGGACCGAGCGGCACGCGCACGGAGCCGGTGCGCCGCGGAGCGGCTCCCGGCAGGCGCGGGCGGTCGGCCGGCAGCAGCGCGGGCGGCGCGGACACGGCCGCCGGTGCGGGGGACGCCACGGAGGGCGTCGCGGGGGTGGTGTTCCGGCTCAAGACCTCTCTCCCGGCTCGCGGTCGGACCCGTCGGCGGGGCCGAGGCCGGCGCCGAAGGGCAGGGGATGGGCGCGGCACAGGGCGGCCACCTCGGCCGCGACCCGGTCGCGGACCTCGGGGTCGGTGCGGTACTCGGTGTCGCCGAGCACGGTGGTGGCCGTGAGCACCCGGTGCAGCAGTCCGGCGCAGACCCGCATCTCGGCGGGCCCCATGCCCCGCTGTGCCAGCACGTTCGTGCCCAGCCGCAGACCGCTGGCGACGAGGGGGGCCTTGGTGTCCTTGGGGATGCGGTTGCGGTTGGTGAGGATGCCGCAGTCCTCCAGGGCGCGTTCGGCGACGACACCGGTGATGCCGCGGTCGAACATGTCGAGGAGAACCATGTGGTTCTCGGTGCCGCCGGTCAGGACCCGGTAGCCGGACTCGGCCAGGGCGTCGGCGAGTGCCGAGGCGTCGTCGCGGACGAGCCGCATCGTCTCCCGGAACTCCGGCTCCGCCACCAGCTTGAGCGCGTGCGCCTTGGCGGCGACCGACGCGGGGCTCGGCGTTCCCTGGGACTGCGGGAACACCGCGCGCTGCATCAGCCGGGCCAGCGGGGTGCGGCGGGTGTCGGGACCGGGCGTCCGGTACTCCTCGCCGATCAGGATCAGCCCGCCGCGGGGCCCGCCCAGCTGCTTGTACGTGCTGGTGGTCGTGACATGGGCCAGGTCGATGGGGCTGGGGTGCTCCCCGGCGGCCACCAGGCCGGCGATGTGCGAGATGTCGGCCACCAGACAGGCCCCTACCGAGTCCGCGATCTCGCGGAACCGGACGAAGTCCAGCGTCCGGGGATAGGCGCTGGCCCCGGCGATGAGAACCTTGGGGCGATGGGCCAGGGCCAGCTCGGCCATCTGGTCGTAGTCGATGAACCCCTGGTCGTCGAGGCCGTAGTGGACCGCCCGGTAGTGGCGTCCGGTGACCGAGGCGGCGGACCCGTGGGTGAGATGACCGCCGGAGTCCAGGTCGAGGGCGAGCAGGACCCCGCCCGGCGGCAGCAGCGCGGCCAGTACGGCCTGGTTGGCCGAGGAGCAGGAGTGCGGCTGCACATTGGCGTACCGGGCGCCGAAGGCGTGCTCGGCCCGCTCGACGGCCAGGCGCTCCGCCGCGTCGAACCGCCCCGCGCCGGGGTGATAGCGGGCCCCCGGATAGCCCTCGGCCGTCACGTTCGACAGGGCGGCGCCGCCCGTGGCCAGGACGGCCGGGCTCGCGACGCTGGCGGAGGCCACCATGGCCAGGGTCATGGCCTGTTCCTCCACCTCACGGTCGAGGAGCCGGGCCAGTTCGGGGTCGGTACGGTTCAGCAGCGCCACGCCCTCGCGCAGCAGCACGGCCTGCGCGGAACCGGAGCCGGCGCCTGAGCCTGAACCGGTGCCGGGCCGGGTGCCGTTCTGCGCGGCGTGCGGGAGCTGCGGCGCGTGCGGGGGCTGCGGCGCGTGCGGGGACGGGATCGCCACCCGTGGGACCTCAAGCACGTGAACCCGCCTTGGACTCCACCAGCGTGTCGATGGCGGTCGCGACCGAGGCGACCGTGGCTCCGCCGTACAGGGAGCGGACGTTGACCTTGACGCCGAAGTGCTTGTTGAGGCGGCTCACGACACGCATCGCCTGCAGCGAATTGCCCCCCAGCTCGAAGAAGTTGCCGTCCGCGCTGACCTGTGTCATGGACAGTACAGCACCGAACACCTCGGCCACCTTCTCCTCGGTCGCGGTCACCGGGGCCGTGAATCCGGCCGTCCCGTCGCCCGAACCCGCCGCCGGAGCAGGGAGCTTGGCGCGGTCGATCTTGCGTGCCGGCGTCAGCGGGAACTCCGTCAGCTCCACCCAGGCCGTCGGCACCATGTACTCCGGCATCGTGCTGCCCAGGTGCTCACGGAGCTCGGCCACCGTCGGCGGGACGTCGCCCACCACGGTGTAGTACGCGACGAGCTGCTTCTCGCCGAAGTCCTCGCGCAGCAGGACCAGGGCCATCCGCACCTTCGGGTGGGTCAGCAGGCCGGACTCGATCTCACCGAGTTCGATCCGCAGCCCGCGCAGCTTCACCTGGTTGTCGAGCCGCCCGATGAAGTCGATCTGCAGATCGCGCGTCCAGCGCACCAGGTCACCCGTGCGGTAGACCCGGCCCTCGCCCAGGAACGGATCGGGGACGAACTTCTCGTCCGTCAGCTCCGGCAGGTTGAGGTAGCCGCGGGCGAGACCCTCGTCGCCGCCGATCAGCAGCTCGCCCGGGACGCCGACCGGCACCAGGTTGAACTCCTTGTCCACCACGTAGTGCAGTCGGCTGAACTCCGGCCGTCCGATGGGCGGCGAGGACAGCCACTCCTTCTGCTCGCACAGGTACTCGGTCGTCGCGATCGAGGCCTCGGTGGGGCCGTACAGGTTCACGAACTTGCGGCCCGGCAGGTTCCACTTGTTGACCAGCTCGGCCGGAAGGGCCTCCGCGCCGCCCATGATGTACTTCAGGTCCGGGTACGGCCCCGCCTCGACCACCGACAGGATCGCGGGGGACAGACCGGCGTACGTCACCCGCTGGTCGCGGATGAGGGAGCCGAGGGCCTCCGGGGACGAGGCGTCCTCCGGCGCGACGAGGACGAGCGCGGAGCCGCTGATCAGGCCGGCGAAGATCTCCCCCTGGGACATGTCGAAGGTCAGCGCGGGCAGCTGCAGCAGGCGGTCCTCCGTGGTCCACTCGCCGAAGGTGCGCCGGTACGCCTCGATGAACATGCGCAGACCCCGCTGCTCGATCATCACGCCCTTGGGGCGTCCGGTCGATCCCGAGGTGTAGAGGACGTAGACCAGGGAGGTCGGCTCCGCCCACTCCTCCAGCGGCTCGTCGTCCGGCTGCGCCTCGATGGTCTCCCAGTCGGCGTCGATGCTGACGCTCGCCCAGCCGCTCGACTCCGGCAGGTCGCCGAGCGAGCCCTTCCGCGTGATGACCAGCGGGCTCCTGGTGTCCCGCAGCATGTGGTCGAGGCGGGCGTTGGGGTGCGAGGGGTCGATGATCGTGTAGGCGGCGCCGGAGACCATGACACCGAGGATCGCCACCAGCGCGTCCAGGTCGCGGTCCATCGCGATGGCCACGACCTCCTCCTGCCGCACGCCGCGCGAGCGGATGTACCGGGCGACCTTGCCGGCCCGGCGCATCAGCTCGCCGTACGTCATCTCCACCCCGCGGCAGACCGCCGCGACCAGCTCGGGGTTCTCCTCCGCGATCCGGGCGATGGTCGCGTGCACCGGCTCCGTCGTGTACGCGAAGTCGGCGCCGGTGCCCACGTCGAGCAGCTCGCGCCGCTCCTCCTCGGAGAGCAGCGGCAGCGCCGAGACCGGGGTGTCGGGAGCGTCCGCGGCGGCGCCCAGGACGGCCTGGAAGTGGCCGATCATGGCCTCGACGCGCCAGCGGTCGTAGAGGTCGGTCGCGAACTCCACGATCAGACGCAGCCGTTCGGTGCCCTCGACGAAGCTGAAGGAGAGGTCGAACCGCGAGCGGGAGGTGGCCAGCGGGATCGACTCGGAGGTCAGCCCGGGCAGCTCCAGGGCGTCGCCGGTGCTGGCCTCGCCGAGCAGCTGGCAGGCGATCTGGAACAGCGGGTTGCGTCCCGCGTCGCGCGTCGTCTGCACGCGGTCCACGACGTGGTCGAACGGCACGTCCTGGTTGTCGTACATGTCGAGGTTGGCGTCGGCGATGCGCTCGAGGAGTTCGGCGAAGGTGACACCCCCGGACAGGTCGCACCGCAGCACCGTCATGTTGATGAACAGGCCGACCACGTCTTCGAGTTCGGGGTCGGTACGGCCGAGCATCGGCACCCCGAGGGCGATGTCGTCCTGCCCGCTGTAGCGGCTCAGGACGACGTTCAGCGCCGCGGCGACCACCATGTAGAGGGAGGCGCCCTGCTCGTGCGCCAGCGCCCGCGCCTTCGTGAGCAGGTCGACCGGGAAGTCGACCACGAAGGTCTCGCCGTTCTGCGTGGGCTCGGCGGGCCGGATCCGGTCGGCGGGCAGTTCGAGCGCGTCGAGACCGGCGAGCCGCTCCTCCCAGAACTTCAGCTCCTCCTCCCACACACCGTCGGCGCGCTGCTTGCGCTGCCGCTTGATGTGGTCGCCGTAGCCGATGGTCAGCTCGGGCAGCGCGGGGGTGCGGCCGGCCGCCAGCTCCGCGTAGGCCTGCGAGATCTCCCGGCTGACGACACCGCCGGACCAGCCGTCGGTGATGATGTGGTGGAAGCTCAGGCCGAGCACGTGGTGGTCGGCGGCCAGCCGGAAGAGCTGGAACCGGGAGATCGGCCCCGCGGCCAGGTCGAACGGAGTGTCCGCCTCGGTCTTCAGCGCCTCGTGCAGGGCGCTCTCGGCCTCGTCGGGGGTCAGTCCGGAGAGGTCGCGGACCGGCAGCGGCCGGTCCTCGGCCGGCGAGACGACCTGGTACGGGACGCCGTCCGCCGCGTGGAAGGTCACCCGCAGCTGCTCGTGGCGCTTCACCAGCAGGTTCAGCGCGCCTTCCAGGGCGGCCGTGTCCAGAGGGCCGCGCAGCCGGTAGGCGATCGGGACGTTGTAGGTGGTCTCGCCCGGACTCATCTGGTCCAGGAACCACAACTGCTCCTGTCCGAAGGACAGTTGGATGCGCGACTCGGCGGTGTGGATGCTCATCGTCACAGAACTCCGTTCGGCTGTTCACGGTGGTCGCCCAGAGGGCGCGGGGGAGCGACCCGGGGCCGGCCGCACCGGGGCGGCAGGAAGCGGGCATGGCAGGGCGTGGCGGGGCGGTGCGGGAGTGGGAAGGGTGGAACGAGGCCCCTGGCGGACCGGGTGCGGCGGCTCCGGGGCGGCGGACCGGGCCGGGCGCCCGGGTCGCCCGGTGGCCCGGTCCGGGGCGGCCGGGGCGGCCCTCCGGGTCTCCGGGGTCTCCGGTCGGCCGGGAGGGCGCCCCGGCGGGTCGGCCGGGGTCGGGCGGCGGGGTCGGGCGGTCAGCCCGCCGGTGCGGGGCCGGCCGCCGGAGACGTGGGTCTGAGCACGCGCTCCACGCGGCTCAGTCCTTCGGTCACGGCCTCGGGGGAGCGGGCGAAGCAGATCCGGAAGCCGTCACTCGCCCCGAGCGTCTCGCCGGGCATGAGCAGCACGCCCAGGTCCAGCGCCCTGCGGCACATCGCCAGCGGCGCCTCACCGGTCGTGAGCCAGAGCCAGGCGAACGGGGTGTCCTCGGGTTCCACGAGGGTGACCGCGTCCGCGTTGCGCCGGGCGAAGTCCCGGACGATGGCCAGACCCTGGCGGGTGAGCTCGTGGTAGTTGCGCAGATGGTCCTCACGGTGGGCCAGCACGTCGACGGCCAGCGTCTCGCACAGCACCGAGTTGGAGATGGTGGACAGGAACTTGCGCCGGGCACAGCGCTCCACGACCTCCTGCGGACCGTAGAGCCAGCCCACCCGGAGGCCGGGGAAGCCGTACACCTTGGACAGGCTGGACACGGAGATCACCCGGTCGGAGCCGACGGCCGCCGAGCGCGAGAGGTCGAGCGCGTACTCCTCGTCGAGCAGCAGGTACGCGCCCGTACGCTCCGCCAGGGCGAGCAGGCCGTTCAGGTCCTTCTCCGCGATGCGCCGGCCGGTGGGATTGCACGGGCTGTTGGCGACGATCAGCCGCACGTCCGGCCCGGCCACCGCCTCGGCGGCCTCGACGTCGAAGCCGAGATCGGGGCGGAACCCGACGAGGTCGACCTGGCAGCCCAGTTCGGGCGGCACGTCCCAGGACTGCTGCCAGCCGGGCCGGAAGGCGATCACCCGGGACCCGGGGGTGAGCAGCGCCGCGTACACGAGGTACAGCGCCTGCTGCGCGCCCAGCGTGATGAGGACCGAGTCGGCCGAGCCGCCGTAGAGGCCGGCGACCGCCTCGCGGAGGGTGCCGAGCCCCCGGTCGTGTCCGTAGTCCAGCTCCAGTCCGGCCGGCACGTTGAGCGCGTCGAGGCGGCCGGGGACCATGTTGCTGTCGCCGAGGTCGATGTCGAAGCGGCCGGCGGCGTCCTCGAACACCCACCGCTGGATCGGGTAGTCGCGCGACTCGGGCGCGGACGTGAAGAGGGTCACCGCGGGGCCCTCGCCGACGCCGTCCGGTCGAGCCGCGCACGCAGGGCGGGCGCGAAGGAGCCGGCCGCCACCTGCTCGGCGTCGCCGGTCATCGTGACCGCGCCGTCGTCGGAGACGGTGATCTCCAGACTGCCCCCGGGCATCCTGACCTCGACCCGGGCGTCGCACAGCCCCAGTTCGCGGGCGGCCGAGACCGCGGCGCAGGCGCTGCTGCCGGACGCCGTCACGTATCCGGCGCCGCGCTCGAAGACCTCCAGCTCCATCACGGACCGGTCCACCATGCGGATGAACTGCACGTTGGTGGCGTTCGGGAACCGCGGGTGCCGGGCGATCCTCGGTCCGAGGCGTCGCGCGAGGTCCTCGGACGGGGAGTCCACCAGGACCACGGTGTGCGGATTGCCGTTGTACACACAGGTGACGGTCCGCTCGCCGTCCACCGAGAGCGGCACGCTCACCGCCCGGCCGGGGTACGGCGCCCCGTCCTCCTGGAGCAGGGGCAGGTCGGCGGCGTCGAAGCTGGGCCGCCCCATGCCGACCTGCACGCGCCCCTCGGCGGCGTCGAGGACCCGTACCGGACAGTCGCCCGCGGCCGTACGAAGGGTGAACTCCCGTCCGTCGGCCCAGGCGCCGGGCTCCTGCGCGGCGAGGTGGAGGGCGAACATCCGCAGGCCGTTGCCGCTTCTGCCGCAGACGGACCCGTCGGAGTTGTAGAGATCGAGCGGGACCGGGGCGCCGGGACGGGGCTGCTCCAGCGGTCCGTAGAGGACACCGTCCGCCCCGATGCCCCGGTGCCGGTCGCAGACCAGGCGGATCGCCTCACGCGTCAGGGGGAAGTCGGTGTGGCGGGGGTCGATCACCAAGTAGTCGTTGCCTGCTGCCTGGTATTTGAAGAAGTCGATCACGGATGATCTCCCTTGGCTGCTGGGCGCGGCGCCGCCCCGAGGCGTGGTGCCCCACCTCGGGGCGGCGCCCGGGATCACTGCTCGGAGAGCACGGCGGCGTCGTGCTCCTCGCCGTACCACTTCTCCGCCCACCGGGAGAAGGCGATGATGACGATGTCCCGGTGGCCGGGCCCGCCGTCGCCGGAGAGCACGTCGGTGACGTCGTGGGCCAGGTCGCGGTCGTCCAGGAGGACCGCCTGCCCGGGCTCGAGCGTGCCGGACCAGAACGGCTCCTCGGCCCCGTCCTTCCACAGCCGGGTGGTGCCGCCGGCGACGTTCACCTTGTTGAGGACCGCGATCATGACGAACTCGTGGCCGTCGTGGTGCACGCCCTCGGGGGTGAGGGGGCCGGGCTTGCCGCCGTCGGCGCGGGTCCGGTTCTGGTGGACGTTGATCTGCCAGTCCTCGGACCGGTCGAGACCGAGCTCACGGACGCCGAACTCGATCAGCGGCGTGAAGTCCACCTTGATCGGCTCGTAGACGCGGCGGATGCCGCCGCCCACCGAGTTGAACTTCTTGTAGGCCGTGTAGTCGCGGTGCGCGAGGCGCTCGAACGACCACGCGCCGCCGTCCTGAGGGCTGAGGCGGTACTGCGAGAAGCGCTTGAAGCGGGTGCCGTTGCCCATGTACTCGTCGACCGGGCAGTCGTCGTAGCTCGGCAGGATGTCGGCCGAGAACTCCGGCAGGTCGATGATGGCGAAGCGTTCGCTGCCAAGGGCCATGGTCTCTCCTCCAGAAAAGGGTGGTGTCGTCGGACTCGGTCGTCGGACTCGGACGTCGGACTCGGGCCTCCGACGTCGGACGTCGGACGTCAGGCGGCGACGGAGGGCATGCGCTCGTCCAGGTAGGCGGCAGAGGAGTTGAGCCGCCACAGGATGCCGCGCGCGATGGCACGCCGCATGTCCGCGGACTCGGCGGCGGGCAGCACCACGTTGTGGAACCAGCCCTGCGCGTGCTGGGAGTCGATGGTGATGTGCAGCTTGTGGTAGACGATCCCCACCTCCGGCAGGCCCAGGCGCTCCCAGGCGTGCACGACCTGGACGAACCGGTCCGGGGCCATCCACTCGGTCATCCCGAGGAAGCCCACGGCCTCCGGGTACAGGGTGCGGTGGCGGCACAGCATCACCGCGAGGTTGCCGTTGAGCAGCGAGGTCGCGGTCAGCGAGCGGGCGAGCTCGTCCTCCGAGATCTCGAAGACCTCGTAGATCTTGTTGAAGAGGTGGGTGTGGACCTGCTCGTGGTCCCCGTTGCCCATCTCGTCCCAGAAGTTGGCCGCGATCTCCATCTTGGCCGCGCCGGCCGTGCCCACCTGCATCATGGCGAGCAGGTCGTCGAAGCGGCCGTCCACGACCGACTCCTGCATCACGTAGTTCCGCAGGTCGCTGTGGGTCGCCGTGTTGCGGATGAACTCGTGGTAGTACGGGTGCTTGTACACCCGGTGGCCGCGAGCGGTGTTCTTGAGCCAGGTCAGGTACTCCCGCGGCTCCGTGGGCGCGTCCTCCAGCAGCCCCGGCTCGATCAGCCGGTCCTGGGCGGCCGCGGTGGCGGTCTCCAGGAGCCGGGCTATCTCGTAGACGACGACGGACCCCTCGGCGGTCTGCCGGCGCGGGATCTTCGTGTACAGCTGGTAGATCCGGTCGAGCAGGTACTGCTGGGCGTACAGAGCGCCCATGTCCCCCGCGGCCGCGGCGGTGTTGATGTCGGCCACCTCGCCCAGGACGCGGCTCCGCTCACTGCCCGACAGGGCGTCGACCTTCTCAGGCGCGGAATCGAGCCATGCGCACACCCTGTCCACGGTGGACAGGAACGGGTCACCGGATACGGTCAGACCCTTGGAGCCGCCGACTTCTGGCATGTGTTTCCCCTTGGATTCACTGGACGAATCAGAAATTCCGACACGAAGTCTGTGCACCGTCGTCGGTCGGACGACGGAAGGCCTGCCGTACCTGTACTGCGGCGAAACGGTCCTGCGAAGCCGCTCGGGCGGCGGGCGTTGCCATTCTGCAAGGGGCCCGCTGGACGGAGTGTGTACGCGCTCTGTACGCCCCCGGCCAGGCGCCTCCCGGCTAGGCTGGCCAGTGCTTTCGCTGACATCGACGGAGGTTGCGGATGGACGGGACGAGCAGGCACGAGACCCGGTACGGACGCCTGCGCGTCGAGCGGGCGGACCTCGGGCCGGCCCGGTGGCTCACCGAACGGCGCCCGGGGCACGGGGACTTCGGGACCGTGGGCGGAGTCGCCGCACCCGGCTTCGCGGCGTACGCGCGTGTGCTGCATCCCGCAGGCCTCGACGAGCACCCGGTCCGCTGGGCGACCGTCGCCTCCGCCTACGGGCGTCGCGTCGAGGCGCTGACCGACTGGCACGAGGTGATCGGCGTGGACCGCTACTACCAGAACGAGGAGTCGTACGGCCGGCCCGGCGTGTGGGACGAGCACCCCGACGAGGGGCCCACGCCGTCCGGGGTCGCGCGCGCCCTCGTCCCGGTCCTCGCCCGGCACACGGGCACGCCGGAGCGGTGCTGGTTCGGACTGTGGGAGGGGTACGGCCGCCGGGAGTGGCCCGGGGTCCCCACCTTTCCGACACCGGAACGGGACGAGATCCTGCTGTCCGGAACGCTGGAGGACGTCCTGGACCCCGAACCTCAGGACCCGTTCTCGGAGCTCCCCGACCTGTGGTGGCCGCAGGACCGCGCCTGGTGCGTCGGCGGTGACGTCGATCTGGTGAGTACGTACGTCTGCGGTTCCGAGGACCTGATCACCGAGCTGCTCGCGGCGCCCGGACTGGAGGCGCACCGGGTCGCGGCCACGGACCGCGTCGGCTGATCGTCCGGCCCCGGGCCCCGCCCGGGGGTGCCGGGGCGGGGCGGGTGAGCGATCCTGGGGGTATGGGTGCCCGACGTGGTGGGACCCTCCGCAAGGGCCTGCCGAGTGGCCGGGGCGTGCACCGCGCCCTGGTCGTCGCCGCCGTGGCAGCGGTCGCCACCGTCGTCGCGGCCGTCGCCGCGCTCGTCGGCGGTCCTTCCCTGGACGCGCGCGGTGCGGGCGGGCCCTCGCTCTCCGTCCACGATCCCGTGCCCGCGGCGCCCCCCGCGGCCTCCGCCCCCGTCGCGCCGCCGGTCACGGCGGACGCCATGCCGTCCGAGCCCTCGCCCAGGGCGCGTGTCACCGCCGAGCTCTCCATACCGTCCATAGGCGTCGACGAGCTGGACGTCGTGCCGTACGAGGGGACGACCGACGACCGGGCGGGCACGGTGATCCAGGACCGCGGCGTCGCCGCCAGTCCGTACGGCGAGCGAGGCGGCGTCGGACCGGGGGAGATCGGCAACTACCTGGTGACCGCCCACCGGCTCTCCGCCGGCGGGCCCCTGCGGGCGCTGCCCTCGGTGGACGTCGGGGACGCGGTGCACGTCACCGCGGGGGACACCGTCTACACGTACAAGATCGTCGAGACGCGGAGCACGTCCTTCCGGTCGGACCGCTCGCTCGCCGAGCAACGGGCCGCCGTGCCGGGTGAACCGGGAGAGAAGCCCACCCGGGCGATGATCACCCTCTCCACCTGCGCGACGCCGGAGGACGACGCGGCGGGCAACTTCTGGCGGGACGTCCAGGGCAACCCCGAGCACCGCATCGACAAGGTGGGCGTCCTGACCTCGCAGCGGCCCGCCTAGGACGTGGGTGCGGCCCGTCCGCTCAGGTGGTCGGCGGGTGGTGGGGCGGCGGGGGAGGCGGTGGCGGGAACGGTGGACGGGGTGGGATCCGTGGCCGGGCCGGAGCCACGGCCGGGGGTGGTGGCGGAGGCGTCGACGGCGGACGCTCGCGCCGTGCCGGGTGCGGCGGGGCCGGGGCCGGCGGCGGGGCTGCCGGTGGTGGCGGCGGAGGCGGGTCGATCGCCGGGAGCAGTGGCAGGCCCTGGCGCAGCCGCGCGATGCTCAGCTCGGTGCGGCGGCGTGCCTGCGGGTCCTCGTCGCGCTCGTAGACGAGGGCGACCCCGGCCCATCCGAGGTTGTGGACGGCGAGCGGCCGGTAGCCGAGTGCGTGCGCGATCTCGTCGATGCGGCTCCGCCTGGCAGCTGTGACGCTGCCGGGTCGTAGTTCGACCCGGCTACGGCCGTCGAACAGCGCGCGAATCTCGTCGTCCGTCACCTGACTCCGCTTCCGGGAATGAGCGGCGGCTCCCCGGCCGCTCCACCCCACGATCGTCGCACGCGCCCCTCGCCCGCACGCGCCCGCCTCCGCCGTGATCATCCCCGTCCCGCGTGGCTCCCGGCACCTCGTGGCTCCCGTCCCGCGCGGCTCAGGCCAGTGCGCGGGAGGCGTGGGCGCGGACGTCGGCGTCGGGGTCGGTGGTGGCCGTGGCGAGGGCGGCGCGGGCCTCGGGGTCCGTCCGGTGGGGGTGGAGCGAGAGGACGGCGGCCTTGCGGACATCCGCGTTCGGGTCGGCCACCGCCTTCGCGAGCGCCGGGACGGCCTGCCCGGACGGCGCCGCGCGCAGGGCGGTCGCGGCACCGGCCCGCACCTGCCAGGCCGCTGCGGCGAGCGCGACCACCGCCGACTCGGCGCACGCGGGCGGGCAGCCCGTGACGGCGAGAGCGGCGAGAGCGGCGCCCTTGACCAGAGGGTCGGGGTCGTCCAGTAGGGGAAGCAGCGGTGCGGGCGCCGGAGTACGGACGGCCGCGAGGCCGCGGGCCACGGCGACCCGGACCTCGCGGGCGCCGTCGGCGGTGGCCGCCGCGAGCTCCGGGACCGCGTCGACCGAGACCAGGCCGCGTACCGCGTGGATCCGGACGTCGACGTCGGGGTCGGTGAGCGCCCCGGCGTACACCGACGCGTCACCGAGCCGAAGGGCGCGCAGGACCTCCAGCGCGGCGGAGCGCACGACCGGATCGGTCACTCCGAGCGCCTCCCGCAGACCGCTCCCCAACTCCGTTTCGTCGGGCAGTACTTCGACGAGCTCGCGCAGGGCCGCCGCGGCGGCGTGCCGGACCTCGGGCGCGCTGTCCCGCATCCGTTCGGCGAGCGCGGGTCCGGCCCCGGCCGGCACGGTCTCGCCGAGGGCGGCGACCGCCGCCGACCGGACGGCCGCGTCGGCGTCGGTGAGGTAGGGCCCGAGCGCGGCCAGATCGGGGGACTCCTCGGCGAGGGAGAGCAGGCGCAGGAGGGCGGGGCTCGGCCCTGCGGAAACGGGCGCCGATTCCCCCTCCCGCACCGGAGCCGGCTCCGCGCCGGCGCTCTTCGTGGCCCCCGCCGGAGCGACGTCCCGCCGGCCCGCCGTCGCCGTCGGCACCAGCTCCACCTCGCCCAGCCACCGCTCCGGCCCGGCCTCCGGCGTGAACTCCGGGACCGGGACCACGTACGGCTCGATCGGCCGGGCCGTGAACTCCATCGCCCCCGACGGGGACTTACGCAGGTCGACGTGGTGCAGCCACCCCGTGTCGTCGCGCTCCGGGTGGTCGAGCCGCTCGTGGTACAGCCCCCAGCGGGACTCGGTCCTCGCCAGCGAGGCCCGCGCCGCCATCTCCGCGCAGTCCCGGATGAACGACACCTCGGCGCACCGCATCAACTCGTGCGCGGTACGCGCCCCCAGGCCCTCGATCTCCCTCGACATCCGGTCGAACGCCTCCACCGCCAGCGACAGCTTCGCCCCCGTCTTCGGCGGCGCCACGTAGTCGTTCACGAACCGGCGCAGCTTGTACTCCACCTGCGGCTGCGGCGGACCGTCGGGGTTGCGCAGCGGCCGGTAGACGAGTTCATGGGCGGCGGCCAGCTGCTCCTGCGGCAACTCCCCTTCGTACGAACGGTACTGAGCGGCGTCCTCGCCCGCCAGGTCGCCGAAGACGAAGGCTCCGATCATGTAGTTGTGCGGTACACAGGCGAGGTCTCCGGCCGCGTACAGCCGGGGCACGGTCGTGCGGGCGTGCGCGTCCACCCGTACGCCCGAGGCGGAGTGGCCGCCGCACAGTCCGATCTCCGAGATGTGCATCTCGATGTCGTGGGTGCGGTAGTCGTGTCCCCGGCCCTCGTGGAAGGTGCCCCGGGTGGGGCGCTCCGTCGTGTGCAGGATCGATTCGACGGCGCTGATGGTCTCCTCGGGCAGATGGCTGAGCTTCAGGTACACCGGGGCCCGGTCGGAGGCGAGTTCGGCCGCGAACTCGGCCATCATCTGCCCCGACCAGTAGTCCGACTCCACGAACCGCTCACCGTGCCGGTTCACCTGGTAACCGCCGAAGGGGTTCGCCACGTACGCGCAGGCCGGCCCGTTGTAGTCCTTGATCAACGGGTTGACCTGGAAGCACTCGATGCCGGTCAGGGCCGCACCCGCGTGGTACGCCATGGCGTAGCCGTCACCGGCGTTGGTGGGGTTCTCGTACGTCCCGTACAGGTACCCGGACGCGGGCAGACCGAGGCGGCCGCAGGCGCCCGTGGCCAGGATGACGGCCCCCGCCCGTACGGCGACGAACTCGCCGGTACGGGTGTTGAACCCGGCCGCGCCGATCGCCCGCCCGTCGTCGGGGTGGGTGAGGACCCGTACCGGCATGACCCGGTTCTCGATCCGGATCCGCTCGCGCATCTCCCGGCGCCGCAACTGCCGGTAGAGGACCTTCTTGACGTCCTTGCCCTCCGGCATCGGCAGCACGTACGAGCCGGAGCGGTGGACCTGGCGGACCGCGTACTCGCCGTGCTCGTCCTTCTCGAACTTCACCCCGTACGACTCCAGCCGCTGGACCATCGCGAAGCCGCGGGTCGCGGTCTGCCGGACGGTGGACTGGTCGACGATGCCGTCGTTGGCGCGGGTGATCTCGGCGACGTAGTCGTCGGGTTCGGCCCGGCCCGGAACGACGGCGTTGTTGACCCCGTCCATGCCCATGGCCAGGGCGCCGGAGTGGCGGACGTGCGCCTTCTCCAGGAGGAGCACGTCCGCGCCGCGCCCGGCGGCCGTCAGCGCGGCCATGGTGCCGGCGGTGCCGCCGCCGATGACGAGGACGTCGCAGGAGAGCTCGGTCGCGTCGGCGAGGTCGGGGATGGCCAGGGGGGTGTCCACGGGATGCCTTTCGGGAGCGTTCGGGCGGGATCAGAGGGAGGCGAGCACGCGGCGGCGCAGCTCGACGGTGGGCGGCTCCTGCCGGGCGTCCCGCCGGCGCGGCCGCGGTACGTCGAGCACCTGGCCGGAGGGGAGCAGGGCGACGCGGTCACCCAGGTACAGGGCCTCGTCCACGTCGTGCGTGACGAAGACGACGGTGGCGCCCGTGCCGCGCAGGATCTCCACGAGGAGGTCCTGCATCCCGGCGCGGGTGTGGGCGTCGAGCGCGCCGAAGGGTTCGTCCATCAGGACCGCCCGGGGGCTGCCGACCAGCGCCCGCGCCAGCTGCACCCGCTGCCGCTGGCCGCCGGAGAGCCGGTGCGGCAGCTTGCCGGCGTGGTCGGCGAGGCCGACCCGGTCCAGCCAGTCGGCGGCGGCCCGTCGTCGCTCGGCTCGTGGGACCCGGCGTATCGCGAGCGGCAGTTCCACGTTGGCGCGCACGGTACGCCAGGGGAGCAGGGCGTCGTCCTGGAAGACCAGCGCGCGGTCGGCGGCAGGTCCCTCGACCGGCCGGCCGTCGTGGGTGACCTGCCCGTCCAGCGGGGGAAGCAGCCCGGCGAGGGTGCGCAGCAGAGTCGACTTGCCGCAGCCGGACGGGCCGACCACGGCCAGCAGTTCGCCGGGCGCGATCCGCAGTTCGGCGGCGGCGAAGACCGTCGTACCGTCCGCGTGGCCGAGTCGTACGTCGTGCAGGGCGAGCTCCGCTCCGGCGCCGGCGGGCGCGGCGCTCGGGGGCGCGCTGGTCATGAGACGGACTCCTTCTCGACGCCGACGCCGACGCCGACGACGGGGGCTGGGGCTGGGACGGAGGCGGGGGCGGGTGCCGAGGTGACGGACGTGCGGGCGGCGGTGCCGCGACGGAACGCCGCACGGGCGACTCCTGCCGCCGGCCGCCCGGCCGGACGGGGCAGCCACGAGGTGACGCGGCGGCCCAGGAGCTCCACGGCCGTGGAGGTGAGCCAGCCCAGGGCGCCGATCGTGGCCATGCCGACGAAGACGCCGGGATAGTCGACGACCGTGTAGTCCTGCCAGGTGCGGTACCCGACCCCGTACTCGCCGGAGATCATCTCCGCCGAGATGACACAGATCCACGAGACGCCGATGCCCACCGACAGACCGCCGAAGATCCCCGGCAGCGCGCCGGGCAGGACCACCGAGAACAGCACCCGGGCCCGGCCACCGCCCATGGTGAGCACGGCTTCCTCCCACACCGGGGTCAGGGCGCGCACCGCGTGCCGGGTCGACACCAGGATCGGGAAGAAGCCCGCGGTGAAGGTGATGAAGACGATCCCCTGCTCGTTGGTGGGCAGCAGCAGGATCGCGACCGGGACCAGGGCGATCGCCGGCACCGGCCGTGCCACCTCGAGGAGCGGGCCCAGGAGATCGGCGGCCCACCGGGAGCGGGCGACGAGGGTGCCGACCGTCACCCCCGCCACCGCGGCGAGCAGGAAGCCGACCACGATCCGGCGCAGGCTGTGCCCGAGGTCCTGCCAGTACGCGCCCGTGCCGACCCGGTCGGCGGCGGCGGAGGCCACCTCGCCGACCGTGGGGAACTGCTCGAACCGCAGCCACAGGTTCACGTCCAGGGAGGTCAGCAGCTGCCACAGCGCGAGAGCCGCCCCGAGCGAGAGCGCCCGCAGCAGCCAGCGGCCCGCGCTCATGACGCCAGGCCGACGGCGGTCGCGTGGTCGACGATCCGGGATCCGGGGTGCGCGTCGACGTACGCCTCCGCTCCGGCCCGTGTGACGAAGGCGCGCGGTTCGGAGCCCTCGGCGACCCACACCGCCTTGTCGGCGAACCACAGGGTCCCGGTCACCGTGTCCGGGACGTACGCGGCCCGTACGTCGGCGCCCTTGGCCGCCTTCAGCAACTCCTTCGGGCTGTCGAAGGTACGGGTGGTGCTCTGCCCCTTCAGCCACAGCTCGGGCTTGGCGGCGGTCGCCTTCGGGTACGGCGGCGCCTGCGCCGCCCGCGCCAGCGGGGCCCGGTCGACGAAGGCGTCCACATCGACGTCGCCCACGAGCTTGGCCGCCTTCAGCAGGGGCACGTCCTTCTTCAGCGCGTCGATCAGCTCCGGGCGGAGCTCGGGGTCGAAGGTGGCGATGCCGTTGGCCCCGTTGTAGAGGTAGACCACCTCGGCCGGCAGCCCGGTCTCCTCGGCCACCGACTCGGCGGCGGCGACCGGCTGTTCCCGCAGGTGGTCGGTGGCCCGCCGCTGCGCCGTGAGGAAGTCGTCGAGGATCCCCTTGCGCTCCTCGGCGAACTTCTCCCGGACGGTGACCCCGTGGAAGGTCGGCAGGTTCAGCTCGGCGCCGTCGTAGAGCGCCGTGGCACGGCCTTCGAAGGCCAGCAGCCCGGGCCAGGCGACGAACTGCGACAGGGCGTCGGCGCTGCCCGCGGCCAGGGCGGACGCGCCGACGCTGGGCTGCTGGTTCAGCTTCCGGATGTCCTTCTCCGGGTCGACGCCCGCCTGCTGGAGGGCCCGGACCAGGGTCCCGTCGGCGGCCGAGCCGACGCTCGTCGACACCTTTCTGCCACGGAGGTCCGCCAGCGACCGCAGGGGCGAACCGGGCTTGGTGACCACGGTGTTGAGGCCGCCGCGCAGGTTGTAGCCGGTGACCGAGACCAGCCGCGTGGGCTGCTTCAGCTGCCTGCCGCGGGCGGCGTTGATGAGCAGGGGGAAGTCGCCCATCGAGCCGATGTCGATCTTCCCGGCGGTCATCTGGGCGGTGATCGGGGCCCCGGTCGCGTAGTCCTGCCACACCACCTTGTAGGTGACGCCGTCCTTCTTCCCGCGGGCCGCGAGCTCCTCCTCGAAGTAGCCGAGCGAACGCAGCAGGGTGCCGGCTGTGACCGTGTTGATGGTCTTCGACTGGTAGCCGACGGTCACCGTGACGGTGCCCGTCCCGGCCGGGCCGTCGGCGCCCGCCGCGCCACCGCAGGCCGTGGTCAGCAGCAGCGCGAGGGAGAGCGGGACGAGCCGGGCGGGGGAGCGGAGTGCGGTGATGCGCTTGCCGTGCATGGGAGTCGGGCCTTTCACCGGAGCAGATAGGGCATGTTGACGGTGACCGCGCCGGTGGGGCAGCGGGCCGCGCACGGGCCGCAGTACCAGCACTCGTCGACGTGCATGTACGCCTTGCCGTTGTCCTCGCGGATGGCGAGCGAGTCGAGCGGACACATGTCGACGCAGAGCGTGCAGCCGTCGATGCACTTGGACTCGTCGATGGTCACGGGCACGTCGGCGCGTTGCGGCACCAGAGGCATGGCTGTCTCCAGGAGGCGGGGTGGGGCGGGGGAAGGGGGGTGTCAGACGGAGCGGTGCAGGACGCCGCTCATGGTGATGCGGTCGCCGCGGAACCGGATGAACTCCAGGTCCACGGGGCGTCCGTCGGGCAGACAGGTCAGCCGCTCCAGCATCAGCACGGCGGCCCCGCGGGGCGCCTGGAGGACGGCGGCGGAGTGCGCGTCGGCGTTGACGGCTTCGAGGGTGATCTCGGCATGCCCCAGCGGGCCGCCGGTGAGCGACTCCAGGAGCCGGAACACGTCCGTGTTCTCCAGGTCGCAGCCGAGGAGTCGACCGCCGATGTCCATGGGCAGATAGGACAGGTCCAGGGAGAGCGGCAGCCCGTTCAGCCGGCGCAGCCGCTCGATGCAGAGCACGTCCGTGTGCTCGGGCAGGCCCAGCCGGTGCGCCACCGGGCCCGGGGCGGCGACCGGCCCGACCGTGCGCACCTCGTTGGTGACCCGGCCGTGCTCGTGCAGCGTCTCGGCCAGGCCCTGGAGCCGGTCCAGGCCGTGCGGGTACTTCTCGCACACCACGACCGTGCCGACACCGGGCTGCCGGTCGACGAGCTGCTCGCCGCGCAGCAGGTCCAGGGCCTGGCGGACGGTGTTGCGGCTGGCCCGGTAGTCGGCGGCGATGGTGTCCTCCAGGGGGAGGACACCGCCGGGGAAGCCGCCCGTCAGGATCTGGTGGCGGAGCAGGTCGGCGAGTTCCCGGGCCCGGTCCGCGCGGAGTCGCCGGCGGCGCGCGGCGGCGACCGGGAGGGAGGCGGGGGCGGGTTCGGCTGGCATGTCTGGGAACGTACCGGCGGACCCGCGGGGATGGTGTTGCGGCGGCATTGCGCCACCTGACGCCCCGAAGGCACCGCCGTGACCTGCTGTTTCGTCGACGCCCTCGGAAGATCCGCCACCCAGTGGCTCACCAGGTGGACGCTTTCTGCCCAGAATGCGGGCAGACCCGCCCCGCACCGGTGCGGGCCGTGGCGCGAGCCCCACGGCCCGCGCCCCCGCCTACTTCGCGTACCAGTACCCGAGCTTGTTCTCCCCGGCGTCCGCGGCGTGCTGGAGGGCGTCCGAGCGGCCCACGATGCCGCGCGGCAGGTATGCGGAGCGGACCTCCAGGTCCCAGCCGTGCACCTGGACGGCGAGCGCCGCCAGGGCGAGGGCGTCCAGCGGCAGCAGCGTGCGCGGGGCCGGGTCCGTGCCCACGCTCTCGCGGTGGAGGTCGAGCCGGGCCGCCAGGGCCTCCTCGAAGGCGCGCCGGTCGTCGTCGAGCAGGACGCGCAGCAGTCGCTGATCCGGCGTCAGGGCCGCGGTCACGTCCAGCCGCTCGGCGGCCTCGGCACGCTCTCGCGGGTCCGGCTTGCGCAGCGGAACGGTCGGCCAGTCGCGGGGCAGGTGCCCGCTCGCCTCGGTCAGGTAGGTGCAGAGCGCCTCCATCGCGGCCAGGTCCGCCGGCTCCGACGTCGAGGTCAGCTTCGAGTACGGCACGCCGTCCCGGATCGAGGAGGCGTAGCCACCGCCCAGCAGCAGTCCCGTGACCCGCTGCCAGTCCCACACCACTCCGCTGACGACGACGGCCGCGAATGTGTCCAGCCACGTACGGGCCGTGGGAGCCTCGTCGACGACGTCGTGGAACGCCATCTCCTCGCTGGTCAGTTCCTGGCGTATGAGCGAGAACGTGATCTCCTGGTCGCCGTCGGGGTAGCAGCCGAGGCTGATCACGCCCAACGCGCACTCCGCAGCCGTCAGCAGCGCGAGGCGCGCGGCCTCGTCGAGCCCGGGCTCGGTGAGTGTGCGAGCGGCGACGTGATCGAGCAGCTCGTCGCCCATCTCCCGCAGCCGGTCGAGGCGGAAGCTGCCGTAACGCATGCTGTGCCACCGCCCGAAGGCCCGCCCGTGGATGTCGTCGAGCGCGTGGGCCATGCGCTCCTCGCTCACCTCGTGATGCGCCACTTCCCGCACGAGTGCCGTCCCTTCAAGATCGATCCGCCGGGAGACGGACGCTATCAGCGGCCTCGGACATCGTTGCCCGCACGCCCGGCCTCGGAGGCCGAGGTGCCGCTCGACCGGGCCGCCGGGACGGAGTCGGAGGCGTCGGGTGGCACGTCCGCGTGCATGGCGGCGTAGGCATCGGCGATGCTGCCGGGGGTGAGACAGGCGGTCCGGGGCCGGTTCGTGAACTCGACGCCGTGCCGGATCTCGCCCAGGAAGTCCCGCATCGCCTCCGTCGTGCGCGTGTCCCATCCGCTGACACGGCGGGCGAGCGTGGGCAGCGGACCCCGCTCCTTGAGAAAGGCCACCAGCACATGGTCGACCCTGACGACGGTGTGGCCGCAGGCGCGTGCGATGTCCGCCGAGGACCTCAGGACGGCGAGCACGTCCTCGGGCACCGTCACGCCGTCCGCGCGCCGATCGCGGGCGCGCCCTCGGAGCTCGGACCACACGGCGTACGGGTACGTCATGGCGCGGACCGCGAGAAGGCGGCGCAGGGGGAGATCCTCCTCGAAGCCGTACAGGCCGAGGTGGAGGAGGAGGTCGCGGCGGTTCACCCGGTCGCGGCCCGCTGCCGCCGCCGACCGTGCCGCTTCGTCCAGCAGGGTGAGCACACCCTCGTCCACCCGCCGACGTTCCGCGGGCGGAAGGGGAGCGAGCGGCACGGGGAGGCCGAACGCTCCCATGGCGATGTGGCCCGCCCAGTGCAGGGGAGCTCCGCGGGTGCCCGAGCCACGCCAGGAGGCGAGCGCCTCCAACTGGACGGTACGCAGGGCGTCGAGCATGCTCTCCCGCGCGGTCAGACTCCGTACCAGCCGGTGATCGATGACGTCGAGCGGGTCCTGCCCCTCCGCCGAGTCGACCGTCGGGTACGCGGTCACGACCAGCCGGTCGGCGCCGGCCCACAGCACGGCCGTACCGAGCACCAGCCACTCGCCGTTCAGCGCTCCGCTCAGATCGCCGCTGTCGCAGCAGAGCATGAGGACCTGCCGGGGCATGGGGAAGCGGTCCGGGGCGGCGATGAGCATGCCGGCGGTGAGGACGCGCTCGGGCTCGCCGCCCTCGGCGCCGGGCGTCGCGGGGCGCAGGACGAGGCCTCCCAGCAGGGGCGACGGAACACGTTCCACGGTGTGGCAGGCGATGACCGCGCTCGTCTCACCGCGCTCCTCTCTCAGGTCACGGAGACGAACGCCGAAACCGTCCAGCGACAGGTCCGTGGAGGGCGTGAACGCGACGACGTCCTCGGGCAGATGGTCCAGCAGCTCCCTGGCCACGGGCAGGAAACCGTCCGTGTCCGGGTCGGAGAGGTCCGATCCCGGGTCGACGACGGCCAGGGCGAGGGGCGGGGCCTCCAGCCGGCGGGTGCGCCTGGACAGGGCGGCGAGCAGGCCGGCCGGCGGGGCGATCACCATGCGGCAGCGTTCGACCATCCGGAGATCACCGGCAAGGTGGTCGGGGAGGGCGACCGCGGCCCAGGGGACATGCGCCAGGCGGGTGGCGGGAGCGATGGCGAGCCGCAGCGGCGACTTCGTCGACTCCTCCAGTACGGCCACGAGTTCGGAGGGAAGGAAGCGGCCCAGCCGCCGTGACAGGGAGACCTCGGCCGAGAACGGCCCCGCCAGCAGCGGGCTGCCCAGCACGCGGTCCTCCCACGCTTCGACGCCCTCGCCGGGGTGGGGGACGGTCAGCGCGTCGCGGAGATCCGCGAGCACGGCCGCCAGGTCCGATCCGGGCCGGACGTCGAGCTGCCCGCCTCGCACCGGACCGTCCGGGGCGACCAGCGCCCAGTAGACCGCCGACTCGGTCGACCAGGTGCTCCACCACCACGCGCCCGGCCCGGCCACGGCCGCGGCGAGATCCTCCAGGGCGTAGGCCGGGGGTGTGTGGTCGGGCTGGAACCACGGGCCGCGCTCCAGCCGCGAGACGCCCCCGACGCGGATGAATGGGGCGCCCGAGCTGTCGACGTCGACGAGGCCGCCCTCCTGCTGCGGGCCCAGCTGGATGCGTGCCGACTCGATCAGTTCCGCGAGCGTGGGCCAGTCGCGCCCTCGGCAGGCCTGTTCCATGGCCTGTTCGAGCGTCCTGCCGAACAGGGACCACCAGTGCATGCGCTCCTCGGTCGTGCGCAGCTGGTGGCGGGTCGCGTTGAGGACCGCCAGAGCCTCGATGCGGCTGTCGAGAGCCCTGAGCTGGTACTCGGGCGATCCCGCGAGGTGGTCCGCCAGCCTGTTCAGCATCGTGGCCGCTTCGAGCGGCCGGTCGAGCCGCATGAGGAAGGAGGGTCCGCCCTCGCCGGAGCCGAGCCTGCCGACGGTGTCCGGCGTCCTCCCGTCCACGACGAGGCTCGCCAGGTCCACGACGCCGGCGCAGCGCACCAGTTCGCGTCCGAACGGCCGCGCGCGGCTGAGGAACCAGCGCTCGTTGTCGGGGCCGTCACCGGCGATCTCCATGGTCAGCGGCACCGCCGTGGCGGCCAGGTGGTAGGCGAGCGTCGGGGTGCGGGGCAGGGCGGCCTCGGCGGTGAGCCGCATCATCGTCATGAAGTGGAGGAGATTGCCGCGCGAGACCTTCCGGGGGACGAGTTCCGCGAAGTGGTCGGTCAGATCCGCGCCGGGCTCGCGCAGCAGCAGGAGCTGCGACCAGGTCGTCAGCAGCTGCCCGCGGACCTGGACCGGAAGCCTGCCCGGGAAGGAGCGGATCTCCTTCAGCGCCTCCTCGGCCGCAGCCAGGTCGGCGAGTTCCAGGGACGCCCGCATGGCGATCAACTCGTGCACGGGCGACCGGCGTCCCCGGTGCGGAGCCACCGTCTCGCGGGCCGCGCCCGGCGCGCCGCGCTCCAGGAGGGCCCACCCGCGCAGGGCGGCGACCTTCGGGTCACCGCTGTCCGCGACGGCGTCGAGGCGGCCGAGGGCGGCGGCCGGACGGTCGACGCGCAGGAGCCGATGGGCGCGGAAGAGCGCGCGGCCCTTGCGGCCCAGCAGGGCGGCGACGTGCGGTCGGGGCACGGGCACGTCGGCCGTGGGGTGGCGGTCCACCCAGACGATCACGGCTCGGGCCAGGAGCCCGGTCAGCGCGGCGGTGACCGAGCCGGCGAGAGCGAGGGCGACCGACGGCGCGGACAGGAGCGTGACGGCGGCCGTGACCACGGCGAGGCCGCTCAGCCGGGACGCGGTGAACACTCCGAGGAAGACGAACGGAACCCAGAGCGCGGAGTCGGGCGCCCATACGCAGGTGAGGGGCACGACCGAGGCACAGAGGACGATCCGGCCGCGGAAGAGCCGCCGCCGGGGCGGGACGACGGCGACGACGGAGAAGAGATCGCGGACATGGGGTCCGGCCGCGTCGATCTCCGGGCCCTCGATGCGCACCTGACGGGCCGCGCCCAGCTCGCCCGCACAGGACACCAGGCTCAGGACCCCGTACAGAGCGGCGATGACGAGGGACGGCCGGTGCAGTCCGACCGCGGACGCGAACACCGCCAGGCAGGCCAGCCACGGCCACCGCAGCCGCAGTTCGAAGGGAGACACCGTCTCGCCCAGGAGATGTTCGACGCGCTCCCGCCGGTCGCGCGAGGACACGGCGGCGGCCAGAGCCACGGGCCACGCCCAGAAGGTGTGTTCCGTGGGCGCGTCGGCGAGCAGGTATCCCACGGCGAGCGCGCGCGCCGACAGGTGGAGCGTGACGGCCGTCCGGCGGCGGCGCAGAGCCAGCGCCGTCGGCCCCCAGGCGAAGACCTCGGAGGGAGTCGTCGTTCCCTCCTGCTCGGTCAGCGCGAGATGCGTGTCGACGATCTTCTCGAAGTTCTCCAGCTCGCCGAGTCCGAACGCCTCGGCGACGACCTGGACGGAGTGGACGCCTTCGCATTCGGTGACCGCCGACGTGGCGGCGAGCGCGACGGCGATGTGCCCCACTCCGACCGTGTCGTAGCCGTACATCCGCGCGACGCTCCCGGCCGTCTTGACGACGTGCGCCAGTTCGTCCGGGGTGAAGGCACCGCCGGCTCGGGACAGGGCCGCGAGCAAGGGCTCGGGGAGTACCACGCAGGTCCGCGACCATTCCTGTGAGGCCAGCAGGTCGAGCGAGCGGATGATCTTCTGCCGCTCGGGCAGCCGGACGTCCATCGCCGCGACCGCCGCCAGCAGACGGCGCGCACCGTCCCCGAGCGGGGGAACGCCCTCGGACATCGGTACCTCCAAGGCGGACGCGCCGGCACCTGGCATGCCGTGCGGGGTGGCGGGACGGCTCAGACCTTGTGCACCGGTTCCCTGGTGAACTCGTCCCAGGAGACGGGGGTGAGGGACGGTGCGGCGAGCGCCTCCGACTCTCCCGCCACCGGATGGGAACGGACCCGCAGCCGGCGACGGCCGAGCGCCTTGCGCCGCATGGCCGACGCGCGGAAGAGGGGCGTGAGGCCGCCCTCCGGCACGATGACCCGCGCGGCGAGCGAGGACTCCGCTCCGGTGGCCGTCCCCAGTTCGAGCGCCGCGCCCACGGGCTGGGGGAGCGGGGCCAACTCGGCGGAGACCTGGAGTTCGACCCGTGTTCCGGCGCGACCGGACACCAGGATGATGGCGGGTCCCGTCCGCACGAGTTCCGTCACCACCGTGTACTCGCCGCGCCACTCGCCGCTGTCCGTGAGCGCCCTGAGGCGCCCTTCGAGGGCCAGCACGTCGTCGATGCGGCGCGTCTCGCAGCGGACGGCCTGGAAGTACGTCGCCTGGGACCGCGTGAACGTCACGGACAGCAGGAGCGCCGGCTCGATCCCCAGCCCGACCGGCAGCTGGGCCTCCGGGCTCAGTGACACCTCGACCTGGCCGTCCGAGGCGTACGACAGGGTGCTCTGCGGCCCCGCGGCGGAGGACGCGAACGAGACCCCCATGTCGGCGAGGGAGGTGATCCGGTCGAATTGGTGTCCGCGGACGATCCCCACGTCCCCCAGGGACAGTGCCGCGTTCGGCTGCCATGTGGCGAAATAGTCGAATTTCTTGTGCATTTCACGCGTGTACTGCTTGAAGACCGGCTTCATGGCTCCCCGCCCGTAACGTTCCGCCGATCGTAGTGTCAGGCGCGACTTCCGCGGGCGGGAAACAGTGAAACTCCACGGCCGCCCGGACCACGACAGGTCCGAGCGGGGCTCGCCAGGCACCAAAGACGAGGCCAGAAGCGGGATAAGGGCCTGACCTGGGTTTTCCCAGGCCAAATGCCGGGAACCTGCCTTTTTGCCCATCGTCACGCCGAACGGCGGCCGGGGCACACCCAAGGTTCTGTCTGGAGGTCGCGATGCTGCTCAGCCATCACATCGACGCAGGGACGCTTCGCGTCACGCTGAAGCAGGATCTCGACGTCACGAACCGGGCCGCCGCCGCCCTGCTGCTCCAGGCCCTCGTCGACGCCCACCGGCCCGCCGCCGTCGTCCTGGAGCTGCCCGCCGGCCCGCTCACCGCCGCGACCATGAGCGCGGTCGCACGCGCCAGGAGGATGTGCGACAGCCTCTCCGTCCCGCTCACGCTGGTCCACGGACCGGCCGAGCCCGTGACGGGGAGCCGCGAGCCGCTCGCGTACGGAGCGGTGAGCGAGGCCTGACCGGCGCCGCGGGCGCACTCCGGGCTCCGCCGGGGGATGCGGCGTCCCGCCGGGCATCGCCTGGCGGGACGCCGCTCGTCCGCTCGGCGAGGGGCGTCTCAGGCCGGTGAGGCCGTGGCCTCGTCCACGAGGATCACGTCCAGGCGCCGCGGGCCGTGGACCCCCTCGACACGGTCGAGTTCGATGTCGCTGGTCGCCGAAGGGCCCGAGATCCAGGTCAGAGGACGTGTGGGATCGAGGCGCTCGAGTGCCTGCGGGACGGAGGCGACGACCTGACCGGGGGTGCGGACGAGACAGATGTGATGGTCGGGAACGAGGGTGATCCGTCGGCCGCCCTGGTCGGGGCCGGCGTCGAGGACGACGGTGCCGGTCTCGGCCACGGCCACCGCGCAACCGGTCACGACACTGTCGACGGCGTCGAGGTCGTACGCGGTGAGGTCGCCCCGGTCGTCCACGACGGTGGCCTCCGTGCGGCTCAGAAGCTCGCGTGGCAGGCCCGTCGGCGCGAGCACCCGGCGCGCGCCCCGCTCGGCGAGCAGCCGTCCGATCAGCTCGGGGAGCGCGCCGGGCCGGCAGTGGTGGACGATGGCCCGGTAGTCCGCGAGGTTCTCGGCGAGGAGACCGAGGGTCTCCCCGGTGTCCCGCTCCCCGTGCTCACGCAGATAGTCGCGGGGTACGGCCTCGTCGTAGGGCCGCTCGGCCGCCGGTACGTCGGTCAGTGCCTCGCGGATCCGCCGCAGGATCATCTCCCTGCTGCTCATGCGGACCCCTCCTTCCGCTCGTGCTCACGCTTCCACCACGCGCGGAACGATTCCGCCGGGACCTCGGGCAGATCGCGGCTGTCCGTCCACGCGCGCCCCGGACCGGGCAGACGGGAGGGGTGGAGGCCGCGGGTGAGCGAGGCGAGACGCTGTCCGGCCGCGTAGACGCCGGGGTGGTCGAAGGCCCACGCGGCCGCTCCCATGGCGGCCTTCTCCAGGCGGTGTCCTCCGCCGTCCGCGACCTTCTCGCGGAGGTGGACGAGGACTTCGGGGATGTCGATGGCGACCGGGCACACGTCGTAACAGGCCCCGCAGAGGGAGGAGGCGTACGGCAGCGAGGCGTCGATCTCGCTCGCGGTGCCCCGGAGCTGAGGGGTCAGGATCGCGCCGATCGGGCCGGGGTAGACGGAGCCGTACGCATGACCGCCGGCCCGCTCGTACACCGGGCAGACGTTCAGGCAC
The DNA here is from genome assembly GCF_025195125.1 of Streptomyces sp. Je 1-79. GTDB lineage: Bacteria > Actinomycetota > Actinomycetes > Streptomycetales > Streptomycetaceae > Streptomyces. Next base: position 243,440 of record NZ_JAMGSL010000005.1, read on the forward strand.
GCCGAGCAGCGGATGCAGCGCAGGGCCTGCCGGCCGACCTCGTCGGCGAGGGTGTCGGTGCGGCCGTTGTCGAGCAGCACCAGATGGAAGGTCCGCGGCCCGTCACCGTCCGTCGTGCCGGTCCACATGGAGGTGTACGGGTTCATGCGCTCGGCGGTCGAGGAGCGGGGGAGGGTCTGGAGGAAGACCTCCAGGTCCCGCCAGGTCGGCACGGTCTTCTCGATGCCGACGACCGAGATCAGGGTCTCGGGGAGCGTGAGGCACATCCGCCCGTTGCCCTCGGACTCGACCACGACCAGCGTGCCGGTCTCGGCGACCATGAAGTTCGCCCCCGAGATCCCGACCTTGGCGCGCAGGAACTTCTCGCGGAGGTGGAGCCTGGCCGCCTCGGCCAGCTCGGCGGGGCTGTCGGTCAGGTTCTCGGGCGCCGGACGGCCCCAACGGGCCATCTCGGAGCGGAAGATGTCGCGGATCTCGCCCCGGTTGCGGTGGATGGCGGGGACCAGGATGTGCGAGGGCCGGTCGTCGCCGAGCTGCACGATCAGTTCGGCGAGATCGGTCTCGTAGGCGGCGATGCCCTCGGCCTCCAACGCCTCGTTGAGCCCGATCTCCTGCGTGGCCATCGACTTGACCTTCACGACCTCGCTCTCACCGGTCGCCTTCACCAGACCGGTGACGATCCGGTTGGCCTCGGCGGCGTCCGCGGCCCAGTGGACCGTGCCCCCGGCCCGCACCACCGACTCCTCCAACTGGAGCAGGAAGCGGTCGAGATGACGGAGCGTATGGTCCTTGATCCGCTTGCCGGCCTCGCGCAGCTCGGCCCAGTCGTCCAGCTCGGCCACGGCCTTGGCCCGCTTGTCGCGGATCGTGTGGGTGGCGTGCCGCAGGTTCGCACGGAGCGTCGTGTTCCGCACCGCCTCGCGCGCGGCCTCGGGGAAGGCCGGCATGCCCAGGAACGTACCGCTCATACCGCCGGCTCCTCTTCCGTGCTCGCCAGGATCTCGGCGATGTGGACGGGCCTGACCCCGACCTTGAGCCGGCTCATCGTGCCGCCGATGTGCATCAGACACGAGTTGTCGGCCGCGCACAGGACGTCCGCGCCGGTCGAGACCGCGTTGCGGACCTTGTCGGCGCCCATCGCCGCCGAGACGTCGGCGTTCTTCACGGCGAAGGTGCCGCCGAAGCCGCAGCACTCCTCCGCGCCCGGCAGCTCCACCAGCTCAAGGCCCTTGACCGCCGACAGCAGACGGTGGGGCCGGTCCGCGAGACCGAGGGAGCGCAGCCCGTGGCAGGTGGGGTGGTACGTGACCCGGTGCGGGTAGGACGCGCCGACGTCCGTCACGCCGAGCACGTCGACCAGGAACTCGGTCAGCTCGTAGGTGCTCGGCACGACCGCTGCGACGGCCCGGGCGAGCATGTCACCGCGGCCCTCCGCGCGGGCCCGCTCGCCCATGCGGGGATACAGCTCGCGGACCATGGCGCCACAGGACCCGGAGGGGGTGACGATCGCGTCGTAGCCGCCGAAGACCTCGGCGAAGCGGCGCGCGAGCGGCTCGGCCCGACGCCGGTAGCCGGTGTTGTACTGCGGCTGCCCGCAGCAGGTCTGGCCCGCCGGGAAGTCCACGTCGACGCCCAGCCGGTTCAGCAGCCGCACGACGGCGCGGCCCGTGTCCGGGTACAGCGTGTCGTTGACACAGGTCAGGAAGAGAGCGACACGCATCGCGGCTCCTTCACGGATCAAGGGATTCGTTCCCCGAACGTAACCCCGGCCCCGGCCCGCCCGCGACCACCCCCGGACGGCAATCGCGTCGACAGCGCCCGCGGGCGCTCCCGCAGACGAGACCGCCCCTGGTCCACGGCGGCTACGGGAGCGCCGTGCGCAGGCGCCCGCGTCCCAGCCGTTCGGTACGGTGATCTCGGTGCCGAAGCCCGCCGTGACCCGGCCGGGCCGCCGCGACCCGGTGACCAGGAGGGGACGTACCGGGTGCCCCATCGAGGCCGCCGCCGCGAAGACCTCCAAGGGGCCGAAGACGTCGAGCTCCTCCGCGCCGTCGAAGGCGACGACATGGACCTGTAACGGCCGCTCGGCGTTCCACGCCCCCGGCCCGCCACCCGGGCCGGCGGCCGCCGCCGTCCCGGCCGTCGCGCTCCAGCCGGCCACGGCGGCTCCCGCGCCCGCCGCCGACACCAGCGCACTCCGGCGATCGATCCCCACCATGCTCTCCGCCTCCCACGTTCTCACCTGCGCCGCCGAACCTCGGCGATGTCCCGGGGAGTTGGTCGCGGAGCCGGTCGCCGGAGTTCCCCGCCGTCAGCCGTCAGCCGTCAGCCGTCAGCCGTCAGCCGTCCCGGCCGGGCGGCCGCGGCCCGCCGACGCCAGGGCGGCCGGGTTCCAGCCGCGGCGGGGGACGGAGTCGAGCAGCAGCCGGGTGTACGGGTGGGCCGGCGCGTCCAGGAGCGCCGACGTGGCCCCCATCTCCACCACGCGGCCCTCCCTGAGGACCATCACCTCGTCCGTGATGTGCCGGACCACGGCCAGGTCGTGCGTGACGAAGAGGAAGCCGATGCCCACCTCGCGCCGGATCCTGCCCAGGAGTTCGAGAACCTGCGCCTGGATCGACACGTCCAGGGCCGCCACCGCCTCGTCCAGGACCAGCACACGCGGCTCGGCCGCCAGCGCGCGGGCGATCGCCACCCGCTGGCGCTGACCGCCGGACAACGCCCCGGGCAGGGCCGCCGCCTCCCGCTCGCCGAGCCCGACCTGGTCGAGGAGTTCGGCGACACGGGCCTGCCTGGCCCGCGCCCCCGTGGGGAAGTGCAGACGCAGCACCTCCTCGACGCACCGGCCCACCGGCACGCGCGGATCGAGCGAGAGATACGGATCCTGGAAGACCATCTGGATCTCGCGGGCGCGCGCCAGCCGCTCCGCCCGGCCACGGGCCGGCGCCGAACGGTCCCGTCCCCCGATCCGGACCGTCCCGCCGTCGGGCCGCTCCAGACCGACCAGCATGCGCACGGTCGTCGTCTTGCCGCTGCCGGACTCGCCGACGATGCCGAGCGAGGCGCCCGGCGCGAGGGTGAACGACACGTCGTCCACCGCCGTGTGGTCCCCGTACCGCTTGCGCAGACCCTCGACCACGAGCGCGCCCGGCATCCCGGTCGCGGCACCGCTCCGGGTCTCGTTCCTGGTTCCGCTCACAGTGCGATCCCTTCGTCTGCTCGGTGGCAGGCGGCCAGGCCGCCGCCGTGGCCCGCCAGTACGGGCGTCTCCTCCTCGCATCGCGGCTGCGCGTGGACGCAGCGCGCCGCGAAGGCGCACCCCGGCGGGGCCTCGGCGAGGGAGACGGGCCGCCCGGGAACGGGCCGCGGAGCGGAGGCACCGGCCTCGATCCGGGGGGTGCAGGCGAGCAGCCCCGCCGTGTACGGGTGGCGCGGCCGGTCGAACAGGGCGTCGGTGCCCGCCGTTTCCACGATGCGGCCCGCGTACATCACGTACACCCGGTCGCAGATCGCCGACGCCAGCTCCAGATCGTGGGTGACGAAGAGCAGGCCCGTGCCGCGCTCGGCCTGCAGCCGGGTGAGGATCGCGATGATCTCGGCCTGCGTGGTGACGTCGAGCGCCGTCGTCGGCTCGTCGGCGACCAGCAGCTCCGGCTCGCCGGCCAGCGCCGCCGCGATCACCACCCGCTGGAGCATCCCGCCGGAGAACTGGTGCGGATGGCGGCGCAGCGCGCCTTTCGGATCGCGGATGCCGACGGCGTCGAGGAGTTCCTCCGCCCGTGCGAGCGCCTTCGCCGCGGGGGTGCCGGAGGCGCGGAGTCCTTCGGTGAGGAAGTCCCCGACCCGGCGCAGGGGGTTCACCGAGGCGCGGGGATCCTGGTAGATCATCGCGACCCGCCGGGCGCGCAACCGGGTCAGCTCCGCCCGGTCCATCGTCAGGACGTCGCGGCCCCCGACCCGTACCTCACCGGTCGTCCGCGCCCCTGTCGGCAGCAGGCCGAGCACGCTCCGGCACGCGACCGACTTGCCCGAACCGGACTCGCCGACCAGACCGACGGTCTCTCCGGCCGCGACCCGGAGCGTGACGCCGTCGAGGATGGGCCGGGCCGCCCGCCCCTGCGGCAGTCGGACCCCGAGCCCGTCGATCTCCAGCACGGGAGTCCGGTGCGTCTTCGGGGTGCCGAGGGAACTCAAGGTGTTCATCGTGCTCATCGCTCCCGCTTCGCGATCCGGTCGGCGAGCCCCTCGCCGACGATGCCGAACGCCACCACGGCCAGGACGACGCAGACCGACGGCGCCATCGCGGGCAGCATCGCCCCCTGCTGGAGGGCCGCCTGACCGTCGTTGATCATGGCGCCCCAGTCGGCCGTGGGCGGCTGCACGCCGAACCCGAGGAACGACAGGGCGGCGAGGTCCATCAGGGCGTACCCGAAGTTCATCGCGGACTGCGCGAACACCGTCGGGGCGATGTTCGGCAGCAGATGACGCAGACAGATCGTCCAGCCCGACCAGCCCTGCACGCGGTATGACTCGATGTACGCACGGGTCTTCTCCTGGCGGGCGATGCCGCGCACGAGCCGCCCCACGTACGGCGTGTACGCCACCGCCATGGCGATCACGGGCGCGGTCATGCCCGAGCCGAGGACGGCCACGAGAAGGATCGCGAAGAGCAGCCCCGGAATGGCGAACGCCAGATCCATGGACCGGGACAGCACCGTGTCCGCCCAGCCGCCGCGCCAGGCGGCGACCAGCCCGAGCAGCGTGCCGAGGAGCGTGGAGACGCCCACCACGAGCAGCGGTCCCAGGAGCCCCGTCCGCGCGCCGTGCAGCAGCCGCGACAGGATGTCCCGGCCCGACTGGTCGGTGCCGAGGAGATGGTCGCCGCTCGTGCCCACCAGACTCGCCGACAGGTCGAGCGCCTCGGGGTCGTACGGCGCGAGGACGGGCGCGAGCACGGCGACCAGGACGAGCGCGGCCAGGACGACGACGGAGGCCGTGAAGAGCGGGCCCTGCCCGAGGACGCGCAGCCCGCGCAGACCGGGACGGCGGCGCAGCGCACCGGACGCGGGGGAGAGGGTGGTGGTCATCGGGACGCCTCCCCGTGGAGGGACAGCCGGGGGTCGACGAGCGGAACGAGCAGGTCGACCAGGAGGTTGACGACGACGAACGCCGTCACGCCGAGCAGGGTGATCGCCTGGACGACGGCGAAGTCCTTGGCCGTCACCGACTGCACCAGCAGCGAGCCGATGCCGGACACGTTGAAGGCGGTCTCGACGATGGACGTACTGATCAGCAGCCCGGCGAGCATCGTGCCGCCGACGGTGACGATCGGGCCGAGGGCGTTGCGGAGCACGTGCCGGCGGACCACGGCGCCGCCCGCGACCCCGCGGGCGCGCGCCACCTCGACGTGCTCACGCCCCAGCTCGTCGAGCATCGCCGACCGGGTGACCCGGGCCAGCATCCCGGCGAAGGTGATCGCCAGCGCGAACGCCGGCAGTGTCAGGTGGTACACCCGGTCGGCGAAGCCGTCCGGAGTGCCACCGGGCCCGGGGAACCAGCCCAGTTGGACGGAGAAGAGCGAGACGAGCGCGATGGCGCTGACGAACGACGGGGTCGCCGTCGCCACACCGGTGCCGATCAGCACGGTCCGGTCCACCGTTCCGGGCCGCAGCGCCGCGACGACACCCGCGGACACGCCGAGGAGCGAGACGAGCAGCGCCGCGTACCCGACGAGCACGGCCGTGCCAGGCAGACGCGAGCCGATGAGTGCGCCGACCTCCTGGTGGAACTGCGCCGAGCGGCCGAAGTCGCCGTGCAGGACCCCGCCCAGCCACTTCGCGTACTGGACCGGCAGCGGATCGTCCAGGTGGTACTGGGCGCGCAGCGCCTCGACCGTCTCCGGGGTCGCGGGGCGGCCGTGGAGCAGGAAGGACACCGGGTCGCCGGGGGCGAGGTGCACGGCGGCGAAGACCACGACCGAGGTGACGAACAGCACGGTCACGAGGCCGACGAGCCGGCCCGCCAGATAGCGCGTCATGACCGCGCCGCCCCGACCGTCGCCGCCCACGGGTAGTACAGCTGCGCGATCCCGGTGGGAGCACCGGTCACCCGGTCGCCCAGGAAGACCGAGTAGGGCGCTTCGTACAGCGGGATGACCGGGAGCTCGCGCACGGCGATCTTCTGGAGCTCGGCCGTCAGATCCGCCCGGCGGGCCGCGTCGGGCTCGGCGTTCGCCTTCTCGAATGCGGCGTCGTACTCACGGTTCGACCAGTTGCCGTAGTTCCCGGTGTGGCCCGTGCTCAGGTACTGGTAGAACTCCAGCGGATCGGGGGTGCTGTCGTACCCGTTGGTGATGACCAGGTCCAGCCCCTTGCGCGCCTCCGGGTCGACGAACAGGCTGCTGTACGCCTCCGGGGCGACGGCCTTCAGCCGCACGTCGAGCCCGATCTGCCGTCCCGCCGCCTGCACGGCATTGGCCACGACGCTGATCTCGGGCGCGAGGGTGCTCGTCGCCAGGGTGACCCGGCGCCCGGTGGCGCCGGCCTCCTCGACCAGCTTCTTCGCGGCGGCCACGTCGAAGACGGGCTCGGGCAGGGCGTCGAAGTACGCGTCGGTCCTCTCGGGTACGAGCGCCCACGCGCCGCGGGCGGTGGGCGCCTTCGCCGGGACGCCGATCCCGCCGGCGGCGGCCCTGACGATGTTCTTCCGGTCGAGGGCCATGGAGAGCGCCTGCCGGACCTTCAGGTCGCCGAGCGTGCCGTCGAAGTCGAGTACGGAGAGGTCCGCGGCGGCCGTGTTGGGCCCGAAGTACAGCTTCCCCTTCGTGGTGGCCCGCAGCTGCGCCAGCGAGGTGGCGGGCACCAGGTAGCCGCCGTCGGCCGTACCGGACAGGAAGGCGTTGGTGCGGGCGGCCGGGTCCTCGACGAAGGTGAACGTCACCGTGTCGTTCTTCGGGGCCAGGGACGTGTCCCAGTACGCCGGGTACTTCTTGAGCGTGACGCTCTCGCCCTGGGCCCAGGAGTCCAGGGCGTACGGGCCGGTGCAGTTCACCTGTCCCTTGGGGCCGCCGTACTCCTTGCCGGCCTTCGCCAGGAAGGCCGCGCTCTCGACGGTGCCGGGTGAGGCCGCCATCAGCTCGTTGAGCAGGACGTCGGGCTTGCTGAGCCGGACCGTCACCTCCAGCGGACCGCTCCTGGTGACCGAGGCGACGTTCCTGAACGCCGATCCCCAGGGGGAGCCGGTCGCCGGGTCCATGTGGCGCTCGAGGGAGGCCACGACGTCGTCGGCGGTCATGGGCGTGCCGTCGTGGAACGTCACGCCGGAGCGCAGGGTGTACACCCAGGTCTTCGGGTCGGGATTGCTGTACTTCTCGGCGAGACCGGGCTCGATCTTCAGGTCGGGGGTGACCCGCAGCAGCTGCTCGCACACGTTGGCCAGCACGGTGTTGGGCGGGTAGTCGTAGGCGAGCGCGTAGTCGAGCGTGTAGGGCTCGGCGTACAGCGACCAGGTGAGCGAGCGGATCGCTCCCTTCGCGGCCGGGGTGGTGGGGGTGACGCTGTAGGCGGAGGCGCCACCGCCGGATCCGGATCCGGTCGCGCCGGAACATCCGGCGGTGGCGGCCGCGACGACGGCGGTACAGACGAGCAGTGCGGTGACTCTGGGCTTGCGCAAGGAGACCCACCCCTTTACGGGTGTAGTGACGGGCGCGGGGAGGTGGAGCGGGGCAGCCGGGCGGCTGACGTGGTGGGGGTGTCGTGGGGCCGGTGGGGGCGGGCGGCCGGAAGAGGGGACGGGAGGGGGACGGGGAGGGCGGACGGCGGGTGACAGGGCGTCAGCTCGTGTGCACCGGTGTGCCGCCGACGTACGTGCCCAGCACGCGCGCCTCGGCGATCTCCTCCGGAGGCGCGGTGAAGATGTCGCGGTCCAGGACAACCAGGTCGGCCAGCATGCCCGGGAGCAGCGTGCCGGTCTCGTCGTGCCCGTTCACATGCGCGGACCCGGCGGTGTACGCGGCGACGGCGCTGGTCAGGTCGAGGCGCTGCTCCGGAAGGAAGACCCGCTCGTCGGCCGTGCCGGGCTCCTTCCGGTTCACCGCGACATGGAGGCCCGCGAGGGGGTCGGGGCTGGAGACCGGCCAGTCGCTGCCCGCCGCCAGGGTGGCCCCGGCGCGCAGCAGGGATCCGAACGGGTACTGCCAGGAGGCCCGTTCGGGCCCGAGGAAGGGGATCGTCAGCTCGTCCATCTGCGGCTCGTGCGCGGCCCACAGGGGCTGGATGTTGGCGACGGCCCCCAGGCGGGCGAACCGGTCCAGGTCGTCGGGGTGGACCACCTGCAGATGCGCGAGGTGGTGCCGGTTGCCGCGCCGGCCGTTGGCCTCGACCGCGGCCTCGACCGCGTCCAGGGCCTCCCGTACCGCGCGGTCGCCGAGCGCGTGGAAGTGCACCTGGAAGTCGAGGGCGTCCAGCCGGGTCACGTACGAGCGCAGGGCGGCCGGATCGACGAAGCTCAGACCCGAGTTGGCCGTGGCGCAGCCGCAGCCGTCGAGGTACGGAGTGGTCATCGCGGCGGTGAAGTTCTCGGCGACACCGTCCTGCATGATCTTGACCGAGCCGGCCCGGAACCGCCCGTACGCCAGCTCCTTCCGCCGGGTGACGAGTTCGTCGATCTGCTCGGCCCCCCGCTCGCGGTCCCACCACAGCGCCCCGTTGACCCGGGCGGTGAGCGTCCCCGCACGGGCGGCCGCGAGATAGGCGTCGGAGGGGTCGGGCTGCCCGCCGTACACGCCCAGCATGGCGTCCTGCCAGCCCGTGATGCCGAGGGAGTGCAGCAGCTTCTGCGCGCGCAGCAGACCGGCGAGCCGGTCGGCGGCGGTGGACGGCGGGACGAGTCGGGAGACCAGGCCGGTGGCGCCCTCCTGAAGGGTGCCGCTCGGGGTGCCGTCCGGCTCGCGCTCGATCCGGCCGTCGGCGGGGTCGGGGGTCGCGCGGTCGAGCCCGGCGAGTTCGAGGGCGCGGGTGTTGGCCCACGCGCCGTGGTGGTCGCGGTTGACGAGGTACACCGGCCGGTCGGGCACCACCGAGTCGAGCAGCTGCCGGGTGGGCAGCCCGCCCTCGAAGCTCTCCATCGACCAGCCGCCACCGGTGATCCACGGACGCTCCGGGTGCGCGTCGGCGAACTCGCGGATCCGGGTCAGATACTCCGCGACACCGACCGTGCCGGTCAGATCGCACTCGGCCAGCTCCACGCCGGCGAAGACGGCGTGGACATGCGCGTCCTGGAAGCCGGGGAGGAGCACCTTCCCCCGCAGATCGACGACTTCGGTGTCCGGCCCGATGAGCTCGCGCACCTCGTCATGGCCGACGGCGGTGATCCGCTCGCCGGTCACGGCCAGGCTGCTCGCCCTGGTGCGTGCGGGATCGCCGGTGTGGACGGGGCCATGGGTGAAGACCAGATCGGCCTTGGTCATGGGGGTGCTCCAGAACGGGAGAAGGAGGACTGCCTGGTGAACGCACATGGAACTGGGCGAGCCATTTACACGTCAATGGTGTTGTCGTAAGGTCCCGGCATGGCCGAGCGAGTGGTTCCCGAAGGGCAGCGGCGGCGCCGCAGGCCCACCAAGCAGGGCGCCGTCCTCTCGCAACGGCTGATCATCGAGACGGCCCTGCGGCTCGTCGCCCGGCACGGCGCGGAGGCCCTGTCCGTACGGCGGCTCGGCGCCGCCCTCGGAGCCGACCCCAGCTCGGTCTACCGGTACTTCCGCAACACCGACGACCTGCTGCTCGCCCTCGCCGACGAGTTCATCGGGCGCGCGCAGGAGGGCTGGCGGCCGACGGGCGACTGGCGCACGGACCTGCGCGAGATGGGGCTGCGGATCCACGCGGTCTATCTGGCGAACCCGCAGGTGGCGCTGCTCGCGGCGCACCGCACGACCGGCCGCGCGCACGAGACGGCGGCGGTGGAGAAGATCCTCGGCATCCTGCGCCGGGCCGGCTTCCCCGACGCGACGGCGGTACCGCTCTACCACGCCTTCGTCGACCAGGCCCTGGCCTTCGCGGCGCTGGACGCCGCCGCGCTGGCGCTCCCGGACGCGGCGCGCGAGGCGGACGAGGCGGTGTGGCTCGCCTCGTACGGGAAGCTGCCGCCGGACACGCACCCGAACATCGCGGCGACGTTCCCGCTCCTCGCCGCCGACATGCGCGACAGCGGGTACCCCTTCGCCCTGGAGCTGATGCTGGACGCGGCGGCGGCCCGGCTGCCGTAGCCGAGGCAGCGCGCGGCTCTTCGGCCGCGGCGACGCCGCGAGGGGCAGCCGAGACACGGCTGCCCCTCGCGGGTTGCTCCCTTGGCGGACCGGCGTCCGTCACGTCAGCCGGCGACGGATCCACCAGGCGCAGAGCCCGGCCAGGGCCAGGGCGAGACCGAGGTAGAGCGCCGTCTCGGCCCATTGAAGGGCCCAGAAGTTGCCGGCGGGCTGGTACGTCACCTGCTGCTTGTAGCCCTGGGCGCCGAGGTCGGCGATGCAGCCGTCGACCTGCTGCAGGGTGGGTGGGCCCGACTCGGTGCTCAGGCAGTCGCCGAAGGACGACGGCACGGCGGCCGGCTGACCGGCGGCGTTCAGCGTCTGTTGGGAGGTGACCCAGGTACCGGGCACCTCTTCGAGGTGCGCGATGATCTGCTCGGCGCCGTCCTGGACGCTGATGGGGGCGCCGCCGGGCTCGATCGGCACGGTGGTCCGGTCCGTGGCGGCCAGGTGGGGCCGGACCCACATCGGCACGACGACCTGGACTGCGGCGTAGAGGGCGAACGTGGTCGCCATCGCGGGCAGGGTGCGGCGGATGAGGAGGCCGAGGGCCACACCCAGGACGAAGGCGAAGGCGGCATGGGACATGGGGGCGACTCCCCGTGCGGCGAAGGCCACGGGGTCGAGCCGCGGGAAGTACGTGTCCGTCGAGCCCCCGCCGTTGACAGCCCGGTCGATGGGGCTGCTCCACCAGCTCACGGCGAGACTGGTCAGTCCGGCAGCGGCCATGGCGGCAGCCGCACCGAGGCCCAGCTTGGTCGCCAGCCAGCGCGTGCGGGTGACGCCCTGGTTCCATGCGAGGTAGTGGGTGCCGGTCTCCAGTTCACGGGAGATCAGTGGAGCGCCCCAGAACATCGCGATGACCGCAGGCACGGCGAGTACGGCCATCAGTCCGGCGTAGTACAAGGTCTGGTCCGAACTGGAGACCTGGTCCACCAGGCCGCTGCCGGCAGCTCGGTAGAGGTCCGCCAGCTGCGGGCCGGTGCCCGCGAGGGTGGCGGCGAGGGCAGCCACTGCGGCCAGCATCACGGCGGCCTGGGTACGGAACTGACGCCAGGTCAGCCAGATCATCGGAGCACCTCCAGTGCGGGCCGGGTGTCACGTACCGCATCGGCGGGCCGGGTCATGTAGGCAAGGACGATGTCCTCCAGGCCGAGCGGGCCGACGGTCCAGGACGGATCGTGGACCGCAGTGTCGGTGCGCACCAGGAGGGTGGTCTGCCGGTCGGTGTGGCTGGCGGTGATGACGTGCACGCCGGCCGGGAGCGTGTCCGGGTCCCGGCGCGGTCCGGTGAGCCGGTGGTGGCAGGCGACCAGGTCGTCGATGTCGCCCGCCACCTGCACCCGGGAGTCGACCAGGACGATGAGGTAGTCGCAGGACCGCTCCACGTCGGAGACCAGGTGGGAGGAGAGCACGACGCTCAGCTCGTGCTCGGCGACGGCCTCCAGCAGGTCCTGCATGAACTCCCGTCGGGCGAGCGGGTCCAGGGCCGCGACCGGCTCGTCCAGGATGAGCAGTTCCGGGCGCTTGGCGACGCCCAGGGTGAGAGCGAGCTGCGCGCGCTGGCCGCCTGACAGCTTGCCGGCCCGCTGCTTCGGGTCCAGACCGAGGCGACGGATCCGGCCGCGCGCCAGGCCGTCGTCCCAGTTCGGGTTGAGGCGCCGGCCGAGGTGGAGGTGGTCGGCGACGCTCAGCGCGGCGTAGGTCGGGGTGTCCTGGGCGACGAAGCCGACCTTGGCGAGCTGTTCCACGCCCTCGGCAGGGCGGCCGCCGCACACCTCGATGGTGCCTGCTGTGGGGGTGAGCATGCCGGATGCCAGGTTCAACAAGGTCGACTTGCCTGCGCCGTTGGGGCCGACCAGGCCGACCACCCGGCCGGCGGGGATGTCCAGGTCGCAGTTCTGCAGCGCCCAGCGCTGCTTGTACCTCTTGCCCAGACCCTGGGCTCGCAAGACGGCGCTCACGCCACGTCCTCTCCGGCGGCGTTGCGAAACGTGGTCATGAACAGCGCCTCGATGCTCTCGTCGTCGAGTCCGGCCAGGCGGGCCTTGGTCAGCCAGCGCTGCAGGTCCTTGCGCAGCGGTCCGTGCGCGGCGAGCGTGCCGTCGGCCAGCGTCCGGGTCACGAAGGTACCGACGCCGGGGCGGGCGGCCACCAGGCCGTCGTGCTCCAGCTCTCGGTACGCCTTGAGCACCGTGTTCGGGTTGACGGCCATCTGCCTGGCCACGTCCTTGACCGTCGGCAGGCGGTCGCCCTCGTTCAGCAGGCCCAGGCGCAGGGCGTGCCGCACCTGCTGGACCAACTGCTGGTACGGGGGCAGCCCGGACCGGCTGTTCAGGTGGAACTCAATCACCGGTTCCTCCATTTATCTAGTTGCCTAGCACTATAGCCATCTACGCCAGCCTTGTGGCAAGGGCGCGCTGCGGCGCCGGCCGCGGTCGCCCAACGGCTCCACGACGAGCGGGAGAAGACCGGAAGCGACGAAGCCGCCCCCGTCCGTGGGCCTCGGGGGTGCGAGGCGCACAGACGGGGGCGGCCCGGCGGGCCGGGAGCGCCCGGGCGGGGGTGCTCGCGGTTCGCTCGCGTCCGTGGCTCAGGCCACCAGGGTCGCCGCCTCCTCGTCCCGTACGGCCGTGCGCGGCTCGTGGCCGGGCTCCGGGGTGGACTCGGTCGGCGCCGTGGGTCCCTCCCGCAGCAGGGCGATCAGCGTGCCGCGGGCGCGGGCGACGCGGGAGCGGACCGTGCCGACCGGACAGCCGATCGAGGCGGCCGCGTCGGCGTACGGCAGCCCGAGCAGCTGGGTGAGGATGAACGCCTCGCGGCGCTCGGGCGGTATCGCCGCCAGGAGTTCGGCGAGCGCGATGCCGTCCTCGAACCCCGGCAGGCCGCGTGGCTGGGCCAGTTCCGCCGCGGTCTGCCAGTCGTCCCGGCCCGAGAGTCTCGGCCGGGCGGCGGCGTGCCGGATGCTGTCGATCACCGTACGGCGGGCGATCGCGAGGAGCCATGTGCGCGCGGAGGAACGGCCCTCGAAGCGGGGGAGGGCGCCCAAGGCGCGGAGGAACGTGTCCTGGGTCAGGTCGTCGGCCGCCTGCGGGTCGGCGCTGAGGAAGGCGACGTACCGCCACACGTCACGCTGGGTGGCGCGCACCAGACGGTCCACGGCCTCCGGGCAGCCGCTCCGGGCGGCCAGCGCCAGCTGGGTCACGGCCTCGTCGGTGCCGGCGGTGTGCCGCGACGGGCGCGGCGAGGTCAGGGCAGGGGTCATCGCCTCAGGTCCTTCGGGAGGAATGGGGTCCGGCGGCGCGCGCGAGGGGCGGCGGCCGGTGAGTCGTACGGCCGGACGCATGGGCGCGCGGCCGATGCCCGACCCGTGCGCGACGACGTCGCGACGCGGTGGTCGGGAATCCGGCTGTCAGAGGACAGCGACAGCCGGTGGCGGACCCCTGGAGACGAGGACGTGGGCGAGGAGGAGCTGGCGGAGCCGCCGGGCCCGGGGTTCGCGGCGGGCACGGACCCGGGGGCGGTGCGGAGGCGCGGGCAGCCGGCCGGCCGGCCGGAACGGGGCCAGGAGCCTGCTCGCGAGCGCGCGCAGGACACGGAACGCGGCCCGCTCGCCATGGGCGAGCCAGAGGCCGCAGAGCAGCGCGGCCAGCAGGTGGGCGGCGAACATGCCGGTCGTCGACATGTCACCCATGTCGTGCCCGGGCATGGGGGTGTGCGCCATGTGGTCGTGACCCATGGCGGCGTGGCCTGTGTGGCCGGTCCGGCCGGCCTGCACGGCCGGTAACGCCGTGCCGGCGGGCAGCCGGGGCGCCGCGGATGCCTGGGCGAGGGAGAAGAAGGTGTGCAGGACCGCCTGGGCGGCCACCGTGGCCGCGGTGACGGACGGCAGACCGCGTTCCCGGCCGGCGAGGCCCCAGGCGGCCCCGCCCGTCGCCGCGAGCGCGACGGCCGCCGCCCACCAGGACACGGAGGCACCCGACATCAGGACGTGGCCGGTGGCCGTGAGCAGCACGCAGACGGCCGCGAACAGCGCGGCCCGTACTCCTCGACACCACCGGTCCGGAATCATGGCGGGGGTCATCCTTGCATTCCCCCCGTCGGTCGGCATCGGAAGGTACGAAATCTGTCGAAGCCCTTACTCAGTAAGGAAGTTGTGGCACACGTCACAAGGGGCCGTGGGAACCGCGGAACCTCCTGATCCGACCACTCGCGCATGGAAAAGACGGGGGACAGGCGGGCGGGGAGCCGGCTCACGGCGCTGCTCACGTGCGCGATGGCGTTCTCGATGCTTCAGCTGTTCCTGCTCGGCGCGCTCGGCCCCCGGCTGGTCGACGAGTTGGGCATCTCGCCCACCCTGCTCGGGCTGACGACGACCATCGGCTTCGGTACGGCCGCGGTGCTCTCGCCGTCCGGCGGCCGCGTCGTGGACCGGATCGGGCCCCGCCGGTCGCTCGTCCTGCTCCTCCTCATCTCGGCGACGGCGCTCGCGCTGATCGGCGCGGCGCCGGGGGCGGGGCTCCTCCTCGGCGCGGTCGCGCTCGGTGGCCTGCCGCAGGCGCTGGCCAACCCGGCGACCAACAAGGCCGTTCTGGCCGCGGTGCCCCCGGACCGCCGGGGCGCGGTGACCGGGACGAAGCAGTCCGGCGTCCAGCTCGGCGCGTTCGCCGCGGGTCTGCCGCTGGCCGCGCTGGCGGGCGGTGTGGGGTGGCGCGGTGCGGTGTGGACCGCCGCCGGTACGGCGCTGCTCACCGGCCTGTGGGCGTGGCGCGCTCTCCCCGCCGACCCGCCCGCGTCCAAGGCCGCGCCCTCGGGCGGGCGTTCGCTCGTCCCCCGGGGCCTGATCGCCTGGCTGGCCGTCTTCTCGCTCTTCCTGGGCTGCGGGATCGCCTCGGTGAACACGTATCTCGCGCTGTTCGGCACGCGGGAACTGGGGCTCGGACCGACCGCCGCCGGTGCGCTCGTGGCCGTCCTGGGCGTGGCGGGGATCGTCGGCCGTGTCGGCTGGTCGCGGGCGGCCCGCCCCGGCCGCGCCGAGTGGCTGCCGGGCCTGCTGGCCGCCGGAGCGGTCGGCGCGGCGCTGCTGCTCGCGGCGGCGCCGGTTGTGGCGCCGCTGGCGTGGGTGGCCGCCGCGGCGGTCGGCGTCTTCGCCGTCTCCGGCAACGCGGTCTCGATGGTCCTCGTCCTGCAACGGGCGGCCCCCGGCCGCGCGGGCCAGGACTCCGCCCTCGTCGCGGCCGGATTCTTCACCGGTTTCGCCGTGGGCCCTCCGCTCTTCGGCCTCCTGGCCGAGACCGGCCGCTACGGCACGGGATGGCTCCTGGTGGCCACGGAGTTCGCGGCGGCCTGCGCGGTCGCCCTCCTCTGGGCGACCAGGGACCGCTCGGCCCGGCCGGGCGCGCCGTCATGACCCGGCGCGCGGAGGGCGGGCTGCCGGTGGCGCGGCGCGTGGACGACGGCGGGTCGGTGGCGGGGCGTGGGGGCGACCGCGGGTCGGTGGCGGGGCGTGGGGGCGACCGCGGGTCGGTGGCGGGGCGTGAGGGCGACGGCGGGTCGGTGGCCGGGCCTGCGCCCGCGGACGCCCCCGGCTGGGCCCATGAGGCGCTGGGCGCGGTGCTCGGGCGGGTCGCCGTGACGCGGGACGATGTCGGTGACCGCTTCCCGCTGTTCGCCGACCCCGGCACCGGGCGTTGGACCACGAGCCGCCGTGGCTCCTGGACCGGAGGGTTCTGGGCCGGGCTCCTCTGGCTGAGGGCGCGGCAGACCGGCGAGGAACGAGACAGGGCGGCGGCCTCCACGTGCACCGCCCGGCTCGCGCCCTGGGCGGAGGCCGACACCGCGACCCGGGGGCTCATCCTCTGGTACGGGACCGCGCTCGCCGACCAGGACCCGGGCGCGAGCGACCTGCGGAGGCGGGCGGCCCGGGCCTGCCTCGACGCCCACGACCCCGAACTCGGCCTGGTTCCCTGGGGATCGGCGCTCGGCGGACCGCGCCTGCTGGCCCGGGCCGACGCCGTCCCCGGCCTGGTTCCCCTGCTCGCCACCGAGTCCCCCGCGGCCGCCGCCACCCACCTCCGTACGCACCTCGACCTCTGCACCGGCCGCCCCGAGGGACTGCGACCGGCCTGGCGGCGGGGCGACGACGGCACCGGCTGGCATCCCTGCGAGGAACCACCGCCGGGCTGGAGCCGCGGCCGGGCCTGGCTCCTCCTCGCCGTGGCCGACGCCCTTTCGGCATCCGGGACAGCCCTGGACGAGGCGGACGGGATCAGCTCCCCGACCGCCGCACGCGCCCGCGTCCCCCACGCCCACCCCCCGTTCCTCCAAGCGGCACGGGAGTTCCTGCTTCCCCGTCCCGGTGATCCGCTCGTGCCGCCCGCCGACGAGAACGTGCCCGACGGCCTCCTCGACACCTCGGCCGCCGCCATCACCGCCGTGGCCCTGCTCAAGCTCGCCCGGCTGGGCGACGCCCGGGCGGCCGGCCACGCGGACCGGGCCGTCGCCGTCCTCTCCCGCCTGACCGAGTCGCACCTGTCCCGGGGGCGGCTCCTCGACGGGTGCTACGACGCCGGCCGAGGCACCGCCGTGCGGCACGAACTCGTCTGGGGCGACTTCTTCCTGGCCCTCGGACTCGGCGCCCTGACCGGTCTCGTGGACCTCACCACCGTGTAGCGGCGCCCTCGTCCCCGTACCCCCGCAGCACCCGGCGCGCGACGGACGTGATGTGCAGTTCGTCCGGGCCGTCGAGGATCCGGGCCGCGCGTCCCGTGCGGAACAGCCCGGGCAGCGCGGTGTCCGGCCCGAGGCCCGCCGCGCCGTGGACCTGGATCGCCGCGTCCGCGACCCGCTGGAGCATCCGCGCGGCCGCCACCTTCGCCAGCCCGACCTCGGTACGCGCGTCCCGCCCCGCCTCCAGCAGCGCCACGGCCTCGTGCACCAGCGGGCGGGTGGTCCGCAGCGCCAGCAGCGCCTCGAAGACGTGCTGCTGGACCAGCTGGTGACCGGCGAGCGGCCCCCGCGAGCCGGTCCGGGACACCGCCCGCCCGCACATGAGGTCGAAGGCGCGCTGCGCCTGGCCCAGCCAGCGCAGACAGCGCAACGTCCGGCCCCACTGGAGCCGTTCACCGGCGACGGCCAGCGCCTGCCCCCGGAAACCGACCAGATGGTCGGCGGGGACGACGACCCCGTCGAGCTCGATCTCCCACTGACCGCCCGCTCCGAGCACGGGCAGTTCACGCACGACACGGAACCCGGAGGCCTCGGTGGGGACGAGCAGCAGCGACAGGCCGTCCCGGTCCCCGTCCCCGCCGTCGGTGCGGGCCAGCACGGTCACCAGGTCGGCGTCCGCCGCCCCCGACGTGAACCACTTCCGGCCCGTGACGCGCCAACTCCCGTCCGGTCGCCGCTCGGCGCGGGTCGCGGTCAGGAACGGGTCGGTGCCGGGCACGTCGGGCTCGGTCATGGCGTAACAGCTCCGCAGCTCCCCGGCCACGAGCGGCTTCAGGAACCGGTCCCGTACCCCCGTGCTCCCGTGGCGCGCCAGCATCCGTACGTCGAGGAGGGGTGCCGAACCCAGCGCGGCAGGGCCGTGGTCGCTCGCGCCCTCCACCTCGGCGTACGCGGCGTACTCCGCCAGTCCCAGCCCGCCGCCGCCCAGTTCGGCGGGGAGCGGCAGCGCCCACAGCCCCCGGGCCGCGGCCTCCTCCCGCAGCTCGCGCAGGGCGGCCGAGGCCGTCGGCCCTCCCGCGTCGAGGACCGGCTCGCGCGGCACGACCTCGCTCCGTACGAACTCCGCCACCCGCTCCGGCACGGCTGTATCAGGCACGTCACTCCTCCACTTCGCCGGGAACCCGTGGGAACGGCTGTCCGACTGACTCATGCGTGGAACTGGTCGGGAGCGAGGGCCTTCGGGTTCCCGCTCACCCAACACCCGCCGGGCGCAGGCCACCCGCCGCGCCGGGAGAGGAGAGGCATGGCGTCATCCGTCACCACGCAGACGGTCCGGCCGCTCGGCACCCTGCGGTTCGAGACCTCCGGACCGCCGGGGATCGCCGGCGTCGTCGACCGGCACCTACGGCTGCTCGGTGCCACCACCCCTCCGAGAGCGCCCGGTGAAGGGCCCGCCGGAACGGCGGTGTTGAGCGGCGACGGCTTCACCGCCGTCGAGGCGGCCATGACCTGGGCCGTCGACGGCCCAGGGTCCGCGGCGGCCGACGGCGGCCGGCACGGGATGTCCGACGAGGCCACCGTCCAGGCCGCCACCGGCGTCATGGCCGTCCACGGCCGGCGCGACGGCGCACCGCGCGGGCTCGCCGCCGACTGGACCGCCGCCGCCACCGGCGTCCTCACCGTGCAGGGATTGCTGGCCGCCCTGCTCGCACAGGCCCGCGGCGGTACGGCGCCCGCCCGCGTCGGCACCTCCGCCGACCGCGCCGGGCTCCTGGCCGTCTCCCAGTACCTCGCCGCCGCCGGGGCCGACGAGGGTGAGGCCGCCGAACTCGCCCCCGGTGGGCCCCCGTTCACCACCGCCGACGGCGTCCTCTTCGAGCTGGAGACCCTCGACCCCGGGGCCTGGGCCGCCTTCTGGCGGGCCCTGGACGCCCCCGCCGCGGCGATACGGGCAGGCTGGCGCCCCTTCCAGTTCCGTTACGCCACCGCCTGCGCGCCCTTCCCGGCGGCACTCCACGGCACCACGCGCGGCCACGGCTGGGAGCGCGTCCGGCGGGCCGCCGCCCTCTCCGGAGCCGAGGTCTGCGCCCTGCGCACGCTGGCCGAGCGGGCCGCGGAACAGGACGGCGCCGACCCCTGGGAGTTCGGCCTCCTGCGCCCCGGCGCCCCGGCGGCCGCCGGATCGACGCCCAC
This sequence comes from Streptomyces sp. Je 1-79, assembly GCF_025195125.1. Taxonomy (GTDB): domain Bacteria; phylum Actinomycetota; class Actinomycetes; order Streptomycetales; family Streptomycetaceae; genus Streptomyces. Next base: position 262,602 of record NZ_JAMGSL010000005.1, read on the forward strand.
GGCCGTACGCCCGCTGGCCGGCCTGACCGTCCTGGAGGCGGGCCGCCGGATCCAGGCCCCGCTCGCCGCCCATCTCCTCGGCCTCCTGGGAGCCGACGTCATCCGGATCGAACCGCCGGGCGGCGACCCCCTGCGCGGCATGCCGCCCGCCTGCTCGGGCGTCTCCGCCCGCTGGCTCGCCCTCAACCGGGGCAAGCGCGCGGTCGAGATCGACATCAAGTCGCCGGACGACCGGAGCCGACTGCGCGAGATGGCGGCCGGCGCCGATGTCTTCCTGCACAACTGGGCTCCGGGCAAGGCGGCCGAACTCGGCCTCGACGCGGAGGACTTCGCCGCCGTCAACCCGGCGCTCGTCCACGCGTACACGAGCGGCTGGGCCGGCCGCCTGGCCGACGCCCCCATGGGTACGGACTTCATGGTCCAGGCCCGCACGGGAGTCGGCGAGGCCGTCCGCCCGCACGGCGAACCGCCCGCACCCTCCCTGATGACCCTCCTCGACGTCCTCGGCGGCCTCCTCGGCGCCGAAGCGGTCCTCGCCGGGCTCCTCCTGCGCGAGCGCACGGGCCACGGCGTCCGCGTCGACTCCTCCCTGCTCGGCGCGGCCGACACGCTGACCGCCCCGGCCCTGCGGCGCGCGGCCCGTGGCGCGGACCCGCGCCGCCCGGAGGGCTTCCGCCGCCCACGGCCCACGGCCGACGGCTGGGTCGCCCCGGGCGACGCGTGCGCCGCCGCGGCGGCCGCGTACGACCTGCGCGAGCTGTCCACCGAGGACGCGGTACGTCAACTGCGCGGCCACGGCCTGACCGCGACCGCGGTCACCACCGATCTCTCCGCCCTGCACCACGATCCGCGCTTCGCCGGCTCGATCAGCCGGGACGCGCACGGCGCCCCCGCAGTCCCCGACCCCTGGAGCTTCGCATGACCGCCGACACCACCACCGCCGCGCCCACAACCGCCTCCGCCACCGCCACCGCGAGAGCCTCCGCCACGGACCCCGCCCCCGCGACCGCCCCCGCCCCCCGGATCACCACCACCGCCGCCCACCGCACGGCGCCCCTCCGCGACCTCCTGCCCGCGCGGCTCCGGCGTTCCTGGGCGGTCGACGGCACCTGTCCCGACCTCGACCTCTACAGCCTCTTCCGTGCCCGCCAGATCGCCGATCTGCACCGCACGGCCGTCCTCGACGCGAAGGGGAAACTCTGTTACACCGCCCTCGACCGCAAGGTCCGATGTCTCGCCACCGGCCTGCGCGCCCTCGGCATACGCGAGGGCGACGTGGTCGGCGTCCAGCTCCCCGACAACCGCAACGCCGTCATCGCCGACCTCGCCCTCGCCGCCCTCGGCGCCGTCGCGCTCCCGTTCCCGGCCGGCCGGGGCGCCCGGGAGGCCGAGCCCCTGCTGCGCCGGGCCGAGGCGGTGGCCGTCATCGCCTCGACCGCCCACCGCGAGGCCCACCCGGCCGCCGAACTGCTCGCCCTGGCCCCGGTGCTGCCCGCCCTGCGGCACGTCGTCGCCGCCGGCCCCGGCACCGCGCCCGAAGGCACCGTCGCCTTCTCCCAGCTGCTGCGCTCCGACCCGGCCGGTTTCGTCGCGGCCCGCCCCGACCCCGACAGCGCGGCCCGCATCCTCGTCTCGTCCGGCTCCGAGGCGGAGCCGAAGATGATCGCGTACTCCCACAACGCCCTCGCGGGCGGGCGCGGCAACTTCCTCGCCTCCCTCATCCCCGACGGCACTCCGCCGCGCTGTCTCTTCCTCGTGCCGCTCGCCTCCGCGTTCGGCTCGAACGGGACGGCCGTCACCCTGGCCCGGCACGGCGGCACGCTCGTCCTGCTCGACGCGTTCACCCCCGAGGCCGCGCTCGCGGCGGTCCGGGAGCACGAGCCGACCCACATCCTCGGCGTCCCGACCATGGTCCGCATGATGCTCGACCGGCTCGACGCGACCGGCGAGAAGCCGCCCGCGCCGACCGCCCTGGTCCTGGGCGGCGCACCGCTCGACGAGACGACCGCGGCCGACGCCGCGGCGGCGTTCGACTGCGCGGTCGTCAACCTGTACGGCTCCGCCGACGGCGTCAACTGCCACACCGGCCTGGAGAACCGCACCCCGCCCACCGACGGAACGGGGGTCGTCGCCGGCCGCCCGGACCCCCGGGTGGCCGAGATCCGCATCACCGACACCGAGACCCACGAGCCGCTCCCGGAGGGCGGCATCGGGGAGATCGTCGCCCGCGGCCCGATGACCCCGCTCTGCTACGTCGGCGCCCCCGAGCTCGACGCCCGCTACCGCACCGCCGACGGCTGGGTCCGCACCGGGGACCTCGGCTTCCTCGACCCCACGGGCGTGCTCCACGTGGTCGGGCGCCTCAAGGACATCGTGATCCGCGGCGGCGCCAACATCAGCCCGGCCGAGGTGGAACGCGCCCTCGCCTCGCACCCCGGGGTCCGGGACGTCGTCTGCGTCGGCGTGCCGGACGGCCTGATGGGGGAGCGGCTGGCGGCCTGCGTGGTGCCCCGCACCGACGCGCCCCTGACGCTCGCCTCGCTGGGCGCACACCTGACGGACCGCGGACTGGACACCCGTAAGCACCCCGAGCGTCTGCTGACCGTCGCCGCACTCCCGCTGACACCCGCGGGCAAGCCCGACCGCGCGGCCCTGCGCGCCCGGCTCGCCCCGGACGCGGCTCCGGCACAGGCCGGATGACACGACGGTGGGGGCGGTCCACGCGGACCGCCCCCACCGGCATCGGCGACCGGCTGGTCAGGAAGCCGTTCCCATGGCCTTCTTCAACTCGTCCGCGGCCGCGCGGTAGACGCCCAGCAGGTCGAGGTCGTCCGCCGGATAGTTGACGATCTTCACCTGGGTGGCGCCGGAGTCGGGCAGCACGGTGCCGGTCGACATGTGCGCGTTGTCGAGGACCAGGGCGGGCTTCTTCTTCGAGAGGTCCGCGAGCTGGGCGGGCGTGACGGCCTCGGGCCCGTACGTACCGACCGTGGTGGCGCCCGCCAGCTTCGCCGCCCAGCCGGTGAACGCCTGCGAGACGACGTTCGGGCTCTTCCCGTCCGGCCAGGCGCCCTTCAGCTCCTGGGACAGCTTCGTGTACTCCGTGTCGAAGCCGGACTTCCACGTCGTCGCCGCGTCCTCCGTGCCGAACAGCTTGCCGAGCCGGGCGACTTCGGCGCGGACCTTGTCGGCGTCGTTGTCGAGGCTCACCTCGACCAGCTCGGCCTCGGAGCCCGCGGCCTCCTTGATCTTCGCGGCGTACGGCTCGAAGGGCGCGTACAGCACGAAGTCGGCCTTCGCGACGGCGGCGAGGTCGGAGGGCTTGGGATCGTAGTCGGGCGCGTGGTGCGTGGAGGAGGGCACGATGACCGTGACGTCCTCGGCGCCCGCCGCCTTGGCGAAGGCCCCCTCCCAGGTGGTGGTGACGACCACGACCGGCTTCCCGTCGTCCGGGCGCGCGCCGTCGTCGGAGGAGCCCGTGTCGCCGCCGCAGCCGGTCGCCAGGATCAGGGGAAGGGCCGCGCTCAGTGCGAGGAGGGAAGGGATGCGGACGCGGGTGCGCGCCATGAGCTGATTCTCCGTTCGGGGACGAGATGGACGGCGAGGACGACCGCCCCCGCCGTCAGGACGAGGACGGGCCCGGGAGGCCAGTCCAGCTGGAGGGCGATGAGGAATCCGGTCAGGTTGACGGCGACGCCGAGCGCGATCGCCCAGAGGGTGATGGACTTCAGGGAGGTGCCGAGCCGGCGGGCGGCCAGCGCGGGCAGCAGGGTGAGGGCGTCGACGAGCAGCGCGCCGGTCAGCTTGATCGCCCCGGCGACCGCCACCGCGACCAGGACCAGCAGGACGAGGGTCAGCGCGCGCACCGGCACACCGGAGCACTGGGCCAGCTCGCGGTCGTACAGGAGCAGGGCCACGTCGCGCCGCTTCCACCAGAACAGGCCCGGTACGAGAACGGCGAGCAGCCCGAGGACGACGAGATCGGCGGTCCCGACGGAGAGGATCGAGCCCCACAGCAGGGCGAACGCCCCCGAGGCGTTGACGCCCGACACGGCCAGCACCAGCAGCGCGGCGGCGATGGCGAGACTCATCAGGAGCCCCATCGCCCCGGACAGACCGTCGGGGGTACGGGCCAGCGGAGCGACCCCCGCGCCCGCGAGGGCGCAGGCGACCAGCGCGCACACCATCGGGTCCAGGCCGGTCAGGAGGCCGACGGCGATGCCGAGCAGCGCCACGTGCATCATCGCGAAACGCACCGGCATGATGTCGAGGCCGACGATCACCACACCGACCACCGGCAGTCCGACCGCCGCGAGCAGCAGCGCGAACCCGGCACGCTGCACCGGTACCAGCTGGAGCAGCTCCCCCATGTCGGCGGCGAGATTCACCGGACCTCCCGCAACCGTCCGGCGGCCATCTCCAGGACCCGGTCGCACCGTTCGGCGAGGGCCCGGTCGTGCGTGACGACGATCAGCGTGACCGGCAGCGACGTGAGGGTGTCCGCGGCCTCGTCCTGCCCCGCGAAGTCGAGGGCGGCGGTGGGCTCGTCCGCGAGCAGCACCTGCGCCCCGGCGGCCACACAGCCCATCGCCCGCGCGAGGTACATGCGTTGCAGCTGGCCTCCGGAGAGCGTGTGCAGCGGCCGCTTCCTCAGCTCCGCCACCCCGAGCCGTCCGGCCGCCTCGACGGCCTCCGCCCCCGCGCCCCCGCTGGCCAGCAACTCGTCGGCGAGCAACGGGAATCGGCCGGCGGCCGGCTTCTGCGGGATCCAGGCGCACGCCCGGCGCCGCCAGGCCCACTCCGCGGGAGACGCGGTGCCGCGCCCGCCCACCCGGATCGAGCCGCTCACCTGCCGGTGCAGACCCAGGACGGCCCGCAGCAGGGTGGTCTTCCCCGACCCGTTGGTCCCGGTCAGCGCCACACGCTCACCCGCCGCGATCTCCAGGTCCACCCCCGTCACGGCCTCGACCCGGCCATGACGGCAGGCGACCCTCCGCATGTGTACGTCAAGCCCGCCCATCCCCTGCCTTCCCGCCGACCTCGTGGAGTCCGCCCGGGTAGTCGGACGGCACGCCCGCCTGGTTCCCGGGGAATTCGCGCCGGGCCTAGGGAGGCCGGTACCGCGTGGTGAACTCCCTTCACGTTGGGCTACGTTGACCGAGCGGGAGAGAACGCCGACGGGGGAGTGGCGGGGGCATGGACGCCGAGAAGAGCGCGCAGCGGATCCTGGACCGCGTGCAGCGCGTGGACGCCGATCCCGGCGCGCTGCGCTGGTTCCTGACCGAGGAGGCCGCCGAGGCCGCCGACGCCGTGCGCCGCGCCGGAACGCTGCCGGACGGGAACGTCCTGCTCACCACCGTCCACGCGATCGCCTACTACGACTGGTGCCGCCACCTCGCCGGCGAGGAGACGGACATGGCGGCCCTCGGCTCCGCGGTCATCGGCTTCCTCGACGTCCACCGCGCCTCGCCCGCCCACGTACCGCCCCTCCTCGCCCCGGTCCTCGCCCTCCTCGCCGGCGAGCCCGCCGGGGCGGACGCCGACCCCGGCGACGCCTACCGGGCGGGTGCCGGAGTCCTCGCCCTGTACACCCGGCACCGCCATCCCGCCCTGCTGCCCGCCGCCGCCCTCCTGCTGCGCCACGCCGTCGCGGGATTCCCCGCCGGCAGCGCGGAACAGGGCACCTGCCTGTCCGACCTCGGCCTGACGATGCTGTACGGATCCCGGGACGGCGGCGGCCCCGGCCTCCTCGCCGAAGCCGTCCATCACAGCCGCGCCTCCGTGGCCGCCGCACCCGGGGAACGGGCCGAACAGGCCCGTCGGCAGGGCAATCTGGGGCTCGTCCTCAAGCACGCGGCGGAGGCCACGGAGGACCCGGCGACCGCGCGCGAGAGCGTCGACGTGCTGCGCGGGACGCTGCGGGTGAGCCTGCCGGGCGATCCGTACCACGCGCTGCACCTCGCCCTGCTCGGCTCGGCGCTCCTCACCGCGGCGGTGGGGCTCCACGATCCCGCGCTCCTTCCCGAGGCCGTCGAGGTCCTCCGCCGTTCCGCCGCCGCGAGCCCGGAGCAGCCGCCGCCCGCCGCGCACCTGAACGACCTGGGGACGGCGCTGGTCACCCTCTCGCTGGCACCGGTGGACAGCCCCCACGGGCAGGACCGCACCGCGCTCCACGACGAGGGCGTCGACACCTGCCGTCGCGCCGCGGCGATCGCGGGCAACCCCGTCGAGGGATCCCTCTACCTCGCCAACCTCGCCCACGTCCTCAACGGACGTACGGTGAAGACCAGGAGCCCGGTCGCCCTCGAAGACGCGCACAGCGCCGCTCGTGACGCCCTGACGGCGGCCCCGTCCGGTCACCCGGCCCACACCCACGCCCAGCACATCCTCTCCGAGGTCCTGCGCACCCGGTACGTCGAGACGGGCGTCCTCGCCGACCTGGAAGCCGCGATCGGGTACGCCCGGAGCGCGCTGGACGCCACCGCGGCCGAGGACCCGCGCCACGGGGAGCGGGCGTTGGACCTCGCCGCCCTGCTCCGTGTGTACGCGGGCGCCGTCGGCGGCGCGTCCGAGGCGCTCGCCGAACCGCTCGCCCTGCTGCGCGGCCTCGCCGCCGACACCCCACCGCACTCGCGCCGCCGGGCGCGCGTCCTGCTCGAACTGGCCAGGACGCTGGAGGCGACGGGCGACGGCGCGGGAGAGACCGCCGAGACGGCCGCGGCGGAGGCGGAGCGGACGTTCAGGGAGTGCCTCGCCCTCACGGACGCCGTGGGCGACGACACCACAGCGGTGACGTACGCCCTCGGGCACGCGCTCGCCTGGCGCGCCGCCGCACACGGCGACAGCCCCCGCCCCGGCGCCGAGGAGCGGCGGCGCGAGGGCATCACCCTGATCCACCGGGCCCTCGGCTCGCTGGACCAGGACGATCCGCGGCGCTCGGAGTACCTGTCCTCCCTGGGCTGCGTGCACCTGGAGCACGCCACCGCGACGCGGGACCGGGACGAGTACGGCGAGGCCGTGCGCCTCCTGCGCCTCGCCGTCGCGGCCGCGCCACCGACCGGCGGACACGACAGGGCGGTGGCCTGCTCGAACCTCGGCGCCGCCCTGATGGGGCTCGGCGGCCTCACCGCCGACGAGGCGCTGCTGGCCGAGGGCGTCCGCGCACACCGCGACGCCGTCGCCGCGACCGCGCCGGGCGACCACTACGGCGCGCACCGCCTCGGCAACCTGGGCGACGCGCTCGACGACCTCGCCCAGTTCCGCTCGGACGTCGGTCTCGCCAGGGAGGCCGTCGAGGTGCTGCGCGAGGCGGTACGGGCCTCCAGCCCCACGGCGCCGGGCAGAGGCGAGAACCTCTCCCGCCTGGGCACCGCGCTGCGCTCCCTGTCCCGTTTCACCGGCGACGACGCCCCGCTCGAAGAGGCGGTCCACTGGCACCGGCAGGCCGTCGCCGTGGCGGAGGACCCGGGCTCCCACCGTACGGACGCCTACGGGGCCGGAACACGGCACACCGCCACGGCGCGCGCCCGGGCGGGCCTCGCCAACGTCCTCGCCGAACTCCACCTCCGCACCTACGACGAGGCGCTGCGCGAAGAGGCCCTGGCCCACTACCGCGCGGCCCTCGCGAGCCCCCATGACCCCGGATCGCGCCACGCCCTCCTCACCAGCTACGGCACCGCGCTCTGCGACCGGGCGGCCGACACCGCCGACGACACGCTCATGGGCACCGCCATCGGCGTCCTGCGCGAGGCGACCGCCGTCGTCCCGGCCGACCACACGGGACGCGCGGGCGTCCTGTCGAACCTGGGGCTCGCGCTGATGCGACGCTCGCGCATGACCGGTGACCGCAGGTGGCTCGACGAGGGCGTGGACGTCCTGCGCCGCGCCGTCCGGCAGTCCCCGCCGACCTCCTTCGAGCGTGCCGCCCAGCTCTCCAACCTCGCCGAGGCGCTGCGGGTCCGGTACGAGGCCACGCACGACCGGACCGCGGCCGACGAGGCGGCGGGGCTGCTGCGCGAGGCGATCTCCCTCGACCACGGCGAGCGGCACGGCAGGGACATCGCCCGGGTCAGCCTCGGCGTCCTGCTGCACCGCACCGCGCTCGGCGCCCCGGACGAGGACACGGACACGGAGCTGCTCGCGGAGGCGAGGCGCGTCCTGGAGGAGGCCGTCGCGGGCCTCGACGACCGCCACCCCCGGCGAACCGTCGCCCTGATCAACCTGGCCGGCGCCTGCATGATCACCGCGGAGCTGGCCGAGGACACCGCCGATCCGGCACTCGAACCGCTGCTCGCCCGCGGGGTCGGCGCCGCCCGGGAAGCGCTCGGCCGGCTCCCCGAGGGCCACCCCCACGAGTCCCACGCGCAATGGGTCCTCGCCCGGGCCCAGTTGGCCCGCGCCCGCCTCGGCGACGGGGCCGTCGACCGTCCCGTCAGGTCCGAGGGCGTCGGGCGGCCGGACCTCGCAGAGGCGGTGCGGCTCGCCCGGCAGGCCGCCCACAGCCCGGTCGCCTCCGTGTCCAAGCGCCTGCTCGCCGCCCGTACCTGGGGAGAGGCGGCTGCCGCCGCCGGCCAGGACGCCGAGGCGCTCACCGGCCACACGTACGCCGTCGGCCTGCTGCCCCGCCTCGCCCCGCGCGGTCTCGGCCGCGCCGACCAGGAGGACCGGCTCGTCGCCGGCACGGGCCTCGCCTCCGACGCCGCCGCGCTCGCGCTGCGGCAGGGCGACCCGGAGGCGGCCCTCACGCTCCTCGAACAGGGGCGTGGAGTCCTGCTCGCCCAGGGCCTGGAGTCGCGCGGCGACCTCTCCCGGCTGCGTACGGCGGACCCGGAACTCGCCGCCGAGTTCGAACGGGTCCGGGACGCCCTGGGCACCGGGCCGTCAGGTCCCGACACGATCCCCACCGATCTCGAACCGGCCGACCCCACGTACTCCGGCCACCGGGCCGGTCTGCTCGCCGAGTCACGGCACGCCCTGGCCCGGACCTGGGACGAACTCCTCGACCGGATCCGCCGGCTCCCCGGCCTCGAAGGCTTCCTCACACCGCCGTCCGTCGCCGAGCTGCTCGGGGCCGCCTCCGGCGGACCGGTCGTCGTGGTCAACGTCAGCCGGTACCGCTCCGACGCGCTCCTGGTCACCGCCCGCGACGGCATCCAGGTCGTCCCGCTGCCCGCCCTCACCCCGCTCGAAGTCCTCGACCGGGCGACGGAGTTCGTCTCGGCGATCGACGACGCCTACGGGGACCGCGGGGCGCGGGAGGCCGTCGCCGCGATGGGAACGCTGTCCGGGACCCTGGAGTGGCTGTGGACCGCCGTCGCGGCGCCGGTCCTCGACCGCTTGGGACTGCGGACCACCCCGCGCGACGGCGCGCCCTGGCCCCGGCTGTGGTGGTGCCCCACCGGCTGGCTGGCACTGCTGCCGCTGCACGCCGCCGGCCGCGCGGGCTCCGAGAGCGTCATGGAGCGGGTCGTCTCCTCGTACACCCCGACGCTGCGCGCCCTGGACCGCGCACGGAACGCGCCCTCACTCGCCGCCACGGCCCTTCCCAGCCCGCTGATCGTGACCCTCGCCGAGACCCCCGGCGCCCCGTCCCTGCCCGGGGCCTCGCAGGAGGCCGAGCTGCTGCGCAAGCTGTTCCCGTCACACGTCGAACTCGCGGGACCCGCCGCCACCGTCGACGCGGTCCGCCGTGCCCTGCCCGCCCACCCGTGGGTCCACTTCAGCTGTCACGGCGTCAGCGAGCCGCACCAGCCCTCCCGGAGCGGGCTGATCCTCCACGACGGACGGCTCACCGCCCACGCCGCCGCCGAGCAGCGCCCCGGCGAGGCGGTCCTCGCCGTCCTGTCGGCCTGCTCCACCTCGCAGGGCGGATTCACGCTCCCCGACGAGTCGGTGCAGCTGGCCGCCTCGTTCCAACTCGCCGGATACCCGCATGTGATCGGCACCCTGTGGCCCGTCGCGGACAAGGTGGCGACCCGCCTGACGGAGAAGCTGTACGGGGCCCTCACGGACGACCTCGCACGGGGCCGCCCGGTCGATCCGGCGACGGCCCTGCACCGCCCGGTCCGCGAGCTGCGCCGGCGCCTCGCCCGCGCCCCGCACCTGTGGGCCGCGCACATCCACACCGGCCCGTGACGGCGGGGGGAGGCTCCCCGCGCACATCCACACCGGCCCGTGACGGCGGGGGGAGGCCCCCCGCGCACATCCACACCGGCCCGTGACGGCACGGGGAGCGCTCCCCGCCGACCCTCGGCACTCAGTCCGACGTGGCCCCGTCGCCCATCGCCGTCCCCGACGGTGCCTGCGGCACGTCGTCCGGCTCCTCCAGGTCGTCGGACGGCCGGTAGGTCCGGCGCTCCGAGAACTCGGCGACCAGGTCGTCCAGCTCGCCCTCGTCAGACGCGTGGTGATGCTGTGTCATGTTCCGCTCCCTCCTCCTGCGGCCGTGCGGGGACGGGCGGAGCCGACGGCCGCAGCAGCACTTCCAGTACGTCGATGTCGGCGGCCCGCAGGTAGACCCCGCCGGTGTCGGGGACCCTGCCGAGGAACCTGCCGTCGGGCGCCATCCGGTACTGGGACTCCAGATAGACGTCACCCGGCTGCGGATAGGCCGACACCGCCGACCTCGACCCCAGCCAACCACCCACCCACAGACCGTTCTTGAGCCGCGCCCGGACGAAACACGACCCACGGTCGCGGAACAGCGCGTCCCAGGCCGTGGGCGTCGGCTCGTACCGCGCCCGTCGGCGCCGCCGGTCGCGGGCGGCCTCCGCCCACGCGACCCCCGAGGGCACCACGACCACCAGGAGCAGCGCCGTGAGCCCCGCCTCCCGGGGATGCGCGAGCACCCCCGCGACCGGCCCCTTCCCCTGCCCCGCGAGCAGCCGGACCAGCCAGGGCCCCGCGGCCACCGCGTACACGGCGTCGAGCAGTGCCCCCGCCGCGACGGCCCGCACGATCCGGTTCTGCGGCTCCTGCTCCGCCGCGACGGCACCGCGCAGATGCTCCCGCGCCGCCTGGTAGAAGACGCCCGGCAGCACCAGCACCAGCAGAATGGTCAGCTGCTGCACCGTCCCCGGAACCATCGTTCCCTCTCCCGTCCCCCACGTCACGACCGCCGGATCACACCGTACGTCCCGAGGAGCCCGACAGGGCGCGCGGGAACGCATGATCGATAGGATGGCGCGATCCGCTGCGCCCGGGGGAGGCTGCCGTCGTGAAGATCGTCCTGCTCGGTCCGGTCGGGGCAACGGCCGACGACGCGTCGCCGGTCGACATCGGAGGCGTCCGCCTCCGCATGCTGCTGGCCAGACTCGCGCTGGAGGGCGGCCGGCCGGTCTCCGTGGACGCGCTCGTCGACGGAGTGTGGGGCGCCGACGCCCCGGCCGAGGCGGGCAACGCCCTGCAGGCGCTGGTCTCCCGGCTGCGCAAGGCCCTGCGGGGCGTCGCCACGCTGGAGTCCGTGGCCGGCGGATACCGCCTGTCGGTACGGGACGAGGACGTGGACGCCCACCGCTTCGAGGAGTCGGCGGCGCGGGGGAGGCGCGAACTGGCGGCCGGGCACCTCGACGAAGCGGCCTCGCGGCTCGGTGCGGCGCTCGCCCTCTGGCGGGGCCCGGCGCTCGTGGACGTCCTGGACGCCCCCTTCGCCCGCGCCGCCGCCACCCGCCTCGACGACGTACGGGCCGCCGCGGCCGAGGACCGCTTCGAGGCCGAACTGCGCCTCGGGCGGTACGCCGAGATACTCGCCGATCTCGAAGCGGCCGGAGCCGAACGCCCGTTGAGCGAACGCCTCGCCGGCCTGCGGATGAAGGCGCTGTCCGCGGCCGGCCGGCAGTCCGACGCGCTCGCCGTGTACGAGGAGATGCGCGGCCGACTCGGCGAGGAACTGGGCGTCGACCCCTCGGCCGAACTCCGGGACATCCACCTGGCGTTGCTCCGAGGCGAGTTGAGCACCCCGGCGGCCCGCCCTGAGGCGGTCCCCAGCCGGCTCCCGGCCCGCCTGACGAGCTTCGTGGGCCGGGACCGCGAACTGGACCGGGTCGCCCGGCTGCTGGCCTCCTCCCGCCTCGTCACCGTCGTCGGCTTCGGCGGAGCGGGCAAGACCCGGCTCTCCCTTGAGGCCGCCACCCGGCACCGCGCCTACGGCCGGGGCCGGGTCTGGTTCGCGCCGCTGGCCGGCGTGGGCCCCGGTGACGAGCCGGCCGACGCGGTGCTCGGCGCGCTCAGCTCCAAGGACGGCCGCCTCTACGACGGCGCGCAGGGCCGGCGCGTCACGCCTCTCGACCGACTGGCCGACCTCCTCGACGGCGGCGAGGCCCTCCTCGTCCTCGACAACTGCGAACACCTCGTCGCGGCGGTCGCGGAGCTGGCCGATGAACTCCTGGCCAGGCTGCCGCAGTTGAGGATCCTCGCCACCAGCAGGGAGGCGCTCGCCATCACCGGCGAGGCACTCTGCCCCCTCGGCCCACTGGAGGTCCCCGCGGCCTCCCGCGAACTCGCCGACGCCGCCGACTCGGCCGCCGTACGCCTCTTCGTCGACCGGGCCGTCGGCGTCCGCCCCGACTTCGCGCTCGACGCCACCACGGCGGGCGCCACCGTCGAGATCTGCCGCCGCCTCGACGGCATGCCGCTCGCGCTCGAACTGGCCGCGGCCAAACTGCGCTCCATGAGCGTCGACCAGATCGCCCGCCGCCTCGACGACCGCTTCCGCCTCCTCACCTCGGGAAGCCGCACCGCGCTGCCCCGGCAGCGCACGCTCCTCGCGCTCGTCGCATGGAGCTGGGACCTCCTCGACGAGCCCGAACGGATTCTGGCGCGACGGCTTTCGGTCTTCCCCGGCGGAGCCACGGTCGCCGCGCTGGAAGGTGTCTGCGCCGACGACACCCTGCCCGCCGACGACGTGGTGTACGTCCTGGGCGCCCTCGTCGAGAAGTCCCTGGTGGTCTCCTCCGGCGAGGGCGAGCCCCGCTACCGGATGCTGGAGACCGTGCGCGCCTTCGCCGCCGACCGGCTCACCCGCGCCGGGGACGACGTCTCCCTGCCGTTCGCCGACCACTTCCTGGCCCTGGCCGAAGAGATCGAACCCCTGCTGCGTACGGGCGAACAGCTCCGCGCGATCGCGGTCTTCGACGCCGAGCACGACAACATGGTGGCCGCGCTGCGTTCCGTCCTCGACGCGCGCGACGCGGCGAGGGCCTCCCGGTTCGTCCGGGCGATGTTCTGGTACTGGGGGATCAGGGGCATGACCACCCAGTTCGAGACCTTCCTCGGCGAGGTCCTGGAGCTCGGCGACGCGCTGCCCGCCGAGGCGCGGGTGGCATTCGGCCTGGTACTCAGCGCGGCCGGCGTCCCCGACGCCGGGGCGCCCCCGGTGCGGGGCGACGTCGACGACGCCGAGGTGCTCGGCTTCCACCCGGCGCTGCCGCTGCTCCGCATGTCGCAGCCGGCGGGTGACGCCGGCCGGCGGGAGCGCGGGCTCCGGCAGTCCCTGAGCTCCCCGGACCCCTGGGTCCGGGCCAGCGCGTACTGGGCGCACGACTTCGTCCTCTCCGAGCAGGGAGACCTGGAGAGCGGCGCCGAGGCGCGGGCCGAGGCGCTGCGCGGCTTCGAGGAGGTCGGCGACCGCTGGGGGCTGGTGATGAGCCTGCTCCCGCTCGGCCGGGACCACTCGCTGAGGGGCGAGTACGGTCCCGCCCTCGCGGCCTTCGAGCGAGCCGTGGCGATCAGCTCCGAACTGGGCACGGAGGAGCACCTCACGTGGACCAAGTTCCGGCTCTCGCAGGAGCGGTCGCGCGCCGGGGACCACGAGGGCGCCCTGCGCGACCTCCACGCGGCCCAGCGGCAGGCCCGGGAGCGGGGCCACCGGCGGGTGGAGGCCGGCCTTCTGCCCCAGCTCGCCTACGCGCACCGGATCGCCGGTGAGTTCGCCGAGGCCGACGAGGCGCTGGACCGGATGGAGCCCCTCGTGCACCGGCTCCCGTACCCCGAGGCGACGAGCCGGGACATCGTCGCCGCCGACCGGATGGCGAACCTGATCGCCCGGGGAGCGGCCGAGGAGGCCCGCGCCCTGCTGCCCAGGGCCGTGCGTGGCTACGGCGCACGGGGCGACAGCAGCGGCCTCACCTGGGTCGCGGAACAGCTCGCGCTCCTGCTCGCCCTGGAGGGCGATCCGGAGGGCGCGGCGGCGGCGCAGGGGGTGACCCGGGCGATCCGCGGGGCGTTCGACCTCGGCGACCCGCAGATGCGGACGCTCACCGCCGACCTGATCACGAAGCTCGGCGAGCCCGCGTACCGCGCGGCGTACGAGCGCGGCGCGGACCTGCCGAGGCAGGAAGCACTGGCGACCCTCAAAGGCACCAAGGGGTCCTGACGGGGCCGGGTCGGCTCACGTCGGGCCGCCCTCACACTGCGTAAGATCATCAATGCGTACCGAGATCGCTGCCCTTTGCTTACGGAAAGGCACGTTGTCCGACACCCAGAAGGAAATGCATGATGCGCCCCATGAAATACACCGTCTCCATCGAGATCGCCCTTCCGCGGGAGAAGGTGGCCCAGCTGCTCGCCGACCCGGCACACCTGCCGAAATGGCTGCGTGGCCTGGTGCTGCACGAGCCACTGAGCGGGGAGCACGGGCAGCTCGGCACCACGTCGCGGGTCGTGATGCGGATGGGGCGGCGGGAGATGGAATGCACCGAGACCATCACCCGCCGGGAACCGGCAGACCTGCGCGAGATCCCGAAGACGAGCGTCGTTCGCTTCGACCGCGAGATCGTCGGCGAGGGCATGTGGAGCGCCGTGCGCGACCGGCTGACCGAAGCGGGCCCGGAAACGACGCTCTGGGAGAACGAGAACGAATACCGGTTCAGCGGCCTTCTCATGAAGCTCGTGGGACTTCTGATGCCCGGCGCCTTCCGTAAACAGTCGCACCAGCACATGCTGGACTTCAAGGCCTTTGCCGAGCAGGGAAAGGACGTCCGCGAAGCGACGGACTGATCTGGCGTGACCGGCGTCCGACGGCGTGGCGTGTTGATCTTCCCATCGTTCGTGGACGGCCTCTGGGGCAGTACGACGTCAAGACGATCACGATGGGGGCCGTCCGGGCCCTCCGGCGCCGCCGAGCGGTCAACACCGAAGCGGAGTGCCTCCGTTGGCGTCGCGGACCGCCCCGGCACCGCCCCCGCGGAGGGGCGCCCGGGCATCCCGGGGGCGTGAGCGTCTGTGCCCCCGCCGTCCCGGAGGGCATACTGGCTGGACGATGACGAACCGATCCGCGCCCCGGCGCCACCTGTCCACCAGCCCCTTCGCGGCTCCCGTCGATCCCGTGATCAAGGAGTTCGCCGTCGGTGACCGCGTCTCCCACGATCGTCACGGCCTCGGGAAGATCATCGGCACGGAGCCGACGGGTGCGCTGCTCGTCGACTTCGGGGCCACCCAGGTCCGAGTCCTCAGCCCCTACAAGGGCATGCACAAGCTCTGACAGAGCTCCGACAGCTTCACGGAATCCGCCCCGGCGCTCAGATCGCGCCGGGGCGGTTCACGTGCCGGTGCCTACGATGGCCCCATGTCAGAACGCGAGGGAACCTCACCTGCGAGCGTCGTGCATCAGCGCACCCCCGGCGCTCCCGAGCTCGCCGCCGCCGCCGGGGTGTTCGCGCTCCTCGCGGACCCGACCCGGCTGCATCTGGTCTGGCTGCTGTCGCGCGGGGAGTCCGACGTCACCGCGCTCGCCGAAGCCTGCGGCGCCGCTCGCCCGGCGGTCAGCCAGCACCTCGCGAAGCTGCGGCTGGGCGGGCTCGTCCAGCACCGGAAGGACGGCCGGCGGGTGGTGTACACCCTGCCGGACGGCCATCTGCGGCGCCTCGTGGTCGAGGCGATCAGCCACGCCGACCACCAGGTGACCGGGGAGCCCTGGCACGACTGAGCGCGACCGGGCACGCCTCAGTACGACCGGGCGCGATCCACCGCAGAGTCGCCCCACCTCCGTTCATGCAACATGTGCGCAAGCATGCACATGACGCTACCGTGGTCCCGACCCCCGGAGCCGAACGAGGGCGGGCCCCATGCTGTCCGTGCTGCGCCACCCCACCTACCGCCGTCTCTTCACCGCGCAGGTCGTCGCCCTCGCCGGTACCGGCCTCGCCACGGTCGCGCTGAGCCTGCTCGCGTACGACCTCGCGGGCGCCGACGCCTCCGCCGTCCTCGGGACCGCGCTCGCGATCAAGATGGTGGCCTACGTCGGAATCGCCCCCCTGATCAGCGCGTTCGCCGACCGGCTACCCCGGCGCACGCTGCTCGTCGCCATGGACCTCACCCGCGCGGCGGCCGCTCTCGCCCTGCCCTTCGTCACCGAGGTCTGGCAGGTCTACGTCCTGATCCTGCTGCTCCAGGCCGCCTCCGCCGCCTTCACCCCGGCCTTCCAGGCGACCGTTCCCGACATCCTGCCCGACGAGCGTGACTACACCCGCGCCCTCTCGCTCTCCCGCCTCGCCTACGACCTGGAGAACCTCTTCAGCCCGGCCCTGGCCGCCGCCCTGCTCACCCTCGTCCCGCCCGGCCTGCTCTTCACCGGCACCGTCGTGGGCTTCCTCGCCTCCGCCGCCCTCGTCGCGTCCGTGCTCCTGCCCACCCCCGCACCGGTGGAGCGGACCGGCGGCGCGTACGCCAAGGCCGCCTTCGGAATCCGGCTCGTCCTGGCCACCCCACGCCTGCGCGCCCTCCTCGCGCTCGATCTCGTCGTCGCCGCAGGCGGCTCGATGGTCCTCGTCAACACCGTCGTCCTGGTCCGCGACGTCCTCGGCCGCCCCGTCGGCGACGTGACCCTCGCCCTCGCGGCGTACGGAGCGGGCTCGATGGCCGCGGCGCTGCTGCTGCCACGCGCCCTGAACCGAGCCGCCGGCCGCGCAGGCCGCGCCGACGACGGCGCACACGGCCGGACCGACGCCCGGGCCGCCGACCGTGCCCACGACCGTGCCCACGACCGCGCAGACGGCCGCGCAGGCCGCGCCGCCGACCGGGCTCACGACCACGCAGGCCCCGCCCACCCCCGCGCCGCCGACCGCGCCGCCGACCGCGCCCTGATGCTGCCCGCCGGGTTCGCCACCGCCGGGGTCCTGGCGCTTCTCCCCGCCGGCCTCGCGGCGAGCCCCGGACCCTGGACCTGGCCCGCGCTGCTCGCCGCCTGGGTGCTCCTCGGGGCCGCGGGCTCCGCGATCCTGACGCCCGGCGGGCGGCTGCTGCGGCGCTCGGCGGGCAGCGCGGACCTGCCCGCCGCCTTCGCCGCCCGGTTCTCCCTCGCCCACGGCTGCTGGCTGATCGCCTACCCCCTCGCGGGGTGGACGGCCGCGCGCGCCGGCCTCCCGGTCGCCGCGGGCGCGCTGGGCCTCGTCGCCCTCCTCGCGGCCGTCGCCGCCCTACGGCTCTGGCCGCGCGAGGACCCGGAAGCGCTGGAACACCGCCACCCCGAGCTGGCCACCGACCATCCGCACCTGGCCGGCGCGGGCCGGTCCCACGCGCACGACTTCCGGATCGACGCCCTTCACACGCGGTGGCCGGACCCGGTGAAGCGCAGCGTCACCAGCTCGAACGGCCGCAGGGCCAGCTCCACGCCCCCGTCCTCCCCGCGCACCGTCCCGGGCGGCACGTCGGCGAGCGGGCGCTCCAGCAGGTCGCACACCGTCACCCCGTCCCAGACGAAGCCGGTCGTGAGGCGGGCCCGTGCCCGTCCGCCCCGCGACTCGTAGAGCCGGACCACGACATCGCCGCCCCGGTCGTCGGCCAGCTTCACCGCGCTGACCACGACGGCGTCGTCGTCCAGGACGACCAGCGGGGCGACGTCCGCGTCCCCGGGCACCCGGCGCTCCGGAAGGCTGATCCCGTAGCCCTCGCGCACGGCGTCGCCGACGGTCGCGCCCGGCACCAGCGCGTGGCGGAACCGGTGCGCCCCCTGGTCCGTGTGCGGATCCGGGAAGCGCGGGGCGCGCAGCAGGGACATCCGTACCGTCGTCGTGGTGCCGCCGTCCTCGGGCCGTACGGTACGGGTCACGTCGTGCCCGTACGTCGACGCCGTGACGAGCGCGACGCCCCAGCCGGGCTCCTCGAAGTGGACGAAGCGGTGGTTGCACGCCTCGAACTTGGCCGCCTCCCAGCTGGTGTTGGTGTGCGTCGGACGGTACAGATGGCCGAACTGGGTCTCCGAGGCGTAGCGGTCGGTGTGCAGATCGAGCGGGAACGCCGCCTTGAGGAACTTCTCCGTCTCGTGCCAGTCGACCTCGGTGTCCAGATCGAGCCGCTTCGCGCCCGCCGCCAGGGTCAGCGTCTGCACCGCGCGCGAGGCGCCGAACGACCGCGTCACCCGTACGGACACGGCCCGCGCGCTCTCGGCGGCGAGCGTGACCTCGTCCGCCTCGGTCAGGTCCACGACGGTGTTGCGGTAGAACTGGTCGACGTCCCAGGCGTCCCACATGTTCGGGAAGTCGGGGTGGATCTGGAGCAGGTTGGCCGCGGCATCGGGGGCCAGCGTCTCCCGCCCGGCCGCGAGATCGAGGACCGACACCACCAGACCGCGCCCGTCCACCGTCACCCGCAGCAGCCCGTTGTCCAGGACGAACCCGCCGCCGGGCAGCCCCTCGGCCGTACAGCCGCCCGCCGCTTCGACGACGGCCCCCGCCCCGCCCGCCGCTTCGACGACGGCCCTCGCCCCGCCCGCCGGGACCCCGGCGCGCTCGTGCGGAGCCGCGTTGAAGACCAGCTCGCCGCCGGCCGCCGGGTCCCCGGCCAACGCCTCCTGCGCCCGGCCGATGATGCCGTTCAGCTCCTCGGCGACCCCTGCGTACGTGCGTTCCGCCTCGCGGTGCACCCACGCGATGGAGGAGCCGGGCAGGATGTCGTGGAACTGGTGCAGCAGCACCGTCTTCCAGATCCGGTCCAACTCCTCGTACGGATACGGCGCTCCGGACCGTACGGAGGCGGTGGCCGCCCACAGCTCCGCCTCCCGCAGCAGGTTCTCGCTCGCCCGGTTGCCCTGCTTGGTCCGCGCCTGACTCGTCAGCGTCGCCCGGTGCAGCTCCAGATACAGCTCACCCACCCACACGGGGGCGTGCGGATACTCCGCCTCGGCCTTCGCGAAGAACTCCGCGGGCCGCTCCCAGCGCACCCGCGCCGAACCCTCCAGGTCCCGCAGCCGGGCCGCCTTCGCGACCATCTCGCGGGTGGTGCCGCCACCGCCGTCGCCCCAGCCGGTCGGCGCGATCGAGTGCCGCGCCCGGCCCTTGTCCTTGAAGTTGCGGACGGCATGGGCGATCTCCTTGCCCCGCATCGAGCAGTTGTACGTGTCGACCGGCGGGAAGTGCGTGAAGATCCGGGTCCCGTCGATGCCCTCCCACCAGAACGTGTGGTGCGGGAACGAGTTGACCTGGCTCCACGAGATCTTCTGCGTCAGCAGCCACTTCGACCCCGCCGCCTTGATGATCTGCGGCAGCCCGCCCGCGAAACCGAACGTGTCCGGCAGCCAGGCCTCCTCGTTCTCGACGCCGAACTCCTCCAGGAAGAACCGCTTGCCGTGGACGAACTGACGGGCCATGGCCTCCGAGCCCGGCATGTTCGTGTCCGACTCCACCCACATGCCACCGGCCGGCACGAACCGCCCCTCCGAGACCGCCTTCTTGACCCGCGCGTACACCTCCGGACGGTGCTCCTTGATCCACGCGTACTGCTGGGCCTGCGACATCGTGTAGACGAAGTCCGGCTCGTCCTCCAGGAGCGCCGTCATGTTGGCCGTCGTCCTGGCCACCTTGCGGACCGTCTCGCGCAGCGGCCACAGCCAGGCCGAGTCGATATGGGCATGCCCGACCGCGCTGATCCGGTGCGCCGACGGCTCGGCAGGCGAGGCCAGCACCTCGGCGAGCCGCTCACGGGCGGCGGCCGCGGTCCCGTTCACGTCCTGGAGGTCGACCGCGTCCAGCGCGCTCTCCACGGCCCGCAGGATCTCCCAGCGGCGGGCGCCCTCCACCGGGAGCTCCGCCATCAGCTCGCCCAGCACCTCCAGGTCGATCACCAGCTGCCACACGGTCTCGTCGAAGACCGCCAGATCCATCCGCGCGAGCCGGTACTGCGGGGCGTCGCCCGCCGTCTCCTTCTCGCCGAGCTCGGTCGGCAGGAAGGGGTGGTAGTCCAGGACGACCGGGTTGGACGCGGCCTCCACATGCAGCAGGACCTCCTCGCCGCCGACCGCCGGGTCGGCGACCCGCACCCACTGGTTGCGCGGGTTGAGGCCCTTCACCGGCGAGCCGTCGGGCCGGTAGACCAGTCCCTCGCACTGGAAGCCGGGCATGTTCGCGTCGAAACCGAGGTCGATCAGGGCCTCGACCGTCCGCCCCGCCCAGGCCGCCGGCACCTCCCCGGAGACGGTGAGCCAGCTCGTGCCCCAGGGCGCACCCCAGGCGTCGCCCGCCGCGATCGGGGTGCGCGGGGCGGCGATCCCCTCGGCCACCGGCACCGGTTCGTCCGGCGCGGTCCAGATCCCGGCCTCCAGGGGCACCGACTCCGGATGGATCGCCGGGCGGATGCGCTCCTCCAGGACGCGCTTGAGACGGGACTCGATCAGGGTGCGGTCGTCATGCATGCCAGTCGCTCCATCACGTAAGAGAGGGTGGTCGTCAGGGCCTGTCGACGTCGTCGACGGTGACCGTCTCGGTGATCCCGCGTGCGGTGAGATGATCGCGGTCCGACGCGCGTGACGCCAGTACGGCCGTCGGCCGCGCGCCGTCCGCGGCCAGCCGCATGAAGGCCTCGAAGAACGCCCCGCCGGGCGCGCACGTCGAACGCTTCGACGCCTCGTCCGGCAGATCGAGGACCAGCGCCGTGGTCCGCGGCCGGGGACGGGAAATGCCGGAGCGGAACTCCGCCACGGCCTCGGCGAGCGCCCGCCCGGCCGGTTTCACCTCCCGGTCGCTGGTCAACAGACCGAGGCTGTACTCCAGTTCGGGGAAGTCGGCGAGCGAGCGGTCGACGTCGTGCGAGCACCACCAGGTGACGCCCCAGACGTCCGGGCAGTCGAGCGCCGCCGCCACCGTCGTACGGGTGAAGCCGGCGGCCCGGTCGGGCGCGATGTGCGGGGCGGGCGCCCCCACCTCCTGGAGCCACACCGGCCGCCCGGGATCCTCGGCCCAGGCCTTCGACAGCTCGATCAGATACGCGGCGTGCTGCCCGGTCGCGACGGAGTCGGCGCCGTAGCGCTGGGCCGTGCCGTTGAAGACCCAGGAGTGCACCGCCGTCACCGCCCCGATCCTGGCCGCATGGGCGGGCGTGAACGGGTGGTCGTCCAGGTACCAGGCGGCGTCGTACTCCGCGTGGAGGTGCAGCCGTCCGGGCGCCGCCCGCTCGCACTCCGCCAGCATCCGCCGCAGCCAGCTCTCCGCCTGGGCCGGGGTGATCCGGTCCGGATCGGGGTGCGGGTCGCCGGAGAACTGGTTGATCTCGTTGCCGAGCGTCATGCCCAGGAAGTTGGGGCGGTCGGCGAGGGCCGAGGCGAGGGTGCGCAGATAGGCGGCCTGGCCGTCGAGCACCTCGGGGTCGGTGAAGAGGTTGCGCCGGTGCCAGGTGAGCGTCCACGAGGGCCGGAAGTCGAAGCTGGACAGATGACCCTGCAGTCCGTCGACGGCGACGCCCAGGCCCCGTTCGGCCGCCGCGTCGACCAGGGTGGCCAGCTGGGCGACCGCACGGGGGCGGATCAGGGTGCGGTTCGGCTGGAAGACGGGCCACAGCGGGAAGACCCGGACGTGGTCCAGGCCGAGGGCGGCGATGGAGTCCAGGTCGGCGCGGACCGCGTCCAGGTCGAAGTCCAGCCAGTGGTGGAACCATCCCTGGCTCGGCGTGTAGTTGACGCCGAAGCGCGGGGCGTCGCCCGGAGCGGGCGTGCGCGCAGGAGTCGTGCTCGGCATGGGGTCCTTTCCACAGGTCATCCCTTGATGGCGCCTTCCTCGACGCCCTTGAAGAAGAACCGCTGGAGCGCGGCGAACACGGCCACGATCGGCAGGAACGCGATCATGGTCCCGGCCGCGATCAGCCGCGGGTTGGCGGTGAACGTGCCGTCGAGGTACTGCAGCCCCACGGTGAGGGTGTACCGCGAGGGATCGTTGAGGACGATCAGCGGCCACAGGAAGTCGTCCCACGCGCCGATGAAGGTGAAGATCACGACGACGCTCAGCATGCCCCGTACGTTCGGCAGCCCCACGTGGATCAGCCGCTGCCACACGTTCGCGCCGTCGACCAGCGCGGCGGCGTCGAGCTCGGGCGGGACTGCCTGGAAGGCCGTGTACATCAGCAGGACGTTCAGCATCGCGATCGCCCCGGGCAGCGCCACCCCGATCAGGGTGTCCGTCAGGCCCATGCTGCGGACCGTCACGTACTGGGAGACGATCGTGACCTCCCCGGGCAGCACCAGCGTGGCCACGAACAGGCCGAGCGCGAGCCGCGCGCCGCGGAACCGCAGCCGGGAGAGCGCGAAGCCCGCCAGGGTGGCCCCGACCACGTTCCCGGCCACCGCGATCGCCGCCACGGTCAGCGAGTTCAGCGCGTACGTCCACACCGGGATGGTGTCGGCGACCTGGGCGTAGTTGGAGAAGGTGACGTCGCGCGGCAGGAAGTCCGGTGTACGGGAGTAGACGTCCTCGCCGGGGCCCTTGAGCGAGGTGGACAGCTGCCAGAGGAACGGCCCGATAGTGAGCAGCAGGACCGCGGTGAGCAGGAGGTACCGGGCCGCCTTCGCGGCCGGTCCGGGTGTGCCGAAACCCCGTGACGCTCGTACGGGCATGGTCAGGACGCCTTCCGGTTCAGCCGGGCGAGGAGCAGCATCGGGCCGATGGTGATCACGAAGAGCAGCAGGCTCAGGGCGGAGGCGTAGCCGATGTGGCCGGTGAAGCCGCGGCTGTACATCTGGATGAGCATCACCACCGACATGTCCCGGCCGCCGGGGCCTCCGGTGCCGTGGGACAGGACGTACAGCTCGGAGAAGACCCGCAGTGCGGAGACCGAGATCAGCACGGAGACCAGCATCATCGTGGTCCGTACGCCGGGCAGGGTGACGTGCCAGAACCGGCGCACGGCGGAGGCCCCGTCGACGGCGGCGGCCTCGTGCAGCTCCCTGCCCACGTTCCCGAGCGCGGAGAGGTAGATGACCATGTAGTACCCGAGGCCCTTCCACACGGTCAGTCCGATGGCGCTGAACAGCAGCAGCCAGCGGTCGGTGAGGAAGTCGACGGGCCGGTCGGTGAGACCGAGCTGCCCGAGCAGACCGTTGAGGAGGCCGCGGTCGTCGAGGAGCCAGCCCCAGATCAGGGCCACGACGACGGCCGAGGCGACCACCGGGGTGTAGAAGGCGGTACGGAAGAAGGTGATGCCCGGCAGCTTCTTCTCCACCAGCAGCGCCAGCAGCAGCGGCAGCAGCGTCAGCAGCGGCAGGCAGATCAGCAGATAGACGATGCTGTTGATCAGGGCGTCGGTCAACTGCTCGTCGTCCAGGGCCCGTTCGTAGTTGGCGAGACCGGTGAAGCGGCCACCGCCCAGTGGCTTGGCGTTGGTGAACGACAGGATCACGGTGTTCACGGCGGGCCACAGGTTGAAGACGACGAGCCAGACGACGGCCGGCCCGGCGAGCAGCCACGGGGTGAACCAGCGCCGGTGTGTCATGGGGTGCCTTCCGGGAGTGGGGAGCGGCGCCGGGGGAAGACGGCGCCGCTCCGGGCCGCTTCTCAGTCCTGCAGCATCTGGTTGGCGCGCTCGACGGCCGTGTCCAGCGCCTCCCGGGAGCCGGCCTGGCCGTTGAGGGCGAGGGCGATCTGCTGGTTGATCACCGTCTTGACCGCCTCGTTGGCCTGGACCGGCTCCAGCATCCGGGCCTTCGCCAGCGAGGCGAACGCCGTGACCTTGGCGTCCCCGGCGTTCGTCCCGTCGCTCTTGCTGAAGAAGGCGTCCGATGCCGAGGCCTTGGTCGAGGGGAAGATGCTGGTGAGATGGGCGAAGGCGGCCTGGTTCTCGGCGTTGGTGACCCAGCGGGCGAGCGCGAGCGCGGTGGCCCGGTTCTTGGTCGCCTTGGAGACCGACAGGCCCTGGACGTACAGCGGCGGGGTGCCCATCGCGGGGGAGGAGACCACCTTGGGCGCGAGGCTCGGGTTGTCGGTGGCCAGCGAGGTGATGTAGTTGCCGCCCGCGGTCGTCCAGGCGGCCGTGCCGGACGAGAACAGCTTGGTGTTGCCCGCGTACGTCTCCGTCAGCACGTCCTTGGGCAGCAGCCCTTCCTTGAACGCGCCGCGATAGGTGTCCAGGACCGCGGCGGCCTCCGGGGTGTTGAAGGTGAAGGTCCTGCCGTCGTCGGACATCAGCTTCACCCCGGCGTTGGCGAAGTCCATCAGCCCCGGCTTGCGGCTCATCAGATAGACCGAGCCGCCGGACTTCTCCTTGACGGTCCTGGCCGCCCCGATCAGCTCGTCCAGCGTCGCCGGCGGCTTCTTCGGGTCGAGGCCGTACCGGGCGAGCAACGTGGAGTTCCAGTAGTTGACGTCGGTGTTGAGGTACCAGGGATAGCCGTACGTACCGTCGTGGCCGGCGAAGCGGTAGGCGGCGGTGCCGCCCTCGACGTAGTCGGCGTCCAGCTTCGGATCGGCGCCCGCCACGTCGAGCAGCATGTTCTGTCTCACCAGCGGCAGCGCGAAGTCCGGCGGCAGGTTGACGACATCGGGCAGCGAGCCCCCGGCTGCCTGGCTCAGTACCTTCTCGGAGTAGCCGTCGCCCGGCTGGTCGAGCCACTCCACGTCGACGCCCGGGTGCTCCTTCTCGAAGGCGTCGATCACGCCCTCCATGTACGCGGTGAACTTCGGCTTCAGGGCCCAGGTCTGGAGCGAGACCTTCCCCTTGACCCCGCCCCCGCCGACGGCGCCCGCGTCGTCCGTGGCGTTCGGGTCGCCGAGGCCGCAGCCGGCGAGTGTCACCGCGGCGACCGCGGCCACGGCCGGCCGTATCCAGTGGCTGCTTGTTCGCATATGAGAGGTCTCCCGGTCTGTTCTGGCGAAGGAGGCAGAGCTACTAAACCGGTCTAGCGATGGGGGACTATGCTCCCGCTACACTCCGCTGTCAAGACAGTGCGCGAGACCGAAGGGGCGCCGCGTGGCCAGACCGACGATCGCCGACATCGCCCGCAGGGCCGGGGTGTCGAAGGGCGCCGTGTCCTTCGCGCTCAACGGCCGGCCCGGGGTGAGCGACGCCACCCGCGAACGCATCCTGCGGGTCGCGGAGGAGATGAACTGGCGCCCCCACAGCGCCGCGCGCGCCCTGGGCGGAGCCCGGGCCGGGGCGGTCGGCCTCGTCCTCGCGCGCCCCGCGCGGACCATCGGTCTCGAACCGTTCTTCGGCCACCTGCTCAGCGGACTGCAGGCCGGGCTCTCCGTGCGCGGCACGGCCCTGAACCTGCTGGTCGTCGAGGACACGGCGGCCGAGATCGAGGTCTACCGGCGCTGGACCTCCGAACACCGCGTGGACGGCTTCGTCCTGGTCGACCTCCAGGTCCGCGACCCGCGGATCCCCGTCCTCGAAGAGCTCGGCGTCCCCACGACCGTGATCGGCGGACCCGGCCGGCACGGCAGCCTGCCGAGCGTCTGGGCCGACGACCGCGAGGCGATGGTGTCGATCGTCGACTACCTCGCCGCCCTCGGCCACCGCCGCATCGCGCACCTGGCCGGACTACCCGCCTTCCAGCACACCCAGCGCCGCATCCGGGCCGTGCGGGACAGCGCCAGGCGCCTCGGACTCACCGAGGCCGTCTCGCTGCCGACCGACTTCAGCGACGCCGAGGGCGCCGCCGCCACCCGCGCCCTGCTCGCCCGGCCGCAGCGGCCGACGGCGATCATCTACGACAGCGACGTGATGGCCGTGGCCGGGCTCGGCGTGGCCACCGAGATGGGGGTGGCCGTCCCCGGCGAACTGTCCATCGTCTCCTTCGACGACTCCGCCCTCGCCCGAATCGTCCACCCCTCGCTCACGGCGCTCTCCCGCGACACCTTCGCCCTCGGCGAGCAGGTCGCACGGGCGCTCCTCGCGGTCGTCGACGACCCGGCGGCGGCGCGGGACGTCAAGAACCCGACACCCCGGCTCACGGTCCGCGAGTCCACCGCGCCGCCCGCCCTTGACCCGGCCAACTAAAGCCGTTTAGCCTCCCGGGGCGAGACGGGCGCCGGCCACGCCCGCCCGGGCCCAGCGCCCGGGCGAGGTCGTAACCGCCCGCCGCGCTCCACCGCGCACGCCCGTACGACCGCACCACGGGGCACCTCCGTGCGGGCCGCACGACAGCACCCCGGCACCACCGCGCCCGCCCGCACCCCGCGCCACCCCTGTGCCCGCCCGCACCACCGCACCCTCCCGCGTACCGACCGACCGCGCACGCTCGTACCACCGCACCTTCCGTACGCCCAGCACCCCCACCCCTCCCGCTGGACCGGAGTATCGGATGAGACGACACCTCCCCCTGCTGACGGTCGCGGCGCTCATCGCCGCCCTGCTCGGCCTCGCCCCCCTCGCGCCCGTCACGGCCCTCGCGTCCGAGGCGCACGCGGCCGCCCAGGCCCCGGCGGCCGCGGGCGATCAGCCGTACGCCTCGTACTGGCACCCCCGCACCCTCCTCGACTGGGACCCGGCCACCGATCCCGACGCGCGGTTCAACCGCTCACGCGTCCCGCTGCGGCCCCGCGTCTCCGACCCCGCGCTGAAGGCCAACGCCAACGCCCGCGCGGGTGAGGGGAATATCGCCGCCCTCGTCTCCTTCGGCCCCACCTCGAACAACCCCTCGCAGGGCTCCGCCAACCCGCACTACTACGCCTTCGGCCACTGGCAGTACATCGACAAGCTGGTCTTCTGGGGTGGTTCCGCGAGCGAGGGGCTGATCCTCGCCCCGAACGCGACCGTCATCGACGCCGCCCACCGCAACGGCGTCAAGGTCTACGGCACCGTCTTCTTCCCGCCGACCGCCTACGGCGGCCAGATCCAGTGGGTGCGCGACTTCGCCACCAAGTCCGGATCCACCTACCCGGTGGCCGACAAGCTCGCTCAAGTCGCCCGGCACTACGGCTTCGACGGCTGGTTCATCAACCAGGAGACGGCGGGCGGCGACGCGGCCCTCGCCACCGAGCTGCGGAACGAGATGCGGTACGCCCGCTCCCTCGGGCCCGTCGAGTTCATGTGGTACGACGCGATGACCGAGTCCGGCGCGGTGAGCTGGCAGGACTCGCTGACCTCCGCCAACGACTCCTTCCTGCAGGAAGGTTCGCAGCGCACCTCGGACTCGATGTTCCTCGACTTCGGCTGGAGCGCCTCAGGGCTCGGCTCCTCGCGCTCCCTCGCCCGGAGCCTCGGCCGCAGCGAGTTCGAGCTCTACTCCGGCATCGACACCGAGGCGAACGGCTACAACACCTCCGTCCCCTGGGCCTCGGTCTTCCCCGCCGGGCAGCCGCATGTCACCTCCCTCGGCATCTACCGTCCCGAGTGGACCTTCACCTCGTCCGCCGGACGCGCCGACTCCCACGCCCGCGAGGCCCGTTACTGGGTCGGCGCCAACGGCGACCCGTCGAACACCACGACGACCTCCGCCTGGAAGGGACTCGCCCACTACGTGCCCGAGTCCTCGGCCGTCACCGCCAAACCGTTCGTCACCTCGTTCGGCGCCGGGCAGGGCGACTTCTTCCACTCCGGTGGCGTACGGGTCTCGTCCACCGGCTGGAACAACCTCTCCCTCCAGGACGTGCCGCCCACCTACCGCTGGCTGGTCGCCTCCAGCGGCTCCAGGCTCACGCCGTCCATCGACTTCACCGACGCCTACGAGGGCGGCTCCTCCCTGCGTCTGACCGGCACCCTGGACGCCGCCAACACGGTCCGGCTCTACCAGACGAAGCTGCCGGTCGCCCCCGACACCCGACTGTCCGTCATCCTGAAGACCCCGGCCGCCGGGCCCACCCGGCTCAAGGCCGCCGTCTCCTTCACCGACGCGCCGACGGCTTTCACCACCCTCGACCTCGGCTCGACCACCACCACAGGCTGGGAACGCAAGACGCTCGACCTGTCGGCCTTCGCCGGCCGGACCATCGCCCAGATCGGCCTGGAGGCCGCCGGCTCTGTCCACTCGTACGACATCAGGGTGGGACAGCTCGCGGTCCACGACGGAGCCGTGGACACCGCCGCCGCACCGACCGGGTTCACCGTCCTGGGCGCCACCGACGTCAGCGCCGGCGCCAAGTCCCTGCGCCTCGCCTGGACGCCCTCCGCCTCCGGATCGGTCCACCACTACGAGGTCTACCGGCGGAACGCCGACTCCTCCCGTACCTTCCTCGGCGCCACCCCCAACGACGCCCTCTTCGTGCCCCGGCTCGACCGTGCCGGTACGGAGACGTCGACGACCCTCGACGTCGAGGCGGTCTCCACCGAGTACGGCCGCTCGCCGGCCGCCACCACCACGGTCGCCTGGGCCCCTGGCGGCAGCGAGTCCAACCTCGCCGTCGGCCGTCCGGCGACCGCCTCCGGCCAGTGCAACAGCGGCGAGACCCCGGCCAAGGCGGTCAACGGCTCCGTCTCCGGCGGCACGGCCGACAAGTGGTGCACCACGACCTCGGCGAAGTGGCTGGAGGTCGACCTCGGCGCGGCCCGCGCACTCGACCGGCTCACGGTGAAGCACGCGGCGGCGGGCGGGGAGAACGCGTCCTGGAACACCCGGGACTTCACCCTGCAGGTCCGGGGCTCCACCACGGACCCCTGGACGACGGTCGCGACCGTCACCGGCAACACGGCGGCCACCACCACGCACCCGGTGTCCGCCACGGCACGCTACGTACGTCTGCAGATCACCCGGCCCGCCCAGACGACGGATCCCGCCGCACGGATTTACGAATTCGAGGCCTGGGGGTCTTGACCGGGGAGAAATAAGGAGGAAAATCCCATATACACCAGAAAACCAGAGCGAGCCGCACTCGTCGGCGAAGACGTTCGCCGACCCGCGTGACCCACTCGCTGGCTCTGGCCAGGCCCCCGGCAGATCCTCCCGGAACTCAGGCTTTTCGGCGACGACCGAAATGCCCGAGTGCGGAGACGGACTACCGGGGACTGCATGTGTGGGGGCCTTTTCGAACCGGAGCGGGATCGCGCTTGGCCGGTGTCCCCGCGATCACCGTCAGCCACGCAGCGACTTGCCCTGCTGCTCCAGCGTCTCGGAGATGATGCGTACGGCCTTCGGGCCGACTCCGTGCATGGCCAGGAGCTCGCGCCGCGTGCGCCGCGCCACCTGGTCCAGGGTCTCCAGTCCCGCGCCGAGCAGAGCCCGCGTCGCCGGCCTGCCGATGCCGGGCGGCAGGTCGCCACCGGGTTCGTCGGCCGCGGCCTCCGCGGCGGCCGGCGATGCCGCGAGTCGCTTCGGGGCCCGGCCGAACCAGGCGGCCCGGACCAGGGCGTTCAGGTCCTTGCCGTCGATGTCGGCCAGCGGCACGCGGAAACCGATCGGCCTGCCCGCCCGGGCGAGGTGTTCGCCGGTCGCGTGCGCGGTCAGTGCGGCTTCGGTCTCGTCCTGCGACAGTCGCAGGGTGACGTGGCCGTCCTTCGCCGCCGACACGAAGCCCTTGCCCCGCACGGAGAAGGCGACCCGGCCGCCGGACGTGCCCTCCTCGACCTCCGGGAGGGCCAGCGCGTACGCGCGCAGGTGAGCCAAGGTAGTCACCCGCGCAGTGATCCACGGCCGAGCGGACAGGGGGCTCAGGCGGTCCGGGCGCGGTAGAGGTCTCGTAGCAGCGCGATCTCGGCGCCGTGGTGCAGGACTTCCTGGTTGACCCACCAGACGACGTCCAGGAAGGGGTCCTCCGGATCGCTCCCGTGCGGATACGTGCTGTGTCCGACGGTGTCGAGCGCCGTGTCGTCGGCCGCGAGCAGCGCCTTCCGCCACGCCTCCGCCCCCGCCTCGAACGCCTCGACCGCGCCCGCCGCGTCGCCGCGGCTGCGGTAGTCGTCCCGGGTCAGGCCGTGGGTGCCGGCGGTGTGGTCCGCGCGGAGCGTGAGGAGCTCGCTCAGGTGGCTCAGCCGCCACGCGATCGTGGTGAACGGCGGCGGAGCGGGATGCGGAGGAGGGGTGGCGTCGCGCCCCCAGTCCCCGGCGCCGGTCAGCACGGTCGCCCGCGGGCCGGGCCCGGCCTCGCGGCGACGGACGGACCAGCACTCCGGAACGGGCTCCCAGAGGTACTCCTCGTCCGTCATCGGGACGACCTCGACGTCCGTGCCGTTCCCGCTGTCCACGAACGGCCCCGCCATCCGGTGCCGGAGCCTCTCGCGCGCGAAGTCGAACTGTTCCAGGAGCGGGATCAGGCGGGACGGCAGGGGCATGGAACGTCTCCGGGTGAGAGGGGCGAGGCCGCCCGTACCCTGGCACACCCCGGCCGCGCGGCGCGCCCGGTTTTCCTGCCGTCCGGATTCAGGGGGTGCGCACGGTCAGTTCCAGCCACTCCAGCGCCGCGTCCGCCCGGAACTCCGCCTGCCCGCCCGGGAAGAGCAGATCGGCCGTCCGGAACGCCGGATCGTCGGCCGTCGCCGTCACGTACGGCAGTGCCACGCACCGCATCCCCGCCGCCCGCGCCGCCATGGCGCCGGGCACCGCGTCCTCGAACACCACGCACCGCGCCGGTGTCGTGCCGAGCCGCCGCGCGGCCTCCAGGAAGATGTCCGGCTCCGGCTTGCCGCGCCCGACCTCCTCCGCGGAGACCAGCGTCGTCAGAAACGCGCTCAGGCCGGTGCCGGCCAGGACCGCCTCGATCGCGGCGCGGGACGAACCGGAGGCCACCGCCATGGGTACGCCCGAGGCGTGCAGGCGCTCCACGAAGGTCCGCATCTCCGGGTAGACGGGGGTGGAGGCCCGCGCCAGCTCCAGATAGCTCCGGTTCGTGGCGTCGAGCAGCTCGTCGACGGGCGCGTCGATCCCGTACCGCTCGCCCAGGATCTCCAGCGTCTCCCGGGTCCCCGTCCCGATGAACCGGGTGTGCCGCTCCCAGTCGAAGTCCGTGTCGCCGGCGAACGCGGTCAGGGTTCGCCAGGTGGCCTCGTAGTAGTTCGGCTCGCTGTCCACCAGCGTTCCGTCGAGATCGAAGATGACCGAAGCGGGGGAAGTGCTCATGAGGTCAATCATCTCAATTCGCCCGAGTCGCGCGATCGGCCCGCCGCGAACCGCCCGCCGGGATGGGCCCGCGGGGACGGACCTGCCGGGATGGCCCGCGGGGCGGGCCGGCCGTTCAGCTCTTGCGGGCCGACGCCCGCCCCACCGACTCCACCAGCGGCAGCAGCCGGTACGGCACCCGCTCGCGCAGCGCCATCTCCGTACGCGTCCTGACCACCCCCGGCAGCTGGATCAGCCGCTGGATCACGTCCTCCAGGTGGCCGTTGTCCCGGGCCACCACCCGCGTCAGCAGATCCCCGCCGCCGGTGATCGAGAACGCCTCGACGATCTCCGGCACCGCGGCCAGCGCGTCCCCGACCTCGTCCAGATGGCCTTGGGTGACCTCGATGTGGACGAACGCGAGCACCGGGTGGCCGAGCGCGGCGGGGGAGAGGAACGGACCGGTCGCCGTGATCACGCCGTCCCGCTCCAGCCGGTCGATCCTGGCCTGCACCGTGCCACGGGCCACCCCGAGGATCCGCGCGTACTCGCGCACGCTGGTGCGCGGCTGCTCGATCAGGAGCCGCAGAATCCGGGTGTCGAGCTCGTCCAGCGCCATGGTCCGTTGGCTCCCTTCTGGCCGTCGCCATCCATCGGCGACTGTACCAATGGTCCAGTGTCGCGGCCATCGGTTGAGCCAGTGGGTACCCAGGTGTTTTCCTCTGAGAACAGTAGTGAAGACATGGCGCCGCGCAGGCGCCGGACCGGCGACGAGGCCGGAACCGGACCGCGGCGCCTTTCCCATGTCCCGAGGCCGCCACAAGCAGGCCGGGGCACGAGAAGACGCGAAGAGGGTGTGTGTACGGCAGTGGGGGCGGAACAACCGTCGTGAAGAACCTCCGGGCAGCCGGCCGTCGGCTGGTCACGCTCATGTTCGTGGCCCCCGATCCGGGCCGCGTCCGGCTGCGCGTCTCCTCGCGCGCCGTCCTCGCCATCGGCCTCGCGGTCGCCGCGGCCGAACTCTGCGGGCTGTCCCTCACGGCCTCGATCACCGGCGGCCTCGCCGCCCTGCTCGCGCTCTTCACCGTCGGCGACCCCACCGTGCGCCGCCAGGCCGTGACGACCGCCCTGCTCCCCGCCGTCGGCTTTCCCGTCCTGGCCCTCGCGACCGCGCTGCACGGCGTGCCGCTGCTGCGGGACGCGTCCTGGCTCCTCGTGGTCTTCGCGGGCGTGTACGCGCGCCGCTGGGGGCCTCGGGGACACGCGCTGGGGATCTTCGCCTTCATGATGTTCTTCGTCACCCAGTTCCTGCACGCGCTGCCCGCGCAGCTGCCGGAGCTGTACGCGGCGGTGGGCCTGGCCCTCGGCGCCGCGGGAGCGGTCCGCTTCGTGGCCTGGTGCATCGAGCGGCGCGTCCCGCCGCCGGCCGCCCCCGCCCCGCTGCCCGGCAGGGGCCTGGACCGGCCCACCACCCGTCAGGCGTTTCAGGCGACCGTCGCCTGCGCCGTCGCGCTCGCCGCCGGCCAGTTCCTCTCGCAGGAGCGCTGGTACTGGGCCGTCGGCACCGCTTGGTGGATCTTCGTCAACACGGCCTCCCGGGGGGAGACCCTGGTCCGCGGCTTCCGTCGCGTCGTCGGCACGGTCACCGGCATCGCCGCCGGTTTCCTGATCGCGGTCCCGCTGGCCGGCGCGCCCGCCCCGACGGCCGCGCTGGTCGCCGTGTGCGTCTTCGGGATCTTCTACACGGCTCCGCTCTCGTACAGCTGGATGATGTTCTTCGTCACCGTCATGGCCGGGCTGCTGTACGGGCTCCTCGGCGTGCTGCACCCGGGTCTGCTGGTGCTGCGTTTCGAGGAGACGGCGGTGGGCGCGCTCGGCGCGGCCGTCGGCGTCGCGCTGCTGCCGGTGACCACGCACGCGGCCACCAACGCGTGGATCGAGCGGGCCGTGACCTGCGTGCACGCCTGCACCACCGCGGCGGCGCGGCGGCTCGCCGGTGACCCGCAGGCCGATCCGGCGCCGCTCGCCGCCGAGCTGGAGGTGCTGCTCGGCAGGGTCCGGCTCTCGCTCGCGCCCCTGGTTCACCCGCTGAGCCCGCTGCGGGCCCGCAAGGCACGCGCCCGCCGGGTACTCGCGCTGCTCGACGACTGCGCCCGGGAGATCCGGGGCCTCACGGCGGTCGCCACGGACCCGGACGCCTCGCACGACGCCCGGCTCGCCGCGGCGGCCTGGCGGGTCGAGACCGCCGTCCACGCGCTGGTCCCGCCGGTGGGCCCGGGGCGCCGCGCCACCGCCTCGGCGCCCGGCGCCCCGACCCACCACCCGGGCGCCGAGGCGGCGCTCGGCCACCTCCACGGCCTGGAACAAGCCCTGGTGGCTCTGGCGGCCCCGGTCCGCACGTCCCCCAGCGCCCCCCTGGTCCCGGCAGCCTGAGCCACCTGCGCCGCGGGGTCGCTCCGCGGGCAGGTGCGGCGCGGGGTCGCCCCGGGGGCGGGCGATCGGGCCGCCCGGGGGCACGTGCGGCGCCGAGGCCGCGTGCCCCGGGGCCGGGCGACCGGGTCGCCCCACGCGCGCGTGGGGCGCCGGGTCGCATCCCCCGGGTCGGGCGGCGGCGGGGTCGCCCCCACCGGCGCGGTGCGATGCCCCGGGCCCTGCCCTGCGACGTCGGGTCGCCCCCACCGGCGCGGTGCGATGCCCCGGGCCCTGATTGCCCCGCGTGGCGCTTCGGCGCCCACCGACCTGTGACCTGCCCACGGTGGGCTGTGCGGGCGTCCCAGAAGGGTCCAGGCGGCTTGTGAGGGCCGCCAGCGCGCCCCTGGGGCACCCACCCGGCCTGGAAGGTGCCTGGCGGCCCCTCAGGCCTCCCCGCCCGGCCGGGGGCCTTGTCGCCCTGCCCGGGCGGTCACCCACCGCCTTGAGCACGCCCACGCCACCGCGTACCGACGCTGCCCCGGCCGACGCCGCCGCGTACTCGCGCCGCCCACGCCACCGCGCCGTCCACGCCCCCACGCACCCGCGCCGCCCCGACCCGCGCGACCCCGGCCCGCGCCCCCTCACGCCCCTACGCCCCACGCCCCACGCCACTCGGCCACCTCCCCGCATGATCCAACTTGGTCTAGACCGCCTGCTAACGTCGGCCCCGACTCCGGGGCCGTCGGACGACCGCCCCTGCCGAGAGGGGAGACGCCATGGGCGGGACAGACGTGCGTGAACCGGGACGGGCTTTCATCGGGTCCTTCACCTCCGCGGGGGGCCGCGGCATCCTCGCCGCCGACGTGGACCCGGCCACCGGCGCCCTCACCGTCACCGGTGCGACGGACGTCCTCCCCGACCCCTCCTACCTCGCCCTCGCCGGCCCGCTCCTCTACGCCGTCTCCGAGGCCGAGGAGGGTGCCGTGGCCGCCTTCGACGTCTCCGGTGGCGCACCCAGGCCCCTCGGCGCCCCCGTGGCCGTGCGTGGCGCAGGGCCGACCCATCTCGCCGTCGCCGCGGGTCACGTCCTCACGGCCAACTACACCTCCGGCAGCGTCACCGCCCTGCCCGTCACGGCCGACGGATCCCTCGACGCCGCCGCCGTCGTCGCCCTGCACGAGGGTTCCGGACCCGTCGCCGACCGCCAGAGCGCCCCGCACGCCCACCACGTCCTGCCGGCCCCCGGCGGCCCCTGGGCGGCCGCCGTGGACCTCGGCACCGACTCCGTACGGATCTACGCCCTCCACCCCGTCACCGGGGCGCCGAAGCCGCACGGCGAGACCCCGCTCCGCCCCGGCACGGGCCCGCGCCACCTGGCCTTCCACCCCGCAGGCACCCACGCCTACGTGGTGAACGAGCTGGAGCCCACCCTCACCGTCTGCCGCTGGGATGCCGCGACAGGCACCCTGGAGCCGCTCGGAGAGACCTCCGTGGTCCCCGAGGGGTCCGCAGGGCCCGACTACCCCTCCGAGGTCGTCGTGGCCCCCGACGGCCGCTTCCTCTGGGTCGCCGTGCGCGGCGCCGACACCATCGCCGTCCTCGCCCTCGACCCGGGCGGCGAGAAGGCCGAGTTCCGGGCCGCCGTCCCCTGCGGCGGGCGCTGGCCGCGCGACCTCGCCCTCGGCCCGACGGGGCGGCGGCTGTACGCGGCGAACGAGCGCTCCGGCGACGTGACCTGGTTCGACGTCGACCCGGAGAGCGGCATCCCGCACCGGGCGGGGTCGGTCGACGCCCCGGCGGCCTCCTGCGTGGTCTTCAGCGGGAACGGCCGGCACGGCTGACAAGGCGAAACGGCACGGCTGACACGGCGAAACGGCGAAGGGCCCGCCACCGGACGTGTCCGGTGCGGGCCCTTACGCATCCGCTCAGTGAGCCGGGGCTCCCTGCGGCTGCTGCGGGGCGATGCCCAGCGCGGCCGTGTACTGCGAGAGCACCAGCTTGCCGATCGCCGGGTAGGCGCCCAGCGGCTCGGCGGCGGCGCAGCCCGCCTCCTTGGCGGCCGCGTCGAGCAGGCCGTCGGCCAGCTCGGGGCCGATCAGGTACGGGGCGAGGGCCAGCTGCTCCGAGCCGGAGCCGCGCAGCTGCTCGGCGATCGCGGTGATCGAACCCTCCTGGTCCAGCGCGGCGGCCATCACCGGGACGGCCAGGCGCGCGGCCAGCAGCATGCCGGTGATGCCGGCGGCCTGCACGGCCTCCTCGCCGCCGACCGTGGCGAGCACGATGCCGTCGGCGGCCGTGGCGACCGTGAAGAGCCGCGCGCGGTCGGCGCGGGCCAGACCGGCCTCCGACAGACGCACGTGCAGCGCCTCGGCGAGCAGCGGGTGCGGACCGAGGACGTCCGTCAGCTCGGCAACGTTGCCGCTGTCCATCACGGCCTGGCGGATCCGGCGCATCAGCGCGCTGTCCGGGCCCGCGAGCAGCGGGACGACGACGGCGGCCGGACCCTCGGGGGCGCTGACCTCGCGGCCGGCGGCCACGGCCAGCTGGTACCGCTCGGTGCGCAGGGCCTCGGCCCGCGCCAGCACGCCTCCCAGCGTGGGGTACTCGGCGTCGTCACCGTCCAGGTAGCCGATCGCGGCCTCCAGGCCGGGCAGCTCGGAACGGGCGATGCTCACGACCTCTTCGGCCAGCGAGCGTATGGCGGCCGACGGCACACCGGGGACAGCGAGAACCAGCGCGGGAGCGCCCTCGGGCGCCGCCACGGGTTCGGGGCGACGGTGTCGTCCGGGCTGGCGGGGTCGCGGCATTCGTACAGGCAGGCCGGAAGCAGGCCCAGTGGGGGAGCTCATGCGGCCGCATGCTACTGGTTTTGACCGCCGAGCACTGCGGTGAGGTGCAGCAGAGCGTTATCTGCCCCTCTTTGTCCGAAGCGCCGCTTACGCGGTCACATGCAACAACTTCGGCTCCACGGGCAGCTGTAGCGAATCCGTGGCCAGAGCGGCCGCGAGAGTGAGCGCGCCGGAGAGCGGATCCCCGGCCGCCGACAATTGCCGGGCGTGCGGCAGTTGCTCTGCCAGCTCGGCGCGGAGCGGTACGAGCAGGGGCTCGCCCAGCTTGAACAGCCCGCCGGTCAGAGCCACTTCGTACCCGCCCGGGGCCGGGCACACGGCGGCCGCGGCCTCGGCCACCCGCGCGGCGGCCTCCCGCAGGATCCGCGCCGACACCGGGTCGCCCTCGGACGCGCAGCCGGCCACATCGGGCGCGAAGGAGGCGAGCACCGCGGGCCGGTCGGTCCGGGGGTACAGCGCCCCCGGCAGGCCGGCGGCCGGGCCGAACCGCGCCTGCGCGCGGGTCAGCAGCGCGGGCGAACCGCCACGCCGTCCGTCGTACGCGCGCATCGCGGCCTCCAGGCCCGCCCGGCCGATCCAGGCGCCGCCTCCGCAGTCGCCCAGCAGATGGCCCCAGCCGTCGGCACGGCGCCAGGTCGTCAGGTCCGTGCCGAGCGCGATCAGGCCCGTGCCGCCCGCGACGACCGCGCCCGGCCGCTGGCCGAGCGCTCCGGCGTACGCGGTGACGGCATCGGCCGCCAGCGCCAGGCGCCGTACGCCGACGGCCTGCGCCAGGGCGCCCGGCAGGACCGCCCGCAGCTCCTCGCCGAGCGTTGCCATTCCGGCGGCGCCGACGGCGAGAGCGACGACGGGGCCGGCCCCGGCGCGGCTCCGCAGCGACTCGACGGCGGGCAGCAACTGACCGAGCAGGTGCGCCGCCTCGATCCCGCCGGGACCGGTGCGCACCGGTTCACGGGACGTCACGGTCTCCACGGCGCGCGCGTCCGAGGCGCGTGCCAGGGCGATCCGCAGCCCGGAGCCGCCGGAGTCGACCCCGACGACCCAGCCCTCGGCGGCGGCCGTCACGGCAGCCGCCAGTCCACCTCCTGCGCCCCCTGGCGCAGAAGCAGTTCGTTGGTGCGGCTGAAGGGCCGCGACCCGAAGAAGCCGCGGTCGGCGGACATGGGGGAGGGATGTGAGGACTCGATGGCCGGCAGATCGCCGAGCAGCGGACGCAGATTGCGCGCGTCACGCCCCCACAGCACGGACACCAGCGGCTTGCCGCGGGCGGCCAGCGCCCGGATGGCCTGTTCCGTGACCGCCTCCCAGCCCTTGTCGCGGTGTGCCCCGGGCTTCCGCGGCGCCGTCGTGAGCGCCCTGTTGAGCAGGAGCACCCCCTGGCGGGTCCACGGCGTCAGGTCGCCGTTCGAGGGCCGGGGAAGCCCCAGATCGGTGTGCATCTCCCGGAAGATGTTCTCCAGGCTCGGCGGCAGCGGACTCACCTCCGGCGCCACCGAGAAGCTCAGACCCACCGCGTGCCCCGGAGTCGGGTACGGGTCCTGTCCGACGATCAGGACGCGTACCTCGTCGAAGGGCTGCTGGAAGGCGCGCAGGACGTTCGCCCCCGCGGGCAGGTAGGTTCGCCCGGAGGCGATCTCCCGGCGCAGGAAGTCGCCCATCGCGGCGATGTTGTCGGCCACCGGCGCGAGCGCGTGCGCCCACCCCGGCTCGACGATCTCATTCAGCGGTCGTGCTGCCACGGCCGTCACTCTACTGGCGCAGTGTGACGTCCACTCACCCGATCACCGCCGCCCGCACGCAGAGCACGTCCGGCAGATGGTCGGCGAGGAGGCGCCAGCTGTCGCCGTCGTCGGCGCTCGCGTACACCTCGCCGTTGCGGTTGCCGAAGTAGACGCCCGCCGGGTCGCCGTCGTCCGTGCACATCGCGTCCCGCAGCACGGTGCCGTAGTGGTCGCCCTCGGGCAGCCCCGCGGTGAGCGGCTCCCAGTGCTCCCCGGCGTCCCTGGTCCTGAAGACCCGGCAGCGCCGCTCGGCGGGCACCCGGTCCGCGTCGGCGTTGATGGGGAACACATAGGCCACATCGGCCCGGTGGGGGTGCGCGGCGACCGCGAAGCCGAAGTCGGAGGGCAGACCGGCGCCGATGTCGGTCCACTTCGCCCCCGCGTCGTCACTGCGGTACACACCCCAGTGGTTCTGCAGATAGAGCCGGTCCAGGTCGCCCGCGTCCTGCGCGATCTTGTGCACGCACTGTCCGAACTCCGGGTCGGGATCGGGCAGGAAGACCGCGGACACCCCCTGGTTGGACGGGGCCCAGCTCGTCCCGCCGTCCCGGGAGCGGAACACGCCGGCCGTCGACACCGCGACCGTCACCGCCTCCGGATCCCGCCGGTCGGTCACGATCGTGTGCACGGCCTCGCCGCCCCCGCCGGGAACCCACCGGGACCGGGTGGGATGCTCCCAGAGCGGCCGGACCAGTTCGAACGACTCCCCGCCGTCCTCGGACCTGAAGAGCGCGGCGGGCTCCGTCCCGGCGTAGACGACGTCCGGGGAGTGCGCGGGCGCGGGGTGCAGCTGCCAGACCCGCTCCAGCGAAGCGCCGGTGTCCTGGGGGAACTTGACCGCCGGCTTCGCCGGCTCGGTCCAGGTGGCCCCGAGGTCGTCGGAGCGGAAGACGGACGGACCCCAGTGGGAGCTGTCACCGCCGACGAGCAGCCGCGGGGCCGTGCGGCGGGTGTCGATCGCGACCGAGTAGATCGCCTGCGCGTTGAAGTGGGGTTCGTCGAACTCCCACCGGCCGTCGCGCCTTCGGCCGATGAACAGACCCTTCCGGGTGCCTACGGTCAGTACTACGTCGGGCATGGCCGACACCTCCAGGACGCCGATGTCGCGGATACCGGCCAGTCTGCACCCGGCCACTGACAGTGGCTCCCCGTATGTGCTCCGCCCCAGGTCAGGGGCGTGTTCCGGGCCCGGAGGCGGCCGGTTCAGATCGCCCAGGCGTACGGGGTCGGCGCGTGGGTCTCGGCGCCCAGCTCGCGCGCCGCGCGGCGGGCCCAGGAGGCGTCGCGGAGCAGCTCGCGCCCGAGGAGGACCGCGTCGGCCTCCCCGTTGGCGACGATCTTCTCCGCCTGCTCGCTCTCCGTGATCAGGCCGACGGCCGCGACGGCCAGGCCGGTCTCGGCCTTCACGCGGGCCGCGAACGGGACCTGGTAGCCCGGGCCGAGCGGAATCCGCGCCGGCCCTCCGTTGCCGCCGCTGGAGACGTCCAGGAGGTCGACGCCGTGCTCGCGCAGCAGAGCCGCGAAGCGGACGGTCTCGTCGGCGGTCCAGCCCTCCTCCTCCAGCCAGTCGGTGGCCGAGATCTTGAAGAAGAGCGGCAGTTCCTCGGGCCACACCCCCCGGACGGCGTCGACGACCTCGAGGGCCAGCCGGGTCCGGTTCTCGAAGGAGCCGCCGTATCCGTCGGTGCGGCGGTTGGCGTACGGGGAGAGGAAGCTGCTGATCAGGTAGCCGTGCGCGCCGTGCACCTCGACGACCTCGAAGCCGGCGGCGAGCGCGCGGCTGGCGGCCTCGGCGAACTGGCCGGGGACCTCCGTGATCTGTTCCGTGGTCAGCTCGGTCGGGACGGGGTGGCCCTCGGCGAAGGCGAGGGGGCTCGGACCGACCGGCTGCCAGCCGTGTTCGCCGGAGCCGGCCGGGCCGCGGCCCTCCCAGGGGCGCCGGGTCGAGGCCTTGCGCCCGCCGTGGCCGAGCTGGATGCCGGGCACGGTGCCGTGCTCCTTCAGGAACCGGGCGATACGGCCCAGCGCCTCCGCCTGGGTGTCGTTCCAGATGCCCAGGTCGGCGGGGCTGATCCGGCCCTCGGGGGAGACCGCGGTCGCCTCCAGGATGATCAGTCCGGTTCCGCCGGTGGCGCGGGCGGCGTAGTGGGCGAAGTGCCAGTCGTTCGCGACGCCCGCGAACGGGCCGGCGGGTTCCGCCGAGTACTGGTCCATGGGCGCCATCCACACGCGGTTAGGGATGGTCAGCGACCGCAGGGTGTACGGCTCGAACAGGGCGACGCTCATGACGGAACTCCTCCGGCGAGGGCTTCGGGGTACTCGTACGATACTCATCGTAGTACGGCGCCTGTCAAACTACGGTGATTATCGTACAATGAAGGTTCCCGGATGAAGTGGAGCCGCCGTGACGACCGCGACCAGGACTCGCGCCCTCGACCACCCCGCGCGGGAGGAGATACGCCTGGAGGGCGTGCTGCACGCGCTCTCCGACGCGGTGCGGCTGCGGATCGTCAGCGACATGGCGCGCGAGGACGCCGAGGTGAGCTGCTCGTTCTTCGACCTCCCGGTGACCAAGTCGACGAAGACGCACCACTTCCGCGTGCTGCGCGAGAGCGGGGTCATCCAGCAGGGCTACCAGGGCACGGCCAAACTGAACGCTCTGCGCCGGGACGACCTCGACGCCCTCTTCCCCGGCCTCCTCGACAGCGTCCTCGCGTCGGCGGACGCGCAGA
Source organism: Streptomyces sp. Je 1-79 (assembly GCF_025195125.1). GTDB lineage: Bacteria > Actinomycetota > Actinomycetes > Streptomycetales > Streptomycetaceae > Streptomyces. The sequence continues at coordinate 303,535 of NZ_JAMGSL010000005.1, forward strand.
CCGCGCGGCTGGGCGCGCGGACCGTCTCCTGACCCGCCGGTTCACCGGCCGCGGCCTCGTCGACGGTCCCGGCCGGCGCACAGGTGCCGGCCTGGTTCCCGCCCGACCTGAACAGCAGGCCCTCGACCGCGCGGAGATCGCGGTTCCCGTACGTGGTCGGCGGGTAGGCGCGCAGGCGCGCGGGTGCTCTCAGCCGCCGTCGGCCGCGGCCTCACGCGCCGCCGCCCGCAGTCCCGCCCAGTCGGGGATCTTCACGCGGCCGCGGCCCAGCGAGTGACCCAGAGCCGACTCCGCGCGTTCGATGGAGAGCCAGCCCGGCCAGGCGACCGGCTCGTGGCCCAGGTCGCGCAGCGCGCCGAGCGGATCGCCGGCCACGGCGCGCGCGGCCAGTTCCTCCGCGTCGGCGAGCAGCGAGGCCACCGTCTCCTTGGCACACGGGCGGTTCGTTCCGATGACGCCCGTGGGGCCGCGCTTGATCCAGCCGGCCACGTACTCGCCGAGCGAGGCGGAGCCGTCCCGCAGCACGCGTCCCGCGTCGTTCGGGACCGTTCCCCGGGACTCGTCGAACGGCAGCCCGGGCAGGGGGACGCCCTTGTACCCGACGGCCCGCAGGACCAGTTGGGCCTCGATCTCCTCGTACCGGCCGGTGCCCCGCACACCCCCCGCGCCGTCCGGTTCGGTCCGCTCGAAGCGGACCGCGGCCACCCGGCCGGCCTCGCCGAGCAGCTCCACCGGCCGCAGGAAGAACCGCAGCCGGATCCCACGCGCCGCGCCGTCCCCGCCGTCGGCCCCGTCACCACCGCCCGCGGCCCAGCCGCGGACGACCTCAAGGTTCCGCCGGTTCACGGCCGGCAGGCCCGAGGAGTCGGCGAACGACGGATCCAGGGCGAGGTCCGCCGGTTCCACGCCCACCCGCACGCCCGGGAGGGCGCCCAGCTCCCGCAGCTCCTTCGTCGTGAACTTGGCCTGCCCTGGGCCGCGTCGGCCCACCATGTGCACCTCGCGCACCCGGCTGGCCTCCAGCGCCCTGAGCGCGTCCTCGGGCACGTCCGTGGGCCGTAGCTCGTCCACGCCACGCGCCAGGATCCGGGTGACGTCCACCGCCACGTTGCCCACGCCGATCACGACCGCGGAACGCCCCTCCAGAGCGTTCGCCGCGCCGGCGAAGCCGTTTCCCGGAGCGTCGGGGTGCGCGCTGTACCAGGAGACGAAGTCCGTCGCCGAGAAGCTGCCCGCCAGGTCCTCGCCCGGCACCCCGAGGCGCCGGTCCCGCGCCGCGCCCACGCAGTACACGACCGCGTGGTACATCTCCCGGAGGCGGGCCGGGGTCAGCCCGCGCGCCCCGATCTCGACGTCTCCCACGAAGGTGATCCGCTCGTCCTCCAGCACGGCCCGGAGGTTCTGCTGGAGCGACTTGATCTTCTCGTGGTCGGGCGCGACCCCGTAGCGGACCAGGCCGTACGGACACGGCAGCCGGTCCAGGACGTCGACCCGTACCCCGGGCACCACCGACTGCTGGACCAGCGACTGGGCCGTGTAGACCCCGCTGGGCCCGGAACCGACGACAGCGACACGAAGCACGTCCGTACTCCTTCCCCGCCGCGGGGATGCCCGCCGAGAGGCTTCCAGCATCCCACCGGAGGCACGCGGAGGGGAGGTGCGCGACAGCACACGCGCCACCCGGAACCCGAACGGACGCGCCCGACGCGCCCGGCGGGCGCTACATCCCCCGCATCCGGTTGATCTCCGCCGTCTGCTGCGCGATCACGTCGTTCGCCATCTCCTCGACGAGCACGTTGTTCCCGTTCCCCAGCACCTCGGTGGCCATCGTCACCGCCCCCTCGTGGTGCGTGATCATCAGCTTCAGGAACAGCTCGTCGAACGCCGCCCCCTTCGCGTTCCTCAGCTGCGCCAGCTGCGCCTCGGTCGCCATCCCGGGCATCGTGTGGTGGTCGTGACCGCTCTGCTCGCGCGCACCGCCGTTGGCCTTCAGCCACCCCTCCATCGCGCCGATCTCCGGCTGCTGCGCCGCCGTGATCCGCGCCGCGACCTTCTTCACCTGGTCCGAACCGGCCCGCTCCGGTGCGAGCGCGGTCATCGTGAGCGCCTGCCGGTGGTGGACGATCATCATCTGCGCGTACGTGTGGTCCGCCGCGTTGGGCCTGTCGTCCGGCAGCAGCTTGGACGCCTCGGCGGGGGATATCCGCCGCGCCGGCTCGCCGGGCTTGCCCGGCGCCACCACCGCGGGCTCCGTGGACCCCTTGCTCTTCGGTTCGTTCCCGCCGGAGTCCGACTCGCAGGCGGCCAGCGCCAGTACGGCGACGGCGCTCAGCGCCACGGAGACGGCTCCGCGGATGCGGCGGTTCGACAAGACGACCTCCAGGGGTGGTTCCGGGGGACTGGGCCGAGGCATGGCCGGGGCACCGTTCCTAGCACGCTTCCACGAGGTGTTGATCAAAAACCTTCATTACATGTGTGTTGCCATCTGTTGAGATGTGCACGCTAAGGACGATACTGCCGAGGTCCATCAACCGTTCAACTGCGAACGGATACAAGGGAGGACGGAGTGACTTCGTTGCGAACCACGAGCATCACGCGTACGCCGCGCGCTCGGATCAGAGGTCTGGGCGTGGCGACCGCCGCTGCCGGACTGCTGGTCAGCCTGCTCGCGGCCGGCCCGGCGGCCGCCACGCCCGACCCGGGTGACGCCGCTCCGCAGGGGACGGTCTCCGCGGAACAGGCGGCCGGCGCCCGGTCGGCCGTCCAGAGCGGCGAGATACCCGGCGTGGACGAGATCGTCCACAGCGCCAACATCCAACACCTCGTGAACATCCCCAAGGACGCGCTCGCGGGCACCAACTCCGACCTGGCCTTCCAGGGCAAGTACGCCTTCGCGGGCAACTACGACGGCTTCCGCATCTTCGACATCAGCAACCCGCGGGCCCCGAAGACGGTCGCGCAGGTCCTCTGTCCCGGATCGCAGAACGACATCTCCGTCTCCGGCAACCTCGTCTTCCTGTCCACCGACTCCTCCCGCAGCGACAACTCCTGTGCCAGCGTCAGCCAGCCGGCCACGGAGAAGGCCTCCTGGGAGGGCATGAAGATCTTCGACATCAGCGACATCCGCAACCCGAAGTACGTCGCCGCCGTCGAGACCGCCTGCGGTTCGCACACCCACACGCTGGTGCCCGAGAGGCGTGACGTGTACGTCTACGTCTCCTCGTACTCGCCCAGCGCCGCGTTCCCGGACTGCCAGCCCCCGCACGACGGCATCTCGGTCATCAAGGTGCCCCGCAAGGCCCCGGAGAAGGCCGCGATCGTCTCCTTCCCCGTCCTGTTCCCCGGTGAGGGCCCGGACGGCGGCGGCAACCCCGGCGGCCCGACCAACCCGGGCGTCTCCAAGACCACCGGCTGCCACGACATCACCGTGCTGCCCGGCAAGGACCTCGCGGCCGGCGCCTGCATGGGTGACGGCATCCTCTTCGACATCGACGACCCGGAGCGCCCGAAGGTCATCGACCGGGTCCAGGACAACGTCAACTTCGCGTTCTGGCACTCCGCGACCTTCAACCAGAAGGCGAACAAGGTCGTCTTCACCGACGAGCTCGGCGGCGGCGGCGCGGCCACCTGCAACGAGGCCGTGGGCCCGAACCGCGGCGCGGACGGCATCTACGACATCGTCGGCAAGGGCAAGCACCGCAAGCTGGTCTTCCGCAGCTACTTCAAGATCCCCCGCCACCAGGCCGACACCGAGAACTGCGTCGCCCACAACGGCTCGCTGATCCCGGTCAAGGGCAAGGACCTCATGGTCCAGGCGTGGTACCAGGGCGGCGTCTCCGTCTGGGACTTCACCGACTCCCGCAAGCCCAGGGAGATCGCCTACTTCGAGCGCGGCCCGCTCTCCACCACCCAGATCAGCACGGGCGGTTCGTGGTCGGCGTACTACTACAACGGCTACATCTACTCGAACGACATCGCCAAGGGCTTCGACGTGCTGAAGCTCGACGACCGTCGTACGGACCCGGCGAAGCGCGTCCGGATGGACGCCCTCAACGTCCAGACCCAGCCCGACTACTTCGACGACTTCGACGACGACTGGGGCGACTGGGACGACGACTGACGCGGCACACGGACCGGTAACACCGAAGCCGTGAACGGCATGCCGTCGGGCGGACCCCCGTCCGGCGGCATGCCCTGCTCCCAGTCGAGTCCGTACCGCTGGAACAGCTCCGCCCGCAGCCGCGTCACCGGCATCGGCGCCCCCGGCAGCAGCACCGCCACGACCGCGCCCATCAGCAGCGCGCGCAGCAGCGGATAGTCCGCGTCCACGTTCGCCGAGCCGTACCGCGTCATCGTGTCCCGCAGCAGGAACGCCAGCCGCTGCTGCTCCGGACACTGGACGAACCCCTCGGCCTGCAGGATGCCCGCCATGTGCGTCCGCATCAGCACCGGATGGTCCACGGCCAGGCCGAGCACCGCGTCGATGGCCCGCGCCATCCGCTCCCGCCCGTCCTGCGTGCGCGGCTCGCGCTCCAGCGCCTCCTCCAGCGTGAGGTGCATCAGACGGTGCACGGCTGACTGCAGGAGATGGCGTTTACCCGGGAAGTAGTACGAGATCAGACCCCGTGCCGAACCGGCCCGCTCGGCGATGTCGCCCAGCGTCGTCGCCTCGTACCCGCGCTCGGAGACGAGCTCGACGGTCGCCTGGAGAAGGCGCTCGCGGGAGCGCCGCCGAAGCTCTTCATTGACCGATGGGCTACGCGGGGACATGCTGGACTCCTGCGTTGACTGGCTCACAGCCAATATACTCAGCGCAGCCTGCTGTCGCGCCTTCGTGGCTGGTCAGTGGGTTTGCCGTCTGTTCTGGGCGACGCGGGGGATCGTCCAGGACAGGCGGCTTCACGTCGTTTCTCCCATTCTGCTCCCGTCCGGCCCCGGAGGGTCCGCCCGAAGGGCGTTCCGCTCGTCCCGGCCGTATCGGCGGTACGTGACGATCGTCACAGAAACGATGAACCAGCCGAGCAGCCAGCCGGCCACGACGTCCGAGAACCAGTGCACGCCGAGATAGATCCGCGTCCACCCCACACCGAGCATGGACACCAGCGCGGCCACGGCGAGCACGCTCCAGCCGCGCCAGGTCTCCCTCCAGTGCAGCGCCGCCACCCAGAGCAGCAGCCCGCAGCCCAGCGTTCCCGTCATCGCGTGCCCGGAGGGGAAGGCCGCGAAGTGTGCGGTGTCGACCGGATCGGGCCAGCCGGGCCGCTCCCGGCCGACCGCCCACTTGACCCCCTGCTGCACGCCCGCCGCCAGCAGGGTCGCCGCCGTCAGCCACAGGGCGAGCCACCGCTCGCGCCGCCACCACAGCACGAGGACCGTGGCGGCGATCAGGACGCGCATCGTCAACGGATCCCACACCCAGTCGCTGAGGATCCGGTTGGCGCGGGTGAAGCCAGGCTCGGCGAGGGCGCTGCGGTGCAGCGCGTCGGCGACCGAGCGGTCCAGGGAGAGGAGCGGGGGCCAGCCCACCACCACCAGCACGAGCAGCAGCACGCCAAGAACACCGGAGACCAGGGCGGAGGAACGCATGGGCCGATCTTCCCCGGTGTTCGCGTCCGCACACCCCCGGCCGCGCTGTCCGGGCTATCCGAGAGCCTTCAGCGCGGGGACGAACGCCACCAGGACGGGCACCACCGGCACCAGCGCCGCGGCGGCCGTCAGGCGCAGCCGCCGCCCGGCGGTGAGCCGGGGTGCGGCCGCGAGGAGCCGGTTCACCCGGCCGGGAAGGTCCGCGCCGGGCGTGGAGCCGGGTCCGAACACCCCGCGCTCCTCGTTCAGTTCCACCAGCGCCAGCGCGATCGTCAGCCGCCCGAACCGCCGCGACGCGACATCGTCCGCGGCCAGCTCGACCAGCCGGTGCATCTGGTCACGGAAGGCCGCGAAGACCGGAATCCCCGGAAAGCCCCCCGCCAACGCGCCCGAGCAGTGCAGCAGCCAGTCGTGGCGCGCCCGGGCGTGTCCCTGCTCGTGGGCGAGGACGGCATCGAGCTGGCGTCCCTTCAGGCGGCGCAGCGCCGCCGTCGTGATCACCAACTGCGGCGTGGTGCCCGGCAGCCACCAGGCGTCCGGGCGTTCGCCCTCCAGGACCACGAGCGGTTCGGTTCCCGGCTCCTCACCGGGCAACAACGGGGAGCGGACCAGCAGTTCGCAGCGCCGCCGCCGGCGGCGGGCGCGTGCCCCGCGGATCTCCCGGGTGAGCATCGCGGCGGTCCACAGCCCGCCACAGGCGAGGATCACGGCGAGCGCCCCGGAATAGGGCTGGTGGGTGCCCAGTTCGTACGCCTCGATCACCCGGCTCGGCGCGCCTGCGAACACATGGCCCCGCACCCCCTGCCAGGCCGCAGCCGCGCTGAACGTCATCGACAGCCCGAAGCACAGCAGTACGGCCGCCACCACGCACTGCCACATCCACAGCGCCACCACGGGCTCGCGTTCCGCCCAGTCCGACCGCGCCAGCAGCCGTGGGGCCACGGCGGCCGTCAGGACGCCGAGCGCGAGCAACGCGAGGGAGACCAACATGCCGCCAGCCTATGAGTCCGCGGAACCCGCGGGTACGGCCGAGCGCGGCAAGTGACGTACGCCACGGAGTCCAAGGCCCGCTGGGTCGCGCTCACAGCGCGGCGAGCATGGCCAGCATCGCGAGGGACATCGACAGCCGGCACACCAGCGTGAACTCGGGCCGTACGACCCACACCGGCGGCGGACCGCCCGCGGGCGCCGCCACCGGGACGGCCACGGAGGCCGCCACCGGGACAAGCCGCGCTCCCGAGCGGAGCACGTACACGACGTAGTAGGTGAGGAGCACCCCCGTCACCAGGGGGGCGCCCCCGCCGCTCCCGTGCCCGTCGTGCGTCCCCTGCCCGGGCCACGCCATGTAGACCATCGCCAGCGACCCGACCAGATGGTGCAGATGGTGACCACCGCGCCGCACCGATCCCAGCGCGTGCAGCGCCGCCGCCCCGAAGACCGCCGCGTACACCGCCCACCACCAGGACGGTGGTGTCACGACCGCGGCCGGCAGCGCCATCGCGGCCATGCCGAAGCCCATCACGGCCTCGCCCGCCGCTGCCCTGCGCTCCTCTCCCGCGCAGCGGCGCGCCCGCAGCAGGCAGTACGCCCCGCTCGCCCCGCACAGCGTCAGCAACAGCCAGGCCCACAAGGCCGGTCCGTGCACGGCACACCTCCCGAGGTCTCCCTCCGGTCGATGCCCGCGCCCGGCCCGGCGCACGCGAGCGCACAGGCGTACGTGGGGGAGCACGCGGCGGGGGCGATACGCTCGGGGGGATCGTCAGCGCCCCCGAGGGGAGACCCGTACAGCATGGACACCGCCACGCCCCAGGACACCGACCGGATCACCTACCGCGACGCGGTGGAGGACGACGTGCCGGCCCTCGTGCCGCTCGTCGAGTCGGCCTACCGCGGTGACTCCAGCCGGGCCGGCTGGACCACCGAGGCGGACATCCTCCAGGGGCAGCGGACCGACGAGCAGGGCGTGCGCGCCGTCATCACCACGCCGGGCAGCCGGATGATGGTGGTGGAGCGGGACGGCGGCATCGTCGCCTGCTGTCAGCTCGAACACCGTGGCGAGGCCGCCTACTTCGGCATGTTCGCCGTCCGTCCCGAGCTTCAGGGCGCGGGCCTCGGGCGCCGCATCATCGAGGAGGCGGAGCGCCGGGTGCGCGAGATCTGGGGCGTGAGCGAGATGCACATGACGGTGATCTCGGTGCGCGAGGAACTCATCGCCTGGTACGAGCGGCGCGGCTACCGCCGTACGGGACGGATGACGCCGTTCCCGTACGGCGACGAGCGCTTCGGCGTCCCGCAGCGGGACGACCTGGAGTTCGAGCTCCTGGTGAAGCCGCTGGCCTGAGGCCGCCGGTCCGGGGCCGGGGTCGCGCGACCCGCGACGGGGCCTTGCGACAGGGCCTTGCGACGGGCGCCGCAGCTCTGGGCGGCGTCCCGGTCAGGCCGTGAATCGGCCGGTGCGACGGATCTCCGGGTAGTCGGTCGTCGCGCCGTCCAGCTCCAGGGCGCGGACCAGTCGCAGGTGGTCCTGGGTGTTGACCACCCAGCCGATCACCCGCAGGCCCTCCCGGTGGGCGTGCTCGACCGTCTCCAGCGTGAGGTGCTGGATGCTCAGGACGAGGGCGCCGGCTCCCACGGCCTTCGCCCGGTCCACGATGTCGTCGTCCCACTCCTCCGCTACGAGCGCGGTGCGGGCCCCCGGGACCAGCCGGGCGACCTCGGCGAGGGCCTCGTCGTGGAAGGAGAGGACCTCCACGCGCGCGACCAGGTCGCGCCGGTTCATCACCTCGGCGAGCGTCCGGGCGGCGGCCACGTCCTTGATCTCGGCCTGGAGCGGGGACCGCACCGCGTCCAGGACCTCCTCGAAGACGGGGACGCGCTCGCCGTCCCCCGCGTCGAGTTCCCGCAGCTCCGCGAGGGTCTTCTCGGCGATCGGGCCGCTGCCGTCGGTGGTGCGGGCGACATCGGCGTCGTGCATGACGACGAGGGCGCCGTCCTTGCTCAGGTGGAGGTCCAGCTCGATGACGTCCATGCCGGACCGTTCGGCGCGGACGAAGGAACGCAGGGTGTTCTCGGGCTCGACGCCCATGACTCCGCGGTGACCGATGGTGAGGAAACTCAAGATCTTCTCGCTTCCGTCGATGTCCGGGCCCAGGTCCCTCCGGGCTCCCGGTGCGGCTCGGGGCGCAGCCTAATGACTTCACCGCAAGAAGGAAGCGCATGCGCGCGTGCCATCGGAAGGAGCCCCTCCGGCGGGCGGTTCACCCCCCTCGGGGCATCCCGGTGCGCCCGTCGGCGACGGGCGCCTTCGACGCCGGCCGCCACCTTGCGCGCTGTGCGGGAGACGGGCCGCCCCGTGTGGGGGATGCGGCGGATGTGATCGCCACAGTCCTGTCGGACAGGAAATTTAGCGGTGACCATGGGGGTGTCGCAGGATAATTTCTCTTACCCCACTTGTCTGGAGGAACCGCAAACGGATACGGTGTTTTGACGCGAGGTTCTCCTGTGGAGGAAGTGACATGACGGAAATTCTTGTGCAGGACGTGACCGGTGGGGGGATATTCACCGCTGCCCCGGTGATCGAGGCCCCTGCCTGGCCCGAGCTCAAGAATGCCGTGGAGGAGATCCGGCCCTGGCAGAGCAAGGACGGGTCCATCGACTTCGAGGCCGAGGGCGCGCCGTCCCGCGCCCTCGCCGAGAGCGCGGTCGAGCGGATCGTGGCCGCGGTCGAGCAGCTCTCCCCGCTGCTCCCGCACGACGCGGTGTACCACCGCGCGCTCGTCGCCGACCTGCGCAAGTGGGTCGAGGGAGGCTTCGAGGTCCCGGACTTCCTGGACTCCCTGCTGGCCTTCCAGCCGGCCGCCGACCGCCGTGACGGGCTCCAGCACCTGGCGCTCTTCCCGATGTACACCCAGAACGGCAACCCGGACCGCAACCTCGAAGCGGTCGTGCTGCGCATGGTCTGGCCGGAGTGGCTCTCCGAGCTGGAGCGCACCCGCTACGACAACCCGCTGTTCTGCGGCATCACCTTCGAGGACTTCACCGCCGGGTACGACACGAACTCGGCCGTCCTCTTCCCCGAGACCATCGCCGTGCGCGAGGCCCCCGAGCGCTTCAGCTGGGGCGGCATCTTCTGCGACCGCGAGGCCGCGCGCTTCCGCAAGGTCACCGAGGCCTCCGTCGACATCCTCGGCATCGAGCTGCCCGAGGACATCGCCGCCATGGTCGAGGACCAGAAGCGCTGCGAGGCCGCCTTCGTGCTGTGGGACATGGTCCACGACCGCACCCACAGCCACGGCGACCTGCCGTTCGACCCCTTCATGATCAAGCAGCGCCAGCCGTTCTGGATGTACGGACTGGAGGAGCTGCGCTGCGACCTCACCGCTTTCAAGGAGGCCGTGAAGCTGGAGGCCGAGGGCAACGCCCACGGCCGCGACGTGCAGTACGCCGTGCTGTTCGACCGGATGTTCCGCTTCCCGGTCACCGGTGACCGCAACCGGAACTACGACGGTCTCGGCGGCCAGCTCCTCTTCGCGTACCTCCACAAGCACGACGTCGTGCGCTGGACCGACAACAAGCTGAAGATCGACTGGCAGCGCGCCCCCGAGGTCACCAACCAGCTCTGCGCCGAGATCGAGAAGCTGTACCGCGAGGGCATCGACCGCCCGAAGCTGGTCCACTGGTTCAAGGCGTACGAGCTCGTCTCCACCTACCTCGCCCCGCACCCCGGATCGCGCTGGGCCAAGGGCCCCGACGCCCTGGACCTGACCCTCCCGCCCCGCAAGCTCGTCGACGACGTGCTTCCGGACGAGTTTCCGCTCAGCATGTTCTATGAGGCCCTGTCCAAGAAGCTGAAGGACGTGATCGCCTCCACCAAGGGCATCACCGCCGCGAACGCTTCGCGGGCCGGGCAGGCTGCCGCGTGAACCCAGTCACGGAGGAGGAGGGGACGACCATGAACGGCAACGGGAACGGCGGGCCGCTGGAGGGTGCCGTCATCGCGGTCGCGGGAGCGGCCGGTCCGGCAGGGCGGGCGACGCTGATGCGCCTCGCCGAGGCCGGTGCCATCGTCGTCGGTGCCGACGCCGACCCGGCCCGCCTGGCCGAGGCGGTCGACGCCGCACGGTACGCCCACGGCGGCGCCACGGTCGTCGGCGACACGGTCGACCTGTTCGACCTCGGCGCGGCCCGGGAGTGGGCCGACAAGACCGAGAAGGAGTTCGGCCGGATCGACGGTCTCGTCCACCTCGTCGGTGGCTGGCGCGGCAGCGCCTCCTTCGGCGAGACCGATCTCGCCGACTGGAACTTCCTCGAGAAGCTCCTCATCCGCACCGTCCAGTCCACCTCGCTCGCCTTCCACGAGCCGCTGCTCCGCAGCGACCGCGGCCGCTATCTGCTGATCAGCGCCGCGGGCGCCTCGAAGCCCACCGCCGGCAACGCGGCCTACGCCGCGGCCAAGGCGGCGGCCGAGGCGTGGACGCTCGCGATGGGCGACGACTTCCGCAAGCAGGGGGGCGACGAGGGCCCCAGGGCCGCGGCTGCCATCCTGGTGATCAAGGCACTGGTGCACGACGCCATGCGCGCCGAGCGCCCGAATGCGAAGTTCGCGGGCTTCACCGACGTCACGGATCTGGCCGAAGAGATCGCCGCCGTCTGGGACCGGCCCGCGCAGGAAGTGAATGGACAGCGTCTGTGGCTGACCCCCAAGCCGTGACCCCGGCCCTGCCCCCGAAGACCGACGCCCGTCGTCACCACGACCCCTCGGTCCGGGGCTTCGCCAGTGACAACTACGCCGGCGTCCACCCGGAAGTGCTCGCGGCCGTCGCGCTCGCCAACGGCGGCCACCAGGTCGCCTACGGAGAGGACGACTACACCGGGCACCTCCAGCGGATCATGCACAGCCACTTCGGTCCGAGCGCCGAGGCCTTCCCGGTCTTCAACGGCACCGGCGCGAACGTCACCGCCCTGCAGGCGCTGACCGACCGCTGGGGCGCGGTGATCTGCGCCGAGTCCGCGCACATCAACGTGGACGAGGGCGGCGCCCCGGAGCGGATGGGCGGCCTCAAGCTCCTCACCGTCCCCACCCCGGACGGCAAGCTCACTCCCGAGCTGATCGACCGGCAGGCCTGGGGCTGGGAGGACGAGCACCGCGCCATGCCGCAGGTCGTCTCGATCACCCAGAACACCGAGCTGGGCACCGTCTACACCGTCGACGAGATCCGCGCCATCGTGGAGCATGCCCACGGCAAGGGCATGAAGGTGCACCTCGACGGCGCGCGGATAGCCAACGCCGCCGCCTCCCTGAACGTGCCGATGCGCGCGTTCACCAACGCGGTCGGCGTGGACGTGATCTCCTACGGCGGCACCAAGAACGGCATGATGTTCGGCGAGGCCGTGGTCGTCCTCAACCCGGACGCGGTCAGCCACATGAAGCATCTGCGCAAGCTGTCCATGCAGCTCGCCTCCAAGATGCGGTTCGTCTCGGTGCAGCTGGAAGCGCTGCTCGCCAAGGACCTGTGGCTGCGCAACGCCTCGCACGCCAACGCGATGGCGCAGCGCCTCGCGGCCGGGGTGCGGGAGGTCGACGGGGTGGAGATCCTCTACCCGGTGCAGGCCAACGCGGTCTTCGCGCGGCTCCCGCACGAGGTGAGCACCCGGCTGCAGAAGCGATTCCGCTTCTACTTCTGGGACGAGGCGGCCGGCGATGTGCGCTGGATGTGCTCCTACGACACCACGGAGGACGACGTCGACGCCTTCCTCCAGGCGCTGAAGGAGGAGCTGGCGCGATAGCGCCCTCCCGGTGGCATAAGTATGCGACCGGCCGGAAAGTCATTGACTTCCGGCCGGTCGTCTTTCTAGGGTCCCCGGCTATGGAGCTGATCCAGCAGGACCCTGAACTCTCCGCCTACCTCGCCGCGGACGAGGTCGTCGACCACGGGCACCCCGTCGTGCGCGAGACGGCCGCCGCGCTGCGCGCCCGTCACCCTGACGTATACGCATACGCCCGCGCGGCCTATGTGTACGTGCGGGACCAGATCCCGCATTCGAGCGACACCGGCGACCCCCGTGTCACCTGGCGCGCCTCCGACGTGCTCGCGCAGGGTACGGGGATCTGCCACGCCAAGGCGCACGCGCTCGCCGCGCTGCTGCGCGCGGAGTCGATACCGACGGCGCTCTGCTACCAGAAGTTCGAGGTGCTGCACGGGCTGGTCGCGATCAGGCTGCCCGGCATGGACAGCTGGCACCGGCAGGATCCGCGCGGCGGCGTACCGGGGCAGGAGGCGGAGTTCTCTCTGGAGGGGGAGCGGCTGGCCTTCCTGCCCGACCCTGAGTTCAATGAAGTGGACTATCCAGTGCTGTATTCTGTACCGCATGCGGGAGTGCTGAGCGCCATGCGAGCGGCACCGGACAGCCCGGAGCTCCTGCGGATCCTGCCGACCGACCTCTGACGCAAGGACGACGATGCCCCTCACCCTGACGGTCTCCGACGAGGTGCGCGACCTCGTGCCCGGCTTCACCCACCTCGCGATCGAGGCTCACGGACTGGTCAACGGGCCCAGTGACGAGGCCAGTTCGGCCCTGCTCGACGACGCCGCCCGCCGTCTCGCCGAACGGCTCGCCGGCCAGGCGCCGGACAAGGACCCGCACATCGCGGCCTGGCGAGCGGCGTACTCCGCGTTCGGCGCCAAGCCCTCCCGTACCCGCAACTCCGCCGAGGCCCTGGCCCGGCGCGCGCTCGCGGACGGTGGGCTGCCCCGGATCAACCGGCTCGTCGACGCCTACAACGCGATCAGCGTCGCGCACCTCGTCCCGGTCGGCGGTGAGGACCTCGACCGCATCCAGGGCGAGATGAGCCTCGTGCGGGCCACCGGCGACGAGCCGTTCGTGACCGTGGCGGGCGGCGAGGAGACCGTGGAGCACCCGGAGCCGGGCGAGATCGTCTGGCGGGACGAGGCGGGCGTCACGTGCCGCCGCTGGAACTGGCGCCAGGGGCCGCGCACCCGGATCGACGACGACACCGTCAACGCGGTCTTCCTGCTGGAGTCCCTCGTGCCCATGGAGCGGGAGGAACTCCTCGCCGCCGGCGCCGAGCTCGCCGAGTCGCTGGAGAAGCTGAGCCCCGGGGCGCGGATCACCGTCCGCGACCCGGAGACCTCGGCCTGAACGGTCCGCCCGTGCCCGGCGGGAGTGACGATTCGGCGCGGTCCGCGCCGGCGTCGCGGACGGCGGTCAGCCGGCGTCCTTGACCTCGGCCGGGGTCGGCGCCGTGCCCCCGAGGTGCGCGGGCACCCACCAGGTGTCCCCGGCGTCCTTGGGGCGTACGGGATAGGCGCGCTGCGCGGCCTCCAGGAGCTCCTGGCAGCGCTCACGCAGCCGCCGGGTGATCGCGCCGGCGTACTGGTCCGTGGGCGCCTCCATCGGCTCGCCCACCCGGATGGTCACCGGGATGTGGCTGCGCCTGAAGTTCCGCGGCCGGCCCTTGGTCCAGATGCGCTGCGTGCCCCAGAGCGCCATCGGGATCAGCGGCACCCCAGCCTCCTGCGCGAGCCGCGCCGCACCCGACTTGAAGCTCTTCAGCGTGAAGGACTGCGAGATGGTCGCCTCGGGGAAGACACCGATGATCTCCCCGGCCCGCAGCGACTCCAGCGCGTGCTTGTACGCGTGCTCGCCCTGGGAGCGGTCCACCGGGATGTGCTTCATGCCGCGCATGAGGGGGCCCGACACCTTGTGCCGGAACACCGAGTCCTTCGCCATGAAGCGCACCAGCCGCTTCTGCGGCAGCGCGGCCAGGCCCGTGAAGATGAAGTCCAGATAGCTGATGTGGTTACTGACGAGCACCGCGCCACCCGTGCGCGGGATGTGCTCCGAACCCTGCGTGTCGATCTTGAGGTCCAGTGCCTTGAACAGGGTCAATGCGGCACCGATGACCGGCCGATACACGAGTTCTGCCATCTGAGACGAACCCCTTCTTCTGTGCCTGGGGAGGGTTCTCCCGGCGGAAGTTACGCAGCCGTAGGTTTTCGGCTTTGGGCAGATCGTGCCCCATGTGGGCCCCCGTGACCAGTCCTGACGGCTTCGTACGGGGAGATAATCGTCACGCCCGGTGGCCGTGACGGGAATGGATCGGCGGACCGGGGCGCTGCACGGGGGAAGCGGTGGGCGACGAGGAACGGCAGGGAGCAGGAGACATGGCGGGACAGCCCGGGACGCCCGGCGAAGACGGACCCGGCGCCGGGTCCGGTACGGGCCCCGACGCGGCACTCGGCACCGAGGCCGCGGTCGAGCTGGGAGAGCGGGCCACGTTGGTCCAGTTCTCCACGGCGTTCTGCCAGCCCTGTCGCGCCACACGCCGGACGCTGGCCGAAGTCGCCGCGATGGTCGACGGCGTGGGCCACGTCGAGATCGACGCCGAGGAACGCCTCGACCTCGTACGGAAGTACGGCATCGTCCGCACCCCCACCGTCCTCGTCCTCGACCGTGCCGGACGAGTCGTCGTCCGCGCCGCGGGGCAGCCCCGTCGCGCCGACGTGATAGCCGCGCTGGGGCGGGCGGTCTGACGCGGTGACACATCTCCCACATCCCGGTACGCACTTGACTGCACCCGCCACCGATCGTCAGTCTGACGACGTGCCTTCAGAACTCCTTCTCCATGGGCGGGCCCACGTCGACCTGGCCCGTCACGCGAGCGCGCGCTGTCCGGGTGTCTGAGAACCCCCGGACCCGTCGAACGCCTCCCTCGCAGAAGGACAACTCCATGACGATCTCGCCCGAACTCCGCACCGTCGGCGCCCCTCGTCAGGCCTCTCCCGACCTCCTCCGTTCCGTCTTCCGGCAGCACGCCGCCGGAGTCGCGGTGATCACCGCCCAGGGCGACCGTCCCGTCGGCTTCACCGCGACCTCCCTCAGCTCCGTCGCGGCCGAGCCGCCCCTGATCTCCTTCGGCGTGGGCACCTCCTCCTCCAGTTGGCCGGTGCTGTCCGAGGCCGAGCACGTCGGCGTCCACATACTCGGCGAGCACCAGCGGGAGCTGGCGGGCACCTTCGCCCGCAGCGGCGCCGACCGGTTCGGCGCCCCGACCCGGTGGAGCGAGGGTCCCGAAGGTGTGCCGATCCTGGACGGCGTCCTCGCCTGGCTCGTGTGCCGGGTGGTGACCCGCGTCCCGGCCGGGGATCATCGGATCGTGATCGCCCAGGTCGTCGCCGGAGACCCCGCCGGGGTGGGCCGCCCGCTGCTCTATCACCAGGGACGCTTCAATGCTCTGCGTGACTGAGGGTTCCCTTCCTTCGGCGTTGTCAAGGTCACACGCCTGAGCGCTTGCTTACTGGTAACGAACTGGGTGTACTGACGAGTAATATTTCGGTCGGAGCGGTCGGACGCCCCGACCGGAAACCCGCCCTTCAGGCGCCTATGCTGCGAGCAACAAGGCAGCCCAGTTATGACGATGCAGTAGGAGAGCCGGCGTGAGCTTGAGGATCGTTGTCTGTGTGAAGTACGTGCCCGACGCCACCGGCGACCGGCACTTCGCCGATGACCTGACCGTCGATCGCGACGACGTCGACGGCCTGCTGTCGGAGCTCGACGAGTACGCGGTCGAGCAGGCGCTGCAGATCGCGGAAGAGGCCGACGACGCCGAGGTCACCGTGCTGACGGTCGGCCCGGAGGACGCCAAGGACGCGCTGCGCAAGGCGCTGTCCATGGGTGCCGACAAGGCCGTCCACGTCGAGGACGACGACCTGCACGGCTCCGACGTCATGGGCACCTCGCTGGTGCTCGCCAAGGCCATCGAGAAGACCGGCTACGACGTCGTCATCGCCGGCATGGCCTCCACCGACGGCACCATGGGCGTGCTGCCCGCGATCCTGGCCGAGCGCCTGGGCGTCCCGCAGGTCACCCTGCTCTCCGAGGTCAAGATCGAGGACGGCAAGGTCACCGGCCGCCGTGACGGCGACACCGCCTCCGAGCAGCTTGAGGCGTCGCTGCCGGCCGTCGTGTCGGTGACGGACCAGTCGGGCGAGGCCCGCTACCCGTCCTTCAAGGGCATCATGGCCGCCAAGAAGAAGCCGGTGGAGTCCCTGGACCTCTCCGACCTCGAGATCGACGCCGAGGAGGTCGGCCTGGAGGGCGCGTGGACCGCGGTCGACTCCGCCGCCGAGCGTCCGGCCCGCACCGCCGGCACGATCGTCAAGGACGAGGGCGAGGGCGGCAAGCAGCTGGCCGAGTACCTCGCGAGCCAGAAGTTCGTCTGAGGCTCGCGCGAGCCACCTGACCCGCCCCCCTTTTCGTTCGCAGGAGATTGAATCCCCATGGCTGAGATTCTCGTCTACGTCGACCACGTCGACGGTGCCGTCCGCAAGCCCACCCTGGAGCTGCTGACGCTGGCCCGCCGCATCGGCGAGCCCGTCGCCGTCGCGCTGGGTGCCGGTGCCGAGGCCACCGCCCCGGCCCTCGCCGAGCACGGCGCGGTGAAGGTCCTCACGGCCGACGCCCCCGAGTTCGCCGACTACCTCGTCGTCCCGAAGGTCGACGCGCTGCAGGCCGCGTACGAGGTGGTCTCCCCGGCCGCCGTGCTCGTGCCGTCCTCCGCCGAGGGCAAGGAGATCGCGGCCCGTCTCGCGGTCCGCATCGGCTCCGGCATCATCACCGACGCCGTCGACCTGGAGGCCGGTGACGAGGGCCCGGTCGCGACGCAGTCCGCGTTCGCCGCCTCCTTCTCCACCAAGTCCCGTGTCTCCAGGGGCACCCCGGTCATCACGGTCAAGCCGAACTCGGCCCCCGTCGAGGCCGCTCCGGCCGCCGGCGCCGTCGAGGCGCTCGCCGTCACCTTCTCGGCCCAGGCCACCGGCACCAAGGTCACCTCGCGCACCCCGCGCGAGTCGACCGGCCGCCCGGAGCTGACCGAGGCCGCGATCGTGGTCTCCGGCGGACGTGGCGTCAACGGCGCCGAGAACTTCGCCGTCATCGAGGCGCTCGCCGACTCGCTCGGCGCGGCCGTCGGCGCCTCCCGCGCCGCCGTCGACGCCGGCTGGTACCCGCACTCCAACCAGGTCGGCCAGACCGGCAAGTCCGTCTCGCCGCAGCTGTACATCGCCTCCGGCATCTCCGGTGCGATCCAGCACCGCGCGGGTATGCAGACCTCGAAGACCATCGTGGCCATCAACAAGGACGCCGAGGCCCCGATCTTCGACCTCGTCGACTACGGCGTGGTCGGCGACCTCTTCGACGTCGTCCCGCAGCTGACCGAGGAGATCAAGACCCGCAAGGGCTGACCTGCGGTTCTGTTCGGTCCGGGGGCCGCGTGGTGATCATCACCACGCGGCCCCCGGCCGTTTCGGACACCCATTGACGCGGGTCCCGACGGACTACTAACTTCGCTATACGGATTGTTGATTCCGTGCAGCGGAAAACAGGAGGATGTGGGATGGGTCAGCAGGAGAAGGTGTCGACGAGCCTCGCCGGAGCGGTCAGCGAGGGCATCAGCGCCTCCCTCGCGGCGGTGGACGCCGAACTCGACCGGCGTTACCCGGGCGACCCGGGCACCCGCCAGCCCGTCCACACCGTCTACGTCCCCGGCAACCTCTTCGACGCCGGAACCATCCGCTCCTGGGGCGACCAGGCGCTCGCCGCACTCGACGAGCACGCCCCGGACGCCGCCTCCTTCGCGGCGGTCCTCGGCCTCTCCGACGGCCTCGCCGAGGACGTGTACGGCCGCGTGCGGGCCAAGCTGGAGCGCGAGCCCATCGAGGACCTGCGGGTCGACTTCGAGGACGGCTACGCGGGCCAGGGCGGGGCAGCCGAAGACGCTGACGCCGCCCGCGCCGCCCGGCTGATCTCGGAGGCGTACGCGAACGGCACGGCCGCCCCGTACATGGGCATCCGGATGAAGTGCATGGAGGCCGCCGTACGCGACCGCGGCATCCGCACCACCGACATCTTCCTCACCGGCCTCCTGGAGCACGGCGGACTGCCCGACGGCCTCGTCCTCACCCTCCCCAAGGTCACCTACCCCGAGCAGGTCTCCGCCTTCGTCCGGCTCCTGGAGGCCTTCGAGAAGGCCCACGGCCTGGACGCCGGCCGTCTGGGCTTCGAGATCCAGATCGAGACCAGCCAGTCCATCCTCGCCACCGACGGCACCGCCGCCGTCGCCCGCATGATCGGCGCCGCCGAGGGCCGCGCGACCGGACTGCACTACGGCACCTTCGACTACAGCGCCTGCCTGGGCGTCTCCGCCGCCTACCAGGCCAGCGACCACCCGGCCGCCGACCACGCCAAGGCGATCATGCAGGTCGCCGCCGCGGGCACCGGCGTACGGGTCTCCGACGGCTCCACCAACGTCCTCCCGGTCGGCCCCACCGAGCACGTCCACGAGGCCTGGCGCCTGCACTACGGCCTCACCCGCCGCGCCCTGGCCCGCGCCTACTACCAGGGCTGGGACATGCACCCGGGCCACATCCCGACCCGCTACGCCGCCGTCTTCGCGTTCTACCGCGAGGGCTTCGAGGCCGCCGCCAAGCGCCTCTCGGCCTACGCCAACCACGCGGGCGGCGACGTGATGGACGAGCCCGCCACCGCCAAGGCGCTCAGCTCCTACCTCCTGCGCGGCATCGACTGCGGCGCCCTCGACACCGCCGAGGTCGACGCCCTCACCGGCCTGACCCGCGCCGACCTCGACCGTTTCGCGGCCCCGCGCCGGGGCGACCTGACGGCCACGGCGCAGTAACGATCCGCAGCCCCCCGCACATCACCGCCACAGGCCGCTGGATCTATCAAGACCGAGGCCGGGCAGGTCGCCGACCTGCCCGGCCTCGCCGCCGTTCCGGTTACGCGGGCGGTGGCGGGATCTCCCCCGATCCGCGGGGGATCAGCCGGGTGTCCAGGACGACACGGGCGGGCTCGTCGTCGAATCCGTCCAGGCGGCGGAAGAGCCGCTCCGCCGCCGTGCGGCCCAGGGCCGCCGCGTCCTGGGCGATCACGGTGATGCCGAGCAGGTCGGCGAGTTCGATGTCGTCGAACCCCACGAGGGCCACCGGGTGCGCGCGGCCGGCCAGTGCGCGGACCGCCGTGACCGTGACCCGGTTGTTGCCCGCGAAGAGCGCCGTGACCGGCTCCGGGCCGGAGACCATCGCCGCCACCGCCTCCCGTACCCGGTCAGGACCCGTCGGCCCCAGCGAGACCCACGACGGGTCGACGGCCAGTCCCGCGTCCTCCATCGCCGCCCGGTACCCGCGCAGCCGCTCCGTCGCCGTGTGGATGCGCGGCTGGTCGCCGATGAAGCCGATCCGGCGGTGCCCGTGGGCGATCAGGTGCGCCACGCCGTCGCGCGAACCGCCGAAGCTGTCCGACAGGACGACGTCGGCGTCGATCCGGCCCGCCGGACGGTCCACGAAGACGGTGGCGACACCGGCCTTGATCTCCGGTTCGAGGTAGCGGTGGTCCGAACCGGCCGGGATGACGATGAGTCCGTCGACCCGGCGGGCGCAGAGCGCGAGCGCCAGCTCCTGCTCGCGGTCCGGGTCCTCCGCGCTGGATCCGTTGATCAGCAGGGCCCCGTGAGCCCGGGCGACCTCCTCCACGGCGCGGCTGAGCGGACCGTAGAACGGGTCGGCGAGGTCTTCGAGGACCAGCCCCACGGACGCGGTACGGCCCTTGCGCAGCACGCGCGCGCTGTCGTTGCGCCGGAAGCCGAGCGAGTCGATGGCCTCCTGCACGCGGCGTTCGGTGTCGGGGGTGACTCCCGGCTCGCCGTTGACGACACGGGAGACCGTCTTGAGTCCGACGCCCGCCAGGGCGGCGACGTCCTTCATCGTGGGCCGATTGCCGTAGCGGTGCTCGGGGCGGCGGGCGGTGTCGGCCACAGTGCGCGAATCTCCTCGGTGTCGTCTCCGTCTCGTCCGAGCATAGGCCCTGGACAACGTTGTCAGGGCAAGAGAGACTGTACGTCACAGCGATCTACACGCTCTCGGCTCTCTGGAGACACCGCGCACATGCAGACTGACCTCGTTGCCGCCCTGGACTTCGGGGGCACCAAGATCGCCGGCGCGCTGGTGGACGGCGCCGGCGGCATTCTCGTACGGGTGCAGCGGCCCACTCCCGCCCGGGAGGACGGCGAGACGGTGATGCGGGCGGTCGAGTCGGTGCTCGACGACCTGGCGGCCTCGCCCCTGTGGGACTCGGCGCACGCGGTCGGCATCGGCAGCGCGGGCCCGGTGGACGCCTCGGCCGGTACGGTCAGCCCGGTCAACGTCCCCGGTTGGCGCGGCTTTCCGCTGGTCGAGCGGGTCCACCGGGTCTCCGGCGGGCGGCCGGTGACGCTCGTCGGCGACGGTGTCGCGATGACGGCCGCCGAGCACTGGCAGGGCGCGGCCCGTGGCCACGACAACGCGCTCTGCCTGGTCGTCTCGACGGGTGTCGGCGGAGGTCTGGTGCTCGACGGCCGGGTACACCCCGGCCCCACCGGCAACGCGGGCCACATCGGCCATATCAGCGTGGACCTGGACGGCGACCTGTGCGCCTGCGGCGGGCGCGGCTGCGTCGAACGCATCGCCAGCGGGCCGCAGATCGCGCGGCGCGCCCTGGAGAACGGCTGGCGGCCGGGTCCCGACGGCGACACCTCCGCGGCCGCGGTGGCAGCAGCCGCGCAGGCCGGGGAGCCGGTCGCCGTCGCGTCGTTCGAGCGCGCCGCACGGGCGCTCGCGGCGGGGATCGCCGCCACGGCGACGCTGGTCGAGATCGACATCGCCGTCGTGGGCGGCGGGGTGGCGGGCGCGGGCGACGTGCTCTTCGAGCCGCTGCGGAGCAGCCTGCGGGAGTACGCCACACTCTCGTTCGTCCGGGACCTCGCCGTCGTCCCGGCGCTCACCGGCACGGACGCGGGCCTCCTCGGCGCCGCGGCGGCGGCCCGCAAGGTCGCCTGACGGCGGGTCACCGGAAGCAGTCGGCTGCTGACGGGCGGGTCACCGGGTGCGGTCGGCCTGAAGGCACCGGCGGCTGGAGGTCACCGGACGGAGTGCGCCTGACGGCGGGTCGCCGGGCGCAGTCGGCTGCTGACGGGCGGGCCGCCGGGCGCCGGACCGCCGGGCGCGGTCGGCCTGGAGGCAGAGTCGCCCGGCGCGCGGCCTGGAGGCGGTTCGCCCGGCGCGCGGTCATATCCTCACCGCCGTCCCCGCCCCTGCCCTCACCACCGCTCCCACGACCGGCCTCGCCGTCTCCGCCGCCCGCTGTCGTACGACCACCAGAAACGTGTCGGACTCCAGGTCCATCACGACCTCCGCCGGAAGCCCCTCGTCCCGGCGCGCGCTCGCGAACTCCTCGGCGGGCCAGCTGCCTCGTGGGCCACCCGCGGGGAACCTCTGCAATACCGTACGGCTCATCTCCGCACCCCCTTGCCTCGCCGGTCCAACGACGGTCCGTACCGAAGTGTTACGCACCGCCCGCACGGGCGTTCGCGCCGGGGGTTTCCATGGCAGGGTGTTGCGGGCAAGCCACTGAGGGCTACCGAAGAGGGGGAATCGTGATCGTCTGGATCAACGGTGCGTTCGGCGCGGGCAAGTCCAGCACCGCGCGCGAGCTGGTCGAGCTGATCCCGAACAGCACCCTGTACGACCCCGAGCTCACCGGCGGCACACTGTGCCGGCTCCTGCCCCGGAAGCGGCTCGACGAGGTGGACGACTTCCAGGACCTGCCGATGTGGCGCCGCATGGTGGTCGACACCGCCGCCGCCCTGCTCGCCGAGGTGGGCGGTGTCCTCGTCGTCCCCATGACGCTGACGCGGCAGGAGTACCGCGACGAGATCTTCGGTGGTCTCGCGGCGCGGCGGATCGAGGTCCGGCATGTGCTGCTCGCTCCAGATGAAACGATCCTGCGGACGCGGATCGACAGCCGCGCGGCGTTCGAGGAGGACAAGGAGGGCGCCGAGCGCGCCCGCCAGTGGTGTCACGACCACGTCGAGCCCTTCCGTACCGCGCTGGGCTGGCTGTCCGGCGACGCCTACACCGTCGACAACTCCACGCTCTCGCCCGTCGAGGCCGCGGCCGCTGTCGCCGAGGCCGTCAACGCCGGCCTCGCCGCCCCGTGCGGGATCGTCCAGACGCCCGAACCCACCGGTGAGACGCTCGCCGCCGGCGTCCTGCTCTTCGACGAAGAGGACCGCTTCCTCCTCGTCGACCCCACGTACAAGCCCGGCTGGGAGTTCCCCGGAGGCGTCGTCGAACCCGGGGAGCCGCCCGCCCGCGCGGGCATGCGCGAGGTCGCCGAGGAGATAGGCATCGAACTCGACGCCGTACCCAGACTCCTGCTGGTCGACTGGGAACGGCCCCAGCCCCCCGGCTACGGAGGTCTGCGCCTCCTCTTCGACGGCGGACGGCTCCCCGCGGCCGACGCGGACCGGCTCCTGCTCCCCGGCGCCGAACTGCGCGGCTGGCGCTTCGTCACGGAGGACGAGGCCGCCGAACTCCTGCCCCCGGTCCGCTACCGCCGCCTCCGCTGGGCCCTGCGGGCCCGCGAACGAGGCACCGTCCTCAACCTGGAGGCCGGCGTACCGGTCGGCTGACCGGGACGAACCCGAGCCACGCCGCCCCGGGGGATGCCGTGCGGCCCATGCCCGCCCGTGCCCACGGCATCCCTCGCATGTCGTGCGGCCTGTGCCCGCCCGCCGGGTCCCGCTCGTGCGCACGGCGTCCCCTAGCGGGCCGCTTCGGCCAGTTGGCGGGCCGGGTCGTCCGTCACCGGGTCCCCGTGGCCGCAGCACAGCACCCGGGGCTTCAGCTCCGCCAGCCGCCGCATCGACTCCATCGCCCGCTCGCGGTCCACATGCATCACACCGAAGGTCACGCCCTGCACCGAGGCAACCGTGTCGCCGGTGAACAGGACGTCGTGCCGCGGAAGATGGACCGCGATCGAACCGGCCGTGTGCCCCGGGATGTGGACGGCCACCGCCCCGTCGCCGAAGCCCAGCTCCTCGCCGTCCTCCACCTCGTGGTCGACCCGGGTGGGCGGCGCCTCGGGCACGGTCAGCCCGTTCTCGTACAGCGGGCGCTCCCAGTCGAGCAGGTCGGGGTCGGGAACCGGGGCCTCCCCCCGGATCACCGGGGCGTCGAGGCGGTGGGCCAGGATCCTCGCGCCGAACCGGTCGGCCAGCTCCTGCGCGGAGCCCACATGGTCGCGGTGGCAGTGGGTGAGCACGATCCGGCGGATACGGGCCGGGTCCAGGCCCACTCCCCGTAGCCCCGTCTCGATCTCGTCCGCCGAGCCCGCCCAGCCGGCGTCGATCAGGGTCAACTCCTCGTCGTCCCGCCACAGATAGGCCTGGCCGATCGAGAAGTGCAGCATGTGCAGTCGCGGGGTGATCTCACTGAGTTCCATACGGCGAACCTACGGATCCCCGCAGGCCCGCCGTACGGTTCTACGCTCTCGGCGAGCTTCGCCGAACGCTTAACCCTGCTTCGAGCGGGCGTAGTTCACCAGGAAGTGCGCCTCCGCCACCGCGAGGCGCTCCAGCTCCTCCGGCGACACCGACTCGTTCACCGCGTGGATCTGCGCCTCCGGCTCGCTGAGACCGATGAGCAGGATCTCCGCCTCGGGGTAGAGCGACGCCAGTGTGTTGCAGAGCGGGATCGAGCCGCCCATGCCCGAGGTCTGCATCTCCTGCCCGGGGTACGCGACCCCCATCGCCTCCGCCATCGAGACGTACGCCGGGCTGGTGACGTCCGCCCGGAACGCCTGGCCCTGGCCGACCTGCTCGAAGGAGACCCGGGCGTTCCACGGCACACGCTTCTCGATGTGCGCGTACAGCAGCTTCGTCGCCTCGGACGCGTCCTGGCCCGGCGGGACCCGCAGGCTGATCTGCGCCCGCGCCGTCGACGGGATCGACGGCGTCGCGCCCGCCACCGGGTGGCAGTCGATGCCGATGACGGTGACGGCCGGACGGGCCCAGATACGGTCGGCCACGGTGCCGTTGCCCGGCAGGCCGACGCCCGCCAGGACCTTCGCGTCCGCGCGGAAGTCGTCCTCCGGGTACTGCAGACCGTCCCACACCGCGTCGGCCGGCAGACCGTCGATGACCGTCGAGCCGTCCTCGGCGCGCAGCGTGTCCAGGACCCGGATCAGCGCGGCCAGCGCGTCGGGCGCGGCACCGCCGAACATGCCGGAGTGCAGGTTGCCTTCGAGGGTGTCGATCTGGACCCGGATCATCGTCATGCCGCGCAGGGTCGCGGTGACCGTCGGCAGACCGAGCCGGAAGTTGCCGGTGTCACCGATCACGATGGCGTCGGAGGTGAGGAGCTCCGGGTGCGCCTCGGCGTACCGCTCCAGACCGCCCGTTCCCTGCTCCTCCGAACCCTCCACGATCATCTTGACCGTGACGGGAACACCGCCGTTCGCCTTCAGGGCGCGCAGCGCGAGCAGGTGCATGATGAACCCGCCCTTGCAGTCGGCCGCGCCCCGCCCGTACCAGCGCCCTTCGCGCTCCGTCAGCTCGAACGGCGGAGTGACCCACGCCGACTCGTCCAGCTTGGGCTGCACGTCGTAGTGCGCGTAGAGGAGGACGGTCGGCGCGCCGACCGGGCCCGGCAGTACGCCGTACACCGACTGCGAACCGTCGGGGGTGTCGAGCAGCGCCACGTCCTGGAAGGACTCGGCGCGCAGCGCGTCCGCCACCCAGTTCGCGGCCCCTTCGCACTCGCTCCGCGGAGCCACGGCCTCGTCCGCCACCGATTCGAAGGCCACGAGCTCCGTGAGCTCCGCCTTGGCGCGGGGCATGAGGCCGGCGACGGTCTCGGCTATCGGATTCGCGGTCATGGGCACGCTCCTGGTGGGTGCGACGTTGTAAGGACGTTGCCGTATGTCGGTTGTACGGCGAACGCATCGCCGATCCTACGGCGCGGGGCCCGGAAGGCCGCGCCGTAGGATGCCCGGAGACTTGGATCATCGGCCGGATCAGGAGCAGAAGCCCATCGTGAGCAGCGAGAACGCAGACGCCGAAGAGGTACGCGCGGAAAAGTCGGAGCAGGCCACGACCGTATGGGACGTGGTGGTCGTGGGCGCCGGTCCGGCAGGCGCTTCCGCGGCGTACGCGGCCGCGGTCGCCGGACGCCGTGTGCTGCTCCTGGAGAAGGCCGAACTGCCGCGGTACAAGACCTGCGGCGGCGGCATCATCGGCCCCTCGCGGGACTCGCTCCCGCCCGGTTTCGAACTGCCCCTGCAGGACCGGGTGCACGCCGTGACCTTCTCCCTGAACGGACGCTTCGCCCGGACGCGCCGCTCGCGCCGGATGCTCTTCGGGCTGGTCAACCGGCCCGAGTTCGACGCGGGTCTCGTCGAGCAGGCGCAGAAGGCGGGCGCGGAGCTCCGTACGGGAGTCACCGTCTCCCGGGTCGAGCAGCACGGCCCGGCCGTGCCGGACCGGCGCACCGTCGCCGTCGTCCTCGCGGACGGCGAGACGGTCCTGGCCAGGGCGGTCGTCGGAGCGGACGGCAGCGCGGGCCGGATAGGAGCTCACGTCGGCGTGAAGCTCGACCAGGTGGACCTGGGGCTGGAGGCCGAGATCCCCGTTCCGGCCTCGGTGGCCGAGGACTGGAAGGGGCGGGTCCTCATCGACTGGGGCCCGATGCCCGGCAGCTACGGCTGGGTCTTCCCCAAGGGCGACACGCTCACCGTCGGCGTCATCTCGGCGCGTGGCGAGGGTGCGGCCACCAAGCGCTATCTGGAGGACTTCATCGCCCGGCTCGGGCTCGCGGGCTTCGAGCCGGCCATCTCCTCCGGGCACCTGACGCGCTGCCGTAGCGACGACTCGCCGCTGTCGCGCGGCCGGGTGCTGGTCTGCGGTGACGCGGCGGGGCTCCTGGAGCCGTGGACGCGGGAGGGTATCTCCTTCGCGCTGCGCTCGGGCCGGCTCGCGGGGGAGTGGGCGGTACGGATCGCCGAGGCGAACGACGCCGTCGACGCGCGCCGTCAGGCGCTGAACTACGCCTTCGCCATCAAGGCGGGGCTGGGCGTCGAGATGGCGGTCGGGCGGCGGATGCTCGCGCTGTTCGAGCGTCGGCCGGGGCTGTTGCACGCGACGATCACCGGTCTGCGTCCGGCGTGGAACGCGTTCACGGACATCACCCGCGGCTCGACCACCCTTGCCGGTCTCGTCCGGTCGAACGGCATCGCGCGGCGGGCGCTCGACGTCCTGGACCGCCGGATGGCGCCGACCGACGGCATGACGCTCCGGGGCGCGGCCCAGTCGGGCCCGACGTCGGCTGACGCGGATGTCTCGGATCCGGCCGAGCTGACGGGTGCGGTGGGGGTGTCGGGCGCCTCGGATCTGTCGGGCCCGGCGGACGCATCGGACGCGTTGGACGCCGCATCGGACGCAGCGGACGTGTCGGCGCCGGACGCGTCGGACGTGTCGGCGCCGGATGCGCCGGGCGGGGCGGATGCGTCGGGCGTGGCGGACGCACCTGACGCCTCGGACGCGCCTGACGCGCCTGACGTGCCGGATTCCGGGGTCAAGCGGTCGGAGTGATCCGGAAGACCGGGTGCTTGGGGGCGATCGCGCGCAGCTCCGCGTCGGTGGAGTCCGGACCGACCCCGCCGAAGAAGATGCCGACCTCCGCCTTCCACCGCTTCAGGTAGGCGCGGAGGAGAGCGGGCTTCTCGTCGTCGGTCAGCTCCACGGCGGTGAAGGGCTGCGCGTGCTTGCCCAGGCGCAGCTCGCCGCCGCCGGCCACGCGCATGTTGTGGGTCCACTGGACGTGGCCGCGCGGCGCCATCAGGTACTGGGCGCCGTCCAGAGTGAGCAGGTTGACGGGCGTGGTGCGCCATTCACCGCTCTTGCGGCCGCGCACCGCGAGGACGCGGGAGCCCCAGACGCTGATGCCCCGGCGGGTCATCCACGCGACGCTCCGGTTGAGTACGTTCACCGTGAACCAGCCGGGCTTCATGACGTGGGCGCTGGGCTGAGCGGACATGGCATCCTCCGAAGGAAACTGTGAGCACTGCTCTCGCTTGAGATCAGTGTGCACGGATCGGCGATCCGAAGCAAGAGCACCGCTCTCGTTTCGCTGCGATGCTCTCGCTTTGATCCGATGCTCTCGTTTCAGTGCAGTGCTCCGGGAAGGTGGCACACTGATCTCCATGACCAGCGTTCAAGGAGCCCGTGCCCGCGCCCGCATCGAGATCACCGCCGCCATCAAGGACGAGGCCCGCGCCCAGCTCGCCGCCGAAGGTGCCGCCAAGCTCTCCCTGCGTGCCGTCGCCCGCGAGGTCGGCATGGTGTCGTCGGCGCTCTACCGGTACTTCCCCAGCCGCGACGACCTCCTCACCGCCCTCATCGTCGACGCGTACGACGCCGTCGGCGGGGCGGCGGAGGAGGCCCTGGCCGCCGCCGAGGCCCGGGGCGGCGACCACCTCGCCCGCTGGACGGCCGTCTGCCGGGCCGTCCGTACCTGGGCCCTCGCCCATCCCCACGAGTACGCCCTGATCTACGGCTCACCGGTCCCCGGCTACTCCGCCCCGCAGGACACCATCGGCCCGGCCTCCCGCGTCGGACTGGTCCTCATCACCATCGCCCGCGACGCCTTCACCGCCGACGGCGTCGCCCCGCCGCCGCTCCCCGGAGAGCTGCGGCCCGAGGCGGAGCGTATGGCCGCCGATCTGGCCCCCGACCTGCCGCCCGCACTCGTCGTCGCCCTGGTCGCCGCCTGGTCGCAGCTCTTCGGGCTTGTCTCCTTCGAGGTGTTCGGCCAGTTCCACCGGATCGTCGAGGAACGGGACGAGTTCTTCACGGCGACCGCCGCCCGCCTCGGCCGCGACATCGGCCTCCTGCCCCGCCCGTGACCCGGGCCGGACGGCTTCGCCCGTGACCGGTCGGTTCCACCCGTGACCGGCCGGCCCCACCCGTGACCGCCCGGCGGCGGACCCGCCCGTGACCGGCCGGACGGCCTCGCCCGTTCCGGCCCGCGGAGGGCCCGGTCGTTCTACTCCCACGGGAGTACGCGTGATCACCACGCCGGGCTGACGCCGATCGGGTCCGACCGCGTCTAGCGTGGCGGACATGGAAGAACAGCGCGGTCAGGGGCCAGGCGATCCGCTCCGGGCGCGCGGCGGTCCGCCGTGGGCGCTGCGCTGGGCCGATCGCGAGCCGGGCGACGGGCTGCCCTGGCGGTCCACCCTCCTCCTCGCCGTCTTCGTGATGGTGGGCTCCGGGTTCGCGGCGAGGAACCAGCCGGACCGGGAGTCCCTGGATGCCCTCGGCCGCGGGCTGCTGCTCCTCGGTTCCGCGCTGCTCCTGCTGCGCCACCGCCACCCGGTCCCGGTGGTCTTCGCGACGTCGGCCGTCACCCTCGGGTACTTCGCCGCCGGCTACCCGTACGGTCCGGTCTTCCTCCTCGTCGCCGTGGCCTGCTTCGCGGCGATCGTGCAGGGCCACCGGCGGGCGGCCTGGTGGGCGCTGGGGCTGGTGTGGGCGGGGCATCTGCTCATCGCGCACTGGCTCTATGCCCACCTCCCCCCGGACGGCGACTCCGCCGCGCCGTGGGGCCAGGAGATCCCGGTCGCCTGCTTCGTCATCGCGATCCTCGCCGCCTCCGAGCTGGTCCGCGTCCGCCGCGAGCAGTGGGCGCAGCAGCGCGCCGAACGCGCCGCGGCCGAGCGGCGCCGTGCCGACGAGCAACGGCTGCGGATCGCCCGGGAGCTGCACGACGTCCTCGCCCACTCGATCTCCGTCATCAACGTGCAGGCCGGCGTCGGCCTCGCCCTGCTCGACAGCGACCCCGAGCAGGCCCGCGCCGCGCTGACCACCATCAAGGCGGCGAGCAAGGAAGCGTTGGGGGAGGTCCGTCAGGTGCTCGACACCCTGCGCGCCCCGGGCGAGGCCCCGCGCACCCCCGCGCCCGGCCTCGACCGGCTCCCCGAGCTCGTCGAGCAGGCGGCGTCCGCCGGGCTGACCGTGGAGACCACGACGGAGGGCGCGCCCGTGGCGCTTCCGCCCGGCGCCGACCTGGCGGCCTTCCGGATCGTTCAGGAGGCGCTGACCAACGTGGTCCGCCACTCGGGGTCCCGCGCCGCGCGCGTCACGATCCGCTACCTGCCCGGCGTCCTGGAGCTCCGTGTCGACGACGACGGACCCGCGACCGGCGGCGACGCCGGTGGCAGCGGCAACGGTCTCGCCGGAATGCGGGAGCGGGCCGGAGGCCTCGGTGGCACGATCGAGGCGGGCACCCGCGAGGACGGCGGTTTCCGGGTGCGCGCCGTCCTCCCCGTCCGACCGAAGGAGACGCCGTGATCCGTGTGCTGCTCGCCGACGACCAGTCGCTGGTACGGGCGGGCTTCCGCGCGCTCCTGGACGCCCAGCCGGACATCGAGGTGGCGGGGGAGGCCGCCGACGGAGAGGAGGCGGCGGGCAAGGCGGGCGAACTCCGCCCGGACGTCGTCCTCATGGACATCCGCATGCCCGTGCTCGACGGTCTCGCCGCCACCCGCCGGATCACCGGGGACCCCGGTCTGGGAGCGGTGAAGGTGGTCATGCTGACCACGTTCGAACTCGACGAGTACGTCTTCGAGGCCATCCGCGCGGGTGCCTCGGGCTTTCTCGTCAAGGACACCGAACCCGAGGAGCTGGTACGGGCCGTGCGCGCCGTCGTCGACGGCGACGCCCTGCTCTCGCCGGGCGTGACGCGGCGGCTCATCGAGGAGTTCGCGGCCCGCTCCAAGCCCCTGGCCGCGGGGTCCGGCCTCGACGAACTCACCGAGCGGGAACGGGAGGTGATGGCCCTGGTCGGCATCGGTCTGTCGAACGAGGAGATCGCCCGGCGTCTCGTCGTCAGCCCGCTCACGGCCAAGACCCACGTGAGCCGCACCATGGTGAAGCTCGGCGCCCGCGACCGCGCCCAACTGGTCGTCCTGGCCTACGAGTCGGGCCTGGTACGCCCCGGCTGGCTGGGCTGACGACCGTACGACGTCACGGGCCACGCGGAGGCGGATTCCGGCGGTCCCCGGCCCCCCGGACCTTCACGACCAGGTGATCGCCGAATTCTCCCGCCAGATCCGGGCCAGCGACGCGTCACCCGCCACGTCGACCGCGCCCTCGGGAAGCCGGTTCCAGAGCGTCAGATAGAGGCGGTCGGCGGGGCCGGTCATCTCACAGTCCGCGGTGACGGGAAGACCGCCCTTGCCGCGGCCCGTCTCGCCCCGTCCCGTAGTGCCGTGTTCCGTAGTCCCATGTTCCGTAGTGCCGTGTTCCTTAGTGTCGTGTTCCGTGCGGGGCGGATCCTGTGACAGCCGTACGGTCCACACGTCACCGGTGTCGGTGGTCCGTACGCGCAGGATCCGCGGCTCCGGTGTACGCACCCGGCTGCGCTCGCGGGCGTGGAAGGCGCGCAGCAGCTCGTCGATCCCGTCAGCGGCGAGTGCGGGGTCCACCGGTCCCGGGTGCCGGTCCGGCAGGGCGGACTCGGCGTCCGCGCGGTGGACGGCCGTCTCGTGCGCCTGCCGCCGCGCCCAGAAGGCCAGCGGGGAGGGGGCGGCCATCAACGTCCAGCACTCCAGGGACTCGGGAGCCGCGCGCAGGGCGTCGACGAGTCGGACATGACCCTCGCGGAAGTGGGCGAGGAGCGCCTCTCCGTCGAGATCCGGCTCGCCGTCGTCGGGGTGGTAGGAGGTGTACCGCTCGGCGACGAAGCCCGTCGCCCAGCGGTGCACCATCGTCGTGTGCCGCAGGAGATCCCGTACCCGCCAGCCCGGACAGGTCGCCACCTCGGCGTCCGAGCCGGCCTCGGCCGCGGTCTCCGCCAGCGCCCGGCCCGCCGTGGCCAGGGCGGCGATGTGCTCGTCGATCGTCATGATCTCCACACGGCGATTCTTCCAGGGGAGGCCCGGAGGCGCGGCGGATTCCCACCGCCGGCCAGGACCCGGCGCCCCGCCGGAATCAGGCTGCTCCACCTGTCGGAGAGGCCTGTGCGTTCCGGACCGCGTACCCGATCAGCGCGGCGCCGGCCGCGAGGACGGCGACGGTGGTGAGGGCGAAGGGCAGGGAGAACCAGTCGGCCAGGAAGCCGATGGAGGGCGGGCCGAGCAGCATGCCGCCGTAGCCGAGGGTGGAGGCGGTGGCCACGCCGCTCGGGCCGGCCAGCGCGCCCGCCCGGGCCACGGCGACGGGGAAGATGTTGGCCAGGCCGAGCCCGGTCACCGCGAAGCCGAGCAGGGCGGCCCAGACGCTCGGGGCGAGCGCGCCGAGCAGCATGCCGGCGGCGGCCGTCGCCCCGCCCGCGACGAGGGTGCGGGTCTGGCCGAGGCGTTCGAGCAGGGCGGTGCCCGACAGTCGGCCGACGGTCATCGTCAGCGCGAAGAGGGCGTAGCCGGCGGCCGCGACGCCGGGGTGCGCGTCGAGGTCCTGTTCCAGGTGGAGGGCGCCCCAGTCGGCCAGGGCACCCTCGCCGTACGCCGTGCAGAGCGCGATGATCCCGAAGACGACGACCAGTCCGCGCGAGCCGGTCCTGCCCCGGCGCCGCTCGGCGGCCGGGGTCGCCTCCGGAGGGGCGGGGGACGGCTGCCGGAGCAGTACGGGACCGGCGACGGCCGTCAGGAGAAGCCCGACCACCGTCAGACCGAGCAGGTGCGCCGTGGGGGACACGCCTCCGGCGACCAGCCCGCCGAGACCCGCGCCGAGCATCCCGCCGAGGCTGAACGCCGCGTGGAAGGAGGGCATCACGGGGCGGCGCAGCGCGGCGACGAGGTCGACGGCGGCGCTGTTCATCGCCACGTTGATGCCGCCGTACGCCGCGCCGAAGACGAGCAGGACGAGGCCGAGGGCGAGCGGGGAACGGGTGAGGGCCGGCAGGGCGATCGAGAGTGAGAGCAGCACTGCCGTGGCGACGGTGACGGCGTGGCTGCCGTGGCGTCGGCAGAGCCGCCCCGTCAGGGTCATGGTGACCACGGCGCCGGCCGACACCCCGAGCAGCGCGAGCCCGAGGTCGCTGGCGGAGGCGCCGGTCTGCTGCTTGATGGCGGGGATGCGGACGACCCAGCCGGCGAAAAGGAAACCGTCGAGGGCGAAGAAGAGGGTCAGGGCGGAGCGGAGGCGGGACAGGGAGGAGGCGGTGTCTCCGCCGGGGCCCCCCGGAACGGCCGTCCGTACTTTGTTTAGTAGCGGCACAAACTCAGGATAGGGGCGAGCCGTACGGATTTCAACCTGCCGACCGGTGGGGGTCGGCCACGCGCCCGGCCGGGGCCGCGTGGACGCGGACGGGCGGCGATGAACCGATCAGGGGTGGCCGACTAGGCTCGATCAGGGCCGATCAGGGACCGCTGCTCAGGGACCGATCAGGGACCGCTGCTGAGGGACTGCTCAGGGGCCGCTCAGGGACTGCTCAGGGACTGCTCAGGGTTCGATCGATCAGGACTCTGCCCCCGAAGCCCGGCCCACCGAGGCGCGGACCAGGGCCGCCGCCACGACCGGCAGCTCCTCCCGGGGCACGGCGCGGGCCAGAGCGGCGGGGTCGGTGGGCAGGCCCGTGCGGCGGGCGCCCTCCAGGACGCGTTCGTCGAGGTAGGGGGCCAGTTCCGGCCAGATTCCCTGGGCTTCGCGCAGAAAGATGTCCGCCCCTGCCGGGCCGATACCGGGGATCTCCTGCAGTGCCGAGCGCAGCTCGTCCACGTCGCCGTGCGCCGCCTCCCGCATCCGGCGCAGATCACCGCCGTACTTCGCCAGAACGAGTTCGGCCTCCTCGCCGAGCTGCGTCGCCGTGCGCTCGTCGTACCGCCGGTAGCCGCCCTCGCCCAGCGCGTCCACCCGCTGCTGCCAGCTCGCCTCGCGCATGCGCCGCGGCGTGCGCATCCCCGCGTCGAACAGTGCCTCCGCCGCCGCGACGGCCGTCTCCGCGCGGATCCTGGCGCTCAGCAGATGGGCCAGGACCAGCAGCTGGTACAACGGCTGCGGGGTGTCCTTCAGTCGTATGCCGGCCTCCTGCGCGTACGTCCGGGAACTCTCCTCCTCCAGCAGATCCCGCACACGGGCCGTCGTTCCGGAGCGCGTCATGACACCTCCCGATCACGCCGCGCCGCTACCCGGACCCGGACCGCGCAAACCGGCACACCGTCCGATCATGGGAGACTCGCCCCCATGAACGGCAAGGCGACCACGACCAAGACACGGCTGGACAGAGGGCGCGGCGCGCTCGGGCCCGCGCTGGAACTGGTGCACACGGGCCGTGCGCCGACCCGTGCCGTGCTCACCGCCGAACTGGGCGTCACCCGTGCCACCGCCGGCGCCGTCGCCGCCGAACTGGAAGCGCTCGGCCTGATCCGCGTCGACTCCAACCCGGGCGCCGCCGCCGGTTCCCAGGGCCGCCCCTCGCACCGGCTCGCCGTCGACGAGAAGGGCCCCGTCGCCCTCGCCGCCCAGGTCCACGCCGACGGATTCCGTGCCGCGCTCGTCGGTCTCGGCGGCACGATCGTCGCCACCGCGCCCGGCTGCGTCACCGTCTCCGCCGACCCCGCCCAGGTGCTCGGCGCCGTCGTCGACGCCGGAGCCGCCCTGCTCCACGAGAGCGGGCGCCGCTGTGTAGGAGCCGGCCTCGCCGCCCCCTCGGCCGTCGCCGAACCCGAGGGCACCGCCCTCAATCCGCTCCACCTCGCCTGGCCGGCCGGTGCGCCGGTACGGGAGATCTTCGCCGAACGCGTCAGGGCGGCCGGGATCCAAGGGCCCGCCTTCACCGGCAACGACGTCAACCTCGCCGCCCTCGCCGAGCACCGCCACGGCGCGGGCCGCGGCGCCAGG
Organism: Streptomyces sp. Je 1-79; assembly: GCF_025195125.1. Classification (GTDB taxonomy): domain Bacteria; phylum Actinomycetota; class Actinomycetes; order Streptomycetales; family Streptomycetaceae; genus Streptomyces. The sequence goes on from NZ_JAMGSL010000005.1 coordinate 337,871, forward strand.
GACCTGCTGTGCGTGGCCACCGGCCACCGGGGCGTCGGCGGCGCCCTCGTCCTCGACGGGCGCCTGCACACCGGCAGTTCGGGTCTCGCCCTGGAGGTCGGGCACGTCACGGTCAACCCCGAGGGCCGGCCGTGCCACTGCGGCAGCCGCGGCTGCCTCGACGTCGAGACCGACCCGCTCGCCTTCCTCACCGTGGCGGGCCGCGACCCGGGGCCCGAGGTGTCGCTGCTCCAGCAGTCCCGCGACCTGCTCCGCACGAGCCCCGACGACCCCGGTGTGCGGGCCGCGACGGAGGAGCTGATCGACCGTCTGGGGCTCGGCCTCGCGGGCCTGGTGAACATCCTCAACCCGGACCGGATCATCCTCGGCGGTCTGCACCGCGAGCTGCTCGACGCCGACCCGGACCGCCTGCGCGCGGTCGTCGCCGACCGTAGCCTGTGGGGGCGCAGTGGCGGAGTGCCGATCCTCGCCTGCACCCTCGACCACAACAGCCTGGTGGGCGCGGCGGAACTGGCCTGGCAGCCGGTCCTGGACGACCCACTGGCCGCCCTGGGAAGGCAAGGGGCCTGACGTTCCGCCGGCCGCCCTGGGAAGGCAGGGGGTCTGACGTTCCGGCCGCCCTGGGTAGCTAGGCGTCTGACGTTCCGCCGGCCGCCCAGGGAAGACAAGACGTCTGACGTTCCGCCGGCCGCTCTGGGAAAGGCAGCGGCCTGACGTTCCCCTGTCCGCAAATTAGGTCGGCAGACGGGTCGGGACGAACTAACGTTCCGCCCCATGACTGATTCCGATCTTCCTCCCCGCCTCGGCAGCCTGACCTTCCACGGGCCGCTCTCCCGAGACCGCGCGACCCGCATGATCGAGCGCGTCGCCGACGCCTCGCCGGCCACCGTGCTCGACATCGGGTGCGGCTGGGGCGAGTTGCTGCTCCGCGTCCTGGAGGCCGTACCCGGGTCGACCGGTGTCGGCATCGACATCAACGCCGAGGACCTGGCCAGGGGCCGGGGCCTCGCGAAGGCGCGCGGTCTCGCCGAGCGCGTCACCTTCGTGGAGGAGTCGGCGCTCGGCACCACCCGCGGGCCCGTCGACGCGATCCTCTGCCTCGGCTCCAGCCAGGCCCTCTGCGACCCGGAGCAGCCCCACGACCCGGCCGCCGCCCTGCGCGAGCTGCGCCGCCTCGTACGGCCCGGCGGCCGGGTCGTCCTCGGTGAGGGGTTCTGGGAGCGCACCCCGACCGACCAGGAGCTCGCCGGGATGTGGCCCGGGGCGAAGACCGGCGACCACCTCCGCCTCGGGGCGCTCGTGGACCTCGCGATCGAGGCGGGCTTCCGGCCCGCGTGGATCGAGTCCGCGAGCCGCGAGGAGTGGGAGGAGTTCGAGTCCGGCTACCGTCACGAGACGGAGGTCTGGCTCGCCGCCCACCCCGACCACCCGCTCGCCGCCGAGACCCGGGACCGCGTCGACCGCCAGCGGTCGTCCTGGCTGAACGGCTACCGCGACGTCCTCGGTATCGCCTATCTGACCCTCGTGCCGGTCGGCTGACCCAGCGACGCCCGTTCCGGCGCGGACACGTGGAGCACCTGGAAACGATCGTCCGCTCCGGCCGGCGGCTCGGCCCCCTCCGCCCAGAGGGTGAAGAACAGCAGCTCCCAGTGGCGGGGGTCGATGGCGAGCGCGCTCGCCACCACGCCGTCCGTACGGGCCACGCGCGCGTGCCGGGCGAGCGCCTCCGCCACGGCCTCGGCCGGAGCCTCGGCGTCCCCGAGCCGGACCCTGCGACGCGTCGCGGTCCGCGGCACGGACCCGGACGCCGGGCCCTCCTCGTACGCGAGCCCCGTCCAGTGCTGCACCACCGGCCGTCCGAAGTCGTTCACGATCCCCTGGAAACCGGGGCCCCAGAGGAAGGAGTTCATGCCTTCCGGAGTCGCCCAGAGGTAGAACGGCGCGTACTGGTCGACCGGTGATCCGTCCTCGCGCTCCCGGATCAGATACGCCTTGAGGCCGAGCCCGGCGAAGTCGTCGAGCAGATGTCCCCTGGTCGCGACGCGCCTGCGGATGATCTCCATGTCGTAGTCGGCGGGAAGGGTGATCTCGTACTGCATCGCGTGCATCGGAAGTCTCCGGATTTCTCTGGCGCGTGCTCAGGAGGTACGGGAGGTACGGGGCGACAGCAGGGAGAGCAGGCCGCGGACGGCCGTGTCGAAGGCGGCGGGGGAGCCGGAGGCCCGGGCCAGCACATAGCCGCCCTGCACGGTCGCGACGATCGTGGCCGCCAGCTCGGCCGGATCCAGGGGGCCCGCCAACTCGCCGCTGTCCAGGCCTTCCTGGGCGATTCCGGCGAGCCGCCCGCGCAGCCAGTCCAGGGTCTCGTCGACCGGCGCGCGCAGTTCCTCGCTCGCCATGACGTCCGGGTCCATCGTCAGCCGGCCGACCGGGCAGCCGCGCAACACCGCTCGCTCGCGCAGCAGATACGCCTCCACGCGCGCGTACGCGGACCCGCCACCGTTCAACGCGCCCTCGGCCGTCGCCCGCATCTCCTCCGCGGTGCGGCGGATCGCGGCGAGCGCCAGATCCGGCTTCCCGGCGAAGTGGTGGTACATGCTTCCCTGCCCCGCCCCGGCGGCCTGCTGGATCGCCTTCGGGCTCGTCCCCACGTAGCCGCGCTCCCAGAGCAGCTCACGGGTGGCCTCGATCAGTCGCTCGGACGTCGTCATGCGGCGAGTGTACATACCAGTAGGTACAGAGGTCTACGCCCGGCAGAAGGCTCTGTACTCCCCACGTCGTACGCACGAAGCCGCTGGCCGTACGACGACCCGGGCCCCCTCCCGGGGCGAGGCTCAAGACATCGGCATACGCGACACATGCGCACGAGGAGCTGAGAGACATGAACACCCTCGCCCACGCGGGCCCCGGCCCGTGGGTCCTGTTCTTCCCCCTCGTCTGGGCGGCCGTGATCCTCACCGTGGTCACCGTGGTGCGCCGCACCGGATGGCGCGGCAGGCGCGGCCCCGGCCCGCGTCCCGGCCACGACGAGCAGTCGCCGATCGCGCTCCTCGGCCGCCGGTTCGCGGCCGGCGAGATCGACGAGGACGAGTACTGGCGCCGTCTGACCGTCCTGGAGGAGCAGTTCGGCCGCACCACAGGCCCCAAGGGGCGTACGTCATGACAGTCACCACCCCCGAGACCCTCCCGTCCACGGCCCGTACCGCCGCCCGGGTCGTGGACGCCGTCAAGGTCTACGGCGGCGGGGACACCGAAGTCAGGGCCCTGGACGGGGTGAGCGTCGACTTCCCGGCCGGCCGCTTCACCGCGATCATGGGCCCCTCGGGCTCCGGAAAATCCACCCTCATGCACTGCTCGGCCGGTCTCGACAGCCTCACCTCCGGCTCCGCGTTCATCGGCGACACCGACCTGTCCGCGCTCGACGACCGGCGGCTGACGCTGCTGCGCCGCGAGCGGATCGGGTTCGTCTTCCAGGCGTACAACCTGCTGCCCACCCTCACCGTCGCCGAGAACATCACCCTGCCTCTGGACCTCGCCGGCACCGTCCCGGACCAGGAGTGGCTGGACGCACTCATCGATACCGTCAAGCTGCGCGACCGGCTCCACCACCGGCCTGGTCAGCTCTCCGGCGGCCAGCAGCAACGCGTCGCCGTCGCCCGGGCCTTCGCCGGCACGCCCGACGTCGTCTTCGCCGACGAGCCGACCGGCAACCTCGACTCCCGCTCCGGCGAGGAGGTACTGCGGCTGCTCGGCCGCGCCGTCCGGCAGACCGGCCGTACGGTCGTCATGGTCACCCACGACCCGGTCGCCGCCGCCCACGCCGACGAGGTGGTCTTCCTCGCCGACGGACGGCTCGTCGACCGCATGGCGGCGCCGACCGCCGAACGCGTCCTGGACCGCATGAAGGCCTTCGACGGCAGGTCGCGGACCGAGGCGCCGTCATGAACGCCTCCCTGAAGCTCAGCCTCTCCGCGCTCCGCGCCCCCAAGCGGCGCGATGGCGCTGCCCTTCGCCGTCGGACTCGTCGTCTGCGTCGGCTCGGCCCTGCTGCCCGCCCTGAGGGCGGGGCGGACCGCGCCGCTCGCCGCGCTGCGCGAGACCGCCGTGGACGAGTCGGGCGCCTCGCGCGTACGGGCCCTGGCAGGCACCGGCCTGCTGCTCGCCGCCGTCGCCGCCGTTCTCACCGGCGTCCTCGCGGACCCGTCCCTGTGGCTCGCCTCCGCGGGAGCCGTGCTCGCGCTCGCCGCGTTCGTCGCCCTCGGCCCGGTGGCCGCCTCGAACGCCGTACGGATCCTCGGCGGGCCGCTGCGCGGGGTCAACCGGGGCCTCGCCCGGCGCAACGCCCTGCGCAGCCCCAGGCGGACCGCAGCGACCGCCACCGCGCTGATGATCGGCGTCGCCGTCGTCTCGCTCTTCACGGTCTTCGGCGCCTCGCTGAAGGCGACCATGGACCAGACGGTCTCCCGCTCGTTCGCCGGTGACGTGGCCGTCAGCACGCCGGCGTTCGGCGCCGGAGGCAGCGGGCTCAGTCCGCGGCTCGCCCCGGCGCTCGCGGCGCTGCCCGAGGTCGAGACGGCCGTCGGGCTCGGTCAGGGCGTGGCCGAGATCGACGGCGAGGGCCGGGCCCTGACCGTCACCGACCCGACCGCGCTCGCCCGCTCCTTCGACCTCGGGGAGGTACAGGGATCTCTGGACGGACTCGGCACGGACGGCATCGCCGTCGCCGACACCGAGGCGGACAAGTCCGGCCTCACGCCGGGCAGCACCACCGAACTGGCCTTCACCGACGGCAGCCGGCACACCTTCACCGTCAAGGCCGTCTACGAACAGTCCGAACTGGCCGGGGACTACGTCGTCACCCGCGAGGCCTGGGCCCCGCACCGCGCCCAGGACTCCCACACCCTCGTCGCCGTGAGCTTCGAGGACGGAGTCACGCCGGAGGCGGGCACGGCCGCCGTGAAGGACGTCGCCGCGACGTACGGCAACCCGGAGGTGCAGACGCGTGAGGAGTACGCCGAGTCGTCCGCCGGAGGCATCGACATGATGCTCACCCTCGTCTACGCGCTGCTCGCGTTCGCCGTCCTGATCGCCCTGCTCGGAATCGCCAACACGCTGACCCTCGCGGTCCACGAGCGCACCCGTGAACTCGGCCTGCTGCGCGCGGTCGGACAGACCAGGGCCCAGCTCAGGTCCATGGTCCGATGGGAGTCCGTCCTCGTCGCCGCCTTCGGCACCGTCGGCGGCCTCGCGCTCGGAGGCTTCCTCGGCTGGGTCCTCGTCAGGGCGTCGGACGGCGCGAGCGACAGCGCGTTCGCCTTCGCCGTCCCTCCGCTGCACCTTGCGATCGTCGCCCTGGTCGGCGTCGCCGCCGGCGCGGTGGCGGCCTGGCGCCCGGCGAGCAGGGCGGCCCGCCTGGACGTGCTGCGGGCGATCGCGACGGAGTGACCCCGCGACCGGTGCACACTGCATCGCCGGCGCGCCGCCCCGCAACGGCCCCGCAATCGCCCCGCAGCCGTCCGTCAGCCCGCGAGAGCCGAGGGGGCGACCGCCGGGGCGCGGGCCGGTTCCTGTGGCGTTCCGAAGGGGACGCCCTCCAGGCTCGTGCCGTGTGCGCCGCGGAAGCGGGTGTGGCCGACGAAGGGGCCGTCGGTGGTCGCGCCGTACACGGCGTGCGCGCGCGGCGGGACGGCCACCGCGGGCATGGGCGCCGGCAGGGTGAACCAGACGACCTTGCCGGCGTCGTGCGGACGGATGCCCCAGCTCTCGCTGACGGCCTCGATGATGGCCAGGCCGCGGCCCGAGGTGGCGAACTCCTCGAAGTCGTCGGGGACCGTGCGCGCCGAACGGCCGTCGACGGCCGGTATCCGCGGGTCGTGGTCGTGGACCGAGACGGTGAGGCGGTCGAGCAGCAGCTCGATCTCGACGGTGCACATCTTGTCCGGCTGTGCGTGCCGGTGAACATTGGTCAGGAGCTCGGTGACACCGAGCGCGGCATGGTCGATCAACGCATCGAGATGCCAGTAGCGCAGATGCGCCGATACGATTCTGCGGACCTGACCGATCCGCGACGGCAGGGCTTGGAGCTCCACCGTGCAGTGCCTGCTTGGCTCGCTGATCACGGCTGCGACTCCCCGAAGTTGAGGTCCGGAAGAAGACGAAGATTCGGATCTGACATGCGTACAGCAGGGCGGCGGGCTGGATCACAGCGTCACCGCCGGTGAACCCTCGGTGAGGTGGTTCCAGCGTGAACCAGCCGTGACCGGCCCGCAACTCGCGGAGACCTTCCGCAGGTCACCGTGGTCCTCGGTGCGTCATCGGTCCTTGGTGGCCCGCTTGAGGGCCGCAAGGAAGCCCCCGGGGCCCGAGGCCCGGTCGCGCGGTCCCCGGGCGGGGCCGTCCATGGTCAGCCGGTAGCGGGTCCCGTTCATGGTCGCGACGGTCTCGTCGGGCTTGGCGAACCAGGGCCGCCCGGCGCGCACCGAGGCCACGGGGGCGCTGTCGATCTCGCTGCCGTAACTCGTCAGCAGGGACAGCCGGCCGTCCTCGATCCGGACCTCGCCCGCCCGCGTCAACGAGCGCGGCCAGCGCTCGATCCGTACGCCTGTGGCCGTGAACTCCGGCTCCGCCGTCCCGGGCTCCGCCGCCTCGAGATCCGCCATGTCGCTCCGCCCCCTTCGCGCCGGTTGTTCCCTCCAGTGTGCCGGGCGGGCCGCGAGCGCACCAGAGGCCCTTGCTGCAAGGGACTCCTATGGACCCCCAAAGCGAACGTTTGTGCAGGTCGGGGAGTTATCGTCGGCAGTGGGGGACCTGCTGCGCCGGACGAGGAGAAGGACGCATGAGCACCACGGAGAACACGGCGCGAGCCGCGGTCGCGACCGTCGACGTCGACCACAGCGACCCGGCGTACCGCGCCTGGCTGAAGGAGGCGGTCCGCAAGGTGCAGGCCGATGCCAATCGCTCCGCCGACACCCACCTGCTGCGGTTCCCGCTCCCCGAGTCGTGGGGCATCGACCTGTACCTGAAGGACGAGTCGACCCACCCCACCGGCAGCCTCAAGCACCGCCTCGCCCGCTCCCTCTTCCTCTACGGCCTGTGCAACGGATGGATCCGGCCCGGCAAGCCCGTCATCGAGGCCTCCAGCGGCTCGACGGCCGTCTCGGAGGCGTACTTCGCCAAGCTGATCGGGGTGCCGTTCATCGCCGTGATGCCTCGCACGACGAGCGCGGAGAAGTGCCGTCTGATCGAGTTCCACGGCGGGCGGTGCCACTTCGTCGACGACTCCCGCACGATGTACGAGGAGTCCGCGGCCCTCGCCGAGCGCACCGGTGGCCACTACATGGACCAGTTCACCTACGCCGAGCGGGCCACCGACTGGCGGGGCAACAACAACATCGCCGAGTCGATGTACCAGCAGCTGAGGCTGGAGCGTTACCCCGAGCCGGCGTGGATCGTCGCGACCGCGGGAACCGGCGGCACGTCCGCGACCATCGCCCGCTACGTGCACTACATGCAGCACGACACCCGGATCTGCGTCGCCGACCCGGAGAACTCCTGTTTCTTCGACGGCTGGACCAAGAACGACCCCGACGCCACCTCCGACTGCGGCTCGCGCATCGAGGGCATCGGCCGGCCGCGGATGGAGCCCAGCTTCGTACCCGGCGCCATCGACCGCATGATGAAGGTCCCGGACGCGGCGAGCGTGGCCGCCGTCCGTGCCCTGGAGGGCGCGATCGGCCGCAAGGCGGGCGGTTCCACCGGCACGGGCCTGTGGAGCGCGCTGAAGATCGTCGCCGAGATGGTCGAACAGGGCCGCACCGGCAGCGTCGTGACCCTGATCTGCGACCCGGGCGACCGCTACCTGGACAAGTACTACTCCGACGCCTGGCTCGCCGAACAGGGCCTCGACGTCGCGCCCTACGCCGCCGCTATCGACCGGTTCCTGGCGACGGGTGTCTGGCCGGAGTGAGCCGCCGGTCCAGTCGGCGCATCGCGTCCCGGAAGGACTTGCCCACACCCGGGCGGGCCAGGCGCATCGCGAACAGGCACGGGGCGGCGCCGTCGACCGCCATCGTCCAGCGGACCCTGGTCCCCGAGCCGGCGGGGGAGAGGGACCAGTCCTCCACCATGGCGCCGATGCCGGGGGCGTTGGTCTCGTCGATGCGGTAGGCGTAGCGGGTGCCCGGGTCGTGGGCGAGGATCGTCTCCTGGAACGCGACCCCGCCCCGCAGCCGGACCGCTCGGCCCGTGCCGCCGCCGGTCGGCGTCGCGGAGGCGACCGCGGTGAACCAGGTGGGCATGGAGCCCAGTTCCACCGCTATCGAGCGGAACACGGCCGAGGGCGGCGCCGCGAGTTCGGCCGTGAACACCAGCCGGACGGGCGCCGAATCGGCGAAGTCGAGTTCCACGAGCCTGAGTCGGCGAGCCATGGCCGGTCCCTCCCGAGGCGCTGATCCGAGGCCCGCCACCATAGCTGACGCGCCGTCAGCTGCCCAGTGGTCTGTGTCGGCAGCCGCCCAGCGGTCCGTGTCGTCAGCCGCCCAGGAGTACGCGCCGTCAGCCGCCCAGGAGTCCGTCCAGAGCCCGCCCGAACACCCTCCGCCCCGCCAGGGCCAGTACGGGATCGAGCGCGGCGGGAACCCCCCGTACGCGCAGCTCCTCCTCCCACACCGCGAGGGCGCCGCCACCAGGGCTCTCGTGCACTTCGATCACCGCCCGGCCGAGCACCACGCGCCCCCGCTTCTCCAGCCGGTACCTGCCCGGCCGCCCCGGTGCGGGGGGCTCCCAGGACACGACCTCCATCGGGTCGTCGAACGAGAGCCGCCCGATCCCGGTGCGGGCCACGAACAGGGTCCCCACCCCCGTGGGCCCGGGGGAGAGCACCCGGGTCCGGGTGAGCGGAACCAGGCGGCCGTGCGCGGCGAAGTCGGTGAGCCGCCGCCAGGCCTCCTCCACCGGGAGCGCCGAACGGCGCTCGACGCGGAAGACGCTCACCTCTCGTCGCCCGCCGCTACCCCGTCCCCGTCCTCGCCCGCCACCACGAGGTCCGGCAGGTGTTCCGCCATCTCCTCGCGGGCCCGCGGGGACAGGCCCGCGTCCGTCACCAGCGTTCCCACCTCGTCGAGCCGCGCGAACGAACTCAGCCCCACCGTCCCCCACTTCGTGTGGTCCGCGACCACCACCACCCGGCGGGCCGAGCGCATCAGGCGCCGGTTCGTCTCCGCCTCCGCGAGGTTCGGCGTCGAGAGCCCGGCCTCCACCGAGATTCCGTGCACCCCCAGGAACAGCACATCGAAGTGGAGCGAACCGATCGCCTGGTCGGCCACCGGCCCCACCAGCGCGTCCGAAGGGGTCCGCACCCCGCCCGTGAGCACCACGGTGGCCGCGCCCGGCCGTGCCTCGCCCGCCGCGCCTGCCTGCTGAGCGGTGTGGAAGACGTCGGCGACCCGGACCGAGTTGGTCACCACGGTCAGATCCGGTACGTCGAGGAGATGCCCGGCCAGTGCGAACGTCGTCGTACCACCCGACAGCGCGATCGCCGAACCCGGCGCCACCAGCCGCGCCGCCGTCCGGGCGATCTCCTCCTTCGCGCCCAGCTCGAGCGCGGACTTGGCCTCGAACCCGGGCTCGTGGGAACTCGTCTCGACCAACGGCACCGCGCCGCCGTGCACCTTCTCGACGACGCCCTGGCGCGCCAGCGCGTCCAGGTCCCGGCGGATCGTCATGTCCGAGACGTTGAGCCGCCGCGTCAGCTCGTTGACCCGTACACCGCCACGCCGCCGCACCTCGTCCAGAATGAGGGCGCGCCGCTGCTCCGCGAGGAGATTCTGATGGTCACTCACCACAGGGGCCGGTCCTTCCGAAGGGAACTGGGGGATGGAGGGCGGATTCCGTGAGAGCCCGTGCACCGGCGCACGGCCTCCGCGATCCTGGTTGTCTGCCGTCGAATCCTCCCACCCAGAGAGTGAGACACCGAAGTGTCCCCTGCCACACCCGCCCCGAAGAGCGGCGGCGCGGCGCTCGAACTCCTCGTCCACGGCGTCGGCGGAGCCACCCCCCAGGACATGCTCGGCGACCCGCGTACGGTTCGGGTCACCGGCGACGCGACGGCCGCGGTGCACCGGCGCACCGACGACGCCGACGCGGAGGAGTACCCCGAGCGCTACGCCGAACGGGCCGTTCCGGAGGCGTACGTCTGGTCCAATCTCACCTCCGGCAACGGCGCCCGGGCCCTGTGGCTGCTGCTCCTGCCCTTCATGGTCGTCAACCTCGCCCACTGGATGCGCCCGCCCGCCAAGGGGCACCCGCGTCTGCTCCGGTCGTACGGGATGCTGGTGCGGCTCGTCGCCCTCACGCTCACGGTGCTGCTCACCGCCGCCGCCTGCGAGGTCGCGCTCGACCTGACGGCCTGGCAGTGCGCGGGCTCGGCCGTCTGCGCGGAGGACCGCTCGTGGCTCGGCTTCCTCTCGGCCGAGCGCGGCGGATGGTGGTCCCAGCCGGGCCGCAGGCTCGCCCTCGCCGCGGTGATCCCGACGGTGCTGGTCGGTCTGCTCTGGTACCTCTCCAATCGGACGTGGAGCGCGTACGAGGCCCAGCGCCCGCCCACCGGCTACGACGAGGTCGCGGCCACGGACCCGGCCGACACCCCGGCCGACACCCCTGACAACGCCGACGCCGACGCCGACGCCGACGCCGACGCCGACGCCGACGCCGACGCCGACGCCGACGACGCCGACGCCGACGACGTGAGCGACTCCGACACCGGCCCGGCCCCCGAGGTCCGCCCCGCCCTGGGCCGTCCCGGCTTCTGGTTCGGCCGGCGACTCGTCGCCCGGCTGCGCGCCGCGCACACGGCCGCCGGCTTCCTGACCGTCGCCGCCGCCGTCACCGGTGCCGCCGCACGCCACGACCGCGAGGCCTCCGGCGTCCTGCTCGACGTCCTCGCCCGGTCCCTCCAGACGGCCTACGTGGTCCTCGCCGTCGTCGTCCTCTGGGTCGTCTGCCGCCGCGGCCGCAGCGAGAAGCGCCTCGACATGCAGCTCGAACGCGTCCTGGTCTCCTGGCTCCCCTGCACCTCGCTGCTGCTGCTCGCCCTCGCCGTCCTGCACGCCGGCTGGTCCCGCCCCGGCTGGCGCTCCGCCGGCACGCTGCCGGGCGACGCCACCTTCGGCGTCCTGACGCTCGCCCAGGGCGGTCTCGTCGTGGCGCTCGGCGTGGTCGCGGTCCTCCTCCACCGCCCCGGCTCCGACCCGCGCACCGCCCTTCACGGCCTCGGCGGCCCCGCGGTCGCCATGCTCGCGTGCGCGCTCGGCGGCGTCATGTCCGGCGGAGTTGCCCAGCGCGTCGCCGACTGGCTGGACGGCCCGCCGACACCCGGAATGGGGGCGGGCTCGACCGTCGCCCCGCCCGTGCTGCTCAGCTGGCAGGCGTCCGTCATCCCCGTCCTGCTCCTGCTGCTGCTCGCCCCCGCCGTCTACCTGGTCCTACGCACCGCCCGCGCCGCCCGCCGCCTGGGACCCGTCGTCGAGGCCGACTACGGTACGGACGACCCGGACCCGGTCCGTACGAAACGCATCGCCGCCACCCGCGCCACCGCGTCCCTCACCGACCAGGCCCCCGCCCTCGTCGGCACCGTGTCCGGAGCCACCCTGCTGCTCGGCGCCGGTTCCGTGGCCGGTGCCTGGGCCAGCGGCAACGTGCCGGGCCGGGCCTTCGACGGCGCTCACCCCGCCCTCGCCTCAGGGGCCGCCACCGCCCAGGCCCTCGGCTCCTGGATGATCGGCTTCGGCTTCCTGCTCTTCGTCACCTGGGGCCGCCGCGCCTACAAGGACGCGTCCGCGCGCCGCACGATCGGCATCCTCTGGGACGTCGGCACCTTCTGGCCGCGCGCCGCGCACCCCTTCGCCCCGCCCTGCTACGCCGAACGGGCCGTCCCCGACCTCACCTGGCGCATGAGCTCCTGGACCCGGCACACCGGAGGCCGGCTCGTCATCTCCGGCCATTCCCAGGGCAGTGTGCTCGCCGCGGCCGCCGTCTGGCAGCTGCCGCCCGCCACCCGACGGCGCGTCGCGCTGCTGACCTACGGCTCCCCGCTGGAGCGGCTCTACGGGCGCTGGTTCCCCGCGTACTTCGGCCCCGGACAGCTGCGCGCCCTGTACGGAACGATCCACTGCTGGAGCAACCTCTACCGCGCCACCGACCCCATAGGCGGGCCGGTGCGGGTGCCCGCCGCAGGGGAGAAGCCGGCCGTCGACGGCGCCGCGCTGCTCGACCCGGTCGTCTACGGCAGGACCCCCGCGCACCCGCTGCCCGAACCGATCCTGGGCCATTCCGACTACCAGGCCGACCCGGCTTTCGCCGCCGAACGGTCCGTACTCCTGGACCGGTTGCCGTGCGCCGTGCCGCGCCAGCGCGCCGACGCGCCCGCGGGTCAGGGGAGTTCGGGAAGGTCCTCCGGATAGAGCAGCGTCAGGTCGTCCGTGCTCGCGTCGGCGAGCGCGGCGACCCGGCCGGCATGCCGCTCCACCATCGACTCGAACGTCTGCCGGGCCGTGCGGCCGTTGCCGAACGCGGGCCCCTTGGGCAGCTCGGTGAAGTACTTCCGCAGCGCCTCGTCCGTGCCGGGGGCGAGCCGGTACTCATGGTCGTCCGACTGCTGCTCCACGATCCGCAGCAGCTCGTCCGGTACGTAGTCGCTGAAGGTGATGGTCCGTGAGAACCGGGACGCCACACCGGGGTTGACCGTCAGGAAGCGTTCCATCTCCGCCGTGTAACCGGCGACGATCACCACCACCGCGTCCCGGTGGTCCTCCATCAGCTTCACCAGCGTGTCGATGGCCTCACGGCCGAAATCACGCCCCGAGTCCTCCGGCGACAGCGCGTACGCCTCGTCGACGAACAGGACTCCGCCACGGGCCCGGTCGAAGGCCTCCTGTGTCCGGATCGCGGTCGAGCCGATGTGCTCGCCGACCAGGTCGACACGGGAGACCTCGACCAGATGGCCGCGTTCCAGGACTCCGAGCGAGGCGAGGATCTCGCCGTACAGCCGGGCCACCGTCGTCTTACCCGTGCCCGGATTTCCGGTGAAGACCAGATGGCGGCGGACCGACGCCGCCTTGAGGCCCGCCTCCTGCCGGCGGCGGCCGACCTCGATCATGTTGGTGAGCGTCCGCACCTCGTGCTTGACGCTCTCCAGGCCCACCAGCGCGTCCAGTTCGCCGAGCACGTCCTGGGAGGAGCGCTCGGTGACCGGCGGAGCGGGCTCGGCCGCGGGCGGCGGGGCGACGGAGGCGCGTGGCGGGGGAACGGTACCGAGCAGACCCCCCGACTGCGTCACCGTCAGTACGGTGCCGGTGTCGGCGGGAAGGCTGCGCACCCCGCTCTCGTCGCTCGTGCAGTCCTCCGCGACCGGCCCGTCCTCCGGGAACTCGTACCCCCCGCGCGCGCACCGCTCCGTACGGCACTTGCGCAGGCTGGTGCGGCAGCCGTCCATCACATGGAAGCCGTAGCCGCCGCTCCCGGTCACCCGGCAGCCGTGGAAGGAGCCCCGCCCCTCCGCGGACACGTAGAACCCGGCCTCGGCGGGCGAGGTGACCGTGCACCGCTCGATCGTCGGGTCCGCGCCCTTGGTGACGATCACCCCGGTCTGTACGGCGTCGATCGTGCAGCCGCCGAGCGTCCCGCCGCTGCCGTGGTCCCGGAACCAGGCGCCGGTGGAGGCCTCCCGGATCCGGCAGTCGTCGAGCTGCGCGGTCGCCCCGTCGCTGACCGACACCGCCGTGTTCCGCACCTGCGACAGATCGCTGTCGACGACGTCCACGCGCGAGCCGCGGTCGAGCACGAAGAGGGCGTCCGGCACGTCGTGGACCCGGCAGGCGTCGAGGACCGCGGTGGCGCCGTCGCTGATCCAGACCGCCGGATAGTCGCCCGTACTGTCGTGGATCTCGCACTGGTTGGCGTCCACGCGCGTGCCCGGATCCCACACCGAGAGCCCGTTGCGGCCGAAGCGGCGGACGGTCGAGCGGGTCAGCGTCAGCACCGAGCGGGAGCGCAGGTCGACCGCGTTCTCGGGGATGTCGTGGATGTCGCAGTCGGAGAGGGTGAGGACCGCGTCCGTGTCGAGCGTGATGCCGTCGGCCGAGGTGCGGTGCACCGAGGAGTCGACGAGATGCGCGGTGGCGCGGGCCGCGATCTGGAGACCGGTGCCCTTGATCTCGTACACCTCGCAGCCGATGCCCTCGAGCCCGCTGCCCTCGCCGGTGACGGCGATCCCCGCGCCGGACGCGTGGTGGATCCGGCAGCGCTCCAGGCGCGGATGGCCGCCGCCGCGCACCGAGACCCCGGACTGGCCGGCGGCGACGATCTCGCACTCCTCGAACACCCCGCCCGCGCCGTCGAGTACGGCGATGCCGACGCCCGCCGGATTGTCGACGGTGCAGCGGCGGACGGTGGGGCGGGCGGCGCCGCGCACTTCGAGGCCGGCGGCCGACCGGGTCACGATCCGCAGGTCGAGCAGCTCGGGGGTGCCGTCCTCGACGAGCAGGGCGGGCGCGGCCGAGTCCTGGCCCTCCACATGCAGATCCTGCACGGTCGCGGAAGCGCGCACGGTCAGCGGTACGCCGTCCACGGGCGCGATCCGGACCGAGCCGATCCCGCCCTCGGGGCCGCGCAGGGTGACGGCCCGTTCGATGACGAGGTTCTCCCGGTACGTGCCGGGCGCGACGGTGAGGACGTCGCCGTCCCCCGCCGCCTCCAGGGCCGCGGCGAGGGAGGCGTACTCGCCCGTGCGGCGCCGCCACCGCGATGTGCCGGTGTGCGTCACCTGGACCGTGCCCTGTGCCATGGGTGTGCTCTGCCCCCGCCTCATGCATGCGTCGCTGCTGATCCGATGCCCCACCGTAGCGCGCGCGAAGGCGCCGGGTTGACGGGTCAGCTGCCCGCGCCCGTACGGCCCCAGTCGGGACCGGCCTTGGCCCACGCGCGGTCGAGTCGCTGGTACCGCCGGTGTACGAGCCGACGTACGACAAGCCGCCTCGCCGCCACCACGAACACCGCGACCAGGACCGCCGAGAGGATCCCGACGACGACCGCGTGCGCCTGCGCGGTCTCCGGCCGCATCGGGGCCGCCACCGGTCGCCCGTCGCGGTCGGTCCACAGCCGGAAGGTGTCGCCCGGATCGGACAGCTCCCGCCGGGTGGCCACCGTGCCCGTACGGGATGTGCCGTCGGGGGTCGTCCAGGTCGCCACGACGGAGCGACGGGCCGGCTGGTCGCCCGGGGACTCGGGGTTCCGCAGGCCGGAGGCGGGGGCGTCGGCGAGCCGGACCACCCGGGCCGTCGTGGGCAGCCGCTGGAGGCTCTGCGCCTGGACCGCGCGCTGGAGGGAGGCGTCGGTCCGGGCGCCGGCGATCCAGCCGGCCGCGGGGACGGCGAGCACGAGCAGGACGACCGCGAGGAGCGTGGCCCATGCCTCGATCAGGTCGGTGGTCCGGCGCAGGGGGTTGTGCCGCCAGCGCCAGACTCCGGTGGCTGCGCGCACGCCACACCCCCTCGTCGTCCTGGTCCTCCCAACGAGTCTGCCCCGGGGGCGGGTTCCCCGCCCGCCGGCACGGGAAGTGTGACGCGATCGAGCGGGTTTCCGAGGGCGGTTCCCCGCGCGCTCCGCCCTCAGTCGAGGATCTTGACCTCGTCGCCGACGCGGATCGTGCCGGGGTGCTCCGGGACCAGATTCTGGCCGAAGATCAGCTTGTTGCCGTCCCTGCGGTGGGTGGCGAGCGTGCGCAGCGGCTCCTTGCCGCGCTCGCCGGTGAACTGGTCGACGGTGGTCACGACGCAGCGGCCACAGGGCTTGGCCACCCGGAACATGACCTCGCCGATGGCGAGCCGGGTCCAGCCGTCCTCGGCCCAGGGCGCGGTCCCCTCGACGACGACGTTCGGCCGGAAACGGTTCATGGGCAGCGGGCCCTCGCCGGGGTGATTCCCCTGGGCGATCAGTGAGTTGAGGGCGTCCAGGGAGGAGGTGGTGGTGGCCAGGAGCGGATAGCCGTCCGCGAAGCTCACCGTCTCGCCCGGCAGGGCGTGGGCGGGATCGATCGGACGACGGCGGGCAGGGTCGTCCATGTGGACGAGCCGGGACTCCGTCTCCAGGAACGCGCTGAACCACGCGTCGGCGGCCGGCCCGGCCGGGACCGCGTCCACCGGGGTGTCGAAGACCTCCACCCGGATCGTGGACGACGGCCGCGGCACCTCGATCGAGAGCGCGGGGTGGCCGGACGCGGACACGCGGATGCCACCGCCCGGCAGTGCCTCGGCCGCGGCCGCCGCCATCCGCGGATGACGGCGTTGGGTCACGACCTTGCCCGAGGCGTCCACCACGGCCCAGCGGCGGTCACCGGCCAGTCCCCATGGCTGGACCTCCGCCTCGGCGAGCGCGTACCCGCGCAGCGCCTTGACCGGGTGGACGTGGACGGAGCGCAGGCGAGGAGTGGACATGTCGCCAATCCTGCCAGCCGCTCCGCTCACCCGTCCGTCAGTAGCCCTGGCCCTGGTAGGGGCGGTTGTAGGGGTCCTGGTACTGAACGGGCGCCGGGGCGGGTCGTGCGGCGGGGCGCATCGCCTCGTACCCCGTGGCCGCGGGACGCTGCGGCTGCTGGGGTCCGGGGTAGCCGCGCGGTGCGGCGGGCTGCTGCGGGATGTACGGCGCCGGGGCGTGCTGCAGCGGCACGGGGGCCATCTGCTGCGCCGGCTGGGGGTAGCCGTACGAACCGCCGCCGTAGGAGGGGCTGGGTGCCGCCGGGAGGGCGGGCAGCGCCGCGGGCAACGCCGGCAGATAGCTGTTGCCGGTGTCGTACGCGGCAGGCACTCGGATCGGGGCGATCTGAGGCGTGCCCCGCTCCGCGACCAGGGAGTCGTAGATCGGGGTGTCGGGGAACGACGGCGCGGTGTAGTAACCGCCTCCGTAGGTGGAGCGGGGGGAGGTCATGGCCATAAGTTAAGCCCACGATGTGCTGGTTGGGGAGCCCGATAAGAGGGTTGTTTGACGGGTTCTGAGTGACTGTCGATCCACAATGCGAGCGAACGTGACAAAAACGGTCGCGCCGAGAAGCCCCGAGAGGGCGTCGATCTTGAAAAGGCGAGCTGGGGAGGGGTTACCCACGGGTCGCCCCGACGCGGTCGCGGTGCCCGGCATTAGGTTGACGTAAAGAAATCTTGATACGCGGAAACCGGGGTGGGGTGAGCATGTCCATGCTTAAAGGGGCCAATGTTCCGGTGTCGGCACGCACTGTGCGCGTGGAATTGGGGTGGCGTTCAGGGGATGGGGTCCCGGATGTGGACGCCTCGGCGCTACTCCTTGTGTCGGGGAATGTGCGCTCCGACGCCGACTTCGTTTTCTACAACCAGCCCGTGCACGCCTCGGGGGCGGTGCGGCACGAGGGCAAGACCTTCCCGGAAGGCTCCGACGGCGTCGCCGTATCCGGGGGACCCGTCACCGACGTCCTCGTCGTGGACCTGGAAGGCGTGGAGCCGGAGGTCGAGCGGATCGTCCTCGCCGCCTCCGCCGACGGCGGCGACTTCGGGCACGTGCCGGGGCTCTTCGTACGGGTGACGGACGCGGACGGCGGGGCGGAGCTGGCCCGTTACGACAGCGCGGACGCGACCGTCGAGACCGCGTTCGTCCTCGGCGACCTCTACCGCCGGGACGGCGGCTGGAAGTTCCGGGCGGTGGGGCAGGGATACGACTCCGGTCTCGCGGGGCTCGCCACGGACTACGGCATCTCGGTCGAGGAGCCGGAGGCCGCCGGGCCGGCCGTCGCGCCGCCCGTGACCGCCGAGCCGGTCGCCGCCACGACGGTGGCCCAGACACCGACGGCCGGGGCCCCGCCGGCGCCCGCCGCCGCGGCGCAGCCCGTACGTCTCACCAAAGTCACCCTCACGAAGGAATCCCCCACGGTCTCCCCCACCAAGGGCGCCGGCACGTCCGGCGGCGTGATGCGGGTCCACCTCAACTGGGAGATGCGCGCGGAGAAGGAGGACGACACCCGCACGAGGCGCTGGGGCCTCGGCCGCCGCCGCGCCGCCGGGCCCCAGGCTGGCGGCGGCCTCGACCTGGACCTGTGCGTCCTCTACGAGTTGGCCGACGGCCGCAAGGGCGTGGTCCAGGCACTTGAGGGCTTCGGCTCGCTGACCGAGCCCCCGTACGTCCAGCTCGACGCGGACGACCGCACCGGCGCCCGCGCCGAGGGGGAGAACCTCACCATCAACCTCGATCGCAAGGACGAGTTCCGCCGGCTCCTCGTCTTCGTGGTCATCTACGCGGGCGCGAGCGACTTCGCCGGCCTGAACGCGACCGTGACCCTCACGCCACAGGCGGGCGCCCCCATCGAGTTCTCCCTGGACGAGTGCACCGTGCCGGCGCGGACGTGCGCGCTCGCGCTCATCACCAACGAGGGCGGCGACCTGGTCGTGCGGCGCGAGGCCCGGTTCCTGGTGCACCGGCCCGGGATCTCCATGCAGCAGACCGCCGACGAGACCTACGGCTGGGGCCTCACCTGGACCCCCGCCGTCAAGTGAGTCACCGGTCGGGCGCCGCCTCGGGCCGGGCATAGGTACGCCCCTTCCAGGCGGCGCCCCGGCCCCGGTAGTGCTGCACCGCCGAATCCACCGTCATGAAGAGGTAGAGCAGCGCGGTGAGGGGAAGCGTGGGTGCGAGCCAGAGGGGCTGCCGGTAGTAGCGGAGCATCGGGAGGTACGTCCCCGCCATCACCGCCCACGCCAGCCCGCCCGCCCAGCCCGCGACCGTGTCGCCGCCGAGGAGCCCGGCCGCCACGGCGACCGGGGGAGCCAGATAGACCACGGCGAGCCCGGCGACCGTCCCGGCCAGCAGGAGCGGGTTGTGCCGCAGCTGCGCGTACGCGCTGCGCGAGATCATCCGCCACAGATCGGCGAGGTGCGGGTACGGGCGGACCGAGTCCACCCGCTCGGCGAGCCCCAGCCAGATCCGTCCGCCCGACCGCCGTACCGCCCGGGCGAGCGACACGTCGTCGATCACGGCCTGGCGGATCGACTCCGGCACCCGCGCGCGCTCGGCCGTCTCCGTGCGCAGGAGCACACAGCCCCCGGCCGCGGCCGTCGCCCGCGGACGGGGGCGGTTGATCCAGCGAAAGGGATAGAGCTGGGCGAAGAAGTAGACGAAGGCGGGCACGACCAGCCGCTCCCAGACGCTTGCCACCCGCAGCCTGGCCATCTGGGACACCAGGTCCAGATCGTGGGCGAGCGCCGCTTCCACCAGTCGGCGCAGACTGTCCGGCTCATGGGCGATGTCCGCGTCCGTCAGAAGCAGGAACTCCGGCCCGCGGGCCGAGCTGCGCGGATCCGAGGTGCACGCGTCCGAGCCCTCCATGTCCGAGATGCGCGGATCCGAGGTGCACGCGTCCGAGCCACGCGCGCGTGCGAGGGCGATGCCGTGGCGCAGCGCCCACAGCTTGCCCGTCCAGCCCGGCTCGGGCTCGCCCGGCGAGGTGACCGTCAGCGGCAGCCCGCCGTACCGCAGGGCCAGCTCCTCGGCCAGCTTCCCGGTGCCGTCCGTACTGCCGTCGTCGACGAGCAGGATCTCCGCCTCGCCCGGATAGTCCTGGACGAGCAGCGACGGCAGGCTCCGCGGCAGGACCTCGGCCTCGTCCCGCGCCGGTACGACGACGGCGACCCGCGGCCAGGTATCCGGCTCCACGCGCGCGTGGCCGGACGGCAGGCGCTGATCGGTACGCCAGAAGAACCCCTGACCCAGCAGCAGCCACCCCCAGGCGGCCAGCGAACCCATGGCGATCCAGGCAATGGCGCTCATTCGTCGCAGTCTGCCCCAGATCGGCGGCCGCGCAAGGGTGGTCGGCTAGGGTGACCGGGTGAAGATCGCGCTCATGGACTCCGGAATCGGCCTGCTCCCGGCAGCGGCCGCGGTTCGCCGACTGCGGCCGGACGCGGATCTGGTCCTCTCCAGCGACCCCGACGGCATGCCCTGGGGCCCGCGCACTCCCGAGGACCTCACCGGGCGCGCCCTGGCCGTCGCCCGGGCCGCCGCGGCGCTGGAGCCCGACGCGCTGATCGTGGGCTGCAACACCGCCACCGTGCACGCCCTGCCCGCGCTGCGGGCCGCGCTGGAGCCCCGTATCCCGGTCATCGGCACCGTACCGGCGATCAAGCCCGCCGCCTCGGGCGGCGGCAAGGTCGCCATCTGGGCGACCCCGGCCACCACCGGGAGCCCGTACCAGCGCGGGCTGATCCGCGACTTCGCCGACGGCGCCGAGGTCACCGAGGTGCCCTGCCCCGGTCTCGCCGACGCGGTGGAGCACGGGGACGCCGACGCGGTGCAGCGGGCCGTGGAGGCCGCCGCCCGGCTCACCCCGCGCGACGTCCGGGCCCTGGTCCTCGGCTGCACGCACTACGAACTCGTCGCCGAACGGATCCGCGCGGCCGTGCAGTCGGCCGACCTGCCGCCGGTGATTCTCCACGGCTCCGCCGGGGCGGTCGCCGCACAGGCGATGCGCCGCATCGGCGCCGAGCCCGCGCCCGCGGCGGCCCCGTCCGGCAGCCTGACCGTGATCCTCAGCGGCCGGACCGGAGAGCTGCCGGCCGCCGCTCTGAGGTACGCCGAAGGGCGGCTCCTCCGGGCAGCGGCAGCCGCACGCTGACGGTCCCCGGGACGGCGCCGAGGAGGCGCCGCGCGAGCGGAACGTGAGTAGGCTGCAACGCATGAGGGACGATTCCCGACATCCACGGCATCTCCACCAACGTCGGCCCCTGGACATGTACGCCCCGGTGCCCAAGGTGTGGATCGGCCGTGCCACCAACCGCATGCAGTGGGTCGCGGCCGTCGCCGGCGCGGCCTGCATGGCTCTCGGCATCACCATCGCGGTCGAATCGCCTTGGACCTCCGGCGTCACCGCGCTGCTGATGGCCGTGATCGGCTGTGTGGCGGCGGGCCTGCTGGTGCTCTTCGGCACGCTCGCCTTCGTCCATGTCGAGGTGAAGGTGGACGACGAGGCCATGGAGGTCCGCTGCGGACACATCGGCGTACCGCGCCGCCGCATCCTTCTCGCCCATGTGGTCGACGCCGACTACATCCCGAGGGTCACCCCCCACGAGTGGGGCGGCTGGGGCTACCGCTGGCGCCCCGACAAGGGCAAGGCCGTCATCGTCCGCCGGGGCGAGGCCCTCGTCCTGCGGCTGGACGACGGCCGTACGTTCACGGTCACGGTCGACGACGCCGAGTTCGGCGTACGGGTCATCCGTGAACGCCTCCAGCCGGTGACCCCGCCCGAGCCGACGAGCGCCTGAGCCTCATCGGATGCGCCCGCACGGTGACGGGCCGGCCCTTCGTGCCGCCGGAGCGGCGCGGGCGAGCCGTTCAGTCCGCCGGTGCCGGGGCGGCGCGGGCCGTCGCCAGACCCGCGAGCAGACCGGCTCCCGCCGTCACGGGTGTGAAGCTCAGCGCGTTGCCGACCGCGGCCAGGGCGGCCAGCGCCGTCAGAGTGGCCCCCACCGTGAGGGCGACCGGCGTCGCCCGGGGCGAGGAGCCCAGACCCCACAGCAGCCAGCCGTAGGCGGCGCCCAGCAGCACGACCCCCGGCACCCCTTGCTCCGCGGCCTGCTGGAACACCGCCGAATGGGGCTTTCCGTCCGCGGAGAAGGTCTCACGGGCCGTCGGGCTCAGCGCGCCGAACCGGTCGGGACCGACCCCGAGGACGGGGTTCTCCTTCGCGAGCGCGACCGCGTCCTGCCACAACAGCACCCGGTGCCGGGTCAGCTGGCCCTCCAGCGACACGGTGAGCCCCTCGGGCAGCCGCTCCTCCGCCACCGCCCACGACGCGCCCACGGCCAGCCCCGCCGCCAGGGCGAGCCCCACGAGCCCGAGGAGCCGGCGCCGCATCCGTACGGCGGCGAGCGAACAGAGCAGCACACCCGTCGACGCCACGAAGCCGACGACCGAGCCCAGCGCCAGCGCCGCTCCCGCCACCGCCAGGGCGAGTGCCCGCAGAGCCAGCCGGCCGGAGCTCGTACCCGCGGCGGACGCGGCGCAGCAGGCCGCGCCGGCGGCGAGGACGAGCAGCGCGACGGCCGCTCCCGTATGGCCGGTCGGTACGGCGCCGGCATGCGTGGCGCCCGGGACCCCTGGCGCGGAGGCCAGCGCGAGGCCGAGCGCGGCGAGGGAGGCCACGGCCGCGGCGGACACCGGGAGCAGCGTGCCGGAGATCCGGCCGCAGGCGTAGCCGGCGGTGAGTGCGAGGACGGCGAGGATCACCCCCTCGGGGCGCCCGTCCCGCCCGGTGGCGCTGACGAGCGACCAGACCACACAGGCGCCGAGGATCAGTACCCCGGCCACGTCCGCCGCCCGGCCGCGCTCGCGCACGACGGCCCCCTGAGCCGCAGATGCAGCCATTCCCGTCGACCCCCGCTCTTTCTGGCCGACACCGTAACGGCGCGGCCGGGATTTGGGGAGCGTATGCGCAGAAACGTTGCGGCAGAAGTGAAGGAAGGGTGAGGAGAGCCGGGCTCCGGCGTGCGGGGGAGCCCGGTCGGCGTGCCCGGGGCCGGGCTGCTCGGGCCCCGGTGGGGCGCCGTAGACTCCGCAAGGTGAGCACCACCATCACCCCCGTCGACGCCTCCGGCCCCGCCGCGACCCCCGAGCCCGGCCGAGCAGGCCTGCGACGCCTGGTGCGGCCCGGCGCGGCCGTGCTGTCCGGGGTCCTGCTCTTCCTGAGCTTCCCGCCCCGCCCGCTGTGGTGGCTCGCGCTGCCCGGCTTCGCCCTGCTCGGCTGGACCCTGCGCGGCCGCCGTCCGCGCGCGGGGTTCGGCCTCGGCTACCTCACGGGGCTCGGCTTCCTGCTGCCGCTGCTGATCTGGACCGGGGCCGAGGTCGGCAGGTTCCCGTGGATCGCGCTGTCGGCCGTCGAGGCGCTCTTCGTCGCCGCCGCCGGACTCGGCATCGCCGCCGTCTCCCGGCTCCCCGGCTGGCCGGTCTTCGCCGCCGCGGTGTGGATCCTCGCCGAGGCGGCACGCGCGCGTGTCCCGTTCGGAGGCTTCCCCTGGGGCAAGATCGCCTTCGGACAGGCCGACGGTGTCTTCCTCTCCCTGGCCGCCGTCGGCGGCACCCCGGTGCTCGGCTTCGCCGTCGCCCTCTGCGGCTTCGGACTGTACGAGGTGATCCGCCAGGTCCGCGCCTACCGCGCGACCGGCACCCTGCCCCGCGGCCCGCTCGCCGCGGCCGCCCTCACCGTCCTCGTCCCGGTCACCGGCGCCCTCGCCGCCCTGCCGCTCGTCGACGACGCCGCCGAGGACGGTATGGCCACCGTCGCCGCCGTCCAGGGAAACGTTCCGCGGCTCGGGCTCGACTTCAACGCGCAGCGGCGGGCGGTCCTCGACAACCACGTCGCCCGCACCGAGGAGCTGGCGGAGGCCGTCAAGGCGAAGAAGGAGCCGCAGCCCGACTTCGTCCTCTGGCCGGAGAACTCCTCCGACATCGACCCGTACGCCAACGCCGACGCCGCGGAGGCCATCGACCGGGCCGTGCGGAAGATCGGCGTACCGACCGTGATCGGCGCCGTCGTCGCTCCCGAGACGGGCAAGCTGCGCAACACCCTCATCAAGTGGGACCCGGCCAAGGGCCCGGTCGCCACCTACGACAAGCGGCACGTCCAGCCCTTCGGCGAGTACATCCCGATGCGGTCCTTCGTGCGGATCTTCAACAGCAACGTGGACCGCGTCAGCCGCGACTTCGGCCCCGGGAACGAGGTCGGCGTGTTCGACCTCGCCGGCACCAAGGTCGGCCTCGCCACCTGCTACGAGGCGGCCTTCGACTGGGCCGTGCGCGACACCGTCACCCATGGCGCCCAGCTGATCTCCGTACCGAGCAACAACGCCACCTTCGGCCACAGCGAGATGACCTACCAGCAGCTCGCGATGTCCCGGGTCCGGGCGGTCGAGCACAGTCGTGCCGTCGTCGTGCCGGTCACCAGCGGGGTCAGCGCGATCATCGCGCCGGACGGCCGGATCGTGGAGCAGTCGCGGATGTTCACCCCGGACGTCCTGGTCGAGAAGGTGCCGCTGCGTTCCTCGCTGACCCCCGCGACGCGTATGGGCACGCTGCCGGAGGCGCTCCTGGTGGCCGTGGCGGCGGCCGGTCTCGGCTGGTCGCTGCTGCGTTCGGTCCGCGCCCGCCGCGGCCGCGACGCCTGAAGGCGCGGGGCGGCAGGCCGCGCGGGGTGGCAGGCCGCGCGGGGCGGGTCGCCGCCCGGCGCTCGATCCACGGGCGCTCGATCCACGGGCGCTGGATCCACGGGTACTCGATCCACGGGGCGCTTGATCCACCGGGGCTTAGGGTCGGGACATGGGTACTCCTGACTTCATCCGCGAGATCCGGGTCAGCGCCGGCCATCAGCTGCTCTTCCTGCCGGGCGTGAGCGCGGTCGTCTTCGACGACCGCGGCAGGGTGCTGCTCGGCAGGCGTACCGACAACGGCCTCTGGGCCGTCATCGGCGGCATCGTCGAACCCGGGGAGCAGCCGGCCGCCTGCGCCGTCCGCGAGGTGTACGAGGAGACCGCCGTGCGCTGCGAGGTCGAGCGCGTCGTGCTCGTCCAGACCCTGCGCAAACCCGTCGTCTACCCCAACGGCGACCAGTGCCAGTTCATGGACGTCTCCTTCCGCTGCCGCGCGGTCGGCGGCGAGGCCCGGGTCAACGACGAGGAGTCGACGGAGGTCGGCTGGTTCGACGTGGACGCCCTGCCGGAGATGAAGCGGTTCTCGCACTTCCGGATCGAACAGGCGCTCGCCGACGAACCCACATGGTTCGACCCCATGCCCACCAGCTGAAGTATGGGTTGAGCACACATCGGTTGAGGGTGGGGTGCTTCATAGGGTGCGGAGCATGAGCGCCCCCACCACATCAGGGCCCGT
Source organism: Streptomyces sp. Je 1-79 (assembly GCF_025195125.1). Classification (GTDB taxonomy): domain Bacteria; phylum Actinomycetota; class Actinomycetes; order Streptomycetales; family Streptomycetaceae; genus Streptomyces. The sequence continues at coordinate 362,813 of NZ_JAMGSL010000005.1, forward strand.
ACCGGCGCAGGTACCGGCACCACCCGTCCAGGCTCCCGCCGAGGGCCCCTCCGCGGTTCCCGCTCCCGGCTCCGTCCTGCTCGACCTCGCCGGTCGCACCGCGCTCGTCACCGGTGCGGCCGGAGGCATCGGCCGCGCCTGTGCGCTCCGGCTCGCGGCGGCGGGCGCCCGCGTCAGAGCCGTCGACCGGGCCGCCGAAGGGCTGGAGGCGCTCGCCGAAGCGGCGGACGGACTGCCGGGCGCGGTCGAGCCGCAGACCCTGGACCTCACCGACCTCGACGCCGCCGAGCGGGCGGCCGCCGGCGCCGACATCCTCGTCAACAACGCCGGGATCCAGCTCGTCCGCCCCATCGAGGAGTTCCCGCCGGACGTCTTCCACACGGTTCTCACCGTGATGCTGGAGGCGCCGTTCCGGCTGATCAGGGGCGCCCTGCCACACATGTACGCCCAGGGCTGGGGCAGGATCGTCAACCTCTCCTCCGTCCACGGACTGCGGGCCTCGGCGTTCAAGTCCGCCTACGTGGCCGCCAAGCACGGTCTCGAAGGCCTCTCCAAGACCGCGGCGCTCGAAGGCGCCCCGCACGGCGTCACGTCAAACTGCGTCAACCCCGGCTATGTGCGGACGCCTCTCGTCGAGCGGCAGATCGCCGACCAGGCCGCCGCCCACGGCATCCCGCCGGAGCGGGTCCTGACCGACGTCCTGCTCAAGGACTCGGCGCTCAAGCGGCTCATCGAGCCGGCGGAGGTCGCGGAGGCCGTCCTCTACCTCTGCACCCCCCAGGCCTCCTTCATCACCGGCACCTCCCTGACCCTCGACGGCGGCTGGACCGCGCACTGACGGTTGTCCACAGGGGTGGTGCTCCCACCCGTACGGCAGGTATCCCTGTGTCCATGTCCCAAGAACAGGTCTCCTACCTGGAGCTCCTCACCCGAGGCGCCGCGACGGAGGCGTACGACCGGCCCGTGCTGCTCGCCCGTGCGAGCGGCGCGGGCCCGGAGGCGTTGGCCGAAATCGAGCGGGCCAAGCAGCTCGCCCTGCGCGTCCGCGCCGAGCTGGAGGGCAGGCGGCGCCGCGAGGCGGAGCTCTCCGCGCTCTTCGAGACCGCCCACGACCTCGCGGGACTGCGCGACCTCGACGCGGTGCTCCGCGCGATCGTCCAGCGCGCCCGCTCCCTGCTCGGCACCGAGGTCGCCTATCTCAGCCTCAACGACCCGGCCGCCGGGGACACGTACATGCGGGTCACCGAGGGCTCGGTCTCCGCACGCTTCCAGCAGGTCCGGCTCGGCATGGGCGAGGGCCTCGGCGGCCTCGTCGCCCAGACCGCCCGGCCGTACGTCACCGAGAACTACTTCGACGACCCCCGCTTCCAGCACACCGCCACGATCGACTCCGCCGTGGGCGACGAGGGACTCGTCGCCATCCTCGGTGTGCCGCTGACCCTGGGGAGCCAGGTCATCGGCGTGCTCTACGCGGCCGACCGGCGCGCCCGGGTCTTCGAACGGGAACAGGTCGCGCTGCTCGGGTCCCTCGCCGCCCACGCCGCCGTCGCCATCGACACCGCCAACCTGCTCGCCGAGACCCGCTCGGCGCTGGCCGAGCTGGAGCGCGCCAACGACATCATCCGCGAGCACAGCGGAGTCATCGAGCGGGCCTCCGAGGTCCACGACCGGCTCACCGAACTGGTGCTCCACGGCGGCGGCGTGCACGACGTGGCCGAGGCCGTCTCCGAAGTCCTCGGCGGAAGAGTCGAGTTCATCGAGGGGTTCGGAGACGGATTCACCGCCGACGCCCTCGCCGACGGGCACGCACTGCGCGAGGGCGACCGGTGGGTGGCCGCCGTCTCGGCCGGCGGAGAGTCCTTCGGCGCGCTCGCCCTGCACGACCAGCCCGACCTCGACCCCGTCGATCAGCGCACCCTGGAGCGCGCCGCCCTGGTGACCTCCCTCCTGCTGCTCGCCCGGCGCTCGGCCGGAGAGGCCGAGCAGCGGGTACGGGGCGAACTGCTCGACGACCTCCTCGACGCGCCCGACCGAGACCGCCGCCTGCTGCGCGAGCGCGCCGCCCGGCTCCGTACCGACGTCGACGCGCCCCACGTCGTGCTCGCCGCACGGATCGACCGCGCCGGGGCCGGGGGAGAGGCCGACACCGGCGGCCGGGAGAGCGCCGACCGGCAGCGCCTCTGGTCGGCGGCCTCCCATCTGGCCGCCACCCGGCGGGGCCTGGCCTCCGCGCGCGACGGAGGGACGGTGCTGCTGCTCCCGCTCGGCCCCGGCGAGAGCGCCGCGGAGCTGGCCCGGCAGACCGCCAAGCACCTCGGCGGCGCCCTGCGCGAAGCAGTCACGGTGGGGGCCTCCGCTCCCCTCGCCTCCCCCCTCGCCCGGCCCGGACAGGTCGCCGTCGCGTACGACGAGGCACGCCGCTGCCTGGACGCCCTGGGCCTGCTGCACCGCTCGGGCGAGGGCGCCGCGGCCGAGGACCTGGGCTTCCTCGGGCTGCTGCTCGCCGACACCCGGGACATCGAGGGCTTCGTCGACCGCACCATTGGTCAGGTCGTCGCGTACGACCGGCGTCGCGGCACGGACCTGGTGCGCACGATGGGCGCGTACTTCGCGAGCGGGATGAGCCCGGCGCGCACCAAGGACGACCTCCATGTCCATGTGAACACCGTGGCGCAGCGGATCGAGCGCATCGGCCGCCTCCTCGGCCCCGACTGGCAGTCCCCGTCCCGTGCCCTGGAGATCCAGCTGGCCCTGCGGCTGCACGCCATGTCGGCGGCGGTCGCCCGCTAGTCCCTGTCGTCGAACACGCCGAAGGCGCCGGTCCCGAAAGGGACCGGCGCCTTCGGCGTGCGGGCAGGGATCAGACGTCGGCGCGTACGGGGGCCGGGGCGGGGACGGCGTCCTCGGCGACCTCCGACAGGTCACGGTTGCGGGTCTCGCGGGCACAGGCGATCGCGACGACCGTGAGCAGGGCGGCGGCGATCACGTAGAGGGTGATCGGGGTCGAGGAACCGTAGTCGGCGAGCAGCGCGGTCGCGATCAGCGGCGCGGGGGCGCCGGCGGCGACCGAGGAGAACTGGGCGCCGATGGAGGCGCCCGAGTAGCGCATCCGGGTCGCGAACATCTCGGAGAAGAACGCGGCCTGCGGCGCGTACATCGCCCCGTGCAGGACCAGGCCGACGGTGATCGCCAGCAGCAGCGCACCGAACGTCCCGGAGTCGATGAGCATGAAGAACGGGAACATCCAGGCGCCGACACCGACGGCGCCGATCAGATAGACCGGCCGGCGGCCGATCCGGTCCGACAGCGCGCCCCAGGCGGGGATGACGGCGAAGTGGACGGCGGAGGCGATGAGGACGGCGTTGAGGGCGGTCTGCTTGGAGAGGCCCACTTGGGTCGTCGCGTAGACGAGGATGAACGCGGTGATCACGTAGTACGAGATGTTCTCCGCCATGCGGGCGCCCATCGCGATCAGCACATCCCGCCAGTGGTGCTTCAACACGGCGACCAGCGGCATCTTCTCGACCTGCGCGGCCGAGGCCTTGCGCTCCTCGGCTGCGGCCAGCGCGGCCTTGAACACCGGCGACTCGTCGACCGAGAGCCGGATCCACAGACCCACGATCACCAGCACACCGGAGAGCAGGAACGGTATGCGCCAGCCCCATGCGAGGAAGGCGGAGTCGGAGAGCAGCGCGGTCAGCGCGGACAGCACGCCGGTCGCGAGCAGCTGCCCGGCAGGCGCACCGGTCTGCGGCCAGGAGGCCCAGAACCCGCGCCGCCGGGCGTCCCCGTGCTCCGAGACCAGGAGCACGGCCCCGCCCCACTCGCCGCCGAGCGCGAAGCCCTGCACCAGCCGCAACGCGGTGAGCAGCAGGGGAGCGGCCGACCCGACGGTCGCGTGGGTCGGCAGCAGTCCGATCGCGAACGTCGCCCCGCCCATCAGCAACAGGCTGAGTACCAGCAGCTTCTTGCGCCCGAGCCGGTCGCCGTAGTGCCCGAACACCAGCGCGCCGAGCGGCCGGGCGGCGAACCCGACGGCGTAGGTGAGGAAGGAGAGAAGGGTGCCCACCAGCGGGTCGGACTCGGGGAAGAAGAGCTCGTGGAAGACCAACGCGGCGGCGGAGCCGTAGAGGAAGAAGTCGTACCACTCGATGGTGGTGCCGATGAGGCTCGCGGCGACGATGCGCTTGAGATTCGACTCGGCCGGTGGAGCCGACGCGGGGGAGGCCATGTGCACCACTTCCAGGCGATGAACGGGGACGTTGTGTGTTGCCACACCGTAGAAACACGCAGGTCACCGGCGTATGTGGTGGGACACCATAGTTCTTTGGTCCGAAGTGCGCGTGCTCACCATGTGGGCGGGGCGGGAGCCTCTGCGAGGTGCTTCCCTTCGCCGGGGGAGCGTCAGTGTGTCTTGTGGACCGCCTCAGCGGGCTGGGACCATCCCGGCATGGAATCGCGCGTCGTCGGAATACCCGAGGTGGACGGCACCGAACAGGTGGCCGTTGTCATCGACGTGATGCGGGCGTTCACCACCGCCGCCTGGGCTTTCCACGGTGGGGCGGACAAGATCGTTCTCGCTGCCGACCAGGGCGAGGCGCTGGAGATCAAGGCGTGTCACCCGGGCTGGCTCGCGCTCAAGGACGGCGCACCGGTCAGCGGGTTCGACCTGGTCAACTCCCCTGGCCTGATCCGGGAGGCCGACTTGACCGGCCGCACCGTGATCCAGAAGACCACCGCGGGAACAGTGGGGGCCCTGGCGGTTGTCGAGGCGAAACTGGCACTGTGCGCCAGTTTCGTCGTGGCCGGCGCGACGGCCCGGGCTCTGGCGGATGCGGGCGCCGACTCGGTGACGTTCGTGGCCACCGGCGAGGACGGCCGTGCCGCCGAGGATCTGGCCTGCGCCGAGTACCTGGATCGGCTCCTCGCCGGGGATCGTCGCGACCCCGGCCCCTATCTGCACCGTGCCCGCACCTCCCCAGCCGCGGACGACCTGCGCAGCGGGCGACGCCGAGGCGCTCACCCCACCGATGTGGAGCTGTGCCTGGAGGTCGACCGGTTCGACTTCGCGATGAAGGTCGGGATCGAGGAAGGGCTGACAGTGCTGCGGCCGCTCCGGCCTCGACCACATGCGGTGTCCGCCGTACACCGCGCGCGGTAGCGGCGGCCCTGGCCCGGTCACGGGCGCGTGCGGCCGCCTCGCCGTCCCCGTGGCGCGATGCCACGATGGAGACGGAGAGCGCGAATCGAGGTGCTCGATGAAGGCTCCTTCCGGGAACCGCGCGACGGCGGGCCGTGGCCTCTTCACCGGCCGGGACCGGGCCGTCATCGCGGCAGCGGCCCTGTCGATGCTGCTCGTCCAGATGGACTGGTTCGCGCTCAACCTCACCCTTCCCGTCATCGCCCGGGACTTCCACGAGCCGACCACCGACCTCCAGTGGCTGGTCAGCGGGTACATGCTCACCCTGGGCGCCTTCATGATCACCGGGGGCCGGGTCGCCGACGTCCACGGCCGGCGGGCGACACTCGTCTGCGGACTCGCCGGCTTCGGCCTCGTCTCCATCCTCTGCGGCCTCGCGCCGTCGACCGGATGGCTCGTCGCGGGACGCGTGGTGCAAGGGGTGACCGCCGCGTTCATCTTTCCGGTCGCCGTCGCCGTCGTGACCGCCTACTTCAGGGACGACCGGCAGGGCCGGGCCGTCGGAACGGTGCTCGCCTTCAGCGCCATGGGCACCGCCCTGGGACCGTTCGTGGGCGGCACGCTCGCCGAACACGTCAGCTGGCGTGCCGTGTTCTACCTCAACGTGCCGATCTGCGCCGCCGCCGCGTTCCTGATGCTCCGCTACGTCCCCGAGACCCGCGACACCCACGCCTCGGGGCGGCTCGACCTGCCCGGCGCGGCCGCGATCGCGGCGGGGCTGACGCTGATCATGCTCGGCGTGGACCAGGGAGCCCGGTGGGGCTGGGCCACCCCGGCCACCTGGGGCTGCCTCCTCGCAGGAGCCGCCCTGCTGGCCCTCTTCGCCCGGATCGAGCGGCGCAGCGCGGAACCGCTCCTGGACCTCGGACTGCTGAGGAACGGCCCGTTCGTCACCATCACCCTCGCCGGATCCCTGTCCAACGTCGTCTACTGCCTCGTCGCCGTCCTCTCGGCGCTCTACCTCCAGCAGGCGCGGGGCCTGTCGCCCTTCACCGCGGGGCTGATCTTCCTCGCGCTCTCGGTCGGCGCGGGCACGGCCAGCTACTGCTCGGGGTACCTGGCGCACCGCTGGCGGCCCGAAGTGCTCATGGCCGTCGCCATGTTCCTCAGCGGCGCCTCGCTGCTCGCCCTGACCTGGTCGACGCCGATCGTCCTGTACGCGGCGGTCTTCGCGGTGGTCGGAGCCGGGCTGGGTCTCGGCTGGGCCCTGACGAACGTCGCCACCCAGTCGTACGTACCGGAGACACGGCTCGCCGGCGCGTCCGGCTTCGTCCTCACGTCCCTGGTCCTGCTCGGTGCCCTGGCCGTCGCCGTCGCCTCGACCGTCCTTGAGGCCCTCAGCGGTTCGGCGTCCCGTGCGGCCTCCGACGGCTCGGCGATCGAGCTGGTGCTCCGCGCGGCAGCCGTCCTCGCCCTGCTCGGGGGAGTACTCCTGCTCCACCTGATCCGCGCCCCGAGCCCGCCGAAGCTGGGGGACACCCCTTAAGGGCCGCTCTCGAAGAGCGGGGCGGCTCCCGTTATCTCCAGGAGCCGGGTCACCTGAGGGCTGGCGGCTGTGATGGTCAGAGGATGACGGTCGTCGGCGGCCTGCATGCGGGCGCGCAGCAGAGCGTTCAGGCCGATGGAGTCACAGAAGGTGACGCCGGACAGATCCAGGGCGACTCCAGCGCCGTCGCAGACGGCCAGGGCGTGGAGAAGTGTCGTGCGCAGATGCGTGACGCTGTCGAGGTCGAGCTCTCCGCAGACCTTCACAAGGACGCCACCGCCCGCGGTCGGCGTCACCGACACCGCGATGCGGCCGTCCTCCGCCTCCTGGAGCGCAGGCCGGGCAGAGTCGGGGAGCGGAGCCATGGTGACCACCTCCTGTACGAGAGGACCCAGGACGAGTGTGCCCGTCCCTCGATTACACGTCAACAATTACATGAAATGAAGCTCGTATTTCTGGGGAGGGTCGGGCATGATGCCATGTATGGCAGCGAAGAGTGGCGGCCACGCGGAGTGGACCTTCCTCACCAACCACGCCCGGGTGCTCCTGGCGATCTCCCGAGACCCCGGGGTACGGCTGCGTGAGGTGGCGCTGAGCTGTGGCGTGACGGAGCGGACCGTGCAGGCGATCGTCGCCGATCTCGAAGCGGCCGGATACCTCACACGGACACGCGCGGAGGACGGGCGGCGGAACCGCTACGCCATCCTGCCGGGTGCCGCGTTCCGGCACCCCGCCGAAGCGGGATACGAGATCGCCGGCCTCCTCGAACTCCTCGGCGGGCCCCATGCCCGCATCGGGGTCACCAGCGCGGCGTCCCACTCGGCCGGCATGGCGTGATCGTGCCGGCGACGGGGAAGCGCCTCCTCGGCAGGCGGGCAGGCGGGCAGGCGGGCAGGCGGGCAGGCGGGCAGGCGGGCAGGCGGGCAGGCAGGCGGGCGGCGACGGCTCGGCGCCCGTAGAGTCGTAGCCATGCCGGACCTTACGCTCGACCAGGTCGAGGCGATCGCACGCGAAGGCCACGCCCACCAGAAGGACAAGACGGGACGGCCCTACCTGGAGCATGTCCAGGCCGTGGCTGACGGGGTGCGGAAGCGGGGAGGCTCCGACGAGCAGATTGCCGCCGCCTGGCTGCACGACACGATCGAAGACGATGTCCTCTCCCGCGAATGGCTGACGACCGCCGCACTTCCGGAGCATGTGAAGGACCTGGTCGACGCCCTGACCAAGCGTCCGGACGAGAGCGACGAGTCGTACACGCGACGGATCCTCGCCACACCGGGCGCCCGCCTCATCAAAGAGGCCGACCTCGCCCACAACGCCGACCCTGCCCGGCTCGCCCTCCTCGACGAACCGACCCGGACCCGGCTCGGAGAGAAGTACGCGAGGTTGCGACGGCTGCTCGGTCTCCAGGAGCCGTCGGGATCGCGCGACGGTGCCTCGCCCTGACACCGGCGCTCTCGGGGTATGGCCCTGCTCCAGTCGGGCGGTCTCCCCTCTCATCGAGCGGCAAACCCCTCGCCGAGGGTAGGTAAGGGCTAGGGAGAACCGATTCACCCCCGCCTGCGCTGCTCGGAGGATGGACATGGATGCGATCGTGCGTCTGCGTACGGTCGGTGCAGGCGTCCTGACCGTCGGACTCGCCTGGTCGTTGTCGGGATGCGGCGCGTCGAGCGCGCGGGTGGACGGTGCCGAGGACGCCGGCCGCGCCTTCGAGCAGGCGCTCGTTTCGCGGGACTACCGGGCGGCGTGCGGGCTGCTGGCTCCCGAGACGCGCAAGGCGCTGGCGGAGGGCGAGAAGCAGGCGTGCCCGGAGGCGTTGGAGGGCCAGGACCTTCCCGCGTCGGCAGCGGTGCGCGCCGCCGAGGTCTACGGGAGGCAGGCCCTCGTTCGGGCCGGCGGGGAAACGCTGTTCCTGTCGCAGTTCGCCGCCGGTTGGCGCGTGGTGGCGGCCGGTTGCACGCCCCAGGGTGACAAGCCGTACCAGTGCCTGGTGAAGGGAGGCTGAGCGTGCGTGGTCTCTTCGTCACCTGCCTGGTGGTGATCGTGGGCGGACTCGCCTACTTCACGGCGATCGGGGCGATGCACCGATGAGTCCTGAGCGGGAACGCGGCAGCTTCTGGCGCGACAACAGCCTCACCCTGGCTTTCGGCGCGGCCTTCCTCCTGGTGCTGGTCGGGCAGGCCTTCGCGGGGCACGCCGAGTTCAACGACCAGCTCGCGATCGAGGGTCTCCAGACGATCAGCCTGGGTGAGTACGTGACGTCCTCGGACTTCGCCGTGGATGTCACGGAGAACTGGCAGTCGGAGTTCCTGCAGTTCTTCCTGTTCGTCTTCGGCACCGTGTGGCTGGTCCAGCGGGGGTCGCCGGAGTCCAAGGAACTCCACAAGATCGGTGTCGAGTCCGACCGCGACCAGCGGATCGGCGATCACGCCACAGCGGACTCCCCGCCCTGGGCCCGGAAGAAGGGCTGGCGCCGACGCGTCTACTCGCGCTCCCTGGGTCTTGTCATGGGCGGACTCTTCCTCCTCGCCTGGACTGCCCAGTCCATCGCGGGCGTCGCCGCCTACAACGAGCAGCAGTTGCGCCGACTGCAAGAGCCCGTCGGCTGGGGCACCTACCTGGTCCAGCCGGATTTCTGGGACAGGACACTCCAGAACTGGCAGTCGGAACTCCTGGCCGTGGCAGCGATGGTCATCCTCTCCGTCTATCTGCGCCAGCGCGGATCCCCGGAGTCCAAGCCGGTCGGATCCGCCCACGGCTCCACGGGCGTCGAGGGCTGACGGACTCCGTCGAACCACCCCCGCTCGTGAGTCGCCAAGGTCTGCGGGCATGACTGAGAGCAGAACCGAGGCCTGGCCGGAACCTCCACTCGCCGGCACCGAGGCGGCAGCCGTCCTCGGTGCCCTCGAACGGCAGCGGGCCACGCTGGCCTGGAAGTGCTCCGGCCTGGACGTCCCCGGCCTTCGCGCCACACTCGGCACGTCCACCATCACTCTGGGCGGCCTGCTCAAACACCTGGCGCACGTGGAAGACAGCCACTTCGCCCGGCTGTGGCTCGGTTCGCCCGTCGGTGCTCCCTGGGACACCGTCGACTGGGAGAGCACTCCCGACTGGGACTACCGCTCCGCCGCGGAGGACACCCCCGAGCAACTGCGCGCCCTCTGGCAGGAGTCAGTCGCCCGCTCCCGTGTCATCGTCGACGAGGCGCTCAGCACGGGCGGCCTGGACCAGCTCGGTGCCTACACCACCCGTAGCGGCGAGCGCCCCAACCTCCGTCGCATTCTTCTTGACCTCATCGAGGAGTACGCTCGCCACGCCGGTCACGCCGACCTCATCCGTGAATCCGTCGACGGGCTCACGGGCGAGGATCCGCCGAGGTGACCTGAGGTGCGATGAGCGCCGCCGGCCAGTTCCTAGTCGGTGGGCTCGCCCGGCGCGGGAGTGCCCGGTCCCGCTCCGGGCTCCGCTGCTTCGCGGTGCCCGCCCGAGCTCTTCTTCTCCTCCTCGCCCTCGGTGCCGTCCGCCTTGGCCCCGCCTGACGGCGGAGCTGGAATGTCCGGAGCGCTGGGGTCGGCCGGGGGCAGGTCGGGCGTGACCGCGTCAGGATCCTTCGGTACGGGGTCCGGAAGTTCCGGCTCGGTGGCGCTCTGCATGACCGTCTCCTCACTGGCGTCTTCGTCGGGCTGCACCTCTCGGCTGCCCAGGTCTGCGCCCCGCACTCGTCGACCCAGGGAGAGCGCGCGGCACCGCCCCGCCCGGGCCTTGGTGGGGCCTGGGTGGGGCGGTGCCGTTTCGTGCGGTGGTGGGCCGGGGTCAGAGGAGGACGCGTCGGGTCAGGGAAGGGTCCACTTCTGGTTGGGGCCGGTGTGGCAGGTCCACAGGTGGACCCGGGTGCCGTCGTTCCATGTGCCGCCCTCGGCGTCGAGGCATTTGCCCGACTGCGGGTTGCGCATGGTCGCGTCGCCCTGGGGCTGCCATGCCTGGGCGCCGGTGCCGTTGCAGGTCCACAGCTGGATCTTCGTACCGTCGGCGCTGCCGCCACCGCTTATGTCCAGGCACTTGCCGAGCGCCCGTACCGTGCCGTCGCCGGGCCGGGACCACTTCTGCGCGTTGCTGCCGTTGCAGGTCCACAACTGCACCTGCGTACCGTCGGCACTGGCGCCGTCCGCCACGTCCAGGCACTTCCCGTTCACGCCCTTCACCTCACCCGCGGTCGGCGCCGGCGTGCCGCCGGACGTCTTGACCCGGACGTTGCGGAAGGCGACGGTGTCGCCCTCGCCGTGGTTCTGGAGACCGACGTGGCCCTGGCGCAGGCTGCGCGCGGGGTCGGTGTTGGTGAAGTCGTTGATCTTCCGCCCGTTGAGGAAGATCTCCAGGCGCTCTCCCGTGACCCGGAGCTCGAACGTGTTCCACTCGCCCGGCGGGTTGAGCGCGGCGTCGCGGGCGACCGTGTCCGCCGACTTGAAGCCGTAGACCGCGCCGGTCGTGCGGTCGGGGGAGTCGGTGGCGTCGATCTGGATCTCGTAGCCGTTGTTCACCGCCGACCACGGGTCCGAGGAGGCGGGGAAGCCGAGGAAGACGCCGGAGTTGTCGTCGCCCTCCGCCCGCCAGTCCACCTTGACCGAGTAGTCCCCGGTCAACTCCCGGTCCGCGTGCCAGAGCATCCCGAGCCCGCCCTGGGAGGTCAGTGTCCCGTCGGCGAGCGAGAACGAGCCCGGCCCCGCCTGCTGCCAGCCGCCTGTCCCGCCGCCGTCGAAGAGGGAGGCGTAGCCGGTCTCGGGACGGCAGTCGGCCTTCGTCATCCCGGCTGCCCACCGGACGCCGCCCAGCAGGTGGCGGCGGAACGCCGGTTCGGCGTACGACTCGTCGGTGTGGCCGCCGCCGGTGTAGAACGCCCGGCCTCCCTCGTGGTCCTTGCACCAGGCGATGGGATGGTCCCCGGACATGGTGCCGCCCGAGTAGCTGGACTCGTCCAACGAGGCGAGGACGTGTGCCGTGGTGCGCGGATTGGTGCGGTAGTTGTACCACTCGTCGTACCGCTGCCAGGTCCGGCCCAGGTGCGCGGTGGCGTCGTGGGCCCGGTCCTCGACCTCGACCGTCGCCGTCTGGTTGTGCGGGTGCGAGTGGAACAGCGCTCCGGCGAGCCCCGCGTAGAAGGGCCAGTCGTACTCCGTGTCGGCCGCTGCGTGGATGCCCACATAGCCGCCGCCCGCGCGTATGTACTGCTCGAACGCGGTCTGCTGGGTTCCGTTCAGTACGTCGCCGGTGGTGGAGAGGAAGACCACCGCTTCGTAGCGGGCGAGGTTGGCCGTGGTGAAGGCCGTGGGGTCTTCGGTGGCGTCGACGGTGAAGTTGTTCGCACCGCCCAGTTCACGCAGGGCGGTCACGCCGTCGTCGATGGACGAATGGCGGAACCCGGCCGTACGGGAGAAGACCAGAACCTGGTACGCGGGGTCGGCGGCCGCCCGTGGGGCGGGTGCCGCACTGGTCGGGACCCGGTTCTCCCGGGGGGTGGCCGACGCCGCGGCGGGCAGGGCGCCCGCGCAGATCAGGGCGGTGCCGGCGAGCCAGGAGCCGGCTCGCAGAAGGTTGTTGCGCAGGTGGTGTCGCAGAGGGTGTCGCATGTGGTGTCGCCTCCTTCCTGCTACGGCAGGATCCACTTCTGGTTGGGGCCGGTGTGGCAGGTCCACAGGTGGACCCGGGTGCCGTCGTTCCATGTGCCGCCTTCGGCGTCGAGGCATTTGCCCGACTGCGGGTTGCGCACCGTGGCGTCCGGCTGCTCGGCCCAGCTCTGGGCGCCGGTGCCGTTGCAGGTCCACAGCTGGATCTTCGTACCGTCGGCGCTGCCGCCACCGCTTATGTCCAGGCACTTGCCGAGCGCCCGGACCGTGCCGTCGCCGGGCTGGGACCACTTCTGCGCGTTGCTGCCGTTGCAGGTCCACAGCTGGACCTGCGTACCGTCGGCGCTGGCGCCGTCCGACACGTCCAGGCACTTGCCGTTCACGCCCTTGATCTCGGCGGTGGGCTGGGGGCCGGCCGGGAGGGTGAAGTGGAAGTCGTCGACGTCGAACAGGGACCCGCTGCCGCCCTTGAAGACCAGGAACAGCGTGGTGGTGCCGCTCGGGCGGTTGGTCAGCGCGGTGCTCACCTCCTGGAACGTCTCCCACCCGCCGGTCACGGGCACGGTCGCCGTGCCGAGAAGCGTGCCGGTCGGGGAGCCGGCCCGTACTTCGAGGGTGCCGCCGGTGCCGCCCGACGAGACCCGTGCGGTGAAGCGGTCGGCGTTGGACAGCACGTACGGGGTGTAGGAGATCCAGTCGCCGTTCTCGATGTGACCGACCGTCTTCCCGCCGTGGGCCGGCGCGTGGTCGACGACCTGGACGCCCGAGGAGTTGCCGTAGTGCTCGCCCTGGCGGTGGGTGGGCTGGCTGATGTTCTGGTCGTGGCTGGTCAGAGCGGGCTGCCCGTTCGCCCCCTTGTCGGTGTACTCGGCGTCCCAGACGCCGAAGATGTTGGCGTTCGGGTCGTGCTCGCCGTCCGCGATGGTCTGCACCGTGCCGGAGCATCCGGTGGCGGAGGTCTGCGGGTGGCCGTGGCTGTCGTGCCCGACGATGAAGGTCACCTTCACCTTGGAACAGTCGACGGTCCCGTCCTCGGGGTCGGTCACCGTCACCCGGAAGGGCACCGCGGCGCCGGGGTCGATGATGCTGCCGTCCACGGGCAGTTCGAGCCGCACGGTCGGGGCGGTGTTGCCGACGGTGATCTGGACGGAGGCCGTCGCCTGCTTGCCGGTGGCGTCCGTGACGGTCAGCTCGGCGGTGTAGCGGCCGTTGGCGGTGTACGTGTGCGAGGGGTTGGCGCTCGTCGAGGTCCCGCCGTCACCGAACTTCCAGGCGAAGCCCAGGGCGTCGCCGTCCGGGTCGGAGGAGCCGGCGGAGGAGAACGCCACCGTCAGCGGGGCCTGCCCGGAGGTGCGGTCGGCCTTCGCCTGCGCGACGGGGGAACGGCCCCCGGTGACGTGCTCGATGCGGTAGAGCGCCGAGTTCTCGTCTCCGCTGAAGTAGCCGGTGCCGTAGTCGAGGACGTACAGGGCTCCGTCCGGCCCGAAGGCCATGTCCATCACCTGGGTGCCGGTCCAGGGGAAGGGGTTGATGGACTGGATCGTGCCGGCGCCGTCCTGGGTGATGCGCCGGATCCACTTGCGGCCGAACTCACCGGCGAAGAAGTTGCCGTCGTAGCTCTGGGGGAACTTCACCGCGGAGGTGGACGCGGCGTCGTAGCGATAGACCGGTCCGGCCATGGGCGACTCCGAGCCGCTGCCGAACTCGGGCACCGAGCCGCCGTCGTACGGCAGCCACGCGGGCTGTGCGGGTGGGAGGTCGGTGAGCCCGGTGTTGCGGGGTGAGGTGTTCCTCGGCGCCGCGCAGCTGAACTTCGCGCCCGAGGTCCCGGTGGCGAAGTCGTGGTCGTTGTAGGCGTCGTTGGCGCCGGTGCAGTAGGGCCAGCCGAAGTTGCCGGCCTTGGTGATGCGGTTGAACTCGACCTGGCCCGCCGGGCCGCGGGTCGGGCTCGCGGTCCCCGCGTCCGGGCCGTAGTCACCGAGGTAGACGGTGCCCGTCGGCTTGTCGACGCTCATCCGGAACGGGTTGCGGAAGCCCATGGCGTAGATCTCGGGCCGGGTCTTCGCCGTGCCGGGGGCGAAGAGGTTTCCCGCCGGCACGGTGTACGAACCGTCCGCGGCGACCTTGATCCGCAGGACCTTCCCGCGCAGGTCGTTCGTGTTGCCGCTGGAACGCTGGGCGTCGTAGGCGGGGTTGCGGGAGGCGCGCTCGTCGAGCGGCGAATAGCCGTCGGAGGCGAAGGGGTTGGAGTCGTCGCCGGTGGAGAGGTAGAGGTTGCCCTGCGCGTCGAAGTCGATGTCGCCGCCGACGTGGCAGCAGATCCCGCGGGAGGCCGGGACGTCGAGGACCTTCTTCTCGCTCGCGGTGTCGAGGGTGCCGTCGCTCCGGAGCGTGAAGCGCGAGAGGCGGTTCACGCCGTCGAAGGGTGCGAAGTCGGCGGCCGATCCGTCGCCGGGGGCGTCACCGCCGGGTGTGGTGAGCTTGGGGGCGTAGTAGAGGTAGACGTGCCGGTTGGCGGTGAAGCCGGGGTCCACACCGATTCCTTGCAGCCCTTCCTCGTCGTGACTGTAGACGTCGAGCTTCCCGGAGACCTTGGTGGTTCCGGCCGCGTCGGTCAGCCGCAGGGTGCCGTCGCGCGAGGTGTGCAGCACCGAACGGTCGGGGAGCACCGCCATCGTCATGGGTTCGCCCGTCTCGGCGACCCCCTTGGCGAGCGTGACCTGCTGGAACTCCTCGGCGGCGGCCTCCGCCTCCTGGTGGGCGGCCGCGGGTGCCACCGGGGCGAGCAGTGCGGTGGAGAGCGCCAGCACGATCAGGCCGGCGGTTCTGCGGACACGTAGGGGTTTCTGGCGCACAGATGTCTCCCGAGAGGTGGGGGTGCCGACGGGCCCGAGCGGCCGATCGGGGGAACGCAGGCGTGCGCCGTCACGCCGGCAGGCCCGTCCAGCGGTCAACTGGACTGGCCTGTACGGAAGTTAGCGCCCCGCTCCGCCGCCCGTAAGGTCTTTCGCAGCGGGATCGCCAACTTTTTCCCTCAGCAGGACAAAGAGCCTGGGTGGAGGCCCGGCTCGGCCCGGCGGGCGGCCCCGCGCCGAGCGCGGGGCCGGGGTGCGGGCGAAGTGCGGGTCGCGGGTGGGATGCAGGTCCGGGTCGCGGGCCGGGTCGCGGGTCCGGGTCGCGGGCCCGGCTGGGGGATCAGCGCGGCTGGTGGCGGGTGCGGGCTTCGGCGGCGGCCTTCAGGTCCCGCAGCCATGCTTCGAGGCCCTCGCGGAGCATCGCGGTCGCGGTCGGGACGTCCGCTTCGACCTGGGCGCCGGTGTGGGTCTCCTCGGTGCTCACCCGGACGCCGCCCCTGACCGGGGTGGACGTCCAGACATGGACGCCGTCGATGCGCAGCCCCTCGCCGATCGCGGGGCCGTTCCAGCGGATGCACGAGCCGCGCTCGATCTGCCGCACGGTCGAGGTGATCTCCAGGCTGGTAGCGGGAGTCGGGTTGGGCGGAAGGGGGAGCGTCCACCGGAACGCCGAACCCTTACGGAAGGCGCCGTGGTCGAGGCGGTCCACGGTCTCGACGGGGGACTGCCAGGACGGCCAGCGCTCCACGTCCGTCTGCAACGCCCAGACGGTGCGCAGCGGCGCATGGATCACGATCTCCGACCGGTGCCGGACCAGAGCCTCGGGGTCGACCCCCTTGCCGCGGCAGGTGACGGAGTCGCCGGTACGGGACGCGGGGGCCCCGGCGGCGTCGGCCGGGGCGGCGGCGGTCCCGAGCAGCGCGAGGGCGAGGGGGACGGTGAGCAGAGTGGCGCGGATGCCGGTGCTGCGGATGGCGGTCATGGCGTTCTCCTCCGGACGGCCGGGGCGAGCTCTGCCTGCGCGCCCCGTCGAGATAGAGCCTCACGTGTTCGTTAGAGGTTATAATTCGATGCGCGAGCGTCGGTCAATGGATTGTGTGATACCTTCTCACTGAACCTAGTGGCTGTAACCATCTGGACGGGGGCAGGCGATGGCGAAGGCAGACGTGAGTACCCCGCGAGAGCGCTACCGGGCCCAGGTGCGGGCGGAGATCACGGAACGGGCCTGGGGGCAGATCGCCACGGCAGGGGCGTCCGCCCTCTCCCTCAACGCGATCGCCAAGCAGATGGGCATGAGCGGCCCGGCGCTCTACCGCTACTTCGCCAGCCGCGACGACCTGATCACCGAGCTCGTCCGGGAGGCGTACCGAAGCCTCGCCGAGACCCTCCGTACCGCCTCCGCCAACGGTGCCGACCTGGGCGGGCTGGCACACGCCCTGCGCAACTGGGCCCTGACGGACCCTCAGCGGTACTTCCTCGTCTACGGCACCCCCGTCCCCGGCTATCACGCGCCCGAGGACATCACCGCCATCTCCTCCGAGATCATGACGACCCTGCTCGACGCGTGTGTGGCACACGTCCCCGCCGGGGCCGCCGACTCCTTCGCCACCTACCTGAAGGATCACCGGGAGTGGGCCGCCGGCCACCCCGCGCCGCCCGAGACCCTCCACCGGTTTCTGACGTTCTGGACGCGCCTGCACGGCGTTCTGTCTCTGGAGCTCGCAGGACACTTCACCGGCATGGACCTCGACCCCGCCCTGCTCTTCGCGGCCGAACTGGACGACCTGCTGACCCCTCGCGCCTGAGGCCGGGCGGGCGGCGCGCCGCCCGCCCGGCGTTCAGCGGAGCCCCGGTGCGGGGACGTCGGACTCCGTGTGCGGAGTTCAGCCGGGGTGCTTCTCGGCGACGACCCGCACGGTCCGCAGGCGAGGGTCCGCCGCGTCGGGCACGTTCATCCCCGCGTCGACCCCGGTGCGCAGATAGCGCAGGACCGGCTCGGTGAGCCGTTCTCCGGGAAGGGCCACGGGGATGCCGGGAGGGTAGGGGGTGACCATCTCCGCCGCGATCCTGCCCGCGGCCGATTCGAGGGGGACGTCCTCGGTGCGGGCGAAGTAGGCGTCGCGTGGCAGTCGTGCCTGGTCCATGCGGAGGCTCTCGGGGGCCGGGACCTCCACGCGCGGTGCGGGCCGCAACTCCGGCGCGTGGCTCGCGAGGTCCTTGAGCGCCGTCAACAGGGTGTCCGTGGTGTCGTCGTCATCCGCGTGGGTGATCTGGGCACTGAGCCTTCGGTGATCGAAGAGGTGCATGTCGATGTGGTGGTTCTCGCGCAGCCAGTCGGCGGCGTCGTAACCGGTTATCTCGAGGTCCGACACGTCGATGACCACCGGCAGAGGGTCGAACTCGTAGGCCAGGCCGGGGCCGCAGAAGTCCGCCGCGTCGTTGACGTGCAGCCCGTCGATCCGCTCGATCCCGGCCCGTACACGCCCGGCGAGGTCCAGGGCCCGGGTGAGGAGCCTCCTGCCGTCCCTGACCATCTGGCGGCGCCAGCCGTCGATCCCCGCGTACAGCAGGACGGAGGGGCTCGTCGTCCCCAGCAGGTCGGCCCGCGAGGCCAGATCGGCGGGGTCGATCAGCCCGCCCTGCAGATGGAAGACCGACCCCTGCTCCAGGCCGCTGCCCATCTTGTGGATGCTGGTGACGCAGACGTCCGCTCCCGCGTCCATCGCCCAGGTGGGCAGGTCCGGGTGGAACGGCAGGTGGGCTCCCCAGGCCTCGTCCACCACGAGCGGCCTGCCCCGGCGGTGGCACACCTCGGCGACAGCGGCCAGTTCGGCCGCGGAGCCGTACGGGGTCGGGCTGGTGACCAGTGCGCCGCAGGCGTCGGGGTGGGCACGGAAGGCTTCCTCGTACGCCTCCGCGCTTGGCGCGTGGGCGAGGTGCCGCTCGCGGTCCCAGGCGGGCTCGACCCAGACCGGCTCGATGCCACACAGAATCAGCCCCGCGACGACCGACTTGTGCGCATCCCGGCCGATGAGCAGCTTCTCGTGGGGAGCGGCGACCGTCAGCATCGCGGCCTTGACCGAGAGCGAGCTGCCGCAGGTCGAGAAGAACGTGTGCTCGGCGTGTACGGCTTCGGCCATCAGCCGCTCGGCGCGCTCCAGGACCTGCCCGCGCGTCCGCCGGTCGTCCAGTCCGCCACTGGCCAGTACGTCACCGTGGAACACCGCGTCGCCGAGTACCCGGCGGACGTCAGGGTCGGCGCCACGCGCCTGCTTGTGCCCGGGCGGGGTGAACCCTAGCTCCCCGGTCCGGTGATATCCCTCCAGGGCCTCCAGCACGGGGGCCTGTGTCTGGTCGTCGTTCTGCTGCTCCGAAGTGCTCATGCGTTCACGCCTTCCCCGCGTTCGCGGAATCCCGCCCCCGAATTCCGACGACGCCCGCCCTTCGCGGCCGGGACGGGAGACCGCGTGCCGACGTCCGAAGGCCGCCGGGCCTGTGCCGGCCCGGCGGCCTGGACAGGAGCAGCGGCGGTCGTCAGGAGGACGGCGGGTAGGCCGCACCCTTCAGCAGCCGCGCGAGATGCGCGGTGTTGGCGGCGAGGGTGGCCGTCGTGGCCGCCGTCTTCTCGGGGGTCTTGTCGAGGTCCTGGTAGTCGGTGCCCTGCATGGCCTCGCCGACCCAGTACGTGACGGCGTTGGGGGCGAGGGAGTAACCGACGTCGTTGAGGCCCTGGAAGAGGTCGGCGCTGACCTTGTGGGCGCCGTCCTCGTTGCCGACGACACAGACGGCCGCGGCCTTGCCGTACGTGAGCATGCGGCCCTCGTCGTCGCTCTCTCCCTGCTCGGCGTTCAGCCGTTCGAGGACCAGCTGCGCGACGCTGGAGGGGTGCCCGAGCCAGATGGGCGTGGACAGGACCAGGATGTCGGCGTCCAGGATCGCCGACCGGATGCCCGGCCACGCGTCACCGCCGCCCATGTCCGTCTGCACACCCGGCTTCACCTCGTGGTCGGCGATCCGGATCACGGTCCCGGTGACCCCGTGGTCGTTGAGCGCGGCAAGGGTCTGTTCGGCCAGCAGCTCGGAGCTGGAGGGCGCGGGGGAGGGAGAGAGCGTGCAGACGAGCGCGACGGCGCGGAGGGGACTGGTATCGATGGGATTCATGGTCTCCGGCTACCCGCACATCGCGGACGAATCCCGCGTTTCTCTCCTCCGTGCACCGGATGCCGACCCTCGACCATCTGTGCATGGGATGCCGACCTCGACAGGGCACGCTCGCGTGCGCTCAGTGAAGGCAGAGGCAGAACGGGTGCCCGGCGGGGTCCGCGTAGACCCGCCAGTTGGCCTCCGGTCGAAGCTGGTCCGTCCGTTCCAGCACGGTCGCGCCGAGGGCGAGCGCTCGCTTCTCGTCCGCCTCGAGGTCATCCACGTCGAAGTCGAGGTGGAGCTGCTGCGGGTTCTCCTGGCCCGGCCATGCGGGCGGACGGTAGCCCTCCACGCGCTGACATGCCAAGGGCGTTCCCTCGAACCCGTGGACTTCGACCCAGTCGGGATCCCCCGGTTCGGCGACCACACGGCCGCCGAGCAGCTCCGCGTAGAACTCGGCGAGACGTACAGGGTCGGCACAGTCCAAGGCGACCGCCTGCAGTTTCCGAATCACTCCCGGCACCTCATTCCTCACTTGTCGTTCTCCGCACGAGGGGTACCCCGATCCGCCGGGGGCATGCTGCGGACCGTCCGGCATCCGCTGCCCGATCGTCTCCGCCGGAGCGCCCGGGCATGCGTGGCACGCCGGCCCGGGCATGCATGGCGCGCCGTACACAGGGCACGTGCCTGGCAACAGGAGGGGCCGAGATGCAGAACCTCACTCTGGGTGTAGAGGAGGAGTTTCTCCTGGTGGACCGCCTCACCCGCCGCCCGGTCAGCCGTGCGCCGATGGTGATACGCGACGCCGCCGAAGCGTGGGGCGATCAGGTGCAGACGGAACTCTTCGAGTCACAGATCGAGATCGCGTCCCGCCCGACCGCCGCCTGCCGCGAACTGAGGGACGAGCTGGCTCGGCTCCGTGCCTGTATGGCGCGAGCGGCGCACGCGCACGCATGCCTGCCCGTGGCCTCGGGCACTCCGGTGCTGCCCTCCGAGGGCCCCCTGAGAGTGACCGGCACCGAGCGTTACCAGGAGATGGCCCGGCGCTTCCCGGGTCTCGTCACGGCCAGGGGCAACCCCGTCTGCGGCTGCCATGTGCACATCGGCCCGCTCGACCGCCCCACCGCGTTGACTCTCGCCGCCCACATCCGGCCGTGGCTGCCGGTGCTGCAGGCGGTCACCGCGAACTCCCCCTACGCTTACCGGCGCGATACGGGATTCAACAGCTGGCGCTTCGTCGAGTACGAGGCCTGGCCCACCGTGGGCCCGCCGCCGGTCCTCGACGAAGGGCAGTACCTGCGGCACGTCGCAGGCCTGGTGAACCGGGGAACCGTCCTGGACCGTCGCATGCTGTACTGGTACGCCCGGCCGTCGGAGCACGTACCGACGCTGGAGATCCGCATAGCCGACGTCAACGCCGACCTCGACACCGTGATCCTGCTCGCCGCGTTGACCCGTGCCCTGGGGGCGACGCTTCTGGATGAGATGGCGGCCGGGCCGGGCCCGCCCCGCGTACCGCTGTCGCGGCTGCTCCTGGCCCATGAACTGGCGGCGGCCCACGGCATCTCGGGCATCGGATTGGATCCCGGTGACGGTCGTGAGCGGCCTGCCGTGGATCTCGTGCACGAGCTGATCGAGCGGGCCGCGCCCGGGCTGGACGCGCACGGTGACACCGAGATGGTCGAGGAGCGGTGGCGGCGGTTGCGTCGGCGGGGCATCGGGGCCACGCGACAGCGCGATGCCTTCAAGCGGCTGGGAGGACTCGCCTCCGTGGTGGACGAGCTGGCCGTCCTGACCGCGGCGTCCTGAACGAGCCGGAGCCGGAGCCTGTGGCCAGGCCCGCGGTCCGCGTGCCGGTCAGCCGGTCGGCCCCGGTTGATCCTTCCGCCGTGGGGTAGCGGAGCGGCATGGCCCCCGACAACGCATCCACCACGGCGACCGGCTACGTGCAGCCCGTCATCGACGTACCCGCACTGGCCGCGGTGCTCGACGGCGAGTACGCCGAGATCCGCGACCTCGTCCGGACCAACCTGGCGACGTACGCCTCCGTCCTTGAGGACGCCGAGGAGCTCGGCATCGACGCGTTCCGCGAGCGGGTGCGGGAGGTCGTGGTCGAGATGGCCGCGACAGGGCAGACGGGCATGGGCTTCCCGGCCGCGTACGGCGGGGGCGGCGACGTCGGAGCCTCGATCGCCGCGTTCGAGACGCTGGCCTTCGGTGACCTGTCGGTCCTGGTGAAGGTCGGTGTGCAGTTCGGTCTCTTCGGCGGCGCGATCCTGCATCTGGGCACCGAACGCCACCACGACGCCCATCTGCCCGGCCTGATCACCGGGGAGCTGATGGGATGCTTCGCGATGACCGAGACCGGGCACGGCTCCAACGTCCAGGCGCTCGGCACCGTCGCGAGGTACGACGCCGCGAGCCAGGAGTTCGTCGTCACCACCCACGGCGAGCAGGCGCGCAAGGACTACATCGGCAACGCGGCCCGCCACGCCGAACTGGCGGTCGTCTTCGCCCAGCTGGAGGTGGACGGGCGGTCCGAGGGCGTGCACGCCCTCGTCGTGCCCATCCGCGTCGGCGGCGAGGTGGCGCCCGGGGTCCGCATCGAGGACGACGGCCGCAAGATGGGTCTCAACGGCGTGGACAACGGCCGCATCTGGTTCGACGGCGTCAGGGTGCCGCGCGAGGCGCTGCTCAACCGGTTCGCCGACGTCACTCCGGAAGGCGTCTACGAGAGCTCGATCGAGAACCCCCACCGGCGCTTCTTCACCATGCTCGGCACGCTCGTGCAGGGCCGGGTCTGTGCCGGCGGTGCCGGGGTCAACGTCTCCAAGGTCGCCCTGGCCGTCGCCACGAAGTACGCCGTACGGCGGCGGCAGTTCGAGGCGACCTCGGGCACCGAGGAGCAGGTGCTCCTCGACTACGGCCTGCATCAGCGCCGCTTGCTCCCGCTGATCGCGCGGACGTACGCCTTGCACTTCGCGCAGGACGTCGTGCGTGCGCAGCTGCACGAGGTCTTCTCCGGAATCGAGGGCGACGCGCAGGCGCGGCGCCGGCTCGAGTCACGGGCCGCGGGCCTCAAGGCGCTCGGCACCTGGCACGCCACCCGGGTGGTCCAGGAGTGCCGCGAGGCGTGCGGCGGCGCCGGCTATCTCGCCGTCAACCGGTTCGCCGCGCTCAAGAGCGACAGCGACGTCTTCACCACCTTCGAGGGCGACAACCACGTCCTTCTGCAGCTCGTGGCCAAGGGGCTGCTCACCGATCACGCGAGCGAGTTCGAGGACCTCGACCAGCTCGGCATGGTCCGCTACGTCACCGGCCTCGCCGTCGAGACGCTCATCGAGCGGACCTCCGCCCACAAGCTGCTGGAGCGGGTGCGCGACCTGCTGCCGGGCGGCGACGAGTGGGACCGCGAAGCCGGGCTGCGCGACTCGGAGTACCAGCTCGCCATGGTCCGCTTCCGGGAGGAGCACATGCTCGCCGGCGTAGCCCGCCGGATCAAGCGCGGGATCGACCAGAAGCGCGATCCCGGCGCCGTCTTCTCACAGGTGCAGGACCACGTCATCGCGCTCGCCCGCGCCCACGTCGAGCGGCTGGTGACGGAGGCCTTCGTCGACAAGGTACGCGCGCTGCCCGAGGGCGACGAGAAGGCCGCGCTGGCCTTGCTGTGCGACCTGTTCGCGTTGTCGACGATCGAGGCGGACCGGGCCTGGTTCATGGAGCACGGCCGGCTGACCGTCCAGCGCTCCAAGGCGATCAGCCGCGAGGTGAACGACCTCTGCCGCAAGGTCCGGCCCCTCGCCGTCGACCTCGTCGACGCGTGGGGCATCCCGCCCGAGATGCTGCGTGCGCCGGATCTGGTGGGCTGATCCCTTCTCCCTCGGCAAGCCCCGGCCGCCGGCTTCGGACCGGTCGGGTGAAACACCGTCCTGCGGGTACGGGGACGGGAACCGAATCCCTCACGTCGGAGGAGAAGACACGATGGCGTCCTCACTGCTCGAAGCGGTCGACATCAAGGCACCGGTCGCGGTGAGCTGGTCCCTCTGGGCGGATGTCGAGCGTTGGCCCTCGTTCCTCAGCCACGTCAAGCATGTCGATCGCATCGACGCGACGACGTTCGCCTGGCAGGTGTCCCTGCCGGGCGCCGACAAGAGTTTCGTGGCCGAGCTGACCGAGGTGATTCCGGAGGAACGCATCGCCTGGCGGACGACCGGGGGAGTCCACCACGCGGGCGTCGTCACCTTCCACCGGCTCCATGCGACGGAGAGCCGTGTGACGCTCCAGGTCGAGTACGAACCCAAGGGGTTCGTCGAGCATGTGGGTGCGCTGACGAACCTCGACGCGACCCTGGCCAACTACGACCTGGGCGAGTTCCAGAGGATGGCCGAACACGAGTTCACGCACCACTGACACGGCGAGAACAGGGCGCCGGACCGCGCGGAGAGGGCATCCGTCCGTCAGGGCCGCAGGCCGATCCGCCTGAGCGCGACCTCGCTGAGGTCGGCGATGACGTGCTGGTCCCCCCGGCGCCAGGCGTCGGCGAGTCCGCCCGGAGGGACGGGGAGCGCGGTCAGGTCGCCGGGCGGGCCGGTGAGGGCGCGCAGGGCGAGCAGATCGGCGCCTCCGGGCGCGTCGACGAGGCGTCGGACGGCCGCACTGCGCCGCATCCAGCGCAGGCGCGGGGGGAGCCACAGCAGCAGTACGAAGGCCACCGGAACGACGATCAGCACCGTCGTGGTCAAGGTGGCCACGTGGCTCACGGTCTGCTGCAGCGACTCCCCGGCGTCGGCGAACCCGGTACTGGCGTCGGCCGCTGACTGGAGCGGCTTCCTCAGGAGGCCGCCGACGAACGGCACGTTCGATGCCGCGTCGCCGGCGTTTCCGAGTTCCGTGGCCAGGCTGTCGCCCGAGCTCTCGACCTTCCGCCCCGGCTCGGCCAGAAGCATGATCGTTTCGCGGACGGCGAGGGCGCCCCACACCACCATGGCGATCAGGAGTACGGCGATCAGATCCACGAGCACCTGACGGTTCCGACGTGCTGGTGTCTGAGCGTAGAAGCGCATCGGCTGGCTCCCGTTCGGGTCGTGGCGTCGAAGCGGACGGGCCCGCCGGGCGCGGCTCGGCCGACCGTACGTCTGACGCGACTCTCGCACCTCCCGCACGGGCAGCCGCCCCTGACACGACGGCCCCCGAGTTCGGTGCGGCTTCGTCAGGAAGGGCTGCCCGCAGGGACCGGGGCGAAGGGGTACAGCTCGTCGACGCCGGGCTGAACGACCCGGTAGCTGCTCTCCGGTACTTCGTTCCAGGCGCCGGGCAGGTCGTCGAGGGGTTCGGACACGATGAGGCGCGACTCCTGGGAGATGTCCCGCAGGAACGCGACGTCGGGGTGCAGCCTGCGCAGGTCGTCCACGCGGCTGCTGTAGAACAACGAGCGAGAGGCGTGTTCGCTGGAGTAGCGGAAGGCCCAGAGGCATGCGCCGTCGGTGATCGCAAGGGTCATCTGGAGCGGAAGATCCACCCCGTGGTCGCGTCCGACGCGCTCCACGGCCCCCGCCATCCGGGCCACGGCGCCGGGCGGATCCCGGTCCAGGCCGAAGGTGAGGGTCAGATAGAACATCACCTCGGAGTCGGTCGTTCCTTCGAGGTCGGCGAAGAGCGCGGGGTCGATGAGCAGAGAGAGGTCACGGCGCATCAGGTGGAATCCGGCGATGGCTCCGTTGTGCATGAACATCCAGCGGCCCCGCCGGAACGGGTGACAGTTGGACTGCTGAACCGCCGTCCCGGTCGACGCCCGGATATGGGCGAAGAACAGCGGGGAGCGCACGTGATCCGCCAACTCCCGGAGATTGCGGTTGTTCCAGGCGGGCCCCACGTCTCTGAGAAGCGCCGGGGTGCTGCTCTCGTCGGTGTACCAGCCGACGCCGAACCCGTCGCCGTTCGTCGTCTCCACACCGAGCTTGGCGTTCCGGCTCTGGTCGATCAGTGAATGGGCCGGTTTGTACAGGATCGTATCCAGCAGCACAGGCGTTCCCGAATACGCGAGCCATCGGCACATGCGTGATCACCTGGGTCCCTACAGCACTGCGGGGTCAACGCCCCCGGCGGGGAGCGCCGTGTCTCCCGCCGCTCTGCGGGCGGCTTCGTATGTGAACTCGTCCGATTCTCATTCTCGGCTCCACCCCCGGACGGCGCCACGCGGGCCCACAGCCGGGCGACCGTGGAGGGCGCTGCGTGGCCCTTCCGGCCGCCCGGCTCCCTCGTCAGATACTGCCGCGCCAGGATCCGGTCTCCGCGCCGCGGTCCTCGATGAACTGCTTGAACCGCTTCAGGTCGTCCTTGATCTGCCGGTCGACGAAGCCGAGTTTGTCGCCGATGCTCTCAGCCATCCCCTCGGGGTCGAAGTCCATCATCAGCGTCACCTCGGTGTGCGCAGGATCGATCGGCCGGAAGGTCACGAGTCCCGACTGCTCGGCCTCGCCCTCCACGGTCACCCAGGCCACCTTCTCGTCCGGGATCTGCGCGGTGATCTCCGCGTCGAACTCGCGCTTCACCCCGCCGATCTTCGTCACCCAGTGGGTGAGCGTGTCGGAGCGTTGCTCGATGCGCTCGACGCCGTCCATGAACTGGGGGAACGACTCGAACTGCGTCCACTGGTTGTAGGCCGTCGTCACCGGAACGTCGACCTCAATCGATTCCTTCACCTGCGACATCAGAACGATCCTTCCACCACGATCCGGTCCGCCGACGGCGGTCGGCGTCTGTCGGGTCCATCCCTCCCCCCAAAGCACGCGCTGCCGAGCCTCACAGCCGGGAACCACCCGTCCGAGCACTCCAGGACCGGCGGGATCAGCCGAGGTAGGTCTCCGGGTGGGCCTGTGTCCTGAGCGTCCAGAACTCGCCCGGACAACCGGCCGGCAGAGGCGGGAAGCGGTGCCCCTTCACGTCGGTGCTCCAATGGTGTTCCCCGCCGCAGTCGCATGCGTAGATCCCGCTGCCCGGCACGGTCTCACCCGGATGCCACGCCGTCCGCTCGTCGCTCATGAGCCAGGTCTACATCGGAGGCCGCAGGCCCGCGACTCGTCGGCGTCCGATCGGCCGGACCGGCCGAGGGGTTCAGTGACCGAGGGCGCGCTTGAGCTCCGCCTTGTCCATCTTCGACCGGCCCTCGATGTTGCGCTGCTTCGCCTCGTTGTACAGCTGCTCCTTGGTGGGGCCCTGCGAGCCGCTGTGGGACCGCTGCCCACCCCGCTTGGAGGACGACATGTCCTGGGTCGACGAACGGCTCGCGGTCTTCGACTCTCCGGAGCGGGCGCGCTCCTTGTTGACGGTGCGCGCGGCGATCTCCTTGGCCCTCTTGGTGCTTTCGCCGCGCTCCTCGGCGCTCTCCTTGATGTGCTCGTACTGACGCTCACGCTTGGGGCTGGAACCGCGAGGCATGGTGACTCCTTGACTGGTGTGCGGTCTCGATGACGAATCCGCTGCGGGGCCGGGTCGGGATCCGGCTCAGCGGGATGGAGAGGTCCTGTGGCGGT
This sequence comes from Streptomyces sp. Je 1-79, assembly GCF_025195125.1. GTDB lineage: Bacteria > Actinomycetota > Actinomycetes > Streptomycetales > Streptomycetaceae > Streptomyces. The sequence continues at coordinate 389,650 of NZ_JAMGSL010000005.1, forward strand.
ACGGCGAAGTCCAGGGCCGCCAGGGTGGGGGAGAGGGCGGCCAGCAGGGTGACGGTGATGTCCTCGCCGGGACAGCGATGGCCGGTGCGCGCGTCGCCGCCGCCCTGGGGTATGAGGCTGCCGCGGCCCGGTGCGCGGCCGCCGTGGAAGCGATCGGGGGAGAAGTGGTACGGCCGCCGCCACAGGGCCGGGTCGTGATGGTGCCCGTACACGTCGAGGAGGAGCAGGGTCCCGGCCGGCACGTCGGTCCCCGCGAAGCTGAGGTCGCGGGCGGCCAGGGCTCCGACGAAGGGCACGAACGGGTAGAACCGGCGCACCTCGTGGGCGAATGCCCGCGCTTCGCCAGGACCCTTGTCGAGGAGCTGTTCGCGCTGGTCGGGGTGGCGGTGGAGCGCATGGGCGGCGAAGACGGCGTACCAGGCGATGGCGACCGTCGGGCGGATGATGTTCAGAACTTCGACGGCCGCGGTGTGAGGATCGAGGAGGGTGCCGTCGTGCTCGTGGTGCAGGGCGACGGTCTCCAGCGGTGAACCCGCCTGCCCGGCGTGCCGGGACGGGGCGGAGGGACCGTCCGGGCGCGGTCCGCGTCCACGGATGTCGGTCACCGCCCGCGCGAGGGCCTGTTCCTGGCGATGCCGCGCACGCCGTGCGCGCAGATGCCGGGGGCCTACGGTCGCGAAGCCGTCGACCATCGCCACACAGTCCTCGGCGACTTCCGCGGCCGCGTCGTCCGGGACGGGCAGGCCCACCCATGCGCAGACCGCCCGCGCGAGCACCTTGGCCGCCTCGTCGAAGAGGACCACCTGGCGGCCCTCCCACGAGGTCACGGCATCGCGCCAGCCGCTCTCGACCGCTGCGGTCAGAGCGCCGATGCGCTCCGCCGACATGAGCAGGGACACGAGCATCCCCTTGCGTGTCCGGTGCGCCGTCCCGTCCAGGGTGTGGACGGCCCCCCGCCCGACCAGGGTGTCGAGCACCGCCGAGGGCAGGGCGTCCTGGCGCTGGGTGTGGTCCTCGTCGTAGAAGAAGGCGACAGCCTCGGTCCCGTGCAGGAGCACCGTCGGCCGGCCCATCAGCCGGGTGCGGACCAGTGGGGCTTCGTCATGGGCCCGGCGCAGGTCCGGGGCCCATGCGTAGCCATGAGCCAGCAGGGACAGAGTGCTGTCGCCGAGCGAACCGGACATGCGGCGCGCCTACCCGGGCAATCCGGACACATAAACCTTCTCGCCCTGCGGCGGGGCGGCGTGCTCAGGAGGGGTAGACGTTCGGGGCGGCGGTGCGGGCGAGTTCGCCGGTTCGTTCGGCGCTGCCGTGCCATTCGCAGAGGAGCACGGTGGCGTCGTCGTCGAGAGTGCCGTCGTTGTGTTCGAGGACGGCATGGACGAGGCGGCGGAGCGTTTCGGGGACGGGCAGGCCGGCGGCCTGGTGGCGGATGACGAAGTCGGTGAACCGGTCGACGCCGAACTGGCGGCCGTCGGCGTCCCGCGGCTCGGTGATGCCGTCCGTGTAGAAGAGGACCCGGTCGCCGGGTTGCAGCTGGGTGTGGGAGACGACCAGCGGAAGCCCGAGATCTGTGCCCAGGGGGTGGTGGGCGGGATCGTCCGGGCGGTGGACGCGCCGGTTCGCGCGGATGAAGACCGGCGGCGGGTGGCCGCAGTTGACCCACCGCAGCGTGCCGGTGTCGAGGTCGAGGGTCGCGAGGATTCCCGTCACGTAGCGCTCGTGGTCGAAATGGGCCAGGAGCAGTGCTTCCACGGCGTCGCACATCTCGGCGAAGCCCGCCCCGTGACGCCGGAGGTTGCGGCAGACGGCGAGGGCGAGGTTGGCGGTCAGGCCGGCCGCGGTGTCATGGCCCATGGCGTCGAAGACGGCCAGGTGGACGATGTCTCCGGCGATCGCGTAGTCGTACGCGTCACCGGCCGTCTCGTACGCGGGTTCCATCTGCGCCGCAATCGTGACCCTGTCGTTGACGAAGGTGCGGGCGGGCATGAGCGTCCACTGCATCTCGGCGGAGACGGCCATGCGCCGCGTGCGGGTCAGGCGGGCGTAGGAATCACTGATGGGTCTCTTGGTCACCAGGATCAGACCGAGCAGGGTGGCCAGGTCGTTCATCCCGTCCTGTTCGACCGTGTTCACGGGCATCGAGGGCGTCAGGCGCAGAACGCCCAGACGCTCGGTCCCGTTCAGTACGGGCAGCCAGAAGTCGTCCGTCCCTGCCGTGGTCGTGGACAGGGCCTCCGCGGTGCGGAAGACCCGCCCGCAGAGCGTCGAGTCGATCGCCAGCTCCTGGCCCGCCCGACCCGCGTCCGGTCCTACGCCCGTGACCTCTCGCAGGACGTCCTCCTGCAGGTCGGCCACGAAGAGACGGGCATTGTGCAGCCCCGCACGTCCGGCGTGCAGAGTCAGCAGCTCGGGCAACTGCTCGAAGGTGGCCCGATGCGAGGCGCGCAACAGGGCACGCAGCATGGGGGCGGAATCCAGAGCGGGCATAGGGCGGCTCCCGGGTGAGCCCGCCTCCGCCCGTCACCCGATGGAGCTGGGCCGAGCCTCTGCACGGCAGACGAAAACGAGAAGCGCTGATGCGGTTAAAAACAACACTATGCCCAAAACGTCCCAGCGTAGCTCGCGCGCGCCCCTCGGCCCCGGATCGTGGAGAGAAGCCGGTCCCGCCCCGGCCTCGACGGGCCTCTGTACGGCTATCGCGCGCGTCGCCCCTGTCCTCGGTGCTCCCGGGCGGCCCTGCTCTCGGCCCAGCCTTCTTCCTGGAGACGACGGCCTTCGGCTCGCAGCTCCGCATTCTGCAGCGCCTTGCCGTCGGACTCCTTCACCAGCCCGCGTGCCCGCTTCACGAGCCCGCGCACCAGCGGGGGAGTCGCTTCCGGGAATCCCATCAGATTGACCTCCTGCTCCTCAGCTCCGTCGGACGCGCCGCGGAGACCTCCCGCCGATCAGGTGATTTTCCCCGTCGACCTGGCGGCTTCCGCGACAAATCCGACCTTCTGTGTCTATGTGGCCCATCTGGCGCTTGCTTAACCATTTCGCGGGCCGGAACGTCTCTTCGTCCTGGGTTCTTCGACGGGAGCCACGAGCGCTCAGCCCGAGGAGAGGGCTTCGAGGAGGTCGCCGACCTGCGGGTCGGGCAGGGCGCGTGCGACGTCGGCCTGGGCGACGATGCCCACGAGGACGTGGCCGTCGATGACAGGCAGCCGGCGAACCTGGTGCTCGCTCATCGTGCGCAGGATCTCCTCCACGCCGTCGTCGGCCCCGATGGTCACCGCCTCGCCCTGAGCGAGTTCGCCGGCCTTGACCTGGCCGGGGTCCTTGCCCTGGGCGAGGACCTTCACCACGATGTCGCGGTCGGTGAGCATCCCCTTGAGCCTCTCGTCCAGGCCGCAGATGGGAAGGGCGCCCACATTCAGCTCAGCCAGCTTCTTCGCTGCCTCCAGTACGGTCTCGTCGGCGCCGATGCAGGTGGCATCGGCAGTCATGATCTCCCGGGCAGTTGTCACGGCGTCCTCCTGCTCGCTCTGTGCCGGCTCTCGTGCCGGCGCACATGTTCAGCACGTTCGATGTCCGGCTTGCCGCTTTCCCTCCGGCCATGCGCCAGAACGCCCGGCTTTCGTACATCTGCCGCGCCGGCCGCCGTGGTGTGTCGCGACGACGGACGTCCATGCGTCGGCAGGCACCTCGGCCCCCTCGGATCTAGCGTGGACGTGGAGCCGATCCATCAAGGAGGCAAGGAGGGACTCTGACGTGAACAGCGCCATGGACAAGGCGAAGGGCAAGCTCAAAGAGGTCGCCGGAAAGATCAGCGGCAACGAGCGTCTCGAGTCCGAGGGCAGGACCGACCAGGTGAAGAGCAAGGTGCGTGAGACGGCGAAGAACGTTCGCGAGCGCGCGGAGGGCATCAGGGACTCGCTCAAGCGCGACCGCTCCTGAGCGCCTCGGGGGCGGGCGGCGCCTTCTGCTGCCCGGTCGGTGCAGGGCCCGTCCGGCCGCGGGCTCTGCCCGCCGCGGCCGCGCCTGCTTCTCCCTGTGGGGCTGGCGGTGGTACCGGGCGAACCGCTCCGGATGCCGCACCCGCGACCCACTCCGCCGGGCTGCTCGGAGGCGCCCTGCCGCGCGGGAAAAACGGCGAGCGTCCGCCCCCGGCCGCTGTCACGATGAGGTCCATGCATGTCGAGACCCTCAGTGGTGTCCGAGTGAACCGTGCCGATGCGTCGGACTGGTCCGCGCTGGCCGAGATCGACTCCGTCGCGGCAGGCGGTGACCAGGCGCGACGCGACAGCCTCCGGCGTTGGTGTGAGCACGGCGCGGTGCTCGTGGCCCAGGACGCATCCGGGCCCCTGGGCTACATCGTGCTGGAGTACAGCTTCTTCGAGCAGGGCTTCGTCACGATGCTGATGGTCGCCCCTCATGCCCGCCGACGGGGTGTGGGAGCACATCTCCTCACAGCCGTCGAGGCCGCATGCACCACCGCGAAGCTGTTCACCTCGACCAACGTCTCGAACCACCCCATGCAGGCACTGCTGCAACACGCCGGCTGGCGCCCGGTCGGACTGCTCCACGGCCTCGACGAGGGAGATCCCGAACTCTTCCATCTCTGCCCCCGTACGCGCCTCCGCGACGGCGAGGGAACCGGACCCTGAGGGGCGAGCTCGCAGCAGGTGCCGAGTCGGCGCACACCGTACTTCACCGTCGCCGTTTCAGCGCGCGCGTCATGCGTGGCAGTTCGTCGTTGATCATCCGGCCGCACAGCGCACCGCCGAACACGACGACGCCCACGGCGACGAGCCACGTCTGGATGACCAGGAACGCTCCGAACGGGCCGTAGCTGACCGCGCTGGACGCGATCAGCGGGGAGAAGACGAGCCGGGAGAAGACCCTGAGCCCGAGCAGGCCCAGCACGGTCGCCAGCGCGCCGGGCAGCAGAGCCGTCCACCCGACCCTCCCGCCGAGCAGCAGGCGCTGTGACCACCACACGAACAGAGTGCCGCACAGCAGGCTGATGGGACCGCGGGCCGGGTTGTCGCGCCAGAGGGAGGGGACGGCGATCAGATACAGGAGCCCGATCAGGACGGCGAGCCACAGCACGTGGCGCCACCGTGCCCGCCACCGGGCCGGGGAGAGGTCCCAGACCTTCTCGTAGCCGCTCTGTACCACCGTGCCGAAGGAGAGACCGAACACGGCGAGCAGGGCGAGGCCGAACGCCGTCGTGGCACGCCGTACCTGGCGCGGCAGGGCGAACAACCGCTCGATCTCGCCTCTGGCGGCCTCCGACACGCCCAGGCCGTCACCGAGCCACTGCGCGAACCCCTCCCCGCTGCCCGCCCCTGCCGCGGAGACGACGATCAGGAGCGGTACCAGGGTGAGAAAGCCGAGTGCCGCGAATCCCAGCGAGCGCTGCCACAGGTCGAAATCGCTTACGGGCCCCCATCGGTGCCCGGCTCGCAGCCGGCGGATCATGCTGCGTATCCGCCCGAACAGCGACCGGGGCCCCGCGGTAGGGGAAGGCATCATCCTGCCGGTGCACGGGAGGCCGAAGGCCCTGGTGCACGGGCGGCGCTCGGGTCGGCAGGCATGGCGCGCTCCAGACGACTGCTGGTACCTCCACGGTAGGACCACCCCGCGGCGGGGACCACCACGAGCCGGATCGTGACCTCGGAGCCGATCACCCGGCCGCGCCCGGGAAGGCCGAGCGGCACCGCATCTCGACCTCGGCCCCCGGGGGCCGTCGCAGCTCGGAAACGTCACGCTCACGGCACCGGGCATCCCAGCCGTCGCGGCTTCGGCCGGCCGTCGTACCCCTGAAACCCGCACGCCGCCGGAGCTCATCACGTCGCCACCGAAGCCGGTGACACCCGCGGTTCGAGGTGGCGTCAGACGCCCTCCGACGGACAGCGGTTGGGGGTCGAGCGTCCGAGTCACGCATACGTTCGGAAGTCACGGGCACGCGAACGTCAGCCACAGACAGCGGTTTGGAGCACGGCTCCAGGCGGTCTTCCAGGCCTGAACAGGCGGGATGATGAACGCGACTGACAACGAGACTGACAACGAGACTGACAACGCGACCGACAACGAACAGACCAAGACATCCGGACAGCGAATCGACCTCTCCACCGCGATGCGCCGAGCCTCCGCTCAACTCTCGGAGCTGTTGCGCTGCGAACCCGGCTCCGTGTCGGCGGTGAAGGCCACCGACGACGGGTGGTCGGCCGAGGTGGAGATCGTCGAGCTGGAGAAGATTCCGGACACGATGAGCGTGATGGCCTCGTACCACGTCGCTCTCGACCCCGAGGGCCGTCTCGTGGCGTACGAACGCACACGGCGCTACGCCCGAGGCCAGATCGACCGCCGTTGACAGCAACGGCGACGGCGACGCCGGCCTCCCCGAAGCGGAGCGCCGAGCGCGTACGCGTCGGCAGACGCAAACCCGGAAGGAGTTCACCGTGACACTCGTCCAACAGAGCAGTGCAACGAGCGGCGGAAGCGGCTCGGGAAACCTTTACGACGTGCTGGAACTCATTCTCGACCGAGGGCTCGTGATCGACGCGTTCGTCCGCGTCTCCCTCGTCGGAATCGAGATACTCAAGATCGACGTCCGCGTGGTGGTCGCCAGCGTGGACACCTACCTCCGCTTCGCCGAGGCGTGCAACCGGCTGGACCTGGAGTCCGGCCGCAAGGCGCCGACGCAGCTCACCGACATCGTCGGCGACATGACCGAGAGCGGCGCCAAGGGCAAGTCCAAGGGCGCGCTGACCGGCGCCGTCGAGGCGTTCACGGACTCCCTGCAGAGCAAGCGCGAGGAGCGCGAGGAGCCCGAGGAAGAGCCCCGGAAGCGACCCGCGCGCAAGTCCACGTCCAGCAGGACGTCCAACGCCCAGCGACGTGAGGAGTAGCAGGTGCCGACCTACGTGTACGCCATCACCGGCGCAGACCATCCCCTGCACCTGAACACCCTCCAAGGGGTGGGAGACCCGCCGTCACCGCTGCGGACGGTCACGACCGGCGACATCGCCGCGGTCGTCAGCGACGCCCCCGACGGGCTGCGGGCCAAGCGCCGTGACGTACTGGCCCACGAAGGCGTCCTCGAGGCCCTCATGGCGGACGGCGCGACGCTTCCGATGCGCTTCGGTCTGCTCGGCGCCGACGACGGCAAGGTGGCCGAGGCGCTGGAGCGGGACAGCGACGCGTACCGCGCCCGCCTGGGCGAACTCGACGGACACGTCGAGTACAACCTCAAGGCCGCGCGCGACGAACAGGACCTGCTGCGCGAGATCCTGACGGAGTCCGAGGAGATCAGGCAGCTCAACGAACGGACGCGGTCGGGCGCCGCACCCCAGGACGAACGCATCGCGCTGGGCGAGCTGGTCGCCGCGAAGGTGGCCGAGCGCCACAGCGCGCAGGCGGAGGAGACCATGCGCGGCCTGCTGCCCACGGTCGCCCGCGTCGCCCGCGCCGAACCCGGCACGAGCCACTTCCTCAACGTGTCGTTCCTCGTCCCGTCCCAGGCCACCGACGCCTTCGTGCGCGCGGTGCAGCAGGAGGCGGACCGCCAGGGAGAGGCCAGCACCTTCACCCTGACCGGGCCCCTGCCGCCGTACAGCTTCGTGTGAGGGAGAGGCCCGTACGGGGTCCGTGCGGACCGCGCGGGGTCCGTGCGGGGCCCGTGCGGTCCGTACGGCTACTCGCGCCGGACGGACGGATGAAACAGGCTGACGGACGGACGGATGAAACAGGCTGACGGACGGACGGAAGGGAGGCGGGCCATGGGGCTCCTCACAGGGATCCTGACCCTGCCGCTTGCGCCGCTCCGCGGCACCGCTTGGGTGGTCGACCAGGTGCTGCTCGCCGCGGAACGGGAGTACTACGACCCCGAGCCCGTGCGGGCACAGCTGGCCGCGCTCGTGGACGACCTGGCGAACGGCCGGGTGGACGCGGAGGAGTTCGACCGGCGCGAGGACGCGCTTCTGGACCGCCTCGACGAGATCGAGGAGTACCGGAGGCGACCGGGGAACGGTTCATGACCCTACTCAGTGACCGATCGAGGCAGAACGAGGTGCACCGGTGATACCGAAGAACGCCACGACAGCCGCCGCGCTGGTCGGAGGCTATCTGTTGGGACGGACGAAGAAGGCCAAGATGGCCATCGGCGTGGGGATGTTCCTCGCCGGCCGCAGGCTGGACCTCGACCCGCGACGGATCGGGAAGCTGCTGGCGGCCTCACCGGTGACGGGCGCCCTGAGCGATCAGGTGCGCCGAGAGCTGGTGGAGGCCACGAAGTCGGCGGCGACCCAGGCGCTCACCCGGCGCGCGACAGGCCTCGCCGACACACTCCAGCGACGGACCCAGGCGCTCGGCGGGACCGACGAAGAGGACGCCGAGACCGACGCCGACGTGGATGACGAGGCCGAGGACGCCGTCGAGGACGACGGGACCAGGGGCAAGGACGAGGGCGGGGAGGAGGGGAAGGCCGCCGACACCGATGCCGGCAGCAGGCGGAAGTCGCGGGCGCGGCCCGCGGCAGCGGCGAAGACCACCGCGAAGGCCGCGGCGAAGACCGCCGCGAAGAAGAAGTCGGCCTCCGAGGGGAGCCGTTCCACCTCACGCGGCGGGCCTTCGGGCGGGGGCACGGATCGCACGCGCAGGACCTCGACGACGGCGCGCAAGCGCGCGAGTGCCCCCAGGAAGTCGTCGGCGTCCGCAACGCGGAAGAGCAGGAGTGACGACAATGGCTGACTCGACGCTCGGCAGGATCAAGAGCGAAGTGGCGGCTAACCCCGCCACCGACCGGCTGAAGGAAGAGCTGCGCCTCTACCTGACGGCGCGGGCCGAGGACGCGGTCACCCGGCTCGGGCAGCGCCTCGGCGACGGAGTGGGCCGGCTGGCGGAACCGGGACGGGCGAAGGGCGGCATCGCGAAGAGTCTCGCCAAGGGTGGCCAGGCTCTGGGCGAGGGGAAGTCCCCGGCGCGGGCCGCGCTCACCGCCGGGACCTCCGCCTTCAAGGAAGCCCTCAAGGGCAAGGCTAAGGGTCTCTTCGGCTCGGGTCGCGGGTCCGGTGGCGGCGGCTCGAAGAGCGTGACGATCGTGGAGGACATCGATGTCGGGGTGCCCGTCCGTGAGGCGTACGACCAGTGGACGCAGTTCCAGGAGTTCAGCACCTTCGCCAAGGGGGTCGTCAGTGTCGAGACGGCGGACGACACCACCACCAACTGGAAGGTGAAGGTCGCCAAGTCGACGCGCAGTTGGCAGGCGAACGTCACCGAGCAGATCCCGGACGAGCGCATCACCTGGACCACGGAGGGCGCCAAGGGCACGGTCAGGGGAGTGGTGACCTTCCACCGCCTGACGGACGACCTCACACGCGTACTGCTCGTCCTGGAGTACTTCCCCAAGGGCCTCTTCGAGAAGACGGGCAACATCTGGCGTGCGCAGGGGCGGCGGGCCCGACTGGATCTCAAGCTCTACCGCAAGTTCCTGATGATGCGCGGAGAAGCCACCGACGGCTGGCGCGGCGAGGTCAGGGACGGCGAGGTCGTCGTCGGCCACGAGGAGGCGGTCGAACGGGAGGAGAGCCGTGCCGAGGGGGAGACGGAGGACCTCGCGGAGACGGACGCCGACGAGGACGCCCCCGAGGCCGAGGAGGAGTACGTCGACGAGGAGTACGACGCCCACGTCGACGAGGAGGAGCCCGAGGACGAGGGGCCCGAGGACGAGGGGCTGCGGGACGAACAGGCCGACGAGGAGTTCGACGAGGAGCCTCAGGGCGGAGAGGGCTACGACGACGAGGCCTACGAGGACGAGGGCGACGAGGTCGAGGCGCCCGAGGAGGCCGATCCGGACGACGACGTCGAGGAGCGGTCGCCCAGGCCGGCACGCCGCTCCCGGCGCCGTAGCGCCACCGTCGGCAGCTGACCGAAAGCAGGAGCACGCACACAGAACAGGGGCGCCCACGTGTCCGATTCCTTCGCAGGCCGACTGCCGGCCTCACCGCACGCCACGCCGCCGATCAACCGGCAGGGGTCGTCGGCGAACCTCGCGGACATCCTGGAACGAGTTCTGGACAAGGGCATCGTGATCGCCGGCGACATCCAGATCAACCTCCTCGACATCGAACTCCTGACCATCAAGCTCCGTCTGCTCGTCGCCTCGGTCGACAAGGCGAAGGAGATGGGCATCGACTGGTGGGAGCACGATCCCTCGCTCTCCTCCCGGGCGCGCCCGCCCCGGCCGGTCTCCGACGGCGCCGCCCGACCCGGCGGCCGCGAGGAAGTCCTGGCGGAGGAGAACGAGCGTCTGCGCGCCGAACTCACCCGTCTGCGTTCCGCGGCCGTGCCGGTCGGGGACGGAGGCACGCCGGGCGGGGACGCGGCCGTGCCGGTCGGGGACGGGCCGGAGCCGGGCCGCGGCGTCGGCGGGGAACGAGAGGAGGGGGAGCGATGAGTGCAGGAGACCTGACACGCGAGGCGGTGGGCACCGTCCGGACCGGACCGGAGGCCGCGGACCGCGCGGCGGAGTCGCCCGCCGGGCCGCCGATGTCGTACGTGTACGGCGTCGGCCGGGACGACGGGAGCTTCCGCCGCCTCGTCCGCACCATGAGCGGAGTGGACGGTCACGGCGTACGGCTCGTCGCGGGCGGCGGACTCGTCGCCCTGACGTCGCCCGTGCCGGGCGAGGTCTTCGACGAAGCCGCTCTCCGCGCCCAGCTGGAGGATCTCGCCAGGCTCGAAGCGATCGCCCGTGCCCACCATGCCGTGGTCGACGCCGCGTTCGCCGAGGCCGTCGTCCTGCCCCTCCGACTGGCGACGGTGTACCTGGACGAGAGCCGGGTGGCCGACATGCTGGCCCACCACCGCGGCCGCTTCACGGAGTCGCTGGCGTGGCTCGACGGCCATGTCGAACTGGGGGTGAAGGTCCACGCGGACCCGGAGGCGATGGCTCCCCCGGCCGCCGCCCCGCGCGCCACCACGGCCGGTGCGTCGAGCCCTGGGCGGGCGTACCTGGAGCAGCGCAGGCAGCGGCGGCGCAGCACCGAGGACCTCTACCGTGCCGCCGGGGCCGTCGCGGTCGACGTGACCAACGTGGCGCAGGCCCTTGCGCGGGCCACCGTCGTACACCGGCCCCAGCGGGGTGAGTTGTCCGGGCGGCGCGGGGTGAACCTCACCAACCACGCGTACCTCGTGCCCGCGGACGACGCGGAGCGATTCCGGGCGGAGGTCGGAGCTGTGGTGGGGTCCGCTCCGGGGGTGGAGGTGGAGGTGACCGGTCCCTGGGCGCCCTACTCGTTCGCCGCGCCCGGCACGGCCGAGGCCGGGGCCGAGGGCGCCGGCGGGGACGGGAACCAGGGCGGGGACGGGGCCGAACCGCGATGAGCACGCCCTTCCCTGACGGCGGTCCGTACGAAGAGGGCGAGCGTCTTCCCGGACCGCCGGTCGCTCTCATCGACCTGCTGGACCGCCTCCTGACCGGGGGAGCGGTCCTGACGGGAGACCTGGTCCTGTCCGTCGCCGACGTCGACCTGGTCCACATCAACCTGCGTGCGGTCATCCGGTCGATCACCGGGGACGAGCCGGCTCCCTGGGCGACGCAGACCCCGCCCCCGATCCGAAGGAGCCCCACCCCGTGAAGGAATCGACCATGTCCCCCACCACCGCGGCGGGCAGCTCCGTCACCCGACGGCTGGCCACGGATCCCGACACGGTGGAACGCGACCTGATCAAACTCGTCCTCACCATCGTCGAGTTGCTGCGTCAGCTGATGGAACGCACCGCCGTCCACCGCGTCGACCAGGGCGACCTCGGCGAGGACGAGGAGGAACGCATCGGTATGACGCTGATGATCCTGCACGAGCGCATGGAAGAGCTGTGCGAGAGGTACGGCCTGTCGATGGACGATCTGAACCTGGATCTGGGGCCCTTGGGCTCGCTGCTTCCCCGTGACTCGATCGGTCTGTGACGTGTTGCGGCGAAGCACCCCGTTTCACTCGTGAAAGAGAGGCAAGGAGGAATGTCATGACTGCTGAAAGCGGAAATACCAAGAACTCCGGTACCACCAACGCCCGGAAGTCGACGGCCAAGCGCGCCTCGGCCACGGCGCAACGCGCCGAGTCGAAGGCCACGGCGGCGGCCGGCGAGGCGCGGTCCGCGGCACAGGACACGGAGAAGGCCGCCTCGCAGAGCGTGCGCTCCGCGGGCGAGGCCACCAAGCGCGCCGGCCGCGCGGCGGCGAACGGTCTGCAGAGCGGCCAGGAGGTCGTGACGGCGAACGCGGCGAAGGCGGTCTCCGCGGCCACCGCCGCGTGGGAGGTCGTCAAGCACCGGAAGGTGATCGCGGCCGGAGCGGCGGCGGGTGTCGCGGGCGTCGCGGTCACCGCCTTCGCGATGGGCCGCTCGACGGCGAAGCCGCCCGTAGGCCCTCTGACCCGCCTCGCGGGCGGGCGGATCTGACCGCCTGAGGGACCTTCCCGCGTCGCACGGCGAACGCCTCCCGATCCGCCCCGTCCCCCGGGGCGGATCGGCGTCGTTCGGGGCCGGATCCCACTCGACCCGCCTGGACCGACTCGACCCGACGAGACCCCACTGGGCCGAGCCGACCGGCCCGGCGGAGACGGCGGGGACCACGTCGGAGTCTCCGGCTTCACTCCCGGCCGTCCGATGCGGGTTCGGGGCTCTGCCGGCTGATCCGGGCGAGGACGATCACGGCGTCGTCGGTGGGCGGGCCGGGCAACAGGCGCGCCAGGATGCCGTCCGCCGTCTCCTCCAACGTACCGGTCGGGCCTTCGAGTTGAGACCGGAGCGCCGCCATTCCCTCGTCGATGTCGACGCCCCGAGACTCGACCAGGCCGTCGGTGTACAGCGCGAGGGTGTCGCCGTCGTGGAGCTCGATCTCGGTCGTACGGAAGGGCACGTCGCCGACGCCTAGGGGCACCCCCAGTACCTCGTCGATCGACTCGACCGTGCCGTTCGCCCGGCGTCGCAGCGGCGGGAGGTGACCCGCGTTCGCGATGCGGGCCAGACCGGTCGTCGGGTCGTAGCGGATGTAGAGGCAGGTCGCGTACGCGATGCCGGCGTCCTGGGCGCAGGCGTCGAGCTCCCTGAGGAGACTGTCGGGCTCCAGGTTCTGGCGGGCCAGCGCCTTGGTGGTGATGCGCAGACGGCCCATCGCCGCCGCTGCGGGCACCCCGTGTCCCATCACGTCGCCGACCACCAGGGCCACCCGCCCGCCCGGCAGGTCGATGACGTCGTACCAGTCGCCGCCGACCTCCGTGACATGGCTGCCGGGCAGGTAGCGGTGGGCGACGCGCACGGACGGGCTGCTTGCGAGGGCGGTGGGCAGCAGCTCCCGCTGGAGGGTGAGCGCGATGTCCTGGACCCGGCTGTAGAGCCGCGCGTTGTCCAGGCACAGTGCCGCGCGCGAGGCGAGCTCACCCGCCAGGCTGAGGTCCTGCTCGGTGAAGACCGGGCGGGCGCCGGAGCGGCCGAACATGGCGATCCCCTGCACCGTGCCCCGCGCGATGAGCGGAGCGATCAGCAGGGACGTCAGACCGCTGTCGAACAGGAGCTGGGCGCGGGACTCGTGGATGACCGTCCTGGTCATGAAGTCGGCGTTCACGGGGAAGCAGACGGGCCTTCCGGTTCTGAGGGTCTCGTGGATGCTGGAGCCGGGCGGATAGGTCACGCGCTCCAGGCCGCCGACCAGCTCGGGGGCGGGCGGCGGCAGGCAGGTGCCGGCCGCGATCCGGCGGGTGAGCAGCACTGCCTCCGGATCGAACACCTCGCGTTCGTCCATCCACTCCACGACCTCCACCACGGAGGCGTCGCAGAACTCGGGAACGACCGCGTCGACCAGCTCGCGGGCGGTGACGTTCACGTCCAGCGTGGTGCCGATACGGGCCGCGGCCCGGTCGAGGAGCGCCAGTCGCTGCCGCCCGGCGGCCGCCTCCACGAGGGCCTGCTCACGGTCGGTGACGTCGACGAGGAGGCCGCCCACTCCCGGTCGCGTGCCGACGGCCTGACTGAGGGGGAAGAAGCTCACGGAGCGCACGTGGTCACGGTCGGGACGGCCGGGAGTACGGAGTACGACCAAGGTGCTCACGACGGTCCTGCCCTCGTCCGCGACGGCTCGCAGCATGCGCTGGTACGCGCCTCCGTCGGGCGTGATCATGAACTCTTCCATGGTCCGCCCGATGTGGTCCTCGATCGGGATCCCGTCCATGTCGGCCAGGGCTTGATTGAGGTGGACGTAGCGCAGGTTCTCGTCGAGCATCACGAGGCCGATCGGGCACGTCGCGAAGAGCGCGTCGAGAAAGGCGAGGTTGGTCTTCACCCGGTCGAGCCCCTCGCTCTCGCTCGCCAGCCCCATGATGACGGAGCGGCCCTCGCCGCCGGTCACCGGGAAGACGCGGAACCCGCAGTCGAAGACCCTGCCGTCCTGGTGCAGCGTCGGCACGCGCGCCCGCCAGTAGCCCAGCGTGCGTCCGCGCTCCGCGAGCCGCTCCGCCGCACCGGCCCCGTCGAGCGGAGCGGCGGGAAAGAGGACGGCGGCCGGCCGGGACAGGACGTCCGCGGCCTCGTACCCGAAGAGCCGCTGCGCACCGGGCCCCCAGAAGCAGATCCGGCCCTCCTCGTCGATGCCGAGAACAGCAACGGCCACGTGTTCCAGCAGCGTCCCGGGTTCCGACCAGACCGGCCCGGGATCCTGCTCGTCCCGCGATCGGCCCCCCGGTCGAGGTGAGGACACCAGGCCCCCTTTCCGGGCACGACGGAAGGGTGAGCGCCTTGCTCGCCGGCGGCGCCGGACGCTCGCCTCCATTCTGCCCGCGCTCCGCAATTCGGACATCAGGGAGGCCGGGCGGGGCCGGGTTTCCGGTGCGGTCATCCGGAGCAACCGCCCCATGACGGAATCTCCTAAGGGAAGGCGGGCGCCATGCCGCAGACCAAGCAGGACCGGGATGTCGTCGGGGTCATCCTCGACGACCACCGCGCCATGGAGGACCTCTTCCGGCGGATGCGCAGCGTCGAGGCAGACCGGAGCACGGCACTGAAGGAGTTCTCGGCGCTGCTCATCGCGCACGGCGAGGCGGAGGAGGCCGAGGTCTACCCGGCTCTGAAGCGTTTCCGCGACATCGACGACGACGAGGTCGAGCACGGGAGCGAGGAGCACGACGAGGGGAACAAGGCCCTGCTCGCGCTGCTCGAGGTCGAGGACGTCGGCTCCGAGGAGTGGGACGAGCGGCTCGAGGACCTGGTCGAGGCGGTGTCCCACCATGTCGACGAGGAGGAGCGGACGATTCTCAACGGCGCGCGGGAGAACGTGCCGGACGAACGCAGGGCCGAGCTGGGTGCGGCCTTCCGGAAGGAGCGGGAGAGGCTGCTCGCGTCGGACTGCGGCCGTGTCGAGAACGTACGTCGTGTCGTGGGCCGCTGACCGGCACCGTCCATGCCGTCGACGGCTGGGCTTCCGGGCGATTTATCCGGTTGAGCAGGAATCGCCCACCTTCCTCTGGTTTGGGTGGCGGCGGACCAGGTGAGGCGCATCTCTGTCACTCGTTCTACAGACAGGTTCCACAGACAGAAAAGGAGCGATCGTGTCCCTCGACGGCAAGAACGTTCTCGTCCTCACGACGAACTACGGCACGGAGCAGGACGAACTGCAGAAGCCGGTGGCGGCTCTGCGGGACGCCGGGGCCCGAGTGGTCGTGGCCGCGCAGCAGAGCGAGCCCGTGCAGACGCTGGTGTCCGACAAGGACCCCGGCGAAAAGGTCACGCCCGACCAGCTCATCGCCGACTCCGACGAGGCGGGTTTCGACGCCGTGGTCGTGCCGGGCGGCACGCTGAACGCCGACACCCTGCGTACGGACGACAGTGCCCGGCGGCTCGTGTCGGCGTTCGCCACGTCCGGGAAGCCGGTGGCCGCGATCTGCCACGGCCCCTGGCTGCTGGTCGACGCCGGCCTGGCGGGCGAGCGCGAACTGACCTCGTACCCGTCCCTGCGGCCGGACCTGGAGAACGCGGGCGGCAGCTGGGTGGACCGGGAGGTCGTGGTCGACACCTCGGGTGGCTTTCCGTTGATCACCTCCCGGAATCCGGGTGATCTGCCCGCCTTCTCGAAGGCGATCGTCACGGCACTCAGCACGGCCTGACTCAGCACGGCCTGACTCACCACGGCTGACTCAGCACGGCTGACTCGGCATTGCCTGAGGAGCGGCGGAGGCAGGCCGACGCCGCCGTGCATAGGGGAGGCGGGCGGGGGTACTCGGGCGCCGGGCACGTCCGTCCGCTTCACGCACCGTGGGGGTGGGTCATGGCACAGGGAGAGCTCACGGCTCGGGAGACAGCGGCCTGGGACCAGCTGGCAGCAGGCCTGAGGAGCGCCACCGACGCGTCCCGGCGCCCGCCCGAGCGGCGTACCGCTCCCTCGCCCGCGGCGGCGGTCTTCGTCGCCGTCGTCCTGTTCTGCGCGCTCGCGCTGCTGGTGGCGGGCAGTGTCGGCGGCCTGGACGCCTTGTCCACGGCCGGGGTGGCCGTGTGGGTCGCCGGGGTCCTGGCCGTCTCTCACCTCCTCGGGCACGGCCCCCGCCTGCCGTGGCGCCGGCGGGGGTGAGCGGCGCCCGGCGCCCGGATCCTCGCGACGGATCGGCGCGCCCGAGGGCACACGTCTTCCGTACCCTGGCGGCATGCGCATGCGCCCGACTCTGAGCTGGCACCCCGCGGAGGACCTGCCCCCGGCCACGACGGAACTGGGGCCGGTCGCCGCCGCGCTGGCCGCCGGTGGCGTTCTGGTGCTGAGCGGCGCGGGCCTCTCCACGGAGTCGGGCATCCCGGACTACCGCGGCGAGGGCGGCAGCCTCAGCCGGCACACTCCGATGACGTACCAGGACTTCACCGGCAGCGCGCAGGCGCGACGGCGGTACTGGGCACGCAGCCACCTCGGCTGGCGCACCTTCGGCCGCGCCGGGCCGAACGCGGGGCACCGGGCGGTGGCCGCGTTCGCGCGGCGGGGGCTGCTCTCGGGCGTGATCACACAGAACGTCGACGGTCTGCACCAGGCCGCGGGCAGCGAGGGTGTGGTGGAGCTGCACGGGAGCCTCGACCGGGTGGTCTGCCTGTCCTGCGGCACCTTCAGCGCGCGGCGCGAACTCGCGCGGCGGCTGGAGGAGGCCAACCCCGGCTTCGCGCCCGTGGCGGCCGGCATCAACCCGGACGGTGACGCCGACCTCACCGATCACCAGGTCGGCGACTTCCGCGTCCTGCCGTGCACGGTCTGCGGCGGCGTTCTCAAGCCGGACGTGGTGTTCTTCGGCGAGGCCGTTCCGCCGCAGCGGGTCGAGCACTGCCGCTCGCTCGTCCGGGGGGCCGCTTCGATGCTCGTCCTCGGCTCCTCGTTGACCGTGATGTCCGGACTCCGGTTCGTCCGCCAGGCTGCCCAGGAGGGCACCCCCGTCCTGATCGTCAACCGGGACCCGACCCGCGGCGACAGGTTGGCCGTCACGCGGATCGCGCTCCCACTCGGCACGGCCCTCACTACGGTCGCCGACCGGCTGTCCGTGCGCGTCGAGCCGGCCGCCCCTGCCCCCTCCCGCGACGCCGGCGCACCGGGCGCTGCGTGACGCGAACGCGTCAGCGACGCCCACACGGACAGTCCCCGGAGCTGAAGCGACGACGACCGGGCAGCGCGCCCTGAGACCGGGGGCCTCACACACGCGCCGCTACCTCTCCTCCCGGCGGGCCGGCTGGGGTGGTGGGAGGGAGGACGTCGCCCAGCGGACGGCGGCGGTGATCGCGCGGCCTCCCGGGCGGGCCAGCGGGAGCATGAGCCGGGTGGTGCGGGGCGGGTCCAGCGCCGCTCTCGCCCAGGGGGGCAGCAGCTCGACCGCCGCCGCTGCCAGGAACACGTACGGAAGCCGGGCCGGGGCCGGCAGTGGCGGGTGGGAGATCAGGTATCGCGCCGCCTCGCGGGACTCCCGGGTGGCGCGCAACTCCGGGCGGTACCCGGCGAGCCGGGCCCTGAGCTCGGCGTGGGTCTCGGGCGGGCTCTCGGCGCCCAGGTACCGGGCGACCTGGGCCATGTCGGCCACGTACCCGTCCTCTCCGGCCGGGTCCAGCGGGCGCCGCCCGTACCGTTGGTAGGCCTTCAGGAAGCACTCCGTCTCGGCGATGTGCACCCACGTCAGCAGATGCGGATCCGAGGCGCGGTACGGCTCCCCGGCCCGCGTCCTGCCGTGGATCCGCGCGTGCACCCCCCTCACCCGGGCCACCGCCCGCCCCGCGTCCTCAGCCGTACCGAACGTGGTGACGGCCAGGAACGTGCTGGTCCGCTGAAGCCGGCCCCAGGGGTCCCCCTGGAATCCGGAGTGCGCCGCGACCGCCGCCATGGCCAGCGGGTGCAGCGACTGGAGCAGCAGGGCGGCGAGGCCACCGACGTACATCGACGCGTCCGCGTGGACGAGCCGCACCGGACGGTCGGGGCCGAACCAGCGCGGACCGGGCGTCCCGTGGATCCGGGCACGCTTCTGGTGCGCCTCGGGGCCCGCGACCCGGTACAGCAGCGACTCACCGGCTCGCTCCCGCAACTTGCCGGCACGCGGCGGTGGCCAGAGCACAGATCCAGTATCCCGCCGTCGCCGTCAGGGTCGGAAGAGGACCTTGACCATGCTGTCCTCCTTCTTCTGGAAGGACGCGTACGCCTCCGGGGCCCTGTCGAGGGGAAGGTGGTGGGTGGCGAACCCCTCCACGCCCAGGGGGTCACCGTCGGTGAGGAGCGGCATGAGGTCGTCGACCCAGCGCCGTACGTTGGCCTGTCCCATGCGGAGCTGGATCTGCTTGTCGAACATGGTCAGCAGCGGCAGGGGGTCCGCCGCTCCGCCGTACACGCCGGAGATGGAGATCGTGCCGCCGCGCCGGACGATGTCGATGGCCAGGTGCAGCGCCCCCAGCCGGTCGACGCCGGCCTTCTTCATCAGCGCCGCGGCCAGGGGGTTCGGGAGGATCCCGGTCGCGGTCTGGACGGCCTTGACCGCCGCACCGCCGTGGGCCTCCATGCCGACCGCGTCGATCACGGCATCCGGTCCCCGGCCCCCGGTCGCGTCCCGCACGGCGTCGGCGAGCGCATCGCCGTACTGGAGCACGTCGAAGACCTCCACCCCGTGCGCGGCCGCCCGGGCGAGGCGCTCGGGGACCAGGTCGACGCCGATGACCGTGCCGGCGCCCCGGTGGGCGGCGATACGGGTGCACATGTCGCCGATGGGCCCCAGGCCGAGGACGGCGACGCTCCCGCCGGGCGGAACATCGGCGTAGGCGACGGCCTGCCAGGCCGTGGGCAGGACGTCCGACAGATAGACGAACCTGTCGTCCGGCGGCCCTTCCGGGACGGGGATGGGCAGCGTGTCGGCGAACGGCACCCGGAGGTACTGGGCCTGTCCGCCGGGGACCTGCCCGTAGAGCTTGGTGTAGCCGAACAGACTCGCGCCGGTGCCGTGCTCACGGACCTGGGTGGTCTCGCACTGGGAGTGCAGGCCCTGCCGGCACATGAAGCAGGTCCCGCATGACACGTTGAACGGCACGACGACCCTGTCGCCCGTCTTCAGCGTCTTCACCTCGGGCCCGGTCTCGGCGACCACCCCCATGGGCTCGTGCCCCAGGACGTCCCCGGGGTCGAGGAACGGCCCCAGCACCTCGTACAGGTGCAGGTCGGACCCGCACAGCCCGGTCGTGGTCACTTCGATCACGGCATCGGTGGGCCGGACGATCTGCGGGTCGGGAACGGTCTCCACCCGCACGTCGCGGCGGCCCTGCCACGTGACGGCTTTCATGGCGCCTCCCTGAACGGTTCTGGACCTGTGCGCCTACCCCCATCCGTTCCGCGCACCCGCTCGCCCACACCACCCCCAGGCGCTCGGCCCCCGCGTCTGTCCCAGGCCCCGCGCGCCGCGATCCGCCCGCCAATCGGTCGGACGCACGCCTTCGAACGGGTGAGGTGCGGGCTCCGTCGCCCTCCTCCCCGGCCCGCGGTGCCCGATGATCGCAGGCGGTCGGTGGACCGCGGTTCCCAGGGCCGCACCGTCCGCAGCAACCCGGAAGGGCCGCCATGCGCATCCTGCTCGTCGCCAGCAGCTTCAACAGCCTCACCCAGCGCGTTCTGGTCGAGCTGCGCGACCGTGGCCACACCGTTCCCGTGGAGGTCACCCCCGACGGACCGGCCGTGCGCGAGGCCGTGGCGCGCCACGCGCCCGACCTGGTCGTCGCCCCCATGCTGAAGGCCGTCGTGCCCCGGGACGTGTGGACGGCGCACCGCTGCCTCATCGTGCACCCGGGTCCCGTGGGCGACCGGGGTCCGTCCTCGCTGGACCACGCGCTCCACGAAGGGGTCGACGAGTGGGGTGTCACCGTCCTCCAGGCCGACGAGGAGATGGACGCGGGCGACGTCTGGGCGTCCGCCTCCTTCCGCGTCCCGGCGGTCGGCAAGAGCGATCTGTACCGCAACGAGCTGTCCGACGCCGCCGTGGCGGCTGTGCTCCTCGCCGTCGAGCGGGTCGCCGCAGGCGCGACACCGTGTCCGCAGAGCGGCGAGATCCGCGCCCGTCCCGCCCTCCGCCAGGAGGAGCGCCGGATCTCGTGGGGTGAGGACACCACCGAGACCGTTCTGCGGGTCCTGAGGGCCGCCGACTCGCAGCCCGGTGTACGGGACCGGCTGCTCGGCGCCGAGTGGTTCCTGCACGGCGGTCACGCGGAGGACGGTCTGCGCGGCCGGCCCGGTGAACTGCTGGCCACCCGGGCGGGCGCCGTCTGCCGCGCCACGGTGGACGGCGCGGTGTGGATCCCCGAGCTCCGCGCCCGCACCGGCCCCGGCAGGCCGCGTGCCTGCAAACTCCCCGCCACCCTGGCCCTCGCGGGCCGGTTGCCGGAACTCCCCGAACTACCGGCGCCTGTCGAGCCCGGTCACCACGCACAGTTCGTACGGCACGCAGAGCCCGAGCAGCCCGTACCAAGCCCGCGGACCTGGTCCGACATCCGGTATCGCGAGCAGGGGCCGGTCGGCGTCCTGTCCTTCGCGTTTCCCGGCGGGGCGATGAGCACCGACCAGTGCCGCCGCCTGCTGGACGCCTACCAGAGCGCCCTGACGCGCCCCACCTCCGTGCTCGTGCTCGGCGGACAGCGCGACTTCTTCTCCAACGGGATCCATCTCAACGTCATCGAGGCCGCCGCCGACCCGGCCGCCGAGTCCTGGGCCAACATCAACGCCATGAACGACCTGGTCGAGGCGGTCCTCACCACGACCGACCGGCTCGTCGTCAGCGCGATCGGCGGCAACGCCGCCGCCGGCGGGGTGATGCTCGCCCTCGCCGCCGACGAGGTCTGGTGCCGCTCGGGTTCGGTGCTCAATCCGCACTACCGGCGCATGGGCCTGTACGGATCGGAGTACTGGACCCGCACCCTGCCCGGGAAGGTGGGCGCGGCCCTGGCCGCGCGGCTCACCGAAGAGGCCCGGCCGGTGTCCGCCGCCGCCTCGCTCGACATGGGTCTGGTCGACCGGGTCGTCGACTGCGGACCCGGGGAGTTTGCCGCCGAGATCACCCGGTTGGCCCTCCACCTGGCATCCCGTGAGGGCGTCCAGTCGCGGATCGCGGCGAAGAAGGCGGAGCACGAGCGGCGGGAGTCCGTCGCTCCCCTTGCGGCCCACCGCGAGCAGGAGCTCTCCCGGATGCGGCGGATCTTCGACGATCCCACCGCGAGCTACCACGCGCTGCGCCGTGCCTTCGTCCGGAAAGAGGCCCCGAGCGGGCCCTCCCCGGACGGCCCAGGTGCGGGAGCGGCCGTATCGGCCGACTGTTAAGCAAGACCTAGGCCCGAAATGAGGCCTTTGCCCCATCCCTCCTCAGGAGGCGACTCATGAGCGCAGTAACACCGGCCCCGGTCGAGGACCAGGGTGCCGCACCCGGCAGCGAAGAGAAGCCGATCCACATTCTCTGGATCAACGCGGGTCTGAGCTGTGACGGCGACTCGGTGGCCCTGACCGCCGCCATGCAGCCCAGCATCGAGGAGATCGCCCTCGCAGGGCTCCCCGGGCTGCCCAGGATCGCGGTCCACTGGCCACTGATCGACTTCGAGTGCGGCCCGGTGGGCGGCGCCGACACGTTCATCGAGTGGTTCTTCAAGGGAGAACGGGGCGAGATCGACCCGTTCGTGCTGGTCGTCGAGGGATCGATCCCGAACGAGGCGATCAAGCAGGAGGGCTACTGGTGCGGCTTCGGCGACAACCCGGAGACCGGTCAGCCCATCACCACGAGCGAGTGGATCGACCGGCTGGCTCCCAAGGCGCTCGCGGTGGTCGCGATCGGCACCTGCGCGACGTACGGCGGCATCCACGCCATGGCGGGGAACCCGACCGGCGCGATGGGGCTCCCGGACTACCTGGGCTGGGACTGGAAGTCCCATGCCGGCATCCCCATCGTGTGCGTGCCCGGCTGCCCCATCCAGCCGGACAACTTCGCGGAGACGCTGACCTACCTGCTCTACCAGGCGGCCGGCTCCGCTCCGATGATCCCGCTGGACGACAAGCTCCGTCCGACCTGGCTGTTCGGGGCGACCGTCCACGAGGGCTGCGACCGGGCCGGCTACTACGAGCAGGGCCAGTTCGCCTCGACGTACGACTCGCCCAAGTGCCTGGTCAAGCTGGGCTGCTGGGGGCCGGTCGTCAAGTGCAACGTCCCCAAGCGCGGCTGGATGAACGGCATCGGCGGCTGTCCGAACGTCGGCGGCATCTGCATCGCGTGCACGATGCCCGGATTCCCGGACAAGTTCATGCCGTTCATGGACGAACCTCCCGGCGGCAAGGTCTCCAGCACCGCCAGCGGCGTGTACGGCTCCGTCATCCGCCGCCTGCGGACGATCACGGCCAAGACCGTGGACAAGGAGCCGAAGTGGCGGCACACCGGTGAGCGCATCACCACCGGCTACCGGCCGCCCTGGTGACCGTGACGTCACCGCGCCGGCCCCCGCAAGACCCCCCATCCATCCCACTGTTCGAGAAGTCGAAGAGCTGACGAAGGGCACCGCAAAGACCATGGCACCTCGGACGAAGACGACGGGTGACGGCTCCGGACTGGTGGAGATGGCCTGGGATCCGATCACCCGGATCGTGGGCAGCCTCGGCATCCACACCAAGATCGATTTCAAGCAGAAGCGCGTCGCGGAGTGCTACAGCACGTCCTCCGTCTTCCGCGGCTACAGCGTCTTCATGCGGGGCAAGGACCCCCGCGACGCGCACTTCATCACCAGCCGCATCTGCGGCATCTGCGGCGACAACCACGCCACCTGCTCCGTGTACGCGCAGAACATGGCGTACGGAGTGAAGCCCCCGCACCTCGGCGAGTGGATCATCAACCTCGGCGAGTCCGCGGAGTACATGTTCGACCACAACATCTTCCAGGAGAACCTGGTCGGGGTCGACTACTGCGAGAAGATGGTCCGCGAGACCAACCCCGGGGTCCTGGAACTCGCCGAGCGCACCGAGGCACCGCACGCCGCCGAGCACGGCTACCGCACGATCGCCGACATCATGCGCTCCCTCAACCCGCTCGAGGGCGAGTTCTACCGCGAGGCGCTCCAGGTCAGCCGCTACACCCGGGAGATGTTCTGTCTGATGGAGGGGCGCCACGTCCACCCCTCCACGCTCTACCCCGGCGGTGTCGGCACGATCGCGTCGGTGCAGCTGTTCACCGACTACATGAGCCGCCTCATGCGCTACGTGGAGTTCATGAAGCGTGTCGTCCCGCTCCACGACGACCTCTTCGACTTCTTCTACGAGGCGCTGCCCGGCTACGAGGAGGTCGGCCGCCGCCGCGTGCTCCTCGGCTGCTGGGGCGCGCTCAACGACCCCGAGTACTGCGACTTCACCTACGCCAACATGACCGACTGGGGCCGGCGGATGTTCGTCACCCCCGGTGTCGTCGTCGACGGCAAACTGGTGACCAACGACCTCACCGAGATCAACCTCGGCATCCGCATCCTGCTCGGCAGCTCGTACTACGAGGACTGGCAGGGGCAGGAACAGTTCGTCACCCACGACCCGCTGGGCAACCCGGTCGACCCGCGACACCCGTGGAACCAGCACACCATCCCGGCCCCGCAGAAGCGGAACTTCGACGACAAGTACAGCTGGGTCATGTCCCCGCGGTGGTTCGACGGCAAGGACCACCTGGCCCTGGACACCGGCGGCGGCCCCATCGCGCGCCTGTGGTCCACCGCGCTCTCCGGCCTCGTCGACATCGGCTACGTGAAGGCCACCGGGCACAGCGTCGTCATCAACCTGCCCCGCACGATGACCAAGCCGGAGACCACCTTCGAGTGGAAGATCCCGCAGTGGAGCAACGCCCTGGAGCGCAACCGCGCCCGGACCTACTTCCAGGCGTACGCGGCCGCCGTCGCGCTGCACTGCGCGGAGAAGGGCCTGGAGGAGGTCCGCGCCGGACGCACGCAGACGTGGGAGAAGTTCGAGGTGCCGGACGAGTCCATCGGTGTCGGTTTCACCGAGGCCGTCCGGGGCGTCCTCTCGCACCACATGGTGATCAGGGACGGCAAGATCGCCAACTACCACCCCTATCCGCCGACGCCGTGGAACGCCTCCACGCGCGACACGTTCGGGACCCCGGGCCCGTACGAGGACGCCGTGCAGAACACCCCGATCTTCGAGGAGAACACCCCCGAGAACTTCAAGGGCATCGACATCATGCGCGCCGTGCGCAGCTTCGACCCCTGCCTGCCATGCGGTGTCCACATGTACACGGGCAACGGCAGGACCGTGAAGCAGATGCACGTGCCCACCGGTCTGAGCGGTCTGGCCGGATGAGCGCGACCACCGCCGAAGAGGCGGGCCGGCGGGTCGAGGAGGTCCTGGACCGGCTGGCGGAGAACGGCGACGCCGAGGCCTGCGCGGCGGCGGAGGAGGTCGTAAGGGTCCTCATGGAGTTCTACGGCAGCGGCATCGCCCGCGTCGTCGACCTCCTCGGGCGCCCCGCCGCCCGTCCGCCCGCCGACCCGCTCGGCCCGCTGCTCGCGGACGAACTCGTCGCGAGCCTGCTGAACCTGCACGGACTGCACCCCGAGGACGTGCCGACCCGTATCGACCGCGCCCTGGCGGCCCTGTCGCAGCCCGTGGAGAACGCCGGATTCGACACGGAGACGGGCGTGCTGCGCCTGCGGGTCACCGGCTCGTCCGGCTGCGGCTGCGGCGGCACCCAGGAATCCGTCCGGCAGGCGGCCGTGGACGCCCTCGCGTGCTACGCGCCCGAGGTCACCGGCGTGGAGCTGGAGACCGGCGCCGCGCGAGAGCCGGCGCTGCTCCAGATCAGTACCCGTCCGTCGCTCGCGGGCGCGGACGGCCGTTCGTCGGCCGCCTTGTGAACGGGCCGCCGAAGGGCGCCGTGCGGCCCCAGCGGCCCACGGGCCTGCGCCGGTTCACCACGCCCCGTCCGCCCCGCGAGGAACGGTGCGAACTGTGCGGCGCCCCGCTGGCGGCCGAGGAGCGTCACCCGCATCTCGTCGACACGGACAAGCGGGCCCTGGTCTGCGCCTGCGGCCCGTGCGCGCAGCTCATGGACCGCTCCGCCGCCTCCCCGGGCCGCTTCCGCGCGGTCCCCGGCCGCTACCTGAGCGACCCGGGCCACCGGATCGACGACCGGGCGTGGGAGTCGCTGAGGATCCCGGTCTCGGTCGCGTTCTTCTTCCGCAACTCCGCCCTCGACCGGCCGGTGGCGCTCTACCCGAGCCCCGCCGGTGCCACCGAGAGCGAACTGGAGGACGAGGCCTGGCAGTCCGTCCTCGACGCCACGGTGCTCGCCGCCCACCTCGATCCCGACGTGGAAGCCCTGCTGCTGCGCCGCCACGAGGGCCGCACCGAGTGCTTCCTCGTGCCGATCGACCTCTGTTACGAACTGGTGGGCCGCATGCGACTGCTCTGGCAGGGCTTCGACGGCGGCGCCGAGGCGCGGGCCGACCTCGACGCCCTCTTCAGCCATGTACGCGACCTGGCCCGCGAGCCGCAGGGGAGCCGGCCGTGACCGAGTTCTCCTTCAGCTGCACCGACGTCCGCGCCGACGCCTACGCTGCCGGTCCCACGCTCGTGTTCCGGCTGCGGATCACCGCCACCGGCGGCACCCGGGTCCACGCCATGGCGCTGCGCTGCCAGATCCGTATCGAACCAGCCCGGCGCGGCTACGACGACCACGAAGCCGCCGCCCTGGGCGACCTCTTCGGCGAACGCTCCCGGTGGGGCAGCAGCCTCAACCCGGTCCAGTTCGCCCAGGCCTCCGTCATGGTGCCCGGCTTCACCGGCGAGATCGAGACCGACCTCGTCGTGCCGTGCACCTACGACACCGACATCGCCGCGTCCCGCTACTTCCGGGCGCTCTCCGACGGCGACGTCCCGCTGCTCCTGCTCTTCTCCGGCACCGCGTTCACCGGCGCCGGCGGCTTCCACGTCGAGCCCGTTCCCTGGGACAAAGAGGTCGTCCACCGGATGCCCGTGAAGGTCTGGCGGGAGATGATCGACCAGCACTTCCCCGGCTGCGGATGGATCCGGCTCCCGGGCGACGCGATGGACGCCCTGCTCGCCTACCGCTCGCGCCGGGCCCTCCCGTCCTGGCAGGCCACCGTCGAGTCCCTGCTCGAAGCGGCGGGGGAGAGGACACGATGACCACCGCCGCGTTCACACCCGGCACCGAGGCGCGGTTCGCCGTCGCCCGGCACGTCGCCGACGCCGTCCTCTTCGAGGGGTACGTCCTCTACCCGTACCGCGCGTCCGCCGCGAAGAACCGGCTCCGCTGGCAGTTCGGGGTCCTGGCGCCGCCGTCCTGGAGCGCCGCCGCCGAGGAGCACGACTTCCAGCACACCGAGTGCCTGATGGAGCCGAGGACCGGCGCCGAACTCGCCGTGGAGGTCCGCTTCCTGCGCGCCCAGCGGCGTACCGTCGAGGAACTCCGCGAGGACGGGACCTTCGCGCCGACCGGCGAACTCCGCCTGGCCGACCGGGTCCTGGTGGCCTGGGACGAGGGCGTCGAGGAGCGGGTCACCCTCGTCGTCCCCGTCGCCGAACTGCGGGGCGACGGCACCGCCCTGCCCTTCACCCGCCCCGCCGCCGAGGAGGTGGAGGAGGTCAAGGACGCCGACGGACGCGTCCTCGGCCGGCTGGTGCGCCGGCGCGAGGAGACCAGCGGCACGCTGCGGATCTCGGCGGCCGAACTCGACGGCCCGTACCGCGTCGAGCGCCTCACGGTCACGGTGGAGAACACCAGCGCCTGGACCGCCGAGCGGGACACCGACCGTCACGCGGCGCTGCCGCACTCCCTCGTCGCCACGCACACGCTGCTCCGCCTCGACGGCGGTTCCTTCCTGTCCATGACCGACCCGCCGGAATGGGCCAAGGGCGCCGTCGCCGCCTGCCGCAACCTGCACACCTGGCCCGTCCTGGCCGGCGAACCCGGACGCGACGACCTGGTGCTCTCCTCGCCGATCATCCTGGAGGACCATCCGGCCATCGCGCCCGAGAGCCCCGGAGCCCTCTACGACGCGACCGAGATCGACGAGATCCTCGCCCTGCGCACCGCGGCCCTCACCGACGAGGAGAAGCGCGAGGCCAGAGGGACCGACGCCCGTGCGGCGGCGGTGATCGAGCTGGCGGACACCATGCCGCCCGAGGTCCTCGAGCGTCTGCACGGAGCGGTACGCAGCCTCCAGAGCGTCACCGGGCCGAAGAAGCCGGCCGGCAGCATCCTCGAACCGGAGACCCCCTGGTGGGACCCGGGCGGCGACACCGGCGTCGATCCGGGCAGCGACCACGTCCTCGTCGACGGACGCGCGGTCCGCGCGGGCAACAGGGTCGTCCTGCGCCCACGGCTGCGCCGCACGGACGCCCAGGACCTGTTCCTCGACGGGCGCAGCGCCCTGGTCGAGGCGGTCCTGCACGACGTCGACGGCGGGGTGCACATCGCGGTGACCGTGGAGGACGACCCGGGCGCCGACATCCGCCGCGAACAGGGCCGGTTCCTCTACTTCCAGCCCGACGAGGTCGAAGCCCTGGAGGATCTGTGAACGGCCCCGCGCCCGACGCCCCGGCGCCCGGCACCGGCCGCACCCTCGTGGCCGGGGTGGGCAACATCTTCCTCGGCGACGACGGCTTCGGTGTGGAGACCCTGCGTCGGCTCACCCGGGAGGAACTCCCCTCCTCCGTCGAGCTGGCCGACGTCGGAGTCCGCGGCGTCCACCTCGCCTACGAGCTCCTCGACGGCTGGGACACCCTCGTCCTCGTCGACGTCACCGCCCGGGGCGGCGAACCGGGGACGCTCTACCTGATCGACGCCTCGAAGGCCGAAGAGCGGACCTCCGGCACGGAGCCCGCGCCGCTCGACGGCCACCGGATGACGCCCGACGCCGTCCTCGCCCTGCTCGACACGCTGTGCGCGGGAACCGGGGCCGCACCCCCACGGCGCATCCTCGTCGTCGGCTGCGAACCGGCATGCCTCGACGAGGGCATCGGGCTCAGCCCGCAGGTCGCCGCCGCCGTGCCCGAGGCGGTGCGCATGGTGACCGAACTGGTCCGCCAGGAAGCCGTCGTATGAAGACCGAAACGGAGAGCACCATGCACAGGAACGTCTTCGGCGCCGCAGCCGCCGCCACCGCCGCCCTGGCCGTCGTGGCCCTCGTCGTGGGGGTCCTCCCCGACCTCCGGCGCTATCTGCGCATCAGCAGGATGTGAACGCGCCTCGGTGACGCGGCCCGGGGCGTGACGCTCGGCGACACGCTCCGGGCCGTGACGTACCCCGGCCAGGCCCGGGGCGCGCCACGCTCCGGGCCGTGACGTACCCCCGCCCGGCCCGGCGGCGACTGCACCGAACGGACGACACCGCCCGGTGATCCCGGCGCGCCGGTCGGAGCCCCGCCGCCGCCCGTCCTCTAATGGCGCCCGAGACCCACCCCCGCGCCCCAGGACGGAGACCGATGCACGAGATGTCCCTCGCGGTCGCCGTCGTCGACCAGGTCGAGGCCGCGGCGGAGTCCCGCGGGGCCGTCGGCGTCAGCAGCATCGAGCTGGACGTGGGCGAGCTCGCCGGCGTCGTCGCCGACGCTCTCGCCTTCTGCTTCGAACTCGCCTGCGCCGGAACCGTCGTCGAGGGCGCCGAGCTGATCACCCGTACCGTCCCGGGCACCGCGCGCTGCGCACCGTGCGCCGAGGTCTGGGCGGTCGGCATGCCGCCGCGGCTGCTCTGCCCCGGCTGCGGCGCCGCGGCCGACGAACTCGTCTCCGGCCGCGAACTCCAGATCCGTGAGGTCCGCTGGGCCGACCCCGAAGCGGCGAGCGAACGACAACGCCAACCGATCACCGAGGAGAGCTGAGCATGTGCCGAGCAGTCGATCTCCAGCGTGCCGTCCTCGCCAAGAACGAGGCCGCGGCACAGATCCTGCGCACCGAACTGACCGCCCGCGGCACCACCGTGGTCAACCTGCTCTCCAGCCCCGGAAGCGGGAAGACCGCCCTGCTGGAGCGCGAACTGCGCCTCGCCGGCGAACGGGACGTCAGCGTCGCCGCGCTCACCGCCGATCTGGCCACCGAGAACGACGCCCGCCGCCTGGCCCGCGCGGGCGTCCCCGTGAAGCAGGTGCTCACCGACGGCCTGTGCCATCTGGAGGCCGACATGGTCGCCCGGCACCTGCACGACTGGCTGCCCGAGTCCACCCGGCTGCTCTTCGTCGAGAACGTCGGCAACCTCGTCTGCCCCGCCGGCTACGACCTGGGCGAGTCCCTCCGTGTCGTGCTCGCCTCGGTGACCGAGGGGGAGGACAAGCCGCTCAAGTACCCGACCGCGTTCGGCCTCGCCCAGCTGGTGATCGTCACCAAGACCGACATGGCCGAGGCGGCGGAGTTCGACGAGGCGGCCTTCCGCGCCAACGTGCAGCAGGTCAACCCCGGTGTCGAGGTCGTCCTCAGTTCGGTACGTGACGGCAGGGGCGCCGGCGCTCTGCTCGACCGGGCCCTCGCGGCGGCCGAGGGCAACCGCGTCCACACCCCGGTGATGGCCCAGGCCGGCGCGTGACCACGGCGCGGCCCGGACCCGCACCCGTCACGGCCCCGCGGCGCAGCCGTGTGGTCGTCCGCGGTGTCGTGCAGGGGGTGGGATTCCGGCCCTTCGTCTACGCCCTCGCCACCGGGCTGCGCCTGTCCGGCCACGTCACCAACACGGCGGACGGCGTCGTCGCGGAGGTCGAGGGAGACCCCGCGGACGTCGCCGCCTTCTGCGCCCGCCTCGCACCCGACGCCCCGCCCCTGGCCCGGGTGGAGTCCGTCGAGACGGCCGAGGTGACCGCGAGCGGCGGCAGCGGGTTCACGATCGTGCCCTCCCGTCAGGGCGGCGCCGTCCGCACCCTCGTCCCGCCGGACACCGCCACCTGCGACGACTGCCTCGCGGAACTCGCGGACCCGGCCGACCGGCGGTATCTGCACCCCTTCATCACGTGCACCCACTGCGGCCCGCGGTTCACGATCGTCACCGGTCTGCCCTACGACCGGGTCCACACCACCATGGCCGGCTTTCCGATGTGTCCGGACTGCGCCCGGGAGTACGCGGACCCGGCCGACCGGCGTTTCCACGCACAGCCCGTCGCCTGTCCCCGCTGCGGCCCCCGGCTGCGGCTGGTCACCGTCCCGGACGGCCCGGCCCCCTCCTCCGTCACCGATCCGGCCCCCGAACTCGACTCCGGCACCGGCTCCGGCACCGAACCGGTCGCCGCCGCACGTCGGATGCTCGCGGCCGGCGCGATCCTCGCCGTCAAGGGCCTGGGGGGCTACCACCTGGCCTGCGACGCGACGAACCCCGACGCGGTGGCCGAACTGCGCCGCCGCAAGGCGCGCGGTGACAAACCGTTCGCGATGATGGCCGCGGACCTCGCCGACATCGAGCCCCTCGCGCACCTCGGCCCGCTCGAACGTGAACTCCTCACCGGCGGCGTCCGGCCCGTCGTCCTGCTGCGCCGCCGCGACGCCGCACGGCCGCGCCACGGGGCGGCCCCGGCGCGGGCGGTGGCTCCCGGCAGCCCGGACCTCGGCTTTATGCTCCCGTACACCCCCGTGCACCATCTCCTTCTCGGCCTCGGCGCGGCGGGCCGGGAAGGGCCCCGGCTGCTGGTGATGACCAGCGGCAACCTCGCGGGCGAACCCATCGTCACGGACGACGCGGAGGCACTGACCAGGCTCGCCGGTCTGGCGGACGCCTGGCTGCTGCACGACCGACCCATCCATGTCCCCTGCGACGACTCCGTCGTCCGCGTCTGCGACGGCGAGCAGCTGACGCTGCGCCGCTCCCGGGGCTATGCGCCGCTGCCGGTCGCGCTTCCCGTCGAGGTCGCCCCCTCCCTCGCCGTCGGTGGAGACCTCAAGAACACCTTCTGCCTCGGCGACGGACATCAGGCATGGCTCTCCGCCCACATCGGCGACATGGACGACCTCGCCACCCAGCTCGCCCTCGCCTCCGCCGAGCGGCAGCTGGAGTCCGTCACGGGCGTACGGCCCGGTCTGCTCGCCGCGGACCGCCACCCCGCCTACCGGTCCACCCGCTGGGCCCGGGAACATGCCGCGGGGCGGCCGGTCGTCCCCGTACAGCACCACCACGCGCACGTCGCGGCGGCGATGGCCGAGAACGGCCTCGACGGCACACGTCCCGTGATCGGCGTGGCCTTCGACGGCACCGGCTACGGACTCGACGGCGCCGTGTGGGGCGGTGAGTTCCTTCTCGCGGACTACGCCGGGTTCCGACGGTTTGCGCACCTGGCCTACGTACCCCTGCCGGGCGGTGACGCGGCCGTACGACGGCCCTACCGCATGGCACTGGCCCACCTGTGGGCCGCGGGCATCGCCGCCGACCCCGCACTGCCCTGCACGCGGGCCTGTGATCCCGGGGAACGTGCCGTACTGGAACGGCAGTTGGCGCGCGAGCTGAACTGCGTGCCCACGTCCAGCATGGGGCGCCTCTTCGATGCCGTCTCCTCCCTCGCGGGGATCTGCCACCACGCGGGATACGAGGCGCAGGCCGCGATCGAGCTGGAGGCCGCGGCCCTGGGCGCGCCCGGCGTGACGGAGGACCCGCGCTACGCGTTCCGGCTCGGCGCGCCGCGGGCCGGTACCCCGCTCACCGCCGATCCCGCACCCCTGCTGGCGGCGGTGGCCGCCGACGTGCTCGACGGGACTCCCGCGGCCGTCGTCGCGGCGCGGTTCCACCGTGCCGTGGCGCGTCTGGTGCGTACGGTCTGCGCCGCCGCCCGCGGCGAGACCGGCCTGGAGACCGTCGCGCTGACCGGGGGAGTGTTCGCCAACACGGTGCTCTCCTCGGCCTGCGCCGAAGGACTGCGGGAGGACGGCTTCACCGTGCTGCGCCACCGCCGGATCCCGCCGAACGACGGCGGTCTGGCCCTCGGCCAGCTCGTCGTCGCCGCCCGGGTCACGGACGGGTCGGCCCCCGGCACGCCACGACGAGAGCGACAGTGAGGAGACACCCATGTGCCTGGCGGTACCCGGAAAAGTGCTGGACGTCGAGGACCGGGACGGCACCCGGATGGCCACGGTCGACTTCGGCGGCGTGGTCAAGGAGGTGTGCCTGGAGTACCTGCCGGACCTGAAGCCCGGTGAGTACGCCATCGTCCATGTCGGTTTCGCCCTGCAGCGACTGGACGAGGAGTCGGCCAGGAAGACGCTGGAGCTGTTCGAGACCCTCGGCATGCTCCAGGAGGAGTTCGGCGACCCGTGGGAGGCCGCCGAAGCGACGGGCGACGAGCGGCCGGCGCAGGACGGCCTCGCCGGAGAGGTGACGCGGTGAAGTACATCGACGAGTTCCAGGACCCTGAGCTGGCCCGGCGGCTGCTCGACGAGATCCGTGCGACGGTGACCCGGCCCTGGGCCCTGATGGAGGTCTGCGGCGGCCAGACCCACACCATCATCCGGCACGGCATCGACCAACTACTGCCGCCCGAGGTCGAGTTGATCCACGGCCCGGGCTGCCCGGTCTGCGTGACGCCGCTGGAGGTGATCGACAAGGCGCTGGAGATCGCGTCCCGTCCCGGCGTGATCTTCTGCTCGTTCGGGGACATGCTCCGCGTTCCCGGCACGGGCCGCGACCTGTTCCAGGTCCGCGGGCAGGGCGGTGACGTCAGGGTCGTCTACTCGCCGCTCGACGCGCTGCGGATCGCCGAGCAGAACCCGGACCGCGAAGTGGTCTTCTTCGGGATCGGGTTCGAGACGACGGCCCCGCCCAACGCGATGACGGTCCATCAGGCGCGCAAGCTCGGCATCCGCAACTTCAGCCTGCTCGTCTCCCACGTCCGGGTTCCCCCGGCGATCGAGGCGATCATGAACTCCCCCGACTGCCGCGTCCAGGGTTTCCTGGCCGCGGGGCACGTGTGCAGCGTGATGGGTACGGCGGAGTATCCCGAACTCGCCGAACGCCACCGGGTGCCGATCGTCGTCACCGGCTTCGAGCCGCTGGACATCCTCGAAGGCGTACGGCGGACGGTGCTCCAACTGGAGCGCGGGGAGCACACCGTCGAGAACGCCTATCCGCGCGCGGTCCTGCCCGAGGGCAATCCCGCCGCCCGGGCGATGCTGGACGACGTCTTCGAGGTCACCGACCGTGCGTGGCGCGGGATCGGTGTCATCCCGGCCAGCGGCTGGCGGCTCTCGGAGCGGTACCGCGAGCACGATGCCGAATACCGGTTCTCCGTCGAGGGCATCGACACCCGTGAACCGGCCGAGTGCCGCAGCGGCGAGGTCCTGCAGGGGCTGCTGAAGCCGCACGAGTGCGAGGCCTTCGGTACGACGTGCACGCCTCGTTCCCCGCTGGGCGCCACGATGGTCTCCAGCGAGGGGGCGTGCGCCGCGTACTACCTCTACCGGCGGCTCGACCTCGGCACCCCGTCGCGGAAGTCGTCCGCGTCGGCGTCGTCTCCGGCGGCGAAGTCCGCGACCCTGGAGGGCAGTTCCGTTGTCTGAGCTCACGCGCGACACCCCTGGGGCGCAGGCACCCGACATGCTCGGCTGGACGTGCCCCGCCCCGCTGCGCGACCAGCCGCGTGTGGTGATGGGGCACGGCGGGGGCGGTGCCCTCTCCGCCGAACTGGTCGAGCACATCTTCGCCCCCGCCTTCGGCGGCCCCGCGCTCTCGGTCACCACCGACGCCGCGACCGTCGAACTCGGCGGCGCCCGGCTGGCCTTCTCCACCGACTCCTTCGTCGTGCGCCCCCTCTTCTTCCCCGGGGGCAGCATCGGCGACCTGGCCGTCAACGGCACGGTGAACGACCTCGCCATGAGCGGGGCCCGCGCCGCCTACCTCTCCTGCGGCTTCATCCTGGAGGAGGGGGTCGAGACCGGCGTCGTGTCCCGCGTGGCGAACGCGCTCGGCGCGGCGGCCCGCGCCGCGGGCGTGCAGGTGGCCACCGGCGACACCAAGGTGGTGGAGGCCGGCCACGGCGACGGTGTCTACATCAACACCTCCGGCATCGGTCTGATCCCGCCCGGTGTCGACCTCCGGCCGCAGCGCGTCGTACCCGGCGACGTGGTGATCGTCAGCGGGCCCGTCGGCGTCCACGGCGTGGCGATCATGAGCGTCCGCGAGGGTCTGGAGTTCGGGGTCGAGATCGAGAGCGACTGCGCGGCGCTCGGCGGCCTGGTCGAGGCGATGCTCGCGGTCACGCCGGACCTGCACGTGCTGCGTGACCCCACGCGCGGGGGCCTCGCCGCCTCGCTCAACGAGATCGCGGCCGCCTCGGGCACCGGCATCGTCCTCCAGGAGCGGGACGTTCCCGTCCCCGCCCCCGTGGCCAACGCCTGCGCGGTGCTCGGTCTCGACCCGATGTACGTGGCGAACGAGGGGAAGCTGGTGGCCTTCGTCCCGCGTGCGCAGGCCGATGCCGTGCTCGCCGCGATGCGGGCGCACCCGCTGGGCGCGGGGGCGGCCGTGATCGGCGAGGCCGTCGAGGCGCATCCGGGCATGGTGGTCGCGCGTACCGGCCTCGGTGGTACGCGCGTGGTGGACATGCCGCTCGGTGAGCAGCTGCCGCGGATCTGCTGAGCGTCAGCCCCGGGCGCCGCGGCGGCGGTCGCGGGCGGTGTCGAGGGTCCATGTGTGGGTGCAGTTCGGGCACTGCAGATGGACCTTGGGCCCCTTGTTGGCTATCAGGTAGCGCCAGTGCTCCGAGCAGTTGCGCCGCTCCGCGCAGGTCGCGCAGTCCCGGGCGTCGTCGCAGCCCGGGCAGGCGACCCAGGCGCGGCGGGCCCGGTCGGCGTGGGGGTCAATGGGAAGCCGCACGGCCCGGCTCCTGTCCCGGCAGCACACCCGCCGCCACCAGCATCGTGTGGATCCGCTTCTGCTCCTCGTCCAGGCCCGAGTACAGCAGGTCGTGCGCGGCCTGCTCCTCCCGCAGGACGGCCACCGGGTCCCAGTCGGGCCCCAGGGCCGCCACGACCTCGGCCCGCCGGCGGGCCTCCTCGATGGTGAGGTCGATGGTGAAGGTGACGTGGTCGGGATCGGTGCCCTGGTTCATGGGAGCGCTTTCGATGGTGCTTTCGGCGGAATGCGAACGGGTTCCGCCACGTGTACCAGAGGCGGCGCCGGGTGCGGAAGGGCGGACATCACCTCCTGGGTTCGTCGGCGTGTGGCGGCGGGGGCACGAGAATCGGCCGATACCGCCACGGATCGCGCCATGGGGAGGGTGCAGGCCGCCGAAAGCCGCTCGTAGGGGCCCGCCATGCTTCCGGCCACTGTGGCGCATCTCACGCAAAACCGGTCACACCCGGCAGGGCGTCCCCGCCGTCGCGGCGGGTCTCAGAGGGTGGACCGGGCTGTGGGACGGCCGTGGGGTGCCCCACCCCTGAACTGCCCCCGCCCGCTGAGCCGTTGGCCCCCGGAGCCCTCTTGTCCGAATCCCCGGTACCGGTTGGATCATCGTTGTAGTGTCCGCGCCATGACTACGGAAACCACCGACGCGGAGTGCCTCGCCCTTACGCGGAATCTGCGTCGCCGAGGCGCGATCGTGCTCGCCGTCTTCGCCCTGGTGTGGGCCTTCGCGGCCGGCTCGGGCATAGCGGCCGTACCGGTGTCGGTCGCCGTCGGCGTCCTCGCGGCCGCCGTGACGGCCGGCGCGGTGGTGGTGGCCTTCCGCGGTACCGCGCGTCCCGTGACGCGTCTCGTCTCGCTGCCGGAGAGGTGGAACAAGGGGGTCGGCCTGGTCAACCTGGCCGAGCTGGTGGCGATCTTCGTGGTGATCGCGGCGTCGAACGCGTCGGGCCACCCCGAATTCATCCCGGTCGGCATCTGCCTCGTCGTGGGGCTGCACTTCTTCCCGCTGGCCCGTCTCTTCGACCAGGGGCAGTACACGTGGACCGCGATCTTCCTGACGGCGGTCGCGCTCGTGGGGCTCGCCGTCCTGGCGGCCGGAACCACGGCGGAGACGATCCGTACGGTGGTGGGCCTGGGCGCGGCGCTCGTCCTGTGGGCCTCGTCCTTCCACGTCGCCCTGCGCGGCTGACGGGAGGTTCCGGCGCCGAGCCGCCGCGCGGTGACGGGGCGGACGGCCTCGTCCTGGAGACCACCGATGAGTTTCCCGGTGATCCGCGGTCATAGATCATGGTGGGTGGGCGTCGCGCCGTGCAGGTGGCGGGCGCGTGCCGACCGCATCAGCGAAGAAGCCGACGAGACACCGAGGAACCCACGATGCGTACCCTGATCAGCACCGCTTTCATCTCGCTCGACGGCGTCGTGGAGGCCCCGGGCGGCGAGCCCGGCTACCGGAACTCCGGATGGACGTTCAAGGACATCGAGTTCCTCCCCGAGGCGTACGAGATCAAGGGCCGGGAGCAGGAGGAGGCGAGCGCGCTGATGCTGGGCCGGACCAGCTACGAGTCGTTCAGCCCCGTGTGGCCCGACATCGAGGACTTCGCCGGCTACAAGGTGATGCCGA
Organism: Streptomyces sp. Je 1-79; assembly: GCF_025195125.1. Classification (GTDB taxonomy): domain Bacteria; phylum Actinomycetota; class Actinomycetes; order Streptomycetales; family Streptomycetaceae; genus Streptomyces. The sequence continues at coordinate 426,643 of NZ_JAMGSL010000005.1, forward strand.
AGTACGTCGTCTCCACCACGCTCACCGAGGACGCCCTGGTGTCGAACTGGGGCGAGACCACGATCCTGCGCTCGCTCGACGAGGTCGCCGCGCTGAAGAAGACCGAGGGCGGCCCGATCATCGTCCACGGCAGCGCGTCCCTGAACCAGGCCCTGTCGGACGCCGGCCTGATCGACCGCTACCACCTTCTCGTCTTCCCGCTCCTGCTCGGCGCGGGCAAGCGGCTGTTCAGCGCCACGGACAAGGACGCCCAGAAGCTGAAGCTGGTCGAGCACGAGGCCTACGCCAACGGCCTGCAGAAGAACGTGTTCGACGTCGTCCGCTGACGAGGCCTCCCGCCCGGCGCCGCAAGCGCCGGGCAAGGGCTCCCGACGTTCTGTCGGAACCGGCACCGGCCGTGCACCGGACTACGGCCGCGAGCGCCACGGCGGGCCGTGCTTGCGGCGGTGCTCCTCCAGACGGTCCTGCTGCGACCGGCGGCGCATGCCCGCACTGAACATCGTGCCGCCGACGAGCACGAAGGCGCCGCCGGTGATCCCCAGGCCGACGGGGTCCAGGGAGCGGTCGTCGGTCGCCTCGATCCAGGGTTCCAGGCCACCGAGCGGGTCCTTGAAGAGAACGACCCGTCGGCCCTCGGCGAAGTCGCCGTGGCAGTTCTGGATGTCTCCGAGCTCGGCGCTCTCGCCCGCACTGTCGACCACGTGACAGACGTGGCGTACGTCGCCCTTGGAGTTGGTGCGTTCACCGGCGTCGACCACCACGGCGTCGACCCGCTCGCCGAGCAGCTTCGCGTACGACTCGTACAGGTTGGACCCCGCGAACACCCCCAGCGCGAGGGTCCCGAAGCCCACGATGATCGCGGCGCCCGCACGGTTCCAGTTCGACCCCGCCACGCCCGCCCCGAGGCCGGCCGCGGCGAGCACGACGAGGACGCCGACGTACAACATTCCGTACGGGTACTGGGAGAGGAACCCGCCCACCGTGGCCGCGACCGGGACGAGCGCGGCCCAGAACAGCGTGTTCCGCGTCCGTCGGGGCCCGCGCGGGATGCCCTCCCAGGAACTCTTCATCCGTGCGGCCGTGCGTGTCTCGTCCATGGCGTTCCCCCTTGTCTGCGCCGGTGGACCTCGCGCCCACCCTACGCAGGAGTGGCCTGAGGTCGGGCCAGAGGGCCAGCAGCGTCTGCACGACGACCGGGGCTCCCACACCGACGACGTCCCGGTCCGCCGCCGAGCGGCCGGCCGGGACGTCGGGGTTCACCGGGGTCAGGCGAGGTCGAACCGGTCGAGGTTCATCACCTTGTCCCACGCCGCCACGAAGTCGCGTACGAACTTCTCTCCCGCGTCCTCCGCCGCGTAGACCTCGGCCAGCGCCCGCAGTTGGGAGTGCGAGCCGAAGACCAGGTCGACGGCGGTCGCCGTCCACCTGGTCTCGCCCGTGGCGCGGTCGCGGCCCTCGAAGACGTTCTCCTTCGTCGTCGATGCCTTCCACTCCGTGCCCATGTCGAGCAGGTTGACGAAGAAGTCGGTGGTCAGCGCCTCCGGCCGGTCGGTGAACACCCCGTGCGGGGACTGCTGGAAGCCGGTGTTCAGCGCCCGCATGCCGCCGGTCAGCACCGTCATCTCCGGAGCGGTCAGCGTCAGCAGATTGGCGCGGTCAAGGAGCAGCGTCTCCGGGGACAGCTTCTCGCCGGCCCGCAGGTAGTTGCGGAAGCCGTCGGCCCTGGGTTCGAGCACGGCGAACGACTCCACGTCCGTCTGCTCCTGCGAGGCGTCCGTGCGCCCCGGTGCGAACGGGACCGTGACGGCGTGGCCGGCGTTCTTCGCGGCCTGCTCGACGGCCGCACAGCCTCCCAGCACGATCAGGTCGGCGAGCGAGATCCTCTTCCCGCCGGACTGCGCGCCGTTGAAGTCCTGCCGGATCTGCTCCAGGGTCCTTACGGCCTCGGCCACCTCGGGCTGGTCGTTGACCTCCCAGTCCTTCTGCGGCGCGAGCCGGATCCGCGCCCCGTTGGCTCCGCCGCGCTTGTCGGTCCCGCGGAAGCTCGACGCCGACGCCCAGGCGGTGGTGACCAGCTGGGGGACGGAGAGGCCCGAGGCGAGGATCCTGCTCTTGAGGTCCGCGACGTCCGCGTCGGCGACCAGCTCGTGGTCGACCGCGGGAACAGGGTCCTGCCACAGCTGGGGTTCGGGGATCCACGGGCCGAGGTACCGCGAGACGGGCCCCATGTCGCGGTGCAGCAGCTTGTACCACGCCTTGGCGAACGCGTCCGCGAGCTGGTCCGGGTTCTCGTGGAAGCGCTTCGCGATCGGGGCGTAGACCGGGTCCAGCTTCAGCGAGAGGTCCGTCGTCAGCATCATGGGGGCGTGCCGCTTCGACGGATCGTGGGCGTCGGGCACCGTGCCCTGCGCCGAGGGATCCTTGGGCGTCCACTGCTTCGCACCCGCCGGGCTCGTGGTCAGCTCCCAGTCGTACGCGAAGAGGTTGTCCAGATACCCGTTGTCCCACTTCGTGGGCTCGGTGGTCCACGCGCCTTCGAGCCCGCTGGTGAGCGAGTCGGCGCCGCAGCCGGTGCCGTGCGTGTTCCGCCAGCCGATGCCCTGCTGTTCGAGGGGGGCGGCCTCGGGCTCCGGACCGATGTACGAGGGGTCGACCGCGCCGTGGCACTTGCCGAACGTGTGGCCGCCGATGATGAGCGCGGCCGTCTCCTCGTCGTTCATCGCCATGCGCGCGAACGTCTCGCGAATGTCCCGGGCGGCGGCGATAGGATCCGGATTTCCGTTGGGCCCCTCCGGATTGACGTAGATGAGTCCCATCTGCACGGCGCCGAACGGTCCGGAGAGCTCCCTGTCGCCGCTGTAGCGCTCGTCTCCGAGCCAGGTGTCCTCGGGCCCCCAGAAGATCTCCTCGGGCTCCCAGATGTCCTCCCGCCCGAAACCGAATCCGAAGGTCTTGAACCCCATCGATTCCATGGCGCAGTTGCCGGCGAAGACCAGAAGATCGGCCCAGGAGATCTTCCGGCCGTATTTCCGCTTCACCGGCCAGAGGAGACGGCGTGCCTTGTCGAGGCTCGCGTTGTCCGGCCAGCTGTTGAGCGGGGCGAAACGCTGAGCGCCGGAGCCGCCGCCGCCCCTGCCGTCCTCGATGCGGTACGTCCCGGCCGCGTGCCAGCTCATCCGGATGAAGAGCGGGCCGTAGTGGCCGTAGTCCGCGGGCCACCAGTCCTGCGACGCCGTCATCACCTCGAAGACGTCACGCTTCAGCGCCTCGACGTCGAGGTTCGCGAACTCCTCCGCGTAGTCGAAGTCCTCGTCCATGGGATTCGCCTGGGCGGAGTGCTGGTGGAGGACCTGGAGGTCCAGCTGATTCGGCCACCAGTCGAGATTCGTCCTGGGCCGTTCCGGCGCCGGGGTGGGGGCGGGGATTACCGGGTTCTCGCTTTCGCTGCCGGACACGTCCGTCCTTCTTCCTGTAGCGGTGTTTCCTACGGGTGGCGTCCGTATGGTCGCGTAACTGGGACCGCACCGCACGGGAACACGCAGAGCATCCCCGCGTAAGGCGCGCGAGAAAGGCCGCCTTCATCGCGAGGAAAGCCGACTTCACGAACTGCGTGCATATCGAATGAATGACGTACGGACGCGACCGGTCGACGGCTTCGGTGGTTGGGCCGCCCGGGGAGTGGGACGCTAAGGGGGTGGGGGCCCGTGCCGACGAGACTCGGGAGGGCCGAATGGGCCGTGATGTCCCGGCGCAGGAGTTCACCCGTGACGACCGCCGCCGGTTCCGGAACAAGATGCACTCGTGCCTCGACGTGTTCGCACGGATGCTGCGGGAGTCGCGCTTCGACTTCGAGCGGCCACAGGTCGGTCTGGAGATCGAGCTGAACCTCGTGGACGGAGCCGGCGAGCCCGCGATGCGCAGCACGGACGTCCTGGACGCGATCGCCGATCCCTCCTGGGCGACCGAGCTGGGCCGGTTCAATCTGGAGATCAACATCGAGCCCCGGCGGCTGAACGAGGGCGGGCCCGACTCCTGGGAACAGGAGATCCGCGACGCGCTCAACCACGCCGAGGAGAAGGCGGCGGCGATCGGCGCCCACCTCGTCATGGTCGGCATCCTGCCGACGCTGGAGCTGAAGGACGCGGGCCCGGACTCGCTGTCCGAGAATCCGCGGTACAACCTGCTGAACGAACAGATCTTCTCCGCGCGGGGCGAGGACCTGCTGATCTCCGTGGACGGCGTGGAGAGACTGCGGACCTACGCGGAGACGATCACGCCGGAGGCGGCCTGCACCAGCACCCAGTTCCACCTGCAGGTGTCGCCGGACGAGTTCGCGGAGTACTGGAACGCCGCGCAGGCGGTCGCCGGGGTGCAGGTGGCCCTGGCGGCGAACTCCCCGTTCCTGTTCTCCAAGGAGCTCTGGCGCGAGACGCGCATCCCGCTCTTCGAGCAGGCCACCGACACCCGGCCCGAAGAGATCAAGGTGCAGGGCGTGCGGCCGCGGGTGTGGTTCGGCGAGCGGTGGATCACCTCCGTCTTCGACCTCTTCGAGGAGAACACGCGGTACTTCCCGGCGCTGCTGCCGCTCTGCGACGACGAGGACCCCGAGGACACCCTCGACGCGGGCGGGATCCCGAACCTGGCGGAACTCACCCTGCACAACGGCACCGTCTACCGCTGGAACCGCCCCGTCTACGCCGTCGTCGACGGCGTACCGCATCTGCGGGTGGAGAACCGGGTGCTGCCCGCCGGCCCCACGGTCGCCGACGTGCTGTCGAACGGCGCCTTCTACTACGGGCTGGTCCGGGCCCTGGTCGACGAGGACCGGCCCGTCTGGACGCGGATGTCGTTCGCGGCGGCGGAGGACAACCTGCACGCCGCCGCCCGGCACGGCATCGACGCCCAGCTGTACTGGCCCGGCATGGGCGAGGTCCCGGTGACCGAGCTGGTGCTGCGACGGCTGCTGCCGCTCGCGGACCGCGGCCTGGAGCGACTGGGCCTGGACACCGCCTGGCGTGAGCCACTCCTCGGAATCATCGAGCAGCGGTGCGTCACCGGACGCAACGGCGCGGTGTGGCAGTCCGAGATGTTCCACCACATCCAGGACATCTCCCACGCGGACCGCCACCAGGCGCTGAGGCGCATGACCCAGCAGTACATCGAGTACATGCATCTGAACGCTCCGGCGCACACCTGGCCCGTGGACTGATGCCCGCCCTCGGAGAGCCGACGACCGGAGGTCCCGGCGAGGTGGCGCGCTCGGAGTGGCTCCTCCTGCCCGGCGAACGCGGCAACGGCGCGACCCGCCTCGACAGCCGCCGCCCGGACGGGAAGGCCTGGTCCGAGGGGAACCAGGCACGGCCCCTGGTGGACGGTGCCACGTACTTCGGGGAGCTGCTCGCCGCCGTCCGCCGGATGCGCTCGGGCGACCTGCTGCTCTTCACCGACTGGCGCGGCGATCCCGACGAGAGGCTCGCCGGGCCGGGGACCGAGATCGGCGACGTCCTGTGCCGAGCCGCCCGGCGCCGCGTCGTCGTCAAGGGGCTGCTGTGGCGGTCCCACCTGGACAGTCTCCGGTTCAGCGAGGAGGAGAACCGCCACCTCGGCGAGGAGATCGAGGAGGCGGGCGGCGAGTGCCTGCTCGACATGCGGGTACGGCCCGGAGGCTCCCACCACCAGAAGCTGGTGGTGCTGCGCCACCCCGGCCGCCCCGAACTGGACGTGGCCTACGTCGGGGGCATCGACCTCTGCCACAACAGGAACGACGACGCCACCCACCGAGGCGACCGCCAGTCCCTGCCCATGGCGGCCGCCTACGGGCCGCACCCGCCGTGGCACGACGTCCAGCTCGCCCTGCGCGGCCCCGTCGTCGGCGACGTCGAAGCCGTCTTCCGTGAACGGTGGGAGGACCCCTCCCCGCTCAGCCGCAGCCCGGCCACCCGTCTGCGCCAGCTGGCGCACCGGGAGGACACCGACGCCGGCAGGCTGCCGCCGCAGGCCCCCGATCCGGCCCCGTGCGGCACGCATACCGTGCAACTGCTGCGCACGTACCCGAACCGGCTGTTCAACGGCTACCCCTTCGCACCCGACGGAGAGCGGAGCATCGCGCGCGGGTACCTCAAGGCGCTGCGACGAGCCCGTGCGCTGATCTACGTGGAGGACCAGTACCTGTGGTCCCCGAGGGTGGTGGCCTCCTTCGCCCGCGCCCTGGCCCAGAACCCAGGGCTGCGGATGATCGGGGTGATCCCCTCGGTCCCGGAGCAGGACGGCCGGCTGACCCTGCCCATGAACCTGATCGGGCGGATCGCGGCCCTGGACGAGCTGCGGCGCGCCGGCGGCGGCCGGGTCGCGGTGTACGGGCTGGAGAACCAGGCCGGGACGCCCGTCTACGTGCATGCCAAGGTGTGCGTCATCGACGACATGTGGGCCTCCGTGGGCTCCGACAACATCAACCTCCGGTCGTGGACCCACGACTCGGAACTCAGCTGCGCCGTCGTCGACGAGAGTCCTGACCCCCGGCCGCCGCGCGACCCCGGAGGCCTCGGGGACGGCGCGCGCGTCTTCGCCCGCGAGCTGCGCCTCGGGCTGATGCGGGAGCACCTGGACGTCGAAGCGGGCTCACGGCGGCAGTCGGCCGTGTCGGAGGCCCTGTGCGACCCCGAGGTCGCCTTCCGGGCCTTCACGCAGGCTGCCGCAGCCCTGGACACCTGGCACGACCGCGGGCGCCGTGGACCGCGGCCGGCGGGCCGCCTGCGCCGCTACGTCCCCCCGGACCTGCCCAGGACGCGGCGGGCTCTGGCGACGCCCCTGCACCACGTTCTCGTCGATCCGGACGGCCGTCCGCTGAGCATGCGGAGCCGTGGGGCGTTCTGAACCGTGGTCACTCGTCTGTCGCGGCGGGATCCAACGGAACGCCGTTGCTCCGCAGCACCTCCCGGACGTCGAGGATCAGGGGGAACACCTCGTGGTTCCGGTCCTCTCCCTGCTCGTCCCAGGCCCGCTGCTCCGCCTCCACCGCCATGCGGTCCTGCGCGAACACCCGCTCGGTGAAACGGCGGATGAACGGCCACGCGACATCGAGAGCCCCCGGGATGGGCGGCTTCGCGATCATCAGGAGCCCGTACGCGTGATTGGTGCGCTGCTCGGCGTCCTCCGGAACGTAGGCGACCCAGAGGGAGAACGCCGGAAGTTCGGAGTCCGTGGGAACCGCTTGAAGCGTCTGGTACGGGTACTGGGTGCGTACGGTGATGACATCGGGGGAGTCCGCGCCGCTGATCCCCTCGGCGGAGAGCAGCCCGGCGCCGCGGTCCTTCCGTCCGCCGCCGGGCACGAAGAGATAGCGGGCCTCGACGAACTGCGGTCCGGTGTCGTACCCCAGCAGCTCGGGCCGGATCTTGCCCAGGACCCCCCGGTGGAGAAACTGGTGGTTCATGTCGAGCAGATTCTCGTGCATGAACGTGTAGTGACACTTCACGGTGCGCGAGAACATCATCGTCTTGTGCCGGGGCGAGTCGAATTCCGGCAGCTCCGGCAGTGATACCAGAGGCGCCTTCTCCGGGTCTCCCGGAAAGACGAACACCAGGCCGTACACCTCGCGGACCGGATAGGCGCGCACGCCCCTGGGCGGCCTGTCGACTCCCTTGGGGAGATAGGGGATCTGGGAGATGTGGCCGTTTCCGCGGTAGGCCCACGCGTGATAGCAGCATCGGAGCACCTCGCCCTCCACGACGCCCAGGCTCAGCGGCACCTGGCGATGCGCGCACCGGTCTTCCAGGGCGAAGACCTTCCCACTGGCGCCGCGGTACAACGCGATCCGCTCGCCCGCGAACACGGCGGCGAACGTCTTTCCCTTGCGGACGTCCCGCGACCGGGCGACCGGGTACCAGAAATCCGGATGGATTCCGATCCTCCGGAGGTCCGGGACGGTCCGGGAGTTCTCAGCGGCCGTACGCGGCCCTGGTCGCGCCTCGGTCATCCATCACTCCCTCGCCAGGCAGGCCTCTGCTGCGGAACGTGCGGAACGCGAAAGCCGCCGGGCGCTCCCGTACCTCCTTCTGGTTCCCGTATGTCGTACGGATGAGGCTCCCCCTGGCGGGTGACAGCGCCTGAACGGGGCGGGGCGCGTGGGGCCGTACGGGTGCTCAGCCCCCGCCTGCCGCGCCGTCACCGCCTCCCCGCCGGAGATCCGCGTCGGTGAGTTCCTCCAGCTCGCCGTGGGTGTCCAGCCAGTAGAGGAGGACGACCGCCGGTACGACGAGCACCAGGGCCACCAGGGTGACGATCGCCAGCCACGTCAGCGTGCCGGACGCGCCCGCGGCATCGGCCACGCTCAGCGAGGTGGGGACGAGATAGGGGCGCTGGGCCATGCCCCAGGCGATGACGGCGGACGCGACGACCCCGACCGCCGTGACGCGCATCCAGGTGCCCGGTGTCCGCAGGAGCAGCCAGGCCGTGGCGCAGGCGGCCACCCCCGCCACGACGACGAAGAGCAGCCCCAGGCCGTGGGTGAGCCCGTGCCAAACGTACGGGGAGTCGTCGTGCGTGACGAACCCGGTGACCACCGCCAGGACGGTGAGCACCGCGAGACTGCCCAGCGCCCGCCGCCTGAAGTAGCCGACGAGGTCGGGGGCCTCGAACCGGCGGGCATCCCCCGTGAGGAAGACCGCGCCGAGGAAGGCCGTCGTCGCGACGGCGACCAGCCCGAACGTGAGCGAGGTGGGGTTGGCCCAGGCGTCCGTCGAGGCTTCCGTGCCCGGCGCCACGCGTCCCGACGCGACCCCGCCGACCGCGGCGCCGAGGAAGAACGGCGTGACGACCGAGGAGACGGCGAACACGGCACCGTACAGCCGCCGGCCGGTGAGCCGCCGGGACGGCTTGCGGAACGCGAAGCCGCCGCCGCGCAGGACCAGGCCCAGGGCGGCCAGCGCGAGGGGCAGCCACATCGCGGAGAACACGGTCTGGAACAGGAGGGGGAAGCCTGTCCACATGACGACGAGGACGAAGATCAGCCAGACGTTGTTGACCTCCCACACGGGGGCCATGGCGTGGTCGATGAGCCACCGCGGACGCCGGCCCCGCTCGGCGCCGCCGGCCGTCAGGTCCCAGAAACCGGCGCCGTAGTCGGTTCCGCCCGCGCTTGCGTACGCGGCCACGGCGAGGAGCAGGACGACGGCGATGAGGTCGCTCATGGCCGGCCGTCCTCGGACCGGGCCGTCCCGCCGGCGTCGCCCGCGGGCAGGGGCACCCGGGGCCCGTACGGGGTGTCCTCCTCCGGCGCGTGCGCGGTGCCTCCCGCGGCCCGCTCCTCGTCGGCGAGGCGCCAGCGGGTGCGCATCTTCAGCAGGATGACGAGGAAGGAGCCGAAGAGGAACACGTACACCGCCATCACCACGCCGAGCATGATCCACAGCGTCGTGGAGCGGGTCGAGGTCACCGCCTCGGCGACCCGCATGTTCTCGTAGACGATCCAGGGCTGGCGTCCCACCTCGGCGGCGACCCAGCCGCACTCGACGGCCACGACGGAGCCGGCCCCGGCGCAGGCGGCGGCCCGGTAGAACCACCGGGAGGCGGGAAGCCTTCGGTGCCGCAGCCAGACCAGCCCGTACCAGAGGGCGAGCAGGACCAGCGCGGATCCGATGAAGACCATGGCGTCGAAGGCCCAGTGGGCGATGGTCGCCTGAGTGGCCGTCGGACGCTGGTCGGCCGGGACGGAGGTCAGTCCCACCACCTTCGTGTCCGGGCTGAATCCGGCGAGGACGGAGTCGAGCAGCGGGATCTTGATTCCGCCCTTGACGGTCCCGTCCTCCTGGAGCCGTCCGAAGAGGTACTCAGGTACCCGCGTGTCGGTCTCCCAGACGATCTCCAGCGCGGCGAACTTCACCGGCTGCTCGTGGAAGACCGACCGGGCGAGGGAGTCGCCCAGGACGAACTGCACCGGGGTGGCGATCGCGGCGATGGTGAACGGGACGGCGAACCCGAGCCGGTGGTAGTGGTCCCGGCGGCCCCGCAGCCAGCCCACGGCGTAGACGCCGGCCACCATGAAGCCCGCGGTGAGGATCATCGCGACCACGAAGTGCCAGTACTGCGGCCCGAAGATCGGGGTGAAGATCACCTTCCGGACGTTCACGTCGACCGGGTTGCCCGCGGAGTCGAGGGAGAAGCCGCGCGGCGTGTTCATCCAGGAGTTGGCGGCCAGGATGCCGAACGCCCCCATCAGCGCCGCGGCCGGGAGCGGCAGCGCGAGCAGGAAGTGCGTACGGGGCTTCAGCCGCCGCCATCCGTACAGGTAGATGGCGATGAGGACGGCCTCCAGGAAGAACGCCCAGGCCTCGACCCCGAATCCGATGCCGAAGACATCACCCCACCGGCCCATCAGGCCGGGCCAGAGCAGGCCGAACTCGAAGGAGAGCACCGTGCCGGTGACGATGCCCAGCGCGAACTGCACCGCCATGACGGCCGACCAGCGCCGCGCCAGGAGCAGGGCCGCGGCGTCCTTGCGACGCAGCCCGCGGTAGTGCATGACCAGGGTGATGAAAGGGAAGGCCACGCCCAGCGGCACCAGGATGATGTGGGACGCCAGGGTGAAGGCCATGAGTTCCCGGGCCGGCAGCAGTTGGGCCGGGGCATCCGCCAGCAGGTGGAACGAGGTGGGCATACACGCCTTCGCTGTTCGTGACGTCCGGGAGAGGGTCAGCCGCCGGTGGCGAAGCCGGGGAAGAGGGTCATTCCGCCGTCGACGTACAGGGTGGTCCCCACCACGTAGTCCATGAGGTCGGAGGCGAGCGCGACGACGGCGTGGGCGATGTCCTCGGGGTCGCCGATCCGGTCGTACGGGATGAGCTTCAGAAGGTCCTCGCTGGCCTCGGGGGTGTCCCAGGCGTCGCGGTTGATCGGGGTCCTGATCGCGCCCGGTGCGATCGCGTTCACCCGGATCTTCTCCGGCGCGAGCTCCTGGGCCAGGGTCTGCATCATCATCTGCACACCGCCCTTGGAGGACGCGTAGTTGACGTGGCCGGCCCAGGGGATGATCTGGTGCACGGAACTCATGCAGACGATCTTCCCGGCGGAGCGGGACACCTCGGGGACGACCCCGCGGCGCCGGAACTCCTTGGTCGCCTCCCGGGCGCACAGGAACTGGCCGGTGAGGTTGACGTCGATGACCTTCTGCCATTGGGCGAGGGTCATGTCCGTGAACCGGGCGTCGCGCTGCAACCCCGCGTTGGCGACCAGGATGTCGATGGTCCCGAACTCCTCGACCATCCGGTCCGTCATGGCCGTGACCTGGGCCTCGTCGGAGACGTCCGCCTCGTAGGCGGCCGCGCGCACGCCGAACGAGACGATCTCGTCGACCACCTCCTGGGCGGCCTCGCGCCCCGCCACGTAGTTCACGACCACATCCGCGCCGGCTCGGCCCAGGCCGATGGCCGTGGCCTTGCCGATGCCCGAGTTGGCCCCTGTGACCAGGGCCTTCTGACCCCGCAGCAGGCGTGCCGGGATCACACCCTGCTGTGCTTCCGCGGTGGAATCCATGACTCCCTGCCTCCTTGCCCGGCGGCCCTGTGGCCGCCCCGCCCGGCTGCACCGGCCGGTCCGGAGGTCACGGAATCACCGGACGGGACGGACGGCCCGCAACGGGAACCGGCATTGGGCCGTTGGGCCGCGCATCTTCGTCCGATCGGAGGACCGGCGGGCCGCAATGGGCCCGCACGGCGCGGGCCTCAGCCCAGCCGGGCCAGGAGGTGGTCGCCGACCCGCAGGGCGTTGGCGATGGCCGTCAGGGACGGGTTCACCGCGCCGATGCTCGGGAAGAAGCTCGTGTCGACGACGTAGAGGTTGTCCAGGTCGTGGGCCTTGCAGTCCACGTCCAGCGCGGAGGCGGCCGGGTCGGTCCCGAAGCGCACGGTGCCCGCCTGATGCGCGGTCGCGCCGATCGGCATGCCCTTGTGCAGGTAGATGCTGTGGGAGAGCAGATGGTGCTCGTGCATGCCCAGGTGGCCGAGCATCCCCTGAAGCTTGTGCCGCAGCCGGCGCAGGCCCTCGGTGTTGTTCGTCTCGTCGAGAGCGAGATGGATCCGCCCGTCGGCGTCGAGGGTGACCCGGTTGTCGGCCAGCGGCAGGTCCTCACCGCACAGCCAGAAGTCGACGGCGTGGTGCGCCAGGACCTCGAACGGCATGTCCGGCGTCACCGCGCCCGCCCACCGCGGGGCCTCGCCGTGGATCTGCTCGGCGTCCGACTTGCCCAGCATCTGGATGCCGCCCAACGGGAAGTCCCAGTCGTCCGCCCCGAGGTACCAGTCGTGCAGGGCCAGGGTCTTCTGGAACTGGGTGTCGTTGGGCTCCTTCGACACCGCCATCAGGGCCGCGTTGTTGTGCCGCATGTAGAACCGGCCGACCACGTCGGAGCTGTTCGCGAGTCCGCGGGGGTGGTGCTCGTTCGCCGAGGCGAGCAGCAGTGCCGCGGAGTTGACCGCCCCGCAGGAGACGACCACCACGTCGGCCGTGTACCGGACCTCCGAACCGTCGGGGAGCCGGCCGACGACGGCGCTGACACTGCGCCCGGTCGCGTCCGTCTCCAGCCGGACCACCTGCGTGTCCGTGACCATCTCGACGTTGGGGTGCCGTAGCGCGGGCTCCACGCAGATCACCTCGGCGTCGGACTTGCCCCGCACCAGACACGGGAAGCCGTCCACCCGGTTGCAGCGGATGCAGACACTGGAGTGGGTGGCCCTCCCTCCCTCCCCCTGGCTGAGATCGACGCCGATCGGCAGGTGGAAGGGGTGCAGACCCCGCTTCTCGAGGTCGTCGCTCAGCTGCTGGATGCGCGGCTCGTGCTCCACGGGCGGGTGGGCGTACTGCGCGCTCACCGGGCCCTCGCCGGGGTCCTCCCCATGGCGGCCGTGGACGAGGAAGAGGTGCTCGGCCTGCGTGTAGTACGGCTCCAGGTCCTCGTACCGCAGCGGCCAGGCCGGCGAGAGGCCGCCGTGGTGGCGGAGTTCGCCGAAGTCCTCGGGCCGCAGCCGGAAGAGGGCGGCGCCGTAGAACTTGGTGTTGCCGCCGACGTAGTAGTTCACCTCGGGCGGGAACTCGTTGCCTTCGCGGTCGATCCAGAACTCGGGTGCCCGGTACTTCCCCCGGACGAAGACGGCGGTCGAGTCCCAGTTGTCCCGCTCGCGCGGCAGGTAGTTGCCGCGTTCGACGAGGAGGACGCGTTTGCCGGAGGGGGCGAGGCGATGGGCGAGGGTGCCGCCTCCCGCACCGGTACCGATGATGACGACGTCGTAGTGAGGGGCGTCGCCCACGGCGACCACCGTCCTTGTGATCACGGGCCCTGACGGGCGTCGGGCCCTGTCTCCCCGCCGCTGCGGGGGCCGGGTGGTCCCACCCGTTCGAACGTATCCGGCCTCCCGTCGAACGGCGACCGGAGGGACGGCCGCCGGGCCGGAACAGCCGCGTCACAGCACCGCGATCGGGTTCACCGGCGAGCCCGTGGCTCCGGGCAGCCGCAGCGGGGCGACCACGCACAGGAAGCTCCAGCGCCCCGCCCGCGCGCAGGCCGGGACCAGCTCCTCGAACCGCAGGTAGTCCATGAGGTGGATGCCCATGGCATGGATGGCCAGGACGTGGACGGGGAAGGCGATGCCCTCCACCGCGCTGGGCGCACTGTCGTTGTTGCCGTCGCCGCCCAGGACGGCGACCTGCCGCGCGGCCAGGAAGTCCAGGGCGTCGGGGTGGAGGCCGGCCCGGGCCGTGGCCGCGTTCCACGGTCCCAGTCGCGTACGGCGGAGGCGGTGCCCCACCCGGACGAACAGCAGGTCCCCGGGGCCCACCCGGACCCCTTGCGCGGTCTCGGCGGCCGTCAGGTCGTCCGCCGTCACCTGGTCGCCCGGCTCCAGCCAGGGCACGCCCCGCAGCCGGGGGATGTCCAGGAGCACGCCCCGGCCGACGATGCCGTTCCCGACCAGGCCCACGGAGAGCGCACGGGCGCCCTCGGCCGTCACGCTGGTCGCGGGCACCCCGCCGTACAGCTCGCCGTCGAACACCACGTGGCAGAGAGCGTCGAGATGGCTGTCCGCGTCCCCGTGCACGTTCATGGCGAAGCGGTCGGTGGCGAAGTGCAGCCCCTCGGCGCGGAGGTCGCCCGGGCCGGGGCCGGTCATCCGGTGCACCGCGGGCTCGGGGTCGTCCGGGCCCGCCACGGTCTCGATCGGAGCGGACAGCGACACGGTGTGTCCGAGGCGGACCTCCGCGACGGCCGCCACCACACGGTCGGGCGTCAGATGGCAGAGCGCGCCCCGTGCCTCGTCGTCGCCCGCCGACCGCGCCGCCTCGCGCCGCAGCCGCTCGTAGAGCGCCCGGAACTGGTGCGCGGTCAGACGGGGAACGGCCGGGTTCACGGGGCGTCCTCCAGGGCCCGCTCGGGACGGCCGTCGCCGGCCGTCAGTCCCTCACCGGCCGGGGGGAGACGCACAGCGCCCAGATGATGACGGCGTCGAGCGCGATGAACAGCAGCGCCCAGCCGGGCGTGTAGGGCAGCCACAGGAAGTTGGCGATCATGCTGAGACCCGCCAGCACCACACCCACGACCCTGGCCCAGGTGGCACCGGTGAACAGGGCGACGCCGGTGAGCGCGATCACGATGCCGAGAATGAGATGGATCCAGCCCCAGCCGGTGAGGTTCAGCTCGTAGACGTAGTTGCGGGTGGCGAGGAAGACATCGTCCTTGGCGATGGCCGAGATGCCGCCCAGCAGCGTCATGATGCCGCTGAAGAGCATGATGACGGCGGCGAACACCAGCCAGCCGCTGCTGTGTGCCGCCCCTTTTCCACCGGGCTCGCTCACGTGTGTGGTCATGACAGGTTCCTCCCTGTCGGGTTGCCTGCCCGCCGGCCACGTCGGTGCGGCGAGTCGGATATCTCCAATCTGGCCCCGCGACTCCCCCGCCGCACGTCGACGACACGAGCCGGTCCGCTCCGCCGCGGTGCGCCGCGCCGCGGCGGATGCGCGCGGCCCGACCGGAGTTCGACCGGAGTTCGACCCTCCACAACCCGTCGCCCGTGTCAGGAACCGTTTTCGGGCGTTTGGCACTCATGATCCATGGGTTCCGGAGTCGGCACGCGCCGTGGCCGGGTCGTCCGGAGCCCGACGGCACACCGCAGCCCGCGTGCCGTGTCGAACGAGTCGAGGAATCAACGTGCCCCTGTCGTCGCATCGACGTCTGACCATCAGCGCCACCCTGGTCGCCGCGCTGGCCGCCGGTGTCCTCCCCGCCGCAGGCGCGGTCGCCGCGCCCAGCACCTCCGACGCCGCCGCCGCAGCAGCGGCAGGCGTCCGTCGCCCCGCGCCCGCCCCCGACATGGACGGCGTGGCCGCCGCGCTGAACGCCGCCATGGGCAAGGGCGCTCCGGGTGCGATGGCCCGCTTCACCGGCCCCGGCGGCATCAGGACGAAGACCCTCGGAGTCCGCGACCGTGTCTCGGGCGCGCCCATGGACACCGCGGCGCGCTTCCGGATCGGCAGCGTCAGCAAGACCTTCTCCTCCGTGGTCCTTCTCCAGCTCGTGGACGAGGGCAAGCTGGAGCTGGACGCGCCCGTGAACCGCTATCTGCCCGGGCTGCTGCCCGACGACCGGATCACGGTGCGCCATCTGCTCACCCACCGCAGCGGCCTGGCGGACTACACCGACAAGATGTTCAACCAGACCGTGCCCGGCTTCGAGGCCGTACGGAACCGGGTGTTCAGCTACAAGGAGCTGGTGACCCTCTCCCTGAGCGAGCCGCGCACCACCCAGCCCGGGGTGGCGTACAAGTACTCGAACACGAACTTCGTGGTCGTCGGCATGCTCATCGAGAAGGCCACCGGCAGCCCGGTGGCCAAGGAGTACCAGAACCGCATCATCCAGCCGCTGGGGCTGCGGAACACCTCGTACGTGCACCCCGCCACCAAGATCGACGGTCTGCACGCGCGCGGCTACCTGCACCCCGACGAGGCCGGCTCGCCGCTCGTGGACTCCACGGAGCAGACCGTGTCCTGGGCGCAGTCGGCGGGGGCGTTCATCTCCAACCCGGAGGACCTGAACACCTTCACGACCGCCCTGATGCGGGGCAGGCTCCTGTCGTCGCGCATGCTGGAGGCCATGACCACGGTCACCCCGACCGACGCCACCAACACCCGCTTCTACGGCCTCGGTCTGCGCCGCTACGACCTGTCGTGCGGGACGCAGATCTTCGGCCACACGGGCACCGTGCAGGGCTACTACACCTACGCCTTCGCCACGCGTGACGGCCGGCGCAGCCTCGCCGCGATGGCGAACACGTCGAACCGGGGCGAGGCCAACACCGCGCTGGGCGGGACGCTGGAGGCCGCGTTCTGCGGCAAGAAGCCGGCCACGGCGAAGTCCGCGTCGCCGAGCGCGGGTGACTTCTCGACCCTCCCGGCGGAACAGGACCTGCCCGAGAACCGCTGAACGGCGCACCTGACGCACGGCGGACGGAAGTGAGAGGCGGGGCCATCGGTCGAACGGACCGGTGGTCCCGTCCCGTGTCCGCCCCCGGTCTCGGTCCCGTCCCGTGTCCGGCCCCGCCACCGGGCCCCGGTTCCGGCCTCGGCCCCGGTCCCGACGGGGATACCGCCCCGACCGCGGGCCACGGCCCCCACTTCCACGCGCGGCGCGGCCCCGCCCGCGCCGCAGTTCGCGGGCGGGGCCGGGCGCGATCCCCCTCGGGGGCCACTACGAGGACCGCGTACCGACACACTGCCACCGGCCGTCCCCGTGCGACAGGGTCGTGCACGAAAGAACCGCCGGCATATTCCGCTCCGATCGGACCCAGGCGCGGCCCGGGCCGGCTCCGCGCTCCCGGCGTTCTCACACCGCATGCCCGGCAGGTGTGTGACGAGCGTTACCCTGCAAGATCGTCCCGAGTCACACCGGCGTAATGGGTGTTTCGTACCGTCGGGAGCACGCTCGAACGACAGAGAGGCCCTCCGTTGCCCCCACAGGACTCGTCGGCCGCCGTCACCCAGGTGCGGACCGTCTGCTCCTACTGCGGTGTGGGATGCGGTCTGCTCCTCGACATCGCCTCCGGTCCCGACGGCCGCCGCACGGTCCTCAAGGCCTCCGGGGACAAGGCGCACCCCGCGAACTTCGGACGGCTGTGCACCAAGGGCGCGACGACGGCCGACATGCTCGCCGCGCCAGGACGGCTGACCACCGCGCTGGTGCGTCCCGAGCGCGGCACCGAGCCGGTGCCCGCCCCGGTGGACGAGGCGATCACGAGCACGGCCCGGCGGCTGCGGAGCATCATCGACGAGCACGGGCCCGACGCCTTCGCGTTCTACGTGTCGGGGCAGATGAGCCTGGAGGCGCAGTACCTCGCCAACAAGCTGGCCAAGGGGTACATACGTACCAACCAGATCGAGTCCAACTCCCGGCTGTGCATGGCGAGCGCGGGCACCGGCTACAAGCTCTCCCTCGGCGCCGACGGACCCCCCGGTTCCTACCAGGACTTCGAGCGGGCGGACGTCTTCCTCGTCATCGGCTCCAACATGGCCGACTGCCATCCCATCCTCTTCCTGCGGATGATGGAACGGGTGAAGGCGGGCGCACGGCTGATCGTGGTCGACCCGCGGCGCAGCGCCACCGCCGACAAGGCCGACCTCTTCCTCCCGATCAAGCCGGGCACCGACCTCGCGCTGCTCAACGGCCTGCTGCACCTGCTCACCGAGAACGGGCACACCGACACCGGCTTCATCGCCGAACGCACCGAGGGCTGGGACGCGATGCCGGCCTTCCTCGCGGACTACCCGCCCGCCACCGTCGCCGAGATCACCGGGCTCCCGGAGGAGGACATCCGCCGGGCGGCGGAGTGGATCGGCACGGCGGGGGAGTGGATGAGTTGCTGGACCATGGGGCTCAACCAGTCCAGCCACGGCACCTGGAACACCAACGCCCTGATCAACCTGCACCTGGCGACCGGCGCGATCTGCCGCCCGGGCAGCGGCCCCTTCTCCCTCACCGGCCAGCCCAACGCCATGGGCGGCCGCGAGATGGGGTACATGGGCCCCGGCCTGCCCGGGCAGCGCTCGGTGCTCGTGGACGAGGACCGCGCCTTCGTCGAGGAGCTGTGGGGCCTGGAACCCGGCACCGTGCGCGCGGACGGTTCCGGCAAGGGCACCGTCGACATGTTCCGGCGCATGGCCGACGGCGAGATCAAGGCCTGCTGGATCATCTGCACCAACCCCGTCGCCTCGGTCGCCAACCGCAGGACCGTCATCGAGGGCCTGGAGACCGCCGAACTCGTCGTCACCCAGGACGTGTTCGCCGAGACCGAGACCAACGCCTACGCCGATGTCGTGCTCCCCGGCGCCCTGTGGACCGAGACCGAGGGCGTACTGATCAACAGCGAACGCAACCTCACCCTCGCCCGGCCCGCGGTGGACCCGCCGGGCGAGGCGCTCGCGGACTGGCGGATCATCGCCCGGATCGCCTGCGAGATGGGGTACGAGGACGGATTCTCCTACGAGAGCGCCGAGGAGGTCTTCGAGGAGATCAAGCGCGCCGCGAACCCGAAGACCGGATACGACCTGCGGGGCGTGACGTACGAGCGGCTGCGTGCCACACCCGTTCAGTGGCCCGCCCCGACCGCCGACGGCCCGGACCGCAACCCGATCCGCTATGTCGGTGACGACGGCGGACCCGTGTTCCCGACGGCGAGCGGACGGGCGGTCTTCTTCGCCCGCCCGCACCTTCCGGCGGCCGAGATGCCCGACGACGACTACCCGTTCGTCCTCAACACCGGGCGGCTCCAGCACCAGTGGCACACCCTGACCAAGACCGGAAAGGTCGCCAAGCTCAACAAGCTCGACCCGAGCCCCTTCGTGGAGATCCACCCGGACGACGCGGCGCGGCTCGGCGTCGACGAGGGCGACTCGGTGGAGGTCGCGTCCCGGCGCGGGCGGGCCGTGCTGCCCGCCGTCGTCACCGACCGGGTGCGCCCGGGCTGCTGCTTCGCGCCCTTCCACTGGAACGACCTGTTCGGCGAGTACCTGAGCATCAACGCGGTGACCAGCGACGCCGTCGACCCGCTCTCCTTCCAGCCCGAGTTCAAGGTCTGCGCGGTGACGCTGGAGAAGGTCGCGGCCCCGGCCGTACCCGCCCCGGAACCCGGGGCGGGTACGGCCGGGGAGCAGACGACCGTGATCGTCCCCACCGCCGTCCAGCCCGGCGCGGCAGCCGTCTTCGGGCTGGAGAACGCACCCCCGCCCACCCTCGCCGAGCACGAACGCCAGTACCTGGTCGGCTTCCTCGCCGGTCTCGCCTCCGGCGCGCCCGGGGTTCCCGTGCTGCCGTCGGGCGCGCCGTTCAGCGAGGAGCACGCCCGCTGGGTGAACGGGGTGCTCGCCGGCCTGTACTCCCGAGCGCCGGAGACCGCCGTGGAGCCCATGCCGCGCTCCACCGCGCCGGGCCGTGAGGTCGTCGTGCTGTGGGCCTCCCAGACGGGCAACGCCGAGGAGTTCGCCGCGTCCGCCGCCGAGCGGCTCTCCGCGGCGGGACACCGCCCCGCGCTCCTCGGCATGGACGCCACCGACCCCACCTCCCTGCCGCCCGCCGCCGACCTGCTCCTCATCACCAGCACGTTCGGCGACGGGGACGCGCCCGACAACGGCTCCGGGTTCTGGGACGCGCTCACGGCCGCCGACACCCCTCGCCTGGACGGCCGGCGCTACGCCGTGCTCGCCCTCGGCGACTCCTCGTACGACGACTTCTGCGGCCACGGTCGCCGCCTGGACCAGCGCCTGGACGAGCTGGGGGCCGTACGCCTGGCCCCGCGCACGGACTGCGAACCGGACTACGAACCCTCCGCCCACGCCTGGCTGGAGCAGGTCCTCACCCGGCTCACCCCGGAGCCGACGACCGACGCCGCCCCGACCACCAGTCCGGTCACCGCCCCCGCCCCGGCCGCCCCCGCCCGTACGGCCAAGCCGGCCCCCGCCACCGCGCGGCTGACGGGCAACCGGCTGCTCGGCCTGCCGGGGGCGGGCAAGGAGGTCCGCCGGTTCACGTTCGACACCAGGGACAGCGAGACCCCCCTCCTCTACGAGGCCGGCGACGCGCTCGGGGTGCACCCCGTCAACTGTCCCGAGCTGGTGATCGAATGGCTGGCCGTCACCGGAGCCGACCCCGCCGCCGGCGTCGAGGTGCCCGGCGTCGGCACGGTCGGGCTGGCCGACGCCCTGCGACGGCACCTGGACATCACCCGCATCACCCCCGCGCTCCTGGGCTTCGTCAACGAACGGACCGGCGACCGTGATCTGAAGAAACTGCTCCGACCCGACAACAAGGGCGAACTCGCCCGGTGGTCCTGGGGCCGCCAGGCCGTGGACGTCATCGCCGAGCACCCGGTCCGCGCCACCGCGCAGGAGTGGGCGAGCGTCCTCAAGCGCCTCCAGCCCCGCCTGTACTCCATATCCTCCAGCCCGCTCACCGACCCCCACCAGGTGTCGCTGACGGTCTCCGTCGTCCGGTACGAGAACCTCCACGGCCGTCCCCGCAAGGGGGTCTGCTCGCCGTTCCTCGCCGACGCGGCCCCCGATGCCGCCGTGCCGGTCTTCGTCCAGCACTCCGCCCACTTCCGGCCGCCGGCGGATCCCGGGACGCCGATGGTGATGGTCGGACCGGGGACAGGGGTGGCGCCCTTCGTCGGCTTCCTCGAAGAACGCCGGGCCCGCGGCCACCGCGGCCCCAACTGGCTCTTCTTCGGCGAACAGCACCGCGCCACGGACTTCTTCTACGAGGACGAGCTGACCGCCCTCCTCGCCGAGGGCACCCTGACCCGCCTCGACACCGCCTTCTCACGCGACCAGCGCGCCAAGGTCTACGTCCAGGACCGGATGCGCGAGCAGGGGCCCCAGCTCTGGTCCTGGCTCCAGGACGGCGCGCACTTCTACGTCTGCGGCGACGCCGCGCGCATGGCCAAGGACGTCGACCAGGCGCTGCGCGACATCGCCGCCGCCCACGGAGGCCTCGACGAGGAGGGGGCGGCCCTGTACGTCAAGCAGCTCGCCGCCGACAAGCGGTACGTCCGCGACGTCTACTGACGCCCGCCCCCGTCACAGCGCCACGACGGTCGCCTCGGTGGCCTTGACGCTGGTCCAGACCGGCGTCCCGTCGGCGAGGCCGAGTTCGGCCGCGGCCTGCGGGGTGATCTCGGCGACGAGGTCGGGCGCCTCGTCCGAGGTGATGAGCACCCGCAGCCGGCTGCCGCTCGCGGTGATCTCCCGTACGGTTCCGGGCCAGACGTTACGGGGGCTGCCGCCCGGCCTCTCGCGGTGGACGGAGACCGCCTCGGGCGCGATGACGGCGAGGGCCTCCGTCCCGGTCGGCAGCGGCTCGGCGACGACCAGGGTGCCGCCGACGGCGAGTGCGAGGCCGTCGGCCGTGGCGGTGCCGGGCCAGGCGTTGCGGCCGAGCATCCGGGCGACCCAGGGGGAGCGGGGGTGGCGGCTGACCTCGGCGGGGGCGGCGTCCTGGAGGGCCCGGCCCTCGTCGAGGACGAGGACCCGGTCCGCGAGGGAGACCGCCTCGACGGGGTCGTGGGTGACGATCAGACAGACACCGCCGAAGCCCTGGAGGTGCGAGCGCAGGGTGTGGCGCACGTGCGCCCGGGTGGTCTGGTCGAGTGCGGCGAGGGGCTCGTCGAGCACGAGGAGCCGGGGGCGGGCGGCGAGCGCGCGGGCGAGCGCCACCCGCTGGGCCTGCCCGCCGGAGAGCTGCGCGGGGCGCCGGTGGGCGAGGTGCCCGACGCCGAGACGGTCGAGCCACTGCTGAGCGGCGCGCCGGGCCTCGGCCCTGCGGACCCCCTGGGCGCGCTGCCCGTACGCCGTGTTGGCGAGGGCGGACAGGTGGGGAAAGAGGGCCCCGTCCTGGGGGACCCAGGCCACGTGGCGTCGGTGCGGCGGAAGAGCGGTGACGTCGACCTCGCCCAGGCGCAGGACCGCGTGGGCGCGCGGGGTGAGACCGAGCAGGGCCCGCAGCAGGGTGGTCTTCCCCGCGCCGTTGGGGCCCACGACGGCGATGGTGGTGCCGGGCTCCGCCTCCAGGGTGAGGCGGGTGAAGCCGGTGACCTCGGCGTGCAGCGACCACTCCTCCCGGGGAACCGCGGGCCGCTCGCCGGGGGAGGCGAGGGCTCCGTCGGGAAGGGCCTCGTCAGGACGGGAACCGCCGGGGAGGGGCCCGTCCGGCAGGGCCGGGTCCACCGGTGCCGGGGGCCCGTCCGTACGTGCCGCCGGGGTGCCGGTCCAGCGTCCGCGCAGCGCGATCAGTACGGCCATGGCGATGACGAGCAGCAGGAGGGAGACGGAGGTCGCCGCCTCGGGCTCGTCCTGGAGCAGCAGATACACCTGGAGCGGCAGGGTCTGCGTGGTGCCCGGCAGGTTCCCCGCGAAGGTGATGGTGGCGCCGAACTCGCCGAGCGCCCGCGCCCACGTCAGGGCCGCGCCGGCGATCAGCCCGGGCGCGACCATCGGCAGGGTGACGGTGAAGAAGACCCGTACCGGCGAGGCACCGAGGGAGGCCGCCGTCTCCTCGTAACGGGGACGCAGCCCGCCCAGCGCGCCCTCCAGGCTGATCACCAGGAACGGCATCGCGACGAAGGTCGCCGCGAGGACCGCGCCCGAGGTGTGGAAGGGGAAGGTGATGCCGAAGGTGGACTCCAGCCAGGGGCCCAGCAGCCCGCGGCGGCCGAACGCGAGGAGCAGCGCCACGCCGCCGACGGTGGGTGGCAGGACCATCGGCAGCAGGACGAGGGAGCGGACGAACGCCTTGCCGGGGAAGGACACGCGGGCCAGCAGCCAGGCCAGCGGCACCCCGAGGACCAGGGACAGGCCGAGCGACCAGAACGACACCACGAGGGAGAGCTGGAGAGCCTCGGTCGTCCCCGGAGACGTGAGGTGGTCCGTGAGTCGGCCCCACTGGGTCCGTACGAGGATGCCGATGAGCGGCAGGACCAGGAAGGCCACGGCCAGCAGCGCGGGGATCGCCAGGGCGAGGGGCGCGCGGGCGCCCGGTGTGCGGCTGCCGGTTCGTTTCATCGGTGGTCCCTGCGGGTGGGTGGATACGGGATGCGAGGAGGGGCTGTCCGTCCCCCCGGAACGGGCAGCCCCTCCTCGCAGCGCGACGGCTACGGTCTGGCTACGGCTTCTGGAAGCCGGCGTCCTGGAGGATCTTCTGCGCCTCCGGCGAGGACAGCCAGGCGACGAACGCGGCGGCGGCCTCGGCGTTCTCGGAGTCCTTGAGGGTGGCGGCCGGGTACTGGGCGATCGCGTTCTGGGCGTCGGGGATCTCGACGGCGTCGACCTTGTCCGTGACCGTCGCGGCGTCCGTCCGGTAGACGAGTCCGGCGTCGGCCTCGCCCAGTTCGACCTTGCTCAGGACGGCGCGGACGTTCGGCTCCTGGGAGACCGGCTTGACCGTGATCTTCTGGGCGTCGAGGACCTGCTTGCTGTACTTGCCGGCCGGTACCTCGGGCGCGGCGAGGACGACCTTGAGCTTGGTGTCCGCGAGGTCCTTCAGCTCGTCGACCTTGTGCGGATTGCCCTCTCCGGTGGCGATGACGAGCCGGTTCCTGGCGATGATCGCCGGGGTGCCCGTGTCGGCCTTCACCTTGTCCATGCTCTTGGTGTCGGCGGTGACGATCGCGTCGGCGGGCGAGCCCTGCGAGACCTGGGCGACGAGCTCCTGGGAGCCCGCGAAGGAGAACGTGATCTTCGTGCCCGGGTGCGTCTTCTCGTACGCCGCGCCGGCGGTCTTGAACACGTTGGTCAAGGACGCGGCGGCCAGGACCGTCAGCTTGGCCGGGGGAGCGGCGGAGGCGGAGCCGGAGGCCGGGCCTTCGGCGCCCTTCCTGGTGTCGTCGTTGCCGCAGGCGGCGAGCGGGGCGAGAAGGGCGGCCGTCACGACGGCGGCGGCGACACGGCGTCTGGTGGACGTGCGGGGCAGGGACATGCGGGGTGACTCCTTGGGGGACGTGGCCGGCAGGATGCCGTCCGTCGCGGATGGTGAAGAGCCGCGCCGGTGACGGGCGTCGCCGCTCGGGAATGCGTGAGGGGTCAGGTGCGGTCGATGTGCACGCTGGTCGACTTCACGCGGGCGGTGGCCTGCATGCCGACTTCGAGTCCCAGCTCTTCCACGGCCTCGCGGGTGAGGAGCGAGACGAGCCGGTGCGGGCCCGCCTGGATCTCCACCTGGGCCGCGATGTCACCGAGCTTGATCGCGGTGACGATGCCCGGGAAGGCGTTGCGCGCCGAGGTGTAGGACGCGTCTTCCTCTCCGTTGCCGCTCTGGCCGATCTCCACGGAGAAGGCGGCGAGGTCCCGGCCGTCGATGAGACGCCGGCCGCTCTCGTCGCGATGGGTCGCGACGCGGCCGGCGTCCGCCCAGCGGCGGGCGGTGTCCGGGCTGACGCCGAGCAGACGTGCCGCCTGCCCGATGGTGTAGGACTGCATGCGCGCCACGTTAGAGCGATCAGGCTGGCATCTGCAACTACTCCGTGCATACCTCCATGGCGAATGCGAGGTCGTATGGAGGAAAGGATGAGCCGCGACGCGCTCACACGCCCCCGTACGGCTCCGCGGCGGCGTCGGGGAGGCGGCAGGTGCCGATCCAGATCCTGGTGACGGCGCTGACGTAGCGCGCACCGCAGCGGTCGGAAGGCACGACCAGCTGTGTGCCGACTCCGTCGAGGTCCTGGTCGTCCATGCGCGTGGCGAGCAGTACGGGCGCGTTGCCGAAGTCGGTGTCGATCTCGGCCCAGGACAGCACGGTGTGGTGGCCGTCGCCCCCGTCCACCGCAAGCAGGAAGCGGGAGCGCTCCTTGCGGCGCGCGGGGTCGAACCCGGGGCGGGCGCCGCTCACCACCTCCCGCAGGAGCGGACCCTCGAAGGTGTGGTGCTGCGGTCCGTTGGTGGCACAGTCGAAGACCACGTCCGCCCGGTGTCGCTCCCACCCCTCGCGCAGATCCGCCACGGTCAGCGTGACCCGCTCGGCCACCTCCCCGCACACGAGGAAGGAGCCGGTGCGTGCGTGGTTCGTTCGGGGCGGAGCGCTGAGTCGACTCATGGGATTCCCCTCCGGGCGGTCGGTGCGGCGGCTGCGCCCAGTGATACCCGACCCTCACACCGCAGAACCCTGTCTGCCACCCTGTTACGGGTTTCAGGGGTGCGATTGTGAGCTTGATACGAGAACCGTCCACGCATCCTCCGGTCTCATGCGCCAAGGGGCGGGGCCTCACCGGCGGAGGCGCGGGCGTGCCGGTCGAGGGCGAGCCAGACGCGGTCCCGGGTGAGGGGCATCTCGGTGAAACGGATCCCCGTGGCGTCGCGCAGGGCGTTGGCGAACGCGGGCCCGACCGGATTGAAGGGGCTCTCGCTCATCGACTTGGCGCCCAGGGGCCCGATCGCGTCGGAGGTCTCCATGAAGTGGACCTCGGTGCGCGGGATGTCGGCGTACTGCGGGAGCCGGTAGCGGCGGAAGGCCGCCGTGGTGACCTCCCCGCGGTCGTCGAGCCGCACGGTCTCGAAGAGGGTGGCGCCGAGCGCCTGGGCGACTCCGCCCTCGACCTGGCCGCGGCACTGCATCGGGTTCATCACCTTGCCTGCGTCGGCGGCGTGCACGCTCCGCAGGATCCTCATCTCGCCGGTGCCCGGATCGACGGCGAGCCGGAACCACTGGGCGTTGAAGGCCACCGAACGGGGGCTGCCACCCCAGTGGCCGTCGGCGGCCAGCTCCTCCAGCCTGCCCGTGTCGTAGGCGGCCTCGTACAGCTCCTTCAGGGTGACGATCCGGCCCGCGCAGTCGAAGGCCTCGGCCTCCAGCCTGCACAGGTGCCGGGCCACTCCCGTGTGCCGGGCCGCGAAGGTCTTCAGGCGCTCCGCGAGCGAGTCGGCCGCCAGCATCACGGCCTTGCCCGCCACCACCGTGCCGGCCGAGCCGAACGCGCCGGTGTCGTGCCGGACGACGTCCGTGTCGGACTGGCGGACGGCGATCCGGTCGACCGTGGTGTTCAGCGCCCCCGCGGTGATCTGCTTGTGGACCGTGGTCGTGCCGTTGCCGAACTCCGCCGTGCCGACCGCGATGTCGTACGTGCCGTCGCGCAGCAGGCTGACCCGGGCGTCGGCGAAGTGGCCGCCGGGCGGACCGGTCGCGATCATCGCGACCGCCGTGCCCGTCCCGGTGAGCCAGCCCTCCGGGACGTCTTCGTGGCTGCGGTCCTCGGCGATCGCCCTGCGGACGATGTCCATGCACTGCTTCATCCCGTACGAGGCGATGAAGAGGTCCTCCTCGTGGCCGATCGGCGTCACCATCGGGTCGCCGGGGCCGATGACGTTCTTCTCGCGCAGGACGAGCGGGTCCATGCCGAGCCGGACGGCGAGCTCGTCCATCACCGATTCGACGGCGAAGAGGACCTGGCCGAGGCCGTAACCGCGGAAGGCGCCCGCCGGCACGCCGTTGGTGTAGACCGAGTACGCCTCCACCTCCTTGTTCGGCGCCTTGTACACGGCGAAGGACTCGCCGACGCTGTGGAACATGACCGCCGGGCCGTGGTTGCCGTAGGCGCCGGTGTTGGAGACCACGCGGATCCGCAGCGCGGTGAGGGTGCCGTCGGCCTTGGCGCCGATCTTCACGGTGATCTTGAAGGGGTGGCGGGTGGTGGCGCCGTAGAACTGCTCGGCCCGGGTGAACTCGAGTTTCACCGGGCGCCGCAGCTTCAGCGCGGCGAGGACCACGATGTCCTCGGTGAGCATCTCCTGCTTGCCGCCGAACCCGCCGCCCACACGGCCCGCGACGACCCGGACCTCGTCCTCGTTCAGGTCGTAGAGGGCGCACAGCGCCCGCCGGGTCAGGAACGGGGCCTGGGTGGAGGAGCGGACGGTGATGCGTTCGCCCTCGCCCTCCTCCTTCGGCTCGAAGTACGCGACGCTGCCGTGGGTCTCCAGGCTGGCGTGCTGTACGCGCTGCGTCCGGAAGGTCTCCTCGTAGACGACGTCCGCCTCCGCGTAGCCCTTCTCCATGTCGCCGAGGGTGTGATGGACCTCGCCGCACACGTTGCTCCCGGGGCGGGCGATGCGCGACTCCGGGCCCCTGTCGTGGATCACGGGAGCGCCCGGGAGCATCGCCTCCTCCGGGTCGATGACGTACGGCAGTTCCTCGTACGTCACGACCACACGGCGGCACCCCTCCTCGGCCGCCTGCTCGTTGTCGGCGACGACGGCCGCCACACGCTGGCCGACGAAACGGACCACGTCGTCCAGGACGCGGGTGTCCTCCGGGTCCTCGGTGGGATGCTCGTGGCGGGCGGAGGAGTACAGCCGGTCGGGGGCGTCGTGGTGGGTGAGGACGGCGTGCACGCCCGGGACCCGGAGCGCCTCGGAGGTGTCGATGCCGACGATCCGGGCGTGCGGGTGGGGGGAGCGCAGCAGCTTCATGTGGAGCAGCCCGGGAACCTCGACGTCGAAGGTGTAGCGGGCGGTCCCGGTCACCACCTGGGGGCCGACCGGAGCGCCGAGGCTCCTTCCCACGGCCTTTCCCGCACAGGGGCTTTCGGTGTGCCGCACACCGCGCACCGCGTCCTCGATCGCGCGGTAGCCGGTGCAACGGCAGATGTTGCCCTTGAAGGCGCGCGGAAGGTCCTCCAGCTTGCCGTCGTCGTGCGGGGCGCCCCGCTCGGCTTCGAGGGAGGCCGTCGTCATGAGGAAACCGGCCGTGCAGAAGCCGCACTGGAAGCCCTGCGCATCGAGGAACCTCCGCTGGACGGGATGGAGTTCGCCCTCGGGGGAGGCGAGTCCCTCGACGGTCGTGACGCTCCGGCCCTCCGCGCGCACCGCCGGGTACAGGCAGCTGTGCACGGGCTCCCCGTCGACGTGGACGGTGCAGGCGCCGCAGTCACCCGCGTCACATCCCTTCTTCACCCCGAACCAGCCGCGCTCGCGCAGATAGGTGCGCAGGCACTGGCCGGCGCGCGGTTCGTCCTCGAAGGGCTGGTCGTTGACCTGGATGCGGAAGTTCATCGCGTACCGTCCTCGCGGAGCTGTGTCAGTTCGCGGCGCACTTCCTCGGCGAGGCGGAAGCCCATGTGCCGCCGCCATTCGGGCAGTCCGTGGATGTCGTCGAACCAGTCGTCGGCGCCGACGGCGGCCTCGATCGCCCGCCGGAGCTCGTCCTTCCCCGGCGGCAGCGGGAACCAGAGCCGGAACGGGCGTACGGTGGCCGCGCTGATCGTCACGGCCAGCGAACCGTCCACGGGGTCGTACGCCCCGATGACCAGGGCGCCCGAGCGGCCGAGCCCGTACAGCGAAGCCTGCCGGAAGGCCGTACGGCAGCCGAGCGCCCGGGCGGGCAGGGTGACCGAGCGCAGCAACTCGCCCTCACCGAGGCCCTTGCGGCCCGCACCGGTGACGAAGTCGACGACCTTCACGCTCCGGAGGGTCCCCGCCTGGGACTGGAGCAGACAGGCCCCGTCGAGCGCGGCGGTCAGCGAGATCATCGGCCCGGCGGGCAGCCCGTTGCACAGGTTCCCGCCGACGGTCGCCATGTTCCAGATCTTGAACGAGGCCAGGAAGGCGCGGCAGCACTGCTCGAACAACGGCGCCGCCGCGGCGCCGAACGTCCGCCCGTAACGGGAGAGCTGGGCGATGGTGCACGTCGCCGCGACCTCCAGCGAGCCGTCCTCGTCGAGCCTGAGCGGCTCCCACCCCATGCGGCTGAGATCCACCAGACGGCGCAGGTGCGGCTGGGGCTCGGAGAAGAGGTACGTACCCCCGCCCAGCCATGCGTCACCCGGCCGCCAAGGCTCGCGGAGCCGCGCGTCACGCACGTCCGTCACCGTGTTCAGATCCATGTCTCCCCACGCCCCTCGGCCACTGCTTCCACGCCAGTGAAGCCCTCCGCGAGGCCGAAAACGACTGGTTCACCACACGGAAAACCTCCAGGCCCGCTCCCCGGACGCTGGATGATCAACCAAGAGCCATTTTGCTACGGAGATCTGGCATCTACGATGTGGGAACTCGCACTCGCCTCGTGAATGTGAGATGTGGGGTCACTCCCGCAGCCGCGCAAGGAGTCACCGCATGCACGTCGACCATCTCCTCCAACTGGACGACCTCGACCTCAGCCTCGTCTGGGGCGACGCGTCGTTGCTCGGCCGGGAGATCAGCGGGGTGACGGCCACCGACCTGGAGGACCCGACGCGATTCCTCCAGCCCGGCGAGATCGTCCTCAGTGGACTCGTGTGGTGGTCCCCGGACGACAGCCCGGCCCGGACCGAACGTTTCGTCTCCGCCCTGCGGGCCGGCGGCGCCGCCGCGCTCCTGGCCGGCGAGGAGACGCACGGCACCGTCCCCGACGAACTCGTCGCCGCCTGCCGCGCACACGGAATCGCCCTGATCGCCGTGCCCGCGCACACCAGCTTCCGCGCCATCACCGAAGCCGTGTACCTCCGCCAGTGGGGTGACCTCAACCGCCGTCCCTCCCACCTCTACGCGCTGCCGGAGAACGTACGGGGCGAACTCGGCCGGCTGTCCGAGCGGGGCGTCCCCGCGGCCGAACTCCTGGACCGGGCCTTCGCCCACCTCGGTTCGCCCCCCTGCTACCTCCTGACCAGCAGCGGACGCACCGTGGCCCGCACCACCTCGGCGCCCCCGATCCCCGCCCGGCGGGCCGCGGAGAGCCTGCACGGGACACCCGGCACGACGCTGCGCATCGACGCCGACGGCACCGCCTTCGACGCCTGGCACCTCCACCTGCCCGGCGCGGTCGAGGCCCCGCCCCGCGCGCTCCACGAGATCGCCGAGGTCATCGCCCAGCACCGTCGCCACCACGACCGGCGACAGGCCACGCGACGGCAGGCCGACGAGGAACTCATCGGCCTCATCGGTGCCTTCGGCCCGGAGGCGAACGACCTGGGGAACGTCCTGCGTGCGTGCGGACTGCCCGACGCGGGACCGTACGCGGTCGTCGTCGCGACCACGGAAGGGGACGACGAGCGCCCCGGGTGCCGCGACGCCCTCGCGGAGGCGCTGAGCCATCTGCGCCCAGGCTCCTTCGCCGTCGGGGAGCGCCCGGACGGCGAGGCGATCGCGGTCGTGGGCGTCGAGGGCCGTGACGACATCCAGGCGCGCCTCGGGGAGGTGTGGCCGCTGATCCACGCCTGCCGTCCGGACGCCGTCGTGCACTGCGGGGTGAGTGCCCCCGTGACGGAGACGGCGGGTCTCGCGGCGGCCGTCACCCAGGCCCGGTACGCCCGGGCGGCGGCACGGGTCGCGGCGCCGCGAGGATCCCGGGTGATGGCCGTGGACGACCTCTTCGACCTGGAGACCCTGCTGGCGGGTGTGCCGGGAGACGTGAAGGAGGTGTACAGCACCAGGGTCCTGGGCCCGCTGCTGCTGGACGAGCGGCCCGCGAACGCCGTGCTTCTGGAGACCCTCGAAGTGTTCCTCGCGCACGACGGTTCCTGGGCAAGGACCGCCAAGGCCCTGCATCTCCACGTGAACACGGTGCACTACCGCATCGAGCGCATCGAGACCCTGACGGGGCGTGACCTGTCCCGCCTCGACCACAAGCTGGACCTGCGCGCGGCTCTGCTCTGCCGTTGAGGGACGGCCGCCCGTCAGCGTAGGTCGATATGGACGTTCGTCGACTTCACCCGTGCGGTCACGGTGACTCCGACCGAGAGGTCGAGTTCCTCGACGGACTCCCGGGTCACCAGGGAGACGAGCCGGTGCGGGCCCGACTGGATCTCGACCTGAGCGGCGACGTCGTCGACGCGGACGGCGGTCACGATCCCGACGAACGAGTTGCGCACGGAGGTCGGCAGATCGTCCTCCGGCACGGCGTACATACCCGAGCCGCGCTCCTTGGCGAAGGCCGCGAGGCCGACCCCGTCGATGACCCGGTTTCCCGAACCGTCACGGTCCATGCGCAGCCGACCGCTGTCGGCCCAGCGACGGACGGTCTCCGAACTCACTCCGAGCAGCCCGGCGGCCTGCCCAATGCTGTACGACGGCACCCCCGCACTCTAGGCCACCCGCCGCGGCCGCCCGTTCCGGCCGGGCCGTTCGCCTCCGCGCGTTCCGGCCGGCGCCGGCGGGGCCGGTCAGCCGCCGTCGGACCCGGCCTCCATCGACCGCATGGCCTCCGCGGCGCGCTTCTCCATCTCCTCCGGCGCGACGTCCTCCACATGCGTGGCGACGTTCCAGCGGTGGCCGAAGGGGTCCTCGAACTGACCGCTGCGGTCGCCGTAGAACTCGTTCTTGACCGGCGACAGCTCCTTCGCGCCGCGGGAGAGGGCCGCGGCGAAGACCGCGTCCACGTCCTCCACGTACAGGTGCAGGGTGATGGGCGTGCCGCCGACGGACTTCGGCGAGCGGAATCCGATGCCCGGGTGCTCGTCCGCGATCATGATCATCGAGTTTCCCAGAGCCAGTTCGGCGTGGCCGATCTTGCCGCCGGGCACGGGCTTGACGCTCACGGGACGTCCACCTTTCCGGAGGGGGACGGCCACTGCCGACCGTCGCCTGCGACCACAGATATCCCGAACCGCCGGGGTCCCCGCCCGCGCCGCGCGGCTGCCCGCCACCGGATACCCCGAAGGGCCGCCCCGGGCCCCCGCCCCGGGCAGGCAGGGCCGCTCACCAGGCCGGCCGTAAGGGATCACTTCTTCCCCCCGCCTTCCTCGCCCAGGAATTCCCTTGTCCGCCCGATGATCACGAGTTAGTGTGCCCCGGCCCGGCGCACGCCGGGGGAGACCGCGGGTGGGGGACATGGCGGAGGACGTCGACGCGCTGCCGAAGGGCGCGGGCATGTGGGGGCAGGTCGTGGCGGGCCTGTTGGTGGTGCCGGCCCTGGGATTCGGCCTGTGGGCCATGGGCGAGGCCGTCGGGGACACGGGTGGCGGTCCGCCGCGGCCGGCCGCGTGCGGGGACGGGGAGACCGGCGGGACGCCGGGGAAGACCCGTGAGACGCGGGGGCGGCTCTCCGGGGACGAGCTGTGCAAGGCGCTGAACCGCCCCGATCTCGCCCGGCTCCTGGGCACGCCGGAGGAGATGGCGACGTCCGCCGACGGGAGCGACGGTTCCCTCAAACTGGCCGGCGCCGCAAGGGACATCGCCACTCCCACGTCCGAGGTGCGGTTCGCGACCTACACCGTGACGCTGTCGGCGCTCTACGACGGAGCCCCGGTGGCCGGATACACCCCGTTCACGGGGCACAGCGCCGAGGAGCGAAAGGTCCTGGGCCGCCCGGCCGTCCTGTACTCGGACCAGACCATCAGCATCCGCTTCCGTCTCGACGGCAGCGACGCCGAGACCGGGCCCGGCGTTCCCGCCCGCTCCGTCATCGTGGCCCGGGACGCGCGGGACAGCGGCGGGTCGTACGAGGTGACCCTGTGGCGCGGGGACGGCGCGGTGCCGGACGACGCGGTGCTGCTCCGTGTGGCCGAGGCGGTCCTGCCGACGCTCCCGGGGTGGACCCCCGGAAGCGCCGTCCGGCCGTGACCGTCTCCCGTCAGGCGGCCGGATGGCGCGGTTCGCGCCACATCGCCCACAGCACGGGCCCGTTCCCGGGAAGCGTCAGCTCCTCGCGCACGGTGAAGCCGAAGTGCTGGTAGAAGGGCAGGTTGTCCGGCTTGGAGGACTCCAGGTAGGCGGGCATGCCCGCCGCGTCGGCCTTGGCGAGACCCGAGCGCAGCAGTGCGGCGCCGTGCCCCTGGCCCTGGGCCGCCGGGTCGGCGCCTATCAGTGCCAGGTACCAGTGCGGCTCCTGGGGCGTGTGCTGCGCGGCGGCCTCGACGGCGGCCCCGAACACGGGTGCCCGGTCGCCGAGGATGTCCTGGAGCTCCTGGATCGTCTCCGCGTCGGGCACGGCCTTGGCCTGTGCCTCCGGCGGCACCCAGAAGGCGGCCGCCGCCGCGGTGCGCTCGCACACCGCGTGGTGGACGTACTGCCGGGTGAAGAGGGTGGTGAAGTAGCGACCGAGAGCCGCCGCGCGCGAGGAGCCGTCGGGAAAGAACCAACGCATCATCGGGTCGTCGTCGAAGGCGCGGGTCAACGCGTCTCCGATCAGCGGAGCGTCGTCGACCGTCGCCGTTCGTGGGGTGTTCGTCATCGACATACGGGTCATTCTGCGCCCCGATGATCTTGGACTCGGCGGCGGGGCCCCCTATGGCCGGATCTCTACGGTCGAATCCCTTACGGCCGGATCCGCCGGGCGGGCCGGGCCGGTCCCGCCGGTCCCGTCACTCCGGCTCCGCCGCCGGCTCGTCCGAGGAGAGGATCGAGGTCTCCAGCTTCCTCAGGAGGCGGGCGAGCTGCCGGCGCTCGGCGGGAGACACGCCGTCGAGCATGCGGCGCTCGTTGTCGAGGTGTTCGGCGAAGACCGTGTCCACGGTCGCCAGGCCCAGCTCGGTGAGGCGGGAGTAGACGACCCTCCGGTCGTCGGCGTCCCGCTCGCGCACGATCAGCCCGTCCTTCTCCAGCCGGTCGATCCGCAGGGTCACCCCCGCCGAGGAGACGAGGCCGGAGTCGGCGAGCTGTCCGGCCGTCAGGCGGTACGGCTCGCCGGCGCGCCGCAGCGCGGTCAGCACGTCGAAGCCCGCCACGGACAGGCCGTGGAGCTCGATCGACGCGGTGATCCGGGTGTTGTAGCGCAGGAAGGTGCGGTGCAGCCGGGCGAGCACGTCCAGGGGGCTGGTGTCCAGCTCGGGACGCTCACGGGCCCAGTCCTCCATCACCTTCGCCACGGCGTCGCGGTTCGCCGGCTTCGATGCAGCCATGTCCATCCCCTCGTACGGCCGCGGCCGGCACCCCTCCGGCATCTCACAGCACTGAGAATCTTACCGCTGAGGCACTCGGGCCCGGGTGCGGCGGACGTGACCCCGGGGCGGCGGATGCCACCCCGCGCCGGCGGACGTGACCCCGGGGCGGCGGATGCCACCCCGGGGTCGACGGACGCGGGGTGTCCGCCGTCAGCGGTTGAGCTCCTCCAGCGTCCTGCCCTTGGTCTCGATCGCGAACCAGGCGATCACGGCGCCCACCAGGGCCATGACGGCGAGCTGTGCGAAGACCAGCGACAGGCTGCCGCCCGCGCCGATGATCGTGCCCACGACGACCGGCCCGAGGATGACGCCGAGGCGGTTCCACAGGCCGCCGAACGCCGCCCCCTTGGCGCGGTTGGCCGTGGGGTAGAGCTCGGGGGAGTAGAGGTAGAGACCCGCGTTGATCGCGTACAGGAAGAAGGTCGTGCACGAGGCGAAGACGGCGACCTGGCCGCCCGAGCTCGCGCCCGCCAGGGCCAGCACGCCCAGCGAGAGGGCGCCCCCGACGAGGGCCGCCATGAGCGCGGGCCGGCGCCCGATGCGGTCGATCAGCAGGGCGACGACGAACGTGCCGAGCAGGCCCGTGACATTGCTGAGCAGGGTGTAGACGAGGGCCGTGGTCAGGTCCAGGCCGAACTGCCTGGTGTAGAGCGACGGCAGCCAGGTGGAGATGCCGTGGTTGACGTAGTACGCGACGAACCACAGCCCGGAGAGCACGGCAGTACGGCGCAGGTAGCGGCCCCGGAAGAGGTCGCTCAGCCGGCCCTTCGCGAGGTCCTCGGGGACTCCGGCGGCCGGTGACGGCAGCGGTTCGGCCGTGGTGCGGGCGACCTCCGCCTCGATCCGGGCGATGGCCGCCTCGGCCTCCTGGGTGCGCCCGCGGGCCAGGAGCCAGCGCGGGGACTCCTCGACGTGGCGGGGGAGTGCGGCTGCGATCAGGACCGGGAGGCCGCCGATGAGGAACATGGCGCGCCAGCCGAGATTGGGGACGACCCAGACGGCGACCAGCGTCGCGGCGGCGAGGCCGGCGGGGAAGATCATCTCGTACAGCAGCACGAAGCGCCCGCGCTTGTCGGAACGGGCGATCTCGTTGATGTAGGTCGCGGCGACGGGGACCACGCCGCCGATGCCGAGACCCTGGACGAACCGGAAGAGCGAGAAGGTCTCGATGGAGCCGGAGAAGGCGACGGCGAGGCTGGCGAGACCGGTGACGGCGACACCGAGCGCGACCGTACGCACCCGGCCGATCCGGTCGCCCAGCCATCCGGCCGCGAGGGCGCCGAGGAGCATGCCGATCGAGGCGGCGGTGACGGCGAAGGTGGCCTGCCCGGTGGTCAGGTTCCATTCCTTCGTCAGGACGGGCAGGGCGGAGGCGGCCAACAGCTGGTCGAACGCCTCGAAGAAGGTGACGGCGCCGATCAGGAATCGCACCTTGACGTGCCAGCGCGAGTGCGGCAGTCGTTCGAGGCGCGCGGCTACGGAGCCGAGGGCTGGCTTGCCGGCCACAGTCGTCATGGAGGGGGTCCTTCCGCGAACAGAGGAGTTGCGGAGACAGTAGGTTCAGCTATCTAAGCGGTCAATGGTTAAGGGCTTAGTAATCTTGGGCTTAGCGATCTCGAACCCGCCGGCTCGACGCCCATCCTTGGGGTTGCCGCACCCCGTGCTCAAGCACTGCCGGGCAACGATTTCGAACCAGGGGTCTTGCGTCGAGATAGTTAAGCGCTTAGATTTCAAGCGCTTCGAGATGTGAAGTCCGAAGCCCCACCCGTCCCGCCTCGCCAGGAGGTTCGCCCGTGCCCCACCACCCCACCGACATCCTGATCGCGGGCCAGTGGCGGCGCGGCGCCGGAGAACCGCTCGACACCGTCGACCCGGCCACCGGCCGTCTCCTCGCCACCGTGCACTCCGCCTCCGCGGAAGAGGTCGCCGAGGCCGCGGAGGCGGCGGCCGAGGCCGCGGCCGACCCCCGCTGGCGGGACCTCCTCCCGCACGAGCGCGCCCGGCTCCTGCACCGGATCGCCGCGCTCACCGAGGAGGCGGCGGACGAGCTCTCGGCGCTGCAGACCGCCGACACCGGCAAGACGCTCACCGAGACCCGGGCGCTCGCCCTCAGCGCGGCGGGCACCTTCCGCTACATCGCCGCCGCGCTGGAGACCGCCGAGGACTCCCTCACCCCCTCGCGCGGCCCGTACCTGACGATGAGCGTCCACGAGCCCCTCGGTGTGGTCGGCGCGGTCAACCCCTGGAACTCGCCCATCGCGAGCGACGCGCAGAAGATCGCCCCCGCCCTCGCCGCCGGCAACGCGGTCCTCCTCAAGCCGGCCGCCTGGACCCCGCTCGTCTCCCTCGCCCTCGGCCGGCTGATCACGCGGGCCCTCGACGAGTTCGGTCTGCCCACCGCGCTGCTGTCCGTGCTCCCCGGCAGCGGCCGGGTGGTCGGCGACGCCCTCGTACGCCACCCCCTCGTCGCCCGCGTCGGCTTCACCGGCGGAACCGCGACGGGCAGGACGATCGCCGCCGTCGCCGCTCAGAAGCTGATCCCCGCCTCCCTGGAGCTGGGCGGAAAGTCCCCCACCATCGTCCGCGCCGACGCCGACGCCGAGCAGGCCCTGGCCGGTGTGCTCTTCGGGATCTTCTCCTCCAGCGGCCAGTCCTGCATCGCAGGCTCCCGGCTCTTCGTGGCCCGCGAGCTCTACGACTCCTTCGTCGGCGAGCTCGTCGAACGCGTCCGGAAACTGCGGGTCGGCCCCGGCACCGACCCGGCCACCCAGGTCGGCCCCCTCGTGCACCACCGCCACCGCGACGCCGTCGCCGCCTACGTCGACCTCGCCCGGTCCGAGGGTGCGCGGGTCCTGTGCGGAGGCTCGGCGCCCGAGGAGGAGAGCCTCCGGGACGGCGCGTACTACCTGCCGACCGTCCTCGACGGCCTGCCGAACTCCTCCCGCACCTGCCAGGAGGAGATCTTCGGCCCGGTCCTCGTGGCGCTTCCCTACGACGACGAGGACGACCTGGTCCGCCAGGCCAACGACTCCGTCTACGGACTCGCCTGCGGCATCTGGACCCGCGACGCCCGCGCCGCCTGGCGGATCGCCCGCCGGATCGACGCCGGCACCGTCTGGATCAACACGTACAAGCAGTTCAGCGCCTCCACCCCGTTCAGCGGCTGGAAGGAGAGCGGGCTCGGCACGGAGAAGGGCCGCGACGCGATCCGCGCCTACCAGCGCCAGAAGTCCCTCTACTGGGGCACCTCCGACGCCCCCCTTCCCTGGGCCCACTGACCCGGCACGCCCGCCCGTCTGGAGAGACTCATGCAACCGTCACCGCCCGGCCCGATCGCCCGCCTCCGCTCGCTGCGCTACGTCGAGCTGCACACGCCCGCCTTCACCGAGGCCGCCGACTTCTACGAGGAGGTCTGGGGGCTGGAGACCGTCGAGTCCGACAGCGGCGCGCGGTGGCTGCGCGGCACCGGCGACGAGCACCACGTCCTGCACCTGACCGAGCGCGAGCGCGTGGGCCTCGGCCGGCTCGCCTTCGCCGTCGCCACCCCCGCCGAGGTCGACGAGGCCGCCCGGCGCCTCGAAGAACGGGGCATCGTCCCCGTCTTCGGCCCCGGCCCGCTCGACCAGGCGGGCGGCGGCTACGGACTGCGGTTCACCGACCCCGAGCGGCGCCTCGTCGAGATCAGCGCCCAGGTCGAGGCCGTCGCCCCGCGCGGCCGGGACGGCGCGGTGCCCGTCGGCGTCACCCACGCCGTGCTGAACACCACCGACATCGACGCCGCCGTCGCCTTCTACCGGGACGTCCTCGGGCTGCGCGTCTCGGACTGGTCCGAGCACCAGATGGCGTTCCTGCGCTGCAACGCCGACCACCACTGCATCGCCTTCAACCAGGCCGAGTGGACCTCGCTGAACCACGTCGCGTACGAGATGAGCTCGGTCGACCACTTCATGCGGGGCCTCGGGCGGCTGCGCCACCACGGCATCGCCCCTCAGTGGGGCCCCGGACGGCACGGCCCCGGCAACAACACCTTCTCCTACTTCACCGACCCGTCCGGGCTCGTCTGCGAGTACACCTCCGAGGTCGCGCAGATCGTCGAGGACACCTGGATCGCCCGGGTGTGGCGACGGGTGCCGGACCTCTCCGACCTGTGGGGCACGGCCGGCCCGCCGTCCAGGGAGATCCGCTGCCACATGGCGGGCACGCCGGACCCCGGCCCACTCGCACCGATCGACGCCCGAAAGGACAACGCATGAGCACCGTACGCAGGGTCGGAGTGGTCGGCTGGGGCGCGATCGGCCGGATCGTCGGCACCGCCCTCGCCGACGGGCAGGTGGACGGCGCCGAGCTGGTGTGCGTCGTCGACAACCGTCCGCTCGGCGACACGGCGCCCGCCCCCCAGCTCCCCTTCGAGGAGGCCCTGGAG
This sequence comes from Streptomyces sp. Je 1-79, assembly GCF_025195125.1. Classification (GTDB taxonomy): domain Bacteria; phylum Actinomycetota; class Actinomycetes; order Streptomycetales; family Streptomycetaceae; genus Streptomyces. The sequence goes on from NZ_JAMGSL010000005.1 coordinate 464,926, forward strand.
CTCTGCGACCTGATCGTGGAGGCCGCCGGGCAGGGAGTCGTACGGGAGTGGGGCGAGCGCGTGCTCGCCTCCGGCACCGATCTGCTCATCGCCTCCAGCGGGGCGATGACCGACGACGAGCTCGCCGAGCGGCTGCTCGCGGCGGGACCGGGACGGGTGTACTTCACGGGCGGCGCGGTCGGCGGGCTCGACCTGCTCCAGGCCGCCCGCTCGCTCGGCCCGCTGGCCGACGTCCGCCTGACCACCACCAAGCTTCCCGCGACCCTCGAACAGCCGTGGATGGACGAGGAGTTGCTGACCCGCATGCGGACCGCGACCGGACCGGTCGAGGTCATGTCCGGCACGGCGCGCGAGGTTCCGGCGAAGTTCCCCAAGTCGACGAACGTCGCCGCGTCGGTCGCCCTGGCCGTCGGTGACCTGGACGCTGTGCGGGTCCGGGTCGTCGCCGATCCCGCGGCGCACCACACCCGGCACGTCATCGAGGCGTCCGGCGCGCACGGCACGTACCGCTTCGAGGTCGCGCACCTGCCCGACCCCGGGAACCCGGCGACCAGCCAGGTGGTGCCGTACGCGGTGCTCCGCGGCCTCGGGGCGCTCGCCGGACGGACGGGGCAGATCCTGTGAGCGCCCCCACCGGCCGCGACAGGGACGGCGTCGACGTCCATGTGGAGGAGGCCGGCGACCGAGGCCCGCTGCTGCTGTGCCTGCACGGCATCGGCTCGTCCTCTGCGGCGTTCGCGCCGCAGCTCGCCGAGCTCTCCTCGTACGCCAGGGTCGTCGCCTGGGACGCCCCTGGTTACGCCGGGTCGCCCGACCCCGAAGTCGCCCTCACCCTCGACGACTTCGCGGACGCGGCGGCCGGGCTCGTGAGGGAGCGCGGCGGGAGCGCCCATGTGCTCGGCGTCTCCTGGGGCGGCGTGATCGCCCTGCGGCTCGCCACCCGCCACCCGGACCTGGTCGCCTCGGTGATCGTCGCCGACTCCAGCCCCGGCTCGGGCACGGACGCGGCGAAGGCCGCGGGCATGCGGGCCCGCGTCGCCGAACTGGCCGAACTCGGCCCGCGCGCCTTCGCCGAGGCGCGCGGACCACGCCTGGTGTCGCCCGGCGCCCCGGACGAACTGGTCCGGCGGGTCGTCGACACCATGGCCGCCTCGGTACGGCTGCCGGGCTACGCGTACGCCGCCGAGTCCATGGCCTGCGCCGATCTCCGCGCCGAGCTGCCCTCGGTCGCCGCGCCCTCGCTCGTCCTCTGCGGCGACCAGGACACGGTCACCGGCGTCGAGGCGAGCCAGGACATCGCCGGGGCCCTCCACAAGACCGCCTTCGTGATCGTCAAGGACGCCGGTCACCTGGCCAACCAGGAGCAGCCGGGCCGCTTCAACGCCTGGATCCTCTCCCACCTCCGCATCACCGCACGCATCCCCGAAAAGGAGCTGTCACCATGCCTCTGACCACCACCGCGTACGACAACGGCGACGACCTCGCCGCGTACACCGACTCCCTCATCGCCACGAAGGCCTCCCGGGTCGCGGACTTCGACACCCTCTCCTTCCAGGAGAAGGCCGGCCCGCAGTACCGCCGCGGCCAGATCCGCTACGTCGGCTCCGGCGCCACCGGCAACCACGAGGGCGACAGCCGCGTCATCCCCTCCGGCGGCTTCACCTTCTCCAACATGCTGCTGCCGCCCGGCGCCGAGGGCCCGGCCCACACCCACCACGACGTCGAGGAAGCCTTCTTCGTCCTGGAGGGCGAGGTCAGGGTCGGCATCCACCGGGGCCCGGACGAGGCCGAGTACCGCACCCTCGGCTACCGCGACATGATCGTCGTCCCGGCCGGTGTCACCCGGTCCCTGAAGAACGAGGGCGACACCGACGCCCTGTTCTGCGTCGTCATCGGCACCCAGAAGCCGCAGGTGCCGTCCTACCCCGTGTACTCGCCGATGCACGGTGTCACCCGTGACTGACCCTCGGGTCGTCGTCGTCACCGGGGCGGGCCGTGGCCTGGGACTGGCCATGGCCCGCCGGGCCGGCGTCGACGGCTTCCGGGTCGTCGTCGCCGAGCTCGACCCCGAGCGCGGCGAGGGCGCCGTCGCCGCCTTGCGGAAGGAGGGCGTCGACGCCGTCTTCGTACGGTGCGACGTCGCCGACCCCGGGTCGGTGGACGGCCTCGCGGCGGCCGTGCGCGGCCTCGGCCCCCTGTACGGGCTGGTCAACAACGCGGCGCTCGCCAACGGCGTGGGCGGACGTGAGTTCCAGGACATCGACGTCGAGGTGTGGGACCGGCTGATGACCGTCAACGCCCGCGGCCCCTGGCTGGTGTCGAAGGCGCTGCACCCGCTCTTCACCGCACCTGGACGGATCGTCAACATCGCCTCCGACGCCGCGCTGTACGGCTCCCCGCGCCTCGCCCACTACATCGCCTCCAAGGGCGCGGTCATCGCGCTCACCCGGGCCATGGCACGGGAGCTCGGCGACAAGGGGATCACCGTCAACGCGGTCGCCCCCGGGCTGACCGAGGGCGAGGCGACCGAGACCGTACCCGCCGAGCGGCACGGCCTCTACCGCGCGAACCGGGCCCTCTCCCGGCCGCAGCAGGCGGACGACATCACCGGGATCGTCTCCTTCCTGCTCGGCGAGGAGTCCCGCTATCTGACCGGACAGGTGATCGCCGTCAACGGCGGCTTCACCATGAACTGAGCTGTAGGAGAGACGAGTCATGGATCTGGGCCTCGCCGACCGCACCATCGTGGTCACCGGCGGCAGCTCGGGCGTCGGCCTGGCCACGGTCCGCGCCCTGCTCGACGAAGGAGCCCGCGTCGCCACCTGCGGCCGCGACGCCGGCCGGCTGGAGAAGGTGGCCGCGGCGCTCGGAGCAGGCCGCGACCGGCTGCTGACCGGGGTCTGCGACGTACGGGACGCCGACGCCGTCGACGGATTCGTCCGGCGCACCGCCGAGGAGTTCGGCGGAGTCGACGGACTCGTCAACAACGCCGGGCAGTCCCGGATGAAGGGGCTCGACGACGCGACGGCCGAGGACTGGCGCGACGAACTGGAACTCAAGTTCGCCGGCGTCCTCAACCCGCTGCGCGCCGCCCGCCCCTATCTCACCGCCTCCGGCGCGGCGAGCGTCGTCAACATCAACGCCGTTCTCGCCAAGCAGCCCGAGACCCGCCTGATCACCACCAGCGCCGCCCGCGCCGGCATCCTCAACCTCTCCAAGTCCCTGTCGGCCGAACTCGCGCCCGACGGCATCCGGGTCAACTCCGTCTGCCTGGGCCTCGTCGACACGGGCCAGTGGACCCGCCGGTACGCCGCGGCGGACACCTTCCTGAGCTACGAGGAGTGGCAGACGGAACTCGCCGCCGACCGCGGGATCGCGCTCGGCCGCCTCGGCCGGGCCGAGGAGGTCGCGTACGCCGTCGTCGCGCTGCTCTCGCCCCGCGCCTCGTACATCACCGGCACCGGCATCGACGTCTGCGGCGGCGTCGGCCGCTCCATCCTCTGAGGAGTCACCATGCGTCACGACAACGGAGGCGATCTCCTCGTCGCCGTCCTGCGCGAACTCGGCATCGACACCGTCTTCGGCATCGTCAGCGTGCACAACCTGCCGCTGGTCGAGGCCGTCGACCGCGAACTGCGGTTCGTCCCCGTACGGCACGAGGCGTCCGCCGTGAACGCGGCGGACGCCTACGGACGGGCACGCGGCTCGATCGGCTGCGCGCTCACCTCGACCGGCACCGGCGCGGGCAACGCCGCCGGATCGCTCATCGAGTCGCTCAGCGCGGGCAGCTCGGTCCTGCACGTCACCGGGCAGGTGGAGAGCCGGTTCCTCGGCAGCGGACGGGGGTTCATCCACGAGACCAAGGACCAGCTCTCCATGCTGACCGCCGTCTCGGCCTACGCCGCGAGCGTGCCCGACACGGGACAGGCGGGACGGATCCTGCGCGAGGCGGCGAACGCGGCGCTCGCCACACCGGGCGGCCCGGCGAGCGTCGAATGGCCGATCGACCTCCAGTACGCGGCCCAGAACGACGCCCCGCGCGCACTCCCCTCGTACCTCCTCCCCGTCCCCACCGACGGTGAACTGGAGTCGGCCGGCGCCCTGCTGGCCTCCGCCCGCCGCCCCGTGATCTGGGCCGGAGGCGGCGCGGTCAGGGCCCGCCGTGAGCTGACCCGGCTCCTGGAGGCGACCGGCGCGGCCCTCGTCACCTCCAACTCCGGACGCGGCGCGATCCCCGAGGACGACGAGCGGGTCATCGGCAACTTCGCCACCACGCCCGCCGTCCGGGCCCTGCTCGCGGACGCGGACGTACTGGTCACCGTCGGCACGCACTTCCGCTCGAACGAGACCGCCGACTACACGCTCCCGCTGCCCGGTGCGCACATCCAGATCGACGCCGACGCGGCCGCGCTCGGCCGGGTCCACCCGGCCACCCACCCCCTCCACGGCGACGCAGGCACCGTGCTCGACGCCCTGCTCCCGTACGCCCGCCGGGCCGAGGACGGCTGGAGCGAGCGCGCCGCCTCCGTACGCGCCGAGGTGCGGGCAGCCCTGCACGACGGCATCGGCCCGCAGGCCGCGATCTGCGACGCCCTGCGGGCCGCGCTGCCCCGCGAGGCGGTCGTCGCCCGCGACGTCACGATCCCGTCGAGCAGCTGGGGCAACCGCCTCCTGGAGATCTACGACCCGCGGGACAACGTCTTTCCGCGCGGCGGCGGCATCGGGCAGGGGCTCGGCATGGGCATCGGCGCCGCGCTCGCCCGCCCCGACTCGCCCACGGTCGTGATCGCCGGTGACGGCGGGCTCGCCGTCCACCTCGGCGAGCTGCTCACGCTCGCCCAGGAACGGCCGCGGCTCACCCTCCTGGTCTTCAACGACGGCGGCTACGGCGTGCTGCGCAACATGCAGGACCGGTACGCCGAGCGCCGCTCCGGCGTCGACCTCACCACCCCCGGCTTCGAGGCGCTGGCGGGCGCCTGCGGGCTGCCGTACCTGCGCATCGCGGCCGAGGAGCACGCGGGACCGGTGATCGCGGAGGCCGTGGCCACCGACGGGCCGGTGCTCGTCGAGGTCGACCTCACGGCCCTCGGACCGATGAAGAACCCCTTCACCCCGCCCGTGCGGATCCCGGGCCAGTAGGCCCTTCCCCCAAGACAGTCAGGAGGAAGCAGACCATGAGCGAGAAGTCGCTGCGGCTGGTCGTCCACCGCATGACGTGGGAGGCGGAAGGCGTCCTCTCCGTCGACCTGGTCCACCCGGACGGAAAGCCGCTGCCCGCGTGGACCCCGGGAGCCCACATCGACGTCCACGTGGGCGGTCACGTCCGGCAGTACAGCCTGTGCGGCGACCCGCGGACGGCCGGCGCCTACCGGATCGGCGTGCTCGACGAGCCCGCGTCCAGGGGCGGTTCACGCCATGTCCACACCGCGCTCCGCCCCGGCCAGCGGATCACCGTCTCCGAGCCGCGCAACCACTTCGCCCTGGAGGACGCCGGAGGCTACGTGTTCGTGGCCGGTGGCATCGGCATCACACCGATCCTCGCCATGGCGAGGGAGGCGGCCCGCCGCGGCGCCCGCTGGCGGCTCGTCTACGGCGGCCGCACCCGGGACTCCATGGCGTTCACCGGCGAACTCGCCGCCCTGGGCGGCGGCGCCCTCACCCTCGTACCCCAGGACGAGGCGGGACACATCGACCTGGACGCGGCGCTGGCAGGACTGGACGAGGACACGCTCGTCTACACCTGCGGCCCCGGGCCGCTGCTCTCCGCCGTCGAGGAGCGCTGCGCACCGGAACGCCTGCGGCTGGAACGGTTCTCCGCCCCAGTGGTCGAGCGCGGGGGAGACGACGAGGGCTTCGAGGTCGAGTGCCGCGCCTCCGGACTGACGCTCGACGTCGGACCGGACACCTCGATCCTGGCCGCCGCCGAGGCCGCGGGCATCGAGGTGCGGAGCTCCTGCCGGGACGGCATCTGCGGTTCCTGCGAGACCCGGGTGATCGACGGCGTACCGGAGCACCGCGACTTCCTCCTGAGCGAGGCCGAGCACGCCGCGAACGCCTCGATGATGATCTGCGTCTCGCGGTGCGCCTCCGGCCGGCTCGTCCTCGACCTCTGACCTCCCTCCGACCCGAACCTCCCCTGGAGTCTCAATGACCGACGCCTGGCCGTACCTGGAGATCCACCAGAGCCGGACGCGCGAGCCGAGCCCGTACGAGTACAAGCTGGCCGCCACGCTCGAAGAGGTCTTCACCAGCGAAGGCCACGAACTGACCGACGTCGTGCGCGGGCTCAACGCCCGCAAGGTCCACGCCCCGGACGGGGAGCCCTGGACCGAGACGTCCTTCCGCGCCGAGATGCACCGACTGGGAGCCTGACCATGACGCTGTCCACGACCGCCTCCGCGGACCACATCTACGCCCACGGCCTGCGCAACCAGTGGCACGCCGTCGTCCCCTCGCACTTCGTCGCCCCCGGCGCGATGCGCAAGGTCACCGCGCTCGGCGAGCAGTGGCTGCTGTTCCGCCGCTCCGACGGCACCCTCGCCATGCTCGCCGACCGCTGCCCGCACCGCGGCGCGCCGCTCTCCCTCGGCAAGCACCTGGGCGACCGGGTGGCCTGCTGGTACCACGGCGTCGAGGTCGAGACGGACGGCACCGTCTCGTCCGTGCCGGGGCTGCCGGGCTGCAACCTGGAGGGCAGGAAGCTGGTCACCTCGCTCCCGGTACGCGAGGTGGCGGGCGCGGTGCTCGCGTACTTCGGTGACGAGGAGCACCCCGAGCCGGCGCCGCTCGAACTCCCCGAGCCGCTGGTCGACCCGGAGACGGACGCCTTCCTCTGCTACGCCGAGTGGAACGTGCCGTGGCGGTACGCGGTGGAGAACCTCCTGGACCCGATGCACGGAGCCTTCCTGCACCACGAGTCCCACACGATGTTCGACGGCGACACCACCGCCAAGTTCCGCATCCGGGAGACCGACCGGGGCTACTTCTTCGAGAAGACGGACCAGCGGGGCGTCAACTTCGACTGGGTGGAGCTGTGCCGCACCGGGGTGGACTGGGTGGACCTCTCCATCCCCTATCCGCCGTCCGCGGGCCCCGGCGGCCCCTTCGGCATCGTCGGCATGGTCTGCCCGGTGGACGCGGGGCGCACCGGCGTCTTCTTCTGGCGCTACCGCAAGGTCCAGGGCTGGCAGCGCGACTCCTGGCGCTTCCTGTACCGGACGCTGATCGAGAAGCGGCACTGGGACGTCCTGGAGCAGGACCGCGTCATGCTGGAGGGCATGCCCGTGGACGCCGACCAGCGGGAGAACCTCTACCAGCACGACCTCGGTGTGGTGCGCCTTCGCCGGCTGTACCGCTCGGGGGCCGATTCCCAGTCGTCGGCCGCGGTCTGACGCCACTTCGGCGACGTCCACGGGCTCTGCGCGTCCGCACCCCTGATGCCCTGCACCAGATGCGAGCATATGGTGCAAAGTGACTGGTTTGATGGCAAAGGAGATGGACATGTCCGAGCTCATCGTGATCGGCTACGACGAGCCTTCCGTGGCGAAGAAGGCCTTCAAGGCGGTGCAGGAGCTCCAGAAGGACCACGTGGTCGACCTCAACGGGCTCGCGGTCGTCACCGTCGACCAGGACGGCGAGACCCATGTCGACACACCGTCCAAGACCGACAAGATGGCCCTCTCCGCCACCGCGGGCGCGCTGTGGGGCATGGTCTTCGGGATCCTCATCCTCACCCCCGGCATCGGCGTGCTGGGCGCCGCCCTGGGGGGACTCATCGGCAAGCTGAACCAGATGGGCGTCGACAAGGACTTCCGCAGCAAGGTCGACGAGCTGCTCAAGCCCGGCTCGGCGGCCGTGGTGATCATGGCCTCGAAGGTCACCGAGGACAAGTTCGCCGCCGCCATGCAGTCCTTCGGCGGAACCGTCCTCAAGACCTCGCTCTCCGACGAGGACGAGCAGGCCCTCGTGGAGCAGCTGGCGGGCGGCGCGTAGCAGCAGCTCGCCGACGGCGCGAGCCACGGCGCGCGACGTCACGGCAAGGGTCGGCACGGGGACTCTCCGTGCCGACCCTTGCCGTACGCGGCCGGCGCGGACGCCGCCGACGGGCTCAGTAGCGGAGGACGGCGGCGATCCCGCCCGTGCCCGACAGCGTCTCGTCGGGGACGAAGCGCACCGCCGCTCCCGTCGCGAGGGCCCGTTCGACGATCTCGTCCACGATGTCGTCCCGCGAGTCGAGGTCGGTGGGGTCGGCGGGTTCGAGGTGGTCGCCGTAGTCACGGACGACCGTCCGGAAGTGCTCCTCCGCGGCCAGCAGGCGGACCCGGCCCTCCTTCGCGGCCGCCCAGACCTCATCGACACCTCCGGCGAACTCGCGCCGGCCCTGTGCGGCGTCCAGCTCGGAGACGACGGCGGCCGTGTCCGACGCCTCCCTCGCCGTGCGCAGCGGCTGGACCGCCTGCCACACCTGCGCGGCCGGCCCCGCGGCAAGGCCGCCGCTCTGGACGGCCGTCGTGTCCGTGGCGAGCTGCCCTAGGTCGTCCAGGAGGGAGAGCGCCGCGGCCTCGCCGAGCAGGTACAGGGGCCGGGGGGAGGAGCTGAGCACGATACGCATCGCCTCGTGCGCCTCGCGCAGGAACTGGCGCGTCTGCTCGTCCCGGAACGTGCTCGGCAGGTCCCCGACGCGCTCCTTGCGCTCCGCGTCGGGGTCCTCCAGGCTCCGCGTCCGCGGAAAGCCGTCCTCGGTGTGCTCGCGGACGTGCTCCGAGTCGCCGCTCCAGAGGGAGACCCGGTCGGCGGCCACCGCCAGCGCCCAGAAGGGCTGCTCGGCGGCCTTGGCGGCGACGAGGTTGCGGGTGAGGAAGGTGTCGGCGACGACGACGCGCTCGGGAACGGTCCGGGCCACGGACCAGACATGGTGTTCCCCGGGAGCCGCGTAGATCACGAGGCCGTCCTCGGCACGGGCGAGATCGATCTCGGAGACGGCCTGCTCCAGCTGACTCAGCACGTCCAGACGCCGCTCACGGGTCACCGCCGGGTCCTTCTCGACCATCTCCCCGGCCCGGGCCACGAGGTTGCGGAGCCGGAGGGGGTCCTGGGCGTTGTCCGGCTCCCGGCGATGGGTCGGCATGACCAGGGACAGAGCCGGATAGGGGCGCGGCTGACGCAGCTTCGTGAGCAGTTCGGTGCTGAGCGCAGGGTGCATGGGAGCAGGCCTTTCAGGGGCGATCGCAGGGGCGAGGGCGGGGCCGCGGCACACGGGCCCCCTGGGGAACCGGCCGATCAGATCGCACGATATGCCCGTATCCGGGTGTCGGCGCGCCGGGGGACCGCGGGCTGCTCCGCAGGCGCGCGAACGCCGCTCGGGGCATCCGTTCGGACCTGTCGGACTGCGCGGCCGGTGGAGCGGTACGACGCTGGAGGCCGAGCTCGGGAAGGAGCGTGACCAGCGTGGCCCGGAACCGCCGTCTGATCCTGTGCCTGCCGTCCGAGGTCTGGCGCCTGCTGTCCGACGGCCGCCGCTACGGGGAGTGGGTGACGGGCACCCAGCAGGTCCTCGCCGCGGACCCGCACTGGCCGGAAGTGGGCGCCCGGCTGAAAGTCCGCGTCGGCGCCGGTCCGTTGACGCTCGACGACACCTGCGTCGTACGGATCTGTGAACCGGAACGACGCCTGGAGCTCGAGGCGAAGGCCGAGCCCTTCGGGGCGGCGCGTATCGCCATGAACCTGATGCCCTGGGGCGAGAACACGCTCTTCACCCTCGACTGGCACCCCCTCCGTGGCCCGGGCACCCGGATGCACGGACTCCCGGTGGACTACATCGTGGCCGTCCGCAACGGCATGATGCTGACGAAACTGGCCCAGATCGCGGTCCGTGAACGCACGGTGAGGCTGTGACCGCGCCGCCCCCGCCGGTGCCGGCGGCTCGCCGTCGGGCCGAGGCCGCCCGGTGGCCGGACCGGCCCGGACCTCCTCCGTCGCGCGGGCCCGGGTCCCGCTCGCCGTCTCACCCGGCGAAGGGGCTGTCGTCGAGCCTCGCGAGCAGGTCGGCGGGGTCCGCGTAGACCTCCGACGCCCCCGCCTCGCGCAGGTCGGCGGCGGGGATGCCGCCGCACAGCACCGCCACGCAGTCCACCCCGGCGCGCGCCCCCGCCTTCATGTCCCAGACGGTGTCGCCGACCATCACCGCCCGCCGCGCCGGGACCCCGGCGAGCTCCAGAGCGTGGTGTACGGGCTCCGGGGCCGGTTTGCCCTCCTGTACGTCGTCCGAACTCGCCGTGGCCGCGATCGCCTCGTCCGCGTCGATCGCCCGCCGCAGCGCCGCCAGCTCGCCGCCGCCCGCGGAGGTGACGAGGACGACCGTCCAGCCACGCCCGGCCACCGCCTTCAGCAGGGCTCCTGCCGAGTCCATGGCGGGCAGCCGGTCGAAGTACGTGCCGTACAGGGTCTTGTGGGCGGCGCCGAGGGCGGAGTCCTGCTCGCGGTCTCGGTCGTCGCCCAGCAGATGGGCGACGAGATCGTCCCCACCGAGCCCGATGGCTCGGTGGATGGCGTGCATGGGCACGTCGTGGCCCGCCTGCCGGAACGCCTCCCACCAGGCTGTCACGTGCAGGTGGTTGGTGTCGGCGAGGGTGCCGTCCACGTCGAACAGGGCTGCTCGGCTCATCCTGGGTCGCCTCCTCGGGTCGAAGCGGCGTCTGCCCCGGACTGCGCGCGGCACTCGGCGGACGGCGTGCGTGACGGCGCCGGGTAGCCGCCAGGCCCACGCGCGCGTGCCGCGGGCGTGCCACCCGTCCTGCCGGGACAGTGGGATCTTTTCGCACCGACGGGGTACGGGGTTATTCGAAGATTCGCTGCCCCCGCAGCGGGACGGAGAGAGGCGATGAACGCGACTCCAGCAACGGCCGACACGACCCCGACCACGCCCACGACCGGTACGGACCACTCCCGGGACGACGCCGCGCTTCCCGCCGACCACACGCAGGCGATCCTGGAGGCCACGAAGCGGGTGGGTGCCCTCCTGAAGGCCACCGGCCACCCCTTCGCGCTGGTCGGCAGCGTCGCCGTCTACGCCCACGGCGTCCCCCTCCCGCTCCAGCACGACACCGACTTCGCCGTACGCCGTGAGGACGCCGAGGACGTGGTGGCCGCGCTGGCCGACCACGACGTCGAGATCGTCAGGCCGCCGGAGGACTGGCTGGTCAAGGCCCGGACGAAGGGCGAGGAGATCGACCTCATCTTCGCGCTCGCCGACCGGCCGGTCACCACCGAGCTCCTCGAACGCGCCGAGTCGCTGCCCGTGGACTCCGTGCACATGCCCGTCCTCGCCCCCACCGACCTCCTCAGCAGCCGGCTGGCGGCGCTGTCCGAGCACCACTGCGACTTCGGGGTCCTGCTCCCGGTCGCCCGTGGGCTGCGGGAACGGGTGGACTGGGAGCGACTGCGCCGGGAGCACCGCGAGGAACCCATGCCGGCCGCCTTCTTCTACCTCCTGGAGCGGCTCGGAGTGATCCCGCGCGAGGGTGACGCGGGGTGACCGGCGGCGACGCGGGTGAGTACCGCATCGCGAGGCTGCGGGAGCGGCTGGCGGGCGGGGACACGGCCGAGCTCGGCGTACGGATCGAGATGCGCGGCGAAGCCGTGCTGCTCTCCGGCACCCTGCCGACGGCGGACCGCCGCGACGAGATCCTGCGGATCGCCGAGGCCGAGCTGGCCGGCATCCCCGTCCTCGCCGACCTCGGCGTCGCGAACGCGGAGCCGCCCCACGGTCACGAGGACCTGCCGTGACGGGCCGGCCCGTGGACCTGAACGCGCCCGTGGAGCCGGCGAGCCCGGTGGACCCGGGCGGGCACGGCGGCGGTCCGGTCGTTCGGGTGGCCGCGGTGGGGGACATCCATCTCGGTCCCGACTCCCACGGCCTCCTGCGCCCCTCGTTCGAGACGCTTCCCGACCGCGCGGACCTCCTGCTCCTCGCGGGCGACCTGACCCGTCACGGGACCGTCGCCGAGGCGGAGGTCGTGGCCGGCGAGGTCCGTGACGTGGGCGTCCCCGTGGTCGCGGTGCTCGGCAACCATGACCACCACTCCGACGAGGAGGCGGAGGTCTCCCGCGTCCTCACGGAGGCCGGTGTCTCCGTCCTGGACGGCACGACGACCGTCCTGACCCTGCACGGACGGCGGATCGGCGTCGCCGGCACGAAAGGATTCTGCGGTGGCTTCGCCGGGCGCAGTGCCGGCGAGTTCGGGGAACGGGAGATGAAGGAGTTCGTGCGCGTCACCCGGCGCAGCGCGGACGGGCTGCGGCGGGCGCTCGGCGAGCTGGCCGCCGACGGCTGCGCGCTCCGGATCGCGCTGACGCACTTCTCGCCCGTTCCGGACACGCTGGCGGGGGAGCCACCCGAGCTCTATCCGTTCCTCGGCAGCTACCTCCTCGCCGAGGCGATGGACGAGGCCGGTGCCGACCTCGCGATCCACGGCCACGCCCATCTCGGCACCGAGCACGGCATGACGGCGGGCGGCATCAGGGTCCGTAACGTCGCCCAGCCCGTCATCGGCAAGGCCTTCGCCCTGTACCACCTGCCGCTCGGCCCCGCCTCCGACGCCGCGTGACCGGCGGTCCGGCCCTCTGCGCGCGACGGACCGTCCTTTGCGCGCGACGGACCGCGCGCAGGTGCGGATCGGCCGAAATGCCATGGTCCGTCCCGTGTGCCTAGGGTGGCAGGAACAGTGCCGGCCCCCGGGCCCATGCCCCACGGCGAGGCCCCCGGGCCCACGTCCCACGGCGAGGCCCCCGGGCCCACGCCCGTACGGCGGAAGGTCAGGACCTTGAGCGCCTCACCCGAAGAGCAGGAACGGGAACAGGACGAACCGCGCGTGGGACCCGAGCCCGGCGCGGAGCCGGAGTTCCACCCCTATCACCACCCGGCCGCCGGGTGGGGCGCGGCCAAGAGCGTGACCCGCTTCATGGCGCGCGAGGGCGCGCTGATGGACGGCCCGCGGGCGATCATGAAGATGAACCACGAGAACACCGGGTTCGACTGCCCCGGCTGCGCCTGGCCCGACGACACCAAGGGTCTGCACCTCGACATCTGCGAGAACGGGATCAAGCACGTCACCTGGGAGATGACCCGCAAACGGGTCGACCGGGAGTTCTTCGCCGCCCACTCGGTCACCGAGCTGTCCGGCTGGAGCGACTACGACCTGGAGAACGAGGGCCGGCTGACCGAGCCCATGGTCTACGACCCCGACACGGACCACTACGTGCCCATCAGCTGGAAGGAGGCCTTCGACCTCGTCGGGCGCACGCTGCGCGCCCTGGACTCCCCGCACCGGGCCGCGTACTACACCTCCGGCCGGCTCGGCAACGAGGCCACCTTCCTCTACCAGCTCATGGCCAGGGAACTCGGCACGAACAACCTGCCCGACTGCTCCAACATGTGCCACGAGGCCAGCGGCCGCGCGCTCCAGGCGGCACTGGGCACCGGGAAGGGGACCGTCGACCTCAAGGACTGGGAGACCACCGACGCCCTGTTCATCATGGGGGTCAACGTGGCCTCCAACGCGCCCCGGATGCTCACCGCGCTGTCGGAGGCGTACCACCGCGGCGCCAAGATCGTGCACATCAACCCCCTGGTCGAGGCGGGCGCGACCCGCGCGATCATCCCGCACGACTTCAAGGACATGGCCACCTTCCACTCGACCCCGACGAGCACCCTCAACCTCCAGCCGCGCATCGGCGGCGACATGGCGCTCGTACGGGGCATGGCCAAGGCGATCCTGGAACAGTCGGCCTCCGACCCGAAGGCGCTGGACCAGGAGTTCATCGACCGCCACACCGCCGGTTTCGACGAGTACCGCGCGCTGTGCGAGGCCACGCCCTGGGACGAGATCGAGAAGCAGTCCGGGGTCGGCCGCGACGACATCCTGGAGGCGGCCCGCGTCTACCGCGAGGCCGACCGCTCCATCGTCAGCTGGTGTCTCGGCGTCACCCAGCACGAGCACGGCGTCGACACCGTACGGGAGATCGTCAACCTCCTGCTGCTGCGCGGCAATCTGGGACGGGAAGGGGCCGGGCCCTCCCCGGTGCGCGGCCACAGCAACGTCCAGGGCAACCGCACCTGCGGCATCGACCACCGCCCCGGCACGGAGTTCCTGGACCGGCTGGCGAAGGTCTGCAAGATCGAGCCGCCGCGCGAGCACGGCCTGGACACGGTACGCACCATCGAGGCCATGCACCGCGGCGAGGTGAAGGTGTTCGTCGGCATGGGCGGCAACTTCGCCCTCGCGGCGCCCGACACCCCGCACACGTACGCGGCACTGCGCGCCTGCGAACTCACCGTCCAGGTCAGCACCAAGCTGAACCGCAGCCACATCGTCCACGGCCGCCAGGCCCTCATCCTCCCCTGCCTCGGCCGGACCGAGAAGGACCATCAGCGCAAGGGCGTCCAGAGCACGTCCGTCGAGGACTCGATGAGCATGGTCCATCTGTCCGTCGGCATGAAGCGCCCCGCCTCCCCGCACCTGCTCTCCGAGCCCGCGATCGTCGCCGGCATGGCCCGCGCGGCACTGCCCGGGAGCGAGACGCCGTGGGAGTGGTACATCGAGGACTACGACCGCATCCGCGACACCATGGCCCAAGCCCTCGACGGCTTCGAGGACTTCAACCGCCGGGTGCGGCTGCCGCTCGGCTTCCGCATCAAGCAGCCCGCGCGCGAACTCGTCTTCCTCACCCCGTCCGGACGCGCCGAGTTCTCCGCCGCCGCACTGCCCGACGTCGTCCCCGCCCCGGGAATGCTGGCGCTCGGAACCATGCGGTCCCACGACCAGTGGAACACCACCATCTACTCCGACAACGACCGCTACCGCGGCATCAAGAACCTGCGCACCCTCGTCTTCATGAACGAGGACGACATGCGCGAACGCGGCATCGCGAAGCTCGACCCGGTCGACATCACCAGCACCGCGGGCGACGGCAGCCGGCGGCACCTCGACGGCTACCTGGCCGTTCCGTACGACATTCCGCGCGGCTGCGCGGCCGGGTACATGCCCGAGATGAACGTGCTGTGCGCCCTCGGCGACTACAGCACGCAGAGCGACCAGCCGATCATGAAGCACGTCAAGGTCACCATCACCCCCGCAGCCTGAATCCCGCGTGTGAGGGGCGCCCTGTCTCAGGATCAGGGCCGGAGCCTGCTGACGCGGTGCGTGCCCGCACTGCGTCCCAGCCCCGGGCCGGATACCCTGACGCCGTACCTTTTGTTGCTGTTCGTGACGTAATGTCTGCCGGGAGTCGCATGGTCACCACGCAGCCCGTCGTCGTACCGCCGCCGAGAGCCGCCGTGTTCCTCGTGGCCTCGCTGAACCCCGGCGGTGAGGCCGCCGTACGGGATGCGCTGGCCGATCTCGCCGGGCTGACCCGCTCCGTGGCCTTCCGCTCGCCGGACGCCGCCCTCACCTGCGTCGCGGGCATCGGCTCGGTGGCGTGGGACCGGCTCGTCGGCGGGCCGCGCCCGCGCGAGCTCCACCCCTTCACGCCCCTGACGGGCCCCCGGCACCGGGCGCCGGCCACCCCGGGCGATCTGCTCTTCCACGTACGCGGCCGCCGCATGGACCTCTGCTTCGAACTGGCCCGGCTCATCGTCGACGCCCTGGGCCCCGCCGTGACCGTCGTCGACGAGGTGCACGGCTTCAAGTACTTCGACCAGCGCGACCTCCTCGGCTTCGTCGACGGCAGCGAGAACCCCGAGGGCGGCCAGGCGGACGACGCCGTGTACGTCACCGACGACGAGCCGCCCTTCCTCGGCGGCAGTTACGTCATCGTGCAGAAGTACGTCCACGACATGGCGGCCTGGCAGTCGCTCACCGTCGAGGAACAGGAACGCGTCATCGGCCGCGCCAAGTCGTCCAACGTCGAACTCCCCGACGGCGTCCAACCGGACGACTCGCACGTCGCGCTCAACACGATCGTCGACGACGACGGCACCGAGCAGAAGATCGTGCGCGAGAACATGGCGTTCGGCGAGGTCGGCCGCGGCGAGTTCGGCACGTATTTCATCGGATACGCCCGGACTCCCGCGGTGACCGAGCAGATGCTGCGCAACATGTTCCTCGGCGACCCGCCGGGCCTCACCGACCGCATCCTCGACTTCTCCACGGCCGTCACCGGCGGCCTCTTCTTCGTCCCCAGCGCCGACCTCCTCGGCGACCTCCCTGCCCCGGCCTCCGGGACCGCCCACCGCGGCGACTCCCTGCGCATCGGCAGCCTCAAAGGAGCCTGAGCGTCATGACGAACCCCGCCGCCACCGACAACCTGCACCGCGAACTCGCCCCGATCACCCCCGCCGCGTGGGCCGAGATCGAGGAGGAGGCGCGCCGTACCTTCCGGCGCCATGTCGCCGGGCGCCGTGTCGTCGACGTCCCCGACCCGGCGGGCCCGGGGCTGGCCGCCGCCGGCACCGGTCACCTCGACGAGATCGACCCGCCCGCCCCCGGTGTCACGGCGCGGCTGCGCGAGGCGCGCCGGCTGGTCGAACTCCGCGTCCCGTTCACCGTGAGCCGGGCCGCCGTGGACGACGTCGAGCGCGGCTCGAACGACTCCGACTGGCAGCCGGTGAAGGACGCGGCACGCGCCATGGCCTTCGCCGAGGACCGGGCCGTCTTCGACGGATACCCGGCGGCAGGCATCGAAGGGCTGCGCTCGCGGTCCTCCAACCCCGAGCTGGGACTGCCAGCCGAGTCGCGCGACTACCCCGACGCGATCAGCCGCGCACTGACGTCGCTGCGGCTCGCGGGCGTCGACGGACCGTACGCGCTCCTGCTCGGCGCCGACGCGTACACGGCGGTCAGCGAGACCTCCGACCACGGCTACCCGATCGCGGCGCACCTCGGCCGGATCCTCGGCGGCGACCCGATCTGGGCGCCCGCCCTGACCGGAGCGTTCGTCCTGTCCACGCGGGGCGGCGACTTCGAACTCCGCCTCGGCCAGGACCTGGCGATCGGCTACACCGCGCACGACGCGAAGGGCATCGAGCTGTACTTCCAGGAGACGCTGACGTTCCTGACGTACACGGACGAGGCGGTCGTCGCCCTGAGGCCGTGACCCGGCCGCTCGTGAAAACGGGGCCCAGGGGTCGTGACCCGGCCGGTCGTGACTAGGGGGCGTTCCCCAGGGAGACGACGACCGCGCTCGTACGCCCGTCCGGAGCCTGGTACGTGACCGTGTCGCCCGCGCGGTGCCCGAGCAGCGCGCGGCCCAGCGGGCTGTCGGCGGTGACCAGGGCCCTGTCCAGCTCCTCGGAGATCTCGCCGACCTGGAGCGTCGCCTCCGACCCGTCCGCGAACCGCACGGTGACGGTGCTGCCCACGCCGACCACGTCCGCGGACGGCGCGCCGGCGACGGACGCCTCGCGGATCCGCCCCTCGATCTCGTCGATACGCCGGTCCAGACGTGCGACGTCCGAGGCGCGCTGGAGCTCGTCGGCCTCGTCAGCCCGGTCACCCACGGGATCCTCGCTCCGCAAGGTCGCGGCCACACCGTCCCGTTCGGCCCGCAGCTCGGCGAGGTCCTTCCGGAGCGCCTTCAGAGCTTCGGCGCTGATGGGCTCGGGTCCACCGGTCATTCCTGCTCCCGTGACGCGCGTACGAATCGGATCCCTCGGCTGCACCTCAATTACCGCATTCGGCGGGGGCCCCGGCAAATCACGGAGCCCGGCGAGGTGGGGCAAGGAGAGGGAAGGAATTGAGGGGGGAGGAAATGCCGGGTCGGAGATCGATGCGCGGATAGCGTTACCGGCCATGACACAGTGGCTGCCGCGGACAGCGGTTCCCCGGCTCGCCGGTTCGGTCGTCGCCGGAGCGGCGATCGGCGCGGCCGTCGGCGGGCTCACCGACGTACCGCTGGGAATCCTCGCCGGCATCGCCCTGGCGGAGACGCTCTTCGTCGTGGCGGGCTGGGTCGTGCTCTGGCCGATGGACGCGGACACCACACGCCGCGACGCCCGGCGCGAGGACTTCCGGCCCCTGACCGACGAGATCATCATCGTCGCGGTCGCCCTGTGCGGACTGGGCAGCACCGTGGTCATCCTCCTGCGCGGCGCCTCCGACACCGGCCACGCCGCTGCCGCGACCGGGCTCAGCGGGGTGTTCATGGCCTGGGCGGCCCTGCACCTGATGTACGCCACGCGGTACGCGTACCTCTACTGCGCGACGTCGAAGGGCGGCATCGACTTCAATTCCGACGAGCCGCCCGCGTACCGGGACTTCCTCTACTTCAGCTACAACCTCGGAATGACCTATCAGGTCTCCGACACCGACGTGTCGAGTGCGCGGATCCGAGCGGTGGTGCTGCGGCACTCCTTGCTGTCCTACGTGTTCGGTACGAGCATTCTGGCGACGGCCGTCAATCTCGTCGTCGGACTCGTCACCGGCTGACGCCGGGCCCGGGAGAGCGGGATTTCCCGGCGAAGAGCCCGTGAAGGGTGGATGAAGAGCGCATGACGAACCCATCCGGAGGAATTCCGGCATGTCCGGGAGCGGGGCCGGCCCGACGGCGCTCCCGGCCCGCGAGGGTCCGGACGCCCGTCCCGGCCGACCCGTCTTCGTGCAGGCGGGCGATGTTTCCGGACGGCGTGGCGGGGCGCTCGGGGCCGTGGGGACTGGGCACGGGCGGTGTGTGAGGGGGCGCGACGAGGCGCGGAGCGAAGAATTCCGTGCACGTTCGACCACACCGTGCTACAGTGAACTCAGTTGCAGTTGTGGTTCCCATAAACTTCAAGTGCCTTTCGCGGATTCGTTTCCGCCAGGCACTTTTTGTATTTTCGGTGCTGTTTCCGGACGGGGCAATCGCGCGGCGACGCCGGGATTCACACAGTGTGGATCCCCGGGTAGTGCCTCGAAGGAGATATGACATGGCTACTGGCACCGTGAAGTGGTTCAACTCGGAAAAGGGCTTCGGCTTCATCGAGCAGGAGGGTGGCGGCCCGGACGTGTTCGCCCACTACTCCAACATCGCGACCTCCGGCTTCCGTGAGCTCCAGGAGGGCCAGAAGGTGACCTTCGACGTCACCCAGGGCCAGAAGGGCCCGCAGGCGGAGAACATCCTCCCCGCCTGAGGCTGAGCCTTCCGACGCAGCTGGGGTCCTCACCCTCGTGGTGAGGGCCCCGGCTCGTCGCATTTTCGGACGAGGTTTCTCCGATGAACGAATTCGCATCCCCGGTCACCCATACCCCGGCCCTCCCCCCGGTCGCCGCGTTCGGCGATCTGGAGCTGCCGGCCGAGGTGCTGGCGCTGCTCACCGAGCTCGGCGTCGACACACCCTTCCCCATCCAGGCCGCCACCCTGCCCAACGCCCTCGCAGGACGCGACGTCCTCGGGCGCGGGCGCACCGGATCGGGAAAGACCCTCGCCTTCGGCATTCCCCTGCTCGTACGCACCGCCGGCCGCCGGGCCGAGGCGCGCAGGCCGCGCGCCCTGATCCTCGTCCCCACACGCGAACTGGCCCAGCAGGTCACCGACGCGCTCACGCCGTATGCCCGCCTCCTGAAGCTGCGCATGCTCACCGTCGTCGGCGGCATGTCGATCGGCAGGCAGGCCACCGCACTGCGCGAAGGCGCCGAGGTCCTCGTCGCGACCCCCGGCCGGCTCAACGACCTCGTCGAGCGCAAGGACTGCCGCCTGGACCGGGTCGACATCACCGTCCTTGACGAGGCCGACCAGATGACCGACATGGGCTTCCTGCCGCAGGTCACCGAGGTGCTCGACCTCGTACGGCCCGACGGCCAGCGCATGCTGTTCTCCGCCACGCTCGACCGCAACGTCGACCAGCTCGTCCAGAGCTACCTCCACGACCCGGTCGTCCACTCGGTCGACCCCACCGCGGCCACCGTCACCACGATGGAGCACCACGTCCTCCAGGTGCACGGCGCGGACAAGTACGCCACCGCCACGGAGATCGCCGCCCGCGACGGGCGCGTGATCATGTTCCTGGACACCAAGGCCTCCGTCGACCGTTTCACCAAGCACCTGCGCGGCAGCGGGGTGCGCGCCGAGGCCCTGCACGGCGGCAAGTCGCAGCCGCTGCGCAACCGCACCCTGGAGCGGTTCAGGAGCGGTGACATCACCGTCCTCGTGGCCACCAACGTGGCCGCGCGCGGCATCCACGTCGACGAGCTGGACCTCGTCGTCAACGTCGACCCGCCCGCCGACCACAAGGACTATCTGCACCGGGGCGGACGCACCGCTCGCGCCGGCGAGTCCGGCAGCGTCGTCACCCTGGTCCTCCCCGACCAGCGCAAGGACGTCGTCCGGCTCATGGGCGAGGCGGGGATCCGCGCCCGCGTGACCCAGGTCCGTTCCGGCGAGGCCGAGTTGAGCCGCCTCACCGGCGCCAAGGCCCCGTCCGGCGTGCCCGTCGACGGTGCCGCGCCGAGCACCGAGGGCCCCAAGCGCGGCGGAGCGATCTTCCGCGGCATCGGCACCGTCCCGGGCAAGCCCGGCCGCGCCAAGAACGAGTCACGGCGCTCCGCCGAGGCCCGTAAGACGGCCGAGGCCCGCCAGGCCGCCCGGATCCGCCGGGGACGCTAGGGGCTCTCGTTCGGATCTTGCCGGGCTCGCGTGCTCCGGCCTGATCCAGACGAATGCTGTGACCGGCAGGTTCCCCACGTGGCGCGGCAGCGCCGCTCACGTTCCCGACGGCCGCGGCTGTTCCGGCGGAACCGAGCTCTCGGCGACCGCCATCCACTGGTCCAGGTCGGCCTGGGTGAACTCGGTCCACGGTGGCATGCCGGGGAGCCGGCGGAGGAGGTCGTAGGCCTCGGGGATCTGGGCTCCGCGGAGGACCGGGCAGTGGCAGCCCGCGATGACCTCGGCGTTCAGGTGTTGGAAGTCGGTGACGACCGTCCCGAACTTCTGGGCGTCCAGCAGGGCCACCCAGGGGGAGACCAGGGTTCCGCCGAAGAACTGGCCGTCGCGGAATTCGTCCGGCGACAGCGCCGCCATGTCGGGCACAGGGGTCGACACGTTCGTGGCGAACGTGTCCACGGCCCACAGGACCTTGGCCTTCGCGTCGAACAGGGCGCGGGTCGTGGGGTTGTCGTACAGGGGTGGTCGCTTGGCGACCAGGGTGCGGTCGCCCGCGTCGATCGTGTCGCCGTCGGTCATGAAGCGGCACCGGTTGATGGGTGTCTCCCACTCCTCGGCCATGCGGCCGATGGAGAACCATGTCGTGAGCAGGGTCGCGTTCGGGCACTCCGCGAGGACCGCCAAGAGGTTGCCGGCGTGGTCGCGGTCGTCGTGGGTGAGGAAGATCCACCGTACGTCCAGAGGATCCACGACGGACCAGGCCGCCTCCAGCCACTGGGAGCGCACTGCGGGCGCCCCGGTGTCCACGAGGACCGGTTCGCTTCCCCGGATCACCATCGAGTTCATCGGGAAGTGGCCGACCGGAGGGGCCTCAAGGGCCCACGGGATGACGAACGTCTCCTCAGCGATCTTGTACGGCTGCAGAAGGTCGAAACTCTCCGTGGTTGTCATCGCTGCTCTCCCTCGGGCGGAGTCGCCGCAGCGTCCATGATTCCAGTGCAGCCCCGTGCCGGGCTGTCGTCAAACGCACGACCCGGCCACCGAGCCGGAGCGGCACTGTCGGACCCTCGTGCTGGAATGATCCTCGTCGCACATGGTCGCGAGGGGGAAGAAGAGCATGTCCGGTACGCTCACGGCCGCTCCGGCCGAACTGCGCCGTCTGTTCGTCGAATGGGCCGGCCCGGTGGGCCCGGCCGACGAGGGCGCGGCGGTCGCGGCGGGCGCGACCGACGACAGCGTGGCCGTCGCCCGGGTCCGGTCGACGCGCCCCGCCCGTCGCCTGGCAGCAAGTCTCTCCCACGCCCTGCCGCCGACGAGCGCCGCCGCCGTGCTGCTGAGCGAGCTGACAGAGCGCCACCTCGCGGGGTCCGAGGCGCGCTGGCGCCGGCTGCACGATGCCCTCACCACCTCACCCGACACGCTGCCGGAGCTGCTCGCCGCGCTGCCGGAGCCGAGTGAGGTCGCGGCGGACCGGCTCCCGCCCACGTCGGTCTGCGACACCATGGCGTTGCTCTTGGAGCAGGCGAGGCCCGCATACGCGGCGGCCGCGCTGACCGCACTGCCGGACCGGACGCTGGAAACGATCCTTGCGGGCGGCTCCCTTCCCGGCCCCTCGCTGACCTCCGCCGTCCTTCTCCACGGGGACAGCCGGTCCCGCACCGCGCTGGCCCGGCACCCCCGGATCGACGCGCGGGTCCTGAAGCAGCTGGTCGCCGCGGACGATCCGAAGGTGAACGCGGCCGTCTACCGCAACAACCGCTGCACCCCGTCGCTGCGCCGCACGGTCGTCCACGCCCACGCGCGGGGCCACGTCGCCCTGGAGGACGCGCTCAGGGCGGAGCTGCTGTCGTCCGCAGGCGCCGCCTCACGAAGCCGGACCGCACCCCTGCTCGTCAGCGGCGATCCGCCGCTCGTCACACAGGCTCTGACCTGGGGCGTACGCAAGGTGGCGCAGCGCCACGCCTTGCTGCGGGTCCTGGAGTGCCGGGGTGCCGACGCCGTGCGCACCATGCTCGCCGACCCGGCCGTCGTACCGCATGTGCACCCGGTGATCCGCGCCGAGATCGCCGACGCACTCGAAGGCGCGGACGCGACGCTTCGGCTGCGTGCCGCGGGCGAGCCGTACGAGGACCCGGCCGTGCTGCCACGCCTCCTCGGCGTCTCCCGTGGCACGAGCACCCTGCGCGATCTTCTGAACGAGCCGTACACCCATGACTTCCGCGCACTGGCGTCGGCCAACCGGACGAGCCCCTTCATGCCGAAGGCGGCGGAGGAGCTGCTCCGTCACGAGGACGCGACCGACGTCGAGCGCGCGGAGTTCCGGCTGACCCTGCTCAACGGTCCATGGCGGGCCGGAGGCCGCGTCGCAGGCAACCTCACCCCACCGCACCGCCGCCTGGCCGAGGAGCCGCTGGACGAGTCCGCCGCCGAATGGGCCGTCGGCGTGGTCGAAGCGGGACTGCTCGACCCCGCCGAGCTGGTCACGACGGCCCGGCCGGCCGCCCGCGCCGCGGAGGCGCTCCGCGCCGTGGCGGACCGGGACCTGGACACGGGTACGGCCAGGAACACGCTCACCGCGCTGTACGAGGAGAATCTGGCAGCTAGCCCCGAGGCCGTCGCGACCCTGCTGCGGAACCTTCCCGGTCACCCGGGGACGCTGCGGGAGGCCGTGAGGGAGGCCGGCGCGGAGGCGGCACGGGCGGCCGCGACCGTCCGGCAGCCGACGCCGAGCCGGACGGACGCGGGCACGGACGTGCCTCGCGCCGGGAGCGTGCCCACGCCGGACGCCGAGCCACCCGCCGGCCCCCCACAGCCTGTACCGGACGGGGGAGTGGGCCTTGGCGTGCCGTCCGTACCGCCGACGCCCCTGTCCGAGCAGCGGGGCCAGGAACCCGTCGGTGAGCGAGCACGCGCCGCGCTCGGCGCGATCGACCTGCTGCGCTCCCTGGCCGTGCCCGGCACGGCGCCCCTGCCGGACGACCCGGTGGTCCTGCGCAGGCTGGCCGCTCACACCAGGGACGACGTGCCCGGCCGGCGCCACCCCGACTGGCTGTACGAGGCATGCCTGGCGCAAGGGCTGAACGACCTCGCGCACCGGTGCCGCACCCCCACCCGCGCGGACGCTCTCGCACGGATGGCGGAGACACCGGAGGCCGGTTCCCTCGCCCGCATCGCCGAACCGGCCTACCTGCACGGCATCGTGCGGGCCGACGACCTGCTCCACCACCTCCCGGCCGCCCACCTCCTGCGCCTGCCCCACGACTGGGCCGAACTGGCCTTCCCCGCGGCGTGGCGGCGCTCCCTCGCCACGTTCCTGGAGCGCGAGCTGGGGACGGACGCGGACGCCTGGCTGCGGCTCGCCGCCACCGCCCGACGGTCGATGGAGGCGGCGGACGACGCCGGGACCGGCCGCCCCGCCGGCCCCACCTGGCCCGAACTCCTCGACCGGTCGCGGCTCGACACCCACCGCGCCGCCGACACCGTGGCGGAGGCGCGCGCACCCCTCGGCCATGCCTCGACGTTCGCCCCCACGGAGCCGCCCACCTCGCCCGAGTCGGCGGTGCGGCTGCTCGCCCGTGGCAACCATCTGTGGGCGTGGCCGCTGGGGACCCTGCTCTGCGTGGCGGGGCCCGTCGCCCTGGCCGCGGTGATGGCCCGCGTCGGCCCCGACGGGCCGTGGATGCTGGCCGCGTTCGTCCTCCGGTCCCGCGCGACCGAGCGCACCCCCTTCGCGTACCTGGTCGACCACCGTGACCGAGCGGCCCTGACGGTGCTCTCGGAGCAGTCCCGGTGGCTCGACCCCGCATGCCTGCACCGGCTCCTCGACCTCGCCGACCCCGACGTGGACCTCGCCGTCCTCCGCGGCAACGGCGACCCTGAGCTGTGCCGACGCGTCGCCGTGCGCCCGGGCGTGCTCGCGCCACGCCTCGCCGCCGAGCTGCGCGCCGATCCCCTCGCCGAACTCCCCGGCGGGCGCACGCCATGGCTCGAATCGGCCGAGCCGGACCTCATCGAGCTCGTCTTCGACAGGGCCGGCAAGCACCTGACGGCGGCCCAGCAACTCGTGGGCGCGCTGAACCTACTGCGCCACGGCGGACCTCGCCGACTGGCCGCGCTGGCGGAGAGCGGACGGCTCGGGGCCGCCGCCACCCGCCTCTGTCAGAAGGCGCTGGCCAGCGACGACCCGGACTCGGTCCTCGCGGCCCGGGCCGCGAAGGAACTGGCGCCCGAACGCCTCGCGAAGCGGCTGCGGAAGTCCCGTACGCACGCGCAGACCCGCTCCCTCCTCGACAGCACCCCGGGCACCCCGGATTGGGAGGCGCTGGAGGCCGAGCACGCGCGGGACCCCCTCCCCTCCTGGGTAGCCGTCGTCCGCCACCCCACGGCTCCGCGGGACTTCCGGATCCGCAACGCCGAGCACCTCCACCGGCTGTCGGCGCTCGACGTCTCCTCGGATCGCGAGGTGACCGTGGCCCGCGCCCGCCACGGCGTCGGCGGGTACGGACGCGGTCCCGTGGACGCCCTGCTGGACCACCTGCTGCGGACCGGTCGGCTGACCGGCAGGGACCTCGTCCGGGAGGCCGCGCCGGCAGCCGTCGTCCTGAGCTATCTGGGCCGCGCCCGCCGCCGCTCGGATGCGCCCGAGGAGGTGGGCGTCGCCCTGGGAGAGGTCGCCCGGCTGGTGGCCGAGCGGCTCGGCGACGACCCCGACGCCTGGCGGGGCGTCCACGCCCGTCTCACCGATCCGGCCGTCCAGCAGACACCGGCCCGCCCCACGCCCGAGCTGCTGTCCGGCCCGTAGCCCGGTGGGCCCGCGGCGCCGACGGCAGGGCCTAGACCGGCTCGCCGCAGCGGTACGTGAAGCGGGTCTCGGCGGTGTGCCGGGTCGGTGAGACGACGACGAGCCGGGCCGTCGCCCGGTGTTCGCCGGGTCCGTGGAACGTCCACAGCAGGTGCAGGCGCGCCTGTGTCTGATGGCGGGCGAGCCGTTCCCGCAGCAGCCCGGACGTGGTGCCGTCGCTCCGTTCCCAGCGGTACGTGACGGTGCCGGGCCGCCCGTCGGTCTCGACCACCGCCACGAGGTCGGCGGTGCCGTCGCAGCCGGGCGGCCGTGCGGGGGCGGCGACCGTCACGCCTCGCACCGCGACCTCGGGCCCGAGTCGCTGCCAGGCCAGGAAGGCCAGTACGGCGAGCAGGAGGGCGGCGGGCAGGGCGTAGCGGCGGAGTGTCCTGCGGCGGCGAGGCGGGGCCACGGGCGCAGGAGCGTGCCAGATCTGCGCGGTGGTCGGGCCGCCGGCCATGCGTTGCCGCAGCGCCGGGGTGACCCCGGGGCCGAAGCGGAGGACCTCGCCCTCCACCCGGTCCGGCGGCGCGTCCTGCGCGGGTCCTTCGAACCAGTGACTGCCGAGGACCGTGGCGCTGTACTCGTCGTTCGCGTCGCGATCGTTCATGAGACCGGGCACCCCCGCCTGGTGAGGATCTGTCGGGTGGACCCGCCGTTCGCGGGGGCCGGGTCCGTGGTCGCCCGGACGCCCCAGTAGCAGCCGCCACCCCGGAAGGTGTGCGTCACCGTGATCGTGTACCGGGTCGCCCCGCTCCGCCGCAGGCTCTCGGAGCCGTCGGACACCCCCGCCTCGCCCTTGCCGTCGGCCGTGGACCAGGAGAGGTGGAGGACCACCGGCCCGGTCCCGTCCGTCACGACGTCGAAGGAGGCTTCCGCCGTGCTCGGACCCGTCTGCCGCAGCGCGGTGACGGAGACCGCCTTCACACCGACCGGAGGCGTCGTGGGCGCAGTGGTGGGCGGTGGGGTCGGAGGGGTGGTCGGCGGGTCCGTCGTCGGCACGGGCGTCGTCGGCGTGGCCACAGGCGTCGGCGTCGTCGTCGGTACCGGGAGGGTCGTCGTCGGAGTGCTCGACGGTGTCGCCTCCTCGGACACGGAAGGCGTGGCTTCGGGCGACGGCGTGCTCGTGGGCGCGGCGGTCGGGGACTCCGAGGCGGTCGGCAGCGTGCTCGTGGTGGCGAAGGACTCGGCCGTCGTGCCGCCTCCCTCGTCACCGGCCCGGGCGGCGACGGCCGCCAGGAGGGCGAGGATCAGCGCGGTGACTCCGGCCGGGACGACGAGCTCCGGCCACAGCCGGCGGCCGCGACCCGCCGGACGGGGCAGGGTGGTCCTGGCCAGCGCGGTCGTGCCGGTGGCCGGCTCACCGCCGGAAGAGGGGAACAGCAGCGGCAGGAGTGCGGCGAGTGCGGCGAGCCTGCGCCGCCCGCGCTCCTCCCAGTCGGGCCCGTAGGCGGCCGTGGCGACCGATTCGAGCTCCGCCACGAACGCCGTCGCGTGCTCGGGGCGCTGCCCCGGAGCTTTCGCGAGGCCGCGCCGGATCAGCGGACGCAGCGGTTCCGGGGCCTCGGTGTCCGGAACGGGCGCGTCGAGGTGCTGGAGCGCCAGCTCGGCGATGTTCTGTCCGGTGAACGGCTTGCGTCCGGTCAGACACTCGAAGAACGTCGCGGTCGCCGCGTACACGTCGGCGGCCGGTGACGCGGGCTCGCCGTTCCACTGCTCGGGCGCCATGTACGCGGGGGTGCCCGCGACCCCCGGCCTGCTGCCGTGGTCCGTGGCGATGCCGAAGTCCACGAGGGTGGACGAGCCGTCGGCCGCGACCAGGACGTTCTCCGGCTTGTAGTCCCGGTGCACGACCCCGGCCCGGTGCGCGGCGGCCAGGCCGAGGAGCGAGCCCTTGAGCACCACGAGCGCCGCCTCGGGGCCGGTGGCGCCCTCACGGGCCAGCAGCGCGCGCAGGGCGACCCCGTCGACCAGCTCCATGACGATCGCCGCGCCCCACGGCGACTCCACGTACTCGTACAGACCGACCACGTGCGGAGTGTCGAGTGCGGCGAGCAGCCGTGCCTCCGCCCGGAATCCCCGGACGAAGGCGGGATCCGTGCGCAGGCGCTCGCCGAGGTACTTGACGGCGACCGGGACACCCGTCGCGTCGTGGACCGCCAGCACCACCCGTCCGCTGCCGCCCGAGCCCAGCTCCCGGGACTCCGTGTATCCGGGCACCACCCATGCGTTCATCCCGCCCCCACTCCTCCTCAACGGGGACAGATTCCGGCCACGACCGGTTCCCGGCAAGGGCGCGCGGGCGGGGAGCGGGCGGCGCGAGGGCGGCGTACGGGCGGCGTACGGACGTGCCGAGCGACCCCATGGACTTCTCGTGCGACTCCATGGACTCTTCGTCGACCGCCTTCGGTGACGCGGCGCCGGACCCTACGGTGTTTCCCGCCGTGGGGACGTCCGCTCCGTTCCGCGTTCATGTCCTGTACCGCGCCCCCACGCGTCGTCGACACGTACCCGCCCCCTCACTCCCTGATCTTGGGCTCGCTCGGACCGCCGTCCCCCCACCGGAATCCTCAGAGGTGCTCAGACCCATGACCGAACTCAACCGGCGCCGCTTCCTGCAGATAGCGGGTGCCACCGCCGGCTTCGCCGCGCTCGACAGCAGCATCGCCCGGGCGGCCGCCATCCCCGCCGCCCGCACCTCCGGCACTCTCGCGGACGTCGAGCACATCGTCGTGCTGATGCAGGAGAACCGTTCCTTCGACCACTACTTCGGCGCCCTGAAGGGTGTCCGCGGCTTCGGCGACCCGCGCCCCGTCACCCTGCCCAGCGGCAAGTCGGTCTGGCACCAGCAGGACGGCGCCAAGACCGTGCTCCCCTACCATCCGACGGCCGAGGACCTCGGCATGCAGTTCATCGCCGGGCTCAACCACGACTGGGCGGGCGGTCACAAGGCCTTCAACAACGGCAGGTACGACCAGTGGATCCCCGCCAAGTCCGCCGGCACCATGGCGTACCTGAACCGGAACGACATCCCGTTCCACTACGCGCTGGCCGACGCGTTCACCGTCTGCGACGCGTACCACTGCTCCTTCATCGGCGCCACGGACCCCAACCGCTACTACATGTGGACCGGCCACACCGGCAACGACCGTACGGGCGGCGGACCGGTCCTCGGCAACGAGGAGCGGGGGTACGACTGGACGACGTACCCCGAGCGGCTCGAACAGGCCGGGATCTCCTGGAAGATCTACCAGGACATCGGCGACGGTCTGAACGCCGCCGGCCACTGGGGCTGGATCGACGACGCCTACCGGGGCAACTACGGCGACAACTCGCTGCTCTACTTCAACAAGTACCGCAACGCCCAGCCGGGCAACCCGCTGTACGACAAGGCCCGCACCGGCACCGACGCGTCGAAGGGCGACGGATTCTTCGACATCCTGCGGGCCGACGTCGCCGCCGACCGGCTGCCGCAGATCTCCTGGATCGCCGCGCCCGAGGCCTTCACCGAGCACCCGAACTTCCCGGCGAACTACGGCGCCTGGTACATCTCCCAGGTCCTCGACGCGCTGACCTCCAACCCGGAGGTGTGGAGCAGGACCGCGCTCTTCATCACGTACGACGAGAACGACGGGTACTTCGACCACGTCGTTCCGCCCTACCCGCCGGCCTCCGCCTCCCAGGGGCTCTCCACCGTCGACACCTCCCTCGACCACTTCTCCGGGAACGCGGGCTACGCCGCCGGTGCCTACGGACTCGGCCAGCGGGTGCCTATGCTGGTCGTCTCGCCCTGGAGCAAGGGCGGTTACGTCTGCTCCGAGGTCTTCGACCACACCTCGATCATCCGGTTCATGGAGCGACGCTTCGGGGTGCGGGAGCCGCAGATCTCGCCCTGGCGGCGGGCCATCTGCGGTGATCTGACCTCCGCCTTCGACTTCGGTCTTGAGGACACCACGCCCGCGGCGCTGCCGGACACCTCGGGCTACGAGCCGCCGGACAAGGACCGGCACCCCAGCTACGTGCCGAAGCCGCCGGCCAACGGGGCCCTGCCCGTCCAGGAGCCGGGAGCGCGACCGGCGAGGGCGCTGCCGTACGAGCTGTACGTGGACGGCACGGCGACCCCGTCGACCGGCCGCTTCACGCTCACCTTCGGTGCGGGCGCCAGGGCCGGGGCCTTCTTCCACATCACCGCGCCGAACCGCACCGACGGTCCGTGGACCTACACGGCGTCGGCCGGCAGGAGCATCGCCGACACGTGGAACACCACGTACTCCTCCGGGGTGTACGACCTCACGGTTTCCGGCCCCAACGGATTCCTGCGCACCTTCAGGGGACCGGGCAAGACCGCGGGACCGGAGGTGACGGCCCGTCATGACGCCGCCACCGGCAACGTCGTCCTGACCATGACGAACACCGGTGCCGCCGCCGTCACCCTCACGGTCACCGACGCCCCCGCCTACGGCGGCCGGTCGCAGCGCGTCGCGGTGGCCAAGGGCGCGACCGTGAAGCACACGGTGGATCTGCGCGCCAGCAAGCGGTGGTACGACCTGTCGGTCGTCTCCAGCGGGAACGGCACCTTCCTGCGGCGTTTCGCGGGCCACGTCGAGAACGGCGCGCCGGGTGTCAGCGACCCGGGGATCATCACCGGCTGACGGAGCCAGGACCGGTGGAGGGGGCGGTGGCGGTGGGCCGGTCGTCAGACGGTGATGACCCGTACGTCGGCGTCGGCGAGCCGCCGCACCGCCTCCGCCGGGACGGCCGCGTCGGTGACCAGCACGTCGACGCGGTCGAGTCCGCAGATCCGGGCGAAGGCGCGCCGCCCCATCTTCGA
Source organism: Streptomyces sp. Je 1-79 (assembly GCF_025195125.1). Classification (GTDB taxonomy): domain Bacteria; phylum Actinomycetota; class Actinomycetes; order Streptomycetales; family Streptomycetaceae; genus Streptomyces. The sequence continues at coordinate 495,171 of NZ_JAMGSL010000005.1, forward strand.
GGAGTCCGTGACCACGACGACCCGGCTCGCGCGCTCGGCGAACAGCCGGCTGATGCCCGCCTCGTCCTCGTGGTGCGCCATGATCCCCAGCTCGGGGTCGATGCCGTCGACACCGAGGACGACGACGTCGAGCACGACCTCGTTCAGGACTCCGGCGGCCAGCGGGCCGACCAGCTCGTACGTGGTCGGCCGGGCGACACCCCCCGAGACGACGATCTTGATCTGCGGTCGCACGGCCAGCTCGCCGGCGATGTTGAGCGCGTTGGTCACCACGGTCAGCGCGGGTGCGGCCGGCGTTCCCGGTGACTCGGGCCGGCCGGCGCCGAAGCGCAGGGCGAGCGCCCGCGCCACCTCGGTGGTCGTCGTCCCGCCGTTGAGCCCCAGCACCTCGCCCTCGTGGACGAGCTCCGCCACCGCCGCGGCGATGCGCTGCTTCTCCGAGGCGTGCCGGGAGGACTTGTAGCGCAACGGCAGTTCGTACGAGACCCCGTGGGGCACGGCTCCGCCGCGGGTACGGACGAGAAGCCGCTGCTCGGCGAGTTCGTCCAGGTCCCGGCGGATCGTGGCGGGGGAGACGTCGAGCGTGGCGGCTGCCTCCTCGACCTCCAGCCTGCCGGTGGAGGCGAGCAGTTCGAGGAGCGTGTTCCACCGCTCGTGCTTCGACATGATCGCGATTTTAGCGCCGCGCGCACGCCGTGGGCCCTGGACCCCGAGCTCCGGCTGATGGATACTACGCACAGTTGCCGATGCTCGAAGTTGCTCGAAAATAATCTGTTACGAGCAGAAGCGAGCATCACATGTCTGTGAAGGAGCCGCACGTGCCCACTTCGGGACCCTCCCGTACCGCCGCCGAGATCGCCTCCCAGCCCGACTCCTGGCGCAAGGCCGCCGAGACCCTGCCCCAGCACCGCGCGGCGCTCCCGGTGCGCGGCGAGCGCGTCGCCGTCGTCGGCTGCGGCACCTCGTGGTTCATCGCCCAGGCCTACGCCCAGCTCCGGGAGAGCGGCGGTCACGGCGAGACCGACGCCTTCGCCGCCTCCGAGTTCCCGCTCGGCCGCCGCTACGACCGGATCCTGGCGATCACCCGCTCCGGCACCACGACCGAGGTGCTCGACCTGCTCCGCCGGGTCAAGGGGACCGTCGCCACCGGCGCCCTCACCGCCGACCCCGCGACCCCCGTCATGACGGCCGCCGACGCCGTGGCCGTCCTCGACTTCGCCGACGAGGAGTCGGTGGTCCAGACCCGCTTCGCCACCACCGCCCTCGCCCTGCTCCGCGCGCACCTGGAGGACGAGGACGCCCTGCCGCCGGGCGTGCGTACCGTCGAGCGGGCGGCCAAGGACGCCGAGCGCGCCGTCGCCGAACCCCTCGCCGCCGAGATCACGGGCGCCGAGCAGTACACCTTCCTCGGCACCGGCTGGACCTACGGCCTCGCCCTCGAAGCGGGCCTGAAGATGCGCGAGGCCGCGGGCGCCTGGACCGAGGCCTACCCGGCCATGGAGTACCGGCACGGACCCATCAGCATCACCGCACCCGGCCGCGTCGCCTGGTCGTTCGGCCCCGTGCCCGCCGGCCTCGCCGACGACGTGGCCCGTGTCGGCGGCACCCTCGTCGCGGAGTCGGGCGAGGCCGAGGCGGAGCTCGACCCGATGGCCGACCTCGTCCGCGCCCAGCGGCTCGCCGTCCTGCTCGCCGAGGCCCAGGGACAGAACCCGGACCGGCCGCGCAACCTCACCCGGTCCGTGGTCCTCACCACCGGCGGGACGGAGGAGAGCTGATGCCGCTCACCAGCACCGGCGAGATCGTCGTCGAGGCCCGCGAACGGAACGCCGGCGCCGGGGCGTTCAACGTGATCCAGATCGAGCACGCGCAGGCCATCGTCGCGGGCGCCGAGGCCGCGGGCCGTCCCGTGATCCTCCAGATCAGCGAGAACACCGCCCGCTACCACGGCTCCCTGGAGCCCATCGGCCTCGCGACCCTGGCCATCGCGCGCCGCGCGGCCGTCCCGGTCGCGGTCCACCTCGACCACGCCGAGTCGACCGAACTCGTCCGCGAGGCGGTCGCCCTCGGCTTCGGCTCCGTCATGTTCGACGCCTCGACCCTCCCGTACGAGGAGAACGTCGCCGCCACCCGCGAGATGACCGCCCACTGCCACGGCGAGGGCGTCTGGGTGGAGGCCGAACTCGGCGAGGTGGGCGGCAAGGACGGTGCCCACGCCCCCGGCGTGCGCACCGACCCGGACGAGGCACGCGCGTTCGTCGCCGCCACCGGGGTCGACGCCCTCGCCGTCGCCGTCGGCAGCTCCCACGCGATGCTCACCCGGGACGCCGTCCTCGACCTCGACCTCGTGTCGCGGCTGCGGGAGGCCGTGGACGTACCCCTCGTCCTGCACGGCTCGTCGGGCGTCGGGGACGTGGACCTCGGCCGCGCCGTCGGCGCGGGGATGACCAAGGTGAACGTCGCCACACACCTCAACAAGGCCTTCACCGGCGCCGTACGGACCCACCTGGGGGAGAACGCCTCGACCGTCGACCCCCGCCGCTACCTCGGCCCGGCCCGTACGGCCGTCGCGGAGGCGGTGACCCACCTGCTCCACGTGCTCGCGGCCGAGGCACCCCTCGTGCGCACCTGAGCGACGCGCACCTACTCGCTCTCCTCCGCGTCCTCGCACGTGACGCGGTCGCGCGGGGTGTAGTGCGTACGGAAGGTCTCCCGGCCGACCTCCGCCCCGCCGTCGCGGAACACCCGGTCCACGGTGATGTCGAAGCCCTCCAGCGGAGGCTGCGGCTCGCACCTGGGACCGGTGCCCGTCCGCTCGGCGGGCTCGGTCAGGTTGGTGCGGGGACCCTCCACCGCCTCCACGGCGTCGTACTTCTTCGTGCCGAGGAAGCTGACGGTCACCGAGGAGTCGGTGGAGCTCGCCCTGATGTAGATCCAGGCGTCGGAGTTGTTGCGGAACTTCAGGTCGAGCGTGCCCCAGGCCACGGTCGCCTCCCGGCCCGGCGGGTACCGCTCGATGTAGAAGGAGTGCGCGCCGTACTCCACCGGCTTCACCCCCGCGAAGAAGATCGCGTTGAAGACCGTGGTCGCCACGGCGGAGACCCCGCCGCCCGGCGCCGAGTGGTACTGCCCGTCCAGGATCATCGTGCCGTCCACGAAACCGTTGGCCTTGGTGCGCTCCCCGACGGTCCGGTTGAAGCTCCAGACCTCGCCCGGCCTCACCAGCGAGCCGTTGATCAGCTCGACCGCCCGGCCGATGTTGGTCGTGCGGTAGGGCGCGGGAGGGAAGTCGACCGTGAACGTCGACATCTGCTCCTTGATCCCCATCTCCGCCACGGACTTCCGGGTCAGCACCGGCTGGATCAGCTCCGTGGCCACCGGGCCGGTCCGCGCCGCGTCGCCGCGCTTCGGCAACAGCGGCATGACCGCGTCCCCGAGGGCCTTCGCGGTCACCTCGTGCCCCGGCCGGCCGTCCGCGAGCACCACCACCCGGCCGTTCTCCACCCCCAGCCGCGCCTCGACCGGGCCGGTGGCGACCCGGTCGAGCGGGCGCGCCACCACCGGATCGGCGATGAGCGCCTTCTCGTCGAGGGTGGGGACGAGCCGGCCCTCGTCGTCCGCCTTCACCGTCAGATGGGCACCGAGGGTGGTCGGCGTGATCCGCAGGCTCTCCCCGTCGACGGTGAGCGTGACGGGCCCGGACATCGCCGGCGTCCCGAAGGTGTTGAGGAAGCGGGCCGTCTCGGCCTCGCCGACCTTGGGCGCGGAGACGGCGGTCGGCAGCGTCACCGGGTTCGGGCCCTCGGGCTCGGGGTAGTTCGCGCGCAGCGTGTCCACGGCGGCGTCGACGTCCAGCTTCTGCCCGTCGCGGGCCTGGACGGTCACCGCCTGGCCGTCCTCGAAGGAGACGGCGCCCTCGACGGTCGAACGGTCGTACGTGCGGGCCGTCTCCACCATCGCCGCCCGGGCCTCGGCCTCGTCGAAGTCGACGACCGGTTCGATGTCCCGCTCCTGCGAGGAGAACAGCCGGCCGATCACGGTCACCGGATCACGCGCGGGATCGGCCGCCTTCTCGACGGTCTCCGCCACGTCGACGCCCAGTCCCGCCGCGGCCGGATCGACCGTGCCGGTGCTCGCCCCGATCCGCACCGGCATCGGCGCGGTCCAGGACGCGGGCGCCGCCGAGGTCAGCTTCGCCCGCGCCTCCTGGCGGCTCATCCCGCCGATGTCCACGCCGTCCACCCGGGTGCCCTCGGATATCTCGTCCCCCGTGGCGACGAGACCTGCCGCGTACAGCCCGCCGACGGCGAGGAGAGCCACTCCGGCCGCCGTCACCGCGACGCGTACGCGCCGACCGCGAGAGGACGACGGCGTCGCGTCGTCCTCGTGCCTGGAGTCGCTGGAGTCGCGCACACGGCCTCCCGGTGGGTCGGGTCACCCGAGATCCATCGGCGACGTTACGCCGGGCGGGTGCCCGGCGCACGTCGTAAGGCTCTGACCTGGGACGATGCTCGTACCGCGGTACGGGGCCGGTACCCGGGACGGCTCGCGCTCAGCTCTCGGCCGGGTCCACCAGCTCGTTCGACCGTGCCACGCGCGCGTACCAGTGCGCGCTCGACTTCGGGGTACGGGCGAGCGACGTGTAGTCGACGTGGACCGCGCCGAACCGCTTCGCGTAGCCGTACGCCCACTCGAAGTTGTCCATGAGCGACCAGAGGAAGTAGCCGCGGACGTCCGCACCGTCGGCGACGGCCCGGTGCACGGCCGCGAGATGACCGTGCACGTAGGCGATCCGGTCGGGGTCGTGGACCGTTCCGTCCGCACCGACCTCGTCCTCGTACGCGGCGCCGTTCTCCGTGATCAGCAGCGGCAGGTCCGGGTAGCGGGCGGAGACCCGGGTCAGCAGCTCGTACAGCCCGTTCGGGTCCACCGCCCAGCCCATCGCCGTGGGTTCGCCCGGAGCCCGGTGGAAGGCCACGTCGTCGGCGCCGGGCCAGGGGGAGTGCTCGCTCGCCCCGTGCCCGTCGTCCTGCGGCTTCGCCATCCCCTCGGTGACCGCCGACACCACCGTCGGCGTGTAGTAGTTGATGCCCAGCGAGTCCAGCGGCCGGCCGATCGTCGCCGTGTCCCCGTCCCGTACGAACGCCCAGTCGGTGAGGGCGGCGGTGTCGGCGAGGAGGTCCTCCGGGTACGCGCCGTCGAGAAGAGGACCCAGGAAGACCCGGTTGCCGACGGCGTCGATCCGACGGGCGGCCTCCCGGTCCTCCGCCGACGAGGTGAGCGGCCGGATCTCGTGCAGGTTCAGGCTGATCGAGACCTTCGCCTGCGCGGGGTGCGCGGAGCGCAGCGCCTGAGCCGCGAGCCCGTGGCCCAGATTCAGGTGGTGGGCGGCGCGCAGGGCCGCGACGGGGTCGGTGCGGCCGGGGGCGTGGACCCCGGAGCCGTAGCCGAGGAAGGCGGTGCACCAGGGCTCGTTGAGGGTGGTCCAGCGGGTGATCCGGTCTCCGAGCGCCTCGCCGACCAGCGCCGCGTACGCGCCGAACCGCTCGGCCGTGGCCCGCTCGGGCCAGCCGCCCGCCGTCTCGAGCTCCTGCGGCAGATCCCAGTGATAGAGCGTGGCGACCGGCTCGATGCCGGCCGCGAGCAGCTCGTCGACGAGCCGGCGGTAGAAGTCCAGGCCTTTCTGGACGGCCGGTCCGCGGCCGGTGGGCTGGACGCGCGGCCACGACACCGAGAACCGGTAGGCACTCAGGCCGAGGTCGGCCATCATCCGGACGTCGTCCCGGAAGCGGTGGTAGTGGTCGATCGCCACATCGCCGGTGTGGCCCTCGAAGACCTTGCCCGGGGTGTGCGAGAAGGTGTCCCAGATCGACGGCGTACGGCCGTCCTCGGCCGCCGCTCCCTCGATCTGGTACGCGGCGGTGGCGGCGCCCCACAGGAAGCCGGGCGGGAACTGACGGACCGTCGTGAGCGGTCGGGGGTCTGTCGCGGTCATGCGGAAGTGCTCCCGGGTGAGAGGGACGAAGGGGAAACGGGTGGCAGGGGTCGGCCGCCGGTCCGCGGGTCGGGTCGAGGCCCGCGGGCCGGCTCGTGACCCCGGGTCAGCTCTTGACCGCGCCCGTGGTGATGCCGCCCACGATGTGCTTGCCGAGCACGGCGAAGACCAGCAGCAGCGGCAGGGTGGAGATCAGCGCGCCGGTCAGCACGATCGACTGGTCGACGGTGTGGTTGCCCGCGCCCAGACCGGCCAGGGCCACCTGGAGCGTGGGACTGCCGTCCGGGGTGAGCGCGATGAACGGCCAGAAGAAGTCGTTCCAGGCCTGCACGAACACCAGCATGCCGAGCACCGCCATCGCTGGCCTGGCGACCGGGAAGACCACGTGCCAGATGATCCGCAGGCTGTGCGCGCCGTCCACCCGGGCCGCCTCCACCAGCTCCACGGGCAGCGCCTCGATCAGGTACTGGCGCATGAAGAACACGCCGAACGCGGCGACCAGGGAGGGCAGGACGACGGACTGGAGCTGGTCGACCCAGCCCAGGTCGGTGATGATCCGGTACAGCGGGATCACGCTCAGCTGCGGCGGGATCGTCATGGTCGCCACGACGAGCGCCAGCATCGCGCCCCGCCCCTTGAAGGGCAGTTTGGCGAAGGCGAAGCCGGCCAGGGTGGAGAAGAGCACGGTGGAGAGCGCCACCAGGCCCGCCACGACCGTCGTGTTGACCAGCGCCTCGCCCATGTCCACCTGGTTCCAGGCGAACGAGAGGTTGTCGAAGAGCCGGGGGCCCGGCAGCAGCGGAGCCGGGGGAGAGACGACCCGCTCGCCCGAGTGGGAGGCGGCGACGAGGTTCCAGTACAGCGGGAAGAGCGAGACCAGCGCGGCCAGGCCGAGCAGGACGTAGGTCAGCGGACCCGCCCGGTGCTGGTCACCGGCCGGCGGGCGGGGGCGGAGACGGAGACGTGGATGTGACATGAGGTCAGGCCCCCAGCTTCTTGCGGTTCGCCCGGGCGAGGAGCGTGCGGACGGCCCCGATCACCAGCAGGAGCAGCAGCATCACCCAGGCGATGGCGGACGCCTGGCCAAGGGCGCCGGTCACCCACCCCTTCTCGTACATCAGCAGGCTCAGCGTCTGGAACTGGTTGCCGCTGCCGCCGCTGATGCCGAGGCTGCCGCCGAAGATCATCGGTTCGCCGAACAGCTGGGTGGCACCGATCGTGGAGACCACGATCGTGAAGAGGATCGTCGGGCGGATCGACGGGATCGTCACGCTGAGGAACTGCCGCCACCGGGAGGCCCCGTCCAGCGCCGCCGCCTCGTACAGATCCTTCGGTACGGCCTGCATGGCCGCCAGATAGATGAGCGCGTTGTAGCCCGTCCAGCGCCAGGTGACGATCGTCGAGATCGCGATCTGGGCGGGCCACTTGGAGGACTCCCAGTCCACCGGCTCGAAGCCGACCCAGCCGAGGACGGTGTTGATCAGGCCGTAGTCGGTGTTGAAGAGCTGGGCGAAGACGAGGGTCGCCGCCGCGATCGAGGTGGCGTACGGAGCGAGGACCGCGACCCGGAAGAAACCCCGGGCGCGAAGCCGGTAGTTGAGCAGATGGGCCAGCCCGAGCGCCATCAGCAGCTGGGGCACGGTCGACACGACACCGATGGTGAAGGTGTTGCCGAGCGCGTTCCAGAAGAACTCGCTGTCCGCGAGGGAGGTGTAGTTGTCCAGGCCCCGCCACTCCGCCTCACCGCCGAGCTCCACCCGGTGCAGCGAGAGCCAGCCCGTGTAGATCAGTGGGAAGAGGCCGAAGGCGGCGAAGGTGAGGAAGAACGGCGCGACGAAGGCGTACGGGCTGAACCGCAGGTCCCACCGGTACAGCCGGCTGCGCAGGGTTCCGCGCGGCGGCGGGGGTGGGGGAAGGGCGGGGGCGGGCGGGGCGGGCGGCGGCGAGCCGTCGGCCGCCGCCCGGAGGGAGGTGGCCACGGGGGCGTCCCTTCGGAATCGGTACGGATGCGCGGTGCGCGGTCGGTGCGGGGACGGCGCGCGGGGCGGGCACGGCCCGGGTGCGGCGCGGCGAGCGCGCGGCCGGATGGGGGCTCGTGCGCGCTGGTCACGGGCGTGCTGGTCACGGCCTTGCCGGTGACGGGCACGCCGCGCGCGGTCGTGGGGAGGGCGGCCGCCCGGCGGGGGAGCGCCGGGCGGCTCCTGGGCAGGCGTCCGGCTACTGCTCGATCTTGTCCTCGATCAGCTTCCCGACGTTCTCCCAGGCCTTCGCCGGATCCGTGCCGCGCTGCTCGATGTCGAGGATGCCGTTGTCGGTGAGGAAGGTCTTCACCTGGCCGTCCCAGCGGCTGATCGGCGCCGGAGTGATACCGGCCGCCGCCTCCGAGTAGATCCGGCCGACGGGGGTGTCCCCGAAGTAGGGCAGCTTCGCGTCCTGCACCGTCGCCGACGTGAGCGTGTCCTTCGTCGAGGGGATGTTGCCGTTCACCCCGAAGACCTTGGCGTGCTGCGCGGGCGCCGTGAGCCAGGCGGCGAGCTCCGCGGCCTCCTTGGCGTGCTTGCCCGCCTTGGGCACGGCGAGGAACGAGCCGCCCCAGTTGCCGGCCACCGGCGGCGCGGCGATGTCCCACTTGCCCTGGTTGGCCGCGCCCGCCTGGTCCTTGATGATGCCGGTCATCCAGCTCGGGCAGGCGACCGTGGCGAACGTGGAGTTCTTGAACGCCGCGTTCCAGGCGCCCTTCTCGTCGAACTGGCGCAGCTTCGCGGTGATCCCGCCCTGCGCCGCCGCGACGGCCGTGTCCCAGGCCTTCTTCACGCCCGGGCTGTTCTCGTAGTCCAGCTCGCCCTTGGTGTCGGCGTACTGCACCGGCTCGCTGGAGACGACGGCGTTGAACAGACCGCTCGCGGAGTCGTGGAAGGACGTTCCGGGGGGAGCCGCCTTCTGGTAGGCCTTGCCCGTCTCCAGGAACTTGGCCCAGTCGCCCTTCCACAGCGCGCCGACGGCGGCGCGGTCCGTGGGCAGCTTGGCCTTCGCGAAGAGCTCCTTGTTGTAGCAGATGGCCATCGGGCCGATGTCGGTGCCGAGTCCGATGACCTTGCCGTCGGAGGTCGTGGCCTGCTTGACCTTCCAGTCCAGGTACGCGCCGAGGTCCGCGCCGCCGGTCTTGCCGAGGTCGACCCACTTGTCCGCCATGGCGGGACCGGTGGCCTCCGCGACGTAGCCGACCTCGAGGGCCTGGATGTCGGCGAGCCCGCTGTTGCGGGAGAGCCGCAGCTTGAGGGTGTCCCAGTACTTCTGACCGTCGGCCACGTTCGACTCGACGATCTTGATGTTCGGGTGCGCCTTCTCGTACTCGGCGTAGAGCTTGGCGCCCGTCTTGTCGTCGTAGCCGAAGGAGCCGAAGGTCCCGATGCGCAGGGTGATCTTTCCGTCGCCGCCGGCCTCGTCGGAACCGCCGTCGCTGCCGCAGCCGGTGATCAGGGCGGCGCAGACGGCGACCCCGGCGACCGCGGCGCGCGCGGTACGGCCGTGTCCCTGTCTGCTGCGGCTCGTGCTGGAAATGCGCATTCGACTCTCCTCGTCCGGGGTGGTGCGATGCGTGGCTCGGTGCGGCCCGCGCGGCTCGCCGTGTGGGAGCGCTCCCACTGCGTCTCGCCGGAAGGTTGCTGCCTGGCGCGTACGGGTGTCAAGAGGCGGGCCGGAATCCGTTACGGTGGAGATGGGAGCGCTCCCACGCTTGATACAGTCACCGGGACGCAGGGGACACGAGGGGAGACGGCAGATGGTGGTGAGCGGGCGCCAGACCGGCAGGCCCACCCTGGAGGAGGTCGCGGCCAGGGCCGGCGTCGGCCGTGGCACGGTCTCGCGGGTGATCAACGGCTCCCCGCGGGTGAGCGAGCATGCCAAGGCCGCCGTCGACCGGGCCGTCGCCGAACTCGGCTACGTACCCAACCGCGCGGCCCGGGCGCTGGCCGGCAGCCGTACGGACGCCGTGGCGCTCGTGATCCCCGAGACCGAGGCCCGGCTCTTCGCGGAGCCGTACTTCCTCGACATCATCCGCGGGGTCAGCGCCGAACTCGCCGACGCCGACAAGCAGTTGCTGCTCACGCTGATCCGCAACGACAAGGAGCGCCAGCGCTTCGAGCAGTACCTCGCCGCCCAGCGGGTGGACGGCGTGCTGCTCGTCTCGGTCCACGGCGACGACCCGCTGCCCGACCAGGTCCGGGCGCTGGGGCTGCCGGCCGTGCTCAACGGCCGCCGCACCGAGGCGGAGCAGGTGGCCTTCGTGGACTCCGACAACGTCGGTGCCGGACGTTCGGCCGTCGCCCACCTCGCCGGGCGCGGCCGCCGCCGGATCGCGACCATCACCGGCCCGCTGGACATGTACGTGGCCCGCTGCCGCCTCGACGGCTACCGGCAGGGGCTCGCGGAGGCCGGGCTCGTGGCGGACGGACAACTCGTCGCCACCGGCGACTTCACCGAGGAGGGCGGGCGGCGGGCCATGCGGGAGCTGCTCGACCGCAGCCCCGGCCTCGACGCGGTCTTCGCCGCCTCCGACGTGATGGCGGCCGGTGCGCGCGGGGTGCTGAAGGAGTCGGGGCGGCGGGTCCCGGAGGACGTGGCGCTGGTCGGGGTCGACGACTCGGCGGTGGCCCGTCACATGGACCCCCCGCTCACGAGCGTGCGCCAGCCGATCGAGGAGATGGGGCGCACGATGGCGCGGCTGCTGCTCCAGGAGATCGCGGGGGCTTCGGAGGAGGAGATCGCGGGGGCGCCGGAGGAACAGCCGCACCGGGTCCTGCCCACCGAACTGGTCGTCCGCGACTCCTCCTGACCCCGCCGCGCGCGGGGCCTCCGAGATGCACCGGGCCCTCGATACCCCGAGAATTGGTGGAACAGGGTCCGATCCGCCACCGGGCGCCAACGAGGCAAGGGGGCGGTCGACGATGCCGCTGCGACAGGAGTACCGGGCGCTCATGGCCGGGACACTGCGGCAGTGGGTGATCGTCTATCTGATCGCCGTCGCGCTGCTGACGGCCGCCTATCTCACGATCCCCTCCCGGCACACCCTGCTCTGGGCGCTCATCGGCCTCAGCGGTGTCGCCGCCATACTGACCGGCGTCCACATCCACAAGCCGGCCAAACGCTGGCCCTGGCTCGTGCTCGCGGGCGCCAACTTCGCCTTCGTGGCGGGGGACACGGCGTACAACCTCCTGGAGAGCCTGTTCGGGCAGACCAACCCCTTCCCCTCCGTCGCGGACGCGCTGTACCTGGTCACGTACCCCCTCTTCGCCCTCGGGCTCTTCGGGTTCATCCGCTACCGCGCCGCCGGGCGTGACCTCGCCGTGGCGCTCGACGCCCTCATCCTCACCTCCGGGCTCGCCCTGCTCTCCTGGGTGAACCTGATCACCCCGCTCGCCAAGTCGCCCGACATGACGTGGATCGAGAAGGCGATCTCGATCGCCTATCCGCTCGGCGACGTCCTGATGCTCGCGATGCTCGCCCGTCTCCTGGTCCCCGGCGGGCTGAAGTCCCGGGCCGTGCAGCTCCTCACCGTGGGGACCTGCGGCATCCTCGCGTCCGACGTCATCTACGGCGCGCTCCAGCTCCAGGGGACCTGGCAGGTCGGTACCGGCTGGGACCTCGGCTGGGTCATCTTCTTCACCGCCTGGGGCCTCGCCGCGCTGCACCCCTCCATGACCGGGCTGACCGAGCGCGCGCCCCAACCGACGGCGGTCATCGCCGAACGGCGGCTGGCCCTGCTCGCCGCGGCCTCGCTCGTCGCCCCCGTCCTGCTGCTCTACCAGTCCCTGCGCGGCGACCGCGGACAGGACATCGCCGTCATCGCCGTCTTCTCCGCGATCATGTTCCTGCTCGTGCTCACCCGGCTGTGGGGCATGATGGCCGAGCACCGCCGCGCCGAGGCCCGGGAGCGCAGTCTGCGCGTGGCCGCCGCGTCCCTGGTGGCCGCGCTGAGCCCGCGGGAGGTCGCCAGCGCCGTCGAGGTGGCCGCCGCGACCCTCGTCGGACCGGGCATGCCGCACAAGACGATGCTCCTCGCCCGGGACCGCCGACGGTTCCTCTACGCCGTCCCGACCGGTCATCTGCCCTGGAACTTCCGCGGTACGGAACTCTCCGGCCCCCAGAGCCCCCCGTGGCCGGAACTGCTCGCCGAAGGCAGCCGGCTCGTCCGCACGGACGAACTCGATCCCACCGTCGCGCACGCCCTCGCGCCGATGGGGCACGCCCTGCTGTGCCCCCTGGCCCTGCAGGCGCCCGCGGCGGGCGAACCGCTCCTCGGCGTCCTGGTGCTCGCCGCCCCGGAGAAGAAGCTCCGCGAGACGTCGGGACCCGCCCAGTCGCTGGCCTCCCAGGCCGCCCTGGCCCTGGAACGCTTCGGGCTCAGCGAGGAGGTCAACCGCCGTACCAGCGAGGCGTACTTCCGCACCCTCGTGCACAACACCTCGGACGTCATCCTGATCGTCGACGACGACGACACCGTCCGCTACGCCAGCCCCTCCGCCGAGTCCATGTTCGGCCACTCCCTGCTGCCCGGGACGCCGCTGATCGACCTCCTGGCACCCGGCGACGCCGCCGGCGCGCTGCGGATCCTGGCGGGCGCCCGCTCCCGCGGCGACGTGGACGCCCGGGCCGACTGGAAGCTGCGCCGCGGCGAGTCCACCGACCTGCACGTCGAGGTGCGGTGCAGCAACCTCCGTAACGAGCAGACCGTGCACGGCCTCGTCCTCACCCTGCGCGATGTGACGGAGCAGCGGAAACTGGAACGGGAGCTCACCCACCGGGCCTTCCACGACTCGCTCACCGGACTCCCCAACCGGGTCCTGCTCCTCGAACGGATCGAGCGGGCCCTGCTGCGCGGCCGCCGCGAGTCCACCCTGACCTGCATGCTCTTCGTGGACCTGGACGACTTCAAGGTGGTGAACGACACCATGGGGCACTCGGTGGGCGACGAACTGCTCGTCGCCGTGGCCCGTCGGCTGGCCTCCGTCCTGCGGCTGAGCGACACCGCGGCCCGCCTGGGCGGGGACGAGTTCGCCGTACTGATCGAGGGCGCCAAGGAACCCGGCGACGCCGAGGCCCTGGCGGCCCAGATCGTGCACACCCTGAGCCAGCCCTTCCACCTCACCGACGGCGCCGTCTCCGTGTCGACGAGCGTGGGCGTCGCCACCGTCCTGGACAGCGCCCACGCCGAGGAACTCCTCGGCCACGCCGACCTCGCGCTGTACGCGGCCAAGGCCGCCGGCAAGAAGCGCTGGCGGAGGTTCCGGCCCGAACTGCACTCCCGGCTGGTCGACCGGCACGAGCTCCAGGAAGGCATGGACACCGCTATCGCCGACCGCGCCTTCGCCCTGCGCTACCAGCCGATCGTCGAGGTCGCCGGCGGGGCCGTCGCCGGCTTCGAGGCGCTGATCCGCTGGCCGCACGCGCGGCGCGGCATGGTCCCGCCCGAGCAGTTCATCGCGCTGGCCGAGGAGAGCGGGCACATCATGCCGCTCGGCGCCTGGGTGCTCGAACACGCGGCGCTCGACGTCGCCCGCTGGCAGCGGGCCCGCCCGGGGCGGGCGCAGCAGCTGTACGCCAACGTCAACGTCTCGCCCCGGCAGTTCCGCGACCCGGGCCTCCTCGACGACGTACGGCGCACCCTCAGCTCCTCCGGACTCGCCCCGGGCTCCCTGGTCCTGGAACTCACCGAGACCGTGCTGATGCGCAAGGACGAGCAGATCCGCACCACCATGCGCGCCCTCAGGGAGCTCGGTGTCTCCATCGCGATCGACGACTTCGGCACCGGGTTCTCCTCGCTCAGCTATCTGCGGGAGTTCCCGATCGACGTGCTCAAGGTCGACAAGTCGTTCATCGACGACATCACCACCGACCGCCAGCAGGTGGCCCTCGTCGAGGGCATCGTCCGCATCGCCGACGTCCTCGGGCTGAAGGTGGTCGCGGAGGGCATCGAGCACGAGGCCCAGCGCGAACTCCTCGCCGACATGGGCTGCCAGTACGGGCAGGGTTATCTGTTCGCCCGGCCCATGACCGCCCATCAGGCCGAGTCCTTCCTGCGCCGCTCCTCGGCGGGGACCGCCTCCGCGCCGGCCAGGACCGCGCTCGGGCCCGCCGGACCCCCCGCGAGCACCGCGCCCGGGCGCCCCCGTCCGGACCGCCCGGCCTCGTCACGTACCGCCGCGCCACCGGCCGCCGGGAGCACGCGTCGCGGTCCGGTCGAGCGCGACCGCCGGTGGCGCGACCTGGAGCGGCTGAAGCGGACCAGCCCGATGTGCGACGCCGTCATCGACGAGATCGACGGCCGCAAGCTGCGCGTCGAGGACCAGTGGCTCGTCGACTTCGCCTCCTGCAACTACCTGGGCTTCGACCTCGACCCGGAGATCATGGCGTCGATCGGCCCGCAGGTCAGCACCTGGGGCACCCACCCCAGCTGGTCCCGGCTGATCGGCAGCCCCCGGCTGTACCCCCGGATCGAGGAGCGGCTCACCGAACTGCTCGGCGCCCCGGACACCCTGCTGCTGCCGACGATCACCCTCATCCACCAGTCGGTGATCCCGCTGCTCGCCGGCGCCGGACACGTCTTCGTCGAGGCGACGGCCCACCGCACCGTCTACGACGGGTGTGTGGTCGCGCGCGGGCAGGGCGCGACGGTGCAGCGCTTCCACGCGGACAGCCCGTGGGAGCTGGACATGCAACTGGGGTCCCTCCCCGGTGACGAGAGCCGCCTGGTCTGCATGGACGGCGTGAACAGCATGACCGGCAACTTCCCGGACCTCCGGGAGATCGCCCGGATCTGCCGCGAGAACGGCGCGCTGCTGTACGTGGACGACGCGCACGGGTTCGGGGTGATCGGAGAACGGGACAGCGGCGAGGCCTCGTCGTGGGGCTGCCGGGGGAACAGCATCGTCCGCCATCTCGGCGAGTCCTACGACGGCCTGGTGCTGGTCGGCGGCTTCTCCAAGGCGTACTCCTCGCTGCTCGCCTTCCTCGCCCTGCCGAGGTGGCTCAAGGACCACCTCAAGGTCGCGGCGGCACCCTACCTCTACTCCGGGCCCTCCCCGACGGCCTCGCTCGCCACCGCCCTCGCCGGGCTCGACGTCAACGCCGAGCGCGGCGACGACATCCGGGCCGACCTCCACCGCAAGACCGCGCACATCCTCGACCACGTGCACGGTCTGGACATCGCCACCCCCAACACCGACGGACTGCCGATCATCGAGATCCCGCTCGCCGAGGCACAGGACCTCGAAGCCGTGGCGGCGTTCCTGTGGGGCCGGGGCATCTACGTCACGCTGGCCAGCTATCCGCTCGTCCCGCGCAACAAGGTGGGCTTCCGGATCCAGGTCACCGCCGCCAACACCGACGAGGAGATCGAGCAGCTCAACGCGGCGCTGACCGACCTCTCCGGGCGCTTCGCCCTCCAGCGCCGGCAGGACTCCCCGCACCCCGGCGGCGTCCCCGCCGGCCGGCCCGGGGACTCGCGATGAGCCGGGCGGCG
Source organism: Streptomyces sp. Je 1-79 (assembly GCF_025195125.1). Taxonomy (GTDB): domain Bacteria; phylum Actinomycetota; class Actinomycetes; order Streptomycetales; family Streptomycetaceae; genus Streptomyces. The sequence goes on from NZ_JAMGSL010000005.1 coordinate 510,686, forward strand.
CACGACAGGGAGCTCCGTCGCAACCGCGACGCGGACTGGGACGCCTGGCCGGTCGCGGCGTACCTGGCGGAGAACTACCGGCAGCTGCACCCGTACGACATCGGCGTCATCCACCACCACTCGGCCTTCTACCGGCAGTTCGCGCCGGGCAGCGTCGGGCGCTCCCTGGAGTTCGGAGCCGGCCCCAATCTGTATCCGCTGATGATCGCCGCCGCGGCGAGCCGGCGCATCGACGCGCTCGAACCCGGCACGGCCAGCGTCCGCTATCTCCACGGACAGCTGGCCCACGGGCCGGACGCCAGCTGGCAGCCGTTCTACGAACTCTGCCGCGCGCTCGACCCGGTCCTTCCCGACACACTCGCCCAGGCCCTGGCCCGGGTACGGGTCGTTTCCGGCGACGCCGACGACATCGCCACGGGAACCTACGACCTGGCCTCGATGAACTTCGTCGCCGAGAGCGTCACCGAGGACATCGCCGAGGTCGCCTCGCTGTGCGCCGCGTTCGTCCGCTCGGTGCGTCCGGGCGGGCACCTCGTGGCGGCCTTCATGGAACGCATGCCGAGTTACCGCATCGGCGACGGACCGGACTGGCCCGGCTGCCCGGTGGACGCGGGTGCGGTCCGCTCGGTGTTCGCACCGCTGACCGAGGAGCTGTGCATCAACCGGCTGGCCAAGGACCACACCCTGCCCGAGTACGGCGACACGGGCGTACTCCTCCTGACAGCCCGGCGAGCGGAGCGTCCGGCCCGGCCGTGACCGTACGGCGACGCGTCCGGCCCGGCCGTGACCGTAGGGCCGCCTCAGCCGTGACGCCGGATCATCGCCGCGTAGTCCGCCAGCGACGAGCCGGGCGTCCCGTCGTAGAGGTTCTGGTCGAAGGCCCACATCAGACCTTCGAGACCGCAGGACGCCATCTGACGGGCCGCCGTGTCCATCACCCCGGGGTGGTACGCCGCCACCTGCGGCCCCGCGCTCTCGCCGCTGAGCCGGTCGAAGCCCTCGGCGCGTGCCACGGCCGTCACCCAGCGGGTGGAGGACCAGTCCCGTACCGTCCGTTCGTCCGGCGCCCGGACGTCGACGGCCGCGTCACCCGGCCGGCACTCGTTGTCCCGTGGTTTTCCCGTACCGTCGACGAGGGCCGTCGACACCAGGACCACATTGCTCTGGTGCTGGATCATCCCGATCGTCTCGAAGAACGCGACGCCCCGTCCGACCAGCCGTGCCGAGTCCGTGGCGCCGAGCCGGGCGGCGACGGCCGCCTGCTGGTCGGCGGGGAGGTGACCGGTCCCGGGGATCAGCACCTTCAGCTGTCCGGTGTGGCCCAGGGCCGTGTAGACCCCGATCTGCCAGTTGACGGCGTCGGCGAGCGAGGCGAGGTACCAGTCGTACCAGGCCCGCGCCTGCTGCTCGGTGAACGCCTCGCCCCGGTACGTACGGTCGCCGGGCCGCCAGCCCGGGTACGGGTTCTGCGCCACCGAGACAGGGCGGTCCGTGTCCGGGCTCGTGGACTGGGCGTTGTCGTCGAACGCCCAGTACTCGCCCTGCTCCCGTTCCTGGGAGACGGGCGTCGGGTAGCTGAACTCGCCGGACTCGTTCACACCGATCCGCAGCGCCCAGAAGTCCTCCAGGCCGATCCGGTGCTTCACCTCGGTCAGATACTGCTCGGCCTCGAAGCGGACGCTGTGGCTGAAGACGATGTTCGGGGTCCACGCGGAGTGCTCGCCGAACTGGTTGACATACACCGCCCAGGGATAGGCCTTCGCGAGCCAGTCCGGCGGGTGGTGGAGGCCGAGGCCGGCCTCGATGCGCAGTCCCGCGTCGTGGAAGGACTCGATCCGGTCCTTGATCTCGTCCACGTACGCCTCGTCGAAGACGTCCTGCTCCGGTTCGAACCTGTCCCAGTCGATCTGGAGATGGGCGACCCTGAGCCCGTTCTTGTACTCGGCCCGGGCCTCCTCCGACTCGGTCTGCAGGGTGCCGAACCAGTACGCCTCCGACGCCGCTCCCACCGCCTCGTCGCGCCGCAGGAACCCGACCGTGGCCAGGACGAGCAGCACGGCGGTGATCAGCCCGAGCGCGGCGCGGCGGAGCTCCTTCAGCCTCATGTCAGCAACTCCCGGTACAGGGACCCGTACTGGGCCGCGAAACGCTCCGGTCCGAAGGACTCCTCCACGGTCGCCCGGCCCCGCTCCGCGAGCATGTCCCAGACCCGGGGCTGTTCGAGCAGCCAGGCCAGCTGCTGTCCGGTCCTGCGGGCGTCACCGGCGGGCGCCCGCAGGACCGCGTCGCCGAAGTCGGCGAACTGGGGGAGGTCGCTGAGGATGGCCGGGCGCCCGGTGGCCAGCGCCTGCAGGACCGTGAGCGGGATGTCCGCCGTGCCCCCGATCACCGGCGGCGGAAAGAGCAGTACGTGCGTGGAGGCCAGCAGGGCGTGCATGTCGTCGACATAGCCCCGCACCTCCACATCGGTCAGGCCGCCCGCCCCGGCGAGCTCCCGCAACTCCTCCGCCAGGGCGCCCGTGTTCTGCCCGGGCCGGCCCCGCACGGCCAGGACCAGTCGGAACCGCGCCCCGGACCGCACCGCCTCCGCCGCGGCCTGGACGGCGGTCACGGCGCCGCCCTGGGGGTCGTGATGGCCGGCGAAGAGAACCATCGGCAGACCCCCGGGGCGCGGCAGGTAGGGCCAGCTGCCCAGCGGGACCATGGGCGGGATCACCCGGACGTCGCCGAAGTCCGCGGCGCGCAGCCGCCGTGCCATCGACTCCGACAGGGCGACCGTCGTCCCCAGCGGCCGGGTCCTTGCGAGCAGGCGCGCGTCCATCACGCCGGGCAGCGTGTGGACGACCGGCCGTGCCCCCAGCATCAGGGGGCGCAGCCAGGAGAAGGCCGGGAAGGTGCGGCCGATCGTCACGAAGGCGTGGACCAGGTCGGCGCGGCGCGCCGCGGCGGCCCCGGCGAGCGCGGCCTGCAGACGGACCGGCGCGCGCGGGGAGCCGTCCCCGGACCAGAGGGGGATCGCCGTGCCGACGGACGGCGGCGGCCGGCCGCGCCCCGCGGGCCACTGGGAGAACCAGAGGAAGTCGAAGTCGGGCAGCGCTCCGAGGACGTCCCTGGCAAGCGCCACGTCCGATCCGTCCGCGCCGTCCAGCGGGCTGCTGGTCAGGAGCAGAACACGCGGCGGACGCGCGGCGACGGTCATGACCCACGTCCGGGGTCGGCCGACGGTTCCGTTCCGGGCGGCAGGGGGATGCGGTAGAGGGCGAGCGTCCCGTACATGTCCCCCTCGAAGGAGAACAGCAGCGTGCCGCTCTCGGTGAGCCGCTCGACCTCGGCCAGGCTGGAGTTCCCGTATCCCTGCTCGATCACCTTCCAGGGGACGATCAGGTACTCGACACGCTGGAAGGACCTGTCCCCCTCCGACACCCAGTGGTCCAGGCGGTACCGGTCCTTGAGCGCGTAGTAGGAGACGCCCTTGCTCGTGCCGCCGTCGACGGTGGCGATGGCGGTGCCTCGTGGGACGTTCTCGGTCACGTAGTTCCGGAGCTGTACGAACCCGTCGTCGGCCTGTCCCCGCTCCTTCGCGTACACGGCGGCCGGAGCGATGACGGCGCAGGCGAGGAACGCGGCACAGACACCGGCCACGACGGCGCGGCGGCGGCTCACGGCGCTCCGCGAAGGCAGGGGGAGCGTGACCGCGAGCGCCATCAGGTTGGGCACGAACAGCAGATACAGGGCCTGCTCCTCCAGCGTCCCCAGCGCGAACGCGTAGAGCAGCGTCACGATCGCCGAGGCGTGGAAGAGGGCGAGCAGCCGGTGGACGGGGTCGCGGCGGCGCAGCAGCAGGACGAGTGCCAGCGGGGTGAGGGCGAGCAGCACGTAGCTCACCGTGTAGTCGGGCAGTTGCGCGGTCAGCCGTCCCATCAGCGAGGGTGCTCCCGGCGCGTTGAACCCGGTCTCCTGCACGATGCCCAGCAGCCGTTGCAGGCCGATCGTCTTCGCGTACCAGAACTCGTCGAGGTGGCCGAAGGCGGTGACCAGGAGGAGGTACACGGTGTACGGCACCGCGGCCGTCGCCAGGGTGACGGCCACCAGCCTGCGGGGCGGCCCCCAGTTCAGCGCCAGCGCGACCAGCAGGGGAAGCAGGGTGATCAGCGCCGCGTGATCCTTCGTCATGATCGCGAGGCCGAAGAAGAGTCCGGCGAGCAGGGCCGCCCCGTCCGCTCTGCGTGGCAGTTCGCTCCGGGCCAGGGAGACCAGCACCAGATATCCGGCCAGGACCCACACCATCGTCTCGGTCTCCAGGAGCGCCCGGTCGTTCTGCCGGATGCAGTACTGGTCGACGGCGAAGACGAGACCGGCGATCAGGCCCGCGGCGCGCGACCTCACCCGAGCGACCAGCAGGACCAGCAGCGCCGCCGTGGCACCGGCGAGGAGCGCGTTGAGCACCCGGACGCCGTGCACCTCCGAGAGGACGTCGACGTCGAGCCCGATCAGCCGCACCCAGCCGGCCTGGAGGTAGAAGAACCCGGGCGGATGCAGGAAGAACAACCCCTCCTCGGTACGGGGGAATCCGCCGTCTCCCGCGCTCCTGCCCAGCTCCGTGTAGATGAGCTCGTCCACGAACACGTCCCCGGAGCGGTCGACGGCGATCAGCCGCAGGGCGATCGTGACGGCCGCGGCCAGGGCGGCCAGGACAGCCGTCGGGACCGGGCGCCGCGAGCGGCGTCCGTCCCGCTCCGGCGGCTCAGGGCGGGGGCCCCACGAGGGGACCGGGGGCGCGGTCGTACGGAGGAACGTCACGGCCCGCCTCCCCTCGGCGGTGTCGGCGCGGCGGGAACGCTCGCCGGCAGCAGGAAGACCTCGGGCACGAGCGGGATGCTCCCCTGCGGGAACAGCGCGTCCGCCTGGGTGCGGTACCCCCGGATCAGCTCCCGCTTCTCGGCGAGACCGTCCTCCCAGGCGCACGCGGTGAACGCGTGGCGTCCGGTGAAGGAGGCGTCGGGCCCGGACCGCAGGTTGTACGGGAAGTCGCTGTAGTAGGCGACCCGGCGACCGCTCAGCTCCGCGGCCGTACGGACCAGGACGTGGTCGGCGTGCCCGCCGACGCCCAGCGGTGCGAGGACCAGGCCCCGGCCCGAGGGCAGCAGCGCGGCGATCGCGTCGGCGACCGCGCGCACCGTTCCCGCGTCGTGGCGGGAGACCCGCCCGCGCGACAGATGGAGCCGGTACGTGGGGTACACGTGGTCGATCTCCGGCAGCCGCCCCGCCAGCCCGCCCGAGCGCGGCGCCCTGCCGTCCTTGCGGCGGAACAGTCCGTCCACCAGGCCGAAGTGACGCCAGGCCGCGCCCAGCTCCGTCATGACGGCCCGGTCCTCGTCGCGCCTTGAGGCGTACAGCGCCTCCGCGTCCGAGGCCCGGGTCTGCCGCAGGTACTGCCGCCCGGACAGGGTGTACGGAGGCGGCGCCGCCTCCGTGAAGAAGGAGACGACGGTGACCGGGGCCCGAAGGCGGGCGCGCAGCAGCAGCGCGCCGCACGACAGCACTCCGTCGTCCAGGTGCGGCGACAGCGCGACCAGCGGATGGCCCGACGCGATCTCGGCGGTCAGGGAGTCGTGGGCCATGGCTCACCCCTCCTCTCCTTCCTCGGCCGCCGCCCGCGGGCGGGACCGTCGACCAGACGGCGGGTCAGGGCCAGGTACCTGCCCGTCATCTCGTCCCACGTGTAGTGCTGTGCCGCGTGCCCCGCCTGCCGGCCGAGGGCGCGGCGCGCCTCCTCGTCGGAGGCCAGCATCCGCATCCGGTCGCCCAGTTCGGCGACGTCGAAGGGCGGCACCGCGACATCGCCTCCGCCGCGCATCCAGCGCAGCGCCGGCAGATCGAAGTGGACGATCGGCTTCCCGTACGACATGCCTTCGAGCGCCACCAGGCCGAAGGTCTCGTGCCGCGACGGCATGACCAGGAAGGCGCTGTTGCGCAGCAGGTCCCGCTTGAGCCCCTCCCCGGCGAACCCCACCCAGCGGACGCTGCCCGGGTGCGCGGCGAGCAGCGCCGCCAGCTTGCGCTCCTCCGCCTGTGTGCCGCTGCCGGCCAGCAGCAGGGGCAGCGGAGGACGGCTTTGCCGGTAGGCGTCCAGCAACAGGTCGAGTCCCTTGCCCCAGGTGTCGATCCGCCCCAGGAAGAGGATGTACTCGCCCGCGCCGATCCGGGCGTCGTCGATCTGCCGTTGTTCGACTCCGTTGGCGATGACCTGGACGTCCGCCCGGGAGCTGAGCCGTCGGACGGCGGAGGCGTCGGCCTCGTTCATCACCACGATGTGCCGGTAGCAGCGCAGTCCGAGCCGCTCCACCAGGAAGAACGGGATGTGGTAGCGGCGCCACAGCGCCTCGGCGCTGCGGCCCTGATCGATCCCGACGACCGGGGCCCGGGAGAACAGCGGCAGGAAGCTCGTCGAGAACGGCGGTGTGAAGTTCTCCAGCCACGCGTCGTGGGGAAGCCGGCGGGCGACGAAGGGGAGCAGGGTCATGAAGAGCAGCTGCCCGGCGCGCGGGCCCGCCCAGCGGACCGGGAGGCGGACGTAGCGGATGCCGTCCCGCCGGACCGAGCCGCCGCGCCGGCCGGCCGTCACCACGGTCACGTCGAAGTCGTCGAGGAGCCGGCGGGCGACCTTGTCGACCACCAGGGCTCCACCGCCCCGGTAGTCGGGGTTGCCGGCGTCGTCGAAGATCGAGACGACGATCCGCTTCCGCCGGCCCGGCTGCGTCATGTTCCCGACGTCCGGGAGGTGCCGCGTGCGTACGGTGTCGAGCACCCGGTCGAGCGCCGCGACCGAGACCCGGGACGGGGCACGATCGCCGTCGAGGCGCACCACCCCGGGCAGCCGCGAGGCCCAGGTGCGGTAGCGCGCCCACAGGCGGTCCGGCGTACCGGCCGTCCGCTCACGGCCGGGCCCCCGCAGGGGTACCGGAGCGCTCTCCACCAGCAGGGTCAGGTCGTAGCGACCGGCGAGCCGGACGAAGCGGTCCGACGACCGGAGACCGGGCGGGAGCCCGAACGCGACCAGCCCGTCCAGCGGCCCTCGGTCCGTCAGGACGACCGCCCGACGGCCCGGGGACCGTACCGACAGCGCACGCCGCGCGAGACTCGTCCGTACGGACAGCTCACCGGCGTCCAGCAGCGCGTGGGCCCGGCGCGCCCACGATCCCCGGCGCGCGGGACCGGCGGCGCGCCGTACCGTCTCCTCCTCGCCCCGCGCCTGCGGCGATGAGCCGAACCGGCGGCACAGGAAACAGCCGTGGCCCTGGAGGACGGTGACCGCGAAGCCGCGCTCCCGCAACAGTCCGGCCAGGCGTCGGACCAGCGAGGCACCGCCCGCGCCGTCGGGGCCGGAGACCGCGATCAGAAGAGCCCGGGCCGTGTTCATGAGGTGCGCCCCCGCAGTCGCTTGGTGACGACGAGCGGCACCCGCAGGGCCACCTCGCGGGCGGCAGGGCCGGCCCGTCCGCGGGTCAGCAGGTGCCCGGCGTGCTCCGCGCCGGTGCGCAGCGAGGTCGTGACGGGCAGCGGCAGGGGGAGCTGTACGAGCGCGCCGCGGTCGAGGCTCTCCATCGCCTCGACCGCGAAGTCCAGGGTCTGGTCGCCGCCGGAGAACCAGCCCTCACGGGCGGTCTGGGTGCGTGCCTCGGCCACGACCTCGGGCGCCAGCAGCTCGCGCAGCGCGAGGAGTTCCGACAGGTCGAGCGAGAGATTCTGGAACAGTCCGTGGGCCAGCCAGATCCGCAGCCGATCGGCCGGACAGGGGACGAACCAGGCGCGGCCGTCGTGGTCGGGGACGGCGTGGGCGAAGAGACGGTCGGTCGTCATGACCGGGACGCCGAACCAGGACACCGAGGTGTTCAGCTGGGCGGAGGGGCCGTCGGGCGGCTCCAGGAGCACCTTGGTGGACCGCTCCAGCCAGTACGTCGACCGCTCCACGTACCAGCCGCTGAGCGCTTCCTGGGCGGCCTTCCAGCGGTCCGTCGGAACGACGAGGTCGAAGCTTCCGTACGCGTCGTCGCCGGACAGGCCCGCCCTGATGAGCACGGTGGGGATGCCCGCCGCGCCCAGCCGGTCCGTCGACTCGACGAGGTTGCGCCGGAAGAGCCGGGTGGCGTCGCTCACCGCGTCGAGGGCCGAAGCCAGTTGGAGGGGATAGGCCCGGGCGAGCCGGCCCTCGACCTGGTTGCGGCGGGCGACGGCCAGCGCGGCCCGCAGCTCCTCGTCCGACGCCGGCCGCGCCTCGCCCAGCCAGACGGCGTCGACGAGCAGGCGGACGGAGTGTTCGGCCTCGGGGCCGGGGTCCCGGCCGGTGCCCGGGCCGTCGTCCCGGTGCGGGCCCCGGCGGGCGGTCCGGTGGTACGGAACCCGGTCCGGCACACCGGGCTCCGCCCCTTCCGGCCCGGACCCGTCGGGCCCGCCCTCCTCCGGCCCGGACCCGTCGGGCCCGCTCCCGGCAGGTCCGTCCGGGACGGACGCGCCGCGGCGGTGGAAGAACCGCCACAGCGCCACGGTGGTCGTCAGGACCGCGGCGACCAGCCACAGGACGGCGTGGGGCCGCAGTACCAGCAGGACGCCGGCGAGGACCAGGGCGGGCGCCAGGGCGCGGAGCACGGCGGCGCGCGGCGCACCGGCCTGCGCGGAGGGCCCGTGTCGGCCCGCCTCGCGGACGAGCAGGGCGCCCAGAGCGGCCACCGTCCCGCACATCCCGCCGATCGCCATCCCCAGCACGCCGCCGGCCGCCCAGCCGGCCGTCAGCCCGGTCACGTAGCAGAACAGGCCGACGAGCAGCGGACGCAGTACCGCGTAGTCGTTCACCGCCTGGGAGAAGGTCACCAGGAGGCTGAGCGCTCCCAGTGCGAGCCCGGCCACCGCGGTGCACGCCATGAGCGTGCTCATCTTGGTGTACTCGTCCGGAAAGACCGTGGTGAGCACGGCGGCCGGGGCCGTGGCGGCGACGACGGTCAGCGGCAGCGCCACCGTGAGGTACATGCCCATGGCGCGCGTGGCGAGCGGTGTTCCGGCGCGCCGCCGCGAGAGCGCGGGAAGGAAGGCGATGGAGACGGCTCCGGCGAGGAACAGCGGGACCCGGCCCAGCATCACCGCGGCCTGGTAACTGGCCGCGTCCGACCGGTCGGTGGGCAGCATCGCCACCAGCACCACGTCCAGGGCCGCCATCAGGGCGATGACGCCCTGGAGGGAGGCGACACCGATGGCCCTGCGCCGCAGTTCGGGGTTGGCGGTGGCCGTCAGCCACGGTCGACGTCGGGTGCTGCGGAACCGGCGCGGACGGAAGATCACGAAGGGCGCCACGGCGATGCCGAAGGCGGCCAGGGCGCCGGTCGCGCCCAGGTCCAGCTCCGCCACCAGGAACAGCCCGATGCCGAGCTTCAGGACGGCTTCCACGACGGTGAGGGAGGCCAGGGTCCGCATCCGCTCGCTGCCCTGCAACCAGCCCACGCAGACGCGGGTCACGTAGATGAGCAGCGTGCTGACGCCGATCGCCACGGTGGTCCAGAGCCCGGCGAACTGCGTGGCCACGGTGGACACGACGGCCGCGGCGAGCAGACCGCCGGCGACCCCTGTCACCACGGCGAACCGGACCGCCTCCCCCCGTTCGGCGTCCGAACGGGCCCGCGCCAGCGCCTGCGCCAGCATCCACGGCACGGTCACCACCGCGACGGCCGCGGTGCACACGATCAGACCCTGGCCCGCCGCGAACGTCGCGTACGAGCCGACGTCGAGCAGCCGCGTCAGCGCCAGCGCGTAGATGTAGTTGACGAGCCCGACGGTGACCGCCGCGGTGGCGATCCAGCGCGCACCGTGCACCGCCGTCACCTCGTCGTGGGGGACGGGCGTGCGCGTGGCGACGGGACGGGCGGTCGTCATGGCCGGTTCCCCTTCGGAACGTCCGCCACGACGGTCTTCGGACGGTCGGTCACCGTCTCGTTCTCCACCTCGATGCCGTCGCCACGGTCCGCCATCCCCTGCGGAGGGCTCGGCGTGCCGACGAGCACGTCCCGGCCGCCGGCGAGCGTGACGGTCGCCTCGCGCACGTCGAGCCTCCTCAGGGCCTCCAGCGCCTGCACCTCGTCACAGCCGTGCAGCAGCAGCCGGAAGCTGTCTCCGTCGCGGTTCCACACATCGGTCTGACGCAGCGCGCCCCGCAGCGCCCGCTCCGTCGCCTCGGCGTCCGGCGCCGTGAAGCGCGTGACGACGGCGAGATCGCTCGCCCCGCGCCGCGAGCGCCGGTGGCGATGGATCCGCCGGAGGTCTTCGAGCACCACCTGCGCGAGCCGCTCGGCGCTGTCGTCCCAGGAGAACGCGGCGGCCCAGGCGCGGCAGCGTTCGGCCGCGCGCGTGCGCGCCTCCTCCGTGGACAGCTCGTCGAGCGCCGTCGCGACACCGTCGGCGAGATCGGCCGAGGTCGGCAGCAGCCAGCCGTTGACCCCGGGCTGCACGGCGTCGCGCAGCCCGGGCACGTCATAGGCGAGGGCGGGCGTCCCGGCGGTGTTGGCCTCGATCACGGTGAGGCCCCAGCCCTCGGCGACGGACGGCACGACCGTGAGCCACGCGGTGCGGAACAGCTCCTGCTTGCGCTCCTCGGTCACATGCCCGTGGAGGACGACGGCGGAGGCGACGCCGAGTTCGGCGGCGAGCGTGCCGAGGCGTTCCCGTTCGGGTCCGTCGCCGCAGACGTCGACCCGGAGGTCCGGCGCCTTCCGGAGCAGCGCCGGCAGGGCCCGTACGAGCAGGTCCACGCGCTTCTGCGGCATGAGCCGGCTCACCACGGTGATGGTGGGCGTGTCGCTGCGCGGCCCGACGGGGGAGGCGTCCGGGGCGCGGGGGCTGCCGTTGGGCACGATGTGGATCGGATTGCCGAAGCCGAGTTCGCGCCTGGCCCCTTCGCGGGTGGACGGCGAGACGACGACCACGGGCCGCCCCCGGTACACCAGCCGGCTGACCTGCTTCTCGAGCATCCGGCCGACCGCGTTGAGGGGCCAGTGGAAGCGCAGGTCGAACTGGCGCTGGTGGATGTGGTGGATGACGCAGATGTCCGCGGTCCAGCGCGGGGTGAAGAGCGGCGAGAAGAACGGGATCCCGTTCTGGAAGTCGACCACGGCGTCGTAGGCGTGACGGTGTCGCAGCAGATGCGCCGCGGCCGCCGCGTAGACGCCGAAGGTCCCGCCGCGCCGCACGATCCGGACGCCGTCGCGGTCCTCCTTCGCCCGGGCGCCGGGACAGCGGGCCGAGACGAGCGTGACGTGCGCCCCGGCCGCCGAGAACCGCCGCGCGATCTCCCAGCAGTACGCCTCGGCGCCACCGGCGTCGGGGTGCGAGGGGTCGCGCCAGTTCAGGAAGGCGATGTCGGTACGGGCGAGCCGGTCGAGGGCGGTCATGGTCATCACCGGGCCAGGGAGATGCGCAGCAGGTCGGCCATCGAACGAAGGCCGTCGCGGCGGGCGGAGAACGTCGAGCCCGGTACGTCCGACCAGTCCACCGGCACTTCGACGATGTCGCGCCCGGCCCGGACGACATGGGCGAGCATCTCGACGTCGAAGGCGAAACCGTCGATGTGGCAGTCGCGTACGACCTCACGGATCAGCGGGCCGGAGAAGAACTTGAACCCGCACTGGGTGTCCGCGATCCCGGGCAGGGTGCGGTGGGCGAGCGTACGGAAGAGCAGACCGCCGCCGCGCCGGAGCACCGACTGCTCGATCTCCAGATGCGCGCCGGGCGCGTGCCGGGAGGCGATGACGGCGCCGTGGCCCGCGCGGAGCAGCTCCATGACCCGGTCGAGCGTCTCGATGGGGGTGGCGTTGTCGGCGTCGGCGAAGCCGATGTAGCGGGCGGAGGAGGTGACGATGCCGCGCCGGACGGCGGCGCCCTTGCCCTGGTGGCTGCAGCCGATGACGTGCAGTCCCACGGGTGAGTCGCCGAAGCGTCCGAGCGCGTCGAGCGTGCCGTCGACGCTGTTGTTGTCCACCACGACGACCGCCGACGACCAGGGCCGGGCGGCGAGGTACTCCCTCGTCGCGGCGATCGTCGAGGGCAGCCGGCGCTGCTCGTTGAAGGCCGGGATGATCAGTTCGAGATCCACCGCGGGCCGGGTGAGCCAGCGGGGGAGCGGTGCGTGTGCGCGCACGGCGACCATCACGCCTCGCCTCCTTCGGGGGCGCGGCGCAGCGGGCGTCGCGGAGTCGTACGGCGGGGGACCGGGGCGTACGCGAAGGACGCGCCCGATCGCCTCTGATCAGCGGGTTTCGTGGGTGTGGCGGGTTCCGGGGGTTGGCCGGAGCCGTCTGGTCCGCCGCCGCGCCGGGTGTTGGCGGCGCGGGTGCGGACGGTACGGGAGCGGCGGCGCCGGGCGGCCGTGCGCGGACGGCGTACGGCGGAACGGCAGGTGCGGACCGCGGGGCGGAGCCGGTCGGTCGCCCGCCGCGCCGGATGGGACGTGGGGCGGTGGGGCCTGCCGCACGGGCTGCGGCGCCGGGACTCGCCGGAGGGCCAGTCGGTCACCCGTCGCAGCGGATGCGGAGCGGGTGCCGCCGGTGTCCTGCGGAGGTGCAGTGCGTTCACGGCGAGCTTCTTCCGGCGATCGGCCCTGCCAAGGGCCTGTCATGTGTCCAAAAGGCCTGACTTCAAGCCTTAGCATCCGATATCTGAGCCGTCAAGCGCGAGGGGCCCGTTCCGCCCGCTTGACGGGACGCGGCGACGGCGCCATCCGGTGCAGGGCGTTGTGCGGGCGCTCCTCGAGCAGCCCGCCCAGGATGCGTGCACCGTCACGGACCGTGCGGGCGTGCGACGGGCCGTCGCGGCGCGGCAGTTCGAGGCTCGGCACCTCGGCGATCCGCAGCCCGTAGTGCAGGGCGTGGGTGACCAGTTCGGCGCCCATCTCGACGCCGTCCTCCCGCAGGTCGAGGAGGTCCACGAAGCCACGGCGGAAGGCGCAGAACCCGTACCAGAGATCGGTCAGATGTTGACCGTACAACTGCCTGGCGACGCGCAGCAGCGCGCTGTGTCCGAGCCTGCGCAGGAGCGGGTAGTCGGCGAAGTCGCCGCCTGCGATGAAGCGGGAGCCCTTGACGAAGTCGTACCCGCTCTCCAGGTAGTGCAGGTAGTGCGGGATCTCCTTGGGGGACATGCTGCCGTCGGCCCCCATCAGCACGATGTGCTCCCCGGTGGCGGCGAGCAGCCCCGCGTGCGGGATGTCGCCCGCCGCGCTGTTCCACGGCCCGAGCGTGCGTACGGTCACGGAACCGCCGGGCGGGCCGGCGTGTCGGTCGGTCTCCGTCGTCGTGTCGCCGTTCGCGCGCCCGACCAGGACGACCTCGCGGACGTCGGCGGGCACCTGCTCCAGCAGCCAGGCGGTGTCGCGGTCCCCGGGGCGCACCGGAATCACCAGACTCACCGTGCGGTTGTCCGCCTCCGGCGTGTGGTCGGTCGACCGGCGCATCGGATGTGGCCCGTTACCCATCGGTACGGCCTTCTTTCCGGAAACCGAGAGTGACTTTCAGCATCCTTCCCCGAACGCCGCCCCGTCAAGCCGCGCCCTCTCCGTCAGTGCATCGAAGTCTCCACGGGATTACCATGCGTTCATGGCAGGGCGAATTGAGGACTACGCCCTCATCGGTGATCTGGAGACGGCTGCCCTTATCGGGACGGACGGGGCTGTCGACTGGTGGTGTGCGCCCCGATTCGACTCGCCCGCCTGTTTCGCCGCGCTCCTGGGGGACGAATCCCACGGGCAATGGAGTCTGGCGCCGGTCGGAAATCGTCCCTGCAATCGGCGGAGTTATCGCGGTGATTCCCTGGTCCTGGAATCGGTCTGGGAATCCGTCTCGGGAACCGTGCGCATCACCGACTTCATGCCGCCACGCCAACGGACGCCGCAGATCATCAGGTTGGTCGAAGGCGTCGCCGGACGCGTCGACCTGCACGGCGAGTTGAGGATGCGCTTCAACCACGGCAGCGTGATGCCCTGGTCGCGACGGGTCGACAGCCGTACGGTCGCGATCGTGGCCGGCCCGGACGCGGCCCATCTGCGCTGCGGCCCCGGCGCCGAGATCACCGTCACCGACGAACGCATCACGCTCGACGTGTCGGTGACGGCGGGTCAGAGCGTGTCCTTCGCCCTCGGCTGGAGCCCCTCCCACGCGGCGGCGCCCCCGGCGCCCGACGTGGAAGGTGAATTGACCCGCACGCTCGCCTTCTGGGACGAATGGACCTCACATCTCCGCTATGACGGACCGCATCGCGAAGCCGTCATCCGATCGCTCGTCACCCTCAAGGCCCTCACCTACGAACCGACCGGCGGCGTCATCGCCGCGGCCACCGCCTCGCTCCCCGAATACATCGGGGGGCAACGGAATTGGGACTATCGGTTCTGCTGGCTGCGCGACTCCACCTTCACCCTTTCCTGTCTGCTGCGCAGCGGATACCGCCGCGAGGCCCTCGCCTGGAAGGACTGGCTCGTCCGGGCCGTCGCGGGCGACCCCGCCGATCTCCAGCCGCTCTACGGTGTGGGAGGCCAGCGCAACCTCCCCGAGATACGTGCCGACTGGCTGCCCGGCTACGAGGGTTCCCGGCCGGTCCGGTTCGGCAACGCGGCCGTCGACCAGTTCCAACTGGACATCTACGGCGAGGTGCTGAGCACGATCTACTCGGCCGTACGCGCAGGAGTCGCCATCGACCCGCATGTGTGGAGCCTGATGGCCTCGCTCCTGGAGTACGTCGAGAAGCGCTGGCAGGAGCCGGACGAGGGCATCTGGGAAGTGCGCGGCCCCCGCCGCCACTTCGTCCACTCCAAGATCATGGCCTGGGTCGCCGCCGACCGCGCCCTGCGCCTCGCCCGCGTCGCCGGCCTGCGTACCTCCGTCCGGCGCTGGCAGGCCATGCGCCGCGATCTGCGCAACGAGGTCTGCGCGCGCGGCTGGAGCGACGAGCAGCAGTCGTTCGTGCAGTACTACGGAGCCGGCCGCATCGACGCCACCGCCCTGCTGATCCCCCGGCTCGGATTCCTCCCCGCGTCCGACCCGCGCGTTCTGAGCACGGTCGAGGCGATGGGCCGGCTCGACGACCGGGGTTTCATACGCAGGTACGCGGACGTGGACAACGGCGAGGTGCACGAGGTGGACGGTCTGGACGGCGCCGAGGGAGCCTTCCTGGCCTGCACGTTCTGGTACGCCGACGCCCTGTCGATGACGGGACGCCAGGCCGAGGCCCGGACCGCCTTCGAGCGGGTCCTCGACATCCGCAACGACGTCGGCCTGCTCGCCGAGGAGTGGGATCCGCACACGGGACGCCAGCTGGGGAACACGCCCCAGGCGCTCAGCCACGTCGCCCTGGTGAACACGGCGTTCACCCTCTTCGGAACGCGCCGCCACGATCGCTCACCCACGGGACGGTCCGCTGTGGCATGATCCCGCCGGCATCCCCCCGGCATGCCCGCTCGGCGATTCGTTCGGGTGCGTCCAGCGGGCGGGCGGGAGCACGCCGGGTTGGAATCGGAGCATGGCTCCCTACGACAGGCTCCGCCCCGACGGCAGCCCGCGGCCGCTGGAGACCGGCACCTGGTGGTACGCCTCCGTCGCCGGTGAGGCGGCCGACTCCTTCAGCACCCGCGTACGCAAGCGCATGCGGCACGCCTGCCTCGGCGCGGTCCTGCTCATGGCCGTGGTCTACGCCGGACTCGTCCTGACCGCGACGGGCCAGCGCTGGGAGAACGCCGTCCTCGCCGGCCGGTTCACCGACGGAACGCTGGCCGCCGCCCACGAGGCGAACCGGACCCTCCAGCACGTCGCCGTCTACTCCCTCGCCATCGCCCTGATGATCCTGACCCTCATCGGCATGCTGCGACGCCGGCACGTGCTCACGGTGGCCGCCCTGGGCGCCGTCGCCGTCTCCCTCTTCCTCGCCGAGGTGCTCCAGCACGCGCTCCTGGCCCGCCCCGACCTGGTCGAGGCGCCGCCGCAGCTGAGCCACAACAGCTTCCCGAGCGGGCACGGCGCGATCGCGATGAGCGTGATGTCCGGCCTCGTCCTCGTCGTCCCGTACGGGCTGCGCGGCCTCGCCGTGGGCCTGTGCGCCCTGTGGGCGACGGCCGTGAGCGCGTACAGCCTGGCCGCCGGATGGCACCGGCCGAGCGACCTGATCGGAGCCGACCTGCTCGTTCTCGCGGTGGCCTGCGGGCTCGTCGCGGTCCTCGCCCGCCGCGGCAAGGTCGCCCCCGCGCGCACACGCCGCTTCCCGCTGCGGACCCTCTTCGTGGTGGCACCCCTGTCCGCCGCCGCCGTGAGCGGCCTCGGCATCGGGCTCGTCCTGCTCGTCGACTCCATGTTCGTCCTGGAGCCGGCCGACCCGTCCGTCCCCCGCCTCGCCTACCAGGCCGGACAGGCGCTCGTCCTCGGGGCGGGCGCGGCGGCCACGCTCCTGCTGCTCGCCCTGATCCGCCACGTCGACCTGGGCGCCCGCCCCGTCCCGTACAAGATCACGGGCACCCTTTCCACCGAGCCGACAGGGCCCTTTCCCACCGAGGCCGATCACGAGATATCTTGATGTCGAGCAATCTCGCAGACGCAGACGTGGAGCGGAGCACACCCGGTGACTGACTCGACCATCATCTACACCCACACTGACGAGGCGCCCGCGCTGGCGACGTACTCGTTCCTGCCCGTGATCCAGGCCTACGCCTCGACCGCCGGGGTCAATGTCGAGACCCGTGACATCTCCCTGGCCGGGCGCATCATCGCCGGCTTCCCCGAGCGTCTCGAAGAGGGGCAGCGCATCGACGACGCCCTCGCCGAGCTCGGCGCGCTGGCCAAGACGGCCGAGGCGAACATCATCAAGCTGCCGAACATCTCGGCGTCCATCCCGCAGCTGAAGGCCGCGATCGCCGAGCTCCAGGCGCAGGGCTACGCCCTCCCGGACTACCCGGACGACCCGAAGACCGACGAGGACAAGGACGTCCGCGCCCGCTACGACAAGGTCAAGGGCAGCGCCGTCAACCCGGTCCTGCGCGAGGGCAACTCCGACCGCCGCGCGCCCGGCTCGGTCAAGAACTACGCCAAGACCCACCCGCACCGCATGGGCGCCTGGACCGCGGACTCCAAGACCAACGTCGCGACCATGGGTGAGAACGACTTCCGCTCCACCGAGAAGTCCGCCGTCGTCACCGAGGCCGGCACCCTGCGCATCGAGCACGTCGCCGCCGACGGCACCACCACCGTCCTGCGCGAGTCGGTCCCCGTCCTCGCCGGCGAGGTCGTCGACGCCTCCGTCATGCACGTCGCCGCCCTGCGTACCTTCCTCGGCGAGCAGATCGCCCGCGCCAAGGCCGACGACGTGCTCTTCTCCGTGCACCTCAAGGCCACGATGATGAAGGTCTCCGACCCGATCGTCTTCGGCCACGTCGTCCGTGCCTTCTTCCCGAAGACGTTCGCCGCCCACGGCGCGGCGCTCGCCGCCGCCGGCCTCTCCCCGAACGACGGCCTCGGCGGGATCCTCAACGGCCTGGCCGCCCTCCCGAACGGCGCCGAGATCAAGGCGTCCTTCGACGCCGAGCTCGCCGAGGGCCCGGCCCTCGCCATGGTCGACTCCGACAAGGGCATCACCAACCTGCACGTGCCGTCCGACGTCATCGTCGACGCCTCGATGCCGGCCATGATCCGCACCTCCGGCCACATGTGGGGCCCGGACGGCCAGGAGGCCGACACCCTCGCCGTCCTCCCGGACAGCAGCTACTCCGGTGTCTACCAGGCCGTCATCGACGACTGCCGCGCCCACGGCGCCTTCGACCCGTCGACCATGGGCTCGGTACCGAACGTCGGCCTGATGGCGCAGAAGGCCGAGGAGTACGGCTCCCACGACAAGACCTTCGAGATCGCCGCGGCCGGCACCGTCCGTCTCGTCGACGCCGCCGGTGACGTCGTCCTGGAGCAGGAGGTCGCCGAGGGCGACATCTTCCGCGCCTGCCAGACCAAGGACCTCCCGATCCAGGACTGGGTCAAGCTCGCCGTCACCCGCGCCCGCGCCACCGGCGCCCCGGCCGTCTTCTGGCTGGACGAGACCCGCGCCCACGACGCCCGCCTGATCGCCAAGGTCGAGCAGTACCTGACCGAGCACGACACCGAGGGCCTGGACATCAAGATCCTCTCCCCGGTCGAGGCCACGAAGTTCTCCCTGGAGCGCATCCGCCGCGGCGAGGACACCATCTCGGTCACCGGCAACGTCCTCCGCGACTACCTGACCGACCTCTTCCCGATCCTGGAGCTGGGCACCAGCGCCAAGATGCTCTCGGTCGTCCCGCTGATGGCGGGCGGCGGCCTCTTCGAGACCGGCGCCGGCGGCTCCGCCCCGAAGCACGTCCAGCAGCTCGTCAAGGAGAACTACCTCCGCTGGGACTCCCTGGGCGAGTTCTTCGCCCTGGCCGCCAGCTTCGAGCACCTGGCCACCACCACCGGCAACGCCCGCGCCCAGGTCCTCGCCGACACCCTCGACCGCGCCACCGGCACCTTCCTCAACGAGGACAAGTCGCCGACCCGTCGCGTCGGTGGTATCGACAACCGCGGCAGCCACTTCTACCTGGCCCTGTACTGGGCCCAGGAGCTGGCCAAGCAGACCGACGACGCGCAGCTCGCGGAGGCCTTCGCCGGTCTCGCGAAGACCCTGACCGAGCAGGAGGAGACCATCGTCTCCGAGCTCAACGCGGTCCAGGGCTCCCCGGCCGAGATCGGTGGCTACTACCAGCCCGACCCGGCCAAGGCCGCGGCCGTGATGCGTCCGTCCGCCACCTTCAACGAGGCCGTCGCGTCCCTCGCCTGATCGCGGAACGACAGCTGAACCGCCCCGGCCGGAATTCCTCCGGCCGGGGCGGTCCCGTCAGTGGCGGATGTGGCATTCGGGTGTGAACCTGGATGGATGAGCTGGGCATCATGGACGACCCCCGGCGTCTACACCGGGCGCGGTGGGGTGCTCACCGACGAAGTCGGTGCGGTCACGGGCGACCTGACCGTGCACACCACCTGGGCAGATGGTGAAGCACGCGTAGCCGTGCAGTACAGCGGTGCCTCCGACTGGTTCACGATGGCGGGCAGTCCGGTGCCGTGCGCCTCCGAGGCGGAGAGCCGCG
This sequence comes from Streptomyces sp. Je 1-79, assembly GCF_025195125.1. Lineage (GTDB taxonomy): Bacteria > Actinomycetota > Actinomycetes > Streptomycetales > Streptomycetaceae > Streptomyces. The sequence continues at coordinate 529,848 of NZ_JAMGSL010000005.1, forward strand.
ATCTCCATGAAGCCGCCGTCGAAGCCGTACGGGCGGGGCACGCGGCGACCCTGCCGTCCATGCCCCACCCTCCCGCATAGCCGGCCTCGCGGCCCGGTAACCTCGCGACCTCGGCCACGAAGTGTTATGCGGCCCGCTCCCAGGGGTCTCCTCACGACGGGGACGGTCAGACCCAGGCACAAGGAGCAGGGCACATGCACAGCGACGAGCGCGGCACCGCCGCACTGGTGGGCGCCGCCGTGGCCGGAGACGCGCACGCCGGTGAGCAGCTGATAGGCGCCTACCTTCCGCTGGTCTACAACATCGTCGGCCGCGCCCTCGACGGCCACGCGGACGTCGACGACGTCGTCCAGGAGACGATGGTCCGTGCCCTGGACGGCCTGCCCGGGCTGCGTGACCCCGCACGCTTCCGGTCCTGGCTCGTGGCCATCGCGATGAACCAGATACGCCGGCGCTGGCGCGAACGCCAGAGCGGCCCCGTCCCCGGCCTCGACCACGCGGCCGAGCTCGCCGACCCCGCCGGTGACTTCGTCGACCTGACCATCCTGCGGCTCGGTCTCTCCGGCCAGCGCCGCGAGGTCGCCGAGGCCACCCGCTGGCTCGACGAGAGCGACCGTGAGGTGCTCGCCCTGTGGTGGCTGGAGTCCGGCGGTGAGCTCAGCCGCGCGGAGCTCGCCGATGCCCTGGCGATCACCCCCGCGCACGCGGCCGTCCGCGTCCAGCGGATGAAGGAGCGCCTGGAGACCGCCCGGGAGGTCGTCCACGCCCTGGCCGCACGGCCGTCCTGCGAGGAGCTGGCCCGGCTGACCGCCGACTGGGACGGCCACCCCTCCCCGCTCTGGCGCAAGCGCCTCGCCCGCCATGTGACGGACTGCGCCAGGTGCCTGCCCACCCGCACGGACCTCGCCCCCGCCGAGGCCCTCCTGGTGGGCCTCGCGCTCGTTCCCCCGCTCCTGTTCTGGTCGGGGGCCCGCCCGGAGACCCAGGCCGCCGCCTGGGCGGCGGACGCTCCGGCCCCGGACCCCCACGCGGGCACGGGAGCCGACACTGCCTCGTCCATAGCCTCGCCGGCCGATCCGGCGGGCACGACCTCGGCCTCGCCGGCCGATCCGGCGGCGGGCCAGGCCGCCGCCGGGCCGATGGAGGGCGGCCGGGACGGCCTCGCGCCCCTGAACCCCGACCCGTCCCCGATCGCGTCCGGGCCGGGTACGAGCGGGGCGGCCGGCGGCTCCCTGCGACGGGCCTGGGTCGCCGGAGCCGTGGCCCTCGGCGTACTCGGCGGGATCATCCTGCTCGTACCGTCCGAGCCGGAGGCGCGCGAGCCCGCGCCGCCCGCCACCCCCGCCGCGGCGCCGCCCCCGGCACCGACGACCACGCCCCCGCCGAGCCCCACCACCCCCGCACCGGCCCCGACCACGCCGTCCCCGACGCCCACGCCGACGCGGACGGCCACCCCGGAGGAGCGGCTGAACCGCCTCGTCAACCAGCGCCGGGCGGAGGCGGGGTGTGCACCCCTCAGGAGCGACCCCCGGCTCGACCAGGCGGCCCGCGCCTACGCCCGGGACATGGTGCGGCGCGGCTACTACGCGCACAGCAGCCCCGAGGGCCGCTTCGCCGACGCGCGGATCTCGGGCGCCGGGTACTCCTGGTCCGCGTGGGCCGAGAACCTGGCGCGCGGCACGGCCGACCCGGCCGCCGTCTTCGACGGCTGGATGGACGGCTCGATGCACCAGGAGAACATGCTGAACTGCCGCTACCGCCACACCGGCGTCGCCGCCGTCCCCGGGCCCGACGGCACGGTGTGGGTACAGAAGCTGGCCACGCCGGCGTCCTGAACCCGCACCGCCGGACCGGACCGGCCGGTCAGCGCCGTGTGCCGAAGTTCTGCACCCACCAGGGCCCGTTGGACGTCAGGTTGACTCCCACGCCGACGTCCTTGAACGAGCAGTTGAGGATGTTGCGACGGTGCCCGTCGCTGTCCATCCAGTCCGCCATGGTCTGCGCGGGGGTCTTGGGGCCGCGGTGGATGTTCTCCGCCCAGCCGGCCCATGTGTACCCGGCCGCCGTCATCCGGTCGCCCGCGTCCCGGCCCTCGGGGGTGGTGTGGTCGTAGTAGTCGCGTTCCGCCATGTCGTCCGCGTGCGCCTGCGCCGATTCGTGCAGCCGGTCGTCGGCACGCAGCGGGCCGCAACCGGCCTTCTCCCGCTCCGTGTTGACGAGCGCCACGACCTGCTCGACCAAGGCCGCGACCCTCCCGCCACCGGCCGACTGCGGCGCCGGGGCCACCGCCTTCTCCGCGGCCGGTGCCCGGGCGGGGAGCGCCGAGGCCGGAGCGGACTCCTTCGCAGCCGGGGCGGCTGCCGGGGGCACGGACCGGGGCGCGGACGGTGGGGCGGAGGGCGTACCCCCTAGGGGGCCGGCGGCCTCGGCCGCGGGGGGCGAGGCGGGCGCGGGCGGGGACGCGGGTGCGGCGGAGGGCGAGGACCTCAGGGCGAGGGTCGCCACGTTCGTGAGGGTGGACTCCTCCGAACGGGTGCCCGCCCCGGACGGGCTCCCGAGGGAGGCCACGTACGCCCCGGCGGCGACCGTGAGCACGGCCGTGGCCGTGCCCGCGAAGGTCACGGCCGTACGGAAGGACGGTGACCGGCGGGCGCGACGGCGCGCACGCCCCGTTCTGCGGTGCCGGCCGCCGGTGGGCCGCTGCTCCTCGGGGCTGTGCTCGTCGTGGTGGTGCATGGGCTCCGCTCTCTTCTCCGAGGCGGCCGGACGGTCCGGCGCAGGGGAGAGCCGCCGGGGCGACGGTCACAAGACTCTCCGGTCCCGGACCTGCCGACACACCTCGTCAACCTGTCGCGTCACCCCGCCGAGTCAACCCGTAGCGCCACCGCATCACTCGTGCGGTACGACCGCCACCGGGCACGGGGCCAGATGCAGCGCGGCGTGCGCCACCGAACCGATCCGTGTCCCGATCGCCCCGCGCCGGGCCCGGCGCCCGACCACGAGGAGACGTGCGGCGCCCGAGGAGGAGAGCAGGACCTGCCCGGCGCTGCCGAGCTCCACGTGCTCCTTCACCGGGACGTCGGGGTACCGCTCACGCCACGGTGCGAGCGCCTCGCGCAGCGCCTTCTCCTCGTACGGGACGAGCCCGCCGGCCTCGTCGGCCAGCGCCATCGACCCCGGGCTGTAGGTGTACAGGGACGGCAGGTTCCAGGCCCGTACCGCCCGGACGGACGCTCCGCGCGCCGCCGCCGTGGCGAACGCGAAGCCCAGGGCGGGGGCGCTGTCCTCGGGCCCGCCGTGCTGGCCGACCACGATCTCTCCGCCCTCGGCTTCGGCCTCGTCCCCGTCGCGGGCGCGGACCGCCACCACCGGACGGGTGGCGCCCGCGATGATCTGCTGGCCGTAGGAGCCGAGCAGGAAACCGGCCAGCGCCCCGTACCCGCGCGAGCCGATGACGAGCATCTCGGCCCGCTCCTCGGTGCTCAGCAGCGCGGCGACCGGGGAGTCGGGCAGGATCTCGCCGGAGAGCTCGACGCCGGGACGGCGCCGGGCGATCGTCGACTCGGCCTCGCGGAGCACGTCACCGGCCATCTGCTGCTGGTGCGCCGGATCCTGCGCGAGCGGGAGGTCGAGCGGCTCCCACCGCCAGGCGTGGACCAGACGCAGGCCGGTCCCGCGGTGCAGCGCCTCACGCGCGGCCCAGTCGGCCGCGGCGAGACTCTCGGGCGAACCGTCCACTCCGGCGACGATCTCACGACTCATCAGGCTGTCTCCCTCACTCGATGGCGACTCCGGCCCGTCGACCGGCGCCTATCCCCTCCAGCTTGGGTCAAACGCCCGCGCGAGGAGAGGGCCGGAGGTCCCGACATGCCGGAGCGGACGTCACGCGAGGAGCCTCAGCCCCGGCCGCGTTCCGTGGAGGTAGTGGTCGCCGATGTCACGCAGGCGGTGCGCCGGGGAGGACCGGGCCGTCAGGGCGCGGGCGTTGCGCCAGAACCTGTCGAAGCCGGGGCCGCCGCCCGGGGCCTCGGCGGGCTCCGTGGTGTCGACGAGTTCGAGGATCCGGGTCGTGATCCGGACCGCCGCCCGGCTCGTCACGGCCTCGGCCGCGGCGACGAGCACGGCGATGTCGGCGCGCTCCTCGACCCCCAGCGACCGCCCGGCACCCAGGCCGCGGGCCAGGGCGTCCGTCGCCCGTTCGACGACCGCCGCCGCGGCGTGCGCGGAGGTGGCCAACTCCCCGTAGGACAGCAGGAGATACGGGTCCTCGCCGCCGAACGGCTCGTCGGGCGCGCCGGTGCGCGACCCCGTCCGCGGTGGGACGGCCCGGGTCGCGCGGCTGACGTCCCGGGCCTCGGCCAGCGCCCCTTCGGCGATGCCGAGCCCGACGTGGACGAGGAGGAGGCGGAGCGCGAGCGGGGCGAGCGTCGTGAACGGGGCGACGTCGTGCTCGTCGCGGGGGAGGGAGCCGAGGACGTTCCGAGGGTCCACGGGGAGCTGATCGAACGTCACCGTCCCGGCGCCCGCGAGGCGCTGGCCCACCCGCTCGGCCCCGGCCTCCGTGAACACCGCGGGATCCGCCGGGTCCACCACCACGACGAGCAGTTCCCCGGTCTCCGTACAGCGCGCCCCGACGACGAGGCGGTCGGCGACGCTCACCCCGGAGGCGAAGGAGCGGCGCCCGTCGAGGACGTGTCCGCCGGGGGCCGGGGTGAGGGTGAGTCCTGGCTCCGCCCCCGTACGGGACGGCTCGACTCCGCCGGCGAGGAGCCGGCCCTCCCGCGCCGTGTCGGCCTCGAAGGAGCCGTGCGGGGAGGTCCTGGATGCGGGCGGCTCCCCCCCGGTGAGGAAACGGGCGGTCCAGGCGAGGACGTGATGGTGGGCCAGGAGTTCGCCTATCGAGCCGTCGGCCGCGGAGATCTCCCGGATCACGGCGCAGGCGGCCCGCCAGTCGGCGCCGTGCCCGCTCGCCCCCGGCGGGGTGAGCAGCGCAGGCAGACCGGCCTCCTGGAGTCGGGCCACTTCGTCGAACGGGGGTTTCCCTGCCCGGTCCCTGGCCGGTGCGTCGAAGGCGAGGTCGTCCGCCAGCTCCCGGGTGACGCGGGGCCAGATCTCGTCGTCACCACGGCGGTCGGCCGGCCGGGAGGTGGGGCGCAGCGCTGACTTCTTCGGCGTTCTCACGTCACCTCTCAAGTTTCCTAGCTTTCCCACTGGAATGGTAGGGATACTGACAGAGGGGTGACTCGGGCCCCAAGGGGCGTTCACATCATGGACAGCTCAATCCCGCGGGCCGAGACGCGACCCTGGCTCGGACGGTCAGGGACCCGGCTCGGACGGTCAGGGATTGGTCCAGGCGTCCGGGGCGTCGGCGAGCCCGGAGATCTCGGCCGGCAGTTTCCCCGCGGCCAGATCCGCGAGGGAGACCCCGTCGAGCACCTGGCGCACATTCGCCCGCAGCGCGATCCAGAGCGTCAGCAGCGACTCGGCGGGACCCGTGTACGACAGCTCCGGCGGCCGCACCCCGCGCACGGACACCAGGGGCCCGTCCACGCAGCGGATCACGTCCGCGACCGAGATCGAGTCGGCCGGCCTGGCCAGCCAGTACCCGCCGTTGCCGCCGCGCTGGCTCTGCACCAGACCGCCCCGGCGCATGTCGCCGAGGATCCCCTCCAGGAACTTGTGCGAGATGTCCTGGCCGTCGGCGATCGTCTCGGCCTTCACCGGCCCCGCGTCCTGGGTGGCGGCCAGCTGGAGCGCGGCACGCACCGCGTAGTCGGCCCTGGCTGAGATGCGCATGCTCACATTATTCCGCACCCTGGTGACCGGATTCGTACCCCGTGGGGGCGCGTGTTCCTTGTCGGTCCGCGCCCTTGACGCGGACCGTGACCGCGCCGACACTCGGGACCAGGAATCCGAGCGAACAGGTAGGGAACGATGGGCCTCGCGGGAGCACAGGACACGGCCGGTGCCGTCCGGTCGCCGCGCTCACCGTTCCTGACGTCCCGCCGTCACATCGACCTGCTGCGGGTGTGCAGCGCGGCGAGTCGTCACCGCAGCCGGGGTACCGGCTCCGCCGACTGAGCGGGCTCGTCCGCCGGGCGGTCGCGGGAGCGGAGGCGCCCCCGCCTGCCCGTCCGTTGCGCGAGCTGAGAGCCCTCGCCCGCCGGTCGGCGCGAGCCGAGAGTCTCCGCCGGGCGGGCACTCGCGAGCTGAGAGCCCCCGCCGGGCGTGCACGTCCGCCCCCTTTCACCACGGCTCCTCGCTCTCCTCCTTCCCGTACCTCTGCTGCCCCCGCGCGCGCCGACGCCGCCGCACGCCGCCGTGACCCAGCACCGAGCACCCCCAGGGAGAAGCATGTCCGTCACCCCGCACCTCGGTCCCTACCTCCCCCCGCGCCTCGGCCCGGCCGTCCCCCCGGCCACCGTCACCCCCGCCTTCCGGGGCAGGATCGGCCGCGACGTCCGCAGCGGTCACTACGCGGTGCCGCACCGCTACCGGCTCCATCTGGCGCTCGCCTGTCCCGGCTGTCTGCGCATCGCCGTCACCCACGGCCTGCTCGGACTCCGCGAGACCGTCCCCCTGTCCTTCCTCCCCGCCACCCCCGACACCCCCGGCGGCGGCTACGCGGTCCTGCGACCGCTGTACGAGGCCAGCGCCCACCAGTACGCGGGGCCGGCGGACGCGCCCGTCCTCAGCGACGGCTGGACCGGCCGGATCGTGAGCACGCACACGCCCGACATCCTGCGCGACCTCGCCCGTCGGTTCCGCGGCCCGGACCGCCCCGACCTGCTGCCGGAGGGGCGCGACGCGGAGACCGACGCGATCGGCGACCTGTGCGAGCGAGGCATCAACCGGGCCGCGCAGCACGCGGGGGAGCTGGGACTCGACGACGAGGCCGCCCATCGGGGCCCGCTCACCGTCCTCTTCGCCGCCCTCGGTGCACTGGAGCGCACGCTGGAGCGGCAGCCGTACATTCTCGGCGACGCCGTCACCGCCGCCGACATCCACCTGTGGGTGACGCTGGTGCAGGTGGACACGGTCCACCGCCGGCACCTCGACGCCGCGGCCCTGGACCGGATCGCGGCCCATCCGGCGCTCTGGTCCTACGCCCGACGTCTCGCCGCACACCCCGCGTTCGGACCTCACCTCGACCTCGACGGCATCGCGGAACGCCACCGCGCCCACTGCGCGGGCCGGGAGGCCGCCGGCGCGGCCATGGGCATCGTGGACTGGGCCGCGTACCGCGGCTGAGGGGGCCGTACGGATCGGAGAGTGGGCTGTACGGATCGGAGAGTGCGAGGCCGTGCGTGTCAGGGGGAGCGGTGGCCCGCTCAGGCGGCGAGGGGTTTCCAGTCCCTCCGGACCTCGAAGCGGTAGCCGCTCCGGTCGAGGACACGGCCCTCGCCGTCGACGAGCGCCGCCTCCACCTCGTAGAGGCCCCGGGCCCGCGGGCCGTTCGGTACGCGCTCCGGCGGGAGCGCCAGTTCGTAGGGGCCGCCGTGCCGGAAGTCCCCGAGCGCCACCTCGCGGCCACCCAGCTCGGCGCCTTCTCTGTGCCGCACGTCGACGACCTTGAGCCCCGTAACCGAGGTGCCGTCCACCTGGAACCGGATCACGGCCCGGCACTCCGTGCCTTCCTTGACCGTGAACGGGGCGGACGTCGTCGCCGAGGGCGGGACCGGCACGGAGATGTCCTCGTGCCCGGTGAACTGGAGCTGCAATCCGAGCAGCCGGACGGTGGAGCGTTCCCGGGGCGGGACGGCCGGGGCCGTGTCGGCGAGGGAGGCCATGGTGTGCTCGCCTTCTCGGGGCAGGACCTCGCGAGCGAGGGGCGGACGGCGACGCCACAGCGGCTACCCGATTCGGCCCCGCGTATGCGGACGGCTCCACGCGCCGAACGGAGGCGCCGCGGGGCGGCCGTTGCGGGGCGGGCGTCGCGGAAGGGCGGGCGGCATGTGCCCCGCCCTTGTTCCTCAGCCTACGCGCCGCCCCACGAGCGGGTCCGTCGCGTCGCCGCTGCCCGCCCGTACACCCCGCAGGAAGGCACCCAGTGCCTCGACGGATGTCGTCGAGGGCTCCCAGTCGAGCTCCCGGCGGGCCCGCTCCGTGGACAGCACCGGCAGCTTCAGGACCGCGTCGAAGAGGTCCGGGGAGGCGGGCGCCACCCGCAGCCGCCAGGCCGCCGAGAGCAGGCCGCGTGCCGCGCCGCTCGGCACCTTCACGGGCCGCGCGCCCAGCAGGGACGAGAGCGTCGAGACGTCGATCACGGGGTCCGCCGCGAGATTGAACGGGCCCCGGACGTCGCGTACGAGCGCACGGCGGTACGCGTCGGCCGCGTCGTCCGTGTGCAGCACCTGGAACCGCAGCCCGTCCAGTTCGGGGAGCAGGGGCAGCAGGTCGGGGCGGAAGAGCCAGCCGGGGAAGAAGCGGCCGGCGAAGATCCGCCGCTGTTCGCTCGCCGACTCCTCCTTGAAGAGGAAACCGGGCCGCATCCGCACCACCCGGGTCTGCGGGTGGTCGCGCTCGAAGGTGTCCAGGACGCGTTCCAGATACGCCTTCTCGCGGGTGTACGCGGCGCCCGGCCAGCCGTGGGTCGGCCAGGACTCGGAGACGGGCGTACCGCTCTCGGGCCCCGGTGAGTAGGCGCCGACGGACGAGGCGTGCACCAGGACCGGCACGTGCGCGGCGGCCACGGCGTCGAGGACCCGCAGGGTGCCCAGGACGTTGGAGCGCCAGGTCTCGGCCGGGTCGTGCGTCGGCTGGAACCGCCAGGCGAGGTGGACCACCGCGTCGGCGTCCGCGATGTACTGCGCGAGCCGTGGCTCGTCGCTCTCCAGCGACAGGTCCACCTCGGCCCATCGCGCCTTCGTCAGCGTCAGCGCGGGCGTGCGGCGGGCCAGCCCGAGGACGGAGGCGACCCGTGGCTCGCGCTCCAGAGCCCGCATCAGACTCGTGCCGACATTGCCCGTCGCGCCGGTGACGACGACCTTCAGTCCCTCGCTCTCCTTCATGCAATCGACCTTCCGCCATCCGCGGCGGACGCGCACGCCGGACCGGTCCGGCCCCGTGCCGTGACGGATCGTGTCCGTATCGGTCGCGCGGGTGACGCGGTGACCCGAATATGGAGCGACGGAGGGAAGGGGGCCGCGCCAGGAGGAGCATGATGTTGCTGCCCGACAGAAACACGGTCGACCGGCTGCTGCGGCACTACAGGGCCCAGGAAAGGGTGGTCCTGGCCCGGCCGTGCGACCTGTCGGTCCGCAGGCGTTTCGAGGACACGGCGTACACGTTGTGCGTGCTGATGGGCAAGCGGAACGCACGCGAGGCGGTGCATGCCGCCGAGCGGTACGTCGGGCGGACGAGCCCCGCGCCGCGCCAGGCCCTGGAGGGACTCCCGGGCTCCTGACGGCTTCCCCCGGCAGTTGGGCGAGCGCCGCTTTCCCGGGGCAAGAGTGGGGTAGGCGCCTGTACGAGCGTGGAGAGAGGCGGGTGATCCGATGGCGTCGGAGCGGTTCGCCGTGACGGCCGGGCCCGGACCGGAGCCGGGCGCCGTGGTGGTCTCCCTGACGGGGGAGCTCGACCACGACACCGCGGACACGCTGCGGCACGCGCTGGAGGAGCGGACCGGTGCGGTGCGGATCCTCGTCGACTGCGAGAAGCTGAGCTTCTGCGACTCGACGGGCCTGAACGTGCTGCTCCGGGCCCGTCTGCGCGCATTGGAGGAGGGCGGCCGGCTCGAACTCGCCGGCCTGCGCCCGCCCGTCTCCCGGATGTTCGAGATCACGGGGGCGCGGACGGTGTTCCGCGTGTACGAGAACGTGGCCGAGGCGCTGACCGACCGGCGGGCGGGCGGCTAGGCGCGGGATGGCGGAGGGAGACGTGGGCGGGAAAGCCGGAGACGAGGGTCAGGTCCGGCGGCTCGTGCTGTTCGGGACCAAGGGCGTCGTCATGCGCTGCCGTGACTTCACGGCGGAGGCGCTCACCGACTGGGGCTGGATGCCGGCCGAGGACGACGAGGGCCGGGAGCGTGCGGAGGACGTCCTGCTCCTGGTCTCCGAGGTGGTCACCAACGCGTGTCTGCATGCCGACGGCCCCGAGGAGCTGGTGCTGCGGCACCGCCGCGACCGCCTGCGGGTCGAGGTGTCCGACGCGAACCCCGAGCTCCCGAGGCGACGGCAGCCCCGGGCCCCGTCGCTGCCCGGCGGTCACGGTCTGATGGTCCTGGACCGGCTGGCCGGGGCCTGGGGCTCCGAGCCCCGCGACCGCGGCAAGGTCGTCTGGCTGGAGGTCACCCGCCCCGGGGACCAGCGGGCGCCCGGCGCCCTCTAGGCCCTGTCGTCACCATGGCCTCCTGCTCCCGACGCCTGGCACGGCACCTCGCCGCGTTGTCGTCAGTCGCCCGAGTACGTCCAGTACGAGGGCGATCCCGGCCCGGGCGGTCAGTGGCCGCTCCCCGGCCGCCGCGCCGGCCCTCGCGGTCAGCCGACGGACCTGGTCCTCGCGGTCAGCCCGGTCCGTGCGGTCAGCGGTCGCTCCCTAGCCGACCGCGCCGATCCGGTCCGCGCGGTCTTCGAGCAGGCCCGTCCGGAGTTCGTCCAGGATCCGGGCGAGCAGCCGGGAGATGTGCATCTGCGACAGCCCGAGCCGCTCGCCGATCTCCGCCTGGGTCAGCTCGTCGCCGAACCGCAGTGCCAGGATCCGGCGGTCGCGCTCGTCCAGCCCCGCGATCAGCGGCTTGAGCGACTCCAGCGCGTCGATCAGCTCGAACGCCCGCTCCTCCTCACCGAGACGGCGGCCACCCGCGGTGACGGCCGACTCGTCGTCCCCGGTGGGTGTGTCGAGGGACCGGGCGACATAGCCGTTCGAGGCCTGCTCACCCTCGGCCACGCTCTCCTCGTCGATCCCCAGCTGGGCCGCGAGCTCGGCCCGGGTCGGGCGCCGCCCGAGGCGCTGCTCCATCGTGTCGATGGCCTTCGCCAGCTCGATCCGCAGTTCCTGGAGCCGTCGCGGCACCTGGACGGACCAGCTGGTGTCCCTGAAGAAACGTTTCATCTCCCCGACGATGGTGGGCAGCGCGAACGCCGAGAACTCCACGCCCCGGCCGACCTCGAAGCGGTCGATCGCCTTGATCAGACCGATCGTGCCGACCTGGACGATGTCCTCCGTCGGCTCGGCCCGGTTCCGGAACCGGCGCGCGGCGAACTTCACCAGGCTGAGGTTCAGCTCGATCAGCGTGTTCCGTACGTACGCGTGCTCGGGCGTGCCCTCCTCCAGCTCCCCCAGACGGGTGAAGAGGGCGGTGGAGAGAGTCTGGGCGTCGGCCGTGCTCGCCTCCGTGGGCCGGTCGATCTTCGGCAGGCCGCCCAGCGCGCGCTCGCGCACGGACGTGGCGTCGCCGGCCCGGGTGCCGGTCGTCGTGACGGTGTGCTTGCGGGGGGTGGGCATGAGGGCTCCCTCGACGGGTTGGGCGAGCCTCGGCCGCCGATCTGGCGGGCGGCCCATCGTTCGAGCGTCCTAGGGAAACATTCCCCTTTGGTGCGGTTTGACACCGAATGGGTGGGAAGCGGAGACGTATGACTAGCGCACGGAAGGGTCTCGTAACGGCTCGCGCGGCGGAACGGTCCCGGCGTTTCACGCTGGGTGACGGCCCGGGAATCGTGGGCGAGTGCCGCGACCTCACCCGAAAGGCGCTGCGCGAGTGGTTCGGCCCACGGGCCGTCCCGGGCAACGTCGCCGTCGACGACATCCTGCTGCTCGTCTCGGAGGTGGTCGCCAACGCGCACGAGCACGGTGGAACCCCGTACGAGCTCCGTCTTGACCGCACCGACGGGCGCCTGTGGGTCCAGGTCAGCGACACCAGCCCGGTACGTCCCCGGCCGCACGGCCCGCACCGGCCGAGCCGGTGTTCGGGGCACGGGCTCTACCTGCTCGAACGGCTCTCCGCGGGGTGGGGCTCGGTGCCGCGCGGCGGGGGCAAGGCGGTCTGGTTCGAGGCCGCCGTGACAGGCGCTGCCGAGCCCGCGGCCCGTGCCTAGAGTGGAAGTGGCGGAACGCCGCCGGGGGTGGCGCCCGGTACTCGTACCAGGACCGTCCGCAGCGCCGTACCGCTTCTGTGCCCCTCCCGTACCCGTCCGTGCAGCGCGAGGTCCGCGATGGAGAGTTCCCCCCAGCCGCCCGCTCCTGAACCGCCCCCTCACCGGCTCGGCGAGGACGGGCTCGGCGAGCTGCTGGCCGGGCTGACCGCCGTCCGCGACGGTGACCTCTCCGTCCGCCTGCCGGGGTCCGCCGGCGGCATCCTCGGCGAGATCGCGTCCGTCTACAACGACATGGTCGACCAGCTCTCCCTGGTCACCTCCGAAGTCACCCGGGTCGCCAGCGAGGTGGGCGGACAAGGCCTCCTCGGCGGCCGGGCCCGCGAGCCGCGGGGGAGCGGGGTGTGGCGCGAACTGACCTCCGGCGTCAACACGATGGCCGACAACCTGACCTCCCAGGTCCGGTCGATCGCCCAGGTCGCCACCGCCGTCGCCCGGGGGGACCTCACCCGGAAGATCCGGGTCGACGCGCGCGGCGAGATCCTGGAGCTGAAGGAGACCATCAACACCATGGTCGACCGGCTGTCCTCCTTCGCCGAGGAGGTCACCCGGGTCGCCCGCGAGGTCGGTACGGAGGGC
>NZ_JAMGSL010000006.1:0-45788 GCF_025195125.1 Streptomyces sp. Je 1-79
TCCCTTCGGTCTTGCGTTTCCGACTCTATCAGATCTTTCCGATCCGATTTCCTCGGTGCTTTCCGGCTTCTCGGTTTTCCCGATCCGCTTTCCGGCGTTGATCCGACTTTATCAGAAGTTCTGAGTCGGATTTCCCGCCCTGCCGGTCATCCGTCCGGACACACGAAGGTGCCGGGGTTTCCCTTGCTGGCGGAGCCGTAAACGTACTGGAGCGGGGCGCCCCGATGCAAATCGAGGCGCCCCGCTCTCAGTTGGCGCTGGTCAGGCCGGGGCCCGAGTCAGTCCGTCCGTCAGACCTCCACGACCACCGGGAGGATCATCGGGCGCCGGCGGTAGGTGTCCGAGACCCACTTGCCGACCGACCGGCGGATCAGCTGCTGGAGCTGGTGGGGCTCGACGACGCCGTCCTGGGCCGACTTGTTCAGGGCCTGCTCGACCTTCGGGATCACGGCGTCGAACGCCGAGTCCTCGATGCCGGAGCCACGGGCGTGGATGTTCGGCCCGCTGACGATCTTTCCGGTCGAGGCGTCGACGACGACGAAGACCGAGATGATGCCCTCGTCGCCCAGGATCCGGCGGTCCTTCAGGTGGGTCTCGGTGACGTCGCCGACCGAGAGGCCGTCGACGTAGACGTAACCCGCCTGGACCTTGCCCACGATCCTGGCCTTGCCGTCGACCAGGTCGACCACGACGCCGTCCTCGGCGATGACGATGTGGTCCTTGGGGACGCCCGTCATCGCGCCGAGCTCGGCGTTGGCCCGCAGGTGGCGCCATTCGCCGTGGACCGGCATCAGGTTCTTCGGCTTGCAGATGTTGTAGAAGTACAGCAGCTCGCCGGCCGAGGCGTGGCCCGAGACGTGGACCTTGGCGTTGCCCTTGTGGACGACGTTGGCGCCCCAGCGGGTCAGGCCGTTGATCACGCGGTAGACCGCGTTCTCGTTGCCCGGGATGAGCGACGACGCCAGGATCACGGTGTCGCCCTGGACGATCCGGATCTGGTGGTCGCGGTTGGCCATCCGGGACAGCGCGGCCATGGGCTCGCCCTGGGAGCCCGTACAGACCAGCACGACCTCGTCGTCCGGGAGGTCGTCGAGGGTCTTCACGTCCACGACCAGGCCGGCCGGGACGCGGAGGTAGCCCAGGTCGCGCGCGATGCCCATGTTGCGGACCATCGAGCGGCCGACGAAGGCCACGCGGCGGCCGTACTCGTGCGCCGCGTCGAGGATCTGCTGGATGCGGTGCACGTGGCTGGCGAAGCTGGCCACGATGATGCGCTTCGGGGCGTTGGCGAAGACGTTCCGGAGGACATTGGAGATGTCCTTCTCCGGCGGGACGAAGCCCGGGACCTCGGCGTTCGTCGAGTCGGACAGCAGGAGGTCGATGCCCTCCTCGCTGAGCCGCGCGAAGGCGTGGAGGTCGGTGAGCCGGCCGTCCATCGGGAGCTGGTCCATCTTGAAGTCGCCGGTGGCGACGGCCATGCCCGCGGGGGTGCGGATGGCGACCGCGAGCGCGTCCGGGATGGAGTGGTTGACCGCGATGAACTCGCAGTCGAAGGGGCCCAGGTTCTCCCGGTCGCCCTCCGACACCTCAAGGGTGTACGGACGGATCCGGTGCTCCTGCAGCTTCGCCTCGATCAGGGCGAGGGTCAGCTTGGAGCCGATGAGCGGGATGTCCGGCTTGAGCCGGAGCAGGTAGGGGACGGCGCCGATGTGGTCCTCGTGGCCGTGCGTGAGCACGATCCCCTCGACCTCGTCGAGACGGTCCTTGATGATGGTGAAATCGGGCAGGATCAGGTCGATGCCCGGCTGCTCCTCCTCGGGGAAGAGGACGCCGCAGTCGACGATCAGCAGCCGGCCTTCGTACTCGAAGACCGTCATGTTGCGGCCGATCTCACCCAGCCCACCGAGCGGGATGACGCGCAGGCCGCCCTTGGGCAGCTTCGGCGGGGCGCCGAGTTCAGGATGCGGATGACTCAAAAGACTCTCCTCACCACACGCGCCACGTACCGCTTGGGCACGTGGCGCGCATGACATTCGTGCACTTGCTGTTGTCAGTCGATCGTTCGTCGATCGGATATTCAGTTGTGAAGTCTGTAGTTACAGCTCTACCCCGCCGGCGGCGAGATCGACCGTGAGCTGGGCGGTCTCCTCCGGCGAGAGCTCCACGAGGGGCAGGCGCAGGGGGCCGGCCGGCAGGCCCTGGAGGGCCAGCGCGGCCTTGGTGGTCATGACGCCCTGCGTGCGGAACATGCCCGTGTAGATCGGGAGGAGCCGCTGGTGGATCTCGGTGGCCTTCTGCACCTCACCGTTCAGGTGGGCGTCGAGGAGGGCGCGGAGCTCGGGGGTCACGACGTGGCCGACGACGGAGACGAAGCCGCAGGCGCCCACGGAGAGCAGCGGCAGGTTGAGCATGTCGTCGCCGGAGTACCAGGCCAGGCCCGAACGGGCGATGGCCCAGCTGGCGCGGCCGAGGTCGCCCTTGGCGTCCTTGTTGGCGACGATCCGGGGGTGCTCGGCGAGCCGGACGAGCGTCTCGGTGTCGATGGGGACACCGCTGCGGCCCGGGATGTCGTAGAGCATGACCGGAAGGCCGGTCGCGTCGGCGATGGCCGAGAAGTGCCGGTACAGACCCTCTTGCGGGGGCTTGTTGTAGTACGGCGTGACGGCGAGCAGGCCGTGGGCGCCGTCGCGCTCCGCGGTGCGGGCCAGCTCGATGGAGTGGTGGGTGTCGTTGGTGCCGATGCCGGCGACGACGTGGGCGCGGTCGCCGACCGCCTCCAGTACCGCCCGTACCAGCTCCGATTTCTCCGCGTCGCTGGTGGTCGGGGACTCGCCGGTGGTGCCGTTGATGACGAGGCCGTCGTTGCCCGCGTCCACCAGATGGGCGGCGAGTCGCTGGGCACCGTCGAGGTCGAGTGCGCCGTCAGCCGTGAAGGGCGTGACCATGGCGGTGAGGACCCTCCCGAAGGGGGTCTGCGGAGTGGAGATCGGAGCCATGGGTAACACGCTACTCGCTGCTCATCGCCCGGTGTCCCCTCGGGGGACGTGAGAAAGGGAGCCCGGCACTGCCTGCTCGGGGGTTCAAGCAGTGCCGGGTCCGTTTGATCAGCCTAGATGAACTTCGTGAAACGTCGCAATACGGACACTTCGCGTGACGTGGTCGTACATCTGTGCTTTATGGGGCCACACGGCCGTTCTTGTTGAACGCGGCATAGGTCAGCGGCATGAGCCCGGCCCAGTGCTGCTCCATCTTCTCGCCGACCATCTCGATCTCCCGCTGCGGGAAGGACGGCACCTTGGCCAGCTCGTGCTGGGTGCGCAGACCGAGGAAGTGCATCAGCGAGCGTGCGTTGCACGTGGCATACATCGAGGAGAAGAGCCCGACGGGCAGGACCGAGCGGGCGACCTCACGGGCGACACCGGCGGCGAGCATCTCCTGGTACGCCGCGTACGCCTGGAGGTACGAGTCCTCCATGACCCGGCCGGTCAGCTCCTGCTGGGCCTCGGTGCCCTCGACGAAGACGTACTTGCCGGGGCGGCCCTCCTGCACGAGCTTCCGGGAGGCGTCCGGAACGTAGAAGACCGGCTCCAGGTTCCTGTAGCGGCCCGATTCCTCGTTGTACGACCAGCCGACGCGGTGACGCATGAACTCGCGGAACACGAAGATCGGGGCGCTGATGAAGAAGGTCATCGAGTTGTGCTCGAAGGGGCTGCCGTGCCGGTCCCGCATCAGGTAGTTGATGAGCCCCTTGGACCGCTCCGGGTCCTTCTGCAGCTCGTCGAGCGACTGCTCACCCGCGGTGGAGACGCGGGCCGCCCACAGCACGTCCGAGTCGGCGGCGCTGTGCTTCACCAGCTCGACGGTCACATCGCTGCGGAAGCTGGGCTTGAGGTCTGCCGCGTCTGCTGAGGGGGTGTCGGTCACCGGCGGGGTCCTTCCAAAGTGCGTCGCTCGGGCGGCGCCCACTCTACGGGGAGCCACTGACACCGAGCCCCTGCACCCGTCCGTGGGGGTTTCTTTGGTCAATTCGGGGAAATCGGGCACCGAACGATGACTTTGGTCGTCTGTATCCGTGACACCCCGCACCACACGAACCCCAAGGAGAGTGCCCCTGATGCTCCGCCGGCGAGAGGCCGTCCCGTTCGCATTCGTCGCCGAGGCCGACCGCTTCCGCAGTAACGTCACTCCGCCGCCCAGGGAGCGCCTCAGCGTCTCCGAGGTCGCGGGCCGTACCCTGGTCGGGCTGACCGTCGTGGCCGGTCTCGTCGGGTCGTTGCTCTTCGGGATGCCGTCCCTGGAGTCGGGTGCGTCCCAGGGCCACCGGCAGCAGTCCGAAGCCTCCGACGGTCGCTGAGCAGTTCGGCCCCCTGAGGTGGCCTGGTCGAGACCACCTGGGTAGCCTCACCGGGCACAGCCCCTTCGAGCGTGCTTGTGAGTGAGGATCAGTCGTGCCCCTGCCCTTCCTGACGGCCGACCGCGCTTTTGACGCGACCGACGACGTCGCCCTGCCGTTCGACGACCACGACCAGTGGCGTCGCCCCTACCGGCCCGGCCCCTGGCGCGTGGGGGCGGCGGCGCTCGCGCTGCTGCTCGCCTCGTTCGTGCTGTTCGCCGCGGTGATCATCACGGCCGCCGGGGCGATGGGGGGTGCCACCGTCACGTTCGGTCTGGCGGCCCTGATCATCGTCGCGGCGGTGCGGATGCTACGGGTGGGCACCTGGGTGAGCCGTCACGGCCTGCGCCGGGTCGGCTTCCTCTCCACCACCACCGTGGCGTGGAACCGGGTCACTCAGGTGCGTACGGCGCAGCAGCCCGTGCGGTGGCTGGGGCTTCCCCGCACGGTGCAGGGCCAGGCGCTGATCCTCGTACGGCAGGGTGGTGAGCCGGTCACCCTGCTCACCGACCACAATGCCGACTTCCTGTCGCGCATCGAGGCGTTCGACCGCGCGGCCGACACCGTCGAGGCGTGGAACGCCGAGTACGGCGTCGTGGTGACGGCCGCGCGCTGACGCCCGGGCCCCGACTCCTACGCGCCGACTCCTACGCGCTGACCGGGCGCCCCGCGTGCAGGGCGATCGCCCGCTGCATCGCCTTGCGGGCGCGCGGGGTGTCCCGGGCGTCGTGGTAGGCGACCGCGAGCCGGAACCAGCAGCGCCAGTCGTCCGGGGAGTCCTCGGTCTCGGCGCGCCGCTGCGCGAAGACCTCGTCGGCCGACTCCCGGTCGATCCGGCCGCCGGCCGTGCGCTTCAACTCGTCCACCGGCAGGCCGCCTTCAGCCTCCAGCTCGCGGGCGAGCCGCTGCGCGTTCCGCGCGAAGGCGGTGTTCTTCCAGAGGAACCAGCCGCCCACGCCGGGCAGCAGGAAGGCGACCGCTCCCATGCCCATGGCGACCGGTTCACCGGTCAGCAGGAGCAGGACTCCCTCCATCGCCACCACGCCGAAGACGAGGACGAGGACGGTGGCGAGGAAGACGTACGTGATCTTTCCACCCATGGCCGTCAGCCCAGGTCCAGGAAGTGTTCCAGGCCGAAGGTGAGGCCCGGGACAGTGGTCACGCGGCGGGCGGCGAGCAGGATGCCCGGCATGAAGCTGGAGTGGTGCAGCGAGTCGTGACGGACCGTCAGGGTCTCGCCCTCGCCGCCGAGCAGCACCTCCTGGTGGGCCAGCAGTCCCCGGAGCCGTACGGCGTGCACGGGGACGCCGTCGACGTCCGCGCCGCGCGCGCCGTCCAGGGCGGTCGCGGTCGCGTCGGGCTGGGGGCCGAGACCGGCCTCGGCGCGGGCGGCGGCGATCAGCTGGGCGGTGCGGGTGGCGGTACCGCTGGGGGCGTCGACCTTGTTCGGGTGGTGCAGCTCGACGACCTCGACGGACTCGAAGTACGGGGCCGCGATCTGGGCGAACTTCATGGTCAGCACGGCGCCGATGGAGAAGTTCGGGGCGATCAGGACGCCGGTCTCCGGGGAGGCGGCGAGCCAGCTGTTCAGCTGCGCGAGGCGGTCCTCGGTCCAGCCGGTGGTACCGACGACCGCGTGGATGCCGTGGCGTACGCAGTAGTCGAGGTTGCCCATCACGGAGTCCGGGGTGGTCAGCTCGACCGCGACCTGGGCGCCCGCGTCGGCGAGCGTCTCCAGCTTGTCGCCGCGGCCGAGCGCCGCGACCAGTTCCATGTCCTCGGCGGCCTCGACGGCCCGTACGGCCTCGGAACCGATACGGCCCTGGGCTCCGAGAACCGCCACGCGCAGCTTGCTCATGCTCTGAACTCTCTCTGGGAGTGTCTAGGAGACGGATTCGTGCAGGCGTGCCGCCTGCTTGTCCTTCAGCGGCCCTATGACGGACAGCGAAGGGCGCTGTCCGAGCACATCACGGGCGACCTCGCGGACCTCGTCCGGGGTGACGGAGGCGATCCTGGCGAGCATGTCGTCGACGGACATCTGGGTGCCCCAGCACAGCTCGCTCTTGCCGATGCGGTTCATCAGCGCGCCCGTGTCCTCCAGGCCGAGGACGGTCGAGCCGGAGAGCTGGCCGATGGCGCGGGCGATCTCGTCGTCGGTCAGGCCGTCGGCGGCGACCTTGTCGAGCTCGTCGCGGCAGATCTTCAGCACGTCGTGGACCTGGTTGGGGCGGCAGCCCGCGTACACCCCGAAGAGGCCGCAGTCGGCGAAGCCCGAGGTGTACGAGTACACGCTGTAGGCCAGGCCGCGCTTCTCGCGGACCTCCTGGAAGAGGCGGGAGGACATGCCTCCGCCGAGGGCCGTGTTCAGCACCCCGAGGGCCCAGCGGCGGTCGTCGGTACGGGCGAGGCCCGGCATGCCGAGGACCACATGGGCCTGCTCGGTCTTGCGGCCCAGAACCTCGACAGCGCCCGCGGTGCGGATGGTGCGCCGGCCGTCGCGCGGGGCGACGGGGACGGCGTCCGTACGGGAGAGGGCGCCGGCCTTCTCGAAGGCGCGGCGGACCTGGCGTACGACGGTCGCGTGGTCGATGTTGCCCGCGGCGGCGACGACGAGGTGGGTCGGGTCGTAGTGCTTCTTGTAGAAGCGGGCGATCCGGCCCCGGTCGAGGGCGTTGATGGTGTCGACGGTGCCGAGCACCGGGCGGCCCAGCGGGGTGTCGCCGAACATCGTGTGCGCGAACAGGTCGTGCACGACGTCGCCCGGGTCGTCCTCGGTCATCGCGATCTCTTCGAGGATGACGCCTCGCTCGGCGTCGACGTCCTCGGCGAGGATCAGCGAGCCGGTGAGCATGTCGCAGACCACGTCGATCGCGAGCGGCAGGTCGGTGTCGAGGACCCGCGCGTAGTAGCAGGTGAACTCCTTCGCCGTGAAGGCGTTCATCTCGCCGCCGACCGCGTCGAGCGCGGCGGAGATGTCGAGGGCGCTGCGTCGCGCGGTGCCCTTGAAGAGGAGGTGCTCCAGGTAGTGCGTGGCGCCGTTGAGCGTGGGCGTCTCGTCGCGGGAGCCGACGTGGGCCCAGATGCCGAAGGTGGCGGAGCGCACGGACGGCAGGGTCTCGGTGACGATCCGCAGACCGCCGGGGAGGGTGGTGCGGCGGACGGTGCCGATGCCGTCCCTGCCCGGGAGAAGCGTTTGGGTACGGGCGACGGCCCGCCCCTCCGAGGAGGGGCGGGCCGTCGTCACGGAACTACGGGACGTCACTGGTCGGTGTCGTCCTTCTTGTCCTCGGCGGCGTCCTCGTCCGCCATGACGGGCACGAGGGAGAGCTTGCCGCGCTGGTCGATCTCGGCGATCTCGACCTGGACCTTGGAGCCCACCGCGAGCACGTCCTCGACGTTCTCCACGCGCTTGCCACCGGCGAGCTTGCGGATCTGCGAGATGTGCAGCAGGCCGTCCTTGCCGGGCATCAGGGAGACGAACGCACCGAAGGTGGTGGTCTTGACGACCGTACCCAGGTAGCGCTCGCCGACCTCCGGCATGGTCGGGTTGGCGATGCCGTTGATCGTGGCGCGGGCGGCCTCGGCCTGCGAGCCCTGGGCGGCACCGATGTAGATGGTGCCGTCGTCCTCGATCGTGATGTCGGCGCCGGTGTCCTCCTGGATCTGGTTGATCATCTTGCCCTTGGGGCCGATGACCTCACCGATCTTGTCCACCGGGATCTTGACGGTGATGATGCGCGGCGCGTTCGGGGACATCTCGTCCGGAACGTCGATCGCCTCGTTCATCACGTCGAGGATGTGCAGACGCGCGTCACGGGCCTGCTTCAGCGCGGCGGCCAGGACCGAGGCGGGGATGCCGTCGAGCTTGGTGTCGAGCTGGAGCGCGGTGACGAAGGTCTTCGTACCGGCGACCTTGAAGTCCATGTCGCCGAAGGCGTCCTCCGCACCGAGGATGTCGGTGAGGGCGACGTAGTGGGTCTTGCCGTCGATCTCCTCGGAGATCAGACCCATGGCGATACCGGCGACGGGGGCCTTCAGCGGCACACCGGCGTTCAGGAGCGACATGGTGGAGGCGCAGACCGAGCCCATGGACGTCGAGCCGTTGGAGCCGAGGGCCTCGGACACCTGACGGATCGCGTAGGGGAACTCCTCGCGCGTCGGCAGCACCGGCACGATGGCGCGCTCGGCGAGCGCGCCGTGGCCGATCTCGCGGCGCTTGGGCGAGCCCACGCGGCCGGTCTCACCGACGGAGTACGGCGGGAAGTTGTAGTTGTGCATGTAGCGCTTGCGGGTCACCGGGGAGAGGGTGTCCAGCTGCTGCTCCATGCGGAGCATGTTGAGGGTGGTGACGCCCAGGATCTGGGTCTCGCCACGCTCGAAGAGCGCCGAGCCGTGCACGCGCGGGATGGCCTCGACCTCGGCGGCGAGCGTACGGATGTCCGTGATGCCGCGGCCGTCGATGCGGACCTTGTCCTTGATGATCCGCTCGCGGACCAGCTTCTTGGTCAGCGCGCGGTAGGCACCGGAGATCTCCTTCTCGCGGCCCTCGAAGGCCGGGAGGAGCTTCTCGGCGGCGAGCTCCTTGACGCGGTCGAGCTCGGTCTCGCGCTCCTGCTTGCCGGCGATGGTGAGCGCCTGGGCGAGCTCGCTCTTGACCGCGGCGGTGAGCGCCTCCAGGACGTCGTCCTGGTAGTCGAGGAAGACCGGGAACTCGCCGGTGGGCTTGGCGGCCTTGGCGGCGAGGTCCGACTGGGCCTTGCAGAGGACCTTGATGAAGGGCTTCGCGGCCTCGAGACCGGCGGCGACGACCTCCTCGGTCGGCGCCTCGGCGCCGCCCTTGACGAGCTCGATCGTCTTCTCGGTGGCCTCGGCCTCGACCATCATGATCGCGACGTCGCCGTCCTCCAGGACGCGACCGGCGACGACCATGTCGAAGACGGCGTCCTCGAGCTCGGTGTGCGTCGGGAACGCGACCCACTGGCCCTTGATCAGCGCGACACGGGTGCCGCCGATCGGGCCGGAGAAGGGCAGGCCGGCCAGCTGCGTGGAGCAGGAGGCGGCGTTGATGGCGACCACGTCGTACAGGTGGTCGGGGTTGAGCGCCATGATCGTCTCGACGATCTGGATCTCGTTGCGCAGGCCCTTCTTGAAGGAGGGGCGCAGCGGGCGGTCGATCAGGCGACAGGTGAGGATCGCGTCCTCGGAGGGGCGGCCCTCCCGGCGGAAGAAGGAGCCGGGGATCTTGCCGGCCGCGTACATCCGCTCCTCGACGTCCACCGTCAGGGGGAAGAAGTCGAGCTGGTCCTTGGGCTTCTTGGACGCGGTGGTGGCCGAAAGGACCATCGTGTCGTCGTCCAGGTACGCGACGGCGGAGCCGGCGGCCTGCTTGGCCAGGCGGCCCGTCTCGAAGCGGATGGTGCGGGTGCCGAAGGTGCCGTTGTCGATGACGGCCTCGGCGTAGTGGGTCTCGTTCTCCACTAGCGGTTTCTCCTACGTGTTCGTCTTTTCGTCCGTCGGCCCGTGTGGCCGGGGACGGTGGTGGAGGAGAAGCACGCCTTCGGATGCGGGCCGGTCTTCGATCGAAGCCTCCGGGGATATGGGGTCCGGGGGCCACTACCGAGGACCGGCGGCGTGCCGGCGGCCTCTCGCTCTGAATGTGGCGTTGTGTGACCAGACTAAGTGCCGGTCGGTACATCGCGCACGTACAGCAAAGGGAGCGGCCCCCTAAAAGTGGGAACCGCTCCCTTCACGGCGTCCTTACTTGGCACCGCCGGCCGCACCGCGGCGGATGCCGAGGCGGTCGACCAGGGCACGGAAGCGCTGGATGTCCTTCTTGGCCAGGTACTGCAGCAGGCGGCGACGCTGGCCGACCAGGATCAGCAGACCACGACGGGAGTGGTGGTCGTGCTTGTGCTGCTTGAGGTGCTCGGTCAGGTCCGAGATACGGCGGGAGAGCATCGCGACCTGGACCTCGGGGGAGCCGGTGTCGCCCTCCTTCTGGCCGAACTCGGCGAAAATCTGCTTCTTCGTAGCGGCGTCGAGAGACACTCGGTACTCCTCTTGGTGTTCGCGCGCCCACGAGTGCCCCTGGTCTTGTTCTCAGGGGAGCTTCCGTGACTCGGAGGCGAAGGTCCGATGAGCGCAGCTCCCAGAGAATCCGGTGGATCCGAGGATTCCGGTGGTTCCGGGAGCGCGTACACAAACGGCCGTTACACAGGGTACCAGGGGGTTCAGGACGTCATCGCCCGGATGGAGTGGTAGACGTCGAAGACCGCGAGGCAGAGCGGCAGCAGCGTGAGCAGGACGAAGGTCTCGGCGATCTCCAGGAAGCGGCCCCAGAACGGCGTGACGCCCTTGCGCGGCACGATGAGGCCGATCGCGGTGATCAGCGCGGCGACACCGGCGATGGCCGCGGAGAGCCAGATCGTACGGATGTCGAGGCCGGTGCCGTCACCCTTGAGCGCCTCCATGATCAGCTCCACCGGCGGGTTGAGGCAGAGCCCGAGGCCGAGCAGCACCAGGGCGCCGAGACCGGCACCGAGGGCGCAGCCGACCTGCGCGGTGTAGCGGAAGAGGTGGGCGCGCATCAGCATGGCGACGCCGGTGGCGAGGGCGAGCAGCTGTCCCCAGATGTTCTCGGAGAAGCCCAGCACGGCCGCGGCGGAGACGGCGACGAGGGCGCAGCCGCCGACGAGGCCGACCAGCAGCTCGTGGCCGCGGCGGGCCTGGGCGGCGATCCGGACGGCGTCGACCGGCCCCTGGGGCTCGGCCTCGGTGCCGTAACCGCCGACGCTGGTCCTGGGCGGTTCGAAGCCGATGGGGAGCCGGGCGAAGCGGGTGGAGAGCCCGGGCAGGAAGGCGAGGGCGCCGACGGCGAGCGGCGCGCAGACGGCGGCGGTCTCGGCCGGCTCCAGCTCCGTGAGGACGGACACGAAGGCGACCAGCAGGCCCACGGTCGAGGCGAAGACGAACGCGACGAACGGGCCGTCCCCGCTCGGGGAGACGATCGTCAGAATCACGGCACAGACGAGCACGGCGGCGCAGGCGAGCAGGAACTGGAGCTTGCCGATGCCCTGCCCGGCCGCGAGCGGCAGCAGTCCGGACCCGGCGACGGCGGCGTTCGCCATCGCGCCCGTGCCCAGGGCCACGGCGGAGCCGCGGTCGTCGTACACGCGGGCGCGGACGGCGGCGAGGGCGAGCAGCAGCACCGCGGTGACCGCGGCGAGGATGCCGGGCAGACCGTGCATGTCGTGCCGGGGGTCGGCCGTCCACAGGACGAAGCCGAGCAGGAGCAGCAGGATCGAGCCGCCGAAGAGACCGGCGCCGCGCATCAGCGCGTCGGACCAGAGCGTGCGGTCGCGGGCGACGGCGGAGGCCACGGCGTCGGACACGTCGTCGAAGACCGCCGGCGGCAGGGAGTCGGCGAAGGGACGCAGCGAGAGCAGCTCTCCGTCGAGGATGCGCTGCGCCGCGAGCGACCGGCCGCCGTCGAGGACGGTGCCGTCGCGGCGCACCAGGTGGTAGCCGACCGGGGCGCCGGGCGCCGGGGTCTGGCCGGAGAGGCGGAGGACCTCCGGGTAGAGGTCCGCGACCGCGATGTCCTCGGGCAGCGCGACGTCGACGCGACCGTCGGGCGCGACGACCGTGACCCGGCAGAAACCGGTGCCGCCTTGGAACACGGTCGCGGGGGCCGACTGGCCCGCTCCGCTGGCCGTGGCTGGGGCCGTCATACTCACCTGCTGCTTCCCCTCGTGGTGATTCTGGCCGGCAGGCCTGACATTGCGCTCCGAGCACTGCGCTCCGAGCTCCGCCCTCCGGACATTGCGCTCCGAATGACCCGTTTTTTTGCGATAGTTCATGGGCGCGCAAACACGTCGGGCCACCCTACCGCCCACCCGTGACCCCACACCAAAGTAGGATCCCTCCCCGCGGATGGATCCCGTCGCCACGGGGGCGTCTATAGGAACTTTCCGTCCGGCAACGGAAATTGGTGAGCTGTGAGTCAGATCGTCGTCAAGCGCCCACCACGGGCTCTGCCGTCCGAAGTCCCCGGTGAGCAGGTGCAGTTGCAACCTCCGCCGGAGCTGCCGCGCGGGCAGCAGGAGGGCATGCTGATGCAGCTCCTGCCGATGCTCGGCATGGGCGGTTCGGTGGTCTTCTTCTTCATGACGCCGAACCCGATCATGCGGATCATGGGCATGGTGATGATCGCGTCGACGGTCGCCATGGCGATCGCCATGCTGGTCCGCTACCGGCGCGGCACGCAGGGGCAGCTCGCCGACCTGCGGCGTGACTACCTCAAGTACCTGACGCAGACGCGGCGCGCTGTCCTGAGGACGGCGCACCTCCAGCGCGACGCGCAGTTCTATCTGCACCCCTCGCCCGAGCAGCTGTGGGCCCTGGTCGCCGAGGGCAGCCGGGTCTGGGAGCGGCGTATCGGCGACGACGACTTCGCGCAGGTCCGCATCGGTCTGGGCAGCCAGCAGCTCGCCACCCCCCTCATCGCCCCCGAGACCGCTCCCGTGGACGAGCTCGAGCCGCTCACCGCCGGCGCGATGCAGCAGTTCCTCACCGCGCACAGCACCCTGGACGGCCTCCCCATGGCCGTCTCCCTCCGCGCCTTCTACCACCTCACCGTGAGCGGCGACCCGGACGGCGCCCGTTCCACGACGCGCGCCATGGTCGGCTCCCTCGCGGCGCTGCACTCCCCCGAGGACATGGTCATCGCGATCGCCGCGGGTGACGGCGCGGCGCCCGCGTGGGAGTGGGCGAAGTGGCTGCCCCACGTACAGGCGTCGGGCCCCGGCGACGGCGCGGGCAGCCGGCGTCTGATCACCACGGACGCGCGTGAGCTGCAGGAGATGCTCGACGCGCGGCTGGAGGGCCGCCCCCGTTTCCAGGGCGGGAACCACCCGCTGCTCGACCACCCGCACCTCGTCGTGGTGCTCGACGGCCAGTCGATCCCGCAGACGTCGGCCCTGGCCTCGCCCGAGGGCCTCCAGGGCGTGACGATCATCGAGGTCGTCCAGGGCAGGGCCAACGGGCCCCGCGGCGACCTGTCCGTGATCGTGGACGGCGAATCGCTGCGGCTGGAGTCGGGCCACGGGCTCGTCTACGACGGCAGCGCCGACCGGCTGAGCCCCGACGCCGCGGAGGCGCTGGCCCGCCAGCTCGCTCCCCTGCGGGTCGCCTCGGGCGCCGACGACGACGAGCCGCTGCTCGCCAACCTCGACTTCACCGATCTGCTGAACCTCGGCGACGCGGCCTCGGTCGACGTCAGCCGCACCTGGCGCCCCCGGTCCCGGTCCGAGCGACTGCGCGTCCCGATCGGCGTGGGCGAGGACGGCACCCCCGTCATGCTGGACCTCAAGGAGGCGGCGCAGGAGGGCATGGGCCCGCACGGTCTGTGCGTCGGCGCGACCGGTTCCGGAAAGTCGGAGCTGCTGCGCACGCTGGTCCTCGGTCTGGCGGTGACGCACTCGTCGGAGACGCTGAACTTCGTCCTCGCGGACTTCAAGGGCGGTGCCACCTTCGCCGGCATGTCCCAGATGCCGCACGTCGCCGCGGTGATCACCAACCTCGCGGACGACCTCACGCTGGTGGACCGCATGGGCGACTCCATCCGCGGTGAGCTGAACCGCCGCCAGGAGATGCTGCGCGACGCGGGCAACTACGCGAACATCCACGACTACGAGAAGGCGCGGGCCGCGGGCGCCCCGCTCCAGCCCATTCCCTCGCTCGTCCTCGTCATCGACGAGTTCAGCGAGCTGCTGACGGCCATGCCGGACTTCATCGAGATGTTCGTGCAGATCGGCCGTATCGGCCGTTCGCTCGGTGTGCACCTGCTGCTTGCGTCGCAGCGTCTGGAGGAGGGCCGGCTCCGCGGCCTGGAGACGTACCTCTCGTACCGCGTCGGTCTGCGGACCTTCTCCGCCGCCGAGTCCCGCGCGGCCATCGGTGTGCCCGACGCCTACACGCTGCCGAACGTCCCCGGCTCGGGCTACCTCAAGTACGGCACCGACGAGATGGTGCGGTTCAAGGCGGCGTACGTCTCCGGTGTGTACCGCACCAACCAGCACGCCGTCGTGCCGGGCGGCCCGCTGCCCGTGGACCGCCGGCCCGTGCCGTTCACCGCGGCGCACGTCCCGGTGCGCTACCTCGAACCGACCGCCCAGGCGCAGGTTCCCGAGGCCCGGGCCGCCGAGGACGACGCGCTCGCCGACTCGGTGCTCGACGTGATCGTGCGGCGGCTCGAAGGACGCGGCGTCGAGGCGCACCAGGTGTGGCTCCCGCCGCTCGACAACCCGCCGCCGCTCGACGCGATCCTGCCCGGCCTCGCCGGTGTGGAGGGCCGCGGTCTGACGCAGCCCGGGTACGAGGGGGCCGGCAGGCTCGTCGTCCCGGTGGGCGTGGTGGACAAGCCGTTCGAGCAGCGACGCGACACGCTGTACCGGGACTTCTCCGGCGCCGCGGGCCACATGCAGATCGTCGGCGGTCCGCAGTCCGGCAAGTCGACGCTGCTGCGGACGATCATCTCCGCGTTCGCGCTGACGCACACCCCGCACGAGGTGCAGTTCTACGGACTCGACTTCGGCGGTGGCGGTATGGCCTCGGTCGCGGGACTGCCGCACGTCGGCGGCGTGGCGTCCCGTCTCGACCCCGAGCGGGTGCGCCGTACGGTGGCCGAGGTCTACGGCATCCTGTCCCGGCGCGAGGAGTACTTCCGCAGCTCGGGCGTCGACTCCATCCAGACGTACCGCAGGCTCCGGGCGCGTGGCGACATCTCGGTGACGGACCAGCCGTTCGGCGACGTGTTCCTCATGATCGACGGCTGGGGCAACTTCCGTACCGAGTACGAGGGTCTCGAGGCCGCGGTCGTGGACATCGCCGCGCGCGGACTCGGCTACGGCATCCACGTGATCCTCACGGCGTCGCGCTCCATGGAGGTCCGCGCCAACCTCAAGGACCACCTGATGAACAGGCTGGAACTGCGGCTGGGCGACACGATGGACTCCGAGCTGGACCGCAAGATCGCCGCCAACGTGCCCACGGGCGTCCCCGGCCGTGGTCTCACGCCGGAGAAGCTGCACTTCATGGCGGCCGTGCCGCGCATCGACGGCATCAACTCCGACACCGACCTGTCCGAGGCGACGGCGGCGATGACGCAGGAGGTCACGCGTCACTGGACGGCGCCCGGCGCGCCGGCGGTCCGGCTGCTGCCGCGCGAGCTCGACGCGCACCAGCTGCCCGCGGGCTACGCGGAACCGCAGCGCGGTGTCGCGTTCGCCATCGACGAGAACAACCTGGAGCCGGTCTTCGTCAACTTCGACCGCGATCCGTTCTTCCTGGTGTTCGGTGAGAGCGAGTCGGGCAAGTCGAACCTGCTGCGGCTGCTCATCAAGCAGATCACGGAGCGGTACGACGGGAACTCCGCGAAGTTCTTCGTGATCGACAACCGGCGCGCGCTGCTCGACGTGACGCCGGCGAGCCACCTGGCCGAGTACGTGCCCATGTCGAACAACATGGAGCACCACGTGGACGCGCTGGCGGACCTGATGCAGCGCCGCTCGCCGTCGGCCGACGTCACGGCACAGCAGCTGCGGGACCGCAGCTGGTGGCAGGGCCCGTCCGTCTTCGTCGTCGTCGACGACTACGACCTGGTGTCCACCTCCAGCGGCAACCCGCTGGCGAAGCTGGCGGAGCTGCTGCCGTTCGCCCGGGACGTGGGCGTCCGCTTCATCATCGCCCGCAGCGCGGCCGGTGCGAGCCGGGCGGCGTACGAGTCCTTCATGCAGCGGATGATGGAGCTCGGCGCGCAGGGGGTGCTCCTCTCCGGCGACCCGCAGGAGGGCGACGTCCTCGGCGGCGTCCGCATGCGGCCGATGCCGGCGGGCCGGGGTATCTACGTGTCGCGGCAGCGCGGCAACCCGCTGATTCAGACGGGAATGCTGCCGGAGGTGTAGGGGCGGCGGGGTGGGGGCCGGGGCTGATCGCGGCCCCGGCCTCTGTCCTTGGCCTGCGGCGCCTGTGTGCCGCGTAGAGAGATGGAGCAGGACAGGTGATCGGAGCAGCGGTATTCGCCGGGGCGTTCGCGGTGGCGTTCGTCGCCTTCGGCCTGTTCGTCGACGCGCGCGGGCTGTGGTGGCGCTTCCGGGCGCCGCGCCTGGCCGACCCCGAGGCGCACGAGCCGTCGGCGGCGTCGTTCACGGCCCGACGGGCCGTCATGGTCGTGCTGGGCCTCTTCCTGGCGTACGAGAGCTTCAGCATGCTGAAGCTGGCGGGGGTCTTCGACTCGGGCCCCGACCACGCGGAGATCCTCGAACGGGTGCAGGACGTCGCGCGGGACCTCGAGACGGAGGACGGCGCGGGCCGGTACAGGCTGACGGGGCTCGAGGGCTCGTGGGGCGACTTCATCAACCCGGCGCTGAAGGGTCCGGAGGCCTGGGACCCGGTGGCGACGTTGGTGGAGGACGAGGAGGAGACGTCGGGCGGCGGGACGTCGGGGGCGGAGACCTCTGGATCCGGGACGTCGGGCGCCGGGACGTCGGGCGCAGGGACGTCTGGGTCCGGGAGCTCAGGCGCCGACAAGGGCTCCACCTCGGACATCAAGGGCCCGTTCGTCGAGCGCTACGAGATCGACGGCAGCGTCTGCCTGACGGTGACGGCCACGCCGCTGCCGGGGCAGTCCGCGAGGGACCACGCCCTGGATCTCGTGATGTACGGGATCCGTACCGAAGTCGTGGACGAGGCCTGCCCCGAGGCCGCGTGATTCCCGGTTGTCGCCGGCTGATGAATTGCAAGGGACGGACGAATAATGAGGGAACCGCGCCGGCCCTATTCTCTGTCCGTCGAAGTGAGGACCGCCGCAGGATCGGCACGGACCAGAATCCCGGACGCTCCCTGATGAAAAGCCCGAATCGGTTCCAACCAGTCGAAATCCATAAGGAGATGTGACGTCCATGGCATGGGACGAGTGGGAACAGCTGAAAGCCTCGGCGGCCGAGAAGGATTCGGCACGGATGCAGCTGAACGGGCTGCCGCCCGAGGACCGACCGAACGCAGGCAGCGCGACCGGCGGCTTTCTCGCCGTTGACCAGCAGGATCTCGCGGCGATCGGCGACGAGGCCTTCAAGCTGTACAACCGGCTGTGGAAGGAAGGCCGGGTCACCTCCACGGACTCGGCGGCGACCGACCTCTCGACCCAGGGCTTCGCTCTCGGCGGCGCGCTGTCACACGTATCACTGCGCTGGGACAAGCAGCTGGGTTCGGTGATGGACGCCTGCGCTCTCATCTCCAACCACATGGACTTCACGAAGAACGCACACGCCGGCGACGAGATCTTCATCGAGCGGCACGTGAGCAGTATTCAGACGCTGGACGCCGGATTCGACGAGCAATGGGGCGAACCGGGCAGGAAGAACCCGGTGTACGACATCAAGGACAAGCCCAAGAAGGACGAGGACTAGGGGGATTACTGATGGATTTCGAAGCCCTTCACTCGGCCAACTTCAAGCTGCTCGACGATACGGTCACGGACTGGACGAGCATGCTCACCAAACTCGAATCGCTGAAGAAGGACGCTCACGACGGACTCCGCGGGAAGGCCCTCAAGGCCAACTGGGCGGGTGACAACGCGGTGATCACCCGCGAGTTCGTGGGCAAGACCTCCGGCGAGTTCGGTGACGCGGTCACCCAGGCGACGTCGATTCGCAACATCATGCAGGACACCCGGGACGAGCTGAAGAACCAGCAGCGCCTCCTCAAGGACGCCATCGAACGCGGCCGGGGGAAGAACCTCACCGTCACCGCGAACGGCGGCGGATTCACCGTCCGGGAGAACCCCGACAAGAAGGCCCCCAACGGCCAGAGCGACGTCGACGGCCTACGGAACGAACTCCAGGGCATCCTCAACACGGCCACCGAGATCGACAGCACCGCCGCCACCTCCCTGAAGGCCCTCGTCGACCTCACCGACCACGGCTTCTCCGACGCGGTGTACAAGGACCGCGACCAGGCGGCGGCAGCCGTCAAGGAGGCCGAGAAGCTCGCGGCGATCGCGAAGAAGAAGCCCGAGGACCTCACCACGGCGGACTTCGACGCGCTCAACTCCGGCCTCGGGAAGTACTCCGGTGACCCGATCTTCGCCGAGCACTTCGCCTCGACGGTCGGCGCCAAGGGGACCCTCGACCTCTGGGCGGGTCTCAACGACATGCAGAAGAACCGGGACGTCTTCCCGGACCGTCGCGAGCAGTACGACGACCTCCAGAAGAACCTGAGCCTCACGCTCGCCACGGCGACCCAGGCGGACTCCCCCGAGATGTCGCGCTGGAAGTACGACATGGTCAACATGGCCGACCAGCCCCTCCACAAGAACAGCCTCACCCAGGGCGCGCAGGTGATGAGCAACCTCATGCGCTGGGGCAACTTCGACGACCAGTTCCTCAAGGACTACGGCGGCAAGCTGATGGAGGTCGAGAAGGGCTCGTCCAGCAACGGCCGTCACACGCCCATGAACTGGGTGCGCATGGGAATGGATCCGTACCTCAACCGCACGGGCACGGACAGCGGCTCCGACCCGATGATCGGCTTCCTGGCCGCCCTCGGCAACAGCCCCGACGCGGCGACGGACTTCTTCAACGACGACTTCCTCACGAAGGACGAGGACCACGACTTCAAGGAGGGGGACAAGAAGAAGGACGTCAGCAACTTCGACTACCTCTTCGAAGAGCGTGACTGGCCGCCGGAGATGGACAGCAAGCAGAACAACAGCACCGAGGGCCGCAACAACCTCGCGCTGGCGTTGGAGGCGGCGACGACCGGGCACCCGGCCGGCGAACTGCCCACCGCGGACACGCCGCCGCACAACAAGGACCAGGCGGCGCTCATGCAGAACATCGTCGCCTCGATCTCGGACGATCCGGAGCGGCTGACCAAGCACAGCTACATGTCGGACAGCATCGGCCAGATCGCCTCGGAGTATCTGCCCGACATCAACCGGTCCGTCTCCGACGACCAGCGCGGCAACACCGACAAGCTCTTCCCGATCGCCGGCACGCCCGCGGCGCTCGAGCACTCGGACGTCACCCGCTTCCTCGTCACCGTGGGGCAGGACCCGAAGGGCTACGCGGCTGTCGAGATCGGCCAGGGCGCGTACATGGCCAACCTCATGGACTACCACCTGAACCCCGACACCCCCGCCGACATGAAGTACCCGCAGTCTCCGCAGGAGACGATCGAGGAGATCTCGCGCCGTTCGGCCGAGGTCGGCGGAACGCTTGCGGTCGGCCGCCAGGAGGCCATCGTCGGTCCGGCCGGCAAGGAGGCCAAGGACTTCGCGGACTCGGTGGCACAGCAGAAGAACACCTGGTCGGGCGCGATCGGCACGGGCATCGGCGTCGGCGTCAGCTTCATCGCGACCCCCGTCGGCGGGGCGGTCGCGAGCGGCGTCGCCGGTACGGTGAGCAGCGTGGTGCTGGAGCACATCTTCCAGCAGTCCGAGACGGACGTGCTCAAGGACGCGGGCAAGGACGCCGGAAGGCTCTGGGACGAGAGCAAGGACAAGAACGTCGACATGAGCCAGATCGCGGCCCAGGAGGCGGCGAAGGCGCACAAGCTCCCGTACGGCGATCAGGTCGCGGACTGGGCCAGGACCGGCACGTCCAACGGCTTCTCCGACGCCTCGGACAATGCCCGTCACATGGCCGACGACCTGGAGACGGAGATCCAGCCCGGCTGACGGCCATCAGAAGTTCCGGTCGCAGACGTCACGACAACCAGGCTGCGCCCCTCGCTCGGGGCGCAGCCTGCCCCCGGAGGGCACAGTGAATCGCTTCAACAGTCCGACGTACGGCGCCCGGACCTTGGGCCTGACCGCCGCCACTATCGCCGTCGTCCTCACCGGGGCCGGATGCGGCGCCGGCGAGGAAACCCGAGGCTTCGAGGTCCCGAAGGCCCTGTGCGGTACCCCCATCGATGCCAAGCTCCTCGAACCGGTACTCCCGAAGAGCGGGCAGAAGATCTCGGAGGAGCTGTCCGACAAGATCCAGGGCATCCGACGTTGCCGGGTCTCGGTCGACGGCGAACTGGTGCTGTCCGCCAGCACCGAGTGGTGGGGCAAGGGCACGACAACGGTGAAGGTCGCGTCGTCGCAGATGGGCGTGAGGCTGGACGAGCACGTCAGCGAGGACCGCAGCTACACGTACGCCGACATGGGCGGAACGGGCCACGTCACGTGCCCCGACCCCAAAAACGCCAACATGCGTGAGAACGGCGAGCTGTTTACCACCGTCTTCATCACCAAAGAGGGAATCCCGGACGAGTCGGCGATGAAGGACCTGGTCCTCGCCTACACCAAGGCGATCGGGGCGTCCGAGGAATGCACTCGTTGAGCATGAGCAGCTCGATGATCGTCACACGACGCCGGTACGGCATACGTACTGGACCTCCCTCCGTTCTCCGGACGGAGAGTGATCAGCGCGGAGGCTGCCTGCGCTTCGCCCGGGGAGGAGTTTGAGGCGGGCTCGCTCGGTGTCGTCGACTCCCCTGGTCTCAGAGCGGCGGTCCTGGTGCAACAGCCTCAGTGTCGTGGTGGACCTGAGACGGCACGGCGAGGCAGACGACCCCAAGGTCAAGCAACAGCTGGGAGACCTGGCCGGCTCCCGTCCAAGATCCCCGCGGAAGCGCCGCGGGAAGGTACCGCTTCGTCCGAATGACGTACGACCGATTCCTGCCGTGCCGGCCGGCATCGTCGCTGTGCGAACCCGCACGCGTGAGGGTGCGCCGCCCGGGCCGGCTTCACCCTGGGAAACGCGACAGGGTGGGCGCCTCCCGTGCGCGCCCACCCTGTTGATTCCGCGGTCTGTCGGCCGTCAGAAGTTCGCGGCCGACTTCCGGTCGCCCGCCTGGTACGCGGGGCCCGCCATGCGGATCTTGCTCGCGATGTCCTTCAGGGCGGTGTGGATCAGCCGCGACTCCTTGTCCCAGTTCTTGTGGGCGGCGTCGGCCGCGGTCTTGGCCTCACCCTCGAAGGTCTCGGAAATGGAGCGGATGCGCGTCTGGATCTCCTCCAGAGACCTGTCCAGCTCGGCGGCCTGCTTCTCGATCACCCCAGCCGCGTCGTCGAGAGACGCGTAGGTGACGACCATCACGCCGTCGTTGTTCTGTGCCATGAGTTCTCCAAGTGCCTTTGTGTCGACGTTTTACGGTTACGCGTTCAGCCTGCTCAGAGCTTGGCGATGCCCGAGGTCGAAGCCCTCTCCGCGGCGGCGTCGCCCGAGAAGCCGGCCGTGACGTCGACGCCCTTGAGCGCCTGCTCGATCTCGGAGTCCACGTTCGCCGCGTTCGTACGGGTCACCTGGATGGCTTCCTGGAAGTTGAGCAGTAGCTTGGCGATGCGCACCATGCCCTGGTTGATCTCGTTCTGCTTGATGTCGAACGCGCCGGCGCCGACACCCTTCCAGCGGCCCTCGAGGCCGTCGATGACGCCCTGGAGCGTCCTCAGCTGACCCTTGACGCCCTCGAAGCGGACGGTGAGGTCATCCTGGAAATCCTTGAGACTCTGATCGCCGACCTTCTGGATCGTCATGTGACGCTCTCTCTCTTCTGGATTCTCATTTGTGGCTGCGCCCGCCGTCTCGCGCGGGACGCAGGGTGGTCTTCGATGGTTCTGACCGGACGCCGTCGGACGGACGTCGTCAGGCGGTGCGCCGCCGCCGCACGAGCACGAACGCGACTCCCGCGACGACGACCACGGCCGCGGCGCCGCCGATGATGAGCCCCAACGGGCTGCCGTCATCAGTGCTCTTGCTGGAGCCTGCCACAACCGCGTCGGCCGACGGATCGGTCTCCGGGGCTTGTGGCGAACCTGATGCAGACGCGGACACGGACGGGGCCGCAGAGGCGTCGCCGGAGGGGGACGAACCGGACGAGCCCGGCTCGCCGCCGACTTTCTCGTTGGTCAGGGGACTGATGCCGGGGTCGCCCGGCTTGCCGACGCCACGGGTGAGGTGGGCGTTGGGCCGGACGACGCCGTGACCGAGATACCGGCTCAGGGTGCCGGGCTCCCAGTCGTCGCCCCGTGCTGCGGAGTCGAGCATGACCCGCAGGACCTGGTTGCCGGTCCAGTCGGGGTGGGCGGACCAGATGAGGGCGGCGGAGGCGGAGGCGATGGCGGTGGCGTTACTGGTGCCCTCTGTCGCGCAGTAGCTCTTGAACTTCTCGTCGCACCAACCGGGGATCTCGCTGCCCGGTGCGGCAAGGTCCACATAGTCGCCGTGTTGCGAGTACTTCGCCCACTCGCCGTCCTTTGTGGTCGCCGCCACCGCGATCGCCTCGGGGTAGCTCGCCGGATACTGCGGCTTGTTGTCCTTGTCACCGCTGTTTCCGGCGCCCGCGAACAGCAGTTTCCCCTTCTGCTGGGCGTACTTGACCGCCTTCCGGACGTCTGAGCTGTAGTACTCACTGGCGAACGAAATGTTGATGATCTGTGCATCACTGTCCGCCGCAGCTCTGATCGCCTCCTCCATGTCGAAGGCGTTGACACGCTGATTGTTCTGAAGCTCGGTGTCGCTCACCCGGTAGGGGATCACCTTGGCGTCGGGCGCCAGCCCCTTGAGGCCGCCACCGGCTCCCGAGCCGACGATGAGCTCGGCCATCGTCGTCCCGTGGCCTCGGTAGTCGTCGGTTTCGTCCCCCTTGGCCTCGGCAACGTCCAGGCCCTTCAGGACCTTGCCCTTGAGGGATGCCGTGGACGGATTCACGCCACTGTCGATGACGGCAACCTTGATCCCCGCGCCCGTCGACGTCTTCCAGGCCTCCTCGGCCTTCATGGCGTCCAGATACCACTGCTTCGAACGGGCGTCGGCAGCAACTGCCGTCGGGGCGACCCCGACGAGACCTGCCGTCAACACCGCAGCCGTCACGGTGCTGAGCAGCCCTCGCCGGAGCGTGCGGCCCTGGATCATTCCTGCCGTCATCCTGACTTCCGAACCTTCCCCGTGGTTAGTCGATCACCGGCGGAACAGCTCCGCGCCGACGGTTCGTCCATGTCTCTTCGTCTTCGGTCAGGTAGTCCGGGCGCGTAGAGCCCTCGCGGTCCTGATCGTCACGTGCCGGGCGCTGGTTGCCACGCCCGCCCCCGACGGGTGCGCCGGCGCCACGAGGGCTTCCGACGACGCCGTTCGTGCTGGGAGTGCCACGTCCGACGGGGCGTGCGCCGGTGTTACCGGAGTTGGCACCCACCACGCCGGCCTGGCTGGGTCGCGCCGCGGACGTACGACCCGCGGCCGGGCCATCGCTGCCGACGACCGTCCCCTTGGGAAGTCGTGATCCGGGGTTTCCGCCCGAGGTGCGCTGCGGTGAACCACCGACGATCGGGTTGGACCGGCCGGTGGTCGGCCCGCCGCTCGTGCGTCCGGTGACAGGCTGGCCCGTCCCTGTGGGCCTGCCCACAATCGGAGACTGGCGCGTCGCGCCGCCTCCCTGACGCTGCGCCGTGCCGCCGGGCATGCCCGGTCCGCCCGGACGGCCCACCTGAGGCGTGGTGCGTCCGGCCTGCGTCGACTGAGCAGTGGCCGGCGGCCCTCCTGCCTTGGCCATGGGGCCACCCGGCCGGCCGACGGCGGGCGAGCTGGTCGGGCCACCAGGCCTACCCACGGCAGGGGAACTCGTCGGCCCACCCGGTCGGCCCACGGCGGTCGGGCCGGTCGTGGTGCGCGGAACACCGGGCGTGCCCGTGGCCCGAGGGCCGCCGGTGCGCGGAGGAGTGCCGAGCGAGACCGTCGGAGGCAGCAGGGGGCCGGTCGGATTCTGGGTCACCGGGGGCGCGGTCGGCGGTGTCGTCGGCAGCGTGGTCGGCGGCGCCGGAGTCGTCTTCACGGTGTCGATCTGGACCTTCGTGTCCGGCTCCCGGATCGCCTCCTCCCTGACGTTCGTGTCGGTCCCAGGCCGAGTGTCGCCCGTCCTCGCCTCACTGGGGCTTGAGGGGTCGCTGGACGCGCGCGACAGGTCCTCACGCGTCACCGAGGTCTCAGAGCCCGTCCCTCTACCGACGAAGCCCCCCGACGGCAGCGGAACCGCCGCCTTGTACGACTCCGGCGGCTTCGGGATCTCCTGGCCCTGCAGCGTCGACTGCGAGACCGCGTAGAAGGACGCCAGGCGGTTCATCTGGTTGATGGCCTCCTGCCGGTCCTTCTCGACCTGCAGCGCCTGCTTGTACTTCGGGTTGTCCTCCGTCTGCTCCGGCAGCGGGAAGTCCTTCGGCTGACGCTGGTCGATGCGCGTGTCCC
This sequence comes from Streptomyces sp. Je 1-79, assembly GCF_025195125.1. Classification (GTDB taxonomy): domain Bacteria; phylum Actinomycetota; class Actinomycetes; order Streptomycetales; family Streptomycetaceae; genus Streptomyces. The sequence goes on from NZ_JAMGSL010000006.1 coordinate 24,679, forward strand.
GTGGGGGCTTCGCGTTCCGGACCGACGTCAGGCCCGTGCTCGCCACCGTCATCTGCGTGCCGACCGCGTTCGCGAGCTTGCCGATGCCCCACGCGTAGCTCACGACCTCGGAGCCGTAGCGCTGGAACTCCGTGGCGGCCTCGCCCTTCCATTCCGTCCTGCTGACGAAGTCGCCCAGGTCCTTGGCCGCGTCGTTGAGGGCGGTCGTCGCCTTCTTCAGCGCCTTGCCGGCTTCCTCCAGGTCCGCCGGGTTGGCGCTGTCCAGGAAGTCGAGCATCTCGTTGAGCTTGCGGCCGTCGAACGCCGTCTTGCCGAAGACGCTGCCCGATCCGCCGCCCCCGAAGACGGGGAAGATGTCGTCCAGCCGCTCCACCATGTCGGTGACCGCGTGCTTGGTCTGGATCTGCTCCTGGTCCTCCTGCTGCGCCTTCTCCTGAGGCGTCAGCTCCGGCTTCGGAGCCGGCTGCTTCTCTTCACTCATCCGTCATCACCCGATGCCCTTGAAGGTCTTGCCGCCACCGACCGGCTTCGCGGGCTGGGCCGGGTCGTTGCTCTTCGCCCGCTTCTCGGCCTCGATCGCCTCGTCGCGCTCCTTGTCCAGGCGCGCCTGGATCTCGTGGAAGCTCCGGCGCTGCTCCTCTTCGACGTTGTCGTAGCCGACGTCGGCCGCGTGCACGCCGATCGAGAGCAGTTCGATCTGGTCGCTCAGAGACTTCGACAGGCCGACGAGGGCCCTGTGGACGCGGTCGAACTCCGAGTAGAAGCCTTCTGCCTCCCCGAAGGGGATACCGACACCGAAGGATCCGCGCGTCACCCGCTCCATGCCCACCGTGGCGGCTCCGGCGTCTCCGCCCTCCAGCTCCGCGAGAAGGGTGTTGACCCTGTTGCGGAACTTCTTCAGCTCGCCGACTCCGCGCTCGAGGTTACTTGTCATCGCAGCCCCCGGCACCCACTACCTCGAGCACAAGCCATTCCTCCCCGTTTGCTACAGCTGTCCTACATTGCGATCGCGGTGAATGATCCCCCGCCGATTGCATCGCACACCACTCTAATATCTGGGTCCGACAGCCCCAAGTGTCTTGTCCGTCACGAGACTTCAACAGTTCGGTGAGCGGAAGCCATGTGCGGCTGCAACCACCACCGTACCCTTTCGATCTTGCAACGCGCTGTCAGCCCTGGGCTCCCCGCGCGATCCGCCTGCTCCTGCGGCGGTGGTCCCGCATCGCCACCGCGCCGCCGACGATCGCGGCCACCAGCACTCCTCCGCCGACCATCACGTACGTCGCCAGGCGGGTCGAGCGCTGCTCCGGGGTCTCTCCCAGGTGGAGGGCGGCCGGAGTCGGGGCCTCGGCGTCGGTCATGCCCTCGTGGGCGACCGGCTTCTCGATGGGCTTGTCGTCCTCCGTGAGCGCCCGGACCGGGTCGACCACGCCCCAGCCCACCAGGCGGTCGTGACCGGCGATCGAGCGTTCGGCGGTCTGCTGGATCTGGGCGACGATCTGCTCCTGCGTCCACGCGCCGTGCTTGGCCTTGATCAGGGCGGCCAGGCCGGCGACGTACGGGGCGGAGAAGCTGGTGCCGTTGTCGGCGCAGTGTCCGCCGCCCGGCACGGTCGAGACCATGTCCACTCCGGGGGCCGCCACGCCCACGAAGTCGCCCGACTGGGAGAACTGCGCGCGTTCGTTGTTGCGGTCCGACGAGGCGACGGCGAGGACGCCGGGGTACGAGGCGGGGTACGTGGGCTTCACGTTGCCGCCCAGGCCGTCGTTGCCCGCCGAGGCGACTATCACGATCTCCTTGGCCAGCGCGTCGTCGACGGCCTGCTTGAGCAGGGGCGTCGGCTCAACGGCGTTGGCGGTGTCCTGCGAGATGTTGATCACGTCCGCCTTCTTGGCGATCGCGTGCCGGATCGCCGTGGCGAGCGTCGAGGCCGTGCCGTGGCCCTCGGCGTCGTTCTGCTGGATGGGGATGACCGTGGCGTCCGGCGCCAGTCCGACGAATCCGGTGCCCTTGGCGGGGCGGGCGGCGATGATGCCCGCGACCTTGCTGCCGTGGCCCACGGTGTCGGTGGTGCCGTTCTCCTTGCCGCGCTCGATCTTGTTCCCGTTGGCGTCCTTGATCCCCTTGGGGATCAGGTTCACCCCGCTCTTGGCGTCCACGGCCTTGGCCAGCTGCGGGTTGCGGACATCGACCCCCGTGTCGATGACGGCGACCCGGACGCCCTTGCCGGTGGACTGCGTCCACAGTTCGTCCAGCAGGACGCGCTGGAGCGACCAGGGCCTGCCCTCGTACATCTTCCCGGGGAAGGTGCACTGCGAGCCGTCGTCCGCCACCGCGGTGGACAGCGGCAGCCCGCCCATGGCCAGGACCGTGCCGGCCGCCACGGCCAGGAGGCGTCGGCCGTTCCTCGTCGTCGTCATCGCCGTCGTCATCGTCGTGCCGTCCTCACGAACCCTGCGGCTGGCGCGCCGCGCCGGTCGACAGACGCGGGCCCGTGGGCAGGAAGGTCGACCACTCGGCCGGGATCGGCAGCGGTTCGACGTTCTTGTACCCCAGCCGGTTCTGCGCCTGCTGCTGCTCCGCCAGGCGTTCCTGCTTCTCCTTCTCCGAGCCCGACGAGCCGATGCCGGCGTCGTCGGTCGCGCTGTCCCCGTTCGACTGCATCGCATAGCGCAGACCGGTGTCGGTGACGAGGAAGAGGAAGCCGTTGCCGGTCGTCGATCCCTTGAACTGCCGGAAGAGCTGGCCCGATCCGGGGGTGACGTACGCGCTGCTCGACCCGGTCGGCAGCGTCGCGGGGAAGTCGGTGCCCGCCCACGTGCTCAGTGTGGTCGCCCCGTTGTCGCCGTCCACTTCGCGCAGGACGTTGCACACGGTGTTCCGGCTGCCCTCGGTCGTGCTCGCCTCGTTGACGGGCACCGGGGCCGCCTGGGGCCACTTCTTGTCGTTGCCGAACGCCCGGCCCGGCTGGAACGCGCCACCGCTGACCGACGTCGCCTGGCCCGCCTGCCCGGTCGCCACGAGCTGCTTGCTGTTGAGCAGGAGCTTGGCCATGAAGTCCGAGACGGGAGCGACCGTGCCCTGGAGCACGACGTACATCTGCTTCCTGGTGCCGTCGGTCGCGGAGAGGACCATGCCGATCTTGTTGACCTCGGGGGCGAGGCCGTCCACGCCCGCCGGGTCTCCCGCACGGCCGGGGACGGTCGGGAAGGCGATGGGGTCGCCCTTGTGGAGGGTGCGCATCCAGGCGTCGGAGACCCGCTGGGCGGTACGGCCCTGGCCGACGAGCTGGCGCAGGAGCAGCTCGTCCTTCTCCACCTGGTACGCGGTGCCCTTGGCGTCGATCACGTACCGCGTGCCGTTGGGGCCTTCGACGTACAGCAGTTCGCCGCCGCTCAGCCGGTCGGCGCCGTCGGTCTTCTTCTCCTCGCGCTCGGCGAGGACGAACGCCGCCTTCTGGATCGCCCGGCCGCCTTCGCCCGGCCGCTCGCACACGGCCCAGCGCTTGGGCGCGCCCGCCTCCTTGTCGGTGGGCAGGCGGTCGGGGGCGTAGGGGATGCCGAGCGTGGCGCCGTGCGGGATCTTGCCGCTGTCGAGAACGGATTCGTCGACGTTGATGACCTTGCCCTTGTTGGGGTCGAGGAGCAGCTTGGCCGACGACATGTTCAGGACCGGGTGGAGCTGCGTCTTGTCGCCGGTCTTGAGGACGACGTAGCGCGTCGTCGACTTGCTGGCGATGATGACGTTCTCGCCCGGCTTGTCCCAGTCCTTGGGGGCGACGGGCTTGAACATGCCCCAGGCGCCGAAGACGGCGAGGATCACCACGCCGACGATGGCTCCCGGTGCCACCGCGCGCAGTGGGCGCGGTGCGCCTTCCTCCGAGCCTGTCGCGTTCGGCTGTACGAACTGCGCAATCAGCCTCCGCTTCGCGAAGGTGTAGGCGTTCAGTTCATCCCGTCGTGATGCCATCTGTTCGCTTGTCCCTCTCCCCGATGGGCGACCAGGGTCCCACACTCATCGGGCCGGTCAGCCGTCCCGCAGCCCCCTACTATGCCTGTCGGCGCTTGCGTCTCACTGCTCAGGTAGGGTGATCGCCCAGTCAACGCCCATGGGAATTCGGCTATTACGGACACGAGGGGGCAACGCGGCGATGGGTACGGCGACGCGTGCGCGGAACGGGCGGACTACCGGCCGGACGACCGGAACTTCCCGACGGCAACGCAGCAATGGCGGCGCCGAGACTCGAACAGCGCCTGCACCGGGCGGTGTCCCCGCGACCACGACGCTGCGCCCGCTGTCGCGCACCGGCCGGGTGGGGCCCTTCCAGCTGCGGCAGCTGGTCCTCGTCGAGTCGGCCCTGGCGCTCGTCGCGGTCGGGCTGGCGATGGGCGGCCTCTGGCTCGTTCCCACCTGTGTGGCGGCCGGCCTGCTGGTGGTGCTCGCGGCGATCCGCCGCCGCGGTCAGGCGATGCAGGACTGGCTGGGGACCGCGCTCGCTCTGCGCGCCCGCCGGAGCAACACCGCCCCGGCCGCACCCGAGTCGGACCCGGCGCTGGCTCCCGTGACCGAGAGCGTGCCGGGCTTCCGCGCCTCGCCGTACGTCGACCGCAACCACCGCACCATCGGCATGCTCGGCGACGGCACCTTCCTGACCGCCGTGCTGCGCGTCGAGGCGAGCGGCTCGGCGCTGCGTCCGGTCTTCGGAGCCCGGGCCTTTCCGCTCTCGCTCCTGGGCGGCGCCCTGGAGGTCGACGACATCGTGGTGGAGTCGGTGCAGCTGGTGCAGCAGGTACGCGCGGCTCCCGCGCCGCACCTCCCCCAGCAGTCCGTGGCCCGCCTCTCCTACGCCCCGCTGCAGGAACGGACCGGCGCCCCCGCGCTCCGGCTGACCTGGGTGGCCGTGAAGCTGGACCCCGAACTCTGCCGGGAGGCCGTGGAGGCCCGCGGCGGCGGAGTCGAGGGCGCTCAGCGCTGTCTGGTCCGGATCGCGGACCATCTGGCGAGCCGCATCACCGGTGCGGGCTTCCAGGCCTCCGTACTGGACCAGGAGGAGCTCAACTCCACCATGGCGACGGCGGCCTGCACGAGCCCGCGCGCCGCGGCCCGCGCCGGGCGTCCCGACGCGGCGCCCCAGCGGCGTACGGCCGAGACGTCCCGGGTGTGGCGCTGCGACGACCGCTGGCACACCACGTACGCGGTCGGCCGCTGGCCCGAACTCGGCCGGGGCGCGGCGCCGCTGCCCAGGCTGGTCTCGCTGCTGACCTCCGTACCGGCGTACGCCACGACGATCAGCCTCACCGTGCGGCGCGGAACGCGCCAGGGAGCCATGGACGTCGGTGGCCACGTGCGGGTCACCGGCGGCTCCGACAACGAACTGGTCCGGGTGCGGCGGACCTTGGAGGAGGCGGCGCGGACCGCCAAGGTCGGCCTGCTCCGGCTCGACCGCGAACAGCTGCCGGGTGTGCTGGCGACGATGCCTCTGGGAGGTGCCCGGTGAGGGGACGTGGCGGAACGTCGAAGGGGCTGCGCGGCCTGCTCGGCCCACGGCATGCGGGGCACACCATGCCCGCCGACCATCTCGGTGCCCTGTCGCTGCCCGTGGGCGACGACGGCGTGGTCATCGGCGAGGACGCCGAGGGACGCTCGCAGTTGGTGGGGTTCCACCGCTCGACGCCGTACGACGTCCTTCTCATCGGCGGTCTGTGGACGGCGCAGGTGCTGGCGCTCCGCGCGGCCGGCACGGGAGCCCGGGTGGTCGTGGAGACCGGACGGCCCCAGGAGTGGGTCGGGCTGGCGCAGGCGGCCGGAGCGGGCCTGGAGTGCATCACCCTCGCCGACGTGGGGCGGGTGCCTCCGCTGGGCGCGACCGTGGGCAGTCCCGTGGTCGTGGTGCGCGACTGCGGCATGCGGCCGCCGCGCGGGCGGGTCGTCTCGTCGCCGTGGCAGTCCGTACTGACTCTTCTGCCCTATCTCAGCCCGGTGGCGCCGCGGCTCATGCGCGCCGCGACGCTCGTCGGCGTCCAGCGGGTGTCGCCCCAGGAGGCGCAGCAGATCGGACGGATCCTGGGGCTGGCCCAGGGCGAGGTCGAGGCGCTGCCGACGCTGGCGGACGGCGTCACGCTCTGGTGCGCGGGCGGCGACCGGCAGTGGGTGATGACGAGCGCGACGGACGCGGAGTCCGGTCTGCTGGGCATGGCCCGCCGGATGGACTGAACCACCCCCGGGTGAGCGGGCGGCCGAACCGCCCCCACCAGGGCGGTGAGCTGCCTAGTATCCGTGGATGACGCCGAGCGGCGCCGAACGGATCGGCGCCACCTGACACTTGGGCCGTCCACGCGGCCGTGAGCGAGAGGAACCCCCATGGGGAGCGCGCAGGAAAAGGACGAGCTGTACGCCCTCGACATCTCCGACGTCGAATGGCAGGGCGCCCCGGGTACGAGCCCGGACGAGGAGCGGGTCGAGATCGCCCATTTGCCGGGCGGGGCGGTCGCCATGCGCTCCTCGCTGGATCCCGACACCGTGCTGCGCTACACCGAGGCCGAGTGGCGGGCGTTCGTGCTCGGTGCGCGGGACGGGGAGTTCGACCTCCGCTGAGGTGACGGCGGCGGGTGTGAGGACGGCCGCGCTACGAGACCGGATTGTTGGGCCGCACACGGCGGGTGAACCGACCGCACTCTGACTCGTACGCAGTTGTACTGTTTTGACCCACCCGATTCTTCACGCTCCGCCGCACCCGTGTCACCTGAGGGCAACGCGTGACGCAGGGGACGGCCGCCGGGAGCGGACGGGCCTGCCGGAGCGGTGATGCGGGCGATTAGGGTGGGTCAGGGCGCGGCAGAAGACCCTCGGGCTTGTTCGCCGTGTCCCAGGGGGAGAGCCGGGCCGATCGGAAGTGAACGGTGGCCCCCACCCACGACGGCACAAGGGTGCTCGACCACACCAGGAGGCACAGTGAACAGCGATCGGGACGACATCCACGGGGGCTGGAACCTTCCCGTCGACGAGTCCGACGCGGATCCCGCAGAGCTGACGGGTGAGTTCACCATCGACTACACGCCGCCCGCCTGGTACACGCAGAGCGCGTCCGGCGACTCCTCCGGCGGTTCCGCGGGGCAGCAGTCGCCGCCTCCGCCGTCGGGTGCACCGGTCGCCGTACCCGGCCTGCCCGCGGGGAGCGGCTTCCAGCCGAACGTTCCGCCGACGCCACCCGCCCCGCCCGCGGCGCCCGTTGCCGGGCCGGGCACCACACCGACCGCTCCCCCTGCCGTCGGCGCGCCGATGCCCGCCGAGGCGTCCTCGCAGCCGTTCGACAACGGGGATCTGGACAGTGGTGCGACGATGCGTTTCTCCCCCGCCGCCATGAAGCGTGAGATGGCGGAGATCGCGGAGCGCGCGGCGGCGCAGTCCGCCGCGGAGGGCCAGACCCCGTCGGGGTCCGCCGAGCCGGCCGTGAGCGGCGACGTGACGCCCGAGCCGGTGACGGCGGCGACCGCCGCCGAGCCGACCGACGAGGCCACCCCGGAGTCGCGGTCGCAGACGGCCACCACGTCGGACCCGTCCGACGACGCGCCCGCCGCCGACGTGTCCGACACACCGGGGCAGGCCGCCCCGGAGGACGACGGCGCACAGGCCTCGACGGACCAGGACGGCGAGGACGCGCCGGGCACCGGCACGGACTCCCCGGACGAGGCCGCCGACGGTGCGGCGCCCGGTGCGGAGCCGGCCCCGCACGCCGAGAGCGACGCGGCCGCCGACGGTCCCGCCCCGGAGGACGCCCCCACGCCCGCGCAGTACCCCTCCCAGCCCGAGCCCCAGGACGCTCCCCCGGCCACGCTGCCGCCGGCCGCCCTGCCGCCCGCGCTGCCTTCGCCCGCACCCCAGGACGGGGCCGGGCTGCCCCCGCTGCCGCCGTCGTTCCAGCCCGCCGCTCCCGGCGCGGCCCCGCAGTGGCCCGCCCCGGCCCCGACGGGCGACCAGTCGGCGCCGCCGGCAGCGCCGTTGCCCGCGGCCTCCTGGCCCGCCCCGGCGACTCCCGTACCGCCGCAGGGCGGCTACGGGTTCCCGCACCCGGGTCAGGCTCAGCCCACGCCCCAGGCGCCGGTCGCCCCCGCGCCGCAGGGCGGGTACGGCTTCCCGCACCCGGGTCAGGCTCAGCCGGAGGCGCCGGGCAACCCGGCGCCGCAGGGTGGTTACGGCTTCCCCCATCCCGGCCAGGCACAGCCGCACACGCCGCAGGGTGGTTACGGGTTCCCGCACCCCGGCCAGGCACAGCCTCAGCCCGGCCAGCCGCTGCCCGGTCAGGTCCCGCCCGGCCAGCCTCAGCCCGGCCAGCCTCAGCCCGGCCAGCCTCAGCCCCAGCCCGGACAGCCTCAGCAGGCCCCCGTGCCCCCGCAGGCTCAGGGCGGTTACGGCTTCCCCCAGCAGGGCGCTCCCGCGCCGCAGGGTGGGTACGGCTTCCCGCACCCTGGTCAGCCCCAGCCCGCACCGCAGGCCCCTCAGCCCCCCACGGCCGGGCAGGCGCATCCCGACGCGCAGGTGCCGCCGCAGGCGCCCGTCGATCCGCGGACCGGTGCCGCCTGGCCCACGCCCGTGACGCACGACCAGCGTGAGCGGTCCGTGCCGGGTGCTCCGCTCGGGTACACCGCGGCCGTCGAGCTCTCCTCCGACCGGCTGCTGCGCAACAACAAGCAGAAGGCCAAGTCCAGCCGGAACCCCGGCGCCTCCAACCGCTTCAAGATCGGCGGCAAGAAGGAGGAGGCCGAGCGTCAGCGCAAGCTGGAACTGATCCGTACGCCCGTCCTGTCCTGCTACCGGATCGCGGTCATCTCCCTCAAGGGCGGTGTCGGCAAGACCACGACCACCACCGCGCTCGGCGCGACGCTGGCCACCGAGCGGCAGGACAAGATCCTCGCCATCGACGCCAACCCCGACGCCGGCACGCTCGGCCGCCGGGTGCGGCGCGAGACCGGGGCCACCATCCGTGACCTCGTCCAGGCGATCCCGTACCTCAACTCGTACATGGACATCCGCCGCTTCACCTCGCAGGCGCCCTCCGGTCTGGAGATCATCGCCAACGACGTGGACCCGGCCGTCTCGACGACGTTCAACGACGAGGACTACCGGCGGGCGATCGACGTCCTGGGCAAGCAGTACCCGGTCATCCTCACCGACTCCGGTACGGGTCTGCTCTACAGCGCGATGCGCGGTGTGCTGGACCTCGCCGACCAGCTGATCATCATCTCCACCCCGTCCGTCGACGGCGCCTCCAGTGCGTCGACGACGCTCGACTGGCTCTCGGCGCACGGTTACGCGGAGCTGGTGCAGCGTTCGATCACGGTCATCTCCGGGGTCCGCGAGACCGGCAAGATGATCAAGGTCGACGACATCGTGCAGCACTTCCAGACCCGCTGCCGCGGGGTGATCGTGGTGCCGTTCGACGAGCACCTGTCGGCCGGCGCGGAGGTCGACCTCGACATGATGCGACCGAAGACACGCGAGGCGTACTTCAACCTGTCGGCGATGGTGGCCGAGGACTTCGTCCGGGCGCAGCAGGCGCAGGGGCTGTGGACCGGCGACGGCCAGGGCGGTCTGCCGCCGCACATGGCGCCGCCGATGCCGGGGCATCAGATGCCGGGTCAGCCCGTCCCCGGTCAGCCGATGCCGCACCAGCCCATGCCCGGTCAGCCGATGCCCGGTCAGCCAATGCCCGGTCAGGCCGCCTCCGGTCAGCCGTATCCGCCGCAGCCGGGACAGCCGTACGCGCCCCAGCCGTACCCGCAGGGCCAGCCGCAGCCGTACCCGCAGCAGCCCTACGCGCCGCAGCACGGTCAGCCGGGTCAGGCCGGCCAGCCGCCGGAGTACGGCCGACCGGGTCAATCCGGCGCGCCCGGTCAGCCCGGCGTGCCCCAGGGCTGGCAGCAGCCTCCGGCGCAGCAGCCCGCAGCCCCGCCGGCGCAAGCGGATCCGAACGCTCCCGTACCTCCCGCCGGGTGGCCCCAGCAGCCCCCGCAGGCGCCCCCGCAGGCACCGCCAGCCCCTCAGCAGTAAGGCGTCACAGGAGTAGACCAATGAGGCCCCGCACCGGCTCCCCGGTGCGGGGCCTCCTCGCATTCCCGCAGCCCACAAGGGGTTTGAGTCATCGTTGACGACGCTTGTCCACCGCTGATAAACCTTCGCTTCACCAGTTGGCGCCCAAGATCCACGACGCGAGGTACGTCCTATGGTCATGGTCACGAAGGTCCCGCCCCGCCCCGCCGCCTCCCGAAGACTCCCCCGGCTGCTCCTCGCCGCAGGCGTCACCGCCTCCGCCCTCATGGCCGTCCCCCAGGTCACCGCCCAGGCGGCACAGGCCGCCGACGGCGACGCGAAGAGCGGGGGCACCACCCTCACCGTCGCCGTCTCGCAGAGCGTCGACTCCCTGAGCCCCTTCCTCGCCCAGAAGCTCGTCTCGACCAGCATCCACCGTCTGGCCTACGAGTACCTGACGAACTACGACGCGAAGGACGCCAGGGTGATCCCCGGTCTGGCGACCGAGTGGAAGTCCTCGCCGGACAAGCTGACGTGGACGTACACGATCCGCGAGGACTCGAAGTGGTCCGACGGGCAGCAGGCCACCGCCGAGGACGCCGCCTGGACCTTCACCAAGATGCTGACGGACCCGAACGCCGCCACCGCGAACGGCAGCTTCACGTCCAACTTCAAGAAGGTCACCGCGCCCGACCCGCGGACGCTCGTCATCGAGCTGAAGAAGCCGCAGGCCACGATGACGGCGCTGGACGTGCCGATCGTGCCCAAACACGTCTGGGAGAAGGTCGGCGACTTCTCGAAGTTCAACAACGACCAGCAGTTCCCGATCGTCGGCAACGGCCCGTTCGTCATCACGGACTTCAAGGTCGACCAGTACATCAAGATGAAGCCGAACAAGGGCTTCTGGCGTGGCGCACCCAAGTTCGACGAGCTGGTGTTCAAGTACTACAAGGACGGTGACGCCGCCGTCGCCGCGCTGCAGAAGGGCGAGGTGTCCTTCGTACCGAACCTGACGCCGGCGCAGGCCGACGCCCTGAAGTCCGCCGAGAACATCGAGGTCAACGACGCTCCCGGCCGGCGCTTCTTCGCCCTGGCCACCAACCCGGGCGCCCGCTCCAAGGACGGCAGGACCTTCGGCAACGGCCACCCGGCCCTGCTCGACCCGGCCGTCCGCAAGGCGCTCTTCCTCGCCGTCGACCGGACCACGATCGTCGACAAGGTCTTCCAGGGCCACGCCGTCGAGGGCGAGGGGTACATCCCGCCGCGCTTCGGCACGTACTTCTGGAAGCCGGGCGCGGAGCAGAGACTGGGCTACGACCCGGCCAAGGCCGCCCAGCTCCTCGACCGGGCGGGGTACAAGAAGAACGGCGAGGGCAAGCGGGTCGGCAAGGACGGCAGGGCGCTGGACTTCCGGATCCTCTGCCACGCCACCGACCCGAACGACAAGGCGGTCGGCAAGTACCTCCAGGAGTGGTGGGGCGAGCTCGGCATCGGCCTCAAGGTCGAGTGCCTCGACAACGTCGGCGACCCGTGGACCAAGGGCGACTACGACCTGGCCTTCGACGGCTGGTCGGTCAACCCCGACCCCGACTACGTCCTGTCGATCCACACCTGCGGCACACTGCCCGCGACCCCGAAGGACACCGGCGCCACCGACAACTTCATCTGCGACAAGCAGTTCGACGCGCTCTACGCGCAGCAGTCGGTGGAGTACGACGCCGCCAAGCGGGCGGATCTGGTCAAGCAGATGCAGTCGAGACTGTACGACACCGGGTACATGAACATCATGGCCTACCCGAACGCCCTCGAGGCGTACCGCACGGACCAGATCAAGTCCATCACGACCATGCCCGCGGCCGCTGGCAACCTCTGGGGCCAGGACGGCTACTGGAGCTGGTGGTCGGCCGTGCCGACGCCCGCGGCCGCCGCCTCCGGATCCGACGCCGGTTCCTCCGACGGTGTCGTCGTCGGCATCGGGGCGGCCGTGGTGGTCGTGGTCGGCCTCGGCGTCTTCCTCGGCATGCGGCGCCGCTCGACCGCCGACGACCGCGAGTAGACGAGCAGCGACGTGACGACAGCAAGCACCCCGGCCGACGTGGTGCGGACCGAGAAGGTCCGCACCACGGACGGCGCCTCCCGCTCCGGGACGACCCTCCAGTACCTCCGCTACGTGGCCGGGAAGCTGGGCGGCGCCGCCGTCTCGCTCTTCGCCGTGCTGGTCACGAGCTTCTTCCTCTTCCGGATCATCCCCGGTGACCCGGTCAAGGCGATGACGCACGGGGTGCCGACCTCGGCCGAGCAGCTGGCGACCCTGCGCCGGCAGTTCGGGCTCGACCTGCCGATGTGGCAGCAGTTCACCGACTACTGCGCCAAGGCGCTGAGCGGCGATCTCGGCATCTCGTACCAGTTCCACGCCCCGGTCGGGGATCTCATCGCGACGAAGCTGCCGGCGACGCTGCTGCTGACCGGTGTCGCCGTGGTGATCTACTCGGCGCTCGGCCTCTGGCTCGGCACCCGCTCCGCCTGGCGCCACGGCGGCCTCGGCGACCGGGTGAACACGGGCGTCGCGCTGACCCTGTGGTCCGTGCCCTCGTTCTGGCTCGGGCTGCTCCTGATCATCGTCTTCTCGGTCGGCATCGGACCGGTCCCCGGGCTCTTCCCGACCGGCGGCATGGAGTCGGGCACGGGCGAGACCGGCTTCGCGTACATCCTCGACGTCGCCCACCACATGGTCCTGCCGGTCGTCACCCTGGTGGCGGTCGGCTACGCGCAGACCCTGCTCGTGATGCGCTCCTCGCTGCTCGACGAGATGGGCAGCGACTATCTGACGACGGCGCGGGCGAAGGGGCTGCGCGACGACGTCGTACGGCGCAGGCACGCGGTGCCGAACGCGCTGCTTCCGACGGTGACCATGGTCTTCATCAACCTCGGTCATGTGGCGGCCGGTTCGATCCTGGTGGAGACGGTGTTCTCCTGGCCGGGGCTCGGCGGGCTGTTCTACCAGGCGCTCAGCGTGCCCGATCTCCCGCTGGTCCAGGGGCTGTTCGTGGTCTTCGCCGGCGCGATGATCGTGATGAACCTGATCGCCGACCTGCTCTATCCGCTGCTCGATCCCCGGGTGGGCCGATGACCTCCTCGTCACTCTCGTCTCTCGCATGGGAACGCCGGCGCGGTACGGTGTCCCGCTTCTGGAGGCAGTACCGGACCCACCGCGCCGGACTCTACGGCCTGGCCGGACTCGCCCTGATCGCCCTGCTCGCGCTCACCGCCCCGCTGACCGTCGGCGCGGACGTGCAGTCGGTGACGAACGCCCCGGGTACGGCTCTGGAACCGCCGAGCGCCGCGTTCCCCCTCGGGACCGACCAGTTCGGGCGTTCGCTGCTCGGCCTGCTGATCTGGGGCGCGCGGATCTCGCTGCTCGTCGGGCTGCTCGCGGCGGTGCTCTCGGTCGCCATCGGCACCCTCGTCGGGATCATCGCGGGGCACTACGGCGGCTGGTTCTCGACGGTCGTCATGCGGATCACCGACTGGTTCCTCGTGATGCCGACCCTCGTCCTCGCGATCGTGCTGGCGACGGTCATGTCCCGCTCGATGTGGACGGTGATCCTCGCGATCGGCGTCACCACCTGGCCGACCACGGCCCGGCTGGTGCGGGCCCAGACGATCGCGGTGGAGTCCCGCCCGTACATCGAACGGGCCACGGCGCTGGGCGGCGGTCACGGGCACATCATGAGCCGGCACGTGCTGCCCAACGTGATGCCGCTGGTCCTCGCCCAGACCACGCTCGGCATCTCGACCGCGATCCTGACGGAGGCGACGCTGGCCTTCCTCGGCCTCGGCGATCCGACGGTGGTCTCCTGGGGCGGCATGCTCCAGGACGCCCGGGAGGCGGGCGCCGTGTCGTCGGGCCACTGGTGGTACCTGGCTCCGCCCGGGATCGCGATCGCGCTGGTCGCGCTGGCCTTCACGCTGTGCGGGCGGGCGGTCGAGTCCGTACTGAACCCGAAGCTGGGGGTGGGGCGATGAGCCTGCTCGACGTACGGAATCTGAGCGTCACGTACGGGTCGGGGGCGTCGGCCGTTCCCGCCGTGCGGGGCGTCGACCTCACCCTGGCCACCGGACAGAAGCTCGGGATCGCGGGCGAGTCCGGCTGCGGGAAGTCGACGATGGCGCTGGCGCTGCTGCGTCTGCTGCCCCCGTCGGCGCGGCTGACGGGGCAGATCCTGCTGGACGGCGAGGACGTCCTCGCCATGAAGTGGGGGCGGCTGCGGGCCGTGCGCTGGGCGGGGGCGTCGATCGTCTTCCAGGGCGCGATGCACTCGCTGAACGCGGTGCAGCGGATCGGCGACCAGATCGCGGAGCCGCTGCTCGTGCACGGGCACCCGACCCCGGCTCAGGCGCGCAAGCGGGTCGGGGATCTCCTGGAGCACGTCGGTCTGCCGGCGGCGCGGGCGGCGGCGTACCCGCACGAGCTGTCCGGCGGTCAGCGGCAGCGGGTGATGATCGCGATGGCGCTCGCCTGCGATCCGCGGCTGATCGTGGCGGACGAGCCGACGACGGCGCTCGACGTGATGATCCAGGCGCAGATCCTGCGGCTGATCGAGCGTCTGGTGGCCGACGACGGCATCAGTCTGCTGATGATCAGCCACGATCTGGCGGTCCTCGCCGACACCTGCGACCGGCTCGCGGTGATGTACGCGGGGCGGATGGTGGAGGAGGGCCCCGCGCGGGCGGTGTACGACGCGGCGGAGCACCCGTACGGGCGCGCCCTGTCGTCGGCCTTCCCGCGGATCGGCGACCCGGCGTCGCGGTTGGCACCGCGTGGCCTTCCGGGTGATCCGCCGGACCCCGCCGATCTGCCGGGCGGGTGCGCGTTCCATCCGCGCTGTCCGGCGGCGGTGGAGGTCTGCGGGGCGCAGGACCAGGAGTTGCGGGAGGCGGGCGCCGGGCGCCGGGCGGCCTGCGTACACGTAGGGAGTGGCTCATGAACCCGCTGACACCGGGCGGCTCGCCGTCGGGCGCGGGCGCGGGGACGACGGGGACGGGCGGCGGCAGCGGTTCGGGCACGCCGGAGTCCGGGGCGGCCACGGCCGTCGCGACGGAACCCAGGGCCACCGGGCCCCTGCTGTCGGCGAGGGGGCTGCGGGTCGCCTTCCCCGGCCGGCGGGGTGCTCCCGCGGCGCGGGCCGTGGACGGGGTGAACCTGGAGATCGGCGCCGGGGAGATCGTGGCGCTGGTCGGGGAGTCGGGGTGCGGCAAGACCACGCTGGCCCGGTCGCTGCTCGGCCTTGTGCCGCCCACGTCCGGCTCCGTCGCCTTCGCCGGTGCACCGCTCTCGTACACCTCCCGCGCCCTCAAGGCGTACCGCAGACGTGCCCAGCTGGTCCTCCAGGACCCCAGCGGCTCGCTCAACCCCCGGCACACGGTGTACGACGCGGTGGCCGAGGGACTGCGGATCCACGGGTACGACGGGGACGAGCGGGCGGCCGTCGGGGAGGCCCTGTCACGGGCCGGCCTGCGGCCGCCGGAGCGATTCTTCCTGCGCTACCCGCACGAGCTCTCCGGCGGTCAGCGCCAGCGCGTCGTCATCGCGGGCGCCCTCGTCCTCCAGCCCGAGCTGATCGTCGCGGACGAGCCGGTGGCCTCGCTGGACGCGTCGGTACGGGGCGAGATCCTGGCGCTCCTGCTGCGGCTCCGCGACGAACTGGGGCTCTCGGCGCTGGTCGTGACGCACGACCTGGGTCTCGCGTGGAACATCGCCGACCGGGTGGCGGTGATGTACCTGGGGCGGATCGTGGAGACCGGCACCGTGGAGTCGGTACTGACCGCCCCTCAGCACCCCTACACCCGGGCGCTGTTGTCCGTGCTGCCGGAGTCCGAGGGTACGCCGGTGGTGCTGACCGGCGAGCCGCCGGACCCCGCCCGGATCCCGTCCGGGTGCCGCTTCCACGCCCGCTGCCAGGTCCTCGCCTCCGGCGAGGCCGCGGCCGTCGCGGACCGCTGCCGGGGCGAGGACCTGCCGGTGCTCGGCGGCGGCGGGACGCGGGACGTGGCATGTCACTGGGTGACCGACGGCGCGACAGCGCTCTGATCCGTCGCCGGGGGCGCGCCGGCGTCTGATCCCTCGCCCGCGGCGCCCCTCGTCACCCGGTGGCGAGGGGCGTCAGCTCCGGTTGTCGTAGGCCGCGGTGAGTTCGCGGCACTGCTTCACGTCCCCGGCCATCGCTTCGAGCAGATCGTCCAGGGTGTCGAACTTGAGCATCCCGCGGACGTATGCGAGGAAGTCGACGGCCACGTGCAGGCCGTAGAGGTCGAGGCCCACGCGGTCGATGGCGTACGCCTCCACCGTCCGCTCCGTGCCGTCGAACTGGGGGTTCGTACCGACCGAGATCGCGGCCGGCATGCGCTCCCCGGCAGCGGTCAGCCAGCCGGCGTACACGCCGTCGGCCGGGATCGCGGTGTGCGGCAGGGTCTCCACGTTGGCCGTGGGGAAACCGAGCTCACGGCCGCGCTGGGCGCCGCGGACGACGATGCCCTCGACGCGGTGGGGACGTCCGAGGATCTCGGCGGCGCCCTCCACGTCGCCCTCGGCGACCAGCCGGCGGGTGAGCGTGGAGGAGAACGGATCCCCGCCGCCCGCCGTGCCGCTCACGAAGAGGTCGATGACCTCGACCTCGTAGTCGTACGTGGCGCCGAGCTCCGCCAGGTAGGCGACGTTGCCCGCGGCACGGTGGCCGAAGCGGAAGTTCGGGCCCTCGATGACGGCCTTCGCGTGCAACTTGTCGACCAGGACCTTCACGATGAAGTCCGCCGGGGACAGCTGCGAGAAGTCGGCCGTGAAGGGCAGGACGAGGACCGCGTCCACGCCCAGCTCCGCCATCAGCTCGGCGCGGCGGGGGTGCGGGGCGAGCAGCGGGGGGTGGCTGCCGGGCCGCACGACCTCGGAGGGGTGCGGCTCGAAGGTGACGACGACCGAGGGGACGCCCAGCTCGCGGGCGCGCTCCACCGCCCGCCCGATGATCAGCTGGTGCCCGCGGTGCACCCCGTCGTAGGAGCCGATGGTGACGACGCTGCGCCCCCAGTCCTGGGGGATGTCCTCCAAGCCACGCCAGCGCTGCACTGTGACCGCTCCTCGTCCGCCTGTTCGCCGATTACGCCGGTCTAAGACTGCCATGCCCACGGCCGTCTCCTCGCATCGGCATGGACCTGTCGATCCCCTGGACCGTGCGGCGGGTGCCGGGACCGGCCACCACCGCCCAGTCGTCGGGGGCGTCGGCGAGCCAGCCGGCCAGCTGGGCGGCGAACGCGGGCACTTCGCGGGCGAGCCCCACGAGCCGTCGGTCGCAGCAGGTCGCGCCCTCGGGCGTACGGACGAGGAGGAGCCCGGCGCGGAGCACGAGGTCGCGGGTACGGACCTCGGGCCGCCGCTCACAGCCGAGGGCCGCGGCCCGCAGCAGGGCGTCGAGCACGGCGAGGTCCCGTGCCGCGTACCGCTCGTGGTCGAGGAGTACGTCGAGGAGTTCGGTGCGCAGGAGGCGGGAGGCTCCGGTGCCGGGCGCGGCGAGCACGGCGGCGAGCGCGCTGCGGACCTGGACGGGCCTGCCCCGGATCATGGCGTTGACCAGGGGGAAGAGGACGGCCCTGGCGGCGGGGCCGTCTTCGAGCCGGCGGTCGACGAAGGCGGCGGCGTGGCCGGCGCCTTCGGGGTGGCGGTCGACGTACTCGCGGACGAGCGCGGCGGCGCGGCGGGCCAGGGCGGGGGTGGAGACCTCGGCGAGCGCCCGCAGTGTCTCTCCGGCGGCCTCTCCCGGCCCGTGCAGACGGTCCTGGAGGGCGGCGAGGACGGGCTCGGGGTGGGTGGCGAGCGCGGTGGCGAGGGCGCTCGCGGGGACGCGGGGGTGGGTCAGGGCGCGGGGCAGGTGCCGGGAGCGGGTGTGCGGGTCGCGGACGAGGAGGCCGAGGGCGGGGCCGTGCAGGGCGGCGTCGCCGGGGCGGGCGAGCAGGGCGAGGGCGGCGTAGCGGAGGAGTTCGCGGTCGGGGCCGGTCGTGGCGTGGGGGGCGACCAGGCCGCCGTACGTGGCGGCGGCGGCGCGCCGCGCGGGCCGGCCGTCGTCGTGGGCCCAGCGGTCGACGGCCCGGCAGACGGCGGACGGCTCGTCCTCGGTGAGCGCGGCCAGCAGCCCCTCGGCGAGCGGGTGGGCGGTGGCGACGAGCGCCTCGCACAGGTCGTCGACGGCCAGGTGCCGATGGGTGTGCAGCAGGGCCTGAGCGGCGGTGCCGACGGTGGCGTACGGGGCGGCGGCGAGGGCGCGCCCGTCGCCGAACCACCGACAGAGCAGCGGCTGTACGCCCCGGGGCTCGGCGACGAGCCGTTCGGCGACGACGTCGAGGAACCGGGGCGTCGTGGTGGACCCGGCCGGCGGATCGGCCGGAACGAGCCGCCGCAGCAGATCGATCCGCTCGTCGTCCCCGATCCGCAACGCCTCCCAGAAGGCCGGCCCGAAAGCCGGGGCCGCCGGTCCGTTGGCCGGTCCGCCGGCAGGAGCGAAGGCCGGTCCGAAGGCATGGGCGGCCTGGGCGGGGACGGCGGGCGCGGGGCCGGCCGGCTCCGGGACGGCCGGCTCCGGGACGGCCGGCTCCGGGACGGCCGGCTCCGGGACGGCCGGGGAAGCGCCGGGGGTTCGCTGGGCGGGTACGGCGGTCCCGGGCGGGGCAGCGGCGGGCGTCGGCGGCGGGCCGCCGGGGAACGGGACGGGGGCCGTCGGAGGTGGCGAAGGCGTGGGGCGGGCGCCCAGGTGGTCGGCCAGGTGGCGGAGGACGGGGACGTAGGGCCTGGGGTCCGGGAGGCGCAGCAGGGTCTGGGCGAGGAGCCGGGAGGCCCACCAGGCGGCATCGGTGGTCGCCAGGCCTTCGGCGCGCAGCCGGTCCAGGGCCTCGGCCAGTCCGGTCAGGCGGAGCCCGAGCGCGTCGGAGCCGTGCTCGCGGTCCATCAGGAGCAGGGCCTGGACGACCGGGCCGATCCGGTGACGCGGCACGGGGAGCGGGTGCGCCGCGGCGGCCGTGTGCGGGGCGCCCGGGCGGGCGGGGAGGCGGCCCTGGGCGGCCGCCTCGTCCCGGTGGTGGACCAGCGCGGACAGGGCCCCGTCCACGTCCAGGTGGGCGCCCTGGATCCAGTCGGCGAGCTCCTCGTGGCCGAAGCGGTACCCGGCGCCGGCCGGGACGACGAGCCCCTCGGTCAGGACGGCGGAGGCCCAGCCCGTCCGCCACGGGAAGATCTCCTCGAAGGAGCCCCGGTCCAGCTCTCCGTGCCCCGGACCGAGGCATCGGCGGGCGGCCTCGTGGACCTGGCCCGCGACGCGCGCGGCGAGCCTGCGGACGGCGGCGCCGCCCGGCACGGGCCGGGTCCCGGCGGCGATCCGTACGGCGACCCGCAGACACATCAGGTCCAGGTGCGCCCCGAAGACCTCGTCCCGCCCGGGCTTCCCCGGCGCGCCGCCGGGCATGGCCTCCCTCACCTCGGCGAGCAGCCGCAGCACGAGCGGGTGCCGGGCGTCCTCGGAGGCGAGAGCGGCGTCGTCGAGTCCGTACCGCCCACGGGCGACCCGCGCCTCCTCGTCGGTGAGGTCGCCGAGCCACACGGCACCGGGCACCCCTCCGGCCCACCGCCCGCCGCCGTCCCGGTGGAGGGACCCGGGGGTGTAGTGCCGGTGGGCATGTTCCCAGTGCTCCGGACGGCAGCCGAGCATCAGCCGGGCGCCGTGGGCGCGGAGCCAGGTCTCCGTGCCCGTCGTCCAGGCGGGGAGGCGGTGGGCGAGGGCCGGCGGCATCTCCTCCGGGCCGTCGAGGACGATCAGCAGGGGGCGGCCCGCGGCGCGGGCGAGCGCCGCGGCCCGCTCGGGGGTGGCGGTCGTGGTGTCGCCGCGGGCGCCCGAGGCGGTGACGACGCGGCCGGCCTGGCGCAGGACGCGGCCCACGGCCTCGGCGACCGAGGCGTCGTCCGCGCGCAGGTCCGCACCGCGCAGCCACACCGTGGGGGCGGGCTCGGCCCCCGTGGCCCGCTCGGCGCGGTGTGCGGCGAGCGCGGTGGTGCGGCCGCTGCCGGGCACGCCGACGAGGGCGAGGACCAGCGCGTCCGAGGCGGCGAAGGACGTGAACTCCCGGGCGCAGCAGGCCCGTTCGATGGGCGCGGGCCAGGTCCCGGCCGTACCGGTCGCTCCGGTGGAGGTGGCGGTGAGTTCCAGGACGGCCGCCAGGTTCAGCTCGCGCCCGTAGCAGGGCGCGGTCGTCGCGTTGCGTGTCAGAAGCTCGGCCAGGGGGCCCACGGGCGGGAGCGGCAGGGCGTATCCGGCGGCCCGGTGGTCGCCGTGCAGCGCGGTGGCGAGGACGGCGAGAACGGCCCCGGTCTCCGGGTCCACGACGGGTCCGCCCGTCGCCTGCCCGCCCAGCCGCAGGGCCTCGGTGCCCTCGGTGCCGATGGCGAGCTCCCAGGCGTGGCCGGGGACCCGCCGGTGGCGCCCGCCGGCGTACGAGACGGTCGCCGCGCCCAGGACCCGTGCCTCGCGCCAGCCGTGCGCCGCGATCCGTACGTACGTCCCGGGCTCGATCTCGGTCCGGGCCGACACCGGCAGGGGCCGGACGTCGAGCCCCTCGCTCCGTACGAGCGCGAGCCCCGTCTCGGGCAGCGCGACGACGGCGTCGGCCTCGGCGACACAGCCGCGGTCGCCGGGGGCGTGCAGGGCGATCCGTACGAGTCCGTCGACCGCCTCGTGACTGGTGACGACCGTTCCCCGGTCGTCGGCCACGAAGCCCGTTCCACGCGGCCGGCCCGCCGGATCGCAGATCCGTACCAGCGTGCCGAGGTCCCCGCGTCCCATAGTGACGACGGTAGGTCGGCGGTGATCACGCCGAGAACCACAACGGCCGAACGCGCCCCCCAGCGCTCCCCCGTTTCACTCCGAGCGCCCGCCCGAAGGGGTGAATACGCGGAGCGAAGTGGATAGATACTCGCCCGGGGGGATCTGGGGGATCACCCGGGGGGATCGTGGAGCGGGCACGCGCGTGCCCGCTCCACGACGAATCGCCCC
>NZ_JAMGSL010000006.1:45814-488891 GCF_025195125.1 Streptomyces sp. Je 1-79
CCCCCGGGGGGTGTCGGTGGAGCGCGCGGGGGCGCCCCCCCCCCACGACGAATCGCCCGGCGGGTCAGCCGAAGACGGCGAGGCTCTTGGCCTTGCCCTTCTGCTCCTCCACGAGGGCAAGCAGCCGGTCCCCGGGTCCGAAGACGGCGACCGGCCCGGTCGGGTGGGACGGCATCTCCAGACGGACGCCGTTCAGCAGCAGCCGGCCCCGCTTCTCGTCGACGTCCCAGCGGGGGAACGCCGCCGCGGCCGCCTCGGCGACCGGCATCACGGTCAGCTCCTCCTGGAGCTGGTCGAGCGTCCGGGCCGAGTCGAGCCTGTACGGGCCGACCCGGGTCCGCCGCAGCGCGGTCAGATGACCGCCCACGCCGAGCCCGGCGCCCAGGTCACGGGCGAGCGCCCGGATGTACGTACCGGAGGAGCAGACCACCGAGACGACGAGGTCCACCACGGGCGTGCCGTCCTCGGCGACGGCCTCCCGGACGTCGTACACCTGGAAGGACGAGACGGTGACCGGACGCGCCGGGATCTCGAACTCCTCGCCGCCGCGCACCCGCGCGTACGACCGCTTGCCGTCGATCTTGATGGCCGAGACCTTCGACGGCACCTGCATGATGGCGCCGGTCAGCTCCGCCACGCCCGCGTCGATCCCCTCGCGGGTCACCTTGGACGCGTCCACGGAGGCCGTGATCTCACCCTCGGCGTCGTCGGTGATCGTCGTCTGGCCGAGGCGGATGGTGCCGAGGTACTCCTTCTCGGTCAGCGCCAGATGACCGAGCAGCTTGGTCGCCCGCTCCACGCCGAGGACGAGGACGCCCGTCGCCATGGGGTCGAGCGTTCCCGCGTGGCCGACCCGGCGGGTCCTGGCGATCCCGCGCATCTTGGCCACGACGTCGTGCGAAGTGAAGCCCGACGGCTTGTCGACAATGACAAGCCCGTCGGGCGTCTTTGCGGTGCTCATCAGGCGGTGGTGCCCTCTTCGTCCTCGTCCTCGGGCTTCTTGTACGGGTCGGCCTCGCCGGCGTACTTCGCGCCCGAGGACGCCTCGCGCACGGCCGCGTCGGAGGCCCGCGCCTTGTCGAGGAGGTCCTCGATCGTCTTGGCGGTCTCCGGGAGGGCGTCCGCCACGAAGGTCAGCGTCGGGGTGAACTTCGTCCCCGCCGCGGCACCCACGGCGGACCGCAGGATGCCCTTGGCGCTCTCCAGGCCGGCCGCCGCGCTGGCCCGCTCCTCGTCGTCGCCGTAGACCGTGTAGAAGACCGTGGCCTCCCGCAGGTCGCCGGTGACGCGGGTGTCCGTGATGGTCACGTGCGTACCCAGGCGCGGGTCCTTGATGCCGCGCTGCAGCTTCTCGGCGACCACCTCCCGGATGAGGTCCGCCAGCTTCTTCGCCCGCGCGTTGTCGGCCACTGGTCCTTCTCCTTCTTTGCCTTGCTCATTCAGTCTTCATCAGTGTGGAGCCTGCGTCGCACCGACAGCAGCTCCACCTCGGGCCTGGCCGCGACCAGCCGCTCGCAGCGGTCCAGTACGTCCGACACGAACCCCGGGTCCCCGGACACCAGCGCGACGCCCAGGAGGGCCCTGCGATGGAGGTCCTGGTCGCCCACCTCGGCCGCGCTCACGGAGAACTTGCGCTGGAGCTCGGCGACGATGGGCCGGACGACGGAGCGTTTCTCCTTCAACGAATGAACATCGCCGAGGAGCAGATCGAAGGACAGAGTCCCCACGTACATGTGGTGCCGGATGTCCCGCCGGTTCGGGTTCGGTGGCCTGCCACGCCGTCGCTTGGCAGGAACACCAGAACCGTACACGCAACGGCCGGGGCCGATCGACGGAATAACTCCCGCCGACCGGCCCCGTCCTACCGCTGCGCTCAGGCGCGCGGCTTCTCGCGCATCTCGTACGTCGCGATGACGTCGTCGATCTTGATGTCGTTGAAGTTTCCGAGGTTGATACCGCCCTCGAAGCCTTCGCGGATCTCGGTGACGTCGTCCTTGAAGCGGCGCAGACCGTGGATCGTGAGGTCCTCGGCGATGACCTTGCCGTCGCGGACGAGGCGCGCCTTGGTGTTGCGCCTGACCTCGCCGGAGCGGATGAGGACACCGGCGATGTTGCCCAGCTTGGACGAGCGGAAGACCTCGCGGATCTCCGCCGTACCGAGCTCGACCTCTTCGTACTCCGGCTTGAGGAGGCCCTTCAGAGCCGCCTCGATCTCCTCGATGGCCTGGTAGATCACCGAGTAGTACCGGACGTCGACGCCTTCGCGCTCCGCCATCTGGGCCGCACGGCCGGCAGCCCGGACGTTGTAGCCGATGACGATGGCGTCGGAGCCCATGGCCAGGTCGATGTCGGACTCGGTGACCGCACCCACACCGCGGTGCAGGACACGGATGTCGACCTCTTCACCGACGTCGAGCTGGAGCAGCGAGGACTCGAGAGCCTCGACCGCACCGGACGCGTCGCCCTTGATGATGAGGTTGAGTTCCTGGACCAGACCGGCCTTGAGCACCTTGTCGAGGTCCTCGAGGGACACCCGGCGGACGCGCTTGGCGAAGGCGGCGTTGCGCTCACGCGCAGCACGCTTCTCGGCGATCTGACGGGCCGTACGGTCCTCGTCGACGACCAGGAGGTTGTCGCCGGCACCCGGCACGTTGGTGAGACCGAGCACCAGGACGGGAGTCGACGGGGTCGCCTCCTCGACGTTGTTGCCCTTGTCGTCGAGCATCGCCCGGACGCGGCCGTACGCGTCGCCGACCACCACGGTGTCGCCGATGCGCAGCGTTCCGCGCTGGACCAGGACGGTCGAGACGGCACCACGACCACGGTCGAGGTGGGACTCGATCGCAATACCCTGCGCGTCCTGGTTCGGGTTGGCCCGCAGGTCGAGCGAGGCGTCGGCGGTGAGGACGACGGCCTCCAGCAGGGAGTCGATGTGCAGACCCTGCTTGGCGGAGATGTCGACGAACATCGTGTCGCCGCCGTACTCCTCGGCCACCAGACCGAACTCGGTCAGCTGACCACGGACCTTGGTCGGGTCCGCGCCCTCGACGTCGATCTTGTTGACCGCGACGACGATCGGGACGCCGGCGGCCTTGGCGTGGTTGAGCGCCTCGATCGTCTGCGGCATGACGCCGTCGTTGGCCGCGACCACGAGGATCGCGATGTCGGTCGACTTCGCACCACGGGCACGCATGGCGGTGAACGCCTCGTGACCCGGGGTGTCGATGAAGGTGATGCGGCGCTCTTCGCCGTTGACCTCGGTACCCACCTGGTAGGCACCGATGTGCTGGGTGATGCCACCGGCCTCGCCCGCGATGACGTTCGTCTTGCGGATCGCGTCGAGAAGTCGGGTCTTACCGTGGTCGACGTGACCCATGACGGTGACGACCGGCGGACGGGAGACCAGAGCCTCTTCGCCGCCCTCGTCCTCGCCGAACTCGATGTCGAAGGACTCGAGGAGCTCGCGGTCCTCCTCCTCCGGCGAGACGATCTGAACCGTGTAGTTCATCTCCTCGCCGAGCATCGTCAGCGTGTCGTCGGAGACGGACTGCGTGGCCGTCACCATCTCACCGAGGTTCATCATCACCGCGACGAGCGACGCCGGGTTGGCGCCGATCTTCTCGGCGAAGTCGGTGAGGGAGGCACCGCGCGACAGGCGAATGGTCTCGCCGCCGCCGCGGGGCAGCATCACGCCGCCGACCGACGGGGCCTGCATGGCCTCGTACTCCTGGCGCCTCTGACGCTTCGACTTGCGACCACGACGCGCGGGACCGCCGGGGCGACCGAAGGCGCCCTGCGTGCCACCACGGCCACCGGGGCCACCGGGACGGCCACCGAAGCCGCCGGGACGACCGCCGAAGCCGCCGCCACCGCCGCCGGGACCACCCGGACGACCGCCGCCGCCACCGGGACCACCGGGACGACCGGCGAAGCCGCCGCCGCCACCGCCGGGACCGGCCGGACGGCCGGCGAAGCCGCCGCCACCACCGGGACGACCGCCGCCGCCACCCGGACGGCCACCGGGGCCACCGGGACCGCGACCGCCGCCGCCGGGGCCACCACCGGGACGCGGGCCGGCAGCGGGACGCTGCGGCATCATGCCCGGGTTCGGACGGTTACCGCCGGGCGCGCCGCCCGGACGGGGAGCCTGCGGACGAGGCATGCCACCGGGGGTCGGACGGGCGCCGCCCTGACCCTGGGGACGCGGGGCGCCACCGGGGCCGCCCTGCGGACGCGGGGCACCCGGAACGGCACCGCCGCCGGGACGGGGGGCACCGCCACCCGGACGGGGCGCCTGCGGGCGCGCCATTCCGGTGGAGCCACCCGAGGTGAAGGGGTTGTTGCCCGGACGCGGACCGGCCGGACGGGCACCGCCCGGACGCGGAGCGCCCTGGCCCTGCGGACGCGGGGCACCCTGGCCCTGCGGACGCGGCGCGCCCTGACCCGGACGGGCGGGACGCTCGCCGGTGGGACGGGATCCCTGGGCCGCGCCACCGGGACGCTGACCGGCGGCGGGAGCCGACGGAGGCGCGGTGAACTCGGGCGCGGCCGGAGCCGGCGTGACCGGCTTGGGCGCGGGCTTCGGGCCCGGGCGGGGGCCCGAGGCGGCCGGAGCCGGAGAGGGGGTGCTGCTCGCCGGAGCCGCCGGGGTGACCGGGGCCGGGGCCGCAGGCGCGGCGGGGGCCGGCTTGGGGGCCGGGGCGCCGGGCTTCGGGGCAGCGGGACGTGCCGCGGCGGCCGGAGACGGCGCCGCGGGCTTCGAGGGGGCGGCCTTGCGAGGCGCGCCAGGCTTCGCAGCGGTCTTGCCGGCGCCACCGCCGGGACCCTGCAACGCATCAGTCAACTTGCGCACGACCGGCGCCTCGATCGTCGAGGACGCCGAACGGACGAATTCACCGAGTTCTTGGAGCTTGGCCATGACGACCTTGCTCTCTACGCCGAACTCCTTGGCGAGTTCGTATACCCGGACCTTAGCCACTTCGCTCCTTTTAGGTCCGGTTACCGCCGGACCGTCGCTACTTCATGGGCGTACTCATCGCGTACTCATCGAGTGCTCATCGCAATCTCGACCTACTTCCAACTCGCGAGGTACCTGACCGCACGGTTCTCCGTGCCGTACTTCTTCTTACAGGGTGAGCTGCTCTGCCAGCACCGCCGTTTCGAGCGGGCCCTGGACCTTGAAGGCCCTCGGGAACGCCCGGCGGCGGACCGCCAGGTCGAGACAGACCGAGGCGGGGTGCAGATACGCACCCCGGCCGGGCAGCGTACCGCGATGATCGGGGACACATTCGCCCTCGACCGCCACGATGCGCAGCAGATCGCTCTTGGCCGCTCGCTCCCGGCACCCCACACAGGTTCGCTCAGGGCACGCTCGGGCATGCGTCCGGCCAGACACGCTCAAGTCTACCTCCCCGTAACGACCCCACCCGTTTGGGGCAGAGATCGAACGGTCGTCTGTCGTGATCTCGCCGTCGCACAACGTGACGATGGCGGGATTCATTCCTCGGGTGGGACGGGGATCCGCTCAGTCCCGGTCGCGCTCGTCCTCGGACGGGTGCTCGGTGTCCGGGCGGATGTCGATGCGCCAGCCGGTGAGACGGGCGGCGAGGCGGGCGTTCTGGCCCTCCTTGCCGATCGCCAGCGAGAGCTGGTAGTCCGGCACGGTCACCCGGGCGGAACGGGCGGCCAGGTCGACGATCTCGACCTTGGAGACCCGGGCCGGGGAGAGCGCGCTGGCGACCATCTCGGCCGGGTCGTCGGACCAGTCGACGATGTCGATCTTCTCGCCGAGCAGCTCCGCCATGACGTTGCGCACCCGGCTGCCCATGGGGCCGATGCAGGCACCCTTGGCGTTCAGGCCCGAACGGGTGGACCGTACGGCGATCTTGGTGCGGTGGCCGGCCTCACGGGCGATCGCCGCGATCTCGACGGAGCCGTCGGCGATCTCGGGGACCTCCAGCGCGAACAACTTCTTCACCAGATTGGGATGCGTACGCGAAAGGGTGACGGACGGACCCCGGACACCCTTGGCGACCCGCACCACGTACGTCCGCAGCCGCAGACCGTGGGTGTAGTCCTCGCCCGGCACCTGCTCCTGTACCGGAAGGATGGCCTCCAGCTTGTCGTCCAGTTTGACGAGGACGTTCTTCGGGTCCTTGCCCTGCTGCACCATTCCGGCGACGATGTCGCCCTCGCGGCGGGCGTACTCGCCGAAGGTGACGTCGTTCTCGGCGTCACGCAGCCGCTGCTGGATGACCTGGCGGGCGGTGCTCGCCGCGATCCGGCCGAAGTCCGACGGGGTGTCGTCGAAGTCCTTGGGCTCCTGGCCCTCCTCCAGCTCGGAGGGGTCCTCCTTGGCCCACACCGTCACGTGACCGGTCTGCCGGTTCAGCTCCACGCGCGCGTGGCGACGGGCGTCGGGGGTGCGGTGGTAGGCGATGAGGAGGGCCGACTCGATCGCCTCGACCAACAGTTCGAAGGAGATCTCCTTCTCTTGTGCCAAGCCCTTCAGGAGCTTCACGTCGATGTCCACGGCTACGCCTCCTCTTCCTTCTTGTCCTTGCGGTTGAACTCGATCTCGACACGCGCCTTGGCGACGTCCGCGAACTCGACCCGGCGGGCGGTCGGCTTACGCCCCTTCACGCCCGGCACCTCGAGGTCGAGGCCGTCGTCGTCCACGGCGAGGATCCGCGCGACGACCTCCGCGTCGTCGTTCAGCTGGAGCTTGACCAGGCGGCCGGTGGCGCGCACGTAGTGGCGGTGCTCGGTGAGCGGGCGCTCCGCGCCCGGGGTGCCGACCTCGAGGGTGTACTCCCCCTCGCCCATCGCGTCGGTCTCGTCCAGCGTCGCCGAGAGCGCGCGGCTCACATCGGCGACCTGGTCCAGGTCGGCGCCTTCGTCGGAGTCGACGACCACACGCAGCACCCGCTTGCGTCCCACGGAAGCCACCTCGATCTCCTCGAGGTCGAGTCCCTGCGCGGCGATGAGCGGCTCAAGGAGTGCTCGCAGCCTGTCGCTCTGGGTGGTGCTCATCCGGGTGACTCCTCGGCCGCGTGTGCTGTTGTGGGTTCGTCGCGTGTCAGACCAAAGGGTATCCGGTCGCGGGGGGTGTTGCCGTCCATGGGCCCGGGGGCCGCGGGTACGCTCGCCTGCGGTGATCTTCGATCCGGGCCGAGGGAGTGAATGTGGGGCGCACGGAGACCGTAGGCAGGCGCGCGCTCCTGGTGGCCGGGGCGGTGACGCTGGCGGGCTGCACCACCGACGGCGGCGGCGCGCGGCCTCGGAAGCCGAGCGCGGCCGAACGGGCGGCCTTGGCCGAGGCGGCGCTGCGCCGCAGGTCGGCGTCGACGAGCCGGACCCTGCTGGAACGTTACGACGCGGTGCTCGCCGCGCATCCCTCGCTGACGGCGCGGCTCTCCCCGCTGCGGACGGCGGTGGCCGCGCACACCGCGGCGCTGGCGGAGGGCGCGGAGGCGAAGGCCGCCCCTTCGGCGGACACCGCCCCTTCGGCGGGCACCCGGACGGCGGACACCGTCGAAGGGCGGGCCGCCGGCCCTTCGGCCCAGGCCCCTTCGGCGGGCGCCTCGGCCTCCTCGCCCCCGGCCCCTGCCGTGCCGGCCGATCCGGCCGCCGCGCTGAAGGAGCTGGCGGCCGCGGTCCGGTCGACCGCCGACACGCACACGGCGACGCTGCTCGACGCGCCGCCCGAGTACGCCCGGCTGCTCGCCTCCGTGGCGGCGGCCGGCGCGGTCCACGCGTATCTCTTGACCGAGGGAGGCCGGGGATGAGCGCCCTGGAGGCGGCGCGGGCCGCGCTCGCCGCCGAGCACGCGGCCGTGTACGGGTACGGGGTCGTCGGCGGCCGGATCGGGGCCGAGCGGCGCGGGGAGGCCACCGCGGCGTACGAGGCGCACCGCGCCCGGCGCGACGGGCTGCGCAGGACCGTGCGGGACCTGGGCGGCGAGCCGGTCGCCGCGGCGGCCGGCTACGAGCTGCCGTTCCCGGTGCCGGACACGGCCGCCGCGGTGCGTCTCGCCGCCGTCCTGGAGGACCGGGTGGCCGGGGTGTACTCCGATCTCGTACGGGCCGCCGAGGGGCCGCTGCGGCGGGACGCGGCCGCCGCGTTGCGCGAGGCGGCGGTACGGGCCGTTCGCTGGCGCGGCACCGACGTAACCTTTCCTGGGCTCGCCGAGCGGGTGTGAGCCCGTCCCCGACGGCCCCGTCCAGGCTCCGTACTGCAGAAGGAACAACGCGCGCATGGGTTTCGAACCGCCACAGCGACTGGTGCGGACGCTCGGCGAGACGTACGGGGACGCTGTCGCGGCCGAGTGGCTCGGGAAGCTGCCCGAGCTCGCGCGGAGCACCGTGGAGCATGCCTCCCTGGACGTCGAACGGGTGATGGCGCCCGGCGGGCGCAGCAGCCTGGTGGTGCTCGTACGCCGGGCCGACGGCTCCTCCGCCGCGCTGAAGATCGCCCCGGCGGCCGCCCGGCCGGATCTGGAGCGGGACGCGCTGGCGCACTGGAACGGCTGGGGAGCGGCGCGGCTCCTCGACGCGCCCGGGGACGGTTCGCTGGTCCTGGAGCGGCTGCACCCGGAGGTGTCGCTGCGGTCCCTGCCGGAGGCGAAGGCGCTGCTGGAGGCGGCGGGCACGGTACGGAAGCTGTGGGTCGAGCCGCCCGCGGCGCACGGCTTCGCGTCGGTCGCCGAGCGCACGGCGCGGCAGGCGACGGCGATGGAGCCCTACCGCGGTGACGCCGAGGTTGGGGCGCTGACCGCGGCCGCCCTCGAGGTACGCGAGGAGCTCGCCTCCGGCTCCCCCGAGACGCTGCTGCTGCACGGCAACTTCCGCCAGGGCAAGGTGCTCGCAGGCGACCGCGCCCCGTGGCTGGCCGTCGGTCCCGAGCCGCTGGTCGGCGAGCGCGCGTACGACCTGGCGCGGCTGGTACGGGACCGGGTCGAGGACCTGGTGGCGGCCTCGGCCGGGGCGTCGGCGGCCCGTCGGCGGGTCAACAGGCTGGCGGACTCGCTGGAGCTGGACCGGGACCGGCTGCGCGGCTGGACGCTGTTCCGGGCGGTCGAGTCGGGCACGCGGGCGCTGACGGCGGGCCGGCGGCAGGACGCGGAGCTGCTGATCGAGTTCGCGGGCTGGCTGTAGGGGAATAACCTTGCTGTAACGCTCGGCTCGGAGCTCAGGGGGCCGTCATGGTCGAGGAGCTGTTGGCAGCGGCGGCGGCGACCGGTGCAGCCGTCGTGGTCTACGTGGGTGCCGCCGCACGCGTGGTGAAGCAGTACGAACGGGGCGTGGTGTTCCGCTTCGGCCGGCTGGTGAACGATGTCCGGCAGCCGGGCTTCACGATGATCGTTCCGGTCGTCGACCGGCTCCACAAGGTGAACCTCCAGATCGTGACGCTGCCCGTGCCGGCGCAGGAGGGCATCACCCGGGACAACGTGACGGTGCGGGTGGACGCGGTCGTCTACTTCAAGGTGGTCGACGCCGCGGACGCGCTGGTGCGCGTGGAGGACTACAGGTTCGCGGTCTCGCAGATGGCGCAGACGTCACTGCGGTCGATCATCGGCAAGAGCGATCTGGACGACCTGCTGTCGAACCGGGAGAAGCTCAACCAGGGGCTGGAGCTGATGCTCGACAGTCCGGCGATGGGCTGGGGCGTCGCGATCGACCGGGTCGAGATCAAGGACGTCTCGCTGCCGGAGACGATGAAGCGCTCGATGGCACGGCAGGCGGAGGCGGACCGGGAGCGGCGGGCGCGGCTGATCAACGCGGACGCGGAGCTGCAGGCGTCTAAGAAGCTGGCGCAGGCGGCCGGGGTGATGTCGGAGCAGCCGGCGGCGCTGCAGCTGAGGCTGTTGCAGACGGTGATGGCGGTGTCGGCGGAGAAGAACTCGACGCTGGTGCTGCCGATCCCGGTGGAGCTGCTGCGGTTCCTGGAGCGTGCGGCGACGCCGCAGGGCACGTCCGAGCGCCCCGCCGAGGTGGTCACGTCCCAGGCGCCTGAGGCGCCCGCGGTGCCGGTGGCGCCGCCGGAGACCTTCCAGGACCCCTTGCCGAGCCTGCCGCTCGAAACGCCTCGGCCGACGACGGACCTGCCGGACCTGGCGGATCTCCCGCCCCTGCCGGACGACACGGTGGCGGGCCCCCCGGCGGACCCGGCCCCGGGCGCCCACGACGAGGCGGCCTGAGCCGGCATCCCGTCGTGGGCCTCCGGTCCGCCTCGGCGGAACGAAGGCCCACGACGGAGCGGAGCCGCT
Source organism: Streptomyces sp. Je 1-79 (assembly GCF_025195125.1). Taxonomy (GTDB): domain Bacteria; phylum Actinomycetota; class Actinomycetes; order Streptomycetales; family Streptomycetaceae; genus Streptomyces. The sequence continues at coordinate 56,082 of NZ_JAMGSL010000006.1, forward strand.
AGGCGCTGTCGTCACAATGGCCCCCGGCTCCCGGCGTCTGGCGCGGTGCATCGCAAGGCGGAGGATCGCCCTCGTACTGGACGTACTCGGGCGACTCCGACAACGCAGCGAGGTGCCGTGCCAGGCGTCGGGAGCAGGGGGCCATGGTGACGACAGGGCCTAGGCGCTCAGGCGGGCGATCGCCTCGTCGACCGTCAGCTCCTCGCGCTCGCCCGTGCGGCGGTCCTTCAGCTCCAGGACGCCCTCCGCCGAGCGGCGGCCGGCGACCAGGATCTTCGGGACGCCGATCAGCTCCGCGTCGGTGAACTTCACGCCCGGAGAGACGCCCGCGCGGTCGTCCACGAGGACGCGCAGGCCGGCCGCGCGCAGCTTCTCGGAGACCTCCAGGGCCAGCTCGGTCTGGAGCGCCTTGCCGGCGGCGACCACGTGGACGTCGGCCGGGGCGATCTCGGCCGGCCAGCACAGGCCCCTGTCGTCGGCGCTCTGCTCGGCGAGGGCGGCCACGGCACGCGAGACGCCGATACCGTACGAGCCCATGGTGACGCGGACCGGCTTGCCGTTCTGGCCGAGGACGTCGAGCTTGAGCGCGTCGGCGTACTTGCGGCCGAGCTGGAAGATGTGGCCGATCTCGATGGCGCGGTCCAGCGTCAGGCCGGTGCCGCACTTCGGGCACGGGTCGCCCTCCTGGACGACGACGACGTCGACGTACTCGGAGACCTCGAAGTCACGCCCCGCGACGACGTTCTTCGCGTGCATGCCCTCCTTGTTGGCGCCCGTGATCCACGCGGTGCCGGGGGCCACGCGCGGGTCGGCGATGTACGTGACCTTCTCCAGGCCCTGCGGGCCGACGTAGCCGCGGACGAGGTCCGCGCGCTCGGCGAAGTCGGCCTCGGTGACCATCTCGACGGTCGCGGGGGCGAAGTGCTCCTCGACCTTGCCCATGTCGACCTCGCGGTCGCCGGGTACGCCCACGGCGACGATCTCGCCGTCGACCTTCACGAGGAGGTTCTTGAGCGTGGCGGAGGCCGGGACGCCGAGGGAGGCGGCGAGGGTCTCGATGGTCGGGGTGTCGGGGGTGGGGATCTCCTCGGCGGCCGGGACGTCGGAGCCGTCCACCGTCTTGAGCTCGTAGGAGATCGCCTCGGTGTTGGCCGCGAAGTCGCAGTTCGGGCAGTCGGCAAAGGTGTCCTCGCCGGCCTCGGCCGGGGCGAGGAACTCCTCGGACTTCGAGCCGCCCATGGCGCCGGCGGTGGCGGCCACGATGCGGTAGTCGAGGCCGAGGCGCTCGAAGACGCGCCGGTAGGCCTCGCGGTGCAGGGCGTAGGACCGGGCGAGGCCCTCGTCCTCCGTGTCGAAGGAGTACGAGTCCTTCATCAGGAACTCGCGGCCGCGCAGGATGCCGGCCCGCGGACGGGCCTCGTCGCGGAACTTCGTCTGGATCTGGTACAGGATGACCGGCAGGTCCTTGTAGGACGAGCACTGGTCCTTGACCAGGAGGGTGAAGATCTCCTCGTGGGTCGGGCCGAGCAGATAGTCACCGCCCTTGCGGTCCTGGAGGCGGAAGAGCTCGGCGCCGTACTCGTCCCAGCGGCCGGTCGCCTCGTAGGGCTCACGGGGCAGCAGGGCGGGGAGGGAGACCTCCTGCGCGCCGATGGCGTCCATCTCCTCGCGGACGACGCGCTCGACGTTGGCGAGGACCTTCTTGCCGAGGGGCAGCCAGCTCCAGATGCCGGCGGCGGTACGGCGGACGTAGCCGGCCCGGACGAGGAGCTTGTGGCTGAGGACCTCGGCGTCCGCCGGGTCGTCGCGCAGCGTCTTCGCCATCAACTGGGACATGCGCTGGACCGGTGCGTTGGCCATGGTTCTCGTACTCCTGGCGGGTAAGGGTGGTGGCTAGGGGGTGTCCGGCGGACCGGGGCCGGATGGGCCGCGGCCTCCGGTGCGGTGCGTCGCAAGGCGCCGGAGCGCCTCAACAGCGGAGCTGTTCAGGCGTTTCGGCAACGCGGCGAGGTGCCGTGCCGGGCGTCGTGGCCCCGGCCATGGTCCGCCGGACACCCCCTAGGAGGTTAGCCGGGTCGCCTGTGCGGGCGGAAATCAGTTCCGGCGCGGGAGCGGCAGCGGGGCGCCCATCACGGCGTACGGGCGGGGCGCGCTGGGGAAGTGGACCTGCCGGGCCAGGTCGACGTAGCCGAGCGACCGGTACAGTCCGCGGGCCGGGCTCTCGGTGTCGATCGCGGAGAGGATCGAGCGCGGCAGGTCCGACCGGTCGGTGATGGTGGTGATCAGCTCCCGGCCCACGCCACGCCCCTGATGGTCCGGGTGCACGTGGAGTTCGGTGATCACGAAGGACTCGTCCAGCCACTCCACGGTGCCGTTGGAGCGGAGGTACGGCTCCACGACGCCGGACCACCAGTGGGTGCGGTCGTTGGGCATGCCGTACACGAAGCCGACGAGCGCGCCGGACGCGGTGGTCGCGCCGTACGCGCGGGCGCCGGGGTTGAGCAGATGGCGCAGCACGATGTGGCGGCGCACGACGATCTCGTCCTCGCTCAGCCCGAAGGCGATCGCCTGTACGGCGAGGGCGTCGTCGACGCGCGCGGCGAGGTCGACCGGTCCGATCGTGACGTCAGCGTCATCCATGCGCCGCACCTTACAAGTGCCTCAGAAGAGCACGCTCATGAAGGCGCCGACCTCGCGGAAGCCGACGCGGCGGTACGCGGCCCTGGCCGGGGTGTTGTAGTCGTTGACGTACAGGCTGACGACGGGGGCGATGTCGGCCAGCGCGAAGTTCAGGACGGCGGCCATGCCGGTCTCGGAGAGGCCGCGGCCGCGGTACTCGGGGGCGACCCAGACGCCCTGGATCTGGCAGGCCTGGCGGGTGGCGGCGCCGATCTCCGCCTTGAAGACGACCTTGCCGTCCTCGATCCGTGCGAAGGAGCGACCCGTTCCGACGAGTTCGGCGACGCGGGCCTGGTAGAGCAGTCCGCCGTCGCCGGCCATCGGCGAGACCCCGACCTCCTCGGTGAACATGGCCACGCACGCAGGCATGATCACCTCCATCTCGTCCTTGCGGATGCGGCGGACGAGCGGGTCGGGCAGGACGGTGGCGGAGGGCGCTTCCGTGATCATCAGCGGCTGGTGGGCGCGGACGTCGCGGGCGGGGCCCCAGCTGGGCTCCAGGAGGCTCCAGAGCAGGGAGGTGGGCTCGGAGGGGCCGACGATGGAGGAGCAGCGGCGGCCGGTCCTGCGGGCGCGGTCGGCGAAGGCCCGGACGGCGTCGGGGGTGGCGCAGATGGGGACGAGGTTGGCGCCGGAGTAGCACAGGGAGCGCAGTCGTCCGTCGGTGTACCAGCCCCACATCTCGCCGCCGAGGCGCCAGGGGTCGAGACCGGCTGCCTGGACCCGTGCGGCCACGAAGGCGTTCTCCACGGGAGCGCTCTCGAGGACGGCGAGCGCGGCGCCGAGGTCGGCGGGTTCGAGGACCCGGGTGGTGGTCTGCGTCAACACGAGGGGGCCTCACCATGCGGTCTGCTTGATTCTCCGCACTGTACCTGGCGCGTCGCGGAGGTGGCGGATGAGCGTGCGGAAGCCCCGTCGCACCGGGTGCGACGGGGCTTCTGACGTGCGCGGGGGCCGTTTCCGGCCACCTTCAGGCGCGGGCCGGCGGCGTCGGCCGGGGGCCGTACCCGGGGCTGCCCGGCGCGTGCGGGCCTGCGTCGCCCGGCTCCGTACCGGGGGCTGCCGTGGCGCGTGCGGGGTGGCCTCGGCCGGGTGCGTACCGGGGCCTGCCCGGCGCACCGGCCGGCCCTCCGTACGAGCCGTCAGACGCCGATGGCGACCGTCGGCTCGCCCGACATCACGCCGTCCTTCTCCATCTGCTCGGCGATCTTCATCGCCTCTTCGATGAGGGTCTCGACGATCTTCGACTCGGGGACGGTCTTGATGACCTCGCCCTTGACGAAGATCTGGCCCTTGCCGTTGCCGGAGGCGACGCCCAGGTCGGCCTCGCGGGCCTCGCCGGGGCCGTTGACGACGCAGCCCATGACGGCGACGCGCAGCGGGACCTCCATGCCCTCCAGGCCGGCGGTGACCTCCTCGGCCAGCTTGTAGACGTCCACCTGGGCCCGCCCGCAGGACGGGCAGGAGACGATCTCCAGGCGGCGCGGCTTGAGGTTCAGCGACTCCAGGATCTGGTTGCCGACCTTGACCTCCTCGACCGGCGGCGCGGAGAGCGAGACGCGGATGGTGTCGCCGATGCCCTCGGAGAGCAGCGCGCCGAAGGCCACGGCGGACTTGATGGTGCCCTGGAAGGCGGGGCCGGCCTCGGTGACGCCGAGGTGCAGCGGGTAGTCGCACTGGGCGGCCAGCTGGCGGTAGGCGTTGACCATCACGACCGGGTCGTTGTGCTTGACCGAGATCTTGATGTCGCCGAAGCCGTGCTCCTCGAAGAGGGAGGCCTCCCACAGCGCGGACTCGACCAGCGCCTCGGGGGTGGCCTTGCCGTACTTCTTCAGCAGCCGGGCGTCGAGCGAGCCCGCGTTGACGCCGATCCGGATCGGGGTGCCCGCCGCCTTGGCGGCGTGCGCGATCTCCTTGACCTTGTCGTCGAACTGCTTGATGTTGCCGGGGTTGACGCGGACGGCGGCGCAGCCGGCGTCGATGGCGGCGAAGACGTACTTCGGCTGGAAGTGGATGTCGGCGATCACGGGGATCTGCGACTTCTTCGCGATCGTCGCGAGCGCGTCGGCGTCGTCCTGCGTGGGGCAGGCGACGCGGACGATCTGGCAGCCGGAGGCGGTCAGCTCGGCGATCTGCTGGAGCGTGGCGCCGATGTCGGACGTACGGGTCGTCGTCATCGACTGCACCGAGACGGGCGCGTCCCCGCCCACCGCGACCGACCCGACCTGGATCTGGCGGCTCTTGCGCCGCTCGGCGAGCCGGGTCGGAACGGACGGGATACCGAGAGAAATCGCGGTCATCAGCTGTACAACCCCAAGGTGTGGTTCATCGGGCTCAGGTCTTCGAGATTACCGCCCCGGGCGCGGGCGGCCGGACACCACGGGGGTCCGGCCACCCTCCGGTCACGTGAGCTTCACCGGGTTGACGATGTCCGCGGCGAGGACGAGCAGGGTGAAGCAGACGAACACGCCCGCCACCACATAGGCGGCCGGCATCAGCTTGGCCACGTCGAACGGGCCGGGGTCGGGACGCCGGAAGATCCGCGCGGTGTGACGGCGTACGGACTCCCACAGGGCGCCCGCGATGTGGCCGCCGTCGAGCGGGAGCAGCGGCAGCATGTTGAAGAGGAACAGCGACACGTTGAACATGACGAGCAGCTGGAGGAAGAAGACCAGCCTGGTCTCCGCCGGGGCTTCGATGCTCATCAGCTCGCCGCTGATCCGTGCCGCGCCGACGACGCCTACGGGTGAGTCCTGCTTGCGCTCGCCGTCGCCGAAGGTGGCGTCCCAGAGGTCCGGGATCTTGCCGGGCAGGGCGAGGACGGACTCGAAGCCGGCCTGGAGCTGGTCGGTCATCCGGGAGGCGGACTCGCCGAAGGTGAGCGGGACGACCTCGCGGCCGGACTCGAAGCCCAGGTAGCCGGCGGAGACGTACTGCAGGGGCTGGACGACGTTGCCGTCCGCGTCCTTCTTCAGGACCTTGTTCTCCAGGAGCGTCGCCCGGAGGTCCATCTCCTTGCCGTCGCGCTCGACGGTGACGGTGGCGGCGCCGGTGGTGGCGCGGATGCGGTCGGAGAGGGTGTTCCAGTCCGTGACGCGTTCGCCGTTGAAGGCGACGATCCGGTCGCCCTTGAGCAGGCCGGCGGCCTTGGCGGGCGACGGGCGGTCGCCGGCCTGGCAGGTGTCGCGCTTCTCGCTCTGGTCGATGACGCAGTTGGTGACGCCGGCGACCTTGGTGGTCTGGGCCTCGAAGCCGACGGCCATGGCGCTGCCGAAGAAGAGCAGGACGGCGAGGATCAGGTTCATGAACGGGCCGGCGAACATGACGATGACGCGCTTCCACGGCTTGCGCGTGTAGAAGAGCCGCTTGTCGTCGCCGGGCTGGAGCTCCTCGAAGGAGGCCTCGCGGGCGTCCTCGATCATGGCGCGCCAGGGGGAGGTGGAGCGGGCCTCGATCCGGCCGTCGTTGCCGGGCGGGAACATGCCGATCATCCGGATGTAGCCGCCGGCCGGGATGGCCTTGATGCCGTACTCCGTCTCGCCCTTCTTCCGCGACCAGATGGTGGGGCCGAAGCCGACCATGTACTGGGGCACGCGGATGCCGAAGAGCTTGGCGGTGGAGAGGTGCCCCAGCTCGTGCCAGGCGATGGAGACGAGCAGGCCCAGCGCGAACAGCGCGATGCCGAGGAGCGTGAGTAGTACGGTCATGCGCGCGCCTCCGCGGTTGCCTTCGCTGCGAGTTCTGCCAGTTCGCGGGCCCGGGCGCGGGCCCAGGTCTCTGCTTCCAGGACGTCAGGCACCGTCAGTCGGGTTCCCCGCTCGGGGGTGCCGTGCTCGGTGACGACTGCCGTGACGGTATCCATGATTCCGTTGAACGGCAGCCTTCCGGCGAGAAACGCCTCGACGCACTCCTCGTTCGCCGCGTTGAAGACGGCGGGCGCGGTGCCGCCCAGCTCGCCGACGTGGCGGGCGAGGCCGACGGACGGGAACGCCTCCGTGTCGAGGGGGAAGAACTCCCAGCTGGAGGCCTTGGTCCAGTCGAAGGCGGGGGCGGCGTCCGGGATCCGCTCGGGCCAGCCGATGCCGATGGCGATCGGGCCGCGCATGTCCGGCGGGGTGGCCTGGGCGAGCGTGGAGCCGTCGGTGAACTCGACCATCGAGTGGACGTACGACTGGGGGTGGACGACGACCTCGATCCGGTCGAAGGGGATGTCGTAGAGGAGGTGCGCCTCGATCACCTCCAGGCCCTTGTTCACGAGCGTGGCGCTGTTGACCGTGATGACGGGGCCCATGGCCCAGGTCGGGTGGGCGAGTGCGTCCTCACGGGTGACGTGCGCCAGCTCCGCCCTCGTACGGCCGCGGAAGGGGCCTCCGGAGGCGGTGACGACCAGCTTGCGGACGTCGGCGCGGGTGCCGGCGGCCAGCGCCTGGAAGAGGGCGGCGTGCTCGGAGTCGACCGGGATGATCTGGCCGGGTTCGGCCAGCGCCTTGACCAGGGGGCCGCCGACGATCAGCGACTCCTTGTTGGCGAGGGCGAGGGTGCGGTCGGCTTCGAGGGCGGCGAGCGTGGGCGCCAGGCCGATGGAGCCGGTGATGCCGTTGAGGACCGTGTGGCAGGGCGAGGCGGCGAGCGCGGTGGCGGCGTCGGGCCCGGCGAGGATCTCGGGGAGCGCGGCACCGGGGCCGTACAGCCGGGTCAGCGCCTCCCGCAGCTCGGGGGCCTTGTCCTCGCGGGCGACGGCGACGGCCCCGACCCTGAGCCGGTGCGCCTGCTCGGCGAGCAGCTCCACCCGGCCTCCGGAGGCGGCGAGGGCGGTGACGCGGAAGCGGTCGGGGTTGCGCAGGACCAGGTCGATGGCCTGGGTGCCGATGGACCCGGTGGAGCCCAGGACGACGATGTCCCGGCGGCCTTCGGTGGGATCGAAGGCGATGTGCGGGTCGGCGAGAGGAGAGGGGCGGTCGCTCATGCCCCCATTCTTGCCGCAAAGACCGCGCGCCCTTCACGGGGTGCGGCTGAACGCTCCGAAGACGTGGTGGAAGTCGGGGAACGTCTTCCGTACGCAGCCGGGGTCGTCGAAGGTGATGCCGGGGGTGCGCAGGGCGGTGACGGCGAACGACATGACGATCCGGTGGTCGCCGTGGGTGGCGATCTCGACGGGGCCGGCCGGGGTGCCGGGCCGGATCTCGATCCAGTCGGGGCCGGTGGCGACGGTGATGCCGAGGCGGAGCAGGTTCTCGGCGCAGGCGTCGAGGCGGTCGCACTCCTTGACGCGGGTGTTGGCGACGTCCTCGATGCGGACGGGTCCGTCGGCGAAGGGTGCGAGGGCGGCGAGGGTCGGCATGGTGTCGGAGATGTCACGCATGTTGACGGTGAGGCCGCGCAGGGTTCCCGTGCCGCGGACGGTGGTGGCGGTGTCGGTGATCTCGACGTCCGCGCCCATCCTCCGCAGGACGTCGACGAAGCCGAGGTCGCCCTGGAGGGCGCCGCTGCCGAGGCCGGGGACGGTGACGGAGCGGCCGGGTTCGAGCGCGGCGGCGGCGAAGAAGTACGAGGAGGTGGAGGCGTCGGGCTCGACGGCGTAGCGCGTGGGCCTGTACCCGGTGGGGGCGACGGTGTACGTGCGGCCCTCCTGGGTGACCTGGGCCCCGAAGGCCCGCATCATCGCGAGGGTGATCTCGACGTACGGCTCCGAGACCAGGTCGGTGACGGTGATGGTGAGGCCCTCGGCGGTGAGCGGGCCGAGCATGAGGAGCGCGGTCAGGTACTGGGAGGACTGGCCCGCGTCGAGGGTGAGAGCGCCGCCCTTGATGCCGGCGGCGTGGACGGTGAGGGGGTGGTGGCCCTCGTTCTCCTCGTGGCGGAGGTCGACGCCGAGGGTGCGCAGGGCGGTGGTGAGGGGGCCGAGGGGGCGGCGGCGCATCTGCGGGGAGGCGTCGAAGCGGAAGGTGCCGTGGCCGGCGGCGGCGAGGGTGGGGAGGAAGCGTGCGGTGGTGGCGCCGTCGCGGCAGTAGACGTCGGCGGTGTCGACGGCGGGCCCGGCGGGCCGCCCCTCGATGTGCCAGGCGCCCGGCTCCTGCCGTACCTGGTGGCCGAGGGCCCCCAGCCCTGCGGCGAAGCCCTCGGTGTCGTCGGAGAGGAGGGGCCGCAGGAGGGTGCTGGTCCCGTCCGCGGCGGCGGCGAGGAAGAGCGCGCGGGCGGTGACGGACTTGGAGCCGGGAATGTCGATGACGGTCACGGGGCCATGGTGCCGTGGGCTCGGGGCGCCCGGCGGTGGGCGTCCGCACCGTGGACGGGTACGGGGCCTCCGCCGAGGTCGTGGGCATCTGATCCGTCGGGCGGTGGGCCCCGGAAGGAGCGCGGGCCCCCGCCGCCCCGGCGGGACGGTTGCCCACGCCGGGAGCGGTCGGGGCGGGCACCGCCCGGCGGGACGGGTGGGCCCACGACAGTCGTCAGGGGATCGTGCGGTGGACGTTCTCCTGGGCCGACGGGCCCGGTGTCGCGTCGGCGATCCAGGGGCCGTCGTCGCTCGGGTCGACGACGCCCGCCTCCAGCCAGTCGAAGCGGCCCGCCAGGACCCCGTCGACCACCCGCCGGTCCACGTCGTCCGTGTTGGCCCAGAGGCGGCCGAAGAGCTCCTCCACCCGCAGCCGGGACTGCCGGCAGAACGCGTCCGCCAGCGCGTGCGCCTCCCGCCCGTGGTCTCCCGTGGACCGCATCAGTTCGGCCCGCACGCACGCCGCGCTCATCGCGAAGAGCTCCGCGCCGATGTCCACGATCCGCCCGAGGAACGCCTGCTTGAGCTCCATCCGGCCCTGCCACCGCGACATCGCGTAGAACGTCGAGCGGGCCAGCTTCCTGGACGTCCGCTCCACGTACCGCAGATGGGTCGCGAGCGCGCCGAACTCCGCGTACGCGTTCGGGAGTTGCCCCGGGCCCGCGACCAGCTTCGGCAGCCAGCGGGCGTAGAAGCCGCCGGCCCGCGCCCCCGCCTTCGCCTTGTCGCCCAGGGACTTCTCCGGATCGATGATGTCGCCGGCCACGGCGAGGTGGGCGTCGACCGCCTCGCGGGCGATCAGCAGGTGCATGATCTCGGTCGAGCCCTCGAAGATCCGGTTGATCCGCAGGTCGCGCAGGAGCTGTTCGGCCGGGACGGCCCGCTCCCCGCGTGCCGCCAGCGAGTCGGCCGTCTCGTAGCCGCGTCCGCCGCGGATCTGGACCAGTTCGTCGGCGATGAGGCAGCCCATCTCGGAGCCGTAGAGCTTGGCGAGGGCCGCCTCGATCCGGATGTCGTTGCGGTCCTCGTCGGCCATCTGGGAGGAGAGGTCGACGACCGCCTCCAGGGCGAACGTGGTCGCCGCGATGAAGGAGATCTTCGTGCCGACGGCCTCGTGCAGGGCGACCGGCTTGCCCCACTGCTCCCGTACGGCCGACCACTCGCGGGCGATCTTCAGCGCCCACTTCCCCGCGCCGACGCACATCGCGGGGAGGGAGAGCCGTCCGGTGTTCAGGGTGGTGAGGGCGATCTTGAGGCCGGCGCCCTCGGGGCCGATGCGGTTGGCCGCGGGCACCCGGACGCCGTGGAAGCGGGTGAGGCCGTTCTCGAGTCCGCGCAGGCCCATGAAGGCGTTGCGGTGCTCGACGGTGATGCCGGGCGAGTCGGCCTCGACGACGAACGCGGTGATGCCGCCGCGATGGCCCTCGGACTTCGGTACCCGCGCCATGACGACGAGCAGGTCGGCGACGACGCCGTTGGTCGTCCAGAGCTTGACGCCGTCGATGACGTAGGTGTCGTCGCCGTCCGGTACGGCGGTGGTGGCGAGCCGCGCCGGGTCGGAGCCCACGTCCGGCTCGGTGAGGAGGAAGGCGGAGATGTCGGTGCGGGCGAGGCGCGGCAGATAGGTGTCGCGCTGTTCCTGCGTGCCGAAGATCTTCAGGGGCTGCGGTACGCCGATGGACTGGTGCGCCGAGAGCAGCGCGCCGATCGCGGGGCTCGCGGAGCCGACGAGGGCGAGGGCCCGGTTGTAGTACACCTGGGTGAGGCCGAGGCCCCCGTACTTGGTGTCGATCTTCATCCCGAAGGCGCCGAGCTCCTTGAGGCCGGTGACGACCTCGTCGGGGATCCGGGCCTCGCGTTCGATCAGCCGGCCGTCGATCCGCGTCTCGCAGAAGGCGCGGAGCTTGGCGAGGAAGGCCTCGCCGCGCCGCACGTCCTCCTCGGACGGGAGCGGATGGGGATGGATGAGGTCCAGCCGGAAACGGCCGAGGAACAGCTCCTTGGCGAAGCTGGGTCTGCGCCAGTCCTGCTCGCGCGCTGCCTCGGCGACCTGCCGGGCCTCGCGTTCGGTGACCTTGGGCCGCTGGGTGGGTGCGGACATGAGGAGCTCACCTCGCCGCTCGTCGGGGTGCCTTGTGGCTACTCGTCCGTAGTACCCGATTTCACGGCGCCCCGAAAGACGAGGGAACACGAGAAGACGGCCGGAGCCCCCGCACAGTGGGCTCCGGCCGCCGGTCTCCGGGTCCGTACGCGTTCGTACGGATGGCTGACCGCGCCTTACAGGGCGAGGCCCGTGAGGACCAGGACGCGCTCGTAGGTGTAGTCGTCCATCGCGTACTTGACGCCTTCGCGGCCGACGCCGGACTTCTTGGCGCCGCCGTACGGCATCTGGTCGGCGCGGTAGGACGGGACGTCGCCGATGATCACGCCGCCGACCTCCAGCGCGCGGTGGGCGCGGAAGGCGGTCTGCAGGTCGTGGGTGAAGACGCCGGCCTGGAGGCCGAAGTCCGAGTCGTTGACGGCGGCGAAGGCCTCGGCCTCGCCGTCGACCTTGGCGATGGTCAGGACCGGGCCGAAGACCTCGGCACGGGCCAGGGTGACGTCCGCCGGGAGGTCGGTCAGGACGGTCGGGGCGTAGGTCGCGCCCTCGCGCTTGCCGCCCGCGAGCAGCTTCGCGCCGGCCGCGACGGCCTCGTCCACCCAGGTCTCGACGCGCTTGGCGGCCTTCTCGTCGACGAGCGGGCCGACGTCGGTGGCGTCGTCCGCCGGGTCACCGGTGACCTGTGCCTCGACGGCGGCGACGACCTTCGGGACGAGCCGGTCGTAGACGGAGGCGTCGGCGATCACCCGCTGCACGGAGATGCAGGACTGGCCGCCCTGGTAGTTGGAGAAGGTGGCGATACGGCTCGCCGCCCAGTCCAGGTCCTGCTCGGACGCCCAGTCGCCGAGGACGACGGCGGCGGCGTTGCCGCCGAGCTCCAGGGTGCAGTGCTTGTGCGGCACGGACTCCTGGATCGCGAAGCCCACCGTGTCGGAGCCGGTGAAGGAGATGACCGGGAGGCGCTCGTCCTGGACGAGGGCCGGCATCCGGTCGTTCGGCACGGTCAGGACGGACCAGGAGCCGGCCGGCAGGTCGGTCTCGGCCAGCAGCTCGCCCAGGATCAGGGAGGAGATGGGGGTGGACGGGGCCGGCTTGAGGATGATCGGGGCGCCGACGGCGATGGCCGGGGCGACCTTGTGGGCGCTGAGGTTCAGCGGGAAGTTGAACGGCGCGATGCCGAGGACGACGCCCTTGGGGATCCGGCGGGTGATCGCCAGGCGGCCGACGCCCCCGGCCTCGGTGTCGAGACGCTGGGCCTCGCCGCCGTTGAAGCGGCGGGCTTCCTCGGCGGCGAAGCGGAACACGGAGACGGCGCGGCCGACCTCGCCGCGGGCCCACTTGACGGGCTTGCCGTTCTCGGCGGAGATCACCTGGGCGATCTCCTCGGTGCGCTCGGCGAGACGCTTCGATACGTGGTCGAGGGCGGCGGCGCGGACGTGCGCCGGGGTCGCGGCGAACTCGTCGACGACGGCGTGCGCGGCGGCGACGGCCTCCTCGACCTGGGCCTCGGTGGGAACGCTCACCTTGCCGACGAGACGTCCGTCGAAGGAGTTCGTGACGTCGAAGGTGGCCTCGCCGGTGGCCTCGCGGCCGGCGAGCCAGAAGGCGTGGGTGGTCGTCATTGCGTCCCGGCCCTTTCCGTATCGGGGTGCGAGCGATCGCTCTCCTGACACGGTAGGGCCGAGAAGACCCTCGGTCGTTTGTCCGGTGTGGAGTGGTGGGGGTGGGACGCTGTCCGCTTTGGCGGAACGAGACCCGGTCAGCCTCTGCGCTCGGTGGAGACGATGAGCCACACCCCGCCGACGACGATCGCGCCGCCGACCGCGATGGGCCAGGTCAGGGCCTCGCCGAGGACGAGCGCGCCGAGCAGGACCGCGACGACCGGGTTGACGTACGCGTAGGTGGCGACGAGCGAGAGCGGGGCCGTCTGGAGGAGCCAGGCGTACGCGGTGAAGGCGATCAGCGAGCCGAAGACGACGAGGTAGACGAGGGCGATCCACGAGCGGGTGGACACCTCGGCGAACGTGAAGCCCTGGTGCTCGCCGCGGACCAGCGCGACGCCGAGGCCCCCGAGGCCGCCGGCGAGCATCTCGTACGCACTGGCGGTGAAGGGGTTGGCGGGCATCGGGAGCCGGCCGGAGGAGAACGAGCCGATCGACCACAGGAGCGCGGCGACGACGACGAGGACGACGCCGCCGATCCTGACCTCGCCGCTGAGGCCGGGGAGGGTGAGGACGCCGAGCCCGACGAGACCGAGGGCCACTCCCGCGAAGGCGCCGCGGCCGGGGCGCTCTCCGGCGCAGGCGCGCAGGAGGACGACCCAGGCGGGCACGCTCGCGACGAGCAGCGCGGCGAGGCCGGAGGGGATGGCGGTCTCGGCCAGGACGACGAGCGCGTTCCCGCCGACGAGGAGCAGCAGGCCGACCACGACGGCGGAGCCGAGCCGGCGCGGGGACACCTTCAGCGCGGCGGGGCCCTGGCGCCAGGCGATGACCGCGGCGAGCAGCAGTCCGGCGACGACGTACCGCATACCCGCGGAGAGGAACGGCGGCATCGTCTCGACGACGATCCGGATCCCGAGGTAGGTGGACCCCCAGACGACGTACACGATCCCGAGCGCGAGCCAGACGGCGCCGGAGATACGGCGGGACGCCCGCCCGGGGACGCCGGGACGGGAGGTGCGTTGCTCGGAGGCGGGATCGGCCGCAGGGCTTGTCATGCCCAGGAGAGTAAGGAGTGCGGGGCCGGATGATCAATGATTCTGCCCGCGATCGGGCAGAAATGACGCCTTGGGGCGACGGATCGGGCTGGATGGGGTGAGGGCCAGGGATCGTGCGAGACGGCCGGGCGCGGGGGGCGCGCGGGACGGGCGGGCGCCCGGGGGCGCGCGGGCGCCCCGGGGGGCGTGCCGGACGGGTCGGGCGCGAGGGGCGTGCGGGACGGGTCGGCGAGGGCTACCGCTCGTTCGTGTCTGCGCCCGTCGCCTTGAGGGCCAGCCACAGCTCCATACGGACGTCCGGGTCGTCCAGGGAGCGGCCCAGGATCTCCTCCACGCGCCGCATCCGGTACCGCAGGGTGTGGCGGTGGACCCCCAGGTCCGCCGCCGCCGCGTCCCACTGGCCGTGCCGGGAGAGCCAGGCCCGCAGCGAGGCGACCAGGTCGCCCCGGCCCGTGGCGTCGTGCTCGTACAGCGCCCGGAGCATGCCGTCGGCGAAGGCGCGGACCGCGTCGTCGGCCAGCAGCGGCAGTACGGAGCCGGCCGCCAGGTCCTCGTGCTCGACCAGCGCCCGGCCGCGCCGCCGCGCCACCGACAGGGCCTGCTCGGCCTGCTTGTACGCGGCCGCCGCCGCGATCGGCCCCGCCGGGGCGGAGAGCCCCACGACGACACCGGCCTCCTCCGCGTCCCGTTCGGTGTACGCCTCGCAGGCCGTGACGACCGCGCCGCCGTCCCCCGCCAGGACCAGGAGCCGTTCCTCGCCCTCGGGGACGGTCAGGACCGTCTCGCCCGCGCGGGCGGCGGCCGAGTCCAGCTCCTCGGCCAGCGCCGGCAGCGGCTGCTCGCCCTCCCGCTCCCCCGCCACCGTCTCGGCGATCAGCAGCCGGAACGGCGCGTCGAGGAGCCCGCCGTACAGGTCACCCGCCACCGCCCGGGCGTGGTCGGGCTGGCCGGACAGCATCATCCGCAGCACCGCCGCGCCGAGCCGGTCCTCGGCCGCCTGGAGCGAGCGCGAGCGCTCGGTGGTCAGCGTGAGCAGGGCGATCGCGGAGTGCACGGCGTACCGCTCCGCCGTCCCGAGCGGCGCGCCCGTGCCGACGGCGAGGGCTCCCCTGACCCGCCGGCCGGTGCCCAGGGACTGGAGCTCGACCCGGTCCTCCGTACCGCCGACGACCGCACTCGCGGGCGCGGGCCGCTCCCGGAGCCGTTCGACGTCGGGTGTCAGCCGGGCGGCCCGGCGCGCCGCCCACTCGGGGGAGGCGGCGAGGACGCTGCCGGAGGTGTCGTACAGCGCCGCCCAGCCGTCCACATGGGCGGCGAGCCGCGCCACCACCGCGTCCGGCCCCTCGGCGAGGGCGGCCCGGGTCATCTCCCGCTGGGCCTCGAAGCCGGCCGTGACCGCGCGGTACTGGTCGGCCGAGATGGCCGCGGACACCGCCTTGCTGATGGCCAGGAACGGTGTGCGCCGGGGTACTTCGAGGAGCGGCAGCCCCTCGGCCCCCGCGGCTTCGAGGAGGGCCGGCGGGATGCTCTCGTAGTTGACGCCGACGGCGAAGCCGAGACCGACCACGCCCGCGCCGAGCAGCCGCCGCACGTAGCGGCGCATCGCCTCGGGGTCCTCGGCGTCCAGGGTGAGCGCGGTGGTGAGCAGCAGCTCGCCACCCTCCATGTAGGGGACGGGGTCGGCGAGCTCGCTGACGTGGGCCCAGCGGACGGGGGTGTCGAGGCGGTCCTCACCCGCGCGGACGGTGAGCTTGAGCGCCGAGTGCTGGACGAGTGAGGCGAGGGTGGGCGGCATTGGAGACCGTCGGACCTTTGGGGAGGGGGCGCCGCTCAGCCGAGCGGCGCCCTCGATTGTGCCAGGGCGTGCCGGTGCCCGCTCCGGCTCGGCCGCGGCGTGGCCGGAGCGGGTCGCACGGGGCGCGGCGGCCGGCCCGGCCCCGGCCCCGTCCCGGCGGGGCCGCCCCAGATCGGCCCGAGCCCGGCCAAGGCACGGCCCCGGCGCGGCCCTCGGCTCGACCCCGGCTCCGGCTCCGGCTCCGTCCCGGCCCCAGCCCGCCCGAGCTCGGCCCGGCTCCGGCCCTGGCCCCGCCTCAGCTCCGCAGATCCACCAGCAGGGGCGGTGTGTGCTCGCCCCGCACATGGGTCAGGGACAGCACGGCGTGTCCGGCGGGGACGGCGTGGGCGAGGTCGGAGGCCGACCAGCGCTCGCGCTCCACCTCCCGTACGGTCACGGCCTCAGCCGTCGTCGCCTTGCCGGTCACGAGGCGGCGCATGAAGTGCAGGGCCTTGGTGAGGGGCTCGTCGGAGATGATCTGCCGGTTGGTGACGTCCCGGGTCTGCACCCATTCGGTGCCCCAGGTCTCGGCGAACCGTCCGCCGTCCCATGGCGCGATCCCGGCGAACGCCATCCGGCACCCGACCGCCCCGAGCAGCGGACCGCGCAGCGCGTCGGGCACGTCCTCCAGGCTGCGCAGGGCGAGGACGACGCCCGCGTTGGCGGAGCGCAGACGCTGGACGGCCCGTACGGATTCGCCGGTGACGGTGTACGTGGCGTCGTCGAGGACCAGGCAGGCGAAGAGGGAGCGGTCGCGACGGGCGAGGGCGGCCTCGGCGAACTGGGCGAGCAGCAGCCGGGAGACGATCCGGGAGGCTTCGGCGTGGCCGCGTTCGGGCAGGTCGACGCGGACGCGGAGCGGGTGCTCGACGGCGCGGAGGGAGAACTGCGGCTTCGTGCCGTCGGATCCCCCGGTGCGGAAGAAGCGGGCGAAGGCGGGCCTGTCGAGGAAGGCGATGCGCTCGGCGAGGAGGACGCCGACCTCGTCGCCGCGCTCGGCCTGGCGCTGCCGGGCGTCGAGCTCGCGCAGCTGGGCGGCGTCGCCCGCGACGGCCTCGCGCAGCGCGGCGAGCGCCTCGGGCGCCCCGCCGAGCAGCTCGCGCAGCTCGGGCACGCCCGGGAAGCGGCCGTACGCGGCGAGGAACGGACCGATCAGCTGGGCGAGCGCGGTGGCGGCCCGGCGGCTGTCGGCGACGAGGTCCCCGACGAGGGCCTCGGCGAGGATGCGGGCGGCTTCGTCGGGGTCGTCGGCGCCGCCGTACAGGTCGAGGTCGTGGGTGGACTCGGCCCGCCCGACGGAGACGACGACGTCGAAGCCCTCGTCGGGGCCGAGGGCGGCGCCGTGGGAGGTGACGGCGACGACGGCGGCGCGATTGGCGAGCGCCTGCAGACAGAGCGCCTCGACGACGGGCCGCACGAGCCGCACGGTCTTCCCGGCCCCGGCGGGCCCGACGGCGAGCAGGGATGTCCCGAGCACACCGGGCTCCAGGGCGACGCCGGTGGTGCGGCGGGCGTAGGGGTTGCGCGGGTGGTCGGCTGCGGTGCCGATGAGGACCTGGTCGGTGGCGAGGTCGTGGGTGGCGACGCGGACGGGCAGGTCGCGCAGGCCGGAGGGGTGGCCACAGGCGGCGGCGCCACGGGTGCGCACGGCGTCGGTGAAGGCGGCGAGCCGCTCGGGCCGGGTCCGTACGCCCTGCCAGGCACGGCGGATCCGGGCGTAGTCGACATCCCCGAGCACGCCTTGCCGGGTGGCCTCGGCGAGCTGGGCGGCGGCCTCGGGCAGCCCGGCGTCCCGCAGCTCGGGCCACGCGGCGGGGTCGGCGGCCGGGTCGGCCGGGGGCGGCGGCGCGGCGGCGGTGGGGCCGCCGGTTCCCAGGCGCCGCCGTACGGGGGGCCAGGCGCCGGCCCGCCCGACGGCCGCCACGAGGGCGGCGATCAGGAGGACGTAGTAGAGGTTGGAGACCCAGGTGAGCCAGGTGACCGTGCGGGGCATCTCGCGCCAGACGCCCGGCAGGAGCACGAAGAGGGGCCAGACGGGCACGCCGTAGCGATGCCAGACGTCCCGCCAGTTGCCGACGCGGCCGAAACCGACGGCGAAGAGGCTCAGGAGGACGGCGTACCAGAGGTACGTCGCTCCGACGTACATCTCGAAGTCGGGGCTCGCGGGGGTCCGCCACTCGGCGGGGACGAGCCACAGCATCGGCAGCAGCCACCAGTCGTCGACGAAGATCCACCACCCCTCCAGATAGCCGTTCCAGAGCAGCGACCAGAGGAGCCAGCCGCAGAGGTACGCGACGAAGGCTCCGGTGATCAGCTGGCGGCCGGGCACGAGGTCCGGCTCCTGCTCGGGCCGCTCGCGGTGGCCGAGCCGCCAGACGCCCGGCGCGGCGGCGGGCCTGGGGATGCGGAGCCATTCGGCGACCCCGATGCGGGTGGGCGCGTGGGACGGGGGCGGCGGTACGGAGGGGGCGGCGGGCGGACGGCCCTGGGGCGCGGCCTGCTCGATGTGCGGCACGGCCGGCACGCCCGGCTGCGTCTCAGGTCCCCTGTCCGGTCCCCCCGCCGGCATGGGCGGCCCCGCTGGGCGGGGGACCGCGCCGCCTCGGGTGTCGCGTGACTCGTACGTGCCTTCGGTCTCCATGAACCCCTGCCCCCTGACCAGCCAGGTCGCCGCATCTGTGCCACCGTCAATCTAGTGGGCACGGCCCGGCACGGAGCGGTTTCCCCACCGCCATGTCCACACCGGACAACGAGATACCCCCCAACACTCCCGATCGGCGCATGCCCGCGCCCCTCCCCCGCGCCTAGCCTGCGGAAGAAACCCACAAGAGCGTCCAGAACACCCCAGGAGCCTCGCATGAACGCTGTCCCGCAGGAGCGGCGCGTCGTCACCGCCATCCCCGGTCCGAAGTCGCAGGAGCTGCAGGCCCGCCGCCTCGACGCCGTGGCCGGCGGCGTGGGCTCCGTGCTGCCCGTCTTCACCGCGAAGGCCGGCGGCGGCATCATCGAGGACGTCGACGGCAACCGCCTGATCGACTTCGGCTCCGGCATCGCCGTGACCTCCGTCGGCGCCTCCGCCGAGGCCGTCGTCCGCCGCGCCGCCGCGCAGCTGGCCGACTTCACGCACACCTGTTTCATGGTCACGCCGTACGAGGGCTACGTCGAGGTCTGCGAGGCGCTGTCCGAGCTGACCCCGGGCGACCACGCCAAGAAGTCCGCGCTCTTCAACTCGGGCGCCGAGGCGGTCGAGAACGCGGTCAAGATCGCCCGTTCGTACACCAAGCGCCAGGCCGTCGTCGTCTTCGACCACGGCTACCACGGCCGCACCAACCTCACGATGGCGCTGACGGCGAAGAACATGCCGTACAAGCAGGGCTTCGGCCCGTTCGCGCCCGAGGTCTACCGCGTGCCGGTCGCCTACGGCTACCGCTGGCCCACCGGTGCCGAGAACTGCGGCCCCGAGGCCGCCGCCCAGGCGATCGACCAGATCTCCAAGCAGATCGGCGCCGAGAACGTCGCCGCGATCATCATCGAGCCGGTCCTCGGCGAGGGCGGCTTCATCGAGCCGGCCAAGGGCTTCCTGCCGGCGCTCGTGAAGTTCGCCAACGACAACGGCATCGTCTTCGTCGCCGACGAGATCCAGTCCGGCTTCTGCCGCACCGGCCAGTGGTTCGCCTGCGAGGACGAGGGCATCGTCCCCGACCTGATCACGACCGCCAAGGGCATCGCGGGCGGCCTGCCGCTCGCCGCCGTCACCGGCCGCGCCGAGATCATGGACTCCGTGCACGGCGGCGGCCTGGGCGGCACCTACGGCGGCAACCCGGTGGCCTGCGCCGGCGCGCTCGGCTCCATCGAGACCATGAAGGAGCTCGACCTCAACGCCAGGGCGAAGCACATCGAGTCCGTCATGAAGACCCGCCTGTCGGCGATGGCCGAGAAGCACGACGCCATCGGCGACATCCGCGGCCGCGGCGCCATGATCGCCATCGAGCTGGTCAAGGACCGCGCGACCAAGGAGCCGAACCCGGAGGCCGCGGGCGCGCTCGCGAAGGCCTGCCACGCCGAGGGCCTGCTGGTCCTGACCTGTGGCACCTACGGAAACGTGCTCCGCTTCCTCCCGCCGCTGGTCATCGGTGACGATCTCCTGAACGAAGGACTCGACATCATCGAGAACGCGTTCGGGCAGATCTGACCCCTGGGACGCGGCGTGTGAAGAGAGTGTGGGGGGCCGATGGCGGGATGGGAATCCGGCTGTCGGTCCCCTTCTCTCTGCCGTACGGTTTCTGCAGATGAGAGAAACACCCCGCTCGCAGAGCACCGCGAGCGACAACAGGGCGGAGCCTCCCCAGCCTCGCCCTGCCCGCGCCCTGGCGCACACCACTGGAGCCTCGCGCTCCGGAACTCCTCACCGATCGGATGGCCGCCCGCCCCACACCCCCCGGGGCGCGCGGCAGCCCGGTCACCTCGGACGCCCCGGAACCACCCCCCCTGTTCCGGGGCGTCCGGCTGTCTTCTCGGCGGTCGTGCTGTTCGCTGTCATCACCTGGCAGGTCGTCGTGGCGGGCCCGCTCGCCCGCCTCGACGAGCGCCTCTCGCGCTCCCTCGTCGACAGCGTCCCCCGCGGGCTCTCCGAACTCGGCGCCGACCTCGGCAACATGCCGGTCGCCCTCCCGGTCCTCGGCTGCGCGATGGCGTACGCGGTGTGGCGCGGCCGGCGTTCCCAGGCCCTCGCCGCGGGCCTCGCCATGGCTCTCGTACCGCTGCTGGTCGTCCCTCTGAAGGAGTGGACGGCCCGCCCGGGCCCGCTGGAGCCGTGGGCGGCGGGCTACTACCCCTCGGGACACACGGCGACGGCGATGGTGGCGTACTTCGGGGCGGCCTTCCTGGTCTCCCGTCGACTGATCCCCCTGGCCGCCGTCCTGACGGCGGCGACGGCAGCGGGCCTGATCCTGCGCGGCTTCCACTGGCCCCTGGACGTCCTGGCCTCGGTGGCCCTCTGTGTCCCCCTGCTCCGCTGGCCCGTCCTCGCCGAACGGTACGGTCGCCGGACGTCCGTGACCGACGATCCGGAGAGCAGAGATGACGATGCAAAGGCCGGGACTGCCGGGGGACCTGCCGGCCCCTGAGGTGCTGTGGGCGCGCTGGGCCCTGGTCGCCGTGGTGGAGGCGACCACCGCGGCGGAGAGCGCGCGCTACCGCACCGGCACCTGGATCGACGAGGAGGGGCTCCACCTCGACGACTGCGGCTGCACCTGGTGGACGTTCTCGCGCGTTGCCGACGGCCGGTACGTGCTCTTCGGCGAGGACGAGTCGAGCGGCGTCAAGTGGCACCGGCCGCCGGTCGACATGCTGGCGGGGGCCCCGGACTGGCTGCCCCACGAGGAGCTGCGCGACCGCCTCGAAGGCGACGAACTGGGCTGCGTGTACTGGTATGAGAACGGCGCCTGGGCCCGCGCCCCGTACCCCGACGACCTGGGTGACGACGGGCTCGACTGCGGGATGAGCCGCTTCGTGGTCCGCGCCGAGGCCCTGCGCCTGCTGGACGAGCATGTCCGCCGCGACGGCGGGAGCTCCGCCGCGGCCCTGCTGGAGCACGCCGAGGACCGGCGTCTGACGCAGGAGCTGCTGGAGTCCCTCGTCGCCCCCGCCGACGGGTCGGCCCCGGACCTCCCTGCCATGACCCGGGCCCTGCACCGCGCGGGTCTGGCGCCCCGTACGGCTGCGGCGGGCTGATCGTCCGTCCCACGGACGGCCGGGCCGGAGCGCATGGCGGCTCCGGACCGGCCGTCCGGCGTGGGGCGGGGCATCAGCTCCAGGTGTACGCGTCGAAGTTCCGGCTGAACTCCCAGGCGTTGAAGCGGTCCCAGTTGATCGACCACGTCATCAGGCCGCGCAGCGTGGGCCAGGTGCCGTGGGTCTGGTACGAGCCGCAGTTCGCCTTCCTCGTCAGGCAGTCCAGGGCCTTGTTCACCTCGGACGGCGTCGTGTGGCCGTTGCCCGCCTGGGTGGAGGCGGGGAGGCCGATGGCGACCTGCTCCGGGCGGAGCGCCGGGAAGACGCGGTCGGTGCTGCCCGCGACCGGGAAGCCGGTGAGGAGCATGTCGGTCATGGCGATGTGGAAGTCCGCGCCGCCCATGGAGTGGTACTGGTTGTCGAGCCCCATGATCGGGCCGGAGTTGTAGTCCTGGACGTGGAGCAGGGTGAGGTCGTCGCGCAGGGCGTGGATGACCGGGAGGTAGGCACCGGCGCGCGGGTCCTGGCCGCCCCACTGACCGGAGCCGTAGAACTGGTAGCCGAGCTGGACGAAGAAGGTCTCCGGGGCCATCGTCAGGACGAAGTCGGAACCGTACCTGGCCTTCAGGGACTTGACCGCCGAGATCAGGTTGACGATGACGGGGCTGGTGGGGTTGCGGAAGTCGGTGTCGCCGGTCTGGAGCGACAGGGAGTGGCCCTCGAAGTCGATGTCGAGGCCGTCGAGGCCGTACTCGTCGATGATCTTCGAGACGGAGGAGACGAAGGTGTCGCGTGCGGCCGTGGTGGAGAGCTGGACCTGGCCGTTCTGGCCGCCGATGGAGATCAGGACCTTCTTGCCGGCGGCCTGCTTGGCCTTGATCGCCGCCTTGAACTCGGCGACGGACTCCACGTTCGGGCACTCGGTGGCCGGGCAGAGGGAGAAGCGGATGTCGCCGGAGGTCACCGAGGTCGGCTCGCCGAAGGCGAGGTTGACGACGTCCCAGGAGTCGGGGACGTCGGCCATCCGGGTGTAGCCGGAGCCGTTGGCGAAGCTGGCGTGGAGGTAGCCGACGAGGGCGTGGGCGGGGAGGTCCCCGCCCGGGTTTCCGCCGCCGCCGGACGTCGTGGTCGCCGTGACCGCCGTGGACTTCGCCGACTCGCCCGCGCTGTTCACGGCCGCGACCTGGAACGTGTACGAGGTGGAGGGCGCGAGGCCGGTCGCGGTGTACGAGGTGCCGGTGACCGTCCCCGACAGGGTTCCGCCGCGGTAGACCTTGTAGGAGGTGGCTCCGGAGACCGCGGGCCAGGTCAGCGGTATGGACGTGGAGGTCGGGGAGCCCGCGGTGAGACCGGTGGGGACGGCCGGTATCTGAACGGGGTCACCGCCCGGGCCGACGAGGGAGAGGTCGTCGGCCAGGTAGGCGCCGGTGCCGTACCAGCCGTGGGTGTAGAGGGTCACGGAGGTCGTCGAGGCGCCGGTCGTGAAGCCGGTGGTGAGCTTCTGCCAGTCGGGGGCGGACTGGGTCCAGGTCGAGACGTCACTGGTGCCGGTGCCGGACGCGCCGAGGTAGACGTAGCTGCCGCGCACCCAACCGCTGAGCGTGTAGGCCGAGTTCGGCTTCACGGTGACGGTCTGGGAGCACCTGGCCTGGTCGTTGCCGACCGGGGTCGCCCGCAGCGCCTTCGTACCGCCGTGCACGGGTGAGGAGACGACGGCTCCGCTGCCCGCCGTACAACTCCAGCCGTCGAGGCCGGATTCGAAGCCGCCGTTGCGCGCCAGTTCGGAGTCGGCGGCCTGGGCCGTGGGTGTGAGGGAGACGAGTCCGCCGGTGGCGAGCACGCCCGCCAGCAGAAGCGTGAGAGGTCTGGTGCGGTCCACAACTGCCTCCGGGGGTGGGGGAATCGAGGTGGAGCGCGCCACAGCATGGTCCAGACCAATCAAGTGGTCAAGACCTCTGCTCCCCTTCGCCGCGCGCCAGCTGCCCCGCCGCCTCGTGCATCGCCAGTTCGAGCAGCGAGGCGTCGTTGAGGGTGCCGCTGCCGTCGGGGGTCACCAGCCAGCGCACTACCCCGGCCGCCCGGCCCGGGTAGGGGACGACGATCCAGGTGCCGCGCCCCGCGCTGCGCACCCCCGTGCCGAGCCAGCGCGAGGCGGTGCCCGGCGGCACGAAGAAGCCCATGCGCGCCTCCCCGAAGTCGGCGAGGACCGGACCCGGCCGGTCCACCAGCCGGCTCAGTACATCGAGCGTCGGATACCCGAGCTCCCCCGGGAGGATCAGCACGTCCCACCGCTTCCCGGCGGGCAGCAGCGCGACGCCGAGCGGATTGCGCTCCCACTCCCACCGGCAGGCGTCGGGATCCGGTGCCACCGACGTCAGCCACTCCACCGCGGTCCTGGCCGCCCCCGAACCCGTCATGACCAACGGCCTCCCTTCCGTGTGCGGACACGTTGTCCACAGGCAGAGAGCCGAGTGGGTGACGATCATTACGCGGGTTCGGCCCACGAGTCGGCAGTGAACTGGGTCACATCGCGAGCAAGTGGGGTGCGTCAGGGGCGTGCACCCGGCGCAGTGACACCCGTCCGGCGCGCCCGATCGGGTGGACGGCGGCCGACCGGGTCGGCGGCCTCCCTTGCCCGCCCGCCGCCGCGTGTTCGTATGACCCTTCGTACGCGCGCCGCACTCGCCCCGGGAGCTCCCATGCCGAACCCCACGTCGCCGGGCAAGAAGGGGCTGCTGCGGCGGATGGGCGAGTGGTCGGCCCGCCACTTCGTCGTCGTGCTGGTCGCCTGGGTCGTGGCCCTGGGCGCCCTGGTGGCGCTGAACCACGCGTACGGCGGCGAGTACTCCGACAACTACTCGCTGCCCGGCACCCAGTCCCAGGAGGGGCTCGACGTACTGCGTGCGCACGAGCCCGCCGCCGGCGGCTACAGCGCCCAGGTGGTGCTGTACGACGGCGCGAAGCCGCTCACCGACGTCGGCGACCAGATCTCGTCCGCCGTGGACGCGCTGGAGAAGCTTCCGCACGTCCTGAACGCCACGAGCCCGCTGCCCGCGCCCGGCACGCAGCCGCCCTCCCCTCCACCGGGCACCCCCAACGTCGGCCCGCTGTCCAGCGACGGGAAGACCGGGTACATCACCGTCCGCTTCGGCGTCCAGCCCAGCACCCTCGGCGACGCCTACCTGACCGGAGTCGACAGCGCCGTGGCACCCCTGCGCTCCGCCGGGGTCCAGGTCGAGTACGGCGGTTCCCTGGGCGAACTGGCCCGGCCCGAGGCGAACGACCGGACGAGCGAGGCGATCGGGTTCGGCGTCGCGATCGTCGTGCTGATCATCGGCTTCGGCAGCCTGATCGCCGCCGTCCTGCCTCTGGTCACCGCCCTGGTGGCAGCCCTCTGCGGCCTCTCGATCCTCGGCCTCCTCGCCGCGGTGTGGACGTTCGCGACCGTCTCCCCCACCCTTGCCACGATGATCGGCATCGGCGTCGGCATCGACTACGCGCTCTTCCTGATCACCCGGCACCGGCAGCTGCTGATGAACGGCCAGGACCCGGTCACGGCGGCCGGGATCGCCACCGCGACCAGCGGACGGGCCGTCCTCGTCTCGGGCTGCACCGTCATCATCGCCCTCGGCGGGCTGTGGGTCTCCGGACTGAGCTTCATCGGACTGCTCGGCCTGGCCGCGACCTCCACCGTGGTCACGGCCGTCGCCGGAGCCCTCACGCTCGTCCCGGCGATGCTGGGGCTCGTCGGCCGCCACATCGACCGGCTGCATCTGCGCACCCCGGTCGCCGAGACCGACGAGGCGACCGGCGAGGCGCACGGCACCTGGCACCGCTACGCCCTGCGGGTGGAGCGCCGCCCCTGGTGGTTCCTGACCTCGGGCGTCGTCGTCCTGGTCGTGCTCGCGATCCCCCTGTTCTCCATCCAGCTCGGGCACATCGGCGACGGCGCGGACCCGAAGTCCTTCACCGACCGGCGCGCGTTCGACCTGATGTCCTCGGCCTTCGGGCCCGGTTCCAACGGGCCGCTGACGCTGGTCGTCGACCAGACCTCGGTCCCGGCGTCCGACCGCTCCGCCCTGGCGAGCCAGGCCCAGAAGGCCCTCACAGGCGTCCCCGACGCCCTCCTGATCACCCCGCTCACGCCGACCTCGGACGGCGACGTCCTGCTCGCCACGGCCTACTCGGTCGCCGCCCCGCAGGACGAGAGGACGACCACCCTGACCAACCACCTGTCCGACGACGTCCTGCCGCAGGCGGTCAGCGGCACCACAGCCAGTACGTACGTCACCGGAACCACCGCCGCCCAGGTGGACTTCCTCGACATCGTCTCCAGCCGGCTGCTGCTGATCATCGCCGTGGTCGTCGCGCTGGCGTTCCTCGTCATCCTGGTCGTCTTCCGCGGCCCGCTCGTCGCCCTCAAGGCGGCGGTGCTCAACCTGCTCTCCATCGCCGCCTCGTACGGCGTCGTCGTCGCCGTCTTCCAGTGGGGCTGGGGCGGCCCGTCGCTCGGTGTCTCCGGCGACGTGCCCATCGAGAGCTACGTGCCGATGATGATGTTCGCCATCGTCTTCGGCCTGTCCATGGACTACGAGATCTTCCTGCTGTCCCGGGTCCACGAGGCGTGGCTGCGCACCGGCGACGCGAAGGCGAGCGTGGCGCACGCCCTGGAGATCACGGCCCGTGTCATCACCTGCGCGGCGCTCATCATGGTGAGCGTCTTCGCGGCCTTCATCCTCAACGACAGCATCGTGGTGAAGATGATGGGGCTCGGCCTGGCCGCGAGCGTCCTCATCGACGCGACGGTCGCGCGGCTGCTGCTGGTGCCCGCGGTGATGACCCTGCTCGGGAAGTGGGCCTGGTGGACCCCGCGCTGGCTGGACAGGATCCTGCCGCACGTCGACACGGAGGGCGAGGGCGAACTGGCGCAGGCCGGCGGGAACGGCGCGGCGGGGCCACGGAAGGCTCCGTGACCCCGCCGCCGGACGCGCCGCCGGCCCGGGCCCCGCCCTTCGGGCGGACGACGCTACTTTCGAAACACGCCCTAGCTGTCGAAGCCCAGGCCCAGCCGGTCCATGGCCTTCAGCCACAGGTTGCGGCGGCCGCCGTGCTCGTCGGCGCGCGCCAGCGACCACTTGGTGATGCCGATGCCGGCCCAGGCGATCGGCTCGGGCGGGAAGGGCAGCGGCTTGGAGCGCACCATCTCCAGCTCCGTCCGCTCGGTGCGCTCCCCCGCCAGCAGGTCGAGCATCACGTCGCCGCCGAAGCGGGTGGCGCCGACACCGAGGCCGGTGAAGCCCGCCGCGTACGCGACCTTGCCCTGGTACGCCGTACCGAAGAAGGCGGAGAAGCGCGAGCAGGTGTCGATGGCGCCGCCCCAGGCGTGGCTGAAGCGGAGCCCCTCCAGCTGCGGGAAGCAGCGGAAGAAGTGCTCGGCGAGCTTCAGATACGTCTCCGGACGGTGGTCCATCTCGGCGCTGACCTTGCCGCCGAAGCGGTAGATCGCGTCGTAGCCGCCCCACAGGATCCGGTTGTCGGCCGTGATCCGGAAGTAGTGGAACTGGTTGGCGCTGTCGCCCAGCCCCTGGCGGTTCTTCCAGCCGACGGCGGCGAGCTGCTCGGGCGAGAGCGGCTCGGTCATCAGCGCGTAGTCGTAGACCGGGACGGTGTAGGCCCGGACCCGCTTGACCAGCGAGGGGAAGACGTTGGTGCCGAGGGCGACCCGGCGGGCGAGGACCCTGCCGTACGGGGTGCGTACGCCCATGCCCGCGCCGACGGAGACGAGATCGAGGCCGGGGGTGTTCTCGTAGATCCGTACGCCCAGGTCCTGGCAGGCGCGCTTGAGGCCCCAGGCCAGCTTGGCGGGGTTGAGCATGGCGACCCCGCGGCGGTCCCACAGGCCGCCGAGGAAGGTCGGGGAGTCGACCTCCGCGCGGACCGCGTCGCCGTCGAGGAGTTCGAGCCCGTCGGCGAGACCGAGCCGCTCGATCTCCGCGTACACCTCGTGCAGTTCCTCGACCTGGTGCGGCTCGGTGGCGACGTCGATCTCGCCGGTCCGCTCGAAGTCGCAGTCGAGGGAGTAGCGGGCGACGGCCGCCTCGATGGAGTCGAGGTTGCGCTCGCCGAGCTCCTCCAGCTTCGGCAGCTCGCCCGGCCAGCGGGCGAGTCCGTTGCCGAAGCCGTGCGTGAGGGAGGCGGCACAGAAGCCTCCGTTGCGGCCCGAGGCGGCCCAGCCCACCTCGCGGCCTTCGATCAGTACGACGTCCCTGGAGGGGTCGCGCTCCTTGGCGAGGAGCGCGGTCCACAGTCCGCTGTAGCCGCCGCCGACGACGAGGAGATCGCACTTCTCGGTCCGGGTGAGGGCGGGCAGGGCTCCGGGCTTGCCGGGATCTTCCAGCCAGAAGGGGACGGGCTGGGCGTCGGAGAGAGATTGTGCAGCGAGACGCATGGCGACTGGGGCCATGGGTTCCAACTCCTTCAGGTGTTGCTCAGGATGTACTCAGCTTGTCGCTGATTTCTTGCGCCGGTTGGTGATGATCTGTCCGGCTACCACCACCAGTACGGCAATGATGAACATGGCCGTGCCGATGACGTTGATCTGGACGGGCGTGCCGCGCTGCGCCGAGCCCCAGACGAACATGGGGAAGGTGACGGTCGAGCCGGCGTTGAAGTTGGTGATGATGAAGTCGTCGAACGAGAGCGCGAAGGCGAGCAGCGCTCCGGCGGCGATTCCGGGGGCGGCGATCGGCAGCGTGACCCGTACGAAGGTCTGCACCGGTCCGGCGTAGAGGTCGCGTGCGGCCTCCTCCAGACGCGGGTCCATGGACATGACGCGCGCCTTCACCGCCGTCACCACGAACGACAGACAGAACATGATGTGGGCGATCAGGACCGTCCAGAAGCCCAGCTCGATCCCCATGTTGAGGAAGAGCGTGAGCAGCGAGGCGGCCATGACGACCTCGGGCATCGCCATCGGCAGGAAGATGAGCGAGTTGATCGCGCCGCGCGCCCGGAAGCGGTAGCGGACGAGCGCGAAGGCGATCATCGTGCCGAGGGCGACGGCGCCCAGGGTGGCCCAGGTGGCGAGCTGGAGCGAGAGCGAGAGCGACTCGCACATGTCGGCGACGCCGCAGGGGTCCTTCCAGGCGTCCAGGGAGAAGCGCTGCCAGGCGTAGTTGAACCGCCCGTTCGGCTTGTTGAACGAGAACACCATGACGACGATGTTCGGCAGGATCATGTACGCGAGCGTCAGCAGGCCCGCGACGACGACGAGGTTCCGGCGGATCCAACGCATCAGACCAGGTCCTCCGTTCCCGCTCGGCGGATGTAGACGGTGACCATGAGGAGCACGATCGCCATGAGGATGAAGGACAGCGCGGCGGCCGTCGGGTAGTCGAGCACGCGCAGGAACTGCGACTGGATGACGTTGCCGACCATCTTGGTGTCGGTCGAGCCGAGCAGCTCCGCGTTGACGTAGTCGCCGCTCGCCGGGATGAAGGTGAGCAGCGTGCCCGAGACCACGCCCGGCATCGAGAGCGGGAACGTCACCTTGCGGAAGGTGGTGGCCGGGGAGGCGTACAGGTCCTTCGCCGCCTCGTGCAGCCGGCCGTCGATCCGCTCCAGCGAGGTGTAGAGCGGCAGGATCATGAACGGCAGGAAGTTGTACGTCAGACCGCAGACGACCGCCATCGGGGTGGCGAGGACGCGGTCGCCCTCGGTCCACCCGAGCCAGCTGGTCACGTCCAGGACGTGCAGGGCGTTCAGCGCGTCGACCACGACGCTGTCGTCCGCGAGGATCGTCTTCCACGCCAGCGTCCGGATGAGGAAGCTGGTGAAGAAGGGCGCGATGACGAGGACGAGGACGAGGTTGCGCCAGCGGCCGGCCTTGAAGGCGATCATGTACGCCAGCGGGTAGCCGAGGAGCAGGCACAGGAGCGTGGCGGTCCCGGCGTACAGCAGGGAGCGGACGAACTGCGGCCAGTACTCCTGGAAGGCGTCCCAGTAGGTCCGGAAGTGCCAGGTGACCTCGAAGCCCTGCTCCAGGGAGCCGGTCTGCACGGAGGTCGAGGCCTGGTAGACCATCGGCAGCGCGAAGAAGACGAGCAGCCAGACGATGCCGGGCAGCAGCAGCCAGTAGGGGACGAGCCGCTTGCGGGTGGAGGGCTTGCGCGTCACCGGTTCCTCGACCGGCGCCGCTTCCTCCTTCGTCAGGGTGGAAGTGCTCATCCGGCGTCCTCCACCGTCTCCACGCCCGCGTCGATGTCCTGGTCCGCGTCGAGCCCGAACGTGTGCGCCGGGTTCCAGTGCAGGACGACCTCGGCGCCGGGGAGGAGGCGCGCGTCCCGCTCGATGTTCTGCTCGTACACCTGGAGCTCCGCGCCCGCCGGGCTGTTCACCACGTACTGCGTGGAGACGCCGATGAAGGAGGAGTCGACGATCCGTCCGGTGACCTTGTTGCGGCCCTCGGCGATCTTCCCGGCGTCGTCGGCGTGGGCCAGGGATATCTTCTCGGGGCGCACGCCCACGAGGACCTTGCCGCCGGTGCGTACGGTCGCCGTACAGCGGTCCGCGGGCACCCGGAGCTTGCCGCCGCCGGCCGTGACGACCAGGTCGGAGCCGCCGGTCTCGGCGACCTCGGCCTCGATGAGGTTCGAGGTGCCGAGGAAGTTCGCGACGAACGTGGTCCGCGGGTTCTCGTACAGGTCGGCGGGGGCGCCGAGCTGCTCGACCCGGCCGCCGTTCATCACCGCGACCTGGTCGGCCATGGTCATGGCCTCCTCCTGGTCGTGGGTGACGTGGACGAAGGTGATGCCGACCTCGGTCTGGATCCGCTTGAGCTCCAGCTGCATCTGGCGGCGCAGCTTGAGGTCGAGGGCGCCGAGCGGCTCGTCGAGGAGCAGCACCCGCGGGTGGTTGATGAGCGCGCGGGCCACGGCGACGCGCTGCTGCTGGCCGCCGGAGAGCTGGTGCGGCTTGTGGCGGGCCTTGTCGCCGAGCTGGACCAGCTCCAGCATGTCGTCGACCTGCTTCTTCACCGACTTGATGCCGCGCCGGCGCAGACCGAAGGCGATGTTCTCGGTGATGTCCATGTGCGGGAAGAGCGCGTAGGACTGGAAGACGGTGTTGACCGGCCGCTTGTACGGCGGGAGGGCGGTGACGTCGGTGTCGCCGAGGAAGACCGAGCCGGTGGTGGGGTCCTCCAGGCCGGCGATCATCCGCAGCGTGGTCGTCTTGCCGCAGCCGGAGGCGCCGAGGAGGGCGAAGAACGAGCCCTGCGGGACGGTCAGGTCGAGCGGGTGGACGGCGGTGAAGGAGCCGTACGTCTTGCTGATGCCGGTGAGACGGACGTCGCCGCCGGTGTTCTTGTCAGTCATGGGTTGCGATCCCAGGGGTTCGTAAGAGGTGGACGGCGATTACTCAGGCACCGATGAGCTTGGCGAACTTCTCCTCGTACGCCGTCTCTTCCTCGCCGGTCAGGGAGCGGAAGGCGCGCGACTTCGCGGCCATGGCCTTGTCCGGCAGGATCAGCGTGTTGCTCGCCAGCTCGGGGTCGATCCTGGCGAGTTCGTCCTTCACCCCGTCGACCGGGCAGACGTAGTTGATGTACGCGGCCAGCTGGGCGGCGACAGGGAGCTCGTAGTAGTAGTCGATGAGCTTCTCGGCGTTGGCCTTGTGGCGCGCCTGGGCCGGGACCAGCAGGTTGTCGCTGGAGGTGATGTAACCGGCGGACGGTATCGCGAACTTGATGTCCGGGTTGTCGGCCTGGAGCTGGATGATGTCACCGGCCCAGGCGAGGCAGGCCGCCAGGTCGCCCTTGTCGAGGTCGCTGGTGTAGTCGTTGCCCGTGAAGCGCCGGATCTGCTTCTTGTCGACGCCCTTCTGGAGCCGGCCGATCGCCGCGTCGTACTCGGCGTCGGTGAACTTCCCCGGGTCCTTGCCCATGTCGAGCAGGGTCATGCCGACCGAGTCGCGCATCTCGGTGAGGAAGCCGACCCGGCCCTTGAGGGACGGGTCGTCCAGGAGCTGGGTGACCGAGTCGACCTTCTTGCCGCCGGTCGCCTTGGAGTTGTAGGCGATCACGGTGGAGATGCCGGTCCACGGGTACGAGTAGGCACGGCCCGGGTCCCAGTCGGGGCGGCGAAACTGCGCGGAGAGGTTCGCGTAGGCGTTGGGGAGGTTCGTCGGGTCGAGCTTCTGCGCCCAGCCGAGCCGGATGATGCGGGCGGCGAGCCAGTCGGTGACGCAGATCAGGTCGCGGCCGGTGTCCTGGCCGGCCGCGAGCTGCGGCTTGATCTTGCCGAAGAACTCGACGTTGTCGTTGATGTCCTCGGTGTACTTGACCTTGATCCCGGTGCGCCTGGTGAACGCCTCCAGGGTCGGGCGGGACTTCTCGTCCTCGCTGACGTCCATGTACTCGGTCCAGTTGGAGAAGCCGAGTTGCTTCTCCTTGGCCGAGAAGTCCGAGGACGCGGGGCCGCCCTGCCCCTCCCGCTTGGCCGGCGGGATCCCACAGGCGCTCAGGGTCGCGAGGCCGCCGACCGTGAGCGCGCCGACGCCACCGGCGCGCAGCATCGAACGGCGGGTGAGGGCGCCCCGGCCGCTCGTCAGACTGCGTCGCATCGCCGCGAGTTGTGCGGCGGACAGGCTGTCGGGCTCGTACTGCTCCATGCGCTGTGCCTCTCGGGGGTTGGGGAGGACTACCGGTCTCCGAAGATCGTGCGGTGCCAGTCCTTCGTGGCCACCGCGGTGTTTTCGTACATCACATGCTTGACCTGCGTGTACTCCTCGAAGGAATACGCCGACATGTCCTTGCCGAACCCGGACGCCTTGTAGCCGCCGTGCGGCATCTCGCTGATGATCGGGATGTGGTCGTTGACCCAGACGCACCCCGCCTTGATCTCGCGGGTGGAGCGGTTGGCGCGGAACACGTCGTGGGTCCAGGCGGAGGCGGCCAGGCCGTAGGGGGTGTCGTTGGCGAGCCGGATGCCGTCGTCGTCGCTGTCGAAGGGCAGGGCCACCAGGACCGGTCCGAAGATCTCCGACTGCACGACCTCGCTGTCCTGCGCGGCGCCGGTGATCAGGGTCGGACGGTAGTACGCGCCGTTCTTCAGCTCCCCGCCCGGGGCCTCGCCGCCGGTGACGACGGTGGCGTAGCCGCGGGCGCGGTCGACGAAGGCGGCGACACGGTCGCGCTGGGCGTGGCTGATGAGCGGACCGAGGTCGGTGGAGGGGTCGAACGGGTCGCCGAGGCGGACGGTCTCCATGAGCTCGGCGACGCGGGCCACGAAGGCGTCGAAGAGCGGGCGCTGGACGTACGCGCGGGTGGCGGCTGTGCAGTCCTGGCCGGAGTTGATGAGGGAGGCGGCGACGGCGCCGTGGGCGGCGGCCTCCAGGTCGGCGTCGTCGAAGACGACGAACGGGGCCTTGCCGCCGAGTTCGAGGTGGAGCCGCTTCACGGTGGCGGTGGCGATCTCGGCGACGCGCTTGCCGACCGGGGTGGAGCCGGTGAAGGAGGTCATGACGACGTCGGGGTGGCCGACGAGGTGCTCGCCGACGGTCCGGCCGGCGCCGTTGACGATGTTGACGACCCCGTCCGGGATGCCGGCCTCCGTGGCGGCCTGCGCGAACATCAGCGAGGTGAGCGGGGTGAGTTCGGCCGGCTTCAGGACGATCGTGTTGCCGGCGGCGATCGCCGGGAGGATCTTCCAGGCGGCCATCTGGAGCGGGTAGTTCCAGGGGGCGATGGAGCCGACGACACCGATGGGCTCGCGCCGTACGTACGAGGTGTGGTCGCCGCTGTACTCGCCGGCCGACTGGCCCTGGAGGTGCCGGGCGGCCCCGGCGAAGAAGGCCGCGTTGTCGACCGTGCCCGGGACGTCGAACTCGGTGGACAGCTTGATCGGCTTGCCGCACTGGAGGGACTCGACGTGGGCGATGTCCTCGGCCCACTCGGCGAGGACGCCCGCGAACCGGTGGAGGGCGTCGGAGCGCTCGCCCGGGGTCGCGCCCGCCCACGCGGGGAAGGCCTCCTTCGCGGCGGCGACGGCGTCGTCGACGTCGGCGATGGAGGCGAGGGTGTAGCTGTACACGCTCTCGCCCGTGGCCGGATCGACGACGCTGTGCTCCTCGCCCGAGGTTCCGGGGCGCAGCCGCCCGCCGATGTACTGTGCGCCGTCCGCGAAGCGGTCCGTCAGCTGGAAGCGGTTGCCCATGACGCTCTCCGTTGTTCCAGTTCGAATTGAGTGCCGATCCTGACAGAGGCCGATCGGTCCAACAAGTGATTCCGTCGTTGCCTTTTGGTTACGCGACGGAATCGGTCGACCATGTGTCGAGGCCTCCTCTTAATGACCGTACGGAATGTCCGTGGCGGCTGCCAGAATCCCGTGCATGGGGACGATCGAGGAGTTGACAGAGCAGGTCAGCCGGGGTGAGCGGGTTCGCTGGCTGCATTTCTGGGGGCACCGTCCGCGACCGGACGGGCAGCTCTCGGCGAGCTGTCTGAGCCAGTGGTGGGAGTCACCGTTCGAGGTCGACGGGGTGCGGTACGCGACCGCCGAGCACTGGATGATGGCGGCCAAGGCGCGGCTCTTCGGGGATGCCGAGGCGGAGCGGGCGGCGCTGTCGTCCCGTACGCCCGCGGAGGCGAAGAAGGCGGGGCGGCTGGTGCGGGGCTTCGACGACACGGTGTGGGAGCGGGAGCGCTTCGGGATCGTCGTCGAGGGCAGCGTCCACAAGTTCACGTCGGACCACGCGCTGCGGGCGTTCCTGCTCGGCACCGGGGGGCGCGTCCTGGTGGAGGCGAGCCCGCTGGACCGCGTGTGGGGCATCGGTCTGGCCGCCGACGACCAGCGGGCGAAGGACCCCTCCCGGTGGCGGGGCCTGAACCTGCTGGGGTTCGCCCTGATGGAGGCACGGGAACGGCTCCGCTCGGGCGCATGAGGAGGGGCCCCGGCGCGCGGCGCGGGGCCCCTGCTCCGTGACGGCTCGCGTCAGCGGTTCTCGACGACCAGGCTCGTCGCGAACGGGTCGTCCGAGCTGTCCTCGTACTTCTCGCCCTGGACGACGGCCCAGACGACGAAGGCCAGGAAGACGGCGCTGACCAGGATGCCGATGGAGCCGAGCACGATGCCCGCCGTCGCCATGCCGCCGTTGTTCGCCTCGCCCCGCTGGACCTTCTTGCGGCCGATGATGCCGAAGACCAGGGCCAGGATGCCGAGGACGACACCGAGCCCGTACATGCAGAAGCCGACCACGGCGATGATGCCGAGCACCATCGCCGCCGTCCCCATCCCGTTGGACGGGGGCTGCTGCCAGCCCGGCTGGCCGTAGCCGCCGCCTCCCGGATAGCCCGGGTACCCGGGGTATCCGTATCCCGACGTCACCGGCGCGCTGACCGGCGGGGGCGTCGGGTAGCCGTACGAGCCGGTCGCGGCGGGGCCGCCGGGGGCGACCGGCGGCGGCGGAACGTCCCCGGCCGAGGGCATGGCGGTCATCGTCGGCTGGTCGTGCACCGGCGGGCGGTCCTGCGGCGTGGGCGCGGGCGTCGCCGGCTTGCTCAGTTCCACCCCGTCGCGGTTCGGCGGAGCCCACGGGTCCGCCGGGTCGTACCCGCCCCGCGGCTGGTCGCTGTTGTCAGACATGGGCCTCCCCCATCGTGGTCACGCCATGCTACGACCTCGCTCCGACACGGGCCCTGCCCGGCCTACGATGATCCGATGACCGATCTGCACGCCTTCATCGCGGGGCTCCCCAAGGCCGAGTTGCACGTCCACCACGTCGGCTCGGCATCCCCCCGGATCGTCGCCGAGCTGGCCGCCCGGCACCCGGACTCCAAGGTCCCCACCGACCCGGAGGCGCTCGTCGACTACTTCGTCTTCACCGACTTCGCCCACTTCATCGAGGTCTACCTCTCCGTCGTGGACCTCATCCGCACCCCCGAGGACGTCCGGCTGCTGACCTACGAGGTCGCCCGCGACATGGCCCGGCAGAACATCCGGTACGCCGAGCTGACCGTCACCCCGTACAGCTCGACCCGCCGCGGCATCGACGAGCAGGCCTTCATGGCCGCGATCGAGGACGCCCGGGTGGCGGCCGAGGCCGAGCTCGGCGTCGTGCTGCGCTGGTGCTTCGACATCCCCGGCGAGGCCGGCCTGGAGGCCGCCGAGGAGACCGCCCGGCTCGCGGTCGACCTGCGCCCCGAGGGCCTGGTGGCGTTCGGGCTCGGCGGCCCGGAGATCGGTGTGCCGCGCCCGCAGTTCAAGCCGTACTTCGACCGGGCGATCGCGGCCGGCCTGCACTCCGTCCCGCACGCGGGTGAGACGACGGGTCCGGAGACGATCTGGGACGCCCTGAACGACCTGGGCGCCGAGCGCATCGGCCACGGCACCAGCGCCGTGAAGGACCCGGCGCTCCTGGCCCACCTGGCGGAGCACCGGATCGCCCTGGAGGTCTGCCCGACCTCGAACATCGCGACCCGGGCCGTCGTCGACCTGGACCAGCACCCCCTCAAGGAGATGGTGGCGGCGGGTGTCCTGGTGACGATCAACAGCGACGACCCGCCGATGTTCGGCACCGACCTCAACAACGAGTACGCGGTCGCCGCCCGCCTCCTCGACCTCGACGAGCGCGGTCTCGCCGCCCTGGCCAGGAACGCGGTCGAGGCATCCTTCCTCGACGAGGCCGGGAAGGCCCGCATCGCCGCGGAGATCGACAGCTACACGGAGAAGTGGCTGGCGCGCTGACACACTCGCGACAATGGCCCCATGGACCACGTCACTGTCGTAGGCCACCGCGGCGACCCGTACCGCGTCCGAGAGAACACCCTCCCCTCGATCGTCTCGGCGATCGAGGGAGGCGCGGACGCCGTCGAGGTCGATGTGCGGCTCACCGCGGACGGCGTTCCCGTCCTGCTCCACGACGACACCCTCAAGCGGCTGTGGGGCCATGACCGGCCCCTGTCCGCGCTCACGCACGCTCAGCTCCGCGAGCTGACCCACGACGGCGTCCCCACCCTGCGCGAGGCGCTGATCGCGGCCGGGCCGTACCGGCTGATGCTCGATCTGCCCGGCGGGAACGAGGCGTCGGTCCGCCGCATCGTCGGCACGGTCCGCGAGTGCGGCGCCGCCGAGCGCGTCTACTACTGCGCGGGGGGCGTCGCCATGCTCCAGGTGCGGGCCGCCGACCCGTCCGCCGAGATCGCGCTGACCTGGACGTCGCTCGCCCCGCCCCGCCCGACGCTGCTGGACGCGGTGCGGCCGCGCTGGCTCAACTACCGTTTCGGGCTGGTGAGTCGGGCGCTCGTGGAGCGGGTGCACCAGGACGGCTTCCTCCTCTCCGCCTGGACCGCGGACACCCGGCGGACCATGCGTAAGCTCCTGTCCCACGGGGTGGATTCGATCACCACCAACCGTGTGGACGCGCTCGCCGCCGAACTGCGAAGGGGTACTCCGAGGTGACCGGGACCGAGAGGATCCGTACCGACATCGCGCACAACGCGCGGGTGTGGAACTACTGGCTGGGCGGCAAGGACAACTACCCGGTGGACCGGGAGGTCGGCGACACGGTCACCGGCTTCTACCCGAGCATCGGGGAAGTGGCGCGCGCGGACCGGGCCTTCCTCGGCCGCGTGGTGACGCATCTGGCGGCCGAGTCGGGGGTGCGCCAGTTCCTCGACATCGGTACGGGCCTGCCGACCGCCGACAACACGCACGAGGTCGCACAGCGCCTGGCCCCCGAGGCCCGGATCGTCTACGTCGACAACGACCCGATCGTGCTGACCCACGCCCGCGCGCTGCTGACCAGCGCGCCGGAGGGCCGCACCGAGTACGTCGACGCGGACGCGCGGGAGCCGCAGCGGATCCTGGAGGCGGCGGCGCGGACGCTGGACCTGTCCCGGCCCGTCGCGGTGATGATGCTCGGCATCCTCAACTTCGTCCTGGACACCGACGAGGCCCGGTCCGTCGTCCGTACGCTGATGGACGCGGTGCCCTCCGGCTCGTATCTCGTGCTGACCCATCCGACGCTGGAGCCGGAGCTCGGCGGCGAGGGGAACGTGGCGGCGATGGCGTTCTGGAACGAGAACGCGACCCCGCCGATCACGGCCCGCACCCGCGCCGAGTTCACCTCCTTCCTGGACGGTCTCGACGTCCTGGAGCCGGGGATCGTGTCCTGTGCGAGCTGGCGGTTCTCCCCCGCGGGCGAGGTGGCGCAGTTCGGCGCGGTGGGCCGGAAGCCGTAGTGGGCATACGGGGGGACGTACGGGGGTGGTGGGAGCGGGCGCGGGAGTTCGGGGCCTCCCGTCCGCAGGCCGTCGACGTCGGGATCGCCCTGCTCGTCCAGGCGGCCATGACGATGCCGTTCGTGGTGCCCCGCCCGCCCGAGCTGGAGCCGGCGACCTGGCCGGCGTACGGGCTGACCACGCTCACCGTGCTGCCGCTGGTCTGGCGGCGGCGCGCGCCCTTCGCCGTGCTGCTCGCGGTGGTGGCGGCCAGTGCGCTGTACCGGCTGGCCGTGGAGGGGCCGGGCCAGCCCCTGCCGTACACCGGGCTCGTCGTGGTCTACACGATCGCCGCGATCGCGCCGCCGTGGCAGCGGATCGCGACGCTGCCGCTGCTCGTGGTGGCGGTGCCGGTGTCGGTGTGGCTCAACACCCGCTCGCTCCGTGAACTGACCTTCTCCCTCTTCGTGTTCGCGGCGGCGTACGTCTTCGGGCGGCTGACCGACGCCCGGCAGCGGGCCCACCGCGTCGAGGCCGAGCAGGCCGCGGCGCGTGAGCGGGCCCGGATCGCCCGGGAGATGCACGACATCCTCTCCCATGCGGTGAGCCTGATGATCGTGCAGGCGGAGGCCGGTCCGGTGGCGGTGCGGGCGGCTCCGGAGCGGGCGGAGGCCGCGTTCGACGCGATCTCCGCGACCGGCCGGGACGCCATGGCGCAGCTGCGCCGGATGCTGGGGGTGCTGCGCGACGGGACGGAGGGCGACGGGACGGGGGGCGACGCGCCCCGGGAGCCGCAGCCCGATCTCGGCGGGCTGCCGGAGCTGGTGGAGCGGGTCCGGGCCAGTGGCCTCGACGTCTCGTACGCGACGACGGGCGGGGTGCGGGCCCTGCCCGCGGCCACCGGGGCGACGGTCTTCCGGATCGTCCAGGAGGCGCTGACGAACGTGGTGAAGCACGCGGGGGCGCGTACGGCCTCCGTGCGACTGGCGTACG
Source organism: Streptomyces sp. Je 1-79 (assembly GCF_025195125.1). Taxonomy (GTDB): domain Bacteria; phylum Actinomycetota; class Actinomycetes; order Streptomycetales; family Streptomycetaceae; genus Streptomyces. Next base: position 94,631 of record NZ_JAMGSL010000006.1, read on the forward strand.
GGGACGGGGTGCTGGAGGTGGTGGTGACGGACGACGGGCGAGGGCCACGGCGCGGCACGCGACCGGGGAGCGGCGGGCACGGGCTCCTCGGGATCCGGGAGCGGGCGGCCGCGCACGGCGGGACGGCGGCGACGGGCCCGGGCCCCGGCGGCCGCGGCTTCGAGGTGCGGGTGGCCCTCCCGGTGCCCTTACCGGCGGCTTCTCCCGTGCCTTCTCCGGCGTCTTCTCCGGCGTCCTCCCCGGTGTCTTCTCCGGCGGAGGTGGCGCGTTGACGATCCGAGTGGTGGTGGCCGACGACCAGGAGCTGGTCCGCAGCGGTTTCGCGATGATTCTCGACGTCCAGCCGGACATCGAGGTCGTGGCGGAGGCCGGTGACGGCGCGGCGGCGGTGGAGGCGGTGCGCCGCCACTCCCCCGAGGTGGCCCTGCTGGACATCCGGATGCCGCGGATGGACGGCATCGAGGCCTGCCGGGCGATCAGCGCGGAGAGCGGCTGCCGGAGCGTGATGCTGACGACCTTCGACTCCGACGCGTACGTCTACGAGGCGCTGCACGCGGGGGCGAGCGGCTTCCTGCTGAAGGACGTGCGCCGGGACGATCTGGTGCACGCGGTACGGGTGGTGGCGCGGGGCGACTCGCTGCTCGCCCCGTCGGTGGCGCGGCGGCTGGTCGAGGAGTACACCCGGCCGACCCCCCGCGCGCCCCTGCCCGACGCGCGGCTCGACGCGCTGACGGCCCGCGAGCGGGAGACGCTGCTGCTCCTCGCGCGAGGCATGTCGAACGCGGAGATCGCGGCGGAGCTGGTCGTCAGCGACCACACGGTGAAGACGCACGTGGGGAACGTGCTCGCGAAGCTGGGGCTGCGCGACCGGATCCAGGCGGTGATCTGCGCGTACGAGACCGGTCTGGTCACGGCCGGTTCTCCCCCGCCCGGGGGATGAACGGGGCGGGGGAAGATCCCCCGCTCCGGCGATCCGGTGATCGCCGCAGGTCAGCAGGATGGGAACCGTCGAGAACAACGGCTCACACCCACGGAGTTGACCATGAAGAGCACCACGCGCACGCTGTTGGCCGCCGCCCTCGTCCTGGGGGTCGCGGCGGGCCCGGCGGTTCTCCCGGCCGCCGCCACGGGCGCGCCGGCCGCCGTCTCCGTACGGACCGCGGACCCGCTCGAAGCGGCGATCGCCGGACTCCCCTCGAAGGACGCGACGGCCGCGCTGGTACGGGTCGGGGGCAGCGAGGGCGTCTGGCGCGGCACCTCGGGCGTGCACGACCTGGAGACGATGCGGCCCGCGGATCCGGACGCCCGGTTCCGCACGGGTTCGGTGACCAAGGTCTTCACGGCGGCGGTCGTCCTCCAGCTGGCCGCCGAGGGGCGGGTCGACCTGGACCGGCCGGCCCGCTCGTACCTGCCCGAGCTGATCCCGGGCCGGTACGGGAAGGTGACGGTCCGGCAGCTGCTGAACCACACCCACGGGATCCCGGCGCCCGACTTCGCCGGTTCGACGGTCGAGGAGTGGTACGCGAACCGCTTCGAGATCCACGACCCGCGCGCGATGGTCCGCTCGGCGACGGCGAAGCGGCCCGAGTTCGCCCCGGGCGAGCAGCAGCACTACCTCAACATCGGATACACGATCGCCGGACTGCTCGTCGAGAGGGTCACCGGCGACACGTACGAGCGCCAGGTCGCCGCGCGGATCATCCGGCCGCTCGGGCTGAGCGGCACGTACCTTCCCGGGACCGACCCGCGCATCAGGGGCCCGCACAACCACGGCTACCAGACGATGCGGCTGGCGGACGGGACGACCGGGCTGCGTGACGTGTCGGTGTGGGGCACGACGGACGGCTGGGCGGCGGGCGACCTCGTCTCGACCACGGCGGATCTGGAGCGCTTCACGAAGGCGCTGTTCCGGGGGCGGGTCGTGCGCGGCCCGCTCCTGGAGGAGATGTTCACGCTGCCGGAGGTGCCGGACTTCAGGAGCGGTGAGCCCGCCGCGTACTCCGTCGGGCTCTCGATGAAGAAGCTCGGCGGGCGGGAGGTGTGGGGCAAGACGGGAGGCCGGTGGGGCTACAACGCGGCGATCGCCTCGACCCGCCGCGGCGAGCGCACCCTGGTCTACAGCGTCAACGCGACGGAGGCGAAGGGCCAGGACATGAACAGGGTCGCCCTGGCCCTGATGGTGGCGGCCTACGGCGCGCCGACGGCCTGAGGCGCCTCGGCCACCGCCCGCACCGCTTCGAGGCGCTTGATCATCCGCCGTACGACGAGCAGCGGGATCACGCCGAAGACGCCGAACGACATGTCGATGACCGACCACCAGAAGGGGATGCCCCGGACGGGGCCGCAGATCAGGGCGAGCGGGATGATCCCGGCGCAGGCGATCATCCCGAACTCGATCACCCAGATGTTCCGTACCGGGTCGCGGTAGGGCCCGTAGAACGCGACGGCGATGACGAGGTGGGCGAAGGCCAGCCAGTCGGTGCCGTACAGCAGGAAGGGGTACTGGGAGTCGGCGGCGTCGAGCCCCTCCCGTACCCGGTGGACCCACTCCAGGAGCCCGGGGAAGAGCTCTGCGACCGGGGCCGCCCAGGACGTCAACGCGTCCTCGGTCAGCCGGAGTTCGGTGACGAGTGGGAAGGCGGTGAGCCCGCTCAGCACCAGACAGACGATGAAGACGACCAGCCACACACGGATACGCCTGAGAAGGGCTCTCGGCCCCTTCGTCTCGCTCATGACAGCACCCTACGCCCGTCATGAACGCGTTCAAAAACGGGGGTGGCCCGCGAACCGCGAGGTCACCCCCGGGGTCTCAGAGGCCGACGATCGAGTTCCACCTCTTCGCGAACTCCGTCCGCTCGCGCGAGGTGATGTCCCGGGCGATCGCGAGCCGCCCCCGCATCTCGTCGTCGGGGAAGATCAGCGGGTCCTCGGCGAGGGCCGCCAGCTCCTCGTCGCCGGAGTCGGCGAGCACGTCACGGGCGGCGGGGACCGGGCAGACGTAGTTGACCCAGGCGGCGAGCTCGGCGGCGACCTCGGGCTGGTAGTAGTGGTCGATCAGCCTCTCGGCGTTTGTCTTGTGCTGCGCGAGGTTGGGGATCATCAGCGACTCGGCCCACAACTCGGCGCCCTCCTCGGGGACGACGAACTCGATGTCGGGGTTGTCGGACTGGAGCTGGATGACGTCGCCGGAGTACGCCTGGCAGGCCAGTACGTCGCCGGTCGACAGGTCCTTGATGTAGTCGTTGCCGGTGAAGCGCCGGATGTGCCGCTGGGCGACGAGCTCCTCGATGTGCTCGCACACGGCGTGGAAGTCGTCGGCGGTCCACCGCGTCACGTCGACCCCGTTGCCCTGCATGAGCAGCGCGAAGGACTCGTCGAGCCCGGACAGCAGGGTGACCTTTCCGCGCAGGTCGGCGTCCCACAGCTCCTTGACCGACCGGATCTCCCGGCCGAGCTTCCTGCGGTTGTACGCGATGCCGGTGATCCCCGACTGCCAGGGGACCGTGTGCAGCCGGCCCTCGTCGAAGCCGGGCGAGCGCAGCTGCGGGTCCAGGTACCGGGTGACGTTCGGCTGGGCGGCCCGGTCCATCTCCTGCACCCAGCCGAGCCGTACGAACCGGGCGGCCATCCAGTCGCTGACGACGATGAGGTCCCGGCCGGTCTCCTGGTGGTTCATCAGCGACGGGCTGATCTTGCCGAAGAACTCGTCGTTGTCGTTGATCTCCTCGGTGTAGCGGACGGAGATCCCGGTGCGCGCGGAGAAGGCGTCCAGCGTGGGCCGCTTCGTGGTGTCGTCGTCATCGGTGTCGATGTAGAGCGGCCAGTTGGCGAAGTCGAGCGTACGGTCCCGTGCGGACAGGTCCCGGCCGGCCCGCTCCCCCGGCTCGACGTAGGCGGCCGGCACCCCGCACCCGGCGAGCACCGCCCCGGCCCCGACGCCCCCCATGCCGCGCAGCAGGGACCGGCGGGACATGTTCTTCCTCGCTGTCGCTCTCATCCGAGCAGCATCGCGGGCGCCTCCCGGCGGGGCAATGGACGGTCCGTCGACGGAACGACCGCGGCCCCGACACCCTGTCGATCAGGGTGCCGGGGCCGCGTGCCGGAAACCGGCGACTAGCCCAGGGACGTCATCACGTGCTTGATGCGCGTGTAGTCCTCGAAGCCGTACGCCGAAAGGTCCTTGCCGTAGCCGGACTTCTTGTAGCCGCCGTGCGGCATCTCCGCGACGAGCGGGATGTGGGTGTTGATCCACACGCAGCCGAAGTCCAGCGCGCGCGACATCCGCATCGCGCGGGCGTGGTCCTTGGTCCAGACCGAGGACGCCAGGGCGAACTCGACGCCGTTGGCGTACGCCAGGGCCTGCTCCTCGTCACGGAACGACTGCACCGTGATGACCGGGCCGAAGACCTCGTTCTGGACGATCTCGTCGTCCTGCTTGAGGCCGGAGACGACGGTCGGGGCGTAGAAGTAGCCCTTCTCGCCGACCTGGTGGCCACCGGCCTCGACCTTGGCGTGGGCCGGGAGACGGTCGATGAAGCCGGAGACCTGCTTCAGCTGGTTGGCGTTGTTCAGCGGGCCGTAGAGCACGTCCTCGTCGTCCGGCTGACCGGTCTTCGTGTCGGCGGCGGCCTTGGCCAGCTGCGTCACGAACTCGTCGTGGATGGACTCGTGCACGAGGACACGGGTCGCGGCCGTACAGTCCTGGCCGGCGTTGAAGAAGCCCGCCACCGAGATGTCCTCGACGGCCTTGGCGATGTCGGTGTCCTCGAAGACCACGACCGGGGCCTTGCCGCCCAGCTCCAGGTGGACGCGCTTGACGTCCTTGGAGGCCGACTCGGCGACCTGCATGCCGGCGCGTACCGAACCGGTGATGGAGGCCATCGCCGGGGTCGGGTGCTCGACCATCGCCCGGCCGGTCTCGCGGTCGCCGCAGATGACGTTGAAGACGCCCTTGGGCACGATCTGGCCGATGATCTCGGCGATCAGGACCGTCGACGCGGGGGTCGTGTCGGACGGCTTGAGGACGACCGTGTTGCCCGCGGCGAGCGCCGGGGCGAACTTCCACACGGCCATCATCATCGGGTAGTTCCACGGCGCGACCTGGGCGCAGACGCCGATGGGCTCGCGGCGGACGATGGAGGTCAGGCCCTCCATGTACTCGCCGGCCGAGCGGCCCTCGAGCATCCGGGCGGCACCCGCGAAGAAGCGGATCTGGTCCACCATGGGGGGAATCTCTTCGCTCGCCGTGAGGGCGAACGGCTTGCCGGTGTTCTCGACCTCGGCGGCGATCAGGTCCTCGGCGCGCTCCTCGAAGGCGTCCGCGATCTTCAGCAGGACCTTCTGGCGCTCGGCGGGCGTGGTGTCACGCCAGGCCGGGAACGCGGCCGCGGCCGCGTCCATGGCGGCGTCGACGTCCGCCTGCCCGGAGAGCGGAGACGTGGCGAAGACCTCGCCCGTGGCCGGGTTGACCACATCGATGGTCCGTCCGTCGGCGGCGTCCCGGAACTCCCCGTTGATGTAGTTACGCAGCCGGCGCAGCTCGGTGGTCACTTTGCCACCCCTCCTGTCACGTTCTTGGTCGCACTTCGTCGTGCGGCGTCCCGTTTGCTGAGACACCTCAGCCTAATCGCTTCCCTGACGCTTTCGACAGGCCCGACATCCGCCAACTTCGGATTCAGTGCGTTCTGGAACCTCAAACAACGAATTTCATCGCTCCGGGCTTGCCAGACCGACGAGTCTCGGTGCAGAGTGAATCCGTGGTCAGTCAAAGCGCGAACTCCAGAACCGGTTCCGGTTCGTCCCCGACGATCGATGCCGTCTCCCTGGCGATCATCGAGCAGCTCCAGGAGGACGGTCGCCGTCCGTACGCCGCCATCGGCAAGGCCGTGGGCCTGTCCGAGGCCGCCGTCCGCCAGCGCGTCCAGAAGCTGCTCGACCAGGGCGTCATGCAGATCGTCGCCGTCACCGACCCGCTCACCGTGGGGCTCCGGCGACAGGCGATGGTCGGCATCAACGTCGAGGGTGACCTCGATCCGGTCGCGGAGGCGCTGACTGCCATGTCCGAATGCGAGTACGTGGTGATGACCGCGGGCTCGTTCGACCTGATGGTGGAGGTCGTCTGCGAGGATGACGACCATCTGCTGGATGTGATCAACAAGCGCATCCGAACCCTCCCCGGCGTGCGCTCCACGGAGAGCTTCGTCTACCTCAAGCTCAAGAAGCAGACCTATATGTGGGGAACTCGATAATCGTGACCCAGGACCTGTCCAAGACCGCGTACGACCACCTGTGGATGCACTTCACCCGCATGTCCTCGTACGAGAACTCCCCCGTCCCCACCATCGTGCGTGGTGAGGGCACCTACATCTTCGACGACAAGGGCAAGCGCTACCTCGACGGTCTCGCGGGTCTCTTCGTGGTCAACGCCGGACACGGCCGCAAGGAACTGGCCGAGGTCGCGTACAAGCAGGCCCAGGAGCTCGCGTTCTTCCCCGTGTGGTCGTACGCGCACCCCAAGGCCGTCGAGCTGGCCGAGCGTCTGGCGCACTACGCCCCGGGCGACCTGAACAAGGTCTTCTTCACCACCGGCGGCGGCGAGGCCGTCGAGACCGCCTGGAAGCTCGCCAAGCAGTACTTCAAGCTGCAGGGCAAGCACACCAAGTACAAGGTCATCTCGCGTGCGGTCGCCTACCACGGCACCCCGCAGGGCGCCCTGTCGATCACCGGCCTGCCGGCCCTGAAGGCCCCCTTCGAGCCGCTGGTCCCCGGCGCGCACAAGGTGCCGAACACCAACATCTACCGCGCGCCGATCCACGGCGACGACCCCGAGGCCTTCGGCCGCTGGGCCGCCGACCAGATCGAGCAGCAGATCCTCTTCGAGGGCCCCGAGACCGTCGCGGCCGTCTTCCTGGAGCCGGTGCAGAACGCCGGCGGCTGCTTCCCGCCGCCGCCCGGGTACTTCCAGCGGGTCCGCGAGATCTGCGACCAGTACGACGTGCTGCTCGTCTCCGACGAGACGATCTGCGCCTTCGGCCGCCTCGGCACGATGTTCGCCTGTGACAAGTTCGGCTACGTGCCGGACATGATCACCTGCGCCAAGGGCATGACCTCGGGCTACTCCCCGATCGGCGCCTGCATCGTCTCGGACCGTCTCGCGGAGCCGTTCTACAAGGGCGACAACACCTTCCTGCACGGCTACACCTTCGGCGGCCACCCGGTGTCGTCGGCGGTCGCCATCGCCAACCTCGACATCTTCGACAAGGAAGGCCTGAACCAGCACGTGCTGGACCAGGAGGGCAACTTCTTCGACACCCTGAAGAAGCTGCACGACCTCCCGATCGTCGGCGACGTCCGCGGCAACGGCTTCTTCTACGGCATCGAGCTCGTGAAGGACAAGGTCACCAAGGAGTCCTTCACGGACGAGGAGACCGAGCGCGTGCTCTACGGCTTCCTCTCGAAGGCGCTCTTCGAGAACGGCCTGTACTGCCGTGCCGACGACCGTGGCGACCCGGTCATCCAGCTGGCCCCGCCGCTCATCGCCGACCAGGGCACCTTCGACGAGATCGAAGGCATCCTGCGCTCGGTGCTCACCGAGGCGTGGACCAAGCTCTGACCCTCCCCGCCGTCCCCGCCCCCCGCGAGGACGCAGGACCTCACGCCGCCCTCACGGCGTGACCCCGGCCCGGGTTGCCGCCATCCGAGTGGATGGCGGCGACCCGGGCCGTGTGCTGTCCGTACAAACGGATCGGAATCCTTACGGTGCCCAGTGACCGACAGGCCCGTCCCTTCGTTCCCCCGGACGGGGGAACGCAAGAATCGGATCCGACATCGAGGTGTACGCGATGGCCCCACCGGACAACGACGTGCTCTGGGCGCGTTCCCTGCACTGCACCCTGGAGGGCTCCGACGTCCTGACCGGCGTCTCCCTGGGGGTGCGCGAGGCCGAGATCCTCGCCCTGGTCGGCCCGCGAGGCAGCGGCAAGACCACCCTGATGCGCTGTCTGTCGGGACAGACGCTCGCCCAGCAGGGCGAGGTCTGGTTCAACAGCAGCCCCGTGCACACCATGAGCCCGGTCCAGCGCGAGCGGCTGCGCCGTGACCGGTTCGGCTGGATCGACCCCGAGCCCGGACTCGTACCGGAGCTGACCGCCTGGGAGAACACGGCCCTGCCGCTCCTGCTGCGCGGGGTCTCGCACCGGACCGCGAAGGCCTCCGCCATCGAGTGGCTGGAACGGCTCGACATCGGCGTCTGCGCCCGCAGACGCCCGCACGCGCTGAACCAGTCGCAGCGGCAGCGGGTCGCCATCGCCCGGGCCCTGGTCACCACCCCGGCCGTGCTCTTCGCCGACGAACCGACCGCCTCCCTGCACCGCGCCGACGGCGCGCAGGTGCTGCGCACGCTCACGGCGGCGGCCCGCTCGCACCGGATCACCGTCCTCCTCGCGACCCATGACACGGAGGTCGCCGCCCTCGCCGACCGCTCGGTCGCCCTGCTCGACGGCCGCCGGGTGGGCACCGCCGCACCGACCACCGGGGCGGAGGGCGTCGCCGCGTGCTCGCTCTCCGTCTAGTCCGCGGGTCCCACCCCCTCGTCCAGCTGCGGCGCCTCCTGGTCGCCACGGCGGCCGCGGGGGTCGGCTTCCTGCTGCTGTGCACGCTGGGCTACGCCGTGGGCCACCCGGACCGGTCGGCCGCCGCGACCCTGCGCCTGCTGTGGTGCCTCATCCCGCTGGCCGCGACCGTGCACTTCGCGGTCGCCGTGGCCCGTACGGATCCCAGCACCCGGCCGCGGCCCGGACTCTCGGCGATCGGGCTCGGCCCGGCCCGGCTCACGGCGATCGCCGCGGCCTCGACGGCCGTCTCCTGCACGCTCGGCTCGATGGTCGCGCTGCTGTTCTATCTGCACCTGCGCGGCGACATCACCGGCCTGCCGTTCGACGGGGCGGCCGCCGAGCTGCTCGCCGCGGGCCGGCCGATCCCGCTGGCCGGCGCGCTCACCCTGCTCGCGATCCTGCCCGTGGCCGCCTCCACGGCCGCCGGGCTCGCCCTGCGGCCCCGGAAGACTGCCCCGGCCCCCGAGGGCATCGAGAAGGCGGCGCCCTCGGGCCTGCCGTGGGGCGTGGCCCTGCTCGCGGTCGGCCTCGCCGTCGAGACGTACGCCGGGCAGGGCGGCCAGGACGGCGGGCTGCCGCTCCCGGGCCGCTTCGACGGCAGCCCGGGGGGAGTCCTCGCGGGCTGGATCCTCACCGCGATCGGCCTGGCGATGGCGGGGCCGGGCCTCACCCACGGGTGCGGCCGGCTGCTCCAGGCGGTCCGCCCCGGCGCGGTCCGGCTCCTCGCCGGCCGCGTCCTGATGGACGAGTCCCGCCGCATCGGGCGCCCGCTGGGCATCGTCTGCGCGGTGGCCTCGGGCGGGGTCGCGGCGGTGACGCTGTACAGCTCGGGCACGGGCGACTTCGGGCCGCTGACCGGCCTCGGGGCGGCGCTGGTGACGGCCTGCACGACGGCGACGCTGCTGACGGCGGCCCTGGAGTCCAAGCAGTGCCGCGCCCACACGTCCGCGGCCCTCGTCCGGCTCGGCGCCCCGCCCACGGTCCTGCGCACGGCGGCGCTGATGCGCGCGGGGGCGCTGCTGGCGGTCTTCCTGCCGCTGACCTGGCTGGTGGGATCCCTGGCAGCGGTCCCGCTGTCGGGCTGACGCCGGGGCACGGCCCCCCGCTCCGCGGGGGCCCTACCCTGTCCCCATGACCCGCCGCCCGCACGAACGCGAGATCCACGACACCGCCGAGTTCGACGCGGTGATCGCCCGCGGGTCGCTCATCGGACACCGGATCCAGTCCGTCGACCTGACCGACCGCACCTTCGCGCTGCTCTCCACCTCCACCGAGGGCGCCGTCTTCCTCGGCTGCGTCCTGCAGCCCGAGGCCGCCGCGAAGGTCCGCGCCGACGGGGCGCTCGTCTTCCCGCCCGTACCGGAGCTGGCGTTCGACCCGTACCGCGCGCGGCTCTACTCCCCCGGTGAACTGTTCGACCGTGTCGAGGACCAGGGGTACGAGGCGACGCCCGACTTCCTCGCGTACGACTGGTTCCGGCGGACGAAGGCCGACGGCGACATCTTCGCGTCGATGCTCCGCTCCATCCACGACGACGCGATCTCCGACGCCCTGGACGAACTGCTCGACGGCGCCCGGGTCGTGGGCGTCATGGGCGGGCACGCGATGGGCCGCGGCGGCGACGCGTACGCGGGAGCGGCCCGGCTCGGCCGGTCGCTGGCCCGCGCCGGGCTCACCGTGGCGACCGGCGGCGGCCCGGGCGCGATGGAGGCGGCGAACCTCGGCGCGTACACCGCGCCGCTCGCCGACGACGTCCTCGACGAGGCGCTCGAACTCCTCGCCAAGGCTCCCTCGTTCACCCCGTCCGTCACCGACTGGGCGCGCGCCGCCTTCGACGTCCGCGCCCGCTGGCCCCAGGGCGGCGACTCGGTCGGTGTCCCCACCTGGTTCTACGGCCACGAGCCGCCGAACGCCTTCGCCGGTCACATCGCCAAGTACTTCGCCAACGCCACCCGGGAGGACGGGCTGCTCGCTCGGTGCAACGCCGGTGTGGTCTTCCTGCCGGGCGCGGCCGGCACGGTGCAGGAGATCTTCGACAACGCGACCCCGAACTTCTACGAGTCGCGTGGCGAGCCCACCCCGATGGTGCTGGTGGACCGCGCCCACTGGACGGACCGGCTGCCCGCCTGGCCCCTGCTCCGGTCCCTCGCCGCGGACCGCCCGATGGCCTCCCGGATCGCCCTGGTCGACTCCGTGGACGAGGCCCCGGAAGCCCTCCGCCGGCTGAGGCTCCCGGGCTGAACCCGCCGCGCCCGTGACGGCGGTTGACGAGCCGTCACTTGACGTCGTCGGCGAGGACCTGGTCGGCGAGGACCACGACGTCCTCGGCGGCGAAGGACACGCCCACCTCCGTGCCTGCCTCCGGGGCGTCGCGGAGGGGGCACTCCGCCTCCAGGGGCGGCCCTTGGGCCGGGCGGAGCAGGACGGCGACGTGGGTGCCGCGGAACGTGCGGGCCTCGACCGTGCAGACCAGGCCGTCCGCCGGGGCCGCGAGACGGACACCTCCCGGGCGTACGAGGATCTCCCTCGCTCCCTGGGGCGATCCGTGCGGCACCGGGATCCTGCCCCACACGGTGTCGGCGGCCGCGCCGCTCACCGTCCCCGGCACGACGTTGTCGAAGCCGAGGAAGCGGGCGACGAACGCGGAGACCGGCCGCTGCCAGACCTCCAGCGGTGTCCCGGACTGAGCGATCCGGCCGTCCCGCATCACCACGACCCGGTCGGCGAGCGCGAACGCCTCCCCCTGGTCGTGGGTGACGGCGAGCACCGTCGTACCCAACCTCGCGAAGAGGCCACGCAGTTCGACCACGAGCCGTTCCCGCAGGCCGCGGTCGAGCTGCCCGAGCGGCTCGTCGAGCATCAGCAGCCGGGGCCGCGGGGCGAGCGCCCGGGCCAGCGCCACGCGCTGCTGCTCGCCGCCGGAGAGCGAGGCGACGGCCCGTCCGGTGGCCCCGGGCAGCCCGACGAGCTCCAGCAGCTCCCGTACGCGCTCGTCCCGTTCGGCCCGCTCCACACCGTGCATCCGCAGCCCGAAGGCGACGTTGCCGCCCACGTCCCGCTGGGGGAAGAGCTGGTGGTCCTGGAACATCAGCCCGACGCCGCGCCGGTGCACCGGCACCCCGGTCTGGTCCGCGCCGCCGAGCAGAACCCGCCCGCCGTCGAGCGCCTGGAGTCCGGCGACGGCCCGCAGCAGCGTCGACTTGCCGCTACCGCTCGGCCCGAGCACGCACACGATCTCGTGGTCGGCCACGCGAAGGCCGACGGAGTCGAGCGCGGGCCGCTGCCCGAACCGTACGGTCGCGTCCTCGATGTGCAGCATCAGAACTCCCCGGAGGCGGTCCGGCCCGCACGAAGCCGTTCGAGCAGCAGCAGGGACACCGCGCACACCACCATCAGAATCGTCGAAAGGGCCATGGCCTGGCCGTAGTTGAGCGCCCCGGGCCGGCCGAGCAGCCGGGCGACGGCGACGGGCAGGGTGGGGCTGTCGGGCCGGGCGATGAAGACGGTCGCACCGAACTCGCCCAGGGACACGGCGAAGGCGAACCCGGCCGCGATGAGCACCGCCCGCCGCACGAGCGGCAGATCGACCTCGCGCCAGGCCCGCAGCGGCGACGCGCCGAGCACGGCCGCCGCCTCCCGCAGCCGCTCGTCGACCGCGCGCAGCACGGGCAGCATCGTCCGTACGACGAAGGGGACGCCGACCAGCGCCTGCGCGAGCGGGACGAGGATCCAGCTCCCCCGCAGGTCGAACGGCGGCTCGTCGAGCGTGATGAGGAACCCGAAGCCGACGGTGACGGCGGAGACGCCGAGCGGCAGCATCAGCAGCGCGTCGAAGCCCCGCACGAGCCGCCCGGCCCGCCGGGTGAGGGCGGCCGCCGCGAGCCCGCCGATGACGAGGGCGAGGGCGGTGGCGACGAGGGCGTACCGGAGCGAGTTGCCGATCGTGTCGACCAGGGGCACGAGGAAGGTGCCGGAGGGGTCGACGGACTGCAGGGCCCGGTAGTAGTCGAGCCCGTAACCGTCCGGGGTGTCGAAGGACCGCTCGACGAGCACGGCGAGCGGCAGCACGAGCAGCAGGGCGATGGAGATCAGGACACCGCCGAAGAGCGCCCGCTGCCCGAGCCCCTTCGGCCGCCGTGCGGTCTGCTCGGGTGCGACGAGCTTCAGGGCCGTCTCCCGTCGCCGTACGGTCCGGGCGTGCACGGCGAGCACGACGCCGACGGCGACGAACTGGACGAGGGTGAGGACGGCGGCCGTCGTCAGGTCGAAGCGGTCGACCGTCTGCCGGTAGATCTCCGTCTCCAGGGTGGAGTACGTCGGCCCGCCGAGGATCTGGACGACGGCGAAGGAGGCGGCGGTGAAGAGGAACACCATCAGCGCGGCCGCGGCGACGGCCGGGGCGAGCGCCGGCAGGGTGACCGTCCGCCAGGCCGTGAACCGGGAGGCGCCGAGGACGCGGGCGGCCTCCTCCTGGCGCGGGTCGAGCTGTGACCAGAGGCCGCCTACGGTCCGGACGACGACGGCGTAGTTGAAGAAGACGTGGGCGAGGAGGATGGCCCAGACGGTGGTGTCCAGACGGACGCCCCACAGTTCGTCGAGGAGCCCGCCGCGCCCGACGAGCGCCAGGAAGGCGGTGCCGACCATGACGGTCGGCATCACGAACGGCACGGTCACGACCGCGCGCAGCAGCCCCTTGCCGGGGAACTCGAAGCGCGCGAAGACGTAGGCGCCGGGCAGGGCGATCAGCAGGGTCAGCGCGGTGGAGGCGAGCGCCTGCCACAGCGTGAACCAGAGGACGTCGAGGATCTCCGGCCGGGTCAGCGTCTCGCCGAGGCGGCCGAACCGCCACACCCCGTCGGGCCGCAGCCCGCGTTCGACGATCGAGGCGACGGGCCAGGCGAAGAAGAGCGCGAAGAAGGCGAGGGGCACGACCATCAGGCCGAGCCGCACCACGCTTCCCCGCACGTCTCCGCGGCGGCGTCCGGGATCCGCGCTCCGCACGCCGCCTTCACCGCCGTCGCGGCTTTCGCGCTCTACTTCAGGACGGTCGAGGACCACGACTGGATCCACTGCTCACGCTTCTCGGCGATCTTCTCGGGGGCCATGGTCTGCGGCTTGTCGATCACCACGCCGTGCTTGGTGAACAGCTCGGGCAGCTGGGCGCCCTCGGTCACCGGGTTGACGAACATCTGCAGCGGCATGTCGTCCTGGAACTTCTTGGAGATCAGGAAGTCGATCAGCGCCTTGCCGCCCTCGGGGTTCTTCGCCCCGTCGAGCAGTCCGGCGAACTCGATCTGCCGGAAGCAGGTGCCGGTGGAGACGCCGGTGGGGGCCTCCTTCGGCTGCGGCTCGGCGTAGAGGACCTCGACCGGCGGGCTGGAGGCGTACGAGACGACCAGCGGGCGGTCGCCCTTGGCCTGCTTACCGCCGGCGGACCCGGAGAACTCCTGGTTGTAGGCGAGCTCCCAGCTGTCGACGGTCTTGACGCCGTTGGCCTTGAGCTTCTTCCAGTAGTCCTGCCAGCCCTCGTCGCCGTACTGCGCGGCCGTGCCGAGGAGGAAACCGAGGCCCGGGGAGGACTTCTCGGGGTTCTCGACGACGAGCAGGTTCTTGTACTCCGGCTTGGCCAGGTCGTCGAAGGTCTGCGGGGGCGCGAGCTTCTTGTCGGCGAAGTACTTCTTGTCGTAGTTGACGCAGATGTCGCCGGTGTCGACCGGGGTGACCCGGTGCTCCTTGTCGACCTTCGTCTCGGGCAGGACGAGGTCCAGGCCCTTCGCCTCGTACGGGACGAAGATCCCGTTGTCGAGGGCGCGGGAGAGCAGGGTGTTGTCGACGCCGAAGAAGACGTCGCCCTGCGGGGAGCCCTTGGTCAGGATCTCCTTGTTGACGGCGACGCCGGCGTCACCGCTCTTGAGGACCTTGACGGTGAAGCCGGTCTGCTTGGTGAACTCCGCCAGCACCTCCTTGGAGGCGTTGAAGGAGTCGTGGCTCACGAGGGTCACGGTCTTCGGCGCGCGCTCGTCGTTCTTGCCCGCCGCGTCTCTGATGTCGTCGGTGCCGCAGGCGGCGAGGGTGGTGACGCCCAGCGCTGCGGCGATCGCCGCAGCGGCCATCTTCTTGGTGCTCACTGAAAATTCCTCCTGGGTGTGACCAGGAAGAGACGCGGCCCTGCCCACCGGAGGGTGGGCAGGGCGCAACAGCTCGAGTTGCGACCGAACTTCCTACCCAGAATGACCTGGGCAAGGTTCAGAGGGTCTGCGGTCCGATGACCGCACTCTCAGCGCTGTGGCGCTCCCCTGTCGGAATATGGAGATGTGTTCGAGCACAGACTACAAGGTCAGCGCTCCGAGGCCGCCAGCTGTCCACAGGCGCCGTCGATCTCCTGACCGCGGGTGTCACGGACGGTGACCGGGACCCCGTGGGCGGCGATGGCCTCGACGAAGGCCTTCTCGTCCTCCGGCCGCGACGCGGTCCACTTCGAGCCGGGCGTCGGGTTCAGCGGAATCAGGTTGACGTGCACCCGCTTCCCCTTGAGCAGTCGCCCGAGGAGGTCTCCGCGCCAGGCCTGGTCGTTGATGTCGCGGATCAGGGCGTACTCGATGGAGATCCGGCGGCCGGACTTCTCGGCGTACTCCCATGCCGCGTCGAGGACCTCGCGGACCTTCCAGCGGGTGTTGACGGGCACGAGGGTGTCGCGCAGCTCGTCGTCGGGGGCGTGCAGCGAGACGGCGAGGCGGCACTTGAAGCCCTCGTCGGCGAAGCGCAGCATCGCGGGCACCAGGCCGACGGTGGAGACGGTGATGCCGCGCTGCGACAGCCCGAGCCCGTCCGGCTCGGGGTCGGTCAGCCGCCGGACGGCGCCCACGACCCGCTTGTAGTTGGCCAGCGGCTCGCCCATGCCCATGAAGACGATGTTGGACAGCCGCGCCGGCCCTCCGGGCACCTCACCGTCGCGCAGGGCTCGCATCCCGTCGACGATCTGGTGCACGATCTCGGCGGTCGACAGGTTCCGGTCGAGCCCGGCCTGTCCGGTGGCGCAGAACGGGCAGTTCATCCCGCACCCGGCCTGGGAGGAGATGCACATGGTGACCCGGTCCGGGTAGCGCATGAGCACGGACTCGACGAGCGTGCCGTCGTGCAGCTTCCACAGGGTCTTACGGGTGGTGTCGTCGTCGCACGAGATGTGCCGGACCACGGACATCAGGTCGGGCAGCAGCTCCCCCTGCAGCTTCTCGCGCGAGGAGGCGGGGATGTCGGTCCACTCGGCGGGGTCGTGGGCGTACCGCGCGAAGTAGTGCGTGGACAGCTGCTTGGCGCGGAACGGCTTCTCGCCGATCGCGGCGACGGCCTCCTTGCGCTCGGCGGGCGTGAGGTCGGCCAGGTGCCGCGGCGGCTTCTTGGCTCCGCGGGGGGCGACGAAAGTGAGTTCTCCGGGCTTGGGCATGGTGGTACCAGTGTCGCAGACGCTCGTGAGTGACCCGGGGCCTCGCGCGACCGGGCGGTGACCGGCGTGGCCGTCGGGGGGCCGCGGCGGCCTCCGACGGCCCGGAGCCCGCCCCGTACCCCTGCCGTCAGGCGAACCGTGCGGGGCGCCGGGAGGAACGCGGCCTGACCACGATGCCGACGGCCAGGGCCCAGTAGACGACGAGGGCGGCGGTCAGGGCGGTGTTGCCCCAGCCGACGGCGCTGTAGAAGTCGGCGGCGTCCGTCCCGAAGAAGAGCGAGGGCACGAAGGCGACGTTGACGATCGCGACGGCGTAGGCGAAGCGTCCGGTCCAGCGGGGCAGGACACCGCTGCGCAGGATCGCGTATCCGGCGGCCGTCAGGAGGATCGCCGTCAGGAGTCTCGCGACCGATCCGTGCAGCAGCATGTTCGCGTGGGCCAGCGTGCCGTCGACGGTGGGGTCCAGGGTCCCTTCGGGGTGTTCGAGCACGGTCCCCGCCTCGATCGACGTGGCGACCAGGGTGACGATGACGTAGGCAAGCCCGGAGCCGAACACCAGGCTCGCCGGCCACTCGTACCCGGCGCCCGCGGTGCGGATCAGATGGCGCAGCCCCGTCAGGAAGACCAGCAGGGCTCCACACGTGAGGATGTTCAGCAGGATCCTGGCGAGCACGTTCGAAGCCGGCGGCGCTCCGGAGTACACGAAGTAGAGCGGAACGCCGACCGCGGCGAACAAGCCGGCGGCGATGCCGCAGACGCTCATCAGCCGTCGTATCACGATCTCATCCACGTGGTTCTTCCTTCCGTCGTACGGGAGTGGACTCCACTCGGGCCTCGATGCCGTCGAGCAGGTAGCGCATCCCGTGGCGGACGATCGGCGTGACGTCGCCGTCCTCCGCCTCGTCGAGACCTTCCTCGCCCGCGAGCGAGCACAGGGTGGGAAAGCGCGCCGGGTCCAGGCGCCGGGCCAGGACCTCGCCGTAGGCGGCGGCACCCGCCGGATCGAGCTCCGTGGCCACCCGCGCCAGATCGCGCACCGCGCTGGAGACGAAGGTGGCGATCGGAATCAGCTCTCCACGGTCGAGACCGCCGCGGTGGAGCGGGCTGAGGAGCGCCTCGAACCAGGCGAGCTCGTTCGGCCCGACCGGTGCGCTCGACGTGGGCGCCCGCAGCATCCACGGGTGGCCGAGATAGAGACCCCACAGCGCCTCCACCCACGCCTCGACCTCGGCGCGCCACGTCGTGGGCGAGGAGGGCGGCGCGGGCGGGCGGCCCGTGGCGGTGTCGACCATGGCCGCGACGAGCTGGTCCTTGCTCGGAACGTGCCGGTAGAGCGCCATCGCGCTGCACCCCAGCTCGGAACCGACCCGCTGCATGGAGAGCGCGTCCAGCCCCTCGGCGTCGGCGAGAGCGACCGCGGTGTCCACGATCAGCCTGACGCCGAGCCGGGGCCGGGGCTCTGCGACGCGCTCGGGATCGGTGCGCCACAGCAGGTCCGCGACCGCGCCGAGGTCGGTCGAGTTGCCGGGGCGGGCGGAACGATCGGCGCGGGACATGGCCCTCTCCCCTTCAGTAGGTTTACGCGATAAACGTAGCGTACGTCATAAACAAGCGCCAGGCCGTGCGGCACCGCCACGCACCCCTGGACGACCCCCGTCAGGGCCGGGGCGAGCCCGGTTGGGTGGAGGGGATGCGTGAGGTGAAGAACAGCGCGACGAGCGAGGAGAGGGCGAGGATCGCCAGGGCCGCCCGCAGGCCGTCCAGGCGGGCGGCGGCGTTCGCGTCCAGCGCGGCCTGGGTCACGTCCGGTGAGGTGCCCGCCTCGTCGAGGGCCGTTCTGAGCTGGGTGTCCGAGAGGAACGGCACGCCACTCTGAAGTTCGACCGCGGCCCGGTTCTTCACGTCGGCCGGGATCGCCGGGCTCTGCTCGACGCTCGCCAGGAAGGACGACGTGAGCGCGCCGATCAGGAGCGACCCGGCCAGCGCCGTACCGATCGACGCTCCGAGGTTGGTGACGGCGTTCTGCACACCGCCGACCTCGGCGCTCCTGCTGTCGGGGACGGCGGACACCGTCACCGAACCGAGCTGCGAGGCCAGCGCACCCATGCCGAGACCGATCAGCAGGAGCGGAACGGTGACGATCTCCGCACCGGCATCGGCGTCGAGCGCCGCCATCAGAGCGACCGCGCCCGCGAGCAGCGCGAGCACCCCGAGCCGTACGACTCGCCGGGGCGAGACGTCCGGGAGGAACCGGGGGATCAGGATCGCCGCCGCCAGCAGTGTCAGGGACAGCGGCAGAATGCGCGCCCCGGTCATGAGCGCGGACAGCCCCAGGGCGATGGACAGATAGAGCGGGACGACGAAGAACACGCCCATCTGAACGAGGTACTGGAAGAAGAACATCGTCAGACCACCGGTGAGCTGCCTGTTCCGCAGCATGGCCGGGTCGAGGAGCGGCTCCCTGCCGCGGGCCGCGAGCCGGGCCTCCCAGCGGAGGAAGAGCCACACCAGGAACAGACCCGCGAGGACCAGCCACACGACCAGCGAGACGCCCAGCCACGAGGGGGCGTCGGGCTTCGGCCGGAACCAGCCCCACTCGCCCGAGCGCAGCACACCGTAGACGAAGATCCCCAGCCCGAGCGCGGACAGCGCGGCGCCCAGGAGGTCGATCCGGGAGCGCTCCTCGCTCTCGGCGTCGGCGATGCGACGGGCGAACACCAGGATGGCGAGCACCACCAGAACCTCACCGGCGAAGACCCAGCGCCAGGAGAAGTACGTCGTGGCGACACCACCGATGAGCGGCCCCAGGGCGATGGCCACCGCCCCGGCCGCCGCCACGATCCCATAGGCCGCGGGGCGGCGCTCCGTGGCGAAGTTGCCCGCCACCAGAGCCACGATCGCGGGCATGATCAGCGCGGCCCCGATCCCCTCCAGGAACGACCAGCCCAACATCAGCACGGGAAGGTTCGGCGCCAGCGCCGTGGTCAGGGAACCGCAGCCGTAGACACCGCAGCCGATCATGAACGCGCGCTTACGGCCGATCAGCGCCCCGACCTTGCCCCCGGGGATCATGAACATCGCCATCACGAGCGTGTACGCCGTGATCGCGCCCTGGATCCCGGTGACCGTCGTCCCCACGTCCTCGGCCACGGTCGCGATCGAGACGTTCATGACGGAGCTGTCGAGCGCCATCAGGAACTGACCGGCCGCGAGCGTCAGCAGAACGAGACGCGCCCCCGCCGGACCTTCCGGACTGCCTCCCCTGGGTGCCATGGCCGCATCGTGCCAACGACGGCGGCCGGCGAACCGCGACCCACCGCGGGCGTCCCCCGCATGGCGGCACGAGATGGCACGGGAAAACACACAGGGCCCGCCGTCCCCGGAAGGACGACGGGCCCCGCGTGACGAACGCTCCCGTCAGGTCGTACCGACGAACAGCACCAGCAGCAGCCACACCACCGGCGCCGTCGGCAACAGGGAGTCAAGACGGTCCATGATGCCGCCGTGGCCCGGCAGCAGGGTGCCCATGTCCTTGATGCCGAGATCGCGCTTGATCATCGACTCGCCGAGGTCACCGAGCGTCGCGCTCGCCGCCACCGCCAGGCCGAGCAGCAGGCCCTGCCACCACGCGCCGCCGTCGATCAGGAACTCCATGCACAGCGCGCCCGCCGCCATCGCGAACGTCACCGCACCGACCAGCCCTTCGCGGGTCTTGCCGGGGCTGATCCGCGGAGCCAGCTTGTGCTTGCCGAAACGCCAGCCGATCGCGTACGCGCCGGTGTCGCTGACGACCGTGAGCAGCAGGAACGTGAGCACCCGCTCCGCGCCGTCGTCGGCCGTGAGCATCAGCGCCACGAACGTCGCCAGGAACGGCACGTAGAACGCCGCGAAGACACCCGCCGTGACATCCTTCAGATAGCCCTCGGGCCGCTCCGTCATACGCCACACCAGCACCGCGAGCGCCGTCAGGGCCATGGCGACCCAGGCGCCCTCCGCGCCGCGGACATAGCCGGCCACGACCATCGCCGCACCGCCGACCGCCAGCGGGACGAGCGGGGCCCTGATGTCCTTGCGTTCCTGGAGGCGGGAGGTGAGCTCCCACAGACCGACCACGACGGCGACCGCTATGACACCGACGAACGCGGCCTTCCAGATGAACAGGGAGGCGACGATGACGGCGCCCAGACCGACACCGACCCCTATGGCCGCACCCAGATCGCGCCCCGCGCTCTTCTTCTGCGGGGCGGCGGGCTGGGACGGGCTGGACATGGGCTCCTGCGGGTGCTCGTTCGGCGTCTCGTCACGGAACAGGGGACCGCTCGGCTGAGCGGCCCCCCGGTCGTGGTCGTCCTGGTGGTCGCCGGCGGGGACGTCGGGCACGATGGGCATGGGCCGAGTCTGCGCCGCCTGCAGCCCATCGTATGCGGGACCCGCCGGGGCAGGCCCCTGGTCGGGCCCCCAGTAGCCGGAACCGGCCGGGGCCCCCCAGGAAGAGTCGTTCATCAGACCTCGAGCAGCTCGGCTTCCTTGTGCTTGAGCAGCTCGTCCACCTGCGCGACGTACTTCGCGGTGGTGTCGTCGAGCTCCTTCTCGCCGCGGCGGCCCTCGTCCTCGCCGACCTCGCCGTCCTTGACCAGCTTGTCGATGGTCTCCTTGGCCTTGCGGCGGACGGAACGGATGGAGATCTTGGAGTCCTCGGCCTTGCCCTTGGCGACCTTGATGTACTCCCGGCGGCGCTCCTCGGTCAGCTCGGGGAACACCACACGGATGATGTTGCCGTCGTTGCTGGGGTTGACGCCCAGGTCCGAGTCACGGATCGCCTGCTCGATGTTGCGCAGCGCGCTCTTGTCGAACGGGGTCACGACCGCCATGCGCGGCTCGGGAACCGAGAACGACGCCAGCTGATTGATCGGCGTGATCGCACCGTAGTAGTCGGCCACGATCTTGTTGAACATCGCCGGGTGCGCACGGCCGGTGCGGATCGCGGCGAAGTCCTCCTTGGCGACCACGACGGCCTTCTCCATCTTCTCCTCGGCCTCGAGGAGGGTCTCTTCGATCACCACTTGCTCCTGCGTGTCGTCGCGTCTTGTCCTGCACGGTGTACGACCGGCAGGGCTCTGTCCGTCCCCTCGCGGGGAGGTACCCGGTTTCGAGCCGAGGCTCAGGCCCGGGTGCCCTGGTCGTTCACGAGAGTGCCGATCTTCTCACCCTTCACCGCGCGCGCGATATTGCCCTCGGCGAGCAGTTCGAAGACGAGGATCGGCAGCTTGTTGTCACGGCACAGGGTGATGGCGGTGGCGTCGGCGACCTTGAGGTCGCGGGAGA
The DNA here is from genome assembly GCF_025195125.1 of Streptomyces sp. Je 1-79. Lineage (GTDB taxonomy): Bacteria > Actinomycetota > Actinomycetes > Streptomycetales > Streptomycetaceae > Streptomyces. Next base: position 116,012 of record NZ_JAMGSL010000006.1, read on the forward strand.
TGACCTCTCCGTACTCCAGCGCGTCGTACTTCACCGCGTCCGGGTTCTTCTTCGGGTCGGAGTCGTAGACCCCGTCGACGCCGTTCTTGCCCATGAGCAGGGCCTCGGCGTCGATCTCCAGGGCACGCTGGGCGGCCGTGGTGTCGGTGGAGAAGTACGGCATGCCCATACCGGCGCCGAAGATGACCACGCGGCCCTTCTCCAGGTGCCGCACGGCGCGCAGCGGGATGTACGGCTCCGCGACCTGGCCCATGGTGATGGCGGTCTGGACGCGGGAGTCGATGCCCTCCTTCTCCAGGAAGTCCTGGAGGGCGAGGCAGTTCATGACGGTGCCGAGCATGCCCATGTAGTCGGAGCGGGCCCGGTCCATGCCGCGCACCTGCAGCTCGGCTCCGCGGAAGAAGTTGCCGCCGCCGATCACGATCGCGATCTCCGCCCCGTCGCGGACGACTGCGGCGATCTCGCGTGCGATCTTGTGCACGACGTCGGGGTCGACGCCGAGGCCGCCGCCTCCGGCGAATGCCTCGCCGGACAGCTTCAGCATGAAGCGGCCGGCCTTTTTGCCGTGGGTGTCGTCGCCCTGTACGGCGCTCTGGTTCATGGAGATCTCCTCGTGCACATACGACGAAGGCCATTGCCGGTGGGTCCTTGCGGTTTCCCGTACGGCAATGGCCTCCTCGTCAGAACTGCGGTCGTCCTACGCGAGCGCGGACGACTGCTTCAGACCCTACCCGGGCCCGGTGTCCGTTGCGTACGGACTCAGATGCCGACCTTGATGCGCGTGAAGCGCTTCAGGGTGACACCGGCCTCGTCCAGGATCTGCTGGACGGACTTCTTGTTGTCCAGCGCGTACGGCTGGCCGAGCAGCGTGGCGTCCTTGAAGAAGCCGTTGACGCGACCCTCGACGATCTTCGGGAGCGCGGCCTCGGGCTTGCCCTCGGCGCGGGTGGTCTCCTCGGCGACGCGACGCTCGGTCTCGACGACCTCGGCCGGAACGTCCTCACGGGTGAGGTACTTCGGCGCGAAGGCGGCGATGTGCTGCGCGACACCCTTGGCGATCTCGGCGTTCTCCTTGTCGAGCTCGACAAGGACACCGATCTGCGGGGGCAGGTCGGGCATGGTGCGGTGCATGTAGGCCGAGACGAAGCCGTCGGCGTACCGCGCGAAGCGGTCGAGGACGATCTTCTCGCCGAGGTTGGCGTTGGCCTCGTCGACGTACGCCTGGACCGTCTTGCCGGGCTCGATCTCGGAGGCGAGCAGCGCCTCGAGGTCGGCCGGGGCGGTGGCGGCGACGTGGGCGGCGAGCGCGTTGGCGGCGGCCTGGAACTTGTCGCCCTTGGCGACGAAGTCCGTCTCGCACTTCAGCTCGACGAGGACACCGGAGGTGTTGTCGTCGGCGATGACGGAGACGACGGCGCCGTTCTCGGCAGAGCGGCCCTCGCGCTTGGCGACGCCCTTCTGGCCCTTGATGCGCAGGGCCTCGACGGCCTTGTCGACGTTGCCGTCGGCCTCGTCCAGAGCCTTCTTGCAGTCCATCATGCCGGCGCCGGTGAGCTCACGGAGCTTCTTGACGTCAGCGGCGGTGTAGTTCGCCATGAGTCTGAGTTTCTCTCTCGAAGTCTGAAAGATCTACGGGTGGACGGCGGGGGCAACGCGTGCCCCCGCCGTCGACATCCGATACAACCAACCGGACCTGACCTGTGAAGGTCGGGCCGTGGGTCAGGCCTGCTCGGCCTCGGCGGCCGGAGCCTCGGCGGCCGGAGCCTCGACGACCTCGGCGGCGACGGCGTCGGCAGCCTCGGTGGCGGCCTCGGCGTCGGCGACCGGCTCGGTCTCGGCAGAGGTCTGGACCTCGGCCTCGTCAGCCTTCTTCTCGCCCTCGAGGAGGTCGCGCTCCCACTCGGCGAGCGGCTCGCCCGCGGCCTTCTCGCCCGGCTTCGAGTCACCGGTCGCAGCGCCGGAGCGGGCGATGAGGCCCTCGGCGACGGCGTCGGCGATCACGCGGGTGAGCAGGGTGACGGAGCGGATCGCGTCGTCGTTGCCCGGGATCTTGTAGTCGACCTCGTCGGGGTCGCAGTTGGTGTCGAGGATCGCGACGACCGGGATGTGGAGCTTGCGCGCCTCACCGACGGCGATGTGCTCCTTCTTGGTGTCGACGATCCAGACGGCGCTGGGCACCTTCTGCATCTCGCGGATACCACCGAGGGTCTTCTCCAGCTTGGCCTTCTCGCGGGAGAGGACCAGGAGCTCCTTCTTGGTGAGACCCGAGGCGGCGACGTCCTCGAAGTCGATCTGCTCGAGCTCCTTGAGGCGCTGCAGACGCTTGTAGACGGTGGAGAAGTTGGTGAGCATGCCACCGAGCCAACGCTGGTTGACGTACGGCATGCCGACACGCGTCGCCTGCTCGGCGATGGCCTCCTGGGCCTGCTTCTTCGTACCGACGAACATGATGGAGCCGCCGTGGGCGACGGTCTCCTTGACGAACTCGTAGGCGCGGTCGATGTACGACAGCGACTGGAGCAGGTCGATGATGTAGATGCCGTTGCGCTCCGTGAAGATGAAGCGCTTCATCTTCGGGTTCCAACGACGGGTCTGGTGACCGAAGTGGACGCCGCTCTCCAGCAGCTCCCGCATCGTGACGACGGCCATGGCCGTATCTCCTTGTGTTTCTCGGTTATGTCCTGACACCCCGACGCGCCGTGCCGCAAGGGACCGAAAGGCGCTGCCACGGCCGGTGAAGGCTGTGTGGCGGGGCGTGCGAAGTCGACCCGGTGACCCGGATCGCCATAGGAAGTGTACGGGACCCGGGGCGTGCCGGGTGACGGCGCTGTCCACAACCGGCCGGTATTCCACAGATACCGACCATGATCGTCGCGAAACGGACGCCTGCGGGACGGTATCCCCATGCACCTCACGACACACCTGCTGATCGTCCTCACGCTGATGTGGCCCCTCGGCCCACCACGCCCGGAGATCATCCGCGGCTGGGAACCCCCGGCCGGCCCCTACGCCGCCGGCCACCGCGGACTCGACCTGGCGGCCCCCGCGGGCACCCCGGTCCGCGCGGCCGCCTCCGGCGTGGTCACCTTCGCCGGCCGGGTGGCCGGCCGCGGCGTCCTCACGATCACCCTGCCCGGCACCGGACAGCCACCCCTGCGCACCACCTACGAACCGGTGAACCCCCAGGTCACAGCTGGCACCACCGTCACCCGCGGCGACCCCGTGGCCACCCTCGCGCCCCCACCGGCCGATGACCCCCACTGCCCGCGGGCCTGCCTGCACTGGGGACTCCTACGAGGCGACACCTACCTGAACCCCCTGCTCCTCCTGCGCCAGGGACCGTCACGCCTCCTACCGGTAACGGGCGTGCCCTGATCCGGGGGCGGGGAGGGGGTGGGAGGGGGTGGGGGGAGGGGGCGGGGGCGGGGTCACCTGCGTTCAGCCGGAGACGCCTCGGAGGGCCATCGCGACCGCGGCCTCGGCGATGGAGTCCGGGTCCTCGGCGGCTCCCAGCTCGATGCGCCGTACCGCCGCGTCCACGACGCCCTGGAGGAGCATCGCGCCGAGGCGGGGCTGGGCCTGGCCCAGGTCGGCGAGGGCCTCGACGATCATGGCGACGAGACCGCCGTGGGCGGCGCGGATCTTCTCGCGGGCGCCGTCGTCGAGCTCGCTCGCGGAGATCGCGACGACCGCGCGGTGGCGCCGGTCCCCCACGAGCTCCAGCTGCGTGCGGACGTAGGCCTCGACCTTGCCCTCGGCCGTGCCGGCCCGTGCCATCGCCGTCTCGACCTCGGCGGCCCAGACGGGGAAGTCGACGGCGCACAGCTCCTCGACCACGGCCGCGCGGGAGCGGAAGTACTCGTACACCGAGGAGCGGGCAAGGCCCGTGCGCTCGGCGAGGGCGGGGAAGGTCAGCGCCTCCGTACCGCCCTCGGACAGCAGGGATCGCGCGGCGTCCAGCAGGGCGCCGCGCTGCATCGTCCGGTGCTCGGCCACGGAGGCCGCTCGAATCCTGGGCACGGCTCCACCATACGACCGGCCGCGGTGCGTCAGCGCCCTACATCGGCGAGCTTGGCTCGGAGCTGGAGGACGGACTTGGTGTGGATCTGGCTGACGCGGCTCTCGGTGACACCGAGGACCTGGCCGATCTCGGCGAGGGTGAGGCCCTCGTAGTAGTAGAGCGTGACGACGGTCTTCTCCCGCTCGGGGAGGGTGTTGATGGCGCGGGCGAGCAGCCTGCGCAGCTCTCGGTCCTCGGCGACCTCGACCGGGTTGTCGGCGGCGGTGTCCTCCAGCGTGTCCATGAGCGACAGCCGGTCGCCGCCCTCGCCGCCGACGTGCAGCAGTTCCTCGAGCGCGACGACGTTCGCCAGGGACAACTGGCTGAAAACGGCGTGCAGTTCCTCGAGGGTGATGTCCATTTCGGCCGCGACCTCGCCCTCGCTCGGGGTGCGGCGGAGCTTGGCCTCGAGGGTGGCGTAGGCGCGCTCGACGTTGCGCGCCTTCTGCCGTACGGAGCGGGGGATCCAGTCCAGGGCGCGGAGTTCGTCGATCATCGCGCCGCGGATGCGGGTGATCGCGTAGGTCTCGAACTTGATCGAGCGTTCGACGTCGAACTTCTCGATGGCGTCGATCAGCCCGAAGACTCCGGAGGAGACGAAGTCGGCCTGTTCCACGTTGGAGGGCAGCCCCACGCTGACGCGGCCGGCGACGTACTTGACCAGCGGCGAGTAGTGCAGGATCAGCTGTTCCCGCAGCCGCTCGTCGCCCGTGTCCTTGTACGACCGCCACAGCTCGTCGAGCGATGTCGGTGCGGGTGGACGCACGGTGCCCCGGGCTGCTGGGGGCACCGCAGCGCGGTCAGACCCGGAGGTGTGCTGGGGCATGCGTTGCCTTGAGCCGTTCTGCTGGCGGGTTTGTCGGTCTGGGTGTCCGGCTGGGAATCCTGGTGAGCGTAGCGTGACTGGACCGTCGCGGTGTGCGAACCTCTGCGGATCGCGCCGCTGCGGGTGGACGTCCTCGGCCAGGCTTTCGAACCCGGGCCACGGCGCGTTTCGGCCTCTGGGGTGCGGCCGGGAGAACTGGCTGGTTCATCACCATCACCTTTTCACCCGAATGCTCCAGGTCAAGTACCGCCTCGCCGCGCGTTCGCCCCTTCCGTGGCGCTGTTCGTCAACTGCCAGTCATCTCCTTGCCGTTCGACGAACCCCAGGGAGTGCAGTTCGTACAGTCGGGCGAGGGTGTCGTCGGTGGTGGAGCCGGCCCGGTCGGCGATGGCTGTCAGGGGGGTGGGGTGGCCGGCGGGAAGCGCTTCGAGGACGCGGGCGGTGTCCGGGCCGAGGAGGTCTCTGGGCAGGACGGGTCCGCGGCGGGCGGGGGCGAGTTGGCCCATGTCGCCGACGAGCTCGATCACCTCGGCGGCGTCGGTGACGAGGGTGGCCTCGCCGCGCAGGAGTTCGTGGACGCCGGCGGAGAGGCCGCTGGTGACGGGGCCGGGGACGCCCATGGTGTGGCGGCCGAGCCGTGCGGCGCCGCGGGCGGTGACGAGGGAGCCGCTGCGGTACTCGGCCTCGACGACGACGGTGCCGCGGGTGAGGGCGGCGATGACGCGGTTGCGGAGGATGAATCTGCTGGGGGTGGGGTGGCTGCCGGGCGGTAACTCGCCGATGACGAGCCCTTGTTCGGCGATGCGTCCGATGAGTCCGGCGTGGCCGCGGGGGTAGGGGATGTCGACGCCGCAGGCGAGGACGGCGACGGTGGCGCCTTGGGCGGCGAGGGCTCCTCGGTGGGCGGCGCCGTCGATGCCGAAGGCTGCGCCGGAGACGACGACCCAGCCCTGTTCGGCGAGCCCGGTGGCGAGGGTGGTGGCCATGTGGGCGCCGTAGGGGGTGCAGGCGCGGGCGCCGACGACGGCGACTGAGCGGAGTGCCCAGGTCCGGAGGTCGGCGGGGCCGCGGACCCAGAGCCCGAGGGGGCGGGCGTCGCCGAGGTCGTCGAGTTGCCGGGGCCATTCGGGGTCGCCGGGGATGACCAGGCGGCCGCCGTGCCGGTGGGCGGCGTCGAGGTCGCGCCGTGGTTCCACGGTGGCGGCCCGTCGCCGCCATCCGGCGACCCGTTTCTCCCCGGTGCCGGGGAAGGGGCTCGTCTCCGGCCTTGCGGCGGGGTCGGTTCTGAGGTGTCGGAGGAATCCGGTGGCTCCGTACTGCCGGAGCCAGCGGCCCGCGTGGGTGTCGCCGGGTTCGACGATGCGGGTGAGGGCGGCGCGGGCGAGGCGTTCGTCGTCCGGGGTCATGCGCGGTCCCCCGCTCCCACCGGTACGCCGCGGGCGATGCCGGTACGCAGTTCGAGGGCGAGGTCGACGTCCTGGGCGTCGGGCCGGTCGTGTCCGGCGAGGTCGGCGACGGTCCATGCGACGCGGAGGACGCGGTCGAGGCCGCGGGCGGTGAGCAGTCCGCGTTCGATGTCGCGTTCGGCGGCGGCGAGTGCTCCGGGGCCGACGAGGAAGCGGGTGCGCAGTTCGTGGCCGGGGACTTCGCTGTTGACGGTCCAGGGGGTGCCGGCGAGTCGGGTGGCGGCGCGGGCGCGTGCCTCGCGGACGCGGTCGGCGACGGTGGCGCTGGATTCGCCGCGTCCGCCCTGGCCGAGCAGGTCGGAGCGGGTGACGGGTTCGGCTGCGACGCGGAGGTCGATGCGGTCGAGGAGCGGGCCGGAGAGCCGTGCCTGGTAGCGGCGGATGAGGGAGGCGGGGCATTCGCAGCCTGCGCCGTGGAGGGTGTGGCGTCCGCAGGGGCAGGGGTTGGCGGCGAGGGCGAGGAGGAAGCGGGCGGGGAGTCGGACGACTCCGGCGGCGCGGGCGACGACGACGTGTCCGGATTCGAGGGGCTGGCGGAGGGCGTCGAGTGCTTTTCCGGAGAACTCGGGTGCTTCGTCGAGGAAGAGGACTCCTCGGTGGGCGAGGGAGACGGCGCCGGGGCGTGGGAGTCCGTTGCCGCCGCCGACGAGGGACTGCATGGTCGCGGAGTGGTGGGGCGCGCAGTAGGGGGCGCGGCGGACCAGGGGTTCGCCGGGCGGGAGGATGCCGGCGACGGAGTGGACGGCGGTGACTTCGAGTGACTCCTGGCGGGTGAGTGGGGGGAGGATGCCCGGGAGTCGTTCGGCGAGCATGGTTTTTCCGGCTCCGGGAGGTCCGGAGAGCAGCAGGTGGTGGCTTCCGGCGGCGGCGACTTCGAGGGCGCGGCGGGCCCCGTGCTGTCCGGCGACGTCGGCGAGGTCGGGTCCGTCGGCGGGGTCGGCGGCGAGGCCGGTGCCGACGCCCGCGCCGGGGACGAGGAGTCCGGCGAGCATGGCGTCGGGGCGGCCTGCCTCGGCGGGTTCCTCTTCGGGGACGGGTTCGTCGGAGAGTACGGCGATGAGCTGGCGCAGGCTGCGGACGCCGAGGACGGAGACTCCGGGGACGAGGGCGGCTTCGCCGGCTGTCTGTTCGGGGACGACGACCTGCCGGTAGCCGGCTTCGGCGGCGGCGAGGACGGCGGGCAGGACGCCGCGGACGGGCCGGACGCGGCCGTCGAGTCCGAGTTCGCCGATGAGGACGAGGTCGGCGATGCCCCGGGGGTCGATCCGCTCGGCGGCGCCGAGCACGGCGGCGGCGACGGCGAGGTCGAAGCCGGAGCCTCCTTTGGGTACGGAGGCGGGGCTGAGGCCGACGGTGAGTTTCTTCTGGGGCCATTCGGCGTCGGAGTTGACGATGGCGGCCCTGACGCGGTCGCGGCTTTCGGTGAGGCTCTTGTCGGGGAGTCCGACGAGGGTGAAGGCGGCGACTCCGGCTTCGAGGTCGGCCTGGACCTCGACGACGACGCCTTCGACGCCGACGAGGGCGACGGAGCAGGTGCGGGCGAATCCCATCAGGCCACCCCCTGGGCGTGGGTGACGACGGGGGCGCCGCGGCGGGGCAGGACGACTCCGACGAGGTCGATGCGGACGCCTCCGTGGGGTGGCGGTCCGCCGTGGCGGTCGAGCCAGCAGGCGGCGAGGCGTTTGAGCCGGTCGGCCTTGGCGGGGGTGACGGCGGCCATGGGGTGTTCGTAGGCGCCGTCGCGTCGGGTCTTCACCTCGCAGACGACGACGGTGTCCCCGTCGCGGGCGACGATGTCGATCTCTCCGGTCCGTCCGCAGCGCCAGTTCCTGGCGAGGATGTTCATCCCGGCTTCGGTGAGCCGGCGGACGGCCAGCTGTTCTCCGTACCGCCCGAGGGCGTTCTTCGCGTTCGACGTGCCTGCGGTCGCGGGGCGTGTGCTCGGCGTGTGCGCAGTGCTCGGCGTGTGCGCAGTGGTTGGCGTGTGCGCGTTCGATGCGTTCATTCGGTACCACCTCCGGCACCGACTGTGACGCTTCGCCACGTTCCGTGTGCGGGCCGGTGGACAACTCCGCGCCTGTGGAGAACTCCGTCATCCGTTCGGGTGGTTCGCGCCGAGCTGCGGCGTCAGCTGCCGGGGAGCTCCAGGTCGCTCTTGTTGAGCTCCTCGATGTTCACGTCCTTGAACGTGAGGACCCGGACCTGCTTGACGAACCTGGCCGGCCGGTACATGTCCCAGACCCAGGCGTCCGCCATGGACACCTCGAAGAACACCTCGCCCTGGACCGAGTGCACCTGCATCTCGTAGTCGTTGGTGAGGTAGAAACGACGCTCGGTCTCGATCACGTATTTGAACAGCCCGACGACATCGCGGTACTCCCGGTAGAGCTTCAGCTCCATCTCGGTCTCGTACTTCTCGAGGTCCTCGGCGCTCATGGCATGTTCCCCTTCAGCCGTGCGTCCACCTATTGTGCGCCAGCCGCTCGCACCGCTAAGCGATTTCCGTGGCGAGTACCACCGGTGAACTCGGCGGTCCCTCGTCGAGCAGCGTGTGCAGCAGCTCGGCGAGTCTGGTCGGGTACACCGTCTCACGGGCCGCCGACAGTTCGGCGGAGGTCCACCACCTCAGCCCCGCGACACTGCGTTCCTCGAGCTCGGTGAGGCCGCTCGGCGCCGTGGCGGTCTGCGTGGTTCGCGCCAGGTAGTACCACTCGTCCTGGTCCCAGCGCCGCCCGTCGAACGGGAAGGAGCAGGTCCGCCGCCAGAGGACGGGTCCGAGTTCCACGTCGGTGATCCCGGTCTCCTCGGCCAGCTCGCGCAGCGCCGCCTCCTCGCGGGTCTCGTCGCCCTCCAGGCCGCCGCCGGGGGTGAACCACCAGGTCTGGGCCGGGTCGTCGGGCTCGTAGCCGTGCAGGAGAAGGATGCGGTCGTCGGGGTCGAGCAGCACGACCCGCGCCACCCGCCGCAGTTCCCGTGCAGCGACCCCCTCGGCCTCCCCCGGACCCTGAGCCGCACCCGTCATATCCGCCGTACCCGTCACGCGTCCACCGTCTCCCTGCCCGGCGGCCGGCCTCCCGGTCCGCCTCCGGAGCTGCCTGCCGGCCGGTCTCCCGACCGTCGGCCGACGAGCCGCGCCACCGGTCCGTACGCGGCTCCGCCAAGGATCAGTACACACCCGCCGACGATCGCGTAGAAGAGCGGCTCCACGGGTCCGCGGCCGGAGATCCCGCCGGGCAGGGCCGCGAAGCCCGTCGGCCGCTCCACGAGCTCGGCGTCGGGCCAGGCGACGGCGTCGACCCGGGCGGTGACGGCCGAGTTCGGCACGGAGCCCTGGCCGGCCTCTTCGAGGTGGCTGCGGGAGTCCAAAGAGTTGTGGCGCTCATCGCCGAGGAGGAAGAGCTTGCCCTCCGGGACGGTCACGGAGAACTTCTCCCCGGAGGCCGGGGCGCCGGCCAGGGTGTACGGCTCCTCGATCGGCTTGCCGTCGATGGTGAGCCGTCCGTCCTTGTCGCAGCAGGCGACGGTGTCGCCGCCGACGCCGACGACCCGCTTGACCATGGGCATGTCGCCCCACAGCGGGTCGTTGAAGATCACGATGTCACCGCGCCGGACCTCGTCGCCGTCGATCCGCTGGGCGAGGACCTTGGACCCGACGGCCAGGGCAGGCGTCATCGAGTCGCTGGGCACGGTGTACGGCTGGTAGGCCACGGCTCCCCAGGCGAAGCCGCCCAGGAAGAGCACACAGCCGACGGCCACGACCAGCCCCGACAGGACACTGCCGAGGCGGCCGCGGCCGCCTTCCGTACGTATGGTTCCGCTCATCCCAGCGCTCCCCACCTCGAAGGTCGGTTCGACGATCTGGGACGGCACCCTACCCGCGCGTCACTACTCGGCGGTATGCCGAGATGTGAGCCTCTTCCTGCGCCAGAGAACCAGGGGCAGCGCGCCGGCCAGTCCGGCCGCGCCCGGGGCCACGGCCAGCGCCTGGCTCAGGCCCGGCTGGTCGAAGGTCTCCGGCACGGGCAGCGTGGACCAGCGGGTGACCGGCCAGGCGACGAAGACCGCGCGGCCCACGACCTGATCGTTCGGCACGGTGCCGCCGCCCGCGAGGTTCTGGTGGTAGCGGGAGTCCAGCGAGTTCTGCCGGTTGTCACCCATGACCCAGATGCTGCCGTCGGGGATCGTGATCGGCCCGAAGGGCTTGTCACCGCAGGGCGAGGAGCCGGGGGCGATGTACGAGGTCTCGTCCAGCGCCTTGCCGTTGAGGACGACCTTGCCGCCCTCCTTGCAGGAGACCGTGTCGCCGCCCACCGCGATGACGCGCTTGATCAGGTCCTTCTCCTCGGCCGAGGGCATCAGGCCGATGAAGGACAGGAACTCCTGGAGCACGTTCGGGTCCGGGGTGGGCTCGCCCTCCAGCCAGCCGCCCGGGTCGTGGAAGACGACGACCTCGCCGCGCTCCGGCTCGGAGCCGAACCACGGGGTCAGCTTGTCCACCAGCACCCGGTCGCCCCGCTGCAGCGTGTTCATCATCGAGTCCGAGGGGATCGAGAACGCCTGCACCAGGAAGGTCTTGATCAGCAGCGCGAGCAGCAGGGCGATACCGATCAGCAGCGGCAGTTCCTTCCAGAAGGAACGCGGCTTCTTCGGAGCGCCGTCGGCCTCCCCGTTCTCGCCGTCCCGACCGTCTCGGCCGGCGCCGTCCGCGGGGTCGGCGTCCGGCCCGTCGCCGGAGTCATCCCTCATGGCCACCGACGACTCGGCGGGCCGCTCGGGCCTCTCCTCGGGCTCGTCGTGTCCGGATCGTGCGCCGACGGCCACATCCCCCACATCCACTCCTCAGTCCGTGCACATGCCCGCCCCAGAACAGGGACAGGCCCACCACTCCCATAACGAGCGGGAGTTCCGCAGGGGTCGGGAGCCAGGGCAATCCGTTCAGATTCCGCGAAGACACACTATGCGACGCGCCGCCCGCGGACACAGATCCCGAACGACCGTCCGGTACGGCCGCAAACGTGTCCGGCTCCTCCAGGCGTCGCCAGTGGCTGACCGGCCAGACGATGCCGACCGCCCGGCCGACGACGTCGTCCACGGAGATCGTTCCCTGGTCCTTCTCCTCGAGGTGGAAGCGGGAGTCGGCGGAGTCCGAGCGGTGGTCGCCCAGTACGAAGATCCGGCCCTGAGGCACCGTCACCTTGAACTTGATCTTCGAGGGTTCGTTCCCGGGGTGCAGGTACGGCTCGTCCAGCGGTACGCCGTTGACCGTGATCCGCCCGTCCTTGTCGCAGCAGGCGACGGTGTCGCCGCCGACCGCCACGACACGCTTGATGAGGTCCTGTTCGTCGGCCGAGGGCAGCAGCCCGATGAAGGTCAGGGCCTGTTTGACCTGCTTGAGGCCGATCGGGTCGTCGGCCGGCGGCGCGGCGTCCTGGAGCCAGTTGCCGGGATCCTTGAAGACGACGACGTCGCCGCGCTGGGGCGTGGAGCCGAACCAGGGCGTGAGTTTGTCGACCACGACCCGGTCGTCGATCCGGATCGTCTGCTCCATCGAGCCGGACGGGATGACGAACGCCTGGACCAGGAAGGTCTTCAGGACGAGCGCGATCAGTACGGCGACTCCGACGAGGAGCGGGATCTCCTTGACCGCCGAGCGCTGCCGTCGGCGCTTGACCTTGCGGGCGAGCTTGCGGCGCTCAGCCCGGCCGGGCATCGGACGGGCGCCGTCCGTGGGGCGTGTGCCGGTGGGGAGCCGCGTGTCGCCGCCGTGCGCGGACGCCCTGCCCCGGTTACCCATGGCCACCCGCCGCGGGTGCGGGTACGGCGTCGAAGGCACCGGTCTCCGGCACCGTGGCCCAGCGGGCGAAGGGCCAGCCGATCCAGTCCGCGCGGCCGATCACCTGCTCGACGGGCACCATGCCGCCGCCCGGCTGCCCCAGGTGGTCGCGGGAATCGCTCGACTGACTTCTGTGGTCGCCCATGACGAACAGGGTGCCCTGCGGTACGACGATGTCGAAGGGCGCCTTCGAGGGTGCGTCACCCAGCTGGACGTACCACTCCTCGACGGGCACGCCGTTGACGGTGAGTCGGCCGTTCCCGTCGCAGCAGACGACGCGGTCGCCGCCGACGCCCACGACCCGTTTCACGAAGTCGGTCTCGGCGGGCTCGGCGAGGCCGAGGGCCGCGGCGGCGCCGCGCAGCACTCCGGTGACCGGGTTCTCCTCGGGGGCTTCCTGGAGGAAGGAGCCGGTGCCGTCGAAGACGACGACGTCGCCACGGCGCGGCTGTTCGCCGAAGCGGTACGCCAGCTTGTTCACCAGGATCCGGTCCCCGACCTGGAGCGTCGGCTCCATCGAGCGGCTGGGGATCAGGAACGGCTGCAGGACGAAGTGGCTGGGGAGCATCAGGAAGACGACGCAGACGGCGCCGAAGATCCCCGTGCGCCGCCAGGACCACCCGGCCCGCCCGCTGGACGCCGCCGGGCGTCCGGTGGACTCCGCGGGTCTCCCGGTGGACTCCGCGAGTCTCCCGGTGGACTCCGCGAGTCTCTCGGTGACGGCCGGCTCCGTGGTCCGCTCGGACCCGGAAAGACGCGCGGAGCGCGACCGCTCCTCCGTCGTGGAGGAGCGGTCGCGCTCCGTGTGCTGTGCTTCGGTGTCCATCGGGGGCAGAGCCTATCCGGCCGCCCTGTGCGTCAGTGCTCCGAAGCCCCGCGCGATCGGTGAGCCGGAGCTCACCTGTCGCGCTTCTCCTTGATCTTGGCAGCCTTGCCGCGCAGCTCACGCAGGTAGTAGAGCTTGGCGCGACGGACGTCACCGCGGCTGACGAGCTCGATCTTCTCGAAGATCGGGCTGTTGACCGGGAAGGTGCGCTCGACACCGACGGAGAACGAGACCTTGCGGACCGTGAAGGTCTCGCTGACGCCCGAGCCCTGGCGGCGGATGACGACACCCTTGAACTGCTGGATACGCGAGCGATTGCCTTCGATGACGCGCACGTGGACGTTCACGGTGTCACCGGGGCGGAAGGTGGGGAGGTCGGAGCGGAGCGAAGCCGCGTTGACCGAGTCGAGCAGGGAGGCCATGGTGGTCTCTTTCCTCGCTGATGCCACAGGTCATCAGCGGAACGTTCGAAGCAGAGGATGAAGCGCCGTGGCACCGGGCGGGCGTCGTCCCCCTGTGGCAGGGGCGCTCGTCGGACACACAGCAGCGGCCTATTCTTCCACGGCGTCCGGCCTGCGCCAAAATCGGCCGCCGGGCTCGGGGGCCCAGCCGAGGATGGAGAGGGTCTCGCGGTCCTTCTTGTCGAAGGCGGAGGGGTCGCAGCGCTCGATCAGGTCCGGCCGGTTCGCCGCCGTACGCCGGAAGGCCTCGTCGCGGCGCCAGCGTGCGATCTTCCCGTGGTGCCCGCTGAGGAGTACGTCGGGGATGGCGCGGCCCCGCCACTCGGGGGGCTTGGTGTAGACGGGCCCTTCGAGGAGGTTCTCCATGGCCCCGGGCGCGAAGGAGTCGTCGCGGTGGGACTCGGCGTTGCCGAGGACGCCCGGCAGCAGTCGCGCCACGGCCTCGGTGACGACCAGGACGGCGGCCTCGCCGCCGGCCAGGACGTAGTCGCCGATGGAGACCTCGTAGACCGGCATCCGGGTCGCGTACTCGTCCATGACGCGCCGGTCGATGCCTTCGTAGCGGGCCGGCGTGAAGATCAGCCAGGGTCGCTCGGAGAGCTCGACGGCGAGCTCCTGGGTGAAGGGGCGCCCGCTGGGCGTGGGGACGACCAGCGCGGGTCCGTGCGCGCCGGCCTCGAAGCCGTCGGCGAGGGTCTGGTCGAGGGCGTCGCCCCAGGGCTCGGTCTTCATGACCATGCCGGGGCCGCCGCCGTAGGGGGTGTCGTCGACCGTGTTGTGCCGGTCGTAGGTCCACTCCCGCAGGTCGTGGACGTGGACGTCGAGCTGTCCACGCGCGCGTGCCTTGCCGACCAGGGAGACGTTCAGCGGCTCCAGGTACTCGGGGAAGATCGTGACGACGTCGAGCCTCATGCGTCTGAGCCCTCGTCCTCGTCCCCGGCCGCGTCCCGCGAGGAGGCGATCTCGGCGCGGTCGTCGATCAGCCCGGGCGGCGGGGTGATGACGGCGCGCTGCTCCTCCAGGTCGATCTCGGTGACGATCTCCTCGACGAACGGGATCATCAGCTCGGTGCCGTCGGGGCGCTCGACGATGAAGAGGTCCTGGGACGGCAGGTGCGAGATCTCGGTGATCCGGCCGATCTCGGTGCCGTCGGCGAGTACGACGTCCAGGTCCATGAGCTGGTGGTCGTAGTACTCGTCCTCCTCCGCCGGCATCTCGTCGGGGTCGACGTCGGCGATGAGGAGGGTGTTGCGCAGGGCCTCGGCCCCGTTGCGGTCGCGTACGCCCTCGAAGCGGAGCAGCAGGCGACCGCTGTGCACACGGCCGGTCTCGATGGTCAGGGGGCCTGTGGAGGCCGGATCGGTCAGCAGGACCGCTCCGGGGCTGAGCCTCAGTTCGGGCTCGTCCGTCCGTACCTCGACGGTGACCTCGCCCTTGATGCCGTGGGCGCGGCCGACCCGCGCGACTACCAGCTGCACGTCTTCATTCTCTCCTGATCCGACGACGACGGGCCGGGGCGGACCCGAAGGCCCTCCCCGGCCCGTGCCGGTGTGTCCAACTTGCTCAGCGGACCTGGTCCACGTCGACGAGGTCGACGCGGATGCCACGGCCGCCGATGGCGCCCACGACGGTACGCAGCGCACGCGCGGTGCGGCCGTTGCGGCCGATCACCTTGCCGAGGTCGTCGGGGTGGACCCGGACCTCAAGCACGCGGCCACGGCGCAGGTTGCGCGAGGCGACCTGCACATCGTCAGGGTTGTCGACGATGCCCTTCACGAGGTGCTCGAGAGCCTCCTCGAGCATGCTCAGGCCTCGGTCGACTCGGTGGACGCGGCCTCGGCCTCGTCCGCCTTCTTGTCGGCCTTCTTCGCCTTCGGGGTGATGGCCTCACCCTTGGCGTCGTCACCCTCGAGGGTCTTGGCGAACGCGTCGAAGGAGGCGCGCTTGTCCTCCTTCGTCGCCGGCTGCAGCAGCGGCGCGGGGGCCGGCAGGCCCTTGTGCTTCTGCCAGTCGCCGGTGAGCTTCAGGATGGCGAGGACGGGCTCGGTCGGCTGGGCGCCGACGGACAGCCAGTACTGAGCGCGGTCCGAGTCGACCTCGATCTTCGACGGGTTGTACGTCGGGTGGTACAGACCGATCTCCTCGATCGCACGACCGTCCCGGCGGGTGCGGGAGTCGGCGACGACGATGCGGTAGTGCGGCTGGCGAATCTTGCCGAGGCGCTTGAGCTTGATCTTGACTGCCACTGGAGTGGTGTCTCCTGGTCTTGACGTGGTTGGGCACATGAGATGCCACGTGGGGTTGCGGTACTCGGGTGCCCGATGGACGCGTCAGCCGGAGGAGAGAGGGGTCCTGTGCGACTGTCGAGTACAGCTAGCCATTGTGCCACACGCCCGTGGCGCCCCGGACCCGGCAGGGTCCGGGGTCAGCCGGCCGCTCCCACCGATTCCGGGATGCGGAAGGGCTTGCCGCAGCCGCCGCAGACGATGGGGGCCTGGGCGAGCACCGACGGGACGACGCGGACGTTGCGGCCGCAGTCGCAGACGGCCTTCACGCGCACGCCGCCGCCGGAGGAGCCGTGGCGGGCGGCGGGGCCGCGGAAGGAGCGCTTGGTGTCCGCGGCCGTCGCGACGGTATGGGCCTTCAGGGCGCGCTGGAGTCGCTCGATCGTGGGCCTGTACCGGCGCTTCGCCTCGGGGTTGAGCGTGACCAGGGAGAAGCCGCTGCTGGCGTGCGGCTCCTCGGGGTGGTCCAGGCCCATCTCCTCGGCGATCGCCAGGAATCTGCGGTTGTGGTAGCGGCCGGCGCGTGAGGTGTCGCGGACACCTCGGGCGGCGGCGATGCCGTGGACTGCCTCGTGGAGCAGTCGTTCGAAGGAGAGTTCGGCGCCACAGGCGGACGACGACTCTCCGATCAGGGACTCGGGCGCGGCAAGATCCGGCAGTTCGGGGTGGTGCCGCTGAATGTCGGCCCACGCCTGTGCCAGCTCTGCGGCGAGAACAGGTGGTGTCGTGCTCACGTCGCGTACAACGAGCCGACGCGCCCCCGGGTTCCATTCCGGGGCATCCCAAATATTTTGCACGTACCCGTCAGTTGCCGTTGATGTGTCCGGACGAGGGTCAGTGCGCCGATCTGGGGAGAAGTCGCACAGCTCGCGGCAAGGTGGTGCGTAGCGGCGCATACGCCCCGGCGCGTAGAGGTGGTGTACGCGCCCCGGGGGTCGATGCAGGGACAGTACCGGCTGCCGGGTCCCGTCGGCGCATCGGGCCCTCCCCGGAGGGGAAGTGGTCCGGTGCGAGCACTGGACGCGGGCACGGATCGGCAGTTCCCTGACATACGGGGGGATGCGGGCACCTGTTCCACGGGGGCTGTCGACCAGGCACTGATTGGGGCGCTTTCCATGACACCTACGCTCGTCCCGCACCACCCCGCGCGCGACTGGGCCGAGATCCAGGAGCGCATGCTCGTTCCGCTCTACGAGGCGGTGTACGACCGTCTTGAGGTGGGCCCGGGTTCCCGGGTCCTCGGGCTCGGCTGCGGGTCCGGCCTCGCGCTCCTGATGGCGGCTTCGCGGGGCGCGCGGGTCACCGGCGTGGACCGGGACCACGCGCGCGTGGAGCTGGCCCGGGAGCGTGTGCCGGAGGGTGCGGGGCACGTGGTCGTCGAGGGCGGCCCGGAGGATGTGACGGCGGGCGCGGGGGTCGCGCACCGCCCTCCGTACGACGTGATCACGGCCTTCCACGCGTCGACGGGACTCGGCCGGGACCTGGCGGCTGTCACCCGTCTGGCGCAACCGGGCGCGGCGGTCGTCCTGGCGGGCTGGGGGCCGCCCGAGCGGTGCGCGACGGCGTCGGTGCTGAAGGTCGCGGCGCGGCTGGCGGGATGGCGGCCGGCCTTCCGTGACGACCTGGAGGACGTGGTGGCCAGGGCCGGTCTGAAGCCGGACGGCTCGGGGCGGGTGTCCTGCCCGTTCGGGTACGCGGATCCGGACAGCGCGGTACGGGGGCTCGTCTCGACGGGCGACTTCGACGCGGCGATCCGCGCGACGGACCCGGACCAGGTGGAGAAGGAGATCACGGAGGCGCTGCAGCCGTACGTCCGCCATGACGGCACGGTCTGGATGCCGAACGTCTTCCGCTACCTGGTCGCCCGCGTGCCGTAGCAGCCACCGGTCCGGGGCCCGGGGGGCGAGCCGGACCCCCGGGCCCGGGACCGGTGAGCCGAACCCCCAAGCCCGGGACCGAGAGCCGGGCCCGAGGGCTCCGGCACGGGTCCCCGGATCCCGCGCGCGTGGCGTCATGTCTCCTTCGCGAGGCGGGTGATGCCGGCGGCGCGGTAGGCCGCGTCCTCCTCCAGGGTCTCGTCGGCGAGGAGGGCGGTGGCCAGGGCGTCCAGCTTGTCGCGGTTCTCGCGGAGCTGGCGGACCGCGCTCTCGTAGCACTCGTCGACGATCCGGCGCATCTCCTCGGCGACCGTGTCGAGGGTCGCGGGGGCCGCCGAGAGGCCGTACGCCTGCTGGGCGTCGCCGGGGATGGCGGTGAGGCGGCCGACGCGTTCGCTCATGCCCCAGCGGCCGGCCATGCCGCGGGCGATGGTGGTGACCTGCTCCAGGTCGCTCTCGGAGCCCGTGGTGACGACGCCGAAGACGACCTGTTCGGCGGCCATCCCACCGAGCGCGCCGATGATCCGGCCGCGCAGGTACTCCTCGGTGTACGCGTACTTGTCGGCGTCCGGGGTGGAGAGCGTGACGCCGAGGGCCCGGCCGCGGGGCACGATCGTGATCTTGCGGACCGGGTCGGCGCCCGGCTGGAGCATGCCGAGGAGGGCGTGGCCGCTCTCGTGGTAGGCCGTGCGGCGGCGCTCCTCCTCGGGCATGACCAGGGGTCGCTCCGCGCCGAGCTGGACCTTCTCCAGGGCGTCGGAGAGGTCGGACCGGGTGACGGCCTTCTGTTGTCGCTTGACGGCGAGGAGGGCGGCCTCGTTGGCGAGGTTGGCCAGCTCGGCGCCGGTCATTCCGGGGGTGGTGCGGGCGACCTGGACCAGGTCGACGTCCTGGGCGAGGGGGATGTCCCGGGTGTGGATCCTGAGGATGGCCTCGCGGCCGCCTCGGTCGGGCGGGTTCACGTGCACGATCCGGTCGAAGCGGCCGGGGCGGGTCAGCGCGGGGTCGAGGACGTCGGCCCGGTTGGTGGCGGCGAGGACGATGACGCCCTCGGAACCGGTGAAGCCGTCCATCTCGGTCAGGATCTGGTTGAGCGTCTGCTCGCGCTCGTCGTGGCCGCCCATGCCCGAGCCGCCGCCGCGGGCCCGGCCGATGGTGTCGATCTCGTCGATGAAGATGATCGCGGGGGCCACCTTGCGGGCCTCGGCGAAGAGTTCCCGTACGCGTGAGGCGCCGACGCCGACGATCATCTCGATGAACTCGGAGGCCGAGGCGGAGAAGAACGGCACCCCCGCCTCGCCGGCGACCGCCCGCGCGAGGAGGGTCTTGCCGGTGCCGGGCGGTCCGGCGAGCAGGACGCCGCGCGGCATCCTGGCGCCCATCTCGCGGTAGGCGGTCGGGTTCTTCAGGAAGTCGACGACGTCGTTGAGTTCGCCCTCGACCTCGTCGATGCCGGCGACGTCCTGGAAGGTGGTGCGCCGGGTGCCGGGTTCGAGCTCGACGGGTTTGGGCGGGGCCTTGCGGCCGAGCATGCCGCCCGCGCCGCCCATCCCGGAGCTCATCCGGCGGGAGATGAAGATCCACAGCGCGACGAGCAGCAGCATCGGCGCCAGGGAGATCAGCAGGTTGGCGAGGAAGCTGCGCTCCTGGACGACGGGTTCGGCGGTGACCGTGACGCCCTTCGAGGTCAGTTCGTCCCAGAGGTTGTCGTCGGCGAACGCGGGCCGCTGGGTGACGAACTTGGTGTAGTCGCCCTTGTCGCCGTTGGGCAGGGGCTGTTTGTTCTTCAGCTCGCCCTGGATGGCGTCGCCCTTGGAGTAGATCTTGGTGACGTTGCCCGCGGTCACCTGTTTGCTGAACTCGGTGTACGAGATCGTCGGCTCGTCGCCCCGGTTGAAGAACGACAGCACGAGGTTGGCGAGGAGAAAGACGACCAGGGCGGCGAGGATGAGGCCTCCCCAGCCGCCGGGCATCTTCCTCTTCGGTGGCTGGGGTGGCGGTGCCCCTTCCGAGCGCCAGGGCTGGTCGGTCCGGTCGCGCGGGGGTACGGAGTTGGGCACGCTGCTCTCCTCACACCGACGTCGGGCCGGGCCCTCAGTATCGAAAGCACGGGCAGTTCCGGCATGTCAGGCAGGGTGAAGGAGTGAAAAGGGGCCCGGGGCGGTTTCGCACCGCCCCGGGCCCCTTCACGTACGACGTGCGGGTGTCAGCCCATGAACTTCTTGAACTCGTCCGGCAGCTCGAAGTCGCCCTGGCCCTGGCCGGCCGCCGGGAGGCCGAACGCGCCGCCCTGCGTGGCCTGCTCGCGGCGGGCCGCGGCGGCCTCCTCCTCGGCCTTGCGCTTCATCGGGTTACCGCTCTTGCGCTTGCCCTTGGCCTGCTTGATCTGCTTCTTCTGCCGGCCCGGGCCGCCGCCCATGCCCGGCATCCCTGGCATGCCCGGCATGCCGCCGCCCTGGGCCATGCGGGACATCATCTTGCGGGCCTCGAAGAACCGCTCGACGAGCCCCTTGACCGCGCTGACCTCGACGCCGGAACCCTTGGCGATACGGGCGCGGCGCGAGCCGTTGATGATCGTCGGGTCGTGGCGCTCGCCCGGGGTCATCGACTTGATGATCGCGGCCGTGCGGTCGACGTCCCGCTCGTCGATGTTGTTGATCTGCTCCTTCATCTGCGCCATGCCCGGCAGCATGCCGAGCAGCTTGGAGATGGAGCCCATCTTGCGGACCTGTTCCATCTGGGCGAGGAAGTCGTCGAGCGTGAACTCCTGGCCCTTCTTGGACGCCAGCTTGGAGGCCATCTTGGCGGCCTCTTCCTGGCTGAAGGTCTGCTCGGCCTTCTCGATCAGGGAGAGCATGTCGCCCATGCCGAGGATGCGGGACGCCATGCGGTCCGGGTGGAACGCGTCGAACTCGTCCAGCTTCTCGCCGTTGGAGGCGAACATGATCTGGCGGCCGGTGACGTGCGCGATGGAGAGCGCGGCACCGCCTCGGGCGTCGCCGTCGAGCTTGGAGAGCACGACGCCGTCGAAGCCGACGCCGTCGCGGAAGGCCTCGGCGGTGTTGACCGCGTCCTGACCGATCATGGCGTCGACGACGAAGAGGACCTCGTCGGGGCTGACGGCGTCGCGGATGTCCGCGGCCTGCTGCATCAGCTCCTGGTCGATGCCGAGGCGGCCGGCGGTGTCGACGATGACGACGTCGTACATCTTGGTCCGCGCGTACTCGATCGAGTCCTTCGCGACCTGGACCGGGTCACCGACGCCGTTGCCCGGCTGCGGGCCGTAGAACGCCACGCCCGCGCGCTCGGCGACCACGCCGAGCTGGGTGACGGCGTTGGGGCGCTGGAGGTCGCAGGCGACGAGCAGCGGGGAGTGGCCCTGGCCCTTGAGCCAGAGACCGAGCTTTCCGGCGAGGGTGGTCTTACCGGCACCCTGGAGACCGGCGAGCATGATCACGGTGGGCGCGGTCTTGGCGAACCGCAGGCGCCGGGTCTCGCCGCCGAGGATGCCGATGAGCTCCTCGTTGACGATCTTGATGACCTGCTGGGCGGGGTTCAGCGCCTGGGAGACCTCGGCGCCGGCGGCCCGCTCCTTGACCTGCTTGATGAACGCCCGGACGACGGGCAGGGCGACGTCCGCCTCGAGGAGGGCGATACGGATCTCGCGCGCGGTGGCGTCGATGTCCGCCTCGGACAGGCGGCCCTTGCCCCGGAGGTTCTTGAATGTCGCTGCAAGGCGGTCGGAGAGGGTATCGAACACGGCGGTCGCGGATCCTCGGTGTCGGGGGCAGGCGGACGGATTGCCCTCAAGGGTATCTGCCTCGTCGAAGTACGTGCCCCCGCCCGTCGAAACGGGCGGGGCGCGTACGTCACCGGAGCGCTCCCTCCAGGGCCTTCGCCAGGTCGGCGGCCTCCTCGTCGGGGAGGAGGGAGCCGTCGGGCCGGGTCACGTACAGCGTGTCCACCGCGTTCGCGCCCAGGGTCGAGACATGGGCGCTCCTGACCCGGACGTCGGCGCCCTCCAGCGCCCGGCCGATGCGGTGCAGCAGGCCGGGGGCGTCCTGGGCGCGGACCTCGATGACGGTGGCGAGACGGGAGTCGGCGGCGGCGACGGTGACGCGGGGTGGCGGGGCGGTGATGCCGCGTCGCCGCGGGTAGGCGGCGTCGCGTTCGGCGAGGCGGGCGGGGATGTCGAGGCTGCCGTCCAGGGCGCGTACGAGGTCGGCGCGGAGCCGGGCGGCCTGGGGCAGGGAGCCGTATTCGGCGGCGACGCGCCAGTTCAGGACGAGGACGGCCGCGGCGCCGTCGCCGAGGGCGGTGGGGAGCTCGACGGCGCGCAGGTCCGCGGCCCGTACGGTCAGGCGGTGCAGGGCGAGGACGCCGGCGGCGGCGGGCAGGACGCCGGGCTGGTCGGGCAGGGCGATGAGAAGTTCGACACCGACGGGTTCCGGTTCACCGTCCTCGGGGGCGGCTTCCGGCTGCGTGTGCAGGGTGAGGACGGGCTCTCCTGTCCGCAGCGCCTCGATGGCGAGGCGTTCCTGTTCCGCGCTGGGGGCGGTCGGCTCGGGTTCTGCCACGGGCTCCCCGGCGAGGACGGCTCCGGCCCGTTTGACGAGGTCGGCGACGAGGGAGGCGCGCCAGGTGGACCAGGCGGCGGGGCCGGTGGCGAGCGCGTCGGCTTCGGTGAGGGCGTGCAGGAGTTCCAGGGCGCCGACGGTGCCGACGGCCGTGGCGACGGCCTCGACGGTCGCGGGGTCGTCCAGGTCGCGCCGGGTCGCGGTCTCGACGAGCAGCAGGTGGTGGCGGACGACGGTGGCGATGACGGCCACGTCGGCGCGGTCGAAGCCGATGCGGGTGGCGACGTCGCGGGCGATGGTCTCGCCGGCCACGGAGTGGTCGCCGGGCCAGCCCTTGCCGATGTCGTGGAGGAGCGCGGCGACGAGCAGGAGGTCGGGCCGGCCGACGCGGCGGGTCAGCGAGGCGGCGCGGACGGCGGTCTCGACGAGGTGGCGGTCGACGGTCCAGGTGTGGACGGGGTTGCGCTGCGGCCGGCAGCGGACGCGCTCCCAGTCGGGCAGGAGCCGGGTGACGAGGCCTTCGGCCTCCAGGGCCTCCCAGACGGGCACGGTGGACTCCCCCGCGCCGAGCAGGGTGACGAGCTCCTCGCGCGCCTCGGCGGGCCACGGCACCGGCAGCGGTCTGGCGGCGGCCGCGAGGCGGCGTACGGCGTGCAGGGAGAGCGGGAGCCCGGACTGGGCGGCCGCGGCGGCGGCGCGCAGCGGCAGCACGGGGTCGCGTTCGGGTTTGGCGCTGAGGGCGAGGACGACCTCACCGTCCATCTCGACGACGCCTTCGGCGAGCGGGGTGCGTTCGACGGGGGGCCTCGCGCCGCCCGGGCGGCCGCCGAAGAGGCCGCGGAGGCGGGGGCGGCCGGCGCGGGCCTTCAGGACGCGGTTGACCTCGCGCCAGGTGACGTCGGTGGCGTACGAGATGATCCGGGCCGCTTCGTAGACCTCGCGGAGCAGGGTGTCGGCGTCGAGGAGGCCCAGCTCGTCGGCGACGGCGTCCTGTTCCTGGAGGGCGAGCCGGTCGGTGGCGCGTCCGGTGGCGAGGTGCAGGGCGTCGCGGGCGTCGAGGAGGCGGCGGCGGGCGTCGTCGAGGCCTTCCCGGGGGGCGTCGGCGAGCCAGGAGGCGGCGACGGCGCGCAGTACCTGGGCGTCGCGGAGCCCTCCCCTGGCCTCCTTCAGGTCGGGTTCGAGGAGGAACTGCAGCTCCCCCATCCGCTCGGCGCGCTCGCGGCAGAGCGCGTCCAGCTCCGGGAGCCGCTTGGGCGCCTGGTTGCGCCAGTCGGCGAGGACGGCGCTGCGCAGTGCGGAGACGAGTCCGAGGTCGCCGGCGACGGGCCGGGCGTCGAGGAGGCCGAGCTGGACCTTGAGGTCGTCACCGGCGGTCTTGCGGGCCTCGGCGGGGGTGCGTACGGAGTGGTCCAGGGCGAGGCCCAGGTCCCAGACCGGGTACCAGATCCGGTCGGCGAGGGTGGCGACGGTGGAGGCGTCGGCGGTGCCGTCGTGCAGCAGCAGCAGGTCGAGGTCGCTGCGGGGGGAGAGTTCGCCGCGTCCGTATCCGCCGACGGCGACGAGCGCCACCCCTCGTGGCGGCGTCGCGGCGGTGAACAGTCCGGTCAGCCAGTCGTCGGTGAGCCGGGCCAGGGCGGCACGGCGCGGCGGCCCGGACTGCTCCTTCTCGGTGAGAAGGCGCAGCCGGGCCGCCGCGTAGCCGCTGGGTCCCGAGTCTTCCGCTCGTGCACTCGTGTCGACGCTCGTCACCCAGCAGCTCCTTAACGTGCTCCGTGCTTACAGTGCGTCCGGGCCGCGTTCGCCGGTGCGGACCCGTACGGCGGTCTCGACCGGAACGCTCCACACCTTGCCGTCACCGATCTTGCCTGTCCGGGCGGCCTTGACCACGACATCGATGAGCTGTTCGGCGTCGTCGTCCTCGACGAGGACCTCGATGCGGATCTTGGGGACGAGGTCGACGGTGTACTCGGCACCGCGGTAGACCTCGGTGTGGCCGCGCTGGCGGCCGTATCCGCTGGCCTCGGTGACCGTGAGGCCCTGGACTCCGAAGGCCTGGAGGGCCTCCTTGATCTCGTCCAGCCGGTGCGGCTTCACGACTGCGGTGATGAGCTTCATGCGTCCACCTTCTTGGTCTCCGTAGCTGCCGGGGCGGGCGCGGCGGTGGAGCGCGAGGAGGCGCCGCCGCCGGCTCCGCTGAAGTCGTACGCGGTCTCGGCGTGCTCGACCTGGTCGATGCCGGAGACCTCGTCGTCCTCGCTGACCCGCATGCCCATCGTCTTGTCGATGATCAGCGCGAGGATCGCGGAGGCGATCAGAGAGTAGGCGAGAACCGCGAAGACGCCGATGGCCTGCTTGCCGAGCTGCTCCAGGCCGCCGCCGTAGAAGAGGCCCTTGGCGTCGGACTGGACGCCGCCGGTGGCGAAGAAGCCGACGAGCAGGGAGCCGATGACACCGCCGACGAGGTGGACGCCGATGACGTCGAGGGAGTCGTCGTAGCCGAACTTGTACTTCAGGCCGACGGCCATGGCGCAGAGCAGACCGGCGATGGCGCCGATGGCGATCGCGCCGAGCGGGGAGCAGGAGCCGCCGGAGGGGGTGATGGCGACGAGGCCCGCGACCGCGCCGGAGGCGGCGCCGAGGGTGGTGAAGGAGCCGTGGCGGATCTTCTCGTAGAGCAGCCAGGCGAGCATGGCGGCGGCGGTGGCGACCTGGGTGTTGACGAACATGACGGCGCCGACGCCGTCGTCGTTGCCGAGCCAGGAGCCGGCGTTGAAGCCGAACCAGCCGAACCAGAGGAGACCGGCGCCGAGCATGACCAGCGGGAGGCTGTGGGGGCGCATCGGGTCCTTCTTGAAGCCGACGCGCTTGCCGATGACGAGGATCACGCCGAGGGCCGCGGCACCGGCGTTGATGTGGACCGCCGTACCGCCGGCGAAGTCGATGACGCCCATCTCGAAGAGCCAGCCGCCCGCGCCCCAGACCCAGTGGGCGACGGGGAAGTAGACGACGGTGACCCACAGGGCGATGAAGAGGGCCCAGGCGGTGAACTTCACGCGGTCGGCGAGGGCGCCGCTGATCAGGGCCGGGGTGAGGATGGCGAACATCAGCTGGAAGACGGCGAAGACGTACACCGGGATGGTGTAGCCGTCCCAGAGTTCGGTGACGCCGATGCCGCTGAGGCCGACGTACTCGGAGGACCAGCCGATGAGCGATCCGGAGTCGGTGCCGAAGGCCATGCTGAAGCCGTAGAGCACCCAGAGGATCGTGACGATCCCGAGGCTGATGAAGCTCATCATCAGCATGTTCAGGGTGGACTTGACGCGGACCATGCCTCCGTAGAAGAAGGCGAGTGCCGGGGTCATCAGCATGACCAGGGCGGAGCAGATGAGCATGAACCCGGTGTTGGCGGCAGACAGCTCGGGGGCGTCTGCGGCCAGGGTCGTGATGGCTGGTGCCATCGGCGTCTCCTCGTCGTCGGTACGGCCTGTGCGGGGGCGGGGCCGGTATGCGGCTTGGCCGTGAGGGGTGGCCGGTTATGAGCCAGAGATTCGCGCAGCGCGGTTTCCGTCGATGCCGCACGATGTTTCGCCGCAGTGACGAAGGGGTGGGGCGTGTTACGCCGCCGTGAACGGGAAGGTCACGGGCAGGTAACGCGCGTACCCTGCGCGCAGTGGTGGGGGAGGTCCCGGGGGGCGCCCGTCGGACGCGGACCGGCCGCGACAGGTGTCCCGGTTGTCCTGGCGGCGGGGGAGCCGAGTCGGTCAGTACGGGAACGCGGTCGCGGCCGGAGTGTGAAGGGGCCGGGTGCTCAGACCGCCTCGGCGGTCTCGGGCAGCAGGGCGGTGAGCCGGTCGGTGAGCTGGACGACCTCGGCGACGTCGCGGAAGTCGCGGGCGGCGGTGTCGACAGTCTTGCGGAGCCGGGTGTTGACCCGCTCGGAGCGGACGCTCTTGGCGACGCCGAGCGCCTTCTCGACCAGTGAGGCGGACTGCTCGGGCTCGCGCTTGAGGAGGTGCACGGTGGCCATGCCGATGAGGTTGAGTGCGTACGAACGCTGGTGCTCGGGGTCCTTCTCGAAGAGGGAGACGGCGCGCTCCATGACGGGCTCGGCGAGCGAGGCGTACGTCGGGGAGCGTCCGGCGACATAGGCGAGGTCCCGGTAGGAGTGGGAGTTCTCGCCGTTGAGCTCGGCCTCGGAGAAGAAGCGGATCCAGTCGGGCTCGGGCTCGCCGTCGAGGCCGACGTCGGCGAAGGTGTCCTCGGCCATCCGTACGGCCCGCTTGCACTTGGAGGGGTGGCCCATGTTGGCGTAGGCGCGGGCCTCCATCGCATACAGCATGGCCTGGGTGCGCGCGGTGGCGCAGTCCCGGCTGCCGTACTGGGCGAGGTGGATGAGTTCGAGCGCGTCGTCGGGCCGGCCGAGGTGGATCATCTGGCGGCTCATGGAGGAGAGGATGTACGAGCCCAGCGGCTTGTCCCCGGCCTCCTTCGCGGCGTGCAGGGCGAGGACGAAGTACTTCTGGGCGGTGGGCTGGAGGCCCACGTCGTAGCTCATCCAGCCGGCGAGCTCGGCCAGTTCGGCGGCGCAGGTGAACAGGCGCTGGGCGGTGGCGGCGGGCTGGGGCTCCTGGAGGAGGTCGGTGACCTCGTGGAGCTGGCCGACGACGGCCTTGCGGCGCAGTCCGCCGCCGCACTGGGCGTCCCACTGGCGGAACATCGCCGTGGTGGATTCCAGGAGGTCGAGTTCGATCGCGGAGAGCTTGACCGGGCGGTGGCCGTCGGTGACGGGCGCGGGCGGGGCGGGCTCGCCGGCCGGAGTGGGGACGAGCCAGCGCTGCATGGGCTCGATGAGGGAGGGTCCCGCGGCGAGCGCGAGGGAGGTGCCGAGGAAGCCGCGTCGGGCGAGCATGAGGTCGCTGCGGGAGAACTCGCTGAGCAGGGAGACGGTCTGGGGGCCGGCCCAGGGCAGGTCGACGCCGGAGACGGAGGGCGCCTGGTGGGCCGTGCGCAGCCCGAGGTCCTCGACGGCCACGACCGAGCCGAAGCGCTCGGAGAACAGCTCGGACAGGATCCGCGGGATGGGCTCGCGCGGCTGCTCGCCGTCCAGCCAGCGGCGGACGCGCGAGGTGTCCGTGGAGATGTGGTGCGCGCCCATCTGGCGCGCTCTGCGGTTGACCTGGCGCGCCAGTTCGCCCTTCGACCAGCCGCTCCGCACGAACCACGAGCCCAGCTGCTCGTTCGGGCGCTTGCCGGCAGTCGTACCGTCTGCGCCGTTGCCGCCCACAGGAACGCCCCCATCCACGTCGAGACTCTGTTGCGCGAACCCCTATCAGAATGCCGTGTCTTACGGCTCCCGTCCGGAGCTTCCACTCCTTCGAACAGGAAACCGGGTTGCCTCCGGCATACCCACGCGCGCAAGGAATTCCAGGTTCGAGCACCGAAAGTAATCCTACGATCACCCATCCGGGGAGGCGGATTCAAGAAACGCCACCATTCGCCACCCCTTCGAATGAACTCGCCTGCCACTGAACACGATTCACTTGACATGCGACGAACCCAGGGTCGGCGGACTGTTGCGCCAGGAGGCGCGCGCCAACGGTTCGCACCACCCTCGCCCGCGACGGCACACCATCCGTGGCGACGGAGCGTGACAGTGGAGCTCCGGGTCGTAACCACCGGCGCGCTCGACCCGTTGGAGGGGGCATGGGCTTCACGATCGGCGGCATTCGTGAGATGCGGACCGGCTCGCGCCGCCGCGTACGCACCACTGAGTGCACTGCGGTGGCCGAGTACACCGGGCTGTGGGGCTGGGACGTGGTTCCCGGCGCACGGGCCGTCTCCGGCCGGTGCTCCTGCGGCAACGCGTCCTGTACGGCTCCGGGGGCGCATCCGCTCTCGTTCGCCGAGCCCGTTCCGGCGGGGGCGGGCCTCGACGACGCGACGAAGGCGTGGTCCGAGTACCCGGGCGCGGCGCTGCTGCTGCCCGTGGGGCGGTCCTTCGACGTGATCGAGGTCGCCGAGGCGGCGGGGCGGCGGGCGCTGGTGCGCCTGGAGCGCATGGGTCTGCCGCTGGGGCCGGTGGGCGCGACGCCGACGGGACGGGCGTGGTTCTTCGTGGCGCCGGGGGCGGCGGCGGAGCTGCCGCAGCTGCTGTACCGGATGGGCTGGGACGACGCGGACCTGGACCTCCGGGGTCTCGGTCCCGGCGCCCATGTGACGGCGCCCCCGTCGGACCTGGCGGGTCTGGGCCCGGTCCGCTGGCTGCGGCCCCCGACGCTGGACACCGCGGGCGCGCCGCCGCAGGCGAGGCTGCTGCTGGGCACGCTGGCGTACATCTGCCACCGCACTCACTTCTGACACGCGGAGGGCCCCGCCGGTACCGGCGGGGCCCTCCGATGTCGTGCGCGGGTCTCAGTCCCCGATCAGGGCGTCGACGAAGGCGCCCGGCTCGAACGGCGCCAGGTCGTCCGGCCCCTCGCCGAGGCCGATCAGCTTGACCGGGACGCCCAGCTCGCGCTGGACGGCGACGACGATGCCGCCCTTGGCCGTGCCGTCGAGCTTGGTGAGCACGATGCCCGTGATGTCGACGACCTCGGCGAAGACGCGCGCCTGGACCAGCCCGTTCTGGCCGGTCGTGGCGTCGAGGACCAGCAGGACCTCGTCGAGCGGGCCGTGCTTCTCGACGACCCGCTTGACCTTGCCGAGCTCGTCCATGAGGCCGGTCTTGGTGTGCAGGCGGCCGGCGGTGTCGATGAGGACGACGTCGGCGCCCTCCGCGATGCCCTCCTTGACGGCGTCGAAGGCGATCGACGCCGGGTCGCCGCCCTCGGGGCCGCGGACGGTCCGCGCGCCGACCCGCTCGCCCCAGGTCTGGAGCTGGTCCGCGGCGGCGGCGCGGAAGGTGTCGGCGGCGCCGAGGACGACCGAGCGGCCGTCGGCGACCAGGACGCGGGCGAGCTTGCCCGTGGTCGTGGTCTTTCCGGTGCCGTTGACGCCGACGACCATGACGACGCCCGGGGTGCCCGGGGCGCTCTCGGTCTTCACGGCGCGGTCGAAGTCGGGGCCGAGGAGGGTGATGAGCTCCTCGCGCAGCAGGCCGCGCAGCTCCTCCGGGGTGCGCGTGCCGAGGACGCGGACGCGCTCGCGCAGCCGCTCGACCAGCTCCTGGGTCGGGGCGACGCCGACGTCGGCGGTGAGCAGGGTCTCCTCGATCTCCTCCCAGGTGTCCTCGTCGAGGTTGTCACGCGACAGCAGCGTGAGGAGGCCCTTGCCGAGGGAGTTCTGCGAGCGGGCGAGGCGGGCACGGAGCCGTACGAGACGGCCCGCGGTCGGCTCCGGCACCTCGATGGCGGGCGCGGGCGCCTCGGCGACCACCGGGTCCTCGACGGCGGCCGGGGTCTCGACGGCCTCCTCCGCGGTCGGGAGGTCGACCTCCTCGATGGCGCGGCGTGGTTCTTCCCGCGGTGTCTCCGCCTCTTCGCCGACGTGCGGCTCGGCGGGCGGAGCGGTGATGGTCGGCGTGGTGGGCGGCGCCTCGGGCGGCGGCAGCTGCTTCTTCTTGCGGCCGCTGATCACGAGCCCGCTGGTCACGGCGACGGCGACGACCAGGGCGATGACTACAGCAAGAATGAGTTCCATAACGCGTCCAGTATCGGCCACGACGGGACCGGAGGAGGAGCACGTACGCTGTGCGGGTCCCCCACACCCCGCACGGAGTACCCCCATGCCCCCTGCCGCCGAATCCGCCCCGGAGACCGAAGGCGCGTCGGCCGCGACAGCCGCGGAATCCGAGGGCGCGGTCGAGACGCGAGGTCTCGAACCCGTCCCCGACGCGGAGCGCACCGGCCATGTCCGCGAGCTCTTCCCGACCTGGGTCGCCGCCAACATCAGTGTGCTGTTGCTCACGATGGGCGCGGGCCTGATCGTCTTCAACGGCCTGAACTTCTGGCAGGTGCTCGTCGTCGCGACGGCGGCGCCGGTCCTCTCGTACGGGATCGTCGGGCTGATCTCGATCGCCGGGAAGCGGGGCGGCTCCCCCGGGATGGCCCTGTCGCGGGCCGTCTTCGGTCAGCGCGGCAATCTCTTCCCCGGTTCGCTGATCTGGGTGGCCCGCTGGGGCTGGGAGACCATCAACGCGGTGACCGGCGCCTACGCCGTCCTGACCGTGCTCGATCTGCTCTTCGGCATCGGGTCGAACACCGCGCTGATCGTCGTCACCCTGCTGCTCTTCGTCGCCTGCACCTTCCTCGTGTCCGGGCTCGGCATCAACGCCCTGCGGGTGTGCAGCAAGTGGTCGACCTATCTCTTCGGCGCCTTCTCGGTGCTCGTGCTCGTCTATCTGGTCGCGAACACCGAGTGGTCCGCGGTCTTCGACAAGCCGGCCGGTTCGACGGCGATGATGGTCGCGGGGATCGGCACGATCGCGGCGGGCGGCATCAGCTGGGTCCCCTCCGGTCCGGACTTCACCCGCTATCTGCCGCGTACGGCCTCCTCGAAGGCGATGGTCGGCTCGACGGTCGGGGGCGCCGGGATCGTCGTGCTGCCGATGGTCCTGATGGGCGCGGTCATGGCGGTGGCCACCCCGGGCCTCGCCTCGGCACAGGACCCGGTGTCGTTCATCGGTGAGCTGCTGCCGGCCTGGATCGCCGTGCCGTACCTGCTGATCGCGCTGATCGGGATGCTGCTGATCAACTCGATGTCGATGTACTCGGCCGGGTTCACCGCGCAGACGCTCGGCATCAAGGTCTCGCGCGCCGCGGCGGTGAGCGTGAACGCCGTGATCAGCCTGGTCTTCGGCTTCCTGCTCATGGTGGTGGCGACCAGCTTCATCGGCTCGTTCATCTCGTTCCTGACGCTGCTCGCGGTGGCGTTCTCGGCCTGGATCGGCGTCTTCGGCGTCGACATGCTGCGCCGGCGGTCGTACGACGGCCGGGCTCTGATGGACACCACCCGAACGAGCGCGTACTGGTACCGGGGCGGTTTCGCCTGGCAGGCCATGACGGCGTGGGCGGTGGCGCTCGTGGCGGGGCTGCTGTTCACCAGGGTCGACTGGTTCTCCGGTCCGCTCGCCTCGTCCTGGATCGGCGAGAACGGGCTCGGCTGGGCGGCGACGATCGTGGTCGCGGGCGTGCTGTACGCCGTGCTGCCGCGCTCGTCCGGGCGGGCTCCGGCGGAGTCCGCCGAGGTGCGCGAGACCGTTTCCATCTGACGCTGCGTCA
Source organism: Streptomyces sp. Je 1-79 (assembly GCF_025195125.1). GTDB lineage: Bacteria > Actinomycetota > Actinomycetes > Streptomycetales > Streptomycetaceae > Streptomyces. Next base: position 147,441 of record NZ_JAMGSL010000006.1, read on the forward strand.
GCTAACGTCCCCCTTCGCCGGTATCCCACTCGCGGAGGGGGACTTCGCCATGCCCTTCACAGTCGTACGGTTCAACCTCGTCGATCCGAACGCCACCCCCGAGTCCCTCTCGGAGCGCTATCGCGCCGCCCTCGCCATGGCCGCCTACGCCGACGAGCACGGCGTCGACACCGTCCAGACCGAGGAGCACCACGGCGCCGCCAACAACTGGCTGCCCTCTCCGTTCGCCTTCGCGGGCGCGGTGTTCGGCGCCACGGAGAGGATCGCGGTCACGGTCTCCGCGATCATCGGCCCGCTGCACGACCCGCTGCGGCTCGCGGAGGAGATCGCCGTTCTCGACCTGCTGAGCGGGGGCCGTCTGGCGACGGTCGCGGGCATCGGCTACCGGCCGGAGGAGTACGAGGAGCGCGGCGTCGACTGGGGCCGCCGCGGCAAGCTCCAGGACCTGCTTCTGGAGACCCTGCTGCAGGCGTGGTCCGGCGAGCCCTTCACGTATCAGGGCCGTACGGTACGGGTCACCCCGCGGCCGCTGAGCCGGCCGCACCCGCTGCTGCTCGTGGGCGGGTCCTCGAAGGCGGCGGCGCGGCGTGCGGCCCGGCTCGGGCTGCCGCTCTTCCCGAGCGCGCATCTGCCGGAGCTGGAGGCGTACTACCGGGAGCGGTGCGAGGAGTACGGCACGGAGGGCTGGACGATGATGCCGGCCGAGCGGACCCCGCTGCTGCACGTCTCGGAGGACCCGGACCGGTCCTGGGAGCTGTACGGGGAGCACTTCCTGCACGAGGCGCGCACCTACGCCTCCTGGCAGTCCAAGGACATCCGCTCGGCGGTGCGCTCGACGGCGACGACGGTGGCCGAGCTACGCGCCGAGGAGGTCTACCGGATCGTCACTCCGGACGCGTGCGTGGCCCTGGGGCGGGAGCTGGAGAGTCTGGTGCTGCACCCGCTCTGCGGCGGGATGCCGGTCGAGGAGGCGTGGCGGAGCCTGCGGCTGCTCGGGGAGACGGTGCTGCCCCGGCTCAGGGCATAGGACCCTGGGCCGGGGCAGTTCCGGGTTCGAGGAGAGGGGCAGCGGGGTTTAGCCCATCTCCTCCAACGCCTTGCCCTTGGTCTCCTTCACGTACCTGAGCACGAAGGGGATGGAGAGCACGGCGAAGACCGTGTAGATGATGTACGTGCCGGAGAGGTTCCAGTCCGCCAGGGACGGGAAGCTGGCGGTGATGGCCCAGTTGGCGATCCACTGCGCGGAGGCGGCGACGCCGAGGGCGGCGGCGCGGATCCTGTTGGGGAACATCTCGCCGAGGAAGACCCAGACCACCACGCCCCACGAGAGGGCGAAGAAGAGCACGAAGACGTGGGCGGCGACGAGCGCCACGACGCCCTGGGTCTCGGGCAGCTTGCCGTCGACGAGGTCGGCGGAGAAGGCCCAGGCCTCGACGGCGAGGGCGATCGCCATGCCGACGGAGCCGACGAGGGCGAGGGGCTTGCGGCCCACCCGGTCGACCAGGACCATCGCGATCACGGTGCCGATGATGTTGATGATCGACGTGGTGAACGAGTAGAAGAACGAGCTCGACGGGTCGATGCCGACCGACTGCCAGAGCGTCGAGGAGTAGTAGAACGCGACGTTGATGCCGACGAGCTGCTGGAAGACCGAGAGCCCGATACCGACCCAGACGATCGGGAGCAGCTTGAAGCGGCTGCCGATGACGAGCAGGTCCCTGAAGGTGGACTTGTGCTCGCGGCGCATGGCCTGCTCGATCTCGGCGACGCGGTGGTCCAGGTTCACCCCGTGGCCCTCGACCTCGGAGAGGACCTCCTTGGCCTTGTCGATCTTGCCGACGGAGATGAGGAAGCGCGGGGACTCCGGGATGGCGAAGGAGAGCAGGCCGTAGAGCATGGCGGGGACGACCATGACGCCGAGCATCCACTGCCAGGCCTCGAGGCCGCCGATCTCACCGCGCTGGTCTCCGTCGGCGATCTGCAGGATGCCGTAGTTGACGAGCTGGGAGATGGCGATGCCGATGACGATCGCGGCCTGCTGGAAGGAGCCGAGCCGGCCGCGGTAGGCGGCGGGGGCGACCTCTGCGATGTACGCCGGGCCGATCACCGAGGCCATGCCGATGGCGAAGCCGCCGACGATCCGCCAGAAGGCGAGGTCCCACAGGGCGAAGGGGAGGGCCGATCCGACGGCGCTGATGGTGAACAGCACGGCGGCGATCTGCATGCAGCGGATGCGGCCGATCTTGTCGGCCATGCGGCCGGCGGTCGCGGCGCCGATGGCGCAGCCGATCAGGGCGATGGCGATGACTTGGGCCAGCGTGCCGGACCCGATGTCGTAGCGGTCCCGGATGGCCTCGACGGCGCCGTTGATGACGGAGCTGTCGTATCCGAAGAGGAAGCCTCCCATCGCGGCTGACGCCGTGATGAAGATGACGTGGCCGAGGTGGTCCGGGTGGGCGGCACGGCCTTCGGACGGCGGTGGCGTGGGCGCCTGCGCGGGGCTGGTCACATGGACTCCTGGGGGCTCCGGCAGCATCGCCGGGGCGTGGGGGGCGAGCCCTTCCAGTGGCGCACAACATCACGCCGCCCACCACGTGAAGGTAAAAGCAACGTTGCAGAGACTATGCCTTCAAGTTTCGAAGTCAAGAGGGGATGTCGTATGACTTGAAACTGGCTTAGAGGCCTGAATCGTTCAAGACTTGAAGTTGATCACTGCGGCTGTCGGCTAGCGCAGGCGTTGGCTGATGACCTTGGATACCCCGTCGCCCTGCATGGAAACGCCGTACAGCGCGTCCGCGACCTCCATCGTCCGCTTCTGGTGCGTGATGACGATCAGCTGCGAGGACTCCTGGAGCTCCTGCATGATCCGGATCAGCCGCTGGAGGTTGGTGTCGTCCAGCGCCGCCTCCACCTCGTCCATCACGTAGAACGGGCTGGGCCTGGCCTTGAAGATGGAGACCAGCATCGCCACGGCGGTCAGCGAGCGCTCGCCGCCGGAGAGCAGCGAGAGCCGCTTGACCTTCTTGCCCGGCGGACGGGCCTCCACGTCGACGCCCGTGGTGAGCATGTTGTCGGGGTCGGTCAGGATCAGCCGCCCCTCGCCACCCGGGAAGAGCCGGGAGAAGACGCCCTCGAACTCGCGGGCGGTGTCCCGGTACGCCTCGCTGAACACCTGCTCCACCCGGATGTCCACCTCCTTCACGACCTGAAGGAGGTCGGCCCGGGTCTTCTTCAGGTCCTCCAGCTGCTCCGAAAGGAACTTGTGGCGTTCCTCCAGCGCCGCGAACTCCTCGAGTGCCAGCGGATTCACCTTGCCGAGCTGCTGGTACGCCCGCTCGGCGGCCCTGAGCCGTTTCTCCTGCTCCGAACGGACGAACGGGCGGGGCTGGTTGCGGGGATGCTCCGGGTCCTCGGGCAGCTCCTCGCCCTCGGCGGGCGGCGAAGGCGCTACGAGCTGGTGGGGTCCGTACTCGGAGACCAGGCCGGCCGGCTCGACGCCCAGCTCCTCCAGGGCCTTGGTCTCCAGCTGCTCGATCCGCATCCGCTTCTCGGCGCCGAGGACCTCGCCGCGGTGGACGGAGTCGGTGAGCTTGTCCAGCTCCGCCTTCAGGTCGCGGCCACGGGCGCGGGCGGCGGACAGGCCCTGCTCACGCGCGCCCTTGGCCGCCTCGGCGAGCGCGCGCTCCTGCTCGGCCCGGACCAGGGAGACCTCGACATGGGCCAGGAGCTGCCGTGCGCCGGCGGCGACGGCGCTGGCGACCTCGGCCTCGTTGCGCAGCCGGGCGCGCCGCTGTTCCGCACGCGCGCGTGCCTCGCGTTCGGCGCGGGCGCCCCGGTCCAGGGAGTCGGCGCGCCCGGCGAGGCCCTTGACCCGTTCCTCGTGCGTACGGAGCTGGAGCCGGGCCTCCATCTCGGTCTGGCGGGCGTTGGCGCCGTCGGCGGCGAGCCGGTCGCGGACGGAGGTGTCGGGCTCCTCCTCGCCCGGCGCCTCCTCGGCGACGAGCAGCCGTTCGGCGAGTTCCTCGGCCTCGTGGAGCGCCTTCTCCAGGGCCTCTTCGGCGCGGGCCGCGGCGGCCGCGGTCCGCTCGGCCTCGCCCGCGGCGCCCCTGGCCTGTCCTGCGAGCCGGCCGAGCTGCTGCGCGACCTGGGACTTCTCGCGGTCGGCGGCGCGGCGGCGTTCGGCCAGCTCCTCGACGAGCACGGCGGTGTCCCGCCGCGCCTCGGTCGCCGTCCGCTGGGCCTGGGCCAGCTCCTCGCAGCGCGTCTCCAGCCGCTCCAGCTCGGCGGCCGCCTCGTCGACGGAGGCCTGTACTTCGAGGAGGCTCGGCGCCCCGGCGGAGCCGCCGTGGGCGAAGTGCGCCCCGAGCAGGTCTCCCTCGGCGGTGACGGCGGTGAGCCCGGGGTGCGCGTGGACGAGCGCCTCGGCCTCGTCCAGCGAGCCGACCACCACGATCCCGTCGAGCAACCGTCGCACCGCGCCCATGAGTTCTTCGGGGCCCCGGACGAGGTCGGCGGCGCGGGGGTGGCCGGCGGCGCCGGTCCCACGCCCGGTGTCCGCCGGCTCCTGGGCGCCGCTCATCAGCAGCGCCGCGCGGCCCGCGTCCTGCTTGCGCAGGAGGCGCAGGGCCTCGACCGCGGCGGTGGGGCCCGAGACGGCGACGGCGTCCGCCGCCGCGCCCAGGGCGGCCGCGAGCGCGACCTCGTGGCCGGGGGTGACGGTGAGCAGTTCGGCGGCGGGGCCCAGCAGACCGGTCAGGCTGTCGCGGGCGCCGAGCAGCGCTCCGGTCCCGTCCTTGCGGCGCAGCCCGAGGGAGAGCGCCTCGTGGCGGGCCCGGGTCGCGGCGCGGCGGCGGTCGGCGGCGGTGGCGGCCTCGCGGGCGGCCGTCAGGGCGGACTCCGCCTCGGCGAGGTCGCGGCGCGCGGTGTCGTACCGCTCCCCCAGCTCGCTGTCGTCCGCGTCGAGCCCGTCGACCTCGGCCTTGAGCTGCTCGTACTCCTCCTGGGCCGCGACGGCCCGCTCCTGGGCCTCGTCCCGGGCGGCGGCGAGCCGGTCGATCTCGGCCTGGGCGGACGCGGCGCGCGAGCGGGCGGCGTTGACCTGGCCGTGCAGCCGGGCGAGGCCCTCGCGCCGGTCGGCGATCGCGCGCGCCACGTCCTTGAGCCGGCGCTCCTCGGCCGCGAGTTCGCGCTCCAGGTCGGCGCGGTGGGCGACGGTGTCCTCCAGCGCCCGTTCGGCCGCCTCCCGGGCGGCCTCCAGTTCGGCCTCCTGTTCGCGGATGCGGGCGGCCTCGCGTTCCATGTCCTCCGGGTCGCGGCCCCTGCGCTCCTCCGGCGGCTGGGCGGTGGCGCTCTTCACGCGCGCGTCGGCGAGCGAGACGGTGCCCCTGACCCGCTCGGCGAGCTGGGAGAGTTCGTACCAGGTCTGCTGGGCGCGCTGGAGCCGCGGGGCGAGCCGGCGGACCTCGTCCTCGAGGTCCGCCTCCTTCGCGAGCGCCGCCCGCAGCTCGCTCTCGGCGCTGTCCTTGCGCTCCTTGAGCTCGGCCTCGTCGGCGACTTCGGCCTTCAGCGCCTCCTGGAGGCGTACGAGGTCGTCGGAGAGGAGCCGCAGCCGGGCGTCGCGCAGATCGGCCTGGATGACGGCGGCCCGGCGGGCGACCGCCGCCTGCCGGCCGAGCGGCTTGAGCTGGCGCCGCAGTTCGTCGGTCAGATCCTGCACGCGCGCGAGGTTGGCCTGCATCGCGTCGAGCTTCCGCAGCGCCTTCTCCTTGCGCTTGCGGTGCTTGAGGACGCCGGCGGCCTCCTCGATGAAGGCGCGGCGGCCCATCGGGTCGGCGTGCAGGACGGAGTCGAGCTGGCCCTGGCCCACGATGACGTGCATCTCGCGGCCGATGCCGGAGTCGGAGAGCAGGTCCTGGATGTCGAGCAGCCGGCAGGTGTCGCCGTTGATCTGGTACTCGCTGCTGCCGCCCCGGAACATGATCCGGGTGATCGTGACCTCGGCGTAGTCGATGGGCAGCGCGCCGTCGGAGTTGTCGATGGTCAGCGAGACCTCGGCGCGGCCGAGCGGGGGCCGCCCGGTCGTGCCGGCGAAGATGACGTCCTCCATCTTGCCGCCGCGCAACGACTTGGCGCCCTGCTCGCCCATGACCCAGGACAGCGCGTCCACGACATTGGACTTCCCGGATCCGTTCGGCCCGACGACACACGTGATTCCGGGTTCGAACCGCAGCGTGGTGGCGGATGCGAACGACTTGAAACCGCGGAGTGTCAGGGCCTTGAGATGCACGCCCCCGGACTCTACCTGGGGTTGCGCGTTTCACCCATGAAGGTGCAGGGCACACCCTCGGGTGAGGAGGGGTGTGACGTGGGGGGCTCAAGAAAGAAGGGACGCCGGAGCGTCCCTTGCATGTCTAGCTGAGCTAGCGAGAGTGTTTCTCACCCTGCCCCGGCACGGGGCTGACCGTCGCGCGAGGGCGGCGGGTCAGGTGAGCGCAGGCTCCGCCTTGGGAACGTCGAGGTCGATGCTGTCGAGCAGCGACTCGCCATGATGTGCGGCGGCAGCGTTGAGCGCGTCGTTCTCGGACTGAATCCGTACAAGCTCGGACTCGAGGTCCTGGACGCGCTGCTGAAGCCGTCGCATCTCGGCGAGGAGTCGCGGGTCGGAGCCGCCGACGTAACCGAGAAGCGCCTTTGCCATGATGGATGGTCCTCCACACTGAGTGACCGACCGAAGTGGTGTGGGTCGTGAGGGATTTCGCACCCGCGGTGCTCGGCAGTGCTTGATGTCGTGCCGGTTCTTTACTGCCAAACAGCTAAGGTGCGCGGGGATTCCAGCGTCTCACCAAAAAGTTTGACGGTCAACACGATCACGCCCCGTATCAAGGGGCATCCGGGGGGTCTGCGGCCGCACAACAGGCGACGGCGCCTCGCAACTCGGTGCCTCAGGGGCGTAGCGATCATCCTTCCGCGCGCAGCCTGCCATCGCAAGCCCTTCTCGGCAACCATCAGGCCATTTCCTCTTCGGCGGCCCGTCGCCGAACGTCCGCCCGAGGGCCGAGCGGGCCATCGGACGGAGCACAGCCGAGGTGATCGTCAGCGGATCGCGAAGCTGTCGTAGCCGCCGCGCGGGGTGGCCCAGATCTCAGTGACTCCGTCCACACGCCCGGGTGTGTCGCCGGAGCGCAGCCACTCCAGCAGACGGTGGCAATTCTCACTCGGCCCCTCGGCCACGACCTGCACCCGTCCGTCGTCGAGGTTGAGGGCGAAGCCGACGAGCCCGCCGATCTCCAGTGCGTTTGCCCTGGTGAACCAGCGGAAGCCCACTCCCTGTACTCGGCCGCGCACCCAGGCGGTGAGCCGTACGTCTTCGTTCATGGCTGAACGCTAGCGGGCCAATTGTTGAAGGGGCACGTCACCCCCACGCCTCATGGCGTACAGTCCCGACCGAATGAGGCTCACCCGTTCGGGCGTCTCTGTTCGACGGGCCTTTCGCAGGTCCGCGGAAGCAAAGATCAGCAAAGACCGATCAGCGAAGATCCAGAGCACAGTCAGCACAGGACGTCAGGAAGGCAGAGCAGATGGGACGCCATCGTCGCTCCGGCGCCGCGCCCGCCGCAGAAGATTACGCGGCCGGTACGGACCGCCGGCACCGGGGTATCCGCCGCAAGAAGCGGGGAGCGCCCGTGCGCACCGGACTGCTCGGTGCCTCCGCAGCCGTGGCGGTCGGCGCGGTCGTCGTCGCCTCGGGCCTGCTGCCCGGCGGTGACACGGACATCGTCGGCAGTGCCGGCTCCGGCAAGGAGCAGAGCCAGTCCCGGCAGGCCCCGAAGCTGACGACGCAGGGCGGCTCGTCCGCGACGCCGTCGTCCACTCCCTCCCGCTCCGCCGCGGCGACGGGCACGGGCAAGAGCTCTCCTTCCGCGACGCCCTCGGTCAAGGCGAAGCCGACGAAGACGACCGCTTCCGCGAAGCCCTCGGTCAAGCCGAAGCCGACGAAGACGGCCGCCAAGCCGGCGCAGACGGCGACACCGGCGAAGACCGCCAAGCCGCAGCCGAAGCCGGCTCCGGCGACCAAGAAGCCCGCGGCCCCCACCACCCGGCCGCCGGCGGCGCCGACCCTGAGCCGCGCCGCCGCCGCCGAGGCGGAGGTCGTGCGGCTGGTCAACCAGGAGCGGGCGAAGGTGGGCTGCAGCGCGGTGCGCTCGGACGCCGCCCTCGCCGCGCTGGCGGGCGACTTCAGCGCGGACATGGCGGCCCGCGGCTTCTTCGACCACACGGACCCGGACGGCGACACCCCCTGGGACCGCGCGGCCCAGGCGGGCGTGAACGGCATGGGCGGCGAGAACATCGCCCGCGGCCAGGCGGACGCGGCGGCGGTGATGGAGTCCTGGATGAACAGCGACGGCCACCGCGCGAACATCCTGAACTGCGACTACACGACGCTCGGCGTCGGCGTCCACTTCGCGGACGGCGGCCCGTGGTGGACGCAGGACTTCGGCTTCTGACCCCTCCCCGCACCCCCGGGTCGCGCTCCCCTGGTGAGCGCGACCCGGGGGTGAGCGCTGTGGCGGAGTACCGTGAGGGCATGAGTGACGATCTCGCCTTCGACGTGTTCGCCCGGGCCTGTCAGTCGCGCGTCACGCTGGAGCATGTGACCGGGCGGTGGGGCAGTCTGACCCTCGGCGCTCTCCACGACGGGACGTTCCGCTTCAACGAGCTGCGGCGACGGGTCGACGGCGTCAGCGAGAAGATGCTGTCGCAGACCCTGCACGCCCTGGAGCGCGACGGGCTCGTGCACCGGGAGGCGCAGCCGACCAATCCGCCGCGTGTGGACTACACACTCACCCCGCTGGGGCGCGAGATCGCGGAGCGGCTCGTCGGGCTCATCGAGCTGGTGGAGGGCCGGATGCCGCAGGTCATCACAGCGCGCGAGCGGTACGACGCGGCCCGCGAGGCCGTCACGCCGTAGCGCGGGGCGGGCGCTGGCAGCGGGGGCAGAAGTAGCTCGACCGGTTCATCCACGGACGGCGGCGCATCGGTGTGCCGCAGCGGCGGCACGGTTGGCCCTCGCGTCCGTACGCGTCGAGCGACCGGTCGAAGTAGCCCGACTCGCCGTTCACGTTGACGTACAGGCTGTCGAAGCTGGTCCCGCCCGCGGCCAGGGCCGCGTTCATCACGTCCCGTACATGGCCGAGGAGTTCGGCCGAGCGGGGGCGGGTGAGCGTGGCGGTCGGGCGCTCGTAGTGCAGCCTGGCGCGCCAGAGCGCCTCGTCCGCGTAGATGTTGCCGACCCCGCTGAGCAGCGTCTGGTCGAGCAGCGCGCGCTTGACCGTCGTACGGCGCAGGCGCAGCGCCGTCTGGAAGGCGAGGTCGTCGAACTCCGGGTCCAGCGGATCGCGGGCGATGTGCGCGATGACGTCGGGCAGCCCCTCGGGGGTGTTGTCGTGGAGCGAGAGCCCGCCGAAGGTGCGCTGGTCGACGAAGCGCAGCTCGGTGCCGAGCCCGTCCTCGAACCGGACGCGGATGCGCAGGTGCTTCTCGTCCGGGGCGTCCTCGGGCTGGACCAGCAGCTGCCCGCTCATGCCGAGGTGGCCGAGGACCGAGGCGTCGGAGTCCGCCAGCGGGATCCAGAGGTACTTGCCGCGGCGGCGCGCGATCCCGAACCGGTGGCCCTTGAGGCGGGCGGCGAAGTCCGTGCCGCCGGCCAGGTGCCTGCGTACGGCCCTCGGATGCAGGACCTCGACCTCGCCCACGGTCCGCCCGCCGACCCAGCGCTCAAGACCGCGCCGTACGACCTCGACCTCGGGCAACTCGGGCACGGACTCCTCCGGAAGGGATTGACGGGCGATGGCCGCAGCCTACCGCCGGGGGCTCCGTCGTCCCCGGGGCGGGTGCCGCACCGGCGTCCGTGCGCGGAACGGCGCGAGGTGCGGAAAGGGGTCCGCCCGCCCTCCGGAGTCGGAGGGCGGGCGGGTGGTTCCTGCTCGAAAGGAGCGGTCAGTCCGACGGAAGCCCGGCGGGCGCCGGCGCCCCGCCGCTCTCCGGCTGCTCGTCGGCGCTGGCCGGGTGGGCGTCGCCCGCCTCGGCCGCGGCCTTCGCCGCCGCCGCGCGCTCGTCCGCCGCCGCGCGAATCGCGCGCCATGCGGACTCCGCCGCCTGCTGTTCCGCTTCCTTCTTGCTGCGGCCGGTGCCGGTGCCGTACGAGACACCACCGACGCGGGCGGCAGCAGTGAAGGTCTTCTCGTGGTCCGGACCCGTCTCCGTGACGAGGTACTCCGGGACACCCAGACCCTCGGCCGCGGTCAGCTCCTGGAGGCTGGTCTTCCAGTCCAGTCCTGCACCGAGGTTCGAGGACTTCTCGATCAGCGGATCGAAGAGCCGGTGCACCAGCTCCGAAGCCACGTCGAGGCCCTGGTCGAGATAGACCGCGCCGATCACCGCTTCAAGGGTGTCGGCGAGGATGGACGCCTTGTCCCGGCCGCCCGTGCCCTCTTCGCCCCGGCCGAGCCGGATGAAGGAGCCGAGTTCGAGGCCGCGACCGACCTCCGCCAGCGCACGCGAGTTGACCACCGCGGCCCGCAACTTGGCCAGCTGGCCTTCGGGCAGGTCGGGGTGGGTGCGGTACAGCGTGTCGGTGACCACCAGGCCGAGCACCGAGTCCCCGAGGAACTCGAGACGCTCGTTGGTGGGCAGACCGCCGTTCTCGTACGCGTACGAGCGATGCGTCAGCGCACGCACCAGAAGGGCGGACTCGAGCTGATACCCGAGCCGCCCTTCCAGAAGCGTGTGGGACGAGGCATTGTCCGTCTTGTTGGACTCAGACATTGCGCCTCTCACCAGCCACTCAGACCGAGAGGACCTGGCGCTTGTTGTAGGTGCCGCAGCTCGGGCACGCGATGTGCTGCTGCTTCGGCTCCTGGCAACGCTCACACGAAACCAGGGTGGGGACCGCAGCCTTCCACTGCGACCGGCGGTGGCGCGTGTTGCTGCGCGACATCTTCCGCTTCGGAACAGCCACGGCTACTTCTCCTGCTTCTCGTCGACGCCAGCTTCGGCGCCGCTCATGTTGTCCTTCTCATCGGTTCCCAGCGAACCGGCGAGTCCCTGCAGTGCCGCCCAACGCATGTCGACGGCATCGTGGTGGTGGTCCGGGTTCTCGTTCAGGTTGGTTCCGCACTCGGAACACAGACCCGCACAGTCCTCCCGGCACACCGGCTGCATCGGCAGTGCGAGCACCACCGCATCACGCAGCACGGGTTCGAGGTCGAACATGCCGTCCTCGAGGGGGATCATGTCCTCGTCAGCCTCGGCTTCGTCGTCCGCGACCGCCTTGGAGCGGCCCCGGTCGTCGGAGTCGGGGTACGAGAACATCTCCTGGAAGTCCACGTCGAGCTCGAGCTCGACGGGCTCCAGACACCTTACGCACTCCCCCTCGGCCGATGCACGGGCGGTGCCTGTGACAAGCACCCCTTCCATGACCGACTCGAGGCGGAGGTCGATTTCCACAGGCGCGCCTTCCGGCACACCGATGACCCCTTCGACACCGAAGTTCTTGGGGGCCTCGACCGAGCGGGAGATCCTCTGGAGGGCACCAGGACGCCGCCCCAGCTCGTGCGTGTCGAACACGAGGGGGTTGCGGTGGTCAAGGCGCGTGCTCAGGGCTCTTCCTGCTTTCGGTTCGTGAGGGGGCTGCCGTGTTCGAATCGAGAGACGAAGCGGGCAGCAGGGATCGCAGGCATACGCGCGACCGAAGAGCCAGGATACTGGACGCTTCGCTCAGGGCCCAATCCGGCCCTGTGGAGCCGGTCCGTCAGTGGCCCTGACCGTGGCCGTGGCCCTGCTCGTACTGCCGCAGCTGCTCCAGGTCGATCATGCTCGTGTCGAAGAAGCTGGTCTCGTCGAGCGCGGCGGCCTGCGGCTGGGGCTGGTGCTGCGGCTGCTGGTCGTAGGCGTACTGCTGCTCGTAGGAGGCGGCGTAGGCCGCTCCGGCGGAGCCGGTGCCTGCGACGGAGTAGGGGTCCGGCTGCTGCTGGTACGCGTAGGGGTCGGCCTGCTGGTAGGCGTAGGCGTCCTGGTGCTGGGGCTGCTGGTAGCCGTACGGATCGGGCTGCTGCGCCGGGATCTGCGGGGCCTGCTGGTGGGCGGGCTGCTGGGCCGGCTCCGGGTCGGCCAGCTCGGCGAGCCCGGCCAGGTAGTCCGCGTCGCTGGTGTGGACGGTGCCGCCGGCCGCGTCCTGGGCGGCCATGTGGGCGCCGAGGTCGTCCGTGGCGATCCGCCCGTGCAGCTTCTGCCGGCCGCGTCCGACGGCCTCCAGGGTCTTGGACAGGACGGCCTCGAAGGCGCCGAGCTTGGCGTCGACGTACTCGTCGGCCCGGTGGATGAGGGTCTGCGGGTCCGCGCTGTACTCGGGGGCGTCCTCGTCGGCGTAGCCCTGGGCGTCCAGACCGGGCCCGCGGCCGAGCAGCTTCTCGCGGCCGCGGTCGACGGAGCCGATGGTCTTGTTGAGCACGACCTCGAAGTTGGCGAGCTTGGAGTCCACGTAGTCGTCGGCCTCGGCGCGGATCTCCTCGGCCTCCCGGCGGGCCTCGGAGAGGATCCGGTCCGCCTCGTCCTGGGACTGGCGGGCGACCTGGGTGTCGGAGATCAGCGAGCCGCGCTCGGCGTGGGCGGCGGAGATGATCCGCTCGGCCTCCTGGCGGGCCTGCTCGACCATCTGCGCGCGTCCGCCGATGAGCTCCTGGGCCTGGGCGAGGGAGCCGGGCAGGGCCTCCCGCACCTCTTCGAGCATGGCGAGCAGCTCGGCGCGGTTGACCACGCAGGATGCCGACATGGGCATGGAGCGGGCGTTTGTGATCGAGGAAACGATCTCGTCGAGCTTCTTCTGCACGTCCACCGGGTGCTCGCCACTCTCTACAGCTGGATGGAGACGGACGGGACGACTGTAAGGGCAGTCGTCCCCCGTACGACACCAGGTGACGGACCGTCAGGGACGGTCGCTCGCGGTCACTGCTGGGTGCGCCGCTCGGCGAGGCGCTCGGTGAGCCGGCCGAGGACGGCCGGCGGGACCAGGTGGGAGACGTCGCCGCCCCAGGCGGCGACCTCCTTGACCAGGGAGGACGACAGGAAGCTGTACGTCGGGTTGGTGGGGACGAACAGGGTCTCGACGCCCGAGAGCCCGTTGTTCATCTGCGCCATCTGCAGCTCGTAGTCGAAGTCGCTGACCGCGCGCAGGCCCTTGACGATCGCGGGGATGTCGCGCTGCTTGCAGAAGTCGACGAGGAGGCCGTGGAACGACTCGACCTCGACGTTCCCGAAGTCCGCCGTGACCTCGCGGATCAGTTCGATCCGCTCGTCGACGGTGAACAGTCCCTGCTTGGACTGGTTGATCATCACCGCGACGTGTACGACGTCGTACAGCTTGGAGGCGCGGGCGATGATGTCGAGATGTCCGTTGGTGATGGGGTCGAATGACCCCGGACAGACGGCGCGGCGCAACTTGGGTCCCTCGCTCTCCGGTCCGGTCATCGTGCGTCTTCGCACGTAGAGGCGGCGCGACCGTACCAAAACGTTCCCTCGCCGTAGCGACGGGCCCGCAGTGGCTCGAAGCCGGCCGGCCAGCCGAACTCCCCGCCTCGGGTGCTGCGCTCCACGGTGACGAGGGCGTCGTCGGCGATCCAGCCCCCGGAGCGGAGTGTGAGGAGGATCTCCCGAAGATCGTCGTCCGAGACGGCGTAGGGCGGATCGAGGAAGACCAGGTCATAAGGGGCGGCGGGCGCCGGTCCCGTCACGATCTGTTCCGCTTTGCCGGTCCGGAGCTCGGCGCCGGGGAGGCCGAGCGTGCGGATGTTCTCGCGGACGGTCCGGGCGGCGCGGGTGTCGGCCTCGACGAGGAGGGCGTGGGAGGCGCCCCGGGAGAGCGCCTCCAGGCCCACGGCGCCCGAGCCCGCGTACAGATCGGCGACACGGGTCCCGTCGAGGGTGCCGAGGAGCGACTCCCAGGTGGAGAAGAGGCCCTCACGCGCCCGGTCGGAGGTCGGGCGGGTGCCGGTGCCTGGCGGCACGGCCAGTCGGCGTCCGCCGGCGGTTCCGGCGATCACGCGGGTCATCTGAGGTCCTTGTCCTTGTGCTTCAGGGGGCTCCTGTGTCTCCACGATATGGCCGGTCGGCGGGGTGTGACGTCACCCCTTCTCCAGGAACTCCTCCCGCTCCTTGTCCAGGAGCGCGTCCAGGGCGGTGCGCAGCTCGGGGTGGTCGTCGAGGTCGGGGTCGGCGAGGACGACGGCGGTGGCCTCCTCGCGGGCGGCGGCGATGACCTCCTCGTCGTCGATGACGGTGAGCATCCGGAGCGAGGAGCGGACGCCGGACTGGGCCTGGCCGAGGACGTCGCCCTCGCGGCGCTGTTCGAGGTCGATACGGGAGAGTTCGAAGCCGTCCAGGGTGGAGGCGACGGCGCCGAGGCGCTGGCGCGCGGGGCTCGCCTCGGGCATCTCGGTGACGAGGAGGCAGAGGCCGGGGGCGGAGCCTCGGCCGACGCGGCCCCGGAGCTGGTGGAGCTGGGAGACGCCGAAGCGATCGGCATCCATGATCACCATGGCGGTGGCGTTGGGGACGTTGACGCCGACTTCGATGACGGTGGTGGCGACCAGGACGTCCGCCTCGCCGGCGGCGAAGCGGCGCATCACGGCGTCCTTGTCGTCGGGGTGCATGCGGCCGTGCAGGACCTCGACGCGGAGTCCGGCCAGGGGGCCCGAGCGGAGCTTCTCGGCGACCTCCAGGACGGCGAGCGGCGGCCGCTTCTCGGCCTCGTCCTCGGCGGACGCCTTCCGCTTCTGCTTCTCGTCCTCGTCGTCGCCGATGCGCGGGCAGACCACGTACGCCTGGTGTCCGTTCTCCACCTCCTCGCGCACGCGCTCCCACGCGCGCGTGAGGAAGTGCGGTTTGTCGGCGGCCGGGACGACATGGCTGGCGATCGGCGAGCGTCCGGCGGGCAGCTGGTCCAGGACGGAGGTCTCCAGGTCGCCGAAGACGGTCATGGCGACCGTGCGCGGGATCGGCGTGGCGGTCATGACCAGCAGGTGGGGCGGTTGCCTGCCCTTGCCCCGCAGGGCGTCGCGCTGCTCGACGCCGAAGCGGTGCTGCTCGTCGACGACGACGAGGCCGAGGTCGTGGAACTGCACCTTGTCCTCGATCAGCGCGTGCGTGCCGATGACGATCCCGGCCTCGCCGGTGACCAGGTCGAGCAGGGCCTGCCGCCGGCCGGCGGCGCCCATGGAGCCGGTGAGCAGGACGACCTTGGTGGCGTGCTCGGACCCGCCGAGCATGCCGCCCTCGGCGAGCTCGCCCATCATCTCGGTGATCGAACGGTGGTGCTGCTGGGCGAGGACCTCGGTGGGGGCGAGCATCGCGGCCTGCCCCCCGGCGTCGACGACGGCGAGCATGGCGCGCAGAGCCACCATCGTCTTCCCCGACCCCACTTCTCCCTGGAGGAGGCGGTGCATCGGGTGCTCGGTGGCGAGGTCGTCGAAGATCTCCTTGGAGACCTTCTTCTGGCCGTCGGTGAGGGTGAACGGCAGCTTGGCGTCGAAGGCGTCGAGGAGCCCGGCGGGGGTGGGCCTGCGGGCGACGGCGGGCAGCTGGGTGTCGGCGAACCGGCGGCGGGCGAGGGCGACCTGGAGGACGAAGGCCTCGTCCCACTTGAGCCGCTGCCGGGCGTCCTCGATGTCGGCCTTCGTACGGGGCCGGTGGACCTTCTGGAGGGCTTCGGGCAGGTCGGTGAGGCCGCGGTCCTCGCGCAGGGCGGGCGGCAGCGGGTCGGCGAGGCCGGCCCAGCCGGTGGCGGCCAGGGAGTCCAGGGCGATGGCGACGGACTGCTCGATGGTCCAGGACTCCAGCTGCTTGCAGGCCGGGTAGATCGGCAGCAGTTCGTTCGCGAACGCCTTGACCGTCTCGTCGCTGCTCTCCGCGTCGAGGAGCTTGTACTCGGGGTGGGTGAGCTGGAGCTTGCGGTTGAAGACCCCGACCTTGCCGGCGAACATCCCGCGCCGGCCCGGCAGCAGCTCCTTCTGGTGGAAGTGGACGGCCCGGCCGAAGAAGACGAGCTGCATCCGGCCGCTGCCGTCGGTGATGGTCACCTCAAGGCGCTGGCCCTTGCCCCGGCCGCCCTTGTTGAAGGTCATCACGCGGGCGTCGGCGACCTGCGCGACCACGGTGACGTGCTCGTCGAGCGGCAGGTCGGCGAGGGCGGTGAGCTCGCCGCGCTCGGCGTACCGCCGTGGGTAGCGGTGGAGGAGATCCCCGACCGTACGCAGGTCGAGGTGGTCGGCCATCACCTTCGCGGTGGCGGCGCCGAGGAGGTTCTTGAGGGGTTCGTCGAGCACTGGCACGCGTTCCATTGCACACCACGGCACCGACAACCGTCCCGCAGGCTGTGGATATCTCCTGGTCACGTCGGCGCCGCGCCCCCTAGGATGACGCGTCTCCCCCCGTACCGCTCCGCGATCACCGCCTGCCGGGATCGCCCGACCCGCGCCGGCGCCTGTCCCCCCACCGGCGCAGCGACGATGACTGCTGATCAGACACCGCACACCTTCCAGGTCGATCTGCGCGGACTCGTGGATCTTCTCTCCCACCATCTCTATTCGAGCCCCCGGGTCTATCTGCGCGAGCTGCTGCAGAACGCCGTGGACGCGATCACCGCTCGCCGTGCCGAGGAGCCGGAGGCCCCCGCGCGGGTCCGGCTGTACGCGGACGGCGACGGTCTGCGCGTCGAGGACAGCGGAATCGGGCTGACCGAGCGGGACGTGCACAGCCTGCTGGCCACGATCGGCCGCAGTTCGAAGCGGGCCGACGCCGCCGGCATCGCGAGCGCGCGGGCCGAGTTCCTGGGCCAGTTCGGCATCGGGCTGCTCGCCTGCTTCGTGGTCGCCGCCGAGATCCGGGTGGTCAGCCGCAGCGCGCGTACGCCCGCCGCGCCACCGGTGGAGTGGACGGCCCGCGACGACGGTTCGTACACCGTCCGGACGCTCGCGGACGGCGCCCGTACGGAGCCGGGCACGACCGTGTACCTGACCGCCCGCCCGGGTTCCGGCGAGTGGCTGACCGAGGAGCGGGTGCTCGCGCTGGCCCGCGAGTACGGCTCCCTCCTCCCGTACGAAGTACGGGTCGGGGACAGGCGGGTCACCGATCTGCCCGCCCCCTGGGACCGGCCGTATCCGAGCCCGGCGGCCCGGCGGGTCGCGCTCGCGGGCCACTGCCGGGAGACGTTCGGCTTCACCCCGCTCGACTCGATCGACCTGGATCTTCCGCTGGCCGGGATCCGGGGCGTGGCGTACGTCCTTCCGTCGGCCGTCAGCCCCGCCCAGCGCGCCGGTCACCGGGTCCACCTCAAGGGCATGCTGCTCACCGAGCGGGCCGACGGGCTGCTGCCCGACTGGGCGTTCTTCGTGCGCTGCGTCCTCGACACGGACAGCCTGCGGCCGACCGCGTCGCGCGAGTCGCTGTACGAGGACGAGACGCTGGCCGGCGTACGGGACGCGCTGGGCGGGGCCGTGCGGGACTGGCTCGGCGAGCTGGCGGCGGGGGCTCCGGAGCGTCTGGAGGAGTTCCTGGCCGTGCACCACCTCGGGGTGAAGTCGCTGGCCCGGCACGACGGCGAGATGCTGCGGACGATGCTGCCGTGGCTGCCGTTCGAGACGACGGACGGCCGGCTCTCGCTGGAGGAGTTCGCCCGCCGTCACCCGGTCGTGCACTACACCCGTACCGTCGAGGAGTACCGGCAGGTCGCCGCGATCGCGACCGCGCAGGGCATCGGCGTCGTCAACGGCGGCTACACGTACGACACGGATCTGGTCGAACGCCTCCCCGAGGTCCGTCCCGGTACGGCCGTCGCGGAGCTCGACGCCGACACCGTGACCGCCCATCTCGACCCCGTGGACCCGGCGCAGGAGCTGGCGCTCTCGGCGTTCCTCTCGGTGGCGCGCGCCACGCTGGACCCTCTGGGCTGCGACGTGTCGCTGCGCTCCTTCCACCCGCTGACCGTGCCCGCGCTGCACCTGGACGACCGGGCGGCCCGTCACGAACAGGCCCGGGCGGACGCCGAGGAGCGGGCGGACGACCTGTGGGCCGGCATCCTCGGCTCGCTGCGCGGGAGCGCGCCGCGGGCCCGGCTGGTCCTCAACCACCTGAATCCGACGATCCGCCGGATCGGTTCGCTCGACGATCCGGAGCTCGCGGGGACGGCCGTCGAGGCGCTGTACGGGCAGGCCCTGCTGATGGCGCAGCGGCCGCTGCGTCCGGCGGACTCGGCGCTGCTCAACCGGGCGTTCACGGGGCTGCTCGCCTGGGCCACCCACCACGGGGAGAACACGGCATGACCCTGACCTTCCAGGCCCTCCGCGAGGCGATGCGGGACAACGCCCAGCAGCCGGAGGGGCCGGCGCGCAACGCGCGCGCCGAGCAGCTTCTCGCCGAGGCGGAGCTGATCGGTGAACCGCCGGCCGTCATCGAGGCGCTGGGGCACCAGCTCCAGGCGTACAACTACAGCTCCGAGAAGGCGAAGATGTTCGTGCCCTTCTCGCGGCTGCTGCGGATGTGGGACGACGATCCGTCGGCCTTCGACGCGTACGAGACGCACTCACTGCACTGGGTGTTCAAGTGGGTCTCCAGCGGCATGCTCGACCAGCCGCACATCCCGCTCGCCTCGATCGAGAAGTGGCTCGGCGAGATGGAGCACCGCTACCGGCTGGCGGGCCACTCGGAACGGGCCGTGCGGCAGGGTGAGTTCCGGGTGGCGCGGCACATCGGTGACCGGGAGAGGGCCGAGCGGGCGTACGCGGCCTGGCTGGCGGCCGAGCGGGACCGGATGGCCGACTGTCACGCCTGCGAACTGCACGGGCAGGGTGCGTGGTCGGCGGAGCTCGGCGACGACGAGCAGGCTCTGCGGACCTGGGCTCCGGTCCTCGCGGGCGAGCACAGCTGCGCGCACGAGCCGCACGCGATCCTCGCCTCCTCGTTGCTGCCGCTGGTGCGGCTGGGCCGGGTGGACGAGGCCCGCGCGCACCATCTGCGCGGCTACCGGCTGGTGCGGCCGATGGAGAGCATGCGGGGCTCGGTGGCGCAGCACATCGAGTTCTGCGCGCTGACCGGGAACGAGGCGCGGGGTCTGGAGATCCTGGCGGAGCGTCCCGCGTACTTCACCGACGGCGGCGATCCGGACAGCCTGGCGGACTTCCTGGCCGTGACGGCGCTGCTCATGGACCGGATGGTGGCGCTCGGCCTCGGCGGACAGTCGGTGCCGGGGCCGGCGGGTTCGTCGTGGACCGCCGCCGAACTGGCCGGCCACGCGCGCGTGGAGGCGCTGGCGATCGCGCGACGCTTCGACGAGCGGAACGGCACGGGGCGGGTCGGCGAGCTCGTACGGGACCGGATGGACTCCCGGCCGCTCCTGGACCGGCTGCCGCTGGGGGTACGGGCGGCGGGCCCGGTGCCCGCGCGGGCGCGCGTGCCGGAGCCGGTGGCGGAGCCGCGCGACCTGCTCGCGGAGGCGCGCCTGCTGTCTGCGGCACGGAACCCGGCGGCGCGCGAGGCATGGGCGGCGGTGGGAGCCGCCGGCCTCGAACTGGACGCGCTGGCGCGGGCCGAGGTGGACGACCACCGGGCCATGGCGATGGAGGACGGTCCGGCGGAGTCGGTCCGGCTGTTCCATCGGGCCGCGGAGGGGTACGAGGCTGCCGGCGACCGGGGTGAGGCGGAGGCCGCCAGGGCCAGGGCGGCGTACGCCCACGCGTCCGACGGGCGGCTTGCGGAGGCGACGAGTGCCGTCGAGGAGTCGGTCGCCCGCCTGCTCGCCCTCCACGCGGAGGGAGCGGCGACCCCCCGCCAGACGGCGGGCGGGCTGCTGAGCCGGGTCCGGGTGGGGCTGCTGCGGCTGCACGACGAGGAGGGCGGGGCCGCGGGGGACGGTGGACCGGGAGCCGGTGGACCGGCGCGCGGGGAGCCGGCGGACGGGGCCGACCCGGCCGACCGGCTCGCGCGGGCCGTGGACGAGCTGGTCGCCTTCGCCGTTCCGTACGGTGACGATCCGGCGGTCGCCGACCGGGTCGCCGAGGCCGAGGCCACCCGGGGCGATCTGGCCGCGCACCGGGGGGACGCCGAGGAGGCGGCCCGTCGGTACGCGTACGCCGCGGAGCTCTACCACCGGGCCGGGATGCCCTGGTACGCGGTGGAGCCGGAGGCGCGGCTCGCGCGGATCGCCCTGCACCAGGGCGACCTGGAGACCGCCGAGCGGGCGGCCCGGGCCGCACTCGACCACGGCGTGGAGCACGCCGGGGCCGGCGGGCAGACCCGGCTCAGGCTCCGGCTCGCCGAAGTCCTCGGCGCGGCGGGGCGGTTCGACGAGGCCGCGGCGCACGCCCTGGAGGCGGCGCACTGGGCCGACGAGGCGGGCGAGAGCCAGGGCATCGGCGCGTACGCCCGGCACCAGCTGGGCGGTTGGCTGCTGCGGGAGTCGCGGGTCGCGGAGGCGGCGGCGATCCTGGAGTCGGTGCTGCCGGACCTGTCCGTGGAGGAGCACGGGGACGGGATGGTCGTCCAGACCCTGTGGTGGCTCGGCGACTGCCTCGCGGCGCTGGACGAGCCCCGGTCGGCGGCGGAGCAGTGGCTGCGGGCGGCGGAGCTCGCCATGGCGTGGCCCGAGCAGCACGACCACGCGATGCTCGCCAACCTGGCGGCGCAGGCGCTGCTCCGGGCGGAGCTGCGGCCGGAGGCCGCGGCGGCGTACGAGCGTGCGGGCGAGCTGTGGAGCGCGCTGGGCGACACCGCGGCGTACGTGCGGACCCTGCGGGTCCGGGCGTGGATCGCGGGCGCGGACGGCGACGGCCGGGCGCTGATGGACGCGGCGGCGGAGGCCTGCGGCGCGGACCTGGCGGAGCGCGGGGAGACGTACGTCCAGGCGGCGGAGCTGCTCGGGGACACGGACGCGGCGGTCGCCCTGTCGTACGCGACGCGGGCGGCCGCGGCGTTCACCGAGGCGGGACCCGACCTGCGGGACCGCCGGACGGCGGCGGAGCTGCTGACGGGCTGGCTCCACCTCCGGCTGGAGGACAGGACGGCGGCGGCCGCGGCGGCCCGCGCGGTGCTCGCGGAGCACGCCGACTCGGAGGAGGCGGCGGAGCTGCTCTCCCGCGCGACGGCCTGAGCCCAGGCCCGAGCACAGGCCCGAGCAAAAGCCTGCGCAACGGCCTGAGCCCAGGCCCGCGCGACGGCCTGAGCGCCCGTGGTGGGCGATCGTCCCGTTGGTCGGGGTCGATCGCCCACGTCCCCGAGGCTGAGGCCCCGGCCGCCCCGAGGCTGAGGCCCCGGCACCCCCGAGCGTGAGGCCCGGCCGCCCCGGAGGCTGAGGCTCCGGCGCCCCCGAGCGTGAGGCTCCGGCCGCCCCCGAGGGTGCGGCGCCGCGCCCTCGGGGCCAAGAGCGTGAGGCCCGGCCGCCCCCGCGGGTGCGGCCCCGGCTACTCCACGCCGATGAGCAGCGCCGGTGCCCCCGCCCCCGCGTGGTACGTCGTCGTGTCCACCGCCAGGTACGTCTCCCGGACGTGCCGTTCCAGGGAGTCCGCGAGCGTCGGCGGGGTCTCGTCGGAGACGATCAGGGTCACCAGCTCGCCCCCCGCCGAGAGCATCCGGTCCAGGACCGTGCGGGCCGTCTCCGTCAGGTCCTGGCCGATGACCGCGACGTCGCCCTCGATCAGGCCGAGGACGTCCCCGGCCTGGCAGACGCCCGCCGAGGTGAAGGACTGGTGCTCGGCGACGGCGAGTTCCGCGTACCGGGTCGCCCCCGCCGCGGCCGTCATCGCCACCACGTCCTCGTCGAAGCGCCGGTCCGGCTCGTGGACGGCCAGCGCCGCGATGCCCTGGACGGCCGCCCGGGTGGGGATCAGCGCGACCCGGATGCCCTCCGCGCGGGCCTGCTCGGCCGCCGCGCCCGCCGTGTGCCGCAGGCCGGTGTCGTTGGGCAGCAGCACGACCTCGACCGCGTGGGCCCGTCGGATCGCGTCGACGAGCTCGCCGCTGGCGGGCGGCTCGCCCGGCCCGGCCAGCACGGTCGTCGCGCCCGCCTCGGCGCACAGGCCCGCGAGCCCCTCTCCCGGTACGACCGCCACGACGGCGCGCTGCAGCCGTTCCCGCGTCTCCGAGACGCCCGCGAAGTGCGTGATGCGGATCCGGTACGGCCGCCCGGCCTCCACGCCCGCCTCCACCGCGGCGCCCGCGTCGTCGACATGGACGTGCACGTTCCACAGCCCGTCCCCGCCGACGACGACGAGGGATTCGCCGAGCGCGTCCAGCCGGGCGCGCAGCCGTTCCACGGCCGCGTCCTGTGCCTCAAGGAGGTAGATCACCTCGAAGGCGGGTCCGCCCTCCGGGGCGCAGTCCGCCGACGAGGGCACGGGCACGGCCCGGTTCGGGGGGCGTACCTGCGCCTCGCCGGACACCACCTCCACCAGCGCCCCGAGGACCGCCACCAGACCCCGTCCGCCCGCGTCCACGACGCCGGCGCGTTCCAGGACGGCCAGCTGCCCGGGAGTCGCCTCCAGGGCCGTCCTGGCCCCTTCGTACGCCCCTCTGGCGACCGCCACCAGGCTTCCGCCGCCCCCGCAGGCGTCGGCCGCCGCGGTCGCCACGGTCAGGATCGTTCCCTCGACCGGGTGCGCCACGGCCTCGCGGGCCGCGCGGGCCGCCGCCGCCAGGGAGCGGGCGAGGTGATCGCCGTCACGCCCGTCGGCGAGCACGGACGCCATGCCGCGCAGCAGCTGCGAGAGGATCGTCCCCGAGTTGCCCCGGGCGCCGATCAAGGCCCCGTGCGCCATGGCGCGTACCGCGTCACCCGCGTCGGGGTCGTCCGCCGCGAAGAGCGCCTCGACCGCCTGGGCGGCGGACTCCACCGTCAGATAGAGATTGGTCCCGGTGTCCCCGTCGGCGATCGGATAGACGTTGATCGCGTCGATCTCCTCGCGCTCCCGGCCGAGCGCCTCCAGCGCCCGTACGCACCAGGATCGGACCGCCGCTGCGTCGAGGGTCTGCGCGGTCTGCGGCAACGGGTGATCCTCCTGCTAGGCGGCGTCTGCGGTGAGCTCACCGCAGGGTAGACCCGCTCGTGACCAGGGGCCGGGGCGGGGGCGGCGGTGTCCGTGGTAGTTTCGTTCTACGGGAGCAGCCGTTGTATGCTGCTCCGGTTGCCCGGCGAGAGTCGGGCCATTCCCCCGGCAAGCCACTTCAGAACTCTGATTCCGGTGCGCCGGTTTCACTGTAAATCTGAAGTCTTTGGAGTGACCCGTGGCTGCCAACTGCGACGTCTGCGGCAAGGGGCCGGGCTTCGGCAACAACATTTCGCACTCGCACCGCCGTACGTCTCGTCGCTGGAACCCGAACATCCAGCGTGTGCGTGCCGTGGTCGGTCGGACGCCGAAGCGGCTCAACGTCTGCACCTCGTGCATCAAGGCCGGCAAGGTCTCGCGCTAACGCCGACGTTTCGTCGTAGCGCAGCCCCTGCGGTTGCCTTGAAAGGCCGGTTCACCTCGGTGAACCGGCCTTTTGCCATGCCCGAAAACCGGACCGGGACCGAGACCGGCACCGGCACCGGCCCCAGGACCGGAGCCGGTACCCGGCCCCGCTAGGCCCTGTCGTCGGCGCGGGTCCGCCAGCCGTGGTCCACCGGGCCGATTCCCGTGCCGAGCGCGAACCCTGCGGCGATCGCCCCGGTCACGTACGCCTTCGCCTCCCGTACCGCCTCCGGCACGCCCAGCCCCTTCGCGAGACCCGAGGCGACCGCCGAGGCGAGCGTGCAGCCCGTGCCGTGCGTGTGCCGGTTGTCGTGGCGCGGCGCGCGCAGCCAGTGCTCCTCGTCGCCGTCGGTCAGCAGGTCCACGGCGTCCCCGTCGAGATGACCGCCCTTGATGAGCGCCCAGCGCGGCCCGTACGACAGGATCGCCGCGGCGGCCTCCCGGAGATCCGCCTCCGAGCCGACCCGAACGCCCGTGAGCTGCGTCACCTCGTCCAGGTTGGGCGTGGCGACCGTGGCGACCGGCAGCAGCTTCGTCCGTACGGAGTCCAGCGCCGAGGCCGCGAGCAGCGGGTCGCCGTGCTTGGAGACGCCGACCGGGTCCACGACGACGGGCGCGTCCGTCCCCGCGAGGAGCTCCGCGACCGTCTCCACCAGCGCGGCGGAGGCCAGCATGCCGGTCTTGACGGCCTGGACGCCGATGTCGTCGACGACGGCGCGGTACTGGGCCCGTACGGCCTCCTCGGGCAGCTCCCACGCCCCGTGGACGCCCCGCGAGTTCTGCGCGGTGACGGCCGTGATCACGCTCATGCCGTGGACGCCGAGGGCGAGCATCGTCTTCAGGTCGGCCTGGATGCCCGCCCCGCCGCCGGAGTCGGATCCGGCGACCGTGAGGACGAGCGGCGGCGGCGTCACTCGTGGCCTCCGAAGTGGTCCCAGCCGCCCTTGGTGTGCCAGGGCGCCCCGTCCACAGTCACCTGCGGCAGCGCGGACGGGTTGAGGACCTCGCCGATGACCTTCCAGCGGGCCGGCAGCTTCACGTCCGGCGGGAAGGTGGCCACGATGGCGTGGTCCTCTCCCCCGGTGAGCACCCACTGCAGCGGGTCGACGCCGACGGCCTGGCCGATGTCGTTCATCTGGGTGGGGATGTCGATGAGCCCCGAGCGCAGGTCGATGCGGACCTTGCTGGCCTCGGCGATGTGACCGAGGTCGGCGATGAGTCCGTCGCTGACGTCGCACATGGCGGTGGCGCCGAGTCCGGCGGCAGCCGGGCCCGCGTGGTACGGCGGCTCGGGCCGCCGGTGGGCCTCGACGAAGGCCCGCGGGGACCGGAAGCCGCGGGAGAGCACCGCGTAACCGGCCGCGGACCAGCCGAGCCAGCCCGTGTAGGCGACGACGTCGCCGGGCTGGGCCCCGCCCCGGGTCACGGGGTCGTGGTTGCGCAGATCGCCGAGGGCGGTGATGGCGACGGTGATGGTGTCGCCGCGGACGACGTCACCGCCGACGACGGCCGCGCCCGCGACCTGGCACTCGTCCCGCAGGCCGTCCATGAGCTCGGCGGGCCAGGTGACCGGCAGTTCGGCCGGGACGACCAGACCGAGGAGGAGCGCGGTGGGGACGGCGCCCATCGCGGCGATGTCGGCGAGGTTCTGCGCGGCGGCCTTGCGGCCGACGTCGTACGCCGTCGACCAGTCGCGGCGGAAGTGACGTCCTTCGAGCAGGATGTCCGTACTGGCCACCACGCGCCGGTCGGGTGCGGAGACGACCGCGGCGTCGTCGCCGGGTCCGATCCGCACCGCCGGGGTGGAGGTGAGCCGGGAGGTCAGCTCTCTGATGAGCCCGAACTCCCCCAACTCTCCTACTGTGCCCTTCACCGCGTCTCACCTCGTGTTGTCGTGCGGTAACGTCAATGAGAAACCGTCAACTGCTGTCTTGCCTACGCCACACTGTGGGCGCCTCGGAACACGCAGGTCTCCCCGTGGCCCGCGGCGACGCGGTACCGTGGCGTCCCTTTCTCCCACAAGATCCTCGTGGCCGCCCTGGAGGTTCCGTGGTACAGGCGTACATCCTCATCCAGACCGAGGTGGGCAAGGCGTCGACCGTCGCCGAGACCATCTCCAAGATTCCGGGAGTGATCCAGGCGGAAGACGTGACGGGCCCGTACGACGTGATCGTCCGCGCCCAGGCCGACACGGTCGACGAACTGGGCCGCATGGTGGTCGCCAAGGTCCAGCAAGTGGACGGCATCACGCGGACCCTCACCTGCCCGGTCGTGCATCTGTAGCCCCCGTCTACCCTTGGCCGGTGAAGTCTTCCCACCGGCCTTTCGGCCTGCCCGCCGCCGTCGCGGCCGTGTCGCTGCTGCTGACCGGCGCGGGCTGCTCCTCCACGGACGAGAAGGCGTCGGTCCCGGTTCCCAGCCCGCCGGCCGCGGAAGCCGCCCTCTGCCAGGCTCTGGCGAAGGAGCTTCCCGACACCGTGGCGGGCCTGGAACGGAACGATCCTGAGCCGGGTTCCGATCTGACCGCCGGGTGGGGGGATGGGGCGATCGTACTGCGCTGCGGGGTCCCCCGGCCCGAAAAGATGACCGATCCGCAGTCGCAGGGCATCTCGGCGGACGGCGTGCGCTGGATGCTGGAACAGCGGGAGGGCGACGGACCCCGGTTCACCTCGGTGTACCGGGAGACCTACGTCGAGGTGAGCCTCGACGAGCGGTACGCCCAAGACGCCGGTCCGCTCGTCGATCTCGCCGCCCCCGTGGAGAAGGCCGTGCCGTGCGCGCTGGAGCCCGAGTGCGACTGAGGGGACGACTCGGGGCGACCCCCGCTAGCGCAGGCCCGTGGAGCGGGTCAGCGCGGCCTGGATCAGCCGGTCGACCAGCTCGGGGTAGCTGACGCCGCTCTCCTGCCACATGCGCGGGTACATGGAGATCGGGGTGAAGCCCGGCATGGTGTTGATCTCGTTGATCACGAACTCGCCGTCCTCGGTGAGGAAGAAGTCGGCGCGGACCAGGCCCTCGCAGGAGACGGCCTCGTACGCGGCGACGGCGAGCCGCTGGACCTCGGCGGTGGCCTCGTCGCCGATCGGCGCGGGGACGAGCCCGGACGCCGAGTCGATGTACTTGGCCTCGAAGTCGTAGAAGTCGTGGTCGGTGACGGGCGGGATCTCGGCCGGCACGCTGGCGCGCGGGCCGTCCTCGAACTCCAGGACGCCGCACTCGATCTCACGGCCGCGGAGCAGCGACTCGACGAGGATCTTGGGGTCGTGGCGCCGGGCCTCCTCGATGGCCTCGTCGAGGCCGGAGAGGTCGTCGACCTTGGTGATGCCCATCGAGGAGCCGCCGCGGGCGGGCTTCACGAAGAGCGGCCAGCCGTGCTCGGCGGCGAACTCGACGATCTTCTTGCGGGCGGCCGCGGGGCTCTGCTCCCACTCGCGCGGCCGGATGACCTCGTACGGGCCGACGGGCAGCCCGAAGGAGGTGAACACCCGCTTCATGTACTCCTTGTCCTGGCCGACGGCGGAGGCGAGGACGCCCGCGCCGACGTAGGGGACGCCGGAGAGTTCGAGGAGGCCCTGGAGGGTGCCGTCCTCGCCGTACGGGCCGTGCAGCATCGGGAAGACGACGTCGACCTCGCCGAGGGCCTTGGGCACGGAGCCGGGCTCGGTGTACACGACCTCGCGGTTGGCCGGGTCGACGGAGAGGACGACGCCGCCCTGCTCGGACTCGGCGAGGTCGGCGACGTTCGGCAGGGAGCGCTCGGCGATCGCCATCCGCTCGGGGGCGTCGGCGGTCAGCGCCCAGCGCCCGTCCGTCGTGATGCCGATGGGCAGCACGTCGTACTTGGTCCGGTCGATGGCGCGCAGGACGGCGCCGGCCGTGACGACGGAGATGGCGTGCTCGGAGCTGCGTCCGCCGAAGACGACGGCCACGCGCGGCTTGCGGGGGCTCTGGGTGTTCTCGCTCATAACGCGTTGAGCGTACCTTGCGTGTTCGATCCGCTTAAGAGCCCCGGCCCGCCGCGCGCGTCCGGCGTAGTACGTGTCCCCCGGAGGGCGTCAGCGGCGCTCGGACTTGGCGCTGCGCGACATCAGTTCCTTGAGGGCGACGATCGGCGGCTTGCCCTCGTGGACGATCGACACGACCGTCTCGGTGATCGGCATGTCGACCCCGTGACGGCGGCCCAGATCGAGCACGGACTCGCAGGACTTGACGCCCTCCGCGGTCTGCTTGGTCGCCGCGATGGTCTCCTCCAGGGTCATCCCGCGGCCCAGGTTGGTGCCGAAGGTGTGGTTCCGGGAGAGCGGCGAGCAGCAGGTGGCGACCAGGTCGCCGAGGCCGGCGAGGCCGGAGAAGGTGAGCGGGTCGGCGCCCATGGCGAGGCCGAGCCGGGTGGTCTCGGCGAGGCCGCGGGTGATGAGCGTGGCCTTGGAGTTGTCGCCGAGCCCCATGCCGTCGGCGATGCCGACGGCGAGCCCGATGACGTTCTTGACCGCGCCGCCGAGCTCGCAGCCGACGACGTCGGTGTTGGTGTACGGGCGGAAGTACGGGGTCATGCAGGCGGTCTGGAGCCGCTGGGCGACCGATTCGTCGGCGCAGGCGACGACGGCGGCCGCGGGCTGCCGGGCGGCGATCTCCTTGGCCAGGTTGGGGCCGGTGAGGACGGCGACGCGCTCCGCGGGCACGTCGGCGACCTCGGTGATGACCTCGCTCATGCGCTTGGCGGTGCCGAGTTCGACGCCCTTCATCAGGGAGACGAGGACGGTGTCGGGGGCCAGCTTGGGGGCCCACTCGGCAAGGTTGGCGCGGAGCGTCTGCGAGGGCACGACGAGGACGGTGAAGTCGGCGTCGTGGGCGGCCTCGGCGGGGTCCGTGGTGGCGCGGACGCTCGCGGGGAGTTCGACCCCGGGAAGGTAGTCGGGGTTGGTACGGGTGGTGTTGATGGCCTCGGCGAGTTCGGCGCGGCGGCCCCAGAGGGTCACCTCGCACCCCGCGTCGGCGAGCACCATGCCGAAGGCGGTGCCCCAGGACCCGGTTCCGAAGACGGCTGCCTTGGTCACTTCGTACCCTCCCCGGCGGCCTTGCGCCGCTGTTCCAGCCGGGCCCTGCGGTGGTCGTACGGCTCGGCAGGCGCCTGCTCGCCGCGGACGTCCTCCAGGAGCGCGGTGATCGCGGCCATGATGACCTCGGTCGCCTCACGCAGCACCTCGGGCGTGGGCTCCTGGCCGTAGAAGCGCGAGAGGTCGACGGGCGGGCCGGCCTGCACGATCAGCCTCTTGCGGGGGAACAGGCTGAGCTTGTTCTCCTTGGCGTACGGCGGCATCGCGAGGTTGGCGCCCCACTGGGCGACCGGGATGACCGGGGCCTTGGTGAGCAGCGCGACGCGGGCGGCGCCGGTCTTGCCGGCCATGGGCCACATGTCGGGGTCGCGGGTGAGGGTGCCCTCGGGATAGAAGGCGACGCACTCGCCGCGCTCGATGGCGTCGACGGCGGCCCGGAAGGCGTCCAGGGCGTTGGTCGTCTCGCGGTAGACGGGGATCTGGCCGGTGCCGCGCAGCATGGTGCCGACGAACGAGCCCTTGAAGAGAGCGGCCTTGGCGAGAAAGCGCGGGACGCGTCCGGTGTTGTACTGGAAATGCGCGTACGACAGCGGGTCCAGATACGAGTTGTGATTGACGGCGGTGATGAATCCGCCGTCGGCCGGAATGTGTTCCGTTCCGCGCCAGTCCCTCTTGAACAGAACCACCAGTGGGGGTTTGGCGATGACCGCCGCCAGGCGGTACCAGAAGCCGATTCTGCGGCGGGACACTCGTGCACCTTCCTCTGGGACTGGCGTGCAGAGGGCCAAGTGTCGCCCCATGCTCCTGGTCTGTCGAGAACACCGTACGCCCCGGGCTCGCGCCGCCGCCGGGCGCCGGGCCCTGTGGCCCGTCGGACGCGGAGCCGGGTCCCGGGCCACAATGGGCCGCGATGAACATCGATCCGGACGACGGCTGGTCCCTGGTCGTACCCCTGAAGCCCCTTGCGCGGGCGAAGAGCAGGCTCGCCGCGGCCGCCGGGCCCGGCCTGCGTCCGCGGCTCGCGCTGGCGTTCGCGCAGGACACGGTGGCAGCGGCGCTCCGATGCGGGCGTGTACGGGATGTGGCGGTCGTCACGGACGATCCGGTGGCGGCCGCGGCCCTGGCGGCGCTCGGCGCGCGGATCGTGCCGGACTCCCCGGCCGCCGGGCTCAACGCGGCGCTGGCGCACGGGGCGCGGACGGTACGCGGAGCCCGGCCCCACGCGCGCGTGGCGGCGCTCAACGCGGACCTGCCGGCGCTCCGGCCGGGCGAACTGGCCAGGGTCCTCGAAGCGGCCGGAGAATTCCCCCGGACATTTCTCGCGGATGCCGCCGAAATAGGTACGACATTCCTCTCGGCGCGGTCCGGAGTGGAATTGGCACCTGCTTTCGGGGGCGCTTCGCGGCTCAGGCATTTGTCGTCGGGTGCGGTGGAAATCCGGCTGGCCGGGGTGGATTCCGTACGCCGGGACGTGGACACCGGCGAGGATCTGGCGGCGGCGCTGGCGTTGGGGATCGGACGGCGGACGGCCGCCCACTGGGACCGTACGGCCGGTGATCGCGCGGCCGGATAGGCTGCGGCCCATGCAGGCGACCGCGTACACGTACGACTCCGAGACCCGCAGCGGCAGTGTGCTGCTCGACGACGGCACCCCGGTGGAGTTCGGGGCCGAGGCCTTCGACGCGGGCGGGCTGCGGCTACTGCGTCCGGGGCAGCGGGTGCGGATCGAGACGGAGCCCCGCGCCGACGGCGCGGGGCTGCGGATCACGCTGGTGACGCTGCAGACCCTCTGAACGGTTCCGGCCGGTCACGGGCCGGCGATTCCCCGGCCCTGACGAGCGGTTCGAGGGGCCCGGCGGACGATTGCGCGGGCCCCGCTGGGCCGAACAGGGTGTGGACGCGCCGCGGGCCGGGCTCCCCGAGGGGAGCCCGGCCCGGCGCGTGAGTGGCTCTTCGACCTTGTGCCGCTTACTTCTACTACTTCGCGGCGGTCTTCTTGGCGGTGGTCTTGCGCGCCGTCGTCTTCTTGGCGGGCGCCTTCTTCGCCGTGGCCTTCTTCGCCGGCGCGGTCTTCTTGGCGACGGTCTTCTTGGCCGTGGCCGTGGTCTTCTTGGCCGGGGAGGCCTTCTTGGCCGCCGCCGTGGTCTTCTTGGCCGCGGCGGTGGTCTTCTTGACCGTGGCCTTCTTCGCGGCGGTGGTCTTCTTCACCGCGGTCTTCTTGGCAGGGGTGGCCTTCTTGGCCGCCGCCTTCTTGGCGGTGGTGGCCTTCTTGGCCGCGGCCTTCTTCACGGTCGCGGAAGCGCCGCCCGTGAGGCTGCCCTTGGGCGCCTTCTTGACGGCGACCTCGCCGCCCTTGGGGAGCTTCTTCGAGCCGCTGACCAGATCCTTGAAGCCCTGACCGGCACGGAAGCGCGGCACCGAGGTCTTCTTGACCCGCACGCGCTCACCCGTCTGCGGGTTGCGGGCGTACCGAGCCGGGCGGTCGACCTTCTCGAACGAACCGAAGCCGGTGACCGAGACACGGTCCCCGCCGACCACGGCACGCACGACGGCGTCCAGGACCGCGTCGACGGCGTCAGCGGCCTGCTGACGCCCGCCGAGCTTGTCGGCAATCGCTTCTACGAGCTGCGCCTTGTTCACGTCTTCCCCTTCGGAGACATTGCCAGAACGAAAGTGTTCAAGCTTTTTCGCACGTTAGGCATGTATATACCGCAAATCAAACACGAAACGGGCTAATCACCCTAGTGCCGCAACGCGGAAGTCCCGTTGCGGAGTTCCTGGTGTCAGTCGTCTTCAGGGAATCGGCCCTCGTCGAGGTCCTTCATCAACCGGTCGAGACGCGTTGCCGCGTCCGCGAGATCGTGCTTCGCCGCTGCCGTGACGACCAGCAGCTTCCGGGACAGCGCCATCCTTACGCCCTCCGGGACTTGCAGTTCGCGCACTCTTGTGTGCGCTTCCTTCAATCGGGCGGCGACTGCCTCATAGAGCTCGAGTTGGCTGTCGCGTTCCATGCACCGATTGTGCCATCTAGGGCGAGTTGTCGCCCGACGGGGTCTCAACAAGCGACTGCGCCCCCCACCGGACGGTGGGGGGCGCAGTCGTGGAAAAGCGCTGCTCAGACAGTAATTGTACGGGGTTTGAAGGCCGGCCTGGCCGCCTCGTAGGCCGCGATGTCGGCTTCGTTCTGAAGGGTGAGGCTGATGTCGTCCAGACCGTTCAGCAGACGCCAGCGGGCGTTCTCGTCGAGCTCGAAGTCGGCGTCGATCCCGGGCGCCAGCACCTTGCGGCGCTCCAAGTCAACGGTGATTTCGGCCGTCGGGTCGGCCTCGGTCAGCTCCCAGAGGGCGTCCACGGTCGACTGGTCGAGGACGACGGTCAGCAGGCCGTTCTTCAGCGAGTTGCCGCGGAAGATGTCGGCGAACCGGGAGGAGATGACGGTCTTGAAGCCGTAGTTCTGCAGCGCCCAGACGGCGTGCTCACGGGAGGAGCCGGTGCCGAAGTCGGGGCCGGCCACCAGGACGGAGGCGCCCTGCCGCTCGGGGCGGTTGAGCACGAACTCGGAGTCCTTGCGCCAGGCCTCGAAGAGCCCGTCCTCGAAGCCGTCGCGGGTGACCTTCTTCAGCCAGTGCGCGGGGATGATCTGGTCGGTGTCGACGTTGCTGCGGCGCAGCGGGACGGCCCGGCCGGTGTGCGTGGTGAAAGCTTCCATGGTTCCTCAGACCCCCGCGGGCGTAGCGACGTCGGACAGATCGGCCGGGGAGGCCAGGTGGCCCAGTACGGCGGTGGCGGCGGCGACCTGGGGCGAGACCAGGTGGGTGCGGCCGCCCTTGCCCTGCCGGCCCTCGAAGTTGCGGTTGGAGGTGGACGCGGAGCGCTCACCGGGCGCCAGTTGGTCGGGGTTCATGCCCAGGCACATCGAGCAGCCCGCGTGCCGCCATTCGGCGCCGGACTCCTTGAAGACCTTGTCCAGACCCTCCTCGACGGCCTGCAGGGCGACACGCACCGAGCCGGGGACGACCAGCATCCGGACGCCGTCGGCGACCTTGCGGCCTTCCAGCAGGGCGGCGGCGTTGCGCAGGTCCTCGATACGGCCGTTGGTGCAGGAGCCTACGAAGACGGTGTCGACCTTGATGTCGCGCAGCGCCTGTCCCGCGGTCAACCCCATGTACTCCAGGGCCTTTTCGGCGGCCAGGCGCTCCGAAGCGTCTTCGTACGAAGCCGGGTCGGGGACGTTCGCCGAAAGCGGCGCACCCTGGCCGGGGTTGGTGCCCCAGGTGACGAACGGCGCCAGGGAGGCGGCGTCGATGACGACCTCGGCGTCGAAGACCGCGTCCTCGTCCGACTTCAGGGTCTTCCAGTAGGCGACGGCGGCGTCCCAGTCCTCGCCCTCGGGGGCGTGGGCGCGGCCCTCCAGATAGGCGAAGGTGGTCTCGTCGGGGGCGATCATGCCCGCGCGGGCGCCGGCCTCGATCGACATGTTGCAGATGGTCATCCGGGCCTCCATCGAGAGCTTCTCGATGGAGGAGCCGCGGTACTCCAGGATGTAGCCCTGGCCGCCGCCGGTGCCGATCTTGGCGATGATCGCCAGGATCAGGTCCTTGGCGGTGACGTCCTCGGGCAGCTCGCCGTCGACGGTGATCGCCATCGTCTTGGGGCGGGCCAGGGGCAGCGTCTGGGTCGCCAGGACGTGCTCGACCTGGCTGGTGCCGATGCCGAACGCCAGCGCGCCGAAGGCTCCGTGCGTGGAGGTGTGCGAGTCGCCGCAGACCACGGTGGTGCCGGGCTGGGTCAGGCCCAGCTGCGGGCCGACGACGTGGACGACGCCCTGCTCGACGTCGCCCAGCGGGTGCAGCCGTACGCCGAACTCGGCGCAGTTCTTGCGCAGCGTCTCCAACTGGGCGCGCGAGACCGGGTCGGCGATGGGCTTGTCGATGTCGAGGGTCGGGGTGTTGTGGTCCTCGGTGGCGATGGTGAGGTCGAGGCGCCGCACCGGCCGGGCGTTCTGGCGCAGGCCGTCGAACGCCTGGGGGCTGGTCACCTCGTGCAGCAGGTGCAGATCGATGAAGAGGAGGTCGGGCTCGCCCTCGGCGCGCCGGACGACGTGGTCGTCCCAGACCTTCTCCGCGAGTGTCCTACCCATCGCTTTCCCTCCGGCCGACGTCTGCGTCGGCGCAACTAGAGACCCGTTTCGCGAGCCGTTGTGCGGCCGCCTCACCAGGGTCGCAAGATCCCTGGAAAATTGAACTTGCGTTTCACAGAGTGAGACGTGAATATCGTTGCATGGACAACTCTAGCGGCGTGGGCGTTCTCGACAAGGCAGCCCTTGTCCTGAGCGCCCTGGAGTCCGGTCCGGCCACCCTCGCAGGTCTGGTCGCGGCGACGGGACTCGCACGACCCACGGCACATCGCCTCGCCGTGGCACTGGAACACCACCGGATGGTGGCGCGCGACATGCAGGGCCGGTTCATTCTCGGACCGCGCCTGGCGGAGCTCGCCGCCGCGGCCGGTGAGGACCGCCTGCTCGCCACGGCGGGCCCGGTACTGACGCATCTGCGCGACGTCACCGGCGAGAGCGCGCAGCTCTACCGCCGGCAGGGCGACATGCGCATCTGCGTGGCGGCGGCCGAGCGGCTGTCCGGCCTGCGGGACACGGTCCCGGTCGGTTCCACGCTGACGATGAAGGCCGGCTCCTCGGCGCAGATCCTGATGGCCTGGGAGGAGCCCGAGCGGCTCCACCGCGGCCTCCAGGGCGCCCGCTTCACGGCGACGGCGCTCTCGGGCGTACGGCGCCGCGGCTGGGCGCAGTCGATCGGCGAGCGCGAGCCGGGCGTCGCGTCCGTCTCGGCGCCCGTGCGCGGCCCCTCGAACCGCGTGGTGGCCGCCGTGTCGGTCTCCGGGCCGATCGAGCGCCTGACGCGCCACCCGGGCCGCATGCACGCCCAGGCGGTCATCGACGCGGCCGCCCGTCTCTCCGAGGCGCTCCGCCGCAACGGCTGACGCGCTTCACGTCCCTCCTGCCGAACACCGGCCCACCGCTTCAACGCCGCAGCGGTGGGCCGGAGTTGTCCGCACAGGGACCAGAACGGCGAAGAAGCCCTCCCCCGAAGGGAAGGGCTTCCTCGTCTGTACCCCCGACCGGATTCGAACCGGCGCTACCGCCTTGAGAGGGCGGCGTGCTAGGCCGCTACACAACGGGGGCCTTGCGGATGAGATCCGCGTACGGTGCAGATGAGCTCTGCGAGCTGGCCTACCAGGACTCGAACCTAGAATGACGGTACCAGAAACCGTAGTGTTGCCAATTACACCATAGGCCATTGTGGTCTAGACCAAAGGTTCAGACCAGTACCCCCGACCGGATTCGAACCGGCGCTACCGCCTTGAGAGGGCGGCGTGCTAGGCCGCTACACAACGGGGGCCCTAGCGATCCTGCATCGGGTTCACCGGGTGCGACCCAGGTGATCCCGCGGGAAGGATCTGTACCCCCGACCGGATTCGAACCGGCGCTACTGCCTTGAGAGGGCAGCGTGCTAGGCCGCTACACAACGGGGGCTTTGCGGATGAGATCCGCGTACGTGCAGATAAGCTCTGCGAGCTGGCCTACCAGGACTCGAACCTAGACTAACGGAACCAGAAACCGTCGTGCTGCCAATTACACCATAGGCCATCAAAACGCGATCCCCCGCGAAGGGGACCTTGTTCGGGTGGTGCTCCGGAGGGTTTCTGCCTTTCGGCTTGCTCCCCTCGGCGCAGGAAGAACATTACCCGAAGGTGTCCGGCGCTCCAAAACGGGTATCGCCGCGCAGCAGTGCGGGCAGCTGGTGGAGGTCGGTGATCCGCGTGAGTTCCGGCCTTCCGCCGGTGCCGGCCCGGTCCAGCCAGATGCCGACGAGCCCCGCCTCGACCGCCCCGCGGGCGTCGATGTCCGGCTGGTCTCCGACGTACGCCACCTCCTCCGGGACCAGGGCGAGGGCCGCGCAGGCGGCGTGGAAGGCCTCGGCGGCGGGCTTGGCGAATCCGAGTTCCGCGGCGCACACGACGGCCTCGAAGCGGTCCCGGACCCCCAGCACGCGCAGCTTGCGGTCCTGGTTGTGGATCGAGGAGTTCGACAGGACGGCGTGACGGTAGTCACCCGCCAGGAGGTCGAGCACGGGGACGGTGTCGGGGAAGAGCTCCCAGGCCGCTTCGTAGTGCGTGATGTACCGCTCGAACCAGGCGTCGGCCTCGGGGGCGGTCAGGGCGGGCGCCGCGAGGAAGTCCCGGACCCGCTCGCGCCGCTGCTCCTGGAAGTCCACCCCGCCTGCCTCGAAGCGCCGCCAGTGGACGACGGTGAGCTCCTGCCAACGGCGCAGGGCCTGGTCGACGGAGCCGAATCCGTCCACCAGGCCCTCGGCCGTGAGATGGCCGCGCATGCCAGCCAGATCGGCGCGGGCGTAGTCGAAGATCGTGTCGTCGATGTCCCACAGGACCGCGCGGATGGCCATGGTCCGAACGTACTCCAGCGAGGTTCGCGGGACGGGCCGTCCGGGAGATCAGCCACAGGCCGCCGAGGCCGCCCGGCATACCGAAGGGGCGCCGGCCCTGCGGCCGGCGCCCCTTCTCGTCCGTCTCGGACCCCTACGCGGCCAGCTTCGCCAGGGCCGCGTCGATCCGGGTCAGGGCCTTCTCCTTGCCCAGGATCTCCAGGGACTCGAAGAGCGGCAGGCCGATCGTGCGGCCGGTGACCGCGACGCGGACCGGTGCCTGGGCCTTGCCGAGCTTCAGGCCGTGCTCCTCGCCTGCGGCCAGGACGGCGCTCTTGAGGGACTCGGGGTCGCTCCAGTCGGCCGACTCCAGCTTTGCGCGGGCGGTGGTCAGGAGGGCCGCGGGCTCACCCTTCATGGCCTTGTCCCACGAGGGCTGGTCGAAGACCGGCTCGGGCAGGAAGAGGAAGTCCACGTTGGCCGTGATGTCGGAGAGGACCGTGACGCGGGTCTGGGCGTACGGGGCGATCCGCTCCCAGGCCGACGCGTCGAAGTCCTCGGGCGCCCAGTTGGCGTGCGGGGCCGCGAGCCAGGGCTCGCAGGCCGCGGCGAAGGCCTTCACGTCCAGCATGCGGATGTGGTCGGCGTTGATCGACTCGGCCTTCTTCAGGTCGAAGCGCGCCGGGTTGGCGTTGACGTCCGCGATGTCGAACTTCTCCACCATCTGCTCGATGGTGAAGATGTCCTCGTCCGCCGAGAACGACCAGCCCAGCAGGGAGAGGTAGTTCAGGAGGCCCTCGCGCAGGAAGCCGCGCTCCCGGTAGAGGTTGAGGGAAGCCTGCGGGTCGCGCTTGGAGAGCTTCTTGTTGCCCTCGCCCATCACGTACGGCAGGTGGCCGAAGGCGGGGATCTCCTTGGCGACGCCCAGCTCGATCAGCGCCTTGTAGAGCGCGATCTGGCGCGGGGTGGAGGAGAGCAGGTCCTCGCCGCGCAGGACGTGGGTGATCTCCATCAGCGCGTCGTCGACCGGGTTGACCAGGGTGTACAGCGGGGCGCCGTTGGCGCGCACGATGCCGTAGTCCGGGACGTTGTCCGGCGTGAAGGTGAGCTCGCCGCGGACCAGGTCGGTGAAGGTGATCGGCTCGTCCGGCATCTTGAAGCGGACGATCGACTCGCGGCCCTCGGCGCGGTAGCGCTCGATGCGCTCGTCGCTCAGGTTGCGGCAGGTGCCGTCGTAGCCCGAGGGCTTGCCGGCCAGACGGGCCGCGTCACGGCGGGCCTCCAGCTCCACGGCGGTGCAGAAGCAGTGGTAGGCGTACCCGCCGGCGAGCAGCTTCTCCGCGACGTCCCGGTAGATGTCCATCCGCTGCGACTGACGGTACGGCTCGTGGGGGCCACCGATCTCGGGGCCCTCGTCCCAGTCGAGACCCAGCCAGCGCATCGAGTCGAGCAGCTGGTTGTACGACTCCTCGGAGTCGCGCGCCGCGTCGGTGTCCTCGATACGGAAGACCATGGTGCCCTGGTTGTGCCGGGCGAAGGCCCAGTTGAAGAGGGCGGTGCGGACCAATCCCACGTGGGGGTTGCCGGTCGGGGAGGGACAGAAACGTACGCGGATCGCGTTAGCCACGCTTGATCACCTTGTTGGTGAGAGTGCCGATGCCTTCGATGGTGACGGCGACCTCGTCGCCGACGTTGAGGGGGCCGACCCCGGCCGGAGTGCCGGTGAGGATGACATCGCCCGGGAGCAGCGTCATGGCCTCGGTGATATGGACGACCAGGTCCTCGATGGAGCGGATCATGTCGCTCGTACGACCGAGCTGGCGCTGTTCGCCGTTGACCGTGGCCTGGATGGTGAGGTCGCTCGGGTCGAGGTCCGTCTCCACCCAGGGGCCCAGCGGGCAGCTGGTGTCGAAGCCCTTGGCCCGGGCCCACTGCTTCTCGCGCTGCTGGGCGTCACGGGCGGTCACGTCGTTGGCGCAGGTGTAGCCGAAGACGACGTCCTTGACCCGCTCGCGCGGAACCTCGCGGCACATGCGGCCGATGACCACGGCCAGTTCGGCCTCGTGGTGCAGTTCGTTCGAGAAGGAGGGGTACTCGATGGCGTCGCCGGGGCCGATCACGGAGGTGGTCGGCTTGAAGAAGGCGACGGGGACCTCCGGGACCTCGTTGCCGAGTTCGGCGGCGTGCTCCGCGTAGTTGCGGCCGATGGCCACGACCTTGTTGGGGAGCACGGGCGGCAGGAGCCGTACCTTGCTGAGCGGGACCTTGGTGCCGCTCAGCTCGAAGTCGGTGTACGGGATGCCCTTGATGATGTCGAGGACAAGGCCGCCGGACTCGACGGTTCCCTCGCCCTCGACGGCGCCGAAGGCGACATTGCCGTCGATGGAGAATCTGGCGATGCGCACGAGTGCTGTCGCCCCTCACTTGGTACTGGCTGGAGTCTGACGCTCCAGGCTAACGCGGCAAGGGGCGCCCGCCGCCGTATTACTGTGCGGGCAGCGCCGCCACGGGGGCGGTCATGAGAACCGTGCGGCGGGGGTTGGCCGTCTGGGTGGGGAGTTCGAGCGCGTGCTCCGGCTGCGCGCCCCGGCCGAGCAGCTCGGCGTCCTCGAGGTGGGCGAGCGTCGTCCGGCGCGGGTTCGCCGTGGAGCGGAGCAGCATCGTCGTCTTCGTCGTCATCGCGGAGGGCCTCTACAGAGCGGGGGTATTTGTAAAGCGTCAGGCTAAACGTGTCATTCCCTTCGAATGCATGGGGAAGACAACGATCTAGGTGTGAGTTTGCTCACCAATCGACAGACAATCCCGACATTACGGTCCGTCCACAGGGGGAGACCAAGCGGACATTCCACCACTGAATGCTTCATTCCGCTCCTGATCATGGCGACTGGGACACTCGGACTCCATGAACCTTTGGGGGCAATAAGTCCGATTCATCCATGATCATCTTCTACATGGGGTGACATGATGTGCACGGGTTGTCATGCAGTCCGGCGCCCGACACGCGGCCCTTGTTGGAGGTCCGGCACTGTGCTGGAATTCCACGCACCGCCGCGGGTTTCAAGCCGGTGCGCAGGGGGCGCAACGCAGCGCCGGGTGAGCGGCGGGGAAGGGGGAACTGCGCCGGTCATCGACGACCACCACTGGGGCGCATTCGCGTCCCGAGACGCCGACACCGTCCACTCCGTTCACGCGGAAGGACGCCTGGTCCAGAGGTTGCGACGCTAGTGCAGGGACGATTCAAGAGGGATGGCAGCAACGCTGCCGCAGAGCAGGAGCCTCGCGCCGGAACCGATCGCGGTTCCTCGGCCCAGCACGCCCAGAACCCTGGTCAGGGGCCGGCAGGCGGTGACAGCGGCACGGCCGCCGCCGCCGATTCCAGCGCCCCGGCCGGCAAGAAGCCCAAGGGCGAGAACGAGGTCGGACCTCGAATAGCCCTGCGCAACTGGCGCATCTCGACGCGTCTGGTCGCCCTGCTGACCCTCCCCGTGGTCGCGGCCACCAGCCTCGGCGGCATCCGCATCAGCGAGTCGCTCCAGGACATCGAGCAGCTCGACCACATGCAGCTGCTCACCAAGCTGACCGAAGAGGCGACCGACCTCGCCAAGGCCCTCCAGGCCGAGCGCGACCTGTCCGCCGGTCCGCTCGCCAACGGCAAGTCGGCCGGTGACTACCAGGTCGCCAACCCGCGCAAGAACACGGACCGGGCCCAGAAGGCGTTCATGGACGCCACCGCGGAGATCCCGGCCACCGAGGGCGACGAGGCGCTGCAGAGCATCCGCCAGAACGTAAGCCAGATCGCGTCCCAGGTCGTCCAGATCGGCGGCATCCGCCAGGAGGCGTACAAGGACGGCGTCGCGCACTCGGTGACCGTCGAGGCGTACAGCCGCCTCATCCGCTCGCTGCTCAGCCTCTCCCAGGACATGGCGCAGGCGACCAGCAACCCCGAGATGATCAAGCGGACCCGGGCGCTGGCGGCCTTCTCCTCCGCCAAGGAGTACGCCTCCGTCCAGCAGGCGATCATCGCCGCCGCGCTCCCTTCGAGCGACAACCGGCGCGGCAAGCTGGAGCCGGGCGACCGTCTCTACGGCTACGCGGCCCAGCAGGGCGAGAAGGTCCAGCTCAAGCAGTTCCAGACCATCTTCGAGTCGGCGGGCGGCGACGCCGACGCGCTGACCAGCACGCTGACCAGCGGCAACCCGTCCATCGACGCCGCGGACAAGTACGCGGACCGGGTGCTGAGCATCGACTCCGGCATGACCGACCGCGTCCCGCGTGGTCACCTGAACTTCACCGACGAGTACGGCACCAAGATGCAGGCCATGGCCGTCATCGAGGCCGACCTGCTCGACAAGATGGAGACCAAGGCCCGTGAGCTGCGGGCCGAGTCGCAGCGCGAAGCGATCATCAACGGTGCGCTGATCCTGCTCGTCCTCGGTGTCTCCCTCGTCGGCGCCTTCGTCGTGGCCCGGTCCATGATCCGGTCGCTGCGCCGGCTCCAGGACACCGCCACCAAGGTCGCCCAGGACCGTCTGCCCGAGCTCGTCAAGCAGCTCTCCGAGTCCGACCCGCAGGACGTCGACACCTCCGTCGAGTCCGTCGGTGTGCACTCCCGGGACGAGATCGGCCAGGTGGCCGCGGCCTTCGACGACGTGCACCGCGAGGCGGTCCGCCTCGCCGCCGAGCAGGCCCTTCTGCGGGGCAACGTCAACGCGATGTTCACCAACCTCTCGCGCCGCTCCCAGGGCCTCATCCAGCGTCAGCTCTCGCTCATCTCCGAGCTGGAGTCCCGCGAGGCCGACCCGGACCAGCTCTCCTCCCTCTTCAAGCTCGACCACCTCGCCACCCGAATGCGGCGTAACGGTGAGAACCTCCTCGTCCTCGCCGGCGAGGAGCCGGGCCGCCGGTGGACCCGTCCGGTCCCGCTGGTCGACGTGCTCCGTGCCGCCGCCTCCGAGGTGGAGCAGTACGAGCGCATCGAACTGGCCGCCGTCCCGGCGACCGAGGTCGCCGGCCGCGTCGTCAACGACCTCGTGCACCTCCTCGCCGAGCTGCTGGAGAACGCCACGTCGTTCTCCTCGCCGCAGACGAAGGTCCGCGTCACCGGCCACGCGCTCCCCGACGGACGGGTGCTCGTCGAGATCCACGACACCGGCATCGGCCTCTCCCCCGAGGACCTCGCCGCGATCAACGAGCGGCTCGCCTCGCCGCCGACCGTGGACGTCTCCGTCTCCCGCCGCATGGGTCTGTTCGTGGTCGGCCGCCTGTCCCTGCGACACGGCATCCGTATCCAGCTGCGCCCGTCGGACTCCGGCGGCACCACCGCGCTCGTCATGCTCCCGGTCGACGTCGCCCAGGGCGGCAAGAAGCCGGCGCCCAAGCCGGGCGCCGGTGGCCAGGGCGCGATGCCGCAGGGTCCGTCCGCTCCCGGTGGCCGTCTGACCGGCGGCCCCGGTGCTCCCGCGGCCGGTGGCCGTCCGGGCCTCGGCGGGGCGCCGTCGTCGTCCGCCGGGCTCCTGGGTGCCGGTGCGGGTGCCCCCCGCGGTCAGGTCGGCGCGGGCAGCGGTCCGCGTGCGGCGCTCCCCGGCCGGGACGGCGCCCCGCGCCAGAACGGTCCGCAGGGCCAGGCACCGCAGCAGCCGCAGTCCCAGGGGCAGCCGACCGCGCAGATGCCGCAGGTCTCCCCCGACGCGCAGCGCCCGGGCGGCTTCGGCGGCGGCGCGCAGAGCGCGATCCCGTCCCGTACGGACGTCTGGGGCGGCCAGGGCCAGCAGGGCAACCAGGGCCAGGGCCAGAACAATCAGGGCCAGGCCCAAAGCCGGCAGCCGCAGCAGGGCCAGGGCAACCAGGCCGCGCAGGGCGGCCGTCCCGGCCAGGGCGGGTTCCCGCGTGCCGAGCTGCCCGGCGGCAACCCCCAGCAGACGCAGCGCGCGCAGTCCACCAGCTGGGGCAACGACCAGGCGCAGCCGGTCCGCCGCCCGCAGCAGGACATGTCGCCGCTGGACGCCCCGCGCGGCCACGAGGACCCGGAGAACACGGGCCAGTACGCCCGTCCGGCTTCGCCTCAGGGACCGGGCTCCACGGGCCAGTTCCCGCGCCCGGACCTCGGCCGGCAGCAGCAGGCCCCGCAGGCGTACCAGCCCGGACCGCAGGACGCGGCGTCCACTTCGCAGTTCCCGCGCCCGGACTTCGGACAGCAGCAGGCGCCCCAGCAGCAGGCTCCGCAGGGCTACCAGCAGCAGGCGCCGCAGGCTCCGGCCCCGCGCCAGCGCGGCGGCAACGACTACGGTGCGCCCCGCCCGGCCGGGAACCTGCCCCAGCAGCCCCAGCAGCCCCAGCTTCAGCAGCCGCGCCAGCCCGAGGCCCTGCCTCCGGCCGGCAGCTCCGCCGACGCGCGTACCCCGCTGTACGACACGCTGGAGACCAACTGGTTCCACCAGAGCCAGGGCGGTCAGCAGCAGGAGCAGGGCGGCGACCAGGGTCAGCAGCGCCCCGACGCCCGGCAGACGCCGCAGGCTCCGGCGGCACAGCCCACTCCCCCGGCCCAGCGGCGCCCCGCCGCCCCGGCCGGCGGCGACGGCGGCAACGCCGGTCAGCAGCAGGGCGGTCCCGCCTCCTGGCGGACCTCGCCCAACGACGAGCTGGTGCGCCAGGCCGAGCGGGTCCGCAAGCCGGCGGCCGGCGGCATCACCACCTCCGGGCTGCCGAAGCGTGTGCCGCGCGCCAACCTCGTACCCGGGACCGCGCAGGAGCAGGCCCACACGGCCGGCCCTCAGGTCTCGCGTGCACCCGATGACGTCCGCGGCCGGCTCACCAATCTGCGCCGCGGCATCCAGCAGGGCCGCCAGGCGGGCAACTCCACAACGGGCAGTTTCCACGTCGGCCCCACCCACCAGCAGGAGCGATAGTTGAGCGCGATGAGCCAGGCGGCGCAGAATCTGAACTGGTTGATCACCAACTTCGTGGACAACACCCCAGGGGTGTCCCACACGGTGGTGGTCTCCGCCGACGGTCTGCTCCTTGCCATGTCGGAAGGATTTCCCCGTGACCGCGCCGACCAGCTGGCGGCGGTCGCGTCCGGACTGACCTCGCTGACCGCGGGGGCGTCCCGGATCTTCGAGGGCGGCTCCGTCGCCCAGACGGTCGTGGAGATGGAGCGCGGCTTCCTCTTCCTGATGTCCGTCTCCGACGGATCCTCCCTGGCCGTGCTGGCGCACCCGGAGTGCGACATCGGCCTCGTGGGCTACGAGATGACGCTGCTGGTCGACCGGGCCGGCAGTGTCCTGACCCCGGACCTCCGTGCAGAGCTCCAGGGGAGCCTGCTGCACTAGACCCGTACCGATACAGGGCGGTACGCCCCTCCGTACCGCCCTGGGCATCAAGAAACCGTCCGGCCGCCCCACCCGGCCCCCCACCGGCCCCATCAGACGGCATGACCACGTGTCGTCACGCCCGGAGGATTCATGACCCCGCCCCCCGCCTCTCACGATCCGTACGGCGGCTCGCTCGACGAGTCGTACGGACATGAGGGCGACCAGCCGCTGGTCCGGCCCTACGCGATGACCGGCGGCCGGACCCGGCCGCGGTACCAACTCGCCATAGAGGCCCTGGTCAGCACCACGGCCGACCCGGCGCACCTCGCCACCCTGCTCCCGGAGCACCAGCGGATCTGCCACCTCTGCCGTGAGGTCAAGTCGGTGGCAGAGGTCTCGGCGCTGCTGTCGATGCCGCTCGGTGTGGCCCGGATCCTCGTCGCCGACCTGGCGGAGGCGGGCATGGTGGCGATCCACCAGCCGGGCAACGGAGAGGCCGGCGGCACGCCGGACGTGACACTGCTCGAAAGGGTGCTCAGTGGACTTCGGAAGATCTAGCGGCGGCTCCGCCCCTCAGGCGGCCCGCTCGACCACCAGCGCGAAGATCGTGGTGGCGGGTGGCTTCGGCGTGGGCAAGACCACGTTCGTCGGCGCCGTCTCGGAGATCAACCCGCTGCGTACCGAGGCCGTCATGACCTCGGCCTCGGCCGGGATCGACGACCTCACGCACACCGGGGACAAGACCACCACGACGGTGGCGATGGACTTCGGCCGTATCACCCTGGACCAGGACCTGATCCTGTACCTCTTCGGTACGCCCGGTCAGGACCGCTTCTGGTTCATGTGGGACGACCTGGTCCGCGGCGCCATCGGCGCCGTCGTGCTCGTGGACACCCGCCGTCTCGCCGACTGCTTCCCCGCGGTCGACTACTTCGAGAACAGCGGCCTGCCGTTCGTCATCGCCCTGAACGGGTTCGAGGGGCATCAGCCCTACACGCCGGAGGAGGTCCGCGAGGCCCTCCAGATCGGTCCCGGCACCCCGATCATCACCACCGACGCCCGCCACCGCGCGGACGCCAAGAGCGCGTTGATCACGCTCGTGGAGCATGCGCTGATGGCACGACTCAAGTAGGAGAACGCGTACGGAAGTTGTCGTACGCCTTTTGTGGAGGCGGCCTGTGTCCTATGCCACGGTCCGCCCCCGTGTTCATAACGTTTCGAAAGAGAATTGCGGCGCCACGGACACCCGACGCATCCGATCGGTACCACTGCGCTCACATGAGCCCCGTCATTTGGCGGGGCTCGTTCTTTATGCCCGTTTTATCTGGGGCCCGGAGCGACGAAAACCGAAGCTCAGGGCTGTTTGGAGGGGACCCCCTTCACGTGCTGCAATTCATGAACTCCCGAGTAGTACGGCCCTGAACGAAACAC
Organism: Streptomyces sp. Je 1-79; assembly: GCF_025195125.1. Taxonomy (GTDB): domain Bacteria; phylum Actinomycetota; class Actinomycetes; order Streptomycetales; family Streptomycetaceae; genus Streptomyces. Next base: position 192,248 of record NZ_JAMGSL010000006.1, read on the forward strand.
CGGCACAACGTAGGTGCCGACGCCGAGAGGTTGTTGGTCGAGTGAGGCGAAGCAAGGAAAGCTCCGCGGAGCAGCAGGCGCGAGGCAACTTCACGCCGCCGGCGCGCATGGTGGCGCCGCCCGCGGAGGTGCCCGCGACGCCCCAGGCCGTCAGCGGCAAGGGGAGCTCCAGCAAGCTGTCCCCGCGCAACTGGCGGGTACCGACCAGGCTGAACGCGATCCTGCTCGTACCCGTGCTGGTCGGCCTCGTCATGGGCGGCTTCCAGGTGAACGGGGCGATCAACACCTGGCAGGAGGCGCAGAACGCCGAGAAGACGGCGCTCATCGTGCGCGCCGCCTCGGAGTACAGCCAGGCCCTGCTCAACGAGCGTGACCTGACCGCGGCTCCCCTGCTGACCGCCAAGTCCGCCGAGGACCGCAAGAGCGACGAGGTGGCCCAGGCGTACGCCGCCACCGACGCCGCCAAGGTCAAGTTCGACGAGGCCGTCAAGGACATGCCGGAGGGCGAGGGCCTCGAGCGCCGCCTGCGGCTGTTCCAGGACGAGATACCCAAGCTCGAGAAGCTCCGCCAGGCCGCGTACACGCGGGCCCTGGACCCCGTGAACACCCAGCTCGGGTACACCGGCGTCCAGCACTACCTGATGGAGTTCTCCAACGAGCTCGGGCTCGGCACCGGCAACGTCACCGCCTACGGCCGCACGCTCTACGCCGTCCAGCTCGCCAAGGGCGCCGAGTCGCTCCAGCGCTCGATCGGCACCCAGCTCCTGGTCCGCCCCAGCCAGAAGGGCGATGTCTTCGCCCAGCAGTCGGTGGCGTTCAACTCGTACAACTACCTGGAGCAGATCGCCCTCGGCGAGTACAACTCCGGTGGTACCCAGGCCGACGTGGACCGGCTCAAGGAAGTCATGTCCGGCAAGGCCGTCGAGGGCGCCAAGAAGATGGAGGCGGCCGGGATCACGCTGCCCAAGGGCGCCGACGGCTCCGTCTTCACCGGGGTGGCCAAGGAGATCGGTTCCGCCAAGGACGCCGACGCGATCAAGGACCTCCAGAAGAAGGGCATCACGCCCGAGACCTGGATGGCCGTCGCCACCGGCAAGTTCGACGGCTACACCGAGGTCGAGAAGGAGCTCGTCGACAAGGCCGTGACCGAGGCGGCCGCGATCTCCTCCGACGCCAAGACCGACGCCTTCGTCACCGGTGGCATCGTCGTGATCGCGCTCCTGGCCGCCTTCATCCTCGCCGGGATGATGGCCCGCCAGATGAGCCGCTCGATGCGCGAGCTGCGCACCGCCGCCTTCGCCATCGCCGAGCAGCGCCTGCCGATGCTCGTCGACCAGCTCTCCCGGACCGAGCCGGGCCGGGTGGACACCCGTGTCCAGCCGATCCCGATCGACTCCCAGGACGAGATCGGCGAGGTCGCCCGCGCCTTCGACCAGGTCCACCGCGAGGCCGTCCGGCTCGCCGCCGAGCAGGCCATGCTGCGGGGCAACGTCAACGCGATCTTCACCAACCTCTCGCGCCGCAACCAGTCGCTCATCGAGGGCCAGCTGACCCTCATCACCGACCTGGAGAACAACGAGGCCGACCCGGACCAGCTGGAGAACCTCTTCAAGCTGGACCACCTGGCCACCCGTATGCGGCGTAACGGCGAGAACCTCCTCGTCCTCGCCGGCGAGGAGCCGGGCCGCCGCTGGGACCAGCCGGTGCCGCTGGTCGACGTGATGCGCGCCGCCTCCTCCGAGGTGGAGCAGTACGAGCGCATCGAGCTGGCCGGTGTCCCCGAGGCCGAGATCCACGGCCAGGCCGTGACCGACCTCGTGCACCTGCTCGCCGAGCTCCTGGAGAACGCCACCACGTTCTCCTCCCCGCAGACCAAGGTCCGCGTCACCGCGACCCGACTGCCCGACGGCCGCGTGATGGTCGAGATCCACGACAAGGGCATCGGCCTGACCGCCGAGGACTTCGCGGACATCAACCACAAGCTGGCCAACCCGCCGACGGTGGACGCCGCCGTCTCGCAGCGCATGGGCCTGTTCGTGGTCGGCCGGCTGGCCGACCGGCACGGCGTCCGTGTCCAGCTGCGCCCCTCGGGCGAGCAGGCCGGTACGACCTCGCTGGTCATGCTGCCCGACGCGATCACCCACGGTGGTGGTGGCGAGCAGCTGCCCGAGAACGACTTCACGGTCTCGCAGATCATCCCGCAACAGCAGCAGCACGCCTTCGAGCCGGTGCAGCCGCAGATGCGGACCGCGGCGGAGCTCGGCTTCGACGACTCCCGCTACGAGCAGCCCGCGGACGACCGCCAGCTCGACCCGGTGAACCGTTCGCTGATGCGCGAGGAGCGCCGGGCGGCCCTGGAGTCGCAGACGCAGGGCGGCGAGCGTCCGCTCTTCCGTGACGAGGTCGACCCCTCCCAGCAGGGGTACGCCCAGCACGAGCGCGAGCAGGAGTACGCGCAGGAGCAGTACGGGCAGGAGTACGCCGACTACGGCCAGCAGCAGCAGGCCGGCGGGCACGAGGGCTACGCGTACCCCGAGCAGAGCTACGACGGCTATGCGCAGGCCACCGACGGCTACGCCGAGCAGCCCTATGCGGAACCGGCCTACCAGGGCCAGGACAACGGTCAGGCGTCGTACGGCAATGGCTACGAGCCCCAGGCCCAGCAGGGCGAGTGGCAGAACCAGGGCACGTACCAGGGCGGCTACGAGCAGCCGTACGGAGCGGAATCGGAATCTGCCCCCGGCGCTCCCGAAGCGGCTCCCGACCGCGTAGGCTTCGACCGTCCGGGTTCGCCTGCGAACCCCACCCCGGACGCCGGCCACGCGCTGACCGATGCCGGTCTGCCGCGTCGTGGCAGCAGCGCTCCGCAGGCCTCGCAGCCCGCGCAGCAGCCCCTGCCGACGCGGACGGCCCAGCAGCCGGCCCAGCGCCAGGCGTCCGCGCCGGCGCGGCAGAACGAAGCCGACGGTTCCGAGGACTGGCGCTCGACGAACGACGAGCGCTGGCAGCGGGCCGAGAAGCTCCGCGACCCGAAGGCGGGCGGGGTCACCTCGTCCGGTCTTCCGAAGCGGGTCCCCAAGGCCAATCTGGTCGAGGGAACGGCGGAGCAGACGCCGCAGGGCGGCCCCCAGGTCTCCCGCGCGCCTGAGGACGTCCGGGGCAGGTTGAGCAACCTGCGCCGCGGTGTCCAGCAGGGACGCAGCGCGGGAACGGACACGAACGGATCGGGCCTCGGCCCGGGCAGTACCTACAACCAGGAGCGTTAGTGTGAGCATGAGCCAGGCGGCGCAGAATCTGAACTGGTTGATCACCAACTTCGTGGACAACACCCCTGGGGTGTCCCACACGGTGGTGGTCTCCGCCGACGGACTCCTGCTGGCGATGTCCGAGGGTTTCCCCCGGGACCGAGCCGACCAGCTGGCGGCCGTCGCCTCCGGACTGACCTCGCTGACCGCGGGCGCGTCCCGCATCTTCGAGGGTGGTGCGGTCAACCAGACCGTCGTGGAGATGGAGCGCGGCTTCCTCTTCATCATGTCGATCTCGGACGGCTCCTCGCTGGCCGTGCTCTCCCACCCCGAGGCCGACATCGGTCTCGTGGGCTACGAGATGGCCCTGCTCGTCGATCGCGCGGGCAGTGTCCTGACGCCTGACCTCCGCGCGGAACTGCAGGGAAGTCTTCTCAACTAACAGACAGACAGTGCGTTTCACGCCACCGCACCGTAAGGTGCGGTGGCGCGGCTCCACAGGGACATGGACCGCGAGGCAGTCGGAGGAGGAGACGTGGGGACACCCCCGGGCGGACACCCGTACAACGGTTTTGACGCGCACGCGCAGGGAGAAACCGCGCAGAACCGGTTCAACTTCCCCTCTGCCCCGAGCAGACAGGGCATGCAGCAGCCCTACCAGCAGCAGCCCCCGCAGGCGCCTTCGGCGTCCGCGGGCGGGCCCGGCGCCCAGCGGAACGCGGGCGGCTCGGGCCGGCAGGGCGGGAACCACAACCCGCTCGTGCGCCCGTACGCCATGACCGGCGGCCGTACCCGGCCGCGTTACCAGCTCGCCATCGAGGCGCTGGTCAGCACGACGGCCGATCCCGCCCGGCTGCAGGGGCAGTTGCCCGAGCACCAGCGGATCTGCCACCTGTGCTTCGAGATCAAGTCGGTGGCCGAGATCTCGGCACTTCTCTCCATCCCCCTCGGCGTTGCCCGTATCCTCGTCGCCGACCTGGCGGAGGCCGGACTTGTCGCCATCCACCAGCCCGGCGGCGACGAGGCCGCCGGCGGTCAGCCAGACGTGACACTGCTCGAAAGGGTGCTCAGTGGACTTCGCAAGCTCTAGCGGCGGCGCGGCCCGTTCAACCACCAGCGCGAAGATCGTGGTGGCGGGTGGCTTCGGCGTGGGCAAGACCACGTTCGTCGGCGCCGTCTCGGAGATCAACCCGCTGCGTACCGAGGCCGTCATGACGTCTGCGTCCGCGGGCATCGACGACCTCACTCACACCGGCGACAAGACGACGACGACTGTCGCGATGGACTTCGGCCGTATCACCCTGGACCAGGACCTGATCCTGTACCTCTTCGGTACGCCCGGTCAGGACCGCTTCTGGTTCATGTGGGACGACCTGGTCCGCGGCGCCATCGGCGCCGTCGTGCTCGTGGACACCCGCCGTCTCGCCGACTGCTTCCCCGCGGTCGACTACTTCGAGAACAGCGGCCTGCCGTTCGTCATCGCCCTGAACGGGTTCGACGGCCACCAGCCGTACAACCCGGAGGAGGTCCGCGAGGCCCTCCAGATCGGCCCGGACACGCCGATCATCACGACCGACGCCCGCCACCGCGCGGACGCCAAGAGCGCGCTCATCACCCTGGTCGAGCACGCCCTCATGGCCCGCCTGCGGTAGCCGTCCCCACGGCAGTACGGCGAAGGCCCCGCGCACCGGTCCGGTGCGCGGGGCCTTCGCCGTGCCCGCCCGCCGTTCTCGGGCCTGGGGGTGTTCTCGGGCCCGCACCCGTTCTCGGGCCCGCACGCCGTTCTCGGGCCTGCGGGGCGTTCTCCGTACCAGGACGGCGTTCTCCGGCCCGCGAGGGCCGTCCGGTGGCCGCGGGAGCCTTGCCCGTCGGCCGGCTGCGGCCCGGGTATGGGCCCCGGGTACGGCCCCCGGCATGGCGAAGGCCCCGTCTCCGGCGGAGACGGGGCCTTCGGTGCGGCGGGGTCAGCCCTGCCAGGAGTGGGAGGGGCGGAAGCCCGACTGACGCTCCAGGCGGCGCCAGCCGGCCGTGGAGCGGCCGTGGGCGGACGCCACCGCGTCGTGGGCGGGCTGGGCGGCGGCGCGGGCCAGGAGGACCGCGGTGATGGCGGCCAGCTCCTCGGGATCGGCGTGGCCCTTCTCGACTCGGAGAAGGTTGGCTGTGGCAGGCGTGGTCACGTGGATGCGCTCCTCTTACTGAGGCGGGTTGCCGTGCTTGCGGGACGGCAGGTCGGCGTGCTTGGTGCGCAGCATGGCGAGGGACCTGATGAGGACCTCCCGCGTCTCTGCGGGGTCGATCACGTCGTCGACCAGACCGCGTTCCGCGGCGTAGTACGGGTGCATCAGCTCGGCCTTGTACTCCTTGACCATGCGGGCCCGCATGGCTTCGGAGTCCTCGGCTTCCGCGATCTGCTTGCGGAAGATGACGTTGGCGGCACCTTCGGCGCCCATCACCGCGATCTCGTTGGTGGGCCAGGCGTACGTCAGGTCGGCGCCGATGGACTGGGAGTCCATGACGATGTATGCGCCGCCGTACGCCTTGCGCAGGATCAGGCTGATCCGGGGCACGGTCGCGTTGCAGTACGCGTACAGCAGCTTCGCGCCGTGGCGGATGATTCCACCGTGCTCCTGGTCAACGCCCGGCAGGAAGCCAGGTACGTCCAAAAGGGTGACGATGGGGATATTGAAAGCATCGCACATCTGAACGAAACGGGCGGCCTTCTCCGAGGCCTCGATGTCCAGGACGCCGGCCAGCGACTGCGGCTGGTTGGCGACGATGCCCACGACCTGGCCGTCCAGGCGGGCCAGCGCACAGATGATGTTGCGGGCCCAGCGCTCGTGGATCTCCAGGTAGTCGCCCTCGTCGACGAGCTCCTCGATCACCTTGTGCATGTCGTACGGACGGTTGCCGTCCGCCGGCACCAGGTCGAGCAGGACGTCCGAGCGGCGGTCCGCCGGGTCTCCGGAGGCCGCAGTCGGCGGGTTCTCACGGTTGTTCTGCGGCAGCATCGACAGGAGGTAGCGCACCTCCGCGATGCAGGTCTCCTCGTCGTCGTACGCGAAGTGCGCCACGCCGCTGGTCTCGGCGTGCACGTCCGCGCCGCCGAGGCCGTTCTGGGTGATCTCCTCGCCGGTGACCGCCTTGACGACGTCCGGGCCGGTGATGAACATCTGCGAGGTCTCGCGGACCATGAAGACGAAGTCTGTCAGGGCCGGCGAGTAGGCCGCGCCGCCCGCGCACGGACCGAGCATCACGGAGATCTGCGGGATGACACCCGAGGCCCGGGTGTTGCGCTGGAAGATGCCGCCGTAGCCGGCGAGGGCGGAGACGCCCTCCTGGATACGGGCGCCGGCGCCGTCGTTCAGCGAGACCAGCGGCGCGCCGGCCGCGATGGCCATGTCCATGATCTTATGGATCTTGGTGGCGTGGGCCTCGCCCAGCGCGCCGCCGAAGATCCGGAAGTCGTGCGCGTAGACGAAGACCGTACGGCCCTCGACCGTGCCCCAGCCGGTGATGACACCGTCGGTGTAGGGCTTCTTGGCCTCCAGGCCGAAGCCGGTGGCGCGGTGCCGGCGCAGCTGCTCGACCTCGTTGAAGGAACCGGGGTCGACCAGCAGCTCGATGCGCTCACGAGCGGTGAGCTTGCCCTTGGCGTGCTGGGCCTCGGTCGCGCGGTCGCTCGGTCCGCGCCGCGCCTCCTCGCGCAGGGCGTGCAGCTCGGCCACACGGCCTCGGGCGTCGGTCGGCGCGCTGGCCTCGGTCGGCTCGCTCGGGATCTGGTCCACAACGGTCATGTACCGACCCTACGAAGCCGAGCAAGGAAATCCCGCCGTTGACTCCGTACAGTCTCCCGAGTCGAATCCTGGTGGAGTAAGACAGAACCGTGTCCGGCACCGGCCGAGTCGACAGCCAGACACCCCTCGCTCTTGTGGGGTTCCCACAGAGACCCCTGCGCGGCCACCTCGCCGCGGATCCCGCCCCGGCGGAACCGGGGCGGGATCCGCGGCCGGATTCTAGTGGGATCCTCCGCAGTGGAACCTGACGTTCCCCCAGTCCGCGTGGTCGTTGCCGTTGCCGTCCCCGCCGTCCCCGGTCACGAGGTCGACGTAGGTGGCTCCGGACACGTCGGCGGTGAGCGGCCAGGCGGCGTCCGTCGCCTTGAGGACCGGCGACTTCACCTTCTCCGTACCGTTGGCGAGGACGCCGAACGTGACGGTGCCGCGGCTGGTCTGGACGTCGTCCACGCCGACCTCGGCGGTCACGGTGGTGCACTTCCCGCCCAGGTAGTAGCGGACCTTGGAGGGGGCGTGGGCGCCGAGGCCCTTCTCGTACGTCACTCCCCCGATCCGCAGCGGGCCGCCGTCGCCGGTGCCCGTCTCGCCGTTGGACCCGTCGCGCTCGACCGGTCCCCAGCCGTTGGTGGCCGAGGTCCAGTCCAGGTCGCTCGCCCAGCTGTCCGTGGTGGGAGGCGGAGGCAGGGTGCGGGCGGTGGTGGCGGCGGTCAGCTTCCGGGCCTCTCCCCCGACGGTGTACGTAAGCGTCGAGCCGAGTCCGTACGACTGGTAGGCCGCGTCCACCGGGGGCGTCACCTGCCAGGTGGCGGTGGCCCTGGCTCCTGCCTCGACCGTCCCGAGCGCGACGGGGGCGGCCGGCACGGCGGTCCAGCCCTCGGGGAGTTCCAGGGTCGCCGTGGCCCCGGCGACGGCGGCCGCCTCGTCGTTGGTGAAGGTGGCCGTGACCTGGTTCGGGCGGCCCGGCTCCAGCGTCTCGGGGGCGGCGAGCGCGAGCGTGCCGCAGGCGGCCTTCTCGGGCGCCGGGCCGAGGTCGGTGACGGTGAAGGAGTCGAGGACGAAGTCGGCTCCCTCGGGGGCGTCGGCGCGCTTGCGCAGTCCGGTCCAGGTGTCGCCGCAGCCGGCCGTGACGGTCTCGGAGAAGTGCCCGGTGGTCCGCTGCTGCCCGACGGGCGTACGGCGGGTCTCCACCGGGGTCCCGTCGTGACGGTCGTAGCCGGTGACCCACTCGTAGGCGCCCGCGTGGCTGGACTGGTAGTCGTACGCGACGCGGTAGGCGCGGCCGTCCTTCATGGGGACGGTCCAGGGCGCGGTGCGGTAGACCAGGCCGCTGTTCTCGTCGTGGGACTTCAGCGACTCGGCGCCGCCGATGACGTCGTCGATCAGCTTTCCGTTCCAGCCGGACTGGGTGTACGGCGCGTGGAGCTGGGCGATGTGGGTGCGCGGGTCGGTCGTCCCCCCGGAGTCGCCCTTGAGGAAGGGGCCCCAGCCCTGGTCGACGGCCTCGAAGTCCTCGTACGCGAGCGCGCCGGCCTTGGTCGCCGGGTCGTTGGCGACGACCCGGACGTCGTCGATCCGGACGGTGGCCGTGGAGCCGCCCGCCGCCTCGACCTTGAGGGTGGTGGCGCCGGCGGGGGCGGTGAAGGTGACCTTGGCGCGCTGGAGGCGGGTGCCGTTCCAGTCGGAGGCGGCGACCTGGTCCGGGAGCGCCGAACGCTCGACGGTGACGGACTTCCCGCCGACGGAGAGCGTGGTGGGGCGGGTCTTCCCGGGCTCGACCTCGATCAGGGCGGAGGCGGTGTAGCGCCCGCCGGGGGTGAGGCCGGTGATCCGCTGTTGTACGGACGCGGTGGCGGAGCCGGTGAGCTCGGCGCTGTTGCGGCCCTGGCCGTCGGTGTCACGGGCGACCGTGCCCGCCTTGGACCAGCTTGCGAGCGCGGTGTCGTTGAAGCCGGGGTCCTCGACCGGGGTGCCCTGGCCCCAGCGCGGGTCGCGGGGCGCGGGGGCGCGGTCGGGGTAGAGGACGTAGGGCTGTCCCGCGGCGGCGTCGAGCGTGATCGTGCCGCCGCTCGGCCGTACCGTCGCGGTCTTGACGCGGCCGTTGTCGGTGAGCTTGTAGACGCTGTACGAGCGGTTGCCGGGCACCGCCCAACTCGTCTTTCCGCCCGCCTTGTTGTAGTGGTACAGCTTCTTCCCGCCGTCCCAGGGCAGCAGGTAGTTCTCGCCGTCGAGGACCTTGCGGCCGTTCTCGTAGAACGTGCGCCGGCCGTCCTCGACGGTGCCGCGGACGCCGCCGGTGAAGGTGAGGTCGTTGCCGTTCCAGCGGGTGATCCGCTGCTGCTGGAGGTACTTGGCGGGCAGGTTCTTCTGCCAGATGTTGGCGTAGAAGTGGTTCCAGTCGGTCTCGCCGGTCCAGCCCTCGAAGTCCTCAAGGGCGGTCTGGCCGAGGACCGGGTGGTTGTTCCAGACGTCCTTCTCGCCGTTGCGGATGAAGCGGACGATCTGGGAGTTGAGGCCCTTGTTGGTGGCGCCGCCGTAGTTCAGGTCGTTGGCCCAGTGGGACCAGAGCGAGGCCCGCTCGAACTTCTCGGACCACTCGGTGGCGACGTTCCAGCCCTGGGACTGCACGGCCTGGAGCGTCTTGTCGGCGATCCACCCGTGGGTGTAGTAGACGTCGATGTAGAGCATCGACAGGTTGGGGTCGGTCTCGTCGCGGAGCTGCTGGAAGCGGCGGGCGAGGTCGCCGCTGTTGATGTCCCGGCGCTGGTCGATGTAGTAGCTCTGGTTGAGCCAGTTCCAGCCGGGCTTCGCCTTGTCGACGAGGGTCTCGCTGAAGTTCTTCGCCTCGGGGTACGACTCGGTGGCGTTGACGTGGACGCCGAAGCCCGCGCCCCACTTCCTGCCCTCCTTGAGGAGGGTGTTGAGGTCGGCGAGACCGCCGGCGCGCTTGTTGTAGTTGCCGCCGTAGTCCGGGTGGGCGGAGTCGTGGCCCTCGGAGCCGTACCCCTTGAGCAGCGCGAACTGGCCGAGTCCGTCGGTGGCGAGGGAGATCCGCTTGACGTCGTCGAGGGTGCGCAGGAAGGGGTGGGTGGCGTGGGACGCGAAGTTGAACGGGATGTGGGCGACCACCCGGTCGGGGGTCTCGTCGCCGCCGGGCGTCCTGATCCCGATGGCGGGGAAGGCGAGGGCGCCGTCCTGCCAGTCCGTCCTCCCGTCGCCGTTGGCGTCGGGGGTGACGACCACCTTCGCCCAGGGGAGGTTCTTGCCGCTCTCGGGGGCGGGGGCGCCCTCGCCGCGGTAGGTCCACTGGCCGGACCAGACACCGACGCGGGTCTCGGTGCCGTTCTTGCGGGCCTGGTGCCAGAAGCGGGCGCCGTCGCGCGCGCTCGCGCCGGAGGGCTTGTCGTAGCTGGAGTTGGACTCGACGGCGGCGGCGAGGGCGCCGGTGTTGACAAGTGCGTAGCTCGCCCCGGTGGCGGTGGGCTCGGCCGGGGTGGCGTCGGTGATGTCGGCGAAGACGTCCGCGGTACGGGTGGAGTCGGGGTCGAGCCGGGTGAAGGCGGTCTCGGCGCCGGCGTCCGAGGAGCCGACGGACACCAGGTCGTGGCCGGGTATGTCGATCGTGCCGACCCGGAAGGCGGCGGTGTCCCGCACGGCGGTGACCTTGAAGGTGGTGGCGCGGCCGCTGACACCGATGCTCGCGTCGATCTCGACCCCGGGCAGGGCGGGAAAGGCCAGGGTGTACGCGGCGGAGGAGTCCTTCAGGACGGGGGCGCCGGTGGCCCGGACGTCGTACGCGGTGCCGTTGAGGACGACCTGTGCGACCGGCGCCGTACTGCCGAGGAGCCGGGCACCGGTGGCGCGGTCCGTGTACGAGAGGACGCGCGGGAAGTCCTCGGCGACGCTGACGGAGAGCTGCGCGGAGCGGATCCGGGCCTCGGCGGCGTCGGCCCCGGCGGGCGTCCTCGGCTCGGCGAGGGCGGGTCCCGACAGGGCGAACACGGCGGACGACGCGGCGGCGAGCGCGCAGGCGGCACGGATTCTTGGCGACTTGGGGAGGGGCATGGGGACTAGTTGGGCCCCCCGGCGGGACACCGTCAACGGCATGGCGGCCCGGAGCCCCCGGCAGTCCAAGAACCCCCTTCGGTTAGTCCAAGCGGGTGGACATCGGACCAGGATGTTGAATGTTGAACGGAATAGGGTTATCGTCGTTCTCGTTGAAGGTTCAACGAAACGCATCACAAGCCTCCGCGCCACCCCCGCGCACCGTCCCCAAGGAGCACGTCATGGGCATCTTCGGCCGCAAGAGCAACGACACCGACACCGCCGTCGCCACCCTCACCGTCGACCCGGCGCTCGCCGCGCTGACCGGCGAGTACACCATCGACCCGGCCCACAGCAGCATCGGCTTCACTGTCCGTCACGCGATGGTCACCAACGTCCGCGGCACCTTCGCCGAGCACGAGGGCACCCTGAACCTCGACGGCGCGAACCCGGGCGCCTCCGCCGCCTCGATCGAGGTCAGGATCGCCTCCGTCGACACCGGCATCGGCGACCGCGACAACCACCTGCGCAGCGGTGACTTCTTCGACGCCGAGCAGTTCCCGCTGATGACCTTCCGTTCCACGGAGGCGGAGCAGCTGGGCGGCGACAAGTACCGCGTGACCGGTGACCTCACGATCAAGGACGTCACGAAGCCGCTCTCCATCGACCTGGAGTTCAACGGCTCGGCCACGGACGTCTACGGCAACGAGCGCGTCGGCTTCGAGGGTTCGGCCGAGATCCTCCGCTCCGCCTGGGGCCTCACCTGGAACGCGGCGCTGGAGACCGGCGGTGTGATGGTCAGCGACAAGGTGAAGCTGAACTTCGACATCTCCGCGATCAAGACCGCTGCCTGAGCCTGAGACCCGCCATCGGGGCACACACGAGCGCGCCCGCCTCTCCGTGACGACGGAGGGCGGGCGCTCGGCGTTCCCGGGAGGCCGCGCTTCCCGGAGGTCGCGCTTCCCGGAGGTCGCGCGAGGGGGCTCTGTCAGTGCGGGCCGCTAGCGTCGGCGCCATGGAATTCCGTATCGACAGCAGTGAGTTGACCGACGCCGTGGCCTGGGCGGCCCGCGTCCTCCCCGCCCGCTCCCCCGTGCCCGTGCTCGGGGGACTGCTCCTGGAGGCGGGGGACGGCCGGCTCCGCGTCTCCGGCCTCGACTACGAGGCGTCGGCGCGTATCGAGGTCGAGGCGGAGACCGTACGGGAGGGCCGGGCGCTCGTGCTCGGACGCAGGCTGCTCGACATCTGCAAGGTGCTGCCCAAGGGGCCGGTCGCGTGCGGGATCGAGGGGGCGCGGCTCTCGGTGAGGGGCGGGGACGCCCGTTTCGGGCTCTCCCTGCTGCCGCTGGACGACTATCCGGCGCAGCCCGGGCTGCCGGCGTTCCGGGGCGTCGTGGACGCCGCGGCGTTCGCGGCGGCGGTCGGGCAGGTGGCGGTGGCGGCCGGGCGGGACGACTCGCTGCCGGTCCTGACGGGGGTACGTCTTGCCCTGGACGGTACGACGATGACGCTGGCCGCGACCGACCGCTACCGATACGCGGTCCGCACGCTGGAGTGGAAGCCGGAGGACGGCGCTGACGCGGTCTCCGAGGGGGCCGGGGGCGCGGACGTGGTGGTGCCGGCCCGCCGGCTGACCGAGATCGCCCGCTCGCTGGGCTCGGCGGGGCCGGTCCGGCTCGCCCTCGACGGCGGTTCGATCGGCTTCGAGAGCGAGGGGACGCGGACGACGACCCGGCTGCTCGACGGCCGTCTCCCCCGCCACGACAAGCTCTTCGCCCTGGGCGAGCACGCCGTCGCCGTGACCGGGCGGGCACCGTTGGTCGAGGCCGTGAAGCGGGTCGCGGTGGTCGCGGAGGGCGACAGCCCGGTCCAGCTCGCCTTCGGTGCGGACACCGTGCACCTTCAGGCGGGTTACGAGGACGACATCGCCTCCCAGCGGCTCGCGGCGGACCTCCAGGGGGCCGAGACGATGACCGTGGCGTTCAACCCGGGGTATCTGCTGGACGCGCTCGGCTCCTTCGACACCGACTCGGTCCGCTTCCACCTGCTGGGGCCGGGGCAGCGCGCCCTGATCACGGACCGGGCGGACGGGGTCCACCAGCACCTGCTGATGTCGGTGAAGCCCCTGGTCTAGAACCCGCCGCCGCCGAAGTCGCCGCCACCGCCGAAGTCACCGAAGCCCCCACCGCCACCACCGCCGAAATCGCCCGATCCGAAGTCGCCGGAGCTGAAGTCGGCCCCGGAGACGTCGCCGCCCCCGAACTCACCGCCGCCGTACTCGCCGGCGTAGGCGGGGGTGGCCAGCATCGAGCCGAGCAGGGTGCCCGCGAGGAGACCCGGGAGCATGCCGCCGCCGAAGTAGCCGCCGGCCCAGGGGCCGTACGCCGGTCCCGCCTCCCAGTACGGGCGGCGGCCGGTCTCGGTCTCGACGGTGCGGGCCAAGGGGTCCTGCCCGTCGTCGAGCCGGGTGGCGTCGGCGGCGCACACCGGGACCTCGCGGGCGGCTCCGCCGGCCGGGGTCCAGGTCCGGTCCTCGACGGAGGGGCCGTGGCGCGGGTCGAAGAAGCAGGGCGGGCGCCGCTCGGGCAGCGGCCGGGACTCGCGGCGGGCGGCCAGGGCGGCGAGCGAGAAGCGGCCGTCCTCCAGCTCCTTGGTCACGGCCCGGACGTCGTGCGGGTGCGTGGCCGAGCCCATCAGGGATTTCGCCTTGTCGTACGCGTCGAGCGAGCGTTCGTAGTCGCCGCGCATCGCGTCGTCGGCGCCGGGTTCGCCCGGGTGGAAGTCGAGGCGTTCGAGCTCCTCGCCGAAGGCCGTGATGTCCTCGTCGACGACGACCCGGAGCTTGTCGAGGGCCTCACGCTCCTCGGCCTGCTTGCGGAGCCGGTTGCGGCGGACGATCGCGTAGGCAGCCGCGCCACCTGCGGCGACGACCGCGCCGAGGGTGATCAGTCCGCCGACCGGGACGCCGTCGTCGGCGCCGACCGAGCCCCAGGAGGCGGGGGCGCTGCCGCGCAGGGTCGGCAGGGCCTGGTCGACGAAGTTGTTCAGCTCGGTGGCCGCGTCCACCCCGGGCTGGCGTACGGAGGTGACCAGGTTGTCCACGGCGTTCGCGGACATCACCGTACGGTCGGCGGCGGCGTCGAACCCGTCACCGAGCCGGACGGCGTACAGCCCCGTCACCCCGGTCTGGGTGCGCAGATTCCGCAGGAGGTTCTCGGACGGGTACTCGTCGGTCGCGGGCAGCACGGCGATGAAGAGCGGTTTGTCCGCGTCCTCGATCTTCTGGGCGAGGGCGGCCGCCTCGGACGACGAGAGCTGGTCGGCGGCGCCCGGGTCGACGTACACCGGACCCTGCTTCAGGGCCGCGCCGACGTCCGGAATCCCGGTGGTCCCGGCCCCCGCGGAGGGGGCCAGGACCAGGAGCAGCAGCAGCGCCAGCCCGGCGAGGGCCGACAGAAGGTGGAACGGCCTGGTCCTCATACCATCGAAACTACCCCGATTGGGTCATTACGAGACATTGAGGACGCCAGGTAATGGCAGTAATGGCCCTATTCCGCGGGATCGATCCCCACGCGCAGCAGTCCGTACGTGTACGCGTCCTCCAGCGCCTGCCAGGACGCGGCGATCACGTTCTCACCGACGCCGACCGTCGACCACTCGGCGTTGCCGTCGCTGGTGGTGATCAGGACACGGGTCGTGGACTCGGTGCCGTGGCGGCCCTCCAGGATGCGGACCTTGTAGTCCACCAGCTCGAACTTGGCGAGCTGCGGGTAGATCCGCTCCAGACCGACCCGCATCGCCCGGTCGAGGGCGTTGACGGGGCCGTTGCCCTCGGCGGTGGCGACGATCCGTTCGCCCTTGGCCCAGAGCTTCACGGTCGCCTCGTTGGCGTGGGTGCCGTCGGGCCGGTCCTCGACGATCGCGCGCCAGGACTCGGTACGGAAGTAACGACGGGCCCGGCCCTCCGCCTCCTCGCGCAGCAGCAGCTCGAAGGAGGCGTCGGCGGCCTCGTACGTGTAGCCCTTGAGCTCGCGCTCCTTGACCCGCTCGACGACCCGGGCGACCAGGGCGCGGTCGCCGCCGAGGTCGACACCGAGCTCCTTGCCCTTCAGCTCGATGGAGGCGCGGCCCGCCATGTCGGAGACGAGCATCCGCATGGTGTTGCCGACCAGCTCGGGGTCGATGTGCTGGTAGAGGTCGGGGTCGACCTTGATCGCGGAGGCGTGCAGCCCTGCCTTGTGGGCGAAGGCGGAGACACCCACGTACGGCTGATGCGTGGAGGGCGTCAGGTTCACGACCTCGGCGATGGCGTGCGAGATCCGGGTCATCTCGGCGAGCGCGCCCTCGGGGAGCACCCGCTTGTCGTACTTGAGCTCCAGGGCCGCGACCACCGGGAAGAGGTTGGCGTTGCCGACGCGCTCGCCGTAGCCGTTGGCGGTGCACTGGACATGCGTGGCGCCCGCGTCGACGGCGGCCAGGGTGTTGGCGACGGCGCAGCCGGTGTCGTCCTGGGCGTGGATGCCGAGCCGGGCGCCGGTGTCGGCGAGGACGGTGGCGACGACGGCCTGGACCTGGGCGGGGAGCATGCCGCCGTTGGTGTCGCAGAGGATCACGACATCGGCGCCTGCCTCGGAGGCGGCGCGGACGACGTCCTTGGCGTACTGCGGGTTCGCCTTGTAGCCGTCGAAGAAGTGCTCGCAGTCGACGAAGACGCGGCGGCCCTGGGAGCACAGGTAGGAGACGGTGTCGCGGACCATCTCCAGGTTCTCGTCCAGGGTGGTGCGAAGGGCCAGCTCGACGTGCCGGTCGTGCGACTTGGCGACCAGGGTGATCACGGGGGCTCCGGAGTCCAGGAGCGCCTTGACCTGCGGGTCCTCGGCGGCACGGCCGCCGGCCCTGCGGGTCGCGCCGAACGCGACGAGCCGCGCGTTCTTGAACGTGATCTCCTGCTGGGCACGGGCGAAGAACTCCGTGTCGCGCGGGTTGGCGCCGGGCCAGCCGCCCTCGATGAAGCCGACGCCGAAGTCGTCCAGGTGCCGCGCGATGGTCAGCTTGTCCGCGACGGTGAGGTTGATGCCTTCACGCTGCGCGCCGTCGCGCAGCGTCGTGTCGAAGACATGGAAGCTGTCGTCGAGGCGCGAGCTCTCGTCGGTCTCCGTGGTCATGGCTCTGATGGCTCCTGTCGGATGTGGCTCCGGAAGGTCTGGATCCACTTGCCCCCATTCTCACGCGCTGTCCGTTTCCGGCGTCGGTGGGGCCGGAAAACGAAAAAACCTCTCGCGGGTGCGAGAGGTCTGCGCGCGGGTCTGGGGCACGGTGTCCACTGCCGCGGGGGTCGAGTCGCGGTTCAGCGGCCACTGCGGACCGGCGCGCTGCTGCCCATAATCATCGTGGTAGCGAGCACGTCGGCAGTCTGCCACATACCGACGGAACCCGGGACGCCGGTCTCAGGATGCGGGCACCCCGTCGGAGCCCTCGCCGAACAGGAGTGCGTGCGTCACGTGCGCAGCAACAAGGTCTCGGCGACGAACTCCCGTACGTGCGCGCGGACCTGCTCGCGGCCGGTGCCGGGGATGCCGACCGCGACATGGACGCTGAACCCGTCCAGCAGGGCGCGCATCCGGGTCGCGTAGCGGTCGGGGTCGACCGGCCGGAACTCCCCGCGCGAGACGCCCTCGGCGATCAGGGCGACGAGGTCGCGGTGCCAGGCGCCCTCGATCGCGGCCTGCCGGGCGCGTGCGTCGTCGTCGGCGTTCTGGGACCGGTTCCAGACCTCCAGCCAGAGGGTCCAGTGGGGGTCGCGGGGGCCGTCCGGGACATAGACGCCGACGTAGCCGTCGAGCCGCTCACGGGCGGTCCCGGGCCGCGAGAGCAGCGCGCTGCGCTCGGCGCCGAGCCGTCCCTCGCTCCACTCCAGGGTCTGCAGCAGCAGCTCGTCCTTGGTGCGGAAGTAGTAGAGGAGGTGCCCGCTGCTCATCCCGACCTCGCGCCCGAGCCCGGCCATGGTCAGCCCGTCGAGCCCGCGCTCGGCGATGGTGTCCATGGCGGCGGCGAGCAGCTCCTCCCGGGGAGGAGCGGCGTTGTTGCGTCGCCGGGGGGCGGCGGGATCGATACGGGTCACTCGTCTGTTCTACCTCACGCTCCCGTCGGCGCTACGGCCGAAGGCGGCTTCCAGGACGGCGGGGAGATCGCCGGCGGGCACGGTCGCCCGCAGTTCCGCCAGGACGGGCCCGAACCGCTCGTCGTCGATGACGCCGAGGTACTCCTCGCGCAACGCGCGGATGATGTCGACGAGGTCGGGCCTCAGCCGCATCCACCCCCGTGACGTGCGGATCTCCTCGGCCACCTGCTCCATGAACCAGCGCATGACGTCGTACGGGATCCGGTGGTGCCCCGACACGGGGTCGACGCAGACCGTGGGCTCCCGCGACGGGTCCTCGTCCGGGACGACGGCCGTCAGCACGGTCGTGTTCCCGGCGAGGTGGTCCAGCTCCAGGTACCAGGCGTCGTCGGGTACGGAGTACAGAATCTGGAGGGCGTAGGAGCCGCCCTCGTGCGGGATCAGGGGCATGGCCGCAGGCTGTCACAGAGCCCGCGGCCCGTACCAGGCGGTTTCAGACCTTCGGCTGCTGCTGCGTGATGCAGTGGATGCCGCCCCCACCCGCGAAGATGGCGCGCGCGTCGACCAGCGTCACGATCCGCTCCGGGAAGAGCCGGCGGAAGATGCCCGCCGCGATCTCGTCGTGGGGGTCGTCGAAGCCGCACAGGACCACACCGCCGTTGCAGAGGTAGTGGTTGATGTACGAGTAGTCGACCCAGTCGCCCTCCTCGTCCTTCAGGACGGTCGGGGCGGGGATCTCCACGACCTCCAGCTGCCGGCCCTTCGCGTCCGTCTGGCGGCTGAGGATGTCGACGTACATCCGGGAGCGCTCGTGATCCGGGTGGGCCGGGTCCTGCTGGCTGTGGACGACCACGACGCCGGGCTTCGCGAAGGCGGCGACGATGTCGACGTGGCCCTGGGTGCCGTACATGCCGTAGTCGCCGGACAGACCGTGCGGGAGCCAGATCGCCTTCGTCGTGCCGAGCTTCGCGTGGATCTCCGCCTCGACCTCCGCCCGGGTCCACTCGGGGTTGCGGCCGGAGCCGAGCTGGACGGTGTCGGTCAGCAGGACCGTTCCTTCGCCGTCGACGTGGATCGCGCCGCCCTCGTTCACAAGTGCGCTGCTCAGCACCGGCACGTCGACGAGGTCGGCCACGTGACGGGCGATCTTGGAGTCGTGCTCCCAGCGGGCCCAGTCCTGCGCTCCCCAGCCGTTGAAGACCCAGTCGACGGCGGCCAGCTCGGTGCCGTTCGTGACGAAGGTGGGGCCGATGTCGCGCATCCAGGCGTCGTCGAGCTCGCGCTCCACCAGGTCGACCGAGTCGCCGAGCAGGGCCCGCGCGGAGTCCGCCTGGCCGGGGCCGACCACCATCGTGACCGGCTCGAAGCGGCGTACCGCGCGGGCCACGGAGGCCCAGGCGGTGCGGGCTTCGGCCAGCTCCTCGTCGTTGGTGAAGGTGGGGTTGGGGCCGGGCCAGGCCATCCACGTGCGCTCGTGCGGGGCCCACTCGGGCGGCATACGGAAGGTCACGGAGGTCATGGTCGGGTCCTAGAGGAAGTAGAGGCGGTTGAGGGAGACGGAGTCGGCCGGTTCGGAGCGGAGCGGGTCGCCGTCCAGCGACACCAGGCCCGTCCTGTCGTCGACCTGGACGTCTCCGACACGGGAGTTGAGGAGCAGGTCGCCCGGGCCGATGCCACGGGTGCCGCGGACGGCGACCCGGCGGCGCCGGGTCGGCATCCGGTCGGATCCGAGGTCGACGGCCGCCTGGGCGACGAAGGCGACCGAGAGGTCGGCCGGCGTCGCTCCGTGGGCTCCGAACAGCGGCCCGAGGACGAGCGGTTCACAGGTGTCGGTGGCGGCGTTCGGATCGCCCACGACCCCCCACGCGGGGAAGCCGGACTTCAGCACCAGCTGCGGCTTGGCGCCGAAGAACTCCGGCCGCCACAGCACGATGTCGGCCATCTTGCCGACCTCGATCGAGCCGATCTCGTGCGCGAGGCCGTGGGCGATCGCCGGGTTGATGGTCAGCTTGGCCATGTAGCGCAGCACACGCGCGTTGTCGTCGTGCGCGCCGTCGCCCGCGAGGGGACCCAGCTCGGCCTTCATCTTCCCGGCCATGGCGAAGGTCCGGCGTACGGTCTCGCCGGCCCTTCCCATCCCCTGGGCGTCGGAGGAGGTGATCCCGATCGCGCCCAGGTCGTGCAGGACGTCCTCCGCCCCCATCGTCCCGGCCCGGATCCGGTCCCGTGCCATCGCGGCGTCACCGGGCAGATCCGTCTTCAGGTCGTGGACGGAGACGATCATGCCGTAGTGCTCGGCGACCGCGTCCCGCCCGAAGGGCAGCGTGGGATTGGTGGACGAGCCGATGACGTTCGGCACGCCCGCCATCTTCAGGACGTTGGGAACATGACCGCCACCGCAGCCCTCGATGTGGAAGGCGTGGATGGTCCGGCCGTCGAGGACCCGCAGGGTGTCCTCCACCGACAGGCACTCGTTCAGCCCGTCGCTGTGCAGCGCGACCTGCACGTCGTACTCGTCGGCCACCCGCAGCGCCGTGTCGAGGGCACGGGTGTGCGCGCCCATGTCCTCATGCACCTTGAAACCGGACGCCCCACCCTCCGCCAAGGCCTCCACCAGCGGCGCCGGGTCCGAGGACGAACCCCGCGCCAGGAAGCCGATGTTGACCGGCCAGGCGTCGAAGGCGCTGAAGGCGTGCTTGAGGGCCCATGGCGAGTTGACGCCAACCCCCCAGACAGGACCGAACTCCTGTCCGATGATGGTGGTGACACCAGAGGCGAGGGAGGCCTCCATGATGCGTGGGGACAGCAGGTGGACATGGGTGTCCACGGCACCGGCGGTGGCGATGAGGCCCTCGCCGGAGACGATCGACGTGCCGGTGCCGACGACGACGTCGACACCGTCGAGGGTGTCCGGATTGCCGGCGCGCCCGATGGCGTGGATCCGGCCCTCGCGAATACCGACCGACACCTTGCGGATGCCCTGGACGGCGTCGATCACGAGGACGTTGCTGATCACGACGTCGCAGGTCTCGCGGACGGCGGCGGCCTTGAGGTGAAGGCCGTCCCGGGCGGTCTTGCCGAAGCCGGCGAGGAACTCGTCGCCGGGCTTCTGCGAGTCGGACTCGACCCGGACGACGAGCCCGGAGTCACCCAGGACGACCCGGTCGCCCGCCCGCGGGCCGTGCACCGATGCGTACTCGTACGGGTCCATCACGCCTCAACTCCAAGGTAGCCGCAGGCCGCGGCGCGCCGCAGGGCCTCTTCCTTCGCGCCGGGCGCGTCCAGCGGGCCGTCGACCAGGCCCGCGAAGCCGATGGCGACACGCGCGCCGCCGATGGGCACGAGGCCGACGTCGGCCCCGCCGCCCGGATCGAAGCGGAAGGAGGCTCCGGCGGGGATCGCGAGCCGCATGCCGTAGGCGGCGGCCCGGTCGAAGTCGAGGCGCGGGTTGGCCTCGAAGAAGTGGAAGTGCGAGGTCACGCTGACCGGGACCGTCGCCGTGTTGCGGACGCTCAGGGTCAGCGCGGGCGGATCCTCCGCCGCCGTGGGGGCCGGAAGCAGCGCGCCCGGCGCGTTCTCACCCAGCGAAGGACCGCCGATCGGGTCGGAGACGACCGCGAGCCGCGAGCCGTCGTCGAAAACGGCCTCCACATGCACTTCGGTGACGACATCGGCCACGCCCGGCAGCACGTCGTCCGGGCCGAGCACGGACCGGGCGGCGGCGATCGCCTCGGCGAGTCGTCTGCCGTCGCGGGCCGCCTCGCAGACGGTGTCCGCGATGAGCGCGGTCGCCTCCGGCACATTGAGCCGCAGGCCCCGCGCCCGGCGGGCCCGGGCGAGCTCGGCGGCACCGAAGAGCAGCAGCCGGTCCCGTTCCGTGGGGGTCAGTCGCACGTCCACACACCTCCTGTTTGAGCGACACTCTAAACGTTCAGCGCGATGTATCCAAGGATTGACGTACGCGCCGGTAGTGGGTCACATTGAGCGCCACTCTAAATCCTTGTCCGCCCGCTTGCCCCGCAGGGAGCCCCATGCCGATCGAACAGCGCGGAGTCGACACCATCCCCGAAGCGGAACGCACCAGCGGTCCGCGCGACCTCCTGTCGATCCTCCTCGGCTCGAACCTCTGCCTCGGAGTGATCGTCTTCGGCTGGCTGCCCGTCTCCTTCGGCCTCGGCCTGTGGGCATCGGTGACCTCCGTCGTCACCGGCACGCTCGTCGGCGTCGCCGTGACCGCCCCGCTCGCCCTGGTCTCACTGCGCACCGCGACGAACCTCTCGACCTCAAGCGGCGCCTTCTTCGGCGTCCGGGGCCGGCTCGTCGGCTCGGTGGTGGGGCTGCTGCTCTCCCTCGGCTACACGGCGCTGACCCTGTGGATCGGCGGCGACGTGGTGGTCGGGACGCTCGCCCGGCTGACCGGTCTGCCGGCCGGCGACACGACCCACGCGGTGGTGTACGCGGTGCTCGCCGCCTGCACGGCCGTCTTCGCGGTGTTCGGCTACGGCCTGCTGCTCCGGCTCAGCAAGGGCCTCGCGATCGGCATGACCCTGCTGCTCGGGCTCGGCCTGGCCGCCTACGCGGGCGACGTCACCGCCGCCCCGGTGCCCGACACCCCGTATCTGCTCGGCTCCTTCTGGCCGACGTGGGTGCTCGCGGCCGTGGCGGCCGGACTCAGCGGCCCGGTCGCCTTCATCACGCTCCTGGGCGACTACACCCGCTACATCTCCCCCGAGCGGCACAGCCCGAGGACCGTGTGGAGGACGACCTGTACCGGCCTGGTCGCCGGCCTGCTGATCCCTCAGCTCTTCGGTACGTACACGGCCCTGGCCGCCCGGGGCGCCCTGGACTACGCGGGCCCGCTCGTCGCGGCCTCCCCCGCCTGGTACGTGGTGCCGCTGCTGCTCGCGGCGACCGCCGGCACGGTCGGCAACGCGGGCCTGATGCTGTACTCGATGGGCCTGGACCTGGACGCGATCCTGCCACGGGCGACCCGGGCGCGCGCGACGCTGGTCGTGGCGGCGGTGGCGACTGCCTTCGTCTTCCTCGGCCACTTCGCCTCGGACGCGCAGTCGGCGATGACGTCGTTCGTGCTGCTGCTGACGGCGATCGGTACGCCGTGGGCGGTGATCACGCTGATCGGCCACGCGCGCTGCCGTGGTGTGTACGACCCTGAGGCGCTCCAGGTGTACAACCGTCGGGCGCGGGGCGGCGCGTACTGGTTCTCGGCCGGCTGGCACCCGCGGGCGACGGCGTGCTGGGCGCTGGGGGCGGCGGTGGGCCTGGCCTCGGTGTCGACCCCGCTCTACGAGGGGCCGCTGCTCTCCCTGACCGGCGGGATCGACTGCAGCTTCGTGCTGTCGGGGCTGGTGGGCGGCGCGCTGTACGCCGTACTGACGCCGTCCCCCGGGGCCGCGCGCGTCGCGCGGACGGCCCCGGAGGTCCTGGTCGACTAGGCCCTGTCGTCGAAATGGCTCCCGGCCGCGAGCGGCGTCTGGCGCGGTGCATCGCAAGGCGGAGGATCGCCCTCGTACTGGACGTACTCGGGCGACTGACGACAACGCAGCGAGGTGCCGTGCCAGGCGTCGGGAGCAGGGGGCCATTTCGACGACAGGGCCTGGCCTGCCGGGCAGGCCCCGATCGGCCTGCCCGGATGCGACCCGGCGGTCGACTAGCCCAGCTGGTGCGTCCAGCCGTGGACGTCCTCGGACTTGCCCGTCTGGATGGCGAGCAGCGCGTCGCGGAGCCTCATCGTGACCTCGCCCGGCTCCCCGCCCGACTGCTGCCAATCGCCGCGCCCCGACTTCACCGTGCCGACGGGCGTGATGACCGCGGCCGTGCCACAGGCGAAGACCTCGGTGAGGGTGCCGTTCTCGGTGTCGGCCTTCCACTGGTCGATGGAGACGCGGCCCTCCTCCGACGCGTAGCCGAGGTCCTTGGCGAGCTGGAGGAGCGAGTCACGGGTGATGCCCGCGAGCAGGGAGCCGGTGAGGGTCGGCGTGACGATCTTCGGCTTCCCGCCGGCCTCGCCCCCGTACACGAAGTACAGGTTCATGCCGCCCAGCTCCTCGACCCACCTGTGCTCGACGGCGTCGAGGTAGGCGACCTGGTCGCAGCCCCTCGCGGCCGCCTCGGCCTGGGCGAGCAGGGAGGCCGCGTAGTTGCCGCCGGTCTTGGCGTCGCCCATGCCGCCCGGGACCGCGCGGACGCGGTCCTCGGAGAGCCAGATCGAGACGGGCTTCACGCCACCGGGGAAGTACGGTCCGGCGGGCGAGGCGATGACGACGAAGAGGTACTCGTTCGCCGGCCGCACGCCGAGACCGATCTCGGTCGCGATCATGAACGGGCGCAGGTAGAGGGAGTCCTCGCCGCCGTGCGCCGGAACCCACGCCTTGTCCTGCTGGACGAGGACGTCGCAGGCCTCGATGAAGGTCTCGACGGGCAGCTCCGGCATGGCCAGCCGGCGCGCGGAGGCCTGGAAGCGCCGGGCGTTGGCGTCCGGGCGGAAGGTGGCGACGGTGCCGTCGGGACGGCGGTACGCCTTCAGGCCCTCGAAGATCTCCTGGGCGTAGTGCAGGACGTTCGTGGCCGGGTCGAGGGAGAGCGGGCCGTACGGGACGAGCTGGCCGTCGTGCCAGCCGCGCCCTTCGGTCCAGCGGATGGTCACCATGTGGTCGGTGAAGTGGCGGCCGAATCCGGGGTTGGCCAGGATCGCCTCGCGCTCCGCGTCGGACAGCGGGCTGGAGGAGGGCTTGAGCTCGATCGTGGGCGTCGTCATGAGTGCTAGTCCTTCACCGGTTGTGTGTGACGGACCGCGCTCACGCCGCTATCAGTGCCCTGCTAGGACGTCCGAGCTTTCCCGCATGCCGCGGCCCCACGTTCGATTATCGCCCGTGGGGACCGGTGCACGAAAACGGTGTGTGGTGCGGTCCAGGGTTTGATGGTGGCACCCTGCGACCGCATAGGTACAGCCGCCGGGTGCTGGAGAGCGACCCGGCGGCTGTGACGTCAGTCGGCGGGTCAGCTCGCTACGCGTACGGCGAGCGCGTCGCCGATCTCGTCCGTCGTGCGGACGGAGTCGCCGCGCTCGGTCAGGTCGGCGGCGACGGCGGCCTCGATGCGGTCGGCCTCGGCCTCGTGGCCGAGGTGGCGCAGGAGGAGGGCGACGGAGAGCACGGTGGCCGTGGGGTCGGCCTTGCCCTGGCCCGCGATGTCCGGAGCCGAGCCGTGGACGGGCTCGAACATGGACGGGAACTCGCCGCTCGGGTTGATGTTGCCGGAGGCGGCGACGCCGATGCCGCCGGAGACGGCAGCGGCGAGGTCGGTGATGATGTCGCCGAAGAGGTTGTCGGTGACGATCACGTCGAAGCGCTCGGGCTGCGTGACGAGGAAGATCGTCGCCGCGTCCACGTGCAGGTAGTCGGTGGTGACCTCGGGGAACTCCTCGGCCACCTTGTTGAAGATGTTGGTCCAGAGGTGACCCGCGTACGCCAGGACGTTGTTCTTGTGGACCAGCGTCAGCTTCTTGCGCGGGCGGGCCTGGGCGCGGGCGAAGGCGTCACGGACGACGCGCTCCACGCCGAAGGCGGTGTTGACGGAGACCTCGGTGGCGACCTCGTGCGGGGTGCCGGTGCGGATCGAGCCGCCGTTGCCGGTGTACGGGCCCTCGGTGCCCTCGCGGACCACGACGAAGTCGATCTCGGGCTGGCCCTTGAGCGGGGTCGACACGCCGGGGAGCAGCTTCGAGGGACGCAGGTTGACGTGGTGGTCGAAGAGGAAGCGGAGCTTCAGCAGAAAGCCGCGCTCCAGTACGCCGGACGGGACCGACGGGTCGCCGATCGCACCGAGCAGGATCGCGTCGTGCTGCTTGAGGGCCTCGACGTCGGCGTCGGTGAGGGTCTCACCCGTCGCGTGGTAGCGCTTGGCGCCGAAATCGAACTCCTTGGTCTCCAGCTTCACGTCCTGCGGGAGCGCGGCAGCGAGGACCTTGAGGCCCTGGGCCACGACTTCCTGACCGATGCCGTCGCCGGGAATGACTGCGAGATTGATGCTGTGAGACATGTCGGCACCCTACTCCTCGTCCCAGCGACTGACACTCGATGTCCACGATACGGACGAGTCGGCGCGGGACCCGGGAGGCCCTGCGCCGCGTCGGGCGCCCTCAGTGGCCGGTCGAGCCGCCGTTGTCACGGCGGTCGAGGGCGCGCTGGAGGGCGGCGGCGGCGTTCTTGCGGACGTCGTCGCCGCTCGGGCGGGCGACGGAGTGGCGGACACGACGGGCGGTCTCAGCGGCCATGGGGGATCGACTCCTTGAGATCAGTGATGATCCGAGATCAGTGGTGATCGAAGGCGCCGGAAGGGGCGGGGAGCGGGCCCGCAGGGGTTGCCTGCACAGGGGCGTCGCGCTCTCGACCGCCATTCGCTGATGGAGCGAGACGTTCGGCTCCTACAAAGCTAGGACAGGCAGCCGCATCTGTCTCCACAATTACTCGGACTTCCTACTATCTGAGACGGCAGGTGGCTCAGAGCGGCTGCCGGACCGCCCGCAGTTCCCGGAGAGACCGTCAAGGCAGCTGAGCCACCTAGGTTGTATTCCTACCTAGGTGGTGGTGGAATACAGCCATGGCCGCAGACCGCAGATCCAGCTGGCTCAAGGGAGTCCTCGACCTGCTCGTCCTCTCCTGCCTGACCGACGGTGAGAGTTACGGGTACGAGATCGCCAAGGCCCTCGGCCGGGCGGGGCTCGGCGAGATCAAGGGCGGGACGCTCTATCCCGTACTGAACCGGCTGGAGGAAGCCGGTCTGCTGGAGGCCGAGTTCCGTGCCGCCGAGCGCGGGCCGGGGCGCCGCTACTACCGGCTCACCGACCAGGGCCGCGAGGAACTCGCGACCGAGAGCGGAGCCTGGCTGGAATTCCACCGCGCCGTACAGACCATGCTGCACCCAGGGGGAACGAGACCATGACGACGGACACGTACTTCGAGGAGCTCGCCGCCGCGCTGCGCACCGCGGGCGTGCCGGAGGACCAGATCACCTCGACCGTCACCGACCTGCGCGGGCACCTGGCGGAGACCGGGACGGGCGCGGAGGAGGAGTTCGGTCCGGCCGCCTCGTTCGCGGCACAGCTCGGCGGCGTCGCCCCGCGGCCCGGCGACCCCGGGGCGGAGGCGGAGAGCTGGACGTGGACGGCCGACCTCTTCAACGACCGGCGGATGCTGGCGGTCCACGGCGACCAGGGTTGGGAGGTGGAGTCGCTGGACTCCCTCGGCCGGTTCGTCTGCCGCCGCACCCCGGGACCGGCGCTGCGCTGGGAGTACCGGCGCGAGGTGATCAGGGGCCGCCGCCGCGACCAGATGCTCGCCGAACTCTCCCCCGAGGGCTGGGAGTTGTGCGGCGAGTGGCTGGTGTACGGGTACTTCAAGCGGCCCAAGGCGGCGAGCGCGGGCCCGGCGGGCGCGCTGGACACCGTGCCGGAGACGCCCGAGAAGTGGCTGTTCCTGAGCCGGCGCGGCAAGGCGCTCCTCGGGGTCTGGGTGCTGATCGTGGCCGCTGCCTATCTGACCCTCGGGCTGCCGGGGTACGCGGTGGTCCTGATGGGCGTGGGCGGCGCCGTCTCCGCCGTCGTCACGGCGAAGCTGGAGACGGCGAAGGGCCGGACGACGCCCGAGGGCTGAGCCCCGGCCGGGACGGGCCAGGGCCCACCGCTCACAGGACGTCGCCGTCGCGCCAGTCGAAGACGAGCGCGGCGGCCGGGGCCGGGAGGGTCCGGCCGCCCGCCGGGCGGAGGTGGAGCGAGCCCTCCTCCTCGGGCAGGTGGACGATCCCCTCGGGCGCGAGCGCCTCGATCCGGCCCGACCAGGGGAGCCAGCCGCGCGCGGTGTAGAGCGCGGCGCCGTCCTCGGAGGCGGACAGCGCCCCGAACAGGTACGCCCCGTCGATCACCCGCTCCAGCTCGGCCATGACGAGCCCGCCGAGCCCCTGCCGGCGCCGGTCAGCGCGTACGCCGACGCCCTCGACGTACCCGACGCGGTACGACCGTCCGCCGTGCAGCACCCGTCGCATCACGACGCTGCCGTGCGCGGCCACCCCCCGCTCGTCCTCGACCCAGGCGTGCACGCCCCCGAGGGCGTGGTCCCAGTCCTCGTCGGAGAAGCCGCCCTCGAAGGCGTCGTCGAGCATCTCCCGTACGACACGCAGGCGTCGCGGCCCGAGCAGGTGGGTGGGGTCGGTGTGGAGGGAGTCCGCCATGCCGCCCAGCCTGCCGCACTCACCTCACGGTTCTCAGGCCGTGGCCCGCTCCAGATCGCGGGCGAGCCGCTCCACCCACTCGGTGAACTCCTCCCGGCGCGGGGCCTCGCCCCCGCACAGGGCCGCGGCCTGCGCCTCGGTGATCCGGTCGGGGCCCGGCTCGGTCAGCAGTCGGTGCAGCTCCTTCATCAGGGCCGTCATCCGCACCGCGTCGAGGTGCTCGATCGGGTCGGTCCCGTGCCCGGGGCGGATCGTCGTCGAACCCGGCATGTCGCGCCTCCTCGTCGAGCCCCCTCCCAGCAGCGTAAGCCCCCCGCATGAGAACCGCCCCCGTCCTCAGTTGGGGGACCGAGGAGGGGGGCGGTGTTCAGGGGGAGCTACGGCATCAGCCCATGTGGGGGTAGCCGTACTCGGTCGGCGGGACCAGCGTCTCCTTGATCGCGCGGGTCAGCGTCCAGCGCATCAGGTTCTGCGGGGCGCCGGCCTTGTCGTTGGTGCCGGACGCGCGGCCGCCGCCGAAGGGCTGCTGGCCGACGACGGCGCCGGTCGACTTGTCGTTGATGTAGAAGTTGCCCGCGGCGAAGCGGAGCTTCTCCATCGCGTCGGCCGCGGCCGCACGGTCACCGGCGATGATCGAGCCGGTCAGCGCGTACGCCGACACCGACTCCATCTGGGCCAGCATCTCCTCGTACTTCTCGTCCTCGTAGACGTGGACCGCGAGGATCGGGCCGAAGTACTCGGTCGTGAAGACCTCGTTCTCCGGGTCCGTGCACGCGATGACGGTCGGACGGACGAAGTAGCCCTCCGAGTCGTCGTAGGTGCCACCGGCGACGATCGTGCAGGTCTCGTCGGCCTTCGCACGGTCGATCGCGGCCTTGTTCTTGGCGAACGAACGCTCGTCGATCACGGCGCCGATGAAGTTCGTCAGGTCGGTGACGTCACCCATCTTGATGCCGTCGACCTCGGCCGCGAACTCCTCCTTGAAGCCCGAGTTCCAGATCGAGGCCGGGACGTACGCACGCGAGGACGCGGAGCACTTCTGGCCCTGGAACTCGAAGGAGCCGCGGGTCAGCGCGGTCTTCAGGACGGCGCGGTCGGCGCTCGGGTGGGCGACGACGAAGTCCTTGCCGCCGGTCTCGCCGACGATCCGCGGGTACGAGCGGTAGTTCTCGATGTTGTTGCCGACCGTCTTCCACAGGTGCTGGAAGGTCTTGGTCGAGCCGGTGAAGTGGATGCCGGCCAGGTCCGGGTGGTTCAGGGCCACCTCGGAGACGGCGATGCCGTCGCCCGTCACCAGGTTGATGACGCCCTTCGGCAGACCGGCCTCCTCCAGGAGCTCCATGAGGAGCACGGCGGAGTGGGTCTGGGTCGGGGACGGCTTCCAGATCACCACGTTGCCCATGAGGGCGGGGGCGGTGGGCAGGTTGCCCGCGATGGCCGTGAAGTTGAACGGCGTGATCGCGTAGACGAAGCCCTCCAGCGGGCGGTGGTCCATGCGGTTCCACACGCCCGGGGAGTTCGCCGGCGGCTGCTCGGCGAGGATCTGGCGGGCGTACGACACGTTGAAGCGCCAGAAGTCGACGAGCTCGCACGGGGTGTCGATCTCGGCCTGCTGCGCGGTCTTGGACTGGCCCAGCATCGTGGAGGCGGCCAGCGTCTCGCGCCAGGGGCCGGCCAGCAGCTCGGCGGCGCGCAGGATGATCGCGGCGCGGTCGTCGAAGGACATCGCGCGCCAGGCGGGGGCGGCGGCCAGGGCGGCGTCGATGGCGTCCTGGGCGTCCTGCCGGGTGGCGCCCGCGAAGGTGCCGAGGACGGACTTGTGGTTGTGCGGCTGCACGACGTCGACGCGCTCGCCGCCGCCCATGCGCTTGACGCCGCCGATGGTCATCGGCAGGTCGCGCGGGTTGTCGGCCAGCTCCTTGAGCTTGGCCTCCAGACGGGCGCGCTCGGCGGAACCGGGGGCGTAGCTGTGCACCGGCTCGTTGACCGGAGCGGGGACCTGGGTCACAGCGTCCATGAGTCTCGTAACTCCTTTTGAGGGGTGGGCTCAGCCCTTGGTGAGGATGGAGCGGACGAAGAAGAGGAGGTTGGCCGGCTTCTCCGCGAGGCGGCGCATGAAGTAGCCGTACCAGTCGGTGCCGTACGCGGTGTAGACACGCATGCGGTGTCCCTCCGCGGCGAGACGGTTCTGCTCCTCGCTGCGGATGCCGTACAGCATCTGGAACTCGTACTCGTCCAGCTTGCGCCCCGCACGGCGGGCGAGCTCCTGGCCGATGGAGATCAGACGGGGATCGTGGGAGCCGATCATCGGGTAGCCCTCGCCCTCCATCAGGATCTTCATGATCCGGACGTAGGCCTTGTCGATCTCGGACTTGTCCTGGACGGCGACGGAGGCGGGCTCCTTGTAGGCGCCCTTCACGATCCGGACGCGGGAGCCGTTCGCGGCGAGGCGGCGGGCGTCCTCCTCGGTGCGGAAGAGGTACGCCTGGATGACACAGCCGGTCTGCGGGAAGTCCTTCCGCAGCTCCTCGTGGATCGCGAACATCGAGTCGAGGGTGGTGTGGTCCTCGGCGTCCAGGGTGACCGTGGTGCCGATCTCGGCGGCGGCCTCGACGACCGGGCGGACGTTGGCGAGGGCGAGCTCGTGGCCGCCGTCCAGCGCCTGGCCGAACATCGAGAGCTTCACGGACATCTCGGCGCGCTCGCCGAGGCCCAGCTCCTTGAGGCGGCCGATCAGCTCCAGGTAGGCGTCACGGGCGGCGTGGGACTGCTCGACGGTGGTGATGTCCTCGCCGACGACGTCGAGGGTGACCTCCAGGCCGCGCCCGGTGATGTCCTGGACGATCGGGATGACGTGGTCGACCGTCTCGCCGGCGATGAACCGGTCGACGACCTGCTTGGTCCCGGGCGCTGCCGACACGAAACGGCGCATCTTGTCGCTGCGGGACGCGGCGAG
This sequence comes from Streptomyces sp. Je 1-79, assembly GCF_025195125.1. GTDB lineage: Bacteria > Actinomycetota > Actinomycetes > Streptomycetales > Streptomycetaceae > Streptomyces. Next base: position 222,650 of record NZ_JAMGSL010000006.1, read on the forward strand.
GATCACGGGACCCAGCACGGGGACCTCCAGAAGGGCAGGGTGACGAAGGGTGCCGTACCCGGTCTTTCGTAAGCAATCGGGAACAGCACGGAGAACCACCGTGAAACCTAAGGATCGCTCCGATCCTCTGCCATCGACAGCTGTCACGCATCCGTGCGCGGCATCTCATACAAATGTCTGAAGGGGTGCGAGAATGGCGCCGTGAACGGCGATTACCAGGAACTGGTGGACGAGATCTCCGCGCTTCTCGGAGCGCCGGCGACGCTGGAGAACCGTGACTTCGGGCTGATCGCCTTCGGTGCCCACGACAGCGACGACGACGCCGCCATGGATCCCGTCCGGACGCGGTCGATCCTGACGCGGAAGTCGACCCCGGCGGTCCGCGCCTGGTTCGAGGGCTTCGGCATCACCCGGGCCACGGGTCCCGTCCGTATCCCGGCCGCCCCGGACGCCGGGGTGTTCCGGGACCGCATCTGTCTGCCCGTACGGCATCGGGGCGTCGTCCTCGGGTACGTCTGGCTGCTCGACGCCGAGCCGCATCCCACGGACGCCCAGCTCTCGGCGGCCATGGAGGTCGCCACCCGGATCGGCGGCCTGCTCGCGGACGAGGAGCGCGCGGGCTCCGATCTCTCGCGCGAGCTGCGGACCGCCCTGACGGCGGAGCGCGGCTGGCAGTACGACATGGCCCTGGCGGCGCTCCGGGCGGCTCTGGGGCCGAGTGCGGACGGTCTGCACACCGTGGTCTGCGTGACGCCCTGGCGGGGGGAGGCCCCCTCGATCCGGGGGGTCCCCGGCGCGGCGGCCGTCACCACGCTCCCGGAAGGCGAGACCCTCGCGGTCCTCGTACGCCTGCGCACGGCCGAGGACCTCTCCCCCGCCCATACGGCGGCGGAGCGGCTGCGCGCGAACACCCCGGCCGGTATCGCCACCCCCCGGCGGGGTCTCACGGAGCTCCCGGCGGCCTGGCGGGAAGCCAGCACCTCGGCCCGTGCGGCCGCGGCGCAGCCGAAGCTCGTCCCGGTCGCCGAATGGACCGGGATCGGCCCGTACCGCCTCCTCGCCGCGCTGTACCACCCCGAGATCGACCCCGCCGTCGCGCCGCTGCTCGCACCCGCGCACGCCGAGCTGGCGCGCACAGCCGAGGTGTTCCTCGACCACGCCGGCCAGGCGGGTCGTACGGCAGCCGCTCTCGGCGTCCACCGCCAGACCCTCTACTACCGGCTGTCCCGGGTCGAAGAGCTCACGGGTCTGGACCTGGACGACGGCGAGGACCGCCTTCTGCTCCACATGTCCCTGAAGTCGGCCCGCCTCTAGTCGGGGCCGCCGGCGCCGGTTCATAGGATCTCCCCATGACCACGGGGAGTTGGGCTGCGCCGCCGACGTACACCGAGCAGCTGCTGTACGAGGCAGGGGCGCGCGGGGACCGGACGGCCGTCCTGGACGTACTCGGGCAGGCCCGCCTCTACGTGCTCCTCCCGCGGCTGCACGCCGACGCGCCCGGCTACACCCCGCCCCTCCCCAGCCGCCGCGACAAGGCCGCCCGGCGCACCGTCGTACCGGTGCTCACCGAGGGCATGCTGCCGCCGTGGCACCCGGACTGGGTGTTCAAGCAGACCACCCTGGACAAGCTCGCCGCCGCCTGGCCGCAGGACCGATGGTGGCTCGCGGTCAACCCGGACACCCCGTTCGCGGCCGCCGTGCCGGCCAAGGCCGCCGACCGGCGGGCCTGGCAGGAGTCGACCTCGCAGGGCGGTGGGCCGGCGCGGCTACGCCTGCTCACCCACGCCGGTGAGCCGCTGCACGGCCCGGTCGCCCACGCCCTCGCGCTCGGCGCGCACCTCGCCGTGCTCAACGGCCTGGTGTGGAACCGGCTCGGCGCCCAGTACGAGGACTACGCCACGGATGCCGCCCGGCTGCGGTCGCCCTGGGCCGTCCACCACCGCGCGGACTTCCGGGACCGGCTGCGGACGCTGATCGCCACCCGGCTCGTCGGCCGGGTCCCGGAGGCCGTCCTGGGGATGCGGCGCCGTCTCACCGCACGCCTTGGCCACCCGCCGTCCGACGCGCAGTGGGCCTCGATGGTCACCGTGAACTTCGAGCGGGACGATCCCTACGGCGGGGACCTGGCCGAGGCCACCGAGTTCCTGCGCCGGATCACGCACTACGAGGGGCGGTTCCGCGTCGACGGCGTCCTCCCGCCGGGCGGCCGGGTCGACACCCTCGCCGCCTTCGACCACGGCCGCGCGGTGAACGTCGTACGCCTGGCGCTCGGCGCCCGCTATTGCGATCCGCAGGAGGCGGAGCAGTCCCTGCTCCAGGTCCTCGAACCCGCCCGGCGGGCGTACGGCTCCTGGGCCGAGTTCTCGGCCGGCTACCTGCTGGCCCGGCTCATCCACTTCGACGAAGGGGACCCCGAACCGAAGTACCAGGAGTCCCTGACCATCCATCGCGCGCTCGCTGACGACCCGTCGAGCCCCTACCGGAACATCCCGTGGTCATGAACTTCCCCCGCAAGCCCGCGCCGCAGGGCGCCCCGTGGATCCCGCCGTCCGAGACCGAGCAGTTGCTGCACGAGGCGGGGCAACGCGGCGACGTCGCCGAACAGATCAGCGTCCTCGCCGGGGCCGAGCTCTTCATCGGCGCCGCCAAGGCCGACGTGGACGCCCGGCCCGACAACGTCTACTGGCCACCCCAGCAGGCGCCGAAAGGGCTCCTCGTCCGGCCGGTCCTCACGCGCGGGATGCTGCCGCCCTGGCACCCGGAGTGGGTGTTCCACGCGGTCACCCTGCGGTGGGCCGCCGAGTTCAGCTGGCGTGATCCCCGCCTGCTCCTCGCGGTCAACGGCGGCACCCCCGCTCAGCTCCTGCTGCCCGCGACGCCCGCGCACCGCGCGGGGTGGCTGCGCGCGTCCGCCGAGAAGGAGCGGGGTTCGGGCAACCGCTTCGTCGCCCTGCGGGGCGGCCCCCTGCACGGGCCGCTCGCCTTCGGCCTCGCCTGCGGCGTCCATCTGGCGTTCGGCAACGGCGTCCCGTGGAACGACGTCGGCTCGGTCTACATGGGGTACACCCACGAGCTCGACACACTCCGCGACGGATGGGGCGTCACCGACCGCGAGGGCTGGCGGAAGCAGCTGGACGCGCTGCTGGACGGGCGCAACAGCCCGCCGGAGCCGGACTTCGCCCTCCGGGTCCGCGAGGAACTGCGGGCCGCCCGTGGCGCGGTCCCCTCGCCCGACGAGTGGCGCGAGACGGCCGCCGGGCACGCCCAGGACCTGGGCGCGAGCCCGGTCACGGTGCGGCACATCGAGGAACTGGTGCGCCGCATCCTCCGGTACGAGGCCAGGTTCCGCGCCGAGGGGCTGCTGCCGCCGGACGGACGGGTACGGAAGACGGTCGCGTACGACTGCGGCCGGGCGGTGAACCTGACGCGCTGGGGCCTGACGGCCCGCTTCTGCGCGCCCCCGGAGGCCGAACAGGCGATCGTCCACGCGGGGGCGCTGGCCCGGTCGGCGTACGGGTCGTGGGAGGAGTACTCGGCCGGCTACGCGCTCGGGCGGGTGCTGCGTTTCGACGGGGAGGAGTACGGCCGGTACCACGAGGAGAACGTGTCCGCGCACCGCGTCCTGACGGAGCACCAGGGCAGCCCCTGGCGCAACGTCCCCTGGCGCTGAGCCTCGAGGGCGGCGGGACCGGCTACCCCTCCCCCATCAGGACCTTGAGCCCCGCCGTCAGATCGTCGGCGGTCGGGGCGGTCTCCGGGTCCACCATCCACTGGATCATCACGCCCGTCGCGAGCGCCTGGCAGAGCAGCCCCGCCACCCGGGCCCTCTCCGGGTCCGCCTCCGGGTCGAGGCCCAGGAACACCTCGGCCATCCCCAGCCGGCCCTCCCGCTGGGGCTCCTTGATCGCCTCGCGGAGCTTCTCGTCGTCGTCGAGGCGGGTGACGACCTCCGTCTGGAGCTTCCAGACCGGGCGGCTGGCGCCGGCGGCAGCGATGACCTGATCCCAGACCGTGTGGAAGCGCTCGTACGGGTCGGCCGGCAGCGCCTTCCTGTCCTCGCCGCTCCCCGCCGGGCCCACCCGGTCTCCCCACTCCTCGGTCAGCGCGAGGAACGCCTGCTGGAGCAGGGCCTCCTTGGAGCCGTAGTGGTAGCCGATGGAGGCCAGGTTGGTACCCGAGGCGGCGACGATGTCGCGGGCCGTGGTGCGGGCGTAGCCCTTCTCCAGGAGGCAGCTCTTGGCGCCTTCCAGCAGGTCTTCCTTGTGTCCCATGACAGCACCGTACCCGGCGGCTAGACAATCGTGTAAGACGATCGTCCAGCGCACCGGGTACGGGTACCTGCGTGCGATCGGGCGGTGATCAGACCAGGTTGACGGAGCGGGCCGAGGCCGCGCCGATCTCGGCGGAGATCTCCGTGAGCACCGCCGCCGGGACGGTGTCGTCCACGGTGAGGACGACGAGCGCCTCGCCGCCCTCCTCCGCGCGCGCCACCTGCATGCCCGCGATGTTCAGCCCGGCCTCGCCGAGGATCCGGCCGACCGTGCCGACGACGCCCGGGCGGTCCTCGTAGCGCAGCACCACCATGTGGTCGGCGAGCGCCACGTCCACGTCGTAGTCGCCGACCGCGACGATCTTCTGGAGGTGCTTGGGGCCGGCCAGCGTGCCGGAGACCGCGACCTCCTCGCCGCTGGAGAGCGTGCCGCGCACCGTGACCACGTTGCGGTGGTCGGGGGACTCGCTGGAGGTGGTCAGCCGGACCTCGACACCGCGCTCCTGCGCGAACAGCGGGGCGTTGACGTACGACACGGTCTCGTCGACCACGTCCTCGAACACGCCCTTGAGCGCGGAGAGTTCGAGCACCTTCACGTCGTGCTGGGTGATCTCGCCGTACACCTCGACGTCGAGCCGCGCCGCGACCTCGCCCGCCAGCGCGGTGAAGATCCGGCCGAGCTTCTCGGCGAGCGGCAGACCCGGCTTGACGTCCTCGGCGATGACACCGCCCTGGACGTTGACCGCGTCCGGGACCAGCTCGCCGGCGAGCGCGAGGCGCACCGAGCGGGCGACCGCGATACCGGCCTTCTCCTGGGCCTCGTCCGTGGACGCGCCGAGGTGCGGGGTGCAGACGACCTGGTCGAGCTCGAAGAGCGGGGAGTCCGTGCAGGGCTCCTTCGCGTACACGTCGAGGCCCGCGCCGGCGACCCGGCCCTCCTTGAGGGCGGTGAACAGCGCCGCCTCGTCGACGATCCCGCCGCGCGCGGCGTTGACGATCCGGACGGACGGCTTGACCTTGTGCAGCGCCTCGTCGCCGATGAGACCGAGGGTCTCGGGGGTCTTCGGCAGGTGGACGGTGATGAAGTCGGCGACCTCCAGGAGCTCGTCCAGGGCCAGCAGCTTCACCCCCATCTGGGCGGCGCGGGCCGGCTGCACGTAGGGGTCGTACGCGACGATCTTCATGCCGAACGCGGACATCCGCTGGGCGACCAGGACGCCGATACGGCCGAGGCCGACGACACCGAGGGTCTTCTCGCTGAGCTCGACGCCGGTGTACTTCGACCGCTGCCACTCGCCGTTCTTCAGAGCGGTGTTGGCCTGCGGGATGTTGCGGGCGGTGGCGACGAGGAGGCCGCAGGCCAGCTCGGCGGCGGTGACGATGTTGGAGGTCGGGGCGTTGACGACCATCACGCCGGCCTTGGTGGCGGCGGAGACGTCGACGTTGTCCAGACCGACACCGGCACGGGCGACGACGCGCAGCTTCTTGGCGGCGGCGATGGCCTCCGCGTCGACCTTGGTCGCGGAACGGACCAGGATCGCGTCCACGTCGGCGATGGCGGGGATCAGCTCGGCGCGGTCCGCGCCGTTGCAGTGCCGGATCTCGAAGTCCGGGCCCAGGGCGTCGACGGTGGCGGGCGACAGCTCTTCAGCGATGAGTACGACGGGTTTCGAGCTCACGTGAGTCCTCACAGATCCAGTGCGGACGGCCGTCCCGACGGCCGCAGGCGGTGGAGGGGGCTTGCCGCGTGAAAGCGCACGACGCTGTGGGCCTGAACGCGAATGTTGTTGAGCAGTGTAGTGGTGCATCGGCGCAGTTCATGCGCCTCGTTGGAAGGATCACCCGTCCGTGGTTGGACGGCCTGTCCAACGATGTGGCGCGGGGCCGGGCCGGGTGTCCGCCCCCGCGCCCGGAGGCTTACGCCTCCTCGTCGTTCACCCAGCTCATGAGCTTGCGCAGCTCCTTGCCGGTGGTCTCCAGGAGGTGCTTCTCGTCCTGGGTCTTGTACTCGTTGTACTTCTTCAGACCGCCGTGGTACTCGTCCATCCAGTTCTGGGCGAAGGTGCCGTCCTGGATCTCGGTGAGGACCTTCTTCATCTCGGCCTTGGTGGCGTCGGTGATGATCCGCGGGCCGGTGATGTAGTCGCCCCACTCGGCGGTCTCGGAGACGGACCAGCGCATCTTCTCCAGGCCGCCCTCGTACATGAGGTCGACGATGAGCTTCAGCTCGTGCAGGCACTCGAAGTAGGCGATCTCCGGCTGGTAGCCGGCCTCGACCAGGGTCTCGAAGCCCGCCTTCACCAGCGCGCTGGCGCCACCGCACAGGACGGCCTGCTCACCGAAGAGGTCGGTCTCGGTCTCCTCGGTGAAGGTCGTCTTGATGACGCCGGCACGCGTGCCGCCGATGGCCTTGGCGTACGAGAGCGCCAGGGCGAAGGCGTTGCCCGTCGCGTCCTGCTCGACCGCGGCGATCGCGGGGACGCCACGACCCTCCTCGTACTGGCGGCGGACCAGGTGGCCCGGGCCCTTCGGGGCGACGAGCGCGACGTCGACGCCGGCCGGGGGCTTGATGAAGCCGAAGCGGACGTTGAAGCCGTGCGCGAAGAAGAGCGCGTCGCCGTCCTTCAGGTGAGGAGCGATGGACTCCTCGTAGACCTTGGCCTGGATCGGGTCCGGGATCAGGATCATGATGACGTCGGCCTCGGCGGAAGCCTCGGCGGGCGTCACGACGCGCAGGCCCTGCTCCTCGGCCTTGGCCTTGGACTTGGAGCCCTCGTGCAGACCGACGCGGACGTCGACACCCGAGTCACGGAGCGACAGCGCGTGGGCGTGGCCCTGGCTGCCGTAACCGATCACCGCGACCTTGCGGCCCTGGATGATGGACAGGTCGGCGTCGTCGTCGTAGAACAGCTCGGCCACTGGGATTCTCCTTGGTGTGCTGGTGTTGCGTCCCACCGTACGGCGGGAGGGGGAAGGGAAGTCTTCCGGTCTCGTCAGGCGGACCGGTCGCGGAACCGGTCAGGCGCTGCGGTCGAGGGCCCGCAGGGAGCGGTCCGTGATGGACCGCGCACCACGCCCTATGGCGATCGTGCCGGACTGCACGAGCTCCTTGATGCCGAACTGCTCCAGCATCTTGAGCATCGCGTCGAGCTTGTCACTCGAACCGGTGGCCTCGATGGTGACCGCCTCGGGCGAGACGTCCACGGTCTTGGCACGGAACAGCTGGACGATCTCGACGATCTGGGAGCGGGTCTCGTTGTCGGCGCGGACCTTCACCAGGACGAGCTCGCGCTGGATCGCAGCGGAGGGCTCGAGTTCGACGATCTTCAGGACGTTGACCAGCTTGTTGAGCTGCTTGGTCACCTGCTCCAGCGGCAGGTCCTCGACATTGACCACGATGGTGATGCGGGAGATGTCGGGGTGTTCGGTGACACCGACGGCGAGCGAGTCGATGTTGAAGCCGCGGCGGGAGAACAGCGCGGCGATCCGGGCGAGGATGCCGGGGGTGTTCTCCACCAGGACGGAGAGCGTGTGCCTAGTCATGTGCGTCGTACCTCTTCCTACGGCTCTCGGTCTCAGTCGTCTTCGTTGTCGCCGAAGTCGGGGCGGACGCCCCGGGCGGCCATGACCTCGTCGTTGGAGGTGCCGGCGGCGACCATGGGCCAGACCTGGGCGTCCTCGTGGACGATGAAGTCGATCACGACCGGACGGTCGTTGATGGCGTTGGCCTCTTCGATGACCTTGTCCAGGTCGGCCGGGTCCTCGCAGCGCAGGGCGACACAGCCCATGGCCTCGGACAGCTTGACGAAGTCCGGGACGCGGGTGCCCTTGCGGGGCGCGGTGCTCGCGCCGACCTGGGAGCCGGCGGCCTGGTGGCCCGTCTCGTCGGCGTGCAGGACCGTGCTCGAGTAGCGCTGGTTGTAGAAGAGGGTCTGCCACTGGCGGACCATCCCGAGGGCGCCGTTGTTGATGATGGCGACCTTGATCGGGATGTTGTTGAGCGCGCAGGTGACGAGTTCCTGGTTGGTCATCTGGAAGCAGCCGTCGCCGTCGATCGCCCAGACCGGGCGGTCCGGCATGCCGGCCTTGGCTCCCATGGCGGCGGGGACCGCGTAGCCCATCGTTCCGGCGCCGCCGGAGTTCAGCCAGGTGGCCGGCTTCTCGTAGTCGATGAAGTGCGCCGCCCACATCTGGTGCTGGCCGACGCCGGCCGCGTAGATGGTGTCCGCGGGGGCGAGCTGGCCGATGCGCTGGATGACCTGCTGCGGGGAGAGGCTGCCGTCCTCCGGCAGGTCGTAGCCGAGCGGGTAGGTCTCGCGCCAGCGGTTCAGGTCGCTCCACCAGGCGGTGTAGTCGCCCTGGTTGCCCTCGCTGTGCTCGGCCTGGACGGCCTGGACCAGGTCGGCGATGACCTCGCGGGCGTCACCGACGATCGGGACGTCGGCGGCGCGGTTCTTGCCGATCTCGGCCGGGTCGATGTCGGCGTGGACGATCTTGGCGAAGGGCGCGAAGCTGTCCAGCTTGCCGGTGACGCGGTCGTCGAAACGGGCTCCGAGGGCGACGATCAGGTCGGCCTTCTGCAGCGCGGTGACGGCGGTGACCGCACCGTGCATGCCCGGCATTCCCACGTGCAGCGGGTGGCTGTCGGGGAACGCGCCCAGCGCCATCAGGGTGGTGGTGACGGGGGCTCCGGTGAGCTCGGCGAGAACCTTCAGCTCGGCGGTGGCGCCGGCCTTCAGGACGCCGCCGCCGACGTACAGGACGGGGCGCCTGGCGGCGGTGATGAGCTTGGCGGCCTCGCGGATCTGCTTGGCGTGCGGCTTGGTCACCGGGCGGTAGCCGGGCAGGTCGGTCTGCGGCGGCCAGCTGAAGGTGGTCTTCGCCTGCAGGGCGTCCTTGGCGATGTCGACCAGGACCGGGCCGGGACGGCCGGTGGAGGCGATGTGGAAGGCCTCGGCGATCGTCCTCGGGATGTCCTCGGCCTTGGTGACCAGGAAGTTGTGCTTGGTGATCGGCATCGTGATGCCGCAGATGTCCGCCTCCTGGAAGGCGTCCGTGCCGATGGCCTTGGAGGCGACCTGGCCGGTGATCGCGACCAGCGGGACGGAGTCCATGTGGGCGTCTGCGATCGGGGTGACCAGGTTGGTGGCGCCGGGACCGGAGGTCGCCATGCAGACGCCGACCTTGCCGGTCGCCTGGGCGTAGCCGGTGGCGGCGTGACCGGCGCCCTGCTCGTGGCGGACCAGGATGTGGCGGACCTTCTGGGAGTCCATCATCGGGTCGTACGCGGGGAGGATGGCGCCGCCCGGAATACCGAAGACGGTGTCGGCCCCCACTTCCTCGAGAGAACGGATGAGGGACTGCGCACCCGTGACGTGCTCGACGGTGGTGGCGGTCTGTCCGCCGCTACGGGCCCGCGGCTGCGGATGGTGCCCGGTGGCCTGCTCGGTCATCAGCATTCTCTTCTCGAAGCAGAGGGTTTTTGCGAGGGTTTGGGAGGAGCCGGTGCAACAAAAAACCCCTCGTGCCGGGAGGCAAGCGAGGGGAGCGCGTCGGTAGCGTTTCAAGCCGGGCCGTCATGGCCCTGCTTCAGCCGACGCGCTTTCCAAGTACGAGAATTCGGGTGCGCATGGCACTGACCCTCCCCCCGACGCACTGTCAGTGTCAAGTGGGTGGGACAGGCGTCTCATTATTTGAGCGGAACGGGGGATGGTTTCCGACCGTGACGGCCGCTCCACCAGGGACGGGGTACTCGCCCCTGACCAGCGCACGGCGCAGCCGGTACTCGTCGAGGGGGCCCGAGAACGCCATGCCCTGGCCGTGGGTGCAGCCCATGGCGCGCAGGGCGAGCACCTGCTCCGGGACGTCCACGCCGTCGGCGACGGACTGCAACCCCAGGTCGGAGGCGATCCGGAGCAGCCCGCTGGTGATCTTGCGGAGCCGGGCGGACTCGACCACGCCCTCGACGAGCCCTCTGTCCAGTTTCAGTACGTCGACGGGGAGGCGGCGCAGCGCGTTGATCGCCGCGTAGCCGCTGCCGAAGCCGTCGAGCGCGATCCGTACGCCGAGCCGGCGCAGGGCGACCAGGCGGTGCTCCAGGTCGTCGAAGGAGACCCGGGGGTCGCTGTCGGCCAGCTCGATCATCAGGGAGCCCGAGGGGAGCTCGTAGCGGGTCAGCAGCGCCTCGACGGAGCCGAGCGGCAGCGAGCGGTCGAGCAGCCGACGGGCGGAGAGCCGGACGGAGACCGGGGCCCGGTGGCCGATTCCGGCCCGCTCGGCGGCCTGCTCGACGGCCTGCTCAAGAAGCCAGCGGCCGAGTTCGGCGACGCGCTCGCCGTCCTCGGCGACCCGCAGGAACTCGGCGGGGGTGAAGAGGATGCCCTGGGCGGAGCGCCAGCGGGCCTGGGCGGCGACGGCGGTGATCCGGCCGGTGGCGAGGTCCACCACCGGCTGGTGGAGCAGGGCGAACTCGCCGTCGTCCAGGGCGGTGCGCAGCCGGGTGGCCAGTTCGGCCCTGCGGACGATCTCGGCCTGCATCTGCGGCGCGTACAGCTCGACGCGGTCCTTGCCGGCGGCCTTGGCCCGGTACATGGCCAGGTCGGCGTTGCGCAGCAGCTCCCCGGCGCCGATGCCGGGCTCGGCGAAGGCGACGCCGATGGAGGCGGCGACCCGCACCTCGGTCCCGCCCTCGACGCGGTACGGCTGGGAGAGCGTGAGACGCAGCCGGTCGGCGATCTCGTGGACCTGGTACTCGCGGGCGGCGCGGTCCCGTGTGCCGTCGCCGAGGATGAGTGCGGCGAACTCGTCGCCGCCGAGCCGGGCGGCGGTGTCCCCGGCCCGTACGGAGTCCTGGAGGCGGCGCGCGGCCTGGACGAGCAGCTCGTCGCCCGCCTGGTGGCCGAGCCGGTCGTTGACGCCCTTGAAACCGTCGAGGTCGATGAAGAGCACGGCGGTGCCGGGGTCGGAGGAGCGCCGGCCGGCGAGCGCCTTGCGCACGCGCCGGGTGAACAGCGCCCGGTTGGGCAGGTCGGTGAGCGGGTCGTGCTCGGCGTTGTGCTGCAACTGGGCCTGGAGGCGTACCCGTTCGGTGACGTCCCGGCTGTTGAAGATCAGCCCGCCCTGGTGGCGGTTGACGGTGGACTCGACGTTGAGCCAGTCGCCGCGGCCGGAGCGGAAGCGGCACTCGATCCGCGTGGTCGGCTCCTCCGAGGGAGGGGCGGCAAGGAAGCGGCGGACCTCGTGCACGACCCCGCCGAGGTCTTCGGGATGGATGAGCGAGGCCAGTTCGGAGCCGATCAGCTCCTCGGCCTCCCGTCCGTAGACCCCGGAGGCGGCGGGGCTGACGTAGCGGAGTATGCCGGTGGGCGCGGCGATCATGATGACGTCGCTGGAGCCCTGCACCAGGGACCTGAAGTGGTTCTCCTTCTGGGCCAGTTCGTGGGTGAGGGCGATGTTGTCGAGGAGCATGATGCCCTGGCGTACGACCAGGGCGAGCACGACCGTACAGCCGGTGAGGACGACCACGCGGTCCACTCTGCGTCCCTCGACGACGTTGTACAGGATGCCGAGCGTGCAGACCGCCGCGGCGAGATACGGGGTGAGGGCGGCCAGCGAGCCCGCGACGGGGCGGCTGTGGTGGCGCTGGGCGCGCGGGGCGGGCACCCCCTCGGTACTCCGGCGCACTCCCCAGGGGGCGTACGCCAGGAGCAGCGAGCCGGCGAACCAGCCGGCGTCGAGGAGCTGGCCGGAGGTGTAGTTCTCGCGGAGCAGCGGGGAGGTGAACAGCGCGTCGCACAGCACGGTGAGGGCGAGGGCGGCGATGGCGGTGTTGGTCGCCGAGCGGTTCACCTGCGAGCGCCGGAAGTGCAGGGCGAGGACCATGCTGACGAGGACGATGTCCAGCAGGGGGTACGCCAGGGTGAGCGCGGCGCGGGCGACGCTCTCGCCCTGGAAGTGCGCGGTGTGCGCGAGGGCGAGGCTCCAGGAGAGGGTGAGCAGCGAGCCGCCGATCAGCCAGGCGTCGAGGGACAGGCAGACCCAGCCGGCCCGGGTGACGGGCTTCTTGGCGAGCACGAGCAGCCCGACGATCGCGGGCGGGGCGAAGAGCAGGAAGAAGACGTCGGCGACGGAGGGGCTGGGCACCTCCACCTGGAGCACGACCTCGTACCACCCCCAGACGGCGTTCCCCGCGGCGGCCATCACGGAGGAGAAGGCGAAGAGCAGCCAGGCGGGGCGGAAGCGGTTCTCGTGGACGCGGGCGTAGAGGAAGCAGGAGACGGCGGCGGCGAGGGCGGCGGCGCTGAGGCCGAAGTCACCCATGACGAGGGCCAGTTTCTCGGAGCCCCAGCCGAGGGCGGCGCCGGTCGCGTATCCCGCGCAGATCAGCCCGAGGACGATCTGGGTGAGGGCCACGGAGGATCCGGCGCGCGCCGGACGGCCGGGCCGGTCCTGCCCTGCCCCCGGGGCCGGCGCGGCGGCCGCGGCGCGGCCGCGCTCGACGAGCGCGCCGGGGGCGCTCATCGAGACCGCCGGGGCGTCGTGGGTGCCGGAACACGGGGGTGCGGTAAGGCGCCCGGTGCCGGGGCGTGCGGGGTCCGCGGCCGGGCCTGGGAGGGCTGGACGTGACGCGGTGTCCGGGTCCGCGGTGTCCGCACGGCGGCCTTGGAGGCCTGGTCCAGGGACGCCCGCATCCGGGACGCCATGGTCCTGGGCGCCCGGGTCCTGAACACCGGATCCCTGGGCGCCGGATCCCTGGACGCCCGGACCCCGGACACCTGGGTCCCGGACACCAGGCCCCTGGACGTCCAGGTCCTGGACACCGGATCCCTGGACACCGGATCCCTGGGCGCCCGGGTCCTGGGCGGTGTCCGGGTCGGCGGTGCGCCGGTCGGACTGGGCGGGGAGGCCGGCGGCGCCGGCCTGCGTGCGGAGGCGGGCGCCCTGGGTGGGCGGCCCGGCTTCGTCGCACGCGAGGGTCGTCGACGGCGGTCCCGTCGCGTCGGATCGTCGGTCCATCGGCCGTACATCACCCGTCGCCCCCCTCGGAATCTGATGTCCCGTCACTTCGCTCCCCGGCGTCAGCTCGTACTCGACGCAGCCCCCCGCTCCGGGACGATACACCAGGACCGTCACTCAGGGACAGGGCTGCTGTACTCTCCGTGACGGCCCGGGGGCTCGCGGCAGGCGCATTGAGGGGGCGCGCTGCACGACCTCGCGGCTCAGGTGGTCAGGACCACGTTCGCCAGCGGCTCCCCCGCCGCGAACCGGGTCAGCTGGGCGGCGATCAGCCGCTTGGCCCGGGGCATGAACGCGGAAGTGGAACCGCCGACATGGGGACTCACCAGAACACCGGGAGCGTGCCACAACGGGTGGCCCGGCGGCAGCGGTTCGGGATCGGTGACGTCCAGCGCCGCCGTGATCCGGCCGCTCTCGACCTCCTTGAGCAGCGCCGCGGTGTCCACCACCGGGCCGCGGGCCACGTTCACCAGAAGGGCGCCGTCCTTCATCCGTGCGAGGAACCCCGCGTCGGCGAGGTGCCTGGTCGCGGGCGTGAGCGGAGTCGAGAGAACGACCACGTCCGCCTGCGGCAGAAGGGCGGGAAGCTCCGTGAGGGGCTGCACGGGACCGCGCTCGGTGGTGCGGGCGGAGCGCGCGACGCGCACCACCCGCGCGCACTCGAAGGGCGCGAGCCGGTCCTCGATGGCGGCGCCGATCGATCCGTACCCCACGATGAGCACGGACTTGTCGGCGAGGGCCGGATAGAAGCCGGCCCGCCACTCCTCCCTGTCCTGGCCGCGGACGAAGCCCGGGATTCCGCGCAGCGAGGCGAGGATCAGGGCGAGCGTGAGCTCGGCGGTGCTCGCCTCGTGCACGCCCCTGGCGTTGCACAGTTCGACCCCGGGCGGCAGGGATCCGAGGCCGGGCGTGACGTGGTCCGTACCCGCCGAGAGCGTCTGCACGGCGCGGACGGAGGTCATCCCGGCCAGTGGCCGGACGGCGATCTCCGAGCCCTTCATGTACGGGACCACGTAGAACGCGCAGCGCGCCGGATCGGCGGGGAAGTCGGGGCCGCCGTCCCACAGACGGTAGTTCAGCCCCGACGCGCCCGGTTCGGGAAGCCCCGCGATCTCGTCCGCGGGAATCGGAAGCCACACGTCAGCGGTCGTGTCATGGAGTGTCATGACCGGGAGGCTATGCGAAGAATCCCGGCCGCCATTGGTTACTTTGGGGGACGGCACAGGGAGGGGTACCGGCAGGTGGAGCGCAGGACTATCGGGGCGGCGGCGCTCGACGTGGGCGCGGTCGGCCTGGGCTGCATGCCGATGAACTGGGCCTACAGCGCGTCGCAACAGCGCGGCGACCGCTCGCTGCGTACGGTGCACGCGGCCCTGGACGCCGGGGTGAGCCTGCTCGACACCGCCGACATGTACGGGCCCTTCACCAACGAGCTGCTGGTGGGGCGGGCGTTGAAGGAACGCCGGGCCGAGGCGTTCGTGTCGACCAAGTGCGGTCTGCTCGTGGGCGATCAGCACGTCGTGGCCAACGGCCGGCCCGGATATGTACGGCGGGCCTGCGACGCCTCGCTGCGACGGCTGCAGACGGATGTGATCGACCTCTACCAGCTGCACCGGGCGGACCCGGAGGTGCCGGTCGAGGAGACCTGGGGCGCGATGGCCGAGCTGGTGTCGGCGGGCAAGGTGCGGGCGCTCGGGTTCTGCGCGGTCGGGGCGCGGGCGGCGCGGCGCGGCGGGGCACACCTGCACGAGGGAACGATCCGGCAGTTGGAGCGGGTCCAGCAGGTCTTCCCGGTGAGCGCGGTGGAGGCCGAGCTGTCGGTGTGGTCCCCGGAGGCGCTGGAGCGGCTGCTGCCGTGGTGCGAGGCGCGGGGTGTGGGGTTCCTGGCCGCGATGCCGCTGGGGAACGGGTTCCTGACCGGGACGCTGACGCCGGGCGGCGGGTTCGAGCCGGACGACCCGCGGGCCCGGCATCCCCGGTTCACCGCGGAGATGATGGCGGCGAACCAGCCGCTGGTGGCGGGATTGCGGCGGGTGGCGGCGCGCCACGGGGAGGGCGTCACTCCGGCGCAGGTGGCGCTGGCGTGGGCGCTGGCCCAGGGGCCGCACGTGGTGCCGATCCCGGGGGCGAAGCGGGAGTGCTGGGCGGTGGAGAACGCGGGGGCGGCGGAGCTGCTGCTCACGGCCGGGGATCTCGCGGAGATCGCGCGTCTGCCGGGGCCGCGGGGATCGTGGGACTGAGAGCGGGAACCTGATCGGGCCGAGCGGTGTATCAAGGATAGTGATCGCCGCTTGAAGGGATCGGGACCGTGGGCCGAGCTTTTGTGGGAGCTGTCGGGGCCGCCGCCGTGCTGGGGCTGCTGTCGGGGTGTGCGTCGGGCGAGGGCGGGGAGGGGGCCGGGTCGCCTTCCGGATCCCCGTCCGTGTCCGTGTCCGCCACGGAATCGGGGACGGGGAGCTCCCCCGGCTCCGTGCGCGTGGCCGGGACGCTGACCGAGGATCTGGAGTCGCCGTGGGGTGTCGCCGCACTGCCGGACGGTGATCTCCTCGTCGCCTCGCGCGACGAGCGCACGGTCACCCGGGTCGATGCGGAGTCCGGGAGAAAGACGCGGGCCGGAGAGGTGCCGGGAGTGGCTCCCGGCGGTGAGGGCGGGCTGCTCGGCCTGGCCGTGCGGGACGGCTGGGTGTACGCGTACTTCACCGGGGAGACGGACAACCGCATCGTCCGCATGCCGTACGGCGGCGGGGCGATGGACCGGCTGGGAGCGCCCGAGGTGGTGCTCTCGGGCATCCCGAAGGGGAATGTGCACAACGGCGGGCGGATCGCGTTCGGCCCGGACGGGATGCTGTACGCGGGGACGGGCGAGCGGGGCGAGACGGGGCTCGCTCAGGACGTGGAGTCGCTGGGCGGCAAGATCCTCCGGATGACACCGGAGGGGAAGCCGGCGCCGGGCAATCCGTTCCCCGGCTCGGTGGTCTATTCGTACGGTCACCGCAATGTGCAGGGTCTGGCCTGGGACCCGGACGGTCGGCTGTGGGCGGCCGAGTTCGGCCAGAACACCTGGGACGAGCTGAATCTGATCCGGGCGGGGAAGAACTACGGCTGGCCGAAGGCGGAGGGCACGGCGAACGTCTCCGGCCTCGTGGACCCGGTGGCCGAGTGGAGGACGGACGAGGCCTCGCCGAGCGGGATCGCGTACGCCGACGGCGCGATCTGGATGGCGGGCCTGAGAGGCGAGCGGCTGTGGCGGATCCCGGTCTCCGGAGCGGAACGCTCGGGAGAGCCCGAGGCGTTCCTCGTGGAGGAGTACGGCCGTCTGCGCACGGTCCTGGCGGCGGGTGACGGCCGGCTCTGGCTGACCACGAGCGAGACGGACACCCGGGGCACGCCGGGTCCCGGTGACGACAAGATCCTCCGCCTGGAGGTCGGATAGGGGCGCGATGTTCAACCTGATGGAAGAGCTGTTCGCACCGGGCCGCAAGCACACCGACGACGAGCGGCAGCGGCTGGAGCTGACCCGGGAGGACCTGGGTGACGGGGACCCCGGGCGGGGGCCGATAGACCTCGGCTCGGGCGCGGTGACGATACGCGTGCCGGCTCCGCCGGCCCGCGACGACGAGGACGGCCGCGGAGGCGGCGAGGACGGCGAGGACGGGGGCCGGGCTGATTAGGGAGCCGGCTCCAGGAGGCGGAGGCGGTGGGTCAGGGCGGCGGCTTCGCCGCGGCCCGAGACGCCCAGCTTGGCGAGGATGTTCGAGACGTGGACGCTCGCCGTCTTCGGGGAGATGAAGAGCTCCTCGGCGATCTGGCGGTTGGTGCGGCCCGCCGCGACCAGGCGCAGGACGTCCTGTTCGCGGGGGGTCAGGCCGAAGGCGTCGTCACCCGGGTCCGGGTCCGGGGCGCGGTCCGGAGCGGTCAGCGGGAGGCGGGCGCGGGCGGCCAGGAGTTCGACGTCCTCGCGGAGCGGGTGCGCGCGGAGGCGGACGGCCGTGGCGTGGGCCTCGCGGAGCAGCGCGGCGGCCTCGTCACGCCGGCCGCCCTCGGCGAGGAGGGCGTCGGCGAGGCGGTGCCGGACGAGGGCCAGCGGGTAGGGCCGCTCCAGCGGCTCGTGGGCGGCGACGGTCTCCGTCCAGCGGTCGACGGGGTGGCGGCCCTCGGCGCGTTCGAGCTCGGCCGAGGTGTGCAGGGCGTACGCCTCCCAGACGGGTGCCGGGGTCGCCATGGTCCGGGCGCAGCGGCGGAGCAGGGCGAGTGTCTCGGCCCGGCCCTCCTCGGCGGCGGGCAGGCCGAGGGCGTCCGCCTCGGCGGTGGCGGCGGCGAGGAGCAGCGGCCAGGCTTCGCGGTGGGTGCCGGGTGGGAAGCCGGACTCCACGGCGGCGCCGAGCACGGTCCGTACGTCCTGGATCCGTCCGCAGGCGGCGGCGAGGATCAGCTCGACCATGCGCAGGGGGATGGTGTACTGCGGCATCGGGTCGGCCTCGCCGAAGTGCTCGCGGGCGGCGGCGAGCTGGGTGGCGGCGGTGGCCGGTTCGCCCCGGGCGACGGCCAGTTGGGCCAGCCGTAGCGCGGCGGAGCCGCGCGGCTTGGACCGGGTTCCGGCCTGCTCCAGCCACTCGCAGTTGCGCTGTGCCTCGCACCAGAGCCCGAGCGAGAACTGCGAATCCGCCAGGTTGGCGCGGATCCAGCCCTGGCTGTCGAGGAGTCCGTGGTCGCGGGCGAGCCGGATGCCGTCCTCGGCGACGGCGACGGCCTCCCGGGAGCGGCCGAGGTTCTCCAGGGAGTGGGAGAGGTTGATGTGGGCGCGGGAGGACTCGTGGTGGAGGCCGAGGGCGCGGGTGCGGTCGCGGACCTCGTACATGGTGGCGAGTCCGGTCTCGCGGTCGCCCGCACCGACCTGCAGGGTGCCGAGGTTGAGGCGGGCGGCGAGTTCGATGGACTCGTTCTTGACGAGACGGGCGTATTCGACGGCCCGTTCGGCGGCGGCGAGGCTCTCGGGGCCGGGCTTGTGGAGCATGCCCCAGCCGGCGGCCACGACGAGGACGCGGGCGTGCACGCCGGACGGGGGCAGGCCCTTGACGAGCTCCTGGGCGGTGGCGATCTCGGCCCAGCCGTCGGAGCGGCCGAGTCCGGAGACGAGGCGGGAGCGTTCGGTCCAGAACCAGGCGGACCGCAGCGGGTCGCGCTCCTCGGCCTCGTCCCCTTCGAGGAGCCGCAGCGCCATCTTGCCTATCTTCAGAGCGCGTTCGCGCTCCCCGCAGAGCCGGGCGGCGTACGCGGCCTCGGCGAGGAGGTCGAGATAGCGCAGGGGCGTGGTCTCGGGGTCGCAGCCGCACGGCGGGTACGCCTCGGCGTAGTCCATCGGCCGCAGCGAGCGCCGCACCTGCTCGGGGGCCTCGTCCCAGAGCTCCATGGCCCGTTCGAGGAGCCGGAGTTGTTCGGCGTGCGCGTAGCGCTTGCGGGTCTCGACGGAGGCGCGGAGCACGGCCGGCAGCGCTTTGGCGGGGTCGTGGGCGTGGTACCAGTAGGTGGCGGTGCGGGTCGTTCGCTCGTCGGCGCGGACGAGGGAGGGATCGGCCTCCAGGGCCTCGGCGTAGCGGCGGTTGAGGCGGGAGCGCTCGCCGGGCAGCAGGTCGTCGCTGACGGCCTCGCGGACCAGGGAGTGCCGGAAGCGGTAGCCGTCGCCGTCGGGGGCGGCGAGCAGGATGTTGGCGCCGACGGCGGCCCGGAGCGCTTCGAAGAGGTCGTCCTCGGAGAGCCGGGCGACGGCGGCGAGCAGCGGATACTCGACGGTGGAGCCGCCCTCGGCGACGATCCGGGCGACGCGCTGGGCGTCCTCGGGGAGCGCCTCGACCCGTACGAGCAGCAGGTCGCGCAGGGAGTCGCTGAGGGAGCCGGTGGCACAGCCGGCCTCGTGGGAGACGACGAGCTCCTCGACGAAGAAGGCGTTGCCGTCGGAGCGTTCGAAGACGCCGTCGACGAGGGCGGCGTCGGGTTCGGCGGCGAGGATACCGGTGAGCTGGCGGCGCACCTCGGCGCGGGTGAACCGGGCGAGTTCGATGCGGCGGATGGTCCGGAGCCGGTCCAGTTCGGCCAGGAGGGGGCGCATGGGGTGGCGGCGGTGGATGTCGTCGGAGCGGTAGGTGGCGACGACGACGATCCGGCCCCGGCGCAGGGTCCGGAAGAGGTAGGCGAGGAGGTGCCGGGTGGAGGCGTCGGCCCAGTGCAGGTCCTCCAGGACGAGCACGATCGTCCGGTCGGCGGCGAGGCGTTCCAGGAGCCGTACGGTCAGTTCGAAGAGGCGGGCGGTGGAGTCCTCGTGGGAGGGCTCGTGGCTGCCGACGTCGCCGAGTTCGGGGAGGAGCCGGGCGAGTTCGCCCTCCTGGCCGGCCGCGGCGGCGGCCAGTTCGTCCGGGAGCCGGCGGCTCAGGGCGCGCAGGGCCGTGGAGAACGGCGCGAACGGGAGCCCGTCCGCGCCGATCTCGACACAGCCCCCGACGGCGACGTACGCGCCGCGCTCGCAGGCCGCGGCGACGAACTCCTCGATGAGCCGCGTCTTGCCGACGCCTGCCTCACCGCCGACGAGCAGGGCCTGGGGCTCCCCCTCGCCGGCGCGGGCGAGGGCCTCGGTGAGGGCGGTGATCTCACCGGCCCGGCCGACGAACACGGGGCTGACTGACCTGGTCTCCACGGCGCCGAGCATCGCACAGAGGTGCGGAGTCCGGGGCATGAAGGGCTCACGCGGCCCGGACGAAGCGATGTCTGGTTCCCACCTGCCCCTCTGTGTCCTGGCCGCCGGACCGGTCGGCCTTCGCGGCCCGCCGCGTCCTGACGGCCTGACGGACCAGGCGCCGGGCGGCGGCCTCACGGAGGAGCTCGGAGTGGTGCATGCGGTGCAGTTCGTACGCGAACATCTCGTTCTCCCTGGTGTCGGAATCGCTCGTTGCGATGCCTCGACTCTCGTCGCCCAGGGGGTGCTGCCACATCGGGAGAGTGCCGCATGTTCGGCGTACGGAGGGCCTTAGGCGGACCCCGGGGGGCCTTAGGGGGCGGCCGGGAGACTCAGGAAGAGGTCGAAGTACATGCCTGCCGAGAGGAACATGCCGATCCCGCCCAGGACGGCTCCGGCGACGGCCACGGCGCGCACCCAGACGGGCGGCCGCGGGCGGGTGAGGACGATCACGGCGGTGATCAGGGCGAGGAACGCGAAGACGCCGTTGACGAGCGCGGTGGTGTGCCAGGCGTCGCCGTAGATCTCGGAGATCTGCTGGGCGGCGGTGCCGCTCTGGGCCTTGATCTGACCGACGAGTGTCTCGCGCTCGCTGGCGACCTTCCCGACCCAGGTCCCGGTCAGGGCGGCGACGCCGAGGGCGGCGGAGACGACGGCCGCGGCGCCCGCGCCCACTCCGTCGCCGGCCGCGGGAGCCGCGCCGGTCTCGGCGTCGGTCAGGTCGTCGTCCGGCTCCTCGTCCAGGTCATCCCGCTCGTCGGCGGGCTCGACGGCGTCGGCGGGCTCGACGGCATCGGCGGGCTCGACGGCGTCGGCCGTGCCGCCGGACACCTTCGCCGTCTTCACCCCGTCCGCCGTCTCTTCGGACGCGTTCGTCTCGTCAGTCTTGATAGTCATGAACCGCACGCTAGGTGCCGCTCATGAGAAGTGTCTTAAGACGCCCGCGCGGCCCTGAGCGCCTTCCACTCCGGCGCGAGCACCGACCAGACCTCCATGTCGAGGCGCTCGCCGCGGTACGGGTAACTCTCCCGGAGCACGCCGTCCTTGGTCATGCCGAGGCGCCGGGCCACGGCGATGCTGGCCTCGTTCTTCGAGGACACCAGCCACTCGACGCGGTGGATGGAGCGTTCCGTGATCGCCCAGTCGATGATCGTCCGCGCGGCCCGGGTGACCAGGCCCTTGCCGACCGCGGAGGGCTCCAGCCAGCAGCCGGCCTCGGCCGTCCCCAGGCTCACGTCCATGGCGCGGAAGAGCACGCCGCCGACGAGGGTGCCCTCGGTCCAGATGCCGTAGATCCGGCCAGCGTCGTTCGCTGCCTTCTCGGCGTACGCCTGGAGGAAGGAGCGGGCCGAGGCGGGGTCGGAGACCACGTCGGCGAGGGCGATGTGTTGGCCGACGTACTCCCGGCCGCGGTTCATGTGGGTGAGGAACTCCTCGGCGTACGAGGGCTCCAGCGGCCTCAGTTCGGCGCCGTCGTCACCCAGTGATATCGCGAACACCGTCGTTGTCCTCCGCCTTCGTCACCGTCACGCGCTGCACGGGGATCATCGCACGGGCGTCGGCGGCGGCGCGGGACTCCGGCGGTTCGATGCTGATCCGGGGCATGCGGCGGTCGAGCCACCTGGGCAGCCACCAGTTCGCCCCGCCGAGCATGTGCATGAGGGCCGGTACGAGCAGGGTCCGCAGGACGAAGGCGTCCAGGGCGACGGCCGCCGCCAGCGCGATGCCGAACATCGCGACGACCCGGTCGCCGGAGAGCACGAAGGCGAGGAAGACGGAGATCATGATGACCGCCGCGGAGTTGATCACACGGCTGGTCTCGGCGAGGCCGACCCGGACCGCGCGACGGTTGTCGCCGGTCTCCAGCCACTCCTCGTACATCCGGCTGACCAGGAAGACCTGGTAGTCCATGGAGAGCCCGAAGAGCACCGACACCATGATGACCGGCAGGAAGGGTTCGATCGGGCCCGCGCTGCCGAGCCCGAGCAGCTCGCTGCCCCAGCCCCACTGGAAGACCGCGACGACGATCCCGAAGGCCGAGGCGACGGCGGCGATGTTCATGAGCGCGGCCTTCAGCGGGATGCCGAGGGACCGGAAGGCGACCAGGAGCAGCAGACAGCCGAGGGCGATCACGACGCCCACGAAGAGCGGCAGCTTGCCGACGATGATCTCGGCGAAGTCGTCGTACGAGGCGGTGACGCCACCGACGTGCACATCGAGCGAGGTGCCCTGTTCGGCCGCGGGCAGCACGTCCGCGCGCAGCCGGTCCACGAGCTCGCTCGTCGCCTTCGACTGCGGCGAGGAGTCCGGTACGACGGTGAGGACGGCGGTGTCCCCCGCGCTGTTGTACGTGACCGGGGAGACGGCCTCGACACCGCGGGTGTGCGCCAGCTCGGACGGCAGCTCGCCGATCGCGACGCGGTCGTCGGCGCCGTCGATCTCGGCGACGAGGGTGAGCGGCCCGTTGACACCGGGCCCGAAGCCTTCGGCGAGCAGGTCGTACGCCTGCCGGGTCGTCGACGTGGCGGGGCCGTTGCCCTGGTCGGAGGTGCCGAGGTGGAGCGAGAGGGTCGGCAGCGCCAGGACCAGCATGACGACGGCGGCGACGGCGCCGAGCAGCTTGGGGTGGCGCTCGACGAAGGCGGACCAGCGGGCCGCGAAGCCGGTCGGCAGCTCGGGCTGCGGTCCGTGCTCGGCGAGGTGCCGTCGCTCGCGGCGCGACAGCGCCCGCGCCCCGATGAGGGAGAGCAGCGCGGGCAGCAGGGTGACGGAGGCGGCGACCGTGAGGACCACGGTGAGCGAGGCGGCGATGGCGACGCCGTTGAGGAAGCTGAGCCGCAGGATGAGCATGCCGAGGAGCGCGATGCAGACGGTCGCGCCGGCGAAGACGACGGCACGGCCCGTGGTCGCGACGGCGATCTCCGCGGATTCGGCGACCGAGAGCCCGCGTGTGAGGCCCTTGCGGTGGCGGGTGACGATGAAGAGCGCGTAGTCGATGCCGACGCCGAGGCCGATGAGCATGCCCAGCATGGGCGCGAAGTCGGCGACCGTCATGACGTGGCCGAGGAGCACGATCCCGGAGTACGCGATGCCGACGCTGACGAGCGCGGTGGCGATGGGGAGCGCGGAGGCGGCGAGCGAGCCGAACGCGAGGAAGAGGACCACGGCCGCGACGACGACGCCGACGGCCTCGGCGACATGGCCGCCGGAGGCCTCGGTGAGGGCGACGGCGCTGCCGCCGAGCTCGACCTGCACCTGGTCGCCGCCGGCTCCGCGGGCCGTGTCGACCAGGGCCTGGGCCTGGGACTCCGGGATGTCGTCGGCCTGCTCGTGGAAGACCACGGAGGCGTAGGCGGTGTGCCCGTCCGCGCTGATCTGTGCCTGGGCGGCGGCGCTGTCCTCGTACGGCGAGGTCACGGACGCGATGCCGGGCAGGCCGGCGACCTCGTCGAGCATCTCGGTCATGCGCTGCTCGACGCCGGTGGCGCGGACGCTGCCCCGGTCGGTGTGCCAGACGATGGTGTTGCCGTCACCGCCGGAGCCCGGGAAGCCCTTCTCCAGAAGGGCGGTCGCACGGCCGGACTCGGTGCCGGGGGCCTCGTAGTCGTTGGAGTACGCGGAGCCCGCGACCGACGCTCCGGCGACGGAGCCGCCGAGGGCGACGAGCCAGAGCAGAACGGCTACGAGGCGGTGCTTGATGCACCACCGTGCGATGGCTGCCAAAGGACGGGCTCCCTGGTGGGTGGTTCGTGGATCTTTACCGGGGAAGCCCGCAAAGAACGCATGACCTACGTGAGGCCACTCTTGCAGCCTTAAGAGATCCTTTGCCCGTTTCGTGTCGTTACTCACAGCGGTGCACGGAAGGTCGGTCCCTTGGTCCCGGCCTTCCGCCGCGGCCAGGCCGGGCCCTTGGTCCCGGCCTCCCGCGCACCGCGGCCGGGGCTCAGCCGGAGACGCTCGCCCGCCCGTTCTCGATGTGCCCCATGAGCCGTCGGCGAAAGCCGCCGGGGGCGGTCACCTCGATGTCGTACCAGCCGTGCGCGTCGGCCGCGGAGTGCACGAGGGTGCGGCTCCGGCCGGGCTTGACCGTGACCGTACGGGACCAGTCGCGCAGGTCGTCCTCGTCGACGTAGCCGACCGGCCGGACCGTGAAGGAGACCGACGCGTTCCCGGTGTTACGGACGGTGAGATGCAGGTCACGGTCGTGGTGGTCGATGCGCGAGGCCAGTTCGGCACCGCCCGTCGCCGGGCCCTCGAACTCGCGGCGGAAGCCGTTCGGGCCCGTGATCGTGAACCGGTAACGATCACGCGTAAGGGGTACCGCCCACTGGGCCCTGCCCCTTACGTCCCGGTGCTGGGGGACGGTGAACTCACCGGCGTACGGGTACAGCGCGAAGTGCGTGGAGGCCTTCCCGGTGTTCTGGAGGTCGACGGTGATCGCTCCGCCGTCGACGCGGGCCTGGGCGTCCGGCTGGTACGGCAGCGGGCGGGCCGGGCGGGCGCCCGGCTCCTGGACCGGCATCCGCTGGACGGCCGGGGGCTGCGGCCGCCAGCGGCCGGAGAACGGCGGGATCGGGCCGGGCTCCTCGACGTCGGGCTGCCGGTGGGCGCGCCGGAAGTCGAAGGCGGAGGTCAGGTCGCCGGTGACGGCGCGCCGCCAGGGGGTGATGTTGGGCTCCCGGATGCCGGTGAGCCGCTCCAGGAACCGGATCACGGAGGTGTGGTCGAAGGTCTCGGAGCAGACGTAGCCGCCGACCGACCAGGGTGAGACGACGAGCAGCGGTACGCGGATGCCGAGGCCGGTGGGCAGGCCCTTCCAGCGCTCGTCGGTGTTCTCGGCGGGCGGGACGGGCGGCGGCACGTGGTCGAAGAAGCCGTCGTTCTCGTCGTAGTTGATCAGGACGACGGTGTGCCGCCAGACGTCCGGGTGCGAGCCGAGGGCGTCGAGCACCTTGTAGACGAGCGAGGCGGAGGCGATCGGCGAGGAGGAGCCGGGGTGCTCGGAGTCGATCGCGGACGGGACGAGGTACGAGACCTCGGGCAGCGTCCCGGCGGCCACGTCGGCGCGGAAGGCGTCGGCGAGCTTCCCGGTCTCGACACGGCGCAGTCCTCGCTCGAAGAGCGAGCGCTCGGCGGCGGTGAGGGTGGCGACACCGTCCTCCAGGGCGGCGAGCAGCCGGGCCCGCTCGGCGGTGTCGTCGGTGTCGCGGACGGCGGCGTAGAGGGACTCCATGAAGGTGTGCCCGCCGGTGGGGGCGAGGGCCTTGCGGGCGATCTTCTTGAAGGAGGTGAAGAACTCGATGTTGTTGTCGGTGAAGTTCTCCCACTCGGTGTACGTCTTCCAGCTCCGCCCGGCCGCTTCGAGACGCTCGGCGTAGGTGGGCCAGGGGTAGCCGGGGTGGGTGCCCTCGGCGTACGCGGCGTTGGTGACGGCGCGGCTGCCGTCGGCCTCGTAGCCGGTCCAGCCGGACCAGAGGTGGTTGCGGTTGGGGCTCGTCGAGGTGTGGGTGGACGAGTGGTAGGCGTCGCAGATCGTGAAGGTGTCGGCGAGCTCGTAGTGGAGCGGGATGTCCTGGCGGTCGTAGTACGCCATGGTCGCGGCGGTCTTGGCCGAGACCCAGCCGTCCATCCAGCCGTCGCGCCAGGCCTTGGCGCCGCCGCTCCAGGAGTGGTCGAGGTCGCCGATGTACTGGAGGTCCTTCTGCTGGGTCTCGGCGGCGCCCCGGACCGGGAACGGCAGCACGGTCCGGCCGAGCGCGGCCGGCTGCTCGAAGACGGGTGTGCCGGAGGGGAGCTCGATCGCGTTCCGGTCGCCGAAGCCGCGGACTCCGCGGAGGGTACCGAAGTAGTGGTCGAAGGAACGGTTCTCCTGCATGAGGATCACCACGTGGCGAACGGCCGACAGGCCTCCCGCCGGCGGTCCCGCGGCGATCGCCTGCTGGAGCGAGGGCGGGAGCAGCGAGCCCGCGGCGGCGGCGCCGAGCGCGCCTCCGCCCAGCGCGAGGACCCTGCGGCGGGACATCCGGGACTTCTCGGGGGACAAGACCGACCTCCAGTCGACGGCCAATGGTTCGCCTTCGAGCCATTGGGTGGTACGCCGGGGACGGTAGTGAGGCCGGGTGACGCGCGGAAGGCCCGGCGCGGACCGGGTGGTGAACGTCCAACACTCGATGGCAGGAGTCCAAGCGCGCGATAAATCCGTACCGCGCCGGTCGGCGGGCGGGCAGACTCGGTCCATGGTGGACATGGGGGCGTTCCGGGACGTGGTCGGCAACTGGGCGTCCGGCGGGCCCGGCGGGCCGGCGGGCGAGCTGGCGGAGCGGCTGGGGCTGCGGACGGCGGTGCTCCTCGAAGGGGCGAGCGACTTCGAGGCCGTGGAGGCGCTGGCCGAACGGCGCGGCCGGGACCTCGCCGCCGAGGGGGTGTGCGTGGTGCCGATGGGCGGGGCGATGAACGTGGCCCGCTACGCCGGCCTCCTCGGACCGCCCGGGCTCGGCCTGCGCCTGACGGGACTGTGCGACGAGGGCGAGCGGGACTTCTACGCGCGCGGGCTGAAGCGGGCCGGGGCGCCGAGCGGCGGCTTCTTCGTGTGCGCGGCGGACCTGGAGGACGAGCTCATCCGCGCGCTCGGCACGGCGAGGGTCGAGGAGATCGTCCGGGACGCGGGCGACCTGAGACCGTGGCAGACCTTCCTCAGCCAGCCGGCGCAGCACGGCCGGCCACGGGAGCGGCAGTTGCGGCGCTTCCTCGGCACGAAGAAGGGCCGCAAGATCCGCTACGGCCGCCTCCTGGTGGAGGCCCTCGGCCCCGGCCAGGTACCGGCCCCGCTCGACGGCCTCTTCACGAGCCTGTGACCGCCAGGCCGCCGCCCCGGTGGAACTCGCACCAGACGACCTTGCCGGGGTTCCGCTCCCCCACGCCCCAGCGGTCGGCCAGCGCCGCGACGAGGAACAGCCCGCGCCCGGACTCCCCGCACGAGGGCTCCCGAGCGGCCGGGACACCGTCGCCGCTGTCGTGGACCTCGACACGCAGGGGCCCGGGGCGCTCCAGATAGAGATGGAGCCGGTAGCCCCGGCCCGGCGGGACGCCGTGGAGCAGGGCGTTGGTGGCGAGCTCGCTCACGCACAGGAGTACGTCGTCCGCACACTCGTCCAGGCCCCAGTCGGCGAGAGCCTTGCGCGTGAAGTCGCGGGCGAGGGGGACGGATCGGCGTTCACGACGGTAGAACGCCTCCCTGAACAGGGGCAGTCGGTCGGTCATGGCGACGACTGTGGCGGGTGGGGCAGGAAGCGCCCCAGGTCCGCCACCCGTACAAATCTTTTGTACGGGTCCGAAGAGGTATCGCGCGCGCACGGTACGGGGATGTCACCGCACATGCCACGGCGAGCGAACTCCAGGAAAAAGACGCCCACATGGGAAGTGATCGGCGCCCTCGTGGCGCTCTACCGCCAGCAGGCGGGGATAACGCAACCCCAGCTCGCGACCCAGGTCTGCGTGGGCCTGGAGACGCTGGGCTCGATCGAACAGGGCCGGCGGGCGCTGCGGCTGAAGCTGGCGACGGAGCTGGACGAACTGCTCGACACGAGGGGCGCGTTGGCGGCGGCGGTGCGGAAGGTGCCGGAGCGGGAGCGGTATCCGGCGTTCGCGCAGGACTTCATCGAACTGGAGGCGGAGGCACTGAGCCTCTGCTCCTATCAGAACCAAGTGGTGCCGGGCCTGCTCCAGGCCGAGGAGTACGCCCGGGGGGTCTTCGACTGCCTCTATCCCCCGATCACCGCGCAGGAGGCGGAGGACCGACTCCTTGCACGCATCGACCGGCACCGGATCTTCGAACAGAAGCCCTGGCCGCCGATGATGTGCTTCCTCCTCGACGAGTCCATCCTGGAGCGGCCGATCGGCGGCCGTGACGTGCTGCGGGGGCAGATCCTCCATCTGCGGGAGATGGCCGAACTCCCCTTCCTCGCCCTCCAGATCATCCCGAAGAGCCGGACGAAGCACGCGGGACTCGACGGCCCCATGGTGCTCGTCGAAACCCCCGACCACGACCACGTCGCCTACATCGAGGGGCAGCGGGTCAGCTTCCTCATCGACGACCCCGACGAGGTCGGCATCCTCCAGGCCAAGTATGGAATGCTGCGGTCACAGGCCCTGACGCCCGAGGACACCATGGGCCTGCTGGAACGTCTGGCGGGAGAGACATGAACGCAAGCGCACTTTCGTGGTTCAAGTCCAGCTACAGCGGTGACGAGGGCGGCGCCTGCCTCGAAGTCGCCTACGACTGGCGCAAGTCGAGCTACAGCGGCAGCGAGGGCGGCGACTGCGTCGAGGTGGCCGCGCACCCCGCCGCCGTCCACGTCCGCGACTCCAAGCTCGCCGACGGCAGCCCGGTCTTCACCGTGTCGCCCGCCGCGTGGGCCGCCTTCGTCGCGGAGGCCGGGTGTTAGAGGAGTCGCTGACCGCCCTGGCCGCCGCCGGCGGCGGGGCCGTCGTCGCCGCGATGGCCACGGACGCCTGGCAGGTCACCCGGGACGGCGTCGTCCGGCTGTTCCGGGGGCGGGCGGAGGTCGAGGGGCGGCTCGAGGAGGACGCCGCCCTCGTCGCCGGCGCCGAGAACGCCGGCGAGGCGCGGCAGGCGCTCGTACCCGCCTGGGCGCTGCGGCTGGGCGCCCTCCTCGCCGAGCACCCGGAGTACGCCGACGAGCTGCGCGCGCTGATACGGGACACCCCGGGGGCCCAGCACTCCGTGCAGCACAACACCGCCCACGGCAACGGACGTGTCTTCGGGGTCCAGCACGGGAACATCGTCTTCCACCAGGGCCCCGAACCCCGCCCGGACGCGTGAGCGCCGAGCAGCACGTCACCGCTTACGCCGGGTACGCGTACGGCGTCATCGGCGCCGACATCCATGTGTTCGGCGACGGGTCGCCCGTCTACCTCCTCCAGAACTGGCGCCCCGCGTCGCCGCCCGATCCGGAGTGGCTGCGGGAGTTACCGAGCCGGATGCTCAACTCTCGTTTCGAGGTGGTGCCGTTCACCGGGCGGGAGCCCGAGCTCGCCGATCTGCGCGCGTGGCGCGACCAGACGTCGCCCCGGCTCGCCGTCCGCTGGATGCACGCGCCCGGTGGGCAGGGCAAGACCCGCCTCGCGGCGCGGTTCGCCGACGAGACCCAGCAGGCGGGCTGGCGGGTCGTCGCCGCCACCAACGGCCCGGGGTCGGTCCAGCCGCCGCCCGGCAGTCAGGACCTGACGATCGACGGGCATCCCGGCGTCCTGCTGGTCGTCGACTACGCGGACCGGTGGCCGCTCACCCACCTCACGTGGCTGTTCAGCAACGCCCTGCTCCACCGGCCCGGGCTGCCCACCAGGATCCTGCTGCTCGCCCGTACGGCCGACGCCTGGCCCGCCGTACGCGCCTCCCTCGCCAACCACCGGGCCTCCACATCGAGTCTTCTCCTCGACGAGCTGCCCGACGGCTCCGAGGCCCACGCCGAGATGTACCGAACCGCCCACGACAGCTTCGCCGTACGGTACGGAGTGCGGCCGCGGGGCGAGGGCCCGGACCCTCCCCCGTACGGGCTGACGCTCGCCCTCCACATGGCCGCCCTCGTCACCGTCGACGCGCTCGCGACCGGTCGCCGGCCGCCCACCGACATGGCCGGACTCACCGTCTACCTCCTGGACCGTGAGCAGCTGCACTGGGCGACGCTCTTCGCTCGCGGCGGGTCCTACGCCACCCCGCCGCAGGCCATGAACCGGACCGTCTTCGCCGCCACCCTCACCGGCGCCGTCGACGCCTCGCCGGGCGCGGCCGTCGTCCGTGACCTGGGCTTCGAACACGCCGACGTCCGCCGTGTCCTGGACGACCACGCGTACTGCTACCCGCCCGCCGAACCCGGCCTCGGCACCGTCCTCGAACCGCTCTATCCCGACCGGCTCGCCGAGGACTTCCTCGCCCTCACCCTGCCGGGCCACCGGGCCGACTACCCCGCCACGCCCTGGGCCGGGGCCGTCGTCGCCGACCTGCTCGGGCGACACCAAGGCCGTGCCGTGACCTTCCTCACCGCCGCCGCGCAGCGCTGGCCGCACGTCGGGTCCGGGTCTCTGTACCCGCTGCTCGAAGCCGATCCCGGCCTGGCGCTCGCGGGCGGGAGCGCCGCACTGAGCGGACTCGCGGCGCTGGACGACATACCGCCGCCGCTGCTCTCCGCCATCGTCGGCCGATTCCCCATCCGCCGCCATGTCGACCTCGACGCGGGAATGGCGGTCCTCACCCAGCGGCTCGCCGACCATCTGTTGACACTCGACGACGGCCCGGCCGCACGCGGGGTGGCGTACGCCGAGCTGAGCAACCGGCTCTCGAACTCCGGTCGCCTCGACGAAGCCCTGGATGCGGCCCGGAGGGCCGTCGACGCGTACGACGAGACCGACGACATCCTCGCGTTGACCCACGCCCTGAGCGGTCTCTCCACCTGCCTGGGCCTCCTCGGGCGGCCCGAGGAGGCCCAGGCGGTGGCCGTGGAGGCCGCAGTCCTGATGGCGCGGCTCGCCCCGGCCGAACCCGTGCTGTACGGAGGAATACATGCCGGGCTCATCGGCAACGTGGCCATCTGGCTCGCCGCGCTGGGTCGTCTCGAGGAGGCCCTCGCCATGGGCGAGCGGGCGGTGGCGGCCTGGCGCAGGATGGCCGCGCTCGATCCCGTACACGAGGAGTTCCTGGCGAACGCCTTGCACGGCCTCGGTAACTGTCTCTCCGGCCTCGGCCGCCAGCCGGAGGCAGCCGAGACGGCGCGGGAGACGGTGGCGATCCGTCGGCGGCTCGCCGAACAGGACCCCGCGGCCCACGAGCCAGACCTTGCGAAGTCGCTCATCAATCTGGCCAACCACCTCGCTCTCCAGGGGCTCAGGGCGGAAGCCCTGGTCCTCTCCCAGGAGGCGGCCTCCCTCCTACGCCGCCTCGCGAAAGTCAACGCGGCCGCGCACGAACCGGACTTCGCCAACGCCCTCCTGAGTCTGGGCGCCGACCTCGGCGAGGCGGGCCGGACGGCCGAGGCCGTCGACGTCACCGCCGAGTCCACCGCGATCCGGCGCCGGCTCGCTGCGGCGAACCTGGCAGCCCACGAGATCGACCTGGCGAGGTCGCTGACGAACCTGAGCAGGTTCCTCATGGAGGCGGAGCGTCAGGCTGAGGCCCTGGGCCCGGTGGGGGAGGCCGTCGCCATCCTTGAGCGGCTGTACGCCGGGAATCCGGACCTCCACCGGACCGACCTCGCGATGGCGCTCTCCAACCTGGGCATGTGCCTGGAGACGGCCGGGCGACGCCCCGAGGGGCTCGCCGTCACCCGTCGCGCCGTCGAGCTGTACCGCACGGCCGTGACCCGCACCCCCGCCGCGTACACCTTCGACCTGGCCCGGACCCTCAACAACCTGGGTCGCTTCCTCGCCCTCGACACACGGTGGGCGGAGGCGCTGGTGCCCCTCGACGAGGCGATCGACCTCGCCGAACGGTCCTCGCCCACCAATCCGCCCGCCTACACCGAGCTCCTCACCCGGCTGAGGAAGACCCGGTCCGGCTGCCTCACGATGCTACGAAGAGGGCGTCGCCCCGGATCGTGAGACCCGGGGCGACGCCCTTCACGCGCACAAGCCGGACGCTCAGCCCTCGCTGACGCCCAGCTTCTCCAGGATCAGGTCCTTCACGCGCGCCGCGTCCGCCTGGCCGCGGGTGGCCTTCATGACCGCGCCGACCAGGGCGCCGACCGCGGCCACCTTGCCGCCGCGGATCTTGTCGGCGATGCCCGCGTTGGCCGCGATGGCCTCGTCGACCGCCGTGGAGAGCGCGCCCTCGTCGGAGACGACCTTCAGGCCGCGCTTCTCGACGACCTCGTCCGGACCGCCCTCGCCGGCCAGCACGCCCTCGATGACCTGGCGCGCCAGCTTGTCGGTGAGGTCGCCGGAGGCCACCAGCTCGGTCACCCGGGCGACCTGCGCCGGGGTGATCGGCAGCTCGTCCAGGGCGGTGCCCGACTCGTTGGCGGAGCGGGCCAGCTCGCCCATCCACCACTTGCGGGCCTGGTCCGACGGAGCGCCCGCGTCCGTGGTCGCGACGATCAGGTCGACCGCGCCCGCGTTGAGGATCGACTGCATGTCGTGCTCGGAGACGCCCCACTCCTCGCGGAGCCGGTTGCGGCGCACGCGCGGCAGCTCGGGCAGTCCGGCACGCAGCTCCTCGACCCACGCACGGGCCGGGGCGACGGGGACGAGGTCGGGCTCCGGGAAGTACCGGTAGTCCTCGGCGTTGTCCTTGATCCGGCCGGAGGTGGTGGAGCCGTCGTCCTCGTGGAAGTGACGGGTCTCCTGCACGATCGTGCCGCCGGAGGTCAGCACGGCCGCGTGGCGCATGATCTCGTAGCGCGCCGCGCGCTCCACCGAACGGAGCGAGTTGACGTTCTTCGTCTCCGAGCGGGTGCCGAAGGTCTTGGTGCCGTGCGGGCGCAGCGACAGGTTCACGTCGCAGCGCATCTGGCCCTTGTCCATCCGCGCCTCGGAGACGTCCAGCGCGCGGATCAGCTCGCGCAGCTCGGCGACGTACGCCTTGGCGACCTCGGGGGCACGCTCGCCGGCGCCCTCGATCGGCTTGGTGACGATCTCGATGAGGGGGATGCCGGCCCGGTTGTAGTCGAGCAGCGAGTGCGAGGCGCCGTGGATCCGGCCCGTCGCGCCGCCGATGTGCGTCGACTTGCCGGTGTCCTCCTCCATGTGGGCGCGCTCGATCTCCACGCGGAAGATCTCCCCGTCCTCCAGCTGGACGTCCAGATAGCCGTTGAAGGCGATCGGCTCGTCGTACTGCGAGGTCTGGAAGTTCTTCGGCATGTCCGGATAGAAGTAGTTCTTCCGGGCGAAGCGGCACCACTCGGCGATCTCGCAGTTCAGCGCGAGACCGATCTTGACGGCGGACTCGACGCCGATCGCGTTGACGACCGGGAGCGAGCCCGGCAGACCGAGACAGGTGGGGCAGGTCTGCGAGTTGGGCTCGGCGCCCAGCTCGGTCGAGCAGCCGCAGAACATCTTGGTCTTCGTGCCGAGCTCGACATGGACCTCCAGGCCCATGACGGGGTCGTACGCAGCGAGCGCCGCGTCGTACGACAGCAGTTCAGTGACGGTCACAGTGAGACTTTCCCTCTCAGCCCAGCAGGACGTCGTCGTCGCCCAGGCGCTTCAGCTCCCGGTAGAGGATCGCCAGGCCGGTAACGATGGCGGCGGCGGACACGGCGGAGTCGATCAGCCGCAGCATGTCGTTGTCGTTGCGGGCCATCTTGGCCTGCTTCGCGACGCTGATCGCACCGAACGCGGTGGTCGCCAGCGAGACGTAGACGCCGGTCTTCGACTTCTTGAAGTTCTTGGCCTTCTTTGCCATGGCACTCACAGCGACGGAGCCTCCTCAAGCAGCGGGTGACCCCACTTTTCCACGAAGGCGGCCTCGACGGCGGCGCCGACCTTGTACAGCCGGTCGTCCTTCATGGCGGGGGCGATGATCTGCAGGCCGACCGGCAGGCCGTCCTCCGGCGCGAGACCGCAGGGCAGCGACATGGCGGCGTTGCCGGCCAGGTTGGTCGGGATGGTGCACAGGTCCGCGAGGTACATCGCCATCGGGTCGTCGGCGCGCTCGCCGATCGGGAAGGCGGTGGTGGGCGTCGTCGGGGAGACGATGACGTCCACCTGCTCGAAGGCCTGCTCGAACTCGCGGGTGATGAGCGTACGGACCTTCTGCGCCGAGCCGTAGTACGCGTCGTAGTAGCCGGAGCTCAGGGCGTACGTACCGAGGATGACGCGGCGCTTGACCTCGTCGCCGAAGCCGGCCTCACGGGTGAGGGCGGTGACGTCCTCGGCCGAACGGGTGCCGTCGTCGCCGACGCGCAGGCCGTAGCGCATGGCGTCGAAGCGGGCCAGGTTGGAGGAGCACTCCGACGGCGCGATCAGGTAGTACGCCGAAAGGGCGAGGTCGAAGGTCGGGCAGTCCAGCTCGACGATCTCGGCGCCCAGCTCCTTGAGGAGCTCGACGGACTCGTCGAAGCGCTGCACGACACCGGCCTGGTAGCCCTCGCCGCGGAACTGCTTGACGACACCGACGCGCATGCCGGCCACCGAGCCGTTGCGGGCGGCCTCGACGACCTGCGGCACCGGGGCGTCGATGGAGGTCGAGTCCAGCGGGTCGTGCCCGGCGATGGCCTCGTGCAGGAGCGCCGCGTCCAGGACCGTACGGGCGCAGGGCCCGCCCTGGTCGAGGGAGGAGGAGAAGGCCACCATGCCGAAGCGGGAGACCCCGCCGTAGGTCGGCTTGACGCCGACGGTGCCGGTGACGGCGGCGGGCTGGCGGATCGAACCGCCGGTGTCGGTGCCGATCGCGAGGGGGGCCTCGTAGGCGGCGAGGGCGGCGGAGGAGCCACCGCCGGAGCCGCCGGGGATCCGGGTCAGGTCCCAGGGGTTGCCCGTGGGGCCGTAGGCGCTGTTCTCGGTGGAGGACCCCATGGCGAACTCGTCCATGTTGGTCTTGCCGAGGATGACGACGTCGGCGGCCTTGAGGTTCTTCACCAGGGTCGCGTCGTACGGCGGGATCCAGCCTTCGAGGATCTTCGAACCGACGGTCGTCGGCATGCCGGAGGTGGTGAAGATGTCCTTGAGCGCCAGGGGGACGCCGGCCAGCGGGCCGAGCTTCTCGCCCTTGGCGCGCTTCTCGTCCACGGCGCGGGCCTGGGCGAGGGCGCCCTCGCGGTCGACGTGCAGGAAGGCGTGGACCTTCTCGTCGACGGCCTCGATCCGGGCGAGGTGGGCCTCGGTCACCTCGACCGCGGTGAGTTCGCCCGAGGCGATCTTCGCGGCGATCTCGGCGGCCGTGAGCTTGATGATGGTGCTGTCCGTCATGTGATTAGTCCTCCCCCAGGATCTGCGGCACCTTGAAACGCTGCTGCTCCTGGGCCGGGGCGCCGGAGAGCGCCTGCTCGGGGGTGAGCGACGGACGGACCTCGTCCGCGCGCATGACGTTCGTCAGCGGCAGCGGGTGGGAGGTCGGCGGTACGTCTTGGTCGGCGACCTCGGAGACGCGGGCGACCGCGCCGATGATGTCGTCGAGCTGACCGGCGAAGTGATCGAGCTCTTCGCCCTTCAGCTCCAGACGCGCCAGCCGTGCGAGGTGGGCGACCTCCTCGCGCGTGATGCCAGGCATGCGATCCTCACGGGGTGAGTCTGATGGTGTGGGCCCAATCCTATGGGGCCCGCGCCGCAACCCGTGAAACGGTCGCCCGCCGCCCGCCGCGGGCCGCCGCGCCGGGCGGCCCCGCGGCTACTGCACCACCTGGCCCGAGGGGTGGTCGAGGTCGACGGCCGCGGTCGCCTCCGCGGCGTCCAGCGCGGCCTGCTCCGAGGGGCGGCGCCAGCCGTGCTCGCCGCGGGCGAGCAGCCAGGCCGTGGCCTCGGCCGGGGGCATCGCGGCGGCCACCAGCCAGCCCTGGACGGCGTCACAGCCCAGGTCCCGCAGGCGCTCCCAGGTCTCGTCGTCCTCGACGCCCTCGGCGACCACGAGCAGCCCCAGCGAGTGCGCCAGGTCGAGCGTGCAGCGGACGATCTCGGCGTCCTCCGCGTCCACGGCGAGCCGGGCGACGAAGGAGCGGTCGATCTTCAGCTCGCTCACCGGGAGGCGCCGCAGGTGCACCAGGGAGGAGTAGCCGGTGCCGAAGTCGTCCAGGGACATCTTCACGCCGTGGCCGGTGAGCCCGGCCATGGTGTCGGCGGCGCGCTGCGGGTCCTCCAGGAGCACGTGCTCCGTTATCTCCAGCTGGAGGGCACCGGCCGGGACGCCGTGCCGGGCGAGGCGGGCGGCGACCGCGCCGGCGAAACCGGGGGTGTGGACGTCCCGGGGCGAGACGTTGACCGCCACAGGAACGTTCAACCCCTGGGCGCGCCACCGGGCGACCTGCGCGAGCGCGGTCTCCAGGACGTACTCGGTGAGGTGGGGCATCAGGCCCGAGGACTCGGCGATGGCGATGAACTCGTCGGGAGGGACCCGCCCGCGCTCCGGGTGCACCCAGCGCACCAGGGCCTCCAGGCCGGCGACCTGTCCGTCGAAGCGGACCTTGGGCTGGTAGTGGAGCTCGACCTCGCCGGCGTCCAGGGCGCGTCGCAGGTCGCCGAGGAGACCGAGCCGGTCGGGGGTGTTGGAGTCGCGCTTCGACTCGTACACCTCCACACCCGTACGGTCCCGCTTCGCCTGGTACATCGCGACGTCGGCCCGGCGCAGCAGCCCCTCGGCGTCGAGCGCGTGGTCGGGGAAGACCGCGACGCCCGCGCTCGCCTCCAGGACGAGGGTGAGGCCGTCCAGGTCGAGCGGCGAGGAGAGCTCGGCCACCAGGTGGCGGGCGACCCGCTGGGCGCTGGTGGTGGAGTCGGCGATGGGCAGGAGGACGGCGAACTCGTCACCGCCGAGCCGCGCGGCCTCCGCCCCGCGCGGCAGGGCGAGCTTGAGCCGCTCGGCGATCTGGAGGAGGAGCCGGTCCCCGGCGAGGTGCCCGAGGGTGTCGTTGACCGATCGGAAACGGTCGAGGTCGATCAGGACGAGGGCGGAGCGGGCGCCCTCCCCCTCGGCCTCCTCCAGGGCGGTCCAGGCCCGCTCCAGGAGCCACTGGCGGTTGGGCAGCCCGGTGAGCGGGTCGCGCAGCTGCTCCTCGGCGCGGGCGCGGGCGATCCAGAGGGTGGAGTCGAGGGCGATGAGCGGGACGGCGAAGAGCGGGAGCAGCACCGGCTGGGCGACGGCGACGACGCAGATCAGCGGGGCGATGCCGAGCAGGGCGACGGCGACGAGCCCCTGCCGGAGCAGGGCCGTGCGGGCGACGGTCGGCAGTCCGCCGGTCCGGGGCGACAGGGCGTACCACAGGAGCAGCCGGGTCGCCACGAGGTAGGTGGCGGCGGCGAGCACGACCTCCGGCACGTCGGTGATCCCCCAGTCGGGGGGCTGCCAGGGCTGTTCGACGGTCGGTACGTCTCCGAAGGCGGCGAGGACCAGGGCGGCCGCGCCGACGCCGAGGACGTCCACGGCCCCGTGCAGCAGGCCCTGGCGCCAGCGGTGCCGGCGGGCCGCGCCGACGAGGAGGACGACGGCCATGGAGACGAGACCGGCGGGGACCCAGCCGTAGAGGAGCAGGACGGCGAGGGTGAGGGCGGCGCCGGAGCCGGTGCCGCCCCACCAGCGGTCGCGGCCGAGGGCGACCAGGTGTCCGACGATGAGTCCGGTGAGGACGGCGAGGGACCAGCCCTCCACGCCGCCGGGGAAGAGTCCGTGGCCGGTGCTCAGCACCCGGTAGAGCCCGGTGACGAGCACGGCGGCGGCGAGGGCCACCACGGCTCCGGGCAGCCCGGAGGTGATGCCCACGAAGGCCGCGCGACGACGCGGCCGTGCGACCGGGGCGGCGGCACTCTCGGTCGGTTTCATTCCGTCCCTCTCACAGCCGGCGGTGCCGTTGCAACGCGATGGGCCGTTGTCGTGCCGCCACGGCCGGCAGAGCCTCGCGCGGCCGTGCGCGACAGACGCACGGTCACAACAGTAGGCCGCGTAAGGCTGCGACGGGCAGCGCTCTCCATGTCTTGCCCGAATGCGACCTGGCCACCCCTCACGATCTGGTATGCGCCAAACGGGTGACATGCGCGCGGCTGTCCCAGGGCTCTCCTTCCGCCCCTCCCGGCTATCCCTCGACCGGAACCGCGGCCTCCCGAGCAGCTTCGGGTCCCTGTTCGAGCAGGACGGCGAAGCCGGCCTCGTCCAGAACCGGAACCTTCAGCTGCATCGCTTTGTCGTACTTGGATCCGGGGTTCTCGCCGACGACGACGAAGTCGGTCTTCTTCGAAACGGAACCGGTCACCTTCGCGCCGCGGCTCTGGAGGGACTCTTTTGCGCCATCCCTGGTGAATTTCTGCAGCGTGCCGGTGACGACGACGGTCAGGCCCTCCAGCGGACGCGGCCCCTGGTCCTCGCCGGCGCCCTCCTCCTCGAGCAGCACACCGGCCGCCCGCCACTTGCGGACGATCTCGCGGTGCCACTCCTCGGAGAACCAGTCCTTCACGGCGGCGGCGATGATCCCGCCCACCCCGTCGACGGCCGCCAGCTCCTCCTCGCTCGCCTGCTCGATCCGCTCCAGGGAGCGGAACTCGCGGGCCAGCGCCTGGGCCGCGACGGGCCCCACATGACGGATCGAGAGCCCGTTGACGAAGCGGGCGAGCGGGCGCGTCCTGGCGTCCTCGATGTTCTTCAGCATGGCAAGCGCGTTCTTCTTCGGCTCGCCCTTCTGGTTGGCGAAGACCGTGACGACCTTCTCCTCGCCGGTCTTCGGATCCCGCTTGGGCAGCCCGCTGTCCGCGTCGAGGACGTACGCCTTGATCGGGAGCAGCTGCTCGATCGTGAGGTCGAAGAGGTCGCCCTCGTCGACGAGCGGGGATGCGGAGGGCTCCAGCGGGCGGGTCAGCGCCGCCGCGGCGACCGCGCCGAAGTTCTCGATGTCCAGGCACTCACGGCCTGCCAGGTAGAAGAGACGCTCACGCAGCTGGGCGGGGCAGGTCCGCGCGTTGGGGCAGCGCAGATCGATGTCGCCCTCCTTCATGGCCCGCAGCGCCGTCCCGCACTCGGGGCACTCGGCGGGCATCACGAACTCCCGCTCCGTGCCGTCCCGCAGATCGGCGACGGGGCCGAGGATCTCCGGGATGACGTCACCGGCCTTGCGCAGCACGACCGTGTCGCCGATCAGCACGCCCTTGGCCTTCACGACCTCCTGGTTGTGGAGCGTCGCGAACTCGACCTCGGAGCCGGCGACCGTGACCGGCTCGACCTGGGCGTACGGAGTGACCCGGCCCGTCCGGCCGACACCGACCTTGATGTCGACCAGCTTGGTGTTTACCTCCTCCGGCGCGTACTTCCAGGCGATCGCCCAGCGCGGGGCGCGCGCGGTGGAGCCCAGCCGGCCCTGGAGGCGGATCTCGTCCAGCTTGACGACGACCCCGTCGATCTCGTGCTCCACGGAGTGCCGGTTCTCGCCGAAGTACGCGATGAACTCCCGTACCTCGTCGAGGGAACCGACCACCTTGTTGTGCTGGGCGGTCGGCAGCCCCCACTCGCGCAGCAGCCCGTAGGCCTCGCTGAGGCGGTCGATGTCGAAGCCCTCGCGGGCGCCGATGCCGTGGACGACCATGCGGAGCGGGCGGCCCGCGGTGACCTTCGGGTCCTTCTGGCGCAGCGAACCGGCCGCCGCGTTCCGCGGGTTGGCGAAGGGCTTGTCGCCCGCCTCCACCAGCCGTGCGTTCAGCCCTTCGAAGGCCTCCATCGGGAAGTAGACCTCGCCGCGGACCTCGACGAGCTCCGGGACGCGGTCGCCGTGCAGCCGTTCCGGGATGTCCGCGATCGTACGGACATTGGGCGTGATGTCCTCGCCGGTCCGGCCGTCGCCGCGGGTGGCCGCCCGGGTCAGCCGGCCGTGCTCGTACGTCAGGTTGACCGCGAGGCCGTCGACCTTGAGCTCGCACAGCAGGTGGTGGTCGGGGGTGCCGACGTCACGGGCGACCCGCTCGGCCCACGCGGCCAGTTCCAGGTCGTCGAAGGCGTTGTCGAGGGAGAGCATGCGCTCCCGGTGCTCGACGGAGGTGAACTCCGTCGCGTACTGCCCGGCGACCTTCTGCGTCGGCGAGTCCGGCGTGCGCAGCTCGGGGTACTCCTCCTCCAGCGCCTCCAAGGCGCGCAGGAGCTTGTCGAACTCGCCGTCGCTGATGACCGGCTGGTCCTTCACGTAGTACCGGAAGCGGTGCTCCTCGACCCGCTCGGCCAGGTCCGCGTGCTTCTCCCGTGCCTCGGCGGGCGGAGCCCCCTGTTCGACTGCCACCGTTCCTCGTCCTCCCGTTGCCTCTGACCGAAGTCACTCAGGGTTGTCCGCGAGCGATCTCGCCGCCCGGGCGCAGTGGGCGAGCGCCGCGCGGGCGTACGCGGGCGAAGCGCCCGCGAGACCGCACGTCGGGGTGACCACCACGGACTCGGCGAGAGTCCCCGGATCCAGCCCCAGCCTGCGCCACAGCGTCCTGACACCCATGACGCTACCGCCCGGGTCCGACAATGCCGTGTCGGTGGACGGCACCACGCCCACGAAGAGCCTGGTGCCGGACTCCACGGCCTCACCGATCTGCTCCTCGTCACGTTCGGTGAGGAGACCGAAGTCGAACGAGACCCCGGAGACACCGGCCCGGCGCAGCAGCCCGAACGGCACGTCGGGGGCGCAGGAGTGGACGACGACCGGGCCGTCGTGGACCGCGATCACCTGGCGCAGCGCGCTCTCGACGACCTGCCGGTCGACGGCCCGGTAGGTGCGGTAGCCGCTGGCGGTACGGACGTGGCCGCGCAGGACGGCCGTGAGGGAGGGCTCGTCGAGCTGGAGGACGAGCCGGGCGCCGGGGATCCGCTTGCGGAGCTCGGCGAGGTGGGCGCCGAGGCCCTCGGCGAGGGAGCCCGTGAGGTCCCGGCAGGCGCCGGGGTCGCCGAGCGCGGCCTCGCCGCCGCGCCGCTCCAGGGCCGCGGCCAGGGTCCAGGGGCCCACCGCCTGGACCTTGAGCGGACCCTCGTAGCCCTGGGTGAACTCCTCCAGGGCGTCGAGGTCCTCGCCGAGCCAGGAGCGGGCGCGCCGGGTGTCGCGGCCGGGCCGGTCGCTGACCCGCCATCCGCTGGGCTCGACGTGCGCGTACATCTCGACGAGCAGCCCGATGGTCCGCCCGATCATGTCGGCACCGGGGCCCCGTGCGGGCAGCTCGGCGAGGAAGGGGAAGTCCTCGAAGGAACCGGTGACGGTCCTTGCGGCCTCCCGGGCGTCACCGCCGGGCAGGGAGCCGACGCCGGTGGCGGGCCCCCAGAGGAACTCTTTCTGCTCGCTGGTCTCGCTCACGGTTCCTACCGTCCCGGACGGACTGTCAGGTCGTTGATCTCCGCGTCGCGCGGGAGGTCGACGGCGGTGAGGATGGCGGTCGCTACCGACTCGGGGTCGATCCACTTCGAGGGGTCGTACTCCTTGCCCTCCTGGGCGTGGACCTTCGCCTGCATCGGGCTGGCGGTGCGGCCGGGGTAGACCGAGGTCACCCGCACTCCGTTGCCGTGCTCCTCGTGGCGCAGGGAGTCGGCGAGCGCCTTCAGACCGTGCTTGGAGGCGGCGTAGGCGCTCCAGTCGGCGTGGGCGTTGAGCCCGGCGCCGGAGTTGACGAAGACCACGTGGCCCTGGGAGACGCGCAGCTGGGGCAGGAGGTGCCGGGTCAGCTCGGCGGGGGCGACGAGGTTGACGTTGAGCTGGTGGCGCCAGGTCTTGGGGGTGAGCTCGCCGACCGGGCCGAGGTCGACCACGCCCGCGATGTGGAGGAGCGTGTCGACCCGCTCGGGCAGGGTCTGGTGCGAGAACGCCCAGGAGAGCCGGTCGGGGTCGGCGAGATCACCGACGAGGGTCCTGGCGCCGGGGAACTCGGCGGCGAGCTCCTTGGCCCGGCCGGCGTCGCGCGCGTGGAGCACGAGTTCGTCCCCGCGCGCGTGGAGCCGGCGGGCGACCGCCGCGCCGATGCCGGAGCCTGCCCCGGTGATCACATGAGTAGCCATGGGGCCCATGGTCCCATCACCGCGCGGCGATGCCCGCGGCGGCGGCCGCTGAGGTCACAGCCTCCAGGTGGGCGAGGGCCGACGCGCCGTCCTCGGCGAAGAAGACCAGGTCGGCGAGGGGCAGGGGCAGGAAGCCCTCGTCCTCCATGCGGCGGAACTGGGCCTTCAGACCGTCGTAGAAGCCGGCCGTGTTCAGCAGGACCACCGGCTTGGTGTGCTTGCCGTGCTTCCGCAGCTCCAGGACCTCGGTGGCCTCGTCGAGGGTTCCGGTGCCGCCGACCATGACGACGACCGCGTCGGACCTGGCCAGAAGCAGCGCCTTCCGCTCGGCGAGGTCTCGGGCGACGAGCATCTCGTCCGCGCCCTGCCTGGCCTTGGCCGCGAGGAAGTCGACCGAGACGCCGACGAGCCGGCCGCCCGCCTCCTCCACACCGTCCGCGACGACCTTCATCAGACCGACGTCGGAGCCTCCCCACACCAGGGTGTGGCCCGCCTTGCCGAGGCGTTCGGCGAAGTCGCGGGCGGGGGCGGTGTAGCGCTCGTCGAGCTCGGCGGCGGAGAGGAAGACGCAGATGTTCATGGACCCCACCGTATCCCCGCCGCCCCTGACCTCGGCCTTCAGGATTCTTCGGGGAATTTCCTTGCCCCGCCGATGAGTTCCGGGGGCGCGTCCGGTCAGCACTGGCATGGACGAGATGAGCGGCACCCTGAACAGGGTCCGGGGGCGGGTCGGGTCGGCGGACGGGACGCGGATCGCGTACGAGCGGCGCGGAGAGGGGGCGCCGGTGGTCCTGGTGAGCGGGGCCCTGTGCACGGCCGAGACGGAACGGCCGCTGGCGGACCTGCTCGCCCCGCGCTTCTCCGTCGTCACCTACGACCGGCGGGGGCGCGGCGGGAGCGGCGACACCGGGCCGTACGACGTGCGGCGGGAGATCGACGATCTGGCGGCGCTGATCGGCGAGGTGGGCGGCCGGGCCTTCGTGCACGGGATCTCGTCGGGCGGGGCGCTGGCCCTCGCCGCGGCCGCCGACGGG
Organism: Streptomyces sp. Je 1-79; assembly: GCF_025195125.1. Classification (GTDB taxonomy): domain Bacteria; phylum Actinomycetota; class Actinomycetes; order Streptomycetales; family Streptomycetaceae; genus Streptomyces. The sequence goes on from NZ_JAMGSL010000006.1 coordinate 265,348, forward strand.
CTGCCGATCGAGCGGTTGTCGGTCTTCGAGCCGCCGTTCTCGACGGAGGCCGGGGCCCGTGAGACGTTCGCCGCGCACCGGCGGCGGCTGACCGGGCTCCTCGGTCTCGGGCAGCGGGGCGCCGCCGTCGAGCTGTTCCTGAGCGGGGCGGCGGGGCCGGTGAGGGCCCTGCCGCAGCTGGAGGCCGTCGCGCACACCCTCGCGTACGACCACGCGGTCCTCGGCGACGGGACCGTACCGGCCGCGCGGCTGGGGCGGGTCCACACGCGGGTGCTCGTGGTCGACGGCGGTTCGAGCCCGGCCCGGACGCGACGCGCGGCCCTGGCGGTCGCCACGGCCCTCCCCCGGGGCCGCCACCGCACCCTGACGGGCCAGACGCACCAGGTGGCGCCGCACGTCCTGGCCCCGGTCCTGGAGGACTTCTTCGAGGAGGAGTGAGCCGGTCCGCGGCCGAGCGCCGCCCCGGCCGTCGCCGAACGCCGCCCCGGTGGTCGCCGAACGCCGCCCCGGTGGTCGCCGCGCGCCGCCCCGGTGGGGCTCAGGCGGTCGCCGCCGCCGTGCTCCGTACCGTCGTCGCGATCGTCGCCGAGCCCACCACGCGCGTGCCGTCGTACAGCACGATCGCCTGGCCGGGGGCCACGCCCCGGACCGGCTCGTCGAAGGTGACCGTCAGCTCGCCGTCCACGAGCGCCGCCGTCACCGCCGTCTCGCCGCCGTGGGCCCGCAGCTGGGCCGTGTAGCGGCCGGAGCCCTCCGGAGCGGTGCCGCACCAGCGGGGCTTGATCGCCGTCAGGCCGGTGACGTCGAGCGCCTCGACGGGGCCGACCGTGACCGTGTTGTTCACGGGCGAGATGTCCAGGACGTAGCGCGGCTTGCCGTCGGGCGCCGGGTGGCCGATCCGCAGGCCCTTGCGCTGGCCGATGGTGAAGCCGTACGCACCCTCGTGGGTGCCCACCTTCTCCCCCGACTCGTCGACGATGTCGCCCTCGGCCCGGCCGAGGCGGGAGGCCAGGAAGCCCTGGGTGTCGCCGTCGGCGATGAAGCAGATGTCGTGGCTGTCGGGCTTCTTCGCCACCGCGAGGCCGCGCCCCTCCGCCTCCGCCCGGATCTCGTCCTTGGTGGTGAGCGTGTCGCCCAGCGGGAACATCGCGTGGGCGAGCTGCTTCTCGTCCAGGACACCGAGGACGTACGACTGGTCCTTGGCCATGTCGGAGGCGCGGTGGAGCTCGCGCGAGCCGTCCTCGTTGAGCACGACGGTGGCGTAGTGACCGGTGCAGACGGCGTCGAAGCCGAGCGCGAGCGCCTTGTCCAGCAGCGCCGCGAACTTGATCTTCTCGTTGCAGCGCAGACACGGGTTGGGGGTGCGGCCGGCCTCGTACTCGGTGACGAAGTCGTCGACGACGTCCTCGCGGAAGCGCTCGGCGAGGTCCCAGACGTAGAAGGGGATGCCGATGACGTCGGCCGCCCGGCGGGCGTCGCGGGAGTCCTCGATGGTGCAGCAGCCTCGCGCACCGGTACGGAAGGACTGCGGGTTCGCGGAGAGCGCCAGGTGGACGCCGGTGACGTCGTGGCCGGCTTCGGCGGCGCGGGCGGCGGCGACGGCGGAGTCCACACCGCCGGACATGGCGGCGAGGACGCGGAGGGGGCGCTGCGGCGGAGTCTGAGTCATAGCGCTACCAGGGTACGGGGCTCCGGGAACCACGGTCGCGTGAGTAAGCGTTGTCCTGCACATGGGGAGCGAGAAGAAGCGGGGGGTGGGGCGCAGAGCCGTCCTGCTCGGCGGCGGCGCGGCCGTCCTGGGAACGGCGGCACTGGCCCGCGACGAGCTGGCGCGCGCGTGGTGGCGGCTGCCCGGCACGGAGAGGGACCGGGTGGAGGGCGAGCTCGACCACAAGGGCGCGGACTGGTCGGCCGCGTCCCGGGCGAACTGGCGGCGGGCGGACCGCCCGGCCGACTTCACGATCGACCGGGTGGTGATCCATGTCGTCCAGGGCAGCTACGCGAGCGCGCTGAAGGTCTTCAAGAACCCGGGCCACGGCGCGGCCACGCACTACGTCGTCCGTAAGGACGGCCATGTGGCGCAGATGATCCGCGAGCTCGACGTCGCGTTCCACGCCGGGAACCGGGACATGAACGAGCGGAGCGTCGGCATCGAGCACGAGGGGTTCGTGGACCGCCCGCAGGACTTCACGGCGGCGATGTACGCGTCGTCGGCGCGGCTGACGGCCGGGATATGCGCCCGGTACGGCATCGCCGTGGACCGGGAGCACATCATCGGGCACGTCGAGGTGCCGGGGACGGACCACACGGATCCCGGTCCGCACTGGGACTGGGAGCGCTACATGAAGCTCGTGCGGGAGGCGTCGAAGAAGCCCGTCTGACCCCTCCGGGGCGCGCGGCTCAGACGAGGCCGGCGGTACGCGCGCGTTCCACCGCCGGGCCGATGGCCCCGGCGACCGCCGCCACGTCCTCCTTGGTGGAGGTGTGGCCGAGGGTGAAGCGCAGGGTGCCCCGGGCGAGGTCCGGGTCGGTGCCGGTGGCGAGCAGGACGTGGCTGGGCTGGGCGACGCCGGCGGTGCAGGCGGAGCCGGTGGAGCACTCGATCCCCTGGGCGTCGAGGAGCAGGAGCAGGGAGTCGCCCTCGCAGCCGGGGAAGGTGAAGTGGGCGTTGGCGGGGAGCCGGTCGACCGGGTCCCCGCCGAGGATCGCGTCGGGGACGGCCGCGAGGACGGCCGCCACGAGCTCGTCGCGCAGGGCGCCGATCTCGCGGGCGAACTTCTCGCGCCGCTCGGCGGCGAGCTGCCCGGCGACGGCGAACGCGGCGATCGCGGGGGCGTCCAGGGTGCCGGAGCGCACGTGGCGCTCCTGGCCTCCGCCGTGCAGGACGGGTACGGGACTGTACTCGCGGCCCAGGAGCAGCGCGCCGATGCCGTAGGGGCCGCCGATCTTGTGGCCGGAGACGGTCAGGGCGGCGAGGCCGGAGGCGCCGAAGTCGACGGGGAGCTGGCCGAAGGCCTGGACCGCGTCGGCGTGCAGGGGGACGTCGAACTCGCGGGCGACGTCGGCCAGTTCGCGTACGGGCATGACCGTGCCGATCTCGTTGTTCGCCCACATGACGGTGGCGAGCGCGACGGTCCCGGGCTCGCGGGCGATCGCCTCGCGCAGGTCGTCGGGGTGGACGCGGCCGTAGCGGTCGACGGGGAGGTACTCGACGGTGGCGCCCTCGTGCGTGGCGAGCCAGTCGACGGCGTCGAGGACGGCGTGGTGCTCGACGGGGCTCGCGAGGACGCGGGTGCGGGCGGGGTCGGCGGCACGGCGGGCCCAGTACAGGCCCTTGACGGCGAGGTTGTCGGCCTCGGTGCCGCCGGAGGTGAAGACGACCTCGCTGGGCCGCGCCCCCAGGGCGGCGGCGAGGGTCTCGCGCGCCTCCTCGACGGCCCGCCGGGCGCGCCGGCCGGCCGCGTGCAGGGAGGAGGCGTTGCCCGTGACGGCGAGCTGGGCGGTCATCGCCTCGATCGCCTCGGGAAGCATGGGCGTGGTCGCGGCGTGGTCGAGGTAAGCCATGGTGCCTCGATTCTACGAGGGCGCACACGGCCGTCCGGTCACGCCCCCGTGGCAGGGGGCGGCCACGAGGGACGCGGCCCTCCGGTCGCGCCCCGTGGCGGGGGGGGCGGCCGCGAGACCCGTCCGCCGGGCCGGCGGTCTCGCCCGGTCGGTGCGGCCGCCAGGCGGGCGGGGCGTCCGAGTCGGTGTGGCGCGTCTCGCCCGGTCCGTGCGGCCGTCAGGCGGGCGGGGCGTCCGGGTCGGTGTGGCGGGCGAGGATCTCGGCCGCTGCCCGGGCCAGCAGGGTGCGGATCTCCGGCGGGGAGAGGACCTCCACGCTGCCGCCCAGGGCCAGGAGCGGGCGGGCGTCGCCCGCTTCGGGGAAGGCCAGTTCGACCTCCGTCCACTCCCCCTCGGGCTCCGGCGGCGGTGACGTCAGCCGGTCGCCGTGGAGGCGCAGGAAGCGGTCCAGGCGGTCGCGCCGGATCCTGGCCCGCACCAGGACGCCGGCCGGGCGGGTCTCGACGCGGCGGCGCAGCTCCTCCCAGACCTCGGCGAGCTCCACGCCGTCCCGGCGCCGCACGGGGTCGTCGAGCTGTTCGGCCCGGTGCACCCGGTCGGCGCGGAAGAGCCGCGGCCGCGCGCGATGGTCCGCGACGAGGTACCAGACGCCTGCCTTCACGACGAGGCCGTACGGGTCCACCGTGTACGTCTTCGGGGCCGGCGCCCCGCTGCCGCGGTACCGCAGCCGTACGCGCCGGTCCACGAGGACCGCCCGGTCGAGGACGTCCAGGTCGACGGCGGGACGGGGCACGCGCATCCAGCGGTCCGGGTCGACGAGGATCCGGCGGCTCGTCAGTTCGGCGGCGGGCCGGTGGGGTTCGGGGAGGGCGGCCATGACCTTGCGGAGGGCGGAGCCGAGGGCCCGGTCGAGGCCCAGGGCGGCGTGGGCGCCCTGGGAGGCGAGGACGAAGAGGGCCCGGGACTCGTCCGCCGTCAGCCCCGTGACGTCCGTACGGAAGCCGGGCAGCAGCCTGACGCCGCCGTACCGGCCGCGCTCCGCGTAGACCGGCACCCCGGACGCGGAGAGCGCCTCGACGTCCCGGTACACGGTGCGTACGGAGACTTCGAGGCGCTCGGCGAGCTCCGAGGCGGGGACCAGGCCCCGCGTCTGGAGGAGCAGGAGGAGGGAGAGGAGCCGGTCGGACTTCACCGGCTCACGCTAACCGCGCATGCGACGGACCCGGCCGCCCGGGGCGCACGTCCTCGTCGCCCTGGTCGTCCCGGTCGTCCTGGTCAGTCGCGTGGGGCGCGGGCGAGCTGGCGGGACTGGGCGACGAGGCGGTCCGCGCTGTCCCAGACCTCGGCGTCCTCCTCCAGGAAGCCGCCGGCGAGGTTCCGGGTGGTGATCGAGACCCGCAGCGGGCCCGGGGCCGGGCGGCAGCGGATGTGCGTGGTGAGCTCGACCGTCGGCGTCCAGCCCTTCAGGCCCAGCTCGAACGAGGTCGGCGGCAGCGCGTCGACGGTGAGGAGCAGGGAGAGCGCGTCAGGCTCGCGGCCGTCGGCGAGGCCGAACCAGCCGCGCATCTCGCCCTTGCCCGAGGGCGCGCCGATCGCCCAGCCGACGGTCGACGGGTCGAGCTTGATGGCGAGGCGGTCGGTGATGGCGCTGGAGCCGGGGATCGGAGGCCGCGGGCCGTCGGACGGGCCGAAGCACTGGTCGATCGGCGCGATGGCCGGGGGCGTCGCGGAGGTGCGGACGTCGTCGCTGAGCGCGTCCAGGTCGCCGTAGGAGGCGATGACCCGGATGCGCTCGACCTCGGTGCCGTCCTCGGCGTACTGGAAGAGGGACGCCTGGCCCGTGGAGAGCGTACGGCCGGTGCGGACGGTCTCCGTGCGGATCACCGCGGGGCCGGGAACGGACGGCGTGAGGTAGTGCGCCGAGATCGTGAACGGGTCCGGATGCGGAAGGTGGTCGCCGAGAGCGCGGCCGAGCAGGGCGAGGAGGTAGCCGCCGTTGACGGCGTGGATGATCGTCCAGCCTGCGGAGAGGTCGGCGTCGTAGACGCCGGGGACGCGGAGGGTGACGGCGGTGTCGCGGTCGAACTCGCTCGTCCCCGCGATCGTCTCGATGCTCGTGCTCATATCTCCGACGGTACAACAGGATGCTACTGAGCGGTAGCTTTTTCCGGCTCCTCGCGCGCGGAGGACCGGCGGTTCCAGGCGCGGGGCGCGCGCCAGTGGAAGCGCATGGCGAGCAGACGGAGCACGAAGGCCAGCAGCACGGCGACGCCGCTGGTGAACGCGTTGAGGGCGTCGAAGCGGATGCAGAGGACGACCATCGTGGCGCCGACGATCGCGGGCACGGCGTAGAGGTCGCGGTCCCAGCGGAGGAGGGAGGGGATCTCGTTGGCGAGCACGTCACGCAGGACGCCGCCGCCGACGGCGGTCGCGAGACCGAGCGCGGCGGAGGAGGTGAGGCCGAGCCCGTACTCGTACGCCTTGATGGTGCCGGTGACGGCGAAGAGGCCGAGGCCCGCGGCGTCGAAGACGTTGACGGCGGTCTGGGTGCGCTCGACCTCGGGGTGGAGGAAGAAGACGAGGGCCGTGGCGACGAGCGGCGTGAGGAAGTAGCCGAGATCGGTGAAGGCGGCGGGGGGTACGGCGCCGATGATGATGTCGCGCAGGAGCCCGCCGCCGAGCGCGGTGACCTCGGCCAGGACCGCGATGCCGAAGACGTCGAAGTTCTTGCGGACGGCGAGGAGGGCGCCCGAGATGGCGAAGACGAAGATGCCCACGAGGTCGAGGGCGTGTTGAACGGAGGGACTGAACAGATCGTGGAACACGGCGACCATTGTGACGGGTCCCCGCGGGGGCGACGGCAACGGACGGCGCTCTCCGCCGGTCCCGGCCCCGTCCCGGCCCCGTCCCGGCCCCGTCCCGGCCCCGTCCCGGGCCCTCCGCGACGGCGGCCCGGGCGCGCATCGCGCACGGCAAGGCCCCCGCTGCCGTGGGGCGGCGGGGGCCTTGTCATGGGGTCACGCCTTCGGAGCGTCGCCCTCGGTGTTCCCGGCGCTCTCAGCGTCCTCGGCGTCCTTGGCCGACGCCTCCGGAGCCTCCGGAGCCTGCGCCTGCGGCTTCGCGACCGACACCTCCACCGACTCCCGCGCCGCCGGCACCGTCAGGCCGTCCGCGTTCTCCGGGTGGTGGCAGGCCACGCGCTGGCCCGGGCGGAGCTCGATCAGCGGGGGCTCCACCGTCTTGCAGACCTCCGTCGCCTTCCAGCAGCGCGTGTGGAAGCGGCAGCCCGGCGGCGGCGCGATCGGCGAGGGGACGTCGCCCTTCAGCAGGATGCGCTCGCTCTTCGCGCCCTTGCGGCGGGGGTCCGGGATCGGGACCGCCGACATCAGCGCGCGGGTGTACGGGTGCATCGGCGACTCGTACAGGGACTTGCGGTCCGCGAGCTCCACGATCTTGCCGAGGTACATCACCGCGATCCGGTCCGAGACGTGCCGGATCACCGACAGGTCGTGGGCGATGATCACGTAGGTCAGACCCAGCTCCTCCTGGAGGTCGTCCAGGAGGTTCACCACCTGCGCCTGGATCGAGACGTCCAGGGCCGAGACCGGCTCGTCGGCGACGACCAGCTTCGGCTTCAGGGCGAGCGCCCGCGCGATGCCGATGCGCTGGCGCTGACCGCCCGAGAACTCGTGCGGGTAGCGGTTGTAGTGCTCCGGGTTCAGGCCGACCAGGCCCAGCAGCCGCTGGACCTCCTTCCTGACCCCGCCCTCGGGCTCCACGCCCTGGAGCTTGAACGGCGCCGAGACGATCGTGCCGACCGTGTGGCGCGGGTTCAGCGAGCCGTACGGGTCCTGGAAGATCATCTGGATGTCGCGGCGCAGCGGACGCATCTTGGCCACACCGAGGTGCGAGACGTCCACGCCCTCGAACTCGACCGTGCCGCCCGTCGGTTCGAGCAGCCGCGTGATCAGCCGGCCCATCGTCGACTTGCCGCAGCCCGACTCGCCGACGACGCCGAGGGTCTCCCCGGGGAGTACCTCGAAGTCGATCCCGTCGACCGCCTTGACCGCCCCGACCTGGCGCTGCAGCAGCCCCTTCTTGATCGGGAAGTGCTTCACCAGGCCGTTGACCTTGAGCAGGGGCTCAGTGCTCTTGTTGTCGCTCACAGCTTCGGCGCAATCTCTTCGGTCCAGATCCGGGTCCGCTCCTCCGACGACATGTGGCACGCGGAGTAGTGGCGGTCGGCGCCCTCGCCGCCCGTCGGCGCGAGCCGCAGCTCCGGGCGCTCGGTGCGCGTGATGCCGTTCTTGGGCACGTCCGCGTACGGGCATCGCGGGTTGAAGGCACAGCCGCTGGGCACGTTGATCAGGCTGGGCGGGTTGCCCTTCACCGGGATGAGCCGGTCGGTCTGGTCGCGGTCGATCCGCGGCATCGAGCCGAGCAGGCCCCAGGTGTAGGGGTGCTGCGGCTCGTAGAAGACCGCCTCGGCCGGCCCGCGCTCCACGCACCGGCCGCCGTACATCACGAGGATGTCGTCGGCGACCTCGGCGACGACGCCGAGGTCGTGCGTGATGATGACGACCGCGGAGCCGAACTCCTTCTGCAGGTCCCGGATCAGGTCCAGGATCTGCGCCTGTACGGTCACGTCGAGCGCGGTGGTCGGCTCGTCCGCGATGAGCAGCTCGGGGTTGTTGACCAGCGCCATCGCGATCATCGCGCGCTGGCGCATGCCGCCGGAGAACTCGTGCGGGTAGTTGGAGAACCGCTTTGCCGGCTCGGGGATGCCGACCCGGTCGAGGAGTTCGACGGCCCGCTTGCGCGCGGTCTTCTTGTCGACCGGGTGGTGGACCCGGTACGCCTCCACGATCTGCGCGCCGACGGAGTAGTACGGGTGCATCGCGGACAGCGGGTCCTGGAAGATCATCGCCATGTCGCGGCCGCGCAGCCTGCGCACCTCTTCGGGGTCGGCCGAGAGCAGCTCACGGCCGTTCAGCCAGATCTCGCCGGAGATCCGCGCCTTCTGCCGCCCGTACTGCCCGACGGTGTGCAGCCCCATGATGCCGAGCGAGGTCACCGACTTGCCGGAGCCGGACTCGCCCACGATGCCGAGGGTCTTGCCCTTCTCCAGCTGGAAGGAGAGCCCGTCGACGGACTTGACCAGGCCGTCGTCGGTCGGGAAGTGGATCTTCAGGTCGCGGACGTCGAGGAATGCCTCGGACGGGGCGTTCCCGGACGCGACCGGTTCTCCCAGGGCCGCGCCGGTCTTGGTCAGCTTGTCCGTCATGCGAGCCTCACTCGGGGGTCGATCACCGCGTACAGAAGGTCCACCACGAGGTTGGCGATGACGACACAGGTCGCTGTGATGAGCGTGACCGCCAGGATCAGCGGCAGGTCGCGCTCGGTCACTCCCTTGATGGCCATCCAGCCGAGGCCCTGAAGGTTGAACGTGCTCTCGGTCAGGATCGCGCCGCCGACGAGGGCGCCGATGTCCATGCCGAAGATGGTCAGGATGGGGGTCATCGTGGAGCGCATGGCGTGCTTGCCGAGCACGACCCGCTCCGGCAGACCCTTGGCCCGTGCCGTACGGATGTAGTCCTCGCCGAGGACCTCCAGCATCGTGGCGCGGGTGAGTCGCGCGTACATCGCCGCGTACAGGAACGCGAGGGTCACCCAGGGCAGCAGCAGTCCGCCGAACCAGCTGCCGAAGGACTCGCTGATCGGCACGTACGAGGCGTTGAGCCAGCCCAGTTGGGTGCGGAAGACGAACATCGACAGCATGCCGGTGAAGAAGATGGGGAGCGAGACACCGGCGAGCGCGGTGAACATCGCGGCCCGGTCCACTGCCGTGCCCCGCTTGAGCGCGGAGACCACACCGGTGGAGACGCCCATGAGCAGCCACAGCACGGCGGCGCCGACGACCATGGAGAGGGTGATGGGGAAGGCGTCGACCAGCATCGTGGAGACGTCCTGCTCGGTACGGAACGAGTAGCCGAAGCAGGGTGCCGCGCAGTGGATGGTGCTGCCCCCGCCGGTGTAGTCGCGGCCGACGAAGATTCCGGAGACGAAGTGCCAGAACTGCACCAGGATCGGCTCGTCCAGGCCCAGCTTCTGCCGGATGGCCTCGATGGAAGCCGGATCCGCCTGCTTGCCGACGAACATCGCGGCAGGGTCGCTGCCGGTCATCTTGGGGATGAGGAAGAAGATGCTGAGCGTCACCAGGGTGACGACCATCAGCATCACTGCGACGGCGAACAGCCGTCGGACGATATATGCAAGCATGCGGTCGGCCGACCGGCGGCCGGGGAACCCGATCAGGATCCCCGGCCGCCGTGAGCGGCCATCACCTGCCCTTCGGACCTAGCGGCGGGTGGTGCGCCGTTGGAGCGGGTGGATGGAGACTCGACTTACTTCATGACGCCGAGCGACGCGTAGTCGTAGCGGCCGTTGTAGGCGTCGGCCGTGTAGACGTTGGTCAGTCGCGAGGAGCGCCAGATGATGTTCTTCTCGTGGGTGAAGGGCAGGTAGACCGCGGCCTCGGAGACCTTGGTGTTGATCTGCTTGTAGAGCTCGCCGGCCTTGACCGGGTCGGTCTCCTTCAACGCCGAGTCGAACAGGCCGTTGATGGCCGGGTCGTTCAGCTCGGAGAAGTTGTTGTTACCGCTCTGGAGGATGAACCGGCCGTCGACCAGCGGCTGCAGGAAGCCCTGGCCGGAGGGGAAGTCCGCACCCCAGCCCATGATGATGATGCCGTAGCCCTTGTCCTTGACCACCTTCGGCGAACCGATGATGCCGGAGGTCTGGGCGCCGTCGAACAGGTCGATCTGGGCGTCGATGCCGACGGCCTTGAGCGACTGCTGGAGGGACTCGGCGGTGGCGATCTCGATCTTCTTGTTGTTGCGGACCGCGATGGTGGTCTTGAAGCCGTTCGGCTTACCGCACTTCTTCAGCGCCTCCTTCGCCTTGGCGAGGTCCGGCTTGCCCCCCAGCTTGCCGTACGGGTCGGCCTTCGGGTCGGCACCCTTGATCGCCGGCGGCAGCATGTTGGAGGCGATGTCGCCACCGGCCTGCGGGCCGCCACGGGCGGTCTGGAGGGACTTGGAGTCGGCCGCGTAGATGATCGCCTTGCGGCACTCGACGTTGTCGATGACCGTCTGCGGGAAGACCGCGTAGCGGATGAAGCCGGTCTGCGGGTTGTCCGCGTTCCCCTTGTGCTGCTGGAGCACCTTGGCACGGGCCGCCGCGCCGACACCGGTGGCGTTGATGTCGAGGTCGTACTCGCCCTCGACCAGACGGTTGTCCATGTCGTCGGCGTTGGTGGTGAACTTGACGCTGATCTTGTCCGGCAGCGCCTTGCGAATGGTGTCCGTCTTGGCGTCCCACTTGTCGTTGCGGACGAGCAGCATCGACTTGTTGGGCGTGTAGGACTGCCACTTGTACGGGCCGGAGGAGAAGGGCTTCAGGCCGTACTGGGCCTTGGTGTCCTTGTCCTGGCGGACCGGGGAGGCGGCGGGCATGGCCAGCATCTGCAGGAAGTCACCGTTGGCGACCGGCAGCTTGAAGATGATGGTCTTGTCGTCCGGGGTCTCGATCGCCTTCAGGCCGAGCTTGTCCGCGGAGGTGTCCTTGTAGGGACCCTTGTACTCGCCCTTGGGGTCGAGGACCTGCTGGAGGTAGATCGGGCCGCCGGAGATGACGTCCTGGGCCCAGATGCGCTCGATGCCGTACTTGATGTCCTTGGAGGTGATCGGCTTGCCGTCCTCCCAGGTCACCCCGTCCTTCAGCGTGAAGGTGTAGGTGAGACCGTCGGGCGAGACCTTGCCGGCGTCGGTCGCGAGGTCGGGGACCAGCTCGGTGGAGGCGGCGCCCGGCTCGGCCTTGAAGGTGACCAGCTGACGCGTGTAGTAGCGGGCGAAGTCCCACACGAAGCCGTAGTAGCCGCGCTGCGGGTCCCACGAGTCGGCCTCCTGCGAGCCGATGAACTTCAGCTCGCCGCCCTTCTTGTCGGAGGGGTTGGCGACCTTGTTCACGGCGGCGTTGAAGCCGGCCGCGCCGGTCTTGCCCTTGTCGCCACCGTCACCGCTGCCGCCACCACAGGCGGTGGTGACGACCATCGTGGCCGCCGCGAGCAGCGCGCCCGCGGCGATTCTGCGCCGCTGAGAGCTGTTCAGAGTCATGGTCTCGCAACCTCCGGTTCAGTGGCGGCCGTCACGACGGTCCGCCGGTGTTGATTGCCTCCTGTCACCAGCGGCAGGGGCGGGTCTGTACGAGCGTGCGGGCGGTCAGCAGGTGCTCAGCGAGCGGCCTTCGGGTCGAGCGCGTCACGCACGCCGTCGCCGAAGAGGTTGAACGCCAGAACGGTGATGAAGATCGCGAGGCCGGGAATCACCATGAACAGGGGGTCCGATTCATAGGTGGATATGGCCGTCGACAACATCTGGCCCCAGGAAGCGGTGGGCGGCTTGACACCCGCGCCGAGGAAGCTGAGGGCCGCTTCGGTGAGGATGTTGGTGGGGATCATGAGGGTCGCGTAGACCATGATCGGGGCGATCAGGTTGGGCAGCAGCTCCCGGCGCAGGATGTACAGGCGGCCGGCGCCCAGGCTGCGGGCGGCGTCCACGTACTCGCGCTCGCGCAGGGACAGGGTCTGGCCGCGCACGATCCGGCCGACGTACGGCCAGCCGAAGAAGCCGATCACGACCACCAGCGCACCGATGCGGACTCCCGAACCGGAGAAGCCGAGCAGCTCGTTGGGGAGCACGGAGACCAGGGCGATGGTGAAGAGAAGCTGCGGGAACGCGAGCATGACGTCCATGACGCGGCTGAGCGCCGCGTCGACCCAGCCGCCGAAGTAGCCGGCGACGACGCCGAGGACCGTGCCGAGCACGACCGCGAACATGGCCGCGAGGAAGGCGACGAGCAGCGAGATGCGGGCGCCGTAGATGATCCGGCTGAAGACGTCACGGCCGTTCACCGGCTCGACACCGAGGAGGAAGTCGGAGCTGATGCCGCCGTACGCGCCGATCGGGGTGCCGAAGAGCGGGTCGATCTGGTCCTCGTGGAACTCGTCCGGCGGGTGGCCGAGCAGACCCACGATGACGGGCGCGAGGACGGCGACGATGACCAGGAAGACCACGATCGCGCCGCCGGCCAGCGCGAGCTTGTCCCGCTTCAGTCGCATCCAGGCGATCTGCCAGGGGGAACGTCCCTCGATCGTCTTGCCCGGCGGCGCGTCGGGCACGGCGTCGACGGCGGTGGTCGAATCGACCACGTTCGTCTCGTGCAGTGGTGCCGTCATCGTGGTGAGGACCCCTCTCGGCCGCCGGTAGCCGGCCCTTGCCCGCCGCGGGTAGCGGCTTGGTGGAACAACTGCGGGGCACCGGCCAGGAGGCCGAACGCCCGGTGTTCCGGGGAGTCTTCAATGTGTTCGCGATCACCCGCCAGACCTCACGGTGAATGTTTGCTCAACCGTGATGCGGTGCGTTGCCTTCCGTTATCCGGACGCTGCGATCGCGTCAGCGGACCATCTCACCCGCTATTCGACCAGAACGGACATGTGCCCCAACTCCTCTGGTGAGGGAGTGAATTGGGGTGACGGAAGGGGCGTATCAGTACGTGCGGGGCACGGCCGGCGGGTAGCCGTAGCCAGGGGCCGGCGGCGGGGGTGCGGCGTGGGCGTCGCGGTCGTAGAAGGGCCGTGCGTTGGCCCGCAGCCACGACGCGACCGGGTCGTGCGCGTCGGACATCGCGACCGTCGAGACGGGCAGGCCGTCCGGCACGGCGGCGATCGACTGCCGCATCATCGCCCGCACCGTCTCGACCGAGGCGGCGGAGCTGTCGTACAGGTCGAGACCGATGGCGAGGTACGGGGATCCCAGTGCGGGCTGCACCCAGGCTCGGCGCAGGGTCCTCACGGACGGGGTGCGATGGGCGTTCTGGGTCAGAAGGGCATAGAACTGGGGGATTTCCAGTGCGGGTTCGGAGAGCTTCAGCGGTCCGGCCGGCATGCGGTCGAGACCGGTGGCGATCCGGCGGAGGTCGGCCCAGGGGATGCCCACGCCGCCGTTCGTGTCGTGCGGATTGAGCCAGATGCCCCAGCGGTCGGGGTAGAGCGCGCGGGCGATCTCGATTCCGGTGACGACCTCGTGGGCGCGGTTCCAGCCGGAGGCGGAGAGCTCCTGGGCGGAGGTGACGCACGGGGCGTACCCGAAGCCCTCGACCTCCATGTTCCCGTACTGGGCGTCGGGCGAGCCGGGCGTGCCCTGCCAGAGCAGCATCCAGACGCTGCCGTCGGCGAGGGCGGCCAGCAGCTGCTCGTACGCGTCGTAGCGTCCTGGTGCCACTTGGCGCAGCATGTGCTCGACCTTGCCGGCCGCAGCGGTGCCTGACGCGCTCACCCTGTTTCCCGCCCCTCTTCCGTCCACCGAACCAGCTTAATTACAGGGAGGCCCGCTGATAGAAGGGGCGCACCCGCTCCAGCATCCAGTCGCCGACCGGATCCTGTGCGACGTCGAGCAGGATGAGATTGACGGGCCAGGCCACCTCGACCCGGCCGAGCGCACGGCCGAGGGCGTCGAGCGGCGCGTTCCGGTCGACGCCGTCCCAGGTGGCGAGCTCGACGCCGACGAACAGGGCCGGCTCGGTGCCCTCGACACTGGCCAGGGCACGGCGGGCGGAGACCACGACGCCGGTGGCCTCGAACTCGGCGGCCGCGGCGGAGAGGAAGTCGACCGGGTCGTCCTGCCAGTCGGGCTCGAAGAGCCGGACCCGGCCGCCGCTCGCGGGACCGTCCAGCGGGGTGCGGCCGACACGGCACAGCTCGGCGACGGCGGGCGGCGGCAACGGGGCGCCGACGGTGCCGCCGGGGTTCAGGGCGATGCCGAGCTGCGGGGGCAGACCACGGGCGAAGTCACGGGCGGGCGCGACGGTGAAGGACATATGGCTGCCGACACAGGCCAGGAACTGCTGCTCGGAGCTGAAGACGGGGACGTACGGGAGTCCGTCGATCTCCATCGTGGGCAGATCGAGGTCCCGGCTCTCGGGGCTGCCGCCGTTGGGCAGCGGCACCCAGACGGCGCTCCGGCCGAGCACCTCGACGAGCCGGCCCCCGGCGGAGGCGTTGCCGAGCGAGGCCGCGAGGACCTCTTCGAGCTCGTTGCCCGGCCACGTAACGTCCACGGTTCCCGTTTCCCCTTCTCGCGCGCCCTGGTCACGACGCCCTGGTCGCGACGCCCTGGTCGCGACGCCCTGATCACGACGCCCTCGGGGCAGAACCCTAACGCCGCCCTGATGGCGTCGTGGCCAAAAGTACTCAGTGGGCGGCGCGGAAGGCGATCGACCGCAGGGCCCCCGCGGCGTCCCGGTCGAGCAGGGTCGCCGAGGCGCAGCCGCGGGGAAGACGGCCGGACTCGACGGAGCCGATCATCCGCCCGACGGCCCGGCGGTGGCGGGCGAAGGCGTAGCCGGAGACGCCGCGCCCCCGCTCGCGCTGCCCCTCACGGGCCGCGTCGGGGGTGACGTCGAGCAGGATCAGGTGCAGGGCGCGGCCCCGGCGGCGGGCCTCGCGGGCCAGCCAGTTCCGCACCCAGGACTGGGTGCCGCAGTCGTGGACGACCACGCTCCGCCCGGAGCGCAGCGCGCGGCGCAGCCCGGCGTAGTGGGCGGCCCGGGCCAGCGGCCGGTAGACCGCGTACGGCACGAAGCCGGGCAGTCGGGTCTCCCAGCGCTCGCGGGCGTCCTGCGAGTCGATGCCCAGCCCCCCGGCCGCGCGCCGCATCAGCGTCGACTTGCCGCTGCCGGGCAGCCCGGAGACCACCACGAGGTCCCCCGCGGCGAAGGCGAGCGTCCGCGGTCCCCGACCGCCGCGCTCGCGCAGGTCGCGCAGCAGCGGCGCCGTGCGGCGCCTTCGCGTCCTGGCGCGGGCGCGCGGAGCCGGTATGCCCGTCCCCGTCGCGTAAGCGCCGGTGTGCTGGAACGTCATCGTCTCTCCCCCTGTCGGGTCCCGGAGACCCCCTGCCCACAAAGTGTAAAGAAGGGGTAATCAGGCACAAGCGATTTGCCGATCGGACACCGCGTGCAATGATGTGCGCGCCAAGCGCACACAACCTCATACCGGCCGCTCGAATCCGCGCGGGAGAGTCCCGGAACCACCACGGTGGGCCCCGGGCGCCGAAGGAGCAAGACCCTCCCTTGAATCTCTCAGGCCCCGTACCGCGTGGATGAGGCAGATCTGAAAAGCGGGACGCCACCGGCGTTCCCACCCAAGGTGCAAGCCGAACCTCTCGCCAGACGAGATGCCCTCGGTGAACCTCTCAGGTTCCATGACAGATGGGGAGGACGTCCTCGCCCGTCATGTTTTCCGCCCTTGGGACCCGGGAGCCACCCCATGAGCACGTCTGCCCCCCGTCTGACCGCCCTCGATGCGCTGCATCGCTCCCTGGGCGCGACCATGACCGACTTCGCGGGCTGGGACATGCCGCTGCGCTACGCCAGCGAGCGCGACGAGCACAACGCCGTCCGCACGAAGGCGGGCCTCTTCGACCTCTCCCACATGGGTGAGATCACCGTCACCGGTCCGCAGGCCGTCGAGCTGCTCGACCACGCGCTGGTCGGCAACATCTCCACGGTCGGCGTGGGCCGCGCCCGCTACACGATGATCTGCCAGGAGGACGGCGGCATCCTCGACGACCTGATCGTGTACCGCCTCGGTGACACCGAGTACATGGTGGTCGCCAACGCCTCCAACGCGCAGATCGTCCTCGACGCGCTGACCGGGCGCGCGGCCGGCTTCGACGCCGAGGTGCGCGACGACCGTGACGCGTACGCCCTGATCGCCGTCCAGGGCCCGGAGTCCCCCGGCATCCTGAAGTCGCTCACCGACGCCGACCTGGACGGTCTGAAGTACTACGCCGGCCTCCCGGGCACGGTCGCCGGGGTCCCCGCGCTGATCGCCCGTACCGGCTACACCGGCGAGGACGGCTTCGAGCTGTTCCTGAAGCCCGAGCACGCCGAGGGCGTCTGGAAGGCGCTGACCGAGGCGGGCGCCCCCGTCGGCCTGATCCCCTGCGGCCTGTCCTGCCGTGACACGCTGCGCCTGGAGGCGGGCATGCCGCTGTACGGGCACGAGCTGACGACCTCCCTCACCCCGTTCGACGCGGGCCTCGGCCGGGTCGTGAAGTTCGAGAAGACGACCAACGAGGGCCGCTTCGTCGGCCGTGAGGCGCTGGAGAAGGCCGCCGCGCGCGCCGAGACGGCCCCGCCCCGCAAGCTCGTCGGCCTGATCGCCGAGGGCCGCCGCGTCCCGCGCGCCGGCATGGCGGTCGTCTCGGGCGGCGAGGTCATCGGCGAGATCACCTCCGGCGCCCCCTCCCCCACGCTCGGAAAGCCGATCGCCATGGCGTACGTGGACGCGGCGCACGCCGCGCCCGGGACGCAGGGTGTAGGTGTGGACATCCGCGGCACGCACGAGCCGTACGAGGTCGTGGCGCTGCCGTTCTACAAGCGCCAGAAGTGACGCATCCGTCCCGCTCCGCGTCTCACCCCGCAAGACCCACGTTCATCAGCACTCTTCCGATCCAGGAGAATCAGGTCATGAGCAACCCCCAGCAGCTGCGCTACACCAAGGAGCACGAGTGGCTGTCGGCCGCCGAGGACGGCGTCGCGACGGTCGGCATCACGGAGTTCGCGGCCAACGCGCTCGGTGACGTCGTCTACGCCCAGCTCCCGGAGGTCGGCGACACGGTGACCGCGGGCGAGACCTGCGGTGAGCTGGAGTCGACCAAGTCCGTCAGCGACCTGTACTCCCCGGTCACCGGAGAGGTCGTGGCGGCCAACCAGGACGTCGTCGACGACCCGTCGCTGGTGAACACCGCTCCGTTCGAGGGTGGCTGGCTGTTCAAGGTGCGCGTCACCGGAGAGCCGGACGACCTGCTCACCGCCGACGCGTACGCCGAGTTCTCCGCCGGGAACTGAGACCCCCTAGGGATCGATTCATGTCTGTGCTGAACACCCCTCTCCACGAGCTGGACCCGGACGTCGCCGCCGCCGTCGACGCCGAGCTCCACCGTCAGCAGTCCACCCTCGAGATGATCGCCTCGGAGAACTTCGCTCCGGTCGCGGTCATGGAGGCCCAGGGCTCGGTCCTCACCAACAAGTACGCCGAGGGCTACCCGGGCCGCCGCTACTACGGCGGCTGTGAGCACGTCGACGTGGCCGAGCAGATCGCCATCGACCGGATCAAGGACCTGTTCGGCGCCGAGTACGCCAACGTCCAGCCCCACTCCGGTGCCTCGGCGAACCAGGCCGCGCTCTTCGCGATCGCCAAGCCCGGCGACACGATCCTGGGCCTGGACCTGGCCCACGGCGGTCACCTGACCCACGGCATGCGCCTGAACTTCTCGGGCAAGCAGTTCAACGTGGTCGCGTACCACGTGGACGACGCCGGTCTGGTGGACATGGCCGAGGTCGAGCGCCTCGCCAAGGAGCACCGCCCCAAGGTGATCATCGCGGGCTGGTCCGCCTACCCGCGCCAGCTGGACTTCGCCGAGTTCCGCCGGATCGCCGACGAGGTCGAGGCGTACCTGTGGGTCGACATGGCCCACTTCGCGGGTCTGGTCGCGGCCGGTCTGCACCCGAACCCGGTCGAGTACGCGGACGTGGTGACCTCCACCACGCACAAGACGCTCGGCGGCCCGCGCGGCGGCATCATCCTCGCGAAGAAGGAGTTCGCGAAGAAGCTGAACTCCTCGGTCTTCCCCGGTTTCCAGGGCGGCCCGCTGGAGCACGTGATCGCGGCCAAGGCCGTCTCCTTCAAGGTCGCGGCCTCGGAGGAGTTCAAGGAGCGCCAGCAGCGCACGCTGGACGGCGCCCGGATCCTCGCCGAGCGTCTGGTCCAGGACGACGTCACCGCGCACGGTGTCTCGGTCCTGTCCGGCGGCACGGACGTGCACCTGGTCCTGGTCGACCTGCGCAACTCCGAGCTGGACGGCCAGCAGGCCGAGGACCGCCTCCACGAGGTCGGCATCACGGTCAACCGGAACGCGATCCCGAACGACCCGCGTCCGCCGATGGTCACCTCGGGGCTGCGCATCGGTACGCCGGCGCTCGCGACCCGCGGTTTCGGTGACGAGGACTTCCGTGAGGTGGCCGACGTCATCGCGGAGACCCTGAAGCCCGGCTTCGACGCCGAGGCGCTGAAGGCCCGGGTGACCGCTCTCGCGGAGAAGCACCCGCTGTACCCCGGCCTGAAGTGATTTCGTACGCTTTAGTTCCATAGTTCGTTCGTACGAAAGCTCCGGGGCATCGCGCACACTGGACAGTGAGCGCGATGCCCCACCCCCTTTTCCTGCTCTGTTCTGCACCACCCCGGCAGACAACGGCGTCTAGCCCCCCACAAGGAGTTCCCCGTGGCCATCTCGGTCTTCGACCTGTTCTCGATCGGCATCGGCCCGTCCAGCTCTCACACGGTGGGCCCGATGCGCGCGGCGCGGATGTTCGCCCGCCGGCTGAAGAACGAGGGGCTCCTCGCCCACACCGCGTCGATACGGGCCGAGCTGTACGGCTCGCTCGGGGCCACCGGCCACGGCCACGGCACGCCGAAGGCGGTCCTGCTGGGCCTGGAGGGCAGCTCCCCGCGCACGGTCGACGTCGAGACGGCGGACGCCGAGGTGGAGCGGATCAAGTCGAGCGGCCGGATCAACCTCCTCGGCGCGCACGAGATCCCCTTCGACTTCGACGAGGACCTGATCCTGCACCGCCGCAAGGCGCTGCCGTACCACGCCAACGGCATGACGATCTTCGCGTACGACGCGGAGGGCGCACTCGTCCTGGAGAAGACGTACTACTCGGTCGGCGGCGGCTTCGTCGTGGACGAGGACGCCGTCCAGGGCGAGAACCCGATCGTCCCGGACGACACGGTCCTGAAGTACCCCTTCCGTACGGGCGACGAGCTGCTGCGCCTGGCGAAGGAGACGGGCCTGTCGATCTCCGCGATGATGCTGGAGAACGAGAAGGCCTGGCGTACCGAGGACGAGATCCGCGCGGGTCTGCTGGAGATCTGGCGGGTCATGCAGGCCTGTGTCTCGCGCGGCATGTCCCGCGAGGGCATCCTGCCCGGCGGCCTGAAGGTCCGCCGCCGCGCCGCGAACACGGCACGCAAGCTGCGCTCCGAGGGCGACCCGGCGTCGCTGGCGATGGAGTGGATCACCCTCTACGCGATGGCCGTGAACGAGGAGAACGCGGCGGGCGGCCGGGTGGTCACCGCCCCGACGAACGGCGCGGCGGGCATCATCCCGGCGGTGCTGCACTACTACATGAACTTCGTACCCGGCGCGGACGAGGACGGCGTGGTCCGCTTCATGCTGGCGGCGGGCGCGGTCGGCATGCTCTTCAAGGAGAACGCCTCGATCTCCGGCGCCGAGGTCGGCTGCCAGGGCGAGGTCGGCTCCGCCTGCTCGATGGCGGCCGGCGCGCTCGCGGAGGTCATGGGCGGGAGCCCGGAGCAGGTCGAGAACGCGGCGGAGATCGGCATGGAGCACAACCTGGGCCTGACGTGCGACCCGGTCGGCGGCCTGGTCCAGATCCCCTGCATCGAGCGCAACGGCATGGCGGCGGTCAAGGCGGTCACGGCGGCGAAGATGGCCCTGCGGGGCGACGGCAGCCACATGGTCTCGCTCGACAAGGTCATCAAGACGATGAAGGAGACCGGCGCGGACATGTCGGTCAAGTACAAGGAGACGGCGCGCGGCGGCCTCGCGGTGAACATCATCGAGTGCTGAGCCCTGCGCGGGAGGAGGAGCGGGCGGAAGCCGCGCATGCGACGCGCCATCGCGGGCACTCGTACGGCGAGTCCCTATCGTGGAGGTGCGGCCATGGTCCCGCTGCTTCTCGTCCTGCTCGTCATCCTGGTGCTCTTCGGAGCAGGTTTCGCGCTCGACGTCCTCTGGTGGATCGCGATCGCGGTCCTGGTTCTCTGGCTGCTCGGCTTCTTCATGCGCAGCGGCAGCGGCGCGCGCTGGTACCGCTGGTGAGCCACGCCGGTGCCCGGACGGGCGGTGGATGAGGCCGCCCGTCCCGCTCCGGTGGGGTCAGGCCTTGTTGAGGTGAGCCCAGAACTCGTCCCAGGACAGCTTGCCGTCGCCGTTGGCGTCGCGCTGCTTGATGAGGGCCTCGGCGACCGTCTCGGTGACGTTGAAGTCACCCAGCTGGGCCATGACGCTCTTGTACTCGGCCGCCGTGATGAGCCCGTCGCCGTCCACGTCGAACCGCTCGAACGCCGTGCGCGCCGAATCGATGTCCGCCACTGTTTCCGCCCCTTCTCGATGCTTCGATGACGGGGGAAAGATTATCGGGCGGCTCACCGGGTCCCGGCGTCGGGCATGGGGCCCCACGCCCGCAGGGCGTAGGGGGAGGATCATGGTGGTATGAGCGACGACGTGGCACGGATTCTCGCGGCGGCGGCCCAGGGCCGGTTTCCGCCGCCGGACGGTTCGACCGTCGTCGTCCCGCCGCCGAACGCCCGGGACGCCGGCGTTCTCGCCTTCACCGCCCACTCGGTGGTCTTCACGGACGCGGATCCCGCGTGGGTGCGGGCGGAGCTGGCGGCCGCCTCCAGCGATCCGCTGGCCGCCTCGATGAATCCGGGGTTTCTCCTCGCCCTGATGCGGCACACCCGCCGGCGCATGAACACCATCGACCTGCTGACGGTCGCCGGGGCTCTGCCCGGGGGTCCTGAGCTGCCGCTGCGGGAGATCGACGATCCGGAGCATCCCCGGGTGGCGCGGGCGAGGAAGTACCGCGACGACGTACGGGTGTGGGCGGCCGACGGCGGCGTGGTGATCCTGGGCCGCGGTGTGGCGGGCCGCTGGGAGGCCGCGATCGAGGTCGACGAGGAGGTCAGACACCGCGGGATCGGCCGGGCGCTGGCCCTCGCCGCCCGGCATCTGACACCGGGCGACGTGGTCTGGGCGCAGCAGTCCCCGGGCAACGCGCGCAGCGTGCGCGTCTTTCAGACGGCCGGGTACCGCCCCGTGGCCTCCGAGGCCCTGCTGACGGCCGGCTGACCGCCCGCGGCCGCCCGGAGGCCCCCGGCCCGGTGTCAGCGGAAGACGCCCGTGTGCCCCGGAGGCGCCCCCCGGGCCCGGTGTCAGCGGAAGACGCCCGTGTGCCCGAGGGAGTAGCGGCCGGGCTGGGGGTAGACGGCGAGGCCGTGGGGGCCGCCGCCGACCGGGATGCGGGCCAGCTGCTCACCGGTCCCGGTGTCGATCGCGTAGACCTCGGCGTCGTAACGGCCGGACAGCCACAGCACCTTGCCGTCGGCGGAGACGCCGCCCATGTCCGGGGAGCCGCCGTCCGGCAGCCGCCACTTCTTCGTCAGCTTGTCCTGCCCGAAGTCGAAGACCGAGATGGAGCCCTCGCCGCGGTTGGGGATGTACATCTCCTTGGAGTCGCGGGCGACGTAGAGGCCGTGGGCGCCCTTGCCGGTCGGCATCAGCCGCGGGGTGGTGAACTTCTCGCCGTCCAGGACCCACACGCCGTGGGCCATCATGTCGGCGACGTAGAAGGTCTTTCCGTCCGGGGAGATCTTCACGTCCTGCGGCATGGCGCCCTGGAAGGGCAGCTTCTGCTGGCCGATGACCTCCATCTTCGCGGTGTCGACCTTCAGGAGTTCGCCGGAGAACTCGCAGGAGACGACGAAGTACCGCCCGTCCGCGGAGAAGTCGGCGTGGTTGACGCCGTAGCAGGAGACCGGGACCGTCTTCTTCCGCTCCATGGTGTGCGGGTCGCGGAAGACCAGTTCGCGGTCGAGGGAGGCCATGACGACCGCGTACTTCCCGTCGGGCGTGAAGTACAGGTTGTACGGGTCGTGGACCTCGACGGGCTTGCCCGCGGCGCCGGTGGCCGGGTCGATCGGGGTGAGCGTGTGGCCGCGGTTGTTGTTGACCCAGAGGGTCTTCAGGTCCCAGGAGGGCACGACGTGCTGCGGCTGGATGCCGACCGGGATCGTCTCGACGACCTTGTACGTGGCCGGGTCGATGACCGAGACCGTGTTGGAGTTGGTGTTGGGCACGTAGACGCGGGACGGGAAGCCCTTGACGACGGGCGAGAGCATGCCCGGCCGGTCGGCCGCGTAGACGTCGTCGGGGTCGAGGACCGGCGGCATGCCGGGCAGTCCGGCCGGCGCGGCCTTCTTCGGCGCGGCGGGGAGTGCGGCGGCCTCCTTCTTGGCGCCGCCACGGGGCTCGGGCGCCTCGTCGGCGAGGCCGCAGCCCGCCAGCGCGGTGAGCAGGGCGGCCGCGAGGAGACTCTTCGTACGCAGGGTGAGAGGCAGCATCAGGTCAGCAGCTCCGTGGTCGTCACCGCGCGCAGGCCGCGGCGGTCGAGGTCGGCGAGGAGGGGCGGCAGCGCGGCGAGGGTGTCCGCGTAGCCGAGGTGCAGGCTCACCACGGATCCGTTCCGGATCTGTCCGGTGACGTTGCGGACGACGGCCAGGGCGCCGGGCGAGGTGTGGTCGAGGGAGTCGACGTCGTACGAGAGGACGTGCGGGTAGCCGGCGCGGCCGGCCGCGCGCAGGACGGCCGCGGAGGCGTGCCGGGTCCTGGAGGGCCGGAACCAGGTACCGATGGAGCCGGTGAGCCGGCGCAGCCGGGTGGCGCAGGCGGCGATCTCGGCGTACGCCTCCTCCTCGGTCATGGCGTTGACGTCGATGTGGCGCTGGGTGTGGTTGCCGAGGTCGTGGCCGCCGTCGAGGATCCGGCGGGCGATCCCGGGGTGGCGGTCGAGCCACTCCCCGACGGCGAGGACGGTGACCCGGGCCCCGCCCTTCTCGGCCTCCGCGAGCACGGAGCGGGCGAGCGCGGGGTCGCCGTGGCCGTGGAAGGTGAGGGCGATCCGGGGGTGGTCGGGCGGGCCGCTCTCGATCTCGGCGGGGCGTCCGGGGTAGCGGCGGGGGGCCGGGGCGGCGGGCTTCGCGGCGGGGGCGGGGCCGCGCGGCGGGGGCTCGGCCTCCGTACCGCAGGCGGTGCCGAGGGCCCCCGCGAGGGCGGCCGCCGCACCTGCCCGGAGTGCGCCGCGGCGGTCGGTGAGGGTCACGCGCCCATTAAAGGCGTGGTATGCCCGAAAAATAACGATTGAGCCAATTCAGGACGTTTGCGAGCCACGCCCTGGCGTCCGACATGCGGACGAGGCAAAGAAACACACGATGAACACCATACTTATTCACCATTTACAAGGTGGGTGCTCTAGGTCACCAACGATTCATTGATGAAGTGTGGCGGTTTGACCGAATTTGACCCGCTAGGGACTTTTGGCGGCACGGCCGCCTCTCTGCCATAGTCGGATCCACGACCCCCATTGACCCGGGCCAGGTCGTCTTCACGGCCGTGGATTACACCCCCCCGATCCACGGCCGTCTTCACGGAAGCCCCCAGGCGCCGCACAGCGGCGAACGGGGGCTTCTGTGCGTACGGGGTCGGCGAGCGGTCAGCGGTCGGAGACGCGCATCTCGAACCAGGTCGTCTTGCCGCGCGGCTGGAGATCGACGCCCCAGCGGTCGGAGAGCTTGTCGACGAGGAAGAGTCCCCGGCCGCTGATGTCCATCTCCTGGACGGGCATCAGACAGGGCAGACCGCGGGACGGGTCGCGGACCTCCACGCGGATCCAGCCGCGCCGGCGCATCAGCCGCAGGGCGAAGACGCGGGCTCCCGTATGCCGGACCGCGTTGCCGACGAGTTCCGAGACGAGTAAGACGGCGTGCTCCGCGATCAGCGGTGTCAGCGCCCACTGCCGCAGCACGACGCACTGGGTGAGCCTGCGGGCGACGGCGGCGGACTCGGGACGGGACGGCAGCCGGACGTCGTCCTCGGCCGGATTTCCGTACAACTCCAGGGCCTTGAGGGCCTGTTCGTCCTCGACCGTCGGCACCCACCGTGCGGCGGTCGCACCGCCGTGCTGTCGCGGTTGCTCGACACCCTCCAGGCCCGCCATGCCCACCATCATGGCCGGACGGACGGGGCCGCGTGGGCGTTCCGGAGGAATCGGCCCCCCCGGAATCGACATTCCAAGAGATTCCTCCGGCATATGCCAGAGGCGCACGACCGTACTCGCGAGTACGTGAGCACGGTCGCCCGCCACCGAGTCGCCCGCCACCGGGTCGCCCGCCACCGGTCAGACGAACTTGGCCTTGCCCGGGCCCTCCTCGACGAAGCTCCGCATCCCGCGCTCCCGGTCCTCGGTCGCGAACAGGCCCGCGAACCAGTTCCGCTCGATCGCGAGGCCGGTGTCGATGTCGGCCTCCAGGCCCTGGTCGACCGCCTCCTTCGCGGCGCGCAGGGCGATGGCGGGGCCCTGGGCGAGCTTCGCGGCCCAGGCGTGCGCCTGCTCGTACACCTCGGCCGCCGGGACGACCCGGTCGACCAGACCGAGCGTCAGGGCCTCGTCGGCCTTGACCATCCGGCCGGTGAAGATGAGGTCCTTGGCCTTGGACGGGCCGATCAGCCGGGAGAGCCGCTGGGTGCCGCCGGCGCCCGGGATCAGACCGAGCAGGATCTCCGGCTGACCGAGCTTGGCGTTGTCGGCGGCGATCCGGTAGTCGGCGCACAGCGCCAGTTCGCAGCCGCCGCCCAGGGCGTAGCCGGTGATCGCGGCGACGACGGGCTTGGGGATCCGGGCGACCGCGGTGAAGGAGTCCTGGAGCGCGCGCGACCGCTTGACCATGGCCGCGTGGTCCATGGCCTGCATCTCCTTGATGTCCGCGCCGGCCGCGAACACCTTCTCGCCGCCGTACAGGATCACGGCCCGCACGTCGTCGCGGTCGGTCGCCTCCTGGGCCAGCTCGCGCAGCCGGTCCTGGATGGCGATGTCGAGGGCGTTCATCGGAGGGCGGTCGAGGCGGATCGTGCCGACGCCTTCGGCGACTTCGAGGTTCACAGTCATGGAAGGCAGGTTAGTGGGCGTTAACGACGTCGGACCCGGTGCCGTTGGTCACAGCACCGGGTCCGGCGTACGAGAGCTTCCTGGAGCTACTTGATCCACTCCGACCAGGACATGTTCCAGCCGTTCAGGCCGTTGTCCGGAGCGATCTGCTTGTCCTTCGAGTTCTTCACGACCACCACGTCACCGATGAGCGAGCGGTCGTAGAACCAGGCCGCCGGGGTGGAGCTGTCGCCCGCGCCGCGCGTGTCGCGCAGACCGACACAGCCGTGGCTGACGTTGGCGGAGCCGAAGGTCCCGGCCGAGGCCCAGTAGTTGCCGTGGACGAAGGTGCCCGAGGTGGACAGCCGCATCGCGTGCGGCACGTCCTTGATGTCGTACTCACCGCCGAAGCCGACCGTCGCGCCGTTCATCCGGGTCACCTTGTACTTCTCGCTGATGACCATCTGACCGTTGTACGTGGTCGTGGACGGGGCGCCCGCGGTGATCGGGAGCGTCTTGATGATCTTGCCGTCGCGCTCGATCTTCATGGTCTTGGCGCTCGCGTCGACCGTGGAGACCTGGCGGCGGCCGATGGTGAAGGTGACCTTCTTCTTCTGCTTGCCGTAGACGCCCGGGCGGCCCTCGACGCCGTCCAGGTTGAGCTCGACGGTCACCTTGGTGCCGGCGGCCCAGTACTTCTCCGGGCGGAAGTCGAGGCGGTCGTTGCCGAACCAGTGGCCCTCGACCTGCACCGCGGGCTGCGCGGTCACCTTGATGGCCTTCTCCACGGCCTCGGGGTCGGTGATGCCCCGGGTGAAGCGGATGGAGACCGGCATGCCGACGCCGACGGTCGAGCCGTCCTCGGGCGTGTAGTGGCCGATGAAGGTGTTCTTCGGGACCAGGGTGGTGAAGGTCGTGTCCTTGGCGGACTCACGTCCCTCGGCGTCCTGGGCCACCGCGTGGACCTTGTACTCCGTACCGGCGGCGAGGTGGCCGACGGGCTGCCAGCTGGCGCCGTCCGCCGCCATCTTGCCCTCGACCTCGGCGCCCTTGGTGTCGGCGACCGTGACCGTGGTCAGCTTGCCCTGCTCGGCCGTCACCTTCAGCGCGCCGCTGGTGGCGACCGAGTCGGCGCCGTCCTTCGGAGCGATCGTGACGACCGCCTTCGACGCGGCGATCTCCTGCTTGCCGCCCTGCGCCGGATCCTTCTTGCTCCCGTCGGCCGGGTCCCCGCCCCCGCACGCCGTCAGTACCAGGAGCAACGCCCCCGCAGCCAGAGCCTGCAGACGTACGCCCCCGCGACGCCGTCCACGCCCCACCCCGGCCGATATCGGCTGCCCGTTCACTTCGGTCGTCTCCCCTCGCACGGCCTGGTCTCGCCATGGCCCGCACCCCCGCGCACATCAATCGCACGCACGGCGTTAGATAATCACACCGCAGGACACGAAAGTTCCACGCGAATGTCACCGTTCAGTCCCAGTTGCACCAGGAACCGTGCACCTGACCCAGGTCGGCGAGGGGTCGACCGGCTCAACGCAGAGCGGAACCTTCCTTCCATTCGTTCCACTCCATGTTCCAGCCTCCGAGGCCGTTGTCGGGAGCGACCTTTCGGTCACGGGAGTTGACGACCTCGACCACGTCGCCGATGAGCGTCCGCTCGAAGAACCAGCCGGCCGGGGAGTCCGGGCTTCCGCCCTTCTCGTCCCGCAGGCCGACGCAGCCGTGGCTGACGTTGGCCGAGCCGAAGGTGGAGGGATCGGCCCAGTAGTTGCCGTGCAGGAACGTCCCGGAACTCGTCAGCCGCATCGCGTGCGGCACGTCCTTGATGTCGTACTCGCCGCCGAAGCCGACCGTCCGGCCGTCCATCCGCGTCACGTCGTAGAGCTCCGTGACGACCATCTTCCCGTTGTACGTCGTGGTCTTGGGCGCCCCGGCGGTGACGGGCACCGTCGCGAGCAGCTCGCCGTTCCGGCGGACCTCCATGGTGTGCGCGGCCGCGTCGACCAGGGACACCTGCGAGCGCCCGACCGTGAACCCGACCCGCTTGCTCTGGATGCCGTACACGCCCGGCGCGCCCTCGACGTCGCGCAGCGCGAGGTCGACGGTCACCTTGGTGCCGGGCCGCCAGTACTCGGCGGGGCGGAAGTCGAGCCGCTCCTTGCCGAACCAGTGGCCGACGACCTCCACGGGCGGGTCGGAGGTGACCCTGATGGCCCGTTCGACGGCCTCGCGGTTCTCGATCGCCCGGTTGAAACCGAAGGACACGATCATGCCGGTGCCGACCGTGGAGCGGTTCTCCGGCTTGAAGTAGCCGATGAAGCGCCGCTCGGGCACGACGGTGGTGAAGGTGGTGTGCCGGGCGGAGCGCCGGCCGTGCGCGTCGAGCGCCACGGCGTCCACGCTGTACTTCGCGGCGAGCGCCAGCCGGGAGTCCGGCCTGGGCCGCCAGCGAAGACCGTCCTCGCTGATCTCGCCGGGCACCTCCGCCCGCTGGGCGTCCTCGACCTGGACGACGGTGACCCGCTCCAGGCGTCCGCTGGCGATCCTCACCTCGATCGGCCCCTCGGCCGGCACGCCCTTGCTGCCGTCCTCCGGGCTGATCCGGATGACGTCGCCCGGTGCCCGCGCCTTCCCGGGCAGCGAGATGTCGATCCCCCCACCACCCCCGCCGTCGCCCTTGCCGGTGCAGCCCGCCAGGCCCGCCATCAGTGCCGCCACCGCGAGGGCGTGGCCCGCCCGCTTCCATACAAGTGTCACGCCCAACCCAACGACAGCCACCCTCCAGGGGAAACGTGCGTGCGGGTCATGTTGGGAGTACGACGGTTCGGGCAGAACAGGTGGGAGACCACGTGCGGGGACCCGCGGCCGGGACGCCGCGGGGTCGGTGCCGTGCGAGGCCCGACGAGCCGCGGGAGGCCGACAGGTGTCGAGCGCAGCCGAGCAGGAGGCGGTACGGGACGGAGTGGGGCTTCCCCCTGCCCCGGAGCGGCCCCGGCCCGTGGTGTGGCCGGGGGCGCCGACGCCGTTGGGGGCCCGCTGCCGGACCGGGCCGGACGGGGTGGCGGGCACGAACTTCGCGCTGTGGGCCGGCGGGGCGGAGGCCGTCGAGCTCTGCCTCTTCGACGCCGACGGGATGGAGAGACGGCTCCCGCTGACCGAGCTGACCCATGAGATCTGGCACGGCTTCGTGCCCGGGGTGGGGGCCGGACAGCGGTACGGATTTCGCGTGCACGGCCGCTGGGACCCCTGGACGGGCGCCCGCTGGAACCCGGCGAAGCTGCTCCTGGACCCGTACGCCCGGGCGGTCGACGGGGACTTCGCGCTGCCGCCGGAGGTGTACGGGCACGTCCGGGACTGGCCGCAGCAGCATGTGGCCGACACCGTGCGGGACGACCGGGACTCCGCTCCGCACGTGCCGAAGGGTGTCGTCGTCCTGGACGACGACGACTGGTCGGACGACCGCAGGCCCAAGACGCCCTGGCCGGACTCGGTCATCTACGAGCTGCATGTGAAGGGCTTCACCCAGCTCCATCCGGGCATCCCCGAGGAGCTGCGCGGCACCTACGCGGGCCTCGCCCACCCGGCGGCCGTCGAGCATCTCGTACGGCTCGGGGTGACGGCCGTGGAGCTGCTGCCCGTGCACCAGTTCGCGCACGAGGACCATCTGCTGCGACGCGGGCTGCGGAACTACTGGGGCTACAACTCCATCGGGTACTTCGCCCCGCACGCCGGCTACTCCTCCTCGGGGACGACGGGTCAGCAGGTCGGCGAGTTCAAGCGGATGGTGCGGGCGCTGCACGCGGCGGGGATCGAGGTCATCCTCGATGTCGTCTACAACCACACGGCCGAGGCGGGCGAGCTGGGGCCGACGCTGTCGCTGAAGGGCATCGACAACCGGGGCTACTACCGGCTGCAGTCCGACGCCCGCCGGTACGCCGACTACACCGGCTGCGGCAACACCCTGCACGTCGTCCAGCCACAGGTGCTGCGGCTGATCACCGACTCGCTGCGGTACTGGGTGACCGAGATGGGCGTCGACGGCTTCCGCTTCGACCTGGCGGCGGCGCTCGCCCGCTCGATGCACGACGTCGACATGCTCTCGCCCTTCCTCGCGGTCATCGCCCAGGACCCGGTGCTGCGGCGGGTCAAGCTGATCGCCGAACCGTGGGACGTCGGCAACGGCGGCTACCAGGTCGGCGCGTTCCCGCCGCTGTGGACGGAGTGGAACGACCGCTACCGCGACGCGGTGCGGGACTTCTGGCGCGGCGCGCTGCCGGACGTACGGGATCTCGGCTACCGCCTCTCCGGATCGAGCGACCTGTACGCCTGGGGCGGCCGGCGGCCGTACGCCTCGGTCAACTTCGTCACCGCCCACGACGGCTTCACGCTGCGGGACCTCGTCACGTACGAGCGCAAGCACAACGAGGACAACGGGGAGGGCAACCGGGACGGCACGAACGACAACCGGGCCTGGAACTGCGGGGCCGAGGGCGAGAGCGAGGACCCCGAGGTGGGTGCGCTGCGGCTGCGGCAGCTGCGCAACCTGCTGACGACGCTGCTGCTGTCGACGGGGGTGCCGATGCTGGTCGCGGGCGACGAGATGGGGCGCACGCAGGGCGGCAACAACAACGCGTACTGCCAGGACAACGAGATCAGCTGGCTGGACTGGTCGCTGCCCGAGGACCCGGGGCGGGCGGAGCTGCTCGCCCTGACCCGGCGGCTGCTCGCCCTGCGCCACCGCCACCCGGTGCTGCGCCGCCGCGCGTTCTTCTCCGGCCGCCCGCAGGGCGCTGACGGGCTGCGGGACCTGGCGTGGTTCACGGCGGACGGCAGGGAGATGACCGAGGGCGACTGGTACGCGCCGGCGGCCACGCTGGGCCTCTACCTCTCGGGCCGGGACATCCCGGGACGTGACGAGCGCGGCGAGCAGGTCACCGACGACAGCTTCCTGGCGATCCTTCACGCGGGTCCCCGCCCGCTGGAGTACCGGCTGCCGGGCCCGCCGTGGGCGGAGTCGTACGAACTGGTCCTGGACACCGCCCTGGAGGACCAGAGCCGGGCCCCGGGGACGGTCCACCCGGGCGGATCGACGGTGACGGTGGGCGCGCGGTCGGTGTGGCTGCTGCGGGTCGGGGGGTGAGACGGGCCGGCGGGAGCGGTGGCGGGGCGGGCGGCGGGCGGCGGTCAGCCTCGGCCCAGGATGCCGCGGTCGTATCCCACCGCCACCGCGGCGGCCCGGTCCTTGACGCCCAGCTTGGCGTAGATGTGCGTCAGGTGGGTCTTCACCGTCGCCTCGCTGATGAAGAGTTCGGCGGCGACGGCGCGGTTGGAGGTGCCCTTGGCGACGAGTTCGAGGACCTCGCGTTCGCGGGCGGAGAGCGACTCGTCGGCGGGGGCGGCCGGGGTGCGGACGCGGGAGACCAGGCGGCTCGCGACGGCGGGTGACAGGACCGTACGGCCCTCCGCGGCGGCGCGGACCGCGGCGAACAGCTCCTCGCGGGGCGCGTCCTTGAGGAGGTAGCCGGTGGCGCCCGCCTCGATCGCGGGGAGGGTGTCGGTGTCGGTGTCGTACGTGGTGAGGACGAGGACCCGGGAGCGGGCTCCGCGGCGGGCCAGTTCGGCGATGGCGTCGACGCCGTTGCCCCCGGGCATCCGCAGGTCCATGAGGACGACGTCCGGGTCGAGCCGCAGGGCGAGTTCGACGGCCTCGACGCCGTCGGACGCCTCGCCGAGGACGGCGAAGCCGGGCTCCCCGGCGGCGGGCGCGCCGGCGGTGAACATGCCGCGCAGGCCGTCGCGTACGACGGGATGGTCGTCGACGATCAGCAGGGTGATGTCCGTACGGTCAGCCATGGTGCACCAACGGTACGCGGGCGGAGATCGCGGTGCCCTCGCCGGGTGCCGCCTCCACCGTGACGCAGCCGGCGAGGCGTTCGGCCCGGGCCCGCATGCCGTCGAGGCCGAACCCGCCACCGTCGGCGGCCGTGCGGGCGGGCACGGTCCGGGGGTCGAAGCCGTGCCCGTCGTCCCGTACGTCGAGGGTGATCTCGTCGCCCATGTACGAGAGGGTCACCCCGGCCCGGGAGGCGCCGGAGTGGCGCTCGGCGTTGGCGAGGGCCTCCTGGGCGATCCGCAGGAGGGTGGCGGCGACCTCGTCGTGGAGCGGCTCCTCCGTGCCGGTGACGGTGAAGCGGGTGGTGATGCCGGTCCGTTCGGACCAGGTGGCGACGGTGTTCTTGAGCGCCTCGGGGAGTGTGTCGTGCTCCAGGGCGACCGGGCTCAGGTTCTGCACGGAGCGACGGGCCTCGCCGAGGCTGTGGCGGGCGAGGCCGGCGGCGCGCTGGACGTGGACGCGGGCGAGGGCGGGGTCGGGGGTGGCGGTGACGACCTGGAGCTGGGCGATGATCCCGGTCAGACCCTGCGCGATGGTGTCGTGGATCTCGGCGGCCAGCCGGCGCCGCTCGTGGGCGACCCCCGCCTCGCGGGCCTGGAGGAGGAGTTGGGCCTGCAGGGCGGCGTTCTCGGCGAGGGCCTGTTCCAGCCGGGCGTTGGTGCGGGCGAGTTCGGTGATGGTGGCGGCGCGCTCGGCGGCCTTCTCGGCCTCCTTCGTACCGAGGTGGGAGAAGACCACGGCCAGGCAGGCGTTGAGGGCGAAGAGGCCGACGAAGGCGAACCAGTTGACGAGCGAGGCGGGCGGCAGACCGCCGGACTGGGAGCCCGCCATGGTGACGGCGGTGCACAGGAGCCCGGCGCGGGCGAGCCGAGGGGGCAGGAGGTGTACGGCGTCGAAGAATCCGATGCAGGCGTACACGGCGAAGAACGGGTTGAGCCAGGTGAGCGCGAACGCGAGCGCGGTGCGCAGGACGAAGTAGCAGACGGACGCGGTGCCCGGGGCGCCGGGGACGAGGCAGAGCGTGGTGTCGCCGGCGTCGGCGGCCGGGTCCGGGTGGGCGGCTTCCGTGCGCCGGGCCGGGGACGTCCGTGCCCGGTGCGCGACCGTGCGGCGCCGCCGCGCATCCCATCCGGCCTGGAGGGCGAGCGCGACGAGGACGAGGACCGCCGCCGTGGTCCTCTCCGTGGCGTCCATGATCAGGTCGGCGGCCGCGGCCGCGAGGACGGTGGCCAGGACCAGCAGGCCGTACGGCCCCCAGCGGAAGAACTGCTGCCAGCGTTCCTCGACCGTCATCGCCCTCATCGCCCTCTCCCCCGTGCCGTCACTCCCAGCGGAACCAGCGGGCCGCCGTGGCGGTCAGCAGCACCGTCCACAGGGCCATGATCCCGAGCGCAGCCCCCGCGGGCCACCCTCCGGACGTCGCGGTGTCGAGGGCCCGGGAGGCCGCGCCGTACGGCGTGAACTGGACGATGGTGCGCAGGGTGTCCGGCATGGCCTGGACCGGGACCCAGACGCCGGCCGTGAACATCGTCGGGAAGAACACGGCCGACCCGACCGCGGTGGCGATCTTCTGGGTGCGCGAGACGGCGCAGACGGCGGCGCCGAGGGCGAGGCCGCCGGCGATCGCGAGCAGCAGCGCGAGGAGGTAGCCGGGGAGGTTCTGCGGCAGCCGGACGCCGAAGGCGAGCCGGCCGACCGTGACGACGAGCAGGGAGGAGACGAGCGCCGCGACGCCGTGGAGCACGATCTGGGCGGTGAGGAGCGAGGCGGGGCGGACCGGGGTGGTCGACATCCGGCGCAGGATGCCGCGTTCGCGGTAGCCGGCGAGGACGGGGGGCATGGCCTGGAGGCCGGACATGATCAGGGCGAAGAGGACGGAGACGGGGACGTAGAGGTCGATGACGCGGCGTCCGCCGAGGTCCGCGGAGACCTCGCGGAAGGAGGGGATCAGGCCGAGGATCACCAGGAGGACGGTCGGCGAGACCATCACCCAGAACAGGGAGCCGGGTTCGCGGGTGAAGAGCCGGGCCTCGGTCTTCAGGACCATGGTGGTGGCGGTACTGGTGGCGGTACTCATCGGTGGTCGGCTCCCGTGAGGTCGAGGAAGGCGTCGTCGAGCGTGGCGTCGACGACCCGCAGCTGCTCGGCGGTGACGGCGCGCCGGGCGAGGAGCTGGATGAACGCGTTGACGGTCGTGTCGGTGCCGGTGACGACGGTCCGGCCGTCCTTCGTCTCCACGGAGGCGGCCTGCGGCAGGGCGCGGAGCTCGACCGAGTCCAGCGGGCTCTCGGCGGCGAAGGAGATCACCTTGGAGGCGGCGGCGCGGCCGATCAGCCCGTCGGGGGTGTCGAGCGCGGCGAGGCGGCCCTTGTCGATGACGGCGATCTGGTCGCAGAGGCGCTGGGCCTCCTCCATGAAGTGGGTGACGAGCAGGACGGTCACGCCGCCGGCCCTGATGTCCTCGATGAGGGCCCAGGTGTCGCGCCGGGCGCGCGGGTCGAGTCCGGTGGTGAGCTCGTCGAGGACGACGGCGCGCGGGTTGCCGACCAGGGCGAGGGCGATGAACAGCCGCTGTTTCTGCCCGCCGGACAGCTTCCCGAACCGCGCCTTCAGATGGGCGTCGAGCCCGAGGCGCTCGGCGAGGGTCCGCCAGTCGGCGGGCCGCTCGTAGAAGGAGGAGTACAGCTCCAGCGCCTCCCGTACGGTCAGTTTGGCCTGGAGCTCGCTCTCCTGGAGCTGCACCCCGAGGATCCGGGTGACGTCGGCGTGCCGGGTGACGGGGTCGTACCCCCCGACCCGTACGGTCCCGGCGTCCGGGGTCCGCAGCCCCTCGACGCACTCGACGGTCGTGGTCTTGCCGGCCCCGTTGGGCCCGAGGATCCCGAAGATCTCCCCCTCGGCGACCTCGAACGAGACGCCGTCGACGACCACCTTGTCGCCGTAGGCCTTGCGCAGGCCCTGAACTTCGATCATTGGCATGCCCCCAGACTGGCCGCCGCGGGCGTCCGGGGGCATCGGCCATCACGCTCGAAGCGCGGTCAACCGATCGGTTGACCGCCGGTACGACCCGGGGTCTCTCCCGCGGCCGAGAGCCCGGCTTCGAGCCGGGCCACCACGCGCTCCTCGCCGGCGCGCCGGGCCGCCGCGAACCGGCGGTCGACGAGCGCCATCGGCAGCAGCCAGAGCCAGCCCCAGAGGCTGAAGGAGTCCACGACGCCGGTCTCCCGGAGCACGAGGTTGGTGGCGTAGGACAGCACGACGGAGACCACCCAGGCCGCGGTCCGGTAGCGGGCGAGGAGGCGTACGGGTGCGTTCCAGGGGCCCGACAGCGCGTCGAGCGTCGCCGCGAGCACGGCGGCGCGGCGGTCCGTCGGCCGGGCGGTCTCGTGCGCCCGCACCGCCGCGCGCACGTCCTGGTCGCCGTGGTGGCGCAGCGCGTACGTGAGGTCGGCGCTCTGCTCCTCGACGGTCCGGCTGGTCACGGCGGCCCGCGCGGCCTGGAGCCGGATGTCCTCCCAGTAGCCCCTGCGGTGCAGGCGTTCGGCGGACTCGACCCGTTCGGCCTCCGGGGAATCCGGGGCCAGCTCCTTGATCCTCGCGGTGAGGGCGACCGCGCGGGCTGACCGGCCGGGGTGCTCGAACCCGTCGGCCCGGAGACAGAGTTCCGTATACCCGGCGAGCAGCCCGAGATGGTCGGGGTCGAGCTTCAGCCCGGCCCGGAACGCCTCCTCGGCGGCGTCGTCGTGGTCGTCCTCGTCCGCGGCCATATGCCCGACGGCGAGCCAGCAGTACAGATCGGCGCTCGGGCCGAGCGCGTCGAGGCCCTCCCGCGCCGCGCGGCGTACGGCGGCGTGCCCGCCCGCCAGGTAGAGCTGCTCGCAGCGCGCGAAGTACGCCTCGGCCGTCGTCATCCGTCTCCCGCCCCTGTGCTCGTACCCCGGATGGTCCACGGGGTCGGGAAAGTCTCCGGCCTGCGGATACGCCGGTCAAGGGGCGGACCGGGAGGGCCCGGTGGGGGGAAATTCGGGTGAGGGATGTCAGTGGTGAACCCTAGTCTCGGACCTGATGCCCGGAGAACATGTAGTTGACAAGGATTCCCCCGACCCGCGCCACTCCGCCGTGCGCTCGCTGGCGCGGCTGTGGCCCTATGTGCGACCGGTGCGGGGGCGGTTGGCGACGGCCGCCGTCGTCGCGATCGTCGCCTCCTGTCTGTCGCTCGTCATCCCGCTCGTCCTGAAGTGGATGGTGGACGGGCCCGTCGCCGCCGGTGATCCGGGCGGGGTGTGGCTCGGGGCGCTGTACCTGCTGCTCCTCGGCATCGCGGAGGCCGTGCTCTTCGGGTTCCGGCGGTGGCTGGTGGCCCGGCCGCTGGCCGGGGTCGAGGCGGGCATGCGCGCCGCTCTCTACCGGCGGCTGCAACGGCTGCCGATCGCCTTCCACGACCGGTGGGCCTCGGGTCAGCTGCTCTCGCGCGGCACGACCGATCTGATGCTGGTGCGGATGTTCCTCGCCTTTCCGCTGACGTTCCTTCTGGTCAACGCCGTGACGATCCTGGCCGGCTTCGTCCTGCTGCTCGGCCAGGACTGGACGCTCGGGCTCGTGCTGCTCACGCCCGTCGTCCCGCTGGTCATCGTCTGCTCGCTCTTCGAGACGAAGTACTCGGTGGTCGCGCGGCGCGCCCAGGACCAGGTCGGCGATCTGACGACCGTGGTCGAGGAGAGCGTCCTCGGCATCCGGATCGTGAAGGGGTTCGGACGCCACCGCAGTCAGGCCCTGGCCTTCCGCGCGCTGGCCGAGCGGCTGCGCGGCACGGAGCTGGTCAAGGCGCGGCTGCTCGCCGGGATCTGGGCGCTCATCACGATCATTCCGGAGCTGGCGATCGGCGCGGCGCTGGTGCTCGGCACGGTGCGGGTCGCCGACGGGACGCTGTCGGCGGGCACGCTCGTCGCGTTCCTGTCGACGGCGCTCGCGCTGCGCTGGCCGGTGGAGTCGATCGGCTTCCTGCTCGCGATGAGCCAGGAGGCGGCGACGGCGACGGAGCGGTACTTCGAGGTGATGGACGCGCCGGAGGAGACGCCGGGCCCGGCGCCGGCCGCGAACTCCGCGAGCGCTGCGGGCCCTGCGAGCGCGGCGAGCGCGGCGTCCGCGTCCTCGCCCTCGCCCTCGGACGGGGTGCGGTTCGAGAACGTCTCCTTCCGCTACCCGGACGCGCCCCCCGACGCCCGACCCGTGCTCGACCGCGTCGATCTGCACATCCGCCCCGGCGAGACGCTGGCCCTGGTCGGCGGGACCGGTTCCGGGAAGACGACGCTCACGGCTCTCGTCCCCCGGCTGCACGAGGCGACCGGCGGCCGGATCCTGCTGGACGGCGAGGACATCACGCTCATGGAGCGCGAACGGCTGCGCGCCCTCGTGGCGGTGGCCTTCGAGGAGCCGACCCTGTTCTCGGCGAGCGTCGGCGAGAACGTCCTGATGGGCGGTACGGAAGGGGCGGGCGAGCCCGAGCTCCTGCGCGCGCTCGGCGTCGCCCAGGCGGAAGGCTTCGTGGCGGCCCTGCCCGCGGGCGCGGCGACCCAGGTCGGCGAGCAGGGGCTGAGCCTCTCCGGCGGCCAGCGCCAGCGCCTCGCCCTGGCCCGCGCGGTCGTCGGCCGGCCCCGCTTCCTGGTCCTCGACGACCCGCTCTCCGCGCTCGACGTCCACACGGAGGCCCTGGTCGAGGCCGCCCTGCGCGAGGTCCTGCGCGACACGACCGCCCTGGTCGTGGCCCACCGGCCGTCCACCGTGCTGCTCGCGGACCGGGTGGCGCTCCTGTCCGAGGGCCGCATCGCGGCGGTGGGCACCCACCACGAACTGCTGCGCGGCAACGCCGAGTACGCCTGGCTGATGTCGGGCGAAGGGGCTGAGGAACGATGACGGATCCGACGACGGTGACGGCGACAGGGACCGCGCCGGCCGCGGGGGCCTCGGGGGCCTCGGACCGGGCCGAGTCCGGCGCGGACCCGGCGGCCGCCCCTGCCGGGCACGGTCCGAAGGGCGGCCCCTCCGGGGGTGGGGACCCCTTCGACCGGGACGATCTTCCCACCGCGCCCGGGGCCACCGGCGCCCTGCTGCGGTCGCTGCTCGCCGCGCACCGCGTGCGGGTGGGCGTCGCCGCGCTCGTCCTCCTCCTCCAGCAGGCCGCCGTGCAGGCCGGACCGCTGCTCGTGGCGTACGCCATCGACCGCGGCGTACCCGCCTTCCGGGGCGGGGACTACGGGCCGGTCGTGGCCGTCGCCGTCGGGTACCTGCTCTGCGCGGTGGCCGGCGGCCTCCTCCAGTACGCCTTCGTGCGCGGCGCCGCCCGCGTCAACCAGGACGTACTGCTCGATCTGCGTGGGCGGATCTTCCGCCACGCCCAGGTGCTCAGCGTCGACTTCCACGAGCGGTACACCTCCGGCCGGCTCATCTCCCGGTCCACCACCGACGTGGAATCCCTCCGCGAACTGCTCGCCGAAGGTCTCCAGGAGCTGATCGGCGTCGTCCTCGCGTTCGTCTCCATCTCGGCCATGCTGCTCTGGCTCGACCTGGGCATCGGCGCGGTGGCCGTCGCCTCCTTCGTACCGCTGTACCTGCTCGTACGGGTCTACCAACGGCGCGCGGGCGTCGTCTTCGACGAGCGTTCCACCGCGATCGCGGGCGTGATCGTGAAGTTCGCGGAGACGATGAACGGGATCCGGCCGGTGCGGGCGTTCCGCCGCGAGCGGGCCAACGACGCCGATTTCGCCGTGCTCAACCGGCGCCACGAGCGCTCCAACGGCGACGCGCTCCTGGAGATGGCCCGCTATGTCGTCGGCTCGCGGCTCGTCGCGAACACCGCCGTGGCCGGCATGTGTCTGTGGGGCGCGTACCGGGTGGCCGACGGGACGCTGGCGCTGGGCGTGCTCGCCGCGGCGGTGCTCTACATGCGGCGGCTCTACGACCCGATCGACCGGCTCGGCATGTTCCTCAACTCGTACCAGTCCGCCGCCTCCTCCCTCGGCAAGATCGCGGGTCTGCTTGCGCAGGAGCCCGGGGTCCCGGAGGCCACCGTGCCCCGGAGGCTTCCGGCGCGGCCGGACGGGCACCCCGGCCGGGAGGTGGTCTTCGACGGGGTGCGGTTCGCCTACCGGACGGGCGGCGAGGTGCTGCCCCGCTTCGACCTGACGATCCCGGCGGGCCAGACGGTCGCCGTCGTCGGCTCCACGGGCGCGGGCAAGTCGACGCTCGCCAAGCTGCTGGCCCGTTTCTACGACCCCACGGAGGGACGGGTGCTGCTCGACGGCGTCGACGTCCGCGAACTGGAGACGGCCGAACTGCGGCGGGGCGTGGTGATGGTGACCCAGGAGGCGTTCCTGTTCTCCGGGACCGTCGCCGAGAACATCGCGATCGGGCGGCCGGACGCGACCCGGGAGGAGATCGAGCGGGCGGCGAAGGAGATCGGCGCGCACGACTTCATCGCGGGGCTGCCGGACGGGTACGACACGGACGTACGCAAGCGCGGCGGCCGGATCTCGGCGGGCCAGCGGCAGTTGGTGGCCTTCGCCCGCGCCCTGCTCGCGGACCCGGCGGTCCTGATCCTGGACGAGGCGACCAGTTCGCTGGACGTGCCGGGCGAGCGGGCGGTGCAGCGGGCGATGGACACGGTGCTCGCGGGCCGGACGGCGGTGGTGATCGCCCACCGTCTCTCGACGGTGGAGATCGCGGACCGGGTGCTCGTGATGGAGTCCGGCCGGATCGTGGAGGACGGCAGCCCGGCGGAGCTGGTGGGCGGCGAGGGCCGCTTCGCGACCCTCCACCGCGCCTGGCGGGACAGCCTGGTGGGGTGACCCCGCGTGGACCTCGGCTGCGTGGACCTCGGCCGTGCGTGGTGACGTCGGGCCGGACCTCTCCGGCCCTGCGGGGTGACGCCGGGAGGCGTCACCCCGGGGTCATGTGCTCCGGCGTCGGAGCAGGCCCACGCAGAGCGCCGCGGCCAGGAGCATCACCAGGGCCGCGCCGCCCGCCGCCCCGTTCAGGGCGTCGGTGAAGGCGGCGCGGGCCGCGTCCAGGACCGGGCCGGGGGACGTGAGCGCCCCGCCCAGGGTCTCGCGGGCCGCCGCCGGGGCCGAGGCGGGCACGGCGGAGGTGTAGACGGCGGCGCCGATCGAGCCGAGGACCGCCATGCCGAGCGCCCCGCCGAGTTCAGAGCCCGATTCGAGGACGGCCGCCGCGGCGCCCGCCCGCTCGGGCGGGGCCGCCCCCAGGGCGCTCTCGTTGGCCAGGGTCATGGCGGAGACGAGGCCCGAGGCGTAGACGGTGGCGCCGGTGAGGACCGCCCAGAGCGGGGTGCCCTGGCCGACGAGGGTCAGCGAAGCGAAGCCGCCCGCGGAGAGCAGGAAGCCGCCCGCCATCACGTACGCGCGGTCGGTCCGCCGGGCGAGCGCGGCGCCGGCGGGGGCGGCGACCATGACGCCCGCCGAGGGGACCAGGCTCCACAGCGCCGCCTCGAACGGGCTCTGGCCGAGGACGGACTGGAGGTACTGGGTCAGGAAGACGGCGAAGCCGACGGTGGCGAGCATCGCGAGCAGGTTGGCCAGGACCGGGCCTCCGTAGGCCCGCTCGCGCAGCAGCGTGAGGTCGACCATCGGTTCCGCGAGCCGGGTCTGGCGGCGCAGGAAGACCAGGCCGAGGAGCAGGCCCGCCACGATCGTGAACAGGGGCAGGGTCCGCCCGCCGTCCTCGGCGAGCTCCTTGATGCCGTGGATCAGCGGCAGCAGGGCGGCCAGGGAGAGGAACGCGCTCGGCCAGTCGAAGCGGCCGCGCGATCGGGGGCCCTTGGACTCCGGCAGGAGGACCGGGCCGAGCAGCAGGAGCAGGACCATCGCGGGCAGGTTGACCAGGAACACCGAGCCCCACCAGAAGTGTTCGACGAGCGCGCCGCTGACCACCGGGCCGAGGGAGATCCCGCCGGCCATGACGGCCGTCCAGGTGGTGACGGCCTTGGCCCGCTGGGCCTCGTCACGGAAGAGCGTGCGGATCAGGGCCAGCGTGGACGGCATCAGGCACGCGCCGGCGACGCCGAGGAGCGCGCGGGCGGCGATCAGTTGCCCGGGGCTGTGGGCGTAGGCGGCGGCGAGGGAGGCGGCCCCGAAGAGTCCGGCGCCGAGGAGCAGGAGCCTGCGGCGGCCGACGCGGTCCCCCAGCGCGCCCATGGTGATGAGGAGTCCGGCGAGCACGAAGCCGTACATGTCGAGGATCCACAGCTGTTCGGTGGCTCCGGGGCGCAGGTCGGCGCTGATGGAGGGGATGGCGAAGTACAGGACGGAGACGTCCATGGAGACGAGGAGCAGCGGCAGCATCAGCACGCCGAGCGCGGTCCATTCGCGACGGCCGGCGAGGGCCGTTTCCGGTGGTGTCGTGAGCGTCATGCGGGGAGCGAAGCAGCCCCGTGCGTACGGTGCCACCGCCGTCCTAGTACACCCTCGGACCGGCGGTGAACCACCAGGTCGTCCCCGCGTACGGGGGTCAGGTGCACTAGTACACTGCCCGCCGTGACGACCCCGCCGCCCTACCTCGCC
The DNA here is from genome assembly GCF_025195125.1 of Streptomyces sp. Je 1-79. Lineage (GTDB taxonomy): Bacteria > Actinomycetota > Actinomycetes > Streptomycetales > Streptomycetaceae > Streptomyces. The sequence goes on from NZ_JAMGSL010000006.1 coordinate 306,286, forward strand.
ATCGCCGCCGAGATCCGTCGGAGGGTCCAGGCGGGGGAGCTCTCTCCCGGCGACCGTGTCCCCTCCACCCGGGCGATCACCCGCGAGTGGGGCGTGGCGATGGCGACCGCCACCAAGGCCCTGGCCGCGCTGCGCCAGGAAGGGCTCGTCAGGGTCGAGCCGGGCGTGGGGACGGTGGTGGCCCGGTCGGCCAGCGCTCCGGCGGCGGAGCCGCTGAGCCGTGACCGGATCGTCCGTGCCGCGCTCGAACTCGCCGACGCCGAGGGCCTTTCGGCGCTGTCGATGCGCCGGATCGCCACGGGTCTGGGCACGTCGACGATGGCGCTGTACCGGCATGTGTCGGGCAAGGGCGAGCTGGTGCGGCTGATGACGGACGCGGTCTGCGGGGAGGTGCCGTTGGGGCCGGTGCCTCCCCACTGGCGTACGGGTCTCGAGCACGCGGCCCGCTGGCTGCGGGCGGTCTACGCCCGGCACCGCTGGATGGCGCACGCGATGGCCTCGTTCACCCGGCCGATCGCCTCACCGAACGCGATGGCGTACACGGAGTGGGTGCTGGGGGCGCTGCGGGGAACGCCCCTGACGCCGTTCGAGAAGATCCACACCCATCTGGTGATCTTCGCCTATGTCCAAGGGGTGGCCATGGCGGACGACCTGGAGGAGCAGGCCCGGCAGGACTCGGGGATCTCGGACGGCGAGTGGATGGAGCGGAACGAGCCACGGTACGACGCGATCTCGGGCGGGGGCGCGTACCCGCTGCTCAGCTCGCTGAGCGAGGGCGAGGAGTTCGAGCTCGACCTCGGCACGCTCTTCGAATTCGGGCTCAGGAGAACGCTGGACGGCGTCGCGGCCATGATCGACGAAACGTCCGGTTAACGAACACGACCTTTCGGGCACCGGACGATTTCCGGCCAACTTGTTGACGCGCTCCTGACAGATGCCCGTCACGGCTGCCACTCTCTCCCCGACTCGTAAGTGAGTTCGCGCTCCACAGCTCTGTTTGCACTGCCCGGACGACCCACCCAGCCGTCCGGTACCCCCCTCGCAAAAGGAGTCTGCGTGAGATCCACGCCCAGCCGTCGCGCCACCGCGACCGGCGCTCTGATCGCTGCCGCCGCCATGATCGCCGTGACCGTCCAGTCGGGTGCCGCCACCGCGGCGGACACCCCGTGGTCGGCCGCTCCGAAGTCCCAGGCCGGCACCCAGGCGAACCCCGGCAAGCTGCCGGCCGACCTGTCCCCCGCGCAGCGCACCGCGCTGATACGCGCGGCGGACGCCGACAAGGCGGCGACCGCCAAGTCCCTCGGCCTCGGCGCGCAGGAGAAGCTCGTCGTCCGCGACGTCGTCCAGGACCGTGACGGCACGACCCACACGCGGTACGAGCGCACCTATGCCGGACTCCCGGTCCTCGGCGGCGACCTGGTCGTCCAGGAGACCAAGGCCGGAGTGGCCCAGGGGGTCACCAAGGCCTCCCGCGCGGAGCTGAAGAACGTCGACCTGACCGCCGACGTCGCCCCGGCCGCCGCCGAGAAGCAGGCGCTCGGCGCCGCCGCCGCGGAGGGCTCGAAGAAGACCTCCGCCGAGCGCGCCCCGCGCAAGGTCGTCTGGATGGCGCAGGGTTCGCCCGTCCTCGCGTACGAGACCGTCGTCGGCGGCCTCCAGCACGACGGCACCCCGAACGAGCTGCACGTCGTCACCGACGCCACCTCCGGCGCCAAGCTGTACGAGTGGCAGGCCGTCCACACCGGTACCGGCAACACGCAGTACAGCGGCCAGGTGACGCTGGGCACCGCGCCCTCGTACACGCTGACCGACACCGGCCGCGGCAACCACAAGACGTACAACCTCAACCGGGGTACGTCCGGCACCGGAACGCTCTTCTCCGGCTCGGACGACGTCTGGGGCGACGGCACCCCGCAGAACGCGGAGACCGCGGGCGCGGACGCGCACTTCGGCGCCGGGGTCACCTGGGACTACTACAAGAACGTGCACGGCCGTTCCGGCATCCGCGGTGACGGCGTCGGCGCGTACTCCCGGGTCCACTACGGCAACGCGTACGTCAACGCCTTCTGGCAGGACTCCTGCTTCTGCATGACGTACGGCGACGGCGCGGGCAACACCAAGCCGCTCACCTCGATCGACGTGGCCGCGCACGAGATGACGCACGGCGTCACCTCGAACACGGCCGGTCTGGTCTACAGCGGGGAGTCCGGCGGCCTGAACGAGGCCACCTCCGACATCTTCGCGGCGGCCGTCGAGTTCTACGCCAACAACGCCTCGGACAAGGGCGACTACCTCGTCGGCGAGAAGATCGACATCCGCGGCAACGGCACCCCGCTGCGGTACATGGACAAGCCGAGCAAGGACGGCTCGTCCAAGGACGCCTGGTACTCGGGCATCGGCGGCATCGACGTCCACTACTCCTCGGGCCCGGCGAACCACTGGTTCTACCTGCTCTCCGAGGGCAGCGGCGCCAAGACCGTCAACGGCGTCAACTACGACTCGCCGACCTCCGACGGCCTGCCCGTCACCGGCATCGGCCGGGACAAGGCCGCGCTGATCTGGTTCAAGGCGCTCACCACCAAGTTCAGCTCGAACACGAACTACGCCGGTGCCCGCACCGGTACGGTCGCGGTCGCCACCGAGCTGTACGGCGCCGGCAGCCCCGAGGTCCTGGCCGTCGAGCACGCCTGGGCCGGCATCAACGTGGGCGCGCGCCCCGGCGGCGGCAACCCCGACCCGGGCAAGGTCTTCGAGAACACGGCCGACGTGTCCGTCCCGGACAACGGCGCCGCGGTGACCTCCACGGTCAACGTCACCGGCGTCACGGGCAACGCCCCCTCGGCCCTCAAGGTCGACGTGAACATCGTCCACACCTACCGCGGTGACCTCGTCGTCGACCTCGTCGCCCCGGACGGCTCGGTCTACAACCTGCACAACCGGTCCGGCGGCAGCGCCGACAACATCGTCCAGACCTACACCGTGAACGCCTCCTCGGAGGTCGCCAACGGCGCCTGGAAACTCCGCGTCCAGGACAAGGCCTCGATCGACACCGGGTACATCAACAGCGTCAAGCTGACCTTCCCGTAACCCCCTGGTGGGGTAGGCGGAAGACAGCCGGCGGACGCCCGGAGGGAACCTTCCCTCCGGGCGTCCGCGCGTCTGCGCGTCCCTGCGTCTGCGTAGGGTGGCCGGATGATCAGGCTGCTGCTCGCGGACGACGAGACGATGATCCGGGCGGGGGTACGGGCGATCCTCGCCGCCGATCCGGGGATCGAGGTGGTCGCGGAGGCCGGGGACGGCCGGGAGGCCGTCGAGCTCACGCGCCGTCATCACCCGGACGTGGTCCTGCTCGACATCCGCATGCCGCGGCTCGACGGGCTCGGGGCGGCGCGGGAGCTGCGCCGCGTGGCCCCGGACACGGCGGTCCTGATGCTGACGACGTTCTCGGAGGACGAGTACATCGCCCGCGCCCTCGGCTCGGGCGCCGCCGGGTTCCTGCTCAAGTCCGGCGATCCCCGGGAGCTGCTCGCGGGGGTGCGCGCGGTGGCCGGCGGGGCCGCGTTCCTCTCCCCCGAGGTCACCCGCCGGGTCATCGCGCACCTTCCGACGGGCCGGCTCTCCCGCGCGGCGGAGGCGCGGGAGCGGCTGGAGCCGTTGACGGCCCGGGAGCGCGAGGTCGTGGGCCTCGTCGGCGCGGGCCTGTCGAACGGCGAGATCGCCGCCCGGCTGTACGTCGTGGAGGGCACCGTGAAGGCCCATGTGAGCGCCGTCCTCGCCCGCCTCGGCCTGAAGAACCGGGTGCAGCTGGCGATCCTGGCGTACGAGGCGGGGCTGGTGGAGGACTGACCACCCCGCCGCCGGGACGGGCCGGGCCGGGAGCCGTGAGGACTGACCGCCCCGCCGGGGCGGGAGCCGTGAGGGCTACTTTCGTCAGGGGTGCCTGGCCCGCGCGTCCGGCAAGCTGGGCGGATGCGCCGTGAACGACTCCGGGACCTGCTGCTCGACCTGGGCCTGTGGGGCCTGCTCGCCACCCCCGTGCTGCTGCGCCTCGACCCCCACGACGGCGGCTCCTGGGGTCAGGTCGCCGTGGGGGTCGTCGCGCTCGGTGCGGCCGTGGCCTGCTGCCGGTCCCTGCCGCTGCTCTCGCTCGCCGTCGCCGTCGCGCTGAGCCTCGCCACCTCCCCGGAGCTGTTCACCCCCGCGTACGCGCTCGCGCTCGTCGCCTTCGGGTATCTCGCCGGGCGTCGGCAGCGGCGGACGCGGGCCGCCCTGGCCCTGTTCGCCGCGGTCGCGGCGCTCGGCTTCGCGCTCGTCCCGCTCTCGGAAGGGAACGTCTCCCAGGGGTTCACCGTCGTCCTGGTCCTCGCCCTGGCGATCGTCGCGCCCTGGCTGACGGGCCGGTACGTGCGCCAGTACGCGCGGCTCGTCCGGGCGGGCTGGGAGCTGGCCGCGCGCATGGAGCACGAGCAGGCCGCCGTCGCCGACCGGGAGCGGCTGCGCGAACGCTCCCGTATCGCGGGCGACATGCACGACTCGCTCGGTCACGACCTCGCCCTGATCGCGCTGCGTGCCGCCGCGCTGGAGGTCGATCCGGGGCTCGGCGCCCGGCAGCAGGCCGCGGCCGGGGAGCTGCGCGTGGCGGCCGCCGACGCGACGGCCCGGCTGCGGGACATCATCGGTGTCCTCAGGCCGGACGAGGAGGAGGGGCGGGGCGGCGGCGCCCCGACGGCCCCGGCCGGGGAGACGGTCGAGGAGGTCGTGGAGCGGGCGGGCGCCTCCGGGCTGCGGGTGGAGCTGACGGTGACCGGGCCGGAGGGCGGCACACCGCCGATGGTCGACCGGGCGGTCCACCGGCTGGTGGTGGAGGCCCTCACGAACGCGGCCAAGCACGCGCCGGGCGCCCCGGTCCGGGTCGCACTGGAGCGCGCGGGCTCCACGCTGACCGTGGCGGTGTCCAACGGCCCCGGGACCGGACGGTCCGCCGGCGGCCCGGACCGTACGGCCCCGGCGCGGACCGGTGACGCCGGTGACGCCGGTGGCGCCGGGGACCGCCCGGCCGGCCCGGTCTCCGGCGGCACCGGGCTCGTCGGCCTCGACGAGCGCGTGCGGCTGGCCGGCGGGCGGCTGACCCATGGGGCCCGCGCGGACGGCGGGTTCGCCGTCCGCGCGGTGCTGCCGCTGGAGCCGGGTGCCGCGGCGCGGGCCGCCGTCGCGAGCACCGGCGCCACCGGGGCGGCCGCCGCCGCGCGGCGCGCGGGGCCGATCGCGGCGCCCACCTCCGTACGGGAACGGGAGCGGGCGCGGCGGGAGGTGCGGCGGGGGCTCGCGCAGGCGATCTGGATCCCGCTCGCGCTGGTCGCCGCGCTCGGTCTCGTGATGCTGCTCTTCGGTCTGTGGACGCAGTCCCGGTCGTTCCTGGACCGGGACGACTACGTCTCGCTGCGTGTCGGCGATCCGCTCTCCGCCGACGCCGAACGCCTCCCCCCGCACCCGCTGGACGGGCCGCCCGCCGCGGTCCCGCCGGAGCCGCCCGGCATGGACAGCTGTCTGTACTACCGGGCGGCGATGACCGCCACGGTGCCCGTCTACCGGCTCTGTCTCGTCGACGGCCGGCTGGCCGAGAAGGCGGTCGTGGGGTGAGACGGCGTCAGTTCGGGTTCCCCGCGTGCGTCAGGGTCTCCCAGGAGACGAAGTAGTTGTCCGTGCCGGAGGGCCGGTGTCCCTCGGTGTAGATCCGCGTGTTGGTCATGGAGATCCCCATGCGCCCGTTGAGGGCGTTGTAGCCGACCTCCGTCACCCGCCCGAGGCCCCGCTTCACCGTGCCGCCGCACAGCCAGGACGGGACCGCCGTGCCGTTCTCGTACGTGGTGTGGAAGCCGAGCGCGTGCCGCAGCCGCTCGGAGACCTGGGGGTACAGGTCCGCGCCCTGGATGCGGCTGGTCTCGGCGGTGTGGACGGCGGCGGCGAGGCCCCAGCCGGTGTGGCCGAAGTCCCGGCAGGTCTCCTGGGAGAGGCCGTCGGCGAAGGTGGACTGGCCCTGCCAGTACGTCACGATCTCGTCGCGGGTGTCGATGGAGCTGTTCGGCGGCGGCTTGGGCGTGGCGCCGTCGGTGGACAGGTAGATGTACGCGGGGACCCGTCCGAGGTAGGTCCTCACGGCCTTGTCGTAGGCCGCGCGGTCCTCCAGGTGGACGGCGATGCCGAGCGCGGCCTCGGTCATGATGAGTTCCCAGTTGCCGTTCTTCGTCGCGGCCCCGTTGATGATCTCGGGGAGGTAGACGGTGCGCAGCATGGTCGCGAAGCGGCCGGAGTTCGGCCAGCCGCCGGTGTAGGTGTGCTTGATGATCTCGGCGGCCCGGGGCCAGGAGGAGCCCGCCCAGCCGGTCTGGAGCGGGGCGTTGGAGTTGGTGTGGTCCTTGATCACGGCCGACCAGGCGTCCATGATCTCGATCGCCTTGCGGGCGTGGCGGTCGTCGCGGGTGAGGTACCAGGCCAGCGCCTGGGTGTAGGCGGCGACGGCGTCCTGACGTTCGTCCGTGCAGCCGTTGTTCGGGTTGGAGGAGGAGCCGCATTCGACGATCGCGCGCGGCTTGGGGGCCCGGGTGAGGGAGGCGTAGGAGCTCGCCATCATCTGGTCGTGGGCGGCCTTCCAGGGCTGCGCGCCGGCCTGCACCTTCGCCCGTACGAAGTCGAGTTGCGGCCGGGACACGACGACGCCGGGGTGGGTGAAGGCCGCCGGGGCGGCCATCTGGGCGGGCAGGGCGGGGGTCGCCGCGGCCCGTTCGGGTCCGGCGGCGGCCGTCGGGGCGAGCGTGACCGCGACGGCCGCCGCGAGGGCGGTGGCGAGGGTGGGGACCAGGGCTTTGAGGCGCATGTGGGGGTGCCTTCCGTTCCTGTATGTGAACGTCGAGCGGGTGAATGAACTCCGCGTCGAGCGTGGAACGTAGAGGGCACTCATGGACACGTCAATACCCTGGTCCATACTAGTCAGCGCAGCAGGACACCCGCCCCCTCCCGCGTCGTCTCCGTCGGCAGGGTCACCAGGCCCAGCTCCGCCGGGGACGCGAGCAGCCGGTGGGCGGGCAGCACCCGGACCGTGCAGCCGAAGGAGCCCGTGCGGTCCAGGACGAGGGAGCCCTCGTAGGGCAGCCCGCCCTCCAGGTCGGGACCGCCCGCGGGCTTCAGCACGCACACCCGGGTGTCCACGAGGGCGTCGTCGGGGGTGACCCGGCCGGCCACGGCCTGCACCTCGACGTCCTCCGGCCGCAGGTCGCCGAGGGCCACCCGCACCCGTACCGCCGTGGTCGCGCCGAGCTCCGCGTCGGCCAGGTCCTCGCCGATCTCGCCGACCTCGATGTGGTCGACGCCGACCTTCGGCCAGCCGCCCCGCACCCGGGACTTCCACTCCGCCAGCTCCCGCGCGGCCGCCGGGGCCAGCGCCCGGTGGGCCCGGGCCGCCGGAGCGTAGAGCCGCTCCACGTACTCCCGCACCATGCGGTCCGCGAGCACCTTCGGACCGAGGTCACGGAGCGTCCTGCGGACCATCTCCGTCCAGCGGACCGGCACCCCGTCCGCGCCCCGGTCGTAGAAGCGGGGGGCGACCCGGCGCTCGATCAGCTCGTAGAGCGCGGCCGCCTCCAGGTCGTCGCGGCGCTCCTCGTCGGTCGCCGACGCACCGTCGGCCGTGGGGATGGCCCAGCCGAAGTCGGACTCGTACCACTCGTCCCACCAGCCGTCCAGGACGGAGAGGTTGAGACAGCCGTTCAGGGCCGCCTTCATCCCGCTCGTCCCGCAGGCCTCCAGCGGGCGCAGCGGGTTGTTCAGCCAGACGTCGCAGCCGGGGTAGAGCCGGCGCGCCATGGCCATGCCGTAGTCGGGCAGGAAGACGATCCGGTGCCGCACCCGCGGGTCGTCCGCGAACCGCACCAGCTCCTGCACCAGCCGCTTCCCGCCGTGGTCGGCGGGGTGCGCCTTGCCCGCCACGACGAGCTGCACCGGCCGCTCGGGGTGCAGCAGCAGCGCCCGCAGCCGGTCGGGGTCGCGCAGCATCAGCGTGAGCCGCTTGTACGAGGGGACCCGGCGCGCGAACCCGATGGTGAGCACGTCCGGGTCGAGGACGGTGTCGGTCCAGCCGAGTTCGGCGGTCCCGGCGCCCCGCTGCCGCCAGGAGTGCCGCACCCGCTCCCGTACCTCGGTCACGAGCTGTTCGCGCAGGGTGCGGCGCAGCTCCCACAGCTCCCGGTCGTCGGCCTCCTCGCCGCGGCGGCCGACCTCGGGCGCCGTCCAGGTCGGCGCGTGGACGCCGTTGGTGATCGAGCCGATGGGCACCTCCTCCGGGTCGAAGCCCGGCCACAGACCCGCGAACATCCCTCGGCTGACGGACCCGTGGAGGGTGGAGACGCCGTTGGCCCGCTGGGCGAGGCGCAGACCCATGGCGGCCATGTTGAAGAGACCGGCCTCGCCGCCGAGCGGGGTCTCGTCGCCCAGGGCGAGGATCCGGCCGACGTCGACGCCGGGGAGTTCGCCGTCCTCGCCCAGGTGGCGGGCGACGATGCCGCGTTCGAAGCGGTCGATGCCGGCGGGGACGGGCGTGTGGGTGGTGAAGACCGTCCCGGCGCGGACGGTCTCCAGGGCCGCGTCGAAGTCGAGGCCCTTCTCGGCCAGTTCCCGGATGCGTTCGAGGCCGAGGAAACCGGCGTGGCCCTCGTTGGTGTGGAAGACCTCGGGCGCGGGGGTGCCGGTGAGCCGGCAGAAGGTGCGGACGGCGCGGACCCCGCCGATGCCGAGCAGCATCTCCTGGAGCAGCCGGTGTTCGCTGCCGCCGCCGTAGAGCCGGTCGGTCACCTCGCGTTCGGCGGGCGCGTTCCCCTCGACGTCGGAGTCGAGCATCAGCAGCGGTACGCGGCCCACCTGGGCGGTCCAGATGTGGGCGTGCAGACTGCGGCCGCCGGGCAGGGCGAGGGTGACCCGGGCGGGGCTGCCGTCGCTCTCGCGCAGCAGGGTGACGGGCAGCTCGCCCGGGTCGAGGACGGGGTACTGCTCCTGCTGCCAGCCCTCGCGGGAGAGCGACTGGCGGAAGTAGCCGTGCCGGTAGAGCAGACCGACGCCGACGAGCGGGACGCCGAGGTCGCTGGCGGCCTTCAGATGGTCGCCGGCCAGGATGCCGAGTCCGCCGGAGTACTGGGGCAGGGCCGCGGCGACCCCGAACTCGGGTGAGAAGTAGGCGATGCAGGCGGGCATGTTCCCGTGCTGCTCCGCCTGTTCCTGGTACCAGCGGGGGGCGTGCAGATAGTGGTCGAGGTCCTCGGCCGCGGCGCGCAGCCGGGCCTGGAAGTCCTCGTCGCCGGCGAGGGCGGCGAGACGGGCGGCGGAGACGGAGCCGAGCAGCCGGACCGGGTCGAGGTCGTCGGCGCGGCGGGACCCCGCCCGGCCGGCGTGGTCGGGGTCGACGGAGCCGAAGAGCTCACGGGTCGGGTCGTGCCAGGACCAGCGCAGGTTCCGCGCGAGGTCGGTGAGGGGTCGAAGGGTGTCGGGGAGGACGGGACGCACGGTGAATCGACGGATTGCCTTCACGCGTTCCACCTTCGCAGGCGAGTACGGAGCGGAGCCGACGCACCACGCTGTGCAGTCGGTTGTCCATCCATCGAAGGTAGGTCACCGCGGGCTCCCGGGCCACGGCGCGCGGGGGTCGTGCCGTGGCCCGGGAGGGGCGGTCAGCGCGGCGCGCCGGCGGTCAGGTCGCCGGGTCGCACCTCGTAGGGCGAGCCCTGGTTGACGGTGGCCGGGTCCGCGGCACCGGTCGCGGCATAGCGGGCGGCGACGGCGGCCAGCTCGGCGGCGGGTATCACCTGGTGGATGTCGGTGAAGCCGTGCGGGGCCCGCTCGTGCGCCAGATTGATGACGACCTCGGGGCCGAGCCTCCGGTTGGCGCGCTGGAGTTCGGTGGTGACGGGCCTGCGGGCCGCTTCGTAGGCGGCGAGGGCCTCGGCCGGGTCGTGGTGCAGCGCGAGGGAGTGGGCGAGGGCGCGCGCGTCGAGGATGGACTGCGAGGCGCCGTTGGACCCGATCGGGTACATGGCGTGGGCCGCGTCGCCGATGAGGGTGGTCCGTCCGTGGCTCCACCGCGCCAGGGGCTCGCGGTCGACCATCGGGTACTCGTGGGCGGTGTCGGCGGCGCGGAGCACCTCGGGGACGCTGACGCCGTCGAACTCCCAGCCCTCGTAATGGTGCAGGAACGTTTCGACGGGGACGGGACGGTTCCAGTCGCCGAGGTAGCGCTCGTCCGCGGCGTCCGACGGCCGGGCGAGGGCCCAGTTCACCAGGACCTCGCGGGAGGGGCCCGAAGGCAGGCTCATCGGGTAGACCACGGCCTTCTGCCGGTCGTCGCCCGCGATGAGCATGAAGGTGCCGACGGAGCGTGACGGCATCCGGGAGACTCCCCGCCACACCAGGGTGCCGTTCCACGGCGGGGCGCCCTCGCCGGGGTTGAGCGCCGCCCGGACGGCCGAGCGGATGCCGTCCGCGCCGACGAGCACGTCCGGTTCGAGGGAGGCCCGGCCCCGGACGGCGCCGTCGCGGTGCATCAGCTGGATGCGGGGACGGCCGTCGGGCAGCGGCTCCACACCGGTCACCCGGACGCCGGTCACCAGGGCGGCGGCGCCGAGCCGTTCCCGTACCGCGTCGGCCAGGACCTGCTGGAGGTGGGCGCGGTGGACGGAGAGCTGGGGCCAGCGGTAGCCGGCGCCCACGCCTCGGGGCTCACGGGCGATCAGGCCGCCGGAACGGTGGTAGTAGCGCAGCTCGCGGGTGCGCAGGGCCCCGGCTTCGAGGCGCGGGAGCAGGCCGAGCGCGTCCAGTTCGCGGACGGCGGGGGGCATCAGGTTGAGACCGGCGCCGACCGGGCGGCTCTCGCGGACGGACTCGACGACGGTGACGCGGTCGAATCCGGCGGCGTGCAGGGCGAGGGCCGCGGTGAGGCCCGCGATGCCGCCGCCCGCCACGACGATGTGGAGCAGCCCGCCGCCGGGCAGGTCACGCCCGCCGTCCGGGGTACTGCGGGGATGCGGGGCGGGGTACGTCATCGGACTCCCCCTCGGTGCGCCGCGGCCGCGGACGGGGCGGCCCCCGGCACGCCCTTGGCCGCGCGGCGCACCAGCGTCTCGTTGTCCCTGGTCAGGTCGAGTATCGAGCGCAGCAGCGCGACCGGGGCGCCGCCGCTGCCCTCGTCGTAGAGCCGTACGTCGTCGGCGTAGGCCTTGCGGGCGATACCGATGTGGCGGGCGCGGAAGGTCTTGAGGATCTTCAGGACCCGGCCGAGCGCGTGGGCGGAGGCGGCCAGGTGCGGGGGCAGCCGGTCGCCGCTCTCCCAGCTGACGGCGGCCGAGAGCTTGCTGACGGCGGAGATCCCGCCGGCGTGCCGGGCGTGGAAGTCACGCCAGGCCGGCAGGCTGTACGGGATGGACTCGGCCAGGAACGCGTCGTACGCCGGGTCGGAGCGGTCGCACTGCCAGAGCGTCAGATCGACCAGCCAGAGGGGGACCTGCGCGGCGGCCGGGCCCAGGTAGTCGCGTCCGGCGACGTCGATCTCCTCGAAGTACGGGCGCAGGGTGAGCGCGAAGTACTCCGGGCTGACATGGGCGACGGTGAAGTCGATGGCGTCGACCATGGACTGGACGTGGTGGGCCGTGCGGTCGAGCGCGACCGCGAAGCCGGGGTCGTACGGTTCGAGCGTGGCGAGCCGCGCGCAGCTGTCCAGGGCGGCGACGAGGCCGGGGAAGGACATCCGGACGGCCTCCTGGAGCCGGCCCTCCATGGGGTCGCCGGTGTACATGCGCCGGCGCGGGCCGAGCGGGTTCCAGGTCGTGTAGTGGTGGACGGTGTCACGGGGCACCATGTCGGTGCGGTGGCCGAGGAGTTCGAGGACCGGGAGCACCTCGGGGACGGCGGCCGTGGGCTGGACGCCGTGGCGTTTCAGGGAGCCGAGCAGGATGCCGAGGTCGCGCATGGCGGCGAGCGCGTCGACCACGCTCCACTCGGCGGCCAGCTCGCGGTCCGGAAGCAGGGCCCGCAACGCGACGGTGAGCGCGGGCACATCGGCGCGGGCGTTCATCGCGGGCACCGCGGCGAGCAGGGCGTCGGCGCCGAGCGGGTCGGCGTCGCGTATGTCGGCTATGCGATAGCGCGGGTCGCCGCGTTCCTCTAGTCGGGGCGCGACAAGGTCGTACAGGGCCAACGGAATGCCCCCTCTTTTTCGGGGCTCGTTCACCTCAGGGCGCCTCGCGCGCGCGTCGCAGGCCGCTCGCACCCGGTCCCGCGTTCCTCGGAACCTTCGCGCGAACTCCCCTGTCGACCCCCGCGGCACCCTTCGGCTCACTCGCCGGGTCTACGTGGTCACCGCGGTCACCGAGGTCACCGGGGTTCGGCCACGCGCCCCTGGCGTGACGGCGCCGGGGTGGGCGTGGGCAGGCGCAAGCGTAAAGAGGTCACCGCGGCGACGGCGGCGAAGGCCCCGCCGACGAGCAGAGCGGCCCGGAATCCGGCGGTCTGGGCGGCCGCGGTGGCCGAATCGGTACGGGTGGTGGCGACGGCCACGAGGACGGCGAGGCCGAGCACCGAGCCGAACTGCTGGGCGGTGTTGACGAGTCCGGAGGCGAGCCCGGTCTCCTCGGGGGCGGCGTCGGCGGTGGCGGCCACGTTCGTCGCCACCATGACCAGCGGCAGGGCGGCGCCCAGGAGCAGGCTGGGCGCGAGGACGGTGGTGAAGAACGTGCCGTCGGGTCGCAGTGCGAGGGCGAGCCACACGGTGCCGGCGCACAGCAGCGCGAAGCCGAGGGTCATGGTCCGTGGCAGGCCGAGGCGGAAGATGAGCCGGCCGGTCTGCGGGGCGACCGCGACGACGACGAGGGAGAGCGGGAGGAGCCCGAGGCCGCCGCCGAGCGGGGTGTGTCCGAGGACGCTCTGCAGATAGAGGCTGACCAGGAAGAACATCGGGAACAGCGCCATCTGGGCGAGAGCGCTGAGGAGGTTGGCGAGACGGAGTGCGGGGCGCGCGAGGACGGCGGGCGGCACGAGGGGCCGGGCGCTGCGGGTCTCGACGAAGGCGAACACGGCGAGGAGGGCGAGTCCGGCGCCGCCCGCGCCGAGGGTCGGGGCGGACACCCAACCGTGGGCGCCCGCCCCGACGAGCGCGTACGCGACGAGTGCCAGCCCCGCGGTGACGGTGAAGGCGCCGGCGAGGTCGAAGCCGGCCGGATGGGCCTGGGGGCTCCTGACGGCGCCTCGCAGGACGGCCGAGCCCCAGAGGAGCAGGACGGCCGCGGCGAGGACGTTGAGCCAGAGGGTGGAGCGCCAGCCGAGGAGGTCGGTGAGGACCCCGCCGAGTACGGTGCCGAGGACGCCGCCCAGGCCGCCCATCGCGGCGAACGCGCCGAGCGCCTTGTGCCGGGCGGGCCCGTCGGGGAAGAGGACGAGCAGCAGGGCGAAGGCGGCGGCCGCGGCGAACGCGGCGCCGACGCCCTGTGCGGCCCGGGCGGCGACCAGGGCACCCGCGTTCGGCGCGAGCCCCCCGAACGCGGAGGCGGCGGCGAGCAGCACGAGCCCGGCGAGGAACACGCGCCGATGTCCGAGCAGGTCGGCGGCGCGCCCGGCGAGGAGCAACAGCCCGCCGAAGGCGATCAGATAGGCGTTGGCCACCCACGAGAGACCGGCGGAGCCCGCCCCGAGGTCCGCCCCGACGGAGGGCAGCGCGACGTTGACGATCGCGGTGTCGAGGATCAGCAGCAGCTGTGTGGCGGCGAGCAGCGCGAGAGCGCCCCGGGGGACGCGACCGGCCTTCACGGGGCGCCCCCGGTACCGGAGACGCCGCGCGAGGCCGCCCGCCGCCGGCCCCAACCGGGATCCAGCCCGCGCCGCCCGACCGACCAGCCACCGTCCCTGCACCGGCCCCAGCCGGGATCCAGCCCGCGCCGCCCGACCGACCAGCCACCGTCCCGGCACCGGCCCCAGCCGGGATCCAGCCGCCTCCGGCCTCCCGGCAGACCACCACCACGGCCCCGAACCACCCGCCGGTCGGGCGCGGGCGCGTTCCGCCTGCCCCCCGGCAGGCGGAAAGCCCCGCGTCGGCCGACCGGCCCGCACGTTCCCGGCGCGCCCGCCACCCCCCGCGCCGTCACTTCGTCGTGCCCAGGTCGTAGCTGTCCAGGCACGTCCGTGCCAGGCTCTCGCAGGCGTCCGCCGCCCCCGCCCAGGTCTGCATCGTGAGGTAGACGTGCGGGGCGCCCTGGTAGAAGCGTTCGTACTGTTCGTGGCGGCCGGCGAACTCCGAACCGAGCGCGTCCCAGGCGAGTTTGAGGAGCTTGAGCCGGTCCTCGGCCGGGTCGCCGGGCGTGCGGACGTACCGCTGGATCAGCGGTCCGAGCTCGGGGTGGAGCAGATCGCGGCCGCTCGCCGGGGTCTGGATGATCGCGCCGCCCGCGAGCAGCTTGATGTCCGCCACCGCCCGCGGGTACAGCTCGCCGGCCATGATGCGCTGCGCGAAGGAGATCTCCTGCCCGGGCCGTACCCCGCCCCGCCCGCCGGCGACCGGCTCCCACGACGCCTCCGCGCCGAGGACGAACGCCTTGGCCTGGGCGACCATGCCGAGGAGCCGGCCGATGGCCTGGGTGACCTGCGGTATCGCGTCGGTGCCGTGGGACCGGGCGATGAGGATCGCGAGGCCGGTGAGGAACTCCAGCTTGGTCCAGAAGCGGGTCGCCGACTGGTGGGTGAAGTTCAGATAGGCGGGCGTCCGCCACCACATCGCGGCCGTGGCGTCGACGTCCCGGTAGGTCAGTACGCGGTCCCACGGGACGAACACGTCGTCGCAGACGAGCAGCGCGTCGTTCTCGTCGTACCGCGAGGAGAGCGGGTGGTCGAAGACGGACCGCGCCTGCGCCTCGTAGGAGGTCCGGGAGACGAGCTTGAGACCGGGGGTGTCGAGCGGTACGGAGAAGGTCACCGCCCGCTCGACGTGGTCCGGGGCGAGCGGCTCGATCGTGCCGACCAGGATCTCGTCGGCGAAGACGGCGGCGGTGCCGATGGTCTTGGCCCCGCGCACGACGATCCCGCCGTCACG
The DNA here is from genome assembly GCF_025195125.1 of Streptomyces sp. Je 1-79. Classification (GTDB taxonomy): domain Bacteria; phylum Actinomycetota; class Actinomycetes; order Streptomycetales; family Streptomycetaceae; genus Streptomyces. Next base: position 321,398 of record NZ_JAMGSL010000006.1, read on the forward strand.
CTCCTCGACGACCCGCACGCCGTCGGTGGCCGGATCGGTGATGGTGAACGCGCCGTACAGCCCGCCCTCGGCGAGCCTGCGGTGGTACGCGAGCGCGTTCTCGCCCCCGGCGAAGGCCCCGCCGTCGAACACCTCGGGCGCGGCGGCGAACCCGGCCGCGCCGGACGCCATGTAGTCGGGGGTACGGCCGAGGAAGCCGTAACTGGCCTCCGCCCACACCTTGTACGCCCGGCGGCGCGCGATCAGCTCCTCGTAGGAGCGGGGCACGGCGTACGCGCGGTGGACCCCGCCGGACACGAGGTCCGGTGTGTGCGGGGAGTCGTGGGCGAGGTCGAAGAGCCCGGCGAAGGAGGCCGCGGTCGCCCGGAAGGCGGGGTGCGCGGTGACATCCTTGATCCGCTCCCCGTCGAGCCAGATCTCGCGCCCGTCGCGCAGCGCCTCCAGATACTCCTGCCCGGACCTCGTCACGGTGATATCGCCTCTCCTCGTGTGTCACGGCTGGTCGCCGGTCCCGAGCCTCCACGGCCCGGGACGCACGAGGCAATGAACGTCCGTCCAGCGGTCCTTAAGAACCGGCCAGTCTTCGGCCGTTCACGGGGCTTTTGTCCGGATCAGGCCGCGTGGCATATCCCGGATCGGTACTCCCCCGGCGTCATCCCGAACCATTTGCGGAACGCCAGGTGGAAGCCGACGGCGCTCTGGTAGCCGACGCGGGAGGGGACCGCGGACTGCGGGAGCGAGGTCTCGGCGAGCAGCCGGGCGGCCTCCTGCATCCGGCGGGAGGTGAGGTGCCGGGCCGGGGACTCGCCGACGAGTTCACGGAAGGCGGCGGTGAAGGCCGATCGGGACATGCCGACCTCGCGGGCGAGGGAGTCGATCGTCCAGGGCTGGGCGAAGCGGGTGGCGATCATCACCAGGGCCTGGCTGATGCCGGGATGACGCAGCAGGGGCAGCGAGGCCGGGTTGTCGGCGAGGTCGCGCAGCAGCGGTCGGAGCGCGAGGACGAGGGCCATCTCGAAGGCGCGCAGGGTGATGAGGCGGTCGCCGGGGCCCACGGGCCGGTCGGGCGAGGCGAGCAGCCGGAGGGTGTCGCGGAGCAGGGGTTCGCGGTCGACCTGGGCGCCGTCGAGGACGAGCGCCCAGGGCAGCGCGGTGTAGAGCCCGCTGGCGGCGCTGGCGTCGTAGTGGAGTCCGGCGCACAGCAGCCGGCTCTCGGCGCCGGTGCCGTCGATGCGGATCTCCCCGGAGGTGCCGGGTTTGCGCTCGGGGAGCACGGCCCTGAGAGGCACGCCCTGGCGGTCGGGCCGGTCGGAGAGCCGGTGGGCGGTGCCGGTGGGGAAGACGATCAGGTCGCCGGCGCGCAGCTCCAGCGGGGGCCGGCCGTCGCCGGTGATCCAGCAGCCGCCCTCGACGATGTAGTGGAGCACGGCACAGCTCTGCTCGGCGTCGCCCTCGATGGCCCAGGGCGCGCGGACGTGCCAGCGACTGTCGAAGACGCCCGTCAGGCGCAGCGGTTTGAGCAGTTCGCTCAGGAGGTCGTCGGCCTCGTCGTCCTCACGCCGGTCGTCACGGTCGGTTGCCACGGTGTCCATGGACGATCCTTCAACTTCCGCCCCGGTTTGTTAATTGAACGGTGTGAGCCGCCGCCGCCAGCCTGAGGAGACGTCACGGCAGCAGCCACACCCTATCGAAGGGCCTCTACGACACATGTCCAGTCAGATTCCGATGCGGGTCGCGGTCGTGGGCGCGACCGGTTTCCAGGGGGGCGCGATCGCGCGTCTGCTGGTCGAGCGCCACCACCGTGTGCGGACGCTCACCCGGCGGCCGGAGGGCGACCGTCCGCCGCTGCCCGGCGCCTCCTTCGTCGCGGGTGACCTGGCGAGACCCGCGAACGTACGGCGGCTCTTCGAGGGGACCACGCACGCCGTGGTGACGATGCCGCTGGTGTACGACCCGGAGCGGATACGCCGCTACGCGCGGAACGTGGCGCTCTCGGCCCTCGCGGCCGGAACCGTGCGCCTGGTCTTCAACGCCAACACCCGTGTTCCGCAGGGCCCGAACGCGGTGGCCGCGTTCGAGACCCGGCGGATCGCCGAGGAGGAGCTGCGGGGCAGCGGCGTCCCGCTGGTCGTCGTACGGCCGCCGGTCTACCTGGACAACCTGTTCTCTCCGTGGAACGGCCCCGCGCTGGTCAACGAGGGGATCCTGGCCTATCCGCTGCCGGCGTCCACGCCGACGGCCTGGCTGTCGCACCGGGATCTGGCGGAGGCGGTGCACGCGGCCCTGACCGGTGAGGGTCTGGAGGGCCGTGTCCTCGACATCGGCGGGGCGCGGTCCCTGACGGGCGACGAGCTGGCGGCAGCGTTCAGCCGCGGTCTCGGCCGTACGGTGCGGTATCTGCAGCTGCCGCCGGAGGTCTTCGAGCGCGGGCTCGCCCAGTTGCTCGGCCCGGAGACGGCGGCCGGTGTCGCGGGGATCTACCACCACATGGCGAGGGGGGCGGACCCGCTGCTCCTGGCGGCCGACGACGGGGCCTCGGCCCAGGCGCTCGGGGTGCGGGCGGCTCCGGTGGAGGAGTGGGTGACGCGCCAGCCGTGGCAGATGTGGTCCGGCGACGCGGAGGAACAGTCACCTTCCCCCCAAGGTTGACGCAACGTCACCACCGCCCGAAAGGCGCACCGGTCCCGTCGAGAACGGATCCGGCCCCGGAAAAGAGCCCTGACCGGCCCCGTCCTCCAAGGACGGGGCCGGTTCGCCGTGGGTACGGCCTCTTGCCTCCGCGCTTACGCCCGAGTAGTTAACAGAGCGCCGGATTGCTCACCGTGAGTGGGTGGAAGGCTCACCCGGTACACCCCCGTACGTACATCCCGTAGACCCGCCATCCGAGTGAACGCGGACAGGAGCGGCCATGCCCGCAACCCGCAAGCCGTCGACGGAGCTACAAAGAGCGCACCACCACCCGCACCCCCGTACCCCCTCAGGTGATGCTGTGAATCCGCTCATGGGACGCATTCCCGTTCTGGACGTCCGCCCGCTGGTCGACTGCGGTCGCCGCCCAGCGAAGGCGGTGGCAGGTGAGACCTTCGAGGTCACCGCCACCGTCTTCCGCGAGGGCCATGACGCCGTCGCCGCCAATGTCGTGCTGCGCGGCCCGTCCGGCCGTCCCGGCCCCTGGATCCCGATGCGTGAACTGGCCCCCGGTACCGACCGGTGGGGCGCCGAGGTCACGCCGGACGCCGAGGGCCTGTGGACGTACACCGTCGAGGCGTGGAGCGACCCGCTGGCGACCTGGCGGCATGCCGCGAAGATCAAGATCCCGGCCGGGATCGACTCCGAGCTCGTCCTCGCCGAGGGCGCGGAGCTGCACGAACGCGCCGCGAAGGGCGTCCCGAAGAAGGGCGGCGGGCGCGAGCGGATCCTGGCCGCCGCGGACGCGCTGCGCGACGACTCCCGGTCGGCCGCGGCCCGGCTCGCGGCGGCGCTCGCCCCGCAGGTGACCGCGACCCTGGAGCGGCACCCGCTGCGCGAACTGGTCAGCTCCTCCCCCGCGTTGCCGCTCCAGGTGGAGCGCGAACGGGCGCTGTTCGGCTCCTGGTACGAGTTCTTCCCGCGCTCGGAGGGCGTGAAGAAGGTCCGGGGCAGGACGGTCCCGGGCACCTTCCGTACCGCGGCGGAGCGACTTCCGGCCATTGCGGCGATGGGCTTCGACGTCGTCTATCTCCCGCCCATCCACCCCATCGGCACCACCCACCGCAAGGGCCCCAACAACGCGCTCTCGGCGAGCCCGAACGATGTCGGCGTGCCGTGGGCGATCGGCTCCCCGGAGGGCGGCCACGACGCGGTCCACCCGGATCTGGGCACGATCGAGGACTTCGACGCCTTCGTCGCCCGGGCCCGTGAACTGCGGCTGGAGATCGCGCTGGACTTCGCGCTGCAGTGCTCGCCGGACCACCCCTGGGTGGAGAAGCACCCCGAGTGGTTCCACCACCGCCCGGACGGCTCGATCGCCTACGCGGAGAACCCGCCGAAGAAGTACCAGGACATCTATCCGATCGCGTTCGACACGGACATGGACGGCCTCGTGGCCGAGACGGTCCGGGTGCTGCGGCACTGGATGGACCACGGCGTACGGATCTTCCGCGTCGACAACCCGCACACCAAGCCGGTCGTGTTCTGGGAGCGGGTCATCGGCGAGATCAACCGGGCCGACCCGGACGTGATCTTCCTGGCGGAGGCCTTCACCCGGCCCGCGATGATGCGCACGCTCGGCGCGATCGGCTTCCAGCAGTCGTACACGTACTTCACCTGGCGCAACACCAAGGCGGAGCTCACGGAGTACCTGACGGAGCTGTCCGGGGACGTGGCGGCGCAGATGCGCCCGAACTTCTTCGTGAACACCCCCGACATCCTGCACGCCTACCTCCAGCAGGGCGGACGGCCCGCCTTCGAGGTGCGCGCGGTGCTCGCCGCCACGCTCTCGCCGACCTGGGGCGTGTACGCCGGGTACGAGCTGTGCGAGGGCACCGCGCTCCGCCCGGGCAGCGAGGAGTACGCCGACTCGGAGAAGTACCAACTGCGGCCCCGCGACTGGGAGTCGGCGGAGCGCACGGGCGCCACGATCGCGCCCCTGATCACCACGCTCAACCGGGTCAGGCGCCGCCACCCGGCCCTGCGCCGGCTGCGGAACCTGCGTTTCCACACCACGGACAACGACGCGGTGATCGCGTACAGCAAGCGGTCGGGCTCGAACACCGTTCTGGTGGTCGCCAACCTCGATCCTCACCACACCCAGGAGGCCACGGTCTCGTTGGACATGCCGGAGCTCGGCCTCGACTGGCACGAGACCGTACCGGTGCGCGACGAGCTCACCGGCGAGACCTATCACTGGGGCAGGGCCAACTATGTGCGCCTCGAGCCGGGCGTCACGCCCGCGCACGTCTTCGCCCTGCGACCGTCCCCGTCGACCGGAGGGTCACCCACACCATGACTGTCAACGAACCCGTCCCCGACACCTTCGAGGACACGCCCGCAAAGGACCGTGACCCGGACTGGTTCAAGAGGGCCGTCTTCTACGAAGTGCTCGTGCGGTCCTTCCAGGACAGCAACGGGGACGGCGTAGGCGACCTCAAGGGCATCACGTCCCGGCTGGACTACCTGCAGTGGCTGGGCGTCGACTGCCTCTGGCTGCCGCCGTTCTTCAAGTCACCGCTGCGGGACGGCGGCTACGACGTCGCCGACTACACCTCGGTGCTGCCGGAGTTCGGCGACCTCGCCGACTTCGTGGAGTTCGTGGACGCGGCGCACCAGCGCGGCATGCGCGTGATCATCGACTTCGTCATGAACCACACGAGCGACGCGCACCCGTGGTTCCAGGAGTCGCGCGCCCACCCCGACGGGCCGTACGGCGACTACTACGTCTGGGCCGACGACGACAAGCAGTACCAGGACGCCCGGATCATCTTCGTCGACACGGAGACGTCGAACTGGACCTTCGACCCGGTGCGCAAGCAGTACTACTGGCACCGGTTCTTCTCCCACCAGCCGGATCTCAACTACGAGAACCCGGCGGTGCAGGAGGAGATCCTCTCCGCGCTGAAGTTCTGGCTGGACCTCGGCATCGACGGCTTCCGGCTGGACGCCGTGCCGTACCTGTACCAGCAGGAGGGGACCAACTGCGAGAACCTCCCGGCGACCCACACCTTCCTGAAGCGGGTCCGCAAGGAGATCGACGACCACTACCCGGACACGGTGCTGCTCGCCGAGGCGAACCAGTGGCCCGAGGACGTGGTCGACTACTTCGGGGACTTCCCCTCGGGCGGCGACGAGTGCCACATGGCGTTCCACTTCCCGGTGATGCCGCGGATCTTCATGGCGGTACGGCGGGAGTCGCGCACCCCGGTCTCGGAGATCCTGGCCAAGACCCCGGCGATCCCGGACGGCTGCCAGTGGGGCATCTTCCTGCGCAACCACGACGAGCTGACGCTCGAGATGGTCACGGACGAAGAGCGCGACTACATGTACGCCGAGTACGCCAAGGATCCCCGGATGCGGGCGAACATCGGCATCCGGCGGCGGCTCGCCCCGCTGCTCGACAACGACCGCAAGCAGATGGAGCTGTTCACCGCGCTGCTGTTCTCGCTGCCCGGTTCGCCGGTGCTGTACTACGGCGACGAGATCGGGATGGGCGACAACATCTGGCTCGGTGACCGGGACGGCGTGCGGACGCCGATGCAGTGGACGCCGGACAGGAACGCGGGTTTCTCGTCCTGCGATCCGGGCCGACTGACACTTCCGGCCATCATGGACCCGGTCCACGGCTACCAGGTGACCAATGTGGAGTCGGGGATGGCCTCGCCGTCTTCGCTGCTCCACTGGACGAAGCGGATGATCGAGATCCGTAAGCAGAACCACGCCTTCGGGCTCGGTTCGTACGCGGAGCTGCCCTCGTCCAACCCGGCCGTGCTCGCCTTCCTGCGGGAGTACGAGGACGATCTCGTGCTCTGCGTGAACAACTTCTCGCGGTTCGCGCAGCCCACGGAGCTGGACCTGCGGCAGTTCGACGGGGTCAGCCCTGTGGAGCTGATCGGCCAGGTGCGGTTCCCGGCGATCGGGCAGTGGCCGTATCTGCTGACCCTGGCGGGTCACGGCTTCTACTGGTTCCGCCTGAAGAAGCCCCGCTCGGCCAAGAGCTGACGCAAAATCGCCCAACTGCCCGGGGTGGGGCGGGTTTCCCCCGCGTCACCCTGGGCACTGTGTCCCACACACGGTCGATTCAGGTCCATACGGGCCTTCTTGTCGGGCCCATACGGATCTTCCCCTCCCGACACGTCCCGCACATCCGGACAGTCGAAGCCGCCATCCGGGACACTCTGCGCATTTGAACTCGATTCACGCGAACTCGAATCTGCGCCCCCCGGGGAAAGGACGCGATGCCATGCCGGAGACCGCATCCACCACCCGGGCCCCGGCCGCCCTCCTCCCGTCACTCGCTCCCCTGCTCCATGAATGGCTGCCCCGGCAGCGCTGGTTCGCGGGCAAGGGGCGCCGGGTCATCGGATTCACGCTGGAAGCGGCCACCGAGCTGCTGCCACTGGACGGTACGGGACCCGGGCTGCTGCATCTGCTGGTACGGGTCGAACAGCCGGGACGCCCGGCCGGGACACCCGCCGACTGCTACCAAGTGCTGCTGGGCGTACGGACCCAGCTGCCACCCCGCCTCGCCCCCGCCCTGATCGGGCGGATCAGGCAGGGGCCCCTGGCCGGCCGGGCGGTCTACGAAGGGCTGCGGGACCCGCGGCTCGCCGGGCTGCTCTACGAACGGCTGCGCACGCCGGGCCGGATCGGCCCGCTGACCTTCCACGGCTCAACCCCGCTGCCGCCCTCGCTGGCGCCCCGGATGCTGGACGCGGAGCAGTCCAACTCCTCGCTCGTGTACGGCGATACGTACATTCTGAAGATCTTCCGCAGGGTCAGCCCCGGGGTGAACCCGGATCTGGAGCTGCCGCTCGCGCTGGCCGGGGCCGGCTGCGCGCGGGTGCCGGCGCCGGTGGCCTGGTTCGAGTCGGGCGCGAGCACGCTCGGCGTCCTCCAGCCGTATCTGCGGGACTCGCGCGACGGATGGCGCCTCGCCCTCGACGCGCTGGCGGAGGGCCGGGAGTTCACGGACGAGGCGCACGCGCTCGGCCGGGCGACCGCCGAGGTGCACCTCGCGCTCGCGACGGCGCTGCCGACGGAGCGGCTGCGGCGGACGCAGACGGAGCACCTGGCCACGGAGATGGACCAGCGGCTGCACGCGGCCGCGCAGGCCGTACCGGCGCTGCTGCCGTACGTACCGGGGCTGCGGGCGGTCTTCGCGGCGGCGGGCGACGCGATGGGCGCGGGGCGGCTGCAGCGGATCCACGGCGATCTCCACCTGGGGCAGACCCTGCGGGCGACGGACGGCGGCTGGGCGGTGATCGACTTCGAGGGCGAGCCCGCGAAGCCGCTCGCCGAGCGCTGCCGGCCGCAGCCGGCGGTCCGCGACGTCGCGGGCATGCTCCGCTCCTTCGACTACGCGGCGCGCACGCACCGCCCGTGGAACCCGGAGTGGGCGTCCCGCTGCCGGGAGGCCTACTGCGCGGGCTACGCGGAGGCCTCCGGCAGGGACCCCCGCACGGACCCGGCTCTGCTGCGCGCCTACGAGACGGACAAGGCGGTCTACGAGGTCCTCTACGAGGCCCGCAACCGCCCGGACTGGCTCCCGGTCCCGATGGCGGCGATCGAACGCCTCGCGGGAGCGGAATGACCCCGGACCCCCGCCGTGGGCGCGCGCAGCCCGTTCGGCGGAGTGTCCTGTGCGGGACCCGCGCCGTTGCGGTTGCGTGGGAACCGGTGCATCTTCCTCGGCCCATCCTTCCGACACCCTCGCAGGAGGCATCCCCGTGACCGCCCGATCCGCTCGCAAGACGGCAGCGCCCCCGGCCAAGACGCCCGCACCCCGGGCCGCCCAGGAGGCCGTACGCAAGGCGCCGCCGCTCGATCCCGGGGACCGGGCGAGGCTGCTCGCCGGGGAGCACCACGATCCGCACGCGGTGCTCGGCGCGCACCCGGTCCGCGGCGGCGTCGCGATCCGGGTGCTGCGCCCGTACGCCCGCGAGGTCGCCGTCCTCGCCAAGGGCAAGCGCGTCGTCCTGCAGGACGACGGCGACGGCTTCTTCTCCGGGCTCCTGCCCCTGCTGCGCAAGATCCCCCCGTACGAGCTGCGCGTCCGCTACGACGGCGACGAGCTGCCCGTGGAGGACCCGTACCGCTTCCTGCCCGCCCTCGGCGAGCTGGACCTGCACCTCATCGGCGAGGGCCGGCACGAGGAGCTGTGGAAGGCGCTCGGCGCGCGGCCCATGGTCCACCAGGGCGTGGCCGGCACCCGCTTCACGGTCTGGGCTCCGAACGCGCGCGGCGTCCGCGTCACCGGCGACTTCACCCACTGGGACGGCACCGCGCTGCCGATGCGCTCCCTGGGCGCGACCGGTGTCTGGGAGCTGTTCGTGCCCGGGATCGGCGAGGGCGCGGTCTACAAGTTCGACATCGCCCGCCCCGACGGCTCCCACACGCTGCGCGCCGACCCGATGGCCCGCCGCACGGAGTGCCCGCCGAACACCGCCTCGATCGTCACCGACTCGTACCACGAGTGGTCCGACGCCTCGTGGATGGCGAGCCGCGGCGCCCGTCCGCACCACGAGGCCCCGCTCTCCGTCTACGAGCTCCACCTCCCGTCCTGGCGGCCGGGTCTGACGTACCGGCAGCTCGCCGAGCAGCTGCCCGGCTACGTCCGCGATCTCGGCTTCACGCACGTGGAGTTCATGGCCGTCGCCGAGCACCCCTTCAGCGGCTCCTGGGGCTACCAGGTCACCGGCTTCTACGCCCCGACCTCCCGCATGGGGACCCCCGACGACTTCAAGTACCTCGTCGACGCCCTGCACCGGGCCGGGATCGGCGTCCTGATGGACTGGGTGCCCGCGCACTTCCCGCGCGACGACTGGGCGCTCGCGGAGTTCGACGGCCGGCCGCTGTACGAGCACGAGGACCCGCGGCGCTCCGCCCACCCGGACTGGGGGACGCTGGAGTTCGACTACGGCCGCAAGGAGGTCCGGAACTTCCTGGTCGCCAACGCGGTCTACTGGTGCGAGGAGTTCCACCTCGACGGGCTGCGGGTGGACGCCGTCGCCTCGATGCTCTACCTCGACTACTCGCGCGAGAACGGCGAGTGGCTGCCGAACGAGTTCGGCGGGCGGGAGAACCTGGACGCGGTCGCCTTCCTCCAGGAGATGAACGCGACGGTGTACCGGCGCTGCCCGGGGGTCATCACCTTCGCCGAGGAGTCGACGGCCTGGGACGGCGTCACCCGGGCGACGGACCAGGTGGGCCCCGGCGGCTTCGGCGGTCTCGGCTTCGGCATGAAGTGGAACATGGGCTGGATGCACGACTCCCTCGGCTACGTCGCGAAGGAGCCGGTGCACCGGAAGTACCACCACAACGAGATGACGTTCTCGATGGTGTACGCGTACAGCGAGAACTACATCCTGCCGATCTCCCACGACGAGGTCGTGCACGGCAAGCAGGCCCTGGTCTCGAAGATGCCCGGCGACTGGTGGCAGCAGCGCGCCAACCACCGGGCGTACCTCGGATTCATGTGGGCGCACCCCGGCAAGCAACTCCTCTTCATGGGGCAGGAGTTCGCCCAGGGCGCGGAGTGGTCGGCCGAGCACGGCCCGGACTGGTGGCTGCTCGACCCGTCGTACGGCGCGGAGCCGGACCACCGGGGCGTGCGGGACCTGGTGCGCGATCTGAACACGGTGTACGGGCAGACCCCGGCGCTGTGGGAGCGGGACACCTCCCCCGAGGGCTTCCAGTGGGTGGTGGGGGACGCAGCGGAGGACAACGTCTTCGCCTTCCTCCGCTACGACGCCGAGGGGTCGCCGCTGCTCGCGGTCTGCAACTTCTCGCCCGTCGTGCGCCACGACTTCCGGCTCGGGGTCCCGGACGCGTTCGCGGCCTGGGCGGAGGTCCTGAACACGGACGCGGCCCGGTACGGCGGCGGCGACGTGGTGGGCACCGATCCGGTGAAGACCGAGTCGGTGCCGTCCCACGGCCGTACGTCGAGCGTACGGATGACGCTGCCGCCGCTGGCGACCGTGTGGCTCAGGCCCGCCTGACTCAGGCCTGCGTGATTCAGGCCTGCGTGATTCAGGCCTGCCTGATGACCCCCAGCCGCTGAGTGGCCCGGGTCAGCGCCACGTACAGGTCGTTGACGCCGTGCGTGGCGCCGGCCCGGATGCCGTCCGGGTCGACGACGAGGACCGTGTCGAACTCCAGGCCCTTGGCCTGGCGGGGGTCGAGGAGGACCACCGGCCGGGTCAGGTCGGGGGCCGGGCCGTACGAGGCCTCCGGGAGCGCCGCCGTCAGGGCCGGGTGGAGCTCCGGCGGGGCGATCACGGCGAGGCGGCCCTCCCGGTGCGCCTCGGCGGCGACCGCGTCGGCGGTCTCCTTCACGGGGTTCTCGACGGTCCGCTCCCAGGGCTCGACGCCCGTCGAGCGGACCGAGCGGGGCGGCTCGAAGCCCGGGTCGGTCGCGCGCCGGACGTCGGCGGCGACGGCCATGATCTCGGCGGGAGTGCGGTAGTTGACGCCCAGCCGTACGAGCTCCCAGCGGTCCTCCACGTACGGCGCGAGGATCTTCTCCCACGCCCCGACGCCCGCCGCGTCACCGGTCTGCGCGGGATCGCCGACCAGGGTCATCGACCGGTTCGGGCTGCGGCGCATCAGCAGCCGCCAGGCCATCGCCGAGAGCTCCTGCGCCTCGTCGACGATGATGTGGCCGAAGGCCCAGGTGCGGTCGGCGGCGGCGCGTTCGGCGGCGCTGCGGTGGTCGGCCTCCTCGTGCCGCTCGGCGAACCGCTCGGCGTCGATGATGTCGTGCGCGGCGAGGACCTCGGCGGCGTCCTTGTCCTGCTCCTCCTTGTCCTCGAACTCGTAGGTGCGCGAGGCGTAGGAGACGTCGAGGACGCCCTGCGCGTACTGGATCTGCTTCTCCCGCTCGGCCTCGGCCGCGGCACGGGCGGCGGAGTCGTCCACGCCGAGGAGTTCGGCGGCCTCGTCGAGCAGCGGTACGTCGGCGGGGGTCCAGGGGCCGTCCTCGCGCCGGATCGCGGCGGCGTCCTCCTCGGCGAGGTGCGTCGGCTCGGCGAGGTAGTCGGCGAGGAAGGACTCGGGAGTGAGGGGCGGCCACAGGGTGTCGACGGCCGCGTGGACGTCGGCGCTGCCCGCGATGCCCTTGGCGAGCAGGGCGAGGTCGTCGGGGCCGAGGAAGTTGGGGCCCCCGTAGGGGTCGGCACCGATGCGGTCGGCGAGCTGCTCGGCGAGGGCGTCGAGGATGTTGAAGACGAAGTAGGGGCGGGCGAGGTTGTGCGGCAGGGCCGTCTCGCGGGCCTTGTGGCGGGCTTCGAGGGCCATGTCCCAGTCGATCACCAGGTCGCCGTCGTCGTGCGGGACGATCAGCGGCTCACCGCGTTCGGGGACCTGCTGCCGGTCGCGTACCGCGTGGGCGAGCGCCTCGGCCATCGCGGCGGCGCCCTTGACGGCGGCGGCGCGCGGGGTGTCCGTACCGGTGGCGCGGACGCCGGGGAAGAGTTCGGCGGGGGTGGCGAGCAGGACGCCGGTCTCGCCGAGGGAGGGCAGGACGTTGCCGATGTAGCCGAGGAAGGCCGGGTTGGGGCCGACGATGAGGACGGCGCGCTTGGCGAGCTGCTCGCGGTGGGCGTAGAGGAGGTACGCGGCGCGGTGCAGGGCCACGGCGGTCTTGCCGGTGCCGGGGCCGCCCTCGACGACGAGCACGCCGCGGTGCGGCGAGCGGATGATGCGGTCCTGCTCGGCCTGGATGGTCTGCACGATGTCGTGCATGCGCCCGGTGCGGGCGGCGTCGAGCGAGGCGAGGAGCACCTCGTCGGCGTCCCGGTTCTCGTGCCCGGTGCGGGTCCCGTCGGCGAGGTCGAGGACCTCGTCGTGGAGTGCGGTCACCTCGCGGCCCTGGGTGGTGATGTGCCGGCGGCGGCTGAGGCCCATCGGCTCGTACCCGGTGGCGAGGTAGAACGGGCGGGCGACGTCGGCGCGCCAGTCGACCACGAGCGGGGTGCGGTTCGGGTCGTCCTCCCTGATGCCGATCCGGCCGATGTGGTGGTCGCGCCCGTCCCGGAAGACGAGCCGGCCGAAACAGAGCCCGGACTCCCCCGCGTTGAGGGCGCCGAGCAGCCCGGACTGTTCGGCGACCAGCACGTCCCGCTCGAGACGTCCCTGATTGCCGACCCAGGGCGTCTTGAGGGCCTGGCCGACGGCCGCCTCGGCCTGGTCCCTCAGGTCGTCGAGTCGTGCGTAGAGCTCGGTGATGAATTGCTGCTCTTTCCGAAATTCCTCGGTTGACAATTCGACTCCCGGCGCGATACAGTGCGTTTATTGAACTTCTCCGCGTCTTCTGCTGTGCGTGGACACGGAATCCAAGAATATACGCGAGAGACAACCCCGACTGCAATTCTAGTCGGGGTATTTTCATGTCTCATGGGGAGAGACACGGGGAATGACGCGGCACGCGATCTGCTGATCGCGCGGGGAGCGGACGGTCTGGAGCACCCGGGCGGCACGCTGCTCGCCCACCTGGACCGGGTCGAGGCCCGGCTGGCCGACTGGGACGCGCGGGACGAGCTCCGGCTCGCCGGCCTGTGCCACGCCTTCTACGGTACGGACGGCTTCGCCGGGCACCTGCTGCCGCTGGAGGAGCGGGGCGTCCTGGCGGCGGCGATCGGCGAGGAGGCCGAGGCGCTGGTGTACTTCTACGCGAGCTGCGACCGGGAATTCTCGTACGAGGGAGTCGGGAACGAGAACGGTCTCTTCCGGGACCGGTTCACGGGCGGGACGTTCACACCGACGGAGCGGCGGCGGAGGGATTTCGCCGAGCTGACGGCGGCGAACGAACTGGATGTGCTGCGGGAGAACCGGGAGCTGTGGTCCCGGCACGGTGGCGGGCTGCTGAAGCTGTTCACCCGGTGGCGGTCGCTGCTGAGCGAGCCGGCGTTCGAGGCCGCCCGCGAGCTGCTGACACTGCGGGGCGCGGAGCGTGAGGCGTTCCTACGGGGGCTGGAGCGGGGCGAGGTCCGCGCGGGTGTCGTCTCGCAGATCGAACGATTCGGCGCCTTCGTCGAACTGGGCGGCCTGGACGGCATGGTCAGTGTCGCCGAGCTGTCCTGGAGCCACGTCGACGCCATCTCGGACGTGGTGGGGGAAGGCCAGGAGGTCACCGTCGAGGTCCTGGACGTCGACATGGACCGGGAGAGGATCGCGCTCTCGCTCAAGGCCCTGGAGCCCGATCCGATGGCCGCGTTCGCCCGCGCCGGGTTCGCCGGGATCCGGGCCGGGACGGTCACCAGGGTCCTGCCCTTCGGGGTCTGCGTGAAGGTGGCCCCGGGCGTCGAGGGGCTCGTCCACGAGAAGGACCTCGGGGGCCTCGCCCCGCGTGAGGGGGACGAGCTCTCCGTCGAGGTCACCTCGGTCAACCTCGTCACGCGTCGCGTCGCACTCCGGCTCCGCGGATAACCCCGTGCGGCCCGGGGGCGGACCCGCTACCGTCGTCCGTATGAAGCGTGCCGCGGTCATCACGACGACGCCGGAGAGTGTCCCGGCGCGCTGACCGCTGTCTTTACGTCACGAAGCCCCGGGGCCGAGCGCCCCGGGGCTTCGTCGTTCCTCCGGTCGCTCGTCCCGGGCGACACCAGGAGGGCGACATGCACCACGACCACCGCAGGCTCGGCCGCGAGCTGGACCTGTTCGACACCGACCCGCTGATCGGGGCCGGACTGCCGTACTGGCTGCCCGACGGGGCCGCCGTACGGCACGCGCTCGAGGAGTACGTCCGCGAGGTCGAGCGGCGGGCCGGGTACCGGCACGTGTACTCGCCCGTCCTCGGGAAACGGGAGCTGTACGAGATCTCCGGGCACTGGGAGCACTACAGCGACGACATGTTCCCGCCCATGGAACTCGGCGGCGAGCAGGTCGTCCTGCGCCCCAGCCTCTGCCCCCACCACGCGGTGATCTACCGCTCCCGCCCCCACAGCTACCGCGACCTCCCGCTGCGCATGGCCGAGCTCGGGCCCATGTACCGGTCCGAACTCTCCGGTGTCCTCGGCGGGTTGACCCGGGTCCGGGCCATCCAGCTCAACGACGCACACATCTTCTGCGCCCTGGAGCAGGTCCGGGAGGAGGCAGCCGGGGCGCTGGAGCTGATCCGGAGGGCGTACGAGGCGATGGGCATCGTCCCCGCGCGGTACCGGCTCTCGCTCCCCGGGCCGGGCGGGAAGTACGTCGACGCCCCCGAGCTGTGGGAGCGCTCGGTCGCGCTCCTGGAGGAGGTTCTGGACGCCTCCGGGCTGCCGTACGAGTCCGCCGAGGGCGAGGCCGCGTTCTACGGGCCGAAGATCGACGTCCAGGTCGCGGACCGGGCCGGGCGTGAGTCCACCCTGTCCACCGTGCAGATCGACTTCCACCAGCCCGAGCGGTTCGACCTGCACCACATCGGCCCGGACGGCGCCAGGCACCGGCCGGTCATGATCCACCGCAGTGTCGTCGGCAGTGTGGAGCGGGCCGTCGCCCACCTCCTCGAACAGCACGGCGGCGCCTTCCCCGGCTGGCTCGCCCCCGTCCAGCTGGTCGTCCTTCCGGTCTCGGAGTCCGAGCGGGCCGTCGCCGAGGCGCTGGCCGCCCGATGCGTCGGACGCGGGCTGCGGGCCGAGGTGGCCGGGCCGGACCGGGGCAGCCTCGGTGCCCGCGTCCGGGCGGCCCGGCTCGTCCCGTACCAGGCGGTCGTGGGCGCGAAGGAGGCCGCGGACGGCCTGGTGGCGCTGCGGCTCCGCGACGGCCGCAGGCTCGACCCGCGGCCGGCCGACGAGGTCCTGCGACGGATCGAGGACCTGGTCGGCGCGTACAGCACCGCGCTGTGGGAGAGCTAGGACCTGTCGTCGAAACGGCCTAGACGACCGGGGCCGTCACGTCCTCCAGCTCCTGGCGGAGCCGTCGCTTCGGGCGGGCGCCCACCAGCGACTTCACGGGTTCGCCCGCCCGGAAGACCATCAGTGTGGGCGTCGCCAGGACGCCGTACCGGACCGTCGTCCCGGGATTGCGGTCCACGTCGATCCGGACGATCTTCAGCCGGCCGCGCTCCTCCTCCGCCAGCGCCTTCAGCACGGGCTCCAGCTGGCGGCAGGGGCCGCACCAGTCCGCCGTGAACTTCACCAGGACCGGGAGGTCCGCCTCCAGGACCTCGCTGTCGAACAGCGCGTCCGTCACGTCGGTCACCTCGGCCACATCAGTAACGTCGGTCATTCCGTCATCCTCCGAGTTCGCAGGTGGGTTCCGGGCCGCCCGGCAGCTCCGCCTCGGCCCGCAGCAGCTGGGCGGCGACCTGTGCGCGTACCGCCTGGAGCTGCTCGACGAGGCCGTCCAGCTCCGCGAGCTTGCGGCGGTACACGTCGAGCGAGGCGGGACACGCGTCCCCCGCCGGGTGGCCCGCCCGCAGGCACTCGACGAACGGCCTGGTCTCCTCCAGCTCGAACCCGAAGTCCTGCAGGGTCCTGATCTGCTGGAGGAGACGCAGGTCGTCCTCGTCGTACGTGCGGTAGCCGTTCTCCGTGCGCCGGGCTGCCAGAAGGCCACGGGACTCGTAGTAGCGCAGAGTCCGCGTGGTCGTTCCGGCCCGCCCGGCCAGCTCGCCGATTCGCATGTCCCCGAACGTACGCCTTGACGTCGGCGTCAAGGCAAAGGCCTCAGGTGGCGAGGGTGCGCAGGAGCGGGACGACCTGTTCCTCCTCGTACGCGAAGTGCTCCACCAGCTCCGTGTGGAGCCGGTCGAACTCCGCGCGCACCTGCTCGGGAGCGATCTCGTCGAGACGGGCCAGGAGGCCCGTCAGCTCGTCCAGGATCCGGGCGACCGTGCCGTGTTCGGCGTGCAGGCGCTCGAACGTCCCGGCCTTCTCCGGGAACTCCCGGGCCAGGTACGGGAAGAGGCCGGCGTCCTCGCCGCCGTGGTGGACGGCCATCGCCGAGCAGAAGGTCAGGCAGTGGCGCCGGAGCTCCACGGTGAGGTCGGGGGCGCCCGTGGCGGTGCGGGCGCCGATGCCCTCGCGGAGCGAGACGAGTTCGGCCCGGAGCCAGTCGTGGATCTTCACGAGCTCGTCGGCGAGCGCGTCGAGGCGGTCGGGCGGGGTGTAGGTGTCCTCGGGGATCCGGTGGAGGGCGACGACCGGGAGGATCCGGTCGGTGGCCCGCTGGTAGTCGGCGTAGCCGGGGGCGTCGGCGACGACCTTGGCGAAGAGTTCGTCGCGCTCGGCGCCGGTGGCGGCGACGGCCGTCGCCTGCCAGGTGTCCGTGCCCGTCTCGACGGTGACGGTGGGGTTCACCAGGATGTTGCGGTACCAGTCCGGGTGCCGGTCGGAGCCACCGGCGGAGCCGACGACCAGGATCCGTTCGCCGTCCGGCACGAAGCCGAGCGGGGTGGTGTGGGGTGCCCCGGACCGGGCGCCGGTGGTGGTGAGGAGAAGGAGCACCCATCCCTCGAAGGGGCCGCCGAGCCGGCCGGCGGTGGTGCGGAATTCGTCGATGATCCGAGCGTTGAAGTGGAGAGGCAAAGCCGTCCCTGCTGTCCTCTTGCCTCCATGCCTCCGCTTTCCAGCGCGGACCGGCACGCGACGCGAGTTCCTTCATCTCAACGGGACGGCGGGAGGGTTGTCAAGACCCGTTTCCGGCGCCGGGAGGAAGGAGGGGTCTGCGCTCGACCGGGGACGACAGGACGATCGAGGTGG
Source organism: Streptomyces sp. Je 1-79 (assembly GCF_025195125.1). Classification (GTDB taxonomy): domain Bacteria; phylum Actinomycetota; class Actinomycetes; order Streptomycetales; family Streptomycetaceae; genus Streptomyces. Next base: position 338,773 of record NZ_JAMGSL010000006.1, read on the forward strand.
TCGTCCGGCCGAGTGCGGAGGTCTGCTCCAGGACGTCTTCGAGGTGGACGGTGTCGGTGACGGCGACCTTGAGGATCCAGCAGTCCTCGCCGACGACGTGATGGACCTCCAGGACCTCCGGACGCGCCGTCAGCTCCAGCGTCCTGGGGTGCTTGAGCGTGTAGCCGCCGTGCGGGTCGACCCGGATGAAGGCCTGGATGCCGTAGCCGAGGCGGGCCGGGGAGACATGGGCGCCGTAGCCGGTGATCGCTCCGCAGGCCTCCAGTCTGCGCACCCGCTCGGTGACGGCCGCGGGGCTCAGCCGGACGCGTCGGCCGAGCTCGCTGAGCTTGATCCGTCCGTCGTCCTGGAGGAGCCGCAGAATCTGCCGGTCGATGGGGTCGAAGGCCCCCGCCGAGGTTTCGTCGGCGGCAGGGCGCAGATGCCGTGGTTCCTTCGGTGCGGCGGCCTGGACTCCCATGTTTCCCCCTTCAGCTGGCGAGCGCCCAACGTAACACTTGTGGCATGGACATTCTGATCATCGGCGGGAACCGCTATTTCGGAAAGCGACTGACGTCCCGTCTCCTGGAATCCGGGCATGCCGTGACGATTCTCAACCGGGGTTCTTCGGGTGTTCCGGAGGGCGTGGAACATCTTCTCGCCGACCGGAACGACGAGGCGGCTCTGGAAAGCGCGCTGGGCGGCCGGACTTTCGATGTCGTCATCGACCAGGTCTGCTACACCCCGCGCCAGGCGGCGACGGCGCGACGGGTTCTCGGACCGCGCACACGTCGCTATGTGATGACGTCGACGGTGGAGGTGTACGAGTACGAGGACAGGGCCGAGCCCGTACGGGAGGAGGCGGTGGACCCGCGTACCGTCGCCGTCGACCACGGCCTTCCCTGGGACGACCCGGAGTTCCTGGAGGCGCACTACGGAGAGGGAAAGCGGCAGGCGGAGGCGGTCTTCGCGGTCGAGCCGGCGTTCCCCTTCACGGCGGTGCGGGTCGCCCACGTACTGGGCGGCGAGGACGACTTCACCGGCCGGGTCGAGCACTACGCGCGCCGTGTCCGGGCGGGCGAGCCGATCGCCGTACCCCCGGTGAACCACCCGGCCACCTATGTGTATGTGGAGGAGATAGCCCGATTCCTGGCGTGGGCGGCGGAATCCTCCTTCACCGGTCCGGTCAACGCGCATTCCCACGGCCCGCTCACCACCGCCGAGATATGCGCGGAGATCGAGCGGCAGGTGGGTGGGCGGACCGTTTTCCAGGAGGTGGAGGTCGGCGAGGTGTCGCCGTTCTCCTTCGCCCGCTCGTACGGAATGGACAACTCCCGGGCGACGGCCCTCGGATTCACTTTCCGGCATTCCACGGAGTGGCTGTCACAGGCCCTTTCCGAGACGCTGGAGGCGCGCTGATGCGGTACCGCATGCTCGGAGACGTACGGGTCGGCGCGGTCGGCCTCGGGGCCATGCCGCTCTCCATCGAGGGGCACCCCGACGAGGCGCGCGCCCTGGCCACCGTCCACGCGGCGCTGGACGCGGGCGTGACGCTGCTCGACACGGCGGACTCCTACCACCCGCCGGGCGGTGAGCCCGGCGCGGGCGAGCTGCTGGTGGCGCGGGCGCTGGCCACGTACGGGGGTCGTGGCCGGGGCAGCGGCGGCGGGGCGGACGAGGTGCTGGTCGCGACGAAGGGCGGGCGCGGGCGGACCGCGGACGGCGGCTGGACGGTGGACGGGCGGCCGGAACATCTGCGGCGGGCGGCGCGGGCGTCGGCGCGGCGGCTCGGCGTGGAGGCGATCGGGCTGTACCACCTCCACAAGCCCGATCCTTCCGTCCCTTACGCCGAATCGCTGGGCGCGATACGGGAGTTGCTGGACGCGGGAACGATCCGGCTGGCGGGGATCTCGAACGTGGACGTCGACGGGATCCGGTTGGCTCGGGAGATCCTCGGCGAGCGGCTCGTCTCCGTGCAGAACCGGTACTCCCCGGCCGAGCGGGCGTCCGAGCCGGAGCTGCGGCTCTGCGCGGAGCTCGGTCTCGCGTTCCTGCCGTGGAGCCCGCTGGGCGGGATCTCGCGCAGCTCGCTGGACGGGGCGTCGGCCCTGGAGGCCGACCCGGAGTTCGGGGCCTTCCACCGGGTGGCGCGGGCGCGCGGGGTGAGCCCGCAGCGGGTGGCGCTCGCCTGGCTGCTCTCCCGTTCGGAGACGGTTCTCCCGATCCCGGGGGCGAGCCGGCCGGAGACCGTGCGGGATTCGGCGGCGGCTTCCGAACTCGTGCTGAATACACAGGAGTTGGCCGAGCTGGGGGTTCGAGAGACGAAGGCACCGCACCCATTGACGGGGTCGGTGTCTCCAACTACAAAAGCCTCCTGAGAGCGCTCTCAGGCGCTCAGCCCCCACCGGAGGTGTTCTCCTTGAGCCGCGTCCGACGCACCCCCCTCCTCGCCTCACTCCTCGCCGCCGGTCTCGCCGCCGGGGCTCTGATCGGCCTCGGCGGGGCCGGCACCGCCAGCGGCGCCGTCCCTCCGGCGCCCGGCTGGTCGCTCCAGTGGAGCGACGACTTCAACGGCCCCGACCGCGCCCTGCCGAACGCCGCCGACTGGCAGATCGACACCGGTCACGGCTATCCGGGCGGCCCCGGCAACTGGGGCACCGGAGAGATCCAGAACTACACGTCGAGCCCCGACAACCTGCGCCTCGACGGCACAGGGAACCTCCGCATCACCCCGCTCAAGGACGGCGCGGGCAATTGGACCTCCGGCCGGATCGAGACGAAGCGGGCCGACTTCAAGGCCCCCGCGGGCGGGACCCTGCGCATCGAGGGCCGGATTCAGATGCCGAACGTGACGGGCGACGCCGCCAAGGGCTACTGGCCCGCCTTCTGGGCGCTCGGCGCGCCCTATCGGGGCAACTACTGGAACTGGCCGGCCATCGGCGAGTTCGACATCATGGAGAACGTCAACGGGATCAACTCGGTCTGGGGCGTGCTGCACTGCGGGGTGAACCCGGGCGGGCCGTGCGGCGAGACCACCGGCATCGGCGCCAGCCGGGTCTGCCCGGGCGCGAGCTGCCAGTCGGACTTCCACACGTACCGCTTCGAGTGGGACCGCTCGGTCTCCCCCAACGCGCTGCGCTGGTACGTGGACGACCAGCTCTTCCACAGCGTCGACGAGAACCGGGTCGGCGCCCAGGCGTGGGCCGACATGACCAGCCACGCGGGGTACTTCCTCCTGCTCAACGTGGCGATGGGCGGCGCCTTCCCGGACGCCCTGGGCGGCCCGACCCCGACCGCCGCGACGGTGTCCGGCCGGCCGATGCTGGTCGACTACGTGGCGGTGTGGACGAAGGGCGGCGGGACGACGACCCCGCCGACCACTCCCCCGCCCTCGGGCTCCTCCCAGCTGTATCTGCGGACGGGCGCGGGTGCGGGCGACGCCCAGGCGGCGGCCTCGGCCGTGACCCTGGCCTCGGCGGGCGGCGGCAACCACGACGGCGCTCCGGCAGGTGCGCAGGTCTTCACCTCGGGTCCGATCACGCGGACGTACAACGGCGGTTCGACGCAGTTCGACCTGTTCGTGGACGCGGGGTCGGTGGTCGCCAACGGGCAGCAGGTGAGGGTCAGTTACGACCGCACGGGCGACGGGAGCTGGGAGCGCGTGGAGACGTACCAGTACTTCGCGACCGATCCCGTGCCGGGGTACGAGCACTACACCCAGGCGCGCGGCCTGAAGTCGGCGACCGGCAGCCACGGGAACCTGTCGAACGGACGGGTCCGGGTCGAGGTGTGGAACGCGATCGGCAACGGGCCGAGCACGGTCGGCGTGGGGAACCAGTCGGTGGTCCGGATCCCCTTCGCGTGACCGGAGTCGTACGGGGCTGACGTGCGGCGGTCGACCCGGCCGCCGGCGTCGGCCGCCGGCCTACGGGAAAGGCGCCCCCGGCCGCGTGTGCGACCGGGGGCGTCCCGTACCCCGGAGCCCGGATCCGGCTCAAGGCCCGGGAGCCGGGGTGGTCTTCGGATCCAATGTCCTGGATCCAATGTCCAGAATCCAGCCTCCGGAATCATGGATCCAGGACATCGGATACTGGACATCGGATCCAGGATCCGATGCGGCTCAGACGCCCGCGCGGGCCTTCTCCCCGCCCTCGTCGGCCCGCTGGTCCGGCACGTCCGACGCGTCGTCCGCGTCCGGCACGTCCGACGCGGGCAGCGGCGCGTGGTCGTCGACGAGGGTCTTCTCGTCGAAGGGGACCCGCCCGGCGAGCACCTCCGCCACCCGCTCCTTGTCGATCTCCTTGGTCCAGGTGCCGACGAGGACGGTGGCGACCGCGTTGCCCGCGAAGTTCGTCAGGGCACGGGCCTCGCTCATGAAGCGGTCGATGCCGACGATGAGGCCGACGCCGTCGACGAGTTCGGGCCGGTGCGACTGCAGACCGCCGGCGAGGGTGGCCAGGCCCGCGCCGGTGACACCGGCCGCGCCCTTCGAGGCGATGATCATGAAGACCAGCAGGCTGATCTGCTCGGCCAGGGAGAGCGGGTTGCCCATCGCCTCGGCGACGAAGAGCGAGGCCATCGTCAGATAGATCGCCGTGCCGTCCAGGTTGAAGGAGTAGCCGGTCGGGACGGTGATGCCGACGACGGGCTTGCTGACACCCAGGTGCTCCATCTTCGCGATCAGCCGCGGCAGCGCGGACTCGGAGGACGAGGTGGAGAGGATCAGCAGGAACTCACGGCCCAGGTACTTCAGCAGCGTCATGATGTTGACGCCCGCGACGATCCGCAGCAGCGCGCCGAGCACCACGAAGACGAACAGGGCGCAGGTCACGTAGAAGCCGATCATGATGACCGCGAGCGACTTCAGCGCGTCGATGCCGGTCGCGCCGACGACCGCCGCCATGGCGCCGAACGCGCCGACCGGCGCGACCCACATGATCATGGCGAGGATGCGGAAGACCAGCCGCTGGATGTGCCCGATCCCGCGCAGCACGGGCTCCCCGGCCCGCCCCATGGCCTGGAGCGCGAAGCCCGCGAGGAGGGCGACGAGGAGGGTCTGGAGGACCTCGCCCTCGGTGAAGGCGGAGACCAGCGTCTTGGGGATGATCCCGAGGAGGAAGTCCGCCGTGGACTCGCTCGCCCCGTCGGCCTGCTGGGCGCCCGCCTCGGCGACCTCCTTGGTGAGGTGGAGGCTGGAGCCCGGCTCCAGGATGTTGCCGACGACCAGGCCGATGGCGAGGGCGACGGTCGACATCACGAGGAAGTACCCGAGGGCGAGTCCGCCGACGGCGCCGACCTTCGCCGCCTTGCGGACCGAGCCGACGCCGAGAACGATCGTGCAGAAGATGATCGGCGAGATCATCATCTTGATCAGGTTGACGAAGCCGGTGCCCAGCGGCTTGAGCTCGACGGCGAAGTCCGGCGCCACGAAGCCGACCGTGACGCCGAGGATCACGGCTCCGATGACGGCCAGATACAGATAATGGGTGCGGTCCCGCTGTGCGGCCACGGGGTCCTCCTCGTGCTGATGGATGTCCACGTCCCGGTGGATCCCAGCGAATATCCATCAGCCTGTGACCGGGGTCACGCTTGCGTTCGTTTCGTTCACGGCCGAACTGTCACACTTGCCGGCATGCGCATACCCGTCCCCCGGCCCCGGAGCCTCGCCGGCCAGCTCTTCGCGATGCAGGTCGTGCTGGTGGCGGCGATCGTGGCCGGGTGCGCGGTCTTCGCGTATCTCACCGACCGGGCCCAGGCCGAGGAGACCGCGACCCGCCAGGTCACGGCGCTCGCGACGGCCGTCGCCGAGTCCCCCTCCGTGGTGGAGGCCGCGGGCTCCCCGGACCCGAGCGCGCGGCTCCAGCCGTACGCGGAGTCGCTGCGGAAGCACTCCGGGGTCGCCTTCGTGGTGATCATGGCGCCCGACGGCACGCGCTGGACGCATCCCGAGCCGGACCAGATCGGCCGCACGTACCTCGGCCACATCGAGCCGGCGCTGAAGGGGACGACCTTCTCCGAGACGCACATGGGCACGCTCGGCCGCTCGGTCCGCGCGGTCGCGCCGGTCCTCGACGACGGCCGGGTCGTCGGCCTCGTCAGCTCGGGCATCACCATCGAGAAGATCAGCGAGCAGGTACGCGAGCAGGTCGTGGCGCTCCTGGGCATGGCGGGGGCGGCGCTCGCGCTCGGCGGCGCCGGTACGTACGTCATCAACGCCCGGCTGCGGCGGCACACGCACGGGATGAACGCGACCGAGCTGAGCCGGATGCACGACTACCACGAGGCGGCGCTGCACGCGGTGAGCGAGGGCCTTGTGATGCTGGACGGGCAGCGGCGGATCGCGCTCATCAACGACGGGGCGCGGGAGCTGCTCGGTCTGGACGCGGAGGTCGTGGGCCGGTCGGCGGCGGAGCTGGGGCTTCCGGTCTCGCTCACCAGTGCGTTGCTCGCCTCCGAGCCACGGGTGGACGAGCTGCATCTGACGGCGGAGCGGGTGCTCGTGGTCAACACCCGGCCGGTGGTCGGCGGGGAGCGCCGCGGGACGGTGGTGACACTCCGGGACCGCACCGAACTGCTGGCGTTGTCGGGCGAGTTGACGTCGGAGCGTGGGTTCACGCAGGCGCTCCGCTCGCAGGCGCACGAGGCGGCGAACCGGCTGCACACCGTGGTCTCGCTGATCGAGCTCGGCCGGGTGGACGAGGCGGTGGGCTTCGCGACGGCGGAGCTGGAGCTGGCCCAGGCGCTGACCGACCGGGTCGTCGACGCGGTCGGCGAACCGGTCCTGGCGGCGCTGCTCCTCGGCAAGGCGGCGCAGGCCAACGAGCGGGGTGTGGAGCTGGTCCTGACCGAGGACAGCCGGATCGACGACGGGCTCCTGCCGCCGGAGATCCCGTCGCGGGACCTGGTGACGGTCCTCGGCAATCTGATCGACAACGCGGTGGAGGCGGCGAGCGGCACCCCGCACGCCCGGGTCACGGTCACGGCCCGTTCGCGCGACGGCGAACTCCTGCTGCGGGTCTCCGACACCGGGCCCGGGATCGCCGAGGCCGACCGCGAGGCCGTCTTCGACCGCGGCTGGTCCAGCAACGGCCCGGGCCGGGGCCTCGGTCTCGCCCTGGTCCGCCAGGCGACGACCCGCGCCTCGGGCACGGTGGACCTGGCGGACACCCCGGAGGGCGGCGCGGAGTTCACCGTACGGCTGCCGCTGGTACGGGAGCGGGCGGACGCCGACGGGACCGGGCCGCCGGCGCCCCGGCGGGGCGCCGGGGACGAGACGAGTTCGGAGGTTCCCGTATGAGCCAGGAGATCCGCGTGCTGGTCGTCGAGGACGACCCCGTCGCCGCCGACGCGCACGCGCTCTACGCGGGGCGGGTGCGGGGGTTCACGGTCGTCGGGGTGGCCCACTCGCGGGCCGCGGCCGTGCGCGTGCTCGACCGCACGCCCGTCGACCTGATCCTCCTGGATCTCTACCTGCCGGACGGGCACGGGCTCCAGCTGCTCCGCTCCCTGCGCGCGGGCGGCCACTCCGCGGACGTCATCGCGGTCACGTCCGCCCGCGATCTCGCGATCGTGCGCGAGGGGGTGTCGCTCGGCGTCGTGCAGTACGTCCTGAAGCCGTTCACCTTCGCGACCCTGCGGGACCGGCTCGGCCGGTACGCCGAGTTCCGGGCCAGCGCCGGTGAGGCGTCCGGCCAGGACGAGGTGGACCGCGCCCTGGCCACGCTGCGCGCGCCGCAGCCGGCCTCGCTCCCCAAGGGCCTGAGCGCCCCCACCCTGGAGGCCGTCACGCGTACGCTGAGGGACGCGCCGGACGGTCTGACCGCCACCGAGGCCGCGGCGGCCGTCGGCATCTCCCGGATCACCGCCCGTCGCTACCTGGAGCACCTGGTCACGGACGGCCGGGCGGCGCGGGCGCCGCAGTACGGTCAGATCGGCCGGCCCGAGCTCCAGTACCGCTGGATCACGACGATCGTCCGCTGACCGGACCGTGACTTCCGGTTACCGAACTCCTAGGTGATCACTACGGATGGTTACCGCCGGGTTCCGACGTTTCTACGACTTCTGGCCTTGGGTGAACGCACCGTAGCCAATGGTCACGTTCCGCATCTACGGTGTGGGCGTGCACCACTCCCCTCCCTCCCCTCCCTTCAACGCGCTCGCCGCGCGCCAGTTGCGCGAAGGTCTCGGCATGGCTCCGGGCCATGTCGCCTACGGGCTCCGCGCCCAGTACGGCCTCGCCGTCACCCCCGACACCGTCATCGCCTGGGAACGCGGGCGCCTCGCGCCCACCGCACAGGAGCTCACCGCGCTCGCGGGTGTCCTGTGGTGTGCCCCCGGCGAGCTCATCGCCGCCGCCACCACCCTGCGCGAGCACCGGATCGCCCGCGGTCTCGCGGCCGACGACCTGGCCCGGCGGGTGGGGCTCGACCTCCCCGGCTACCTGCGGATGGAGGAGTCGGGCCGCTGGCGCGGCAACGAACGCCAGACCGCGGCGCTCGCCGAGACCCTCGGCCTCGGGGCGCGCGAGCTGCTCCGCGCGACCGGCCGTGACGACGACCTGGCGACGCTGCTGCGGGACGCGGCCACGACGCGCTGGCAGGCGTACGTCCGGCCCGTGGTGAAGCTGCTGCCGCTGCCGAAGCGGTCCGTGGAGGCCGCGCTCCAGCGCCTGTACACCGACTACCACGCCAGGATGGCGGCCACCAGCAGCTGGGGTGCCTCCGGCGACAGCGGGGCCGCGGGCCGCGAGTACCTGGACGGCATCGTGCAGCACTTCTGGGAAGCCGTCGGCCCGTAGCCTGGCCGGAGACGGCCTCTAAGGTGTCGGCGTGAGACGACACATAGCCTTCGACGGCCTCCACAACTTCCGTGATCTGGGCGGCTATCGGACCGCCGGCGGCGGAACGGTCCGCTGGAACGTCCTCTACCGTTCCGACTCCCTCGCCAAGCTGCGCGGCTCCGACCTGGAGCGCTTTCGCGCTCTGGACGTGGCGACGGTGATCGACCTGCGCTACCCGTGGGAGATCGCGGCCAAGGGCCGTATGCCCGAGGCACCGGAGACCGCCGGCGTCGCCTGGCACAACCTGAGCATCGAGCACCGCCCGTACGACCAGGCGGAGATCGACCCGGACCTCGACCCGTGGCGCTACCTCGCCGACCGGTTCGCCGAGGTCGCCGCCGACGGCGCCGTGGAGCTGCGCGAGGCCCTGGAGGTCATCGCGTCCACGGACGGTCCGCTCGTCTTCCACTGCGCCTCGGGCAAGGACCGCACGGGGCTGCTCGCCGCCGTCCTGCTGGGCCTGCTCGACGTCTCCGACGAGCAGATCCTCGACGACTTCGCCCTGACCGAGCTCGCCACCGAGCGCCTGATCGCCGACTGGCGCGCCGCCCACCCGGGCCGCGAGCTGCGCTGGCCGGGCTACGGCCGGGCACCGGCGGAGATCATGCGGCTCTTCCTCGCCGATCTGCGCGCCACGTACGGCTCGGTGCACGCCTACGTCACCGGACACGTGGGACTCGACCCGTCCGTGGTGAAGGCGCTGCGCGGGCGGCTGGTGGAGCCCCTGGGCACGCCCTAGGAGGGACCCCTACCGGCGGTCGAAGCCGAACAGCTGGCCCACGGCGTCCGTACGGCAGGGCGCCTGGGCCAGCTTCGCCCAGACGGCGCCGCGGTCGCCGACGACGGTCACGCAGGAGTCCGCGGTCGCGGAGCCCAAGGGGACGATGCGGTAGCCGGTGACGGGGCTGCCGAAGGGCTCCAGGCGAAACCTTTCGACACGGGACGGATCGCCGCACTCGGAGTCCTCGAAGGCGGCGTCGGGGACCCGGCCGCCGGAGGGGATGCCGGAGCAGCCCGGGCCGTGGTCCGGATGGTCGGAGACGATCCGCCACTCGCCGGAGCCGAGATTCTTGAGGGCGTACCGGGGGACGTCGGCGCCCTCGCACTCGCGCTGGTGGATCTGGCCGCTGCGGCCGCCGCGCCGCTCGTTCAGGCAGAGGCCCGAGCCGATCACCCGTATCTGTACGTCCCCGGCGGCGGGCGCGGTGACGGGCGCGTTCTCCGGCCGGCCGGGCCTGTCGTCCCGGACGACGGCGACGACCACGCTGACGGCGGCGAGGACGAGGCCGGTGACGGCGACGAGCGACACGAGCGTGCGGCGTATGCGGAAGTGGGTGCCGGGGCGGTCGGGGGGCGAGGGCTCGGATCCCGGTTCGGACGCGGCCACGGCCACCGACGGCCACGCGGTGTCGGTGACCGTGTCCGTCTCCTCACCGTCGCCGGAGGACAGGTCCGCGCCCGCGTACACCCCTGCCTCGCGCGGGTCGGGTGCGCCGCCCCCCGCGGCGTGTCCCTCGGTCATGCGTACTCCCCCGCCCCTCCTCCGGACAGGGTTGGGACATGTCCGGGACAGGGCCAAGCCTTGTTGATCCGGCGTTTCAACTCAAGAGTGGAATCCGGCGATTCCGGTCGGAGGCCGGGGACGCACGCCACGGGGTAGGCACGGGGGACGACAAGGGCCCCGATCTCCACGGGGGACGATCGGGGCCCTTACGGGAGGCCCGTCGGGCGGGCGCGCCTGCGGCTCGAACGGGGCGCCCGTCGGGCGGGCGCGCGGGCTCGAAGTCGGGACGTCGCCGGGACGGAGATCCCGGACGGGCGGGTCAGAAGACCGACTCGGCCTCGGACATCCGGCTCGCCGGGACGGTCTTCAGCCGGGTCACGGCCTCGGCCAGCGGGACCATGTGGATGTCGGTGCCGCGCAGCGCCGTCATCCGTCCGAAGTCGCCCCGGTGCGCGGCCTCGACGGCGTGCCAGCCGAAGCGGGTCGCGAGCACCCGGTCGTACGCCGTCGGCGTGCCGCCGCGCTGGACGTGCCCGAGAATGACGGGCCGCGCCTCCTTGCCGAGGCGCCGCTCCAGTTCGACCGCGAGCCGGTTGCCGATGCCCTGGAAGCGCTCGTGGCCGTACTGGTCGATCGCGCCCTTCTCGTACTCCATGGAGCCCTCGGCGGGGTGCGCGCCCTCGGCGACGCAGACGACCGCGAACTTCTTGCCGCGCGCGAAGCGCTCCTCGACCATCTTGACGAGGTCGTCGACCTGGAAGGGCCGCTCGGGCAGGCAGATGCCGTGGGCGCCGCCGGCCATGCCGGACTCCAGCGCGATCCAGCCGGCGTGCCGGCCCATCACCTCGACGACCATCACGCGCTGGTGGGACTCGGCGGTGGTCTTGAGACGGTCTATGGCCTCCGTCGCCACGCCCACGGCGGTGTCGAAGCCGAAGGTGCGGTCGGTGGAGGAGATGTCGTTGTCGATCGTCTTGGGGACGCCGACGACCGGCATGCCGGCGTCGGAGAGCATCCGGGCGGCGGTCAGGGTGCCCTCGCCGCCGATCGGGATGAGCACGTCGATGCCGTACTCCTTCGCCAACTCCGGTGCGGACTCGGCAGCTTCGGCCAGTCGGTTGCGCTCCAGGCGGGCGGAGCCGAGGATGGTTCCGCCGCGGGCGAGGATGCCGCTGACCGCGTTGAGGTCGAGGGGCCGGTAGTGCCCGTCGAGGAGACCCTTGAACCCGTCCTCGAAGCCGATGACTTCGTCGTTGTGGCCGGTGAGCGCCCGGTGCACGACCGACCGGATCACTGCGTTCAGGCCAGGACAGTCGCCGCCTGCGGTGAGAACTCCGATGCGCATCGTGCTGTGTCTCCTGCTCGGTAGTGGTACATGTGAGCTCTTTCGATTCTCACACGCCCGGCACGGCCGGGGCGCTCCCGGCTACTCCGCGCGTCCGGCCCCGGGGGCCCTTCGTCCCCCTCTGCCAGGCCCTTCGTCCGGCGGGCGTCCTATCCACCCCCGGAGGTATTGTCAAGAGGGCTATGCCACCCTATCGGGGTTTTTTGAACACACTCGGTTGACGAGACCGGGCTGACAGGACTGGACAGGAGACCACGGCGTGACGCGCAGCGTGTACGTGACCGGGATCGACCGCGGGGACGGCCGGCAGGTCGTCGAGCTGGGAGTCATGGAGCTCCTGACCCGCCAAGTGGACCGGGTGGGGGTGTTCCGGCCCCTGGTGCACGACGGCCCCGACCGCCTCTTCGATCTTCTGCGGGCCCGCTACCGGCTCTCCCAGGACGCGGCGAGCGTCTACGGCATGGACTACTACGAGGCCTCCGCGCTCCAGGCCGAGCAGGGCACCGACGAGCTGGTCTCCCGGCTCGTCGAACGCTTCCTCGCGGTGGCCCGCGACTACGAGGTCGTACTCGTCCTCGGTACGGACTTCGCCGCCACCCAGCTCCCCGACGAGCTGGCGCTCAACGCGCGCCTCGCCAACGAGTTCGGCGCCTCGGTCATACCGGTGGTCGGCGGCAAGGACCAGCCCGCCGAGTCCGTACGGGCGGAGGCCCGCAACGCCTTCCGGGCGTACGACGGGCTGGGCTGCGACGTCCTCGCGATGGTCGTCAACCGGGTGGCCGGGGACGACCGGGCGGCCATCGCCGAACGGCTCGCGGCCCGGCTGCCGGTGCCCTGTTACGTCCTGCCGGACGAGCCCGCCCTGGCCGCCCCCACGGTCGCCCAGATCACCCACCACCTGGGCGCCTCGGTCGTGCTCGGCGACGACGCGGGCCTCGCGCGCGACGCTCTGGACTTCGTCTTCGGCGGCGCGATGCTGCCGAACTTCCTGAACGCGCTGACCCCCGGCTGTCTGGTGGTCACCCCCGGAGACCGCGCCGACCTCGTCGTGGGCGCGCTGGCGGCCCACTCGGCCGGAACCCCGCCCATCGCCGGCGTGCTGCTCACCCTGAACGAGCGCCCCAGCGAGGAGATCCTGACCCTGGCCGCCCGGCTCGCGCCCGGCACCCCGGTCATCTCCGTCCCGGGCAACAGCTTCCCCACGGCGGCCGAACTCTTCTCCCTCGAAGGCAAGTTGAACGCGGCCACGCCCCGCAAGGCGGAGACCGCGCTGGGGCTCTTCGAGCGGCACGTCGACACCGCCGATCTGCTGAAGCGGATCTCGGTGGCCCGCAGCGGCCGGGTCACCCCGATGATGTTCGAGCACGAGCTCCTGGAGCAGGCCCGCGCCGACCGCCGCCGTGTGGTCCTGCCGGAGGGCACCGAGGAGCGCGTACTGCGCGCCGCCGACGTGCTGCTGCGCCGGGACGTCTGCGACCTGACGCTGCTCGGCGACGTCGAGGTCATCCGCAAGAAGGCGGCCGACCTCGGCATCGACCTGTCCTCGCCGTCCACCCAGCTGATCGACCCCCAGACCTCCGAGCTGCGCGACTCCTTCGCCACGAAGTACGCCGAGCTGCGCGCCCACAAGGGCGTGACGGTGGAGCTGGCGTACGACGTCGTCTCGGACGTCAACTACTTCGGGACGCTGATGGTCCAGGAGGGTCTGGCCGACGGCATGGTCTCCGGTTCGGTGCACTCCACGGCCGCGACGATCCGTCCCGCGTTCGAGATCATCAAGACCAAGCCGGAGGCCTCGATCGTCTCCTCCGTCTTCTTCATGTGCCTGGCCGACAAGGTGCTGGTGTACGGGGACTGCGCGGTCAACCCGGACCCGGACGCGGCTCAGCTCGCGGACATCGCCGTGCAGTCGGCGGCCACCGCGGCCCGGTTCGGTGTGGAGCCGCGGATCGCGATGCTGTCGTACTCCACCGGCACCTCGGGCTCCGGCGCGGACGTCGACAAGGTCCGCGAGGCGACGAAGCTGGTACGGGAGTCCCACCCCGAGCTGCGGATCGAGGGGCCCATCCAGTACGACGCGGCGGTCGAGCCGTCCGTCGCCGCGACCAAGCTGCCGGGGTCGGAGGTGGCCGGGCAGGCGACCGTGCTGATCTTCCCCGACCTCAACACCGGCAACAACACCTACAAGGCCGTGCAGCGTTCGGCCGGCGCCGTGGCCGTCGGCCCGGTCCTCCAGGGGTTGCGCAAGCCGGTCAACGACCTCTCGCGCGGCGCGCTCGTCAGCGACATCGTCAACACGGTCGCCATCACGGCGATCCAGTCCCAGGTCCCCCAGGCCTCCCAGGAGCTCCCCGCATGACAGCCACGCGTGTTCTCGTCCTCAACTCCGGCTCGTCGTCGGTGAAGTACCAGCTGCTCGACATGAGCGACCAGAGCCGGCTCGCGGTCGGTCTGGTGGAGCGGATCGGCGAGGAGACCTCGCGCCTGGTCCACACCCCCCTCCAGGGCGGCGGGGGCGCCAAGCGGGAGCGGAGCGGGGCGATCGCCGACCACGCGGCCGCGCTGAAGGCGGTGGCCGAGGAGCTGTCGGCGGACGGTCTCGGCCTCGACTCCCCCGAACTGGCCGCGATCGGGCACCGGGTGGTGCACGGCGGGCTGCGGTTCACCGCGCCGACCGTGATCGACGAGGAGGTGCTCGCCGAGATCGAGCGGCTCGTCCCGGTGGCGCCGCTGCACAACCCGGCCAACCTCACCGGCATCCGTACGGCGATGGCGCTCCGCCCCGACCTGCCGCAGGTCGCGGTCTTCGACACCGCCTTCCACACGACGATGCCGGAGTCCGCGGCCCGGTACGCGATCGACGTGGAGACCGCGGACGCGCACCGCATCCGGCGGTACGGCTTCCACGGCACCTCGCACGCCTATGTGTCGCGCGAGACGGCGAGGCTGCTCGGCAAGGAGCCGGAGGAGGTCAACGTGATCGTGCTGCACCTGGGCAACGGGGCCTCCGCCTCGGCGGTCCGGGGCGGGCGGTGCGTGGACACCTCGATGGGGCTCACCCCGCTGGAGGGTCTGGTCATGGGCACCCGCTCGGGCGACATCGACCCGGCGGTCACCTTCCACCTGAAGCGGGTGGCGGGGATGGACGAGAACGAGATCGACGTCCTGCTCAACAAGAAGTCCGGGCTCGTCGGGCTCTGCGGCGACAACGACATGCGGGAGATCCGCCGCCGGATCGACGAGGGCGACGGGCGGGCGGCGCTCGCCTTCGACATCTACATCCACCGGCTGAAGAAGTACATCGGGGCGTACTACGCGGTACTCGGGCGGGTGGACGCCGTCGCGTTCACGGCGGGTGTCGGGGAGAACGCGGCTCCGGTGCGGGAAGCTGCGATCACGGGTCTGGAGGAGCTGGGCCTGGCGGTGGACGCCGATCTCAACGCCGTACGGTCCGACGAGGCACGGATCGTCTCGCCGGCGTACGCGCGGGTGGCGGTCGCCGTCGTGCCGACGGACGAGGAGCTGGAGATCGCGCGCCAGAGCTACGAACTGGTGGCCGTTTCGGGCGCTCCGGAAGTGAACGCCTGAGCGACCCCGCGCCCATTTGTACTTTCCACCAGACGGAATATTCCGCAGTGAAACAAACCGATAGGATCCGCCTCATGCGCCGTTCCAAAATCGTCTGCACGCTGGGCCCCGCCGTCGACTCGTACGAGCAGCTGAAAGCGCTCATCGAGGCCGGTATGAACGTGGCCCGATTCAACATGAGCCACGGGACCCAGGCAGAGCACCAGGAGCGGTACGACCGCCTCCGCAGGGCGGTGGCGGACACCGGCCGCGCCGTCGGTGTGCTCGCCGACCTCCAGGGCCCCAAGATCCGTCTGGAGACCTTCGCGGAGGGTCCCGTCGAGCTGGTGCGCGGTGACGAGTTCACCATCACCACCGAGGACGTCCCCGGTGACAAGTCCATCTGCGGCACCACGTACAAGGGTCTGCCGGGTGACGTCTCCAAGGGCGACCAGGTTCTGATCAACGACGGCAACGTCGAGCTGCGGGTCGTCGAGGTCGAGGGCCCGCGGGTCAAGACCGTGGTCATCGAGGGCGGTGTCATCTCGGACCACAAGGGCATCAACCTGCCGGGTGCCGCGGTCAACGTCCCGGCCCTGTCCGAGAAGGACGTCGAGGACCTCCGCTTCGCGCTCCGCATGGGCTGCGACATGGTCGCCCTCTCCTTCGTCCGCAACGCCGACGACGTCAAGGACGTCCACAAGGTGATGGACGAGGAGGGCCGCCGGGTCCCGGTCATCGCCAAGGTGGAGAAGCCGCAGGCGGTCGAGAACATGGCCGACGTGGTCGCCGCCTTCGACGCCGTCATGGTGGCCCGTGGCGACCTCGCCGTGGAGTACCCGCTGGAGAAGGTCCCGATGGTGCAGAAGCGCCTCGTGGAGATGTGCCGCCGCAACGCCAAGCCCGTCATCGTCGCCACCCAGATGATGGAGTCGATGATCACCAACTCCCGCCCCACGCGCGCCGAGGCCTCCGACGTGGCCAACGCGATCCTGGACGGCGCGGACGCGGTCATGCTCTCGGCGGAGTCCTCCGTCGGCGCCTACCCGATCGAGACCGTGAAGACGATGTCGAAGATCGTCGTCGCGGCCGAGGAGGAGCTGCTCTCCAAGGGCCTGCAGCCGCTCGTACCCGGCAAGAAGCCGCGTACGCAGGGCGGTTCGGTCGCCCGCGCGGCCTGCGAGATCGCGGACTTCCTGGACGGCAAGGCGCTGATCGCCTTCACCCAGTCCGGCGACACCGCGCGCCGCCTCTCGCGCTACCGCACGATCCAGCCGATCCTGGCCTTCACCACGGACGAGTCCACCCGCAACCAGCTCACGCTGAGCTGGGGCGTGGAGTCCTTCCTCGTGCCGTTCGTGGAGACCACGGACGCGATGGTCGACATCGTCGACGGGGAGCTGCTGAAGCTCCAGCGCTACAACGAGGGCGACACCATGGTCATCACGGCCGGCTCGCCCCCCGGCGTCCCGGGCACCACGAACATGGTCCGGGTGCACCACCTCGGTGGCGAGAAGCGCGACTGACGCGCCCCGCCCGCCCCTGGCACATGACGAGGGCCCCCGTCCGGATCGGACGGGGGCCCTCGTCGCACGCGGTCGGGCCGGTCAGCTCGGCTCGACCGTGTTGCGCAGGCCCGGGACCCTGAGCGTGCCGCCGAACTGGCCCGCCTGAATGACCTCCACGTTGGTGAAGAAGGCGAACGGGACGTCGAGCGGCGGTGGTGTCTGCGGGTTGAAGGTGATCGGGATCAGACCGAAGAGGTTGCCCTTCAGCTGCTCCGTGTACATGGTCACCGTGCCGTTGCGGATGGTCGAGGTCGAGCCCCGGTCCGAGCGGACGTGGCCCGTGTTGCCCTCCGAGTGCACCGTGAGCTGGTGCAGGTCCTTGATGTCGACCTCGCTCGCGGTGAACTTCAGCGCCTTCTTGATCTTGCCGCTGCCGGTCTTCACCTCGACGATGCCGTGGTACTTCAGACCCTTCAGCGTGAGCAGGGAGCTCTCCAGCTTCCACGGCTCGTCCGGAAGCAGGGGGAGGCCCGGCTCCAGTTCGGCCGCCGCGAGCGCCTCGGGGTCGGGCTCGGGGCACGGGAAGCGCGGCTTGGCGCCGTCGGGTATCTCCTCGTCCTTCTTGGCGTCGAGGCCTTTGGCGTCCTCGGGCAGCTCCTTGACCTTGGCGCCGACCTTGCCCGCGGCCTTCTCGATCGCGTCCTTGGTCGTGTCGACCGGGTCGTCGCCCGTGGTGGTCTTGCCCGCATCGGGTGCCGTGGTCGACGGCTTGTCCGCGGGCTCGGTGGCCGGGGGCTTCTCGGCGGGCTTCTCGGTCGCCGGCTTCGTCGCGGAAGCGGTCGGCGTCGGCGTGGCCGTCGGGGTGGCGTCCGGCCCGTCGAAGATGTCCTTGATCTTGTCGCCGATGCCCAGCGGGTCGAGCGGGTTGGTGCTCTTCGTCGGCGTGGGCGTGGAGGTCGGCGCCGGCGCCTGCTGCTCACCGGCGTCCGGCCCGGCCGTGGCCGTCGTCGAGGGGCTGGCCGTCGGCTTGGGCGACTCCTCCTCGGTGGCCTCCGGCTTCGGCGACTCGGTCGCGCTCGCGCTGGCCGTGGGCTTGGGCGTCTCGGCGGGCTTCGTCGACTCCTCGGCCACCGGCTCGTCCGAGCGGGTCACGCACGGACCGGGCGCGAAGGGGATGTCCTTCTCGTCGGCGAGGGCGAGCCTGGGTGCCATACCCATGCCCATCAGGACCGCGGTCGGCATGGCGGCCAGGGCCATCGCCTTGCCCGCGGGTCCCTGGATCTTGTTCAGCAGCGACTTGCGCGGAGCCGCGTGCCGCGGACCCCTGCGAGCCACAGCGGCGCCGTCCGCAGCCGTCGCCGACTGTGTTTCGTCACCCCGCACTGTTCCTCCCGCCGTTGGCGTCGATCGTCGTTTCGGTCGCCTGCGCACCGGGACCCGCCTGCGGGTCCGGCTCCTCACCGGCGCGCTGCTCCGGAACCGGGGCCTTCCCGAAGTCGACCGCCCGGGTCTCCTCCGGCGCCTCGGATCCCAGCGGCTGACCGTCGTACTCGTGCTCGCCCCGCGGGGTCCCCGTGTGCTCGGCCGTCTGCTGCGCGGTCTCCTCCACCGCAGCGCCCGGGACCCACGCGACGGAGAGCCCGCCGCCTACCAGGGCCAGCAGGAAGCCCATGAAGAAGCCGCCGAGGTTGGAGACCGGGATGGAGACGAGCGCCAGCACGATCGCGGCGACGCCTGCGAAGACCCGCACGATGGGCTGGAACCACATCGTCAGTCCGAGCGTCACCAGAAGCACGCCGATGATCAGCGCTCCGGCGCCGCCCGTCGTCGCCATGGCGATCGTCATGTTGCCGAGTCGCAGGTCGGCGTACGGGAAGTAGGCGATCGGTACGCCGCCGATCATGGTGAACAGACCGGCCCAGAAGGGCCGACTGCCTCGCCAGTCGTGGAAGCGGCGCTCGCGCTGGTTCGGGACTCCGCGGGAAGCAGTGGACTCGGCGCTCATGGAAAACAGCTCCCTGGAAGCGGTGTTGCTGAGAAGTAGAGATGGTGGCGCGGTGGCCGGGAACGGGCGGGGCCGTACGGAACGAACGACGGCCCTCGCCCGCCGGGCGGTTGTGCCAGATGCCGCACCGAGTGACTACTCGGTGAAGCACTCCTTGGTGCCCTTGTGCAGCTTCAGGCTCAGGTTGCTGAGCTTGAACGTTCCGGCCGTGGTCGCCCACGCCTTCTGCTCCACGTTGGTGAGCTTCGCCGTCTCGGCGCGCTGCGAGAAGCCGTAGGGGTTGGCCTTCGTGCCGGGCTGGATGCCCGGCTTGCCCTCGGACTTCGGGAGCGAGCCCGCGGCCACACCGATGTCGATGTTGCCGAACTCGGCGTCGGCCTTCAGCGAGGAGACATCCAGGTAGATGTCCTTCGCGTAGACCGGCTTGTTCTTCTCCGTACCGGCGCGCAGCTCGAGCGACACGTTGCCGATGAACGGAACGTCCGGCGTCACGACGGACTGGCACATGTTGGTGATCCAGGCCTCGGAGAAGCCCGAGACGCCGACCGGCTCCGCGAACGGCTTGCCGTGCAGGTCCTTGCCGGACGCCACGCTGCCGTACTGGACGAAGTCATTGCCGACAAGGCTGTCGGCCTTCACCTTGAACTCCTGGCCGGAGATGCTGAAGGACGCTGCGAGCGCGCCCTGAGCCAGGCCGACACCGATCGCGGCCGTCGCGGCCACACTCGGCACCATGACGACGGCGAACCGCTTCCATCTGGTCCCGCCACGAACCTGGGACTTCATGAGAATCCTCCTTCTCGGACGTACATCTCCGGATGGGCCCAGGGGCCCGTCCTGGGATGGGAGAAGTGCTACGTCCTCGGGAAGGAGCGCCGAAATCCGGGCGCGAGGAGCGTCCGACTTCACCGGCGTTCACCCCCGAGCGACAACCACTGGCCACGCCTTGCGCGCAACCTCTTGGACAGGCCCTGCCGGTGAGAGCAGGAACCCCCCTGTCCACGGCCGGCGCCACTGTCGCCGGCCCGCTCGGTGGGGACCCTCTCCGCGGACCCGGATGGTTGCCGGGGGTGCGGTGGAGGACCGAGCGTCGCCGATCGTGGTCCATTCCGGGCCGGGGCACAAGGGGGTTCGTTACTGACTAGTAACGGCTGGATAACCGCGCCACGACGGGGCGATGTCGCCCGGCCACACAGGGTGCAGCCATGACAGGCGACATAGGAGGAGGATGACGGTGAAACACGGACAGAAATCGGGGTTCGATTTACTGCAAGTAACAGCGGCCGCGATTACCAAGTTTTGGTAAAGCGCGGCCGCGTTATGTCACTGTGTCGCCAAATCGGCGCTGTCCCGGGCGGGATGGAACGGGTCAGAACAGCACGCGAGCGAGGGCCTGACGGGCCGCCGTGACCCGCGGGTCGTCCGAACCGATGACCTCGAAGAGCTCCAGGAGACGCAGCCGTGCCGCGTCCCGGTCCTCACCCGCCGTGCGCCGTACGGCGTCCACCAGACGGCCGAAAGCGTCCTCGACATGGCCGCCCACCAGATCGAGGTCGGCGGCGGCGATCTGGGCGGTGACGTCGGCCGGGTTGTCGGCCGCGTTCTTCCGCACCTGCTGCGGGTCCATGTCCTGCACCCGGGCGAGCAGTTCCGCCTGGGCGAGGCCCAGCTTGGCCTCCGGGTGGGCGGGGTCGTCGGCGAGCACGTTCTTGTACGCCTGGACGGCACCGGCCATGTCACCGGCGTCCAGCGCCGACATGGCCGCTTCGAGCAGCGCGTCGTACGGACCCGCCGGCACGGTGTCGGCGGCGGAGGGGGCGTCGGAGTCGGCGTCCGGGTCGACGGTGATGCCGGTGAGGCCGAAGCGCTCCTCGCCGACCTGGATGAGCTGGTCCAGGGTCTCCCGGATCTGGGCCTCGGGCGCCGCGCCCTGGAAGAGCGGGAGCGCCTGGCCGGCGACCACCGCGAAGACGGCCGGGATCCCCTGGATACCGAACTGCTGCATCAGCATCTGGTTGGCGTCGACGTCGATCTTGGCCAGGAGGAAGCGGCCGCTGTACTCGACGGCGAGCCGCTCCAGGAGGGGGCCGAGCTGCTTGCACGGCTCGCACCACTCGGCCCAGAAGTCGATGACGACCGGGACCTCGGCGGAGCGCTGGAGGACATCGCGCTCGAAGCCGGCCTCGTCGACATCGATCACCAGGGCAGAGGGGGCGACGGCTGCCGCGCCACCCTGCCGGGCGGCAGCGGCACGCGCCTGCTCCGCCTTCGCCTTGGCCTCTCCGGCCGCCTTCACCGCGGCAAGGTCGACGACGCCGCTCATGGACATGTTTCTGGGCTGCATGAGTACATCCTCCCCCTTCCGCGCGCGTAACCGGTAAGTCATGACTGAACCGCGCACCACGGCACGCGGTCCCCTACGGTCGCGCCGGGTCCCCACCCGGCGCATGTGGTTGTCGCTCAGGCCGGTCACAGCCTTTCGCTACGGGTCGTAGCGTAACTGTCCGCGTCCCCTCACGGGAAGGACTCCTCGGTGAACTGGCTCACATCACACGCCTCTGGCGCAATACCTACCGGCGGGTATGGTCGGTCCCCATGTGTAGCCGCACCAGTTCCCGAAGCCGTACCGGACGCCCCCGCAGTGTCGAGGCCGATGCCGCGATCCTCGAGGCGACCCGTGCCGCGCTGGTCGAACTGGGCTGGTCCAAGCTGACGATGGGTGACGTGGCCGGCCGTGCGGGGGTCGCCAAGACCACCCTCTACCGGCGCTGGGCGAGCAAGAACGAACTGGTCGTCGACGCGGTCGCCGTCCTCTTCGACGAACTCGAACTCCCCGATCTGGGTTCCCTCCAGGCCGACATCGAGAACGTGGTCCTCCAGTTCGCCGCGCTGCTCCAGCGGCCGGAGACCAAGACGGCGCTGATGGCCGTGGTGGCGGAGTCCACTCGGGACGAGCCGCTGCGCGAACGCATCCGTGCCTCCATCGTCGACCGGCAGAAGCGGCTGGTCCTCGAAGGCCGCCAGCGCGCCCAGGAGCGCGGCGAACTCCCCTCGGACCGGGACCCGGAGTCGGTCGGCAGCACCGACGACCTGATCTTCGACGTGATCGCGGGTGCGGTGGTCCACCGTGCCCTGGTGAGCGCGGAGCCGGTCGACGCGGCGTGGGTCCAGCGCTTCACGGCCCTCCTCCTCGGCGGCCTCGGCGCGGCGGCGGCCCAGGGCTGAAACCGCCTGTCCCCGCGCGGAGTCCGCGGGCTAGGGTCGCGGCCGTGACAACGACTCTGAACAGCGCCGTACGGGCGCTTCTGGACGACACCAACCCGGCGATCCTGGGCACCGTCCACCCCGACGGATCCCCGCAGAGCTCCGTGGTCTGGGTGGCGAGGGACGGCGACGACCTCCTGATCTCCAGCCAGGCCGGCCGCCGCAAGATCCGGAACATCGAGGCCGATCCGCGCGTCAGCCTGATCGTGTACGACCGCGAGGACCCGCAGCTGTACGCCGAGATCCGCGGCACGGCCACCGTCACCGAGGACGCCGGGCGCGCGCTCGCCGTGGCGATCGAGGAGCAGTACGAGGGTCCGGGCTCCGGCCAGGGGTACCTCGAACTTCCGCCCGAGGTGGTACGCGTGGTCGTGCGGGTCACCCCGACGAAGGTGCTCGGCACCGCCGCGACGTAGGCATCGCGCGGGCTTCGGGCGAAAGGGGCGGTACGGGAGGTCCCGTACCGCCCCTTTCCACACGCCCTAGAAGCCCGGGGGCTCCGTGTAGATCCCCCACTCCTCGCGGAGCACGTCGCAGATCTCGCCGAGCGTGGCCTCCGCCCGTACCGCGTCGAGCATCGGGCCGATCATGTTCGAGCCGTCCCGGGCCGCCGCCAGCATCGAGTCGAGCGCGGCGCGGACGCGGGCGTCGTCGCGACGGCCCTTGCGCTCGCCGAGCACGCGGACCTGCTCCCACTCGACCTCGTGGCTGACCCGCAGGATCTCCAGGTCGCCGGTGACCGAGCCGTGGTGGACGTTGACGCCGACGACGCGCTTGTCGCCCTTCTCCAGGGACTGCTGGTACTGGAAGGCGGACTCGGCGATCTCGCCGGTGAACCAGCCGTCCTCGATGCCCCGCAGGATGCCGGAGGTGATCGGCCCGATCGGGTGCTGCCCGTCCGGGTGGGCCCGGCGGCCGCGCTCCTTGATCTGGTCGAAGATCTTCTCGGCGTCGGCCTCGATGCGGTCGGTGAGCTGTTCGACGTACCAGGAACCGCCGAGCGGGTCGGCCACGTTGGCCACGCCCGTCTCCTCCATCAGCACCTGCTGCGTGCGCAGCGCGATCTCGGCGGCCTGCGCGCTGGGCAGCGCGAGGGTCTCGTCGAGGGCGTTGGTGTGCAGCGAGTTGGTGCCGCCGAGGACCGCGGAGAGCGCCTCCACGGCGGTCCGTACGACGTTGTTGTACGGCTGCTGGGCGGTGAGCGAGACACCGGCGGTCTGGGTGTGGAAGCGGAGCCACTGCGCCTTGTCGGTCTTGGCGCCGTACACCTCCTTCATCCAGCGCGCCCAGATCCGGCGGGCGGCGCGGAACTTGGCGATCTCCTCGAAGAAGTCGAGGTGCGCGTCGAAGAAGAAGGAGAGACCGGGGGCGAAGACGTCGACGTCCAGGCCGCGGGAGAGGCCGAGCTCCACGTAGCCGAAGCCGTCGGCGAGGGTGTACGCGAGCTCCTGCGCGGCCGTCGCCCCGGCCTCGCGGATGTGGTAGCCGGAGACGGAGAGCGGCTTGTAGGCGGGGATGCCCTGCGCGCAGTGCTCCATCAGGTCGCCGATGAGGCGCAGGTGCGGCTCGGGCTGGAAGAGCCACTCCTTCTGCGCGATGTACTCCTTGAAGATGTCGGTCTGGAGCGTCCCGTTGAGTACGCCCGGGTCGACGCCCTGGCGCTCGGCGGCGACCAGGTACATGCAGAAGACGGGCACGGCGGGCCCGGAGATGGTCATCGAGGTGGTGACGTCGCCGAGCGGGATGTCCTTGAAGAGGACCTCCATGTCGGCGGCGGAGTCGATGGCCACACCGCAGTGGCCGACCTCGCCGAGCGAGCGCGGGTCGTCGGAGTCGCGGCCCATGAGGGTGGGCATGTCGAAGGCGACCGAGAGCCCGCCGCCGCCGGCGGCCAGGATCATCTTGTACCGCTCGTTGGTCTGCTCGGCGTTGCCGAAGCCGGCGAACTGGCGGATGGTCCAGGTCCGGCCGCGGTAGCCGGTGGGGTGCAGGCCACGGGTGAAGGGGTACTCACCGGGCCAGCCGATGCGCTCGAAGCCCTCGTAGGTGTCTCCGGGCCGCGGCCCGTAGACGGGCTCGACCGGATCACCGGAGAGCGTGGTGAAGTCGGCGTCGCGCTTGCGGGCCTTGTCGTAACGGGCCTGCCAGCGTCGGCGGCCTTCCTCGATCGCGTCAGCGTCCATGCTTCGAATTTACTAGGACGTCCTAGTAAATGTCGATGGGAAACCCCCGCACATCTGTGCGGGGGCTTGCCTCAGGCCTTGGCCGGGGCCGGCTGCGCGCCGCTGACCAGCGGAAGCGTCTCGCGGACGACCGTGCGCTCGACGAAGAACGCGGCGAAGGGAATCGTCCCGGACAGCAGCACCCACAGGAGCTTGCCGAACGGCCACTTCGCCTTGGAGCCCAGGTCGAACGCGAAGATCAGGTAGATGATGTAGAGGACGCCGTGGGCCTGGGAGACCGCGAAGGTCACGTCCTCGCCCATGTCGAACCCGTACTTGAAGACCATGCACGTGCAGAGCACGAGCAGCATGACGGCGGTGATGTACGCCATGACGCGGTAACGGGTCAGCACGCTGGATTTCATGCCGTCGAGCGTAACGGCACGTTCCGGGCGATCTTCGCCCGGGTCCCGGCCCCCGTTCTCCGGGCTCAGGACTCGTCGAAGTCCTCCGCCGAGACGCGCAGGGGGCGGAGCATCGCGAAGATCTCGGCGCACTCCTCGGCGTCGTAGGCCCCGAGCCCGAAGTCCATCGCCATCAGGTCGCGGGTGGCGGCCTCGACGACCTCGCGGCCCTTCTCCGTGATCGAGGCGAGGGTGCCGCGGCCGTCGTTGGGGTTGGGCCGCTTGTCGACCAGACCGGACTTCACCAGCCGGTCCACCGTGTTCGTCACGGACGTGGGGTGGACCATCAGCCGCTCGCCGATCTTGGACATGGGCAGCTCACCGGCCTTGGAGAAGGTGAGCAGCACCAGGGCCTCGTAGCGCGCGAACGTCAGTCCGTACGGCTTGACGACGGCGTCGACCTCCGCGAGGAGGATCTGGTGGGCGCGCATGATCGAGGTGATCGCGGCCATCGAGGGGACCGGGCCCCAGCGCTTCTGCCAGAGTTCGTCGGCGCGGGCGATGGGGTCGAAGGGGAGACTGAGCGGCTTCGGCACGCGTCGACCTTACCCACTGGTCACATGGTGGTCAGCCCTGTCTCGCCCTTCGGTCCTCGCCCTTCGGTCGCCCGCGCTTCCGTCGCCCGCACTTCGAGGACGGCCGCGAGGACGCAGAGCGTCCCGAGGACTCCCGTGCCGGCGACCACGGCGTGGACGGGGAGGAACTCGGCGGCGAGACCGGCGCCGGCCATGCCGACGCCCTGCGCGGTCATCATGCCCGCGGTCATCAGGGTCATGGCCCTCCCCCGCCGCTCCTCGGGGACGGCGGCGACGAACCAGGCGTCGAGGCCGAGCGTGTACGCGCCGGTCGCACCGGCCAGGAGGAGGGCGAGGCCCGCCAGGGCGGCGCCGGGCTCCACGACGTAGAGGAGATAGGGCAGGACGCCGGCCAGGGCCAGCGGGTACACGATCCGGGAGCGGGTCGTGGCGCTCAGCCTGGACCCGGCGAACAGCTCGCCCGCGATGGTACCGACGGGCAGGGCGCACATCAGCAGCCCGAGCGCGGCGGTGGAGACGCCCGCCTGGTCGGCGTAGGGGGCGGCGAGGGCCTCGGGGACGACGGCGAACAGCGGCGGCAGCCAGAACATCAGCATGAGGGCGCGGACGCGGCGGTCGCGGAGGACGGCGAGGTTGCCGCGCTCGCGCGGGGCGGCGGAGCCCCGGGCGGGCCGCTTCCGGGTGCCGAGGCGCAGGAGGAGGGCGGAGGCGAGGAAGGTCACGGCGGTGATGGCGATGGCACCGCGAGCAGGCACGACGGTGAGGAGCACGCCGCCGATGCCGAACCCGGCGAGCAGGGCGCTCTGGGAGACGATCCGCAGGAGGGAGCGGCCGAGGACGAAGAGGTCGCCCTCGCCGAGGATGTCGGTGAGGGTCGCCATCCGGGTCCCGTTGAAGACGGGCGCGACGGCGGCGACGGCGCACCGCAGCACGAGCAGCCCGGCGACGGGGGTGGCGGGCACGACCATGAGCGCGACGCAGCCGGCGCAGACGAGGTCGCAGACGACGAGGACCCGGCGGGGCGGGTAGCGGTCGGCGACGCCGGCGAGGAGGGTGCCGCCGAGGAGGTAGGGGAGGAAGCCGAGGGCGAAGGTGAGGGAGGAGAGGAGCGGGGAGCGGGTGAGGTCGTAGACGAGGACGGTGAGGGCGATCTCGCTGACGACGACCCCGAGGAGGGAGAGCAGGTGGGCGACGAAGACGGTCCGGAACTCCCGCACGGCGAAGACAGCGCGATATCCGGGCCCGCGCCCCTCTCCGGGAGGGCTCCCCGTAGCCACCGCATCGGCATCCACGCGCGCGGGCACGTCGACTTCCGCGAGCGCGGGCGCGTCGGCCTTCGCGAGCGCGGGCCGTGCGCCGGGGGTGTCGGACTCGGGTGTGGTCCCGGGGTTCCGGGAAGGGGCGGCGTCGTGCTGCGGCATGCGGGCAGCGTGCCCGCCGGGCCCGGCGCGACCTAGACTTTCGGCTCCAGCCGAATCTCCCACGAGGCCCCATGCCCTACCACTTCCGCTTCGGCGAGGCCGACTCCCTCAGAATCCGGTTCGCGCTCTCCCCTCTCTGGGAGACGCACTCCGCCGTCCGCGTGCTGGCGCGGCCCCGCCAGCAGGGGTACCACCTGCCGTGGCTGCGGCGGATCCGGGAGGCGGCGGCGGGGCTTGATCTCGGCCCGCTCCAGCTGCTGATGCCCCTGCACGGGCACAGCCCCGACTTCCTGTACCCGCCGCCCGTGGGCCCCGCCGCCGCGTTCGCGGAGGAGATCGCGGCGGTCCGGGAGACCGACCCGGCCCTCGCCCGGGACGACTTCGTGCGGGCGCTCGCCGACACCCCGGGGGCCGCGGCGACCCCGGAGGGGCGGAGGATGCTGGCCGACCCGGCGGGCGCCGTGCAGCGGCTCGCCGATGTGCTCCAGGAGACGTGGGAGGCCCTGATCGCCCCCGAGTGGCCCCGGCTGCGCGCCGTCCTGGAGGCCGACGTGGCGTACCACTCGCGGCGGCTCGCCGAGGGCGGCCTGGAGCGCCTCTTCGGCGAACTCCTGCCGGGCGTCGCCTGGTCCTCGCAGAGCGCGACCCTCACCGTCGCCTACCGCGGCGAACACGTGCGCGCCCTCGACGGCCAGGGCCTGGTCCTGATGCCCTCGGTCTTCACCTGGCCGGACGTGGTGAGCGGCTTCGACCCGCCGTGGCAGCCGACCGTGGTCTACCCCGCGCGCGGGATCGGCGGGCTGTGGACCGAGGCCGGCGACCGTACGCCCGAGGCGCTCGCCCGGCTCCTGGGCCGGGCACGCGCGGACGTGCTGTGCGCGCTGGACGAGCCGGCCGGCACCACCGCGCTGGCCCACCGGCTCGGGCTCGCGCCCTCCTCCGTCTCGGCCCATCTGTCGGTCCTGAGGGAGGCCGGCCTGCTGACCTCCCGCCGCTACGGCCATCAGGTGCTGTACGAACGCACGCCGATCGGGATCGCCCTGACCGGCAGCGCGCGCGAGTGAGCCCCCGGCCCGGAAGGGAGGGGTCGGGGGCTCGGGAACTCGGGACGGCGGTCAGGCCTCCAGGTGGCGTTCCACCGTGGCGACCTTCGAGCTGAGGCCGTCGGTCACGCCCGGCCGGATGTCGGCCTTGAGGACCACGGAGACCCGGGGCGCACGCGCCTCCACGGCGGCGACGGCGCGCTTGACGACGTCCATCACCTCGTCCCACTCACCTTCGATCGAGGTGAACATCGCGTCGGTGCGGTTCGGCAGTCCCGACTCCCGCACGACGCGGACGGCGTCGGCGACGTACTCGCCGACCTCCTCGCCGACACCGAGCGGGGTGACCGAGAAGGCGACGATCACGCTTCCACCGCGCTCTCGCGGCGGGCACGGGAGGCGATGACGGCGTCCGCGGCCTCGCGCTTGAGCTTGCGCTCCGCGTAGAAGCCGCCGAGCGGCAGCACCGAGAGCACGAAGTAGAGGGCGGCGGTCTTGAACTGCCACTTGGTGCGGTTCCAGGCGTCCAGCCAGAACAGCACGTAGAGGATGAACAGGACGCCGTGGATCGCGCCCATCACGGGCACGGCGTTGAACTCGGTCGTGCGCTTGAGCACCGAGCAGACCAGCAGCAGCAGGAAGGAGACGGCCTCCGGGGCGGAGACGAGTCGGAGGCGGTGGAGGGAGGAGGCGGTCTTGATGTCCACGGGAGGGGGTCACCTTCGTTCGATCTTGTGAACGGATGCACAAGGGTGGGCGGCTCCATTGTGCACGCCGACTTTGCTGTCTCTTTAGCCGGGGGGCCCGTAATCTCCCTCCGTGGCAACGTTCCGACTCCAGGGCAGCAAAGTGCTCGCCGTGTCCATGACCGGCGATTCCGTCAAGGCGAAAAACGGCTCCATGGTCGCCTACGACGGCCAGATGGCCTTCAAGAAGATGTCCGGCGGAGGCGAAGGCCTGCGCGGCATGGTCACCCGCCGGCTCACCGGTGAGCAGATGGAGGTG
This sequence comes from Streptomyces sp. Je 1-79, assembly GCF_025195125.1. GTDB lineage: Bacteria > Actinomycetota > Actinomycetes > Streptomycetales > Streptomycetaceae > Streptomyces. The sequence continues at coordinate 367,415 of NZ_JAMGSL010000006.1, forward strand.
ATGGAGGTGAAGGGCCAGGGGACCTGCTGGTTCGCCGACCGCGCCTCCGAGATCAACCTCGTCCAGCTCCACGGCGACAAGCTCTACGTCGAGGCGAGCAATCTGCTCTGCACGGACGCGGGGCTGCGTACCGGCACGACCTTCACCGGCCTGCGCGGCGGGGCGACCGGCAACGGGCTCTTCACCACGACGGTCGAGGGAACCGGTCAGGCGGCGATCATGTCCGACGGCCCGGCGGTGGTGCTGCGCGTCACCCCGCAGTACCCGCTCTCCGTCGACCCCGGCGCGTACATAGCCCACCAGGGCAACCTCCAGCAGAGCTTCCAGTCCGGTGTGACGTTCCGCACCTTCCTCGGCGAGGGTGGCGGCGAGGCGTTCCAGATCCGCTTCGAGGGCGACGGCGTCGTGTACGTCCAGCCGAGCGAGCGGAACACGATCGGGGGCGAGGTCTGATGCCGTTCCGTGAGATCAACTCCAAGATGGTCGAGGCGACCGTCGTCCCCGGACAGCGCATGTTCAGCCAACGCGGCGCGATGCTTGCGTACCGCGGTGACGTCACTTTCACGCCGAACATCGCCGGCGGCCAGGGCGGCGTGATGTCGATGATCGGGCGCCGGGTGGCGGGCGAGGCGACGCCGCTGATGACCGTCGACGGCAGCGGCACGGTGATGTTCGGGCACGGCGGCCACCACATCCAGGTGATCCGGCTGACCGGCGAGACCCTCTACGTCGAGGCCGACCGCCTGCTCGCCTTCGACGGCACCCTGGAGCAGGGCACGATGTTCATGGGCTCCCAGGGCGGGGTCATGGGCATGGTGCGCGGCCAGGTGACCGGCCAGGGGCTCTTCACCACGACGCTCAAGGGGCACGGCGCGGTCGCCGTCATGGCCCACGGCGGCGTGATCGAGCTGCCGATCACCCCGGGACGCGCGGTCCACGTGGACCCGCAGGCGTATGTCGCCCACCACGGCGACGTACGGAACAAGCTCTCCACCGCGCTGGGCTGGCGCGACATGGTGGGCCGGGGCTCCGGGGAGGCGTTCCAGCTGGAGCTGACCGGCAGTGGTGCGGTGTACGTGCAGGCCTCGGAGGAGAAGCTGTGACCGGTCCCGTCGTTCTCGACCCGCAGTCCCTCCCGTCCGACGACAACGTCAATCCGTACACCTTCTGCGTGGAGCTCAAGGGCTCCCAGTGGTTCCTGCAGAAGGGCAAGATGATCGCCTACTACGGGCGGATCGACTTCAACGGCATCGGCCACGGGCGCCTGGACCGCCTGGTCCGTACGTCGTTCCACTCGCCGCTGCACGCGAGCGACTGGGTGGTGGCGGAGGGCAGCGGCAAGATGCTCCTCGCCGACCGGGCCTTCGACGTGAACTCGTTCGACCTGGACGAGGGCAATCTGACGATCCGTTCCGGCAATCTGCTGGCGTACCAGCCGACGCTGGCGCTCAAGCAGTCGATCGTGCCGGGTTTCGTGACGCTGATCGGCACGGGCAAGTTCGTGGCCGCGTCGAACGGGCCGGTGGTCTTCATGGAGCCGCCCATGCGGGTGGACCCGCAGGCCCTGGTCGGGTGGGCGGACTGCCCGTCCCCGTGCCACCACTACGACCACGGCTACATGACGGGCGTGATGGGCGGCGTCCGGGCGCTGACGGGGATCGGCGGGACCTCGGGCGAGGAGCACCAGTTCGAGTTCGTGGGGGCGGGTACGGTACTGCTCCAGTCGACGGAGATGCTGATGGCCGACCGGGCGATCGGTCAGGTCGGCGGGCAGCCGGGTGTCCCGGGCGGCGCTCCCGGGGCGCACGGTTCCGGCCAGGGGGCGCACGGCTCGGTACCGCGCCTTCCCGGACAGCTCGGGGACCTCCAGCGGCGCTTCGGGCTGTAGCCGGTAGTCTGCGGAGTGTGACGCCCTCGAACGTCTGCGCCCGTCGGGGCCCTGGGTGCCCGGCGTCACATTCCCTTACTTCGTCCAGTATTCAACTTCTTAGGTAGAATCCATACATGGAGACCGAGACGGCCACCCCCTGGCTCACCGACGCCGAGCAGTGCGCCTGGCGCACCTATCTGGACGTCAATCGAATGCTGACGTACCAGCTGGAGAAGGACCTCCAGCCCTTCGGCCTGACCATGAACGACTACGAGATCCTGGTGAACCTCTCGGAGTCGGCCGACCGTCGGCTGCGCATGAGCGACCTCGCCACGGCCACCCTCCAGTCCAAGAGCCGGCTCTCCCACCAGATCACCCGCATGGAGAACGCGGGGCTCGTGCGCCGCGCCAACTGCGAGTCGGACCGGCGCGGGCTGTACGCGGTCCTGACCGACCAGGGCATGGAGACCATGCGCAAGGTGGCGCCCCACCACGTGGAGTCCGTGCGCAAGCACTTCATCGACCAGCTGACGACGGAGGCGCTCGGCGACCTCCACGAGTCCCTGAAGCCCGTCGCGGAGCAGCTCCGGGGCCGTCGGGGGAAGCCCTAGGCTCCGACGTCCCTAGGCTCCGTCGTCCAGCGGCTTTTCCGCGAGCGGGCTTTCCGCGAGCGGCAGACGGAGTTCGAACAGGGCCCCGCCCGTGGGTGCTTCACGGACGGTGAGCCTGCCACCGTGCCGTACGGCGACGTCCCGGGCGATGGCCAGCCCGAGCCCCGCGCCGCCCTCGTCGCGGCCGCGCGCGTCGTCGAGCCGCACGAACCGCTCGAAGATCCGTTCACGGTCGGCCTCCGGCACCCCCTGCCCGTCGTCGGCCACGTCGAGCACGGCCCGGTCCCCCGACCTCCGTACGGTGACCGTCACCTCCGCACGGGCGTGCCGCCGCGCGTTGTCGAGCAGATTGGCGAGCACCCGCCCCAGCTGCCCCCGGGAGCCGGTCACCTCGACCGGCTCCGCGGCCTCCACCGTCACGCCCGGCCGCCCTGCCGCCTCCTCCGTCGCCAGCGCGGCGAGGTCGACCGGGGCGCCGGCGAGCCGCTCCCCCGCGTCGAGCCGGGCGAGCAGCAGCAGGTCGGCGGCGAGGTGCTGGAGCCGTACGGTGTCCTCGACCGCGCCCGGGACGTCAAGCAGCTCCGGATGCGCGGCGCCCACCTCCAGCTGGGTGCGCAGGCTCGCGATGGGGCTGCGCAACTCGTGCGAGGCGTCGGCGACGAACCGCCGCTGCCGCTCCACGGACGACTCCAGGGCCGTCAGCGTCTCGTTCGTGGTCCGGGCGAGCCGGGCCACCTCGTCGTGCGTGGCGGGTTCGGGGACCCGCCGCGACAGATCCTGCGAGGCGGTGATCTCCGCCATCTCACGGCGGATCGACTCGACGGGCCGCAGCGCCCGCCGGGTCACCAGCCAGGTCACCGCGGCCACCACCGCGAGCAGCAGCGGCAGTCCGACGAGCATGGCGGTGGCCGCGGTCCCCACCGCGTCCCGCCGCGCCCCCAGCGACGCTCCCGCGAACACCAGGACCGTCTCGTCCCGGCGGTCGGTGACCTCCACCTGGGTGAACCGGTAGTCGTCGCTCTCCCCGTCGACGGTGGCGCTGCCCTGCCCGTGCCAGGTCACGTCACCGATCTCGCCCGTGCCGGGGTCGTCCGCGTCGTCATCGTCGTCCCGCCCGGCCCCGGGGCTCGCCTCCGGAGTGACGTCGGGCACGCCGGTCCCGCTGATCGCCGTGAGCCCCTCGCTGACCGCGAGGACCCGGCCGTCGCGGTCGACCACCTGCACCGGGTTCTCGTCGCCGTCCGGCAGGTCGAGCGCCGGGTACGGGGTGCCGGCGGCGATCCGGCCGGCGACCTCGCGGGCGACGCCGTCCGCCTCCCCTTCCGCCTGGCTCGTGAGGTTGCCCCGCAGGGACAGCAGGACGGCGATACCGGCGGCGACCAGGGCGACGGCCACCACCGCGGTCGCGCCGAGGGTGGCCCTGGCGCGGACCGAGGAGAACCACCGGCCGCTCACCGCGCCTCCAGCCGGTACCCGGCGCCGCGCACCGTGTGGATCAGGGCGGCGCCCAGCTTGCGGCGGAGCGTGCTGACGTACACCTCGACGATGTTCGGGTCGCCCTCGTAGGCGAAGTCCCAGACGTGCTCCAGGATCTCGGCCTTCGAGACAACCTCGCCGGAGCGCAGCGCGAGCTGTTCCAGGACCGCGAACTCCTTGGCGGTGAGCGTGACCTCGTCCTCGCCGCGGTGCACGCGGCGGGCCGCGGTGTCCACGCGCAGCTCGCCGAGGTCGAGGAGCGGGGAGGCGCCCGCCCCGCGCCGACGCAGCAGCGCCCGGATCCTGGCCACCAGGACGACGTAGGAGAACGGCTTGGTGAGGTAGTCGTCGGCGCCCGTGTCGAGGCCCTCGGCCTCGTCGTACTCGCCGTCCTTGGCGGTCAGCATCAGGATCGGCACGTCGTCGCCCGCGGCGCGCAGCGCGGAGCAGACCCGGTACCCGTTCATTCCGGGCAGCATCACGTCGAGCACGATCAGGTCGTACGGCGATCCGCCCGCCCGGTGCAGTCCCTCCAGGCCGTCGTGGACGACGTCGACGACGTACCCCTCGGCGGTCAGGCCCTTGGCGAGGGAGAGGGCGAGCCGCTTCTCGTCCTCCACGATCAGCAGTCGGGAGGGACGAGGCGAGGCGTGGTGGGCGAAGCTCATGGGGCCAGGTTCGCAAACGGAAGCTGAAGGCGCCTTCAGGTGGCTTCAGGCTGCGTTCAGGTCGCGTTGCGCACAGTGGGGTCCGTCGAACGAACCACGCCGGGTTGGAGGACCCCATGAAGCGCAACATCGTCATCGCCACCGTCGCCGCGGCCGCCGTGGTCTGCGGAGGAACCGCGGTCGCCTTCGCGGACGACGACGGGAGCCGGGACGACCGGACCGCCGTGCGGAGCGCGAAGGTGACCGCCGTACAGGCGATCGGCACCGCGCTGAAGGCTCAGCCGGGCACGGCCGTCTCGGCCGACCTGGACGACGACGGACGCGGTTGGGAGGTCGACGTCCTGGGCGCGGGCACGACCTCGTACACGGTCCAGGTGGATGCCGGCACCGGCAAGGTGCTCGGCAAGGAGACCGACCGCGACGACGACCGGGACGACGCCGACGACCGCCGCGCCCTGAAGGGCGCCTCCGTCGACGCCCGGAAGGCGGCCGAGGCGGCCTCCGCGAAGGGCGCCGTCACCTCCGTGAGCCTGGACGACGACGACCGCGCCGCGGCCGCCTGGGACATGGACACCGTGAACGGCGACTGGCGGGTCGACCTGAAGACGGGCCAGGTCACGGCGGACGACGACGGCCAGGACGGCCGGGACGAGGACGACCGGGACGACCGCGCCGAGGCGGCCGGCCACGCGGACGACACCGCCGACGACGACGGCAACAACGCCGACGCCGACGACAACGACTGACCGACGCGAGGCGCCGCCGGCCGGGCATGGGCCCGGTCGGCGGCGCGTTCGTCTTCTCGGTCTGCCGGCCTTCGGTCCGTCAGGCCTCGGTCAGGCCCGCCACCAGCTCGTCCGCCGCGCGGTACGGGTCGAGCTCGCCCGCCACGATGCGTTCCGCCAGCGCGTCCAGCCGGCGGTCGCCGTGGAGGTCGCCGATGCGTTCGCGCAGCGCCGTGACCGCGATCGTCTCGACCTCGCGCGCCGAGCGCGACCGGCGGCGCTCCGCCAGGACCCCGTGCTCCTCCATCCAGGCGCGGTGCTTCTCCAGCGCCTCGACGACCTCGTCGATGCCCTCGCCGCGCGCCGCGACCGTCTTCACGATCGGCGGCCGCCAGTCGCCGGGGCCGCGCGCCTCGCCCAGGCCCAGCATGTGGTTCAGCTCGCGGGCCGTCGCGTCCGCGCCGTCCCGGTCCGCCTTGTTCACCACGTACACGTCGCCGATCTCCAGGATGCCCGCCTTCGCGGCCTGGATCCCGTCGCCCATTCCGGGAGCGAGGAGCACCACCGACGTGTCGGCCTGGGAGGCGATCTCCACCTCCGACTGACCGACACCGACGGTCTCGACGAGCACCACGTCACAGCCGGCCGCGTCCAGGACGCGGATCGCCTGCGGCGCCGACCAGGCGAGCCCGCCCAGGTGGCCGCGGGTCGCCATGGAGCGGATGTAGACGCCCGGGTCGGAGGCGTGCTCCGACATCCGGACCCGGTCGCCGAGCAGCGCTCCCCCGCTGAAGGGGGACGAGGGGTCGACGGCCAGGACGCCGACCCGCTTGCCGGCCCGCCGGTACGCGGAGACCAGCGCCGACGTCGACGTGGACTTGCCCACGCCGGGCGAGCCGGTCAGGCCCACCACGTACGCGCCGCCCGTCAGCGGCGCGAGCGCCGCCATCACCTCACGCAGCTGCGGGGACGCCCCCTCCACGAGTGAGATCAGCCGGGCCACGGCGCGCGGCCTGCCCTCCCTCGCCTGGGCGACCAGTTCGGGGACGTCCACCATGTTCAACCGCTCCTTGGTTCCGGTGCTACTTGCCGGGTACGCGAACGATCAGAGCGTCGCCCTGACCGCCGCCGCCGCACAGCGCCGCCGCGCCGACACCGCCGCCGCGCCGCTTGAGCTCCAGGGCCAGGTGCAGCACCACACGGGCGCCGGACATGCCGATGGGGTGGCCCAGGGCGATCGCGCCACCGTTGACGTTCACCTTTTCCGGGGTGACGCCGAGGTCCTTCATTGACTGGACGGCGACCGCCGCGAACGCCTCGTTGATCTCGATCAGGTCGAGGTCCTCGACGCCCAGGCCCTCCTTCTTCAGGGCGTGCCGGATGGCGTTGGACGGCTGCGACTGCAGCGAGTTGTCCGGGCCGGCCACGTTGCCGTGGGCGCCGATCTCGGCGATCCACTCCAGGCCCAGCTCCTCGGCCTTCGCCTTGCTCATCACGACGACGGCGGCGGCGCCGTCGGAGATCTGCGAGGAGGTTCCGGCGGTGATGGTGCCGTCCTTGGTGAAGGCCGGGCGCAGCTTGCCGAGCGACTCGACGGTCGTCTCGGCGCGGATGCCCTCGTCCTTCGAGAAGATCACCGGGTCGCCCTTGCGCTGCGGGATCTCGACCGGGGTGATCTCGGCCTCGAAGATGCCGTTCTTCTGCGCGGCGGCGGCGCGCTGGTGCGACAGCGCGGCGATCTCGTCCTGCTCGGGGCGCTTGAGGCCGAGGTGGGTGTTGTGCTTCTCCGTGGACTCGCCCATGGCGACGTTCTCGAAGGCGTCGGTGAGACCGTCGTACGCCATCGCGTCGAGCATCTCGACGGCGCCGTACTTGAAGCCCTCGCGGGACTTCGGCAGCAGGTGCGGGGCGTTGGTCATCGACTCCTGGCCGCCGGCGACGACCACGTCGAACTCACCCGCGCGGATGAGCTGGTCGGCGAGCGCGATGGCGTCCAGGCCGGAGAGGCACACCTTGTTGATGGTGAGCGCCGGGACGTTCATCGGGATGCCGGCCTTCACGGCGGCCTGGCGCGCGGGGATCTGGCCGGCGCCCGCCTGGAGCACCTGCCCCATGATCACGTACTGCACCTGGTCGCCGCCGATGCCGGCCCGGTCGAGCGCGGCCTTGATGGCGAAGCCGCCCAGGTCGGCGCCGGAGAAGGACTTGAGGGAGCCGAGCAGACGGCCCATGGGCGTGCGGGCGCCCGCGACGATCACTGAGGTGGTACCGGTCGTTCCAGACATGAGGCACAGCCCCTAGGGATGAGGAGTGAACGAGGGTTTACCGCCAATGTACTGAGCGGTGCCGTACGCGGTCACCGGCCTGCCGGTGTGACGGCGCGCACGTTGCGTAACCATCCCCCTGGCGCTGCACTGGAGGCATGCTGACGCGAATCGACCACATCGGGATCGCCTGTTTCGACCTCGACAAGACCGTCGAGTTCTACCGTGCGACCTACGGTTTCGAGGTGTTCCACTCCGAGCTGAACGAGGAGCAGGGCGTCCGCGAGGCCATGCTCAAGATCAACGACACCTCCGACGGCGGAGCCTCGTACCTCCAGCTCCTGGAGCCCACCCGGGAGGACTCCGCGGTGGGCAAGTGGCTGGCCAAGAACGGCGAGGGTGTCCATCACATCGCCTTCGGCACGGCCGACGTCGACGGGGACGCCGAGGCCATCCGTTCCAAGGGCGTCCGGGTCCTCTACGACGAGCCGCGGACCGGCTCCATGGGCTCCCGGATCACCTTCCTCCACCCCAAGGACTGCCATGGTGTGCTGACCGAACTGGTCACGTCGGCTGATCCCTCCTCAGCGGAGCACTGACCTCCGGATTCCTGGCCCGGTAGAGTGGGCGGCTCCGGGCCGGGGCCGGTCGGTGCCGCATGCCATGCGGCGTCGAAGTCGGGGTATCCGATCTGCCACGATTCCCGGGGGGCCGTTCTCCGGGGAACGGTGCTCGTTGGAGTGTTGCGACCAGGGGACGGATGGGACCGCGCAGTGCGGGGCTACGAACGCCAGGAGAGCCACCGAGCTGAAGACGACCATCTTTCGCGGTTCGAAGCCGAGATGGACCGGCTGAAGACCGAGCGGGAGAAGGCCGTCCAGCACGCCGAGGACCTCGGTTACCAGGTCGAGGTGTTGCGCGCCAAGCTCCACGAGGCGCGTCGCACCATCGCGTCCCGCCCCGCGTACGACAGCGCGGACATCGGCTACCAGGCCGAACAGATGCTGCGCAACGCGCAGATCCAGGCCGACCAGCTGCGCCAGGACGCCGAGCGCGAGCTGCGCGACGCCCGGGCCCAGACCCAGCGCATCCTCCAGGAGCACGCCGAGCACCAGGCGCGGCTCCAGGCCGAGCTGCACGCCGAGGCCGTCCAGCGCCGGCAGCGCCTGGACCAGGAGCTGGCGGAGCGCCGCCAGACCGTCGAGGCGCACGTCAACGAGAACGTCGCCTGGGCCGAGCAGCTGCGCGCCCGTACGGAGTCCCAGGCCCGTCGCCTGCTGGAGGAGTCCCGCGCCGAGGCCGAGCAGTCGCTCGCCGGCGCCCGCGCCGAGGCCACCCGGCTCGCCGAGGAGACCCGTCAGCGGGTCGGCTCGGAGGCGGAGGCGGCCCGAGCCGAGGCCGAAGCGATTCTGCTGCGCGCCCGCAAGGACGCCGAGCGGCTTCTGAACGCCGCGTCCACGCAGGCGCAGGAGGCCACCAGCCACGCCGAGCAGCTGCGCTCCTCCACCAGCGCCGAGACCGAGCAGGCCCGACAGCAGGCCACCGAGCTGTCCCGCGCCGCCGAGCAGCGGATGCAGGAGGCCGAGGTCCGGCTGCGCGAGGCCCGCGCGGAGGCCGAGAAGGCGCTCTCCGAGGCCAAGGAGGCGGCCGCCAGGCAGCTGTCCTCCGCGGAGTCCGTCAACGAGCAGCGCACCCGTACCGCGAAGGCGGAGATCGCCCGGCTCGTCGCCGAGGCGACGAAGGAGGCCGAGACCCTCAAGGGTGAGGCCGAGGAGAAGCTGCGGGAGGCCTCCGCGGAGGCCGAGAAGCTGGTCTCGGAGGCCTCCGACAAGGCCCGTACGGTCGCGGCCGAGGACTCGGCCGCCGCCCTGGCCAAGGCCGCCCGTACCGCCGAGGAGGTCCTCACCAAGGCGTCCGAGGACGCCCAGGAGACCACCCGCAAGGCCTCCGAGGAGGCCGAGCGCATCCGCCGCGAGGCGGAGGCGGAGGCCGACCGGCTGCGCAACCAGGCCGAGGAGCAGGCCGGCGAGCTGCTCGGCTCGGCGAAGGACGACACCAAGGAGTACCGCGCCAAGACGGTCGAGCTGCAGGAGGAGGCGCGCAGGCTGCGCGGCGAGGCGGAGCAGCTGCGGGCCGAGGCGATCGCCGAGGGCGAGAAGATCCGGGGCGAGGCCCGGCGCGAGGCCGTCCAGCAGATCGAGGAGGCGGCCAGGACCGCCGAGGAGCTGCTGACCAAGGCCCGTACCGACGGCGACGAGCTGCGCGCGCACGCGGGCGCCGAGGGCGAGCGGGTCCGCTCGGAGGCCATGGAGCGCGCCCAGACGCTGCGCACCCAGGCCGAGGAGACGCTGGAGCGCACCCGCGCCGAGGCCGAGCGGATGCGGGCCGAGGCCGAGGAGCAGGCCGAGTCGGTGAAGGAGGCGGCCGAGCGGACCGCCGCCGAGCTGCGCGAGGACGCCGAGCGCGCGGCCCGGGCCCGGCACGCGGAGGCGGCCGAGGAGCTGACCCGCCTGCACACCGAGGCGGAGACCCGGGTCGAGACCGCCGAGCAGGCGCTGACCGACGCCCGGGCCGAGAGCGAGCGGCTCCGGCGCGAGGCCGCCGAGGAGACCGAGCGGCTGCGCACGGAGGCCGCCGAGCGGATCCGTACGCTCCAGGCGCAGGCCGAGCAGGAGGCCGAGCGGCTGCGGACGGAGGCGGCGTCGGACGCGTCCACGTCGCGCGCCGAGGCGGAGGCCGCGGCCGTACGGCTGCGGACGGAGGCGTCGACGGAGGCCGAGCGGCTGAAGTCGGAGGCCCAGGAGACCGCCGACCGGGTGCGCGCCGAGGCCGGGGCCGCCGCCGAGCGGGTGGCCGCCGAGGCCGCCGAGGCGCTGGCCGCCGCGCAGGAGGAGGCCAACCGGCGCCGCCGGGAGGCCGAGGAGACGCTGGAGTCGGCCCGTTCCGAGGCGGGGCGCGAGCGCGAGCACGCCCGTCAGCAGTCCGAGGAGCTGCTCGCCTCCGCCCGCAAGCGGGTGGAGGAGGCGCAGACCGAGGCGCAGCGCCTGGTCGAGGAGGCGGACCGGCGGGCCACGGAGATGGTGTCCGCGGCCGAGCAGACCGCCAAGGAGGTACGGGACTCCGTCGCCGGGCTCCAGGAGCAGGCCGAGGAGGAGATCGCCGGGCTGCGGAGCGCGGCCGAGCACTCCGCGGAGCGCACCCGGAGCGAGGCGCAGGAGGAGGCGGACCGCGTCCGCGCCGACGCGTACGAGGAGCGGGAGCGGGCCGCGGAGGACGCGAGCCGGGTCCGGGCGCGCGCCCAGGAGGAGACCGAGGCCGCGAAGTCGCTCGCCGAGCGGACGGTCGCGGACGCGATCGCCGAGTCGGAGAAGCTGCGCACGGACACGGCCGAGTACGCCCAGCGGGTACGGACGGAGGCGTCGGACGCGCTGGCGTCGGCCGAGCAGGACGCGGCCCGTACCCGTGCGGACGCCCGTGAGGACGCCAACCGGATCCGTTCCGAGGCGGCGGCGGAGTCCGAGCGGCTGACGAACGAGGCCGAGGAGCTGGTCGCGCTCGCCCGCACGGAGGGCGAGCAGATCCTCGACGAGGCGCGCAAGGCCGCCGACAAGCGGCGCACCGACGCCGCCGAGCAGGCGGACACCCTCATCACGGAGGCGACCGGCGAGGCCGAGCGGCTCACCGCCGAGGCGGAGGCGCTGCGGGCCGAGGCCGCGCAGCTGAAGACGGACGGCGAGGCGCACGCCCAGGCGCTGCGGGTCGCCGCGCTGGCCGACGGCGAGCAGATCCTCGACGAGGCCCGCAAGGCCGCCGACAAGCGGCGCACCGACGCCGCCGGGCAGGCCGACGCGATCACCGCGGAGGCGGTGGCTCTCCTGGAGTCGACCGAGCAGGACGCGCTGCGGCTGCGGGCCGAGGCCGAGCAGGTCAAGGAGGAGGGCGAGGCGCAGGCCGAGGCGTTGCGGGCCGCCGCGCGCGCGGACGGCGAGCAGATCCTCGACGAGGCCCGCAAGGCCGCCGACAAGCGGCGCGCCGACGCCGCCGAGCAGGCGGACACGCTCATCACCGAGGCCAGGAGCGAGGCCGAGCGGATCACGGCCGAGGCGGCCGACGAGGCGGAGCGGCTGCGGGCCGAGGGTGCCGAGAACGTGGGGCAGGCCCAGCAGGCCGCCGAGCGGATCCGGGCCGAGGCCGAGCGGGTCAAGGAGGCCGCCGAGGCCGCGGCGGAGCAGATGCGTTCCGAGGCGCGCGAGGAGGCCGACCGTACGCTCGACGAGGCGCGCGAGGCCGGTGCCAAGCGCCGTTCGGACGCCGCCGAGCAGGCCGACCAGCTGATGGCGAAGGCCCAGGAGGAGGCGCTGCGCGCGACCACCGAGGCCGAGTCGCAGGCGGACACGATGGTCGGCGCGGCCCGTCAGGAGGCCGAGCGGATCACGGCCGAGGCGACGGTCGAGGGCAACTCGCTGGTGGAGAAGGCCCGTACGGACGCGGACGAGCTCCTGGTGGGCGCGCGCAGCGACGCGACGGCCATAAGGGAGCGGGCGGACGAGCTGCGCGCCCGGATCGAGGGCGAGATCGAGGAGCTGCACGAGCGGGCGCGGCGCGAGACGGCCGAGCAGATGAAGACGGCCGGCGAGCGTGTCGACAAGCTGGTGAAGGCCGCCGAGGAGCAGCGGGCCGAGGCCGAGGCGAAGGCCAAGGAGATGGTCTCCGACGCGAGTTCGGAGGCGAGCAAGGTCCGGATCGCCGCGGTGCGCAAGGCCGAGGCGCTGCTGAAGGAGGCCGAGCAGAAGAAGGCCTCGCTGGTCGCGGAGGCGGAGAAGGTCAAGGGGGAGGCCGAGCGCGAGGCCGAGGAGATGATCTCCGAGGGCAAGCGCGAGCTCGATGTGCTGGTGCGCCGGCGCGAGGACATCAATGCCGAGATCTCCCGTGTCCAGGACGTCCTCGAAGCGTTGGAGTCTTTCGAGGCGCCGAACGCGGGGACGAAGGATGGGGTCAAGGCAGGTGTTCCAGCGGGGGCGACCCGTTCGAGTGGCAAGTCCTCTGACGGCTAGCCACTCAAAAGGCTGGACATTCTCCAGATCAAACGGGCATCCGCTCGATGACACGCCGCTTCGGCCCCTAGGATTCCCCCTAACACCTCACCGGTCTCATTCGACAGGAACCCCATGAGCGACACTTCCTCCCCCTTCGGCTTCGAGCTCGTGCGGCGTGGTTACGACCGCGGTCAGGTGGACGACCGCATTACCAAGCTCGTCGCCGACCGTGACAGTGCTCTGGCCCGAATCACCTCTCTGGAAAAGCGCATCGAGGAACTCCACCTCGAGACGCAGAACGCCCAGGCCCAGGTCACCGACGCCGAGCCGTCGTACGCCGGGCTCGGTGCGCGCGTCGAGAAGATCCTCCGCCTCGCCGAGGAGGAGGCGAAGGACCTGCGCGAGGAGGCCCGTCGCGCCGCCGAGCAGCACCGCGAGCTGGCCGAGTCGGCCGCCCAGCAGGTGCGCAACGACGCCGAGTCGTTCGCCTCGGAGCGCAAGGCGAAGGCCGAGGACGAGGGCGTTCGGATCGTCGAGAAGGCGCAGGGTGAGGCCAACTCGCTGCGTGCCGAGGCCCAGAAGGACGCGCAGTCCAAGCGCGAGGAGGCGGACGCCCTCTTCGAGGAGACCCGCGCCAAGGCCGCCCAGGCCGCCGCGGACTTCGAGACGAACCTGGCGAAGCGCCGGGAGCAGTCGGAGCGCGACCTGGCCTCGCGTCAGGCCAAGGCCGAGAAGCGCCTCGCCGAGATCGAGCACCGCGCCGAGCAGCTCCGCCTGGAGGCCGAGAAGCTGCGTACGGACGCGGAGCGCCGGGCCCGCCAGACGGTGGAGACGGCGCAGCGTCAGGCCGAGGACATCGTGGCCGACGCGAACGCCAAGGCCGACCGGATCCGCTCGGAATCGGAGCGCGAGCTGGCGGCGCTGACGAACCGCCGCGACTCGATCAACGCCCAGCTGACCAACGTCCGCGAGATGCTGGCGACGCTGACCGGTGCCGCCGTGGCGGCCGCCGGTTCCCCGATCGACGACGAGCCGGCCACCCGTGGTGTCCCGGCCCAGCAGACCCGCTGATCCGTCCGGTACCGCGGTCCCGGTAACCGGAACGCGAACACCCACAAAACCCTCCGTCATTCCGGTGGCGGAGGGTTTTTCGCGCCCGTAGCGTGGTCGCATGATCGAGCTCGAGGCGCTGACGAAACGGTTCGGAACGAAGACGGCGGTCGACCATCTCTCCTTCCAGGTACGGCCCGGCGTGGTGACCGGCTTCCTGGGACCCAACGGCGCGGGCAAGTCGACGACGATGCGCATGATGCTCGATCTGGACAACCCGACCAGCGGTACGGTCCGGATCGACGGCAGGCACTACCGCGAGCTCCAGGAGCCGTTGAAGTACATCGGCGCGCTCCTGGACGCCAAGGCGATGCACGGCGGCCGGACCGCGTACAACAATCTGCTCTGCCTCGCGCAGTCGAACCGCATCCCGGAGCAGCGGGTCGGCGAGGTCCTCGACCTGGTCGGGCTGACCGCGGTCGCGCGGAAGAAGTCGAAGGGCTTCTCCCTCGGTATGGGCCAGCGGCTGGGAATCGCGTCGGCGCTGCTCGGCGATCCCGAGATCCTGATGTTCGACGAACCCGTCAATGGTCTGGACCCCGAGGGAATTCACTGGATCCGCAATCTGATGAAGGCGCTCGCCGCAGAGGGCCGGACGATCTTCGTTTCCAGCCATCTGATGAGTGAAATGGCTCTGACGGCGGATCATCTGATCGTGATCGGGCAGGGAAAGCTGCTGGCCGACACGTCGATGGCGGATTTCATCCATGAGAATTCGCGGAGCTATGTACGGCTGCGCTCGCCGCAGCAGGAGACGCTGCGCGACGTCCTCCACGCGAACGGCTACACGGCCGTCGAGGCGGGCAACGGCACGCTGGAGGTGGACGGCGCCACGACCGAGAAGCTCGGTGAGCTGGCGGCCGGGCACGGGCTCGTCCTGCACGAGCTGAGCTCCCAGCGCGCCTCCCTGGAGGAGGCGTTCATGCAGATGACCGCCGGCGCGGTGGAGTACCACGCACACGGCACGGACGTACACGGGGCGGACGCGCCCGGACCCCGCTGGGGCGACACCACCAAGGGAGCCTGAACGATGGCAGCGGTATCGGCGGTCCTCCAGTCGGAGTGGACCAAGATCCGGACGGTCTCGTCGACGGTCTGGACCCTGGCGAGCGCGCTCCTGGTGACGGTGGCGATGAGCGCGGCGCTGTGCGCCCTCCTGAAGTCGACGTTCTCCGATCTCTCGGAGGCCGAGCAGGCGACCTTCGACCCGACCTTCGTCAGCTTCTCCGGGATGGTGCTCGGTCAGCTGGCGATGGTGGTCTTCGGCGTCCTCGTGGTCGGCACGGAGTACAGCTCGGGCATGATCCGCACGTCCCTGGCGGCGGTCCCGCAGCGGGCGACGTTCCTCTTCTCCAAGATCGCGGTGGCCGGGGTGCTCGCCCTGGTGGTGGGCCTGGCGACCAGCTTCCTGTCGTTCTTCCTCGGGCAGGCGCTGCTGGGCGAGCACCGCACCTCGCTGGGCGCGGACAACGTCCTGCGGGCCGTCGTCGGCGGCGGGCTCTACATGGGGCTGATCGCGCTCTTCTCGATGGGTGTGGCGGCGATGCTGCGCTCCTCGATGCTCTCGCTCGGCATCCTGGTGCCGTTCTTCTTCCTGGTCTCGCAGATCCTCTCCGCGGTCCCGAAGGCCAAGGAGGTGGCGCTCTACTTCCCCGACCAGGCCGGATCCAAGATCATGCAGGTCGTCCCGGACGCCATGAACACCGAGGAGGCGCCGTACGGCCCCTGGGGCGGGCTGGGGATCATGCTGATCTGGGTGGCCGCGGCGCTGCTCGGCGGCTATCTGGTGCTGAAGAAGCGCGACGCGTAGCGCGTACATGACGATCCGGGCTTCGCCGGAACCGTCAATGGCTGGATAAGCTCCTAGCTCATACGGGGGTTCCGGCCGAGCGGCCACGACCCCGACGACCTGAACTGTCGATGGGGCTGGAGAATGATCGAGGCAGTCGGCCTGACGAAGCGCTACGGCGCCAAGACGGCCGTGTACAACCTTTCCTTCCAAGTGCGGCCGGGCACCGTCACCGGCTTCCTCGGTCCCAACGGTTCCGGCAAGTCGACGACGATGCGCATGATCCTGGGGCTCGACCGGCCGACGTCCGGGCATGTCACGATCGGCGGTCATCCGTTCCGGCAGCTGCCGAACGCGCCCCGCCAGGTGGGCGCGCTGCTCGACGCGAAGGCCGTCCACGGCGGACGGAGCGCGCGCAGCCATCTCCTGTCGCTCGCCCAGCTCGCCGGGATCCCGGCGCAGCGGGTCGACGAGGTCCTCGGCGTCGTCGGCCTCCAGGACGTCGCCAAGCGGCGCTCCAAGGGCTTCTCGCTGGGCATGGGGCAGCGGCTGGGCATCGCCGCCGCGCTGCTCGGGGACCCGCAGGTGCTGCTCTTCGACGAGCCGGTCAACGGCCTCGACCCGGAGGGCATCCTCTGGGTCCGGAACCTGATGAAGAAGCTGGCCTCCGAGGGCCGGACGGTCTTCGTCTCCAGCCACCTCATGAGCGAGATGGCGCTGACCGCGGACCACCTGATCGTGATCGGCCGCGGGCAGCTGCTCGCGGACATGAGCGTCAAGGACTTCATCTCGGCGAACTCCGCGGACTTCGCCCGGGTGCGGACGCCGCAGACCGAGCCGCAGCAGCGGGAGAAGCTGACGGCCGCGCTCACCGAGGCCGGCGGCCAGGTGATGTCCGAGCCGGACGGGGCGCTGCGCGTGACCGGTCTGGCGCTGCCGCGGATCAGCGACCTGGCGCACGACGCGGACGTACGGCTCTGGGAGCTGTCCCCGCACCAGGCCTCGCTGGAGGAGGCGTACATGCGGATGACGCAGGGCGCCGTGGACTACCGCTCCACCGAGGACCAGCTGGCGCACCTCCAGCAGCCGATGCCGCCCCACCTCCAGCCGCAGCCCGCCGCCGCCGTGGTGCCCGACGTGCCGCAGCAGGGCTGGTACGCCCCGCCGCCGCCCGGGCAGAACCCTTACGCCACGCCGAGCGCGCCCGCCAAGAACGCCGAGGATGCCCAGTGACCGCCCCCGCCCCTCACCACGCCCCCGCCCCCTACTCGTACGTCTCCCCCATCCCGGTGCGCCGGGCGCACCTCGGGGACGCGCTCGCCTCGGAGTGGACGAAGATCCGTTCCGTGCGCTCCACGATGTGGACGCTCGGCGTGATGGTGCTGCTGATGCTGGTCGTCGGTCTCGGGGTCGCCGCGATCGTGTCCAACGCCGAGGTACCGACCGACGGCGAGTCTGCGCTCGGCCTCGGCTTCTTCGGTGTGCTGCTCGGTTCGATCTGTGTGATCACGCTCGGCGTGCTGACCATCGCCTCGGAGTACGGCACCGGCATGATCCGCACCACGCTGACCGCCTGCCCGAGCCGCGGCCGGGTGCTGACGGCCAAGGCGATCGTCTTCTTCCTGCTGGTCTTCACGATCACCACGGTCACGGCGGCGGTGGTCGCCATGGCGCAGGTGGCGATCGTGAACGCCGGAGCCGAGCCCACCGGAGCCGAGTGGCTGCGGGCGACGGTCGGCGTCGGTCTGTTCCTGGCGCTGCTCGGCCTGTTCTCGCTCGCGATCGGCGCGATCATCCGGCACTCGGCGGGCGCGATCACGATCATGATCGGCGTCCTTCTGCTGCCGCTGGTCGCCGCCATGTTCATGTTCTCGGAGTCGCTGGCCTCGGTGCAGGAGTGGCTGCTGGACTACGCGATTCCGAGCCAGCTCATCGCGCTGTACTCGGGGCGGGCCACGAACGGCGCGACCGGGCCCGCGGGCTGGGAGCCGGTGTGGATCCTGCTGGGCATCACGGCGGCGGCGATGGCCGGCGCGTACGCCCTGCTGCACAAGCGGGACGTCTGACCGACGGGACGTCCGGACGCCGGGCTCAGTACTTCGGCGCGTTACGGGACCGCTGCACCCGCGTGGTGCGGCGGTCCTTCGCGTTCCAGCAGGCCTTGTGCCAGTGGCGGCGGTCGTCCACTCCCCCGTACTCCGGCCACGCCACCACGTGCGGCGCGCCCCCGGGGATCTCCTGGTCGCAGCCGGGGCAGCGGTAGCGCTTGCCGGGTGAGCTCGCGCCGGCCACGTGCCGGACGAGCCACTCCTCGCCCTGCCAGCTCTCGCTGCGCTGCGAACCGCCGTACCGGTCGCCCGAATCGCCCGAACGGTCCGGATTCTCGCCGCCATGGGGGCGGTTGCGACGGGGGGACACGTATTCACCTCACGGGGCCGGGTACACGGAACGTTCCGTCCAGCGTACGGGCCGCCACGGAGTCACCCTTCCACCCTCCGAGCCGAATCAGCGGAAAATCGCAAGAACTTCATGAGAGGCCGTTGCCTTTGGCACGTGTCAGACGTTGTTGCCAGTACGAGGGGGAGAACCGCGTCGGCCGCAAGGAGGCAGAAGGCGATGCGCGTGGGTACGTTTGTTCTGGCCGCCCAGTTCCCGGGCCAGGGCCAGGGCGAGGCGCTGCACCGGGCGGTGCGGACCGCCGAGGTCGCCGAGGAGTCGGGGCTCGACTCCGTCTGGCTGGCCGAGCACCACTTCGTTCCGTACGGCGTCTGCCCGTCGGCCGTGACCCTGGCGGCGCTGCTCCTGGGACGGACGCGCCGGATCCGGGTCGGCACGGCGGTGAGCGTGCTGCCGACGGTCCATCCGGTCGCCCTGGGCGAGCAGGCCGCGCTGCTCCATCTCACGTCCGGCGGGCGGTTCACGCTCGGCGTCGGCAGAGGCGGGCCCTGGGTCGACCTGGAGGTCTTCGGCGCGGGCCTGCGGGCGTACGAACAGGGGTTCCCCGAATCGCTCGACCTGCTGCTGCGCTGGTTGACCGGGTCCCGGGTGTCGGCCGAGGGAGAACGATTCGCCTTCCGCGAGGTGGACGTCGTCCCGCGCCCCGGCGAGCTCATCGGCGGGGACGCGGCGCCCGAGGTGGTCGTCGCCTGCACCTCCCCCACGAGCGTCGAGCTGGCCGCCAGGCGCGGGCTGCCGATGCTGCTCGGGATGCACTGCGGCGACGCGGAGAAGGCCGACATGGTCGCCGCGTGGGAACGTTTCTCCCGGGACGCGGGCCGCACCCCCGACGAGATCGCGCGGATCGGCGCCGGCCATGTCTCGGCGGGCGTCGCCCAGATCGCGGACGATCCGCGGGACGCGGCCGAGTCGTTGGTGAAGGCGATGCCCGGCTGGCTGAAGCAGGGGCTCGACGCCCATGTGACCGTGGACGGCCGGCACCGCGCGATGCGGGACCCCGTCGCGTACACGGAGCTGCTGTGCGGGCTGCACCCCGTGGGCACCCCACGGATCGCGGCGGACCGGCTGGCGGCGACCGCGGAGCGTACGGGCATCACGCGCTTCGCCCTGCTCGCCGAGGGCACGGGCGATCTCGCGGCCACCGAGGAGAACGTACGGCGCCTCGGGGGCGAGGTACTCCCCCTGCTGGTCTGAGTCCATGGGCCACGTGCGGTGTGCGGGTCTGCGACGCTGCCGCTCCGGCATCTCTCGCATCGTTCGCGTCTCCCGCGATGCGGAGCGGCAGCACCGTGCCTCAGCAGTCGCGCAGCTCCGGCGACTGGTTGAGCAGCTGACCCCGTACGGAGGTGAAGCGGGCGAGCCGCTCGTCGACCGCGGGGTCGAGGGGGAACACCGCCACACGGTGGCAGTTCTGGAAGGCCAGACGCACCCCGAAGTGCCGCTGCAGCGCACCACGGATGGCGTCACTCGCGAGTGCACGCAACAGCTGACCACGTGCCTGCTCGTTCGGCGGCGGCGTCTGGTTGTCGGCGAACTCGCCGCCGTCGACCTTCAGCTGAGCCACCAGAGAACTGATCATCTCCCATGCGTAGGGCAGGGAGGTCCGGACGCAGTCGACGAAGTCGGCTTCGTCGACCTCGCCTCGCTCGGCCTGTTCCAACAGCGCCGGTGAGACGTCGAGCGACATGGGTTCTCCTCTCGCGACCCCGACGGACGGGGTCTTACGGGCAGGGATGAAGGCCCCCCGTACGACACGCAGCGTGTACGGACGGCGACCTCCTGCTTCCACGGTAAGCGTGCTGTCCGGAGCGCACCAGGAGAATGGGAGCACAACCGGCCAATAAGTGACCGTCGTCCAGCGGGCGTTAAGAGCCGAATCGCGCGGAAGAGCGTGTGTCTTGTAGCGTTGCCGACCATGCGTCTCGTCATCGCCCGCTGCTCCGTGGACTACGCCGGCCGGCTCACCGCCCACCTGCCCTCCGCTCCCCGTCTGATCCTGGTCAAGGCAGACGGCAGCGTCTCCATCCACGCGGACGACCGGGCGTACAAACCGCTCAACTGGATGTCGCCGCCGTGCACCCTCAAGGAGGGTGTCGACGGGGAGGCCGGCATCTGGACGGTGGTGAACAAAGCGGGCGAGAAATTGATCATCACGATGGAGGAGATCCTCCACGACTCCTCGCACGAACTGGGCGTGGACCCGGGGCTCATCAAGGACGGCGTGGAAGCGCACCTCCAGGAGCTGCTGGCGGACCGCATCGAGACGCTCGGCGAGGGCCACACCCTGATCCGCCGCGAGTACCCGACCGCGATCGGTCCGGTGGACATCCTGTGCCGGGACGCCGACGGGGCGACGGTCGCGGTGGAGATCAAGCGGCGCGGCGAGATCGACGGCGTGGAGCAGCTGACGCGCTATCTGGAGCTGCTGAACCGCGACCCGCACCTCGCCCCGGTGAAGGGCGTGTTCGCGGCCCAGGAGATCAAGCCGCAGGCGCGGGTGCTCGCGACGGACCGCGGCATCGACTGCGTGGTGCTCGACTACAACGCGATGCGCGGCATCGAGGACGACAAGCTGCGGCTGTTCTGACCCTTCCCTCTGTACACGTACGGCCCCGGGTGCGGTGATCGCACCCGGGGCCGTCGCGGTGTCAGGCCGGTGTGCCGGTCGGGCCGGCGGAGTCGCCCGAGGCGGTGTTGCTGGGGCTGCCCTGACCCTGGGTGGTCGTCGGCGGCTCCACGGGGGGTGTCGTCGGCGGCGTGGTGGGGGGCGTCGTCGGCGGCGTGGTGGACGGCGTCGGCGGCGTGGTGGACGGCGTCGGCTTGGGCGAGGTCGTCCTCGTCGGGCTCGTCGTCGGCCTCGGAGACGTCGGCGGCGGGGTCCCCTGCGTCGGCGTCGCGCTCGGCGTACCGGACGGCCGGGTGGACGGGGTGCCCGAGGTGCCAGGGGTGCCCGAGCTCGCCGAGCCGGACGGCGTGGGCGAGGCGCTGTCCGAGGGGCGGCCCGTCTCGCCGTCGGCCGGCGGCTCCTCCGCGTCGAGGATCTCGTCGCCGCTGTCCTCGGTGGCCGTACGGTCGGAGGTGACCCGGCCGGTGCCGGGGTCGTCGGCGTCGCCCGAGGTGGCGCCGATGGTGACGACGGTGCCGAGCACGGCCACCAGGAGCGCTCCCGTACCGACCGCGACGAGGTTGCGGCGGGCCCCGGCGATGACGGCGAAGGGGCCGCCCCGCTTCGTACCGCTCTCGCCCGGGTGCGTGTCCGGGCGGGTGATCAGCGTCGGGCCCTCGTCGGCGAAGTCGGGGAAGGCCGGGATCGGCGAGGTCGGGGCGGTGGCGGCGGGGCGGGGGGCGGCCGGGGCGAGGGCCTTGGGGATGCCGCGCGGCGGGGAGACGGACTCCTCGTGGCGCGCGGCGGGCGGCTCGTCGTCGCCGTGCAGCGGCCCGCCGCTGCGGTCGGCGACCAGGGCGAGCGCCCGGCGGCCGGCGACCGTGCCGCGCTTGTCGGCGAGCACGCCGCGCATGCCGACGGACGCCTCCAGTTCGGCGCGGGCCCGCTCCAGGTTTCCGGCGCAGAGCGCGAGGACGCCCAACTCGTGGTGGAAGTACGCCTCTTCGGCGACCTCGCCGGCCAGCCGGGCGGCCTCCTGGCCGGCGCGCAGCACCCGCTCCCAGGCGCCCCAGTGCAGCCCGGCGGCGAAGGCGGGGGCCGCGCTGCGGGCGAGCAGGACGGCGGTGGCGGGGTGTTCGGGGTCCGAGCCGGGGACGAGCGCGGCCAGGGCGGCGAGTACGGCGTCGGCCTCGGCGACCGCTCGGGCGGGGGTGACGGACGGGTGTCCGGCCCACCAGGCGTAGTGCTGGGCGACGGTGTGGGCGCGGCCGGAGGCGTCCTCGTCGTAGCCGTGGGCGACGAGCTGGGTGAGGATCCCGGCGGCGAGCCGGTAGCGGGTGCCGACCGGGGTGAGCAGTCCGCAGGCCATGAGCTCGCCGAGGGCGGCGTCCGCGTGGGTGTCGCCGACGAGGGCGGGGAGGTGGGCCTGGTGCGGCATCTCGCCGCCGAGCGCGACCGCGAACCGCAGGGTGTCCTGGGCCGAACGGCTGAGCCGGGAGGCGAGGAGGGCGGCGGGAGCCGCGCCCTCGCCGAGGCTGGGCAGCGGTATCTCGCGCAGCTCGACGTCGGCCGGGTCCGCCGGGTCCGGGGGTGTCACCGCGGCCGGGCCGAAGGCGTCGTCGACGGCTCCGAAGGCGTCGAACTCCGCGGGGACGGTGTCCTCCTGGGCTCCGAACGCGTCGAACTCGGCCGGGGTGACCCGGAGCCGGTCGCGCTGCCGGAGGAGGGCGCCGGCCTGGACGAAGCGCAGCGGCAGGCCCTCGGACTCGAACCAGAGGTCGCCTGCCCAGTTCGCCTCGTCGTCGGTGAGCGGCCGGTCGACGGCGCGCTCCAGGAGGTCGAGGGAGGCGGCGCGGCCGAGGCCGGTGAGCGGAACCTCTTCGAGGTGGGCGTCGGCCGAGGGGGCCGGGACGTCGGGGGTGGCGGCGAGCAGGAAGGCGCATTCGGGCGCCGCGGCGAGGAGCTCGTCGAGCGTCGTGCCGCCGAACTCCAGGTCGTCGACGACGACGACGGCGCCGATGTCGTGGACCAGTGCGAGCAGGGCCGGGCGGTCCGGGCGGTGGTCGGGGGCGTGCTGGACGGCGGTGAGGAGTTCGTACAGCAGCTCGGTGGGGGCCCGGTGGTGGCCGGAGAGGCGTACGACACCGTCGGGCGCGAGGTCGGCGCAGTCGTCGGCGACGGCGTCGAGGAGGGCGGTGCGGCCGGAGCCGGCGGGGCCGGTGACCCGGACGGAGCGGCCGCGGGCGAGGAGCTGGACGAGCCGCTCGTGCTCCTCCTGGCGTTCGAGCAGCGGAAGCCGGGGGGCGGCGGGGCCGGGCGGTACGGGCGGGGTGGCCGCGCGGGCCGCCTCGGCGCGCTCCTGGGCGGTGCGGCGGCGCGACGGCGCGGGCTGCTCCCCGGGCGGGCAGGTCTCGATCTCGCTGCCGTCGACGGGGTTGACGGTGAGCAGCAGGTCGCCCGCGACGACGCGGGCGGTGCGGACGCGGGCGGGCGTGGCCGGTCCGCGTTCGGACGCGGGGCCGCCGCGTCCGTCCCGGACGTCGTCGCCGTCGGTGTCGTGGCCGTAGTCTTCCGGCCCCCGGTTCATCGGGTCCATGGTAAAAGCCCCCCAAAAGCGGTGCGTGCGGAAGCCCCTCCGGCCGATCTGCACGCTCGCTGTCGCTTCTGGTCCGGTGCCCGCCGGGTGGGTCCGTCAATGGGCGGGCGACCGAACCCTAGACCTTCTTGGAGTATCCCGGAACAGTCGGGGTGCTGACCCGACCAAGACGTCATGGTCCGTCGAGGATTGGGGCGGGACGCCGGTTTCGCACAGCAGCTTCACAACCGCCGGGCGCCGGTGCCCGCCCCCGCTCGCGCGGGGCCGGTCCTCGCCGAGGGTCAGACGCGCGGCAGGGACTCCGCGGCGAGGCCGCCCTCGATGGCGAGGATGCGGTGCAGCCGGGTCGCCACGAGCAGGCGCTGCATCTGGGGCGGCACACCGCGCAGGACGAGCCGCCGCCCGCAGCGGCCGGCCCGGCGGTGCGCGCCCATGATGACCCCGAGGCCGGTCGCGTCCCAGGAGTCGAGACCGGTCAGGTCGAGCACGAGGTCGCCGACGCCGTCGTCGACGGCCGAGTGCAGGACCGTACGGGCGTCCGCCGCGCTCCGGACGTCGAGGCGGCCCCCGACGACCAGCTCGACATGGTCGCCCCTGATGTGCATATGCGCTCCCCGGGAGTGCTCCGTCTTTGCATCAACTGACTGTCGTTGGCGCAGAAGCGTTGCGCCTTGTAAGCGAACTGATACCGAATTCACCCCATGGGGTGATAGCCGATCGGCTTCCGGAAATCAGTGCTCGTAGAAGCCCTGCCCGCTCTTGCGGCCGATGTCACCGGCGTCCACCATCCGGCGCATCAGCTCCGGCGGTGCGAACTTCTCGTCCTGGGACTCCGTGTAGATGTTGCTCGTGGCGTTCACCAGGATGTCGATGCCGGTGAGGTCCGCGGTGGCGAGGGGGCCCATGGCGTGGCCGAAGCCCAGCTTGCAGGCGATGTCGATGTCCTCGGCGGTGGCGACGCCCGACTCGTAGAGCTTGGCGGCCTCGACGACCAGCGCGGAGATGAGGCGGGTCGTGACGAAGCCCGCCACGTCGCGGTTGACGACGATGCAGGTCTTGCCGACCGACTCGGCGAACTCCCGCGCGGCGGCGAGGGTGGCGTCGCTGGTCTTGTAGCCGCGGACGAGCTCGCAGAGCTGCATCATCGGGACCGGCGAGAAGAAGTGGGTGCCGACGACGGCCTCAGGTCGCTCCGTCACCGCGGCGATCTTGGTGATCGGGATGGCGGAGGTGTTGGAGGCGAGGACCGCGCCGTCCTTGGCGACCTTGTCGAGGGAGCGGAAGATCTCGTGCTTGACCTCGAGCTTCTCGAAGACGGCCTCGACGACGATGTCGGCGTCGGCGACGGCTTCGAGCTCGGTGGTGGCGGTGATCCGGCCGAGGGCGGCCTCGGCGTCGGCGGCGTCCAGCTTGCCCTTGGCGACGAAACGGTCGTACGACGCCTTGATGCCATCGGTGCCGCGGGTCAGTGCGGCGTCGGTGACGTCGCGCAGGACGACGTCCCAGCCCGCCTGGGCAGAGACCTGCGCGATTCCGGACCCCATGAGTCCGGCTCCGATGACGGCGAGCTTCCTGGCCACGTCTTCCACCCCTCAACACCTGTTCACTTCTGACTCTCCGGCGGAGATTAGCGGGCGTGAGGCGTGATGTGACCGTGAAGTAATGCGCGTCACGCCCGGTTTGACGGACGTCACACTCACGACAGGCCGGCTACGCCCGCACGGCGTACGCCGACGGGGGCGGCGATGGTGGCGTACACGCCGAAGAGCTCCTGGTGGCCGCGCCGTGACGGTCGGCACACGGACGTTCCGGAAGGCCGGAGCGTAACTACGCTGGGCTCATGGTCAATCTGACGCGCATCTACACCCGTACCGGCGACCAGGGCACCACCGCACTGGGCGACATGAGCCGGACCGCCAAGACCGATCTGCGGATCTCGGCGTACGCCGACACCAACGAGGCCAATGCCGTCATCGGTACGGCCATCGCCCTCGGCCAGCTCGACGAGGAGGTCGTGAAGGTCCTCGTCCGCGTCCAGAACGACCTGTTCGACGTGGGCGCGGACCTCTGCACCCCGGTGGTCGAGGACCCGAAGTACCCGCCGCTGCGGGTCGAGCAGTCGTACATCGACAAGCTGGAGGCGGACTGCGACCGCTTCCTGGAGGAGCTGGAGAAGCTGCGCTCCTTCATCCTCCCGGGCGGCACGCCCGGTGCGGCCCTGCTGCACCAGGCGTGCACGGTGGTCCGCCGGGCGGAGCGCTCCACGTGGGCGGCGCTGGAGGCCCACGCGGAGTCGATGAACCCCCTGACGGCGGCCTACCTCAACCGCCTCTCAGACCTGCTCTTCATTCTGGCGAGGACGGCGAACAAGGCCGTCGGGGACGTGCTCTGGGTCCCGGGCGGAGAGCGCTGACGCGCGGTCGGCGCCGTCGGAGGTCTCGGTCGTTTCGGGGGCCGGGGCCTTCTTCGGCCAGATCGCGTAGCTGAGCGCGATCAGGCCGTGGATGCCCGCCGCCCGCCAGGCGACGGTGATCCAGCCCCGCAGGGACTCCGTGTTCCCGTCGTCGCCCACGTACCAGATCGCGAGCAGCAGCAGTCCGGACGCGACGGCCGCCGCCGTCAGCGAGCCCAGCCAGACCCTGCCCTCGTGGCGGGCGCGCGCCATGCCGTAGGCCGGCGGCTTCGCGGGCGGCGGCGCGCCGCCGAAGCGGTGGGCGGCATGGCCGTCGAGCCACTTCACCGTGCGGTGGCCGTGGCCGACGGTGTAGCCGATGTACACCGCCGCGAGGCCGTGCCGCCAGCTCGGTTCCGCCCCGTTCTTGAGGTCGATCGCCGTGACGACGAGCAGCAGGACCTCCAGGAGCGGCTCGCACAGCAGCAGCGCGAGACCCGTCCGAGGCATCTTCAGCAGATAGCGGGCGGCGAGACCGGCGGCCAGCAGCACCCAGAATCCGACTTCGCAGATCACGATCAGCAGGACGATCACGGCGGTACTCCCCTCTCGGTTCCCCTCCAGCCTCCCGTGGCGTTCCGCCCGGAACGTCGTCGCCGATGACGAAGTACGACTACATCCTTCGACGGAGGGACGGATCGGCCCGCACGGCGAGGCCCGGAGTCCGCCCGCCGTGTTGGATGGGGACGTGACACTCCCCCGACCGCACCGCGACGACCTGCTCATCGCCGTCGGCGGCCTCGCCATCGGCCTGCTGATGTGGTCCTTCGGGCTGCACACCCAGACCGACCGGCTGATCACCGCGCGGTGGGCGACCCTGATCCCGCTCGTCGTGATGGCCTCGATGGAGGCCCTGCGGCGCACCATGCCGCAGACCGCCCTGGCCGTCGGCACGGTCGCCCTCGTGGCCGACCAGTTCACCTACGGCAGCCTCGTGACCGCGCTGATGTTCACGGACCTGGTCTACTCGGCCGTGGTCTACGGGAAGCCCGCCGCTGCACGGCGCATCCCGTACACGACCGGGCTGATCACGATCGGTGTCACGATCGGCTTCCTCGTCTGGTGGCAGAACGCGATCGCCCTGGTGGTCGGCCTGATCACCGGCATGGTCTCGTTCCTGCCCGCCGTCACCGGAGCCGTCGTCCGCAATCACCGCCAGGCCGCCGACGCCGCGCGCCTGCGCGCGGAGCAGACCGCGCTGCTCGCCGAGATGGACCGCAGTCAGGCCGTCGTGGCCGAGCGCGCCCGGATGGCGCGGGAGCTGCACGACATGGTCGCCAACCACCTCTCCGCCATCGCGATCCACTCCACCGCCGCGCTCTCGCTCGACGATCCGGGAACGACCCGGCAGGCGCTGACCGTGATCCGGGAGAACAGCGTGGAGGGCCTCGCGGAGATGCGGCGGCTGATCGGGCTGCTGCGGGACAGCAGCGGGGACGCGGAGCCGGCGGCCGCACCCACCCTGGACGGCCTGGACGCGCTGGTCGCCCAGGCGGCGACGAACGGGGAGACGAGCGGGCTGACGTTCACGCTCGACGACAGCCGGGCACCGGGCGCGGGCGCCCTGCCGGCTCCGGTCGAGCTCGCCGCGTACCGGATCGTGCAGGAGTCGCTGACCAACGCCCTCAAGCACGCGGGCCCCGGCGAGGTGCGGGTGGAGCTCCGCCTGCGCCGCGAGGACGGCGCCCTCGCCGTCGGCGTGACCAGTCCGCTCGGCGGGCAGCCCGGTCCGCGCGCCCCGGGTTCGGGTGCGGGTCTGGTCGGGATGCGGGAGCGGGTGGCACTGCTGGACGGGGAGTTCGAGTCCGGTCCGGTGACGGCGGACGACGGGCGGAAAGAATGGCGGGTGCGGGCTGTCCTGCCCGTCGGTACGAGCGACAAGGAGCCGCCGGCATGGTACGCGTGATCGTGGCCGAGGATCAGAGCGCGGTCCGGGCGGGGCTGGTCCTGATCCTGGGCAGCGCGCCGGACATCGAGGTGGTCGCCGAGGCGGCCGACGGCGAGCGCGCGGTGGAACTGGCCCGGGAACTGCGCCCGGACGTGGTGCTGATGGACGTCCAGATGCCGCGGATGGACGGGGTGACGGCGACCGGTCACGTGGTGTCCGAGGGGCTGGCCGATGTGCTGGTGCTGACCACCTTCGATCTGGACGAGTACGTCTTCGGGGCGCTGCGCGCCGGGGCGGCGGGCTTCCTGCTGAAGAACGCCGACGCGAAGGACCTCATCGAGGCCGTTCGGACAGTGGCGCGCGGGGAGGGCCTGATCGCGCCGGCCGTGACACGGCGGCTGATCGCCGAGTTCGCCTCCCCGCGCGGCCCGGTGCGTTCTCCGGGCGCGACGGATCCGTCCGTACTGGACGCGTTGACGCCGCGGGAGCGCGAGGTGCTCTCGGCGCTGGCCCAGGGGCTGTCGAACGCGGAGGTGGCGGGCCGGCTCGACATGGCGGAGGCGACGGTGAAGACGCACGTCAGCAAGGTCCTGGGCAAGCTGGGTGTACGCAGCAGGGCTCAAGCGGCCGTACTGGCACGGGAGTTGGGGGTCTGAGCGACCGCCACCGACGTTGGTCTGGACCTCTTGACGATTGGTCCAGACCTTCCTACGCTCGCGGGGCGCGCGCATCTTCACGGACCACCCCCATCTCTCGTTCGTCCGTCCGCACACTTGAGGAGCACCGTTGAGCACTCAAGCACCGACGCGCAGAACAGGGTTCAGACACCGGGCCGCCGCCGGTCTGACCGCCCTGATCCTGCCCCTGGCCGCCATGGTCGGCCTCGCAGCCCCCGCCGAAGCCGCCACGGCGGCCACCGCCACCTACACCAAGGTCTCCGACTGGGGCTCCGGCTTCGAGGGCAAGTGGACGGTGAAGAACACCGGCACCACCACGCTCTCCTCCTGGACCGTCGAGTGGGACTACCCCACCGGCACCGCCGTCACCTCCGCCTGGGACGCGACCGTCACCAGCTCAGGCACCCACTGGACCGCCAAGAACGTCGGCTGGAACGGGACCCTCGCCCCCGGCGCCACCGTCTCCTTCGGCTTCAACGGCTCCGGCGCCGGCGCCCCCAGCGGCTGCAAGATCAACGGCGCCTCCTGCGACGGCACCACCCAGCCCGGTGACAACGCGCCCTCCGCCCCCGGCACGCCCGTCGCCTCCGACATCACCAACACCTCGGTGAAGCTGACCTGGACCGCCGCGACGGACGACAAGGGCGTCAAGAACTACGACGTCAAGCGCGACGGCGCCACGATCGCCACGGTCACCGGACTGACGTACACGAACAGCGGTCTGACCGCCGGCACCGACTACAGCTACACGGTCGTCGCCCGCGACACCGTCGACCAGACCGGCCCCGCCAGCGGCGCCGCGAGCGTCCGCACCACGGGCGGTGGCGGCGGCCCCCAGCCGGGCTCGACCGTGAAGCTCGGCTACTTCACCAACTGGGGCGTCTACGGCCGCAACTACCACGTCAAGAACCTCGTGACGTCGGGCTCCGCGGCCAAGATCACGCACATCAACTACGCCTTCGGCAACGTCCAGGGCGGCAAGTGCACCATCGGCGACGCCTACGCCGACTACGACAAGGCCTACACCGCCGACCAGTCCGTCGACGGCAAGGCCGACACCTGGGACCAGCCGCTGCGCGGCAACTTCAACCAGCTGCGCAAGCTCAAGGCCCAGTACCCGCACATCAAGGTGCTCTGGTCGTTCGGCGGCTGGACCTGGTCCGGCGGCTTCGGCCAGGCCGTGCAGAACCCGACCGCCTTCGCGCAGTCCTGCTACGACCTGGTGGAGGACCCGCGCTGGGCCGACGTCTTCGACGGCATCGACCTGGACTGGGAGTACCCGAACGCCTGTGGTCTGTCCTGCGACACCAGCGGCCCGGCCTCCTTCAAGAACATGATGCAGGCCATGCGCGCCAAGTTCGGCAGCAACAACCTGGTCACCGCGGCCGTCACGGCCGACGCGTCCTCCGGCGGCAAGATCGACGCCGCCGACTACGCGGGCGCCGCGCAGTACATGAACTGGTTCAACGTGATGACGTACGACTTCTTCGGCGCCTGGGCGGCACAGGGCCCGACGGCCCCGCACTCCCCGCTCACCTCTTACGCCGGCATCCCGCAGGCGGGCTTCAACTCCGCCGAGGCGATCGCCAAGTTCAAGGCGAAGGGCGTCCCGGCGAGCAAGCTGCTGCTCGGCATCGGCTTCTACGGCCGCGGCTGGACCGGCGTCACCCAGTCCGCCCCCGGCGGCACGGCGACGGGCCCGGCGGCCGGCACGTACGAGCAGGGCATCGAGGACTACAAGGTCCTGAAGAACTCCTGCCCGGCCACAGGCACCATCGCCGGTACGGCGTACGCGCACTGCGGCTCCAACTGGTGGAGCTACGACACCCCGGCCACGGTCACGTCCAAGATGAGCTGGGCGAAGAACCAGGGCCTGGGCGGCGCGTTCTTCTGGGAGTTCAGCGGTGACACCAGCAACGGCGAGCTGGTCGGCGCCATCAACAGCGGCCTGAACTGACAGCGGGCCCGGAAAACGCGGCGGGGACGGTGCAGCACACCGTCCCCGCCGTTATTCGTTCCGTATATCAGGCCACATTCACCCTCCCCCAGACTTCGTCCGGGGGGACCCCCATCCAGCGAGGGGCCAATCAGGCCACATTCACTCGCTGGCCGGGCGGTGCCGCCTCCAGCCAGGCGAGGAAACCGGTCAGCGCGTCCTGGCTCATCGCCAGCTCCAGCCGGGTCCCCCGGTGCATACAGCCCTGGATCACGGCGTCGGAGAGCAGCGCGAGCTCCTCCTCGCCCTCGGGCATCCGGCGCTCCAGGACCTCGATGGCCGAGCGCTCCAGGACACGGCGGGGGCGGGGCGCGTACGAGAAGACGCGGAACCAGGCGATCTCGTCACCGCTGTACCGCGCGACGCCGTACACCCAGCCCTTGCCGGAAAGGTCCGGCTCCTCGGGGACGTCCCAGCGCAGCGAACAGTCGAAGGTGCCGCCGGCACGCTGGATCAGCCTGCGGCGCAAGCCGAAGACGAAGAGCCCGATCACCACCAGTGCGACGACCAGGCCGCTCAGGAGCAGAGCGAGGAACATCTTCACCGACCTCCTCGCTGCGTCCCGTGACCGGCGTCGCCGGCGTAACCGAATACAACCTGCATCTGCATCGCCTCAGCCGCGACACGGTCTGGATAGTTCCAGCCGTGCCGCGGCTGAGGGCACAACTCTCGGCGCGGTCCGCTAGCGGACCGCTACCGCACGCAACCGGACATCGGCGCGACGCTCGGCGGCGGCGTCCGACTCCGACTTGGCGCGCTCCAGCGCGCGCCCGGCGCGCTGGGCGTCGATCTCGTCCGCCAGCTCGGCGATCTCCGCGAGCAGAGACAGCTTGTCGTCGGCGAACGAGATGAATCCACCGTGCACAGCGGCGACGACGGTCTCGCCCTCGCTGGTACGGATGGTCACCGGGCCCGACTCCAGCACACCGAGCAGCGGCTGGTGGCCGGGCATGACGCCGATGTCGCCGGAGGTGGTACGTGCGATGACCAGGGTGGCCTCGCCGGACCAGACACTCCGGTCCGCGGCGACCAGCTCGACGTGCAGCTCAGCAGCCAAGGGTGGCTCCTCGGGTCACCACCCGGCGGTCGTGCCGGGTGTTGGGGTCAATTCTAATGGGCGTGACGAGGGGGGCGGGACATGCCCGCCCCCCTCACGAGAGCACGGGGCTCAGGAGACGCCAAGCTCCTTGGCGTTCTTCCTGAGGTCCTCGACGCCACCGCACATGAAGAAGGCCTGCTCGGGGAAGTGGTCGTACTCACCGTCGCAGATCGCGTTGAACGCGGCGATCGACTCGTCGAGCGGAACGTCCGAACCGTCCACACCGGTGAACTGCTTCGCCGCGTGGGTGTTCTGGGACAGGAATCGCTCGACACGGCGGGCGCGGTGGACAACGAGCTTGTCCTCCTCGCTCAGCTCGTCGATACCGAGAATCGCGATGATGTCCTGGAGGTCCTTGTACTTCTGCAGGATGCCCTTGACGCGCATGGCGGCGTCGTAGTGGTCCTGCGCGATGTAGCGCGGGTCCAGGATCCGGGACGTGGAGTCCAGCGGGTCCACGGCCGGGTAGATGCCCTTCTCGGAGATCGGACGGGAGAGAACCGTCGTCGCGTCGAGGTGGGCGAAGGTGGTGGCCGGAGCCGGGTCGGTCAGGTCGTCCGCGGGGACGTAGATCGCCTGCATCGAGGTGATCGAGTGACCACGGGTCGAGGTGATGCGCTCCTGGAGGAGACCCATCTCGTCGGCCAGGTTCGGCTGGTAACCCACGGCGGAGGGCATACGGCCGAGCAGGGTCGAGACCTCGGAGCCGGCCTGCGTGAAGCGGAAGATGTTGTCGATGAAGAACAGCACGTCCTGCTTCTGCACATCGCGGAAGTACTCCGCCATGGTCAGACCGGCGAGGGCCACGCGCAGACGGGTGCCCGGGGGCTCGTCCATCTGGCCGAAGACCAGCGCGGTCTTGTCCAGAACGCCGGCCTCCTCCATCTCCACCATGAGGTCGTTGCCCTCACGGGTGCGCTCGCCGACGCCCGCGAAGACCGACACACCGTCGTGCAGCTTGGCCACACGGACGATCATTTCCTGGATCAGAACGGTCTTGCCGACACCGGCACCACCGAACAGACCGATCTTTCCACCCTTGACGTACGGGGTGAGAAGGTCGACGACCTTCAGGCCGGTCTCGAACATCTCGGTCTTCGACTCGAGCTGGTCGAACGCCGGGGCCTTGCGGTGGATCGTCCAGCGCGGGGCGTCGGCGACGGTGGAGGCGTCGTCGTTCAGCACCTGACCGAGCGTGTTGAACACGCGGCCCTTGGTGACATCGCCGACCGGCACCGTGATGCCGGCGCCGGTGTCCACCACGGGGGCCTGGCGGACCAGGCCGTCGGTGGGCTGCATGGAGATGGTGCGGACGATGCCGTCACCGAGGTGCTGGGCGACCTCGAGGGTCAGCGTCTTGGTCGCGCCCTCCTCGGCCGGGTCCGGAACCTCGACGTTCAGCGCGTTGTAGATCTCCGGCATCGCGTCGACGGGGAACTCCACGTCGACGACCGGGCCGATGACCCGGGCGACGCGGCCCGTGGCGGCGGCCGTCTCAACAGTGGTCGTCATTACTTGTCACTCCCCGCGGTCGCGTCGGCCAGGGCTGCGGTGCCACCGACGATCTCGCTGATTTCCTGGGTGATTTCGGCCTGGCGGGCCGCGTTGGCAAGTCGGGAGAGGTTGTTGATCAAGTCTCCCGCGTTGTCGGTCGCCGACTTCATCGCACGGCGCGTGGCGGCGTGCTTGGAGGCAGCCGACTGGAGCAGCGCGTTGTAGATACGGCTTTCGACGTAGCGCGGCAGAAGGGCGTCGAGGACGTCCTCCGCCGACGGCTCGAAGTCGTACAGCGGACGGAGCGTGTCCTGCTCGCCCGCCTCCTTCGCCACCTCGTCGAGGCTGAGGGGCAGCAGCCGGGCCTCGACCGCCGTCTGCGTCATCATCGAGATGAACTCGGTGTAGACGATGTGGAGCTCGTCCACACCACCCTCGGCCGTGTCCTTCTCGATCGCCTCGATCAGCGGAGCCGCGATCTTCTTGGCGTCCGCGTACTCCGGCTGATCCGTGAAGCCGGTCCACGAGTCGGCCAGCTTGCGCTCACGGAAGTTGTAGTGCGAGATACCACGGCGGCCGACGACGTAGATGTCGACCTCGCGCCCCTCGCTCTCCAGCTTCCTCGTCAGAGCCTCCGCCGCCTTGATGGCGTTGGAGTTGAAGGCGCCGGCCAGACCGCGGTCGCTCGAAAGGAGCAGGACCGCGGCACGGGTCGGGTTCTCCACCTCGGTGGTCAGCGGGTGCTTGTCGTTGGCACCCGTGGCGACCGCGGTGACCGCGCGGGTCAGCTCGATCGCGTACGGGGTCGACGACTGCACCTTGCGCTGCGCCTTGACGACGCGCGAGGCGGCGATCATCTCCATCGCCTTGGTGATCTTCTTCGTCGCGGTGACGGATTTGATGCGACGCTTGTAGACCCGGAGCTGCGCTCCCATGAGTCAGGTCCCTTCCGTCGTCACTTCGAGACGTTGACGGCAGCGGAAGCGTCGTCGCCCAGCAGCTTCCCGTCAGAGGTCTCGAACTGCTTCTTGAACTCCGCGATGGCGTCGGCCACGGACTGCAGGGTGTCGTCCGACATCTTGCCGCCCTCACGGATGGAGGTCATGAGACCCGAGTGGCTCTGGCGCAGGTACGCCAGCATCTCGGCCTCGAAGCGGCGGATGTCTGCGACCGGGACATCGTCCATCTTGCCGGTGGTGCCGGCCCAGACGGAGACGACCTGGTTCTCGGTGGGCATCGGCTGGTACTGAGCCTGCTTGAGCAGCTCGACCATGCGCTGACCGCGCTCCAGCTGCGCCTTCGAGGCCGCGTCCAGGTCGGAACCGAAGGCGGCGAACGCCTCCAGCTCACGGAACTGGGCGAGGTCGACACGGAGGCGACCGGAGATCTGCTTCATCGCCTTGTGCTGGGCGGAGCCACCGACACGGGAGACCGAGATACCGACGTTCAGGGCCGGGCGCTGGCCGGCGTTGAACAGGTCGGACTCCAGGAAGCACTGGCCGTCGGTAATGGAGATGACGTTGGTCGGGATGAACGCCGAGACGTCGTTGGCCTTCGTCTCGACGATCGGCAGACCGGTCATCGAGCCGGCACCCAGCTCGTCCGAGAGCTTGGCGCAGCGCTCGAGCAGACGCGAGTGCAGGTAGAAGACGTCACCCGGGTAGGCCTCACGGCCCGGCGGGCGGCGCAGCAGCAGCGACACGGCGCGGTAGGCATCGGCCTGCTTCGACAGGTCGTCGAAGACGATCAGGACGTGCTTGCCCTGGTACATCCAGTGCTGACCGATGGCGGAGCCGGTGTACGGCGCCAGGTACTTGAAGCCGGCCGGGTCGGACGCCGGGGCGGCGACGATCGTCGTGTACTCGAGCGCGCCGGCCTCTTCCAGGGCGCCGCGAACGGACGCGATGGTCGAGCCCTTCTGGCCGACGGCGACGTAGATGCAGCGGACCTGCTTGTTCACGTCGCCCGAGCGCCAGTTGTCACGCTGGTTGATGATCGTGTCGACACACAGCGCGGTCTTGCCGGTCTGACGGTCGCCGATGATCAGCTGACGCTGGCCACGGCCGACCGGCGTCATGGCGTCGACGGCCTTGTAGCCGGTCTCCATCGGCTCGTGCACCGACTTACGGGCCATGACGCCCGGGGCCTGCAGCTCGAGGGCGCGGCGGCCCTCGGTCGCGATCTCGCCGAGGCCGTCGATCGGGTTGCCGAGCGGGTCGACGACGCGGCCGAGGTAGCCCTCGCCGACACCTACGGAGAGAACCTCACCGGTGCGCTGCACCGGCTGGCCCTCCTCGATACCGCTGAACTCGCCGAGGACGATCGCACCGATCTCGCGCTCCTCGAGGTTGAGGGCGAGACCGAGGGTGCCGTCCTCGAACTTCAGCAGCTCGTTCGCCATGGCCGAGGGAAGACCCTCCACCTTGGCGATGCCGTCGCCGGCCAGGCTGACCGTTCCGACCTCCTCGCGCGAGGCCGCGTCCGGCTGGTACGACTGGACAAAGGTCTCCAGCGCATCCCGGATCTCCTCCGGCCGGATCGTGAGCTCCGCCATCTGGGTTCCCTGCTCTCCTTGTTGGGCCCGAAGTTTTCTTGGGGGTCTGGGGGCCGACCCCCAGGAATCTTCTGCAATCTCTGCACGGCCCAACCGGGCCGCTGGTGATGCTGTGTTCAGTTGATGGCTGACGTCAGCCGGCCAGTCGCCGGGACGCCTCGCCGAGGCGCTCGGCGATGGTCCCGTTGATGACCTCGTCGCCGACCTGCACCGAGATCCCGCCGAGGACCGCCGGGTCCACGTCCAGGTTCAGGTGCATCTGGCGGCCGTACAGCTTGGCCAGGACGGCACCGAGGCGCTGCTTCTGCTGATCGGTCAGCGGCACCGCCGTGGTCACGACGGCGACCATCCGGTCCCGGCGCGCCGCGGCGAGCTTGGAGAGGGACTCGAGTCCCGCTTCCAGGCTACGTCCCCGGGGCTGGGTCACGAGACGGACGACCAGACGCTCGGTGACCGCGTTGGCCTTGCCGCCGAGCAGGCTGCGCAGCAGCTCGCTCTTGGCGGAGGTCGTGGCGGCCTTGTCCGTCAGCGCCGAGCGCAGCTCGGTGCTGGAGGAGACGATCCGGGCGAACCGGAACAGCTCGTCCTCGACGTCGTCCAGTGCGCCGGCCTGCTGCGCCGCGGTGAGGTCGGCGGTGTTCGCCAGCTCCTCGGCCGAGTCGACCAGGTCACGCGACTGCGACCAGCGGGAACGCACCATGCCGGACACCAGGTCGACGGTCTCCCCGCCCACCTGACCGCCGAGCAGTCGCCCGGCGAGCTCGGCCTTGGCCTCGCCCGCCTGCGCCGGGTCGGTCAGGACCCGACGCAGCGACACCTCGCGGTCGAGCAGCGCGGTGACTGCGGCCAGCTCGCCCGCGAGCTTCGCGGCGTCGACCGAGGTGTTGTCGGTCAGCGCGTCGAGGGACTCACGTGCGGCGGCCAGTGCCTCGCGGCTCGCTCCGTTCATCGGACGGCCTCGGCCTTCTCCTCGAGCTCATCGAGGAAGCGGTCGATCGTGCGGCTCTGGCGGGCGTGGTCCTCGAGGGACTCGCCGACCAGCTTGCCGGCCAGGTCGGTGGCGAGCTTGCCCACGTCCTGGCGCAGCGAGGTCGCCGCGGCCTTGCGGTCGGCCTCGATCTGCGTGTGGCCGGCCGCGATGATCTCCTCGCGCTGGCGCTGGCCTTCCGCCTTCATCTCCTGGATGATCGCGGTGCCCTGCTCCGTCGCCTCCTGGCGAAGACGCGCGGCCTCATGGCGGGCCTCGGCGAGCTGGGCCTTGTACTGCTCCAGCACACTCTGGGCCTCGATCTGGGCCGACTCGGCCTTCTCGATGCCACCCTCGATGGCCTGCCGGCGCTCGTCCAGAACCTTGTTGATGTTCGGGAGGAGCTTCTTGGCGAGGAAGCCGAAGACGATGACGAAGGCGATCAGGCCGATGACGAGCTCGTCAAGATGCGGGATCAGAGGAGGCTGGGGCTC
Source organism: Streptomyces sp. Je 1-79 (assembly GCF_025195125.1). GTDB lineage: Bacteria > Actinomycetota > Actinomycetes > Streptomycetales > Streptomycetaceae > Streptomyces. The sequence goes on from NZ_JAMGSL010000006.1 coordinate 404,243, forward strand.
CTCCGCCGCAAGAAGCAGAGCGTTCACATCAGTGCCTTCCGTAAAAAGGTGTGGGCTGTCGGTCCGATTTACTGGTAGACGAAGCCCATGACGATGCCGATGAGGGCGAGCGCCTCACAGAAGGCGAAGCCCATGATCTGGTTGGTGCGGATCAGACCGGCGGCCTCGGGCTGGCGGGCGAGCGCCTGCGTACCGTTACCGAAGATGATGCCGACGCCGACGCCGGGGCCGATCGCGGCGAGGCCGTAGCCGATCGAGGCGACGTTGCCGACGACGTTCTCCTTGGCGGAGGCCGCGAGGTTGACCATGTCGAGAGCAGCGGACATGCCGTTACTTCCTTCTCTTTCAATGACCCGGTGGGGGTTGGCCACCGGACGACTGTTGGATTGGGGGTGTAGCTAATCCCGGGCGGGAGTGGCTCAGTGGTGCTCGGCGAGCGCGCCCTGGACGTAGCTGCAGGCCAGGAGGACGAAGACGTACGCCTGGACGGCCTGGATGAAGAGCTCGAAGGCCGTCATCACGAGGACCATCACGAACGAGGCGCCGGCGTAGACGAAGCCCAGGCCGTTCATGAGGTACCAGGTGGCCAGCGAGAACATCACGATCAGCAGGTGACCGGCGAACATGTTCGCGAACAGTCGGACCGCGTGCGTGAAGGGCCGGATGATGAGGTTCGAGAAGAACTCGAGGACGACGACCATCGGGAGGATCGCGCCGAGGGACTTGTCGTAACCGACGATGTTCTTCCAGCCGCCGACGAAGCCGTGCTTCTTGAAGGTCAGCGAGATCCACATGACGTACACGATCAGCGCGAGACCGGCCGGGAAGGCGATCAGCGAGGTGACCGGGAACTGGGCGAGCGGAATGATCGACCAGAGGTTCATGATCCAGACGAAGAAGAACAGCGACACCATGAAGGGGACGTACTTCTCGCCGTCCTTCTTGCCGATGATCTCGTAGACGATGCCGCGGCGGACGAAGTCGTAACCGGCCTCGCCGACCATCTGCATCTTGCCGGGGATCAGCTTGGGCTTGTTGAAGGCGGCCCAGAAGAACCCGACGACCACGATGGAGCCCAGGAGGGCGAGCAGCATCGGCTTGGTGATGTCGATGCCTCCCACCGTGGTGATGGGCTCGTACATGAACGTGTGCAGGCCCGGCGCCGGGAAGCCGCATCCACTGAAGATGTGGCAATCCGGGTCGAAGGCAAGCGTCTGGTCAGCACTCACCGCGGGCTCCTTCAGCGTGGCGCATAGGTACGGCAACCTCGTTGTGTCGGCGCGGCACGCAGCCGCGGGTCGGCACTGGACTGGTCTTACGGATAAGGGGGCGGCGGTTCGGCTTCGAGCCTCGCGCTGGGACAGGCGTCAGCTCGGATGCCCGCGCCCGCAGTGCCGCAGTTGGCACCGGACGATAGCAGGAAGCCGAATGCGCCTTTATCCCGGCCCTACCCCTCACGTCGACGACCCCGGCTTCTTGGGGTCGTCGATGTACATGATCTTGGCCTTCATGTAAGCGCGTGCCTGCGCGGCGATCCAGACGAGGGTCGACGCGAGCAGGGTGAAGGCGAAGGCCTTGAAGTCGAAGAACGTCGTGTTCTTCAGCAACAGCATCAGGACGAAGAGAAGCAGCAGCTGGGTGGTGTAGAGCAGGAGACCCATCGCCTGGAACAGGTGCGGGTACGACTTGGCCGTCCGCTGGAGCACCACGAGCCCGATCCCCATGAAGGCGATCACGACCGCGCAGCCGATGACAGCGCCGATCGCGCCCTTGCCGCCGGCGACCACGCCACTGATGACCGCGGCGATCGCGCCGGTGGCAGCAGTCGGAATGGCAGCTGACAGAAGGATGCGTGCGTCGTTGGACGGCATGGCGGTGTCTCCGCTGTTGCTGGTGGGGGCGATGGTGTCGTCAGGGACGAGCGTAAGCCCGGTCCGAGGTGTGTCTCGGGGCCAACGGACCGTCGCACTACGGTCTTTCGGCTCTGTCGCCGGGTCTCGTGAACGGTATCACAAACTATTTGAATAGGTCTTTACCCTCACGGTGTGCTGACTGTCACACATGAGAGTTACCGCGCGCGTGTGTGCAGGACACGGGGTGGTTTTGTCTGGTAGTGCGGCCGAATATGACATTCGTCAACTCGGCGTTCCGGCCTTCCGCCGGTCGGTGAAGCGCGAACGGTGGCCGATGGCGGTGGCGCCGTTGACCCCCGCCGGCACCGGAACGCGCTCCTCCGCGGGCTCTCCGACGGCTGTGGCGACCGCGACGGCATCCGGACCGGCGTCCGCCCGGGCCGCGGACCGCCCGGCCCTGCGCCGCCGGTAGCGCGGCGGCACGAAGGACTCGGCCCAGCGCGGGGTGCGCGGCGTGAAGCGCGGCAGCAGGAGCAGCACCAGACCGATCGCGCTCAGGAAGACCACCACGAGGACGATCCACATCGACGTCGAGTGCACCGAGTACGCGAGCGTCCCGAAGGCGATCAGCGCCGACCAGAAGTACATGATCAGGACGGCCCGGCTGTGCGAGTGTCCGATCTCCAGGAGCCGGTGGTGCAGATGCCCGCGGTCGGCGGCGAACGGCGACTGACCGTTCCAGGTACGGCGCACGATGGCCAGGACGAGGTCGGCCATGGGGATCGCGATGATCGTCAGCGGCAGGACGAGCGGGATGAAGACCGGCAGGGCGGCGTGGGTGGCCTCACGGGTCGAGCCCTCGAAGAGCTTCAGGACGTCCGGGTCGACCTGGCCGGTGATCGAGATCGCCGAGGCGGCCAGGATCAGACCGATCAGCATCGAGCCCGAGTCGCCCATGAAGATCCTGGCCGGATGCATGTTGTGCGGCAGGAAGCCCAGGCACATGCCCATGAGGATCGCGGCGAAGAGCGTCGCGGGAGCGGCGGCCTCGATCGTGTAGCCGTACCAGAGGCGGTACCCGTACAGGAAGAAGGCCGCGGCGGCGATGCAGACCATGCCGGCGGCCAGTCCGTCGAGGCCGTCGACGAAGTTCACCGCGTTGATGGTCAGGACCACCAGGGCCACGGTCAGCAGCGTGCCCTGCCCCTTGGTCAGCGCGACCGTCCCGACACCGGGGATCGGCAGCCACAGGATCGTCAGACCCTGCATCACCATCACACCGGCGGAGATCATCTGCGCGCCGAGCTTGATCAGCGCGTCCAGCTCGAACTTGTCGTCGAGGACACCGATCAGCCAGATCAGCGCGGCACCGGAGAGCAGCGCGCGCGGCTCGTTGGAGAGCTCGAAGACGCTGTTGAGGTTCTGCAGGTGGTCGGCGACGAGCAGACCGGTGCACAGCCCGAAGAACATGGCGATGCCACCGAGCCGCGGAGTCGGTTCTCGGTGTACGTCTCGGGCACGGATCTCCGGCATCGCCCCGGTCGCGATGGCGAACTTCCGCACCGGACCGGTGAGCAGATAGGTCACCGCAGCCGTGACACAGAGCGTCAGCAGGTAATCACGCACGGGCTGCCCCACAGGAATCGCTGGCCATCTCAGCCCCACACCCTAGCCGTGCTGTCCATGTGCTTGAGGACATCCGGCCCCGCCGGATGGTTGCGCTCGGCGCCCGATCACCTGCCATACGGGGGAAATCGCCCGGCCAGCTCCCGTACTTCCGCGCGTACCCGGGCCGTCTCCTCCGGTTCGTCCCGTAGCGCGATCGTGAACAACGCGGCGATCCGGGCCATCTCCCGGGAGCCCATCCCCTGGGTGGTGAGGGCGGCGGTTCCGAGACGAATGCCACGTCCGTCGCCGTACGGAAGGGCACAGGTGTCGAGGACCATCCCGGCGGCGGCGAGGCGCGAGCGCGCGGTGCGGCCGTCGACGCCGAGGGGCGCGGGGTCGACGGTGATGAGGTGGGTGTCGGTGCCGCCGGTGGTGAGCGCGAAGCCCTCCGCGGAGAGCGCGTCGGCGAGGACCCGGGCGTGCGCGACGACCTGATGCGCGTACGTGGTGAAGGCGGGGGTCGACGCCTCGCCGAAGGCGACGGCCTTGGCGGCGATGGTGTGCATCTGCGCGCCGCCCTGGCTGAACGGGAAGACTGCCCGGTCGACGCGGTCGGCGAGTTCGGCGCCGCAGAGGATCATCCCGCCGCGGGGGCCCCGGAGGACCTTGTGGGTGGTGGCGCAGACCACATCGGCGTACGGGACGGGGCTGGGGGCCGCTCCCCCGGCGACGAGGCCGATGGGGTGGGCGGCGTCGGCGATGAGATAGGCGCCGACCTCGTCGGCGATCTCGCGGAAGATCGCGTAGTCGATGTGGCGCGGGTAGGAGATGGAGCCGCAGACGATCGCCTTGGGGCGGTGGTGGCGGGCGAGGGCGGCGACCTGCTCGTAGTCGACGAGCCCGGTCTCGGCGTCGACGCCGTACGGGACGAAGTCGAACCAGCGGCCGGAGAAGTTGGCGGGCGAGCCGTGCGTGAGGTGGCCGCCGTGGGCGAGGCCCATGGCCAGGACGGTGTCCCCGGGCCTCAGGAGGGCCGCGTAGGCCGCCAGGACGGCCGAGGAGCCCGAGTGGGACTGCACGTTCGCGTGCTCGGCTCCGAAGAGCGCGGTGGCCCGCTCGACGGCGATCCGCTCGGCGGCGTCGGCGAACTCGCAGCCGCCGTGATGGCGGGCGCCGGGGTACCCCTCGGCGTACTTGTTGGCGAGCGGGGAGCCGAGGGCGGCGAGGACGGCGGGCGAGGTGAAGTTCTCGGCGGCGATCAGCTGCAGACTGTCGGCCTGCCTGCGCGCCTCTCCGAGCAGCACGTCGGCGATCTCAGGGTCCTGCCGGCGCAGGACGTCGAGATCCTCTTCTGGTGGAGCGGTGACCGGCATCTCTGGCTCCAGGCGGCGCGTGGGCTGGCCTTCAGCTCCAATGTAGGCGCGTGGAGGCCGCTGTGCCCGATGTTCACCTGGTTCTGAGCCGTCTGGCCCTACGACCCCCCGAACCGGCGGCCGTAAGGCACCCTCGCCGGCGCGCGGACACCCCGGCCAGATCCGTCAACGCCGCGCGGACACCCGAGGCCAGCGCCCTCAACGGCGCGCGGACACCCCCGTCAGCGCCGTCACCATGGGGGTCGAGTGCCGTGCCGAGCCCCGCTCCCGACGCGCCCCTCGCACTGCTCGGCCCCCGGGGGCCTCTCAGGCATCGCGCCGCTGCGCCGGCCTCCGGCCGACGGTCGTGGCCGCGCCGCAACCTCGCACCTCAACGGCGCGCGGACACCCCCGTCAGCGCCGTCACCACGGGGTCGAGTGCCGTGTTGATCTCCTCGCCGATCGAGCGGAAGAACGTGATCGGGGCGCCGTACGGGTCGTTGACCTCGTCCGCCTCCGCGCTCGGGGCCAGGAGCCACCCGCGTAGAGCCGCCGCCGCACGTACCAGCGCACGCGCGCGTTCGACCATGCCCTCGTCCAGGGGGTCCGGCAGGGTCGCGGGGTCTATGGCGCGGACGAGGCGGGTGAACTCCTTCAGCGTGAAGGTGCGCAGCCCCGCCGAGTGGCCCATCGAGATGACCTGCGCACGGTGGTCGCGGGTCGCCGTCAGGACCAGGTCCGCGCGGATGACGTGCTCGTCGAGGAGCTCGCGGCCCACGAAGCCGCTGGCGTCCGCGCCGAAGTCGGCGAGGACCAGCTCCGCGTTGGCCTCCATCGGGGCGCCCTCGTGGCCCCACGTGCCCGCGCTCTCCACGATCAGACCGCCGCCCCGGGGGTCGCCCAGGCGGTCGCACAGGGCATGCCGGGTCAGCCGCTCGGTGATCGGCGAGCGGCAGACGTTGCCGGTGCTGACGTGGAGGATGCGGAAGGAAGTGCTCTCGTGCCCCGCTATGCCACGCCCCTCAGGGGCGGTCAATTGGCCACCTCGAGGTCGGGTACGACCTTGCGGAGCTCCTCCGGGGAGAGCGCGCCCTGGCGCAGCAGGACCGGCACCTTGCCCGTGACGTCCACGATCGAGGACGGGACGATCCCCGGGGTCGGACCCCCGTCGAGGTACACGGAGACGGAGTCGCCGAGCATGCCCTGCGCCGCGTCGCAGTCCTCCGGCGACGGGTGTCCCGTGAGGTTCGCCGAGGAGACGGCCATCGGGCCGACCTCGGTCAGCAGCTCGATGGCGACCGGGTGCAGCGGCATCCGGATGGCGACGGTGCCCCGGGTGTCGCCCAGGTCCCACTGGAGCGACGGCTGGTGCTTCGCGACGAGGGTGAGCGCGCCCGGCCAGAAGGCGTCGACGAGCTCCCACGCCTGCTCGGAGAAGTCCGTGACGAGCCCGTGCAGCGTGTTCGGGGAGCCGATGAGGACGGGCGTGGGCATGTTACGGCCCCGGCCCTTGGCGTCCAGCAGGTCCGCGACCGCCTCCGAGCTGAAGGCGTCCGCGCCGATCCCGTACACGGTGTCGGTGGGCAGCACGACCAGCTCGCCGCGGCGCACGGCGGACGCGGCCTCGCGCAGACCCGTCACTCGGTCCGTCGCCTCGTTGCAGTCGTATCGCCGAGCCATTTAGCGGGCCTCCTCATACACAAGCGTGGTCATGACAGCGCGGATCACGGCATGGCCTTGCGGGCGGTCGCGAAGCGCGGGCGGTTGTTCAGGTCCGGGTGGTCGGCGGCATCCGCCCAGCCGGCCTCCTCGTTGAAGATCCACGGCACCTGGCCGCCCTGGGTGTCCGCGTGCTCGATCACGACGAGACCCCCCGGGCGCAGCAGGCGGTGCGCGGTGCGCTCGATCCCGCGGATCGTGTCGAGGCCGTCCTCGCCGGAGAACAACGCCATCTCCGGGTCGTGGTCACGCGCCTCGGGCGCCACGTACTCCCACTCGGTGAGCGGGATGTAGGGCGGGTTGGAGATGACCAGGTCGACCTGGCCGTCGAGCTCCGGCAGCGCGGACAACGCGTCGCCCTGGTGGACCGTGACGCGCGAGCTCTCCGCGTTCTTCCGGGTCCACACCAGCGCGTCGTCGGAGAGCTCCACGGCGTGCACGCGCGAGCGCGGCACCTCCTGCGCCATCGCGAGCGCGATCGCGCCCGAACCCGTGCACAGGTCGACGATCAGCGGCTCGACGACGTCCATGGCCCGTACGGCGTCTATGGCCCAGCCGACCACGGACTCCGTCTCGGGCCGGGGCACGAAGACGCCCGGCCCGACCTGGAGCTCCAGATAGCGGAAGAACGCCCGGCCGGTGATGTGCTGGAGCGGCTCGCGCGCCTCCCGGCGGGCCACCGTCTCCCAGTAGCGGGCGTCGAAGTCCGCGTCCTTGACGTTGTGCAGCTCCCCCCGCTTGACGCCGTGCACGAACGCGGCGAGCTCCTCCGCGTCGAAACGCGGTGAGGGAACGCCGGCGTCGGCCAGCCGCTGGGTGGCCTGGGCCACCTCGGCAAGCAGCAGGTTCACGCTGGTCCTCCGTGGTGCGGGTGGGGCTGACAAGAGTCCTACGCTGCCGCGAGCTTGGCCGCAGAGTCGGCGTCGACGCAGGCCTGGATCATCGCGTCCAGGTCGCCGTCGAGCACCTGGTCCAAGTTGTACGCCTTGAAGCCGACGCGGTGGTCCGAGATCCGGTTTTCCGGGAAGTTGTACGTACGGATCTTCTCGGACCGGTCGACGGTGCGGACCTGGCTGCGACGGGCGTCGGCGGCCTTCGACTCGGCCTCCTCCTGCGCCGCGGCGAGCAGCCGGGACCGCAGGATACGCATGGCCTGCTCCTTGTTCTGGAGCTGGCTCTTCTCGTTCTGGCAGGAGGCGACGATGCCGGTCGGCAGGTGGGTGATGCGGACCGCGGAGTCGGTGGTGTTGACGGACTGCCCGCCGGGGCCGGAGGAGCGGTACACGTCGATGCGCAGGTCGTTGGCGTGGATCTCGACGTCGATCTCCTCGGCCTCGGGGGTCACGAGGACGCCCGCGGCGGAGGTGTGGATCCGGCCGGCCGACTCGGTGGCGGGCACGCGCTGCACGCGGTGCACCCCGCCCTCGTACTTCAGCCGCGCCCAGACGCCCTGGCCGGGCTCGGTCGCGCCGTTGCCGCCCTTGGTCTTCACGGCGACCTGGACGTCCTTGTAGCCGCCGAGCTCGGACTCGGTGGCGTCGATGATCTCGGTCTTCCAGCCGACGCGCTCGGCGTAGCGCAGGTACATCCGCAGCAGATCGCCGGCGAACAGGGCGGACTCGTCGCCGCCCGCGCCCGCCTTGATCTCCAGGATGACGTCCTTGTCGTCGCTGGGGTCGCGCGGGACGAGCAGCAGCCGCAGCCTGTCGGTCAGCTCCTCGCGCTGCTTCTCCAGCTCCTTGACCTCGGCCGCGAAGTCGGGCTCGTCGTGCATCAGCTCGCGGGCGGTCTGGATGTCGTCACCGTTCTGCTTCCAGGAACGGTAGACGGCGACGATCGGGGTCAGCTCGGCGTAACGCTTGTTCAGCTTGCGCGCGTTGGCCTGGTCCGTGTGGACCGAAGGGTCAGCGAGCTTCTTCTCGAGATCGGCGTGCTCGCCGATCAGTTCCTCGACCGCCTCGAACATCGGGGGCTCCTGGTTTTCGTACGTACGGGCTGCGGGGACGGCAAAGCGCCGGTCCGGTACTCCCAGCGGGAGCGACCAAGGACCGGCGCAGTGACGTGCTACTTCTTGGCCGCAGCCTTGCCGAAGCGGGCCTCGAAGCGGGCGACGCGGCCGCCGGTGTCGAGGATCTTCTGCTTGCCCGTGTAGAACGGGTGGCACTCGGAGCAGACCTCGGCACGGATGTTGCCGTCGGTCAGGGTGCTACGGGTGGTGAACGACGCGCCACAGGTGCAGCTGACCTGGGTCTCGACGTACTCGGGGTGGATCTCGCGCTTCAAGGTGTCTCCTAGTTTCGGGAGGGCTCCGGGTCGCCGTGCGGATTGCACCTGCGTGAACCGGGACCGACGTACCAGTCTGCCAGGACCGGCCGTATCTCCCAAAACCGGGTCCCTGGTGAATCTATTCCTGGGCGGTCGCGGGGCTACTTCACGACGCCGTCGGCCTTGCCCGTGGCCGTGTCCCGGGTCGCGGAGGCGGGGATGGGCCGGTCGTTCCCGAGCGCCTGCCAGACCTGCCTGCCCTGTGCTTCCAGGGGTATGACCCGGTTCGGGTCGGCGGGGTCGTACTCGACCGGCATCGTGACCATGTGGACGTCCTCGGCGCCGAGCCCGGAGAGCCCCTTGGCGAAGCCCATCAGCTCGTTGACGGAGTCGAGCTCCGAGTCGGGGGTGATGGCCTTGGTGGCGGTGTCGGCGACGTCCAGGAGCTTCTTCGGGTCGGAGAAGACGCCGACGTCCTTCACCTGGTCGATGAAGGCCTTCATGAAGGCCTGCTGGAGCTGGATGCGGCCGAGGTCGCTGCCGTCGCCGACGCTCTTGCGGGTGCGGACCAGCCCGAGGGACTGCTCGCCGTCGAGGGTGTGCGGACCCGGCGCGAGGTCGAGGTGGCTCTTGGAGTCCTTGATGGCCTTCGTCGTGGTGATCTCGACCCCGCCGAGCTTGTCGATCAGCTTCTTGAAGCCGGTGAAGTCGACCTCGATGTAGTGGTCCATGCGGATGCCGGACATCGACTCGACGGTCTTCACGGCGCACGCCGGGCCGCCGACCTCGTACGCGGTGTTGAACATGGCCCGCCGCTCGCCGGGGACGGCGGTGCCCCGTTCGTCGGTGCAGGCGGGGCGTTCGACGAGGGTGTCGCGGGGGACGGAGACGACACTGGCCTTCTTGTGGCCCTCGTAGACGTGGACGACCAGCGCGGTGTCGGAGCGGGCTCCGCCCTCGTCCTTGCCGTAGGCGCCGTTGTCGCCGGAGCGGGAGTCGGAGCCGAGGACCAGGATGTCCATCGATCCGTTGTCGACGTTCTCGGGGCGGTCGGTGCCCAGTTGGGCGTTGATGTCGACGCTCTTGAGGTTGCCGTCGAGCTTGAAGTAGACGTACCCGAGCCCGGAGCCTCCGACCACGACGAGCGCGGCGGTGCCCCAGGCGGCGACGGTCACCGCGCGGCGGCCCTTGCTGGGCGCCTTGCGGCGGCGGCCGCCGGCCCGTATTCGGCCGCCCTTGCTCTGCTCACTCATCTCATACCTCAGGTCCTAGGTTCACCTTGTGTGACGACGAAGCGCCCAAAAGGGTTGCACAGGAACCTGTGGGGTTTCGCAGAGCGACGGACCGCAACGCACCGCGCCCACCGTGCGAGGCACGGTGGGCGCGGTGTTCGTCCAGGTCACGGCGGGGTCACGGCCCGAAGGCCGGCCCCCGCCGTGTGACCGAGGTCTCGCCCCGATCGCGACGCGCGACCGGGGCTTCGGACTCTCAGTCGTTGTTCCCGCCAGGAGTCGTCTTCTGGATCTGGAGCAGGAACTCGCCGTTCGACTTCGTCTGCTTGAGCTTGTCGAGCAGCAGCTCGATCGCCTGCTGCTGGTCGAGCGCGTGGAGCACGCGACGCAGCTTCCAGGTGACCGCGAGCTCGTCGCTGCCGAGCAGGATCTCTTCCTTACGCGTACCCGAGGCGTCGACGTCGACGGCCGGGAAGATGCGCTTGTCGGCGAGCTTCCGGTCGAGCTTGAGCTCCATGTTGCCGGTGCCCTTGAACTCCTCGAAGATCACCTCGTCCATGCGGGAGCCGGTGTCGACGAGCGCGGTGGCCAGGATGGTCAGCGAGCCGCCGTCCTCGATGTTCCGCGCGGCACCGAAGAAGCGCTTCGGCGGGTAGAGCGCGGTCGAGTCGACACCACCGGACAGGATGCGGCCGGAAGCCGGGGCGGCGAGGTTGTACGCACGGCCCAGACGGGTGATCGAGTCGAGCAGGACGACCACGTCGTGACCCAGCTCCACGAGACGCTTGGCGCGCTCGATGGCCAGCTCGGCGACGGTGGTGTGGTCCTCGGCCGGGCGGTCGAAGGTCGAGGAGATGACCTCGCCCTTGACCGACCGCTGCATGTCGGTGACCTCTTCCGGACGCTCGTCGACCAGGACGACCATCAGGTGGCACTCGGGGTTGTTGTGGGTGATCGCGTTGGCGATCGCCTGCATGATCATGGTCTTGCCGGTCTTCGGCGGGGCCACGATCAGGCCTCGCTGACCCTTGCCGATCGGCGACACGAGGTCGATGATCCGCGTGGTCACCACACCCGGGTCGGTCTCCAGACGGAGCCGGTCCTGCGGGTAGAGCGGGGTCAGCTTGTTGAACTCCGGGCGGCCGCGGCCGGAGTCGGCGGCCATGCCGTTCGAGGAGTCCAGACGGACCAGCGCGTTGAACTTCTCGCGGCGCTCGCCCTCCTTCGGCTGACGCACGGCGCCGGTGACGTGGTCACCCTTGCGCAGGCCGTTCTTGCGGACCTGGGCGAGGGAGACGTACACGTCGTTCGGGCCGGGCAGGTAGCCGGAGGTCCGGATGAACGCGTAGTTGTCGAGGATGTCCAGGATGCCCGCGACGGGGATCAGGACGTCGTCGTCGGAGACCTGCGGCTCGCCGGTGGTCGCGAAGTCCTCACGGCCACGACGGCCACGACGGTCGCGGTAGCGCCCGCGACGGCCACGACGGCCGCCCTCGTCGTCGAAGTCGTCCTGCGGGCCGGTGGTCTGCTGCTGGCCGCCCTGACGCTGCTGACGCTGACCGCCCTGGCCACCGCCCTGCTGGTCGTCGCCCTTGCCACCACGGTCGCGGCGGTCGCGCTGACGGTCGCCGCGGTCACGGCGCTCCCCGCGCTCGCCCCGCTCGCCGCGGTCACGGCGGCCGCGGCCCTCGGCGGTGTCGACGGCGTTCTCGGCCTTGCCCTCGCCGGAGGCGTCCGTACGGGACTCGGTTCGGGAGTCCGTCCGGGTCTCGGCCTTGGTCTCGGTCTTCACGGCCTGGGCGGACTCGGTCTTGACCTCGCCCTCCGGGCTGCCGGCCGGGGCCGTGGCGCGACGGCGGCGGCGCTCGCCGGCCGGCTGGTCGTCGGCCTGGTCGAGCGAGGCCGAGACCTTGGGGGAGGGCTGCCCGGGGATGTCGATCTGCTGCTGGGCGACGGCCTTCTCGGCCTTCTCCGCCTTGGGGGCAGCGGTCTCGGCGGCGCCCTCGGCCGCGCGGGCCTTGGAGGTGGCGCGGCGCTTCGGCTTGGTCTCAGCCGTGTCGGCGGCCTTGGCGGGGGCGGACGTGCCGCCACCGGCCTGCGCCTCCTTGATGACCTCGATCAGCTGGCTCTTGCGCATCCGCGCGGTGCCCCTGATGCCGAGGCCGGACGCGACCTGCTGCAGCTCGGCCAGGACCATGCCCTCGAGGCCGGTGCCGGAGCGGCGGCGCCGTGCGGTGGTGCCAGTGGCAGCACCTGCGGCGGGCGCGGAAGTGTCGACGGGGTTGTCGGCAGTCACGCCCATCAGATCGGTGGTGTCGCTCACGAAGGGTCCTTCCCTGGAGCGGACGTCGGCCATCTGGCTCGGCGACCGGTTGTGCTGTCCGACGACGGTCCTGGCTTGTGGACCGGGTCGGGGCGGTGGTCCCGCCGGTACGGCGGAAGAGAAAAGACGTGCTGTGGGTCCGGCCCGAGGCCCCCTGCTCGGCCCTCACATGGAAAGAGCGAGGGGTGTCGTGCCGGTTCCGGAGCGTGCTCGAAACTGCTCAGGCAGGCTGCTCAGGCAGTTGGGGAGGCTCCCGGAAGAATGGGTGGTCCCTGATGGGGACACTCCGCACCGCGCCACAAAAACGTCGGGTGCAGACTTGAGGTTAACACTACCGGCTCCAACAAACATTCCCCCTCTCCATCACCGGCAATCACGTGTCGCTAGGGCGCGAGCGGCAGAACACTCGCTCCGGACACGTCGAGATCGAGCCGGTTCGCGGCCCATCCCTCGCCCGCCAGCCGGGCGACCTTGTCGGCCGATCCCTTCTCCGTCAGCGCGAGCACCGTGGGGCCCGCGCCGGAGATGACCGCGGGGACTCCGTCCGCCCGCAGCCGGCTCACCAGCGCGATGCTCTCCGGCATCGCGGGGGCCCGGTACTCCTGGTGCAGCCGGTCCTCGGTGGCCGCGAGCAGCAGCTCGGGGCGGCGGGTGAGCGCCTCCACGAGGAGCGCGGCGCGACCGGCGTTGGCCGCGGCGTCGACGTGCGGGACGGTGCGCGGCAGAAGACCACGGGCGGTCTCGGTCAGTACGGGCTTACCGGGGACGAAAACCACCGGAACGATGGAATCGGAGGGATCCATCCTGATCGCTCGCGCGGCACCGGACTCGGTCCAGGCGAGCGTGAATCCGCCGAGCAGACAGGCGGCGACGTTGTCGGGGTGACCCTCGATCTCGGTGGCCAGTTCGAGGAGTGCGGCCTCGTCGAGGCGGGTGTCGCCGCCTATGGTCACGGCGCGGGCGGCGACGATACCGGCGCAGATGGCGGCCGAGGAGGAGCCGAGGCCGCGGCCGTGCGGGATGCGGTTGGCGCAGACGACCTCGAGGCCGCGCGGCTGCCCGCCGAGCAGGTCGAACGCGGTACGCAGGGAGCGTACGAGCAGGTGGCTCTCGTCGCGCGGGAGCGTGTCGGCGCCCTCACCGGCGATGTCGATGTGCAGCCCGGAGTCGGCGACCCGGACGACGACATCGTCGTAGAGACCCAGCGACAGGCCGAAGGCGTCGAAGCCCGGGCCGAGGTTGGCGCTGGTGGCGGGAACGCGCACCCGTACGGCGGCGGCGCGGAACGCGGGACCGGCCATCGCTCGATGACTCTCCTTGACTTGCGACAACGGGATTTCAAGAGAAGTGCAGGAAACCCGGGGGCCGTGTCTGCCTCGGGGGCGACAACGGCAACGACACCGCGCATATGCGACGGGGCGGGTTCGGTACAGCCTATCGAAGGAAGGTTCTGTGGCGACATAGGGCGCACAGGAGGCGCACGATGCGTGTCGCAAGCCTTCCTGTGCGCCTATGTACGTTCCTGATCGGGTATGCCTCCCCGGGGATTCCCCGGGGAGGCCCTTTTCGTCAGGGATCTACCCGAACCGAGCGAGTTACGCGAGGCCGAGACGCTCGGCGGCGGCGGCCGCGTCGACCGGGACGGTGACCGGCTGCGGCGCGCCGGCGACGGCCCAGTCGGGGTCCTTCAGGCCGTTGCCGGTGACCGTGCAGACGATCCGCTGGCCCGGGTCGACCTTGCCCTGCTCGGCGGCCTTCAGCAGACCGGCGACGGACGCGGCGGAGGCGGGCTCGACGAAGACGCCCTCCTGGGAGGCCAACAGCCGGTAGGCGCGCAGGATCTCACGGTCCGTCACCTCGTCGATGAAGCCGCCCGACTCGTCCCGCGCGGCGATCGCGTAGTCCCACGAGGCCGGGTTGCCGATACGGATCGCGGTGGCGATGGTCGACGGGTCCTTGACGACCTCACCGCGCACCAGCGGCGCGGAGCCGGAGGCCTGGAAGCCCCACATGCGCGGGCGGTGGGTGGAGAGGCCGTCGGCGGCGTACTCCCGGTACCCCTTCCAGTAGGCCGTGATGTTGCCGGCGTTGCCCACGGGCAGGACGTGGATGTCGGGGGCGTCGCCCAGCATGTCCACGATCTCGAACGCGGCGGTCTTCTGACCCTCGATACGGACCGGGTTCACCGAATTGACCAGCGCCACCGGGTAGTTCTCGGAGAGGGCGCGGGCCAGGGTGAGACAGTCGTCGAAGTTGCCGTCGACCTGGAGGATCTTCGCGCCGTGCACGAGGGCCTGGCCCATCTTGCCGAGCGCGATCTTGCCCTGCGGCACGAGGACGGCGGAGACCATCCCGGCGCGGACGGCGTAAGCCGCCGCGGAGGCCGAGGTGTTGCCGGTGGAGGCGCAGATGACGGCCTGCGCGCCCTCCTCCTTGGCCTTGGAGATGGCCATGGTCATGCCGCGGTCCTTGAAGGACCCGGTGGGGTTGGCGCCCTCGACCTTGAGGTGCACCTCGCAGCCCGTGCGCTCGGAGAGGACCTGAGCGGGGACGAGCGGCGTGCCGCCCTCACGGAGCGTGACGACCGGCGTCGTGTCCGTGACCGGAAGGCGGTCCCGGTACTCCTCGATGATGCCGCGCCACTGGTGGGTGCCCTTGCTGGTCATGGGTCCTTACTCCCCTTCAACACGCATGATGCTGGCGACACCGCGCACGGTGTCGAGCTTGCGCAGCGCCTCGACGGTCCCGGAGAGGGCGGCGTCGGGCGCGCGGTGGGTGACGACGACGAGGGAGGCCTCGCCGAATCCGTCCTGTCGACCTTGCTGGCGGACCGTATCGATCGATACGCCGTGCTCGGCGAAGACCGTCGCGACCTGGGCGAGGACGCCCGGCTTGTCGGCCACGTCGAGGCTGATGTGGTACCGCGTCACCACGTCGCCCATGGGGCTCACGGGCAGCTGGGTGTACGCGGACTCGCCGGGGCCGGTGGCCTCGTTGAGCTTGTTGCGGCACACGGCGACCAGGTCGCCGAGGACGGCCGAGGCGGTCGGAGAACCGCCGGCGCCGGGGCCGTAGAACATGAGCCGGCCGGCGGCCTCGGCCTCGACGAAGACCGCGTTGTAGGCCTCGCGGACGGAGGCGAGCGGGTGGCTCAGCGGGATCATCGCGGGGTGCACGCGCGCGGTGACGGACGCGCCGTCGGCGGCCCGCTCGCAGATCGCGAGCAGCTTGATGGTGCAGCCCATCTGCTTGGCGGAGGCGAAGTCGGCGGCGGTGACCTCGGTCATGCCCTCGCGGTAGACGTCGTCGAGGCGTACGCGGGTGTGGAAGGCGATGCCGGCGAGGATGGCGGCCTTGGCGGCGGCGTCGAAGCCCTCGACGTCGGCGGTCGGGTCGGCCTCGGCGTATCCGAGGGCGGTGGCCTCGTCGAGGGCCTCGCTGTACCCGGCGCCGTTCGTGTCCATCCGGTCGAGGATGAAGTTCGTCGTCCCGTTGACGATGCCCATCACACGGTTGATCTTGTCGCCGGCGAGGGACTCGCGCAGCGGCCGGATGAGCGGGATGGCGCCCGCGACGGCGGCCTCGTAGTACAGGTCCTGCCCGTGCTGGTCGGCGGAGGCGTAGAGCGTCGTGCCGTCCTGCGCGAGGAGCGCCTTGTTGGCCGAGACGACGGAGGCGCCGTGCTCGAAGGCGGTGGTGATGAGGGTGCGGGCCGGCTCGACACCGCCGATGACCTCGACGACGACGTCGATGTCGCCCCGTTTGACCAGGGCGGTGGCGTCGGTGGTGATCAGTTCGGCGGGGATGCCCTCCCGGACCTTGTCCGGGCGGCGGACCGCGACGCCGGCGAGCTCGACCGGGGCGCCGATGCGCGCGGCGAGGTCGTCGGCGTGCGTCGTCATGATGCGCGCCACCTCTGAGCCGACCACACCACAGCCCAGCAGCGCCACCTTCAGCGGACGCGTACGCATCATCCGACCTCGTTTCTCGTACTACTTCGTATCTCTACGGTTGGACCAGTCTCACTCACCGGACGAGGGTTTCTGTCCCTCGTCCGGATCCTGAGACGTCTATTTCATCAGCCGACATCGAGACGCAGGAGATCTTCCTCCGTCTCACGCCGGACGATCACGCGCGCCTCGCCGTCGCGGACCGCGACGACGGGCGGGCGGAGGGCATGGTTGTAGTTGCTGGCCATCGAGCGGCAGTACGCACCGGTGGCCGGCACGGCGATCAGGTCGCCGGGCGCGATGTCGGCGGGCAGGAACGCGTCCCGTACGACGATGTCGCCACTCTCACAGTGCTTGCCGACGACACGGCTGAGTATCGGCTCGGCCTCACTCGTCCGCGACACGAGCGCCACGCTGTACTCGGCGTCGTACAGCGCGGTGCGGATGTTGTCGGACATGCCGCCGTCGACCGAGACGTACGTCCGGAGGCCTTCGAGGGGCTTGACGGTGCCGACCTCGTACAGGGTGAAGGCGGTGGGTCCGACGATGGCGCGGCCCGGCTCGACGGAGATCCGGGGCGTGGCGAGCCCGGCGGACTCGCACTCACGGGTGACGATCTCGTTGAGGGCCTTGGCGATGTGGTGGGGCTCGCGCGGGTCGTCGTCGGAGGTGTAGGCGATGCCGAGGCCGCCGCCGAGGTCGATCTCGGGGAGCTCGATGCCGTGCTCGTCGCGTACCTCGGCGAGGAGCTGGACGACGCGGCGGGCGGACACCTCGAAGCCGGCCATGTCGAAGATCTGCGAGCCGATGTGCGAGTGGATCCCGATGAGCTCGAGACCGTCCAGCTTCAGCGCACGCCGGACGGCCTCGGCGGCCTGACCCCCGGCGAGGGCGATACCGAACTTCTGGTCCTCGTGGGCGGTGGCGATGAACTCGTGGGTGTGGGCCTCGACGCCGACGGTGACGCGGATCTGGACGCGCTGCCGCTTGCCGAGCGACTCGGCGATGTGGGCGACGCGGGCGATCTCCTGGAAGGAGTCGAGGACGATGCGCCCGACACCGACCTCGACGGCCCTCCGGATCTCTTCGTGCGACTTGTTGTTCCCGTGGTACGCGATGCGCTCGGGAGGCATGCCGGCGGAGAGGGCGGTGCTGAGCTCGCCGGCGGAGCAGACGTCGAGGTTGAGCCCCTCTTCCTTGAGCCAGCGCACGACGGCGCGCGAGAGGAAGGCCTTGCCGGCGTAGAAGACGTCGGCCTCCTGGCCGAAGGCGTCTGCCCAGGCGCGGCAGCGGGCGCGGAAGTCGGCCTCGTCGAGGAAGTAGGCGGGGGTCCCGAACTCCTCGGCGAGCTCGGTCACGCTGAGGCCGCCGACGGTGGCCTGCCCCTCGTCGTTACGGCCGACGGTCCGCGCCCACACCTTGGGGTCGAGCCGGTTGAGGTCGGCGGGCGGGGCGGAGTAGTGCCCTTCGGGGAGGACGTCGGCGTGACGGGGCCCGGCGGGATGGGCGGAACGGCTCATGTCTGCATCTTTCACATCTGGTCGGGTGCGCTGATACCGAGCAAGGAGAGGCCACCGGCGAGCACCACCCCGGCGGCTTCGGCGAGCGCGAGCCGGGATCGGTGGGCGGCCGAGGGTTTCTCGTCGCCGAGGGGCAGGACGGTGTGCTGGAAGTCGAGCAGCGCGTCGGCGACGACCTCGAGATGCCGAGCGACCCGATCGGGGGCGCGGAGGCGGGCGGCGGAGGCGAGAACGGAGGGATGGTCGCCGAGGGCGCGGATCAGGCGGTCAGGGCTCTCGGCCCGGTCGGCCCGGTGGGGACGGTCGGGGCGGCCGAGGGGGTCGGGCTGGCCGAGGCGGTCGGGCTGGCCGAGGCGGTCGGGGCGATCGGACTGCTCGTGCCGGCCGGTCCGGTCGGTTCGGTCGGTCCGGTCGATCCGGCTGTCGAACTGGAGCTGCTCGTTCCGGTCGATCCGGCTGTCGAACTGAAGCTGCTCGTTCCGGTCGGTCCGGTCGATCCGGCTGCCGAACTGGAGCTGCTCGGCGTTACGGAGGAGGGCGCGGGTACGGCAGTGGGCGTACCGGACGCGGAAGAGGGGATTGTCCTCGTGCTGGCGGAGCAGCTCGTCGCCGAGCCGGGCCCGGTCGTGGGCGGCGGAGGCGAGGAGCCCCCAGCGGGCGGCGTCGGCACCGAGACGGTGGTGGAGCTCACGGGCGGTGGGGGCCACGGGAAGGGGGGCGAGGCGGGAGCCCTCCGCTCCGCTGCTTCCCCGCACTCGCCCCGGCTCCACACCGAGGAGGGCCCAGTCGGAGGGGGCGGGCCCGTCGCACTCGGTCCGTACGGCGAACCCCTGGGAGTGGAGGATGCGCCGGAGGGCGTCGGCGGTGACGGCGGCGCGGACGTCGGCGCGGTGCCGGAGGTGGGCGGTGTCGCCGGTGGGTTCGCGCCACCCGTAGCGGGGACCGCGGTGGAGGATCTCGCCCACGAGGTCCTGTTGGGCTTCGCGGCGGAGGGTGAAGTTGAGGAACCCGGGCCCGGTGATGTCGACGGCGGCGATCCCGGGGCTGGTGCGGAGCCGCTCACGGAGGATCGCCGCGACGTCGAGGGGCGGGCGCTGGGCGGCGCGGGCGAGGGTGAGGGCGACGTTGCTGGCGTAGTCCCCACGCCCGCCGGGCCGGGGCCGCTCGACGGCGACGCGCCGGGGGACCTCCACGTGGAGCGCACCGTCATCGACCGCGCTGCGCACGGCGTGCAGCACGGTGAGGGAGAGGTCCGCGGGGGTCACGGGACAAGCGTATGGGAGAAGGGGGGTGGGAACGCGAACCGGTTTCGCGATGCGGTCACCGGGGGCAGGGTGGGCGCGGCGAGGCTCGGGCCCACTTAGGGACGCGTACCGGCGTGCCCGACCCCGCGCCTTCCGTCGTGGGTGCCGTCACGGGGGCCTTCGGGCGGGCTGTCATGGGCGGCGTCGGGTCCGCCGCCACCGCCGCCAGCGCTGTCGCCAGGTCTGTGGCCGGGCCTGTCGCCATGTCTGTCGTCGCGTCTGCCGTCGGCCCCCGACGGCCCCTCCTGTCCGCCACGCCGCTGCCCGGGCTCCCGCCCGTCGCGGTGCATGAGCTGGCGTACGACGCGTACGAGCTCGGCGGGTTCGAAGGGCTTGGCGAGGAACGCGTCGACACCGACGGCGACGCCGCTGTCCATCTCGTGCTGCGTGCAGCCGCTGACGATGGCGACGGGCAGATGGCTGGTCCGCGGATCGGACCGCAGTCTCTCGGCGGTACGCAATCCGTCCAACCGGGGCATGACGACGTCAAGGGTGACGACATCAGGCCGGACCTGATGCACGACATCCAGACACTCGGCACCATCGGCCGCGGTCACGACCTCGAAGCCCTCAAGCTCGAGATTGACCCTGATCAACTGCCGGATCACCCGGTTGTCATCGACAACGAGCACCCGACCGGACATGCCTGACACACGAACGAGAGTAGGTCGCCGGAAGTGGCTGCGTCCGGGTTTTGCCCACTTCCGACCCGTGAGGGGGAACGCGGGGTCGGTGACTCGACGGAAATACCTGTTCACAGGCATGGCTCGGATGCTGGTAGGGTTCTACCCGTCGCCGCTGAACGCGGCGGACGCCCCCGTAGCTCAGGGGATAGAGCAACGGCCTCCGGAGCCGTGTGCGCAGGTTCGAATCCTGCCGGGGGCACTTCGCAGGAAGTGCCCAAAGACCCCGCCACCAGCGTTGACGCTGAGGACGGGGTCTTTTGCGTTGTGCAGGTGTGTGCCGCTCGGAGGCGGCCTATGTCATGTCTCACTGATCAGGCGCGTACCGACGGAGAGTTGAGGTCCGCTCGCCACGGGGCAGCACGCGGTGATCCGGGTGTCCGGCCACCAGCTCCGTGTCCCGTGTCGCGCTCGACTGCCTGCAGTTTCGCTGGGCGCCGCGAGCGCAGGCCCCGACGGGAGCGGAGCCGGACCCAGCCTTCCTGGGTCCGGCTCCTTGGGGTTGTCCCTAGAAGACGGTCTTGAACGTGGAGTCGCTGCGCAGGGGTAGTGCGTAGGCCCGGGCGAAGGGGCGGGTGGGGTCGCCTGTGGAGCTGTACTGGGCCGAGCCGGAGGGGCCGATTGCGTAGAGGTCGGCCCTGCCCGAGAGGTCCGTGCCGGCCGGGGCTATGTGGGTGTACTTCTGCCAGCCGCCGCCGATCTTGCGGCGCGCGGTGAAGGTGCCGTCGCCCTTGCCCAGGTAGAGCCAGAGCGTGCCGGACGTGTCCCTCGCCAGGAGGTCGCCGCCGGGGGCTCCGGCGATGTCGCCGGGGGCGGTGAGGAGGTTGTAGACGCCCCAGCCGCCGCCGATCTTCTTGCGGGCGTTGAAGGGGGACTTGGCGTTGCCGGTGGAGGTGTAGAGCCAGAGGGTGCCGGCGGTGTCGGTGGCGAGGAGGTCACCACGGCCGTCGCCGTTGAGGTCGGAACCGCCGACGAGCTTGTTGTAGATGTTCCAGCCGCCGCCGATCCTCATGCGGGGCAGGAGCTTCTGCTTGTCGCTCTGGTGCAGCCAGAGCACGCCGTCACGGTCGCGGCCGACCACGTCGTGCGCGACCGTGCCTGCCAGGTTCCCCGGGGACGCCATCAGGGTGTACGTGTTCCAGCCGGTGCCGAGGACGTCCGCGTCCGGCGTGCGGACGACCGGGTCGCAGAACTCCTCGTGGCAACCGGTGTCGACCATGCCCCGCAGCTGGCGGACGTCGTACGCGGCGAGCTTGCCGGCGCTGTCACGGACGAGCACGTCGGGCGATTCGTTGTCGGTGAAGTCGCGCGGCGCGGTGCCGCGGTCCACGGTGAGGGTGCCGGTCCTGACGACGTCCGGACCGACGCCGTACTTCGACTTCGCGGTCAGCTTCCAGGTGTAGTCGCCGTTGTAGGCGCGGAGCACATTGGCAAGGTCTCCCTTCCAATGGACCCACTCGTACATGTGGTCGTAGACGATCCCCTTACGGCCGGTGGCGGTGTGGGTCACCTCCATGCTCACGCTCGCCGAGCCGTGGTTGGGCGCGTAGGTCACCAGCTCCGCGGCGCCGTCGCCGTAGCCGGGGAAGCGGTACACGCTCGGTACGGACAGCGACTCCAGAGTGAGCTCCAGGCGCTGGTCGCTGTCCCCGACCATGGCCGCCACCGGAGTGCCCTTCGCGTCCAAGGAGAGGCGGAAGAGTCCCAGGCCCTTCGCGAACGTGCCGCCGCCCACGAGCAGTGAGCCGTCGGGAGTCGGTGTCACACCGTCCGCGTAGTCGAGCAGCGGGACCGTACGGCCGTCCTTGAGCGATCGGAGGAGGACCGGCTTGTCGGGGTACGTGACGCCGTCGAGCTTGGTGGTGCCCGTGATCGCCAGCCAGTCGCCGCCCAGGGCGAGCTGCCCGGTGTACGGGAGGGACTGCTTCTTCTGGGTCTTCCGGTCCACCAGCTCGGACCTGCCGTGGTCGACCGACCAGACGAGGTGATCCGGCGAGACCTGCACGCTGCGGGCGTAGTCGGGGAGGGCGTACGTCTCGACGACGGTGGCCGTGGCGACGTCGACCAGGGCGAGGCGGTAGGTGAGCGGGTTGTGTGTCAACGTCTGGACGGCGAGCGTGCCCGGCGCGGTGGGGAAGACGGTGGTGTACTCCGTCGGGGTGAGACCGGTCACCTTGCGGTCGACGACCTCGCCGCCCGGTGCCCTGCTGACGAGGTGGAGCTCCTTGGTGGCCTTGTCGCGCATCACGAGCGTCGAACCGTTGGCGCGGAGGAGGGTGTAAGGGCTGTCGATGACGACCGGATCGCCGCCCTTCGCCATGTCGCGAACGAGATGGCGGGTTCCCTCGGTCGCCACGACGATGTCGCTCTCGGCGGCCCCCGAATAGTTCGTCGAGTCGTTCGTCGGCAGCTCGGTGACTGCGCCGTCGGCGTACCGCGTCCAGGTGTGGGACGACGGCCAGACGTGCGTGAGATAGCCGGTGGGACCGGCGCTGACGACCGTCGCGTCCAGGGGAAACGGGGCGACCACGTCGGCGGCGGACTGCTGCACGGCGGCGGGCGGGAGCGCGGCGGGGGACGCCAGCGCCGTCGGTGCCGCGAGGAGCGTGCCGGTGACGGCCGTGACGGTGGTGACGGCGAGGGCCGTGGCGGTCAGACGGCGCCTGGAGGTGCGGTGGGTCACGCTTCCTCTTCCTTCGAGGGACGGATCACGCGGAGGGACTGACGGGGCGGGTGCGGCGGAGAACGCCACACCCGACAGACCCGTGCGGCGATCGAATGGTTGTACGCCGAGGCGTACGCGGACCGTCGCCTCTTCCTCCACACCTGGCCCGGCTGCTCGAGGTCCCTCAGCGGTCTGTGTTACGCCACGTTGGGGTTCGCCGGTTGTTCCGAGCCGGGGGCCACTCGGCGGCCCTTGCCGCGTTTGACCAGGACCACCGTCTTCATCGTGACCCCGGGGTAGTTCGGGGTGTAGTACGCGCCCGTCCAGTAGTCGTGGAAGGAGGCCACCGTGCCGATCGTGTACGTCATCGGGTTCGCGGCCTGCTGGCCGCTGCCGGCGAAGGCTTCCATCGTCACCGTGTCCTGGCCGTCCATGCCCACCACCGCGGCCGCGTGGTACTGCGACATGATCTGCTCCCCCGGGTTCATGGCGAGCATGAGGTAGGACTGGCCGACCACCGGGCTGGCATCGCGGTCCGTCGCGCCCTGGAAGTCGCCCGCCCGTTCGCGGTTCTGCTCGTCCGACATGCCGAAGGCCTTGAGCCCGGCGCTCGTGCGTACGTTGCTGTTCGCCCCGTCGGCCAGTTCTCCCACGGCGTTGTGCATGATCTCCTCCGCCGTGTGGAGGCAGTCGTCCAGGATGTTCCGCGCCAGTTCGTACTCCTGGTACATCTCCGTGCCGCCGAAGAGGGCCTGCTGTGCCGTGCTCGTCGCCCGCAGGGCCGGGGAGAAGGAGCCGGAGGGGGCGCTGACACGGATCCAGATCGACGAGGCGTCGTCGCTCGGGACGGCGAAGACGCCGTTCGCCGAGACCGTCATGTGCTGCTGGTTCTGGTCGGCCTGCGCGGCCCAGCGCTGGATCGACTGCTGGACGGTCCCCTGGTCCGCTCGACCCGCCGCCTCCGCGTGTTCGGTCTTCGGCGCCGCTCCGCTCATGGCCCGGCGCGCGTTGCTCTCCGCCTCCCGCTCGAAGCGGTCCGACGGGTCGGAGACCCTCAGACCGGCACCGTTGTCCGTGCCCGCCACCGGGCCCTGGCGTTGCTGGATCACGTGGGTGAGTTCATGGGCCAGCGTGTGCCTGTCGGCTCCGCCCTCCCCGATCACCACGTGGTTCCCGCTCGTGTACGCGCGAGCGCCCACCTCGGCCGCCGATGCCTTCGCCGCGCTGTCGTCGTGGATGCGGACGTCGGAGAAGTCGGCGCCCAGCCGGCTCTCCATGTCCGCCCGCGTACTGCCGTCCAGCGGCCTGCCGTTGGCCCGCAGCACGTCGTGGACCGCCGAGCGCTGAACCGGCGCCTCCTCCGCCTCGTGGCCGCACCCCGCCCCGTGCCGGTGCGTCTCCCGGATCCGCTGCACGACCGCCGCGTTCCCCACCGTGGCCTGCAGCGCGAGGAGCCCCGAGGCCTGCGCCGGTGGCGCGGACACCGGTCTGCGGACCGTCGCCCGGGTGTCCTCGGTGGCGTTCGACCTGACCTTCGCGTGGTCCTGCACAGGCGCTTCCTTCGTCGGAGAATCGGAGCCGTACGTCCTACGTACGTCCTACCTACGTCCTCGTCCTGCATACGCCGGGCGACCGCGCCGACGCCAGGTACACGAGGGCAGAGTCGACCGGCCGCGAGGGCACTCTCAGCTCCTCCTGAAGAACTCGACCTCCGCCAGCGCCACATGACGGCCCGGCGTCAGGCCCGCCGCCTCACGGATCACCAGCCGCACGGACACCACGTCGCTGTAGCCCGTCTGGATCGTCTGCGGGCCCGGTTTGTCGGCCAGGGTGAGCGCCTTCGTGCGTACGGTTCCGTCCTCCGCCGTCACCACGAGGTCCATGCGCACCGGCCGGGCCTGCCCGCGGAAGTCCTCCGCCTTCTTGGAGACCCCGGTGTGCACCACGACGTCCACCAGCCGGAACGGCCGGCGGAACGTGAACGACACCGAATCGCCGACCTCCGGCGTCCCCCAGTACGTGTTGCTCAGACCGTCCGTGACCAGGGCCGGCTGATGGCGCGGCACCTCGGTACCGGCCGCCACGGACACCGGGCTGATCGGCGACGCCTTGCCGAGCTTGTCCCTCACGTCCTCGTAGACGAAACGTCCCGCCGGCAGGAGGAGGAAGCCCGCCGCCACCAGCGACAGTAGGAGGACGGTCAGTACCGTGCGGCGCAGCCATCGGCCCGAGCCCCCTCCCCTCACTCTGCGGCGGAACGGCCACACCGTGCGCCACCACGGCAGCGCCGCCACCGGCTCGGCCGCCTGGAGCCGCGCCGCGCAGCGACGGCAGAAGCGGCGCTCCGGGGCGTTCGGTGTCCCGCAGGACGGGCAGGGCGGGCCTTCCTGCGGCTCGTCCCTCGCGGCAGGTCGTACCGTCGGCCGCCGCGCCACCGGTTTCGCCGGTTGCACCGCTCCTACCAGTTCCGGTGGAGTTGCCGGTTCCGGTGGAGTTACGGGGGGAGTTGCTGGTGGGGCCGGCGGCGGTTCCGTCGGCGCCGTCGTCCGTGCCGGGTTCGCCCTCGGGGGCGGTTCCTGTTCCTGTTCCTGTTCCTGTTCCTGTTCCGCGGGCGGCGGCGCCTCCGGCTCCTGTGACCAGCCCAGGTACGCCCCGCAGTTCCCGCAGAAGTCGTCCGTCCCGCCGTTCGCCGCCCCGCAGTCCGGGCATGAGCGCATCACGTCAGCTGCCTCCGTCTTCCGGCGGCCCCGGTGGGCCCGTGAGTATCTCCACCCGGCAGGTGAGGTGGGCCGGGCAGCACGCCCTGACGACGTCGAGCACCTGCCGCGCGTCCACCGCCGCCGTCCGCAGCGGCCAGACCCGTACCAGCAGTTCTCCCGTCGGTGCCCCGGGCAGTTCCGAGCCCGGCGTCGCCGACCAGGCCGCTCCCCCGCCGTCGACGATCTCCGCCTCCACCCCGAGGCAGAGCCGCAGGCGTTCGGCGAGACCGTGGCGGGTGCCGCGCCATCGGTGCAGTTCCATCGCCCGTACGACGACGGTCCTGCTCAACTCCTCGGGCCAGCCCGGGTCCAGGTCGACGCCGAGCCAGGAGGAGAGCCAGCGCAGGAAGTCCGGCGGCGTGAGCGCCGGGTCGAAGTACGCCGGGAGGTTGTCCAGGGTGGACAGCACCGGGGCCAGTACCGTGTCCAGGCCCGCCGTGAACCGCTGCGCGAGGTCGTCGTCCGCGTAGAGGGCCGGGAGCAGGCCGCCGATCGGATGGCGGCTCGGGAGTCCGGGGACCGCGGCTCTGGTCACGACGCGCCTCCCAGGTCCCCGGCGGTGACCACCACCTGGTGCTGGTAGGAGAAGACCAGGGCGCCCCGCGCGACGTCGATCCGCTCGGCGGGAGCGCCCCGGCGCCCGGTGACCGGGTCGGCCGGGAACAGCCGGAGTTCCTCCACCAGCGCGGTCCGGGCCGCGCGTTGGAGGACGGCGAAGACCTCTCCGTACTGGACGGGCCGGCCGAACGCCCAGCCGGTGCCGTCGGTTCCGCCGTGCAGCGGGTTGAGGTGGCGGAACAGCGCGGCCAGCGCCGCCTCCCGTACCCGGTCCACGTCCTGGGCGTCGGCGACCAGCCGGGCGACCACCGTGACGCCTTGGTACGCGGGCGGTTCCACCACGAGACGGGTGCCGACCAGCCGTCGCTCGTCCAGCCGTTCGGTGATCGCGGAGAGCACCTGGCCGGAGGGGATCAGCTGCTCGAACCGGAGCCGGTCGTCCCCCTCGTCCGCGACCGCGTCCGGCACGATCAGGACCCGTACCGCGCCCCCCTCGCCCGCGACCGCGGGCAGGCAGCGCACGCGCTTCACCGAGGGGGCCGCCTGGCGGGCGATGATCTCGTAGTCCTCCGCGGTGACGGCCCGGTCCCGCACCCGCAGCACGTGCGGGGCCCTCGCCTTGGCGTTCTCCACGCTCTCGCCGTCGACCCCGCCGCGCGCCGCCTCGCGGTTCTCGACGCGGGCGATGTACGGGACGGAGCTGCGCAGGACCGAGATCGCGCCGCGTGCCACGTTGCCCGCGGCTCCGCCGCCCGTGCGGTGGCGCGGGACCCGCACCTGAGCGCCCTTGTCGGGCACCGCACCGTACGTGCGCAGGGTGCCGTCCGGCTCCCGCAGCGCGGGCGGGAAGGCGAACTCGCCGGAGGTGGCGTCCACGACGACGTGCCGGTCGCCCGGCGACGAGTCGCCGAAGTGCTCCACGGCCGTCCAGGTCTGCCAGCCCTCGGCGGAGGAGACCTCCACCACCGGCGGTTCGCCGTCGAGCAGCAGCGGCGGCCGGGGAAGACGGAAGCGCTGGCCCGCCACGCCGTCGGAGACGCCCAGCAGGGTGTCGTACACGGCTTCCGCGTGCTCGACCGTCACCGTGCCGCCGACGGTGAACACCTCGGCCTCGCGGACGGTCGGCGACTCGGAGTAGAAGGGCTGGCCTGCCTCCGGGGCGGTGACACGGCAGCGCAGCCAGCCGGCCCGCGTGCCCGCGACCACCGACGCCGTGTGCCCCGCCGGTACGTACAGGATGATCTCGCCGGGCCTGTTGAGCCCTCCCGTGGTGTCGGAACCGGTCTCGCAGACGACCCACCTCGCGCCGTCCCAGGCCTCCCACACGAGCGGCGGCTGGCGCGGGTCGACCCCGACCCCCTCGACACGGCTGTCGAGCCGTACAGCGACGATGCAGCGCGGCACGGCGGTCGGCAGACCGAAGAGCATCGCGTCGCCGGGCGCCGGATCGGCCTGGAAGCAGGGGATGTCCCGGCCCTCGCCGAGCGCGGTCGTGCGGTCCGTCTGTTCGCCACCGGCCGGCGCGGTGACCAGCCGCGTCAGGGAGCTGGGCACGATCGGCAGGTCCACGGCGGTGCCGAACACCACCGCCTCCTCCGTCTCGCTGCGTACGGTGGCCACTTCGACGCCGGCCCGCAGCGTCACGGTGTCGGGCTGGGGGGCGGAGAGCCAGAAGTCGACGTCGGCGGTCGCGGCGGCGGGCGGGAAGAGCTGGACGCCCAGCAGGTCGAGGAAGGCGGAGTAGTTCTTGTCCGGCACCCGGTTCAGCCGGTAGAGCAGCTGGTCGACCATGTAGGCGAAGGTCTCGATGAGGGTGACCCCGGGGTCCGACACGTTGTGGTCGGTCCATTCCGGGGAGCGCTGCTGCACATAGCGCTTCGCCTCGTCGACGAGCTGCTGGAAGCGCCGGTCGTCCAGGTTGGGTGAGGGCAGCGCCATCAGCGCACTCCTGCCTCGTCGGTGCCCTCGGTGGAGGGGATGGAGTAGAACGGGAAGACGAGGTTGCGCAGGTCGTTGGTGGACCGCACGGTGTAGCGGACGTCGATGTAGAGGGTGCCGTCGTCCACGGAGTCGAAGGCGACCACGACATCGTCGACCTGGATGCGCGGCTCCCAGCGTTCCAGTGCCGTACGCACCTCGTGGGCGACGCGTCCCGCGGTGGCGCCGTCACCGGGCGCGAAGACGTAGTCGTGGATCCCGCAGCCGAACTCGGGGCGCATCGGGCGCTCGCCCGGCGCCGTGCCGAGGACCAGCCGGATCGCCTCCTCGATCTCCCGGTCGCGCTCCACCATCCCGATGCCCCCGGTGGGGCCGACCCGGAGCGGGAAGCCCCAGCCCCGGCCGATGAACCGCTCGCTCACACCGGCCCTCCGATCAGGACGTTCGGAGCGCCGGCCACGATCTGCGCCCCGCAGGCCGTCTGGTCCCGTACGCAGGCGGCGGGCAGCCCGCCGATCAGTACGGCCCCGGTCACGGCGGCGCGCGGGTTCGGCATGATCACGTTGGCCGGGCCGAGGTAAGCGTGTGCCGCGCAGGTGTGCAGACTCCCGGTCACGGCGGCCGGCTTGCCGCCGATGAGCACGGTGGGGACCATGACGGCGCCGGGCGGCGGGGTGGCGACGAGACCGCCGTGGGCCGTGGGGTCTCCGACGCGTGCTGCGGGGGGCATGGGGGTTCTCCTTGCTGCGGTGGTGGGGTGGGTGGGGCCGGGGGCGGTTCCGCCCCGTGCTGGGGTGGGTGGGCCCGGGGGTGGTTCCGCCCGTGCTGGGGTGGGTGGGCCCGGAGAGGGTGGTCCGGTCAGTTGAGGCGGATCATCCTTGCCTTGATCGTCGCCAGCAGCCCGCCGTCGACCGTGACCCCCGTCTTGCCGTTGATGTTCACCGACCGGCCGTTGAGGTCGATCGTCCCCGTCCCCGCGTCGAGCGTGATGCCCCTCGGAGTCAGCGTCACGGAGCTCAGCGGGCGTCTCCCACCCGGCCCGAGGACCGTGAGCTCGATCTGGTTGCGGCGCTCGTCGAGCCTCACCTCCAGCCGCTTGTTGCCACTGGCGAGCCGCACCCCCGACGGGCCGCGCGCGGTGTCGAGCAGTTCGATCCGGTTGCCCGAACGGGACACCAGGGAACGGCGGTTGACCTTGCCGCTGGTCGCGTCGACGAGCGGCACGTCGTGCGGTGAGGGCTTGTCGACCCCGTTGTAGAGGCCGCCGAGCACGTACGGACTGTCCAGCAGACCCTGCTCGAACCCGACGAGCACCTCGTCGTTGACCTCCGGGCTGAAGACGCCTCCGCCGCCCTGACCGCCCCACTGGACGGTCCGTACCCAGTCCGTCACGTACGCGGCGTCGAGCCAGGGGAACTTCAGCCGTACCCAGCCGCGCTGGCCGCCCCCCGTCTCGCGGATGTCGGTGACCACGCCGATCGCGAGGCCCGGCATCCGGGGCCCGCGCGAGGGCGCGTTGGCGCCCGTGGCAAGGCCGGTGAGGGAGCGGTCGGGCGAGGAGCTGACGAGCACGGTGGTGCGGTAGCCGAGCTGCGGCTCCAGGACGTGGTGGACGGCGGTCGCCGTGTAGCGCCCGGAGAACGCCGGACCGACGTTGCCGAGGGCGATGGGCCGGCCCGCCCGCAGCTTGGGGTTGCCCTCGGCGACGGCCTCGATCTCGCCGAACCCGGCGCTCACCGACGCGGCGACCGAACCGGCCACGGCCGTCGTCTCCGCCTGGGTGCGGTACGGGGTGTCGGCCACGGTCACCCGCGCCGACGCGCCGAAGGCGCCGGCCACCGACGGGCTCATGCCCGGTGTCACCGTGGTGCTGCGGACGGACGGCCGACGCGCCACCAAGGGGGTCTTGGTGGTCACGTTCCAGCCGCGCACCTCCACGCTGCCCGCCCCGTCGGCCCCCGTCAGCACGGCGCGCAGGGCCAGCAGGTTACGGCCGTACTCCAGGACCATCGGGCTGCGGGTGGACGGGGTGGAGGGCGCCGGAGCCGACGCGGCGGGCGTCGGCCGGACGAACTGGAGCAGGCCCTTCTCGTCGATCCGCACCTGGGCACCGCTCTCTCCCGCGAGGTACTGCAGGAACTCCCAGTCCGAGACGTTGGCCTGGGACAGCTGCTGGTGCGTCACGGGCGCGGCGTCGATCTTCCCGCAGGCCAGGCCGGCGCCGGCGGCGACCTTGCGGACGATGTCCGCGGTGGTCATGTTGCGGTACGCGACGACCTTGCGCCCCCGCTGGAGCCGGTGCGCCTTGGAGTACGCCCGTACGACCGTGAACGACCCGGTGGTGTCGGTGTCCAGCTCCACGGCCGTTACCTCGCCGGTGAACAGCCGCTCCCTGCCGCGCCCCTGGGCCGTCATCACCGAGATCTTCAGCGGAGTGCCGATGGTGATGCCGGTGGCGGTGAGCAGTTCGTGGTTCGGGTCGCGGTAGGTCAGCAGGGCGGTGTCGGGCAGGCCGACGTTCTCGTCGACCTCGCAGCTCACCAGCTGCGCGACCCAGGCGGGTGGCAGCTCGGCGGGGGCCTCGACGATCGGGTCCGCCGCGAACGAGCGGCCGCCTCTCTCCTCGGTGGAGTTCATGGTCCTTCCTCCGGTGTCCCGTCCTCGGTGCCCGGGACGACCAGTTCGGTACCGGGGACGAGCACCATGGGATCGTCGATGCCGTTCGCCTCGGCGATGGCGCGCCAGGCGGTGGCGTCGCCGTACTCCCGCCAGGCCAGGAGCGGCAGGCTGTCGCCCGCGACCACGCGGTGCGTCCGGCGTGCCTCGCGCGAGCCCGACGTCGGGTTCTGCCCCGGCGGATCGACGCTCGCCTCCTCGATCGAGAGCGAGCAGGTGGCGCGCAGCGGCTTCCCGTCGACGTCGAACAGGCTGTAGTTGACGGACAGGTTGGAGAGCACGCCGTCGAACGAGGTCGTCTTCGACGTGCCCCACTCGAAGCGCACCCACGGGCTGGCGGGTGTCTTGCGGGCCAGGCTGGCGCTGGTGGGCACGCAGGCCACCATCAGCTGCTGCACCGCCTGCTCCACGGAGTTGTCGTGGGTGGCGGTCGCGTCCAGGAAGACCTCCAGGGAGAGCGAGCGCGGGCCGCTGCCGACGAACTCGGGCAGGGCGGACTGCCCGGCCATCCGCGAGGGCGTGCGCCGCCACTCGGTGGTCTTGCCCAGGGTCAGCGTCGCCGGGTTGAACTGGAGCTTCAACCGGGCGAGGGTGCCGCCCGGCTTGGCGCCGACCTTCGCGGGCGGCTCCATGATGGTCAGTTGGGCTCGGGCGCGGCTCGCGCGTGCCGGTGCCATGTCGTACCTCCGTCCTGTCGTTGCTGTTGTTCGTCGCCGGCCGGGGCGTGTCCGGTCCTCAGGACGGGCGGAGGCCCTCGTGGGCGATCTCCAGCGTCTCGATCGCGGCCTGGGAGTTCGCCGGATCGAAGGACGGCCCCTGCCAGCGCACGGGGACGATGCCGAGGACCTGCCAGCTGACGATGCGGCTGAGGTCTGGCCTGAGCGCGACGATCTCGCCGTCCTTGGGCTCGACGCGCTGGACGATCTCGTCGAGCCAGCGCGCGATCTTGGCCGTGTCCTCGGTCACCGGCCTGGTCAGGGTGATGTTCGACCACGTGATGCGCCCCGGGAGCTGCCAGGCGAAGCCGTTGTTGCCGCCCTCGGCGTACTGCTGGATCTCCACCTCGGCCCCCAGCCCCGAGCACGTGTGGAACGCACCCAGGTCGTTGCCGCCGATCGCGAGCCGGAAGAACACGCTCGTCGCGACGATGCTGTCCGTCATCTCTCTCCTTGCCCAGGGGGCGGGTTCTGCGGGGTTCGGTTACGTGTGGGGCGGGGCGGGGGCGGGGCGGGAGTCAGCGGCGGCCGTCGTGGGGGCGCCCGGTGCGTTCCCGGCCTCTGCGCATCTCGGCCCGTAGCAGGCGGGCGACCGGGTCCAGCAGATGCCGGGCCAGCTCTTCGAGTTCGGCCCCGCGTGGCGTGGGCCCGGGTGGGGCGGCGGCCGACGCCGGTCTCGACGCGGATCCGGGGGCGTGGGCGGAGGTCGGGCCGGGCGCCGGGGTGTCTGCTGAGGTGCCTGCTGGGGTGCGGGCGACGACCGGGGTGACCGGAACACCGTGAAGCCCCGCGTCAGCCATCCGCTGCACGGCCTTGGCCTGGAGCCGACTGCCGGGCGTCGTCCGCGGTGCGGGCGGAGAGGGGGGCTGAGGCGCGAGCCCGGTGCCAGTGGCGGTGCCGGTGGTGAGGGGCATGGGCAGGGGGGTCGGCACCGACAGACGCTGTACGGGAGCCATGGCCCCGGGACCGCCACCCGCCGGTCGCGCGGGCGACGGATCCGGACGTACGACGGGGGTGGCCGGGGACGGAACCGATCGCCGTGCCACGGCCGACGACGAGGCCCGGACTACCGATCGCTGTGCCAAGGCCGACGACGAGGCCTGGGCCTGGGCCTGGAACGAGGCCGCACCCGGAGCCTGGGCCTGGGCCTGGGCCTGGGACGAGGCTGGAGCCGTGGGCGGCTGGGGTGTGGGCGGGGCGGACCCGGACCTCCCGGGGGGCGCGGAACGCACGGTACCGCTGTCGTCCAGGGCCGCGCGGGCGAGGGTCGGGGCGGGGTCCGCGGGCGCGGAGCCGTACGTCGCCGGGCGCATGCGGGCGAGCAGCCCCCTACGGGGAGGCGGCGTCGGGTCCGGGGTCGAGTGCGGTGCCCGGGCGCGCTGGACGGCGGGGGTGGACGTGCCGACCGACGGGGGGTCGCGGCGCCAGGTGGCGGCCACCACGGGGCGGGAGTTCCCGGCGGCCGGCCCGGCGGGCGCGGAGAACCCTTCGGCGGCTCCGGTGCTGACGCCGAGCGGACGTTCGGCGAGCAGGCCGCGCGAACGCTGGTCGGGGGTGGCCCGGAACGGCCCACCGGCCGGGCCGGAACCGGCGTCGGCGCGGCCCTCGGACGCGCCGGGGCCCGTCATCGCGCCCGCCGCACGCGCCACCGTGACGAGCGGCTGCGGCTGTGCCGGGGGCTGCGGCTGCCGGGGGGCGGTCTGCCGTGGCGAGGGGGTGCCTGCGTCCGTGGTCGCGGAGGTGGACGGCCGCGGTGACGGTATCCGGTCCGCCGCCGGGGGAACGGCGCCGCGCTGTACGGACGGAGCCGCGCCGAGCAGCGGCGTGGCCGACGCCGGGGTCGAGGTCGCGGTCGGGGTCCGGGGCGGGGTCGGGGTCGGAGTCCGGGGCGGGGTCGGGGTCGCCGTGGGGGGCAGGGCTCGCAGCGGGGCCCCGAGACCGGTGCGTGCGGTGGGCTTCGTCACCTCCGGCGGCCCTTCGGAGCCCGTCGCGCGCCGCATGACGGGGAGGGGTTCTCCGCCTGCCGCGTTGAGGGGAGCCGGCGCGGGGGCCGCCTGCCGTGCGGTGGAGGGCAGTTCACCTAGGGGTGCGCCCAGACCGGGGCGTACTCCGGTGCGCGGGCGAGCCGACGGGCGGTCGGCGCGGTCCGTTGCCGACTCGTCCCGTACGGGTGTCCCGCCCGGGGGCGGCGGTGTCGCCCGGTCGGCGGCCGCGGCCGGTGCTCGCGGCGGTACCGCGGCGACCACACGCGGTGGCATCGCCGGGCGCCTGGCCACGACCAACGGGGCGCCGACCGGGCGCGGCCGGACCGGAGCCGGCCGCGTCCGCCGGGGGGTGGCGGACGATTCGGGGGTGGGGGCGGTGGGGGACGCGTCGGGGGCCTGGGGGCGCGCTCCCACGACGGGCAGCACGGCGGGCCCGCTCGTAGCGGGCGCCCCGGCCTCCGTCTCCGTACGGCGAAGGACGGTGGAATCGGGCGTCGCCGGGGGCAGGTCCGTGGCCGGCCGGGGAGCGGTGGGTCCGGTTCCCAACAGGGGGTGTGCTGTGGAGGGATCGGCTGCCGCACGCGTGACGGCGGTGGTGGAAGGGGGCGTCGTGGCGGGCTTCTGCGGTCCCGTCGGCACCGCGCGCTGCACGGCGGGTGCGTTCCGCGTCCCGTCGGCGGGCCGCCGGTCGGGGGCGGACGGCAGGGACGGTTCGGGTTCCGTTGCCCGCGTCCGCCGGGACACCACCAACGGGTCGGAGCTCTCGGGCCCCGAGGCCGCCTCGGGCGCGACGGCGGGCGCGCCGCCGTCGGACCGACCGGCAAACGCCGCCGGGTCCGTGGACCGGGGCACGGTCGACGGATCGGTTGCGGGTGCGGGTGCGGGTGCGGGTGCGGGTGCGGCGGTGGAATCGCTGCCGCCCGCTCCGGGGACCGGGTCCGGTTCGGGCACCGAAGGCGCCTTGGGCCCTGCGGCGGTACTCCGGGGCACCACCCGCGAACCCGAGGTCCCTGGCCCTGGTGCCTCCCCCGGCGCCACCACCGTCGAGTCCGTACGCCGGGACACCACCAGCGGATCCGAGGCGTCCGGCCCGGCCGGGGGACCCGGGAGGCGGCTCGTGCCGGTGCGTGCGGGCGTCGACGCCGTACGGCGCCCTGCCCGCTGGACCGTGTGCCCGGCCCCCGCGGACTCCCCCGCGGGCTGTTCCGGCTCGGGGTCGGGCTCCGGGCGTACCGCTCGGAGCAGCAGGGGGCCGCCGCCCCCGGGCGTCTCCGTGGCGCGGCCTGACGGGCGGGCGACTCCGTGGATCAGGCCCGCGGGTGCCGACGGCAGGAGGCCGTGGCCCAACCCTGCCGTGAGCGTCGGGTTCTGCCACGCGGCGAGACCCGAGCGGAACCGCAGCCCGTCGCTCACGGCGAGAGCCGAACGCGCGACGGTGAGGGGCGGCTGCGGCGCGGCCTCGCGCCAGCCTCCGTCCCACTCGGGAAGCGCGGGGGCTGCCGGATCGGGTCCCCGCACGCCCTCCCGCTCGGGCGCGGCGGACCCCGGTGCGCCGTCCCGCCGGAACCTCTCCCAGAACACCATGCCGTCACCCGCCTTCGTTCACCCGTGTGTTGATCCGTGCTATCTCCCTCACCCACTGCTGCCGCTCGGCGTGGGTGAGGTCGAGGATCTCCTCACGCTGCCAGTGGAAGTGGTAGGCGACGTACGCGATCTCCTCCCGCAGCCGGGGAAGGGCGTACGTCACGATTCCCCCAGGCGCCCGCCGGAGAGGTCCACCTCGAAGGAGTCGTGGCAGTGCGGGCAGGTCACCGCGGCGTGCGTGTGGCCCTCGCTGTTGATCCGCCGGTAGAAGTCCTGGAGGAAGGCGACGTCGGTGGCGTACATGCGCTCGACGACCCCGGCGTGGATGTCGGTGATCGTGCCCAGCTGGGTGATCACCTGGCTGAGCAGCACCACGCTCAGGTACGCCGGGTTCTCCTTCACGCGCAGGTCGATCTGGGGGCGCAGTTCGTCCCGGGCGGTGGCCAGCCGCATGGAGCCGGTGCGGTGGACCGTGCCGTCGTCGTCGACGTACCCGCGGGGCAGCTCGAACTCGAACTCCGTCCGCAGTTCGTCGCGTCGGCCCGCCCGGGCCGCCGCCGGGGCCGGCGTGGCAGCCGTCCCCGGAGCCGGTGCCGACGGCGCGGCCGTGTCGAGGAGTTCCTCCAGGCCGCCCGAAGTGACCGTCCTGCGCCTCATTCGACCACGATCTCCTCGAAGGTGATGGTCACCGTCTCGGTGGCGGCGCTGGACTCGCCCGCCTTGAGCGCGGGGCCTTCCCACTTGCTCGCCCAGCCCTGCATCAGCTGGATGCGGCGGACCGTCTCGCCGGTCGAGTCCTTGATCTCGATGGTGAGGTTCTGGCGTGCGGTGTCGACCGCTCCGTTGTTGAGCGTCTCCTTGATCCAGTTGGTGAACTCGCTGCTCTTGTCCAGGCCGCGGGTGATCGTCACCTCGCCGGCCTGCCGCGCGCCGGGCTGCTTCCGGATGATCTGCTTGCCCTCGGCGGTCACCTGACGGACCTCGACGACCTCCTCCTCGACGGTCATGCCACTGACCTCTTGGATGGACTCGACGAGATAGCCGCCCAGCTGGACGCCGAAGACGTGGGTGGAAAGAGCGTCGCCCTCTGCCATGACTGCTTGTCACCTTTTCCCGGTATGTGAACTGCTCGTTTACTCGTTGACGAGGCTGGTGCTGTCGGAGAACTGGGCCAGCCGGAAGACCACGAACTCGGCGGGCTTGACCGGCGCCACGCCGATCTCGCAGACCACCTGGCCGAGGTCGATCGACTCCTGCGGGTTGTTCTCCCGGTCGCACTTGACGTAGAACGCCTCCGCCGCCGTACGGCCGAAGAGGGCGCCCCTGCGCCACTCCTCGGTGAGGAAGGCGGTGACGTTGCGCCGGATGCTGGACCACAGCCGGTCGTCGTTCGGCTCGAAGACCACCCACTGGGTGCCCAGCAGGATCGACTCCTCCAGGTAGTTGAAGAGCCGGCGGACGTTGAGGTAGCGCCAGGCCGGGTCCGACGACAGGGTGCGTGCGCCCCAGATGCGGATGCCGCGGCCGGGGAAGGCCCGTACGCAGTTCACGCCGATCGGGTTGAGCAGGTCCTGCTCCCCCTTGCTGAGCCGGATGTCCAGGTCGACGGCGCCGCGGATGACCTCGTTCGCCGGGGCCTTGTGCACACCGCGCTCGTTGTCGCTGCGCGCCCACACGCCCGCGACGTGGCCACTGGGCGGCACCGTCGTGTTGCGGCCGCCGGCCGGGTCGAAGACCGAGATCCACGGGTAGTAGAGCGTCGCGTGGCGGGAGTCGTAGCCGGCCTCGTCGTTGCGCCAGGTGCGGACCCGCTGGGCGTTCATGCCGGGCGGGGTGTCCAGGATCGCGACCCGGTCGCCCATCTGCTCGCAGTGGGAGATGACCGCGAGCTGGACGGTCCTGACACCCTCGGCGTCGATGTCGCCGCGCTGGTGCGCGCTCATCAGGTCCGGCACGGCGACCATCGTGATCTCGTCGATGGCCTCCAGACCGGCGAAGCCGGTACGGGCGGAGGCGTCGCCCACGTACTCGTTGGGGTCGAGCCGCGCGACGCCGCCCGCGGTCCGGCCGGCCGGCGCGGGGGCCGGCGGCGCCGCCAGGGTGAAGGTCTGCTTCTCGGGCCGGGTCTGCGCCGCGCCGGGCTGCTCGGCGACCGCGACGAGCTTGGAGTCGCGGACCTGGTTGACCAGGTAGCCCTTGACGTTCTTGCGTACGGAGACGTCGTACGTCTCCACCACCTTGCCGTTCTGGCGGACCAGCAGCTTGAAGCGGTCCTCCGGCGGGTTCTCGCCGTCCGCGTCGGCGACCTCCACCGAGACGTCGGGTCCGGCGCCGGGGAGGGCCGAGACGAGGAAGCCGCCGATCGCGGTGGGCGCGGGCGCCTGGCTGACGGCGGCGGGCCCCGCGCCGTCGGCCTGCTCGGCGTCCTCGGCCGGGCCTCCGACCCGTACGACGTACGCCGTGCCGCCGCCGTTGGCGAAGTAGCCGTAGACCGCGTGGGCGAGGTAGGTACCGGCGGTGAAGCCGCCGAAGGTCTGCACGTACTGGTCCCAGTTGGTCACCAGCGTCGGCCGGTGGAAGGGCCCCGTCTCGGCGAAACCGACGAAGGCGGCGACCGCGGTGCCCACTCCTTCGATCGGCCGCGCACCGGACTGCACCTCTTCCACATAGACGCCCGGGGTGAGGTACGACGGCATACTCGCTCCTTCAGGTGGCCACTGGTTCTCCGCCGAGTCTCACCGCCGGGACGTGCCTGGTCATAGGTCCGCGGGTCCTCGGCGCAGGGCAACACCGCTGCCTGAACGGGCAGGCTTCGCAGGCCGGTCCGGCACCCTCGGAAGGGGACCTCGGGCCGTACGTCAGCCGGCGGTCAGGGCCTCTTCGCTCTTCAGCCAGGGACCGAAGCGGCCAGGCTCTCTTCGCTCTTCAACCAGGGGCCGAACTCGCTCTCCAGCACCAGCCGGCCGAGCTTGCGGTACTCCCGCAGGACGGCGGAGACGACCTGCGCCATCCCGAGCGGCCGCCCCGCCTCGGCCGCGAGGTAGGCCGCGGTGACCGCGCAGGCGCGGATCGAGCCGCCCGCCAGCTCGAAGCGGTCCGCGCAGAACGCCAGGTCGAGGCTGTCGTCACGCGGCAGTTCGGAGCCCAGGCAGCGGTCCCAGAGGGCGAGCCGCTGTCGGGCGTCGGGCATCGGGAACTCCGCGATCACGTCGAGCCGCCGGGTGAACGCCTCGTCCAGGTTGGCCCGGAGGTTGGTGGTGAGGATCGCGATGCCGTCGAAGGACTCCATGCGTTGCAGGAGGTACGCCGACTCGACGTTGGCGTGGCGGTCGTGGGCGTCCTTCACCTCGGAGCGCTTCCCGAAGATCGCGTCGGCCTCGTCGAAGAGGAGGACGCCGTTCACCTCCGAGGCCTCGACGAAGATCCGCTCCAGGTTCTTCTCCGTCTCACCGATGTACTTGTCCACGACGGTGGAGAGGTCCACCACGTAGAGCTCCATGCCCAGTTCGGCGGCGACCACCTCCGCCGACATCGTCTTGCCGGTGCCGGACTCGCCCGCGAACAGGGCGATCACTCCGCGCCCCCGTCCGCCGCCGGGCCGCATCCGCCACTGTCCGAGAACCTGGTCGCGGTGGCGTGCGCGCAGGGCGAGTTCGCCGAGCTGGCGGTGGGTGGGGCCGGGCAGGACGAGGTCGTCCCAGCCGACGGCGGGTTCGATGCGCCGGGCGAGCCGTTCGAGGCCGGCGCCGTTCTGTGCGCGCACGGCGGCCCGCAGATCCTGCGGGCCGACGGGGCGCCGCTCCGCCGCCGCGGTCCGGACGGCGACCGCGGCGGCCTTGCGCACCTGCTCGGCGTCGAGCCGGTACGTGGCGACGGCCGCGCCGAGCTCGTCGTCGGCGGGCGCCCCTGCGCCCGGCCCTGTCACCGCGGTCCCTGTCGCCGTGGTCACCGCGCCTGCGTTCGGCACTGTCACCGTGGGCACCGCGCCCGTCGCCTCGGTGAGGGCCCGGTGCCACTGGGCGGCCCTGCGCCCGGTGGTGGGCGGGCCGACGGTGAACGGGACCGGGCTGTGCCGGGACCACAGCGGGTCCCAGTTCTTCGTGCCGTACGTGATCAGCGGGACACCGGCCGCCACGCCGCACAGGTCGCGCAACCAGCGGGCGCGCTCCGGGCGTTCGGGTTCGAGCGCTTCGAGCGGGCCGACGACGATGCCGCCCCCGCACAGCCTGGCCTCGGTCGCCAGGACGGACGGCACCCCCGCCATGCCGGAGTCCGTGGTGAGCGCCGCGACGTCGACGACCAGGGGGCGTCGGCCCACGGCCGTGAGGGCGTCGACGGCGACCCGGGCCGCATCGCCTCCCCTGTCCCGGAGATGGACCGGTCCGCTGCCGGTGGTGGCCGCCGCCGCGACGCGCAGCACCGTGCCCTCGTACGGCATCGGGCTGCCCGCGCCCTTCCCGACCAGGCCGGCCAGCCGGGCGTCCGGCTCGTCGTCGCCGAGGAGATGGGCGCCGACCCGGTCGGGGACGCGCAGGGTGCGCGAGAGCAGGGGGCGTTCGGGTTCCGTGATCTCCAGAAGTCCGCCGCTCACCAGGGGGGCGGTGGTGGCGAGGCGGAACCGTCCGGGGCCCGCCACGGGCACCCCGCACAGGCCGAGCGCCAGACCGGTCGTCGGGCGGCGCCGGGTGAGGTCGTCGTTGAGGTAGCCGTAGAGCGCCTCGAAGCGGGCGTCGACGTCGGGGGCCAGGGCGACGAGCAGCAACTCGACGTCCAGCGGCAGGAGTCCGAAGTCGTCGGCGAGCCGCCGCAGCCGGGATCCGGGCGCCGGCAGGTCGCCGTCCTCCCCGTCCACGGGGCCGGGGAAGAAGGCTGCGGGGGCCCGCAGGATCAGCTCCGCGCCTTCCGGGGTGAGGTACTGGCCCCGGTACGGGTCGCCGGGGTCCGGATCGGTCGCGCGCCGCGCCGCCACCGCGTCGCGTACCCGCAGCTCGACACGGGCCAGGCGCTCCCAGAGGTGGGTGAGCCCGGCCGGGTCGGCGTCGGGCGGTGTACGTACGTCGTCCTGGATCACCGGGCGGGCCCCCGGCGTCGGCGGCCCGGCTCGGGCCGCTCGCGCGGAGCGGCGAAGCCGTCGGGTTCCGGGCGAGTCGCAGCGCCCCCACGACCGCCCTGCCCCGCGCCGGTCGCACCGTCGTCGCGGCCATCCTGGCCGGCGCCGGTCGCACCGCCCCCACGACCGCCCTGGCCCGCGCCGGTCGCGGTGTCGTAGCGGCCGCCCTGCCCCGTACCGCTCGTACCGTCCCCCCGACCACCCTCCCCCGCGCCGCTCGCACCGGTCGCGGTGTCGTAGCGCAGGCGACGGCCGGGGTCCGTCGGTGTGCCGGCCGCGGACGGGACGGTTCGTACCACCAGGCCGTCGGTGACCGGCGGCCCTGTCGCGACGCGCTCACCGGCCAGCGGTGCCAGGACCTTCAGGCCGATCGAGGCCTTGAGTTCGCCGCCGAGGGCGGACCACACGTCGGAGGCCGACGGGCCGCTCGCCGCACCGCCCGCGGCGTCGATGCTCACCGTGAGTCCCAGTTCGGCGAGGGTGCCGGTGTGCAGGCGGGCGGGGAGCACGTCCGAGCGGACCAGGCACCGGAGCACTTCGGAGAGCAGCCGGTGCTCGTCCTGGGGCCGGTTGGTCCAGGCGGTGACGAGATAGGTGAGTTCGAACCAGCGGGGCGGGGTGCGGCGGGCGACGGTGATGCCGGCGTCGTCGTACTCCTCCGACGTTCCCGACCGCCGCCGGGCGATGTCCTCCCTGATGTCGTAGAGGAAGACGCTGATCGTCGGGGCGTTCCGCCGGGCCGCCCAGTCACGGGTGGGGGCGTCGAAGACGAGGTCGACGCCGCTCTCGGGCAGGCCGGACTCGGTGAGCAGCAGGCGCAGTCCTTCGTCGACTTCGTGGATCACCGGCGTGCCACCTCGTCGGGCGGGCCGATGCTGCCGCCGACCACCAGGAAGGGCGTGGTGACCGGGGAGAAGCCGGCGCCCGAGGCGGTGATGGTGCGCGGTCCCGTCTGGTCCTTGGCGAGGATCAGCAGCTGGGCGATGAACCGCCCGTCGGTGCCGGGCACGGTCGGCGCGGCGGCCGCGGTGATGCCGGGCTTCCAGCGGAGCGTCACGGGGGTGCCGGGCGGGAAGTCCTTGCCGCGTACGGAGGTCACGAAGCCCGGTTTGCCCACGGCGGGTACGGCCAGGATCGTCGGCTGGAGGATCCGTATCCGCTCGCGGGCCGTGTTGTCGGCCCGGTCTGCGTCGGTGCCTGACGTGGTGAGCCGGCCGGTGACGGTGGCCGTCAGCGCCTTGTCCGGCGAGAGGACGATCGTGACCACGGTGGAGGCTCCGGGCGCGAGGTCGCCCAGGGCGCACACTCCGGCGGTGCACCCGGCGGGGGCCTGGCCGGCCGGGATGCCGCGCGGCAGTCCGAGCCGCAGGGTCAGGCCGGTGGCGAGCGCGTTCCGGCCGTTGCGCACGGTGTAGGTGACCACCACGCGGCCGCCGACGTAGCCCGGTTCGGGCTGTGCGTCGATGGTCAGCCCCGGCCCGGCCTCGGGGGCGGGGGGCGGCGCGGGCGCGGGCGGCGGGGTCGGCGAGGGCGAGGGAGGCGGCGGGGTCGGCGTCGGGGGTTCCGGGATGTCCTCCTGGACGGGGACGACGGTCCGTGCCGTGTTGTCCGCGGGGTTGGGGTCGACCACGGCTCCGGCGACGGACCAGTCGACGGGCCGGTCGCCCGGGGTCACGCCGGTCAGCCGCGCGGTGACGGTGACGCTCGCGCCGGGGGCGAGGACGCCCAGGTCGCACTGCGGGGACCCGGGCTCGCACCGCCCCGCCGACGGGGTCAGCGAGTCGAGACGTACGCCGGGCGGTACGGCGGCGGTGAGGGTGGTGCCGGGTGCGGCGGACGGGCCGCGGTTGGTGACGGTCACGGTCACCGAGCCGGTCTCGCCCTCCGTGACGGGGTCGGCGGTGGGCGGCGCGGTCACCGTCAGGTCCACGGACTGCTGGTAGGCGGGCTCCTTCTGACGGCCCGGCAGGGCGGCGGTCAGGGGGGTGACGGCACCGGTCGCGAGCTCGACGGTGGACAGGGCCTCCGGGGAGTTGGCCGGCAGCGCCCGGCGGGAGCTGAACAGGAGCCGGCTCGCGTCCGGGGACCAGGCCACGTCGCGCGGCTGGAAGGGGCCGGTGGCCGACGTGTCGGGGACGTCCCGTCGGCAGGCGTCCGGGTCGCCGCCCCGGCCGGCCGGCAGGACGACCTGGCAGGCGCCGTCGGTCAGGGAGGTCAGGAGGACGGCGTTGCGTTCGTTGACCCGGCCGCCGCCGTCCTTGCGGTTGAAGGCGAGCCGCTGTCCGTCGGGCGAGAACGCGGGGCTGTCGTCGATCACCTGGCAGCTGCCGGGGCAGAGCTGCGCGCTCAGGTCCCGCTGCCGGTCGAGCGCCTTCACGGGGACGGTCCAGATGTGCTTGTTGCCGCCCACGCCGTCGACGACGTGGGCGCGGGTGAAGGCCAGGGTCGTGCCGTCGGAGGACCAGGTCGGCTGGGCGTCGCCGCCGGACCGCCCCTGGGGCGGGCGCACCTCGTCGACGAGGGCGCCTGTCACCGCGTCGGCGATGAGGATGCGGCCGGGGCCCGAGGCCCCGCCGACGCCGCCGGGCGAGGTGCGGGTGAAGGCGAGGAGCTTTCCGTCGGGCGAGAAGGTGGGGTCGGTGTCCCAGTCGCGGGGTCCGCGTCCGGCGAGCGGCATGGGCGCGTCGTTCGATCCGTCGGCGTCGGCGAGCCAGATCCGCTCGATCCGGCCGGTCTCGGGGTCGCCGTCGAAGCGGGTGAAGACGATCCGCCGGCCGTCGGGGGTGTAGTTCTGCCGTTCGGTCCACGGGTCGAAGCCCTTGGCCGGGTTGAAGAGCGGGTCGGCCGCCGGGTCGGTGTTCGTGGTGGCGGCGGGGTCCTCCAGGAGCACCTTGCGGCCGAGGTCGCGGGGGTCGGAACCGTCGGGCCGCACGTCCTGGAGGGTCGCGTGGTTGCGGGCCTGGGCGGTGGTGCGGGTGACGACGACGGAGCCGCCGGCCGGGGGCCCGAGCCAGGTCGGGGAGTCGACGGCGCGGTCCTCGGCGAGGACGACCTCGGCCGTCTTCGTGGCGTGGGCGACGGCGCGGTAGACGCTCTCGTACGGGTTGGTGCAGCCGCAGGGCCCGTTGACACTGAGGAAGAGGACGGTGTCGCCGTCCGGCTGCCAGGCGGCGGAACGGGTCTTCCAGCCGGCCTGCTCCCCGGAGAGGAGCGGTCCGTCGGCGCCCTGGCCGGACGTCACGCGCAGCCGGGGGCCGCTCTGCTCGCCGCCGGGCGCGCCGGTGAGGGTGTAGGCGACGAGGTCGCGGTTGACGCTGTCGTCGACGGGGTTCCAGGCCGGTTCGTCCGCGTTCCCGGCCGGACCGTCGCTGATCCGGACGGCCGCGCCGCCGTCCAGCCGCCGGGCGTGGATCTGGCGGCCGCGGAGCGGGTCGGCGTCGCTGACGTACGCGATCCTGGCGCCGTCCGGCGAGACGGTGGGCGCGGTCTCGTTCGCGGGGGTCTCGGTGAGGGCGCGGGCCCCGGTCCCGTCGGTGCGGACGATCCACAGGTCGCGCTGGGTGCCGCCGGGGCCCGGCTCGGCGGAGTCGAACACCACGGCCTTGCCGTCCGGGGTGAGTTCGGGGTTGGCCGCGTCGCGGCCGGTGGTCAGCCGGCGGATGCCGCCGGCGCCGTCCCGCAGGTAGACCTGGGGACGGACACCGTCACGGAGGCTGGTGAACACCAGCTGGTCACCGCGGGCGGAGGACTGCCGGTCGTAGTGGGCCGGTCCTGGGCCGAGCAGTGGTTCGCTCTCGTCGGTCGCCGTGACCCGGCCCATGG
This sequence comes from Streptomyces sp. Je 1-79, assembly GCF_025195125.1. Taxonomy (GTDB): domain Bacteria; phylum Actinomycetota; class Actinomycetes; order Streptomycetales; family Streptomycetaceae; genus Streptomyces. The sequence continues at coordinate 447,865 of NZ_JAMGSL010000006.1, forward strand.
AGCGGTGTTCGGTGCCCGCGAAGGCGATGCGGCCGGTGCCGTCCGCGGCGGCCGCCGCCGCGCGGAGCGGCGCGGCGGCGGGTGGAGCGGCGGGCTGCGGGCCCACCCCGAGCAGGGGGACCGTGAGCGCCACGGCGACGGCCAGTCTGCCCAGCCGGGTACGGCCTGCCGGGCCGGGGGTGCCGGTCACGTCCACCTCGCAGTCAGGGAGCGGTTCGCCGTGGACGAGCGTCACAGCCCCGGGCGGGAGACGACAGGCCTGGAGTACCCGTCCCGGGGGAAGCGGTCGCTGCTCTTTCGGGCACTCAGATGAGTCCGTGCCGCATCGCGTAGCCCACGGCGTGGGCGCGGTTGCGCAGTTGCAGCCGGGTGTTCACCTCGTGCAGGACGTTCTTGACGGTGCGTTCGGAGTACGAGGTCTTCTGCGCGATCTCCACGGTGTCGAAGCCCTCGGAGACGAGCCGGAGCATGTCGGCCTCGCGCGTCGTCAGGGTGGACAGGGTCAGCCCCCGGGGGTCGAGCACCGTCCGCTGGAGGCTGCTGACATGCGCGAGGAGCTTGCCCAGCAGGTCGCCGGGGAGGACGCCCTCGCCCTTCGCCAGCGCGGTGACCAGGTGCACGAGGCGGTCCTGGTCGGCCTCGGCGCGGCGCAGTACGGCGGCGACGGAGCATTCGATCATCGTCTGTAAGGCTCCGGACTCGAAGCGGCCCACGACGAGCCCGGTGCTCGTGGCGGTGTTGCGCTGGAGGCGGCGCAGCAGTTGCACGGTGGAGTCGTCGACGGTGTCCACCACCACCAGGGTGGCCCTTGCCCGGTCGGCGTCGGCCTCGTCGAGCAGCTCCACCTCCGGCCGCCGGCGCAGTTGCTGGACGATTCCCGTGTGCAGGATGAGGTCCTCGGCGTACACCGTGACCGACACCCTGGCGTCGCACTGCTCGCTGGTCGTCATGGTCTCTTTCCACCCGTTTCTCGTGATCCGCCGCCCGGAAGGAGTGGGGCCGGCGGGTGTCGCTCGTCCGGCGCGACGCTGCGCCGATGGTCCGTGGGGGCACGCGGGCTGCCCGGTCATTGGCCCCCGCGTCCCTCGTTCGGGGCCGGCTCGCGGCCTAGGTTCACGGCGTGACCACTTCTGCCGAACTCGACATGCCGGCCGTGACCGTGCCGCCCGGCGGCGAGGCGACGACCACCCTGAACGTGCGTAACGACAGCGACATCGTCGAGGCGTACACGTTCACGGTGGTCGGCGACTGCGCCGCCTGGGCCACGGTCGAACCGGCCCGTGTCTCGCTGTATCCCGGCACCTCCGAGACGGTGACGGTCCGGCTGGCCCCGCCCCGCTCCCCCGAGGTCCGTGCCGGGGAGGTGCCGCTGGGTGTCCGGGTGCTGCCCGCGGAGCACCCGGACCGCGTGGTGGTGGCCGAGACCACGGTGCGTGTGGAGGAGTTCCGGGAGATCCGCCAGGAGCTGACGCCCCGGCGGCGGCGCGGCTGGCTGGGCGCGCGCTACCGGATCGCCCTGCGGAACCAGGGGAACGCGGCCGTGTCCCTCGCGCTCGCCGGCCGGCAGGCCGGGGAGGAGCTGGGCCTGCGCACCGACCGGCAGCAGCAGCGTCTCGAGCCCGGCGAGTCCGTCGAGATCGGGCTGAAGGCGAAGGCCCGCGCCCTGATGTGGTTCGGTGAGCCGGTGAGCCGGCCCTTCGAGATCGAGGTCGCCGAGGCGGCCGAGGAGGGGCAGGACGGCGAGCGGGAGCCGGCCGAACCGGGTGTTCTGGAGGGCGAGTTCGTCCAGCTGCCCCTGCTGCCGAAGTGGCTGCTGATCCTGCTCGCGCTGATCATGGCGCTGCTGGTCGCCTGGTTCGCGCTGGTCCGGCCCGCGGTGCGCAGCACCGCGAAGGACGCCGCCGCGGCCGCGCAGCGGGAGGAGGCTCAGAAGCAGCAGCAGGAGCAGGGCAGGGCCGACGGGCAGACCCAGAAGCCGCCCGGCCGGCAGGGCGAGGGTTCCGGCGGCGGGCAGGGCGACGGCGGGAGCGGCTCCGGGGGCGGTTCGGGGCCGGGCACGGCGGCCGGGAACGGCCAGCAGAGTTCGGCGACGATCGACGTCGAGACGGGCGGCGGGGCCAGGAAGACGGGCACGTACCAGGTGCCGGCCGGCAAGGTCTTCGGGATCACCGACATCGTCGTGGCGAACTTCCAGGGCGACGAGGGCGTCATCACGATCTCGTTCGGAGAACGGAAGATCACCACGATCGCGCTGGAGACGTTCCGCAATCAGGACTACCACTGGGTCACCCCCATCGAAATCCCCGAGAACTCGACCGTCACCGCGGAAGTGAGCTGTGCGAAGCCGGGTACTCCGGCCACCGGCCGGCAGGCGTCGGGCTGCCACGAAGTACTGAACGTCAGCGGCGTTCTCCGTGACCTCAGGCCGTGAGAACAGAACGTGAGAACGGAACGCGAGAACGGACGCGAGAACATCTTTGTTCTCGGCTTCGCCGGCGGGAAGACCGGGACGATGGATTCGTCCTGAAACCATCGTCCGTATCGGCCTTCCCGCATTCGCACCGGAGAACGGCCTGGCCGCTTCTCTCCGCCGGCCACGGCACGCCTCTCCCGGATCGTTCCGGGGCAGCAGCGTAGGCAGGGTCCAGTGCCGAAAAAGTGACGCCCCGGGTTACCCCCGGTCCGGCGGCGCCGGCCTCGCGAGACGCTCCCTGACCTGGCGGGCGTCCGGATGGCCCAGGTGCTCGAAGAGCTCCAGGGCCTCCCGCCAGGCGACGGCCGCCGCCGAGGTGCCGCCCGCGGCCTCGTGACTGTCGCCGAGGTGCGTCAGGGTGTCGGCCTGGAGGCTGAGATCGCCGATGTCGCGGTAGAGGGCCATCGCCTTTTCGTAGGCGGCGAGCGCCTCGCGGTATTCGCCGCGGTGGTGCCTGGCGTAGCCGACGCTGTCCCAGGCGGCGGCCTCGCCGTTGCGGTTTCCGTTCTCCTGGTGCAGGAGCACGGCTTTGCCGCAGTCGCTCAGGGCCTGTTCGTAGGAGCCGGTGAGGATATGGGTCCAGCCGATCTCGTTGAGTACGGCCGCCGCGCCCGTGCGGTGTCCGGAAAGGTCGTAGAGGGCTGACGCCAGCCGGTAGTGGTCGAGTGCCCGCGCGTGATCTCCCCTCGAATTGCAGAGAAACGCCAGATTGCGGTGGGCCGTCGCCTGTCCGTCCGCGTCGCCGGCGGCGGTGAAGCGGTCGAGCGCCGCCGACAGCGCGGCGCGGGACTCCTCGTGCCGGCCGAGCCGGCAGTACGCGAATCCCAGGGCGCGCAGCGCGTACGCCTGGCCGGTGGTGTCGCCGGCCATGCGGGCGGCGCGCAGGGCCCGTTCCTGGACGTCCCGCTGTTCGTCCCAGCGGCCGGCCCGGTCGAGGAAGAGTTCCAGGGTCGCGGCCAGCCGCCAGGAGAGGCCGTCGTCGCCGTCGGCGGCGGCCCGTTCCACCGCCGCCAGCAGCACCTGGCGCTGCCGGTGCAGCCACTGCGCGGCGTGCACCTCACCGGCCGGCTCCTCCGGCACCACCCCGTCGCTCGGGGGCGGCAGGGGGACCCGGTCCCGGTACGGGGCGAGAAGGGCGTCGGCCGCCTGCGCGCTGTGCAGATAGTGCTCGCCGAGACGGTGCCGGGCCCGGGCCCGCACCACGTCGGCGTCCCGGTCCTGGCTCAGCTCCTTGGCGTACGCGCGCAGCAGTTCGTGACAGGAGAAGCGGCCCGGCGAGTCCTCCAGGAGCAGATGGCTCTCCAGGAGTTCGCCGATCTGGCGGCGGGCGTCCCGTAACGGCACCCCGGCCAGGCTCGCGGCGGCGGGAACGGAGAGTTCCGGCCCCGAGTGCGCACCCCCGAGCAGCCGGAAGAGGCGGGCGGCGGCCGGGCTGAGGGCCCGGTAGGACCAGGAGAAGACGCTGCGGACGTCGGCGCTCGCGTCGCTGCTGGTGAAGGAGTCCAGGCTGCCCCGGGTGGCGCGCAGTTCGGTGGCGACCTCGTCCAGGGCGAACCGGGGGTTGACCTGGGCGCGCGCGCAGACGATGGCGAGGGCGAGCGGCAGGTGCCCGCACAGCTCGACGATCTCCTCGGCGGCCCCGGGCTCGGCCGCGATCCGGTCCTCGCCCAGCCGCCGCGTCAGGAACTCGATCCCCTCGTCCCGTGAGAGGACGTCCAGGCCGAGGAAGCGGACGGCGTGGGTGATGACGAGTCCGTCGAGCCGGTGCCGGCTCGTGATGAGCGTCAGACAGCCGGGGGTACCGGGCAGCAGGGACCGGACCTGTTCGGAGTCGCGCGCGTTGTCCAGCAGGATCAGCAGCCGTCGGGGCGCGAGGAGGCTGCGGTAGAAGGCGGGGAGGGCCTCGGGGTTCTCGGGGACGCGCTGCGGCGGGACCCCGACCGCGGATAAGACCTCGCGCATGACGTCGGGTGCGCGGAGCGGGGCCATGGTGGGGTGGAAGCCCCGGAGGTTCACATAGAGCTGGCCGTCGGGGAAGCGGTGCGCCACGCGGTGCGCCCAGTGCACGGCGAGCGTGGTCTTGCCCACGCCGGCCATGCCGCTGATCGCCACGACGGGGGTGCCGGTGTCTGCGGCTGGTGAGCCCGCGGCGGGAGTACCGATGGCGGAGGTGGCCCGCCCGTCCCCCGGGCGGCCTCCCGGCACGTCCCCCATCCCGTCCCCCGGCGCGTCCCCCCGGCCGTCCCCCGCCGCGTCCAGCAGCTCCCGCGACAGGGCCAGTTCCGCCCGCCGTCCGGCGAAGCCGGCGATGTCGGAGGGGAGCTGGGCGGGGAGGAGCGACGGAGCGGGCCGGGTCTCCGGTTCCCGCCCGGCCCCGACGACGGTGGTGTCCTCGCCGGCGATCACGGCCGGAGCGGGGACGACCACGGGGAGGGCCTGGCGCAGGACCCGCTCGTGAGCGGCGCGCAGCTCCGGCCCCGGGTCGACGCCGAGTTCCCCCGCCAGCCGGGAGCGTACGGACTCGTGGACGGCCAGAGCCTCGGCCTGCCGGCCGAGCGCGGCGAGCACGGTGACGAGCCTGGCGTGCAGGGCCTCGTCGAAGGGGTAGTGGTGGGTGGCCTGTTCGAGCAGCGTCAACACACGCTCGACGTGGGCGTGCTCCGTCGCCAGGGCCGCCTCGGCGGCCTCCTTGACGGTGGCCAGGTACTCGTGGTTCAGGGCGGTGAAGAGCGGGTGCGCGGCGACCCTCGGGGCGAGGCCGGTACCGGCGGGACCGCCCCACATCCCGAGTGCGTCGAGGAGGAGCGCCACGCCCCGCGCGCGGTCGCCGCCCGCCGCGGCCCGGCCGGCGTCCTGGCGCAGGGCCCGGAAGCGCAGCAGGTCCAGTTCGCCGGGGTCGACCCGGAGCCGGTAGCCGCCGGCGCCCCGCAGCAGGCGCCGGGCGGCCGCCCGGCTGGGCAGTTCGGGCTCCAGGAGCCTGCGCAGCGCCCCGACGTGGCGGTGGACCACGTTGACGGCGCTGCCGGGCGGCTCCTCCCACAGGGCGTCGATCACCTCCTGGGGCGTCAGGAGCTGCCCGGCCCTCGCCAGCAGCAGGGCCAGCAGGGCCTGTTGCTTCGGGGGGCCCAGAGCCAGTTCGGTCTCCCCCCGCCAAACCCGCACCGGCCCCAGGATCCGGTAGTGCATGATGCCGTCTCACCTCTCAGCGGTGCCGACGGGGGCGTGCGGGCCCGGCCGGCACCGGTCGTGCCGCCTGTCGGCTCCGGTCGCGCATGCGTTCCTCGCACCGCTGTTCGCCCACGCTATGCGCCGGAGTGGCCAGGTCCGCATCTGCGCACCCACGGCGTTTCAGTCATGTCGCCGCTCCGGCGTCCGGGGGGTGCGGGCTGGTCAGGGGCCTCGCCGACCTGCGAGGAGGGCGCTCGGAGGCGGCTGGAGGGCGGCCGGTCCCGGCTGATTGGATGCACGCATGGGAACGCTTCTTTACGTCACGGACCTCGGCTATCAGGCGCGCGGGCGGCGGTACTGCGACGAGGACATCTGGCTCTCCGGACGGTTGCGCGAGGAGTTCGGGATCGCGCTCTGCCATCCGCTCGACGCGGCCGCGCTGATGGACCGCTTCGACGGCGTCGTCGTACGCAACAGCGGGCCCGTCCTCCACTACCAGGAGGCGTACGACGCCTTCACCCGCGCCGCGCGCGAGGGCGGGGTGCGGGTGTTCAACTCGCTCAGCGGGAAGGGAGACATGGCCGGAAAGGACTATCTCCTCCAGCTGTCGAGGGAGGGATTTCCGGTCATTCCCACGGCCGGCCGGCGCGAGGAGTTCGCGGGACTGCCGGAGGCCGACGAATACGTCGTGAAACCGCTGCTCGGCGCGGACTCGGTCGGCCTGCGGTTCGTGGAGCGGGCGGCCCTCGGCGACGTGGACCCGGCCGGGATGCTCGTACAGCCGCGGATCCCGTTCGCGTACGAGGTCTCGTTCTACTTCGTGGGGCGCGCCTTCCAGTACGCGCTGTACGCGCCCGACCCGGAGGCCCGCTGGAAGCTGGAACGGTACGAGCCGACCACCGCGGACCTCGACTTCGCGCGGCGGTTCGTGGACTGGAACGGCCTGGAGTACGGCATCCAGCGCGTGGACGCCTGCCGGGCGCCGGGCGGGGAGCTGCTGCTCGTGGAGCTGGAGGACCTCAATCCGTACCTCTCGCTCGACCTGGTGGGAGAGAAGGAACGGGAGGCGTTCGTGACCGCGATGAAGGGTTCGCTCCGGGAGACGCTGGCCGGCTGACGGAGCCGGGCCGACCCTCGCGCCCGACTGCCGGAAACGCCGCGCGCCCGAAGGCCGGACGCCACACCCGGACGCCGCGCCCGGACGCCCGCGCCCAGGTCGCCGGCCTGTCCCGGGCGGCTGCCTATGCCGAGCGCTTGCGCGGTGTCGCCTTCTTCGAGGACGCCGTCGTCTTCTTCGCCGCCGTCTTCTTCGCGGTCGTCGTCTTCGCGGTCGACTTCGCGGTCGTCTTCGCCGTGCTCTTCTTCGCCGCCGCCTTGCCGCCCGTCCCGGACCCCGACGCCGTCCTCGACGTCGACTTGCGGGCCGGGGCCGCCTTCTTCGCCGCCGTCTTCGACGTGGACTTACGGGCGCCCGTCTCCTTCGGTGTGCGGGAGGAGGAGGTCTTACGGGGGGACAGCGCGGTCACCTCGGCGACCCCGCCCTCCCCGCGCGCCTCCTTCGCCGCGCGGACGCTGCTCTCCAGGGCCGCCATCAGGTCGATGACCTGGCCGCCGCCCTCCGCCTCGGGCTCCGGGGGTGCCACGGCGGCGCCGCCCTCCGCCTTGGCGGCGATCATCTGCTCGACAGCCTCGCGGTAGTCGTCGTGCAGGGTGCTGATGTCCACCTCGCCGAGCGTCGCCATCAGGGCGTCCGCCAGGTCGAGCTCGGCCTCCCGCACCGAGACGGGGCTCTCCGGGGCCACCCCCTCCGGCGCCCGGATCTCGTCCGGCCAGAGCAGTCCGTGCATCGCGATCACGTCGTCCACGACCCGGAGCATCCCGAGCCGTTCCCGCCCTCGCAGGGCGTACTTCGCGACCGCCACCTTGTCGCTCCGCTTGAGCGCCTCCCGCAGCAGGGTGTACGGCTTGGCGGCCGGCGCCCCGCTCGCCGAGAGGTAGTACGCGGCGTCCATCTGGAGCGGGTCGATCTCCCCGGCCGGTACGAAGGCCACGATCTCGATCGTCTTCGCCGTCGGCAGCGGCAGCCCCGCCAGATCCTCGTCCGTGATCGGGATCATGGTCCCGTCGGACTCCTCGTACGCCTTGCCGATCTCCGCCTGGGAGACCTCCTCGCCGTCCAGCTCGCACACCTTGCGGTAGCGGATGCGGCCGCCGTCGGCGGCGTGGATCTGGCGGAAGGACACGGACCGGCTCTCGGTGGCGTTCACCAGCTTGATCGGGATGCTCACCAGACCGAAGGAAATGGCGCCGTTCCAAATGGATCGCACGTTTCATCCCTTTCGCACGATACTTCCGGATTCGTGGGATTCTCATCGTATGACGCCGATCACGGAGGTGGAGGGGCGGCGCCTCCCGCTGAGCAATCTGGACAAGGTCCTCCACCCCGCCACCGGCACCACCAAGGGCGAGCTGCTGCACTACTACGCCACCGTCGGCGCCGCGCTCCTCCCCCATCTGCGCGACCGCCCGGTCTCCTTCCTGCGCTATCCCGACGGCCCCGAGGGGCAGCTCTTCTTCACCAAGAACCCGCCGCCCGGCACGCCCGCCTGGGTGAAGACCACCCCGGTCCCCCGCTCCGACGACCCGCGCGCACGGCAGGTCATGATCCAGGACCTCCCCTCGCTGATGTGGGCGGCCAACCTGGTCGTGGAGTTCCACACCCCGCAGTGGCGGGCCGGCTCCCAGGCCGTCGCCGACCGCCTGGTCCTGGACCTCGACCCCGGCCCGCCCGCGACCGTCGTGGAGTGCTGCCGGGTGGCCCTCCGGCTGCGCGAACGGCTGGCGGCGGACGGCCTGGAGGCCTTCGCCAAGACCTCCGGCGCCAAGGGCCTCCACCTGCTCGTACCGCTGGAGCCGACCCCGTCCGACCAGGTCTCCGCGTACGCGAAGCAGCTCGCCGTCCGGGCCGAGGCGGACCACCCCGACCTGGTCGTCCACCGGATGACGCGGTCGCTGCGACCGGGGAAGGTCTTCGTCGACTTCAGCCAGAACGCCGCCGCCAAGACCACCGCCACCCCCTACACCCTGCGCGCCCGCCCCCGGCCCGCCGTCTCCGCTCCCGTGACCTGGGAGGAGGTCGAGGCGTGCGGGTCGCCCGAGGAGCTCGTGCTTCTGATGGACGACATCGCGCCACGTCTGGAGCGGTACGGGGATCTGCTCGCGCCGCTCTTCGACCCGGACCGGGCCGGGGCCCTGCCATGACACCGGCCCCCGCGACGGGCCCCGTCCTGCGGCCGCCGGTCGACGTCATGCGCCCTCGCCCGGCCGACGAGATCCCGGAGCAGGGCAGCACGGCGGGGGGTCTGCAGTACTCCCTCAAGCTCGACGGCTTCCGCGCGCTCGCCTTCGTCCTGGAGGACCGCAGGGTCTACCTCCAGTCGCGCTCCCACCGGGACCTCTCCCGGGAGTTTCCCGAGATCGCGGCGCATCTGGGCGCCCACCTGCCGGTCGGCGTCGTCCTGGACGGGGAGCTGTGCGCGTACCGCGACGGGCGGCTGAGCTTCACCGATCTGCTCCGCTCGCACGCCGACCGCAGGCAGGCCGGTGTCCCCGTCTCGTACATCGTCTTCGACGTCCTCGCCCTCCCGGGCCGGGACGTTCGCCCGCTGCCGCTCGTCGAGCGCTGGAAGCTCCTGGGCACCGCGCTGCGGGAGATCGGGCCGCCCGTGCAGCCCGTGCTCGCGACGCTGGACGAGGAGACGGCGCGCGGCTGGTTCCGCGATCTGCGCGCGGTGGGCGTCGAGGGGATCGTGGCGAAGGCGCTGCGCTCGCCGTACCGGGCGGGCGCGACGTGGTCCTGGCGGAAGGTACGGCACGCGGACACGCTGGACGGCACGCTCCTGGGCCTGGTCGGTCCGGTGGACCGGCCGCGGGCGCTGCTCGTCCGCCTCCCCGACGACCGTACGGTGACGACCTCGCCCAAGCTGACCCCGGCGCAGGCCAGGGAGGTCGGCGCGCTGGCCGCGGGGCGGCTCGGGGAGCCGGCGGAGGACCCCGAGCACGGTCCGGTGACCCCGCTGGCCGACCCGCTGCCGGTGGAACTGCGCCAGCAGGCCGGACGGCACGAGACCGCCCGCTTCGTGCGCGTACGCGCCGACGGCTAGGGGGCGCCGGTCCGCCGGCTCCGACGTCTGTACGTACGGGCTCGCGGTGTCCGGAACGAGCGGCTGCGCGCGTTCGCCGGCCGGCAGGCCCGCCTACCGGTGCGCGCGACTCGGCGTACCGGTGTGCGCAACTCGGCGTACCGCTCCCGCAGATGGCGCAAAGCGAGCGGCCCGCGGGCCCTTCGGGGACCGCGTCCGGTCAGCGGGTCCTGGTTGCCGGTGTGGTGGTGCACACTTGCTGCCTGGTACAGCGCTCACGGGGAAGGCGGCGGCCGCATGCTGACGGGGATCGAGGAGGTCGACTGGGCCTCGCTGGGGCATGCCTACGGCCCGGCCGACGATGTACCGGGGATGCTGCGCGGACTCGCCTCGCACGACCCCGCTGAGCGGGAACTCGCCCTCGACGGGATGTACGGCGCGGTGCACCACCAGGGCGACGTGTACGACTCGACGCTCGCCTGCATCCCCTTCCTTCTCGAACTCGTCGCCGATCCGGAGGTCCAGGACCGGGGCGGCATCGTCGAGTTGCTCACCAGCGTCGGCGGGATCGACCTGAGCGGCGAGGACGAGCTCGACGAACTCGACCCGGAAGACGAGGACTTCATCCCCGCCGCGAACTACGCGATGGCCGCCGCGGCGGTCGCCGCGGGCGCCGACGTCTTCCTCGGGCTCGTCGGCGACCCGGACGCCGAGGTGCGGCTCGCCGCGCCGTGCGCGCTCGCCTCGCTGCACCCCGACCCCGCCCGTGTCCTGACCCTGCTGCGGGAGCGGCTGACCGTCGAGCGCGACACGGAGGTACGGCTCGCCCTGGTGGAGGCCGTCGGGCGGATCGCGCGGCGGCACGAATCGCTGCGGGACGAGACCGTCGACTGGCTCGGCTGGCTCACCCGCGCCGCCCAGGCCCCCGGGCTCCGGCTCGCGGCCCTCGCCCAGCTGGCCCGGTGCGCGCCGGGCGAGGTCCCCGACGACGTGGTCGAGCGGGTGACGCGGCTGCTCGACGAGGTGCGGACCGCGCCGCCCGAGCCGGCCGCCCCCGAGAACAGCCGGCCGTCCACGCCCACCCTCGCCGGGCAGGTACGCGATCTCTTCGAGGAGCGCTCCACCGGCCGCCCGACCCCGTGGACCGACGAGCTGATGCGCACCCTGCACACCGCGCTCGACGACCGCGTCGAGGACCGGATCGCGCTGATCCTCGCCCAGCTGCGCAGCCCCGACCGCTGCCAGCGCGCGGACGCGATCTGGCTGTGCGGGGGGCTGATACGGGTCTGGCGCGGGGGGTACGAGGAGGTGGTGCGGCTGATCGGGACACAGCTCGCCGACCCCGAGCCGCGGCTGCGTGAGGCAGCCACCTCGTTTCTGGAGGGGCTCTTCGAACTCACCGGTCCCGCGGCCGACGCGCTCGCGGCGCGGCTCGCCACGCGCCCCGGCCGGCCCGAGCGCCCCGAGTGGGCGGAGCGGCCGGAGGGAACGCCGGGGGCGCCGGACGCGCGCGCGAGAGCGCTGCTCGCCCTCGCCCGCTCCGGGGACGCCCGGGCCGTGCCGATGCTGGCCCGCGCCCTGGTGGAGCCGGACGTCCGGCGCGATCTGCTGTACGCCGTCCCCACCCTGGGGCCGGCCGCGGCACCGCTCGCGCCCCTGCTGCGGCGCCGGCTGGCCCGCGTGGAGCTGGACGACCGGCTCTACGAGCACGCGGCGCCGCTCCTGTTCGCCCTGGCCTCGGTCCGGGGCGTGCAGGCCCTGCCCGAAGTGCTGCGGGTCCTGCGCGGGGCGCCGTCGAACCGGCGGGACTGGGTGCAGGAGGCGGCGCTGCGGGCGCTGGCCGCCTTCGGGCCCGCCGCGCGGGCGGCGGTCCCGGACGCGCGGGCCCTGCTGAACAGCGAGGCGGCCGCGGTCTCCGCGCAGGCGGCGCTCACGCTGTGGTCGGTCGAGGGCGACCGCGACGCCGTGCTGCCCACCCTGGCGGCCTGGCTGGGACCGGACGCCACGGCTCCGGACCGGTGTGCGGCGGCCCGCGCCCTGGGCGCGATCGGCCCGGCCGCGAAGAGCAGCGCGCCCGCCCTGCTCCCCGGCCTCGCGGCACGTGACCTGTGGGTGCGGGTGCGCAGCGCCGCGGCCCTGTGGCGGGTGTCCGGCGACGCGTCGTCGGCGCTGCCGGTGCTGCTGACCGCATGGGAGGAGAACCGGCACGCGCGCGTGGACATCGCGGAGTGCCTGGCGGAGATGGGGCCGGAGGCGGTGGAGGCGCGGTGGGTGATCGACAGGGAGCTGTCCCGGCGTCGGCGCCACAACGTGCGCGAGAGCGGCTACAGCACGCATGACATCCACGAGGACGAGAAGCTGCTGACCTTCTGCCGTGCCGCGATCGACCGGATGGAGCGCTAGAGAACCAGACCGCCTTCGGGGTCCGGTGCGCTTCGACGGGTCGACAAAAAGGACTTCCCTACGAATAAGGTCTATGGGAAGGCTTCCCCTCGCCGACCCGGCGGGGAGGTGAGGACCCCGCACCCCGGAGGAGCAGCGTGAGACCGCGCGGACGGCCGCTCGTCGCCGCCGTGGCCCTGGCCGCGGCGGCGCCGCTCGTGCTCTCCGGCTGCGGTGCGGAGGGCGGGCTGAAGAGCGCCGGCCCCACGCCCACCGCCGTCGGCCCCGTCCGCCTCTGGCCTTCCCTGCCGCCCGCGACGGCGCCGCCCCTCGACTACGGCGAGACCGACACCGAGTCCGTCCCCGGCATCGGGGTCCCTGACAACGACGTCCACCGGGTGGACGCCGTCGCCGTGGTCCGGGCCGAGGTGAAGGCCCACCCCGACACGTACTCCGGCCCCGACGGCATGTACCAGGAGACGGCCCGGCAGATCGGCCGGTGCACCACGGAGCCCGCGAAGTGCCCGGTCATGCGGCCGTACTACCGCGATCTGACCGGCAACGGCCGGGACGAGCTGATCGTCGGCATCCGGATGCCCGACCAGCAGGTGGCCGTGCGGGTCTACCTCGCCGAGAACGACGGGCTCACCCGGATCATGTCCACCGTCGACCAGGTGATCAGCGTGGAGCTGGCGGGCCGGGACATCGTCGTACGGGCCTCGTCGGCCGGGATCCCGGGGTACGAGTACCGCACCGCCTGGTCCTGGGACGAGCAGCAGGGCGCGATGCTGCCGGCCCGGGACGAGATCGTCCGCGTCAAGCCGCCGGGGCCGACCGCCTCGCCGGCCCCGCAGCCGCGTCTCGTCGAGCCGACGCCCACGCCCGGACCGGCCTCCTCCCCCACGCCCTCCGACACCGACGACGTCTTCGGAGAGGCCCCGTGACCGCGCGCCGCCGGCTGCCCCGGCTGCCCGCCTGGACCGCGTCGCTCACCTGGAAGTCCGCGGTCTTCATCACCGTCATGTGCTGCGCCCTGGCGGCGCTGCTCGGCGCCCTGGTCCATGTGTCCGTGTCCCGGCAGACCGTCGACGACTTCCGCGAGCGGGCGCTGACCCGGCTCACCACCGCCTCCCGGGAGTACGAGGCGGGCGAGCCGCTCCCCCGGGCCGCGGGGATCGACCCCGAGGAGCTGCCGGACGAACTGCGCGCGCTCGCCCTCCGGGGTGAGCGCGGCACGGTGGTCGGGGACCACGACGGCCGGCCGGTGATGTGGGCGGCGGGACCGGCCGACGGCCGCGCCCTCGCGGTGCGGGTCGACTACTCCACCGGCGCGGAGATCATCGACGGCCTCGACCGGTCGATCCTGGGCTCCTCGGTCCTCGCGATCGGGGCGACGCTGCTCGTGGGCGCGTTCGCGGTCACCCGGGTCACACGGCGGCTGCATCAGACGGCCCAGGTCGCCCGGCGGATCAGCGCGGGCGACCTCGACGCGCGCGTCGACGACCCCCGTACGAAGGACCCGGCGCGACCGCAGGACGAGGTGGCCACGGTCTCCGGGGCGCTGGACACGATGGCCTCCTCGCTCCAGCGCAAGCTGGAGACCGAGCAGCGCTTCACGGCGGACGTGGCCCATGAGCTGCGCACCCCGCTGACGGGCCTGTCGGCCGCCGCCGAACTGCTGCCGGAGGGGCGGCCGTCGGAGCTGGTGCGGGACCGGGTGAAGGCGATGCGGGGGCTGACGGAGGACCTGCTGGAGATCTCCCGGCTCGACGCCCGCAACGAGACCGTCGACCTCGCGGTGCACGATCTCGCCCCGCTCGCCCGGGGGGTGGTACGGGCGTCCGGGACCGGGACGGAGGTGCGGGTCGTCCGGGACGCGACGGTCGAGACGGACCGGCGGCGCCTGGAGCGGGTGCTCGGCAACCTCGTCGCCAACGCGCACCGGCACGGCGCCCCGCCGGTCGTCCTGACCGTGGACGGCGCCGTCGTCACGGTGCGGGACCACGGCCCGGGATATCCGGAGTACCTGCTCGCTTCCGGGCCGCAGCGGTTCCGTACCGAGAGCGGCGGCAAGGGGCACGGGCTCGGGCTGACGATCGCGGTCGGGCAGGCCGAAGTGATCGGTGCGGAGCTGGTCTTCGCCGCCGCGCCGGACGGCGGCGCCGAGGCGCGGCTCACGCTGCCGGAGTACGTGCGGTTCACGGGCGGAACGCTCGCGCCCTGACGGCAACGGCACACCGCCACACATAAGGGATATAAGCCATATAGCTTGCTACGTTGCGCACCATGACCGCAACGACGGCGGACGCTCCCCCGCCCGGGCTACGCATCCCGAAGCGCCGCGGCGTGGAACTCTCCCTCCTCGTCTGCGCCGTCCTCATCTCCGTCCTCGGCTACGCCGGTGTGGGCCTGGCCAGATCCGGCGCCGTGCCGCCGGACGCGCTGCGTCACGGGGCCGGTCTCGGCGGCCTCGCGCTCCTCGCCCATCTCGCCGTACGGTTCCGCGCGCCGTACGCGGATCCGCTGCTGCTGCCGATCGCGGTCCTGCTCAACGGCCTCGGCCTGGTGCTGATCCACCGGCTGGACCTGGAGACGCCGAGGGACCAGGCGGCCTTCACCCAGCTGGTCTGGTCGGCGCTCGGGGTGGCCCTCTTCAGCGCGGCCGTCGTGCTGCTGCGCGACCACCGGGTGCTCCAGCGGTACGCGTACCTCTCGATGGCCAGCGCCCTGTTCCTGATGCTCGTACCGATCTTCTTCCCGGCGGTGAACGGGGCCAAGATCTGGATCCGGATCGGCGGACTCTCCTTCCAGCCGGGCGAGTTCGCCAAGATCCTGCTCGCGGTCTTCTTCGCCGCGTACCTGGCCGCCAACCGCAACGCGCTGGCGTACACCGGCCGCAGGATCTGGCGGCTCCAGCTGCCGACCGGGCGGGTGCTCGGGCCGATCGTGGCGATCTGGGTGCTGAGCGTGGGCGTGCTGGTCCTGGAGCGGGACCTCGGCACCTCACTGCTCTTCTTCGGACTCTTCGTGATCATGCTGTACGTGGCGACGGGCCGTACCGGCTGGATCGCGGTCGGGCTGGTCCTGGCCGGCGTCGGGGCGTTCGCGGTCGGCTCGCTCGAACCGCACGTCCACAGCCGCGTCGAGGACTGGCTGAACCCGTACGCCTCCATCGAGGCGGGCGACGGGCCGAGCCAGCTCGCGCAGTCGCTGTTCTCCTTCGCCGCGGGCGGGATGCTCGGCACGGGGCTCGGCCTCGGGCACTCGATCCTCATCGGCTTCGCCGCCAAGTCCGACTTCATCCTCGCGACGGCGGGCGAGGAGCTCGGCCTGGTCGGACTCACCGCCCTGTTCCTGCTGTACGCGCTGCTCGTCGCGCGCGGCTACCGGGCCGGGCTCGCCCTGCGCGACCCCTTCGGGCGGCTGCTCGCGACCGGCCTCGCCTCGATCCTGGCGCTCCAGGTCTTCGTCATCGCCGGAGGGGTGATGGGGCTGATCCCGCTGACCGGCATGGCGATGCCGTTCCTGGCGCAGGGCGGCTCGTCCGTCGTCACCAACTGGGTGATCGTGGCCCTGCTGATCCGCGTCAGCGACTCGGCCCGGGCGCCGCGCCCGGAGACGGTCGAGCCCGGCGTCATCGCACCCGTCGTGGAGGACGTCCGGTGATCCCGTACATCCGGCGGGCGGCCGGGCTCTGTCTCGTCCTGCTCGTGGCGCTGCTCGTCAACGCGGCGCGGGTGATGGTCTTCGAGTCCGGGTCGCTGGACGAGAACCCGGCCAACCGGCGGGTGGCGATCACCCGCTGGGGCGAGCCGCGCGGCGAGATCGTGGTCGACGGGCGGCCGGTGACCGGCTCGCGGGACAGCGGCCAGCAGCTGCGCTACGAACGGACCTACAAGCAGGGTCCGTTGTACGCGCCGGTGACCGGCTACGCCTCGCAGACGTACGGCACGACCCTCGTCGAGCACGCCGAGGACTCCATCCTGGCCGGCACGGACCCGATGCTGGCGCCGCTGCCGTTCTGGAACGACGTCGGCCGGGGGCCGCTGCCCGGCGGCGACGTGGTGACGACGATCCGGGCGTCCATGCAGGAGGCCGCCTACCGGGGACTCGGCGGGAAGCGGGGTGCGGTGGCGGCGATCGAGCCGTCCAGCGGGCGGATCCTCGCGCTGGTCTCCTCGCCCTCGTACGATCCGGCGCTGCTGTCCGGGACGGGGCCCGCGGTCAAGGGCGACTGGGCCCGGCTGAACTCCTCGCCGAACCAGCCGATGCTGAACCGGGCGATCCGCCAGACGTATCCGCCCGGCTCCACGTTCAAGATCGTGACGGCGGCGGCCGCGCTGGACGCGGGCGTGGTGACGGACGTCGGGCGGCCGACGGACACCCCGGACCCGTTCGTGCTGCCGGGGACACGGCAGGTGCTGCCGAACGCGGCCACGGGGTGCGGCGACGCGTCCCTCGCGTACGCGATCCAGTGGTCGTGCAACACGGTGATGGCGGGGCTCGGGGTGGAGGTGGGGCTCTCCGGGATGGTGGACGCGGTGGAGCGGTTCGGCTTCAACGACACGGGGCTCTCGATCCCGTCCTGGGTCGCGAAGTCCAACTTCGACCGGGAGATGAGCGACGACCAGCTGGCCCTGTCGTCCATCGGCCAGTTCGACACGACGGCGACCCCCTTGCAGATGGCGCTGGTGGCGGCGGCGGTCGCCAACAACGGGGAGATCGCCCACCCGTACCTGGTGGAGCGGACGACGACCGCGGGCGGTACGACGGTGGACGTGACGGGCCGGCGCAGCTACCGCCAGGCGATGCGCCCCTCGACCGCGACCCAGCTCCAGCGGCTGATGGTCAGGGCGGTCGAGGAGGGCACGGGCACCAACGCGGCGATCCCGGGGGCGACGGTCGGTGGCAAGACCGGCACGGCGCAGCACGGCCTGGGCAACGTGGGAACGCCGTACGCCTGGTTCATCGCCTGGGCGCAGGCGGCGGACGCGGCCCAGCCTGCGGTGGCGGTCGCGGTCGTCGTCGAGGACGCGGAGGCCAGGCGTACGGAGATCAGCGGCGGCGGCAGCGCGGCGCCGATCGCCCGCGCCGTGATGGAGGAGGCGCTGCGGCTCCGGGACGCCGGCTGAGCGGCCGGCCGATCGGCTCGCGGATCTCGGCGCGCTGAGGGGCTAGCCGATCGGCTTGCGGATCTCGGCGCGGATCTTGGCCGTGGTCTCGGCGAGTTCGACCAGGTCGATGTCCTTCGGGTCGGCGGTCGCCGACTCGGGGGTGACGAGGGCGACGGCGGCCGCGGTGTTGTCGTCGCCCCAGGCGCACATGGGGAGCGTCGTCGTGGCGAGGCCGTCCTTCGACGTGGTGACCTGACAGCTGACGGTCACCCCGTACCCGGCGGGGGTGAACTCCCTGGGCCGGACGACGAGCGTGGAGCCCTTCTCCGTGGCGGCGCCCCTGAGGATGGACGAACGGGTGGACTCGGCGTTCTTGATGCGCCCGTGCATACCGGAGACGACGAGGGCGGACCCGTCCTTGCCGCTGTACTGCCCGACGGCCGCCTCGGCGTCCTTCACGGTGAGATCGGGAGCGTCCTCGATCTCCTTGCCCTCGGTCTCGGAGAGGTCGGAGACCAGCGTGTACTCGCCGGCGAGGAGCGTCTTGGGGACGACGAGCTTGTGCGTCGCGTCGGGGAAGGAGCCGGTGGCGCCGGAGAGCCCGGCCTTCGCCGCGTACCCGAGACCGCCGACCAGGACCAGGGACCCGAGGACGATGGCGACGATCGCCCCCGCCGAGAGCCCCTTCTTCGGCGGCGGCCCCATGGGCGGCTGCCCCCAGGCCCCGGCGCCCGGCCCCTGGTACTGCGGCGGAACACCCTGCGGAGGAACACCGTGCGGAGGGAAGCCCTGCGGGGGAACGCCCTGCGGGGGGACGCCCTGCGCGGGATACCCCTGCGGAGCGCCGAACGCGCCGGGCTGCTGCGGGGGCGGCACGGGCCCGCCGTACGGGTGGTGGGGTGGCTGGCTCGGCGATGGCGGCATGGTCATGCCGGGCACGCTACGTGACGCGTATGGACTCCCGTGGCCCGGGGCCGCCCCGACGCCTACCGCTCGGCACCGCCCTGCGCGATCGCCTCCTCCACCTCGGCCACCCGCTCCCGCTCCTCCCTCGCGAACCGCTCGCGGTCCAGCGCCTCCGCGATCTCCTCGTCCTGGGTCATCAGAAGGTCCAGGTTGGAGTCGCCGAGGTCGAAGACGCCCATGTCCAGATAGGCCTTCTGGAGGCGTTCGCCCCAGAGGCCGATGTCCTTCACGCACGGGACGATCCGGCTGAACAGCAGCTTGCGGAAGAGATGCAGGAACTCGCTCTGCTCGCTGAGCTCCTCCGCCTCCTTGCGGCCGATGCCGAAGTTCTCCAGGACCTCCACCCCGCGCAGCCGGTCCCGCATCAGATAGCAGCCCTCGATCACGAACTCCTCGCGCTCGCGCAGTTCCGCGTCCGACAGCTGCCGGTAGTAGTCGCGCAGCGCCATCCGCCCGAAGGCCACGTGCCGGGCCTCGTCCTGCATCACGTACGCCAGGATCTGCTTCGGCAGCGGCTTGTCGGTCGTGTCGCGGATCATGCCGAACGCGGCCAGCGCCAGCCCTTCGATCAGTACCTGCATGCCGAGGTACGGCATGTCCCAGCGCGCGTCGCGCAGGGTGTCGCCGAGGAGGCCCTGGAGGTTGTCGTTGATCGGGTAGAGCATCCCGATCTTCTCGTGCAGGAAGCGGCCGTAGACCTCCGCGTGCCGCGCCTCGTCCATCGTCTGCGTCGCCGAGTAGAACTTGGCGTCCAGGTCGGGGACGGACTCGACGATCCGCGCGGCGCAGACCATCGCGCCCTGCTCGCCGTGGAGGAACTGGCTGAACTGCCAGGAGGCGTAGTGCCGGCGCAGCTCCGCCTTGTCCTTCTCCGTCATCTTCGCCCAGTGGCGCGTGCCGTGGAGCGTCAGGACGTCGTCGGGGGTGCCGAGCGGGTCGTACGGGTCGACCTCCAGCTCCCAGTCGATGCGCCTGGAGCTGTCCCACTGCTTGTCCTTGCCCTTCTGGTAGAGGGCGAGGAGCCGCTCGCGCCCGTCCTCGTACTCCCAGGAGAAACGGGCCGAACCGGTCGCCGGGACCTGCCAGATGCGGTCTCCCGGGGCTTTCGTGTAGAGGTCGTGCGTCGACATTGACGACTCCTTGCTCTCACGGGACGTGGTCCTCCGGGCAGGCTGACAGCTTGGTAGACACCGGGTCAACAAGTCGTGCGCAAGGGATTGACGGGCTTACTGACGGGCAGTCTCATAAGAGGCGACCGCCGGTAACCGGTAACCCGACCGCGAGCACAGCGAGGTGTCTCACCGTCATGACCACCCGTACCGAGCAGGACCTCACCCTCCTCCGGGACGCCCTCGGCCCCCTCCGCGACCGGGAACAGGTCGCGGCGCGACTCCTCGAGTCCTCCCTCAAGCACTCCTTCGACCCCGAGACCGAACTCGACTGGGCCGCACCCGTCGAGGACGGCAAGTGGTTCTGGCCGCCGGAGCTGGTCTCCCTCTACGACACCCCGATGTGGCGGCGGATGTCCGAGGAGCAGCGGATGGACCTCGCCCGCCACGAGGCCGCCTCGCTCGCCTCGCTCGGCATCTGGTTCGAGATCATCCTGATGCAGCTGCTCGTCCGGCACATCTACGACAAGTCCCTCACCAGCGACCACGTGCGCTACGCGCTCACGGAGATCGCGGACGAGTGCCGGCACTCGATGATGTTCGCGCGGATGATCCAGAAGGGCGGGGCGCCCGCCTACCCCGTGCCGCGGATCTACCACAACCTGGCCCGCGTCCTGAAGACCGTCTCCACCACCCCCGGCTCCTTCGCCGCCACCCTGCTCGGCGAGGAGATCCTGGACTGGATGCAGCGGCTGACCTTCCCGGACGAGCGGGTCCAGACGCTGGTGCGCGGCGTGACCCGCATCCATGTCGTCGAGGAGGCACGGCACGTGCGCTACGCCCGCGAGGAGCTGCGCCGCCAGATGGTGACCGCGCCGCGCTGGGAACAGGAGTTCACCCGGCTCAGCTGCGGGCAGGCCGCGAAGGTCTTCTCCACCTGCTTCATCAACCCCCAGGTGTACGACAACGTGGGCCTGGACCGCCGCGAGGCCGTCGCCCAGGTCAAGGACAGCGGCCACCGCCGGGAGGTCATGCAGTCGGGCGCCAGGCGGCTGACCGACTTCCTCGACGACATCGGCGTGCTCCGGGGGCCGGGCCGCCGGCTCTGGAAGTCGTCCGGGCTGCTGGCCTGAGTGCCGCCGCACGGAGCTACCCTGCGAGGCATGACCAGTGCCGCCTCGCCCGCGTACCGCCGGCTCAGCGTCGAGGAACGCCGGGTGCAGCTGCTCGCCGCCGCCCTGACGCTCTTCGCGCACCGGGCGCCCGACGAGGTCTCCCTCGACGACGTCGCCGAGGCGGCGGGCGTCTCGCGGCCGCTCGTCTACCGCTACTTCCCCGGCGGCAAGCAGCAGCTGTACGAGGCGGCCCTGCGTTCCTCCGCCGACGAGCTGGAGCTCTGCTTCGCCGAGCCGCCGGTCGGTCCGCCGACCGAGCGGCTCGCCCGGGTCCTCGACCGCTATCTGGCCTTCGTCGACGAGCACGACGCCGGGTTCAGCGCCCTTCTCCAGGGCGGCAGCGTCGCCGAGACCTCCCGGACCACCGCCATCGTCGACGAGGTGCGGCGCGCGGCGGCGGAGCAGATCCTCGTCCACCTGGGGGTGGACCGGCCCGGGCCCCGGCTGCGGATGATGGTCCGCACCTGGATCGCGGCGGTGGAGGCGGCCTCGCTGATCTGGCTCGACGAGGACAAGCAGCCGCCGGCCGCCGAGCTGCGGGACTGGCTGGTCGACCATCTGGTGGCGCTGCTGGCGGCCACGGCCGCGAGCGACGGGGAGACGGCGTCGGTCGTCACCCTGCTCCTCGCGCAGGAGACCGCGGAGGGCCCGGTCGGAAAGCTGGCGCGGCGCGTGGCCCCCGTGGTGAGCGACGCCGCACACCTCATATGAGACTGGTCCCGTGAGAAGCGAGAACACCCTATTCCGCGGCGGCCCCCTCGACGGCGAGGTCCTGCCCATCATGCTCGGACCGACCGGGCATCCACCGAAGTGGTACGAGGTACCGGTACCGGACGACACCGGCGGGCCGCCCACGGTCCACGCCTACCGCCGCGAACCCGCCGGGCACACCAAGCGGCTCGGCATCCAGCGCGGCTGGGTCTACGAGTACGTTCCCGAGGGCCGCGAGCGGACCGCGCCGAAGTGGCCGTGGACCAAGCCCAACGGGTGAGGCGGTTGGGCCGAATCGCCCCTTTGTGAGCTCATCCGACCGGACGGACCCGCCATCATCTCCCTGGAGGTGATGACGTGTCAGGAAGGCTGCTGCGCACGGTCTGCACGGGGGTGCTCGCCGCGACGACGGCGCTGGCGGGGATCCCGGCGGCGACGGCGGACGACCCGGCGGAACCGCAGGTGGAGACGGTGGCGGAGGCACCCGCGGAACCGTCGGCGGAGGCACAGGGGGACCCACAGGCGGACCCCTCGGCGGACGCACAGGGGGACCCCTCGGATGCCGACGGCACCCCCGCCGACGACGCCGCGGAACTCCCTCCCCCCGGCGGCGACTCCGTCGCCTCGCTCCTCGGCCGGCTCCAGAGCCTCTACCGCCGGGCCGAGCAGGCCACCGAGGCCTTCAACGCCACCGGCGAGGCCCTGCGCCTCCAGGCCGCCGACACCAAGAAGGTCACCGCCGCGCTCACCGCCGCCCGCGAGCGCCTCGCCCAGGGGCGGAACGCGGCAGGGCGGCTCGCCAGGGAGCAGTACCAGGGGCGGGTCACGACGTCGGCCTTCTCCTCGTACCTACGGCTGCTGCTCGCCGACGATCCCCAGCACGCCCTGGACCAGGGCCGTCTGATGGACCGTGCGGTCCGTGACCGGGCCACCACCGTCTCCCGGCTGACCCGGGACGAGAAGCGGGCCGACGCTCTCGCGAGCGCCTCCCGCAAGGCCCTGGACCGGCAGCAGACGCTCGCCGCGCGGCGGACGAAGCAGCGCGACGACGTCCGCGAGAGGCTCGCGGAGGTGCAGAAGCTGCTCGCCACGCTCCCCGCCGAGCAGCTCGCCCGCCTGACCGAGCTGGAGCGGACCCAGACCGCGGGGGCGCAGCGCGAGCTCCTCGGCACCGGTGTCCTGGACGGCGACCGGGCCCCCTCGCGGGAGGGCGGCGAGGCGCTGCGGTACGCGGTGCGGCAGATCGGCAAGCCGTACGTGTGGGGCGCCGAGGGGCCGGAGTCGTACGACTGCTCGGGGCTGACCTCGCAGGCCTGGGCGAGCGCAGGCCGGGAGATCCCGCGCACCAGCCAGGAGCAGTGGCGGACCCTCCCGCGGGTGCCGCTGCGCGACCTGCGCCCCGGCGATCTGGTGGTCTACTTCCCCGAGGCCACGCACGTGGCGATCTACCTGGGCCGCGGCCTGGTCGTGCAGGCCCCGCGTCCCGGTGCCAAGGTGAAGGTCTCCCCGATCGCCGCCAACCCGCTCCTCGGGGCCGTCCGCCCCGACCCGGGCGGCGAGGCCCTGGAGTCGTACACGCCGCCCGAGCTCCCGGCGGGGGCGACGGACGGCTCGGACGAGGGGTACGACCGGCCCTGAGGCGGCCCGGGCGGGTCGGCGCCGCCCGATGGTTCCATGACGGCGGGACGCCGTCGTCGTCCTGTCCGCCCCTGTCCCGGAGGGACCGTGCCCGCACCCCGTAAGCCAGCCGCCCGGCCGCCCGGGCCGGCGGCGCCGCCCTCGCACGTCTGGTACGCCTCGTACGGCTCCAACATGCACATCGCGAGGCTGCTCCACTACGTCACCGGCGGGCGGCCCCCGGGAGGTGCCCGGTCCCACCCCGGCTGCCGGGACCGGACGCCGCCCGAGCGGTCGGTGCCGGTGGTCCTCCCGGGCGCGGTGTACTTCGCCACGGAGTCGGTGGTGTGGACGGGCGGCCGCGGCTTCTACGATCCGGCGGTACCGGGCCCGGCGTTCGCGCGCGCCCATCTGATCACCGCGGGCCAGTTCTCCGACATCGCGGCCCAGGAGATGTACCGGGAGCCCGGTGAGGACCTGGACCTGACCGGGGCGATCACCGTCGGCCGCGCGGAACTGGGCCCGGGACGGTACGAGACGCTGGTGTGCCCCGGCACGCTCGACGGCGTGCCGGTGCTCACGTTCACCGCGCCGTGGCGGATGACCGACGTACCGCCGCGGAAGCCGTCCGCCCCGTACGTCCAGCACCTGGCGGCCGGCCTGGCCGAGACGGGCGCGTGGGAGCCCGCCGAGATCGCCGCCTACCTGGGCAGGTGCCCGGGGGCGGCGGGCGAATGGACGGCCGAGGAGGTACTGGCCCTGATCGACCCCGACTGACGCCCGCCCACCACCGCGCCCCTCGACGCCCTATCAGCCCCCGGTGACCTCGGCGAGGTACGCGGACGTCTTCTCCGGGTCGAAGAAGAAGTTCTCGAAGTCGGCCGGGTTGTCGAAGCCGTTCGCGAAGCGGTCGGCGACCGGCTGGAGCTGGCCCGCCGCGCCGATCAGGTTGAGGACGTGCTCCGGCGGGACGCCGAGCATCGCGTTCGTCCACTTGGTGACGTGCTGCGCCGTGTCCCAGTACCGGTCGAAGGTGGCCTGCATCCATGCCTCGTCGAAGGGCTTGTCGCCGTTCTCGACGATCGACGTGAGGTAGGCGGCCGCGCACTTGGAGGCCGAGTTCGAGCCCTGGCCCGTGATCGGGTCGTTGGCGACGACGACGTCCGCGACGCCCAGGACCAGACCGCCGCCGGGGAGGCGGCCGATCGGGTTGCGGACGGTCGGGGCGTATCGGCCCGCCAGGGTGCCGTTGGCGTCGGTCAGTTCGACCTTGGTCGCCCGCGCGTACTCCCAGGGCGTGAACTTCTCCATCAGCTCCAGCGTGAGCGAGAGGTGCTCGGAGGGGTCCTTGACGCCCTGGAAGACGTCGAGCGGGCCGCCGGGGACGCCTTCCCAGAAGAGGATGTCGGCACGGCCCGAGGTGGTCAGGGTCGGCATGACGAAGAGCTCGCCGACGCCCGGGACCAGGTTGCAGCGCACGGCGTCGAAGTCCGGGTGCTCGGGGCGCGGGCCCAGGCCGTGGACGTAGGCGACGGCCAGCGCGCGCTGCGGCTCGCTGTACGGGGAACGGGCGGCGTCCCGGCCGAACATGGAGACCAGCTCGCCCTTGCCCGCGGAGACCAGCACCAGGTCGTACGTACGGGAGAAGAAGTCCAGGTCCGAGACGGCCGCGCCGTGGATGACGAGCTGGCCGCCGCGCTGGGCGAAGGTCTCCATCCAGCCGGCCATCTTCACGCGCTGGTCGACGGACTGCGCGAAGCCGTCGAGCCTGCCGACCCAGTCGATGGCGCGGCTCGCGTCCGGGGCGGCGACGGAGACGCCGAGGCCCTCGATCCGCGGGGCCTGGGACTCCCAGAAGTTGATGCCGAGGTCCCGCTCGTGCTGGAGCGCCGTGTCGAACATGCACTGGGTGGACATGACCCGGCCGGACCGGATCTCGTCCGCCGTGCGGTTGGACATGAGGGTGACTTCGTACCCCTGCGACTGGAGTCCGAGGGCGAGCTGCAGACCGGACTGGCCGGCTCCGACGATGAGTATCTTCCGCATGGCGGGTGTTCCTATCGAATCAATCGGACTGTTCAGGGGTGCATTCGAGCGCGTGCGCGACCATCGCAAGCAGCGATTCGACGACGCTGTACCGCTTGCGCGCGTCCATGATCACGACCGGTACGTGCGGGGGCACGGTGAGCGCCTCCCGGACGTCCTCGGGCTCGAACCGCTCGGTGCCCTCGAAGTGGTTGACGGCGACGATGTACGGCAGCCCGCAGCTCTCGAAGTAGTCGAGCGCGGCGAAGCAGTCGGTCAGCCGGCGGGTGTCGGCGAGGACGATCGCGCCGATCGCGCCGCGCACCAGGTCGTCCCACATGAACCAGAAGCGCTGCTGGCCGGGCGTACCGAAGACGTACAGCACAAGGTCGTCGTCGAGGGTGATCCGGCCGAAGTCCATCGCCACGGTCGTGGTGAGCTTCTCGGGCGTCGCGGAGAGATCGTCGGTCTCCTCGCTCGCCTGCGTCATCAGGGCCTCGGTCTGCAGCGGAGTGATCTCCGAGACGGCCCTGACGAAGGTCGTCTTGCCGACACCGAAGCCGCCGGCGACGACGACCTTGGTCGCTATGGGGGCACGCGTGTGGTCCAGCTGCCAGTCCTGGGCGCCGTCCTCGGTGATCGCACCGGGTGCCTCGGCCTGGGCGGGGATTCCGGCGGCGGCCGGGGCAACGGCTTCAGAGACGGCGGAGTCCACTCAGCACCCTTTCGAGCAGCGCGCGGTCGGGCTGGCCGGTGCCGTGACCGGTCCCGTACACACGGATCTTTCCCTGGTCGGCCAAGTCGCTGAGCAGCACTCGGACGACACCCAACGGCATCTTGAGGAGCGCCGAGATCTCCGCGACGGTACGCATCCGGCGGCAGATCTCGACGATGGCCCGCATCTCCGGCATGAGCCCGCGGCCGGGCCCGCCGTCCGTCAGCACCTTCCGGGCCGGCGCGGCCTCCAGGGCCGCGACGAAGGTCTCGACGAGCAGCACGTGGCCGAAGCGGGTGCGGCCGCCGGTGAGCGAGTACGGGCGCACGCGCGCGGGGCGGCGGCTCTCCCCCCGTACCGGCAGCTTGTGGGCGTGGTAGACCGACGGCACAGACGTCACTGGGTGCTCTCCATCGATTTGCGCAGCTCGCTGCGGAGTTCGGGGGTGAGTACATGTCCGGCACGGCCGACGAAGAGGGCCATGTGGTACGCGACGACGCTCATGTCGCTGTCGGGCTCGGCGTGCACGCCGAGCAGCGAACCGTCGCTGATGGACATGACGAAGACGCTGCCCTCGTCCATGGCCACCATCGTCTGCTTGACCCCGCCGCCGTCCATCAGCCGGGCGGCTCCGATGGTCAGGCTGCCGATGCCGGAGACGATCGTGGCGAGGTCGGCGCTGGACCCCCGTGGACCGGTCGGGCGGTCCGCGGTGGGCGCGGCGTTCTGGGCCGCCGGGTCGGACGAGAGCAGGAGCAGTCCGTCGGAGGAGACGACGGCGACCGAGCGGACCCCGGGCACCTCCTCGACGAGGTTGCCCAGCAGCCAGTGCAGATTGCGGGCTTCCTTGCTCAGTCCGAATGTTCCGGTCGCAGTCAACTGCGTGCCTCCTCGACTGTGTCCCCCGTCTTCTCCTCGGTACGTGCGGTGTCCACGGCCGCGGTCTCGGCTCCGGTCTCGCCTCCGGTCCCGATTCCGGCCTCGATCTCCGCCTCCACGTCGCGGCGGCCCTCCTTGGCCCCCTGGTGGAAGCCACCGAGCCGCCGGCGCAGCGCCTCGGCGTCCACCCCGCCCGTCCGAGGGGCGGGCGAGGAGGCGGGCTGCTGGACGATCTTCGGCGTGCGCTTGGGCAGACCCTTGTCGGTGACGCGCTGGACGCCCGGCCCGCTCTCCTCGGGAGCGCGCTCGTGGGCGTCGGGCTCCGGAGCCGGGTCGGGGAGGCGGACCTGGAGGGTGGTCTCGGCGAGCGCCGGTCCGGTCTGCTGGGACTCCTGGGACTCAGCAGGGCCCTGGGACTCCGGGGACGCCGGTGATTCCTGGGGCTCCTGAGACTCGGGTGAGTCCTGGGGCTCTCGGGACTGCACGGGCTCCGGGGACTCAGGGGACTCCGGGGGCGCTTGGGGTTCCACGGGCGCCGGGGGCTCCTGCGGCTGCTGGGGCTCCGCAAGGGCCTCCGTCGCAGGCTCCTGCGCGGCCTGCGCGGCCTCCTGTTCGGCCTGGGCGGACCCGGCCGGCGTCTTCTGCTCCGCCGCCTCGACGGCGCGCTCCGCGGCCTCCACGAGCGGGTCCCTGGTACGGGACGGCAGGGCGTTGGAGTTCGCCTCGGCGACCGAGCCCGGCAGGTTCAGCGTGGGCGCCGCGCCCGCGACCGGGACTGCCGGCGGGCCCGCGGTCGGCGGGGCCGTCGGGAGGAGCGGCAGCGGCAGGACGACGACCGCCGCGATGCCGCCCTGCTTCTGCTCGCGCAGCTGCACCCGTACGCCGTGGCGGGCGGCGAGCAGGGCGGTGACGCGGATGCCGAGCCCCTCCCCCTGGACGTCGGCCGGACCGGCCTCGGCGAGCCGCGCGTTGAGCTCGGCGAGCCGGGAGTCGGTCATACCGATGCCCTCGTCCTGGACGGAGAGCATCACCTCGCCGGACTCGAGCAGCCAGCCGGAGAGCTGGACCTGGGCGTCGGGCGGCGAGAAGGAGGTGGCGTTCTCCAGGAGTTCGGCGATCAGATGGCTCAGGTCGTCCGCGGCGAAGCCGGCGATCTGGGCGTGCGGCGGCAGGGACTGGATGGCGACCCGCTCGTACCGCTCGATCTCGCTGACGGCGGCACGCAGCACGTCCACGAGCGGGACGGGCCCGGGGTGACCGTGGACGTGCTCGTGGCCGGCGAGGACGAGGAGGTTCTCGCTGTGGCGGCGCATGACGGTCGCCATGTGGTCGAGCTTGAAGAGGGTGGCGAGCCGGTCCGGGTCCTGCTCGCGCTCCTCCAGCTTCTCGATGACGCCGAGCTGCCGCTCCACGAGGCCGAGGCTGCGCAGCGAGAGGTTCACGAAGGTGTGCTGAACGCTCTGCCGGAGCCGTTCGAGCTCCGCGGTCAGGAGCGCGGTGTGGCCCTGGAGCTCGGCGCGCTGGGCGGCGAGTTCGGCGGCGAGGGCCTCGCGGGCGCCGGCCAGGTCGGCGCGCTCGCTGTCGAGCTGCGCGGTGCGCCTGCCGAGGTCGGCCAGCTTGCCCTGGAGGGTGTTGAGGGACCGTACGACCTGGGCGAACTCGTCGTTGCGGCCGGTGAAGCGGACCGGCTCCTCGGCCTCCGGCTCCGGGGCGGCGGCGAGGCGCGCGGCGCCGATGCGCAGGACGGCGAGGGGGCGGGTGAGGGTGCGGGCGACGTAGGTGGAGATGCCGATCGCGACCAGGAGACAGCCGCCGAGGAAGGCGATGCGCACTTCGAGGGCGGTGACGTCGTCGTCGCGGAGCTGGGCGAGGCGGTCCACCCGGGAGGCGGCGAGGGCCGATTCGACGCCGCGCATCTGCTCGACACGGGCGGAGAGGGCGGCTTCCAGCTTCTCCGGGTCGGTCTTGCGCTCGGACTTGGTGAGTTCCGGCTGGTCGGTGAGGCGGGCGAGGAGCCGCTCGGCGTTCTTGACGTCGGGGCCGCTGACCGTGGTGGCGAAGGAGTCGCGTCCGGTGGAGGTGGCGGCCTGGTCGAAGTCGGCGAGGGTGGCCAGTTCACGGACGCGGGCCTGCTGGGCGGCGGCCGTGAGGGCGTTGCGGGTCCGCTCCGCCTCGTCGGCGCCCTCCGCCTTGATGGGGACGTAGGTGCCGGTGACCGGGTCGTAGGTGACGCCGCTGGACTCGGGCTGGGGTACGGCGAGGGCGGCGAGGAGCAGCCCGCGGGTGGCGGAGGCCTGCTCGACGGCGCGGCCGAGGGCGGCGGGCGCGCGGGTGTCCTGGGCGGCGCGGGCGGGGGTCTGCTCGGCGAGCTCGTCGGCGAGGGCCTGGAGCTTGGCGATGACGTCCGTGTACGCCTTGTGGGCCTCCAGGGCGGTGCCCTTGCCGGTGAGCGCGGTACGGCGGATGGAGGGCAGGCCCGCGAGGTCGCGGCGCAGCTCGGTGGGGGCCGCGGGCCGGATCTCGTCGATCTGGCGGTCGACGCGGGTGGACCGCGCGCTGTTGACCTGCCGCTTCTTCTCGCTGTCGCCCTGCTGCTCGTCACGGCCCGCGGCGATGTACGCGACGACCTCGTCGCGTTCGTCGGCGAGGGAGTGGGCGAGGGTGACGGCCTGGCGGTCGAGCTCGGCGAGGGTGACCAGGCGCTGGGAGTCGGTCAGTTCGCCGGAGGCGGTGAGGACCGCGGGGGCGCCGGCGGCGAGGACGGTGACGCCGACGAGGGCGACACCGGCGACGAGGCGGTTGCGGACGCGCTTGGGGCGGCCGGGCTTCGCCGGTGCGGGCACGACGCCGGGACCCGTGGCGTCGCCCGTGGTCAGCGGCTCACCGGGGGCCTGACTCCGCGTGCCGTTGTTGCTCCGAGGCCGCTTCTTCTGCACCGGTGCTCGCATTCTCGACTCGTCCGCCCATGAAGCAGAGGTGACGACCGGTCACGTTTTGTAGAGCGCCCCCACCCCTGGTACGGCTTCCGACCATTCCAGCGCTTCTGGGAAGGGGACGCGCATCGGCCGCTCCGCCACCCGAACGAGTGAACAACACTCATGAGTTGGCGAACAACTCCGCGCGGGGCTCTCCACGCGCTCGCACGGGGCGTCGGTTGGATCTTCCGCGCGGGCTTTGGCAGGATGCCCGCCCGCAGCTTGCCGGAGGTTCCGCTTCCGCCTCCCGTACGGCCCTCGAAGGGCCGCTACAGGCGGCATTCGGCCATTTGAAGGCCGTGTGAAGGAGCGATGCAGGACCCCTCGGCCGGAGGCAGACTGGGGATCATGCGCACCGAAGTCGTCACCCTCCCCGGCCTCCCCGAACGCCCCAACGAGGACTGGGCGGCCGCAGCTCTGCCCGCGTCCGGCGGGGGCGGGACGGTCGTCGTGCTCGACGGCGTGACACCGCCGGCGGGGGATGACGGTTGTGTGCACGACGTGCCCTGGTTCACCGCCCGGCTGGGTGGCGCCCTGACCGAACTGTCCGCTTCGCGAAGCGACATGACGTTGCCCGAGGTCCTGGCGGAGGCAATCCGGCGCACCGCGGACGCCCACCGCGACACCTGTGACCTTTCTCACGTACGTACGCCTCAGGCGACCGTGGCGATGGCGCGTTGGGACGCGGTGACCGTCGAGTTCCTGGTGCTGTCGGACGCCGTGCTCCTCCTGGAGTCGCCGGACGGGTCCGTACGGGCCGTGCTCGACGACCGTCTCGACCGCGTCCCGGACGAGGTCCTGCGTTCGCACGAGGCGACGGACCGGCTGCGGAACAGGGAGGGCGGCTTCTTCACGGCCGCGGCGGACCCGGAGGTGGCCCGGCGGGCGGTGACCGGGGCGGCGCCCCGGGCTGCGGTACGGGCGCTGGCGGCGCTCACGGACGGGGCGGCGCGCTGGGTGGAGCTGTTCGGGGCGGGCGACTGGGCGGACTGCTTCGGGGTGCTCGGTAAGGAGGGCGCGCACGGGCTGCTGGCGCGGGTCCGGTCGCTGGAGGCGCGGAGCGACGGGGGTGCGCACGGGCTGCTGGCGCGGGTCCGGTCGCTGGAGGCGCGGAGCGACGGGGGTGCCCCCTGGCCGAAGGTTCAGGGGGAGGGCGAGGCGGCGTCGGGCGTTCGGCGCTGGAAGCTCCACGACGACGCGACGGCGGTGTACGCCGTCCTCTGAAGGACCCGGTTCCCCTCCGGGGGCACGCCGAGGGCCACGGGCCGGCACGGCGCCCCCGGGGGCAGGCGAGGCCCCGGCGCACTCTCCGCGCGGGGCACGCGGGACGCCGGGGCCCGCGTCAGCCCTCCGCGCGGGTGTTCAGCTGGTGGAGCAGGCGGGCCAGTTCGGCGACCTCGCCGCGGTCCCAGTCCGCGAGCTTGCGGACGTACCGCCCGCGCCGTGCGTCCCGTACCCGCCGGAAGCGGAGCCGGCCCTCCTCCGTCAGCCGGACGAGCGAGGCGCGCCCGTCGGCCGGGTCGGGGTCGCGGGCGACGAGTCCGAGCTCCTCCAGGGCGCGGAGCTGACGGCTCAGGGTCGCCTTGCCGACGCCGAAGTAGCCCGCGAGTTCGGTGGCGCGCTGGGGGCCGGTGTCCTCCAACCGTACGAAGAGGCCGTACGCGGCGGGTTCGAGCTCCGGGTGGACCTCGCGGGCCATCTCGCCGGACTGGGCGCGGGCGCGACGCAGAAAGACCGCCAGTTCCCGCTCCAGGGCGAGGAATTCCTGGTCCACACCACTCCTCGTCGTGGGATCGCCTTCACTCCCCGTACCGCTTCCGTGCACGTCAGCACCCCTCGCACGCTTTCCGGTCGCTGAAAGTTTCTTCCGGCCGCGGCCATCGCCGCAGCTCCTTCAGTATTTCGCAGGCGTAGACCAACGGCAGCACCCGGACCCCCTTCCGCCGGGCCGGTCTACGTGCGTAGCTTCATCCGTGACATGTCCATACCAGGACTGTCAGGCACGCTCCCCCACCGAGCCTTTCGGAGGCACGCAATGCCCGTGCACAGATCCGGAAAGACCTTCGCCGGCGCCGCGCTCGCGGCCCTGGCACTCCTCCTGCCCCTCACCCTCTCCGGTCCGGCGAACGCGGCCGGCACCGAGGCCGCTCCCCCACGCGGCTCCGCCCACATGGGCATGGGCGTCGTCGAGCACGACGGCCGGAGCGGCACGCCCGGAACACCTCGGGCCGCCCAGACCGAAGGCGTGGACGTCTCCAGCCACCAGGGGAACGTGGCCTGGTCGACCCTGTGGAACAGCGGGGTGAAGTGGGCCTACGTCAAGGCGACGGAGGGCACCTACTACAAGAACCCCTACTTCGCGCAGCAGTACAACGGCTCGTACAACGTGGGCATGATCCGCGGCGCGTACCACTTCGCCACCCCGGACACCACGACCGGCACCGCCCAGGCCGACTACTTCGTCGACAACGGCGGCGGCTGGTCCCGGGACGGCAGGACGCTGCCGGGCGCGCTGGACATCGAGTGGAACCCGTACGGGGCGACCTGTTACGGCAAGTCGCAGTCCGCGATGGTCACGTGGATCCGGGACTTCCTCAACCGCTACAAGGCGCGGACCGGCCGTGACGCGGTGATCTACACGGCGACGAGCTGGTGGACGCAGTGCACGGGCAACTACGCGGGCTTCGGCGCGAGCAACCCGCTCTGGGTCGCGCGGTACGCGGCGGCGGTCGGCACGCTCCCGGCCGGCTGGCCCTACTACACGATGTGGCAGTACACCTCGACCGGCCCGACGGTCGGCGACCACAACCGCTTCAACGGCGACCTCTCGCGGGTGCAGGCACTGGCCAACGGCTGAGCCGGCCCGCCACGTACGGCGGTCTCCCGGGTGCGCGGCGGCGCGCCCGGGAGGCCGCCTCCGTCTTTCTGCGCCCACCCTCTTGCCGATTGGTATGGACCAATGCGACTCTCGTGGGCGGCGGCGTACGGCTTTCAACTTCCGTACGTCTCCCGCTCATTGCTCGTTCCGTCCTCCCCCACGCACGAGAGAGAGCCCCGCATGCCGTCCTCGTACCGCCGCACCGCCGCAGCCGTCACCCTCTCCGCCGCCGCGTTGATCCCCCTCACCCCGTCCGTCGCGGGCGCGCACGGCGCCGTCTTCAACCCGGTGAGCCGGGTCGCGGCCTGTTACGCGGAGGGCCCCGAGACGCCGAAGTCGCAGGTCTGCAAGGACCTCGTCGCCGACTCCGGCACCCAGCCGCTCTACGACTGGAACGAGGTGAACATCGCCAACGCGAACGGTCAGCACCAGGTGGTGATCCCCGACGGCAAGCTCTGCTCGGCCAACCGCGAGAAGTACCGCGCGCTGGACTGGGCCCGGACCGACTGGCCCGCCACGGCGGTCGGGGCCGGCTCCTTCGACTTCAAGGTCCGGGTCACGGCGGCCCACCAGGGCACGATGACGGTCTACATCACCAAGCAGGGCTTCGACCCGACCCAGCCGCTGAAGTGGTCGGACCTGGACGCGACCCCGGTGGCCACCTACGCCACGTCCCGCACCGCGACCGACGGCTACTACAACTTCACCGGCAACCTGCCCGCGCGCACGGGCCGCCACATCGTCTACAAGGTCTGGCAGCGCAGCGACAGCCCGGAGGCGTTCTACAGCTGCTCGGACGTCACCTTCGGCGGTACGGCGGCGGCCTCGGCGCCGAGCGAGGCGAAGATCGCCGCGGGCGCCGAGCGCTCGACGGTGAGCCACGCGGGCCACGGCGGCGACGAGCAGGCCCCTGCCCTCTCGGCCGAGACCGCGCAGGACTCCCCGTCCCCGCTCCCCCTGGCCCTCGCGGGCGCCGGCGCCCTGACGGCCTTCGGCGCGGGCAGCCTGCTCCTGACGCGACGACGGAACGCGTCATGACGGCCTGACGCCTGACGGCCTCACGGCCTGACGGCCTCACGGCCTGACGGCCTGACGGACGAGCCGGCACCAGACGCTTGACCTCAAGCGAGATCGAGGTTCTACGGTGGTGCCGGTCCCGTCCGAACGGGGCTGAGCGTTAGACGCTCCGTCCCGTGGTGGAGGCGAAGCCCAGCCAGGTGTGGCGGTTGTTCCACCAGCACCAGCCGACCTTGGGCGCGTTCTTCCGCTCGCGGCCGTCCCGCCCGGTGCCGTTGCTGATCCAGATGGCGGGGGTGCGGGCGTCGAAGGTGCCGTTCGCCTTGCGCAGCCGGGAGCCGATGGTCATGAAGCAGCGGTTGCGCTCCAGGGCCGTCGGCTGCTGGAGCACCCAGTGGATGCCCTCGGTGAGCAGCAGCGGGGTGCGGTCGTCCTTGGCGAGGGCCGGAAGCGCCTCGTCCGGGCTCCAGTTGGACATGTGGTCGCCGCGGTCGAGGCCGGTGACGAGGTAGAGCGGCGCTTCGGGCACCTCGACGGTGTCGAGCGGCGCGAACGCGTCGACGTCGGGCATGTCGACGACGACGAAGCCGGGCTTCTCCTCGCGGCGGAGCAGCGGCGCGAGGGCGGAGGCGGGCGCGCGGTCCGGGTGGACGGCGAGCAGGACGTCGTCGCGTCCGCCGCCGGCCCCCTCCGTGAAGGCGCGCAGCTCGGCGGCCGGAATCCCGGCGAGCTCGTGCACGCCGAGCCGGATCAGGCGCTCGGCCTGGTCGGCGAGCGGCGGGAGCGGGGGAAGCTCGTGCACGGTCGGGTTCGACGACGTATCGGTCAAGGCACTCCTCGGTTCGCGGGTCGAGCGTCAGCCAGAGGGTCAACGGGGCACCCCACCGCTGTGTTCCCGACGGGGCACTCCGGCCGCCGGCGTACGCGAACGGGCACCAACCAAGAGGCTCTCCGGCTGTCGGCGTACGCGAACGGGCGCCCCCCAAGGGGCACTCCGGCCGCCGGCATACGCGAACGAGGCGCCTCTTCAAGAGGCGCCCCGTTCGCGTGGCCGGGTCGGCTCAGGCCGCCGCGGAGACCGTCACCTCCGCCGGGGCGAGGGCGATCTCCAGGACCTGCCGGACGTCCGTCACCGGGTGGACCTCCAGCTTCTCCAGGATCTCCGCCGGGACGTCGTCCAGATCGGCCTCGTTGCGCTTCGGGATCACGACCGTCGTGATGCCCGCGCGGTGGGCCGCGAGGAGCTTCTGCTTCACGCCGCCGATCGGGAGGACCCGCCCGGTCAGCGACACCTCGCCGGTCATCGCCACATCCGTCCGGACGAGCCGGCCGGAGAGCAGCGAGGCCAGGGCCGTCGTCATCGTGATGCCCGCGCTCGGCCCGTCCTTGGGGACCGCGCCCGCCGGGAAGTGGATGTGCACGCCCCGGTCCTTCAGACCGGTCACGGACAGCTCCAGCTCCGCGCCGTGCGACCGCAGGAAGGAGAGCGCGATCTGTGCGGACTCCTTCATCACGTCGCCCAGCTGGCCCGTCAGGGTCAGCCCCGCCGCGCCCGTCTCCGGGTCCGCGAGCGACGCCTCCACGAAGAGGACGTCACCGCCCGCGCCCGTGACGGCGAGACCGGTCGCCACGCCCGGTACGGACGTACGCCGCTCGGCCGGGTCCTGCGCGGACTCCGGGATGTGGTGCGGCCGCCCGATCAGCCCACGCAGATCGTGGACGCCGACCGTGAACGGCAGCTCCCGGTCGCCCAGTTCGTGCTGCGCCGCGATCTTCCGCAGCAGCCGCGCGATGGACCGCTCCAGGTTCCGTACGCCCGCCTCGCGGGTGTACTCGCCCGCCAGCCTGCGCAGCGACGCGTCCTCCAGGACCACCTCGCCGGACTCCAGGCCCGCGCGCTCCAGCTGCCGGGGCAGCAGGTGGTCACGGGCGATGACGACCTTCTCGTCCTCCGTGTACCCGTCGAGCCTGACCAGCTCCATCCGGTCGAGCAGGGCCTCGGGGATGGCCTCCAGGACGTTCGCCGTCGCCAGGAAGACGACGTCGGAGAGGTCGAGTTCGACCTCCAGGTAGTGGTCGCGGAAGGTGTGGTTCTGTGCCGGGTCGAGGACTTCGAGCAGCGCGGCCGCCGGGTCGCCCCGGTAGTCCGAGCCGACCTTGTCGATCTCGTCGAGGAGCACCACCGGGTTCATCGACCCGGCCTCCTTGATCGCCCGGACGATCCGGCCGGGCAGGGCGCCGACGTACGTACGGCGGTGGCCGCGGATCTCCGCCTCGTCCCGTACGCCGCCGAGCGCGACCCGGACGAACTTCCGTCCCATCGCGTGCGCGACGGACTCGCCGAGCGAGGTCTTGCCGACGCCGGGCGGGCCGACGAGGGCCAGGACCGCGCCGCCGCGGCGGCCGCCGACCACGCCGAGACCGCGCTCGGCGCGCCGCTTGCGGACCGCCAGGTACTCGGTGATCCGCTCCTTCACGTCCTCCAGGCCCGCGTGCTCGGCGTCGAGGACGGCCTTGGCGCCCTGGATGTCGTACCGGTCCTCCGACCGCTCGTTCCACGGCAGTTCGAGGACGGTGTCGAGCCAGGTGCGGATCCAGGAACCCTCCGGGGACTGGTCGCTGGACCGCTCCAGCTTCTCGACCTCCTTGAGGGCGGCCTCGCGCACGTTCTCGGGCAGGTCGGCGGCCTCGACGCGCGCCCGGTAGTCGTCGGACTCGTCGCCCTCCGTCTCGCCGTTGAGGTCGCGCAGCTCCTTGCGTACGGCATCCAGCTGGCGCCGCAGCAGGAACTCGCGCTGCTGCTTGTCGACGCCCTCCTGGACGTCCTTCGCGATGGACTCGGCCACGTCCTGCTCGGCCAGGTGCTCGCGGAGCCGCGCGGTGGCGAGCCTGAGGCGGGCGACCGGGTCGGCGGTCTCCAGGAGTTCGACCTTCTGCTCGACGGTGAGGAAGGGCGAGTAGCCGGAGTTGTCGGCGAGCGCGGAGACGCCGTCGATCTGCTGGACGCGGTCCACGACCTGCCAGGCGCCACGCTTCTTCAGCCAGCTGGTGGCCAGCGCCTTGTACTCCTTGACGAGTTCGGCCACGGAGCCGGGCAGCGGGTCGGGCACGGTCTCCTCGACGACGGTGCCCTCGACCCAGAGCGCGGCACCGGGGCCGGTCGTGCCCGCGCCGATCCTGACGCGGCCGAGGCCGCGGATGAGTGCGCCGGGGTCGCCGTCGGACAGCCGGCCGACCTGCTCGACGGTGCCGAGGACGCCGGTCCCTGCGTACGTGCCGTCGACGCGGGGCACCAGAAGCACCTTGGGCTTGCCGCTCCCGGAGCGGGCGGCGGCCTGGGCGGCCTCGACCGCGGCGCGTACGTCGTTGTCGGACAGGTCGAGCGGCACCACCATTCCGGGCAGCACGACCTCGTCGTCGAGCGGCAGCACAGGCAGAGTGAGCGGTGAGGACGTCGAAGCCATGATCTCCCCTTCGGCAGTCAAGTTGAGCTATGTGGACTCAATGCACGGGGGCCGCCCGATGTTCCCCGGCGGCTGTTCGCCCTGAGCGATCACTCTGGCGCGCAGCGGAGCGCCGCACTTGTAATACCTCCATGGACACCATGACCATTACCTCCGCCTGGGTGGCGGGCTGGACCGTCTCGCGGGGCACCCCGCCCGCCGTCGTCGAGCCCTGGGGCTGGCGGATCGACGTCGGGCTGCCGACGCACGTCTTCCGGCACGTCCTGCCGGCGCCGGACGCGGTGTCCGTGGGCAAGCTCTGCCGGGAGATCACCGAGCCGCACGCGTGGCTGAAGGTGATGGCCGGGCCGGAGGAGGCCGCGGAGTGGATCACCCCGGGGTGGACCGTCCCCGACGACCCGGGCTACATGATGAGCAAGGCCCTGGACGCGGAGGCACGGCCGCCCGCTCCCGCGGGGTACGCGCGGACGACGGAGACCAGGGACGGCGTGATCCGGGTCCGGATCGTGGCGCCGGACGGCACGCTCGCGGCCCGCGGCCAGATCGCCCCCACGGGGGAGACGGCGGTCGCCGACCAGATCGAGACCCACCCCGGCCACCGCCGCCGCGGCCTCGGCGCGAACGTCATGCGCACGCTGGAGGCGGCGGCCGCGCAGTCGGGCGCGGCGACGGGCGTCCTCTCGGCGACACGGGACGGCCTGGCCCTGTACGACACGCTGGGCTGGCGTTACGAGTGCCCGCTGACGGGGATCGTGCGCGACGCGTAGGAACCGCCCCGGGCGGTGCACCGAGGGCGGGGCCGACGACGGGCGGTCCGTCCGGGACGGCGCCTGCCCGCGGCTCTGGTCAACGGGATCGGGTGAGGGGATGATCGGGCGCATGACGCTCAGGGGTGGAACGGCCGGGACGGGCAGGCGGCGGCAGGCGGGGCTGTGGGCCGCGGCGGTACTGCTGTCGGCGGCGGCGCTGGCCGGCTGCGGCGACCAGGGCACCCCGCCTCCGGTCGCGACCCAGGAGGGGACCGCGAAGCCGACGCCCGCCGGAACCGGGGGCGTCTCCGTGCCGCCGGTCCCGACCGGGGCGGACGGGACCGTGAAGAACGGCCACGAGCCGGGTCCGCGCGAGGTCCTCGTCGAGGTGAACGTCAGCGGCGGTCTCGCCGGCGTCCGGAACCAGCTGATCGTCCGCTACGACGGCAGCTACACCACCCGCTCCGGCACGAAGCCGCCGCGCACCGGCCGGATGACCGCCGCCGAAGTGGCCGAGCTGCGCGCCGCGCTGGAGGACCCGGCGTACGCGAAGGTCCCCACGCGGCCGACCGGCAAGCCGGTCCAGGACGGCTTCCAGTACGTCTTCACGCACCGGTACCGGGTGGTCGTCGCCGCGGATGGGGAGCGCCCGCCCGCCCTGCGGCGCGTCTTCGAGGCGCTGCCCGAGGGCGGCCCCCCGACCGACCCGCGCTGACCGTACGCCCTTCTGCCGACCGGCCCCGAACGGCGAACCCGAACCCCGAACCCGAACCGCGAACGCGAACCACTGCCGAGCAGCCGCGTCGACCGGCCGCGTCGAAGAGCCGCCCTCTCAGCGAGTCCCCTCCAGCCCCTCCCCCGTCGCGGAGATCCCTCTCAACTGGCGGTCCAGGTAGGCCCGTACGCGCTCCGGCATGTCCATCGACCCCGGGTCCAGCGCCCACTGGATCTGCAGGCCGTCCATCACGGCCAGCTGCTCCTGCCCGACGGCCCGGCAGTCGATGCCCTCCCGCAGCTCCCCCCGCCGCACGGCCGCCTCCATCAGGTCGACGGTGTGGCGCAGCACGCGCGCGTAGCGCTCCTTGAAGTACTGGTGCGCGGGGTGGCCGACGTTCCCGGACTCACCGGCCAGGACGTTGAACATCCGCACGATGCCGGGTCGCCCGGTGTTGTCCTCGACGAGAGCGACGACGGTCTCCAGATAGGCGGCATAGGACACCGGTTCGTCGGCGAAGAGGCGCTCGACGTCGTGCCGCTCGCTCTGCGCGAGGACCGAGAGCAGGAGGTCCTCCTTGCTGCGGAAGTGGTGCAGCAGTCCGCCCTGGGTGATGCCGCAGTCGTGGGCGATGCGGGCGAGCGAGGAGGCGTGGAAGCCCCACTGCCCGAAGTGTTCGACGGCGGTGTCGAGGATCTTCCGGCGGCGCTCGTCACCTACCGCGTAGCCGCCCCTGCCTGCGCTTCTGCGGCTTGTTCGGCCCTTGTTCTCCGGCATGGGACCACCTTAGAGGCTGCCCGGAACACCCCTTACGTTCCGTGATCCAGGTCACACCACAGAAACCTAGTACCTACTCGGTTTTCGAGCTTAGCCTGAGGCCGCCAAGGCCGGCACGGTCGTCGTCCGCTCGGTCCCGCACCCCCGAGGAGCCCCGCCATGCACCCGTACCAGGACGCCACGCGCCCCGTCGCCGAGCGCGTCGAGGACCTGCTCTCCCGGATGTCGCTGGAGGAGAAGGCGGGCCAGCTCTTCCACTCGATGCTGATGATGAACGCGGACGGCACCCCGGTGACCGAGACGGACGGCTCGATGCTGCCGTTCTCCACGCCGGAGCTCGTCGAGGCCCGCCACCTCACCCACTTCAACCTGCTCGGCACCTACGGCGCCCGCGAGATGGCCCTCTGGCACAACGCGGTCCAGGAGATGGCCGCGAACACCCGGCTCGGCATCCCGGTCTCGCTCTCCACCGACCCACGCCACGCCTTCACCGACAACGTCGGCGCCTCCTTCAACGCCGGCGCCTTCTCCGCCTGGCCGGAGGCGCTGGGGCTCGCCGCGATCGGCGACCCGGAGCTCGTGTTCCACTTCGCCGACACCGTGCGCCGCGAGTACCTCGCCGTCGGCTTCCGTACGGCTCTGCACCCGCAGATCGACCTCGCCACCGAACCGCGCTGGGCCCGCCAGACCGGCACCTTCGGCTCGGACGCGAAGCTCACCGGCGAGCTGGTCCGGGCGTACGTCCGCGGCCTGCAGGGCGAGGAGCTGGGGCCGGACTCGGTGGCGGCCATGGTCAAGCACTTCCCCGGCGGCGGGCCGCAGAAGGACGGCGAGGACCCGCACTTCGCGCACGGCAAGGAGCAGGTCTACCCGGGAGGGATGCGCGAGCACCACCTGGAGCCGTTCAGGGCCGCCGTCGCCGCCGGCTGCTCGCAGATGATGCCGTACTACGGCCAGCCGGTCGGCACCGACTGGGAGGAGGTCGGCTTCGGCTTCAACAAGGGCGTGGTCACCGGGCTGCTCCGGGAGGAGCTGGGCTTCACGGGGATCGTCTGCACCGACTGGGGGCTGCTGACGGACTCGGTGATCTTCGGCGAGAAGCACGTGGCGCGGGCGTGGGGCGTGGAGCACCTGAGCGTCGCCGAGCGCACGGCGAAGTCGCTGGACGCGGGCGCGGACCAGTTCGGCGGCGAGCAGTGCCCCGAGGTGATCGTGGAGCTGGTGGGGTCGGGCCGGATCTCCGAGGAGCGGATCGACGAGTCCGTACGGCGGCTGCTGCGCGAGAAGTTCGTCCTCGGGCTCTTCGACGAGCGGCGGTACGTGGACCCGGACGAGGCCGCCGAGACGGTCGGCCGCGCCGACTTCAAGGCCGCGGGCGCGGCGGCCCAGCGCCGCTCGCTCACGGTCCTCACCGACGGGCCGCTGCCGCTCTCCGGCCGCCCGAAGCTGTACGTCGAGAACGTCGACCCGGCCGTCGCGGCGGCGTACGGGGAGGTCGTGGCCGCCCCGGCCGAGGCGGAGCTGGCGGTGGTGCGGCTGCGCACGCCGTACGAGGACCGTCCGAACCGCTTCGAGTCCTTCTTCCACTCCGGCTCGCTCGC
This sequence comes from Streptomyces sp. Je 1-79, assembly GCF_025195125.1. Taxonomy (GTDB): domain Bacteria; phylum Actinomycetota; class Actinomycetes; order Streptomycetales; family Streptomycetaceae; genus Streptomyces. The sequence goes on from NZ_JAMGSL010000006.1 coordinate 488,517, forward strand.
CTTCGCCGAGCCCGAGCTGACCAGGATCCTCTCGCTGCTCGGCACGGTCCCGACGGTGGTCTGCGTCAACCTGGAGCGCCCGGCCGTCCTGCCGGAGATCGCCGAGCAGGCGGCGGCGCTGATCGCCGACTACGGGGCGAGCGACGACGCGCTGCTCGACGTGGCCTTCGGCCGGGCGGCGGCGGAGGGGCGCCTCCCCTTCGAGCTGCCGCGCTCGATGGCCGCGGTGGAGGCGGCCCGCCCGGACGTCCCGAACGACACGGTGGACCCGGTCTTCGCCCATGGCCACGGACTGGCGATCTGACCGTCCCGGACCCGCGGGGCTCCTGACCGGCCCCGCGCCGCGGTGCCGGGGCCGGCCCGAGGGGGGCCCGG
>NZ_JAMGSL010000006.1:488916-516245 GCF_025195125.1 Streptomyces sp. Je 1-79
ACCCGCGGGGCTCCGGCCCGCCCCCGCGCCGCGGCCCGGGGCCGGCCCGAGGGGGGCCCGGCCCCGGACCGCACTTCCCCGAAGCTCCGACGCGACCCGGAACCGTACGACGTCCGCCTGGGACGGCCTGTCCGGCCCGACCGGCCCGCATCGGCCCGGGAATCGCCCGGACCCGGCCCGGCTCAGCCCCGAACCGGCCCGCATCCGCCCCGAATCGCCCCGCATCCGCCCCGGACCGGCCCGCATCCGCCCGGATTCGGCCCGGAATCGGTTTGTCCCGGTCCCCGGCGTCCCGCCAGGATGGCCGGGAGCGATCCCCGAGTCCGATCGGAGCGAGCACCCATGGCCCTGCCTGTCACCCTCGACCGCCGCGAGGGACCGTACGGAGAAGTCGTGCTGCGGCGGCGCGACGAGCACTTCGAGATCATCGCCAACGGCACGTTCCTCATGGACACCTCCGACGGGCGCTCGGAGCGGCTGCTCATCGACGCGGCGATGGACGCGCTCGGCGGACGTACCGGCTCCACCGTGCTGATCGGCGGCCTCGGTGTCGGTTTCTCCCTCGCCCACGCCTCCGCGGACCCCCGCTGGAGCCGGATCGCGGTCGTCGAGCGCGAGCAGGCGATCATCGACTGGCACCGCGAGGGGCCCCTGGCCGCGATCTCGGGAGCGGCTCTGGCCGATCCGCGCAACGTGATCCTTCACACGGACCTGGTCGAGTACGTCCACACCTCCCCGGACACCTTCGACGCGCTCTGCCTGGACATCGACAACGGCCCCGACTGGACGGTGACCGAGGACAACCAAGGCCTTTACTCCGCAGAGGGGTTGGAGGCCTGCGCCAGGCGCCTGAACCCGGGCGGAATCCTCGCCGTGTGGTCCGCCCGGCCGTCCGCCGATTTCGAAGGGTCGTTGCGGAATGCCGGATTCAGCGGGGTACGGACCGAAGAGATCCCGGTTGCCCGGGGCGTCCCTGACGTGGTGCACCTCGCCGTCCGGCCTGCGTAGCCGGGACGCTCTTCGTGCCTCTAGGCTGCTGGCCGACACCAGCGATGCGAGGCGGGGCGATGGAGCAGACACACACCACTCAACACGGTGCGGCGGCCACTCCGGGTGCGCAGCGACGAGTGCTGGTCGTCGAGGACGACACGACGATCGTGGACGCGATCGCCGCGCGGCTGCGGGCGGAGGGGTTCCTCGTCCAGACGGCGACCGACGGTCCGGCGGCCGTGGACGCGGCCGAGGCCTGGCAGCCCGACCTGATGGTCCTCGACGTGATGCTGCCCGGCTTCGACGGCCTGGAGGTCTGCCGCCGGGTCCAGGCCCAGCGCCCGGTCCCGGTCCTGATGCTGACCGCCCGGGACGACGAGACGGACATGCTGGTGGGGCTCGGCGTCGGCGCCGACGACTACATGACCAAGCCGTTCTCGATGCGTGAGCTGGCCGCGCGGGTGCATGTCCTGCTGCGCCGCGTGGAGCGTGCCGCGCTGGCGGCCGTGACCCCGCGGAGCGGGATCCTGCGCCTCGGCGAGCTGGAGGTCGACCACGCGCAGCGCCGGGTCCGGGTCCGCAACGAGGACGTGCACCTGACGCCGACCGAGTTCGACCTGCTGGTCTGCCTGGCGAACACCCCGCGCGCGGTGCTCTCCCGCGAGCAGCTGCTCGCCGAGGTCTGGGACTGGGCGGACGCCTCCGGCACGCGGACGGTCGACAGTCACATCAAGGCGCTGCGCCGGAAGATCGGGGCGGAGCGCATCCGTACGGTCCACGGCGTCGGGTACGCGCTGGAGACGCCGGCGTCATGAGCCGCCGGGGGCAGCGCCCCGAGCCCCGGAGGAGGCGCCGGATCGTGATCTCGATCAAGACCAAGCTGGGCACACTGGTCGTCGGGGCGGTCCTGCTGACCTCGGGGCTCGCGCTGGTGGCGATCAGGACCTCCACGGAGTTCCGGTACATCACGATCTTCGCGATGATCGCGACGCTGTTGATCACCCAGTTCGTGGCGCAGTCCCTGACGGCGCCGCTGGACGAGATGAACACGGTGGCCGGGTCGATCTCGCGCGGCGACTTCAGCCGGCGGGTGCGCGGCGCGGACCGCCGTGACGAGCTGGGCGACCTCGCCTCGACGATCAACCGCATGGCGGACGACCTGGAGGCCGTCGACCGGAACCGCAAGGAGCTGGTCGCCAATGTCTCGCACGAGCTGCGGACCCCCATCGCCGCGCTGCGCGCCGTCCTTGAGAACGTCGTCGACGGGGTCTCCGAGGCCGATCCGGAGACGATGCGGACGGCCCTGAAGCAGACCGAGCGGCTCGGCCGACTGGTGGAGACCCTGCTGGACCTGTCACGTCTCGACAACGGTGTCGTCACGCTGAAGGCACGGCGTTTCGAGGTCTGGCCGTACCTCTCGGGCGTGCTCCGCGAAGCCAATCTGGCCGCGTCCCAGCGCGGTCTGTCCTCGACGTCCGGACTGCACAACCGTACGGACGTCCATCTGCACCTGGACGTGTCCCCGCCCGAGCTGACCGCGCACGCGGACGCGGAGCGGCTGCACCAGGTGATGGCGAACCTGATCGACAACGCGGTGAAGCACTCGCCGCCGCACGGCCGGGTGACGGTGCGGGCGCGGCGCGGGGCGTGGGCGGACTCGCTGGCCCTGGAGGTCGAGGACGAGGGCCCGGGCATCCCGGAGTCGCTCCGGCACACGGTCTTCGAGCGGTTCAACCGGGGTCAGGTGCCGGCCCAGTCCGGCCCGGGCAGCGACGGCGGCACGGGCCTGGGGCTCGCGATCGCCCGCTGGGCGGTCGACCTGCACGGCGGCGAGATCGGTGTGGCCGAATCGTCACGTGGCTGCCGGATCCAGGTCACTCTTCCGGGAAGCCTTCCGGCGCGGGATTGACGTAGGGTCGAACTGGAAGCACGTGTTCTGCGTGTACATGAACAGGACACGATCAGGACGTGGTCAGGGATGCGTGCCTCAGGGGCCGCAACCCGGGTCTCCCGTACCCACGCGAGGCAGAACCACGCTTGTTTCCCGCCAATCCCTGCCCCGAAACACCGCGTCAAGTGTGACTTGCGCGACGTTGGCGCTGCCCGGCCTGCACCTGTCGGTCAGGGAGGCGTAGCCTTTATTTCCGCTGTCCATCACCTTGTGAAGCGGAAGAGGGCGGTTACCGCCGTGTCGTCTCAGTCCCCCAGTTCCCCGAGTACCTCCACCGGCCAAGACGGGCAGGGTCAGAACCCTGCGACCGCCTTCGGCGCCAATGAGTGGCTCGTCGACGAGATCTACCAGCAGTACCTCCAGGACCCGAATTCGGTCGATCGTGCCTGGTGGGACTTCTTCGCCGACTACAAGCCCGGCGCCACGGAGACCCCGGCCGCCGCGCCGCAGGTGAGCCCCGCACAGGCCGCACCTGCCGCGCCCGCCGCCCCGGCGCCCGCCCCGGCTCCCGCCAAGGCCGCTCCGGCCCCGGCCGCCGCCGCTCCGGCTCCCGCCAAGCCCGCCGCCGCCCCGGCTCCGGCCGCCCCGGCTCCGGCGCCGGCGAAGGCCGCTCCGGCCGCCAAGGCCCCCGCCGCCCCGGCCTCCGAGGCGCCCGCCGGCCCCGAGCTGATCACGCTGCGCGGCCCCGCCGCCGCCGTCGCGAAGAACATGAACGCCTCGCTGGAGGTGCCGACGGCCACGTCCGTCCGCGCCGTCCCGGTGAAGCTGCTCTTCGACAACCGGATCGTGATCAACAACCACCTGAAGCGCGCCCGGGGCGGGAAGATCTCCTTCACGCACCTCATCGGCTACGCGATGGTGCAGGCGATCAAGGCCATGCCGTCGATGAACCACTCCTTCGCGGAGAAGGACGGCAAGCCGACCCTGGTCAAGCCGGACCACGTGAACTTCGGTCTCGCGATCGACCTGGTGAAGCCGAACGGCGACCGCCAGCTCGTCGTCGCGGGCATCAAGAAGGCCGAGACGCTCAACTTCTTCGAGTTCTGGCAGGCCTACGAGGACATCGTCAAGCGCGCCCGCGTGGGCAAGCTGACGATGGAGGACTTCACCGGCGTCACGGTCTCGCTGACCAACCCCGGCGGCCTCGGCACCGTCCACTCCGTGCCGCGTCTGATGCCCGGACAGTCCGTGATCATGGGCGTCGGCTCGATGGACTACCCGGCCGAGTTCCAGGGCACCTCCCAGGACACCCTGAACAAGCTGGGCATCTCCAAGGTCATGACCCTGACCTCGACCTACGACCACCGGGTCATCCAGGGCGCCGCCTCCGGCGAGTTCCTGCGGATCGTCGCGAACTACCTCCTCGGCGAGGAGGGCTTCTACGACGAGATCTTCAAGGCCCTGCGGATCCCCTACGAGCCGGTCCGCTGGCTCAAGGACATCGACGCCTCGCACGACGACGACGTCACCAAGGCCGCCCGCGTCTTCGAGCTGATCCACTCCTACCGGGTCCGCGGCCACGTCATGGCCGACACCGACCCGCTGGAGTACCGCCAGCGCAAGCACCCCGACCTGGACATCACCGAGCACGGCCTCACCCTGTGGGACCTGGAGCGCGAGTTCGCGGTCGGCGGCTTCGCCGGCAAGTCGATGATGAAGCTCCGCGACATCCTCGGCGTGCTGCGCGACTCGTACTGCCGCACCACCGGCGTCGAGTTCATGCACATCCAGGACCCGAAGCAGCGCAAGTGGATCCAGGACCGCGTCGAGCGCTCGCACTCCAAGCCGGAGCGTGAGGAGCAGCTGCGGATCCTGCGCCGCCTGAACGCGGCCGAGGCCTTCGAGACCTTCCTGCAGACCAAGTACGTCGGTCAGAAGCGGTTCTCCCTGGAGGGCGGCGAGTCCGTCATCCCGCTGCTCGACGCGGTCATCGACTCCGCCGCCGAGTCGCGCCTGGACGAGGTCGTCATCGGCATGGCCCACCGCGGCCGGCTGAACGTCCTCGCGAACATCGTGGGCAAGTCGTACGCGCAGATCTTCCGCGAGTTCGAGGGCAACCTCGACCCGAAGTCGATGCACGGCTCCGGCGACGTGAAGTACCACCTGGGCGCCGAGGGCACCTTCACCGGCCTGGACGGCGAGCAGATCAAGGTCTCGCTCGCGGCCAACCCGTCGCACCTGGAGGCGGTCGACCCGGTCCTGGAGGGTGTCGTCCGTGCCAAGCAGGACGTCATCAACAAGGGCGGCACCGACTTCACCGTCCTGCCCGTCGCCCTGCACGGTGACGCGGCCTTCGCCGGCCAGGGTGTCGTCGCCGAGACGCTGAACATGTCGCAGCTGCGCGGCTACCGCACCGGCGGCACGGTCCACATCGTCATCAACAACCAGGTCGGCTTCACGGCGGCTCCCGAGTCGTCCCGCTCCTCGATGTACGCGACCGACGTGGCCCGCATGATCGAGGCGCCGATCTTCCACGTGAACGGCGACGACCCGGAGGCCGTGGTCCGCGTCGCGCGGCTCGCCTTCGAGTTCCGCCAGACGTTCAACAAGGACGTCGTGATCGACCTCATCTGCTACCGCCGCCGCGGTCACAACGAGGGCGACAACCCGCAGTTCACCAACCCGCAGATGTACAACCTGATCGACAAGAAGCGTTCGGTGCGCAAGCTGTACACCGAGTCGCTGATCGGTCGCGGCGACATCACGCTGGAAGAGGCGGAGCAGGCGCTCCAGGACTTCCAGGGCCAGCTGGAGAAGGTCTTCGCGGAGGTCCGCGAGGCCACCTCGGCGCCGGCCCCGGCGCACGTCCCGGACGCCCAGCCGGAGTTCCCGGTCGCCGTCACCACCGCGGTCTCCCAGGAGGTCGTGAAGCGGATCGCCGAGTCGCAGGTCAACATCCCGGAGCGGATCACGGTCCACCCGCGTCTGATGCCGCAGATGCAGCGCCGCGCGGCCTCCATCGACGACGGCACGATCGACTGGGGCTTCGGCGAGACCCTCGCCATCGGCTCGCTGCTGATGGAGGGCACCCCGGTCCGGCTCTCCGGCCAGGACTCCCGCCGCGGCACCTTCGGCCAGCGCCACGCGGTCCTGGTGGACCAGGAGACCGGCGAGGACTACACCCCGCTGCTCTACCTGGCCGAGGACCAGGCCCACTACAACGTCTACGACTCGCTGCTCAGCGAGTACGCGGCGATGGGCTTCGAGTACGGCTACTCGCTGGCCCGCCCGGACTCCCTGGTCGTCTGGGAGGCCCAGTTCGGTGACTTCGTCAACGGCGCGCAGACCGTCGTCGACGAGTTCATCTCCTCGGCCGAGCAGAAGTGGGGCCAGACCTCCGGCGTCACGCTGCTCCTGCCGCACGGCTACGAGGGCCAGGGCCCGGACCACTCGTCCGCGCGCCCGGAGCGCTTCCTCCAGATGTGCGCGCAGGACAACATGACGATCGCCATGCCGACCCTGCCGTCGAACTACTTCCACCTGCTGCGCTGGCAGGTCCACAACCCGCACCACAAGCCGCTGATCGTCTTCACCCCGAAGTCGATGCTGCGTCTGAAGGCCGCGGCGTCGAAGGTGGAGGAGTTCACCACCGGCGGCTTCCGTCCGGTGATCGGCGACTCGACGGCGAACCCCGCCGACGTCCGCAAGGTCGTCTTCTGCGCCGGCAAGGTCTACTACGACCTGGAGGCCGAGCGGCAGAAGCGCGGTGCCACGGACACGGCGATCATCCGTCTGGAGCGCCTGTACCCGCTGCCGGGTGCCGAGCTCCAGGCCGAGATCGCCAAGTACCCGAACGCCGAGAAGTACCTGTGGGCGCAGGAGGAGCCGGCGAACCAGGGTGCGTGGCCGTTCATCGCGCTCAACCTGATCGACCACCTGGACCTGGCGGTCGGCGCCGACATCCCGCACGGCGAGCGCCTGCGCCGGATCTCGCGTCCGCACTCCTCGTCCCCGGCGGTCGGTTCGGCCAAGCGTCACCAGGCCGAGCAGCAGCAGCTGGTCAACGAGGTCTTCGACGCCTGACCCGCCGTACCGGTACGCACGGAGGCCCGGCACCCCACGAGGGGTGCCGGGCCTCCGGCGTGTACCGGCTTCTCAGCCGAGGTTGGCCTCGAAGTCCCAGTAGGGGCGGTTGCGGTGGCGGGCGGAGAGGGTGTGGGGGTGCTGGGCGCCGAGGGTGCGGGTGAGGGAGAGCAGGGCGGCCTCCTCCAGCTTTCCGGCCTCCTCGACCTCGCGCAGACCGCGCAGGTCGGTGGCGAGCGCGATCTGTGCGGAGAGCGTCAGCGGGTGCTCGTTCCCCAGGGTGTGGCGGGCCCGCCGCAGGGTGTCCCTGCTGAGTTCGGCCGCGTCGGCGACCCGTCCGTTGAAGTTGCGGGCGGCGGTGGCGTTGAGCGCGCAGCCGAGGACCCAGGGGTGGTCGGGGCCCAGGGAGGAGGTGAGGCCGGCGAGCGCGCCCTCCAGGAGGGACAGGGCGTCGGCGCGTTCGCCTGCGGCCTGCATGACGAGCGCCGAGTTGGCGAGGACGCCGGTGGCGACGGGGTGGGCGGGCCCCAGGAGGGAGCGGTATCCGGCCTCGGCCTCGGTGACCAGCTCGCGCGCGTGGTCGAGGTCGCCGTGCTCGCGCAGGTAGTTGGCGTAGTTGTTGATGGCGGCGAGCGTGATGTAGTGGCCGCGGCCGTGCACCTGCTCCAGCTGTTCGAGCAGGGTGGCCATGGTGGCTCCGAGGTCCTGCTGGAAGCCGCCTTCACGGCGCCGGCAGAGGGCCAGCTGGGTGCGTGCGTACAGGGTCTGCAGGTGTTGCGGGCCGAGGACCTGGACGTGCACGCGGACGTTGGCCTCCTGGCGGGCCAGTGCCTCGCGGTACTGGCCGAGCAGCCGGAGGTCGTGGGCCAGGGCGTTGCTGGCGTTGAGGGTGTGGGCGTGGCGGGTGCGCAGCACGGTCTCGGAGCGGACGAGGGACTCGGCGTCGAGGTCGTACGCCTCGCGGTAGCGGCCGAGGAGCCGCAGGACGACGCCGAGGTTGTGGCGGGCGACGAAGGTGGAGAACTCGGTGTCGCCGAGGAGGCGTTCCGCGTCGGCGAGCACCTGGCGCTGGAGCTTCTCCGACTCCTGGTACTGGCCGAGGGAGCGCAGGTCGCTGGCGATGGCGCTGCCGGAGAGGAGCGAGCCGAGTTCGTTGCGGGGTGAGGCGGCGTTCAGCCGCTCGCGCTGGACGAGGTCGAGCTCGTACGCCTCGCGGAACCGGCCGAAGGAGCGCAGGACGTTGCCCTGCTGGGTGGTCAGGTCCAGCATCGGCTGTTCCAGCGGGTCCATGAAGGTCGACCAGGCCTCCCTGATCCGCTCGGCGAGCTGCGCGCCTGCGTTGAACTCGCCGCTGCGGTAGCAGTAGCGCAGGCAGTTCAGTACGGCGGTCTGTACCCGGGGGCTGCGGCTGGTGAGGGCGCCGGACGGGCCGATGTGCGGGAGAAGTTCAGCGTAGCGGGGCCAGTTCCGGCTGTCCATCGGGTTGCCGGGGTCGGCTTCGGCGAGCAGGGAGCGGACGGCCTTGCGGTGGGCCTCCCGGTTCTCGCCGTCGGTGAGGCGGGCGACGATGTCGTGGACGAGCCGGTGCATGTGCACGGACTCCTGGTGCGGCCCCACCTCGACGTTGGTGGCCGGGCCGCGGCTCTCGCGGGTGAGCACGGAGTAGTTGACGAGGGTGTCCAGGGCCCGTGTCCAGGCGGGCAGGTCGGTCGCCATCCAGCGCAGGTCCTCGGGCAGTTCGGCCTGGGGGTAGGCGCGGACGAGTCCGAGGGGGATGCGGCCGGGGGCGAAGGAGGCGCACAGACTGAGGACGTCGATGGCCTGCGGCTGGGCGCGTCGGAGCCGGTTGATCAGTATCGACCAGGAGGTCAGCGAGGCGTTGGGATAGCCGTCCACGGCCGAGGGCTCCTCGACGGTGGAGAGGCGTCCGTCGCGGACCATGCGCAGGTACTCGGGGACCTCCATGCCGGACTCGCCGAGCCAGGCGGCGGCCTGGACGAGCGGGAGGGGTACGTCGCCGAACTCGGCGGCGACCTCGTCGGCCTGCGGTGCGGTGATGTGGGAGGCGCGGCGCATCAGGTAGGCGGTGGACTCGGCGCGGTCGAAGCTGGGGACTTCGAGGACGTCGGTGTAGTCGCCCCAGCCGCGGTTGCGGGAGGTGATGAGCACGTGTCCGGGTCCGTGGGGCAGGAGGACCTGGGCGCCGTCGGTGTCGTCCCAGCCGTCGAAGACGACGAGCCAGCGGGCGTGGGGGTCACCGCGGCGCAGTGCCTCCCGTACGGCGCGGATGCGCTCGCCGGGCTCGTTGCCGCTGGGCAGGCGGAGTTCGGCGGCGAGTTCGCCGAAGCGGTCGCGCTGGACGTTGCGGTCGTCGGAGTTGACCCACCAGACGACGTCGTAGTCGGGGCTGAAGCGGTGGGCGTACTCGGCGGCGATCTGGGTCTTGCCGATGCCGGACATGCCGAGCAGGGTGCAGGCCGCGTTGCCGCGGTCGGCGTCCATGAGGCGTTCCTGGAGTTCGGTGAGGAGGTCGTCGCGGCCGGTGAACCTCGGGTTGCGGCGCGGGATCTCGCCCCAGATCTCGGGCGGGGTGTCGGGGTACCGGACGGGCGTGCCGGCGGGGCTCCGGCGGCCGCCGGCGCGGCGGGGTTCGACGCCGAGCCGGCTCAGGAGCCGCGCTTCGGCCTCCTCCTCGCCGACGCCCCAGAGGCTGACGGGTTCGAGGACGGCGGTGGCGGGGAGCAGCGGCCGGTTGGTGAGGTTGACGGCGGCGAAGCGGTCGGCCCGGGAGGCGACGAAGCCACGCAGGACGTCGTTCCATTCGCCGGCCGGCCTGGGTCCGAGCTGGAAGAACCAGTCGTTGAGGACGAGCAGGACCTGCCCGCTGGCGAGGAGCAGGTCGCTGAGGGAGTCCTCCAGGGGAACCTCGCGCGGCGGGTCCCAGCGTTGCAGGGTCACCCGCACCCCGTGGGCTTCGAGGCGCTGGTTGATCCAGGCCGCCCACGGCCGGTGGTAGCCGGGGAAGACCACCAGGACGTGACCGGGGGCACCCCTGCCTCCGTCGTCCGTCGCGCTGCCGCCCGACCGCTGTTCCGCCATCTGTACGTCTCCCGTCCCAACTCACCCGCAACGCAGTGTCATGTGCCGTGGGCACAGTGTTACCCAGCTGCCCGGGGGGCCGCGCCGAGGCTCGCGTGATGCCGCCTCATTTGCTGGGCGAACTCCCGCCCCTCATTGGTCAGTTCATCGGATTCAAGCAGGATCGCCAGCGCCTCGCCCACCTGATCGTGCATATGGTCGAACTGTTGCCCGGCACTGGACCGCCAGGGCCGCGGAACCGCCTGGGCGGTCGCCGCGCGCCGCCAGAGGTCGGTCAACGCCAGGTGGGCGTAGGCGCCTTGGAGCACCCCGCCGATGGGCCGGGCGTCGGGGCGCCAGCCGACCCGGTGCAGGACGGACCGTCCCTGGCGGTAGAGCGGTACGAGCTCGTGCAGGGTGGCGAGCTTGCTGTGGTGGATCTCGTGGACGAGCGTCTCGGCCATGTCCTGGGCCCCGGCGGGCGGAGAGGTCAGCACGGCGCCGGGAGCCGAGCGCAGTGTGGCCCCGAACGACCGCGTACCGAGCGGCGCCAGCGGGACGAGGGCCCGCAGGGCCCGGCGCACCTCGGCGGCCCGTCCCGGGTCGGTGCGGGTGAGCAGGGCCTGTGCGGCGCACCACTGCGCGGACCAGGCCTCGGGGTCGCTGTCGGTCTGCTCGGCCGCGGTACGGGCCGGGGTGCCGACGCCTCCGGGCGGTACCCGGTAGGGGTCGAGGGCGTCGAGGCGCGCGGCGGCGCCGGGCAGCACGGGCAGGCCGAGCCAGCCCGGGCCGTCGCCGACGAGGGCGCCGGTGCGCCGGTCGGTCAGGAGCAGGACGGTGGGGGCGGCGCCGGTGACGCCCTCGGGGTGGATCCTGGCGACCCGGGACGCCGCCGTGATCCGTGCGTGCCCGGTGCCCACCTCCTGCCGGCCGACGCCGGGCAGCGACAGGAGCCCGTCGGGGGCCTCGATCGCGATGTCGAGGGGGCAGCCCGCGCGGAGGGCGGCGGTGACGGCGAGACTGTCCAGCCGGCCGAGGTGCCGGTCGAGGGCGGGCCCGAGCGGCTCGGCGAGCGCGGCGGCCACCCATGCGCCCGTCATGGGGTAGTCGAGCAGGTCCCGGACGACGGCCGGGTTGCGCCTTTCGGCCCGTTCGAGCAGGTGCCATGATGCTTCGAAACGCTGGAACACGGCGGGGTCGACCGCGTCGCGGTGCCGGTGGACGTGGACCAGGAGGGCCTTGAGCAGCAGCAGGCGCCGTGCGTGCAGCGCCGAGCGGAGCAGGGCGGCGTCGGCCGGCGCGGAGCGCGTGCGGGCCAACTCGGCGAAGACGGCGGCCGACAGGGGCGCGAAGCTCATTGCCTCCTCCCTCGGCAGCCGCACGGCCTTCGCCGCGATCCGGCCGGAAACAGGCGGTCGGCCCGGCGAGGGTCAGGCCGCCTGGTCTCCCTGACCCTCGCACCACGCCTCGACCAGTTCCGGGGGGCGCAGCAGCACACGCTCGACCGCCGCCGCCAGCTCGGGGTCGTCCATGACACGCAGGGTGCGCAGGTCCACCGAGACGAGATCGGGCAGGTGCGGGGGCCGTCCGTTGTCCCGGTCGACACCGGTCGCCCACTCGTTGTGCTCCGACACCCTCGGCTCCTCCCCACCGACGCATGTCCCCCACGGTCGTAGCGGCGGAGCGGTTCTTCCCGACGCCAGGAAGTCAGAAACCCGTTCGACTCAACTGCGCCCATTCGCGCCCCCGTTATCCAGCCGTTCTCCGAATCGGCTCCGTGCCGGCTCTCCGGTCGTCGCCTACCCGGCCGTCTCGCTCCACGCCCACCACGGCGGCGCGATCCGGCGGCGGTCCTCGCCGGAGGGCGGCGCAGGGGCCGGGTCCTGGTCCCCGCTCAGCTCCGCCAGGAGCGTCCTGGTCCGTTCGACGTCGCTCCAGTCCACCTCGACCAGTGCGGCGGTCAGCCGCTGCCACTGCTCGGCCGCGGCGCGCAGGACCTCGCGCGCGCGGCCCGTACGGCCCATCAGCCGGAGCACCGCTCCCTGCGCGTGCAACGCGCGGGCACCGGTGATCGTGCCCGGAGTGTCGCCGTGCGCCGACCTGGCGTCCTCCCAGGACCGTTCGTACGCGGTGAGCGCGTCGCCCAGGCCGCCGTCCCGGGCCGACTCGCTCAACTCCAGTCTCACCCGTCCCAGTTGCAGCCACACCTCCGAGCGGAGTCCGAGGTCCCGGGTGGTGCGCGCGGCCTGCTCCAGGAGGTGGCGGCCCTCGAACAGGTCGGGCAGGAACCCGGCCCGGTGGAAACGCAGGGCGAGCACGCTGCCGATCAGGATCCGGGCCCTGGCGCGCTCCGGCGCCCCGGCCGGCAGGCGGGTGAAGGCCTCGCGCAGGACGCTCTCGGCGCGGTCGACGGGGGCCTGGCCGGGGGCGGCCGCCGCACGGCGCATCAGGGACTCGCCCCAGGACATCAGGATCCGGCCGCGCTGTCCGGAGTCGGCGGGGGCGAGCAGCGTCGCCTCCTCGTAGGCGGTGTCCGCGGCCGGTCCGTCGCCCGCGGTGTCGTGGAGCCGGGCACGCGCGGTCGTCCAGCGCAGCCGCAGGGCGACGCTGTCGCCCAGGAGCTCTCCCGCCCGGTCGAGTACGGGGGTGATCTCGCCCGGGTCGGTGCCGGCGAGGTGCAGGGCGTCGACCAGGTCGAGGAGCGCGGCGCCGCTCTCCCGGAGGGAGAGCGCGGTGGTGAGTTCGTCCGCCGCGGCGGCGCCGTCGCCGCGCGCGAGCAGCAGGCGCCCGCGGCGCAGGTGCAGGGTGTGGTGGTGGGCCTCGGGCCAGTCCGGCACGTCCCCGAAGAGCACGGCGAGGGCGTGGTCGAGGTGGGCGGGGTCGGCGGTGTGGCGCCACAGCGCGTGGTGGGCGACGGCCTGTTCGAGCCGGGCCTCGGCCCACTCCGCGCCCCCCGCTTCGGCGAGGTCCCCGGCCCGTTCCATCTCGGCCAGGGCGCGGGTCAGCAGCTCCCGGCGGCGTTCGGTGCCCTGGACGGCGGCGGTGCCGGACTCCGCGTACAGCACGCGTCCGAGCAGGATCCCGGCTTCGACGGGGTGCTCGGGCAGGGCGGCCTCGGCCTGTTGACGGGCGCGGACGAGCAGGGACGAGTCGGACTGCCCGAGCCACTGCTCGAACAGCCGTCGCGCCGCGGCCAGGGGGTCGGGGGTGATCAGGTCGGGATGGTAGAAGCGGAGCACGCGCGCGGGGATGCGGGCGAAGAGTTCGGGTTCCGTGCCGACCGGACCGCTGGGCTCGTCGGTCCCCTCGACCGCGCCGCCCGCGGCCGCCGGGCCGTCGCTGGTGGGGTGGCCCGCCAGCCGGGCGGCCGCGAGCGCCGGGAAGTTGCGCATGCCCTGGCCGAAATTGCGTTCCACGTACTCGGAGCAGTGCTTGAGGACGAGTGCGGCGGCGCTGCGGTCCAGGGAGCCGAGCAGATGCTGCTGGATGCCGGGCGGATAGCTGAAGCAGGGGTACGGCGAGGGGCCGGGCAGTTGTCGCAGCAGCCCGCTGAGCAGCACCTCGGCGAGCTCCATGGGCCCGGTGTCGGGCAGCATGGCGCGCTGCACGAGCTGCATCACGGGCAGGGCGAGCGGGGCGGCGGCGAGATGGACGGCGAGCCGCAGCGCGCCGGGCGAGGCGCCTGCGGTGAAGGCGCGCAGCAGCTCCTCGTCGCTGCGCGGGACGCGGGCCGGGCCGGGCGACGCGGACCGTACCGCGCTCACCGTCGGCGCGGCCGGCCGGGGCGCGTCGGGGGCGATCATGGCGGCCCAGCCGCGGACCGCGCCCGAGCCGTGTCCGGCGTGGAGCCGCGCCCAGGAGGCGAACGCCTCGGGCGTGGGCGTGAGCACGGGCACCGCGCGCGTGTCCGGGGCGGCGGGCTCCCAGGGCTCCTCGTCGGCCTGGAACCCGGTGTGCCCGCCGGGGGACGCGGGGCGGAGCAGCAGGCCCGGCTGGACGGAGAGCGCGGTCCGGGGCCAGAGCCTCGGGGGCAGCGGCTGGACGAGGGCGAGCGGCGACTGCCGGGGCCACTGCTGGATCAGCCGCTGGGCCGCGCCGCGCTGCCACAAGGGGCCGACACAGTCGCTGACGATCAGGGTGAGGCGGCGGCCGGTGGGGTCGTGGAGCTGGTCTCCGGGGCGCAGCCGGGGCCGGCCGTCGGGGCCCGAGGTGGTGGTGACCAGCGGCGCGCCGTCGCCGGTGTCGTACAGCCGGTGGACCTGGACGTCGCGGAAGGCGCCGGACTGCTGGCAGGCCTGGCGCAGCTCCTCGACCATGCGGGTCCAGACGACCATGGCGGGGCCGGTGTCCATGAGGAGCTGGATGTCGGGGCGGCGGCCGGGGGCGGGGCGCAGGACGGGGGTGAGGATGCCCGCGGCGGCGCTGCGTTCGGCGGTCGCCTCCTCGTCGAGCCGCCCTTCGCCGGGCCGGAGCGGGAAGTGGGCGTAGTGGCGCAGCGGGCGGAGCGCCTTCTGGAGGCCGAGGAGGCCGGGCAGGGCGTTGGCGCCGGGTGCGCGGACGGGGAGGGTCCTGCTCCGCTCCGTACGGGCGCCGCGCCGGCCCCCGGGTCCGACCAGCAGCGCGATGTCGACGCTGTCGCTGGGGCGGGCGCTCCGGCCTCCGTCGCCTCCGGTACCGGTGCCGGTGCGCTCACCCCGGCGGGTACGGCTGCCGTGGCCCGGAGCGCTCTCGTCGTCGGCGCCCGCCCCCGTCAGGAGCTCCCCGGTGGCGCCGTCGTCACCGGTGGCCGGATCTCGCCCCTCCTCCGCCGGTCCTGGCCCTCCCGGGCGCTCGCCGGAGTCGTCCGCCAGGTCGTTTCCCGGGCCGCCCCCGAGGCCGTCCGCCAGGTCGGGGGAAGCCCTCGGGAGCCACTGGGCGAGCCAGACGGCGTCCGCGACCTCCTCGGCCGTGGGGTCCTGGCCTCCCGCCCGCAGTCTGCGGGTGAGCTCTTCCAGATGCATCCGGTGCATCCGGCCATCACCTCGGCTGATCGAGCGGCTGCATGAGCATGTCCGCGATGCGTTCCCGGGTCACCCGCTCGGCGCGCGGGGCGTGCTGGGTCAGATAGATCGCGTTCAGGAGCTGGTCGGTGGCGATGACCTCGCCGGGTTCACGGTTCAGGAAGCGGCTGACCAGGCCCTCTTCGCCCGCCGCCGCGTCCGGCCCGAGGTGCGCCTCGATCATCGCGCCCAGCTGTTCCTCGCCCGGCGGCTCCAGCTCCAGGCGGATGCAGCGCCGCAACAGAGCGGCGGGGAAGTCCCGTTCACCGTTGGAGGTGAGCACGATGAACGGGAAGGTGGAGCAGCGGATCCGTCCGCCCTGGACGGGGACCTTGCGCCCGTCGTCCGTCAGCACCTGGACCACCGGCTCACGGTCGGCGAGCCGCTCCAGCTCCGGAATGGCGAACTCGCCCTCCTCCAGGGCGTTCAGCAGGTCGTTCGGCAGGTCGAGGTCGCTCTTGTCGAGCTCGTCGATGAGAAGGACGCGGGGCTGCTCGGAGGGGAGCAGCGCGGTGCCGAGCGGTCCGAGCCGGATGTACGAGCCGATGCCCGCGGGGGTCGCGGCGGGCACCGTCGACCCGGGCTGCGCCCGCTCCAGCTGGACGTCCTGGAGGCGGCCGATGGCGTCGTAGCGGTAGAGCCCGTCCTGGAGGGTGGACCGGCTGACGATCGGCCAGCGCAGCACGCGGCCCAGGCCCAGTTCATGGGCGACGGCGTGGGCGAGGGTGGACTTCCCGGTGCCGGGGTTGCCGGTGACCAGGAGCGGCCGGCGCAGATAGAGCGCCGCGTTGACGGCGTCGGTCTCGGCGGGCCGCGGGTGGTGGTTCTGGACCAGGCGGCGGCGCACACCGAGCCGCCGGTCGGAGCCGGCCTGGGTGTCGTCCGCCCCGCCGGTCGAGAAGTCCCGCCAGGGTGGCGGGGCGGGCAACCGCTGTATCTCGTCGTGCGGGTGGCCGGCCCCACGGTAGATCCGCCAATCGTTCACGGTGAACTCCTCCTGGCTGTGGTGTCGTGGCCCGGCCTGTCGAAAATACCGCCCGCCCCCACGGGCTGCCGACGCTCAAACCGGACCGATTGTCCGGCCGTTCGGGGGGTCGTGCGGGGGGGGTGTTCGGGGGTTCGCTCGGGGAGTCGTTCGCTCGGTTCTCGGGGGGCGTGCGCCGCGTTCCTGTTCGCCGAGTCGTGCGCGGAGTCACCAGTCCTCCTCGCCGAGCATCGGCGGTCCCTGGAGCGGATCTTCGTGCGGCGGGCGGTCGGGGGGATCGAAGAGGACGGCGAGATGCTCGGCCCAGCCGTGCTCCGTCCGTACGGGAGGACCGGGCTCCGCGGTCCCGGGCGACGACTCGGCGTCCGTGTCCCAGGGCGGGTCATCCGGATCCAGGCCGGCTCCGAAGTCCGCGGCAGCGGCCACCCGCTTGCGCAGGGAGAGGACCGGCCCGTGCAGCCCGTCGGCCTTCCCCGCCTCCGCGAGCAGCCTGCCCGCCCGCTCGTGGAACTCGACGCAGTCCACGTGGTCATGGGCACCGCCGCGCCACAAGGCGATGGGGTGCCCGGCGGCGAGCGCGGCGGCCATGGCCTTGAGTCCGTCGCCGCTGCCCACCGGGCCGCAGTAGACGGGAACCGAGCCGTCCTCGGCCTCGGAGAGCCGTACCCAGGCCTGCCGCGGGGACTCCCGGCGGAGCCGCGCCGCGTGGGCGTCCCCTCCCGCCGTGAGCGTCTCGGCGCGCAGCGGCACCGCCCTGAGCGGTCCGAGGCCGGCCGTACGCCACCGCCTGTGCCACTCGGGCGCCGGTGGCCGCGCGTGGCGGCCGGCGTCCCGTATGACGACGATCCGGCGGTGGCCGAGGGGCAGAGAGCGTTCGTCGAAGAGCTCGTCGTCGGGCGAGAGCCGCCAGGTGTCGAGGGGTTCGTCGAAGAGCTCGCGCGGCAACAGCGCCTCGACGGCGGCCAGATGCTCGCCCCGGTCGCCCCGGGCCAGCGCGTCCGCGAGCGGCTCCCGGAGGGTGTCCCGGAGCCGCTCGCGCTCGACTCCCTCGTCGTCGCCGTGCAGCGGCGTGATCGTGCGCCCGTCGAAGAGCAGCTTCACCCGCCAGGGGAACTTCCGGCCGTAGCGCGGGGTGTCGATCTCGACGAGGACGTCCGCCCGGGCGCCGGGCTCGCGGGCCGGGCGACCGCCGGCGGGACGGCCGGCCGCGATCGCCGCGGCGATCGCCTGACGGGTGCGCAGCGGTGTCTCGGCAGCGGCGTCGGTGACCCAGGCGGCCAGGCCGCGGATCGCCGCGCTGTCCCCGTGCCGCTCCCTGACGTGCCGGGCGACCTTCGCCGCGTACACGAGCACGGCGTGCAGACCGAGGCCGTACGCCGTCTCCTCGTTCGGCTCGTGGAGTTCGTGGAGTTCGTGGAGCAGACCGACGCCCTCGCGCCAGGTCTGCGGGGCGACTTCGATCACGGGCCGCAGGTCGTGGCCGACCGTCAGCCGCCGGGCCTCGTCGACGAGATGCAGCACGTCGCCGGGGACCGTGGGCGGGAGCAGTTCGGCGAGGCGCCCGTACAGATGGATACGGCGTCCGGGGTCGAGGCCGCCCTGGGCGGTGGGGGGACGGTACCGGAGCTGCGCCCTGGTCCAGTCGGGCTCGCCGGAGAGGGAGCGGTAGCGGGCGAGGTGGTGCCGGTCGTGCTCGCGCATGACCTCGGCGAGCACCTCGCCGCCGCGCTCCCGGTGCAGCCGGTGCAGGGAGGCGATGGGGACGGCGGCTCCCTCGTCCGCGCCGCGCCCCTTGTTGAGGCCGATGACGACCGCGCGGTCGAGGTCGACGACAGGCCCGCCGGAGAGCCCCTCCACGGGCTGTGTCCCGCGCAGCAGGAGGGCCTCGCCGTCGACGCCGTGGACCTCGCCGACGGCCTCGCGGATCCCGAGCCTGCCGGTCACCCGCGACCAGCCGTGCAGCGCGACCGGGATGGGCTCGGCGATCACGGGCCTGCGCTCACTGAGCCGTACGCAACTGACGTCCCGGGCGTCGGGAACACGGACGAGCGCGAGGTCCGGGAAGTCCCAGCGGTCCAGCTCCTCGTCGGGCGCGGCGGGGCGCGGGCTGGCCAGGACGACCTCGCCGGTCGTCACTCCGCCGTCCCAGACGATGCCGACGGCCCGCTCCCCCTTCCACACCGCGCTTCCCCCCTTGGCCACGACATGGGCGCAGGTCAGCACCCAGCCGGGGGCGATGAAGAAGCCGGTGCCCCAGTACCGGTCGCCGAGCGGGTCATACCCGTCGCCGGGAGCCGCGATGCGTACCAGTGCGGGGCGCACGAGGGATTCGACGGCGCTCATACGGCGCCATCGGCCGCCGGACGGGGGAGCGGTCCGGTGTCGGGATCCGGCCCGGCTCCGGGCGGCGGTCCGTTGTCGGGATCCGGCCCGGCTCCGGGCGGCGCCGGGGCCGGGCCCGGTTCGGTCCAGGTGAGGGTGACCGAGATCGAGGCCGTGCCGCCGCCCTCCGCCAGGACGCTGATCACCTTGCCCGCCTGGGCGGAGAGTTCGATGCCGAAGCTGACGGCGACCTCGACCGGCGACTGGGGGTCGAGACCGTCCCGCAGCGAGCCGACCACCCCGCGTACGACGTCGGTGAGGCCCCCGGCCATCGAGACCACCCGGTCACCGATGCCGGTGTCGGTGAAGCCGCTTCCCCGGCGCAGCTCGTCCGGCTCGCTGATGCGGGCCCAGACGGGTGTGCCGTCGTCCAGTCGTATCCGAGCGATCCCGTGCGTCACAGCGGCCCCCCGCTCCCCGAAACGATGATGAAGCAGGCTAATCCCTGCCGCTGACGAGCGCGAGGGGCCGTGGGGACCACGGCCTATCCTGATCGCATGTACTTCACTGACCGTGGCATCGAGGAACTGGAGAAGCGGCGCGGCGAGGAGGAGGTCTCCTTCGAGTGGCTCGCCGAGCAGCTGCGTACGTTCGTCGATCTCAACCCCGACTTCGAGGTGCCGGTCGAGCGCCTCGCGACCTGGCTGGCCCGTCTGGACGACGAGGACGAGGACGAGGAGTGACGACGGTCGGGGCCCCCGCCCGGGTCCCTGACCTCGCCTCTCACCGACCGCGTACCCTCACCGCGCCCTCTCGACAGCGCGGGTCCGCCTCCGCCGCAGGGTCTCACTGACTTCGCAGGCGGTCGTACGCGAGACCCAGCGCCCCGTGGACGACGAGCAGCGCCCCCGCCGCCGCCCAGCCTCCGCTGCGGCGGCCGAGGCCCCAGGCGAGCAGCGGCAGCCCCGCCCCGAGTTGGGCCGCGCCGAGCAGCCGGGCCCTGGGACCGCGCAGATACGGGCCGAAGGGGCCTCCCTCCACCGCGTCGAGTTCGGCCCGTACGGCGTCGCGCCAGCCGGACCATTCGAGCTCTTCGGCCCCCTGTGCCAGGGCGACCGAGCGGAGCCGGTCGGCGCTCTCGCCGGGGGTGATTCCGGTGGGCAGGTCGAGGCCGAGGCGGGCGAGGACGGCCGTGAGGCCGATGAGCCGGGCGTGCGCGTCGGCGTCCTTGTCGGGTTCGGTGAGCGGCTCCAGGGCCTGCGCGTCGAGTACGGGGTCGAGGGCGAGCCGGGCCGCGAAGGTGCGCATGGCCTCGTCCTCGCCGGCCGGGGTGCCGTCCGCGAGCCAGGTGTAGCCGACGGTGCGGCGGAACCCGGCGGCGAGGATGTATCCGGCCCGGTCCGCGTCCCACCAGAGCGCGAGGACGGGCCAGGTGGCGGCGGAGACGGCCAGCGCGGTGGCCCAGCCGGTGACGACCCGGTCGACGGGCTCGCCGCCGTGGAGCCAGGGCTTTCCCTCCGGGACGACGACGCTCCATTCGGTTCCGGCCGGGGCGAGGAGGAGTTCTTCGCGCAGCAGTTGGGCCGGTGGGCGGACCGCCGCGGGCTCGGCGCGGCAGAGCAGCAGCGCCCCGACGGATCTCGATCCGGATGTCGCGTTCATGGGCCTTACGCTAGGGCAATTTGTCACGGTACGAGGGTGAATGGCGGCCCGCGCCCCCTCGAAACGGGGGTTGACTTCCCCGTACCGCGATATATCGTGTCTATGGAGAGACACGATATGTTGCGTCACCGAACGGGAGGTCAGCACGATGACAGAGTGGTCCGTGGCCGAGCCGACGAAACTCACGCTGACCGACCCCGTGACCCGCCTCCAGGTGCGCGTCGTCAACGGCACGGTGAACGTGGTGGGGACCGACGAGAGCACCGCCCGCCTGGAGGTCTCCGACATCAAGGGCCCGCCGCTGATCGTGACCCAGGAGGGCTCGACCCTCACCGTCACGTACGAGGACCTGCACTGGAAGGGCTTCCTCAAGTGGTTCGACCGCAGCGGGCACCGTCGGCGGGCCGTCGTGTCGGTGGCCGTCCCGGCCGGTGCGGACGTCGAGGTGGGTGTGGTCGGCGCGGGAGCGGTGATCTCCGGCGTCAGGGGGCGTACGGACGTCAAGGGCGTCACGGGTGACACCACCCTCGTCGGGCTCTCCGGCCCGGTCCGCGCGGAGAGCGTCTCCGGCTCCCTGGAGGCCCAGTCGGTCACGGGCGCGCTGCGGTTCAACTCGGTGACGGGCGACCTGACGGTCATCGACGGCTCGGGCGCCTCCGTCCGGGCCGACACGGTCAGCGGGGACATGGTGATCGATCTCGACGCCGGCGATCTGGACGGCCCGCCCGCCGACATCCGGCTCACCAGCGTCTCCGGCGAGGTCGCGATCCGGCTCCCGCACCCCACGGACGCCCGGGTCGAGGCGAGCACCACGAGCGGCTCCGTCTCCAACGCCTTCGACAGCCTGCGGGTCACGGGGCAGTGGGGCCCCAAGACCGTCACCGGCACCCTCGGAGAGGGCCGCGGCACGCTCAAGGCCACGACGGTCTCCGGCTCGGTCGCCCTCCTGCGCCGCCCGGACCCGGTCGGCTCCGACGACTTCGACACCACGTCCTCCGGAAAGGTGCTCTGACATGCCGCCCGTCTTCGCCCACGGCCGACTGCGCCTCTATCTGCTGAAGCTCCTCGACGAGGCCCCCCGCCACGGGTACGAGGTGATCCGGCTCCTGGAGGAGCGGTTCCACGGCCTGTACGCCCCCTCGGCCGGCACGGTCTACCCCCGGCTCGCCAAGCTGGAGGCGGAGGGCCTGGTCACGCACGCCACGGAGGGCGGCCGCAAGGTGTACTCGATCACCGACGCGGGCCGCGCCGAGCTGGCGGGCCGCGGCGGCGAACTCGACGACCTGGAGCGGGAGATCCGCGAGTCGGTCTCGGAGCTCGCCGCCGAGATCCGCGACGACGTGCGCGGGGCGGCGGGCAAGCTGCGCAGCGAGATGCGCGCCGCGGCGAGCGAGACCCGCCAGAAGGGCTCCTCGTTCGCCGACACCAAGGAGGAGCTGCGCCGCGCCAAGCAGGAGTGGAGGGAACAGACCCGGCAGGCCCGCGAGGAGGCGCAGTCGGCGCGCAGGCAGGCCAAGGAGTTCCAGCGGATCGCCCAGCAGGTCCAGGACCAGGTCCAGGACCGCTTCGCACGCGGTGACTGGCCGTCGGGGGTCTGGGAGGGCATCTCGGACATCACCGCACAGCTGGGCGGCCTCGTCACGGGCACCACGCACCCCAAGGCCTCGGGCCGGGCCGCCTCCCCCGAGGAGGCCGTCTCGGACTGGGCCAGGACGGTCGAGTCCACCGGCGACCCGGCGCGCGATCTGGACCGGCTCCTGGACCGCTTCCGCGACGACGTCCGTGACGCGGCCCGGGACCACGGTGTGACGGCGGCCCAGCTGGCCGAGGCCCGCCGCCATCTGTCGACCGCGGCGGACCGGGTCACCTCCCTGCTCCGCCCGGAGCGCCAGGAGTCATAGGGAGTCCTGGGAAGTCGCAGGGGGTGGGGCGCCGGGGGTCAGGAGGCCTGGGGTGCGCCGCGGGTGACCGTGACCGTCACCCGCGCCCCGGGCACCGCGAGGACCCAGGCCCTGCCCGCGCCCCCGCGGAGGACCACCGCCTTCCCCCGGGCCGTCACCTGCCAGGCGCCCGGGGGAAGGGACAGCTCGGTGACCCGGGGGCCACGCCGGGAGGACTCGTACGCCAGCCGGTAGACGCCGGCCCCGGAGTCGTACGCGGAGGAGGTGACCCTGCCCGCGACCGCCTCCGCGTAGGGCTCGGCGGTCAGCTCCTTGTTCGTACGGAAGGACCCGGCGCCGTCCACCGCGCAGTACCCGCCGCCGTAGCACCACACATAGCCGGCCCACCCGCTGCCGTACCGGCCCAGGGAGGCCATCGCCTCGCGGTAGAAGCGGTTCATGTTCGGCAGGGAGTTGTTGAGCGGGCCCCACTCCCCCACGACGACCGGGACCTTGTACTCCTCCGGGTAGCGGGTCACGGCCTGCTCGTACGTCTCGATCCAGCCGGCCGCCGGGTCGTAGTCGGCGCCCGCCTCCATGGCGGTGTTGTAGAAGTGCGGGGCGTAGACGACCTTCGGATCGTCGATCCTGCCGAGGCCCGTCGGCACGCCCTCGCCGACGATCGGGGTCGGCTCGACGAAGACCCAGGTGTGCCGGTCCACCGAACGGACCGCGTCCGCCAGCCGGTTGTACATCGGCGTCAGCTGCTCGCGCTCGATCCGCCGGGCGGCCGTCGGCAGGTCCTCGCCCTCCCGCAGCTCCCCCATCGGCTCGTTGATCAGGTCGTAGCCGAGGACGGCCGGATGGCCCTCGAAGCGGTCGGCGAGTACGCGCCACATCGCCGCCTGGGCACTCCGCAGGTCCTCGTCCTCGTAGAGATGCGTGAACGCGCGCTGCACGGCCGGCTCGAAGTACTCGGAGAACCAGTCGTCCGGGCGCGGGGTGAAGGGCAGGCCGTCCGTCCTGGTCGCCCAGGCGGGCACGCCCCGGTGCCCGAAGGCGGGGCCGAAGACGTCCTGGTGGGCGTCGATGAGGACATGGACGTCGTACTTCTCCGCCCAGTCCAGGACGCGCTCGACCTTCCGCAGATAGGCCTGGCTGTACCGGCCGCGCGTGGGCTCCAGGTCGTCCCAGAAGACGAGCAGCCGGGCGAAGTTGAAGCCCTTGGCGCGCATGTCCCGGAAGTGGCGTTCGGTGATGGCGCTGAGGGCCTTCTCACCGCGGTTCGCCTTGTCCTCGACGTTCCAGCCGCGCAGGGTCAGGGCGCGGCCGCGGTCGTCGGTGAGGACGGGTATGCCGCCGCCGTCCGGGCTCCCGGCCTCCCGCGCCTGGGCGGTCGCGCCGGTCGGGGCGAGGAGCGCGGCGACAACGGCGCCTGTGGCAAGGGTCGTTCGCAACAAGGGAACCTCCGGCACGACGGTGTGAGCGCAGTGCCGGAGATCCCATCAGCAGATCTGACGATGTATCAAGAGTTTGTCAGGACGATCTTTCCGAAGAGCTCGCCCGAGGCCATCTTCTCGAAGCCCTCGCGGGCCCGGTCCAGCGGCAGCACCTCGTCGATCACCGGCCGCAGGCCCGTGGCGGCGCAGAACGACAGCAGGTCCTCCAGCTCGTCCTTCGTCCCCATCGTGGAGCCGACGACCTTCAGCTCCAGGAAGAAGATCCGGGTCAGCTCGGCGTGCGAGGGGCGGTCGCCGCTCGTGGCGCCCGAGATCACCAGGGTGCCGCCGGGCCGTAGCGACTTGACCGAGTGCGACCAGGTGGCGGCGCCGACGGTCTCGATGACGGCGTCCACGCGCTTCGGCAGCCGCGCGCCCGGCTCGTACGCCTCGACGGCGCCGAGCTCGACGGCCCGCTTCCGCTTGGCCTCGTCCCGGCTGGTGGCGAAGACCCGCAGGCCCGCGGCCTTGCCCAGGGCGATGGCGGCGGTGGCGACCCCGCC
Organism: Streptomyces sp. Je 1-79; assembly: GCF_025195125.1. Taxonomy (GTDB): domain Bacteria; phylum Actinomycetota; class Actinomycetes; order Streptomycetales; family Streptomycetaceae; genus Streptomyces. The sequence continues at coordinate 512,849 of NZ_JAMGSL010000006.1, forward strand.
GCCCGCGCCCTGCACCAGGATCGAGTCGCCGGGGCGCACGCCCGCGTTGGTGAAGATCATCCGGTACGCGGTGAGCCAGGCGGTCGGGAGGCAGGCGGCCTCCTCGAAGGAGAGCTCCTTGGGCTTGGGGAGCACGTTCCAGGAGGGGACGGTGACGCGCTCGGCGAAGGTGCCCTGGTAGCGCTCGGTCAGGATGGAGCGGGGCTCGTCGGGGCCGACCCCGTGGCCGGACTGGCCGATGACGGAGTGCAGGACGACCTCGTCGCCGTTCTCGTCGATGCCCGCGGCGTCGCAGCCGAGGATCATCGGCAGCCTCTCCTCGGGGAGCCCGACCCCGCGCAGTGACCAGAGGTCGTGGTGGTTGAGCGAGGCGGCCTTGACGGTGACGGTGGTCCACCCGGGACGCACCTCGGGCTCGGGCCGTTCACCCAACACAAGGCCGTTCAAGGGCTGGTCACGGTCGATTCGGGCGGCGTAGGCAGCGAACATGGGGCTGAGATTAAGGGCCGACGGGGAGGCCGGGGAACCGCGCCACGGTGTGACGCATGTCCCTCACGCCTCCCGGCCGGCGGCGCCCCACCACGGCCGTCCCCACCGGGCTCGCCCCGGACATGCGAAAGGGCCCCGACCGGTCCGGATGGACGAACGGTTCGGGGCCCTCTGCGAGCCGGGTCAGCGGCGCGCGACACCCTCGGCGCGCGCGGCGGCGGCGACCGCGGCCGCGACGGCCGGGGCGACACGCTCGTCGAAGGGCGACGGGATCACGCAGTCGGCGGAGAGCTCGTCGGCGACCACGCCCGCGATCGCGTCGGCCGCGGCGATCTTCATGCCCTCGGTGATCCGGGAGGCCCGGACCTGGAGGGCGCCCGCGAAGATGCCGGGGAACGCGAGCACGTTGTTGATCTGGTTCGGGTAGTCCGAACGCCCGGTCGCCACGACGGCCGCGTACTTGTGCGCGACGTCGGGGTGGACCTCCGGGTTCGGGTTGGCCATGGCGAACACGAACGCGTTCGGCGCCATGGACGCGACCGCGGCCTCCGGGACCGTACCGCCGGAGACGCCGATGAAGACGTCCGCGCCGGCCAGGGCGGTCTCCAGGGAGCCGGAGAGGCCGGCCTTGTTCGTGATCTCCGCGAGCTCGCGCTTGACCGGGGTCAGGTCGTCCCGGTCGAGGCTGACGATGCCCTTGCGGTCAGCGACGGCCACGTCGCCGAGCCCCGCCTCCAGCAGGAACTTGGCGATGGCGACCCCGGCCGCGCCGGCGCCGGAGATGACTCCGCGCAGCTCACCGAGGGTACGGCCGGTCAGCTTCGCCGCGTTGCGGAGCGCGGCGAGGGTGACCACCGCGGTGCCGTGCTGGTCGTCATGGAAGACGGGGATGTCGAGGCGCTCCTGGAGCTTGCGCTCGATCTCGAAGCACCGCGGCGCCGAGATGTCCTCCAGGTTCACCCCACCGAAGGAGGGGGCGAGCCGGACGACGGTCTCCACGATCTCGTCGGTGTCGGTGGTGGCGAGCGCGATCGGCACCGCGTCCACGCCGCCGAACTGCTTGAAGAGGATCGCTTTCCCCTCCATGACCGGAAGCGAGGCCTCCGGGCCGATGTCGCCGAGTCCGAGCACCGCCGTACCGTCGGTCACGACCGCGACGACCTGGGACTTCCAGGTGTAGTCGTGGACCAGCTCCGGCTGCTCGGCAATCGCGGTGCACACCTTGGCGACGCCGGGCGTGTACGCGAGGGACAAGTCGTCCTTGTCGCGCAGCGGCACCGTGGCCGAGATGGCCATCTTGCCGCCGCGGTGCAGCGCGAAGGCCGGGTCGAAGGGCTCCTGAGCCCCTTCCGTGCCGCTGTCGCTGCGAGGATTGACGATCTCCGCTGCCATTGGGTTGACCCCTTAAGTCTTCTTCATTTGAGGGTGGCCACTCCTTGATGAGGAGGGGTGGGTGGGTCCCGCGGTCGCCGTGTCTGGCAACCGCGCGGGCGCGCCGCACAACGCGCCCTGAGCCCCGGATGAGGGGTGTAAGGATCCTTCTTACCGGACGTACATCACCGTAGACGAGTCCAATACGGAGCGGTGATGCGACTCATACGGACGCAATGGCACCTTGCGCAGAGCAGGCGCGTCGCCCCATGTCCGGATACGTTCTTATGTAGACCGGATGGTGGCCTTCGTGACGTCCGGATGGCGAGGTCAACCGGAGATTTTCCGGCTCCGGCTGGAATTTCCGGGAAGAGGTTCGGCCCGTGTTCACCGGCCGGACGAGGTTCGGGGGTCACCCGTTATCCGATTTTGACATGCGTGCCCGTCTGTTTGACGCGGTCCGAATGGCAAGATGCGCGTAATCACACGAGGTCGCGACACCCGAAGGTGCGTGCGCGCGGCCTATGGCAACTCCCTCATACGCCGGAGGAACCCGACCATGACCGCACGCTCCACGCGCCGCACGACCGCCGCCAAGACCCGCACGTCCCGTCTTGCCGCGGTCGCCGCCATCGCGGTCGCCGGCTCCATGCTGATGACCGCCTGCGGCGACCAGACCGAGGGCGGCTCCGCCGAGGGCACCAAGACCGGCGCCGCCTCCAGCGCTCCGCTCTTCTCCAAGCTGCCCGCCGACATCCAGAAGGCCGGCGTCATCAAGGTCGGCACGGACGCCACGTACGCCCCCATGGAGTTCAAGGAGGGCGACAAGGTCGTCGGTGTCGACCCCGACATCGCCGCCGCCCTGTCGAAGCAGCTCGGTGTGGACTTCCAGTTCAACAGCGGCACCTTCGACACGCTGCTCACCGCGCTGCCGACCGGCCGTACGGACATCGTGATGTCCTCGATGACCGACACCAAGGCCCGCCAGGAGGGTCTGGACGACAAGGGCCAGAAGGTCGGAACGGGTGTCGACTTCGTCGACTACTTCACCGCCTCCACCGGCATCCTGGTGAAGAAGGGCAACCCGGAGAACATCAAGTCCCTCGACGACCTGTGCGGCAAGAAGCTCGCGGTCCAGCGGGGCACCACGTACGAGCAGGCCGCCAAGGACCAGGCCGAGAAGTGCAAGAAGGACGGCAAGCCGGCCCTCACCTTCGAGTCCTTCCCGACCGACGCCGAGGCCCAGACCCGCGTCAAGGCCGGCGGCGCCGTCGCCGACCTGAACGACTCGCCGGTCGCCGCGTACATCGCGAAGACCGCGGGCGGTGGCAACGACTTCGAGGCCATCGCCAACAAGACGGACGCGGGCTTCTTCGGCATCGCGGTCGACAAGAAGGACACGCAGCTGCGTGACGCGCTCAAGGAAGCCCTGGACGCCATCATCAAGGACGGCACCTACAAGGCGGCGCTGGACAAGTGGAACGCCGGGGACGGCGCGATCCCCGCGGCCAAGATCAACGGCGGCTCCTGATCCCTA